>NZ_JBBOVV010000007.1:0-10242 GCF_038006745.1 Niallia sp. FSL W8-1348 | reverse complement strand
GTAATAAAAATAGCCCTGCCATTAGGCAAGACTACATAGGTAAATATTTTTTGTGTTGTTCCTGTTTAAATTCCTCTGTGATATTTAGATATCTCCGTGTAGTTTCTGGGGAAGCATGTCCCAAAATATCTTGTACGGTAGCAATTGAAGCTCCTGTCTCTAACATCCTTGTTGCCATTGTTCTTCTGAACCAATGAGGAGTAACAGGATGGGATATTTTTGCTCTGGAAGCAATTGTGTCAACCTCATCTTGGATAGACCTACCCGATACTCTCCTGTAAGGTTTTCGGTAAGTTACAAATAACGCTTCGCAATCGTCGTTTCTGCTGTTAATATACTTTTTAAAGTAATATAAAGCTTTAACGTTAAAGAAAACGATTCGCTCTTTGCGTCCCTTCCCAAACACTTTTGCTTTCTTAGAAAACATATTAACATCACTAATATTCATATTAGCCATTTCACTTAGTCTACAGCCAGTCGTATATAAACATTCTATCAACGTTCTTTCTCGAAGTGTTTTGCATGCTTCCCTCATCATTTCAAATTCTTCAACAGTTAAAGTCTTTACTAACATATTGTCAACAGTTGGAGCTCTTAGTTTAGCTGACGGATCCCTGTTTATGATTTCTTCTCTATGTAGCCATCCGAAGAAACTTTTTAGCGATCTTTCACACCTCCAATTGCCATCTCACCCTTTTCTGTCATTACAACAAAAGGTGAAGCATCTGTACTTTTTATATCCACCAATCTTACTTTTTGCACTCCAATAGGGGTCTTTACCTTCAAGAAATCAGTTAATGTTGTATCTAAGTCTGAGTAAGTTTCTACTGCAACAGTTCCATATTGAGTCTTCATGTTAAATTCAGTTTTGGAATGGTGCAGTAGTAGTGCTAATGAAGAGAGAATTTCTCCACCCCAATAGTTGTACCAACTCTTACTGTCTACACTCCAAGTACCATTAACAAAGTCATTATTCCACTTCATATCCTTATCAAATGGCTTAAATAACTTATCTAGGTACTGAATACTCCTGCTAATGATGCTGACTAATAATAACTCTTCTGTATCATCATTAGTTGCTAAATAACCAAATATAGCTGACCTTAACAATAATGAAGCCATGTGTGGCTCATCATATTCATTCAATGGTGTACTATTTGCAGGGAAAGTAGATACTATTGGCTCTTCATGACTCTGCCAATAAGTATCTATTGCCTTAATGAAGTCCATTGTAATTTGCCTTGCTTTTGTATTAGAAGGGTCATTGTACCAAGTCCTTGCAACAGTTTCTATTGCTCTGTATTGGAAGCCACCCCAATGAGTATTTGGGTCAGCACCTTCCCAAGAAAAGGTATTAGCTGTACCATATTCCCTAGAGTCCCATCTATCCCATATAAATACAGGCATAAAAAATCCTCTTATCCCTATATTCTTCTCATATTCATCCTGAGCTGTTTGCATAAATGTTAATACTACATCTAATCCTTTTGGATTATCTAATTCCTGCCATATCCAAGGTGCTTGATAACCTGTATATGGAGTACCTCTCCACCCATCTATCCTATTATTAAGAGTATTTACTGTAAATGGAGCTACATAAGGTACATAAGTGTACTCCTCAGCAGGTAAAGGTCTAAGATAATAAACTTGTAGTTTTTGTTCCTCTTGAGAAGTTATATTAAATAATACATCATAAATCTTTGCATCATTAGGCATATTCTTAACAGAACCTACATACATAAGAGTCATGCTACAATCAGTATCAACAGCATCAAACAATAATTCTTGTAAAGGAAATGCCATTTTATTAGGTCTTGAGCCTGTATTTTCTTGATAATCCCCTAAGACATAATCACTTTCAGTTGTAGTGATTGTGTAGTAGCTAGGCTTAATAGGTAAAGGCTTAACCCATAGCCATCCATTCTTATCTTTTAGCCTAATGTTAATCTCTCCTTTAGACTTATATCTGAATGGAGGTATACTGTTAATATCTTCCTCCCAACTAGGAGAGAACTGCGACCAACCTGCGTAAGAGTAATCCTCCTCATTAGTCTCTGTACCTACTGTAAAATCTACTTTAAGTACATCCCTACTATTTTCTGTCACTACTTTTGCAGATATTTTACTATGTTCTGAGATATAAGTATCCCATGCAGACATACCCTGTAGGTTAAACACATCCCAAAGCAAATCATTTTTCTGAGTAAAATCCTCTCTATTAAACCTTACTTTTTGGGGACTGTCACTAGCAGTTAGCCTAAAGTTAGCTGTATATCTATTATCCTCATCATATCCCCTACCTGTAGCAATGATTAAACTCATGATAGTAGTAGCATTAGACTGTAATCTAGCCTCTAAATATCTTTCCTCACTAAACTCAGTTTCTAAACCACCCCTACCATACTGCACAATTCCTTCACCCTCAGGAATATCTATAATCATAGCTCCTGTAGTTTTATCTCTTATAAATTCAGCAGGAATTTCCCTATCCTGATAGCTGTATGTCCCTGCTTGAAAAAAAGGATTTTCAGGATTCATCATATCAGTAGTAAGATAATCATTCATGTTAGATACATCCACTACAAAAGGAATAGTCTCCTTTATGTTTGCATAAGCATTTACCCATTTAGCATCACCTGTAATTTCTGCTAATAACTTGTAACAATCATAGCTCCACCAAAGGCTATCTATAGCACAGGCAATCTCAGTATCTAGTAGCTTTCTCCATATTGCCCATGCCTCATAAGGCTCATTTACTTCTATAGTCCCCCCTCCTAAATCAGCATAGACAACCTTTAAATCTCCTGTATAAGCAGTTTTTAGATTTATAGTAATTTCCTTACCATTCAAGCTATAAGATTGTATATCATATTCTGTACCCATAACCTTTGAGTATACATTCTGCCACTCTAACTCAGCATCTAATGCCCTTACTGTATAGACTTCCCTTGCCTCATAATCAGCAGTAAATACACCTACACCATCCTTAAAAGTTACTACCTTGTCTAAATAATAAGCTTCAGCTATAAAAGGCTCTGAGGCATTATACAGCCAATGAGGTAGCCATAGATTATCCTCATCAAACTTATCAGGAATTGCTTTTCCTCTATAAAGTACCTTTAGAGATGCATCTGCCATTTCAACAGCTAAATTAAGCCATTTGCTCTCTTTAGTGATTAGATAGATGTCTAAACAGCCCTTGATGGTAAGAAACTGTGCCTCAGATGTTCCACTCTCAGGAGAAAAATATCCTCCCCTACCTTCCTCAACATGAAACTGTGCCTTAGCCATGTAATCTGTGTTTATCATTAAAGGAGTCTGTCCCCTTCTGTAGAAGTCTAAAAAATTCCAATATTGGTCAACCCAAGCACCTACATTATTTATATTGATACCTAAGTCCTGCTCAGTTAATGTCTTATTCATACAGATATTCCTCCTTGTTTATAAGTCACTCCTAAACCACATAGTTCCTACAGGAGCATCTAGTAAGTCATCTGTTCTTACCATCATTACATCATTGTAATTCATAGCCCCATCTGTATACTGTATATCTAACTTTGAACCTTGAGTAATAGGTATAGCACTTACACAATCAATGTAGACTGTTGTACCACTGATAACCTCAATCTTTAGTACGCATGTTTTGTTAGTAGGGTGTAACTCAACAAAATACTTGGAATTAAACCAATTCATACTATCAATTGTGAAGTCAAAGTAGTTTCTTTGAATGTATTGATTGTTTACATAAGAGAAAATAGGCTGTACAACACCATCTGACAGCACTGATACTCTTATAACACCATCACCAATGGCTCTAAGGGTGAAGTCAGTTGAATAGTCAGCCCACTTAAAGCATTGTATTGGCTTGTCTTTTATTTGTGCATATTGCCCTTGTGACAGCCTTAAACTGTGTGAGCCTGCTAAATGCTCTAATGGTGTAATAATTCCTGTGGTGTCCCAAAATGCAGGTTTACCATCTTCATTAAATCTTTCAAAAGAAGAGTTATAGACTGCATTAGGATAGTAAACAGGGTTTTCTAGAAATATAGATGGTCGTCCTCCATCTAGCAGTGTTGCCACCCAGCTATCGAACTCAGTCTGAGTCATCATTGTCGACAACTGTTCGGTAACTTGCTGCTTGTTTTCGTTGAATTCTGTTAGCTTAACTACTTGATTTTGTTCTATTAACGTAATAGCTTCATCTGCTTTTCCCTTCGCTTCTTCCACATTAATACCAACAGTATTAATGATTTCCGTTGTTTCATCAGCGATAGAATTAATGGTCGCTTTTAATTCTTCGAAATCATCTATATAAAACTCTGTTAGCACTGGAATATCTTCATCGATTAAAGCTTGTAAGATGGTAAATGTAAATCTGTGGACGGACAATTTTTGTTCTTCGTAATAAAGATACAATTCCGCTGTCACTTTACCATAATGCTTTAATTGTTCTGCTGTTAATTTATACTCAGCAATACCATTTACCTTATCAATGATTGAAACGTTATCCGTAAATTTACTACCGTCTCTCATTCTCATAACTAATTTACCAACAACAGCATTCAATGGTAATTCCACACCGTCTTTAAATAAAAAGAAGGTCAGTTTAGCCGACCCTTCATCTTGTGTGGAAAAACGGATATTTGATGTAATGCTTTGATTAGTTGTAGCTGAAATATTAAACTTTAAATCTGCGTTCTTTTCCATATTTTCACCTTCCTATTACTGGAGTGACAAAACATAAAGCTACTCCATATCCTTTATTCTCGTCATAAGGTGAGGTTATTTTCATGACTTTCCAGCCATTCTCACTATTTGTTCCTATCCCATCATTAGGAGATATAAAACCATTTTCTTGCACTGTTTCATCAATTCGTATTCTGACTTGACCTAACAATCCTACAATATTCCATTCGTCTCTTTCTTCTCTTGATGTATATTGTTCATTAATATCAAATTCTGGATTTTCCACTGGCAACATATGCTTTTCTTCTTTGTATTCTTCGGTTTCATCATCCAATATTTTCACTGTTTTTTCTTCTAAAATTAAACCGCCAAATTCATTTGTCAAGAAACGATTTTGCCAATGGAAAGTAGCCTGTCCTAAGACAGTACCAGCTGTTTCTGAAATTACTCCTAGTGCTATGTCACCTTCATCGGCTTTACGGATTTTCCCTCCTTCAAGGGTAACAATATAACCACTCTCGATTTTCTTACCATCTAAAGACTCAAAATACTCTGCGTAGTCGCTAAAAGTTGAAGAACCTGTGATTGATCCAGAAAACTTTCCATTTCCTGATATAGAGTCTAATTCCCATTTTGTATTTGCAGTTGAAGGATTAGTACTTTCTCCATATCCACCACGAACAGAATAATTGTTATCGTTTATTACTCCATTACTGCTGATGATAGCTTTTCCATTTTCTGAACTTCCTGTAGTCCTAGAGTTATTGGAACCGATAATTGCATCCCGGCCGCCTTCGGTTTTAGAATCACCACTTGAGGCAATAACCACACTTCCTTCTCCAGCTGCCTCAGAATTAGAAGAAGCAATCACTGCTGTTTTATCACCCGTTGCTTTGCTATCTGTTGTTGTGGCAATAACTGCTGATGTTTCTTTTTTTGCATAGCCGCTAGTACTGGCAATTCTAGTTCCGCCTTTAACATTATTAGGAACAAAATCTAAATAATCATTACCAGCAATAGACGCAGCCAGTGTATATCCTTCTGCGTGTACCCCAACAATGCTAACTTGTGAATTAACACTTCCTAAACCTACTGAACCATTTTCGCCAATCATTGTAATATTGGTCAAATTCACATGATAAATAGCTGATCCTATACCAATTCCTTCTTTGGCTGACTTATAAATTTGTACATTACTTATATTAATATTGTCTGTTTTTTGATCTCCACCAATTAGGCGTATATCAGTACTTGCCTTCTTGAATCCACGGATATTTATATTATGAAGACCTATATTTCTAGATTTGTATTGAACTGCAATTACTGGGTTGTCATCATAGTTATAAGTAGGGTCTCCGATTGCAGTAAAGCCAGAAACATTCACATTTATATATGCTGATATCGCTAATGCTCGTGGAGTCAATGCTGCATACAATGAATTAAATACAGGTTCGATTGCTGTACAATTTGTAACAACGATATCATAAGCTGTCGTGGAGTCTGGATCATCCACCGTATGATGTCCAATATGTCTGAAATCATATGATCTAACATCGCGATAAGAAACATGCCCGATAATATGAACATCTTGTGCCGCTGGCCACTCCGCATGAGCTTTTATTTCAACTCCGCGAATGTTTCCACTTGTATAGTTGTTTATTACCCAAACATGCTTTGAGCCGTCATCAATTTCAATACCGTTGCTATTAGAAACACCATCTTCATGAGCATCACCATCTGGATCACTACAATGGTTGTTAATAATCCAAATATACTCACTATAATGAGTTGTGATTCCATCATCTCCATATCCACTAGCAACACAATTTTCTATCCAAACAAAACGAGATCCATCTTTTGTATAGTCAGTGTTTGGTGATTTATCATAAGTTGGAGAAGTGATATCAAATGAGTGAAGGCCAGCGTTGATTCCTTCCACATCTTTTATCCAAGCGAATTTCACTTTCGCTAATGCCAAACAACTTGCATGTTGTCCTCCTGGGGCAGCCACTCCGCCTTTTCTGGATTTATTCCAATCCAAGGTCATACTTCTAATAGAGATGTTTCTATTACCATTGACATAATCTTGGTTAGTAATTACCCATTCACTTGTTGGCGTATCTTCATGTAATATAATTATCGTTAACCCGATTCCATCTCCCACAAGTTCAACCCAAGATGGAATTTTTAGACCTCTTACCACATATATACCTGTTGGAACAACAACTCTTACCTTACCGTTTCCTAACGCCTTCTTAAATGCTTCTGTATCATCAGCTACACCGTCACCGACTGCTCCAAAGTCTGTCACATAGATAGTTTTCTTAATTTTTGAAAGCAATTTATTATATTCTGAGTCAAGGCGATCTTTTAAAACAGGATGAATATTTCCCTCAGCATCTTGCCTAGCATCCGTTATTTCTGGTAAGTCTGATTTGTTTAGAATTAAATTACTTATTCTTTTCATCACATTAGCAATTTCTTTAATCCTATTATTATTTTCAACTTCAATCATATCGAAGTTTTCATTTTGTCTTCTTCTCCATAACGCATCTTGAAAACTACTCATAATCCTATTCAATCTCAATATAATTCCCCTCCTTTATTCAGGTTCTTCAATAACTTCTGCTAAAGATAAATTTCCATTGTCGTCCACATTGAAGCTGAACTTTTTTCCATTAGGAGATGTTAAATACATATAATCAGCAGATAAATCAATTCTTTCTGTAATATCATCAATTGTTTCATCAGGTAACGATCCAAAACTTTTACTTAAATCCACACCATCAGGAGTAATGACATCAGATTCATTACCTTCTTCATCTACAACGCTTATTGCTCCATTCCCAATGTAAACAACACCAGCTTCTACTTCTATATCAGAAGTCTCTACATTAGCTATGGACATTGACATCATTTGTTCAGGAACTGTTTTAGTTCTAACGGTTTTGATACCTCGCTCATTATCGAATTCAACCTTTCCATTTACAGCAGCAATCGCTTTGGACGCTTCTTGGAAAGAAGGAAAACTACCTGTTAATGTATTGCTCACACCAGATAATTGTTTATTTAAATCAGTAATAGATTTTTTTAATTGATTTTGTATTTTAAGCATATCTTTTTGTGCATTACTGAAAGTTAAACTTTGCGGTTGTCTGGTATATGGATGCGGTGATCTAAGGCTAACAAGTTTGACATCTGAACTAATACCTAAAGGCTCGTGAATGAGTAACCACACATCTCTTACGTCAACTAATTCAGTTCCTGTATAACTTATGTTTAAAGACAAATCAGGATAATCACGGAGTTGGCTTTTAGCGAACTCTAGAAGTTCATTGCTATTCGTAATGGTGTCACTTGATACAGGAGCAGCCTTTTTCTTTCCCCACTCTTTATAAGCTGGGGATAAATAAGTAACGACTGCTTCATAGCGATCATCACCCTCATTTTGCTGATATACATTAGCTACGGGATTATTTAGTTCTAACGTTGCCGCTTTTTGCGTATAGACATTCTTTGTTTTACGAACGATTTTCCCTTGTTTGTTTGCTTCGCTATATGTCTCTTGATGTTTTACTTTTTTGGTATTTGGATTCTTTGTATCTGTTCCAGTAAACTTTATATTGCATTTATGCTTTTTGTTTTCTAAACCCCGAATAGTAAGTGTTAGAACACCACCGTTTTCACTGTAAGTTGTTCCATTTTTACTATTGGCCCCATCAACATCTATGTGAACTTTACCGCCAAATTTACTTTTCTTAAAATAAACATCTACACCAGTACCAGTAAATTCAAATGAAGCTGTACTACCTTTTGTGGAAGTGACGCCATTTGTCCATTTATCTGAAAAACTTACGGACGATTGAGAAATAGAACCATCTGTTTTATAGTCCTTATTTTCCTTTTCTTTTCCGTATGCTTTGATAAATGTTTTAATATTGGTAATGTCTTCTGAAACACTAACTTCATTCGTGTTATAAAGATAACGAAAAGTCTGTTGCACTTCTCGATACCATTCATCTTCACTATATAAGAGTAGTTTCTTGTTATCGGCATAAAAAATAGCCCCGAATGTTCCGCAGGCTATGTCATTTATAATATTTAGGGCATCATTGGCATTAATGTTTTCAATCTTTTGTGGAGAGAAGGTCCCAATGATTTCATACGTGAATCCTAATTCATTCCCGTCAATCGCAAATTTCATTATGTCATCAAGCGAATAAGTTCCCACGCTTTCTTTAGAATCATATTGATAATGATCTTGGACAGTGAAGCTTACATGAACAGCTGTGATATCTTTTGTCTGCCATTTACCGACCACTCTAGGAGTACATTGTTTAATTACATAATCCTGTCCTAGGTAAACAATAATTGCATCCCCAGTTAAAAGATCGAAAGAGAACTTATTAAACAAAGTTTCGTAAACTGTAAATGATAACTGTCGAGAAGTATTTTTCTCATAATCATAAGAAAAGCTGCCATAATCAATATCGATTAATATTTCTTCATAAGTATCTTTTTTATCTCTTACAAGCAAGATTTCATTCTTCATTTATTCCACCTCACTTGTTCACATACAGAAACGGGAAATCAAATGATATCTTGCTATTCGATAGGCCTATAAGTTCCATCTCATTAAACATCATAGGTTTTAAGGTAATAATTCCATGATTGGTATCTCTTCCACAATGTTGACCATTAAAAAAAGGGTACACACCTGTTAAAACAAGTACGTCACCCTTTTTCATTGTTTTATTATATCTGAATATATCACCTGTACTTTTATTCGTTAAAGTTGGTGATCCCTCACCTGTTATTGCGATTGATAAATCATGCCTCATTAACGGATTTATTAAAATATCCGATGCATTGTATACTTTAAGATTGCTTTGATTAACAAAGACGTACTCCAAATCCTCACCTAAAGGCAAATTCATGCCAATCTGCCATTTTTCTTCATCAAACGTAAATTCGTTTAAAGTGGTACCCCATGATTCTCCATATCCTTTAAACACTTCAAATTCAACAGAAAATGTAGCTGCGTTAGTATTTACCCTCGTATATTCAAAAGGCTTAGGATGGACCAAATAACGGATTCCAAGCATATCCGAACTAGATATATAGAATGCTTCTCTAGAATAGAAAAATTGCCATACATTTCTTATCAGTAATTGATATTCATATATGTCTGTACTCTTCAAATAGAAATTCGCTGTTGCTGTTTTCGAACCAAAAGTCGTATATCCATCCAATTGACCATCTATGCCATCCTGCTGCTGATAGTTAGTAGATGGTTGTGGACTTGATACGATTAATTCTAAGAATTTGCAGCCTAATACTTCCTCTAATGATTGCCTTTTTCCGTTTCGATCAATATATAATTGTTTCTTCACCTATCAACCACCTCCTAACTGATAATTGAGCATTCCGTAATCAGTAGCCATTCTTTTTCTTACTGTGTCAGTGACTTCTCGCTCACCCAAATAAACATTATCGTTCTTTTGTAACAATTGCATTAGTATTTGGTTTTGCTTCAATGTAGCATCTAATAATTGG
>NZ_JBBOVV010000006.1:0-12833 GCF_038006745.1 Niallia sp. FSL W8-1348 | reverse complement strand
AATGAAAATCAAACCATCTGAATGGCTAAAGTTAGCACCAGCTGATCGTTATATCAAAATCGTTAAATCATCTAAATATGTGAAGGGTGTGAAGTAAATGAAATTAAAAGTAATCTTTTCGGACGGAATACCAAGAACAGAATTATCAGCTGAACAGCAGGAAAGATTCATCAAAGAATATTCAATTCAAGAAGATGGAAAAATCCGACTTGGAATGGAATGGTCTTTAATGTTACTGGGATACAAGATTGTGGAGGGTGAAGAGTAGGTGAAAAATCCACTGGAAGAAATAACATCTATAGCGCATCTTTTACCACTTCCTGTATTGAAAGACATTAATCAACGTATAGGCGATTGGTTAGCAAGTGGAGGTAAAGAAACAGATCCATACATCGAGCAACAATTAAGATTTGCAAAGCGATTTGTTAAAGGCTGAATAGCCTTTCCTTTTTAAGCAATGTGCGAAAAAAGACGAACGAATCAATGAATATTTTAAGGAGGTGAGCATATGAGCAGGGAGATTAAATTTCGTATTTGGGATAAGAAGTATCGAACTTTTGATTATAACGCTTCTCCAGAAATTTTTATTTCAACTGATGGTGAAGTGTATGAAAAAGATGAACGAAATTGGGCTATGCAGTCTTGGATTGAATACAACAAAACAGATAACTATGAACTAAGTCAGTACACCGGCCTAAAAGACAAAAACGGTGTGGAAATTTATGAAGGGGATATCGTCAAAATAAGCAATCATCCTTTTGAACGCTCAATAAATATTGATGGTAATTATGAAGTTGGCTATAACGATCAAATGGAATTATGTTGTGGAAGTTGGCTACTTTTCAGAATGAAATATTATTCAGAAATAATCGGCAATATCTACCAAAATCCTGAACTATTAGAATGGGGTGAATAAGCATGAGTCAAGAAGTAATTAACGCAATATTCGACGGTGATCTACATACAAGGATTCAAAATGTAGAGTTCTCCACTAGTCCAAGAGAAGTAATCACAGTAGGCGAAATGATGGAAGGGGTTGAGTGAAATGAATGCAGCAGAAATGCGAAAGAAATCTACAGCTAATCAACATAAAGTAGCTGTAGCAAACTTAGAACAATTTATTAATAGAACAAATGAAATTATCACAAGTAAAGCTAATGATGGTCATTTCAGTTACATCACACCTGTTCCCGGTGATCCTTTATGGAATGATTTTAAATTAACTAAATCACTAGTGAACTATTACAAAGATAGAGGTTTTCAAGTGAGTGTTATTGACTTGTTACTTAGTGTTACGTTGAAGATATCATGGTTGGAAGAAGAGGAAGAGTTACATGATTGAACATCCAATAATCAGTCAAATACGTGCCACTGGTTATCCGAATATGATTGCACAGCCGGAACACGCTAGGATTGATTTCTTCGGAAATGAAATTTTAGTAGGTGACGAGATTATTGAACATGATGGCAATGTCATTTTAGCTGACAGTTTAGAAGATTACTTGATTGAGGAATTGGGGTTTGAATTTAAAACAGCAGAATAGGAGGACAAGCTATGAAGCAAGGTAAGAATCCAACTAAAAAGCAAAAGATTCACATTAAAAGTTATGGGTTAAATCCCGACAACTGGCTGATTTATAAGAATGCTGGTGATCAAGTTTCATTGGTTCATAGATTCACAGGAACAACAAGAAAAATCCCAAAATAAAAGACCCGTGTTGGCGCACGAGTCAAGCGACTTTCAAACAAATAGTTAAGTACATGATAGGACATATTGTTTTAAAAATCAAGGGGAGGTTAAAAAAATGCCTTATTTTTACTCTGAAAATAGAACTGTTTATAGTCCGGAAAATCATTTGTTAAATGAACTGTATGATTTTTTGGAATGTCATAATCACCTTTTTAGTGGCAGTCGTTTATATGGCCAACTTATTGAGATATACGAAAACTTGGAGGAAGAATTGAAGGAGGAAAAATAAATGCGATTAGATAGCATCTGGGATACAGAAAAAGGAGTAAATGATTATCCAAAAGTAAAAGAGTCTTTACTTAAACGTTTTGGAGTTAAAAGCATGTACGACATTAGATTGAATAATTTTTGTGAGGATTATTCCAAAAACAGTGGTTATGGCACTCATGTTTATTATGGGAAGTTAAAGGATGATGTAGAAGTTTCAGAATTAGAACTAGCCATGATCTGCGACAATGGATATTCGTTTTTTGGTGGTAGTAGCGTGATCGATGCTGATAAAAATTTTAAAGTGGAAATTTGGTTTGATTAAAAGGAGGAAGAATAAATGAGCGAATTGTCTTTGCAATATAACCAACAGCAACAACCAGGAGTGTTAGCACAGTCTTCAAGCAGCCGAGAAATGGAGGAAGTAAAAGGTCAAATATTCATGGCCAAACAGTTTCCTAGAAATGTATTTGATGCTGAACAACGTATTTTAGATAACTGTAAAAGACCTGCATTAGCTGAGCAAGCAGTCTATAGCTATCCACGTGGAGGAAGTAAGGTAGAAGGCCCATCTATTCGTCTAGCTGAGGTTTTAGCTCAAAACTGGGGCAATCTATCGTTTGGTGTAAAAGAACTCGAACAACGTAACGGTGAATCTGTAGCAATGGCTTATGCATGGGATTTAGAAACAAACGTAAGACAGGAAAAGATTTTCACTGTTCCTCATTCTAGAAAGGCAGGCGGCAAAATTAAGAAATTAGATGATCCAAGAGACATCTATGAGTTAGTTGCTAACCAAGGAGCAAGAAGAGTTCGTGCTTGTGTTCTAAGTATCATTCCAGGAGACATTGTGGACAAGGCGGTTGAGGAATGCAATAGAACCCTTACTGGTCAAAATAAGAGTCCTTTAAAGGACAGAATAGGAAATGCTCTTAAAGCATTCAAAGACAATCATCGTGTAACACAACAAATGATTGAGACTCGATTCGGTTATAACGTTGATTCCTTTTCTGAAAGAGATTATTTAGATTTAATCAAGATTTTTAATTCATTAAAAGATGGAATGAGCAAAGTTGATGAATGGTTTTCAAAAGGACAAGAAACCAAAAAAGCAGAGAAAGAGAAAAGCAGCACATTAGCAGAGTCTTTCAAAGAAGAGAAGGGAGCTGACAAGGTAGATGGAAAAGAATCTGCTCCAACTGAACAAGGAGAATTATCATTCGATTGAAGCTGATCGAGATTACATGTCAGTTTCCCAGTTTAAAAGCTTTGTAGAGTGTGAAGCTAAAGCATTTGCAAAACTAAGTGGTGAATATAAGCAACCTTCTTCAAATGCTTTGATTGTCGGTTCTTATGTACATGCTGCCTTTGAAAGCGAAGAAGCCTTTAAAGAGTTTGTAGAACAAAATAACGGGGCCATTTTTAAGTCGCGTGGTGGCATGTATTCAGACTTTGAAACAGCTAATTCTATGATATATGCAGTAAAACAGGATCCATTCGCTATGTTTGCAATGGAAGGTGAGAAAGAAGTGATTTTCACAGGGGAACTATACGGTTCTCCTTGGAAAATCAAAGTGGATTCTATTAATCACAATCGAAATACTTTCTCGGATTTAAAGACTACACAGGACCTTCATAAAAGGTATTGGAGCGATAAATACGAAGGGTGGGTATCATTTGTTGAAGCGTGGGATTATGTCCTTCAAATGGCTATCTATCGCAAGATTATTGAGCAAAATACAGGTGCTTTATATAACCCATACATCGTGGCTGTTACAAAGGAGAATCCACCTAACAAAGCTGTTTTACATTTTGATGAATCGAGATTTTCATTCGAGTATGAATATGCAGAAATGAAGATGGAACGATTTGTACAGGTGAAACATGGTAAGGAAAAACCTATTGGTTGTGGCAAATGTGATTATTGTAGGTCAGTAAAAAAGCTATCAGACACCATGGAAATAGGATCGCTGCTTTATGTATGACCAAGATGTTCCTACTCATGTTGTCTTGCCAGAGTGGATTTGGAAGGAAGCAAAAGATACGGAACATCTTAAACAACTTATTTTGCAATATATACAAAAGTGCTATCCCGGTTATCGAGTTAAGAAAGTATCAAATGGAATGGCAATTTGTTATAGGAGGTAGGATTTGAGTGAATAAAAATTTCTTTGAAGAAGAAATACAAAAATCACAGTTTGAAGAAATGCTAGAAAACATGATGATCGATCTCAAAAATATGCCAGTGTCTGTAAAAGATGCAGCGTACAAAAAAGCAGCTAGAATATTAGAAGAAGAAATGAAGTTAATTAGAGATTGTGACACTCCAATTGAGTACTTGTTAGCAACGGAGTTACAAAAGCAAATTGAGGAATTGATGGAGAATCATGATTTGTACCACGAGATTATTCCTCAATCAACAATATGGATTGAAGATAAAAGATATCGTGCTGATTTATTAATAAACACACTCCCATTTTTCGGTTCTGTTAAATACACATCCATCATAATCGAGTGTGACGGACATGAGTACCACGAAAAAACGAAGGAACAGGCTATAGCTGATAAAACAAGAGATAGAGACTTGCAAATGGAAGGATATAGAATCATTAGATTTTCAGGTAGTGAAATTTATCAGAATCCTAAAAAGTGTGCAGCTGATGTAATTCGTTTCATCAAAAGAGTTATTTATGAGGAGTGATAAGTAATGGCTAAGTACAGACAAGTACATGTAGAGTTTTGGCAAGATGGGTTTGTACTAGATCTAACTCCAGAAGAGAAGTACTTTTACATTTACCTTATGACTAATAGCAAAACTTCTCAATGCGGCATTTATGAATTACCTAAAAGAATTATAGAGACAGAGACAGGTTATAACCGAGAAACGGTTGATAAATTGTTAAATCGTTTTATCGAATACGGAAAAATAAAATTTGACGATTCTACGAAAGAACTCTTTATAACAAATTGGATTAAATACAACGCTGTGAAAAGTCCAAAAGTTATAGCGTGCATAAAAAAAGAGTTAGGAACTATAAAGAATAAGCAATTTGTAAGGGAATTTATCGGTCTTTGTAAACAGTATGGATACGGTATAGATACCCTATCCATAGACTATGGGGAAGAAGAAGAAGTAGAAGAAGAAAAAGAAGAAGAAAAAGAAAGAGAAGAAGAAGCAGAAGAAGAAGAATCTTTGCTGCTTGCTAAAAAGACACTTCTTCAAAAATTCATTTCGCTAAGAGGATATGGATTTGACCATTCTCCAAAAGATGATCAAGCTGCTGATGAAATTTTAGAATCAGGTGTTAATATCAATGATGCTATTTTATGGCTTGAAGAGAGATTTAATACTTATGAACCTAAACACTCTAGAGATAAAATTAACAGCTTAAATTACTGTGTTGGTTTCATTCTTGATAAGTACTATTCCAAATTGAATGGCGGTGAGAAAAATGGCAGAAGCAAGAAGTATCGCTCAAGTAATGGAAGAGCTCCAAAAAAGAGTCCAGGCGAATCGATCACAGGGAACCAAGTGGGATGGCTCGGAAAACGAGATTAAATACAATTGTTCAAAATGTGAGGATAAGGGATTTTATCTAGAGGATATTCCTGATTTAGATAGCGAAGGGATCCAAAGAAAATGGCCCAATGGTGAACTTAAATTCTATCTAACTATGAAAGATTGTACATGTGCAAAAAAGAAACGTTCTAACCACCTTCTTAAATTCAGTGAGATAACAGAAGAGTTTCGGAAAATCAATTTCTCTAGCTTCGTTCTTGAAGGTAAAGACAGTGTTATCCATGATGCCTACCGTTGTGCTGTTGCTTACTTTAAGAACTACGAAGGTATTAAGACAAATCGTGTAAACAGTATATCCCTTCTTGGACAACCAGGTTCGGGGAAAACACATCTTCTTATCGCATTAGCTAACAATCTCATTATGAAAAAGCAAGTTAGCGTATTGTACTTCCCATTCGTTGAAGGTTTTAACGATCTAAAAGATAACTTTGACCGATTGGAAGAGAAGCTAACGAAAATGAAACGTGTTGATGTGTTGTTTATAGATGATTTGTTCAAAGGTCGCGACTTTCCTACAAACTTTCAGATTGAACAAATGTTTGCGGTTATTAATTACAGATACATCAATCATAAGCCGATTATGATTTCTTCTGAAAAAACAGTGGATGAACTTTGCGATATTGACGAAGCTCTAGGAACAAGAATTTTCGAAATGAGCAAGGATTATACAGTTGTTATCAAAGGTGATCGTAAGAAGTTAAATCATAGATTGGTAGGTTCGGATGATGTGTAATCTATGTCACGGAAAAAGAACCATTCATGAATTTGAAGCATATGGCATTCGCTATAAACCTTGTCCTAACTGTCCGCCTATAACAGAAAAAGAATTCAAGGCAGATATGGCAGCGATAAAAGAACGAATAAAAGCTTACAAGAAAGAAATGAGCCCAGTTGGCAGCTAAGAAGAATCGAACATCACCGCATAATTACAAGCCGGATGGAAGGGCAAGAAGTGACAGGAAAATAACAGTACTTGAAGATTGTAACTTTGAGTTTTATGAAAGTGACTTAAAAGAGATTTCTAAACAATTCAATGATTTCCGAGATATAGAGCCAATCGCCAAAATGATGAATCGTGATCCAGATGAAATCATGCTGGCGGTCATTCATCTAGCGAAATGTAAGAAATTAAAACAAGTGAATAGGAGGAAGAAAAAATGAAGTGCTGTTATCCATATTGCAATCAAGATGCAAGCAGTACTTGGGCGCTCGTACCATTGTGCATTCACCATCATAAATCAATTGAGGAAGAAACGGACAAGTATTACAACCAAGATAGAAGCAAAAGAATTCCTTATGGATTAAGAGAAAATTATTTGAAAATTGCAAGCCAAATACCATGTAGTTATAAGGAGTGGGAAATTTGATATCATTCACAGTTTATGGAACACCTGTGGCACAAGGGCGCCCCAAGTTTAGTACACAAGGAGGCTTCACAAGAGCCTATGATCCTGAGAAATCAAAGGATTTTAAGCAATATGTAAAGTTAGTTGCTGCCGAGCATAGACCGCCGTCTCTTTTAGAAGGTCCATTATTGCTAGAAGTTAAGGTATATAAACCAACTTTAAAGAGTTTCAGCAAAAAGAAGGCAGAAGCTGCTGAAAGTGGAGAATTACGTCCAGTCACAAAGCCAGATGTTGATAACTATGTGAAAGGTATCAAGGACGCTCTAAAGCAAATCATTTGGAATGATGATAGCCAAGTAGTCGATTTATACGTCAGCAAATGGTATTCACAGACTCCTAGAATCGAAGTAACTGTATCGGAAGTGAAGACTCATGAACCCGGTTATCATCAGACGACAGCGGAAATATGAAGCTGTACAAGCAATTAATGATCTTGTAAGTCGAGGATATGAGATTACTTATCCCATTACTGAAATTAAGAAGGATGGAAAAGTATTCGACCGAGATAGTTACAACAGAAAAATCTTTGTCCAAAACACTCATAGCAGTTGTTGGATAGCCAAATTAAGAAAAGTGGAAGGGCAATAGGAATGAACTTAGAGCAAGAAAAAGACGAATTAAAAGCAAAACTTATTAATCTAGGATATTTCAAAACTCCTGATAATAGACAACTTTACGAGCTTACATACCAGGAGCTTAAAAATATATATAACCAATTAAAAGGAGCGAATTAACATGTCATATGTAGATTTCAAAGCTTTAGTAAAGAAGATTAACCTTAAGCCAAAAGGCGTGAAAGAAATCGTATTG
Organism: Niallia sp. FSL W8-1348; assembly: GCF_038006745.1. Classification (NCBI taxonomy): domain Bacteria; kingdom Bacillati; phylum Bacillota; class Bacilli; order Caryophanales; family Bacillaceae; genus Niallia; species Niallia sp. FSL W8-1348. The sequence goes on along the minus strand of NZ_JBBOVV010000006.1, from coordinate 5,080 downwards.
GAAGTGAGCGATTCTGCTTTAAAAGGACACTTAGACAAATTAGCGGAAATGATTGATGAAAAAGCAGAAATACAAATTGAATCAATGGTTGTTAATTATAACGTTACTTTAAACGCTCAGACTAATCGTCCTTTGACTGAGTACAAAGTAAATAACAATGGTGTGGTTGAGGAAGTAAAGCCAACATTCGAGCAATTAGAAGCCGACTTAGATTTACCAGAAGAGAAAATCGAGACCAAAGAAGAGAAAAAGGAAATCGATCGTGAACATATAGATGCGTTTATAGCAGCTGGTCTTGCTCCGCAATTAGAAAATTATCCAGAAAACTTTGCTGATATTGTTAAACGAAAAATTGAAGGTGAATCATTCAGTAAATTAGCAAATGAATTAGAAATTAGTTCTGGTACAGTAGCAGATCTGATTGATGATTATCGCAAAGAAGTTGCTCCACTTGCTGAAGCTTGGTGGGATTGGAAAGAAAGCCAAGGTGAAACAAAAACAGAAGAAAACGAACCAAAGAATGAAGAGCCAGTAACAGAAACCGAGGAAAAAGAACAAGAAACAGAAGAAAGTGAACAATCCAAAGAAAATGAAGATCAAGATGGTGCTGCATAAGTAATAGCTTCACTCTCCTTCCTTCAGGAGGGAGAGAATCAAATATTAGGAGGGACAGAATTGGAAGTAATCAATGTTGGTTTATACGGAGGTAAAAGCATATTTGGAGGAAAAGAAACTCCGATTGAAGCAAGTGTTATTTCTTGTGATAAACACGAAAATTGTTCCTTTTTTAAAAACGGACAATGCCTAAATGTAAGAGCTCCGTTAAGTTCAGGGTGTAAATTCGGATCTGTGAATACATTCAGAGGATATACAAGCAGAGCAAAGAAGTATAGTCAATTTAAAAAGCAATGGCAAGATCAAGAACAATACAACAAATTAAGTTATCCACCACAAAAATTAGGAGTTATCGATGATGTTGTCGTTTTCCCATATCCGTTTATCAGAATAACCAAAAACGAAAATGAAAAATACGTAGTTGGAGAATTTGCTTTGTTTAGTAATAGCAATTCGTATATAGAATTAGAGAAATTCAATAGCGATTTGATATATCGCATCTGCTCTTATCGTCCACAAGCAATGATGGGCGGAGAAATAACTAGTTATCAAAAAGAAAAAGTACCTTTGTTTTTAGCTCACTTGCAAGAAGTATTGCCGGAAGTGTATGAGAACTTCATTGAAGCTTATCCTAACTTTAGCAAAAAGATAGATTACGTTGGAAGAAAGGCTTTATTAAAAACAATTAATCCTTCTGAAATTAGCTATTACAGCAGATATTCCCCGAACTTAACTAATCATTGGTACTGGGATGGTGAGTTTCTCACTTATAAAAGTGGCTATGTGAGTAGTGTTTCAATAATCAATGATTATGAGGTAGATACCTTTAAATTAAAGCCGTCTGATAAGTCAGTTGTAAAAATAACAAGCAATGAACAGGTAACAGCAGACACCGTATTTATAGATTAGGAGGAATCAAAATGAACATACAAAAATTATTCGATACACAAAAAGTGCTTAGAGATAGAATCGGCTATAAAGGTGCAGATCGCTTTGAAAAATTAATATTAGCATTGCTGGTTGAGATTGGTGAATGTGCGAATGAATGGCGAGGGTTTAAATTCTGGAGTAAGGACCAAGAACCTAGAATTAGTAAATGGGAGTTGAAAAAGGAATATCAGCATTTGCATATCAGCCAAACAGGTGCTTATGAATACCAACTAAGAGACGAATACGGAAATATCGTATTTGATGATGTGACAGACCATCATCATGATCATAAAAATCCACTCCTTGAAGAATATGTGGACGGATTGCATTTTGTATTGGAGATTGGATTGGAACATGGTTATGACATTGATTTAAGAAATCAAGAAACATTTCCCGAGGCATCTAAAAGGAAGACAATTACTAAACAGTTCACAAAGTTATTTTCTATAAAATGGGAAAGGGACATAGGATATCAGAATAATTATATGCAAGGTCTTGAATTATACATCGGTCTAGGTGAAATGCTCGGATTCACATGGGAAGAGATAGAAACAGCTTATTTTGATAAAAACAAAGTGAACCATGTAAGACAAGATACAGGGTACTAAAATGAGCATAACAAGCCTGTTTGATATGACAGTATGCTTGATGTGCAATGGTTCTGGAACGATTTATAAAGATAAAACTTGCCCACGTTGTAAAGGGGTGGGCGAGCATCCATTAAAAGTTAAACGTAAGAAGAAGGTGATTAAATGATTAAGATACTGGAGTTGTTCGGAGGAATTGGTGCACCTAGGAAAGCTTTGATTAATCTAGGTATAGATCACAAATGCATAGATTATGTTGAATGGACTCCTAACAGAGTAAAAGCGTATAACGCTTTATATAATCATTTACACAAACCGCAAGATGTGACTACTTGGAACTTAAAGCCAGATATTCTTGTTCATGGTTCTCCATGTCAGGATAATAGCAGAGGAAATAAAAGTCGTAAGGGCTTATCTTCTGATTCCCGTTCGCATCTGATGTTAGAAACATTGAGAATTATTGAGGAAATGGGTATGTGGAAGCCGAAAATTGTTATCTGGGAGAATGTAAAAGGTGTTCTTGATAAAGGGGTTAGACCAATATTCGATTACTATTTAGAAGAAATGGAAAGGTTAGGCTACACTAATTCCTTTGATGTTTTAGATGCCAGAGATTTTGGAGTACCGCATGCAAGAGAAAGAGTGTTTTGCATTTCTTTATTTGGTAATGAGAAATTTGATTTTAATAAGTTAGAGCGAAAGAAAATGATAAACATAAGTGAGTATTTGGAATTTAGCATGGATGATGAAATACCAGAACAATACTTAATTACAATTCCATCTATGTTGAATAAAATTAAGGAATTTAACCCTAAACCAACAGGATCTTATAAAAGGCAGTTAGATGTAATAAAAGATTTTTGTTACACAATAACAGAAAGACAAGATAGATGTCCTAATGCCGGTATTATTAGACTGAAGAATCCTCAATACAGATATTTAACAGAAAGAGAGTGTTGGAGATTATTAGGTTTTGATGATGAAGACTATAACTTGATGTTGAAAGAATTTCCTACTAAACCAGGAAAACGAAATGCTACTTTGTACGCTTTAGCTGGGAATAGCATTGTCGTGAATGTATTAGAAGCAATATTCAAAGTGTTAATTGAAACAGATAAAGTCATTGCTGCATAGGTCGAAACTTATCCGCAGAAAGGAAGGGTGAAGGGAAATGATACAAGTTGAGGTTTTTGATGATTATGATCCACATTGTTTAATAAATATGAACAGATTCTTGCAGAGAAAAGAAGTTATAGATGTAAAAATGAATACAGTTGTATCTGATACAGGTAATTTCTTTACTAGATATTTAGTGATTTATAAAATTTGAACAATAAAAAACTAGGATTCCTCCTAGCTCCGCAAAGCTATTATAACATAAGGGGGAGTCGTCTTGAAACAAATGTCTTTTGTGCTTCCTGAGATAGATCGTGATGCAACTAAAAAAGCAGTAGAAGCAGCATTTGAAAAATATCGATTTTACTTACTGACTATTCCAGAGGAAAGGCTGCCGAAATTAACAGCTACATACTCGCTGATTCCTCCAACTAATACAAATGAATTTCATTCAACAACGGAAGATATTGCAATCAAGAATGTGGACTTCGAAAGAGAACGGGAGAATTACATCGAATGGATTAGACGAGCTGTTAATCGATTAGCTGTTAAAGAGAGAGAAATCATTGTTAAACGATATTTGCAGGATGAAGAAATATTTGATTACGAAATATATAACGAAATCGGCTACAGTGAAAGAAGGTATTATCGACTAAAAGCGAGAATATTTTACAAGCTTGCTTTTCTATTAAAAATTGAAGTGTATAGTAATGGAGAGCACCTAGCAAAATAGGTGCTCTTATTTACGGGAGGTAAAATATGGAGTGGAAAACTATATTAATATCAATACTTTCTTCATCCGGTGTAGCATTATTCGCTGTCAAAGGAGGGATTAGTCATTTTTACAACAGAAGACTTGAGAGTTTTAGAAACGAACTAACTTTATTAACTGAAGAAAAGAAAATGGATTTCCAAAGAAAAATACATGATTTTAGCTTGTATTCAAATAAAAGGCATGAATTATATCCTGAAATTTATAAAAATTTATTAAAAGCAAAAAAAGAATTAGAGTTTTTTATGGGGATAGTAATTACTTTAGAAGATACTCCAAAAATAGACCAAAACACAAAGGGAAAGACTTTTTACTATATACAAGAAGTATTAAAACAAATAGAGAATGCGTATGATCATTATTTGTATTCAGAACTATTTCTCTCTGATGAGGTTTCAAAAATCGGAGAAGAAATCTTTAAAGGACTTAATGAAATAGGTCGTAATATTTCAAGTACATATTCCCTTAATTCTGAGAAAGATAATCCAATAAAGTTTTTTTCATACTCTGATTTACAAAAATATATTGATAATGTATCAATTAAGATAATTGATGTTAGAACTAAGATGAAAGACGAATTAAACATAGGTGATTATAAACTGTAAGATGTCAGTTAAAATGCAGTATTTTGGCAGTAAGACGGCAGAGCATTAGGTTTTAACCATGTTATTATGATATTAAGTTAATAAATCAAAAGAAAACGTTCCTAGACTCATAGGAGCGTTTTTCTTTTATCTAAGGTATTTGTCTATAAAACTATTTTAAATGCGAAATAAGCCAATTATGTAAGTCTGAACACTATTGTAGGATGTGGTGATTATGAAACTAAAAGATCATCTACGAACTGACACCAAAGAGAAATTAAATAAGGTTAGAAAAGAGAAATTATCTAAGCGTGATTTACGTGAATTGATGGGTACTAACAGAGACACGTATAAGCGCCATAACGGAGCAATAAGAAGAAAATGAGTATTTATATTAGTTTTAGATTCAAACGCTAATTTGAGCCATTGTAGAATTCTGAATAAGCGTTTTTTATTTTGGAGAAAGAAGGGTGAAG
>NZ_JBBOVV010000005.1:0-13427 GCF_038006745.1 Niallia sp. FSL W8-1348 | reverse complement strand
GGTCATGCATGTGACTGAATATAGAGAGTAGGTGAACAAATGAATAGCCGCCAATTCTATGACAAATATAAACGAGATCCCGAGTCGCGTAGATTCTATAAGTCTGCTGCTTGGTCGAAGGCTAGGAAGTTAGCTTTAGAACGTGACAACTATCTGTGTGTTCATCACCTGAAACGAAAGCAAATTGTTCCTGCTGATATGGTTCATCACATAAAAGAATTACGTGACTATCCTGAGCTAGCATTAACATTAGATAACCTAGTCTCACTATGTAATGCATGCCATGAAGCAGAGCATCCTGATCGTGGAAGAAGTAAACCGAAGAAAAAGAAATCAAAAATAAATGTTATTAAGTCTCAAGCTAATCAAGAAGTGACTTGATGGAGGATTTGGTATGAAAAGTAAACTAACAACTCATTTTTGCATGATAAAAACATGTGGTTGGAAAGAAACTTCTCATAGGATACGTGATGGAATCAAGTGTCCTAAATGCGGTGGTCCTGTTAATTATTTTCATCCAAGTAAGAAGAGATAGCCCCCCCCTGCCCTATAAACTATTTTTAGAGGCTCCAGGGACCGAGGTGGGCCCATCCTGCGTACTGCGATTAATTTTTTCATGAAAGGGGGGTAACTATTGGCCGTACCTACTGCAAAAAAGCTTAGAGATTACTTAGGAGATGAATATAAGGAATCGGATGAGGAATTAATTCAACTATATTTAGAGACGCATCAATTCTACAGAAGATTAAAGACAGAAATTAAAAAACATGATCTTATGTATGAATACACCAATAAAGCAGGGGCTACTAACCTAGTGAAAAATCCCCTTTCCATAGAATTAACTAAAACGGTACAAACCCTAAATAATTTATTAAAGTCTATGGGACTTACGCCATCTCAAAGAAAAAAACTAAAAGACGGTACTGGAACTGGTGAAGATGACGACGATTTCGACGACTTCTAAACCATCTGAAGTAGCAAAATGGTACAAAAATTGGCGTAATGAACAGGTGAAACACTTTTTTATATTAGAGAAACCATCAGCGATTTTAAGAACAACGTGGTATGCCGAACAAGTTGTAAAAGGAAAGATAAAGGCAAGTAAAAAAAATATAAAAGCATGCCAACGACATCTTAATGATTTAAAAAGACAGGGAACAGAAGATTTTCCTTGGGTATTCGATGAGGAAAAAGCACATAGACCAATAAGATATATTGAAAAATTCTGCCGCCCATCTAAAGGGGATTATAAAAGTTTAGTTCTTCAACCTTGGCAACATTTTGTCATAGGTTCTTTGTATGGATGGGTTCATAAAGATACAGGACATAGGCGCTTTCGAGAGGGTCTTATTTTTATTGGTCGTAAAAACGGAAAGACTACTATGATTTCTGGCTTAGCTAACTACGCTGTTTCCAAAGATAATGAACCAGGAGCTCGTGTATATGTGTTGGCTAACACTAAACAACAGGCAGGAGAATTGTTTGATGAGAGTCGGGCGATGGTTCAGAAATCTCCTTTGCTTCGAAAACACCTAAGAGAAAATCAAAAAGGGATTTTCTACGATAAGACCCAATCAAGAATTGAACCGCGTGCATCTGATAGTGAAAAACTTGATGGGTTAAATACACATCTTGGTATTTTTGATGAAATACACGAATTTAAGAACTTTAAATTAATTAATGTTATTAAAAAGTCTCGTGCTGCACGTAAGCAACCAATGATTCTTTATATCACCACAGCTGGTTATCAGTTAGAAGGTCCGCTGGTTCAAAATTATGAGATTGCTACAGATGTTCTTGACGGTGTAATTGACCAAGATAGAAAATTCTATTTCATGGCTGAGTTAGACAGTGTGGAAGAAGTAGAATCACCCGAAATGTGGATTAAAGCTAATCCTAATATGGGTGTTTCTCTTGATTTACCAACCTTAATTGATGACTGGAATAATGATAAGGTTATTCCTTCCGAGAAGAACGACTGGATTACAAAACAGTTTAATATTTTTGTAGATAATGATGAAATGTCATTTGTAGGAATTGAGATTTTAAAACGTAATGACAAAATGATAGAACTTAATGATCTTATTGGCCAAGAAGCCATAGGTGGATATGATTTATCATCTGTGGAGGACTTTACAAGTGCTTGTTTAGAGTTCCCGTTATCTGATGGAAGTGTTTATAGTCTTTCACACAGTTGGGTGCCACAGGCTAAAGTGGATAAAGACAATGAGAGCATTAATTTTAAGGAGTTTGAGGATAACGGATGGCTAACGATTATTCCCGGAGAATATGTAAAACATGAATATGTTTATGATTGGTTTATTGAGAAGTCAAAAGATTATTTCATAAAGAAAATAACATACGATCCAGCTAATGCCTACCGGTTGAACGAAGACCTAAAGACTTATGGGTTTGATACAATCCCTGTTAGACAAGGGCATTTTACATTGAGTCCTGCTTTAAAAGATGTACGTCAGTTACTTCTTGATGGAAAAGTAATTAGTAATAAAAATCGTCTATTCCGTTGGTATATGAACAATGTAAAGTTGATTGAAGATAGAAATGGGAATTTCCTGCCTTCGAAACAAAGTAAATATCGTAAAATTGACGGATTTGCAGCATTTTTAAACTCACATACAGAAGTCATGAAGTTGTTATCTACTGTTCAAGGTGATGGTAATATCGAATTTGTATCAGTGAACGATTTATTTAATTAATTGAAAGGTGGTGAGAATTTGCAATGGTATAACAGAATAAAACTTTCTGTGAAGGCAGCTGTAGTAACTTGGAAAGGCTCAGGATATGACTTTTCTAAATGGTTTGGTCGTAAGTTTTGGGGTATTGATAATGGCAAAATAGCCACAAATGAGACTATTTTCAGTGTGATCAGTCGGCTGGCTAATACAGTGTCATCCCTTCCAATCAAACTGTATCAAAATTATGATTCTAAGATGACTCAAGCAGCAGATGTAGTAATTAATAATCCCAATCCTAACATGACGAGTTTTGAAGCAATTAACAAAATAGAAGTCTCGAGGAATGAAACAGGAAATGGATATGCTCTTATTATGCGTGATATAAGAATGCAACCAGAACAGTTAATTCCTATAGATTCTAGTTATGTATCACCTTTTTTAAACACGGATGACAGTGAATTATGGTATCAAGTACTTGGAGATAACGGAACACATTACGTCCACAATATGAATATGTTTCATGTTAAGCACATTACAGGGTCTAGCAGATGGGCTGGTATTAGTCCGTTGGATGTACTAAAAAACACTTTAGAATACGACAAGTCGGTACAAGAATTTTCCCTTTCGGAAATGCAGAAAAAGGATAGTTTTATCTTGGAGTACGGTGCCAATGTGGATAATGATAAAAGACAGCGAATAATTGATGATTTTAGGCGCTTTTATCAAGAAAATGGCGGTATTCTTTTTCAAGAACCGGGTGTAAATGTAAAAGATATTGACCGTAAATACTTTGCTTCCGATACATTGGCTTCTGAGAAGATTACAAGGTCGAGAGTAGCAAATGTGTTTAACGTTCCTGTTAGCTTCCTTAACGATAGTGAAGGCATGGGTTTTGCGAGCAATGAACAACTAATGATTCAATTTGTTCAGATGACATTAACACCTATAGTTAGACAATATGAGCAAGAATTGAATAGGAAATTGCTTGTACCAGCTGATAGAAAGGCTGGTTTTTATTTTAAATTCAACCTAGGAGGGCTTCTAAGAGGTGATACTGCAGCTAGAACCCAGTTCTATCAAATGATGATTAGAAGTTCTGGAATGAAGCCTGATGAGGTAAGACAGCTAGAAGATTTACCACCTGTTGGTGGAAAGGCTTCTGAATTGTGGATATCAGGAGATATGTATCCATTAGAAATGGATCCAGCATTACGTAAAGGAGGTGAAAAAGGTGGGCAAACACAAACAAACGAATAAATTTTTCAACATGAAAGCATCAGCAGATGGAAAATCGGCTGATATTTTTATTTATGGCGAGATTACAAAATGGGCTTGGGAAGAGTATGGAGAAGTTTCATCAATTACTTTTAAGAATGAACTAGATCAATTAGGAGAAGGGATTGAAACTATAAACCTTTATATAAATTCTCCTGGAGGATCAGTATTTGAAACGATGGCAATGATTGCTATGTTAGAACGTCATCCAGCTGATGTTATCTCGTACATTGATGGAGTTGGCGCTTCATGCGCTTCCGTATTACCAATGATTTCAAAGAAAATCATTATGTATGCTAATTCTATGCTGATGATTCATAATGCTTGGACTTATGCAAGTGGAAATGCAGATCAATTACGTAAAGCTGCAGATGATATCGAGCGTATTAATCAATCTATGGTTCAATTTTATTTAAATCGTGCTGGAGACAAACTTGATGCTGATACATTAAAACAATTACTTGATGCAGAAACTTGGTTGAATGCAGAAGAAGCCATGAGATATGGACTTTGTGATGAAATATTAGAAACGAATAACGCTGCTGCTTGTATAGATGAAAAATGGATTAAACAGTACAAGAATGTGCCAAATGCGCTTGTTTTAAATGGAAATACAGTCATTTCAGCAGAAGAAATGGCATTAAGACAACAAATCGTTAACGATTCTAAAGCTAATTCTGCATACTTAAACACTATTTTAGGAGGAATTATCTAATGAAAAAAGATAACTTATTAAAAATTAATCTTCAATTCTTCGGTGGTACTGGAAGTACTTTATTCGAATTAAAACAAAACATGGCTACTATTGGTCAACAATTACAGAAAGTAGAAGGAGAACTAGCTACAAAAGCTATTGATACCACTGCAACAATGGAAGATATTAAAGCATTACAAACTTCTAAAGCGGATTTGCAAATGCGTTTTAATGTTATTAAAGAACAACATGATCAAATGGAAGCTGAACAAAAGGCGAAATTTGAAGGTAATCAAGGTATTACAGGAATAGAAGATCCTAAGCAAAAAGTTACTTCTGCAAAAGCGGAATTGATTCGTGCAACTATCCGTCAGCAACCCGTTCCAAATGATGTAAAAGCAGCATTAGGTGACCGCAATAATACAGGTGGTGAAAAGTTACTACCAACAACTATGACAAATGAACTTTTAATGGAACCATTAGTTAAGAATCCATTACGTGAAATTTCGGTGTTTACTAATTTAATGAATCTTGAGGTACCTAAGATTTCATTCCAACTTGATGATGATGATTTTATTGCTGATACAGATACAGCTAAAGAGTTAAAAGTAACAGGTGATGTAGTTAAATTCGGTAGAAATAAATTCAAAGTGTTTGCTCCTGTGTCTGAAACGGTCATTCGAGGTACTGATGTTAATTTAGTGCAAAGTGTTGAACGTGCTCTTGAATCTGGTCTAGCAGCCAAAGAAAAGAAAGTTGCATTCACAAAAACGCCTAAAGTTGGGGAAGAGCATATGTCATTTTACCAAACAGGAGATTCAGCAATTAAAAAGGTATCAGGTGCAGATATCTACGAAGCTATCGTTAATGCTCTTGCTGATTTACATGAGGATTACAGAGAAAATGCTAAAATCGTTATGAATTATGCTGATTATACTAAAGTTGTTAAGTTTTTAAATAACGGTAACTCTACTTATTTTGCTGCACCACCTGAATCTGTTTGGGGGAAACCAGTAAAATTTATTGATGCTGCTTCAGAACCAATTGTTGGTGATTTTAGCTATTCTCATTTCAACTATGATCTTGATGTGCTTTATGAGCGCGATAAAAATGTTCGTACAGGTATTGAGGATTTTGTTTTAACTGCTTATATGGATCACCAAATTAAATTAAAATCAGCATTCCGTATTGCAGAGGTTGAGACTCCTATTGAAGGTGCATAAGTATGATTACCTTAGAAAACTTCACTGAATTGAAAGATGCTATAAGAATTGATGGGAGTGAGGATGATAGTGTCCTCACTCTTCTTTTAAATGCAGCAAAAGGATACTTAGAAGGAGCTGGAGTACCTGAAGCGAAAATATCTGAAGAAACATTAGATTTATATAAACAAGCTCTTATCATCTACTTAGAAATGGACTATGAGTATGATGAAAAGAAAATCCCAAGACTTGAACGATCATTTAATCGTATATTGTTACAACTAAAGGCTGGTGTTTCCTATGACTAAAAGAAAATATAACACCAGAGTTACTTTTTATGAATACGCAGGAAATGATGGACCTGATCCAGGTGAGAAAGTTAAAAGAGTTCTTTACGAATGCTGGGCAGATATCGAAGGAGTATGGGCAAAAGATTTAGAGTTAGCTAAAGCAACAGGAACTTTGAATGATCTTACTATCAAAATTAGAGATCCTAGAGGTTCTTACCAACCAACAAATAAACATTATGTATCTATTAATGCACCAATTTATAAAGACACACACTTTAATGTTAAAAATATTGCTCCTGATTTAAGGAATAGAAGAGAAATTAGAATTGTCGCAGAGGTGACAACATGAGTGTAAATATCAGAGGGAATAGTGAATTACTTAGGGAAATAGAAAGACGATTGGGAGAACAAAGATCACAACAAATAAGTGATAGAGCATTATTAGCTGGTGCAAGGGTATTTGTTGAAGAACTTAAACGTCAATTCGCTACCTTTAAAGATCAGGGTTACTCATTAGAAGAAATCACTATTTCTGAACCAACTGGAAAAGCAGGACAAAGGACAGTGAAAATACATTGGCGCGGTCCACATGATCGTTATAGAATCATTCACTTGAATGAGTGGGGAACTGTTAATAATCCTAATCCTCGAGGTAAAGGTGCAATTGCAAAAGCGATGCGGAATGCAGAGAATGCGTACCGGGAAACCATCAAGAGGGAGTTAAGGAGGGGAATTTAATGTTAGATTACATGTATTCTCTTCTTATTGCGGATGAAGTTATTAAAGAATATGTAGGCAACCGTATTAAGTTTTATGAATATCCAGAAACGGGGGATTTTAGTGGCACCTATATAGTACTTGATCCTATTGACTCCGATAGGATAGGTGATTATGCAGATAACATTTATTTAAGTGAAGACAGCTTGATACAAGTTGATATCTGGTCAGATAACCGCAAAACAAGGGATTTGGTCGCTAAAAGGATACGAAACATCTTAGTAGATAAAAATGGTTTCTCGGAAACTAATGGACCTGATGAATGGGACAAAGCTACAGGAGTTTTTCGAGTTGCAAGACGTTATGGCAAGAAAGTTTATCGAGAAGATTTTAATAATTTATAGGAGTGATTAGTGTGCCGGAAGAGAAAGTATACAGAGCATCTACTGGTGTAGATGAATTTTATTATGGTGAAGTTGGAGAAGGCGTAGTTGCTGATTATATTGAACGAGTGAAGTTTCTACAAACAATTAACGTAGAAATGCCGCAAGATATCGTTCGGGCATATGGGGATAATAAAACGGCTGAAATGGCAGTCTCTAGTGGTGATATTGCTGTAACAGCTGGATTTCATAAAATCCCATTAGAAGATAAGCAAAAATTATTAGGTCTCGAAGTTGTGGAAGGAATTACTGCAATGGGTAGTGAAGATAATCCTCCTTATGTTGCCGTTGTTTTTGCGAAGACACATGAAGATGGTTCTCGAGAATATGTAGGATTACCAAAAGGCTTATTCACTCGTCCGAATGTTACAGGTAATACAAAAGGTGATAGTACAGAATTTAGTTCAGAAGAAATAGCAGCTCAATTTATGGATCGAACTGTTGATGGTTTTACAAAAGAAAAATCTGTCTTATTTGCATATGATAAAGCTGGTACAACAACTAATCGTGATGATCTATTCTCAAAAGTATTTGGTAAACCTTATCCATCATCTACACCGGAAGGAGCGTAATATAAATGGCTAAACAAAAAGAAGATAACAAACCAACAAAATTCGTTGTTGTAGAAGATTTCAGGGACTTAACTGATAACACTGTTTATATTAAAGGTGATATTTTCCCGAGAAAAGCGGATGCAACTGTTAGTGAAAAACGAATTAAAGAATTGTCATCCACAAAAAATAAACTAAAAAAAGTACTAATTAAAGAGCAGGATTAATTCCTGTTCTTTTTTTATGGAGGTAAGTTAAATGGCTAATTTAAAAAGAAATATCATTGTTTTAGTTAAAGAGGTAAAAGAAGGAGAAGTAGTAACTGAAACTTATGTAACCCCAGTATTCATTCCCCTATCCGTTGTATATGAAGCAATCGATTTAACCCAAGAAATGTTCAAAACTGGTGAAGATGCAACATCCGAAAAAGAAATGATTGATAAACTTATAGATTTTGTAACTAATAAAGTATATAAAAATCAATTCAAAAAAGAAGACTTAATCAACGGCCTTCATGCACCAGAAGCTATTAATGTGCTCCAAGAACAAATATTATTTATCGCCCAAGGAAGACAAACAGAAGAGGCAAAAAAGTTCCTGGCGAGGAAAAATTAGTAGACGAGGATTTTTCACCGGCCAAGCAAAAAGAATATTTGGATAAACTCGTCCTTGATATGATGAAAAGCGGAAAGGATATCAATCAAATATTAGACATACCTTTTAATTTTATGGTGGAATTGTTATCCGAGAAAAATAAAACAAAACAAACTAAGTCCTTAATTTCCGCATTTGGAGGTTAGGGATTTTTTATTTACATAAAGAAGGGAGGTTGGATGAATGGAGAGAATCGAAGGATTGTCGATAGGTCTTGACCTTGATTCTACAGCACTCAATAGAGGGTTAACGGGATTAAAAGATAAACTTCGTACAGTTAATAGCGAAATGAAAGCTAATCTTTCTGCTTTTGATCGAAGTGAACGTTCAGTGGCTAAATATGAAACGATTCTTACTGGTCTAAATAGAAAAATCGAAGTTCAAGAGGCTGTGACTAAGTCAGCTAGACAAGAGTATGAAAAGATGGTTCGAGAACATGGAGAGGGTTCTGCTGAAGCGGAAAAGGCAGCACGATCCTACAACAATGAGATTGCTGCGTTAAATACTTTAAGAAGACGTATAGAAAGTACTCAAAGACAATTAGCTGATTTTAGAGAAGAACAAAGAATCTCTCAATCTAGATGGACCAGACTTGGGAATGCAATAGATGGAGCTGGAACTCGTCTTGTTAACTTTGGAGAACACTCTAAAAAAGTAGGCGGTTTTTTAACCACAAGACTAACCGCACCAATTATAGCTTTAGGAGCAGGGATTACCAGTCTTGCTGTGGAATTTGAAGATTCTTCTGTGAAGATAACAAATTCATTAGGAGCAACTGCTGATGAAACCAAATATTTAACCAAAGTCGCAAGTGGTATTTATCGAGATGGTTATGGAGAAAGTTTAAGTGAAGTAGATGATGCTTTAATACAAACCAAGCAGAATATCACTAATTTAAACGAAGAGGATTTATCAAAGGTCACCAAGAAGGCAATGCTGTTAGCAAATACATTTGACAGTGAAGTAAATGAGGTCACAAGGGCAGGAAATACTCTTATTACTAACTATGGATTAGATGCTGATAAAGCCTTTGATTTAATGGCGAAAGGCGCTCAAAAAGGAATGAACTTTTCTAAGGAAATGTTCGATAACATGGCGGAGTATACGATCAATTTTAAGGAAGCTGGATTTTCAGCTAATGAAATGTTCGCCATTTTATCAAATGGGGCTAAAAAGGGTTATAACCTAGATCGTCTGAATGATACTTTACTAGAATTCAAGCTTCAAAGTGAGGATTCGGGGAAAGCTTATAAAAGTGCTATGTCTGAAATGTCTAAGGATACGCGTAAAGTATTTAGAGATTACGAAAAAGGAAAAGCTACTGTTTCAGATTTATATAAAGCAGTAATCCCTGATTTAGAAAAAATGAGAAAATCATTGCCAGATAAAGAGTTTAACACCATAGGAAAAGCCCTTTTCGGTAAATTGATGAAATTGTGCCGAATTAAAATCGTTCAAAAACGGTGGAAGCTAAGTAAATTGGAGCCATATATGATATAATATAAGGGAGGATAGGTTAGGGAGTAGCTACCCGAACTGAAAGGCGTTATCCCAAACGCTTTCCTCAACAAAATGCAATTGGGATAAACCTATGGGAGGGTTTTTTATTATGGAGAATAAGTATTGCGCAAGGTGTAAAGCCGAAAAACAATTAAGCGAGTTTAATCTGCGGTCTGTAAACGGGATTAAAAAACCATTCAGTTATTGCAAAGAGTGCGAAAGGGAATACAATAATAACAGATATACCCGCACATGTGAGATATGCAATAAGGTATATAAATCAGGTCGAAAAGATAACAAAATGTGTGTTGATTGCCGTAATGAACTAATGAAAGAAAATAAAGTTATGTATAAGTATAAAGAACGTAACTTCAAGGGTGAAAAGAATCCTATGTACGGCAGACAGCGTTTTGGAAAAGAAAATCCTAATTATAATCCTGATAAAACAGACGAAGAAAGAGAAAAAGAGCGCTTAGTTGAAGGTTACGGCATTTGGAGAACGAAAGTTTATGAAAGAGATAATTACACTTGCCGATGTTGCGGTTACGACAAGGGCAGTATTTTAACTGCACATCATCTTGATAGTTGGGATTGGTGCAAAGAAAAGCGCCTTGATGTAAATAACGGCATTACACTTTGTAAGAAATGCCATAAAAAATTCCATGATAAATACGGATATGGACATAACACAAAGCAACAATTTATATCATATATGAACGAACAAGAGTGCTTAGTTTAAGCGCTCTTTTATTATGCCAATTTATATGCTAATACCGTGGTAAAGCACACTTTAAAAGGTGTGGCTCACCGTAACGCATAGGAGCTGAAACTGCATAGCAGAATAAAATGCTCCCACGAGTGAACGACAATCATTGTTTAATGATTGAAAATGTATGCTGAACTCATAGGAAACTATGAGAGGTAGAGGATAAAAAGCCTTTACGATAACAATTTGACAAAATGGGAAGACCAAGGTGCCGACGTTGTCCTATCTATGAAAACCGTAAATAAGGAATTAAAGAATGTCGATGGAACGATGGATGACATGGCAAAGAATGTAGAAAAGTCATTTGGGAATCGTTCTAAAAAAGTGTGGAGGGATACAAAGAACGCTTTAAAACCATTAGGAGAAGTGCTTTTATCCTTCGCAGAAGATACTCTTCCGAAAGTTTCTAAAGAAATTGAAAGAGTGACTGATTTTATCAACGATCTATCTCCTGAAGCTAAAAAATCTATAGTTATATTTTCTGGAATTGTGGCAGCTGTTGGTCCTGTTGCATTAGGACTAGGAACGGTTAGTGCAGGAATAGGCACTGTAATGAAGTTTCTTTCACCACTTCTGCCAGCGCTAGGAGCAGGAACTGGATTAACAGGTGTATTAGCTGCATTAACTGGTCCTATTGGGTTAACAGCACTTGCGTTAGGTGGTTTAGGAATTGGATTTATAGCTCTTGATAAACAAATGGATAAGCCAATTATTAAGAGTAATATATTTGCTGGAGAAATTTCGGCAGCGACAGAAAAAGCTGTGGGTAGTTATATGAATTTAGATGAAAAGGCTACTGCTGAACTGAACAGTTTAGCTTGGTCTAATCAAACCATAACGGATGAAATGGCTAAAAATATGGTTTCTAAATATCAAGAGATGGGTGACCAAGTTCTTCAGGCAATGAAGGAAAACCATAACGAACAACTTGCTGAACAACAACGTCTTTTTGCTGAAAGTGACATATTAACAGAACAAGAAGAAGCGAAAAGACTAGCTAAACTTAAAGCAAAACAATTAGAAGAAGAAAAAACATATACCGAACAACAAGCTAGGATAAAAGAAATTTGGACATTGGCTGCGGAGCAAAAACGTGGTATCACCGATGCGGAAGCAAATGAAATAGCTAAATTGCAAGAACAAATGAGAACTAAAGCTGTTGAAGAATTGTCAGCAAGTCAAGAAGAACAAATGATAATTTTAAATAATTTAAAAGAACAAAAAAGTGTATTAGAAGCTGAATCAGCAGCCGACACGGTAAAAAAATCTGTTGAAACAAGAGATAAAGTTATTAGCGATGCAGATAAACAATATGCAGAAACAGTTTCTTATGCAGAAACAGCTAGAGATGAATTAGGTATTATATCTTCTGATGAAGCAAAAAAAATCATTGGAGAAGCTGAACGAAAAAGAAATGAAACTGTTACAAAAGCTCAAGACATGCATTACGATGTTGTGTCCGAAGCAAAGGCGCAAGCAAATGAACATGTATCTGAAGTAGATTGGGAAACTGGAGAAGTGTTAGGTGCTTACGATCGGGTATACAATGGAGTCCTTAATGCTGTTAACTGGATTAGAGGATTATTTGATAAAGAGCCACTTGCTAAAAAAGGAACCGTCAAAGAAACAGGTCGACAAAAGTTAAGAAGACAAGATGCAAAATTAGTTGCTGGTTACGCAAATGGAACATCATCAAATGGACATCCAGGAGGACCGGCTATAGTTGGTGAAGAAGGAAGAGAATTAGGTTTTGTTCCCGGAAAAGGAATAACCTTACTAGGCGCAAGAGGACCAGAGTTTCATTCTAATCTTCCGCGAGGTACTTCAGTACTTCCGAATAAACAAACAGAACAAATGCTAAGAAGTTACGGCTTTCCTGGTTATGCAGAAGGTATCGGAGATTATTTTAATATGTTCATGGATGGAGCAGGTTCTGTTTGGGATTTTATGACGGGAAAATTTAATCTTAAGGATGAAATAATACCTGATTGGTTAAATAAACACACAGGCAGTCCTTTAAAACTAATTGGTGAATATGCAACAAGTTGGATAAAGGATATATGGAGCAATTGGTTTGGAAGTATAGGAAGTTCAAGTTCTTCCGGTTCTACAGCAGGAGTTAAACAATGGGCTGGGATTGCTACTCAAGCATTAATGCTTACTAATCAATTCAGTGAATCTAA
Source organism: Niallia sp. FSL W8-1348 (assembly GCF_038006745.1). Classification (NCBI taxonomy): domain Bacteria; kingdom Bacillati; phylum Bacillota; class Bacilli; order Caryophanales; family Bacillaceae; genus Niallia; species Niallia sp. FSL W8-1348. The sequence continues at coordinate 456 of NZ_JBBOVV010000005.1, read as the reverse complement.
TTTAGATCGTTTGTTATATCAAATGCAAACAGAGTCCGGAGGGAATCCAAAAGCTATTAACCTTTGGGATATTAATGCTAAAAGAGGTATTCCGTCTAAAGGATTAATGCAGGTTATTGACCCAACTTTTAAAGCTCATGCTATGCCAGGATACAACAAAGATATTTACGATCCATTATCAAATATAATTGCATCCATTAGATATGCAGTATCGCGTTATGGTAGCTTAGAAAAGGCATACCGAGGTGTTGGATATGCTACAGGTGGTTTAATTAATAACGAAGGATTATACAGACTAGCTGAAGGTGGTTGGTCAGAATATGTAATTCCAACTGATCCAAGTAAAAGAACGGAAGCCATGAAGCTGTTAGCATTAGCGGGTAAGCAAATTCAAGGGAATAAACGTCCTAATCAATTGCCGAATGTTAATAACGGCAATGATAATTCGGTTATGAA
>NZ_JBBOVV010000004.1:0-298931 GCF_038006745.1 Niallia sp. FSL W8-1348 | reverse complement strand
ATCACTAGTGTTGCATTAATTTAAATTCACTATTAAAAATACTCAAAATGTTCAATATTATTATTTTGCGCAAAGAAAAAGTCCTTTATAATGGATTAGTCAGGTGGTAACCCGTCCAAATCCACTAAAAAAGGACCATCACATGGACAAGATTACACGAAAAACTTCATTTGGACAATGGTTTTCACCTATAAATCTTCAATTATTTGAAGAAAACGTGAAAACGATGAAATTAGATTACTATACGAAAAAATTAACGACAGAGTCATTTCTAAAATTACTACTTTTTGCGCAGCTACAAGAAATTGAAAGTCTGCATGCGCTGGGTGATTGTCTTTTCGATGACCAGCTTCAAAAAGGGATAGACCTTGATTCTATTAGTATTTCTCAGTTGTCACGGCGGTTAAACGGCATAAACCCTGATCTATTTCAAAGGCTTTTCCTTGATTTAGTGTCACAAATTCATGCCAAAACGCATTACACGAAACTCGTGATGCCGTTAAAAATCATTGATTCAAGCACATTGCCACTTAATTTGACCAATCATAAATGGGCTAAATTCCGCAAAACAAAAGCAGGTGTAAAGTTACATTTGCGCCTTGTGTTTATGGAAAAGGGTATATCCTATCCTGAAAAGGCCGTTATGACAACGGCAAAAGAACATGACCGTGGTCAGCTTGAAATCATGGTGGATGACAAGGAATGCATGTATGTGTTTGACCGTGGTTATCTAGACTACGAGCGCTTTGATCGCATGACTGATGATGGCTACTTCTTTCTTTCACGGCTACGCAAAAATGCAGTCATACGGAACGTTTACGATTTTAAGCTACCCAAGGATACAGCTGTTTTATCAGACCAAATGGTGTTGATAGGTACGACTCAAAACCGTGCTGAAAATTACTTTCGGCTTCTAAAAGTGATGGACTCAAAAGGAAATGAACTTCATTTAATTACAAATCGTTTTGATTTAAGCGCCGAAGAAATTTCAGAAATGTATAAATCACGGTGGGCAATTGAGCTGTTTTTTAAATGGATCAAACAACATCTCAGCATCAAAAAGTTCTACGGTCAAAGCGAATGGGCGATTCAAAATCAAGTATTTATCGCACTAATTGTTTTTTGCCTACATGTTCTCGTGCAAATCGAGACCAGAAGCAAGCGAAAAACCTTACAGATTAGCCGTTATCTAAGGGCTGCATTGTGGAAACCAGCGAATGTTTGGCTTCGAAAGATTGAAGGAAAAGCCATCCCTTAAATATGCAAATTGTCGTCGTTGCAAAAGTCTAATTGTAAATAAATTTCCAAATGGATGGGGCCACCTTTGATTGGGTATTTACTTTTTTGCCTCTAAACAGGGAAGGTGAGTAAACTGAAAATTATGACACTATTTATGCAACACTAGTGAGTTTAAATAATAATTTAAAACTTAAAAGTTCTCAGGGCTATGTTTATACACCTACCGCAAACTCTTTTTTTCAGAAAGAATTGTACTTAGTTCATCTAGAATTTATTGATGATAGTATATCCAGGACCTATCCGTTTGTATATTATAACGATAACTACCAGGTATTCGAAAACGTAGAAGGTCCTTGTGTAATTGCCATTGTAACTACTGAAAGCCCCCGCTGGTTCAAAGGAGATCTTGCAATGATACGACAAGCAGCGGTTTATGAGTATAAAAATAAATAACAGGATAAAAGAACCATGCTAATTGTATGGTTTTTTCTTTTAATATTCCAAAATTATCCGATATAAACAGTGAACATGGTTAAAACAACCAATTTTTTTTACTTTTATAATGAAATTATCTTAAGAACCGGGTATAATTAAGGCATATCAATACTATTTTTTATTTTTTGTGCCATCAATGGCTATTCGATTAATGAAAAAAGATGCGGTTCTTTGGGACTATGTTTTAGAAGTTGATTAGGGTGATTATACTCTGATCCATTAAAACGTCCCATTGGATCGCTTTTTTTCGTTTATAAAGGACAAAAAATAAAGTAAAAAAATTGAGAGGGGAAATTTATATGAAAAGAGTAATAACGTTATTAACATTAATACTAATTTTAGGAGTATTAAAACCAGTGCATTTGCTTGCAGATGAGTTACCTTTAGCATCCTGTAGCATGACAATTAATTCAGATAAGGCTACACAAGCTAACCCAGCAAATGCAAGTGGATTATGCAGAGATATAGTGTATGGATATTATGCAAAGGCTGCAGATACTTTTAATATTTTTGGTGGGGTTCATCAATCTGTAACAAAAAGTGGTCAAAAGTTTATAGTACCCGTTTTTTCAGATAAACACACTCATGCAGAATTAACGGTTTATATTAACAGGGTTGCTACTAAGCCAACTCCTAAACCTACACCGAAGCCTGAGCCAAAGCCCGAACCTAAACCTACACCAAAGCCTGAGCCTAAACCAGACCCTAAACCTGCACCAAAGCCTAAACCAGAGTCCAAACCGGTTACACAACCGAATTCTGATAATAAAGCAACAAAACCTTCTACTTCTACAGGTAGTAAAAATTCAAGCAATACCAATACTAGTAAAAATAACTCAACTAATACTTCAAAATCGAGTTCTAGTAAAAGCAACTCAACTAATCTATCAAAATCAAGTGGAACAAGCAATAATTCAGAAAGTAAAAAAACAAACAGCAGTTCTTCTTCCAATAGTTCATCAAAATCAAGTCAAAGTAGTTCTTCCGATAGAAGCAATAACGAGGAAAATAAAGTTGTTGCCTCTGTAACAAAGATAAAGGAAGGAAGTAATACATCTACTGATAAAAATGATAATAAAACAAAAGAAAGCACAATGGAAACTGAGCAGAAAAAAGGATTGAGTCAAGTTTTTGTGGGAGTTTTTTTAGCTCCCTTTTTTATAAAGTAAAACCTCTAAGTTTGTATCCGCTTTCCAATTGGTTTTGTTCTTCCAACTGTTGATTCTCTCATTTTTTAAAAACCTTTTAATCCCTGTAAGGCAAAGTGAACGGGTTTTCCAATCGCTTGATTTAAGTATGGCATGTTCTGACGCACGGTTTCTGTTACTAATTTTGTGGGTATTTTTCTTTTCGCTCGATGCTCTTTCTTTGATTTTTCCGTGGCTTTTTCCCATTTCCCATATATCGTTTGGATGGATAGGTCATCCTTCAATCCAATCCACAAGCGCGCCATGCTCATGACCCCTTTTTTGCTCCATGCTCTTCCATTCTTTAATCGTTTGGCTAATTGATTCATCATCGCCTCTGCACTTCCCATTGGACGATACGCTGTCGTGTCCACACCTTTTTCCTGTAACCAACTACGGTAATCTTTTATGGTTTCCTGATGATGCGTTAAAAAGGCAAGGAAATGCTCTAGTTTTTCTTCTTTTTCTGGTGTATCCATTGTTCCTACTGCGCTATTCAACTCTAGAAGTAATGTTTCTACCTGGTAGTTTCTTAACGCTCTTTTCATGTAGCGGTATCGAGGATGGCTCTTCATTAGTTGCTTCATCGAACGAGCGACATGAAAACGGTCCATGGTGAAAAAGGCGCGTTCCCGAAAATACTCCCGACATGCCGTTATCCAGCCTGCTCCATCACCATTAATAATAAGCAAGGTTTGGGTAGGATCATACGCATAATGATTCTGTAAGAACGTTTCAAAGGCTTCCCAAAAGGGTTCTTTTCCTTCATAAAGAAAATGCCTTTTATTTCGGAGCCTGATTCGCTTTCCGTTTTCTTTCCATCCCTCGTGTACAGCGGCGAATTTCAACTCCCATCCACGCTTTTTCTTTTCTTGACTCTTCACATATAATCCATCTACTTCTACAAACAATACCTTTTGAAAAGGGCGTTTTTCCTTAGCGGGAAGTACGCTTGTTTGAAGAAGATGTTGCCGTAATGCTTCGTGGCTCATCGCCGAATAGCCTAAAAATTGTTCGAACGTTTCCACCGCCTTTCGATAGGAGGAGCCATTTGTCGCTAGTTCTAGCCCCCATTCTTCTAGTAGCGGACTAAATCCCTTATTCCCCTGAAACTGTATATAGTGATCTAATAGACAAATATATTTTTTAGTCACACGATCAAAATAATAATTACGCTTCAGCTCCACAGCTCCAAACGCTGTATCTAATCGTATTTCTCGTTTATCACGTAAAGCAAATCTTCTTTTGTCTCGTTGCTTGGCAATCTCTTGATCCCAATTTTCTAACGTTTGAACAAGGATTTCTTGAAACGTCATTTGTAGTGTTCGAAATAAAGTTTTTTCCAATTCTTTTAATGATGGCATTTTTATGTTACATTGATTCATGAGAGCCTCTCCTTTTCGTAGTTTTCTAGTCAAACTCTACTTTACAAAAGGAAGCTCTCTTTTTTAATACTTAATTTTTTCCAGCTACCGCGCTTTCGCTTGGTGGCCTTTTTGTCTAGTTGGGGGACGAGTCCCCCAACTAGACAAAAAGGATATTTATTCTCCCACAAACATTTTACTCATACAGAAAAAAGAAAGTTCTGATAAAAACGACCCTTCTACTGAAAACAAGGAAGATAACATGGATACCAATATTACAAATGAAAACAATGATAATATTAAAGAAGAAGCAACTCGTTCTTCAATTCTAGATGAAGATGAGTCTAAATCTAGTAAACTCCCAATAATTATTTCGGTAGTAGGAGTACTAATTATCGGAGCTGCAGTAATCTTCATTATTAGAAAGAAAAAATTAAAAATTTAAAATTGTTATTTATTGATTCCCCATTTAATTTGCTTTAAAATATTTAATATAAACTTTTATATTAAATGGGAACGACCCAAGACGAAGTAGTTTAATAAACTGCTTTAGTTTTGGGTCGTTTTTTATTATTAGGAGGTGAAATGTTAATTTTTTTACAAAGAATAGAAAGCGGGATTTAAATGAGAAATGCAAAGATTTTTTTTCTGATTCCTATTTTATTTTTTTTATTTTTACTTTTTATTCAAGAGCATCATGCTCACGCAAGTACTGGTGATGAAGATATATATAATGTTTCATCAACGGTTAAGAATAATTGGAATAACCTAATGGGATCAAAAGATTTCACTATGACTAGTGGAAGAAAAATAGTTTACGATGTATATTCAGACAAGTTTGTTACAAATGGTTATCAAGTTACAACAAAAAATTTTGGGAAAGGTAGTCAAAAATATATTAGATTTTCGGGTTGGTCAGTATTATTTGGACATCGTGAACATACCTCTTCTAACCAAGATACGTATATAGTTGCTAGAAAATCATCTGGTGATAGTGGTATCGGCACAGTAAAAATTTATAAAACAGTTCAAGGAAGTTTAGATGCAACTGAGGATCTAGAATATAATAATCAAGGGGCTGGCATATGGAACCAATGTCCATCTAGTGCAACAAATAGATGGAACGATGATTGCAATATGAAATATCAAGATGTAAGTTTTAATGCTTATTTACCCTTAGAAGAGCTTTTCAATAAAAAAGAAAAAGCTAATTGGGATTTATTTATCGTTAAAAAAGTGCAAAATCAAATTGTGTATACGCCACTTATTCTTCCTTTCGAATTTAGTAATAAAGCATATGAGGGAGGAAAGTTATCGCTTTCAAGTGGTACCAATACTAATACCTTAGAAATGAATGCAGAAGGTGTATTACGAAGGAAAACGCCCAGAGAAAGTGCACCCTCTGTCATTGATGAATTAGGTAATAACAGATACTTCACTCAAGGGAAAACTTATACAAAAGTCGATTTTGAAGAATCACAAACAGCTGTTTGGTATGGAGTTAGAAGTCCACATGATAGTAATAAAACCAAATGGGCAAATACCGCATATTTTACTTTTAAAGGAGATCAAGCTAAATTATCATTTCAACCAAATAGACCTCCTATTGCAAAATGGGAATGGGATCCTTCCAATAACGTCTATAATGATACAACTGTCAAAATGATAAACAATTCGTCTGATCCCGATGGCGACCCTTTAACTTACAAATGGTACAGGAAACCATATGGATCAGCTGATAGTAATTATGTTCAAATATCAACTGCTAAAACGCCATCTAGCTTTAAGATTGCAAAAGGAAAGTATACCTTTAAATTAGTAGTTTCTGATGGAAAAGAAGAGGCAGAAGCTGGACATGCTTTATATGTAAATAACAGGCCTCCTGTTGCAAAATGGGAATGGGATCCTTCCAATACTATTTATAATGATACACCAATCAAGATGGTTAATAGTTCTTCAGATCCTGACGGAGATTCTTTAACATATCGCTGGGAAAGAAAACCATATGGCAGCGCAGATAGTAATTATGTGACTGTGTCTACTGCAAAAACGCCGTCAAGTTTCACTATAGGAAAGGGAGACTACACCTTTAAACTCACTGTTTCTGATGGAGAAGATGAAAGTGTTGTCGGTCATGCCTTATATGTTATTAATAGACCTCCAATAGCTGATTTCACTTGGAATCCTAGTACCATTTACAATGATACTTCTGTTTCTTTCAGTAATAAATCTTCAGATGTCGACGGTGACTCATTAACGTATAAGTGGGAAACTCAAAAGCCTAATGAGACTACCTGGAGTACATTTTCTACTTCTAAAGACCCTCCTTATACTTTGAATAAAAAGGGCGTTTGGAAAGTTCGTTTAACTGTCTCAGATGGAGAGGCCAGCCATAATGTAACTAAAAATATTACTGTACAGAATAGAGCACCAGCTGCCGATTTTTCTTGGAGTCCTAGTACCATTTACAATGATACTTCTGTTTCCTTCAGTAATAAATCTTCAGATGCTGACGGTGACTCTCTAACGTATAAGTGGGAAACTCAAAAGCCTGATGACACTAATTGGAGTACGATTTCGACTTCTAAAAATCCCTCTTATACCCTAAATAAAAAGGGGATTTGGAAAGTTCGTCTAACTGTTTCCGATGGGGAAGCAAGCAATAATGTGACTAAAAATATTATTGTAAAAAACAGAGCGCCGAATGCTGATTTCACCTGGAGTCCTAGTACCATTTACAATGATACTTCTGTTTCCTTCAGTAATAAATCTTCAGATGCTGACGGTGACTCTCTAAGGTATAAGTGGGAAACTCAGAAACCTAATGAGACTACTTGGAGTAGCATTTCCACTTCAAAAGAACCTTCTTATACTCTAAATAAAAAGGGCGTTTGGAAAGTTCGTTTAACTGTCTCAGATGGGGAAGCTAGTCACAACGTAACTAAAAATGTTACTGTGCAGAATAGAACTCCGGTTGCTGACTTTATATGGAATCCTAGTACCATCTATAATGATACGTCCGTTTCTTTTACTAATAAATCTACGGATGCTGATAAAGATTCTCTAACGTTTAAATGGGAAGCTCAGAAGCCAAATGAGTCTACTTGGAGTACCATCTCTTCTTCTAAGGACCCTTCTTACACTTTAAATAAGAAAGGGGTTTGGAAAGTCCGATTAACGGTTTCAGACGGAGAAGCTAGTCATAATGTGACTAAAAACATTACCGTTCAAAACAGGATACCTGTAGCAGATTTCACTTGGAGTCCTAGTACTATCTATAATGATACGTCCGTTTCTTTTACTAATAAATCTACGGATGCTGATAAAGATTCTCTAACGTTTAAATGGGAAGCTCAGAAGCCAAATGAATCTACCTGGAGTACTATTTCTACTTCTAAGGACCCTTCTTACACTTTAAATAAGAAAGGGGTTTGGAAAGTCCGATTAACAGTTTCAGACGGAGAAGCTAGTCATAATGTGATTAAAAACATTACTGTTCAAAACAGGATACCTGTAGCAGATTTCACTTGGAATCCTAGTACCATCTATAATGATACGTCCGTTTCTTTTACTAATAAGTCTACCGATGCTGATAAAGATTCTTTAACGTATAAGTGGGAAGCTCAGAAGCCAAATGAATCTACCTGGAGTACTATTTCTACTTCTAAGGACCCTTCTTACACTTTAAATAAGAAAGGGGTTTGGAAAGTCCGATTAACGGTTTCAGACGGAGAAGCTAGTCACAACGTGACTAAAAATGTTACTGTTAAAAATCGAGCTCCTGTTGCGGATTTTACTTGGAACCCAACAACCATTTATAATGATACCACTGTCTCTTTCACTAACAAGTCATTTGATACAGACGGTGATCCATTAACAAATATATGGGAATATCAGGAACCAAATAAAACGACTTGGACCAAATTCTCGACTGAAAAAAATCCTAAAAATATTTTCACTAAGGTGGGAGATTATAAAATAAAATTAACTGTTACAGATGATGATGGAGCTACAGGTACAAAAGAGAAAACTCTAAAGATTACCAATAGACCACCACAAGTTACTCTTACATATACACCAAAGGATGTATATGAAGGTGATACCGTAAATGTTTGTATAAAAGTAATTGATTTAGATAAACAACCAATGACAGTTAAATTATTTTTAGAAAAGGATTATGGGAATAAACAAACCGTTTTAACAAAATCAAATATTAACTCTGGTGAAGAGGTTTGTTATGTTTTTGTTCCAGACGTAGGGAATTATGATTTTACTACCGAAGTGGATGATGGCCATGATAAAACGACTGTAGATATATCCTTTTATGCTAAACCACTAATCATAAAAGGACATGTAAATCATACAGCCGATTGGAAGAAAAAGCATGAGAAACTTGGAAATACACTAGATAAATTTTTTAGTGGTGAAAAGTTTTTACTTGAAGCAGATACTTCACCTTATGAAACTATTTATGTAAAGAGTACTTTATCCGCGGTTCAAATGGATAACAAAAATACTACCTCTCCTGTTGATTTAAATAAAGTAACTAATATATTGTATAATGGTTCGCTTTATGAAGAAAAACATCAGTACTATCCAACTATGTTGAAAGTAGGAGAAGCTAAATTTGAATTTGAAGTAAAGTATAAGAATGGAGTAATTAAAAAGGATACCGTTAAAATAAATATAATTGATAACGCATTTAACTCATCTAGATATCATCGCAAATTTTAATTAATGTGGTCAATTATAGTATGGCTTGTCATAATGAGGCTGGGACATAACTAGCCTCTAAAAAAGAGAAAAGTGAATTTGAGGTACTCAAATTCACTTTTCTCTTTTTTTTCGTGTTAATTCTTCTATTATCTTAGTTAATGGCAGTGAATTTTCTTAAATTCACTGCCATTAATGCGAGGCCCATTTCGTTTTCCACCTTCGATTTTCCTCGTACAGAAAATCGAGTGAAACGCAAATTAGCCTTCAAGAATCCAAAAACTGGTTCCACATCGGTTTTGCGTTTTCGATAGATGGCACTCGTTTTCTCTTCTGAAAGCTTCGCTCTCACATATTCTTTTTGCTGTTCCCATTTTTTGTTCACCATTAGTTTTCGATTGTTTCCTTCTTTTGCCTTGGTACATGATGAACGGAATGGGCATCCTGAACAGTCTTCGCACTCGTAGATTTTGAAACTCCTTTGGAAACCTGTAGCGTCGGTTCGGACAGAATGATATTGAAATTCTAAACGTTTCTGATTAGGGCACGTATATGTATCGGTTTCTTGATCATATACCCAGTTATCAGGATTAAATGTATTTTGTTTGTACTTTTTCTTTTGTTCCTTCAAAAACATGTTATATGTTATCAGTGCTTCTCGGTTTCTGTTTGAGAGAATATCACTAAAGTTTTGTTCACTACCATAACCTGCATCTGCAACAATATGTTTCGGTAACTCGAAATAATGTTGCTCTATCTCATCTAAAAATGGAATTAACGTACGTGTATCTGTTGGGTTTGGAAATAAACTATAAGCAAGCGCATATTGACCTTCCGTTGCGATTTGTACATTGTAACCAGCTTTCAATTGCCCGTTTTTCATATAATCATCTTTCATTCGCATAAATGTCGCATCTAGATCTGTTTTAGAATAGCTATTACGTGGTCCAAAGATTGTAAAATCCTGTTGGTACTTCCGTTTTCTCAAGACAAAATCAATCAACTGTTTACGCACTTGTTTCGGGTATTTTCGTTCACTTCGTAAGGCTTTTCGTTCAGTAACGTCTGAAGATTCTTCAATTTGTTTATCATATTCGGTCACTACTTCGTCTACTTTTTGAACCATTTGAGTGAGCTCTCCAAATGATAGCTGTTCATCACTTTCCCGTTCAATTTGGGGTATGATTTCGTTCTCAAGCAACTCATTGTACAACTGGTTTGACTTATCAATTAAACTCTGATGAAATTTCTCAATCGCTTTCTTCCAGACAAACGTAAATTTATTCGCATTCGCTTCAATCTTTGTACCATCGATAAATATCGCTTCTTGATCGATCAGTTTTTCTTCGATCAATTGGCAGCGAAATTGGATGAAACATTGACGAATTAAATCTTTTACTTCTGGTTGAACGCGAAATCGGTTAATTGTACGATAGCTTGGTTCATACCCTTGAGCTAACCACATCATACGGATACTGTCTTTTAATAGGGCCTCCATTTTACGCCCTGAAAAGACAGATTGAGTGTAGGCACATAGAATAATTTTAAGCATCATGCGTGGATGATAGGCAGGACAACCTTCATTTCGAAGAAATGGTTCAAACGCTTCTTGAGGGATACTTTCCACTAAATGATGGACATGGAAGGCAATATCATTATTTTGTAATTTTACTTCTAAATCTAAAGGTAAAACGATTTGATTCATGGTATAATCTTTAAACATAAGGATCCTTCTTTCTGATTAGATTTTGTTGTGGTGACTTTATTTTATCAGAAGTGATCCTTATTTTTCTTCAAAAAAGTAAATCAAAGCCTGTGAAATTTTACTATGAGTAAAATTTCACAGGCTTTTTCATTTCAGAGGAGGGTTATGTCCCAGCCTCTTTTTTATTTATATTGGTGTTCACGAATAATAATGTCCCTTTAAACAACTATATAGTTGTTTAATAAACAATAAAGTTATTTAAAAACGAATAGTATTCATCGTAATCTTGCCAGTTCTTCTAGAACTAACGGGGCAGGAGAGTTAAAGAAGGATTTACATATTTTTTGGTGAATATTTGAATGAACTTACTAAATTTAACAGAAGATGATGTAATCCATATGGCTAGTAAATCAGATTTATAATGAAAATTTCGCTTTTTAGAAATTATGTAGATATATGCGAAGGAGGATATACATGACTGAAATAAAAACACTTTCAATTCCAGACCCAATAACTGCCCTGCTAAATAACTATGAGATGACTATTGAAAGGTTATATATATTTAATAGGTTACTACCAGAAAGGGATACCAAAGAGAATGATTTATATCAACTAGCTGCAGAGTACTATAAAGTTTTAAAGCATGTTTCTAAAGAGCTATATAAGGATTTTTCAGTGGAATTATTACCGGTTGGAGAGTTCTTCGAAGAAATGTCCGAGAGATTGGATGACGACGAAATTCAGGAATTAATTAAACCATTCTTAGAATAAATCTTGAGTAGCAAGTCCTAAATAGTGTTTCCCTAAGTTTATTATTTTTGCTCTAGTGGTGTTTTTAACATTTATCAATAAAACCTAATGAAAAATTCTTTAGAAAGATCGTGCTACATTCCTATAATAAATAAGATGCTTCTTTTGTCGCTATAGGGGCAGGATAGTTTAAGTGAATTTCTTCACAAACCTACGAATAGCAGCTACTTTACTTTTTGGATCTGGGTATACTTCCACAAAATAAAAAATATAATGATTGGGTTTCATTAGTTAATGTATTTGTCACATTTCCTTAGATAATACATATGAACATATTAAGAATGCAGAAAGGAGAATATATATCGTGAAAAAATTTCTGTTTTTCGTTTTATGTATATTAATGATATCACCTTCAATTGTTAGTGCTCATTCAGGCATTGTATCATCTAATCCAAAAGAAGGAGAAATATTAACCGAGGAATTCAATCAAATTAACCTTTATTTTAATACAACTATAAACGAAATAAGCACAATGAAACTTTTGAAGGATGGAACCGAAATTTCGTTTATTGATATTGAAGTTAAAAGCAAAAAAATGATTGGAACCTTAACAGAACCTTTAGACAATGGCTCGTATAAGATTGAATGGTATATTGTCGGGAAAGATGGTCATCCAATAAGAGGTGAAATTAACTTTCTTGTACAAATAGAACAAAAAGAGGGAGAAAAAAATACAACTCAGCAAATCACTAATGAAGAGGAAAAAAGCCAAGTCCAAAATAATAATGATGGTATAAGTGAAAATACAGATGACAAAAACATCTTAGTAACATTAATGGGGCTATTTCTTATCTTTGCAATTGTGGTTATATGGTTAATAAGGAAAGAACTTTAACAAAACGCACTTTAAATATTGGTTTTTGTCAGTACTTAAATTACTTACTTTTCAATATAAAGAATTAAATCAAAAGTTAAAGTATGTTATGTGTTTATATAGAAGATGCAGGTAAAAAAGGGAACTTCTGTCCAGTCAGAAGTTCCCTTTTTTACCTGCATCCTTATTTACATATAACTTTCATTATTTCTTTATTGTATTTAAGGACCCGAAGGGTGAGGCATCAAGTGGTGATCTACTAGTGTATCATAATAAGAATGATTCGAATTTTTCAGGCTCGTAAAACGTATGTCCGTATATAATTCATATGTAAAAATAAAACTTCAATAAATAGACACATTTAATAAATTTTAATTTATGTATAATAATGATAGCACTACTAAAATAGTGTTAATGTTTTTTCTACAAATATAATATAAATTCATAGGGGGTTACGATGAAGAAAGTCATTTCTTTACTTTTAGTAGGATTGTTTTTTCTAAATGCAAATAATGCTTTTGCACATACAGGTTTAAAAAGTTCTTCACCAGAAAATGGGGAGACAGTAAAGGAAGAATTTAATCAATTAACACTCACATTTGAGACGAAAATTGAACAGGGAAGTACATTTACTCTTGTGAATTCAGCCGGAAAGGAAATTTCCGTTCAAAATATTGAGTTATCAGATGACCAAATGACTGGAAGGTTGTCTTCACCTTTGGAGAATGATAACTATGATGTAACATGGCAAATTATTGGAGTAGACGGGCATGTTATAGAAGGGGAATATTCATTTATAGTTGATTCGCCTGTTACAGAAGAAGAAAATACTGGTGTAACGGAGGAAAAAGCAACAGATGAATCTGTAACGGAGGAATCCACACAAGACGAATCACAGGAAGAAGTGGATCATTCCTCCATGACTCCTGAGGAACATGCTGCTTATGAAAAGAGAAATTCAGACCCTTCCACTGTTTTAATTCCTGCAATAATAATCTTAGTAGGAATTATCCTTCTTATCATAGCTGCGGCCTTCATTATAAAAAGGAAGAAATAAAAAATGGTGATTATAGGTACTCTTACTCAAGCTTTGTTATATGTTTGTTATGCCATGCTAATGGGGAGCTTTATTCTCGATCTTGTACCTAATAAGCACCGACCAGTGGTGCATGTACCTAAAAAAATATTACTATTCTCCCTCGGGGGGATAGTAATATTTTCATTTATACCCGTTTTGCAACTCATCTTGTACTTAAGTTCATTACGTGGGTTCTTAGAGGCTTTACCTTTGGTTTTATTAACTTTTGAAACAGGGAAATCCTGGTTCTTTTGTTTTATTGTCTCTATTATATTCTTCTTCTTTTTGTTACATTCTGATAATGAAAAGAAGTCGCACAACTTTATAGGGATATTGCTTACCTTTATCTTAATATGTTCCATGGGTTGGTCAAGTCATGCTAGTTCAATAAGTCCGATTAAAGGATTTTTTAGTGATACTGTCCATTTTACAGCAGTCAGTGTTTGGGTTGGTGTAATTCTTGTAGTTAGTTGGTTTTCCAAAGGCGAATCTAATTGGCTTCCATTTTTAAGTTGGTTTACACCAACTGCTATCTTTTGTTTAGGTTTGACAATAATATCTGGTTTTTTATTAATGGACCTTGTTGTTGACTATGAAAGCTACTTTAATTCATGGATGATACCTTATGGGCAAGCATTATTATTGAAACATCTTTTGATTATTCCTTTACTTGTCTATGCAATGATCAATGGAGTTCTTATTAGAAACAAATTAAAAAAAGATATAAAATTTAAGCCGAGGTCATGGGTAAAGGTAGAAAGTATTGTTATATTGTTGATTTTTTCTGCAACAGCGGCATTAGGTCAACAATCACCGCCAAAAGAAACAGCTATTACAAATGAAACTATTTCCAAAATGACTTCACTCTTTTTTAGAGGAGATGTTGTACCTGATATACAGGTGCAAATAAGCATTCATTTAAACAGTATCATACTGTTAATATTTGCTTTACTTTTTTTGGTTTTATTAGTACTTTCCTTTATAAATAAAAGGCATGTGATTTTATCGTTCTGTATGTGTCTCCTGTCCGTTATTAGTTTGTATATTTCATTAATGCTTAGCATGGAATAAAAACTTAATTGGAAGAAAAGTTCCTATTTCCTTCGATCAATTCAATTAATGAATTGATCTTTTTTATCTTATGGATTATTTCCCTTTTTTAATTTAGATTTTACATATTATAGAATTTTTTTGACTTTTAATAAAGACGAGTATATAATAATTATATGAATATATGTTCATATATTGTAATAAGAAGAATATATAACATCTTTTAGTTTCAAGAGTGTGCGCTAAAATACATTCATTTATTTTATTGGGGTAGTATATAATCAGATGTTTTATTAAGGAGGTATTATTATAATGGGGCATGATCATAGTCATAGTCATAATCATACAGGTGGATCAAACAAAAAGGTGCTTTTCATTTCTTTTATTATTATTACGAGTTACATGGTAATTGAAGCAATAGGAGGAGTTGTTACAAATAGTCTTGCGCTTCTATCCGATGCAGGACATATGTTAAGTGATTCCATTTCATTGTTGATTGCACTCATAGCATTTAAATTAGGGGAGCGAGCAGCTAGTCATAGTAAAACCTTTGGGTATAAACGTTTTGAAATAATAGCAGCTGTTATAAATGGAGTTACTCTAATACTTATTTCTCTTTATATCTTTTATGAGGCAATTAACCGTTTTGCCAATCCACCAGAGGTAGCAACAACAGGTATGCTTTATATTAGTATTATTGGTTTACTTGTTAACATATTGGTAGCTTGGATTATGATGCGAAATGGAGATACAGAAAACAATTTAAATATGCGTGGTGCCTTTTTACATGTTATTAGTGATATGCTTGGTTCAGTTGGTGCCATAATAGCTGCATTGCTTATCATGTTTTTTGGATGGGGTTGGGCAGATCCATTGGCAAGTGTATTAGTAGCTGCTCTTATTTTAAGAAGTGGTTACTATGTAACCAAAGATGCTATTCACGTTCTTATGGAAGGAACTCCTTCAAATGTAGACGTAGAGGACATTATTACCACAGTTAGTAAAACACCAGGAATACACTCTATTCACGACCTACACATATGGTCCATCACAAGTGGTTTGAATGCAATGTCTTGCCATGCTGTCGTTGATAAGCAATTAACTATCGCCGAAGGTGAAAATATTCTTCGGAAAATAGAACATGCACTTGAACACAAGGGGATTACTCATGTAACCATCCAAATGGAAACTTTAGCACATAACCATGAAAATTCAATCCTTTGTGAAGCAAAAGGTGAACCAGCCCATGATCATCATCATCATTAATTAGAAAAGAAGAGGCTGGGACATAACCCTCCTCTGAAATGAAAAAGCCTGTGAAATTTTACTCATAGTAAAATTTCACAGGCTTTGATTTACTTTTTTGAAGAAAAATAAGGATCACTTCTGATAAAATAAAGTCACCACAACAAAATCTAATCAGAAAGAAGGATCCTTATGTTTAAAGATTATACCATGAATCAAATCGTTTTACCTTTAGATTTAGAAGTAAAATTACAAAATAATGATATTGCCTTCCATGTCCATCATTTAGTGGAAAGTATCCCTCAAGAAGCGTTTGAACCATTTCTTCGAAATGAAGGTTGTCCTGCCTATCATCCACGCATGATGCTTAAAATTATTCTATGTGCCTACACTCAATCTGTCTTTTCAGGGCGTAAAATGGAGGCCCTATTAAAAGACAGTATCCGTATGATGTGGTTAGCTCAAGGGTATGAACCAAGCTATCGTACAATTAACCGATTTCGCGTTCAACCAGAAGTAAAAGATTTAATTCGTCAATGTTTCATCCAATTTCGCTGCCAATTGATCGAAGAAAAACTGATCGATCAAGAAGCGATATTTATCGATGGTACAAAGATTGAAGCGAATGCGAATAAATTTACGTTTGTCTGGAAGAAAGCGATTGAGAAATTTCATCAGAGTTTAATTGATAAGTCAAACCAGTTGTACAATGAGTTGCTTGAGAACGAAATCATACCCCAAATTGAACGGGAAAGTGATGAACAGCTATCATTTGGAGAGCTCACTCAAATGGTTCAAAAAGTAGACGAAGTAGTGACCGAATATGATAAACAAATTGAAGAATCTTCAGACGTTACTGAACGAAAAGCCTTACGAAGTGAACGAAAATACCCGAAACAAGTGCGTAAACAGTTGATTGATTTTGTCTTGAGAAAACGGAAGTACCAACAGGATTTTACAATCTTTGGACCACGTAATAGCTATTCTAAAACAGATCTAGATGCGACATTTATGCGAATGAAAGATGATTATATGAAAAACGGGCAATTGAAAGCTGGTTACAATGTACAAATCGCAACGGAAGGTCAATATGCGCTTGCTTATAGTTTATTTCCAAACCCAACAGATACACGTACGTTAATTCCATTTTTAGATGAGATAGAGCAACATTATTTCGAGTTACCGAAACATATTGTTGCAGATGCAGGTTATGGTAGTGAACAAAACTTTAGTGATATTCTCTCAAACAGAAACCGAGAAGCACTGATAACATATAACATGTTTTTGAAGGAACAAAAGAAAAAGTACAAACAAAATACATTTAATCCTGATAACTGGGTATATGATCAAGAAACCGATACATATACGTGCCCTAATCAGAAACGTTTAGAATTTCAATATCATTCTGTCCGAACCGACGCTACAGGTTTCCAAAGGAGTTTCAAAATCTACGAGTGCGAAGACTGTTCAGGATGCCCATTCCGTTCATCATGTACCAAGGCAAAAGAAGGAAACAATCGAAAACTAATGGTGAACAAAAAATGGGAACAGCAAAAAGAATATGTGAGAGCGAAGCTTTCAGAAGAGAAAACGAGTGCCATCTATCGAAAACGCAAAACCGATGTGGAACCAGTTTTTGGATTCTTGAAGGCTAATTTGCGTTTCACTCGATTTTCTGTACGAGGAAAATCGAAGGTGGAAAACGAAATGGGCCTCGCATTAATGGCAGTGAATTTAAGAAAATTCACTGCCATTAACTAAGATAATAGAAGAATTAACACGAAAAAAAAGAGAAAAGTGAATTTGAGTACCTCAAATTCACTTTTCTCTTTTTTAGAGGCTAGTTATGTCCCAGCCTCTTGTTATATATTAAGGGGGATAAATACAATGTTGGACACACTAGTTATTGGAGCGGGCCAGGCTGGTATTTCCATGGGTTATTATTTAAAAGAAACGGGTATGAATTTTCTTATTTTAGATAAAGGAAAAGAAATAGGGGAGAGTTGGAAGTCCAGATATGATTCCTTGATTTTATTTACTCCTAGAATATATAGTTCTCTACCTGGTTTTGCAATGGAAGGAGATAAGCATGGGTTCCCTACAAAAGATGAGGTAGCTTCTTATTTGGGGTAATCGGAAAATAGTGTGGAAAGAGGGTTAAAAAGTACCCTCTTCCATAGCCTTAGACAGTGTGGAAAAATCAGCACCATAAATTTCTTCATACACCCATTCATAACCAGTTTGTGACCAACTTGGGAATTGATCGGGTAACATTTTTCCAAAAGTAACTTCAACTTCTTTGAATTTCTTTTTCTTTTTAACTTTACGATAGCCTTGAGTAAACAAAATCTTTGCTCTAAGGGCTTCAAAAGAATAACCACGACCAACATGGTTCATTGTCTTAATTAAACGATTGAGGGATTCCGTATAAGCGTTTGTAATAGGAGAATTGAAATAGTTGAATATTTCTTCTTCCCAATTATTCATAGCCCTAATCAGATCTTCAAAATAAGTCATTAATTCTTTAGGTACATTTGAAACCCAATTTTGATAGAGTATATAGGCATCGTTGATTGATTCAGCTTCATAGATGTCAAAGAATTGCTCTTTGAGTTCATAAGCCTGTCCGAGTAATGGAAAGTTCTGAGTCCATACCTGTAGCTTTATCTGGTCATCAAAGTCTGTTAAGTCTTTACTCCTTGTAAGAAGCACATAACGATCTCTCATAAGTTGTCTACGTTCTTTGGCTGTAATATTTTTACGGTTAGCTTTTCGGATTTTCTCTAAGGCTTCATTGGCTAATTTAACGACATGGAATTTGTCAATTACGATTTTGGCATGTGGTATCACTGTGTTAACAGCACTCTTATAAGGATTCCACATATCCATTGCTACAAGTTCAATTTTATCAATGTCTTGGAGCTTTGAAAGATAACTGATAACATTATCTTTATTGCGTTTGCGTAAGATGTCAATTACTGACTTGTTTTCAACATCTGTGATGACACAACGATAGTTTTTAAGTAAATGGACTTCATCAATACCAAGCCATTTAGGAGTTCTAAAATCAGTTTGAGCTTCAAGCTCATCAACGTAGTCATTAAAGATGTTTCGTACAGTCTTTTCGTCAACGCCAATCTCTTCTGCAACACTGGTAAACGTTTTTACAAGGCTTGCTTCTTGAATCCAATTAATTAGCCTATTGGTAACAGAACGGCCTTCATCTATATCTGGAAGACTTTCAAAGAATGTAGCCCCACACTCATTACATTTGTAACGTTGTCTTTTAACGAAGATGCCAACTCGTTTAGCGTGCATCGGCAAATCAAAGAATAATTGTTCCTTTTTACCATGCTTATATAGATTAGCAACCGTACCACATTTTGGGCAATAAGAAGGAGGTGGCAATGTAGTCTCAACTAAGAACCTATAATCATATTCACTCTCCTTCATATCAAGAATCTTAAAACTTGGTAGATTGAGCATATTAGTTGTCATTATTTCATTTCCCTTTGTTTTATTGAGCATTTAATAAGAAAATCATATGAATTGCAGTTAAATAAGAAAGGCATTACTTAGCTATCACAGTAATGCCTTCATTAGTACAAACAGCTTATTTAGAAAACAGTCCACAATTGCTTAGTATTTCATCTGAGCCAAGTAAGGTAGCTTCTTCTATCCCCACATTATTGGTTTCCATGAAAGACTGCACTGCATGGTAGCCTACTGCATAACCAGCAAATGGTGATAAGCCAACAGGTTGATAGCCTTGTTCCTTTGCAATGGTATCACCAAACATATAACTGCTGACCTCAGCAAACCCTTTAATATCTAAAGCATCCTTTATAACTTCTTTTGAATATTCTAAGTCCTCTTTATCAAAAGAAGTAACCCAAGGTCCTAAAAGATCTTCTCCATAAAGTTCTTTTGCAAATGACTCAGCTAAACCCTCTATAATTAAGTAATCACCAACGGTAACGTCTCCATGATCCCAATCAAAATATGAAAAACGGATATTATGATGGAATTCATGTGCAATTACAGCAGGAATCCTTGGAATATTATAGGAGTTTGGGTAAATAGATACTTGAATAAACCCTGGAATTCCTCCAAAACCACAATAACCTTTTTGTAATTCGAGCTTCTTCGGGTCAGCTATATACATACCAAATCTCAATTCATCAGCATTAATATTTATATTATTTTTTTCAATAAAATCAATACAATGATTCAAAGTGCTATGTGCTGTTTGAAGAGCCTGAATTTCTTTTAAACTTTCTAATGCTTGTCTTCCAGTTTGAGTATCTGATACATTAAGATAGCCAAGCATATTTGTAGCCATTATTACATCATACCCATTAGGTTGCTTAGCCTTTAATGGAACATTAATCATATTCCACATCTTTTCAAAAGGCTTCATCATTGAGTACCGATAAAAATTTTCTTTATCTTCTTCCATTGAAAACAATTTATCGTATTGTTCAATTGTATCCTCAATTATTATTTTCATTGCTACCACCTCTTATTTGATTATTCGTAAAGACCTCCATCGCCTCACTCATGAGTTTTGCTAAACCCTCACCATACTGATCTATATTTTTTGTGAAACGTTCATCATTAATATAAAGTTGACCTAATCCATAAAAGGCATCAAGAGAGTACTTACTAAAATTTTCATTTAAAAAGTCATACCATTGTTTAATTGTTGCTTGTACCTCTTGGGATTCGGGGGATTGATCACGAAGGCATGCAAGTTTATTGAAGATCATATCCCATCTATCAGATAAATCATTTTGTTCATCTTTGGACATTCCCTTTAGTTTTGCGTTTATCTCATCAATAGATTGATTTCCCCAACGGCGACGAGCCTCTTCTTCAAATTGGTTGAATCCAACGTTAATTCCCTCAAACCTCTCTTCATTCGTCATTTGTATTTCTCCCGCCATATGTTTAATCGTCTTATCAATGGTTTCAATCATTTTATCGACTTTTTTTCGTTTCTCAATCAACATTTTTCGTTGTAAAATCAATGCTTCTTGTCGGTTAAATAAAGGGCTGTTAATAATCTTTTTAATTTCCTTTAAGGTGAATCCAAGTTCCTTGAAAAATAAAATTTGTTGTAATGTTTCAAGGTTTTCTTCTGAATAGAGTCGATAACCAGAATCAGTGATTTCTTTTGGGGTCAACAATCCAATCTGATCATAATGATGAAGTGTACGAATACTAACACCAACCAATTCTGCCACTTCTTTTACCTTCATATCCATCACTTTGCACCTCCTTCAATTACCACTATAGAGTATTACGTTACGTTAGAGTCAATAGAAAGAAGATACTTTATGAAAAGGGATTTTGTATTGAAATACTTATTTTTAAATGAAGAGCTTTTTTGTGAGCAATTATGAGGGTTTATAAGAATTCCACACTATTATCCGATTTACGATAAGATAAACATTATCTATTTATTTGGGGTTTTCCACACGATAATCCGAATACCCCTTATTTGAAACAATATGTTAAAAAGTTTGAACTACCTATTAAATTTCAAACAGTAGTAACAAGTATAACAAAACAAGAAGAGGAATTTGTAGTATGTACAAATAGAGATACGTACACGACACGTAATCTAGTTATTGCCACAGGTCCCTTTCAAACACCTATGATACCGTCATTCTCCAGTGATTTATCTAATGAGATTTATCAAGTGCATTCTTCTCAGTATAAAAATCCACAGCAGTTAAAGGATGGGAATGTCTTAGTTGTAGGCGGTGGAAATAGCGGTGCTCAAATAGCAGTTGAACTATCCGAAGAAAAAGAAACATACTTGGCACATAGTAATAAATTAGTATTCTTGCCATTAATTTTTAAACAAAAAAGCATTTTCTGGTGGTTTGATAAATTGGGAATTTTAAGTGCAAGTAAGAATTCTTTATTGGGAGGGTTCATCCAAAAAAAGGGTGATCCTATATTTGGATTCGAACTGAGAGATGCCATTAAACGAAATAAGGTGAAATTAAAAGAAAGAGTAATGGTTATAAATCGCGATAAAGTAATATTTAAAGATTTATCATCACTAGAAGTTAACAATATTATTTGGGCTACTGGTTTTACAAATTCATTACCTTGGCTGAACATAGATGATTTATACAATAAGGATGGAAAACTAATTCATCAACGAGGCGTTACCAATATTAAAGGTCTATATTTTATAGGTTTACCGTGGCAGCATAGACGTGGTTCTGCTTTACTTCAAGGAGTTGGATACGATGCAGAATATATAGTTGCAAAAATAAAATAGAAAAGTTGTTTAAGGGAAGAGGATGGACTTTACTTGTATAAGATAAAGTGGGTAGAGTCCTCAATAAAAAATAAATTAATTGACAAAGAAAATGTTTTTCAGATATCCTTTATATATGCATATCTGTTCATGTAAGAATATATTTATGTATAGGAAAAGAAGGTGGGGGAAGTGATGAGGAAAGAAGTTCTCTCTTTGTTATCGGATGAGAATATAAAAGGAGTTTCTCAACTATGCAAGGTGTTAACCAATCCAACAAGAATAAAAATCTTATCTTTAATTTACAAAAAGGACTTAACGGTTAACCAAATTTCCGATCGACTTAAAATGTCTAACTCAATGGTTTCTAACCAGATAAACTACTTGAAAAATATAAATTATATCGAGTGCAAAAAAGGTACAGAGAACTTTTATAGGCATGACGATGAGAAATTAATTGTTACCATTAATCGACTTTTAGAGCAATCTTGTTAAAAAGGTTGCTATTAAAATAAATAAAAAATATAAAGAAACCTGATAATCCCAGTGGACTATCAGGTTTCTTTATTAATTACTCATCGTTCTCAAATTTTTTATAAATGTATTGAGAAGGATCGATAGGGGTAAAGTTCTTAGGTGTATAAAATCTTAATAAATCACCATTAACCACTTGGTCTGAAAGGGATAGGATGTTAGCAACCTTTTTTTGAGTTTCAATGGCTTCTTCAATTTTATCAGCTTCTAATAACTCTCCTGTCTCCGAGTTATAAAAATTGTCATCAACTGAGGAAATGGTTGGGCTAACAAATTCACCGTTTCTAAAAGGTACAAGTTGATTATGTTCTTCTGACAGTAAGTCTGAACCAAATTGAATATACTCTTTTGTATCCATACCAAGAAGGTGTAGAAGAGTAGGCAATAAATCTATCTGACCCCCGTACTCTTCTTTAATTCCACCTTCTTGTCCAGGTACACGGATAAATAGTGGTACACGCTGCAAGCCAGCTGATTCAAATGGAGTTATTTTTTTCCCTATAACCTTTTCCATTGCTGAGTTATGGTTTTGGGAGATACCGTAATGATCCCCGTACATAATTATAATGGAATTATGGTATAGACCAGAATCCTTTAGGTAATCAAAGAAATTTTCAAGTGCTTCATCTGCATAGCGGGCAGTTTGAAAATAATCATCTACTGACTTATCACCTGTATTATTTGCTTGGATAGTAGTTTCTTCTTGATTTATGGAATAAGGATAGTGATTAGAAACAGATATAAATTTTGCGTAGAAAGGTTGTTTCAAAGAATTAAGCAATGGAATGGATTTATTAAAAAAGGGCTTGTCCATAATTCCATAATCAGTCATCTGTTCCTCGTTAATGCCACTATAATAGCTTTCATCAAAAAAGTTGTTATAACCTAATGATTTATACATCTCATTCCTGTTCCAAAAACTGCCTGCATTTCCGTGGAATACTGCTGAAGTATAGCCTTTCTGCCCTAGAATACCCGGTGCTGCTTGGTAGGTGTTCCCACTTTTCATGGTAAAGGCTGAACCACTAGGTAAGCCATATAGAGAATTTTCTACCATGAATTCTGCATCAGATGTTTTTCCTTGTGCAGTTTGATGGAAAAAATTTTTAAAATATAAAGTATTTTTTTCCTTCGTTAATGAGTTTAAAAATGGAGTAACTTCTTCTCCATTTAATTTGTAGTTAATAACAAAGTTTTGAATCGATTCTAAATGAAAGTAAATTACATTCATGCCTTTGCCAATACCATAATATTCTGTATTAGGTTTTGCATAATTTGATTTAGTATAATTTATTACTTCCGTCATTTCATCACTTGATGCCATGACCCTTTGGGCAGATGCTTTTGAACTCTGTATGCCATCATAAATAGTGTAGTTATATAACCCCAGATATTTTACAATGTAATTTCGATCGAATCCCCTTGTTAACAATTGTGGTCTGTCAACTTCAGCTAAAACGAGGTTTAAAATAGAAAAAATCATAGTAACTGTAAAAATACCTAGTTTAGTTCTTCTTCTAGGTTCTTTCATATCTATTTTAACTAACCGAAAGACTAGGAAAAGAATAAGAATTAATAAATCTAGAAAAAACAGAACATCATAAGGTTTTAATAATGATAATATACTACCACTTACATCTCCAAAATTTTGAGTTTGGGTTAATGTGGGCAAAGTAATAAAATCGTTGAAAAATCGGTAATAGAGAACATTTACAAAGAGTAACAAAGATAAAAATAGATACATGGAAATTAAGATTAAGTACTTCTTTTTAGCTTTAAATAACATTGAAATACCTAAAAAGAATAATGCTGAACCGAGTGGATTTAATAGTAATAAAAATTGCTGCATTAAGTTGGAAATTCCTAAGTCAAACTGAGTGAACTGGACCAGATACGTTTTTATCCAAAGAAAGAAAACTGATAAGAGATAGAAAAATAAAAAACTTATCTCTACTCTTGTTTCTTTTATAGAGGAGACCCTCATTTTTACACCACCTAATTTAAGAAATATTAATATTAAAAAATGTTTCAAGTAATTATAAGCTTTATCTAAACATGCTTACATGAACATATATAATTATAGAGTATAGAAACAAAAAATTATAGTAATAACCAAACTGTTATGGAATAAATTTCCTTCAATATTTTGTCACATTCCTATGATTTTTATTGTGTTAACATTATGAGAGTAGTGTAATCTAACTTAAAAGGTATAGTTAACACTAAAATGAATAATTGCGCATATGTTTTTATTTAAATATGCTTAAATGTTCATGTATGCATTATTCAGAAAGGAGAAATCAACTTTAATTTTACAAGGAAAGGAAAATAAATATGAAATTAAAAAAAATCTTATATTTTGCAACCTTACTTAGTCTTGTTGTTTTAACGGCATGTGAGCCCTTAATGGTTTTAGATCCAAAGGGACCGCAAGGTCGAATAACTGCAGATGTCATTAAAATTTCCATTTGGACAATGGCAATCGTAGTTATAGTAGTTTTGTCTTTATATTTTTATATGCTTTGGAAATATAAAGCTTCTAAACAATCCAAGGACTATGAACCACCTCATATCGAGGGAAGTATTAAATTAGAAATTATATGGACTGCTATTCCCATTCTGATAGTGGCATTCCTATCTTTTATAACCATTAAGTCAACCTATGAGGTAGAAAATGTACCTAAAGGATACAAGGAAGAGCCGTTAGTAATTTACGCTTCATCTTCCAACTGGAAGTGGCATTTTAGTTATCCAGAAGAAAATATAGAAACCGTTAATTATTTGTTCATTCCTACAGATCGCCCGATTCAGTTTAAGTTATATTCTTATGGCCCGATATCAAGCTTTTGGATACCGCAGCTAGGTGGGCAAAAGTACGCAATGGCAGATATGCTAAACACATTAAATTTAGCAGCCGATGTTCCTGGAGAATATATGGGACGTAACGCAAATTTTACTGGTGAAGGATTTGCTCAACAAACCTTTAATGTTCAAGCAATGTCAAAGGAAGAATATGAAAAGTGGATATCAGAAGTAAAGGATACTGCTGACACGCTAACAGAAGATAAATTTGAGGAGCTTTTAAATCCTGGACACTTAGGTCAGTTGACTTTCAATGGTACTCATTTAGGCTTTTCACCACCACCTCATGATATGAAAAAATCTACTAGCGAAGAGAAAAACGAAGACACAGAAAATACAAAAGATATGGACATGGAGGATATGGATATGGAAGGAATGGACCATTAATTATATATTCTTCAAATAAAATTATTTTTTCTTGAAAGGAGTACTATTACATGGATTTTTTTGATAGGTTTGCTGTTCCCAATCCTGGGCCAACAATCTATGCTTCAATGGTTGCTATAGTCCTTACCATGATAGGCATCCTAGTATTTATTACGTATACAAAGAAATGGGGATATCTATGGAGAGAGTGGCTTACAACTGTAGACCATAAAAGAATAGGGATTATGTATTTAATCTCCGCATTACTAATGCTCTTCCGTGGTGGAGCAGATGCCATTATGATGCGGGCACAAACAGCTGTTCCTGATAATAATTTATTGAATGCTCAGGAATATAATGAAGTATTTACTACACACGGTGTAGTTATGATTATATTTATGGCGATGGCTTTTATAATGGCACTTATGAACTTTGTTGTACCATTACAAATTGGCGCAAGAGATGTAGCCTTTCCTAGGCTCAATGCCGTTAGTTTCTGGTTATATTTCTTTGGAGCTATGTTATTTAACATATCTTTCGTTGTAGGGGGGTCTCCAGATGCAGGATGGTCTTCTTATTTTCCACTAGCGGGTACAGATTTTAGTAAGTCAGTAGGTACCAATTATTACATGATTGCTTTACAAATTTCTGGGATTGGTACATTGATAACAGGTATTAACTTTGTTACTACTATACTAAAAATGAGAGCTCCAGGAATGACTCTTATGAAAATGCCGATGTTTACTTGGTCAGCATTGATTACAAACTTAATTATTGTTTTTGCCTTTCCCATTTTAACAATAGCGTTAATTATGGGGACAATGGATAGACTTTTTGGTACTAACTTCTTCACAACCACTGATGGTGGGATGGATATGCTTTGGGCAAACCTATTCTGGGTTTGGGGACATCCTGAAGTATATATCCTCATATTACCAGCGTTCGGAATATACAGTGAAATAATACCAACATTCGCAAGAAGAAATCTATATGGTTATAAGTCAATGGTAATTTCCATAGTGGCTATATCTGTTCTGTCCTTTTTAGTTTGGGTTCATCACTTCTTCACTATGGGACAAGGCGCTTTGGTTAATAGTATTTTCTCTATCACAACTATGGCTATTGCTGTACCAACCGGTATCAAAATATTTAACTGGCTGTTTACGCTTAGAAAAGGGAAAATTGAATTTACAGTTCCTATGCTTTATTCTTTAGGATTTATTCCTATTTTCACAATTGGTGGGGTAACAGGAGTAATGCTTGGAATGGCCAGTGCTGACTATCAATACCACAATACCATGTTTTTAGTAGCTCACTTTCACTTAGTTATAATTCCTGGGGTTGTATTCGCAATGCTTGCTGGTCTTACTTATTGGTGGCCAAAGATGTTTGGATACATGCTAAACGAGAGAATTGGAAAATGGGCGTTCTGGTTTATTTCGATAAGTGTTTGTGTAGCCTTTTTCCCAATGTTCATATCAGGTTTAGATGGACAAGCTAGAAGAATGTACACTTACTCTGAGTCAACTGGTTTCGGTATCTGGAATATGATTTCCTTTATAGGAGCTCTAGGTCTTTTAGTAGGATTTGTTTTAATAGTTTACAATATTTTATACAGTTACAAAAATTCACCAAGAAATATTTCGTCAGATCCATGGGACGCTCGCTCGTTAGAGTGGGCAACTAAATCACCTGTACCAGAGTATAATTTTGCAATCACTCCGACAGTTGATTCAACCGAGGCCTTCTGGGATTCCAAGAAAAAGGGATACAAACTATTTAGAGGTAATATTGAAAAGATTCACATGCCAAATAATAGTGGCATGCCATTTATTTTTGGATTCCTATTTTTTATTTGGGGCTTTGCATTTGTATTCGCACTTTGGATACTTTTAATCCTAGCAACAGTAGCTATATTTATTTGTTTAGCATTGCGTTCCACTGAAAAAGACAATGGAAGGTATATCTCTAAGGAAACAGTAGAAAAAATTGAAGACTCGTTGGGAGGTCCAAAATAATGAAGATTGATAATTCATTGCCTCTTGAATATAGTACCCAACAAAATCGCTTAAACATTCTTGGTTTTTGGATATTCCTTGGTGCAGAAATAGCACTATTTGGAACGCTTTTTGCCTCGTATTTTACACTTGTAGATCGGACAGGAAGCGGGCCAACTGGTGCAGAAATATTTGAAATTACACCTGTTGTTATTGAGACAATATTGTTATTAGGAAGTAGTTTTACAATAGGATTAGCTATAAATGCGATGAGACTGAAGAAACAAAAAGCTATGC
Source organism: Niallia sp. FSL W8-1348 (assembly GCF_038006745.1). Lineage (NCBI taxonomy): Bacteria > Bacillati > Bacillota > Bacilli > Caryophanales > Bacillaceae > Niallia > Niallia sp. FSL W8-1348. The sequence goes on along the minus strand of NZ_JBBOVV010000004.1, from coordinate 270,898 downwards.
TTGCATTTTTTGCGGCAACTCTTGTACTTGGTTTAGCATTTTTAGGAGTGGAAATTTACGATTTTGTTGTCTACATTCATGAGGGAGCAACTTTACAAACTAGTGGCTTTACTGCAATCCTATTCACTCTTTTAGGAACGCATGGAGCTCACGTAGCGTTCGGTATTTTATGGGGTACATTAATCATACTACAAATAAAAAGAGATGGGATAAATGAAAGGACAGCCAATAAAGCATTTATTTTCTCTCTTTACTGGCACTTTATAGATGTTGTCTGGATATTCCTTTATAGTTTTGTATTCTTGAAAGGGATGATGTAAATATGAGTGAATTATTTCCTAAAAAACATGTTATGGGCTTTCTCTCTTCTTTAATACTTACCGCCATAGCATTGACTGTTTATTTTTTTGACCTTTCATTTGCTATGGGTTCTACCATACTGTTAATAACAGCTTTTATTCAGGCTTTGGTACAACTAGTAATTTTCATGCATGCAGGTGAATCAAAAGACAAAAAAGTCATATACACTAGTATATATTATGGTCTATTTATTGCGATTGTAACTGTTTTCGGAACACTGCTCGCTTTAATATGGGGATATTATTAAAAAAGAGTACTACTTTACTCTAACCCGTTCCATTTTATAAAATTTAACAACTTTTAGATCAATAATGATAAAAATACAAAAGGCATGGTTAATACCATGCCTTTTGTGTTTTAATTAAAAAATAATTATCTTTTACTTTATTGAACAAATATAATTATTGTTCATGTGTCCAAGTAACTGATTGACCAGTTTTAGGACATGATGGAAACTTGTCTCCTTGCTGTAGCACCACATGTTCGCCATCCGCATCTATATAATGTCCAGACTCCATAACAGTATCTCCTGTTTGATGAGTGTGACTAGCATGTGTCCAAGTTGTTTCCTTTCCTGTATTGGGGCAATTCGGAAAAGTATCTCCTTGAATTAGTTCCTGTTTTGCTCCGCCTGCATCTATATACTGGCCAGATTCTTTTACAGTTTCCCCTGAGTGATGATGATCAGTAAAGTGACTCATAATTCATACCTCCATTTTTAAAATTCACTACAGACGTTATTTTTTTCTGTTAGGTATTAAAATATACATTCAAAGATTTCATTTACCATGTAACTCTAGAGTTTTTGAGTTATAGTTTGAAAAATTTGGTACAATTTTTTTAATTTTTAATTTTTAATTTTGCTGTTAATTATATACTCCGCCTTTTTAATGTGAATATAATTTAGTTTTAATGTAATTATAATTGTTACTAAAGGGAGTTAATCTATACTATAGTTGGTTAATAACATTTAGAGCATCTAAAGAAGGGTGTTTGAAAAAATATGCTATAATAGTAAGAAATTATTACCAAGGAGTAAGAATTTATGGAACATTTAGGTGAAGATAAAGATTATAATGGTTCTACAACGGATTACTATAATAATAAATTAGATGAAGAAACTCTTTTTATCGTTTCTCAAACTTTCAAGGCTCTTTCTGAACCAACAAGGATTAAGATATTACATCTACTTTCAGATAAACCACACTCAGTAAACGAAATTGCTGAAAAGTTACAAATGCTGCAATCTACAGTTTCACATCAATTAAGTTTTTTGAAAAATCTTCGCCTTGTAAAATATAGAAGAGAAGGAACGACCATTATTTATTCATGTGATGATGAACATGTTATGAGTGTTTTAAATCAAATGATAGATCATGCCCAACATTAACAATTCCATAAAGGAATGTGTTATTCAATTTGAAGGATGGGGATTTTTCCTTCCCCATCTTCATCTAAGGATAAAATATAAATTGATATTGACACAAATGCAATTGTGTACATATAATTTATATATGATTATATGTATATCTGTTCATATATTTACAATTCGGAAATTGGGGTATATCTATATAGGAGGGGTACATCTATGGGAGAAGGAAAACATCAATTAAAAAGGGAATTTACCTTAGAAGGTTTAGATTGTGCAAATTGTGCCATGAAGATTGAGAGAGGTGTTTCTTCTATAAACGGGGTTAAAGAATGTAATGTTAATTTTGCAACCCAGACTATATCTTTGCAATACGATAAAGAGCAAGAGGTAGAGATATTAACGAAAGCAGAAAAAACAATTACTCGTCTAGAACCCCATGTTAAACTTTTAGAGAAACAAAAAAGGCAGAAGAAAAAAGCTCAATCACACTCAGGTGAACATACCCATGAACATGTCCATGATCATAATCATAATCATGATCACGACCACGGGCACTCACATGCTCATGGGCATACCCATGAACATGGAAGTAATGATCTAAAGAAAATGATTAGCAGGTTAATTATAGGAGGCATTATTTTTGGATTGGGTATCTTTGCTCCATTAAGCGGGACTTTAGAATTGGTAACATTCTTAATTGCTTATCTAATAGTGGGTGGAGATATTGTTCTTCGAGCTATAAAGAATATAACTAGAGGACAGGTGTTTGATGAACACTTTTTAATGGCTTTAGCAACTATTGGAGCTTTTGCGATTCAAGAGTATCCAGAAGGTGTAGCAGTAATGTTATTTTATCAAGTTGGTGAGTTATTCCAAAGTATCGCTGTTAATCGTTCTAGGAAATCAATTAGCAGTTTAATGGAGATTCGTCCTGACTATGCAAATATTAAAATAGGTTCAGAAATAAAAAAAGTCGACCCTGAGGAAGTTTCTATTGGGGACATTATTGTAATAAAACCTGGCGAAAGAGTGCCCTTAGATGGCGTGGTCTTAGAGGGTACATCTAGTGTCGATACGTCAGCGTTAACAGGGGAGTCAGTCCCTAGAGATATTGAAAGTGGTAATGATGTACTAAGCGGATTCATTAATAAAAATGGATTTTTAACTGTAAAAGTTACAAAAGAGTTTAGTGAATCCACCGTTTCTAAAATCTTAGAGTTAGTACAAAATGCAAGCAGTCGTAAAGCTCCAACAGAGAACTTTATTACGAAATTCGCTAGGTACTATACTCCGGTGGTTGTAATAATAGCTGTTTTATTAGCTGTAGTACCTCCGATATTAATGCCTAGTGCTACATTTTCCGAGTGGTTATATAGAGCGTTAATCTTTTTAGTTATTTCTTGTCCTTGTGCTTTAGTTGTCTCTATACCTTTAGGTTTCTTTGGCGGAATAGGCGCAGCTTCAAAAAAGGGTATCTTAGTAAAAGGAAGTAACTATTTAGAGGCTTTAAATGATGTGAAGTATGTGGTATTTGATAAGACTGGTACTTTAACTAAAGGTGTATTTGAGGTTGTTTCTATTCATCCGGCTAACGGGTTTACAGAAGCTGAAATAATAAAATATGCTGCTTACGCAGAAGCATATTCTAATCATCCAATAGCAGAATCCATTAAAAAGGCTTATGGGAAAGAAATACAGGATGACAGTATTAAAAGTTATAATGAAATACCAGGCCATGGAATTTCAGTCATAATGGACGGTAAAGAAATATTAGCTGGAAACCATAAACTAATGATGAAAGAGAATATAAAGTATCACAACTATAGTGAAATTGGTACGATTGTCTATGTAGCTTATGATAAGAATTTTATCGGATCTATTGTCATTTCGGATAAGATTAAAGAAGATTCTCCTGAGGCAATTCAATCATTAAAACAACAAGGGATTAAAAAGACAGTAATGCTAACTGGAGATGCAAAATCAGTTGGCGAGCAAGTTGGAAATATCCTTGGAATCGATGAGGTACATTCAGAACTTCTTCCTCAAAATAAAGTGGAAGAGATTGAAAAATTAGATGCTGCCAAGAATTCTAAAGATAAGATTTTGTTTGTTGGTGATGGGATAAACGATACACCTGTATTAGCTAGAGCAGATGTTGGTATGGCAATGGGTGGATTAGGATCAGATGCAGCAATTGAAGCTGCAGACATTGTAATAATGACTGATGAACCATCTAAAATAGCAACAGCAATAAAACTTGCTAAGCGGACTAGAAGTATTGTTTGGCAAAATATCATATTCGCACTAGGAGTAAAAGCGATCTTCTTATTACTTGGAGCTTTTGGAATTGCTACGATGTGGGAAGCAGTATTTTCAGATGTAGGTGTTACCTTACTTGCTGTTCTGAATGCAATGAGAATATTAAGAGTAAAAAACATTTAATCATTTGGCCTTTAGCCATGGATTATACAGAAGCGGATGTTGTAGTAAAGATTCTACTAAGGATGCAGCGAAAGTAGTAAGTGATTGTTGTCTCCGAAGTCTGAAGAAAAGGCTAGCTCATAAGTGATACAGGGCCAGCTTTAACCGTTATTTTAAATGCATTATGTTACTACGAATGAAAAGTAAAACTGTAAAACGAGATGTCTAATAACGACATCTCGTTTTTTGTGTTAATACTCTGACGTAATAATAGGGGTACCAATCGTTACTTTTACCTGATCCGCCGATTCATTAGTCAATCTGTATGCGATATGAAGGTTCATATATTGATTATCACCAAGAGGAAGTTTAGTTTCCAAACGTTTTGTATATGCAGATAGCGAAATAAAATTATCTTCATTAAGACTTTGTAATTCTTCTCCCGAAAAACTAACCAATAATTCGGATGCTTCTGTATACAAAGGTTGTTCTATATCTGTAGTTCCTTGAACCGTATAAAATGTAGAATAGTTCTCTATTTTTTGTTTATACATATTGAAAATTCTTGGCCATTTGCTTTCATTCCAATCACCTTTTACATCATAAGTAATACTTAAATTATATTTACCTTTTTGAGAATAAATAATGATTAAGATTTTCTCTTCCATTTCTAAATTGGAAGACTTTTTATTCCCTTCAATTTTATAATGATCTTTCTCAGCTTGTTTTTTAGACCAAGTATAATCTTTTTCCGTTCTCATGAAAGTGGAAATTGCTTGATCAAGATCTCTCATTTTAGTAAATTGTCCAATTGGTTCTTTTATATACATACTCCATGTAGTTACCTTTATATTGTTTTTATTAGCTATTTTTGTAATCTGACTTAACTCATTATCTGCATAAAAAGCTTTAGTTTCCTTGGTTGTAATAGTTACTAGTAGTAAAAGACATAATAAAATTAATATGGATTTTTTCATTTTTTTCAACTCCCCTTATAAAAAAGAATAGCCAACTAAAAGACAATTTATACTAGATTACTATTTTTAAAATTGAATAGTTAGGATTATTATCCATTTATAAATATTTTGATTAGTTGGCTTCTCATTTTGTTTGTTCTTTATTCAAATATTGACTTGAATAAAAAGATGAGTAAGGGGTATACTATATTCAAATGTATATTTGAATGAACGAGTATAGGGGGAAAGAAATGATTAAAAAGGATATATGTGAAATTTATTGTTATGACGAAGAAAAAGTCAATCGAATACAAGGAGATTTGAACAAGGTTGATTTCTCTAGTTTGTCCCAATTGTTAAAATCCATTGCTGATGAAAATAGAGCAAAGATTACCTATGCCTTGTGCCAAGATGAAGAATTATGCGTTTGTGATGTGGCTAATATTATTGGTGCAAGCGTTGCTAATGCTTCTCATCATTTAAGAACTCTTCATAAGCAAGGTATTGTTAACTATAGGAAGGAAGGGAAATTAGCGTTTTACTCCTTAGGTAATGAACATATTCGGCAAATAATGATGATTGCTCTAACTAATATTAATGAGGTGAAAGTAAATGTCTGATCAGCAAGGAAAACTATCCGAACAAGAAATGAAAGCATATCGTGTTCAAGGATTCACTTGTACGAACTGTGCAGCCAAATTTGAAAACAATGTTAAAAATCTTTCTGGAGTACAGGATGCAAAAGTAAATTTTGGAGCATCTAAGGTTTATGTTCAAGGAAACACAACCATTGAAGAATTAGAAAAAGCCGGAGCTTTTGAGAATCTAAAAATTCGTGATGAAAAAGAACAACAAGTGGAACGAGAACCCTTTTGGAAACAAAAAGAAAACATTAAAGTGTATATTTCCGCCATATTACTAGTTATAAGTTGGTTTATAGGAGAGCAATTTGGAGAAGAACATATTCTTACGAATATTGGCTATGCAGCATCTATTGTTATTGGAGGATATTCTTTATTCTTAAAAGGGCTAAAAAATCTTGTTCGGCTAAATTTTGATATGAATACACTGATGACCATTGCGATAATAGGTGCTGCTATTATTGGTGAATGGGGTGAAGGCGCAACAGTTGTTATTTTATTTGCAATTAGTGAAGCATTAGAGCGCTATTCAATGGATAAAGCACGTCAATCTATTGAATCACTAATGGATATCGCTCCAAAAGAAGCGTTAATTCGTCGTGGAAATGAAGAGATGATAATTCATGTAAATGATATACAAGTTGGAGACATCATGATTGTTAAGCCTGGACAAAAACTAGCGATGGATGGGACAGTTGTCAAAGGAACATCTACACTGAATCAGGCAGCCATTACAGGTGAAAGTGTTCCTGTGACAAAAACTATTGACGATGAGGTTTTTGCAGGAACATTAAATGAAGAAGGACTACTTGAAGTAAGAGTAACGAAACGAGTAGAAGACACGACATTATCTAAAATTATTCACCTTGTTGAAGAAGCACAAGCTGAACGAGCACCTTCTCAAGCGTTTGTTGATAAATTTGCCAAATACTATACACCTGCAATTGTTATTCTGGCAGTTTTAATAGCAGTAATTCCTCCGTTGTTTGGTGGTGATTGGAGTGAATGGATTTATCAAGGTTTGGCTGTACTAGTTGTCGGTTGTCCTTGTGCATTAGTTGTTTCTACTCCTGTTTCCATCGTAACTGCTATAGGGAATGCTGCAAAAAATGGCGTTCTAATAAAAGGTGGAATTCATTTAGAAGAAACAGGACACTTAAAAGCAATTGCATTTGATAAAACAGGAACTTTAACTAAAGGTGTTCCAGCTGTTACGGATTTAGTTACTTTTAACGGAAATAAAGAACAATTATTAAAAGTTACAGCAGCTATTGAAAAAGGTTCACAGCATCCCCTTGCTTCCGCCATTTTAAGAAAAGCAGAAGAAACAGGATTGAATATAAATGAAGTGATTGTAGAAGATTTTCAATCCATTACAGGTAAGGGTGTAAAAGCAAGAGTTAGTAATGAAATGTACTATGTTGGAAGCCCTAACCTATTCCAAGAATTACATGGCAAGATTGAAAGTTCCACTGAAGAACATATTACCCGTATGCAAACTGAGGGTAAAACTGTTATGGTTCTAGGAACAAATCAAGAGATCCTTTCATTAATTGCTGTAGCTGATGAAATTAGAGAATCTTCCAGAGAAGTAATAGACAAGTTAAACAAATACGGAATTGAAACAGTTATGCTAACTGGTGATAATGAAAGGACTGCGTTAGCCATTGGAAAACAAGTTGGTGTTTCGGATATTAAAGCTGATTTGCTTCCAGAGGATAAACTAAATTATATTAAAGAACTTCGTGGCAAACATCAAAGTGTTGCAATGGTTGGAGACGGTGTAAACGATGCGCCAGCACTAGCAGCTTCAACAGTAGGTGTGGCTATGGGAGGTGCTGGAACTGATACAGCACTAGAAACAGCAGATATTGCTCTAATGTCTGATGATTTAAGTAAATTACCGTATACGATTAAATTAAGCCGCAAAGCTTTAACCATTATCAAGCAAAACATTACTTTCTCTTTGGCTATAAAATTATTAGCTTTAGTCTTAGTAATTCCTGGCTGGTTAACATTATGGATAGCCATATTTGCTGATATGGGAGCAACCCTTTTGGTAACATTAAATAGTTTAAGGTTATTAAAGGTAAAGAATTAATAACTTTATTAGGTGGCATTCCTGTTTTTAGCAGGAATGCCTTTTTTTAACAAGGAACAAATCAAAAATATAAGCAAGGGTAGATACAGAGAAGCCCTTTATCATCTTCAATAGAATAAAAAACAAATATCCTAGGTCAGTTTTCTAAAAATGATGTATATGTTAGAAAACAAAGGAATTTCATAAAATATTTTATGAAGTCCAAACGGGGTTGCATTCCAATAATAAATAATAAAGTACCTAGTGAATAAGTTTGTGAAAAATAACACTTAAACAATAGGGGGCGTTAGTTAATTAAAAATCAAACAACTTTATTATCAAATTCGAAGATAAGAATAATTATAGTGATACAAAATTAACAACTTTAAATAATCCATCCTACAATATATCGTAGGATGGTTCTTGTTTTTTATGTCAAAAAAACGTATTTATTATCTCTATACAATTGGAGAAAAAGAAAATGAAAAATTCATTGTCAAAATTATCATTTCAACCTCACTTTTCTTAATAAAATTAAGAAAAAAATAAAGGATGATAATTTTGCTAATAAAAAAATCTAAAAATAATAAACACTCTCTTGTTTACAAAACATCTACCTTTTATACTGAGAAGCATCTAGTTAAACTTACTTATATAAATAAAATCACCTTTAATGCTGCTAATGGAAAAAAAACAATTGAAGTTTTATGGTCAAATATAAAAGAACTGCCGTTATCAAAAAATATCTCATAGGTTATCAAATAGAAGACTGAAAGAAAAATTTAAAGTTATTTCAAAAAAGTCGGGTAGAAATTTTTAATTGCGTTTAGTTATTAAAAGGGAACAAGAAAAAAATATAAAGAGAAAAATAGTAGGGATAGTAGTTATATTTATAAACGCGCAGCCTGAAGGTAGCGCGTTATTTTTTTTAAGGCTGATTTCGTATTATTAATAATATAATAATAAGTAGTAGTAGTTATCGTACTTGACGATAAGTTACTACTCGTTTGTTTTCCGTATTCTACTTTGCTACACTTAACCTAAAAAGCAGGTGATAGCATGTGTGGTCGCTTTACTTTATTTACTGACTTTGGAACAATTATTGACCGCTTTAATATCGACTCAGCAATTGAAGAATCCCTTTATAATCCAAATTATAATGTAGCTCCCTCTCAATCCGTACTTTCTGTGATTAATGATGGGGAAAAGAATCGTCTTGGATATTTACGTTGGGGATTGATTCCTCCCTGGTCTAAAGATATGAAAATCGGTTATAAAATGATTAACGCTCGTTCAGAAACAATTGCCGAAAAACCAAGTTTTCGAAATGCCTATAAAAAGAAACGCTGTTTAATCCTTGCTGATTCGTTCTATGAATGGAAACGTACAGATGAACGTAAAATTCCTATGCGTATTAAACTGAAAAATGATCAACCATTTGGTATGGCTGGTTTATGGGAATCTTGGAAATCCCCAGAAGGAGAAATGATATATTCTTGTTCTGTAATTACCACTCAACCAAATAAGTTAATGACTGAAATACATGATAGAATGCCAGTAATATTAAAACCTGAAGATGAACAATTCTGGCTAAATCCAACAAATACAGATACTAACTCGTTAAGTAAATTACTTGTTCCCTTTGACTTTGAACAAATGGAAGCTTTTGAAGTTTCAAGTGATGTTAATTCTCCAAAAAACAATTCACCTAGCTTAATTCAGCAAATTTGTTGATGAATTAACCAATTAGTAAAAATATGTCGCCATACATAAATAAAGAAAGTTGCGAAGCTTTAACTATTTCACTATATATTTTTGCTGAATTATACCTAGGTCTACGAAAAAAGGTGAAGTCATTTTGTTTATTTTCCAAACGAATGCTAATTAATCTATTAAAGATGAATACGCTTTTTTCTTTGAAGTCAAATTAATAAATGAAACTTCCGCTCATCTCTTTAATATAAATTCTATCGTAAGATTTAAATTAGTTACCTAAACCTAATATTGTTTTATATGTCTCCATCTTGTGGAGAAAAGATTCTTCACCACCTTCAAGATATTGCAATATATGTTTAGTTATCTTGGCATTGCCATGATATCCTTGAGCTTCAACCCACCCTTTTCCATTATTTGAAGCTAGGACAATAACTTGCTCTGCACCTGCATTAGTTACTATGCTGGGGTTATGAGTAACTATAATTACTTGCCTTTTGTTTTTTATTTTTTTTAAACTTTCAACTAAATTTTTATATATATATTGGCTATCCAAATTATCTTCCGGCTGATCGATAAGAAGTGGTGTATTATCGTTGGTATGTAGGCCAAAATTAAAAATAAATGTGAGAATTGCAGCGACTTTTTGTCCAAGAGATAAAGTTTCAATTGGAAGTAATAAAACTCCTTGTGATTTAGTGGATTCTTTAGAATTAATATTAAAATAAATATCAAAATCATCTTTAGCAGCAAAATACTTTCTTAGACATGCATCAATATTATTTTGATTTATAAATAATCCTTTAATTATTTCTCTATAAATTGAGTTTAAATTTTGACCTGTAATTGCTTCGTAACCTTCATTTACATCGTATAAAGACTTGTTAGCATTACTTTTCATAACACTAGATAAGCTAACTATCGCTTCTAACTTACTGAATCTTTGCCAAAGTAGTAATTCAAGAAAATCTAAAAAATCAATTTTTTCTATGATTTGGTATAGATATCTTTCAACATCTCCCCAGGTTAATAACAAACCTTTTATATGACGTTCTCTATTTATATTAAATAGTAGCTCTTCTAAGAAATCATGTTGTGGTTTATTACCGTGACCATAGTATATTTGCAAAATTTTTTTATTATTTTCATTAAAGCTGCTTATTTTTTCTGATACTATCTTTTTTCGTTCATTCATAGAAATCTTTAAAGAAGGTATTTGTTCTTTTAAATATTTTCTGTATTCCTATTAGTATTTCGAAGCTCCATAAGAAAAGAATCTATTTCATCAAACCTTATACCGTCGAAAATAACCTCTTTTACAAAGTCACCAATCTCACCTTTTTCTATTCTATGTACAATATTATTTATAGAATAGCTTTGGCGAAAAACATTATTTAAGATATCATTCTTGAGATATCCAGTTACTGGTCCAATTTGCTCACCGCTAATCTTATATAAATCTATCCAGTGATCTGCTAAAATTAATTTATGCATATCATTTCTTTCTTCCTTAAATGCCTTTTCTAAGAAAAATTCAGAAGTATAATACTCCTTGTGGGGGTCTAGCTGTGAAATAAATTTTAGCATATAGTCATCGTTATTATAGGTAAACTCAATTTCTATAACTCTATGTTCTGCGAGAAACTTAAGCTGTTGCTGATTAGCAGATGTACGTGAAAAAATAGTATCTATTAAATTTAGTAATGTAGACTTTCCAGTACCTCTGCCACCAATAATACAATTCAAATCTTTTGAAAAATCTACATAGAAACCGTTATCACCAATACTTATATTCCCTAAAAAACCCTTATCAGAGGGTTTTACATGGATATTTTTAATGAATTTATCAGTTACTTGTGGTTTCTCAGTGTAAATAGAAAACTTATAATCAGTTAATGCTTTTCTAAAACTGTTGAAAGATAATTCGTTTATCTTAATCCATGTATTTCTTATACCTATATCTTCTAGATAGTGAGAATCACCTTCATATATTATACAGAAGTCTTCTTTTCTTTTGTTTGAGTATTGTAAAATTTTTTTTTCAAACAGGTTATCTATATTATTTAAACTTGTAAATCCTAAAAGATGACTAGTAGCAAAGAGTTCCTTTTTATATAAACCAGTACCTAAGAAATCAGAAGAGTTAATGTGGGCTATATAACCTATTCCACCAATCTTTTGAATTTTTTTAATAATAGTTAGGCTAGTATCTATTGTTCCATCTACAGTAGAGTAAATATGGTTATTTACTAACTTCTGTACTTCAGAAATGCTACTTTCATCAAATATTCCTACTACATGGTTTTTATCAGAACAGGATATTTCTAACCCTAACAGTAAGAAAATTGATTTCCGGTATGTTGCACTTGATTTTATTCTTGTTTTAAAATACTCATTTAAGGCAAATTTGAGTTTATCATATCCTCCGATTGTGTTGTGATCTGTAATCACAACTAATTGAATGTTTTCACTATATAATTTATGTGCAATTAACATGTAGGTTAGATACTCTTTAAAGTTTTCATAGGGTATGTTCTTTTCTTCAAGTAACTTATAGTATCCATTACCCTCAAAATTTCCTTTTGTTATTTGTTCTGAAAAAGTTTGTATTTGTTCCTTATTAAATAATAATTCCCTTTCGCATATCTCTAAGATATCTTCAACTTCTAATTCTTTATACGTTTTTCCTTTGGTGAGTTTATAATCATGGGAAGCAGGAGTATGTAAGTGTATTTCACATTTTTGCAATGTACCAAATTTAGTTTTATTTTTTTTAAATTCATTAACTAGTGTATTCAATGAATTGACCTCCTTGCTGGTATATTCAATTATAAAAAGTACTAATTATGGAGATCAACATTATAGAAGCCATTCCGAGTACTTTCTATAGCAAATGTCAATGCTCCTATAAAATATTATAATTTTTAAAACACTCTCATTTGTAATTAATGGTAATTATATCAATAATTTTCTTAGTAGAGAAATGTTTTTTATAATAAACCACCACTCAATTTCTTCTGACAAGTAGTAGTGTTAATCAATGTAATCCCCTGAAATTTGGAGCGGATGTTAGCGAATCTAAATATTTTTAAACTTCTTCTCATTTGTAATAGGTGAAACAAAGAATTCAGATTTTTGATATAATTACCAATATCCTAATTAGATAAGGAAAACTACTTAAATCAGAATTGGAGAAAGAACAATATGAAATTTTCAAAGATAGGTTGGTCTCTTGTTACAGCAGCTGCAACGATAATTATTGGCTATGGTGCAAAGAAGGGGAAAATTCCTTTTATTTCATCTAAGATAGTTGACCTATCTAAAGTTGCTTCTGATACAGTACTTAATGAAGAGAAATCGTTTGGTGGCCTTAAAGAGAGCACGCTCAATGAGATAGCAACAAATACTTATAAAGGTGTGAAAGCATTTATTGACGACAGTGAATTAGTGTTCAAGTTTAGATCTAATTCGAATAAAATGATTTTAGAGTCGAAATTTAAAATAGATGCTGCTGGAAAGTTAGTTATGACTTTTGTATCTGGAAATTATGGAAACCATCCTACAGCACCATTGTTTTTTAAAGATAATTTAGTTGAAGCAATGAATAAAGCCAATAGAACTTTGTAAAAGATTATAGATATGGAATTTATGACTGTGAAGTACCTTCAAGTATAAGATAGTATATTTCACTTTTTTGATAACTTCTGAAACTATTGAAAATAATAGGATAAAAAGTTAAACTTAAATCAGATTATTTTTCTATTTTGGATTTTTCTTTTACTTAGTAAATGTAGAGCCTTTGGGTTCAGTTTTAATAGCAGCTGTGCTATTAACTGTCCTGAAGGCTTTTTTTTATGAAAAAAGTAAACGACAAAAAAGAAAATTAATAGAAATGAAACAAAATACTCACTAGGAGGGAAAGGTTTTGACGACGACTAAATTATTTGATTCTAATGTCTGTAGGAGGATTACATATGTATAAAATCACATGCTTTTGTCCTCTAGAACCTACAAAGTTAGAAAGCTTATTAAAGGGTATAGGATTTTCAAGTAAAAAAAGATGGATTGGAATGGTATTTTGAAGATATAGTTTTTCGTATTGAACCATTTAAAGGACATTCTAATCAAAGAGAAAAGGGATATAGAGTGTATTTTAATGGTAATAATACTATGAGCTTTGCTTATATGTTTGACCTTTCATTAGGAACTTTAAATACTACAATTACCTGTATTGAGTATATGTTAAGTGAGGAAGGGAAAAACTCTAATGATTGGCTATCACTTTTAGATAATAATCCATCTATAATTACTATTGACACAAGGGGTTTCTATCAAAAAAACAGTATAAATATAATTGTTACTAATAATACTGTAGTGTTCCAATTGAGAAGTAAAAAGAATACAAGCTTAAAATTAATAAGCGGGTTAAAAAGGATCGAAGAATTGGTTGAATATATTATTCCAACCACTTACGATCTTTTTTCATTTGAGGAGGAATTAGCATAATGGTTGATTTTTATACTAGTAAACATTTCTATCAAATTCGTGAAAATATATTATTGATTGACGGAAAAATAGAAGAAAAGGGCAATATTTCTGTATATCATCTTATAAAAGATGAACCCGCTTTTATTAAAATATCTCAAAAAGGCAATATACCAAAAATAATAAAAACAGAAGATGTATTATTCGTTGATAATTCATCAGAAATTTATCATGGCCAAAAAACAATTAAGAAACATTTTCTCGTGTCGGTTCTACTTAAATTTAATGAGCAAGAAAGATATATAACTACAGATATTTTGGCTGCTAATGAGGACCATGCAAAGAGAATTATCAAGGTAAACTATAGTATGTTTCATATTTTAAATATAAATGTTAAGAATGTGAACATTGTTAGGTTATTCAATAATATCCAATAAGGAAAAGGGAGAAACCACTATTACTATTATCACTAGTAGTGGTTTCTTAATGAAAAAGATTTAATTGACATACTTAATAAACGTGGATGGGATTATATAATCGAAAAAAAAGGAAACATTAGATTTATTTTAGAGAATCAAGAAATTATATGTTCTAAAGTGGACACAGAAGGCATTAAAAAAATCATACTTGATATTATAAACTGGTAAACTAGCAGGATTGCATTAGAGGGGAGAAAATCCTTTTAGAACAATTATTATAGATTTTAGATAAGAAACCTTTCTCTTATAACAGAAGCGCAAATAACAGCTATTTTGTAAGTTAGAGAGTATCTAGAACACATCCTTGACACTAAATCTATATTGGAGGAAATAAGATGTTATTAAAACATGTAGAATTAGAAGATATTGAAAATAATGATGGTTGGACTAATAAAGTTGACATTTATGGTTATGAAAATAAGGTATGGGTAATGGCTCATGGTTTTTTTAAAGAATACCCTACTAGGGATTTTGAGAATACAAAAAATAAAATTGATAGTATTATTGCTAAATTAAAAGAGGTGTCTTTTAAAATAATTTATATCAAACAATATTAGTACTAAACAAAGGGTATGGATAATATAATTTATCTATACTCTTTATTATATATAAATTATCTAGCTTTCTAGTTTTAATATTTTAACTTATTTTTAATAGTTTTAGATGTTTTAATATTTTATCGTAGCTTTAAACCCTTGGTACTAATAGGTTAATAGTAGACAATTATAGCAAAATTGGGATAAAATATAACATTTTTAGGATGAAATATAGCAATTTTGGGACGAAATATAGCAAATTTAGGGTGAAAATGTAACATTTTTGGGATAAAATATAACATTTTTAGGATATGTAGTTACCTTAGTTTTATAGTTTTAATATTTTAGGTATCTGATGAACCCTTGATATATCTGTGTTTAATGATAGTAAATATATCATATTTGGGATAAAAAATAACGTTTTTGGGATAAAGTATAACAATTTTGGGATCAAATGAACAAATGATATTTAAGCACGTTACATTTAGTTGATAATTTAAAGACATCTTTTATAAATTGCATTTCTTAAATTACTCGAGTCCACAGGATCTTTAAAATCATAATGATATGCATATATTTTTTATTAAAAAATATATTTAATACGCTCTTAAAAATTACTACTAAAAAACATCCCAAATATGTTATCTTTTTTCAGATTTTGAATTATAACATATTTGGGATGTTTTTTCTTTTAATAATTGAACTATAAAATTTTTGGGATGCAGTGTCTTTTGAAAAAGGAACTATAACATATTTGGGATAGTGTTATCTTTGGATAAGTGAACTATAACATATTTGGGAATGTTATCAATGGAATGAGTGAACTATAACATATCTGGGGTAGGGTCATCTATGGAAAAAGCGAAACTATAACATATTTGGGATAATGTTATCAATGGAATGAGTGAACTATAACATATCTGGGGTAGGGTCATCTATGGAAAAAGCGAAACTATAACATATTTGGGATAATGTTATCTATGGAAAAAGCGGAACTATAACATATTTGGGATAGTGTTATCTATGGAAAAAGCGGAACTATAACATATTTGGGATAGTGTTATCTATGAAAAAAGCGGAACTATAACATATTTGGGATAGTGTTATCTATGGAAAAAGCGGAACTATAACATATTTGGGATAGTGTTATCTATGAAAAAAGCGGAACTATAACATATTTGGGATGTGTTATCTACGGAATAAGTGAACTATAACATATTTGGGATAGTGTTATCTATGAAAAAAGCGGAACTATAACATATTTGGGATAGTGTTATCTATGAAAAAAGCGGAACTATAACATATTTGGGATAATGTTATCTATGAAAAAAGTGGAACTATAACATATTTGGGATAATGTTATCTATGAAAAAAGTGGAACTATAACATATTTGGGATAATGTTATCTATGAAAAAAGTGGAACTATAACATATTTGGGATAGTGTTATCTATGAAAAAAGCAGAACTATGACATATTTGGGGTAGGCAAGTTTAAGATATTACCAATTAGAATATTCTGAAATATAACAGTTAATAATCTTTTGTTATATTTCACTTTCTTTTCTCTGAAAATAATGTCATAATTTGTTTAAGATTACAAACTTGTTAGTAGGTGATAGTTTGATAGAAACAAAGCAAGTTGAATTTAAAGTAAATGATCTAATCATCCAGTCTAATGATTTAATAGAGGCTTATTATGATAATGAATTAACCACTTTAGAGCATAAGTTTATTCGATATGTTGCTAGTAAAATTAAGAAAAATGATTCCCAATTTCCAGACTACACAATTACTGTTAAAGAATTTGCAGAAGTCATGAATGTTAAAGGAAATAATTATCATAGTCAGGTAAAAGAGTTAGCTGATGATCTAACAAGAAAAAGAATAAAGATTCGCTCGTCTAATGATAAAATGGGATGGTTTCCATGGTTTAGCGCTATTATATATGATAATGGTACTGTTCATGTTTCTTTTAATCCAATAATTAAAGATTATTTAATTAGCTTAGACAGTAGATTTACAGGATATTCATTTGATGATATAAAAAAATTAAAAAGTGGATATACAGTGAGAGTTTATGAACTGTTAAAACAGTATGAGAAAATTGGAAAAAGAACAATAGAGCTAGATGAACTTAAAAGGATGATTGGAGTAGGGGATAAGTATCCTGTATACGGGAATTTCAAACAACGAATATTAAATGTTGCAAAAAAAGAATTAGAAGCAACTGGAGAATTATACTTTTCTTTTAAAGAAGTCAAACAAGGTAGAAAAACAGTAGCAATAGATTTTAATATTCATAAAAAAAGTCCTAAACAACAGACTCCTCTTTCAAAAGAAGCACAAGAATTTATTGAATCAGTAAAGAAATCTCTATATATTCATGGTATCGCTATTTCTGATAAGAAAATTCTATCCTGGAAAAAGTATGGAATAGAATTAATTTTAGAAGTTTTGGAAGAAATAAAGCATAGAGACATTGAAAATTATGAGAATTACATATCAAAAGTGTTAAAAAGTAAGTATGAAAATAAAGATGTTGATCCTGATATAGGAAAAGAGGAAAATACTAGCAAAGAAGTAATAGATGATATAAATGAAATAGATGAATCTCTATTAAATCTTGCTCGTCAAAACATCGTTGCAAAATATGCGCCTGGTAAGGAATTAATTCCAGATTATTTTCTAGAAAAAGAAGTAATTCCATTTTTCATGAAGTTCATGAACGTTAGTGAAAAAGTTGCAAGTGAATTATGGGAAAAATATAAAACAATTATTATGTATCAAATTAAAACCAAAAAAGATGAACAATTACAGAAACGATATAATAGATAACATAACAAAAAATAACTCAATGGGACTACCCCAAATATGAAGGTAAATCAAAGTTACCTAATATTTGGAGTAGTCTTTTTTGCGAAGGAGACTGAATAATGAGAAAGGAAAGAATACATTCAATTGATATTATAAGAGGATTTGCAATCTTAGGCATAGCTTTTGCAAATATATTACCACTAAGTGGTCCTCATTTATATGAATCCTCTCCAAGTAGTATTTGGATGGATCCTATTGATAAACTAGTAGAATCGATTTTATTTATCTTCGCTGAAGGTAATTTTTATTCCCTCTTCTCTATCCTTTTTGGTTTTAGCGCAATTATTTTTATGGAGAACGCAGAAGACAAAGGATATAATCCTTACTATTTATTCTCAAAGAGATTATGGATACTGTTTGCAATTGGATTTTTACATGCCTTTTTCATTTTTTATGGAGATATACTCATGATATACGCAGTAATCGGTTTGTTCTTACTTCCTGTATATAAAGTTCCTGGTCGTGTTATGATGCTGCTGATTGGTATATTTATGATTCCAATGTTGTTTGAATTAATTAAGATACTGTTATTTGATTATCAAATTGCAGCTGTTGATTATAACTTATTACAAAATGTGATTATTAATTATCAAACAGGGGGAAGAATTGCATTATTACAAAATACTGTTGATTGGTTAACGATTTACTCTATAGAAAATCTTCCATCTTTGTTCTGCAGTATTTATCCAATGTTTTTGTTAGGGATGATATTAGGAAAAAATAAAGCATTGATTACTAATATTAAGGGAATCCACAAATTAATGTGGGTGATAAGTGGTAGTATTGGTATTGCAATAAAAACATTAGCAATAATATATTCTGACTCCTACTTTTTAATAAGACTTTCAGAAATTTTTGGTAATATAAGCATGTCCATATTTTATGGTTTATCTATTCTGTTATTACTAAAAAAAACAGGAAAGCATTTCAAATTAATTGCTAATATAGGAAAAACATCTATGAGTAATTATTTATTCCAAACAACATGTTGTTTTTTCCTGTTTAAAGTATTTAAGTTATATGCACAAGTTTCACCTGGTCATTTAGTTTTTCTTTCTATAGCTTTAATATTCATACAAATATTATTAAGTAATTGGTGGTTAAAAAAACATAAGCAAGGACCCATTGAATCGATATGGCGTAAGTTAACTTACTATAAAAGGACTCCTTCCTATAATAGGGTTCTCATAAGCCCCAAAATGAACTTGGACAATAAGAGTAATATTTATTATACTGCTTAATGTACCAAGGAGGCTGACATCATGAAACGAATAAAACATTCTAAAGAATTTAAATTACAAGTCATCAAGGAAGCCCAAGACACAGGGAAGAATACCCTTGTAGCTCGCCGGTATGATCTGAATCCCAATATGGTTAGTCGCTGGGTTCGTGAATACAAAGATGGTAAATTTGGTGAAGTAGATGTGGCTGTGCTGCCAGATATAGACTCCAAAGAATTATCCAAAGAAAATGAAAAACTTAAAATGTTATTAGGTGAAAAAGACCTTGAAATAGCGATCCTGAGGGATCTTATAAAAAAGAAAAACCCTCACTTGCTGAAAAGCATGAAGTAGCTAACAAATGGATTCAAAAAGGCTACTCGATTTCAAAGGTGCTTAAAATCATAGGTATTCCTCGATCCACATACTATTATCAAAAGAATTATCGTGTTGAGGAGAAAAAAGTAAGTGAGGGACGTCCAGCACCAGGTTATTCGATCCAAGAGGACGGTCAAAAGATATCAGACGAACAGATTAAAGAATTTCTACTAGAAGAGATTGCCGGTGATTGCTATAACTATGGTTATCGCAAACTCACTAAGGTCTTAAGGCGAAAATACAAACTTAAAATTAACAAGAAAAAAGTATACCGGATTTGTAAAGAATTGGGCATCTTACGCCCACAGCGCCAAAAGAAAGTCTCATACCCTAGGAAACTAGCAAGAAATCGCATTATTACAAGATCTAATCAGCTATGGGAAGCTGACATTAAATATGGCTTTATCGAAGGTGAGGATCGCTTTTTCTTTGTCATGTCCATCATCGATGTTTATGACAGGGGCATCATTACCTATCATATGGGATTAAGCTGCACTGGAGATGATGTCAAACAGACACTGAAAAGGGCATTATTAAAACGCCAACAATATGATGAATTGGAAAAACCTGTAATCCGAACAGACAATGGACCGCAGTTTATTTCCCATACTTTTGAAAAGTTTTGTGAAGATTCCAAAATTGAGCACGAAAGAATTCCACCAAGAACACCAAATATGAATGCTCATATTGAGTCTTTCCATCGCATTTTTGAGGACGATTGCCTATCCAGATGGCAGTTTGAAACCTACACAGAAGCATATCAAGAAGTCATGAATTTTATGGAGTTCTACAACGAGAGACGTATGCATTCTAGTATACTAGATTTGTCACCAAAGGAATTCTATCAAAAACAAGATTCATTGGTGATCAAGGAGGTTCGGGTGTAATGGATGTATTCATTCAAAGCATCAGCTTGATTTGGAGTGGCGGGCATGATAGCCTCGTTCGGCGATGCCAATGTTGTAAAACAGCTGGCTTCTTGGCAGGAGAATCATGCCCGCAGAGGCTCCATGTCAAGCAACATGGCCTTTTTGAAGAATAATGAAAGAAATCTATAAAATAAAAAACTGAGGAAATGAAAGAATAAGAGAGTTATTGTCCAAAATTCGGGGGTTAATCCGGGTTGATAAGAAATAGATATAATAGTAGAATGAAAATGTAACTATTTTATATTTTTAACATTTTAGCAGCCTTTTATCGGCTAGCAGTTTAGATATTAAACGCAGCGTCCTTTGGGATGATTTATTGAGTATTACACTTTATGTGTAATTCATTAAACCATCTCTCAGGGCGCTTTTTTGCGTTTTATATAAATAATATATTGAGAGGATGAAGAAAAATGATGAAAGAAACAATTAGTAAGGGGCCAGTTTTACAAGGAAATGTATTTGAGGAAAGTAAAAGAAAAGCGGAAAAAATTATTGCTAGTAAACCAATCTTACATTCTCGTCATAGTATCGAGATCATTTTGCCAGATGGGGAACGAAGAATATTTAAAGCTAAGTCAGTGTCAAAAGAACATGCATTTAATGAATTCTTAGTATTTATTGAGTGTTTAGAGCAAGGAATTAACTCAAAAGTAATGTGGAGGTATAAAGGCGATAAGGTTTATCATTTTAGTACAACTATCAACGAAAAACCTTCTACAATTACACGCTTAAAGAAAGCGATAATGGGATATTTTTTTGATATTGAATAAGAGCTATGAGGACATTTACATTTAATTAAGAGAGGTAGATTTATTATGAGTAGATATAACGACGCAAAGGAATATATTAAGTATTTTGGGGAGAATGACACTAGTTTTCCACATTTACTGGCTATTATTGTCGGTGAAACCGTATGTGACTCAACGATCGATACTTTAGGTGAGTTAGGTTTAAGTGGGATTTCTCAATTATCTGAAGAGGAGCTATTGAAGTTCGAAGGAATAACTACGGAAACTTTATTTAGAATAAAAGCACTAAATGGAATCTTAAATATGGTACCAAAATTTGATTGGCAATCGGAATTTAAAATATCTTCTAAATTTGATGTAATTGAATATGTGAGAGATATTCGTTATAAGCAGGATTCACAATTAGATCTTTTATTTTTAAATAAGAATAATGTGGTTATAGGCAGACAAAATATTGTTAAAGGGACTAGAACACTCAATAAAGACTTGGTTCATTTGGCATTTCGACAAGCAATTAAAAGAAACGCTTCAAAAATAATAGTCTGTAGTAATGAACCTGCAGGTTATGCAGTTTTAAAAGATGAAGACTATTCTTTATTCGACTATTTTTTATCTATATCCAATCTAATGAATGTTGAGGTACTTGATCATATTATTTTGGGTAAAAAAATGTGCGTTTCTATTGCAGAAGAGATTACGAATAAGTCCAAAGGAGAATTAGCATGAAAAACCAATGTAACCTAATAGGCCGATTGAGTAGAGATCCTTATTTAGCAGGTACAGAGGAAAATCCAGTCTGTTTTATGACACTTGCTGTAAATCGAAACTATAGAAATCAGCATGGAGAAAGAGAGGCAGACTTTATTCCAATTAAAGCATTTAAAGAGAAAAAGTTAGCTACCACTTGTCATAATAATCTACAAAAAGGTAGTTTAATTGCAGTTACAGCACGTTTGCAAGCAAAATTTAAGGATAATAAAACAGAAATTGAAATCATTGCAGAAGATATAGTCTTTTTAGATTCAGGTAAAAGGAGACTGAAGACTGAGGATGATGGAGAGAATAATCACAAATATTCATATGAGGAGAATTATCATCAAGAGGATATAATGCCTTGGGAAAGATAATTAGTAAACGTTCATTCTAATAGAATGGGCGTTTTTTCATGATTAAAAATAGGAGGAAATAACATGTCTCATATAGGTAACAAACGTGCGACACGTTGAGCTATAAATGACATTAAAAAAAGTCGTGAAAAGCTCGGATATGGGATTGCAAATTCATATCTAACTGTCATTCCAAACTATGAAATGAGGGAACTAACCACCCCGAAGCATAGTCACTAAGACTCCTACATGCGTCAACTCCCTCCGAAGGATTTGAGGTGTGAAGCTAGGTAAAGTCGATTGAAGTTGGTCCCAATGCTGTTATATGTAATGGTTCAACGATAAATCGGGTGTCTATAAAATATATATGGTGAGAATGTCCTTGTAACTGACGAACTTTCGAATGTACACAACTATAACCTAGATGATTAGGAATAATCATCGCCGTATAAAGCGGTACTTGTGAGGATGAGTAAGAATGTTTGTTATGAAAATCCTTAGCAACAAAGAAGGGTTGCTCCAGCAAGTAGTTGTAAAGAAAGCACCTAAGTATATATGAACAGATAGGAATGATTGGAACGTGGAAAGCGAGTAACGTGGAGGTTCGGAGACTTTTGAAGCGTTCATACGGAAAAGAGCAAATCTATAACGTGTGTTAATACTCGTGATGGTGGTGGCATGGTACCGAAGAAACAGGGATAACAAACTGTGGAGGGAAGGCCACTAGTCTAACGGAATTAAACAGAAAATTACTAGGGTAAGCAATCGGTTAGGACAAGTAGGCAAAATCCTTTTAAAGGAGAGTAGCGAACTTACCAATGAATGATAGTGTAAGATATTCCGAATATTATTTAATGCAACCAATTTTTGATAATCTATACGCCAAATCAAAAGAAAATTTTTCATTTTCTAATCTCTATGAACTAATTATTAGTAGAGACAATCTACTTTTAGCATATAGAAATATCAAATCCAATACGGGCAGTAAAACTGTTGGAACAGACGGATTAAGTATCAAAGATTATAAAATAATGGATGAAGCTACCTTTATCAATAATATCCGAGAAAGGTTAGCCAACTTCCACCCTAATAGTGTACGTCGAGTTTTCATTCCTAAAGCTAATGGAAAGGAAAGACCGCTTGGCATACCTACAATGGAAGATAGACTTATCCAACAATCCATAAAACAGATACTTGAACCAATATGTGAAGCGAAATTCTTTGAACATTCCTACGGTTTTAGACCAAACCGCTCAACACATCACGCTCTTGCAAGGATGCTAAACCTTATAAACGTAGGGAAAAATCATTATGTTGTTGATATTGACATTGAAGGATTCTTCGATAACGTCAATCACAACAAATTGATTAAACAACTATTTTCTTTAGGTATTAAGGACAAAAAGCTCCTGGCAATTATTAAAAAGATGTTAAAAGCCAATATTGAAGGTGAAGGGATACCAAACAAAGGTGTTCCACAAGGTGGAATACTTTCCCCTTTACTCTCAAATGTCGTTCTAAACGAACTCGACCATTGGGTAAGTGACCAATTTGAAACCTTCGACATTAGCAAACTAGGAAGTAAAGATACTCGTAAATACCGCTTTTTGCAGACCAAAACAAACATGAAGCAAGGCTTTATTGTTAGGTACGCAGACGACTTTAAAATCATCACAACTTCATATAATGAAGCGAAAAGATGGTATTTTGCAGTACAAAATTTCCTTGAAAAGAGACTAGGTTTAAATATCTCGAAAGAAAAATCGAAGATAACTAATCTCCGCAAAAGAAAATCCGAATTTCTTGGATTCAAAATTAAAGGGGTTAGGAAAGGAAAAAGAATCGTAGCACATAGTTTCATCAGCGATAAAA
The DNA here is from genome assembly GCF_038006745.1 of Niallia sp. FSL W8-1348. NCBI lineage: Bacteria > Bacillati > Bacillota > Bacilli > Caryophanales > Bacillaceae > Niallia > Niallia sp. FSL W8-1348. Next base: position 246,726 of record NZ_JBBOVV010000004.1, on the reverse strand, counting down.
AGAAACAAGATATTATACAATCCTTACGCGAAAGAGCTAGAACACTATATCGTTCTAACACCCGAAAAGAAGCATATGAATACAACTCTTATATTAGAGGAATTCATAACTACTTTTCTGCTGCATCGCACGTTAGCGTTGATATGAAAGAAATTGCCTACAAAACTTACCGAACTATATGGAATAATCTTTCAAAAATTAGTGAATCAGGCAAATGTGAAGTGAAAGGATATGAAAGATACAATTACACTACCTTTTCCATCAAAGAAGTACCTTTAATTCCTGTTTCAGCGGTGAAATCTATCGTGGTGAAACAATTTCAACAAGATATTAATGACTACAGTCCGAAAGGTAGAGAGCTAAATAGTAAAGTCAATCTCATGTATAACATTCAAAAAGCTGTGCAACAACTAGCGAAAACTTACATTGAGAAAAGAAGCATTCAATACAATGATAATCGTGTCTCAAAGTTCAGTGCCAGTAAAGGCAAATGTTTTGTTACAGATGTGGACCTAACTAGAGACATTCACAACTATCATTGCCACCATATTACACCTATATATTTAGGTGGAACTGACGAATACGAAAATTTGGCTGTACTTCATAAATTTGCTCATATCTTGGTTCATGCTACGAAAGAGGAAACTATAGAAAAATATATGAGGTTGTTGAATATAAACGAATATCAACTAAAGAAATTAAACAAGCTTCGTAAAGCTTGCAAACTACAACCTATTAAAGACTAGTAAACTGTATAACCAGTTAGATGGGGCGCCGTATGAGGTGAAAGTCTCACGTACGGTGCTAACCGGGGGAAAAGTCGGAGATTACATCAAAGACTTACCTATCGGAACTAAAAGCAGGTTTTTTTGCAACACCTGAAACACAAGGTGAATATATCATTAAATTACTAAATGTAGAAGGTAGTGGTGTTTGGTTTGATCCCACTTGCGGAGAGGGAGAGATTCTAAATCAACTTGCAGCTGCCTTTAATAATGAAGAGACTATTATTAATACTTATGGAGTCGAACTTGATAGAAGACGTGCAGAACGCGCTTCAAAGCTTTTGAATCATTGTATAAATGCCCCTATAGAATCTATGGTAATACAAAATGAAGCTGTGTCATTCTTATTTCTTAATCCACCATATGATTTTGCATTAAAGGGGATGGATGATTCTTCAGCCAAAAGAAAAGAATGGGTTGAATTAGAAAGGAATTATAGATATCTAAAAGAGAGTGGAATATTGATATATATTATTCCTTCATATCGTTTTGCAGATCAAAAAATTTCTAGGTTTTTAGCAACTAACTTTAGTGAAGTTGGCATTATGCGATTTTCAAAAGAGGATTATGAAGACTATAAACAGTGTATTTTTATTGGAAGAAAAAAGGCAGGAAAATATAAAGGAATTAATGAAAAATTATATGATTTTTTATTAAGAATGGATTCCGAGGAATTTATATTAAAGAATGTAAATACGATTGATCAGATTGTAACTAGAGAATTTAAATGGAATGTACCAAGCGGTTATAAAAACCTATCTACATTTTATACAAAATTGGCAAATAAAGACGATTTTGTTGAAAGTATTAGAGAGAGTAAAGGATTCGAAGCTTTTCTGAATAGAACCAAGCCACGCCAATTAAGTATAGGTGGAGAACCTATACTGCCACTTAATCAAGGGCAATTGTCTTTATTATTGGCAAGCGGAGCGATTAATGGTGAGCTAGGTGAAGGCGAAAATTATCATTTAGTACAAGGTCTTGAATCCGTTTCTAAAATTGTGGATGAAGAGGTAAAACATCACGACAATGGCAGCAAGACTGTAATAACTAAAACCAGAACAAAGAGGGATGTATCTGTAAAGATAATAACTCCAAATGGAATGATAAAAAAATTAGTGTGACGGTGATTGATATGATAAAAATTTTAGAATTATTCGGAGGTATTGGGGCCCCAAGAAAAGCTCTATTAAATCTGGGGGTTGATCATAAAGCTATAGATTATGTAGAGATAAAAGAAAATAGAGTACGTGCTTATAATGCTCTATATGACCATGCTCATAAACCACAATCCGTTGTTGGATGGAATTTGAAGCCGGATGTCCTTATCCACGGATCTCCCTGCCAAGATTTTTCAAGGTCAGGATATAGAAAAGGTGGAAATATAAAGACTAAGACTCGCAGTTCATTAATGTTTGAAACGCTTAAAATTATAGAAAATATGGGGAAGTGGAAACCAAAAGTTGTAATTTGGGAAAATGTAAAAGGAGTTTTAGATAGAGACCTAATTGGCCCGTTTAACTCTTATATTCAACAAATGCGTAAACTAGGATACACAAATTCTTTCGATGTTTTAAATGCTGTTGACTTTGGTATTCCACAGCAAAGAGAAAGAGTGTTTTGTATATCCATTTTTGGAAAAGAGGCATTTGACTTCAATAAATTAGAAAGAACCCCAATGCGTCATATTAGTGAATTTTTAGAGAATAAAGTAACTGGCTCTCAGTATTTGGTTAATGTTCCAAGTATGTTGAGTAGAATAGAAGAATTTAACCCAGTAAAGGAAACGGATAAGTACAAACGTAGATTATCCGTAATAGAAGATTATTGTTGGACTATAACAGAAAGACAAGATCGATGTCCTAACGCTGGAATTATTAGATTAAAAGATAAAGTGGGATATAGATATCTAACTGAAAGAGAAGTATGGAGATTAATGGGTTTTGATGATAAAGATTTTGAATTAATCTTGGAACAATTCCCTTCTAGAAAGGGTTGTAGAAATGCTACTCTTTACGAACTAGCAGGAAATAGTATAGTCGTCCCAATTTTAGAAGCAATTTTTAAAGTTATTCTAAAAGAGGATTTTGCAGAAGATTTACTAACAAATACAAAAGGGCAATTAGAGTTGATTATTTAAAAATATAAAATGGAAAAAACGGATTAGATCTAATATTCTAATCCGTTTTTTAGGAGGATATAAACATGAACTCACAATTAAGTATTTTTGATCTTAATATTAAGAAAGTTAAAGAAATAAGAACAGAAAAGCAAATTGATAAGAATGTTGCATATGACGTTGGAGACTTTATTACTGGTTCTAGAAAAGAATTAGATAAAATAAAAAGAAGATTTCAGGAAAATCATTCTGAGGAAGAATTAGAAAACATAGAAAAGCTTAATCCGCTTCTTTCAGAGGAATTAATAACCAAAAGAGAATTAACAAAATCTTTTTCTCTGAAGCTTGAAAAGGAAAATGGTGTAGAACCAGGAGTTGCTAAATTGAAGCAATTAATTATTAATAGAATAGATAAGGTTCCCGCTGTTCAAACAAAAGAGGGAAGAAGAGACTTTATGTTAGCAATCCAAAGTTTCTTAGAACTTATTAATAAAGTGAAAAAGTGGGACGATGTTTCAGACTTTATTGTTGGTTTTTCCAAAACGCTTATATTAGAAAGAAATAAAGAATCAGATACAAATTTCTTTATTTTAGGGAAAAGCTTCTTGAAATTTTTTCTGAGGGCAGGATATAAATCATCTATTAATACAGCATCAAAAATAAATACATGGGACGATATCTTTGGGAAAAAGGAAAATGGTGTAAAAGGTACAAAAAAGAAAAATAGTAAATGGGAAAGAGTATTACCAGAAAGACCTGATAGAAGAGGTGGGAAACCAAGCCCGGTAAAAAAACCAGAAGATTTGGTGGAATTGTTTGGATTTCGAGGAGTGCAATTTGGCCATTATATGGATGATGAAAAAGGCATGGAGCATTTAGTTCGAGCTTCAGAAGCAATTTTGGATTTAGCAGATGTACTTGAAATTGATGTTACTTCTTTATCTTTAGATGGAACACTTGGACTAGCTTTTGGAGCAAGAGGAAGAGGCGGAAATGCATTAGGTACTTATGAGGCTCTATCAAGAGTTATTAATATGACAAAAAATAAAGGTTGTTTAGGAATTCTCGCCCATGAGCTATTTCATAGCATTGATCACTACATTTACATTAAAAGTAATAAAAATACAAGTAGTAGAGGATATGGAACAGAATGTAATACACTAGGTGAACAAATACCTTCTCAAATAAAAAGTGCATTAGAATATTTATCTGAGAGTTTAAGAGAAGGAAATGGAACAGCATATTTCATAAACACAAACAAAGATGATGTAACTTATAGAGGAGTTGCTTTAAAAAGAGATTATGAACGTTTTAACGGAGATATAGCATTAGCTATAAAAAAAGAATGTACTATTCAGCGAGAAAGCATAAATAGAAGACTTGATTTTTCTCAGTATTATGGAGCATCAGAAATGTCACTAAAGAAAGAAAAAGAAAAACTCAAAAGAAGGGCAAAAAGAGAAGTTAAAAAATATGCATTGGCTATGGCTTGGTATCATGAAAAAATTACTGGAGAAAGAGTTGAAAGAATACCTTATCCAACTGATAAATCACAATATTACCTAAATGCAATCGAGTTAGACAATGGAAATGAATCTAAATATTGGAGTAATATTATTGAAATGGCTGCAAGGGCGTTTGAAGCTTACATTGCAGATAAACTATCAGCAACTAATAGACGTAATGACTATCTAGTGTATGGGACATCAGATGAGATTGCTTTTCCTCAAGGAAAAGAGCGAGAAAAAATAAATAAAGCTTTTGATATATTATTTGATACATTAAAGATCAATGACATATTATAAATCAAAAAATATAAGAAACCCAAGATATCTAGCTCAAGATACCTTGGGTTTCTTTTTTATATAAAAATTACTATTAACTTCTTTATAACTCTAACTTTAGACCCTAACATTTTGTTTATTCTTTATATATACTTTATACTATAGTTTTATTATGATGATGGTAAAATGATAACTAATAGCCAATTTAATTGAAGAGTGAATAAATAAATGGAGTGTCCAAAGGACTTTAAAAATAAAGTTGTTTTCTTCCTCAAAATGGTTATAATATAGGTAATATGTCATTAACGTTACAAAAGAATAGGAAATTTATAAAGAAATTCACTGTATACCGGAACTTTATTACTTAATATCTAAAGTGTAATAACAGCTAAGTAAACGTTGGTTTAGTTAGCTTTTTTTTGGTGAATTATATACTTTATTGAGAGATATCTATAGAAATTTATAAAATGTTTGTATATATAAGTTAAAATAAATAGAAGATGATATAAGAATGAGGGATATTAAGATGGAAAATTACTTATTAAAACGGATAGGTTTTACATCTGAAGATAATTATGTGATTTTATATTCTTTGTTAAAGGAAAATTTTACAAATTGTAATGAAAATATAAGATCTAGTGTTTTACTTTCTATAATTCAAGAAAAACCTAAAAATAGATGTAAAAAAGTCCAAGAAGTAAAATTGCTAATTTCTAAGGAACAAGCCGATTACTTATTAAAAATTAATGAAGAAAAAGAGTTAATAAGAGAAATAAATTCCATCATATTGAAATAATTAATATCTTTGGAAATTAATCCTATTGAATAATTCCAAAAAGTATGTTTTAATAAATTCAATATTAAATACAAAGGGAAAAACCCTATGAAAAGGCCAAATTTCGATTTGGTATTTTGTCATAGGGTTTTTCCCTTTTTGTTTAATCCATAAACAAAAGCTTGTATGATAAAATAAAAAAACCCACCTAGATACAATTAAACTATCAGGCGCTAAACTGATAGTAGTTTAATTGAGTGAAAGCGGGAGTTTTCTAAACTTATATTCTTGAAAATATTTTAACATAAATATATGTTTTAGCAAGTAAAACTCCTTCTTTAATTTGTTTACTTGGGTTTACTTAGGAGGAACAATAGTGGAAGAAGAGTATTATAATTTAAAAGGAAAAAAGGATAAACTAAAGTATTTTCGATTAAAAGATACAGGTATGTTTACGCAAAGAAGTAAATTGATAAATATAGAGGATACTCAAGAATATAAAACCTATTTTTACCCAGAGCAAAATAAATTGATCTTTGAGGAAAATCAAGTTAGAAATTTTAGTTTAGACGAGCATGGAGAGTCTATTCCAGCAATTGATGGTGAGCTTACTATTTTTAATAACTATTTTTTTGACTTTTGGGGATTTTATCTGGGAGACGCCACACGATTATATGCATATTTAAAAAGACATGCTTATGGGGAAAAAGACTATGTGTATCCCAATTTTGAATTGATTTCAGAGAAAATGGATAAATCAAGAAAAACATTACATACCTATTTAGATATACTAGAGCATTACGGCTTTGTCTATAAGTTTAATGTAATAAATGAGTCTCGGAATAATATGGAAGAGAGTCCTATTTTTAAAGTCAGGAAACAAACTCCTTTATTATCTAAAAAGCTAATAGAGGGAGATAATAATATAATTATCCCTGAAAATGCACCTGCTCATGTAAAGAAAATGCTAAAAAAAGAGCGTGAAGGATTACCTCCTAGATTACGCAAAGAGCACGAAGTTTTTACCAAGAAGCATTTAAAAAACAAAGCGGATATCCTTCCAGAACAATTAGATTATGAGGAGATTTACAATAAATACTTACAATATAAAGATATACTTAAAAATATTCATAAAAAAGTTCAAAGTGAAGAAGTTGACCCATCTATTACCTATTCTGAAACAGAGGTACATTTAAAAAAGAATATGACACAAGATGAAAAACTGCTTTTAGCTGTTGTTCTAGAATCTGCACAAGCAAATATTTCTAAACCCTCTTTCGATACTTGGTTTAAAGATATCCTAATAAAAGTTCAAAATAATATTTTAACTATTTATGCACCGAACGAATTTGCTATGGATTGGCTAGAAGAAAGATATAAAGATAATATAGTAGAATGGGTGAATAAAACAGGTAGTTGGATCACTGACATAAATTTCTCCCATTATGAATTTTATAAGCAAGTTTAATTAATATTGTTAAAGACACAACTGTAATAATTGAGGGGGGAAGCTAGTTCTTCCCAATCTAATAAATGAAAAGGACCAGGATTGATTTCTGGTCCTTTTCTATATATTATTTACTCTCTTTTAACATGCAAAATAGCAGCACTTCTCTTAAACATCTCAACTGTCGTATAGTTTGATTTATGGACAGCAATAAATAAAAGCAGCTTCAGTATGTAATTATTAGAATATGCAGTAATTGCGGTATGAGAAAAAGCATATAAAAAATACGTCTACAGTTACAAAAATAGATTGTGACTACATTTCTATCTAAAATGTATGTGGAATGGGGATTCGTATGCTTGTAGAGGCAATATGCAAGGAAAAAGGGATTACTCAAACTCAAGTAATGAAAAGTGGAGAACCAAAGATAGGAATTAAAACCTTTTTGAAAAAATAAATACTCTTAAGGAAAAAAATATTATTGATGAGGCTCAAAAACAGGTTCTGCCCCAGATTAGAGACATGGGGAATCATACTGCGCATGAAATAAAAACACATGAAGTAAGAATATTAAAACAAGCTCTTCATGTTGTTGAGTTTGTACTCTATAACATATATGAGCTACCGAATATTACCATTATCACCAAGCCGTAGCGATGTAAATATTTCTTAATTCAAAACTATAAATAATGTTAAAGTAATCCACTAAAATTTCCGCATTATCAAAATTGTAATGGGGGTTGTAGTTTTTTCAAAGCGTTTTGTAAATTTCACAACACCCCATGTAAAATTTACAAAGCGGAAATATAATATGGGTTGTAAAAATTACAAGGCGTAATTATCTAACAATTTTCGCTTTGTAAAATTTTCAACCCCTATTGTGAAATTTTCAAGGTATTTATAGGTTGAGAAATTTACAAGGGGTGGTTGTAATTTTTGCAAGCAAATAAATACTAAGTTAATAAAAACAATTCTTTTAAAATATATATTATATAAGGGAAAACCAATTTTGTTATCTACTTGTCTTAAAAGAAAAGTAGGGATATAATACCACTATACAAATGTTTCGTACTTTTATTTTTTATTTGCAATCCCTTAAGGGATTAGCAGTCTTAATATAACGTTAACAGCCTTTGTGGTTGATGAAAATAAATAGCTTATAAGCTATTTATCTACATTAAATCACAAAGGCTTTTTTGTGTTATTTTAACGAAGCATTTGTACAGATGAATTCATAACAGAAAGGATTGAGAGAGGTATGACGACGAAAAAGCAATCTAAAAAGAGAAAATTAAAAGAGGGGACCAAGAATTCTAGGACCACCAAGGAACTAGTAAAACAAATCGAAAAGAAAGTAGAACAGGATGGATATTGCATTATAAAGCAGATTCATCATGGGAATGAAACTTACCATAAAATTTGGTGGTGGATGGAAATAGAATTAATGATTGGAGAATATGACGTAGCAGTTAACAAGGTTAAAGAAATAAAAGATATCAATATCGAAAATCGACAGAATCTACTAGATATTGTAGCAGGATTAGAAGGTAGCGTATCCCTTGTACCGCTTGTTAAAGATTAAACCAATCAGGAAGCACAATGTAATGGGAAATGAGATTATAACCACACACAAAGGTGAAAATATGAACATAGAAACTGTTCAGTTCTCGTATTTCAAATACAAAGATAGATATATAGAATATTGCGGTTATCAATACAACCAATATTGGTTTTTGATTCATAATTCAAAAAGATCCGAAGTAGTGTCTATATCTAATGAGCTTTGTCCATCTTTTGATACAGCAATGTCTTATATATCTAATATGTATATTGATAAAAAAATGAAATAATAAGAGGGAGGTGCCCTACCTAATTAGATAGAGGCATCGATGCTTTCTATTCTGATTAGGTAGAAAGCATGAAGGAAACTAAAACGATAAGTATAACAGAAGAGTTAATAGAAACACCAAAAATGATTGAAGTATATCTTGATGATGCATGGCAGACTGCTTTTTGCTATGGATTAGCCTATGAAAAACCAAAGCAAAATTGGCAAAGAGCAAAATTGCTTTTAACTATTATTGCTGGTAATGATTCTACTGTACAAGCTATGAAGGCTGCTATTGATATAGGATCAAGTGGTTTGTCTTTCGGAAACGGAGAAAAAGGCTTAACAGATTATACTTATACAAAAGAATTGGAACTCTATACAGAAAAAGGGAAATACGAAAAATTTCCAATGACTATTATTAATAATAGAAAAGCAATTGTTGTTGTTCATGATGAATTAATGGGAAATGATGATTATATTTTATCTTTTACTGGGGATCCAGCAGAAGACTTACGTACAGTTTTAGGCGGAGGTAAATTTGGACTACATATCCTACCCGAATGGAAAGATATTATTTTTCATGAATTTTTGAATATAGGAATTTTACAATCTGTAGATATTTACTTTGATTCTAAATTATTTCCAAAAGGATTTTCTTTATTTAAGTTACAAGCTACAGAAGAAGAGGTTGATAATTTAATCTCTAAAATGATTAAAGAGAAAAAGTTAAGATTCCGCAAAGAGGGTACTGGAACTGAAGTAGAAATGGTATCAGATTTGACAGAGTATATGCAACAAAATGTTGAGGGAATGATTAAAAAAGTTAGCAGAGAGGTATCACCAATTCATAATCCTTTAGTGGATCATATTAGCCCTAAAATTAGTACTTATAAACGTGAATTGTTTCCAGTTCAAGCTCATGTAAGTACTGCTGTAGCGAAAAAACTTGCTAAGAGTAAGGCTGTAATCATCCAAGGCGAAATGTCGACAGGTAAAAGTACCATTATGACTGCTGTGGCTGATGTACTATCGGATATGAAAAATAAAGAAGGATATCATAGTGTTTTAATGTGCCCACCTTCTTTAACTAAAAAGTGGCCAGAAGAGATTAAAGAAATAATTCCTCATGCTGAAGTGAGAGTAATTGAAAGAACGAGTCAATTAATTACTTATCATCGTGATTGGTTAATGAGTGGAAGAAAGAAACCAAAAAAACCAGTTTTTTTCGTTATATCTTTTACGACCATGAGAGGAGATTCATCTATCGTTCCGGCTGTTCAATTTAGTCAGAAAAAAACTAGTAAACAGCAAAGTGAAGATAGATTACCTTATCGATATGGTTATTATTGTCCTTCTTGTGGAAAGGCTCACCAGGTAATTGAAGATATAAAAATGATTCCTGATACGGATGAACCTTCTAAAGAAATAGAAGTGCGTTCTACAAGAACCATGGATAAAGACGAATTCGGAACTGGAAGAAGGCTCCAAAATACACAAAAGCCCGCAAATGCCTTTTGTTCAGAATGTGGAGAAAGCTTATGGACCAAGAAGGTAGCAACTCGTTATTCATCAATAAAAGAATGGTATGTATATGAAAAGAAATTGATTCATGCCATTAAAGAGGGAAATAAGAACTTATTAGAGCATATTCAAAGTAACCAAAAAGAGGTACCAAAAAAGCAGGGTCAACCACGAAGAGTTGCTAGTATTGAATACATTCGAAGAAAAATGAAAAATTTTTTTGATATTGCAATTGTGGATGAGATTCATGAACTGAAAGCATCGACAAGTGCTCAAGGAAATGCACTTGGAAGTATTGCAGCGGCAGCTAAGAAAGTGGTTGGAGGAACGGGAACATTATTTGGTGGAAAAGCGGAAGATATTTATTATACCTTATGGAGGCTGTTTCCTTCTTTGATGGTGGAAAATGGTTATAAATATTCTGAAGTTAGAAAATGGAACGAAGAATATGGGGTAATTGAAACCACCACTTATAATCAAGATTCCAATGCTGAATATACAAACAAGCAATCAAGAGGTGGGACAAAAAGAAACGAGAAAATACTACCAGGTATTTCACCGTTTGTTTTTTCAAAATTTCTTGTACAAAATACAGTACTTGTTAGATTAGTTGATGTTTGGCCAGATCCAGTTGAATTCGTGAATGTGCCAACTATACTAGTGAAACCAGATGAAGATCTTCAACAAAATTATCTGAGAATGGTCAACACTTTTGAAAGATCCATTGAGGAGTTAGAAGATGGGTTTAAATTATATATGCCGTTAACTCAGACTGGAATTTCATACCCAGATAATCCATTTACTTATCCGGCATTTTATATGAATGGTGAACTTATTTGGAAGCCAGAACCATTTGAACAAGAAAGAATTCTTAGCAAAGAGAAGAAGTTACAGGAAATAATTAAGGGCGAGATATCTGAAGGAAGAAAATCTATTGTTTATGTTCGAGATACCGGGTCAAGCGTTGAAGGTAGGGATGTTAGACCACGATTAAAGCATATTTTAGAAATGATTGGTGCTAAGGTCTGTATCCTGGATACTTCTTCAACAAGTACAAATAGACGAAGTGAATGGTTAGAAAAAAAGATAAAAAAAGAAAATTATGATGTTTGTATTGTATCTCAAGAATTAGTGAAAGTAGGATTAGACCGTGCGACAAGAAGTTGCTAAATAATAGTGTTTCCATAAGAAACCGTCTTAGTCATTGAGGACGTTCCCGCCCGAAACTGCTTTTCGAGTAATCGAATTGTTGGGTTGCATGAGGGTTAAATGCTTAATGGAGGAATTTACACAGAATTCCAAAAGAGCTAGGGAAAGTTAGGAAGGTATAAGCGTAAGCTGAACCTTTGTAGTCTTCGTTACCGACAACAAGCGTACTGTGATTGAACAAGCTTGTAGATGTGGATAGGAAAAGTTCTACGGTCGAGGAACTGCGAAATGACCCATAGATCCACCGGAGTAAAGAAGGATGCCTAACCTAACGTATCTATTATTAGTGAAACTTGGTAAGCCCTATACATTCCTCTCATCTAAGGTAGGGTGACCGTAAGGAAACCACAATATGTAGAGGGTAAAGGAACGTGGAGAAAGCGAATGTCGACATAACGAAAGTTAAGGTGAAAACTCATTTGTATAAGCCGTCGAATAGGGCAATACCCAAATCGAAAGATTGCAGACTTCCACGTGGTCATCAACACGAATAGAAAGCGAAAAGAATAATCCTTAAAGAGAGGGAGATATGTTATGAAAACCAACGAGTACGTTGCGTCGGCTGTTTCCCCACTGGTGGATAACTGGCACTCAATTAATTGGATGAAAGTTAATCGCTATGTAAGGAAACTTCAACAACGAATCTATCGTGCCGAACAACTTAAACAAACGAGAAAAGTAAGGAAATTACAAAGACTTCTACTTAGAAGTAAAGCGAATTTACTGTTAAGTATTAAGCGCGTAACGCAAGAAAATAGAGGCAAAAAGACAGCTGGTATAGACGGATATATTTCTAACACTCCGCAAGAGCGAGTTGAATTATACAACAAACTTAAAATGTACAGTATAAGAAATATTAAGGTTAAACCGGCTAGAAGAACATATATCCCTAAAAAGAATGGAAAGAAACGTCCGTTAGGCATTCCTGTAATTGTTGATAGAGTGTACCAAAACGTATTTAAAACTGCTCTAGAACCACAGTGGGAAGCAAAATTTGAAATGACATCGTATGGATTCAGACCTAAACGTGGCGCACATGACGCTATGAGCGATTTATTCGTGAAATTAAGCAGAGGAAGCGCTAAGGGGTGGATTTTCGAAGGTGATTTTGAAGGCTGCTTTGACAACTTAAACCACGACCTTATTATGGAAAGAATTAAAAACTTCCCAAATAACAAAATCGTTAGAGAATGGTTGGAAAGTGGATACGTTGACAATGCTACATTCCATAAAACAGACAAGGGAACACCACAAGGCGGAATCATCTCACCACTGTTAGCGAACATAGCATTACATGGGATGGAAGAAGAAATTGGAGTAAGATATATCCACTCTAAAAGACAGGGAGATACATTGTATACCTCGTCAGTTGGCGTTGTTAGATATGCAGATGATTTCGTTATCGTCTGCCCTACGAAAGAACAAGCCGTTGGGATGTACGAAAAATTACAACCATATCTAGACAAACGTGGATTGAAGTTAGCAAAGGAGAAAACAAGAGTTGTTCATATTAGTGAAGGATTCGATTTCCTCGGATTTAACTTCAAACAATACCCAACTAAGGATGGAAATAAATTATTCATTAAACCATCACTTGAAAGTGTCAAAAATGCTAAACAGAAAATCAAGGAAGTATTCGACTGGGGAAAAGGCAGAGAAACAGCATATCTAATTGAAAAACTGAATCGTGTATTACAAGGGATTGCAAACTATTGGTCACCAACAGTAGCCAAAGTAATTTTCAGAGACATTGATACTTATGTTAATGAAAAAGTCGTAATTTACCTTAAACACAGACATCATAGAACTTCATTTAGAAAACTGATGAAAATGTACTTTAAACCAGACAATACAGGCGTAAGCAAAGACAAGTGGCTCCTAACGTGTCCAAAAGATAATACGAAACAGCTTATTCGCATGAGTTGGACTAAGATTGAAAGACACGTAAAGATCAAACAATATAATAGTCCATTTGACGCATCGCTTAAAGCTTACTTTGATAAACGTGACGAGAAAATATTCAATAGGGAAAATACTAATGCTAAAAGGAAACTTGCGAAAAAGAGCAGATACAAATGCAGAATTTGTGGTGAATCCTTACAAGGAATAGAACCAATTGAAAGCAATCATATAGTGCCTGTAGTAATTGGCGGAGTTGATAGTTATGATAACCTCGAACTACTACACAAATCATGTCATAAAACACACCATGTATTGTTAGAGAATTATGGCGAAGGTAAGAAATTACCAAAAGTCGTAAACTACCTAGAAAGCAATGGTATCAAAGACGTGAATAGTAAAAAGGCTATTAATCTTATGAAAAGAGCATTCAAGAAGTTCCGTTATTAAGTTGAGAGGATGATAGATGGCTTGAGCCGTATGTGCTGAAAGGTACAAGTACGGTTCTTAGGGGGGAAAGAGGTGGTAACATCTCCGACCTACCCGACTATTATGTACTCCAACATTGATATTTTATCAATTTAGTTGGTCTTTATTTACAATTAATCAAGCTGCACGAAGAGCGTGGAGAATAAAACAAACTGAGGAGTGTAGACTGTATTATTTAGCGTATAAAAATATGTACCAAGAACAAATGGCAACATTGATAGCCATGAAGAATAAAGCTGCTGGTGCTATTAACGGTGATGTTTCTAGTGATGGATTGAATGCTATGTTAGGGGATACAGGGGATTTACAATCCATGTTAATACAGTCGATAAAGAAAGGAAATGTGCTTCAAGGAAGTACGGAAGAATGGGTTGCAGAAGCGTCTGATAGAGCTAGAGAAATTCTTTCTAATATTGGAAAACCAAAGAATTTCCCATTAAAATCAAACAAAGAATATTTCGAAGAATGGGCTAATAAGTACATTAAAACTGACAGTTCAAGAAATGTTCTTATAAGAAAATCTAAAACTATCGCTAGCAATATAGAGAAAGGTAAAATTCCTGGTTTTCATTTTAACGGAATGTTATTGGAAGTAGATTTATATGCTGCTTTTGGAAGTGATTCAGCTCTTGATGGTGAAATAGTAGACTATTTAACTCGAAGTGAGAGGGAGTCTAAAACAAATAATGATAGTTCACAAATTTCCTTGTTTGATTTAGTGGAGGAAAAACCAGAAAAGAAAAATAAACGTAGAGTAGTCAGTGGTCAGCTGGCATTCGAATTATTTTAGGAGGATAAAAATGCATACTATTACGATAAATTTAGATTGGTTTGTATATATGTATTTTCTAATAGAATATTTTTTCCATGCAGTCTGTATGGATTTAAAGATGAAACAGTATTATTTAGAGAATGGATTAATTCCAACAGAGACAGAATCTAAATCGAAAGATGAAGTTATTTATTTAGAAGAAAGTCAAAATCTAAATATACAGGAAGATGATTGGGAAGAAGTTATGCGCCCAACTAATATTTATCATATTACTCCGACTGTTTCAGAATTAGATGATAGAACAATAGAATACTTATCGAATTTGACTAAAGAAATTAATTTTGAGGAACTATGTGACGAGCAAAGTGGACCTCTCGAAGAGGAACTTAACCTTACAGATTTAAATATCACAACTTCTCGAGAATGTAGAAATAAACAAGTGAATTCAGAAATAGAGGATCAAGTGGATGATATACCCACTACAAAAATAGCTGATAATTTACAAGGGAAGCAGCGTTGGCTGGTATCTGTTCTAGGTATGGAAGAGGAATATATTCATGTTTCAGATGGTAAAAGAGCGTGGATAAATATTGGCGAAAGTGTGCATCGAATAAATAGAAAGGATTCCTTGTCTTTAGAAATTGAAAGAGAAGGAAAAAATATAAGAGTTTTAAAGATAGAAATTTTAGAACATGCTGTTTCATCAGATTATATTATCCCGGATGAAAAAATCGAATATGAGGCAGCTGCAATTTAAGGGTTATTTGCTATTCGGAGGAAGTGAATTTAGTTCACCTCCTTCACTAAATGAACAAATTAGGATTTGTTCATTTAGTGAAGGGGGAATCCTCTCGGGTACAAATCCACCGGTCAAGGTCTATTTAACTAGTTTTTGGTGAATTTTTCATGAAAATTAGTAAAAATATCCCTGTAATCGACAAGCTTCGACAGTTTTACTATATATATTAATACTATACTAATGTACATCAATGATAAAAAAAATGAAAGAAATTATAAAAAGCCATCTAAAGGGGGCAGTGGAATGAGATCTGAAATCAACACAGCTGGTTTAGAATCTATATTGTCTGTGATTGAGGATG
The DNA here is from genome assembly GCF_038006745.1 of Niallia sp. FSL W8-1348. Taxonomy (NCBI): domain Bacteria; kingdom Bacillati; phylum Bacillota; class Bacilli; order Caryophanales; family Bacillaceae; genus Niallia; species Niallia sp. FSL W8-1348. The sequence goes on along the minus strand of NZ_JBBOVV010000004.1, from coordinate 230,995 downwards.
ACAATCGTTATATTCAAAAACTAAATTTAGATTATAGGATAAAAGATAATAAATTCTATATTGGTTGTTTATATGGAGATACATTTAATACGTCACTCAAGAAAAATTACTTAGAGGTGCTATCTCAAGAAGTAATTAATATGTACGAGAGATGCTTATTGCCTTTAAGCACTCTTAAAGTTCATGATTTTACAGTAAATTTAGAAATTAATGATAGAGGTGAATTTATACGGGAAGAGCAATATATAGAGATTATTATCCCTGTAGAAGCAGTTGATAAATTATCAACTTTATCCCAATTATATAGCAAATTTAAAAAGCTCATCCCTCTTTATCCCATAATTAATTCGATAGAGGTTCAAGGAGAAAGAAAACAGTTAAATCAAATTCGAATTTACCTTAACCCTAAGGAAAAATCCTATTTAATAAATGAAAATAAAACGGATGTTTTAGGACAATGGATAGCAAGTTTTGATAATTTTATAGACAATCTTCCAGAAACACCGTTCTATACAAAAATTAAAGTCCAAAATGGAATGATAAAACCAATACAATTTATAAATGAAAAGGAGAAATGGAAATGGTTCGTATAGGAGAAAAAAGTATAAATGAGATTATGGTAACAATTAAGGAAAAACAATTAAACTTATCGAGATTAGAATTTAAAACGAGAGATAAGTTTGTTTTAATAGGGCCAATTGGTACAGAGAATATAAAGCAAGAAGATGACTATTATGAAAATGTAAAAGAAAATCTTATATTTGCTAATTATAGCTGGCTTTCACCATTATGCGATGATTTAAATTGTCCATTTCAAGGACATTTAGAAGTCTTACCAACAGGAGAAATGAACCATCATAATATTGATTTAACAATCAGTATCCCACTATCTGGAAGTCTAGAAAAGGCAAAAATAATGAGTACATTATATGAGCAATTTAAGGTGTTAGAAAAATATCGGAATTTCATCCAATTTTTTGATGTAAGTGGTTTTAAATACATGACAAATCTCATCCATGTAAGTTTAAAAATTCCTGGTAATAAAATTACGCCTCTTTTAAAAGAGGCAAAAACAAAACCTGTGAATAAACAAATTATTTCTCAGTGGTTAGCTACAGTAGAAAATATCATGGATCAGAATGCCAATAATTTCAGTTATTCACATAAGGTTTATGCTGTTGATGGAAGAATGCAATCCACTACTTTTGAGTCGAAATTCACTTTTAAAGTTCATCAACGAAGAGGGATCTTTAATGATTAGAAGCCAAATCAAAACGATCATGTCATTAATAATATTCACAATTTTATTGATTCCTACAAAAGCAATGGCAAATCCCTTTAGTGATGCTCCATCTATGGATGATATGATTACAAATTGGGGAAATTCCATAAATGATTCTGCACCAATAGTTTCTAGTTTATTCTCTTCCCTTTTTACGATAATGTTCCTAGTTGGAGTTGTTAGGCTAGGGTATTCAATTGTTACAAAAACTGGGCAAGTTATGAAAGGGGCTACCGGAGTACTAATTTGGGCTCCAATTTCTTTCTTTATAATTCGTATTTTTTTAATAGTATTATTTACAATAAACACAACAAATGTTACACTGTTTGCAACTGATGTGATAAACTTATTACAGTTATCTGGTTTTTATACAGTAGTGGGAATGACATTAGTGGGATTAGTTATGTTTCTATTCTATAAACTTTTGAAACACCCTGAATTTGGTAGATGGAGTAAGAGACTATGGGCATCTGCGGGATTTCTATTGATTATTAGCTTTATAATCCCTTATGCATTTGGTGCAGCATAAATAAAGAAGGTGATATCTTGTTGTCTTTAGTAGTAGATAATACAAAAAATGCGAAAGAAATATCTTATACATGTCGGAATTCTTGTGATCTTTATGATGTTTTAACAGAATCCTGTTCAATTAAGAATAAGATAGATGTAGATAATCCGTTAGTTGTTTCAAAATGTAGTAGATATTTACCCACGAGTAGTTTGGAACTGGATATAAAAATAAATCAAAAAGAATTGGATGGATTAGAAGAAGAGGAAATCTCTTACCCTGAGATACAAGGACAAATTGAAACCTTAGAAAAATCGTGCTATCCTTATGAACCGGATTTTCCAGCTGGAAGAACGGATGCCAATTGGTATGTTTCTCCTTGTCAAGAATACGGTTGTTGGATAGTTAATGATTATAAGAAGCCAATTGTATTAGTTAGTCCTAATCCTGGAGAAAAAGTCTATAAGTCGGCAGTACCACTTCATAATCATAATGCATCAATAGGTTTAGCATCACGAATAGCTTGGTATATTGATGAAAATGGTATAGGGCGATATGTAACCTTACTCAATGGACATATTCTAAACTAACAAAGCCATCAAAGTTTGAAGTAAACGTTGATATCTAGCGATTCAAAGGATATAATAATATCAATTAATTGAATATCTAAAGGGAAAAACCCTATCTGAGTTAGACACTTTTATGGTGTCTTACTTAAGATAGGGTTTTTTTTGATTTCTTAGGGAGGACCAGCTATGAAGGAATGTATTTTTATTGTTGAAAATGAGAATATTACTTTTCGCAAAGGCTTTAAAGATCTATTGGAGGTGAAATTCGGTAAAGATTATATAGTCTCGACAAAAGATAGTCTACAAGATACTTTACGTGGTGAGCCAAAACTTATAATTCTCACACAAGAGGCTTTAAAAGAAGTAAAAGCTATGGATAAGATAAGGACTTTGTACGAGTATGGTACTAAGTTCATTTTGATTAAGGAAAATGATAATGGGTTTCCTTTTGAATTAAATATGTTTAACGGTTTTTTATCCAAACGAATGCCTACTAAAGAAATGACTGAAGCGATAGAGAACGTATTGTTACATGGAACAATCTATGTTCACCCTGATATAGGTGCATATATCTTATCAAAATATAACCGGTTTGTTAATGTCTTAAAAACAAAAGAAGAGGTTCGGTTGTAAATGATGTAATGAAAGTTTTGTTTTATTTTAAAATAACAGTTGTATTTGTGGTAGTTTATGTTATGATTATTTTAAATAAAATAATTGGAGTGGTCATAATGGCAAATACATTGTTGGTTGTTGGTGGAAATCAAGATAAAACGTTCAAAAAAATGGGCGGCAGATTTGAGCTTAAAGTGCTACATCATCCTGGAGAATCGAAAAAGTCAGGAAATAAAAAAGAATACCAAACTCTAATCAATAAGGCGGATTGTGTAGTTGTGTTAAAAGGGGCAATAAATCGTAAATCTATGATTATGGTTAAGGAGATTTGCAAAGAGCAAAACAAAACTATTGTTTATCATCAAGGACGCGGAGTAACAGGAGCAATTCAATCATCACTTGCTTATTTTGAAGGATTGTCTGCATAAAAAGGAGCTAAGATTATGTTCTTCATTACTACGGACATTAAAGGTGTAAAAGGTAAGATTAGCGTATTTTATAAAATTTCTTTTTCAAATGAAAAATTTGAAAAGTATTTATTAGAACTAGCTTATCAAAAGGTAACCATACATTTAGAAATTAAAAAGCAGCATTTTCATTTGTTTCGTAGAAATAAAGGAGCAAAAATCATTTTCTCTGATAGTTTGCTAACAAAGGATCAGGACTGTTTAGAGGACTATATTTTGAACGGGACGACATTCTCCTTTGCTGAGATGGAAGAGGCATTAGAGTTTGCAAAAAATATTAGAAAAGCAACTATATCTTATTTGAGAAAGCAAGAGAAGAAGTATAAATGGAAGTGCCGCCAAGTTAATTGGAGCACATATGTTAAAGCTAAATTTATGTTATGAAAGGAAGACATTAAATGATATCAGCTATGATTCGTGATGGAAGAATTATCTCTATTAATGAATATAATGATGAACTACACAGTCAACAAATTTATTGTATCGATAAAAGCTGCAAGGCACCATTGGTTCATGTAAAAGGTAACGAAAGAACAACACCATATTTTAAAACTACAGGTAAAAATGAATCTAAGCACACTTCTTCCTGTGGATTTTACAGACCTCTATCGTTTGAAGAGAGCCTTTCGAAAATTAATGACTATCAAAGTGATTTTATAGATCAAGGGTTAAGTGAAACAGTGATTAAATTAAGTTTTAATAAATTAGACCCTGATTATGAACCTAGAAAAATCCAAAGAGAAGACAAAGATGAAGAAAAAAAGAATAAGGAAACTATTAAAATAAAAAACGAAACCGCTCCTCCTAACAGCATAAGCTCACTGAAATCTATTGTTAAATTGTTTTCCACTTATGAACCAGATATTCTTAGTAGTATTTTAATTCAAGTGAAAGGCCACAAAATCCCTATTTCTAATTTGATTTTGTCCCAAGAGGTAGCTCATGAGAAGTTATGGTCTGATATGGCTGTACTTAACCTTCCTTATTTAGTTCATGGAGAGATAGAAGCAATAAATAGAAGAGAAAAAGTTATTTACTTGAACTTTAAAAAAATTAATAATATCCCTTTTTCAATCGTTATCTTTGAAAAATACTTTAAATATTTCACTTATACGGATGAAGAATTAATCGGAAAGTACATTCTTTCTTGGGGACACCTACATAAAAATACATTTAATGATAAGAGTTTTACCAATCTAATAATTAAATCGGACGAATATATAGAAATCATTAAAAAAGGATGAATTAATTTGATCAGACAAGAAGAAATAGAATCCTTAGAAGGCAGCCTAATAAAAGGGATATTTTTAGGGGGATGTTTCTCCATTCCGTTATGGATTTGTTTGATAGGTTGGATAAAGCTATTTATATATATTATGGAAAATTTTTTTGAAACGGGTTTCCCCTACATATAGAAAATTTCAACTTGTAGGAGAAACAAAAAGGCGAGGTTGTACATGAAAAGGGTGGGTTACTTAACTAAGAAAACCTCTAAAGGAAAGGTGTATTTGTATATTCGTAAATCTTATAGAGAGGGGAAGAAGGTAAAACATCAATATATATATGGATTTGGACCAATTGAAATGGCCAAAGAAAAGCTATATAAAATTTTTGAGGAAGAAATAGAATTCCCAAACGAATTGAAGATAAATGGATTTAATCTAGATGATGTCTATGATTGGATATTAACTTTAGAAACAGGTGTAACAAAAAGTGGAAGGTTATTTGATATAGGCTGTTTTCGAAAATAGATAGGAGTATAGATATAAGATGATGAGTCAAGTAGAGAGAACAAAAATGAAAACATATGTAAGGAAAATTCTTATTTTTTTTATAGTATTGTTCATCGTAAGATCATTTATTTTTGTTCCTTTAAAGGTAGATGGAGAATCTATGAAGCCTACACTACAGAATGGTGATTTAGTTCTAATAAATAAATTTAATACACCGGATAGATTTTCAATCATAATTGCCCGTCTTCCATCAGGAGAGAAAATAGTAAAGCGAGTAATTGGGTTGCCAGGTGAAACGGTCCAATACAAGAACAATCAATTGTTTATAAATAATGAAGCTATTGATGAGGTGTTTATACCTAAAAACAAAGATATTTATACGGAAGATTATGCTTTAGTGGGGAAAGTACCAGCTGATCATTTATTTGTATTAGGGGATAATAGACAATTTAGTACGGATAGTAGAGAAATAGGAACAATTCCTATTGAAAGTGTAGAAGGCTGCATTGGAATGCGTTATTGGCCTTTAAACAAAGTGTCTATTTCAATCGGAAAGGATAGTTATAAATGATTATTTTTCTTCTAATATGTGTTATATCGTTAATGTTTGTTATTGACTACTTGCAAAGAAATATAACGGAGTTGAAAAAAGAACAACGAAGAGACAGTTTGGAACATAGAAAAATCCAACAATTCATAAACGGAAGTAATGGTACTGAAATAAGAGAACGAAGTGAAAAGAAAAATGGGCAATTGAAAGGTTACTCTAATAAAAGCAGTTATGAAACTATCAAAAACTCTAATGAGTTTTTCAATAATAATTTTTATTTTGAAAATGGAAATGTCCTAAGGGAAATGATTGAAAATTCAAACGAGTCATCAAGTAGTTCTGATTATACAGACAATAATTCTTATGATTATTCATCTAGTGATTATAGTAATGACTCTTCAAGTGATAGTTCTTCATCTTTTGATTAAGGAGGAAAATGTAATGAAACAAAAAATAGCAATAATGTCCCTCAGTATTATTTTATTATTTTTCACAGCATATAGTACAGCCTCTGCAAAGGTATCTTTAGGGAAAACCGGAGGTTCTAGTGTGAAAAGTTCTTCTATTAATAGCGGTAAGGTTAGCTCAGTGAAATCAAAAACTAATACAAAAACCAATGTAAAAACTAGTCCTAGTAATATTAAAAGTAAAAATGCTGCAGCGACTGCAACTAAAGGAAACGATAAATATAAAGGACAAGCTTATTACAAGGGGAATAATTTTAGCAAAACATTATTAACCGCTGCTGGTGTGTATTTGATTTTAGATTCTGTGACCAATGAAGGAGATCCGATATACGTTTCTGCTGAAACAGGCGAACCAGTTAAAGTTGAAGAATTGAAAGATGTAAAACCTGTTGAGGATACTGAACCGATTACTGAAGAAGAAAAGGAAGAGGCGAGCAAAAAGGTAAATAGTTATTATGAATTAATAAGACAAGGGAATTATGGAACAGCAATTAAAGAGCTGTTACTATCTAAACCGGAAATTGAAAGTCAATTAGTGCCTGAAGAAAAGAGAAATACCTCTGATATTCAACAAGTAATAAAACAAATATCCCAATTTTATACTAGCAAAGGTAATTCTGTTGCTACTTTTAGCATAGAAGATGCTAAGGAAATCGATGGAAGAAGTATTTTGTTTACTGCTTCGTTAACTGACTCCAAAAAATATACCTATCAAGAAAGAATCGTTGCTATTAAGTTTGAAAATCAATGGTATTTAACTTTTGAACTAGTAGATGATGCTGTTAACCAAGTGATCGATAAACATGATTTAACCCCAAGGGAAGTAGTTACTAAATATTATAAAGAAGTAATAAATGCAAACTATGGGGCTGCAAGCACTTTAGTCTCTAAAAATCAAAGCTTTACAAAGGGGAAGACAGATGAAGAAATTAAAACTGAAATGATTGAAGCATTTAGTGAAAACGAAAACCCGTTATCATCAATAGACATACTTAAAGAGAAAAAAGAAAATGATCAAATGTATTCTTTCACAGTTAATCTAACTCATCTATATCCTGGATTTTTTGAGGATTATATAGAGAAAACAACTGAGGTTGAAATTAAAGCTTTATATGAGGGAGGAATGTGGAAGCTTAACTTTGATGATGAGAAAAAGGCAAGTAGCAAAAACGAATCTCCCTTTTTATCACTAGATGATTTAAAGATCCTGCTGCATATCGTCTTTATAGGTGCTTTATGTATTTCAATAGCGATAATGTTAAGCAATGGTTTAAAAGATCGGAAAAAGCTTAAAATGGCCATTATAAAAGGGAGAAGGTAATAACATGCAAATAATATTATGGATAGAAAAAATACTGTTGGTTTTTCTTATTGGTTCATTAATATTTAAGATTCATTATTCTCGTAAATATTTGGACCTATTAAAAAATCATAAAAAGGTAAGTTTTATAAATGAAATTGATATTCCTTATGGGAAGAGCATAGGGAAAGTTATTGAGTTTTCTTTTCCTATTAATGAATATGTCCCTCTGAATCCGAAATGGAATCTGATTTGGTCCATGAGAAAAGAAAATCTGAGGGTAAGTAACCGTTATTACGAAGTAAATAAAAGGAGATTTGCTTTCAAGCTGGACAATAGCAATTATTACTTATTCAGAAATGAAATTTTGATTCCTTTATCAAAAATTAAAGAAGAATATTTTGTGATTCATTTTAATGAAGAAATTATTTATTCGATTTCGTCATTGGAAGACCTCTCTAAAAAACTTTCTGAGCAGGATTTAAAAAAAGAGATAGAGAGAGTTATAGGTTTTATTAAGGAAATTTCTGAATATGCTAATGGAATTGAAAAGCAGGCTAGTCAAAAAGTAAAAATCTATCAAGATGAAAAGATGAAAGATATATTAGAGAAACATCATTTAGCTATGGAACAAAATATAAAAAAGGTGCAATTGATTAACAAGATCAAATAAATAGAGAAGGAGATCAGGTATGTTGTTTTATATTGATGTATTGGGGGCAATTCTGAAGATACTTGGTTGGATTAAATCATTGATAGAAATGATAGATTAGTAATAGGGAATAAAAGAGGTTTATCAATGAATAATTGTGTTAATTTTTGTGTTAGCAGGTTTTATTGGCATACTTTTAGGAAGACCATTTAAAAATTGAAGTTGAAAAATAAAGACCTTTAATGCGGAATTGAAATGAAAATATAAAAGAGAGGGTCATTAGTGAGTATGATAGTTCGAAACTATTCTGCTGTAGAAAGGGGTTTATATATGAAAGTTCCAAAAGAAATAAAGGATAGTATTAGAAAGTCTGCAAAAGCGTTTCACACAGCGAGAGAACATGAAAAAATAGTAAGGGGTTGGCTTGATGAACAAGGTCTTGAAAATGATACTGTTCACGATAGCTGGATTGACACAATTGAAATGGGGTCTGGAAATTCAAAAGATTTTATTGAATTTCTAAAAAGAGTTGATGAATAGTTCGAAACTATTGTGAAGGAGTGAGTTGTTAATGGAAAATGAAGTGGTTAAGACAGTAAGTCTTGAATGTTTAGGTGTGAATCTGATTTTCTTGCTTTAACTAATAGCAAAGAATATGAATTGAATATATGTTATTGATGTTTTCTAAATGGTATGGCTAATTCATATATGAAGAGAAACGGAATAGAAAATAGATAATTTATATGGGGTAGAAAGAAGGGGATTTTCTCAGTGTCGCAAAAAGATTTAAGAGTATGTCCGAAATGTTTAAATGAGAAGAATATTGCTGATAAGACATGTAGTTACTGCAAAGAAAAATCAATAGTAATTAAAGATGGGGTTATTCTGAATTTCTTATTATTCTTTGTCCTTATGGTAATTCAGCTTGTAGCATATACATACAATGCAAGTTCACAAGATAAGTTGCTAATAGGATTTTTCTCAATGTTACTTCTGATTTTAACGAATATATTAGTTTTTGTTGCCTTGAAAAAGTTTGAAGAGAAGAATAAGTATCGTAGAAGTAACAAAAATTGAATCAAACAAAAAACGTGTTTATCTTATATTATAATTGCAAATCATACAGCAAAAGATTATAAAAGGAAAAAATGATTTCAAAGTAGATAACTATTATTCATTAAAGGAGAGTTAATCGTGAAGAAAGAAAAAGAAAAATTAAACAAACCTTACACCATAGTTATTTTTCATAATGATAAGCCAGTTAAAAAGAAGAGATTTATTTCATTAGAAAAGTTAGATAGATATTGTGACCACGTTGAGAAATTAGGTAAAACCTATGGAACGTACAGCATAAACGCTTGGTAACTATTGCGAAGGAGTGAGGAAATGGAACACTTTTTAAAAATACAACCGCAATATTTTGAAGAAGTACGAAATGGAAATAAAAGTTTTGAAATCAGAAAAAATGACAGAGATTTTAAAGTTGGAGATACTCTTTATTTACAAGAATATAACCCTTTAGCACAAGAGTATACAGGGGAAGTAGTTAAAAGAGAAATTACTTATATTACTAATTATGCACAGCAAGAAAATTATATAGTAATGGCTATTGTTTGATAACTATTGTACGGTAGGAAAGGGGTTTTGCAATGAATAAGAATCAGAAAATTGTATGCGACTGGTTTCTAAACAATGGAATGGATTTTTTATCAGCTATAGTTGAATTAGAAGGGGTTTATGAGAGTATTCCTAACGAGGTTGCAGAAGCTTTTAGCGAACTAACTGATAAAGAAATAATAGAAGTAATAAAAAAATCAGCAAATAACATATTAAAACGTATAGCATAGTACGAAACAACTGTTCATTAGATAACCATTATGACGAAAAAATTTTAAGATTGGAGAAGCGAATCAAAAAGATGTGAATTTTAAAGTGAGTACCTTTCTAACAATAGAAGGATATAAAATATTAATACAATTAGTTGAATAGTACAAAGGTTATATGAAGGAGAGAAAATAAAGTGAATTTAATAAATATATTAATAGTAAGTTTAGTCATCATTAATTTATTTTTAATTAAGAATAAACGTTTTCCAATTATAAAAAAAGTATTGCCTTGGATAATTGTCATATTATTTTCATACCATTGGGGTGTCGGAGGATTAATTCAATATCCTTTTCTCGCTAATGTTGTTGGAATTATAGTCATTTCTTTTTGGTTTATAGTCATTACACAATATTTAAGAAGTTTATACATGAACAAAAAGTAGAATAACTAAATTTAATAGGGTTTAACAACACGAACTTGAAAAACTTTTATAATGAAAATCGTGTTGTAAAGATAGTACTTATAATATGCCTTGATATTGAAAATTAAATAACTATTTTGTGGAAAGGGAAATGAAATGAAGAATATGAAAGATTCCATTATTATTAATGAAGCGAGAGGAAAAGCAGTAAATAATTTAATAAAGATTATGAAGAGTAGTTCGAAAAAAAGTAGAATAGCAATTCATTTTACTAGACTTAATAACAAAAGTGAAAATCTACAAAGAATAATTGAAAAGAGATAATTACAAGGTTTTAGATAGATATAGCTATAGTATGGAAAATTAACCATAAGAAAAATAGCTTAGTAATGTAGGAAGGAGAACAAAATTTTGATGATAACAGCAAAAAGTTATTTTAGTGGTGCTGGTGGAATGGACTTAGGAATGTTAGACGCTGGTATTGAAATTATGGAATCTTTTGAAATAGATAAAGTTGCTTGTGAGACTTTAAGGAAAAACTTTAAACACAGAATAAACCAAACCGATATCACAAAAATAACTGTACTCGATCAGCAAGATGCAGATGTTTATATTGGAACTTTCCCTTGTACGAAGTATAGCCGGATTGCTGATATACATGGAACTAGAACAGGCGATGATTTATTTTTACATTTTTTTAGACATGTGGCTTTAGCACAACCAGAAGTGTATATAGTTGAAAATGTTCCTGGTATGCGAAAATTTCAAGTGGTGATGGAGTGCTTAACTAGATTACCCAATTATTACGTTAGAGTAGAATGCCCTGTTAACGCTAATATGTGGCTCCCTCAAGAACGTAAAAGATTAATAGTTATAGGAACTAAAAAGCCTTTCCATAATTTATCTTATCCAGAAGCAAAACCAATGAGAATGAGAGATATTATTGATATTGGAGCAGAAGTATATACTCCTGATTATGTTCAAAAAAGATTAAATGGTGCATATCGAGATAAGCCAATTATTACAGATTTAGATGGAAAAGCTCCAACTTGTGTAGCGCATTATTCTAAAGATAGATCGACAAGATTAATAAATGATAGCGTTTCTATAAGACCTTATTCAGTTAAAGAATATGCGAGATTACAAGGTTTTCCCGATTGGTTTAAATTTGCGGGAACAGATAATGATGCTTATCGACAAATAGGAAATGCTGTAGCTGTTCCTATGGGGTATTGGATTGGAAAGGAATTAAAGAAATACTTCGCTGCATAGTACAAAGACTGTACAATTTAATATATGAGTTAGAAAATGTTAATAGAAGTATGGCATATAAAAAAGAAAAACGCACATGTCCGATATGTGGAACTTACAAACAAATATCCCAAGATTTATGTAATAGTTGTTTGAGAGATAAAACAAAGAATATTTTTAGATAAAATCGACTTACTGTATGTGTACTTTGCTGGTTGGTGTCGTAGTTCGAAAATAAGAGAATAAGGAGAGAAGAAAGAAAAATGAAAAAAGAATTGAAGTATAAGATTAGACGTTTGGACGATGTGGTATTGGAAGCTTGTGTTACTTCAATTTATTGGATATTAGTTGTCGGTTTACCAGTAGGAGTTGGATTATGGTTAACCACTCTTATCGTAGTTTTATAAAAAAAGTTTAATCTATTTTACAGGTTCTCAGGTTTCTTGCAATTAAGACAAAAATAATAAGGAAGAAGTAAAAAATTAGTAATAAAAATAAAGTTGTTATTAGTGAACATAAAGGAAATGAAGTTCTAAAATATTTCAAGGAGATAGATACACAGAAAGAAACTATTAAATTTGTCGTTGGTAGAATAGGTAAGGGAATGTCATATGAAATTATTGATGATTCAAAAAAATAGTATTGTTAATGGAAAATGAAGTGGTTAAGGCAGTAAGTCTCGAATGTTTAAGTTGTGAATCTGATTTTCTTGCTTTAACTAATAGCAAAGAATATGAATTGAATATATGTTATAGATGTTTTTTTAATGGTAAGGCTGATTCATATATGAAGAGTATCGGAATAGAAAATAGATAACTTATATGGGGTAGAAAGAAGGGGATTTTTTCAGTGTCGCGTTTTGGAGACGGTTCGTATAAACAAGAAATTTTTGATAATTTGCATTGGATTATTTACAATCTAAAACCAGAGGTTTTAGAACCTAAAGAACAATTAGAATTTATACATCAAAATATTATTTATTTAATTACTAAACAATATGATAAGCTCAATTGGTTTATAAAAGAAGAAGGAGCGAAAAGAAATTATTCTTATAAAGAAATGTTAAAAGAACTTGGGGAAATATATCAGGTTATGACTGAATACGATTTTGAATTGTTAGAGGAAATATGAAAATTAAACCAAAAAAGGAGCTAACCATTATGCCAAAACTTAAAAATTTAATTGAAGCAGCATACAAGACTTTTGTTCGTTAAAGAAGGGAAGTAATGTTTATTCAAAAAAGAAAAAATAACCCTCAGGTTATTTAATGAAAGGAATAGGAAGAAAAGGAGAGTAAGGTGTTTATGGCATTTTGAAAATTCCATTAGATCATGAACTAAAGAAAAAATATATTTTTAATCATGAAGATAAAAAAGAATTGATTCCACTAGGTAAAAAGATACTAAAACTCATAATTGTGATTGCTGTAATTAAAATAACAAGAGTATTTTTGGTTGTAAACAATACAGTTAATAAGACTATAACTGAAATTTTCGCAATTGCTCCTCCTGAAGAGTTATTTCGTTTTTTTGCCTTAATGATTATGGTTTATGGATTTATAATATTGTTTTGTCTTTACTTAATAAAAGGAAAAAATGTTATAAAACATAAATTATTTATGTACATTATGTTATTTTGTATAATTGATACCCCCCTCTGTTAGGATAGATGTCGTAGGGAACTTTAGTGTATAGTTTAAATCATACACGGAGGTTGATCGACATGAAAAGTAATAATGGTAAACGTTATACAAAGGAAGAGAAAGCATCAATTATTAAGAGAATGATGCCCCCCACTAATGAATCGGTTGGCCAATTAAGTGAAGAGTTGGGCATTACTGAACCCACGCTTTACAAGTGGAGAAAAGAGGCTAGATCATCTGGAAACCCCACACCCGGAGATGGACAAAGTTCTGAACACTGGAGCAGTGAAGATAAGTTTCTCATAGTTATGGAAACATACTCAATGAATGGTGCGGAGCTAGCGGAGTATTGTCGAAAAAAGGGACTTTATAAAGAACAGATTGACGCATGGCGAGATTCATGCCTTAATGCAAATGGGCGAGAATCTAGTCAAACAAAGCAGTTAAATCAAGAATTAAAAGAGGAGAAAAAGCGAGGAAAGGCATTAGAGAAAGATTTGCGTAAAAAAGAAAAAGCATTGGCAGAAGCTGCAGCCTTATTACTATTAAGAAAAAAGGCCCAAGCGATCTGGGGGGACCAAGAGGACGAATGATCAGCCCGTCAGATCGCGCACTAGCAGTAGAACTCATCCAAGAAGCAAACCAAAATGGTGCGCGATTAGCCCCGGCGTGTAAAGAATTGAACATTAGCGTTCGCACCTATGAACGCTGGATTTCAGAAGGTGGAATCAAGGAGGATCAACGCCCTATTGCGTTACGTCCAGAGCCAAAAAATAAATTAACGATAGAGGAAAAACAAGAGATACTGGAGGTTGTTAAAAAAGAGGAATTTGTAGACCTACCGCCTACTCAAATCGTGCCAAAATTAGCAGATCAATGCATTTATATCGCCTCCGAATCTAGCTTTTATAGAGTTCTTCGTGAGCATAAAATGCAAAATCATCGGGGAAGAAGCAAAAAGCCCGAGGGTAGATTACCAGAAAGTCATTTAGCAGTAGCCCCAAACCAGGTATGGACATGGGATATAACGTGGTTAAAAGGGCCGGTGAAAGGCTTGTTTTATCGACTCTACTTAATTATCGATATTTTTAGTAGAAAAATCGTAGGTTGGGAGATTTGGGAGTCAGAGGAGGCAAAACACGCTGAAGATTTAATGAAGAAGACGATTATTAGTGAAAAAATCCAAGGTAAACCACTCGTTTTACATTCCGATAATGGCAGTCCCATGAAAGCCGCAACATTTCAGGTATTACTTGAAAAATTAGGGATCCAAAGCTCTTATTCAAGACCAAGAGTAAGTAATGACAATCCCTATTCTGAAGCAATGTTTCGGACTCTGAAATATCGACCTGAATTCCCGTACAGAGGCTTTGAAACACTTGAGGCTGCACGTGAATGGGCATTAAGATTTGTGAATTGGTATAACTGTATACATTTACACAGTGGTATAAATTTTGTGACGCCAGAACAATGCCACACAGGTGCGCATATTGGGATACTGAAAAAGCGCAAAGAAGTTTATGAACTAGCGAAACAAAAGCATCCAGAACGTTGGACGCGCTCAACTAGAGACTGGAGTGCACATGATTCAGTGGCTTTAAACCCAATAAAGGACAAGATAGAAAAGGATGGAACAAAATAGCCCCACTGCGACTGAGCTTGAACTACCCATTCCCTTCTCATCAAAGAACAGAATGAATTCTGTTCTTTGATGAGAAGGCCACCAAGCAAAGCGCGGTAGTTACCCTTACGTTCTTACACTAGTAAACAAGTTAAATGCGACAACTATCTTGACAAACACCGATACCTTATTTATTTATATTTTTCCAGAAATTCCATCATCCATATTCAAAGCAATATTTGGAACTACTTGATAAAACGTATGAACTAAACAATAAGTCTTAACCAACCGTTACGAATCAATTATATGATAAAGGAGAAAAAAATGAATAAACGTCAAAGAAAAAAGAGAATGAAAAAATATCTACCGATTATTGCTGATGAAGTAAACTTACTTAGTATGACAGATAATGAAGAGAACAAGCTTTTAAGGATTATGAAAATTTCAAAGAGAAATTTGCTTATAAAAAAAATTACAGAGATCTTAAAGAAGGAAAGCCATTGCATTATTTTTTTCCTGTTTCACAACGCTTAAATGATTTCCTAACTAACGTGTCTTCAGTTCTTAGAGGAACACGTAATACAATTAAAGTAACTCAAACTATGAAAGACTTTATCCAAAAGTAAATCGGAAAGTAAAGTAGATAACAACTAATATTATATTCCTTTAGACCAAAAAAATAATTAGTTGGGGGACACCTAACAATCACCGATTATGCTAAGATAAATAGAGCTGTTTTTAATAATCATGCAAATGAGAAAGAAATAGAATACTGGCTAGTAAGAAGGTTGACTATGTGGTAGAAAGGATGTCTATTCAAGTAGCAATTGACAATTATTATCATTTAAAAAATCTTAAGCAATAGAAAGGAAAGATTTATGAGCTATGATGTTTCTTTATATAAAGTTCCGTTGAAATTAAAAAAACAGCATTTTATTGATGATGAATTATTTGAAATCGCATATGGTAATGACAATGAAAAACACTTATTAGAATATACTAATTTTTCTATCGGAAATCCTAATGCAGTAGTTTTTGCAAAAGTATTTGACATTGTTTTAACAAACAATGAATATTTTAAAATCTACAAAATTAGTCATTATCATGAAGCGCTTAACAGAGTAGAATCAATGTCATTAGATAATGACTTGGAAGAAAGAATAAAAAGTTTCTTAAATGTAATAGTTCACGAATTGAATAATGGGGAAATACTCTTTTTTTGTTGTGGTTAGTGATAAAATACGTAGATTAGATAACTTATATGCGGTAGAAAGGAAGATGAAGAAAATGGGATTTGTAATTAGATCCAAAACAGGATTAATATTTGAAACAACGGAAGTAGGAAAAACAGGGGAACAAACTTTTGATACAAAAGAAGTTGCAGAAACAGCATTAGAAGAAGTTCAGAAACTTTATAAAGATGAAGAATTTTATGTAGTACCAAAAAAGTAGATAACTATTGGGAAGGACTAGGAAAATGGAGTTAAAAGAAATTAATCAAGAATATGAAAATATTATGCATTCCAATTTTTCTAATGATGAAAAAGTTCATAAGTTAGCAAATTTAATGACTCAAATGGAAGGTCGATTTTCTATTCCTATGTTAAAAAATCAAGAGTGGGAAAACGAAAATAGAAAAGTAATTGCCTTATATAGAAAAATATCTAGAAGTAGGATTTTTGATTAGTCACAATACGAAACTAAAGTACGGTAAGGAGGATATAAAATGGAAGAAAAACCAAAACACGACCCTCCCATCAAACTAGGTAAAGAAACATATGGTACTAAAAATATAGAAGTCGCTTTTAAGGAAGCGTTAGAACCTTATTTCAAACTAGATACTTCTATATGTGTAAAACGGAATACATTAAAATAATCACAGCTAATAATCAAAATATATATCGGGGTGAAAATGAAAGGAATAAAAAAGGTTGTGAGTAACTTGTAGTAAATGTGAAAGTAGCAACATTAAGTATGATCATTTAAACTCTATTATTAATGTTAATGATAATAAAACAAGTACACCAGTTAAATGTCTAGATTGTGGTTATGAAACAACTGAAATACATACACAACATACTAATTGAAGCAAATATAGTGAAGCAAGGTGACTTTGTTATAGATGAAAACAATAAGACAATTGGTAGTGGTAAAGAAGTGTTACGTCAATTCGCAGGTAGTTTGAGTTCTAATAACAATAAACGGAAAGAAGACTTTAAAGTAACTCAAGATTAGTGACTAAACAACACGAAACAACCAATACAAAATAATAACAAAGTAATAATTCATTAAAAAGGAGAGAAGAAAATGCCAAACGATATTTCAAATAAATTAAAAGTAATTGGTTCTCATGAGGAAGTACAAGAAGTAATGGAATTCTTAAAGAATGATGAAAAGGGAATTGGAACAATAGATTTTAGTAAAATTACTCCCATTCCAAGATGGATATATGGTTCTTCACCAGATATAACAGGGATTAGTTCAGTAGACGAGGAAAAATGGGGAAGTGAAAACACAATACTAAATTGGCAAAAAAAGTACTGGGGGACTAAGTGGAACGCTTACGGTCAACCAGATAGTCGAAGTACTAACGACACTATATATTTTCTAACCGCAAATAATAGTGTGGAAAAACTGATGCAGAAAATTGCTTGGATATTTCCAAATGTGATAATAGAATACAGCTATGCTGATGAAGATTTAGGAAGTAGCATTTACCAATTCAAAGAGAATGAGATATTAAAAGAAATTGACTTATGAATGAATAGATGAAGATTAAACCGTACGAAACATTCCGCATTGAATCCATAAAAGATTAATAAATATTGCCTCAATCTCTTACAAGTTGCATTTGTAGACAATGAGCACTATCGATACCTATTTTGCTTACCACTACAGAAGACTTATTATTAAAAACAAAAATGGAAGAAAGGAAAGAAGTTGCTTAATAAACTCAACGAGTTGATATCTGAAGGAAATATTAGTCTTGGACAATTATCCATTATTTTCGCTGTTATTCTAACAATAACTGCTATAATCGGTTACACCTTTCTTTTCTGGGAGCAGCGATCTTATGAAAAACTACTAACAGGTAAACCATTACCTTCTAATAGAACCCTGAAAAGAATAACGAAAGATATAGAAATCGGACAAGTATTTAAAATAGAAAAGGTTAATGGGGATTGGGTCGCATTCACGAAAGACAAAAAAGATGGTCAGAGAAAATGAATTATGGTTTAATAAATTACTAACAAATAAACGCAACAAGCGCTACAGAAGCTGTTTGGTCGCTGAACAATCCTTTTTAGGTATGGTCATAAGGGAGGCTTTAGCGGAGTACGCTTAAGACTAGATGAAGACAACGAATATAAACTCGTTATAAATGTGATGGTACAATAGACAACAAGGCGGACTGAATAAGGTCTGTTTTTTTTGTTTATCAAAGGGTTGTACGAATATACAACCCTTTTTTTTATATTGTCACCTGTAAATCACAATGAATTAATGATACTTGAATTTTTCCAAGCATGTCCCGCATTGTTTTCTCTTCTTGATTTCTTCTGCAGATAAATAGATGTTGTTTGAATCGATTTGTGCCCCAATGCAATTTTAATTTGATCCAAACTCGCCCCTTGATCAGAACTAATTTGTGCAAAAGCATGTCTTAGTGTATGTGGTGTAATTGGATTTTTCCTTGTTTTGATGAAAGGTAAATCCGCTTCATTAATTTTTTTTGTTAAATAATTAGATAAATACTTATAATTGTATGGTTTCCCTTTGTTCGTCATAAAAATATACGAATTATCACTACCATCTAATATAAAATCTAACCGTCTTGTTCGTCGAAATTTCCGTATTTCTTCTATTATATATGGATGTAAGAGTACCTCTCTTTCATGTCTCCCTTTTCCTAATACATATAACCAGTAATCTCCATCCACATAAGAAATATCCGATATTTTACTATGACATAATTCGTTTATTCTAAGCCCTGTTGTAATTAAGGTTGCTAGTAAACAATGAACAATGGGATGGTCTTTATAATAGTCCAATATCTGCACTACCTCATTTTTTCCTAAATCCCTATCTGGCCGATCAATATCCCGCACATTACTACTCAACATTTTTTCATGCAGCGGAACTTCTATATACTTTGTTTTATACAAAAAAGAAAGAAATCCTTTAAGAACTACCATTTTACGACTCAGTGTAGAAACTGCGTATGGCTTCTTCCCCTTCCCTAACGGAGCTGCAGCTAACCACTCTTGAAATTTTCTAATATGTACATGATTGAGTAGTTTGAATATCTGATAAGGATTTTGCTGTGCGTTTAAATCTAATCCAATGGAAAAAGCATTTTCTATTATCTGTTTATACATGATAAGTAAATCTCTGCTGTACTCTTCGATGGTGTTCTCCATTTTATTCTTTCGTATATCCATATCTTTCTTTTGGTGTAAAAATAAATACATCATTTCCAAGTCATTTATTTCCTTATTTTTAGATACATCCTCCATAATGATTAACTCGTCAGGTAAATTTTGAAATACTGATGGATCTTTTAGTGTTTTTGAAAACGATGCGATGGATGACTGACTTCCTGTAAATTCTAACGAATTTTTATTCGAATGGAAAGAAATTTCCTTTTCTAGCATTTTCACACCCCTTTTGTCATTTTTTAAAAGTATAGTAATTATCTGGTTATAGGTAATTCATTATTAAGTTAATTTAAATACATTTAATATCTACTCCTATATTAGTAGAAAAATCATTTATTTGTCTACTATATATACATATAAATAAAATTAATATTTAAAATACATTTTAATATAAAATAGTAGGCATTGTATTTTTTTATATAAAATGGACATTAAACCTTTGTTTAATATTAAGATATATATTATAATCTGATTAATGATAAAAGGAAGAGGTGGATTTTTTGATTAGCGAAAGTTTATACCGAGCATTAGATGAAAGTACTTTTTTTGTAAGTAAATATGAAGTGCAAGTGAAAACTTATTTCTTACAAAAATCCAAATATGGTCTTAGAGTGCAAGTTAGTAGATTTGTAGATAAAAGAGGAAGTTTGAGTCGAGAAAAAGATACAGTGGAGATTAAATTATTGATAGGGGGAGGAGGGGTAGTTATTGATAAAACTTTTAAAAGTATTACATTAGAAAAACCAACAAGAAAAAAGGTAGAAGAGTGTATTACAGATTTTTTAGAGAATGCTAGTGAGTATTGTAAACAAAGCAAGAATTAATACATAAATTAGAATTATTCCCCAATTGAATATTGACTATAGTAAATGGTAACATATAAATAGATTATAATATTGAGTTAATATTAAATGATATGTATACACTATTTTAATAATGATTAGTTGGGAGAATAAAATGGGCCAAGAAGATAAGAAAAAGCAAATTACTACAAAACAGGCTGCGGAATTATTAGGTGTTGCTGAGAATACAGTTTTATCATATTCCAGACAAGGCATATTAACTGCAGTGAATGAAAAAAGTTGGCAAATTGACAATACGAAGTACTTTTATATAGATGATGTAGAAGAGGTAAAAGACAAATTAAAAAAGCCAGGACTTAGCACTGGTGAAGTTGCTGCACAATTAGGTGTATCTACTGTAACGGTATTTAACTATATAAAGGATGGTAAACTTACTGCAGAGAAAGAAGTTTATAGAGGTAGGGAATTATATTTTATTAAACAAACGGAGCTTGAACGTTTTCAAAAAAATTATAAAAATATGAGAAGTAGAAATAATAAAGAGTTTTATTCAAAACCAAATAAACATGGTTGGTTTCAATTGTTTATTCATGAAAGAAGTGAAGAACATGGAAGATTGATGGTTGGGGAAGATGAAGATTACTTTTTATTAACTGCTAGTGGAAATAAGATTCCATATACGAAAATTGAGCAATATGGTTTTAAACCGGTTTATTTGATTGAAAGAGGTTCGATAATTTCCAAAAGGAAATTTGCTAAATTTGAGTTCCCTTATGAAAATAATGTTGAATCTAATATATACTCTTTCTTAGATATATGTTATGAATATATCACTCCAACAAATATGAAGATGAACATAAATAAAGAAAAGATAGAGTTAGAAATTAAACCATATTGTTTCCCTTACGATACTTTAGATGAAGATACGATAAAAACTATTAAGGAATATATGGTGGAAGGTTCCATAATCTCAACGATTAAAGGGATTTATATAGATTCTGAATATGACGTGTTATCTTTAGAAATACCATCTCAGGTTAAAGATTCTTTGAAACAAATTGCGTCTGAAAGAAGTTTGACTTTAGAAGAGTTGGTTTCTGAAATTCTTGTACAATATGTTAACGAAAAACAATACTAATAAGCTGTAGAATACTTTAGTACTAAATTATTCATTGGGATTGCAAAATACGAGAAAAGAGAATTTTGATTAATAGTAAGGGAGTTAATATGTATGAAAAGATTACCTTTAAATGATGAAATAGCAGTAGCGGTGTCCCATATAGTTGATGATTCTTCACCGACGGTACAAAATAGAAAGCCAAGCCATGCGGATCTTGAAAGTATAATTGTTAGGTTTAAGTTGGAAAAAGGTGATCCGAATTTAAACGGAAAGACAGTAGGGAAAGCAAAGAGGATTAGTGCTGTCTTAAATTGGGCTATTGAATACAATCATGAATCTGGTGAGTATTTATTAGGTAGTTTAATGTCTCTTATAAAAGGGTTTGGAGGATTTAGAGAGGAATCACCCAATTTCGTTGGAAATGAACCAATAAAAAACCTTCAAGATGCATTTAAGTCAGAGAACATAAATTTAACAAGTGATGGAGTTATAACACCTGTAGTTTTGGAGAATTTATCCTATTTTGAAATAGAAAAGGCTCTTGAAAATTACATACGCCGAGCAAAGCGTGGAGCTGCGGATGCTGCGCTATTAACAGGCACTAGTAAGGATTTACTAGAGGCGGTAGCAGCACATGTAATAACAAGGTTATTGGGTGAATATCCACAAAGAAATTTCCCTACTCTTTTGGGCTTAGCTTTCTATCAATTAGGTCTTTCAACACCACAAACTAAAGGAATTAACTCCGTTTCAGAACGATTCGAAATAAGTTTGTATGAATTGGGGTGTGCGGTGAATAATTTACGTAATAAACAAGGAACTGGTCATGGCAGACCCTTTTTGCCTACAGTTTCTGATAATGAAGCAAAAGCAGCTATAGAGAGTATGGGGATGATCTCTGAATTCCTATTAAATAAACTTAAAGAAAAAATTTAAATGTTTTGTAACCTATTATAGGAGAGTCATTGAAAAAAATAACGCAGGAAATCGATAGTTTGTAATTTTCTTAGGATTGTAAATTCGTATTTTCCTGCTATCTCCTCTATTTTATTTTTTCTATGCTTAATATTGTTTTTTCTTGTAAGGGAAAAATCACTTCATGTTCTGCTCTGATAGCGGGTGAGTTTAATTCAAAATTTGGAATAACCAATTTCATAGCTTCTATAAATCCCTTAACACTAATTCCTGGATTCTCTTTTGTTGCCTCCGCAGTAATAATTGTATGAGGAATCGATGAATTAAACCAATATATATCTTCTAAGTTTTCAACTGCTGTCCATGAAACATAGTGATTATTAAAATTTACATTATCAAGATCTAGGTGAACTCTTCTTAATTTGCCGGTATATTTTATATATTTTGCAAACTCATTGTCTTCTTTTTTTTCACTACTCTCCCAAATTTGGATATTATTTAATACTTTTTTCCAAGCTTCATCTGTATGGTTTAAATTTTTTCTACCATTTCCTTTTTTTGGATGATCTACCCATGTTTGAAAAAATTCATATAGATTCATATAGAATATACTCCTTATTTTTAATACATCTATTATCACTAGTGTTGCGTTAATTTAATTTAACTATTAAAAATACTTGAAATGTTCAATTTTATCATTTTATGCAAAGAAAAAGTCCTTTATAATGGATAAGTTAGGTGGTAACCCGTCCAAATCCACTAAAAAGGACTATCGCATGGACAAGATTACACGAAAAACTTCATTTGGACAATGGTTTTCACCAATAAATCTTCAATTATTTGAAGAAAACGTGAAAACGTTGAAATTAGATTTCTATACGAAAAAACTAACGACAGAGTCATTTCTAAAATTATTACTTTTTGCGCAGCTAGAAGAAGTCGAAAGTCTGCATGCGCTGAGCGATTGTCTTTTCGATGATCAACTGCAAAAGGGCATTGATCTTGATTCTATCAGTATTTCCCAACTCTCACGCCGTTTAAATGGCATGAATCCAGACTTATTCCAAAAGCTTTTCCTTGATTTAGTTTCACAAATTCATGCCAAAACGCACAACACGAAACTTGTGATGCCATTAAAAATCATTGATTCAAGCACATTGCCTCTCAATTTGACTAATCATAAATGGGCAAAATTCCGCAAAACAAAAGCGGGTGTTAAATTGCACTTACGCCTTGTGTTTATGGAAAAAGGTATATCCTATCCCGAAAAGGCCATTATGACAACGGCCAAAGAACATGACCGCGGTCAGCTTGAAGTAATGGTTGATGACAAGGAATGTATGTATGTGTTTGACCGTGGTTACTTAGACTACGAACGCTTTGATCGGATGACAGATGACGGCTACTTTTTCCTTTCTAGGCTGCGAAAAAACGCAGTCATACGGGAGGTTTACGATTTTAAACTACCCGAGAATACATCTGTTTTGTCGGATCAAATGGTGTTGATTGGTACGACGCAAAACCGTGCCGAAAATTACTTTCGTCTTCTAAAAGTGATTGATTCAAAAGGAAATGAGCTTCATTTAATCACAAATCGTTTTGATTTAAGTGCTGAAGAAATCTCAAAGATGTATAAATCACGCTGGGCGATTGAGTTATTTTTCAAATGGATTAAACAACATCTCCATATCAAAAAGTTTTACGGCCAAAGCGAATGGGCAATTCAGAATCAAGTGTTTATCGCACTTATTGTTTTTTGCCTGCATGTTCTCGCACAAATCGAGACAAAAAGTAAACGAAAAACCCTACAAATTAGCCGATATTTACGGGCAGCTTTGTGGAAACCAGCACATATTTGGCTTCGAAAGATTGAAGGAAAAACCATTCCTTAATAAACAAATTGTCGTCGTCTCTTAAGTCTAATTGTAAAAAATTTCCAAATGGATGGATCCACCTTTAGTTGGGTATTTACTTTTTTGGCTCTTAACAGGGGACATATTTAAACTGAATATTCTAACAACATTTATGCAACACTAGTGATCTATTATAATTCTAAAATGGTTCGAAGTCTTTAAATTTCATGAAGCATATTGTGAAAACCATACAATTGGTATGGAATAAGAATTAGTATTTGGGATGTATTATTGCTACTAAAAATTCTAAGTATTGCAAGGTTACAAGGTTAATACTAGAGTATGTAGGTTATTTGTTTTATGTTATATGGTTATTCCACAATCAGAGGTTTAATAAGGATTATCAAAATGTGATGGAGAATTTATCGTTAATTCTATGGGTATCTCTAATCAAATTTAGATGATAAAAATTTGAGGAATTTAAAGAACCTAACTAACACTAAATTGTAGTCAGGTTCTTGTATTTTATGTGCTAAATTAAAAGTCTTCTATTTTAACTTCCTACCTTTTTAACAATATCATTTTCGATCAATTAAATGCAAAATGCTTTGGGTTAATTGATGGACAATTATTATCTCTTCTGTACTTCTTGTACTTAATAATTCCTGATGAAGCTTTAATAGTACTGTCTTGTCAGTTTCTTTCTTTAAGAAGTTTTGTTCAAATAAATCAGTAGGTGAAATTTCAAGAGCTTCCGTAATTTTGTTAAGCGTTTCCAGGGAGATATTTCTTTCACCTCTTTCAATACCACCAATATATGTATAGTGAACATTTGCCTTTTCAGCTAGTTCCTCTTGTGTAAAACCTCTATATAATCTGAAATAACGGACTCTTTCTCCAATGGTTTTTACTAAGTTATTCATTTTTTCACCTCTTTCTATAAGGGTAAAAAACAATGGAAATACTATACAGTAGTTTATATTCAAAAAAATAAGTAAAATAATATTTATAAGTATTAAAAGACGGGTGAATTTCTACATTACTATAATAAGTAACAGAAAGGATTTCCCATGAGTGAAGAAAACTACTATATTAAGAAAAAAGAAACCATTATACCATTTTCGCATGGTAAATATAAAATTAAGAAAACTACATACTATCTGCAGGATAATGTGTATGGATTAAGAGTTGAAGTCACAAGATTTAGTTTAACCGGAACTGTTGAAGTGAGGCTAGTGTATGGTGGGGGACTAATTATTGAAAAAATTTATACAACTAAGAGTATTGTTCATCCTACAAAGGAGCAACTAGAAAAGATAATAAAAGAGTTCTGTGTAAATTCCCACCAATATAAGAAATTAAGTGGTAAATAATCAGTAATTATTGCTTTTTTCAAAATAATCAACTAGAATTTATATATACATTTTTTTGCACTAGCGTCGCATTAAAATAATACAACGCCTTCCGGAAATCTGAATTTTCTGTAATATTAATGATACACAAAAAAATCCTTTATAATGGTTGGACGGTAGTAAACCATCCAAATCCAACATAAAGGACATAAGCATGGATAAGTTTACACGAAAAACATCATTTGAACAATGGTTTTCACCGATTTCCTCCACAAAACTTGAAGAATTGGTTGAAACCCATCAATTAAATTACTATACAAAGAAGCTACACATCGCTTCATTCCTGAAATTACTGCTGTTTGCGCAGCTGAATGAAACCGAAAGTCTGCGTGCTGTCAGTGATACATTGTTTTCAGACGACCTACAAAAAGCAACGAATTTGGAATCGATTAGCTTTTCACAATTAGGACGTCGATTAAATCAAGTACCGACAGAGGTGTTCCAGCAGGTGTTTCTAGATTTAGTCGCGCAAATTCATGAGAAAACGGATTTTGATAAGCGACGTAAAATGACAACACCACTGAAAATCATCGACTCGAGTACGTTGCCACTGAATTTGAACAATCATAAATGGGCTAAGTTCCGCAAAACAAAGTCAGGCATTAAGCTTCATTTACGTCTTGTTTACTTAGAAAAGGGTTGTTCCTATCCAGACAAAGCGGTGTTAACGAATGCGATCGAACATGATCGAGGTCAGCTAGAAGTACTCGTTGACGACAAAGAGTGCATGTACGTCTTTGACCGTGGCTACTTGGATTACGAGCGATTCGACCGCATGACCGACGATGGTTACTTCTTCGTTTCACGCTTGCGGAAAAACGCTGTAACTCATCAAATCGAGGAATTTGATCTTCCAAAAGATTCAACCGTTTTATCAGATGAAATGATTTCCTTGGGCACAGCACAAAGTCGAGCAGGTAATGAATTCAGACAATTGAAAGTGTTGGATTCAAAAGGAAATGAGTTACACCTCATAACGAATCGCTTCGACTTGAGTGCAGATGAAATCGCTGAATTGTATAAATCACGCTGGGCAATCGAGCTGTTTTTCAAGTGGATGAAGCAACATTTAAACATCAAAAAGTTCTACGGACAAAGCGAACAAGCTGTGCATAATCAAGTGTACATCGCGATGATCGTCTACTGTTTACATGTACTGGCTCAGCTGAGTACAAATAGTTCACGGACGTACTTACAAATCAGTCGGTGGCTAAAAGCAGCACCCTGGAAACCAGCACGTATTTGGATTCGAAAAATAGCAGGAAGAGCTGTCCCGTAAAGGTTTAACCGTTTCTGTCGCCCTCGCCAAAGGTTATAGTAAAAAAATGGATGATTACTACCTCTGTTCGCGTGTCTTCGTTTTTCTTCTCAAACGGGAATATCAGAAAACAGAATATTCAGTTAGAATTTATGCGACGTTAGTGATTTTTTTGTAATTTTTATTTTTAGCTATCTTTATGATAAGCATATTCTAATAGACACGAAGCCTTTGGGCCTTTGATTTTTACTTAACAATATTTTTGTTAGGTTAATAAAAGGACCAAAGGCTTTTTTGTGTTTATCACAGAAAGGAGCGGCATGTAATTAATGAAGGGGAAATATTTAGGAAAAGCAGATAGTGCTAACTTAGTACCTGGAATGAGTTATTACTTATTTGAAAATGGTAAGGATTATTTTTATGTTTCACGTTTTAACAATAAGAAGGCTCATTTTGGTTGCTACGAAAAAACACCTTTTGAAATTAATGAGGAAACAAGGGAGAAAAGTGAGGTTACATTTAAAGTAAGCAGTTCAGGACAGATTTCATTTTTCTAAAAGAGATCAGTTGGCATTTATCATTGGTTTTTAAATAAAAAGGGAGGCAAAAGAATGGAAACTTTAATAAATACTGTAGAACAGGTGAACTTTAAAGTTGAAACTTCATGTTTTAAAACTTATGAATTTTCCACGCATAATGGATTATATGTTGAAGAGGCACAATCGGAGTTTAGTTCATTTCGTTTAATGATCTATAAAAATGAAGAAGCGGCTATATTTGTTGCAAATGAGTTTGATTATGATATTAGCGAAGAGGTTTCTTATTTATTTGATATCGAAAAGATTAAAAATATTTGTGAAAACCAAAAGGATGTACCAGATTTCTCTGATGATTACTATAAAGAAAATTAAAAATTCTGATATTTTTTTGAAATCATATTAGTAATAATTGGTACAGGTGAAATGGAGGAACTGAGATGTATTACGATCGTGAAATACATATAAGAGTGGAAAGAGAGAGAAAAAGAATAATCGAATTCCTAAAAGAAAAGGGGATCACACGAAATAAAGATGATGAAAAAATAGATGATTTAACACTTTTGTCATTAACTTTAATGGAAAATGAATTACTAGCAGATATAAATACCAAAAAAGTATCTATATAGGAGGATTATTTAATGATTAGTTATACTGAAGAAGAAAAAGAAGTTGTGACTAAATTAGTTATGGAGTTAGCAAGAATAGATAATAAGAAAAGAAGAAAAGATTTAGTTTGGTGGTATTCCATGGCCAGTGGAATCAATAATAATGAAAAAACTAAGAAAATCATGGAGGATATAGAAGCAATTTAGCTTTGCCTTTTCTGAAAGGAGAGTTTAGTTTTTTTTGGGTTGAATTTTTCTATTTTTATCCTTATTATAAATATATAGGAAATTAGAAGAGTGAATATAATATATTGAGAAATGGGAGCACCCCAATTACTAAGTAAAGTCTTAGTATATTGGAGTGCTCTCTTTTTTGGAAATGAGGGGTTTAGATGAAAAAGATTATTTCCACTTTATTTATTTTATTTTTATTAAGTGGATGTTCAACAGATAGCCGCCTAGTTACATACCAGTCTAAAGAGAACTACAAGACTGATAATCAGGTAGAAAAGGAGATTTCGTTTAAGAAGTACTTTAATGATGTCAATCGTTCTAGTGAAAAGGCAGCTGATATTAAAACAGAAAAACACAAAGCTATAGTAAAAAAAGTGATAGATGCTGACACTTTAGTTTTGGAAGCAGATAAGTATACCGCTTTGAGGTTAATCGGAATAAATGGACCTGAAATTACAAAAGGGAAGAATGAGCCATTTGGACAAGAAGGTAAGGAATATCTGGCTAACCTTATAGAAGGAAAGGAAATTACCTATCAATTGGATCCTAATGCTGATGAAAAGGATAAGTACGGAAGAATTTTGGCGCATGTCTGTTTAGATCAAATTAGTATTCAGTCATATTTATTAAAAGAGGGATATGTTAAATTAGCTTACTTATTTGATGAATATGAATTTATTGATGTCTATAAGGATGCAGAAAATATAGCAAAAGAAAAACAATTAAATATTTGGAGCATCCCTGGTTATGCAGATACTGACTTAAATGGTTTTGTTAAGTAATACAAAGATATTCTAAAACAATAAAATTGGAGGAATACTCATGTATAAACTAAGAGATCAAATAGAGCGGGTAAGAGAAGAAATGTTAAAAATTGCATTCTCAGAGGGATTTAATTCTCCCGAAGCAATAAAGAAGAGTAAAGAGTTAGATGAATTAATACTAAGATATCAGCAAATGAACCAAAATGAATCGGTAGAAGTTAGAATTTGTTAAGAGGGTAAGAATAGTTTAGGAGGGGACATAATGATAGATTGGAGAGAAGAAGACGTTAATAGATTCTTTAGCTATCATAAAACAATTACTTATTATGGTGATGAAATACCTAAGTATCTGGTTCTAGAAAATCCAGATGGGGACGGTTGGATAATTGGTATGTTTTATCCATTTATAGGAGGAGAGTACGTTCCATTAGAAGAAGCGGGAGACGTACGACTAATATTTTCTACATTAAAGTCAGCAAAAAATTATGTGGATTTTAATTTATGGTGAGAAGTGATCAAATAATAAAAATTCTTAGACTTGAAAATTTATATCTAGTAAAAAGGGATAGGTTTACTATCTCTTTTTAAATTGTGTAGTGTTATAAGAAAGAAAATCGTATAATAAATGTATAACCTTTTTTTCTTTTTTCTTTTTTGGCAATCCTATTTAGGATTAGCGTCTTAACTAATAAACACGCAGCCTTTGGGCTAATAGGCATAATACATGTAACGCATGTATTTATTGTCTATTGCCTCAAAGGCTTTTTTGTGTTTGCGCAAATTTTTCAAGAGAGGTGAATAGGCATGTTAAATAAAATAATTTTGGCTGGTTGTATTGGATTTGGTATGGGAGTTTTAACTCACGCAAAGAGGTATGGGACAATAAAAAAACCGAGGAATAATAAACTTACATTCTATCCGGGTTTCTTATTGGATGGTTGTTTTGGAGCTGTTGGAGCTATTGTTACGATTTTATTCAGTGATCCAAATGGAACGGAACGAGTAATTTTAACATCAATCTTAGGTGGATATGTAGGTGAAAATGCAATTATTAAAGTTGAAGAATCACTTCAATCAAAGAAGGAAAGCAGAATAGAGGAAATAAACAGAAAGATAAATCAGGATCTGTAGTGTTTATTTTTTCAACATGATTTCGATATGTTATAATATTTATAACAATAATCGTAGTATAGTGCAGAAGAGCATAGAATATAGTCGAGGTAAGATAGACGAGAGGAGAGAAATCATGAAACTGAATGATATCCTAACGGAAGAAGAAAAAAAACAAGTTAATGATTTAATGGTAGAGTTAGACGATTGTATTACTGAACGCCAAATGGATAAGATAACTAAGGCTATAGAAGAGATTTTTAATGAAGCAAAAAAAAGATATTATGAATCAATAGGTTCAAATAAAGAGCAAGCAGCTTCATTACAGGAAGATAGAAGGATTTTTCATAGAAGATCCCCTAAGCGATTAAGAAAAGTATCATCTTACTGAACAGAGAAGAGATTAAAAATCTCTTCTTTGTTTTGTTTTTTATAAGTACATAAGTACGATTCTTATGGAAATAAGAAAATAAAAGTGCTTATAGGATAAAGGAACATTAAATTAATGAAAATTAATAACAACTAGACTTTTCGTTATATGGTTGCTATAATTTACCTATATAAATAACGAAGAGGGAATCCCCCTAGATGAAGACATATAAACTGTATGTCTTATTCTAGGGGGATTTTTTTGTTGAAAGGAGAAAAAGCGTCATGGAAAGAGAGAAAAAACTGAAAGAAGGCACATACTGTACGAATGTTTTATTAAGATGGTTAACAACAGATTTATTATTAACTAATAAACGGTTTAAAGGGTATGATCGTAATACCGTTTTAGGTTTAATGCCTATAGGAAAAAATGAAGTTACTATGTCCTTAAAGAACATAGCTAGTGTTTCAACATCAACAAAATTTCATCTAAAGAGATTTTTGTTTGGTCTGTTTTTTACATTCATATTAGGACTTCCTTCTTTTGTTAATGGTGATTTTTTCATAGGATTAGTCCTTATTCTTATCGGTATTGTTCCCTTGTTTAACAGTTATACTTGTTCGTTAAATGTATCGAATAATGGAGGGGTAGCTTTACTTATTGAGATTTCTATACTGGAAAGAGGGAATTTACAAGAATTTGCAAATGCGATTAATGACAAAATTGCTGAAGTAGAATAGGGGGCTTAGAAACAAATGTCTCTATCTTCAGAATTAGTTAAAAACGACTTTATTCAATTTCCTACAGATTATACAGATATGGTAATTAGATATGAATTAAGTAAATATGAATATATTGAAATACCCTTTATTAAAAAAAAAATTGAGAGTAAAGAATTAGCAGAATTAATTATAGAAAAAAGTAGTAGAGAAGAGAAAAAAACGCTTGTTGAGATGATAAACCGTATTCAAAAAAGAAATAGCTCGACAAAAGGGTATTTGGGGATCCTAGCAGTAGCTTTATCTACCAAAGAGTAATGTTTGAGAAAGTAATCACTTGATTTAACAAAGGTTTGATAGAGAGTGAGAAGTAAATGTGTATAGGAAAAGTACTTTTTGGTCTGAATATGGGCATTGTGCTAGCATTACCTCAATTAATCCTAATTTTAATTGATTATTTAAAGTGTTAATACATGAATATGTTGAACAAATTGAAAATTCAAATGGGATAACCCCAAGATTCATAGAGAGACATTCATTTCTATGTATTCTTGGGGTTATTTTTTTGGGAGGGTTAAAATGAGTAGTAAAATTAAAAGTATCACTTTTCTTTCTGCTATTGGGTTATCCATAGGGTTGATAAATGGACCAATCCATGTTGCTGCAAATGAGAGTGAAAAAGAAATAACAACGATTGATTCGATTGATGAATATAATAAAAATTTGAAAGAACAAATTGTAAAGATGGATAAGGCTATAAATATAACCCAAAATGAATTAGTTTTAAAAAAAAGGCAACTAAATCATTTAAAAACAGCAATAGACTTAAATAAAAAGCAGGTAAAAAAAGTTAAAGATGAACTGGCCGCGAAAGAACATGAATATCGGGAAAAAAAGAAAAGTTCGGTGAATGATCTACCCTTTCTTTCGGATAATTTTGCCGGGATAAATGAAGATATTATTATAAAGAAGAACGTAAAGAACTTTAATTTCGTAGAAGATTTGAACAGAGATTTTACGTATTTAATGGAAAAACAAACATTACTCAATGAATTTAGCGATTTGAATGAACAATTGCAACAACAACAGGAAGCTTCCAGTAAGTTAATAGATGCATTGAAGGAAAAAGAGGATACTTATAAAGAAGAAAAAGAAAAATTAGAATTAAAAAGCAAAACTTTATCAAAGGATAAAGAGATGATTGAAGCCGCTATTACTAAAGAAAATGCCAGGGTAAATGGAGAACGATTTGAAAGTGATTTTTACCAAAAAAGCATTACATCATCTAAAGAGGTACCAGAAGAATATATGCCATATTATCTTTATGGTGAACAGACCTATAACATACCATGGTATTATTTAGCGGCTATACATGCTGTAGAAACCTCCTTTTCTACTCATGTTACCATGGAATCCAGTGTTGGAGCCATAGGACCTATGCAATTTATGCCTTCTTCATGGGTAGGATCTAAATACGATATTGGTGGAGGATTAGTAGCTGAAGATATAGACATCACCGATTTAGAAACCATAAAAAGAGGAAACGGGTTTGGAATTGATGCTAATAATGATGGAAAAGCAGACCCATGGAATCCAGCGGACAGCATTGCAAGCGCAGCGTATTACTTAGCCTCTCATGGATTTGAAAATAACAAAGAGAAGGCAATATGGGCCTATAACCATGCAGATTGGTATGTTGATAAAGTTATAAAGTTAGCAGAGAGCTTTAAGTTCCAAAAGGACATATCTACAATCGATCTAAATATTAATAATAATAGTGGGATTGATGTTACAACAGTAGGATATAAGTGGATAAATAATTCTTATTACGTATTTGGAGGAGGAAGGAGCAAAGAGGATATAAGTAGAGGGTATTTTGATTGTTCTAGCTTTGTTCATTGGGCATTTGAACAAGTTGGAGTAACCTTAGGCAATAGAACCGGAGTGACAACAGACACTCTTAAAGAAATGGGGAATGCGGTTAATTATGAAGCTGCTAAACCAGGAGATCTCGTATTCTTTGATACTTATAAAAAAGATGGGCATGTTGGGATTTATTTAGGAGAAGGGAAATTCATCGGCGCCCAAAGTTCTACCGGAGTTGCAATTGCAGATATGTCTAATGGCTATTGGAATCAAAAGTTTAATGGAAGAGTTAAAAGAATTTCCCATTAATTATATGAGGAGGAATGGGAAATGGATGATAAAAATAGCAAAATGTTAGATAATGCAAAGAAATTAGCAAATGAAATAGTAAGAATAGAGAATCAAATTCAGTTGATAATTGAATCAAAACAATATGTCTTTGATGTTTTATATGATGGGGAATTAGGATGGATTGTTCAAACTTCCTATTGTCAAATTGGAGGATGTATAGTTAATTACATTCCTTGCAAATCTAAAATCTCTGCTATTGAAGTCTCTGCAAGACTGACATTTAAAGGGATGAAACCTGCTGCGAATGGAATCTGTTCAACTTGTAGCAAGGATCTACATGAAATGATAACATAGAAAATAGCCATACTCAGAGAAAATGTTAATAGAGGAGCTATTTGAATAGAGATTTTTAAACCCGTAAGAAGTAGTGTACACATCTATCCTTACGGGTTTTTCTATAGCTAATTGTTCGACTAATATAGGTAATGAACACAGAGAATTGTTAATTATTCTGTTATGGGTAATGATATTACTCTCTTTTCCGTTTATAGAAATGCAAATATGCTTTCCTAAAACAAATAATTCTCTATTTGTTAATTCATGAGCAAATAAAACTACGTTTGGGTTAATTTGAAGAATCTTTAGTATTTGATTAAAGTCAAATATATAAACTTCTTCTATAACTATCAAGTCATAATCACTTCTTTTAAGAATAGAAAGATATAAATCAAGATTGACTATTGTAAATGGTTCTGGAGGTGTAAAGATAGTAATATATTCTAATGAATTTTTTAAATCGCTATACTCCTGATGAGGATCTACTAGGGCAATATGCTTATTACAAAAAAGTTTCATTAAGAGTTCTTTAGTAAAGAAAGTTTTTCCTTTCCCAATAGGTCCTTTTATCACGATAGGCATTCCATTATCAAATAATAATGAAATTAAATTAAAAATAAAGTGTCCTGAAAATGTTGTTATAGTAAAATATATCTAAAGAAAAATGGGAAATTAAGATTTGTTTGTTGATATTTGAAAAATTTCGATTAAGAGAGGGGATGGTTTTATAAAAATTAATAGAAATGAACTTTGTATTTGTGGAAGCGGGAAAAAGTTCAAAAAGTGCTGCATAAGCTGGAAGGAAAATTGGAGTAGAGCAATAAATAATGCTCTATGCGAACAAAAAATTAAAGATATATACAGAGGCGCTTTTGATTTTATAGTAGAGTATAATTACCAAGGGGGTTGTCATCTCCTATCAGCAATTATGCATATTCTATTAAGTGAGAGCGGATATAATTCTATAGTTAAAATTGGAGAAGTTCGGATTGGAAATTTAGTATTTGATCACTCTTGGATTGAGCTAGATGGCAAAGTACTAGATGTTGCAATTATGAATACTTTGCAAGATGGAATTATGTTCCCTCCAGTATTCTTCGGAAATTCCGTTGCTAGTGGAATGGAAGTTAATTATGAATATGGTGTGTCAAATGCGCTTGATGAAATTGCTCGGAGAGTATTAGATATGTCTATCGGCCGCTATATTATGGAAGGTGAGTCGATAGGGTCAATTGAAATAATGAAAGACATTTCCAGTAAAGCAGGATTTGAATATGATGACTTGGAAAATTTAATTTTAAAATATCAAAATGTATATAGGATTTTAGCTTAGCGGGTGTTTTCTTTTCAATTAGTAGCATCAATTATTTTGAAAAATATAAAAAACAATTTTTAAATTTTTTTCATAAACTTACATGAAACCTGCTACATAGTATTACTTTTCAAATAGAATCTTTTGTTTTTTACTAATCTATATTGCATAGATGGTGAATTAAAGAGAAATAGTAAACTTGGTTTACGGTAATAATACTAAATATGGTGATATACACTATGGAATTTAGAGGGCAAATAATCTTCTTAATAAAAGATAATAATAACTGTATTCATATCTATAAAAAGAAGTCTCAAGCAGCTGCAGAAATGGAAAAATATCAAAAATATATACTCAAGTTAGAAGAAGAATTAACAGATAAGTTGGTTAGAGTAATGCTTATTAAGTATGAAGAAGAAAGAAAACAATATGTTTGGTGTAATGAATTTTGGCGTACAGGCTTAAATGAGAAAATTTCACCTAATCATCAAAAATACTTGAATTATTTAGCAGATAATAGAAAAGATATTAGTTTCATAGGTCCATATAAAGCAATGAAAAGGAAGAGTTTACATCTGTGTAATAGGGGGCATGAATGGACAGTTGAACCTATAAAAGTTAAGAATGGAGAAACTTGTGCCCATTGTAAAAAGGAAGTAAGAGAATCACATGGAGCGAAGTTCATAACAAATTTGCTTGTCTCAAGGAATGTAGAATTTATAAAAGAAGTTTCTTTGAAAACGTTTGGCTATGAAATGGATCTTCGATTAGACTTTCTAATATGTCAAAATAATTTTCCTTTGTTCGCCATAGAATTTAATGGCATACAACATTATAAATTTGTGAAATCAGAATACTTTGGTGGTTATAAGGGGGCAAGAGAGAGAAGGAAACGGGATAAATTAAAACGTGAATTTTGTTGGTCAAAAGGTCTTCCGATTGTTGATATTCCCTATACAGAGACAGAAGAACAGATTACCTATACAATATTTCATTTTTTAAAAATGTATGAAATTATATAAGTAGTAATTGTATAGATGAAAAAAGGCAATTCATGTGGTATTAAAGGTACAATTGAATCTATTATATATGAATCTTTATGAATTATTTCGTATATGGGTAAACCATCCAAAATGCGGAAATGGCAGGAATAATTTAATCAATACAGATAAAGCATAGAAAAAGGTATTAGAAGATATTGAGAAATGGGAAAACAGTGAGAATGTAGAAGAAAGTGAGTTTGCGAAGTATCCTCTGTATACAAGGAAATTAAGTCGAATTCATTTAAATCATGATGACGTGAATTATCATAATCATTATGTTTCATGGACATCTTCTGAAAAGTTAGAAGATGTATATTGGTTTAATTCATCAATTCCTCCTACAATAATTACAGCTGAAGCTACAAAAGATAATCCTGGTAGTAGCCTCCGTGGATTTATAGAAGCAATGCAGATTGATGATCCGAACTTTGAATTGAATTCATCTGTTATCAGAGAAGAACAAGAATTCATTTTCCCATTACAAGAAAAATCAATAGTAAATATTGAAAAGATTAAATATAGATACTTTAAAAATGAAATTTATAGAGTCGTAAACGAAGAATAAATATACAGGGAAGTGCAGATTTATGATTTTATTGGATACAATAGCTTACAATACTTTTTTAGCTATGATTAGAGACGAACCAACTAGAATGGATCCCAAATTAAATAAAGATAAATTCATGGATTTTATTATGAATTATAAGGGGGAAAAATTAATACATAGTGCCACGATATTTGAACTATATATGAGGGATTTGAAAAATCCAAATATTAATCACTTTAATAGGTTTTTTGAGGATTTTAATGGGTTAAAGAAAAATGGCTTCAGACTTATGAATGAAAGTACTTGGAACTTTGACTGGAAAAAATTATTTTATGCTTCCGAGAATAATAAAAGCTATGATATGAGCGTTTATGTTAAGCAGAAAGTAGAATATGAAGTTACTAGTATTAGTAGATACTTCATGTATATGTTACTTATTGTATCCGATAAGTTGTTTGACAAATATGATGATAAAGTTGTAATAGAATTATTAAAAGATGTTATTAAATTTAATTTTCTTCTGATAGAGGCCAAACTAAAAGAATATTTATATAGTTATTATCTAACAAATGAGAAAAAAGAAGTATCTACTAAAAAATTTGATTATCTATTAGGATATATTTTATCTAAAATGGAAGGTATCATTAGAAATAAATTACTCCTAAAAAAGGGATTTATAAATCGCAAAAAAAATTTAGAAGAAATATATAGTGGCTTTAGTGAGCTTGAAAGTTTAGAAATTAGTGGAGTACAAAAGACACGTGAAATTTTAAAAGGAGTAAGTGGAAAAGAACTAAATTATTTAATTATTAATAAAGTGGAGCAATTTGAATCGGGCGTTATTTCAGAAGGTAGAAGATCTCTAACAGTAAATGAAAAACTTTATTTCATACAGGTTTTATTAATTAGATCCATACAACAAGGCTATAAGGTTACCAAAAATGATTTTTCTGATTGCACAATTTTCTCGGCATTTGATTGTTATAATAATAAAGGCAAATTAATAACTTTTGATGGGACGCTTAGAAAGTTATCTAAGGAATTTAATGTTTTTTATGATGAGATCATATACAATGAAATTTTTAAATAGTAATTATAATATTGACGAGCGACACAATAATACTTTAACCAGAAAGCCTTAGAATTAATGTTTTTTTTATGTAACTATTTTTGTGTTACTCGTCACAAATATTACAGCAGAAGAAGAGTAATTCTAACTATTCGTATAATACAAATTTTACGAATAAATATATAGAAATCAGAATGTATGTTTGGTATAATAAAAAGGATTAGAATAATCAATATTCTAATCCTTTTTATTATAGGTATGGGAACTACGCACCGCTGATTCAATGGCGCAGTGAGTACTTCCACCAAGTAATAAATAACGTGTCGCTATTTAAAGGCGCAACAAGTTATGTATTACTATACCCAAAATTAATGATTTATATATTATTATGCATGATTATAATTAAATTGTAAAGAGGGATTTTATGGAAAGAGACTTTGGGAGTATAAATTTAAAAATATTTTTTGATGAAAGCGGTAAAAATCAAACAAAACCTCATTTAATGGGCGGTTTAGCAATTCCAGAGTCTTATTATAACTCGCCTAAAGTACTTGCTTTAAATGAATTAATAAGAAAAAAAGAAATTCATTGGACTGCCTATGGAGGTGATAGTACAGAGAGAAATATAATTTGGAAAATAATATTGACATTGCTAGAACACCAATACCTATTGAAAATGAATGTTATTTCTTATAACCAGTCAAAGATTGAGGAAATTTCCAAAAAAATCAAAAATGTTTATGAAAATATTGCTGATCAAACAATTTATATGAAATTTCCTGAAAGGATAATATATGGACTTTTAAGAAAATATGGTTCTCATGTTCACTTAAATACTCAAATTTATATAGAACATGATACCACTTATCAAAATAAAAATTACGATTTAAGAAATCAACTTTTTGAACAGTTGAATATACAATCTGTTTATAGAGGTGAACACTTTACTATCCAAGAATCTAACTATTATTCAAAACAAGAAGAAGTTGGTATTGAATCAATAGATATTCTTTTAGGTATGGTACGTACTATAATTCGCAACGACTCCCCTACTTCCAAGAGAATTAGAGAAAAAAATAATCTAGTTATGAAGTTGCTTCTAAATGAAAAATTTTATCGTTTTATTACGCAAATTAAATACTTTGAATGGTCAAATTCTCCAGAATTAATTGAAGTAGACTTTGAAAATTATGTTCATATTTTTATGAGTTCAAATCAGATATTCGAATGAGAAATCTAGGATGGTGGTAAATTTGAAATATGATAAATTATATCTTATTAAAGTAGCAAAAGAGAATGCAGCATATTTTTCATCAGTTTCAACCTGGAATCAGCATGCTCAAGAGAATAATCTTCCAAGAGCAATGACATTTTCATATTATTTTGGGAGTTGGAATAAGGCTAAAGAGGAATTGTTTCCGAACATTGAAGTTTATAATCCATTCTTATCTGATTATACCAAAGAAGATCTTATAAAATTCGCTGAAACATATAAAAAGGAATTTACTACAGCTAGAAACTGGAATGATTTTAGTAAAGTACAGGGTCTTCCATCTTCCAAAGTTTACATTTATATATTTTCTTCATGGAACAACGCTAAGAAAGTGATTTTTAACAATTCATCTGTTAGAAAACGATATTATGAAGAAGATGAACTAGTAAATATTGCTTTAAAACACAACAAAGTTTTCACAACTATTAGTCAATGGACAACTTATTCTAAAATTAATAATCTCCCCTCTTCCAAAGTCTATGAACAACGTTTTGGCAGCTGGAATAAGGCTAAAGATAAAATATTTAATTCTTAAAGTAATAGAAGATGTTCCTCTGCCATCTGTTATAAATGTAACTTCATTTTTTATTATTATTACTTCAATGATTTAAAAAGGAGATGAAAAAAATGACTAAAATAGTTAGTTTGTTTAGTAGAAAACCAAATATGCAATATTTTTACAAAATTTTATCAAGGTTTGAGAGAGAAGTAGATTTCATAGTAGCTGATTATGCTCAATGGAGTGAAAAAATAGAAAAAGCAGATTTTGTAAGTAATGTAAATCTATATAAAAGACAAAACAGTGAAGAAACATATGAGGAATTATTTGCTAGGATTTCGAGTGCATTAACGGTGATAGAATCCCTCTGGAATTATTATGTTTTTGAAGATGATTTTATCAAGCGTACAAATGAATTAAATAGGAAAATAACACAACTTAAGAAAAGTGTGAGTATGGTTAAACAGAAATCAGATGAAATTACACAGGAATCCTTTTCACATATATTAAAAAAGATATGTGAAGAAAAAAACAATACAATAACTAGAGAAAATATCAAGAACATTTTATCAGTTTCTTATTCTGATTTTATTAATGAAATATTGATTCTCCCAATACATATAAAAAAGAAAGCCTATTTGTCACTAATTGAAACATATATTTTGGATTGTCAACATGGTAACTTTCGTTCTAGTAAATTTTCAATGAAAGTAGCTGAAGGTATTCATAACTTACCTTTTTTCTTATCCCGAGACCTAGAAAATTTTGATGATGATTATTTTTGGCATCCTATTTTCAATTCTAAAACAAAAAATTATTTAGTTCAGCATTTTTTTAAAGGGTTAGTAAGTGCAATTGTATATCATCCGTCAGGGAGTGATTATTTAAATGAAATCAATACCTCAAAGAGACATGAAGCCCATTAAAGAAAAGGTAGCAATACGGTTAAAAGCAATTCAAAAAGAGTATAGTCTATCTTTATCAGAAATGGCTATGTTATTAGAAATTCCAAAAGCTACTCTCAATTCGTATCTTAGAGGCTTAGCATTACCACCACTTTCGGTAGTAGAAAAATTTAACTTTAGCGATTTAGATGTTGAATGGCTTTATTACGGAGATATAGTTGAATATATAGGAGACTATTTGCTATTCAGAGGGCATGGGAAATTTCTAGATAGTCACCCGAATACTCCGCAGATGGTGTATCTGATGTATGACATAACTACTAGTGGTTCCAATCCTTCTGAAAAGGTAAGTTTAACAGATAAAGATATAGAGAGATTTTTTGAGAAGTACTATCGTGAGTGTATTAAACAAGTTTAAAAATAAAATAGTTTTAGAATTTAAATTGTTCGTAAAGATTGTATTATACGAACAAATGTTCTTGTTTGGAGGTGAGCCGAATGGCTATAACAAAACAACATGAATATTATGAAAGGCGACTAGAGGAACTTCTAAAGGAAATGCCAGACTTTATAAATGAATATGTAGAAGCCAAAATGGATAATCGCTCCCCTCTTACCCTATTCAATTATGTTAGAGATTATAAGGAGTTTTTATCTTGGTTAATGGCTGATGAAAGGGTCAAATGGTCTAGTTTAAAAACATTTCCAGTAAGCTTGTTAGGATCCCTTCCCCTATCAGATGCACAAGATTACTTTAAATATGTCAGTCGTAAAAAGTACGAGAAAGCAAATGAATCACATAAAATAAGTTCAAAAACGGTTAATAGGCATAAGTCCTCCCTTCGTTCGCTTTTCAATTATTTAACGATTGAAGCAGAAGTTTCAGGAACACAAGGTGAACCTTACTTTCATCGAAATGTAATGAAAAAAATTCCTATCAAGAAAGTTTCGGAAACTTTTAATGAAAGAGCACGAAAGATTTCGGAGAAAATTTTTATAGGAAATGAAGATCTCAATTTTTTGGAGTATATAAAAAACGAATATGAAAACACTCTTTCCCCTTCAGAATTAAAGTTCTTTAATCGTGACAAGGAACGAAATTTTGCTATCATTTCATTATTTTTGGGTAGCGGAATTAGAGTAAACGAACTGATAGAATTACGCCTTAAAGATATAGATAGTAAAAATAACGAAATAAGTATTATTAGAAAAGGCGGTAAGAAAGATACTATTCCAGTTACTCCTTCTTCGATGTTAGATGTATTAGATTATCTATCTATAAGAAATGAAAGGTATAAAGCAGGAAATGAGGAAAGTCAGTATCTATTTGTTAAACAATATAAGGGAGATACACTCCCTCTTACTGCACGTGCTGTTGAGAATATAGTTTATAAGTATACCAAATCATTTGATAAACGAATGGCCCCCCATAAATTAAGACATACTTACGCTACTAATTTAGCAGAACAAACAGGAGGAGACATTCCGCTTATTATGAACCAATTGGGTCATACACAATCTGACATTTCCTTGCTTTATATCAATACATCTAGAGAAAAAGCTAAGCTTGCTGCAGAACGTCTTGATCAAAGGAGAAATAAATAACAAAGGGAGCATTAAAGTGATAACTTAATGCTCCCTTTGTTTAGAAATAATAAAGATGATTAAAAATAAAATAGCTGTTTAAAAAGTACAATAAAGTCACTTCGTGAACGTAACATCCATAAGTAATTTTTTTCGTTGTTACTTTGACTTACTTAACGATAAACTGGTTGCTCTGTTCTACTAATAATTTCAGAATCTTTTAACCCATGTATTTTACGAGAATACTCAGTCCCACACTTCGGACATTCGCCTACCATTCTAGGAGAGAAATCCTCTGAATATGAAAAGTCAATCACATTATCACAACTTTTATTAAAGCACTTGATTTTCATATGAATAATTGTATGATCTAAGGTTGGTTCAAAAAACATTAAATCACCCTTTTTGTTTAATTATTTGTTATTTATTATAAATAACGCACTTCTACTGAAGGATTGAGATCCTGAATTACTATACCTAAATCTTTTTTTATTTTATCTGAAGCCTTAACTATTAATGAAATGTGGTTAATATCTTTGTTTGGGTTATTTTTATCTCCATTCAAATCTGCTTTTTCTGTTGCACTCTCAATATTAATTTTAGTTGCTATTTTTGTTTCTCCTATTGTAAAAATTATTTCTGCATTTTTAGTTTTTTTTGAAAACACAATCTGACTTCCTTTCTTCTATTAGTGGGTGCAAAGTTTGTAATTCCCTGAATATGATTTTTCAAAAGCCAAGGTTTTTTAAACTTTATATTTTATAATTAAGCTCTTTCTTTTTCCTTTCTCCTTTATAAAATTTTAAAAGAAAATCAACTACTATTCCGTACGTTTGATGAAGTGAAGATAGCCAAACTTTAGGATGAATATAGCCTAATAATCCACCAATAATTAATTTTTTGTACACAAATAATAAAGTTGTTGAAAAATAATATAGTTATTAAAAATAGATATTAAAGTCGTTTAATTTCTGACTTGTACCAGCAACTTAGATTGTCTTTATATCTACATTCAATCCTTTAATAAGTTTTTCGTATTCCTTGAAATCTTCTTCCTTCATAACAAGATTTAATTTCTCCATATGATTTTCATGAACATTTGCGATTTCATTTGTTGTAGATAGCATAACCCACATTAAAGGTGCTTCATTATCAACCACTTTACCAATAACATCTTTATATTTTCCTTCCATAATAATTACTAAATCTTCATTTTTGAATTTTCCCATGATTATTTAAACCCCTTTCCTAGTTCCTTCTTGAATACAATTTGTTAAACAACTTTATTATGAATATGGCTGATACGGATAACGTAGTCATAAGGGTTTGAAACTATATTTTTAAATAACTTTATTATCATTAAACATTTTTTTAAGTAGAATTTTGTATTATATGAATTATACTTTGTATAAATGATTCCTGGAACCTCTAAGTCGTTCATTATTATTACGTTATTGTTACTTGGTCGAACTAGCATTCTCTCCTTCTCAAGATCGGAAACTCTAATAATAACTTTATACTTTCTAGGTGAATTTTCATGCATATGTGAAAAGTAATAAGAATTGAAATTTGGCTCCATATTTTGTTCCTCTTGATGAAACCATATGTAGTTTTTTCTTTTATTTTTAAATTTCATTACATAATTTGTCTTGGCACTAATTTTAGCTTTCAATCTAATTTTACCTGTTTGTAAAAAATACTGATAGTCTTCATCAGATATGGAATTAGTGTAATGTATTAAGTGCCTATCTTTGATTTCCTCATATTCATTTGAAGTAATAGGATAAACATAAAAATTATTTGTTTTTCTTAGATAAAATTCATATGAAATAAATAATAGAATGAATAGAGCACATGTTAACAATTTTTCCTACAAGTAGGTTTGTAACCAATATTAAAGAAGTGAGTAGGAAAACATAAATGAAAATAGATAAAAATGCCATTGGTAGATGTACTAATAGCCTTACAGTTCCTAACCTCTTATTAAAAAAACTCACAAATTGTTCCCTCTTTCTAATTTTGAATGTTACTCCGCATCCTTCTTTTCCACACCAAACCAAACTTCCATTGCGTCCTTTGAAAGTATCCACTCTTTTTTGGTATCAAATTTACTTTGGTGGTATTTTAACAAGCCGAGTTCAATCATTTTTTCTGTTTTTTGCCATTTTTTTTTATTTGATGGTTTTAAATAGTTTCTTATAGTATCGGCAGGAACACCCCACCTTTCAGCTGCTTCTGAAACCGTCATAAAATTATCAATTGTTTTCTTCATAAAAAGATCCTTTCTATGCTGTTTCTACTACCATTTTAAACCGTATATGGTTATAATACAACCATATATAGTTTTTTAAAGGAGTTTGATTATGATAAAAAATTTTAAATGTCAGTATTGTTATAATGATGAAGTAGAGGCTCTTACCTTTAATAAAGATAAAACTGGATATTGGTGTGAGGAATGTGATGGGTTTACTTTAGTTAATCAAAAGGATACAGGAAGGTATTTACTTATATTAGAAGATTCCTCTGGAAAAAACGAATCCATTGCATCTACTATTAAGTTTAGAAAGAGACTCTCACCTTTACGTTATCCTGGTGGTAAGAGTAAAATGGTCAATTACATATATAATCAACTCGATAAGAAAAAAATGAATCACTTTGTTTCACCATATACAGGTGGTGGAAGTGTAGAATTCGCATTGTTAGAAGCGGGCGTTATTAACCACTTACA
This sequence comes from Niallia sp. FSL W8-1348, assembly GCF_038006745.1. Lineage (NCBI taxonomy): Bacteria > Bacillati > Bacillota > Bacilli > Caryophanales > Bacillaceae > Niallia > Niallia sp. FSL W8-1348. The sequence continues at coordinate 186,496 of NZ_JBBOVV010000004.1, read as the reverse complement.
TATAAATGATAAGGATTTTGGTGTATACGCCCTTTATTGGGTAATTTTTAATATGCCATTTGCTTTAACGGAACGATTGAAAACATATACTCCTTCACATGAGGATTTTTACAAAGCACAACTTACTATTAAGAAGGACTTTGACAAAATAAACATCGTTGAGGCAGCATGGAATACTTTGATTGTTAACAGGTTAGCTTATTCCGGAATATATAATGCTAATCCACTGGGAGGAAAGAAAGGTACACCGCAACAATTAACTTCTAGGTGGAATCCAGATGAACTAATAAGACGAATAGAAAAATTACATTCCTTTTCAGACCAAGTAACGATAACTAATCAGGATGCTTGTGAAATGATTGAAGAGAGTTATTGGTGGGATCAAACTACTATTTTTATTGATCCCCCATATGTCAATAAAGCCTCTTCACTATATCGATGTTATTACAAAGAAGAGGATCACATTAAACTTAATTGTTTATTAGATACTTTATATCATGGTTTTGATGGTGCGGATTTAATTATAACTTATGACAATAATGAATGGCTGGAGAGCTTATATTTATACCCAACTGTTAAAGCTGTATCAAGAGCTTACACCGTTTAAATATCAAGAACATTTTAAAATCGTCGATAATAATAGTAGATAAGAAAGGGGATTGTAAATTATAATGAGTTGGCCGTTTAGTAAAGAAAGATTATTTTTATATCTCTCATATGTTATATATAGTTTTATAGTTATCTATGCTATTACATACATATATCCAAATTACTTTAATGAAACGATAGTTATATTCCTTGCTGTAATGTTTTTCAGTTATGGTGCATACTTGATATCTCGCTTAACTGGTGTTTATAAAAAGGTGCAGGAAATCGAGGGGGAAATTTATCGACAAGAAATTAAGAAAGCATATGCTCATTTCTACTCAGAAAAAAAGAGCGATATTAGGAATTCTGCTTCTTCAAAGGAAACGAAAGTGGAAAAAGAGGAATGGATAGAATTCGAGAAGGCTCAATGGTCTTGGAAAGGGAAAACCAACCGTGAATTAACAGCTGCAGAGAGGTATTTCAAAACTGAAAATAGTTTAAGACGGATAAATACTTTCGATAGGATTATAAATCTCATTTCTTCTCATTGTTACGGATTCTTTATTTTAGTTAATCCTCTCTATGCTTTTCTAACAACTATTCCAGTAGTTATTATTTCATTAGTACTATTTTTAATCTACAGAAAACTAAGAAAAAAATTACAGGAATTGTATATTGAAGTATACCCCGAAAATGTACGAGAGACATTGGAGAGTCTTGGTATAAAATAAAATCCCCCTTTAAGGGGGGATTAGGCTCTATGCCCACCAACCAATTTGGAACGGTGTACAGCTGTCCCTCCTGGAGTATAGGAGACTGCCCTTAGTAAAGAGGTGGGGCCAAATTTATTTCTTAATTCGTCTACTACATAACCTATTTTTCGTTTTTTCCAACTATTAGTATCAAAAAGATCCAATTGCACTTCGTAATCATCTACGAGTTTGGACAAACTAACAGATATTTGTCTAACAATTTGTCCGCGATAATTTTCTCTCATAATATCCAAACATACCTTATATATATCCATGGTTGCATTAGTAGGATTTTCGATTGTTCTTGACCGATTAAATCCCCCACCATACTCATCTCGACTATATCCTAACCCAAAACTTATAGTGCGAACCGCATGATGATTTTTTCTTGCTCTTTTACATACCTCTTCGCACATTTCTAATACTACAGTTTCTATCTCTCTTCTTTCCTTGTAATCCCGAAGTAATATTTGACTTTTACCGTAACTGACTTGTCCAGCCATAATTGGTGAACCAATTTCGGATAAATCTATTCCCCAAGCATGATGAAACAATTGGTTTCCCAATATTCCAAACTTATTTTCCAGTAATTTTAAATCGTATCTAGCAAGTTGCCCTATAGAAAATATCCCCATACTGTTTAATGTTTTTTCAGTTCGCTTACCAATCCCCCACATTTCACTTAATGGTGATATTGGCCATAATTTCATTTGTACATCATTGAAAGTCCAAGTTGCAATACCACTATCCACCTTTTTAGCTTCTAAATCTAGACACAGTTTTGCCATAAGCATATTTGGACCGATTCCTACTGTACAGGGGAGTCCGAAATCACTGTAAATATCATATTGAATTTGTTTAGCTATTTCTTCTGGAGTGCCCCATTTATCAGAAGGGCCAAGTTCTAAAAAGCTTTCATCGATGGAGTAAACATGTACTTTATTAGGAGGTACATATCTATAAAATAACTTAATAATTTCTGTAGATACGCGGACAAATAAGGACATCGATGGATCAACTACAACAATACGAGGATCTTTTGGAATTTCAAACTTCCGAGAACCCGTTTTTATCTTAAAATCTCTTTTCATAGCAGGAGAGGCAGCAAGTACTACACTCCCCTCCCTCTCCATATTCCCTACTACAGCTAAGTGACAAGTAAGAGGGTCGAGACCTAATAATACAGCTGATACTGATGCATAAAATGACTTCATATCAACGGCTAGTATGTTTTTATGAGGAAACTGAGAGTAGTCGAACATAAACAATCACCTATTTTGTTATTTTACTTATCATTGAAAAAGGTAAATATAAAATTTCTTCTGTTGTATCTTTAACTAATCGAAAATGCTTGTTGTTGTAATCAATGAATATGGTTTTCCCTGTTATGATTGTCTCGCCTAATGCTAGGTGGTCAAAAACATAAAAAGAAACCGAAGAATTAGTTTCCATTGCATTATAAATTGTTTCTTCTTCAAGAAAAGAATAAGTCATTACTATCTCCTCCAATTAATATAAAAATTATATAAGAACTTATGTTCGATTACAATGTTATTTTCTTACTGGAATGTGTGATTTATACTATCGAATTTCAAATAATTGATATGATGAAATGAGAAAATGGAAGAAGAAGGTGAAATAAAAATACCTGTTATTGGAGAATTTAATTGAAGATGAATAGAGAATGTTAGAGGATTATCTATCTGTGATTTTAGATCCTAACGGATTGAAATTTTTGTAGTAAGGGTATATTATAATATATAAGAATTAAACTAAAAAAACCAAGGAGCTACAACTCCTTGGACAACTACTTACGAGTGGTATGCTAAATAGTTATTTAGAAGACCCACCCTTTTGCTTCCTACGGCGCGGGGCGGGTTTTCGTTTGTTCTTCTTTTTGCTTGCAAAGCGATTTGCATAGCCTGCAGCAAGAGTAGTAAAAAAGATTTTTGCTACATCTTTGAGTAAGTCCAATACGAAATCCATTTGTATGTCACCTCCTTTCCCTCTTAGACAGGAAAAGAGTGCATACCACCCGCACCTATGTAGTTGTATCACCATTATATCACACCATTTTTTCATTAGGACAAACAAAAACCCCTTACATTGTGTAAAGGGTGTTAAATGATAAATTTTTGAAAGCTAGCACTTCTCATAAAACCTTTAGAAGTTAAACATTGATATTTAATTTCGCCCTTTAGAAGAGGGTCTAAATATACAAAGTTCTTATCTTCTCCGATAATTAATTGTTTTGAAATTTTATAAAAGGCTTCCCTTTCCTTTTTGGGGACAAATTCCACAATTCCTCTTGATTGGTTCCCTTCTTTTATCAACCATCCAAAAGAGTTTTTTTTATATCCATAAATATTTCCTATTAAGAATTGGTAATTTTTGATTTTTTGGAAAGCGAAGGTTCGACTATCTAATATATATTTAGATGAGAGTTTTTTACTTACTATCCCTTCTAATCCTAGCTCCTTCACTTTATTAAATAAGGTTAGTCCATCGTTAAATGAGGTAGCTGCTGAAATTAGATGGTCATTATCAATAATCGAACTTAAGATATCTAATCTCTTTTCTAGGGGATCATGTATTGTAGATACTCCATTAAGGAAAAGAATATCAAATGCAACGAAGTGTACGGGGATAGCTTTCGCTAGAGAAACAATTTTATCTCTTTGAGACGCTTGAAATCGTGCCATTAGGCATTCGAAATTTGGTTTGGGTATTTCACCATTCTTATCAAGAACAATCACTTCTCCGTCCAATATACATGTTTGGACAGGCAAGTTTAAATTAAGTAATTCAATGTACTTTAATGTAACATCATTTCCATGTCTGGTGTAGATAGTGATTTTCCCATGATCGTAATGGAATAAAGCTCTATGTCCGTCAAATTTCAACTGATGTATATAATTTGAATCAGTTGATATAACCTCAGATGGTTGTAATAACATTGGTTTTAAAGGAGTGTTTAACACAGATTTTTCACCTCTTCTAATATCATAACAGAGACAGATTGGTCGATAAATAGAACGTTATTGTTAAAAGAGGAATAATGTGGTGACATAACCAAGGATAAGCCCTTCAGTTTATTAGAAGGACTTAAGTGTGGTGATTCATGCTTTAAGACTAATATATAACCATCCCGTCTATTTTATGCATTTGAAGTATGTATGATTGTATTAATTTTGATTACAGTTTTATCGTGGCGAAGAACATTGACTAAACATTGGTAATAATTTATAATTCAGTTATAAGCGGTGTAGTCATTGTTTTGTTCATAAAAAGGGAGAGGGCAGTTATGAATACGATACTTACATTCCTTAACGGTTTTGTTCAATACCGAAGGGGGAAACAGACAGGTTTAGCTGGATTATTAGGACTTATTATTTTTGTTTTGGCAGTTTACAGATGGGATATTACTTATCCAATTTTAGAATCGCTAAAAATTATTGATTTCTTTGATAATTTGGGTTTGATATATGAGGGCGAACCAGGAACGACGTTGTACGCAATAATGTTATTCTTATCAAGAGCAGCAATAGTAATAATGTTTTTCTTAGCAGTAGCTTTAATTCTAAGTTTATTTTTAATGATTATTGGATCTTCTAAGTTAGGCCAAAATTTATTAGCATACGTTGTATTAGTTATTATGACACCATTGGCAGTCTTGTGGATTATAGGATATGAGATTCTTCACTTATTGGGTTTCCGAACAAAAAAGGAAAAGGCAGAGGAGTCATATGAAAACTGGCATCAAGAGACTTTTGGAGAACATTCTGATAGATATAAGGAAGAGCAATTAAAGTATGAAGAGTCTCGTCTTTCCCCTTCTGATTTATTAAAAAAATACTGCACTACTTATTATATAGAGGATACAATTAGTCAGTTAAATAGATTGCCCATGTTTGGTGATACAGTTTTCATGCTAGGAGAAACCTATGATGGATCACTCTATATCTTAATGCCTGACCCTTTATTGAAATATAATAGAAAGATGGATATCGAATATAGGAGGAACTATTCTACTCCTATTAAAGCAGTACCATTTACTGTGAAAAATGTTGTGTTAGAAAAAAAAGATGATTCTAATATCATGAAATATAGACCAGAAAAAATGGTCATTTCTTTGAAGAAAAATCCCGAGTATAATGTAAATAGTGAATTAATTAAATATGAATTTTTAGTGGATATAGACTTTTTGGATATCAAGTCTTTTTATATGCCGGATCTTGATTTAAAAGACATTAAGCATTACATTAGCTCTTTCGGCAAAAGAAATGATTATCGAAGTTATTTAGAAGATAAGGTAGAAAAGTATTTTTCTCAAAAACAACATCTTTTAAATTTTTTATATAGAGACATATCAAGCGAAAAATTTCAAGAAGTTACTAATGACCTTAAAGAATTAAATGCAACAAATGAAGATATAGTTAAAATGATAAATGATTCTCCCAAAATACTAGGAGTGAATAATGAATAAAGAAACTTTAATAGAATTGTTAATTCCTCATAAAGAACATTTAACAACGGTAGGCAAGTGGGAAGAATATGCTTCAAAGCACAACCTACCATCCTATTACTCATTAAGAAAGTTCTTTAATGATTGGAACGAAATTAGAATCGCTTTAGGAACAGAGATAAAGGGAAAATATGATCGAAATAGCCTTATTCAAATCGGAAAGGAACATAAAGAGCACGCTAAAACAATAAGAATGTGGAAAGATTACTCTGCTAATCAAACACTAGATCTTCCGTCTCCTGGTCAGATTTTAACAGTATTTAAAGATTGGTCATCGTTTAAAAATGCCATTGGAGTAGAGAATGAAAGAACTCCGAAGTATACAAAGCAAAAAATAAAAGAAATTCTTGAAGAACATAATGAATTTTTTATTTCACGTTCTCAATGGGATATATATGCTTCTGAGAATAAATTACCAACTTATAAAACAATTAGAAATCATTATACGTACGATGAAATATTGGATATAGTAGGAAAGAAAAAAGTTTTTAATTTATCAAAAGAAGAACTAATAATACTTACATTAAAACCAGAGTATTTATACAAATTTCTCAATTCTACTAAAACAAAGTGGGATGAATTTGCAAGGGAAAATAATTTACCTTCTTCATATAAGTATATAAAAACTTTCGATACATGGTTAAAAGCAAAAGAAGAAATTGATAAAGCCTATCTAACAATGTCAAAAGGTACGGAATAATTACTTTACCGTACCTTCTATTTGTTTAACTATTTCCCAAGCGGAAGTTACAATAGAATATGTGGAATGGTGATGCTCCTCTGAGTGAGCGTACTCCGAGGGAGAAATACGAATTTCTATCCTTTTAGAAAGACCGTCTGAGTATTTTAATTCTAATAATACTCTATTAGAATTAGGACCAATCCCTTCTTTCGCTTCTTTGATTTTTAATCCCTCAATACTGCCGTTTCTTGAAATTCTGTTTATTATTTCCTTTACCACTAATTCTTTGTCCTCTTCTTTTGATTGGAATAAATCCTGTGAAAGAACTTCAATATCAAATGCAGAAGTAAAATAATCAATATTATCTTGTAATAACCCAGTCATAAAGTAGTTGATGACGTTTCTCTGAGGAGAAACGTCACTATGTTCATTTGGTTCATAAAAACCTAAGTCTAACTCCATGTCACCTTTTGCATTTTTTTCTGCCCACTCCATTGTCTTTTTTTGATATTCTTTATTAAATGATACTTCCTTAGCCACATTGTTTTGCATATCTTTTAAATCAACTGGAGTAAGTTTTTGACTGGAAGAAACATTGATATATATCGCAATACAGATTGTGATTATTGAGATACTGATAATCCAAATATAATGTTTTTTCATCATTTTTCTTCTTCCATAGCTGCACTTGCCAGCTCTTCTCTTAGTATTTTCCATTGGTTAGCAGTATTTGCTTGTTCCTTTTTAATTTCTATATATTCTTGTCTTAATGTGTCCTTATCCATGGTATTAGATTCATCTGTACTACTATTATTGGCACTTTCAATTGCTGTAAGTAATAATTGATGCGAACGATTGACTAAGACAATAAGATTTTGGTGTGCCTCAAAAAGTTCTGGATTAACATCTAGTGCCTCCACGTTGGAAACTAGTTCATTTGATTTTTTTATTGTTTCTTTCATTATTGTTGCAAATTGACTATTACTTACCTCATGGGTGTATAGTCCATCTAAAGAATTGTTAAAATTTGTTAAAATACTAGTCATTTCTGTTATAAATGTTTGTAACGATTCATCGTATTCAATGAGGTAGTCTATATTATCTTCTGTCACTTTTATATTAGCTTTAGAACTTGAAGAGCATCCACTTAAAATTATTACTAACGACAAAATTAGAAAAGAAAAACGTAGTTTACTAGTACCTTTCATATACTCACCCCTATAACTTAAAATTTGATGTATAAAGCGGGATTTTTAGCATTTGCTTTATTTGCAGTCCATGCTGGTGAATGGATTTCAAAATGCAAATGAGGTCCGGTGACGTTCCCAGTACTACCCATATATCCTAAAAACTGCCCTTGTTTTACTTTTGTACCGGCAGAAACAGCTCTATTTTGCATATGTGCATATACAGTTTCATATTTCTTACCACCTATTGTATGTTGAATGTAAACAACATTCCCATATGAACTACTTAGATAGGATCTATGAACGACACCATCTGCAGCAGCATATATTTTCACGTTTGATCTACCACCTAATCCAATATCTATACCATAGTGAGTAGCACCCCATCTTGCACCAAATCCAGAAGTAACTTTTCCTGTGGTAGGTCTAATAAAACTTCCTGGATTTAGTTCTGGTGAATCAGATCCACCGCTATAACTAGCGCTTGTTTTGAATTTTTCTGACCTAGCTAGTACATCGTTAACATACCAATCTGCATGGTTATATTGATAAATTGATTTTCTCTTATCTGTAGAGTAGCCGTTCTTTGAAAGATAATTTGCTGCGGTGAAAATAGCATCTTCTAAAGTAAATGGATCTGCCTTTCCATCATTATTACCATCTACTCCGTATCCTCCACCTGCTTTAATAACATTCAAATCTGTATAATTTGTAGTATTTGAAACTCTTCCCCCTCCAATATTGTATTTCCATCCTGCCCAAGTTGCAGGAAGAAATTGCATGTGACCAACAGCTCCTGCATAAGAAAGCATTGGTTTTATTGTACTGAAGGCTGTCTCCTTACTATGAATAGCGGCTAGTGTATACCAATGTACCCCATACTTTTTTTCTGCAGCAAGGTATATAGGCATGTATTGCGGAGGTACCCCAGCTCCAGGAATTATGTCACCATCATAACTGATATCATCAAACCCATATACGCCACCATTCCCTTTCAACCAATCTATATAATTTATATCTCCTTCAAGGAAGCTATAATTTGCTTCTATAAGCATCTTATCGTCCAAGCCCAGTCCCATTGAGTTTAATATTGCATCAAAATTCGCATAATCTTGTTTTACTTGTTTACTAGATTCAAAATATTGCTGTCTAGTTTTAGTTGTAGTTTTTACTTCTACAATTCTTTCAACTTTAACTGTCTTAGTTTTTAAAAGGTACACTTTAACATAACCTGAAGTGTTAATCTTATTTTTTTTCTGTCTGGTTTCTTCTGCTAGTAGTGATTTCCACGTTTTGCTGTTTGAATTATAAAATGGAAAGTAAGGATCTGACCTATCTACAAGATACATAGGGACTTCTAACGCTTTCCAATAGTCAACTTTTTTATTTTCTTTTATGGTTTTGTGGGTAATGACTGTATTTGATTTCCACGCTGTGACTTTGGGTTTATAGGTGAATATAGTTGAACCATTCCAATATTCTACAGAATTTAATTTGGTTACCATGTTTTTTGTATGTTGAACTTTCCCAACATTACATTCTTTACCTTCCTCACAAACAGTCACTTGCTTTTCTTTCCATTCATCATATTGACCATACTCAAATTCAGGAGCGAGTTTAGTAGCCATGTTTCTAATAATTTTTTTCGTTTGGGAAAGACTGTAATCTTTTTGCTCAAAAAAATCTAACATTATAGTTGAGGATATTAACCCTTCTGGTACACGATAAGGTCTTTCTAAATCACTATCCATATTCACAGTAGATTCGGATTGTTCCTTAATATACGCTTGAATTTTTGCATCATCACCACTTAAATTATCATCTGAAGTCCAAAAAAAGGATAATGCAACAGAGATGATAACAGTTACAATTATTATTCCTAAAGTTATTAAGATACCAGGAATACCTACTGTACCAATTAACCAAGCAAAAATCTGTTTTAGTACTTTTAATATTACTTTGGCTGCAACTTTTATGGCTTTTTTTGCAACCGCAGCAGCTTTTTGTTTAAATTTTTTACTGAAGGGTTTAGATAGTAATCTACCTAATCCCTTCATTCCATTTACTAATTTTTCATTTAAGGTTTCTTGAGTATTTTTGTTATCACTCATCACTTATCACCTTAAAGAACTAGTAAATGCCTTATTTCTATGCATTTCTAATTGCTTTCTTGCAAAATTACGTTTATTTGGTACAGCATATGCCATTAAATCTTCGGGTTTAAGTGAAGTTGTAAAGTCACTATCACTAAAAGAAGGAATTAATTTTTTATTTCGTACTTCACAATTAGCAGTTATTGTTTTATCATTTTGAACTCTTGCATCCCCTGGACCGTAAGGAGAAATACGATAAGTCGTTCCATTTCTAGTACCAGTCATATAACTTCTATTATGATCAATGACCATTTTGATGTTTTCCATTTCGTTTAAAGCATCTTTCATGTAATACTGTCCACTATCGACTAATTGATTGTAGCTTTGAACCTCTTGTACTACTCTTGGAGTCTTACTAGTGTTTCTATTGGTAAATAACTGGTTTGGATTTACATTAATTTTAGGTGCTGGTACTTTACCACCTCCACTGTCTAAAGAGTAGGAAGAACTTGCGGATAATAATTGACCGTCCCTAACAGTTAAATCTTGATAAACCACTTGGTTATTTTTCAGTCCAGAGTGACCTGAAGCCATACGCGAAACTACATGAGTTTGACCAGTTTTATCCCTAACTTGGACAACTGTATTCTTATTATCAGTTACCATTTGAATAGCCCCTTGTGCAATTTCAGTTTGGCCATTATCTAAAGTAACTGTTTGAGCCATATGTGCAACATCAGAAATTTCTTTTATTTGTTTATTAACTGCATTATTATATGGATTAAAACCTTTTAGACCAAAAGCCTTTGAGTTGCTCATACTTGGAGCGGCATATTTAGCCATCACTTGATAACCCCCAACTCCTGCAACCATACCACCAGCATAAGCAACAGCGTTTCGGAATTTCGCTTGCTTTTCTACCAAATTACTTGGAGTATATGTTTTAAAATCATTGGTAAAAGCCTTACTACCATCAATTAAGCTTTCCTTAGCTGCCGTCATTTTATCAGTTAAGCTTGTTAAATTTGGCTGTTTAGCAATATATGAAGTCGCCATTGCATTACCAAATGATTTAGTAGCATGACCAATTTTGGTATCTCCAACAAATTGACTTACCTCTTTAAGACCAGAGGCACCAACAACACCTTGTACTAATCCATTTCCTAGTCCAGCTGTAATACGTCCAGCTGAATTCTGAATAATTCTTTGTCCTAATGGAATGTTAGAAGGCATCGACTTTTGAACAGACGAAGTAATCTCTTGGGCTTTGCCACTTGAATCAAAGTTTTGATACGCTTGTGCGCGTGGTAGATTACTATTATTCGCAAAGGTCTCTCTAGCTTCATTTATTTTCATACTTGCTATTTGATTATTAACATAAGGAACATTCACTTCCTTACCAGAGTACATGGAAGTCCCTTTAACAGATGCAATTGAATCTTTTACATTATTAATAGAACTAATTGATTTTAACCCTTTATCAACTAACGATGGTGATGAAATACCTGTTTGAAGTTGTTGAGTAATAGCATTCATACCAGCTGTATTGTTAGAACTAATTCCCATTTCTTTTGCGATAGCTGAAGTTACTTTACTAATTTGAGAAGGAGTTCCATGAAGAACAGCATTGCTATTATCTCGGATAATATTACTAATACTTTGTTGTTTTTGTTGAACCTCAGAATTCCATGCTTTTTCTTTTTGTTGATTATGACTCGTTATCATTTCAGAAGTTGCATTGGCAGGAAGTGGATTAGACTTATCATAATTTTTCATGAAATTTTGTTTGTTGTTCTTTGCCCAACTAGATGCTAATACTTCAGTAGTATTGCTTACTTTTGAACTAGCACCTTGTACTGACGACAATCCAGTTTGTACTTGTGATGAAATAGCATTCATTTTACTACTATCAGAAGTACTAATTCCTAGTTCTTGTGCAATTGACTTTGTAACATTTTCTAGTGGAACATTTTTACCACTCATTATTGCGTTACTTTGGCTAGTTAAAATATTTCCAAGTTTTTGTTGCTTTTGTTGTACCTGGTTATCCCAAGCATTCTGTTTTTGTTGAGCATGGTTTGCTTTTACTTCAGATGTTGCATTATCTGGAAGTGGATTAGATTTATCATAATTTTTCATAAAGCTAGCTTTATTATCTTTAGCCCAACTGGATGTTAATGATTGAGTAGCGGTAGAAATCGGATTAGGTGAATACACATTATGAAGTTGATCACTTATTTGATCCATTTTTTCTGAGTTTTCGTTTACACCTATAATAGAACCGATATCTTTTGCCAATTGATTAGTAAATAGCTGATTTTTTTCTTGGCCATTTCTTAATTTCAAATTCCCATTGCCAAGAACATTAGCTATACTTTTCTGTTTATTATCAATTTCATTTTTCCATGCTTCTGCTTTAGCATTTGAGTGTGCAGATTTTTGTTCTGCAGTCGCATTTAAAGGTAAAGGATTTTTCTCATCATAATTTTTCATAAAGTTATCTTTGTTATCTTTAGCCCAATCTTTGGCAAGGTTTGTACTTGTTTTAGCAATAGCCTTTTGGGATATACCACCAGCCATTCTTTCGGCCATTCTTTTTTCAAAGTCCTCTTTATTTATATAACTATGATTTAGGGAAGCACCATTTCCGATATCATTAGCAACATCACTCGCTAAATTTTGTATCGAGCTTTCTTTTTCCTTTAATTGAGATTGCCATGCATTTTCACGAGCATTTTGATGGCGTGATATCTCCTCTTTACTTGCATTTTCGGGAAGAGGATTTTTCTGATCATATTCCTTCATAAATGGTTCTTTATTTTTCTCTGCCCATTTATTAGTTAGATTACTAGTTGCGTTTTTAACTAAAGAAGAAGCATTAGCATTTTTCCCTTCTTTGCTTTTCATACCCGCAACCATTCCTCTTGCTTCATTTAAAAATCCTGCTTTTTTTGAAGCTTTTTCATTATCCCAAGCTTTATTCACAGCTTCTTCATGGGCATCCGGGAAACGTTCTTTAAAGTCTTTTCTGAACCCTTCTTCATTTTCATTTGCCCATGCTGTAGCTTTTTCATCAGCAATAGTATTAGCTAGTTGTTCATCCGCTGCTTTATCAGCATTATTAATATCTTTAAAACCTTTAAGTCCACTTTTTAAAAGAGCTGAACCTCTGTTTGCTAATAATTGAGCACTTGCTCCACCAACTCTTCCTGCAAGTCCACCAGCAACACCGCCGGCATGAAAACCAATTGTTGAACCAGTTAGCACACCCATTGGTCCAAGAGCAGAACCAGCAAGGGCACCAGTAGCCCCAAATACAGCTTTACCACTTCTAGACAAAATGTTTCCTGGCTTTAACATTTTTTCAGCATTAGCAGTAGTCCCAGTATCTGTTCCTGTATTTCCTGCAAGAGTTTTTTTGATGTCACCTACTGTATCATTATCTTCTGATGATACATTGTCAGAGTCTTTTCCGTTACCTTTACCTTTGTTTTTAGCATTAAGGTATCCCCTTTTAATAGCATCTGTAACGGATGTACCTTCTAATGCCCCTTTAGCTGCTCCATACATACCAACTAAAGCGGACCCACCCATCATAGCAGCTGCTTTTGAGAAGCCATCATTCATTTTTCCTCCAAGACCTATTAAAGCTCTTAAAGATTCAGTTACTGGAATAAAGATAATCATTAGAATAACTGCTTCAATCGGATTTGCTGCACCAACCATAACAGCCATTATGAAATAAACGGCTGCATGAATAGATTGAACAAATATAGTGCCTACTAATTCTTTAAACCATGCCACTGTAATGGACTTTGTTTGAGGAATTAAGAAAAATACCAGCATCAAAGGACCGGTAATTAACAACAACATAAGTGTAAATTTCCGCATTGAATAATAGAAATAAGCCCATATACAAAGACCGACTTTTACAATCGTAATTGCTAAAACACCTAACACTCCACCTGGATATTTAGACATTTCTATAGCATTTTTTAAATTTAACAAGTCTACATCAGATCCAAATAATCCGACAATTGCCTGGTTAGTAAGAAACAAAATGGCATAAATTGAGTATAAGTTTGCGAATAGTACTGAAACTAATAATAATTCTTTAAAATACTCAATTACATAGGTTCTATTAGATGGATTGATACTGGTCGATGAAATTTTCATTGCTGCCATAATAATACTAATTAATAAAGCGGTAACTGCTAAGGCTGTGAAAATATTCATTCCTGGAGTGTAAACCTTAGTAATTTCATTTTCTGTAAAAGTTAAGAAAGCTAAATTTTCATCCCCTCCAAAAATCAAATTCTTTAATGTTGGGAGACTTTTAAAAGGCGATGCTATCCAATCACCCATAGCAGAAAAAAGTGAGGATATAAGTTCCTGGATTTTATTCAAAGCAAGATAACGCCTCCTTCCTAATAAAAACTACTAGCTTTTTGTTTTTGTCTTTGCATTGTTTCTTCATAAACCGCTTCATTGGATTCAATAAAGAATAATTCTTCTTTACTAGGATTCGTTCGTAACCATACAGATGATTTTCCGACTCGGAGAATTCCTTCTCCTTTATCCGGATTACCGAATAGAATGTTAATTTCTCCTTCAGATAAATCAAAATTTTCTCTTATAGCTTTTAAATCCAATTTGCTTTGTTTTAAAAACATAAAAGAGTAAGTGTTTTGTAGGATCCCCCTAGCTTTCTTATTTTCAACAAAACGAACAAAATCTTGACTTGCAAGTCTTAAACCAGCGTTCCGCTTACGAGAACGTCTTGCCATTTTCTCAAGAAAGTTAACAGTTTGCTCTGAATCTATTAAAGTCCAAGCTTCATCGGCATAAACAAATTTCTTTTTCTTTGCGTTATCCAAACTCTTAACAAAGTGTTCCCATGTATAGTTAAGGAGTACATGATAAGCAATAGGTCTTAAAAAGCCTTCTTCCATTTGACTAATATTGAAATTTACGAGTCTAGCATTTTCTAATGATTGAGTGACTCCCTTTCCTAAAAAAGTTTGTCCATCAAAAATAGGTTTACTACCAGTTCTTAAGAATGGTTTGATGGCAGCTATTAAGCGAAACGCCCTTGGTTCTTCGCCGTATTTTGTTATTAAGTATTCATTAACATCACTTATTGTTGGTTCTGGTTTTCTAACCCTCGATTGAACAAGATGATTATCGATAGTTCTTACATTGTTTTCAAATAAGGATTCAGGGTGTGAATTTATGTTTAATTTGTTATGAATAACATGCTGAAGTGCTTCTTCCAAATAGTTTCTTTCAAAGACATCTAAACCTTCAGCTTCTTGGTTTTTACCTCTACATATAATGTCAAAGAAATCGATTGCCTCATTGATTTTTTCTCGAATAGGTACAAATCGAATATAGATTTTCCCATCCTTTTCTATAATTTCCTTTTCGTCGCTTTCTTCTATTAAACTAAGTTCTTCATCTCCATCTTCAAAGGGAATATCAGAATAGTTTAATGCAAGAGGGTTGATACAGATATCTTCTTCTTCGTTAATATTTAAATTAATTCCACCTAAACGTTTTGTAATTTTAACAAATTCACCTTCAGGATCTATTAATCTAGCATATACATCTGCTCCGGTAAGTTCTCTTGCAATTAAGAGTTTAAGAGTAACGGACTTTCCGCTACCAGAAAATCCAGAAATAAACATATTATAATTATCAGGTCGAAAATCTTCATTTCCGAAACTATTTATAAATTCAAGTTGATCAGTAATTTTATTTATCCCAATAGGAACTCCACCCATGTACTTTCCACTTCCAGAAATAAAAGGCGAGAAAGTAGATAAAGCACGTCTATCTATATTTCTAAGAGAATCATGTATTTGGTTTTTTCCAAAGGGCAAGATACTTTTGAACCCCTTTTGGATCCTGCCCCATGTACTAGTTAATCCAAAGAAAGAACTACTTAATTCATCCTCTAAAGACTCACTAAAATAGTTTAATTGCTTCTCATTTTCTGCATATAACATGGCCAAAGTTCCAACATTAAACATATCATTTTCACCAAACTGTATTTCAGACATCAATAAGTCTGTATCTCTTATCTTTGCTGTTAAATCATTAATTTGGTCAATATTCCCTCTTTTCGTTTGAAAGGAGAGGTTAGATTCCAACATTGTAATTTGTCGCTGAAGAGTACGGATTGCATCTGATTTACCAACTTTATGAATATCAAGAAATACATCTACCTCTCCACTTGATAGTAAGGAATTGAGCCAATTGGTTTGCATTTTCCGTGGATATCCATCTCGAGGTATGTACATTGGTCTAAAATATGTTTTTGTACCTAATGATGTCTTTATAACCCCATAATCTTCCGACTCAATTTTTAAGCCTTCCGGAGAAATAATTTCCCACATTGTTGGTTTTGTATCAATTTGATAATCTATATCTTTTACTTCATTGCTTTTTTTATTTTTATTCCCTTTTGCTTTCTTACTAGTATTTTTTTTAGCTAGCTTCTTTTTCTCTTGCTCTCTCTCTTTCGTTTTCATTATCTTCATATTCCTGAATCGTCTCCTTTACTAAGTCAATATGAGAGTCTGTTTGATCTGCAGTTACATATAATGCATCCTTTTCTTGATTAACCAAATCTTTAAATCGGTTTTTTACAGCTTTACGACGATTAAATGTATAGTAAAGTAATTCATAAATACCTTCTGTTGGTAAAAGAGAGACATGTATATCGGCTTTTCGCAATTGATTTCTTGCTGAATTAACCCTTCTCATTAATTCAGCAAAAGCTTTATCTACAATTTTTTCTTCTAACTCTTCTTCAGAATCCGCGCTAATAGAGTTAACATTTATTTTATGAGTGAAAATCATATAAATTTTAGTTTCAAATCTTGGTGCAGATTTTTGCCATTCAACAATATCTGCAATCATCGCTTTTCCAAATGAAAGGGCAGCTTCATTTAAATCCTTGGATTCTTCCATTACTTTATTCATTGCTTCAATAGGCTCCGAAACATCAACGAATCTATTTTGGAGATAAACACTTACAGGATAATTAAGTGTTGCTGTCCAACTCTCAAAAGTCACATCAATTGCCTCTTGTTCAAATTGGCTTTTAAGAAAATAGTTAACAGGGTCTACTTCAGCGATTATAGAAAAAGAATAATCAGTATAATGAATAAGGTGATTAGATATATCTTTTACATCTGAGAATAACTCTTCGAATATTCTTGGATCTTCTTCGGCCTGAAGAGGATTATTCTTCCCTTTTTCATTATTTTTCTTATTTAACTTTATTGGTGTTGCTTTTTTTCCTCTACCTGGGATAATCGGTTCCTTCAGCATGATTTTCATGAAAACATATGCACCAACTGCAAAGAGCAGCATAATCAAAAGAGTTCCCACTTTAACTATTCACCATCCATTTCTTTGGATACGTTCCTTTTCTCCATATGCCATTTTGTTTTTTCATGTTCATTTTTATTAAAAAGTACTGATCGAAGTTTAAATGAAGATTTTTCTTTTTAAAAAAGCCAAAAACAATTACGAAAATTGCTGTTGGAATAACACTAAATACACATGCTATCAATGCCACAATAACACCGGCACTTGAGAATATTTTGTATACCATTGGGATATATGCATAAACTATTGACCCTGCTGCTCCTAGATAAATCAATTGTCTAATTGAGATGAATCCCAAAATAGTTTTTTGTTCAGATGCCATATCTATTGGAACCTCAGCTCTTCGACTCATTTAATAATTTCCCTCCTAGAAATGAACCCCTCAATGTAAAGTACGATAGAGGGGTTTCAAATCAATATTTAAGCTCCAAATCCTGCAAAATAACCAGCTATTACTTTTGCTTGTACAATAACAAAGACTCCGATACCCGCCATTGCAAGACCAATAAAACCTTGTGTTCTATTTTGTGGATTCCCTTGTGAGCCTGATAACTTCATTCCAGCAAAGATAATACAAGCTAGTGCCCATATTGCACCGATTCCTGTGATAAGATATACAACGTTATTTAACTGGGTATATATCTTACTGTCTTTTACATTCCCTTGACTGGTGATTCCAGCTTTTTTCCATGCTGCTAATGCAGACTCTGGAACAAATAAGTAAAGATAGGTTAGTATCAGTGCCCCTAGGTAAAAAGGAATATCATTTAACCCTTTTACTCTTTTGATTGCCCCTGTCTTCATTCTTAAAATCCCTCCTTTTAAATCAAGGAAAAACCAATAAAAAAAGTCCCCGAAAAGACTATGGAAGATTGTACTTATGTACAATGCCATAGAATTCTCGGGGACTTCCCGTTGTTTTTTCACTTGTAACCTTATCATAATAAAAACAAGAAATATGGTCAAGGTATTTTAGCCAAAAAATATACTGATACGAAACCCAACTTTAATTTAAAACATCAGAAAGTAAAACTATTAGAAGAAATACTAGATAATGCTGCTCTTGATATATTTATTAATATGATTTTAGAATTTTAATTTCTCGTGATTAATTCTTAGGAAAATTAAATCATTCAACCAAAATATTACACTACTAGAGATGATCATATAATAAAAATTTTGGTCTAAGTAAAATTTGGGATTTAGATCGGTAGCAAGCGGATAGAAAATCAAATTAACTATAAAACCTAATATAAAAAATAATACAAAATTTTTAATATAGGAATTATTTAGGGACTTTCTAAAGAAAAATTGAATGGGCGCTCCTAATACTAGATAGATTAAACTAAAAATTGTAAAAAATAACAAGAATGAAGCTAAATCAAAAGAGTCGAAAATAGAAAATGGAACCGTGTTAATAAAGTAAAACAAAAAAAGAGCAAGAAAAAAAGCTGAAGAAACAGAACAAATTAATAGTCTGATAAAAAAGTTGTTTATTAATTTCATGATAAACATAGTACCTCCTCCTAATTCCAATATTAGTAAGTTATACCTATATATAGTATAGATGTATATTGTTACAATTAATTATAGCATTACTACTATACATATATAGGTTTGTAATGAAAATTTAAAAAATAAAAGGAGGAAAAAATGTATAAAAAAAAGATTATTTTTACTTCAATTATAGCCTTAGGATTTGCTATGTCTCCCTTAATTGTTAGCGCTGACAATGATGTAACTGTTAAAACAAATGATAATAAGGTGATCTTAGAGTTAAGCCCTAAAAAGAACGAATACTATAAAATATACAAAGACGACCAGTTAGAATATAGTGGTACAAACAATAAATATACAGACTATATTGATCAATCACAAAAATATAAAATAGGAGTCTATTCAAATGGTAAACTAAACGAGGTACTCTCTGTTAAAGCGGCTGATAATAAACATAATATTTTTGAACCAACATCTATGAATACCGCAGAAAAAGAGGAATATATTGATAGCATAGTTCAAAATACAAGATTAGAAACTATCGTCACCTCTAATTCAGTAACTATACAATGGCCTAAACTTCCAGATGAAGATAATGTTTATGAAATATTCAAAAATAATGTAAAAATCGCTGAGACAACAGATCTACATTATGTTGATACTAATGTAGAGAGTGGCAAAGAATACAATTACATGCTAAAAATTAATAATGTTGTTTCTGAAGAAACTGCAGATTTAATAAAAAATGAAGCAATAAAAGAAAAAATAGTATTAACTGATGAAATGTTTGAATATGATGGCTCAATATCTACCCTAGTAGCAATACCATCCGTAGAGGAAGAGTCATTGACTGAAGATCCAATTATGGATCCTATCTTTGAAAAGGCAAAGGGTAGCGGCACTATTGGTACAAAAGCAATTCCTAAATCAAATGAGTTTTCATTTGATTACAGGACTTATATACCATTCAAGTCAGTTAAAAATCCAAATGTTTTAACTAATGATGACTATCCTTACTTAAAAGGAGATAATAGATCAAATCCTACTGCTTATTCTGACAAATACAGAACAGAAGCTAGAGTATATGCAATGTTAAGTCAACCAGCAGCAGTAACCTTATGGAAAAGTGTTTCAAAATCACATTATTGTACTGCTTCAAGCTGTTCATCACCAAAATCTCTTGGAACTGCATCGGATAGTGGAATTAAATTACTTAAACATAGAGTTAAAACTAATGACTTAATGTGGGCTGTGAATCATGCAGTGGGTGTTCCAAAAATTTCTGCTCCTAAAATTGATTATAATTATGTTGCTCAACTTTCTAATAAATCATTTATTGCTTATGGAAAACATGATAGAGCACCAAGTCATGAATTTTATATGAATTACCCAACTGGTAGCAAGAAAATTTATTCCCATCAAGTTACTAGTTCACTCGAATTTTTATTGCTTTTTGGTGTCGTACAAGGATCATGGAGTTTTGATATGTAATAATAAAACCATAAACTGTGCTCACTAGAAGGTGTATTGAAGCAAAGTTTTTACATCAAATAAAGTAAAAAAATGCGAGTATTAAAATTTTCTTCTCA
Source organism: Niallia sp. FSL W8-1348 (assembly GCF_038006745.1). Taxonomy (NCBI): domain Bacteria; kingdom Bacillati; phylum Bacillota; class Bacilli; order Caryophanales; family Bacillaceae; genus Niallia; species Niallia sp. FSL W8-1348. The sequence goes on along the minus strand of NZ_JBBOVV010000004.1, from coordinate 166,185 downwards.
TAGCATGGGGTAGCGTCAGGAAAATGCGGTTTTGCAAAGCTAAACCTATTTTCCTGACGATTACCCCTTCTTTATCCTTATGATGATATATGGTTTATTTTCCCCTAGGGTATTGACTTATTCCCCAAAGAGGGGTAGCGTCAGGAAAATGCGGATTTACAACGTTAAGGAAATTTCAATATCAAAAAGCCTAATTTCTCAATTAACTGTGAAGAAACTAGGCTTTTTTCATTTCTCAATTAAAGCGCCTGATTGTAGAATATAATTTTCTTGTTGAACAGTATTTTTGTACTGTGCAGTAAAGAAATTCTATGTATAATTAAAGGACCTTTCTTTACTTTTTTTATTTAGAGCTTTCCCTCTTTATACTATATTCACCATATCATGGGAAAAAATTGCTTGTCTCTAATCTGCATTTGTCTCGATCAATAATACATTCTTTTTTACCGATACTCTTTTTTGCCCTACGAATTTAATGACGTGAAACAATCCATTATGAAGCTCCCCCTCTTGGAGTAAAACTTCGCCCATAAAAAGAAGCATATACTGCTGGATTAATCGAAATAGAAGACCTTAACGAAGAAAAGGAAAGGACTGAATGGAAAAAATTATTGCCGATGTTAATACAGAAGCAAAAACCTGAGAAGTCGATTCAAAACATTAGGGATACTATTGATTCAATTCCACCCCAAGGCGCTGAACCATTACTACAAACTAGTGTAGAAAAAGTAGATGTTTATGGAGATTAAGGAAATAGAAATTGGACTTAACATAATTTAACGAACTTCTAATTAAAAAAACGAGATTCAATCTCGTTTTTTCTACTTTTTGTAATGTTTTTTACTATCCACTCAACTAAATGTTTTACTCCAGTCGTGAACAGCACTACCTTCTACGTACCTTTCTGCATCTAGATTCTGCCATACAACCTGTACCTGCGGCTGTAATGGCTTGCCGGTATTTTTTATCTTGAACATCCCCACATGCAAAAACTCCAGGAATATTCGTTTCTGTTGTTCCAGACTTAACATTGATATAACCCGTTTCATCGGTTTCAATTTGACCATTTAAAAAACCGGTATTAGGTGTATGTCCAATCGCTACAAATATCCCATCTGTTTGTATCACTTCATCTTCTCCAGACTCATTATTCTTCACTTTTAAACCTGTAACGCCATTCCCTCCTGCCAAAACTTCGATAGGTGTTTTATTTAATTCCCAAGTAATCTTTGTATTTTCTCTTGCGCGGTCCTGCATAATTTTTGAGGCTCGGAGTTCAGTCCTTCTATGCACGATAATGACTTCATTTGCAAATTTAGTTAAAAAACTTGCTTCCTCCATCGCAGAGTCCCCACCGCCTACAATAATTACCTTTTTTCCTCTAAAGAAGAATCCATCGCAGGTTGCACAGGTACTCACTCCTCGCCCGATGTTTTCCTTCTCTCCAGGAATATTTAAAAGTTTAGCTGAAGCACCTGTTGAAAGGATGAGAGACTCTGTTACAATTTCTGCTTTTCCGTTTACTTGTAAGGTATACGGTTTTTTCGAAAAATCAACGTTAGTTACCCATCCTCTTTTAAACTCAGCTCCAAAACGTTCTGCTTGTTTTCTCATATTATCCATGAGTTCTGGTCCCATAATGCCATTAATAAAACCAGGAAAGTTTTCAACTTCAGTTGTTAGTGTTAATTGGCCGCCTGGTTGATCTCCTTCTATAACAATTGGTTTCATATTTGCTCTTGCTAAATAAATAGCAGCTGTTAAACCTGCAGGACCCGTTCCTAAAATAACGACTTTTTCCACGATTATATCCTCCACTGATTTTAATATTTTACGATTATCTTATCCCATCTTTTCTTTATTTACCCAAGGAGTAAAATAAAACTAAAAGGTAGGAAGAGTTACTACACTAGCAATTCCATAACAATTAACCTAGTTCTCTAAACAGACCTTTATTACATATATATATTACTAGTGGATAACCAAAGAAAATAAAAAGATTGGTATGTAATGATATCCCTGTGTAAAATCTAGCCCCATAATAAGGAATAAATAAAAGGAAGTACGCCCCACATTGAGCATAAACTCCCTAATTAACAGATAGTGAGCCGTTAATCCAATATCACAATCCACCTCTGACTCGCAAGCTAGCTCCTTAATCTTTGTATAATGAATAACACTAACCGGGATCCATATTAGAGGTAAAGCAATTGCTGCCAATACATTAAAAATAATCAATGTTGAAAAACTCGGGAAAAATAAAAAAATAGTCATGACGGTCGCTAATATAGCACCTACATACGTTACCTTCATTCTACTTTTTACAAGTCGTGGACGGCTTATGAAAACAAGTGTTAAGATTCCTGTAATTGCAAATAATGTGTTTAACCATCCAACAATCGTTTCCTTCTGAACATATTGAAATAAGAGAATGCTGGATGCGAGTTGAATTATACTTTGAAAGAAACCAAAAGCCACTATAGAAACGAGAACAGCTTTATACTCCTTCCATATATCTTTATACCGTAAGGATGAAATATTGAAGTTGCTTTTATATTTTGGTGTAAATAAACTTATAATCACTTGAATAATCAACATAACAAATATTAATCGAAATGTTTCATTATAATCATAATAAAGAATTAAATAAGAAAATATTAATGGTGTTAAGACTGCGGTGATCCGGTTCATACCTTGCTCCATCCCCATAAAAAGTTGCCTATTTTCAGGGTTGGTTAATAATATTGAATAAAGATTAAATCCAGAATAATACAATCCTACAGCTGTACCATATAAAGTACCTAAAATGATAATATATCCTATTACATTCTCTTCTTTACTTATGAGTAATCCGAACACCGCTAGTAGAAAGGAAGAAGATAAAACAAACGTCATTCGACTATTCATCCACCTCATCGTATATGCCCCTATCATTGTTCCTATGAACACAGATACAAAAACCGAGGCATTGTATACTCCTATAGTAGAAAGACTTGCTCCTTGATTCCATAAAAAAATGTTTATATATAAGTTTGAAAAAGCTAACACACCTGAGAAGACGGTATTCATAAATAAAACAATAAAAATAGGATTTTTCATTATCAATTCACTCATTTCACGACTATTTTGTGTTATCTTCATGTCCGTTTTCTTTATTTTTCATGAATGTGTATACAAAATAGCCTCCACCAACAAAAATAACTACCCAAAAAATGGTCATAATTAATCCACCCATACCATAAAACATTATATTCTCCATTGTATTTTCCACTTGTATTCACCACCAAAAGAGTTGCTGAAGGCAACTCCAAAGTTATTTTATTCTCTTTTTTGCGCCACAAACTGAATAACATGTGACAAACCATTATGAAGTTCTCCTTCATTCCTTACAACCTCGCCCATAAAAAAGTGAACAATCCGCCAATCAAAAAAAACGCTTAAAAACTCTTCTGGTTTATAAAGTAGTTCTACGTTTTGTGGTCCTCCACTTTTGTATGGTAGCTGATAAACCGAATACACCTCTGAAATAAAATAACCACCTGGTTTAACTGCATCTTTAACACCTTCAAGTGTTTTTGTACGTAATGCCTCTGGAAAGTGACCAAAAATACAAATCAATTCATCCCACTGCTCTTTATCCCAGTTAGCTTCATTTAAGTCTACAAGCTTTGTTTGAACTGTTACATTTCTATCCTTGGCAAGCTTTTCTGTTTTAGCCAGTCCGGATTGCGCATAATCCCATGCAGTTACATTCATTCCTTGTTGCGCCAAGTAGACTGCATTTCTACCTTCTCCTTCAGCAATAGCCAATGCATCTCCTGATAGGTTTAATTTTTTATGGACATCCGCAAGAAATACGTTTGGATTAGTTCCATAAACATAATTCTCATTTTTAAATCGATCATTCCAGGAATTCATAGCTTGTTCTCCTTTGATTTAATTTTTTAGTCAATACTTTTTATTAATTGCTCCATCATTTCCTTATCCATCGGTCCGACAATTTTCTTTCGAACAATCCCCTGCGAATCAATTATATAACTTGTTGGGATCGTAAAAGCTTGATATGTTTCTCCTGTATCGCCTTTAGTATCAAGCAGTATTGGAAAAGTTAATCCATAATCTTTTACAAATTTTCCAATATCATTTGTGTTCTTTTCTGCAGTAGTTAAATTAACTGCTAAAATTTCTACATTTTCATTTTGTTGATCTAGATAAAATTCTTGCATATGAGGCATTTCAGCTTTACAAGGAGGACACCAAGTAGCCCAAAAATTTAAAATGACTTTCTTTCCTTTATAGTCAGACAGTTTTACTTCTCTTCCTTCTAAAGTCTGGAGTTGAAATTCAGGTGCCAAATTTCCTTCTTTTATTCCACTAATTAAATCATTATTTTCTATTCGATTGTTAAGGGAGGTTTCATCCATATTGTCTTTTTCTGAAAATGCATAGTCATATACTCCCCAACCTAAAAGACCAATCAAACCTACTAAGACGAGTATTTGTTTGTTCATAATCCCACTCCTTCAAAAATCGTGAATGTAGAGAGATAAGCACTGATCTTTTCCATTTGACCAGTGAATAATAACAATCCCATTATGATAAGGATTACTCCATTAACTAACGAAAGCTTTGGTAAAACCTTATTGATTCTTTTAATCACATTTAAAGAGTATGTCACAAGAAAAGATAACATGAGAAAAGGAATGCCTAGACCTAAGGCGTATATCCATAATAAAAACATGCCAGAATAAATCGTTTCAGTTGAACTAGCCAGTAATAAAATGGACGATAAAGCAAGTCCTACACAAGGTGTCCATCCTGATCCAAATGCTAAACCAAGGATAAATGATTTTAGAGAACTAGCTTTGGACTTCCTATTATAATCAAACCGTTTTTCAGTCATTAAAAACTTTATTTTAAACACACCAAGCATCTGTAACCCAAAAATAATGATGAGGAATCCCCCTATCATTTGAATTAATTTCTTATTATCTAAAAATATTTGTCCTACAACACTTGCTGAAGCTCCTAGTAACACAAATACAATACTAAATCCAAAGATAAAACTTATTGAACGAGAAAACAGGACACTCTTCTGGGTATTTACTTTTCCATCTTTTACTGAACCATCGGTTAAATGAGCAACATATGCAGGAATTAATGGAAACACACAAGGTGAAAAAAATGAAAGTACCCCTGCAGTTAATGCAAAAAATATTGTGATATTTTCCAATTCTTACCCACCTATCTTTCTACTGTAGTTTTCTATCCCAAAGGTAAAGAGACAAGATTATTAATCCTACAAAAAACCACTGCTCCATCGAGAAAATAAAAATCGTATTTTCATTGATTAGAACCAATGAGAGTATTATTTTGTAGAATGAAAATAAGACGATGACAGAAAAAAATGATTTATATGAGGATAGAATTTTTTGAACTAGAATGAGTATCAAATTAGTCAACGAATAAATGCCAAAAAGAACATGATAAATGAAATTATCCTCTACAAAGGTGGCGGATAAAAAGTGATAGACAGACAGCACTGAAAAACTAAATAGTAAGCCGTATTTCAAAGTAACTAGCATTGAAATATCTAATTTCCTTGCTTTATAAATAAAGTAGTAGATTGAAAAAATAATAGCTAAAATTAAGCCACTTCTTCCTCCTGTAAAATACAACAACGACAAAGGACTTTTTATTACTAATGAAGGTTCCGTAAGAAGTAAGCTACCTTTCCAAATAAAAAAGCCTAAAAACACGCTATTAGTTAATAAGTCAAATACTGCCTTATTATGTTCCCTATTCGGTAAGCGTAGGAGCAATACTTTTATAAAAACTATTCCAAATAGAATTGCCACTCCAAGAAGAAACCATTTAAGGAGAATCGTAAATGAACCGATTTGAATGATATCCATGGGTACCTCCAAAAAAATTGCTTGATGTTTACACAAAAAGGGGCTGTTTAGCCCCTCTTCTTAAAAGATTCTTTGAAACAAGACGATGACTCCTACCAGGAGCCAGACTAAAATCCCTGGTCATATGGGTGGGAAAAATGACCGTGATTTTTTGTTAGGAATTCCTCAACTACCTTTGCCACAGTTGTTATGATCTTTATTCATATTATCAGCCTACTCCATTACTTATTTTATAATTTCTCCCTGCCATTCTTGAATACCGCCACTTACACTTACAACATTACCATAACCATAGTCTTTTAAAATGTTTGCAGCTTGAAGACTTCGTTTCCCACTTCTGCACAATAGAACGATTTCCGCATCTTTAGAAAGACCTTTATAATCGGATTTTAATGTGCTTAGTGGAATGTTTTTCATCCCTTTAATATGACCTGCTTCATATTCATGGGGTTCACGCACATCAACAAAGATTATGTTACTTGATTTGGGATCCTGTAATTTTTGCTCCAACTCATTAATTGAAATTGTTTTAATGCTATTATTTTCAAACTGGGTATAGCCAAAATATAATACTAAAATGACAAGGGGTAGATATAATGCTATTGTTTTAATCTTCAAGGAAACTCCTGCTTTCAGATGTACTTATAGTGTAAGGACAATAAATTGCCCGCCACCCAATATGGTCTTGGTATAATCAATTTTGACATTATTAAAATATGGTTTACTTGTTTCATGTACTAAAAAACTTATGCCATCTTGTTCAATAATCTCATCATTTTCTAAAGCTGACTCTTCCAGAGCCAGACGAAGCTGAGGTCCCCCTCAACCAATGCCCATTGCAAGACGAATAAATGGTTTTTTTACATCTTTAACTTCTTGTTTTATTTTTGATATCGCAGCATCTGTAATTTTAATCAACGTTATTCCTCCTCAATATTTAAAAATGTACAAACAAATCCGCTGAAACTGCCTCATTTAAAACCCATTTAATGGGGACTTGCTCAGCTGGGTACTTAAATTGCGTATGGTCCTTTATATCTAAGTCCACCACATAAAATTTAACGCCAGATTCAACAGCTATCTCAAGTAAATCGTTAATTGAAGGTGCGTTAAAATCAGCTAGAGCATTAGACAAGTATTCAATTCCATCCGATGGAATAGGAATGTATTTTTGATCTAAAATGTTTACTCCTTTTCGTGAGAAGGCTAAGATCACATCAGCCCCGGATGAAGCAGCTCCAACAGCAACATTTAAAGGTGGGTAAGCAGACTCTAATTCATCATGAAGTGCTAAAACGACAACTTTTTTCGTATTCATGTTTAGTCCCCCTCTTAAAAACTTAAAACAGCATCAGCTTGGTAGGCTGTTTCTAAAAAGGTAACAACGCCCGCGAGTTCTGCCCCTTCTATTAATTCCAAACCATCAGCAATTAACACATTCATTTGACAACCATACAATTTAATTCCCGCATTTAAAGCCAAGTTAAAAAGTAAGGATAGATCTACTCCATGTGTTCTCGTCATTCTTTTTAAATAACGTTTATCTAAAACACGCGCTCCATCAAGATCAAAAAATATGGCGACTTCATTTTTTTGTTCAACCATTTCGATTGATTTCTTCAACACATAGGGAACATTTGAGCTTAACGATACAAAATAAACAAATTTCTTGTTCGTCATTATAACCCCTTCTTTCAAACCTACTATGAATACACTTTATTTTCCCCTGTTTTTACAAAATATCTAACCAAATCTTAACGGCAGTAGCTCCAATTAATAACGCTAAAATGACTTGCAACACTTTGGTATTTACTTTTTTTCCAGCCATTGCACCCAATGGGGAAGCAATTAAACTTGCAACGATCATAATAAAAGCTGGGAAGTAGTCAATTTGTCCGGTCGTAATTTTACCTACTGTCGCTCCGATTGATGAAATAAACGTAATCGCTAGAGAAGAAGCGATCGTCATTCTTGTTGGAATTTTTAATACCACTAACATGATTGGCACTAATAAAAAGGCTCCTGCTGCTCCAACGATCCCAGCCCCCACCCCTACAATAAGGGCTAATAGTGCTGCAAGCCATTTGTTAAATTTCACCTGATCTAATGGAATGTCGTCTATTCCCTTTTTCGGAATAAACATCATCACTGCTGCAATTAAGGCTAATATCCCATAAATTAAATTAATGCCTCCTTCAGACATTAACTTTGATCCAAATCCTCCAACAAAACTACCCACTAAAATACTAGCACCCATATACATAATTAACGTTTTATTTAAATATCCACCTTTTCGGTAAGCCCAAACTCCACCAATAGTTGCAAAGAATACTTGAATCGCACTTATGCCTGAAACTTCATGTGCAGTAAATGCTGCTAAGCCAAATAACGGTGGAATATATAATAACATTGGGTATTTAATAATAGACCCGCCGATTCCTAACATTCCTGAAACATATGATCCAATAAATCCTATTAAGAAAATCGTAATGATGAATCCAAAATCCATGGTGTTACCTCCTTTTGAAAAAAGGGAACCCTACATAGGCTCCCCTTATTTTTTAACCTTTTTTAATCCAAAATTTAAATACATCATTTTCTTCTTCATGCTTAATTAGTTCATGACCACCAGATTTTGCCCAAGCTGTTAGGTCGTTTTTAGCACCTTTATCAGTAGCATGAATTTCTAGAATTTCACCTGATGCTAATTCATTGATTGCCTTTTTTGTTTTTACAATTGGCATTGGACATGCTAATCCTTTTGCGTCTAATACTTTAGTTGCTTCCATTTCGTTATTCCTCCTAAAATAAGTTTTTATCGAACCGCACAACGGTTTGGTCCAATTTCCATTTCACGTTGTTTTTCATCATCTGGGTTAATTTTCCCCATGTTAGTTTCACGAATTTCTTGATACGCATTTGGTTGTGGTGGTAGGTTTTCTGTTACTAATTTTCTGAATTCATTTTCGTCCTCGATGTTTAGACCATGATTTTTTGCAAATAGTGTCCCTAATTTTTCTGATACACTACCATCGTCATTCAATTCATCAATGATCATAAAGTGCGCTGGTAGAACAACTAGTTCTTCTGAAAGCTCTCTGTAACGGATGTACAAACTTTCTCTTAAATCTGCTACCCAGTCTTCTGCCATCCCAGCTAAGTCTGGTCTGCCGATTGAATCGATGAATAGGATATCACCTGATAATAAGAACTGAGAATCCACAACAAACGATGTAGAACCAATTGTGTGACCTGGAGAATACAGGGCATGAATATCGATGGCAGTATTTCCGATTGTTACCACATTTCCATCTTCTAAAGGCTTATACTCAAATGTGACTTCTGTTGCATCCTTTGGTGGTAACCAATACGTAGCACCTGTTCTCTCAGCAATGACTCTTCCACCAGAAATGTGGTCAGCATGAAGATGCGTATCAAATACATGCGTAATTTTTGCACCAATTTCTTTTGCAAAATCAAGATAAATATCAGTCATACGAGTTGCATCGATGATAGCTGCTTCCCCATTTGAGACGACCATGTAAGATAGGCAGCCCTTACCGATACGAACGAACTGATACACTTCACCTCCATCGTTTAAGTCCCCGACCTTCACAGGCTCTAAGTACTCACTCCACGCTTTCATCCCACCTTGCAGGTAAGAAGCCGTTAATCCTTGTTCTGATAACATCTCTGCCACCATTAATGAAGATCCTTCTTTTGCACAAACGACTAAAACTTCTTGATTAGCCGGGATTTTATCTAAGATTCCTTCCACTCCATCCAGTAACTCGAAATACGGAATATTATAATAGTCGAAGTTTTCTCCTTCAATTTTCCAATCTTGAAAGTCACTTTCATTACGAACGTCTAGAATAAATAATGGTTCTTTATTAAATACTTTTTTTGTTACTTCTTTTGAAGTCATAGCCTTTACAGTCATATCATTTTACCCCCTATGGTATATTTAAATTCAAAAAAATAATTAATTTTTATTAAAACGTAAGAGTTACATCTGCATCTTTTGCAAATTCTAAAAAGGTTACAGCTCCACCCACTTCAATTCCATCCACAAATGCTTCCTTTTCTAATCCCATCACATCCATTGTCATTTGGCAACCAATGAATTTGACACCCATTTCTTGTGCCATTGCCACTAACTCAGGTATAGCTGGTACGTTTGCTTTTGCAAACCCTTCAGCAAAATGCTCTTTCCCCTCTGGCATTGGTAGTTGTGTGTATGCCTCTTTATGAATTAAGTTTAATCCTTCAAATGTAAAGAATATGGCAACTTCCTGATCAGATGCTGCTGCAGCTGTTGCGATATTAAAAACTTTATATGCATCAAATAATCCACCATTACTTGCTATAATTGCTACTTTACTCATTCTTAATTCCTCCTAGTTTCTTAATGCTAGCATTATATTATTTGGATCATAACCAACAACCCACTTGCCATTTACCTCTGTTTGAGGCACACCCAGTTGTCCGGTCTTTGCGACTAGTTGGTTCATAATCTCTGGGTTTTCTTCAACATTTACCTCTTTAAAAGGTATAGTTTGATCTGCCAAAAAGTTCTTTAGCATAACACAATACGGACAGCGTGTGGTTGTGTATACCGTTACTGTGCTCATATCAAATTTCCCCTCCTTATTTATTTAAACTATTGGTTTTGCCTGACCAAGCACTCATCCCTGGCACAACATTAATCACATTTGCAAAACCTTTTTCAGCTAATTTTTGAGCTGCGAGATCACTACGGTTTCCAGTTCGACACACCACATAAATCTCATCAGCTGTATTAAGCTCTGAAAGACGATCCTCTAACTCTCCTAACGGAATAGAGATGGCGTTTGGAATATGGTTGAATGCGTACTCCGCTGCTTCTCTAACATCGAGAACAACAATATTCTCGTTAACATCTAGTTTTTTCTCCAACTCTTCATTGCTTGTGATGTTAGGATGTTTTCTTTCAATTGTTCCATCATTGGAAGATTTTCTAAGGTAATGCTTTAACACATCTCCTTGTTCAATTGTGCCTAGATACTGATGTCCAGCGCTTTTTGCCCATGCTTCAAGGTCAGCTTTTGACCCTTTATCTGTTGCTTGAACCTCTAAGACTTGACCAGATTGTAACTCATTCATTGCCTTTTTTGTTTTGACGATAGGCATTGGGCAAGCTAGGCCCTTTGCATCTAATAAAAGATCTGTTTTTAATGAATTCATAATATAAAAACCTCCTGTTTATTACCCTTACGAGTATATTGACTTCTAAAAAAAATCACCTTATTTTGTTTCGCCTTCCCACGCAAGCATTCCGCCTGTCATGTTGGTTACCTTAAACCCATGACTTTCAAGAAATTGACAGGCGCGACCACTACGTGCACCAGAACGACAAACCATGATATAGTCTTGAGACTTATCTAATTCATGCATACGGAATTCTAATAACCCTAGTGGAATGTGGATCGCTCCTGGGATTTTCCCAGTTTCAACTTCATCCACTTCACGAACATCAATCAAGTTTAATGGTTGACCTTCTACTAACGATGTTTCCACTTCTTTTGCTGTTAGTTGTTTCATTTTCTCTCCTCCTTTTTATCTCCAGGCACTCATACCACCTTTTACATTTGTCACGTTCGTAAATCCTAATTTTTTTAATATTTTAGTAGCATTTTGACTTCTCATTCCACTTTGACAAATAACAACTACTTCTTTGTCTTTTGATAGTTCCTTCTCCGCTTTTTGCGCAAGTTGTTGGAGTGGGAGATTTTTAAATCCTTTAATGTTTCTTCCCTTAAACTCCCCAGGAGTACGTACATCAACAAATTGTTTATTCCTATCTTTTAATTCATTCTTTAAATCTGTTGTTGAAATCTGTCTAACACCTTTAGCCGGGATGATTCGTTTAATGATAAATAACAGAAAGAGTCCAATGATTAAATAATTTAGATATTCCAAACTTACTCCCTCCTTTTATGTAGGGGATAATCCCCCTAACGTGTTTAGATAAATAGGTTTACATTTCCATCTTCTGCATCAGCTAAATATGCAGCTACACCTGCATACTCGATATTATCTAAAAGTTCTTCTTTTTGAAGTCCTAATAAATCCATTGTCATCGTACAAGCAACGAGCTTAACATCTTGTTCTTTTGCCATTTCAATTAAGTCTGAAAGTGGCATTGCATTATGCTTTTTCATTACATCTTTAATCATTTTAGGACCGAAACCTGCAAAGTGCATTTTTGACAGACCCATTTTTTCAGCACCTCTTGGCATCATTTTGCCAAACATCTTTTCCATGAAACCTTTTTTCACTTCAATATCTTCATCCTTACGTAGAGCATTTAATCCCCAAAATGTGTGGAAAATAGTTACTTCATGATCATAGGCAGCTGCCCCGTTTGCAATAATATAAGCAGCCATTGCTTTATCATAATCACCACTAAATAATACGATTGTTGTTTTTTTTGTTTCTGTCATGTTTGTTCCTCCTCTTGTTGTTTACCCATTAGGGTATTTTTCTGTATAAAAAATTTTCCTTTTACCTTTACCCCTATGGGTATAATATTATTAAAAATAAAAGAGAGTGTCAACCCCTTTATTTCTATCTACTTCTTACAAGCAGATTGACAGCTTCTTTTAATAGTTCTTCTGTATTTTTCTCACCAATTTCTTCGGCGTTACGAACACATTCCACTAAATTTGAACTGACGACAACTCCAATCGTCCGATCAATCGCTGTTCTTGCTGCAGACAACTGAGTAATAACATCTTTGCAGTCTTTATTTTCTTCCATCATTCTCAAAATTCCTCTAAGTTGTCCTTCAATGCGCTTTACTCTGTTTTTCATTTGGTCGTTGTATTCCATCTGTTTTCCCCCTTAACAATAACTTTCTTTATTTAATTGATTTTCCTTTAATACTGTTTGTGTTTGATTTGTAATTAAATAGCCAACGACCTTAAAATCTCTTTTGCGTAAGAAACGAATCGCTAGATTCCTTTCAAGGCGGTTTGATGCCACTACAATCAAGTCACTTTTTGGGATTTCTGAATAAAACCTATTAAGGTATGCCACTGGAACATTGATGGCTCTTTCTATTGGGCTGTTATGAGACTCAATATAATCTCTTACATCTACGACTATTGATGTTCCCATATCAACGTGATTAGTTATATTTTCAACCCTAAAAACGGGAAAATGTCTTTTAAAAAGAGCAACAATAATGGCACTCATTATTATAGCAACTATCATATGCTGTCTCCTTTACTAATAAAAAAAGGAATGTCTTACAACGTTTATATTATACCCATTAGGGTATATTGTCAATACCTTTAAATTTATTTCTTTTTAACTTTGTAAGAATAATTTTGATTTATCAGATACCCTTCTTTTATTTGTGGATATATACCATTGATAACAAAAAATGAAGATTAGAAATATATCGATCACATCTCCACCATAATACATTAGCACTCCACCCATCTCGGCTTGGGAAATTGGTACACTCTTTGGGGGATGGGCATAAATATACTTTGATAGAATACCGTGGATGCCTGAGGCGATTATTAAAACAATAGAACGATAGAGGAAACTTGTTCTATGGGCAACTGGATCAATATAGATCATGGATACTGTAAAAAGGTATCCTGCTATGAATACATGAACGTGTATAAAGACATAAAGATATAAATTCCCGTGCATTTGTGCGTATAAGTCCGTTGTATAGAGTACCCATAGTCCTCCAATATTTAGAAGCGATGCGATAAAAGGATCACTTACAATGCGGACCGGGTAACTTTTTAATATCTGTGTAAACCGTCGTGCTAATTTCACAGACAGAGTTCTTAAAAAAAGCGTCATCGGTGCAGAAAGCGCAATAAGTAGAGGTCCTAACATCCCAAGAAATAAATGACCTAGCATGTGTATTTTAAGATCCATATGGGCTTGTTCAGCTACCGGTCCCACTACAGCAAGTGCTACAAACAGAACCCCTAAAAGCCAAGATAACGTTCGGTATGGCGACCATTTTTTATGCTTTCGATTGGATAAAACAACTCCCATTATATAAAGAATAATCATTAACACAAATACCAAAATGAAGAAATAATCTAAATAACTATAACCGGAACTATCAATGTGATTGTGATCCACTAAGAATTTCCTCCCCTTGGGATAATTGCTTTCTTGTGCGAAATACGAGAATCACCCCAACAATAATGAGTGCTACAGCAACTAAATTCCACACTAAGTCGTAAGGAAGTATTTCTACATTGTAACGAATCTGATGTATTCTCATGAACTTGTGTTGGATGATACCATCATACAAATTAAAGCCTCCAGCCCCAAGCAATATTCCTCCCCACCATCTTGCAAGCCAAAAAGCATTTCTGCGGCGAAGGTCTGCAAACATAAAAGCTGAAAAGATGGTCGCAAACCAACTAAAAGCATGAAACAGACCATCCGAAACTAGTCCAATATCAGTTGTTGATTTATCATAGAAGTGATGCCAGTGTAGTAGTTGATGAAAAACCGTTTCATCAATAAAAGCTACAAGACCAAGCCCAAATAAAAAGCCACCAAATAAATTGCGATTCGCAAAAATAAACTTTTGTTTTGAGTTTTTAATAATATTCATCCATTTCCCTCCTATATGTTCATATTTAATTATTTTGTCCATTCAACCATTACTTTTAAACAATAGGTGATGAAGAAGGATTTTGATTCTGTTTTCATAATAAAAGAACACTCATAAAGTCACGAGTGTTCTATAAAAAATAACCCAATATCAGCTTTTATTTAGTATCTTCTTTAATGCTTCCTTCTCTTCAAATATTTCTGTTGCAGTCCTAACGCCAAGTCTCCTTATCAGTGGTAATGGAGGACACCACCCCTGTAAAGAATGTTGGATCATAAATACACTTGTTATTCCTGACAATGCCATCCATTTTTTATTGCTTAATAATCCAAGTAAAGATGATATCAATACAATTGATGCAAAGTTAAGTTCTAAAACTCTTTCGGTATCCCATTCATAATTTAATTCTTTAATACGTTTATCTATTTCTTTTTCAGTTTTCCCGTAGTAATTGTTGATATTATGTGCAGTTTTTCGTTCTATATCATTATTGATTCTATCATCTGTGTTTAACTTTACTTTAGTCGTAGTTGGTGGAAATAGATCTCTCATACATTCCCATCCTCTCGTTGATTGGTATATAAACCCATTGAGTTTTTTAAATAAATCTTCTACAATACCTAGTATAACAATAGGAATTAATGGGTATAGGAGGAACCTAATATGAAACGTTTTTTCAAATCTTTTTTCAATGAAAAATGCCCTACTTGTAATAAAAATTTAGTCAGCGATAAAACGAACTCATTACTCTCAATTGTAATCAAATCATGTCCAGATAATCATTTTCAAAAGGAATATCATCCTGCACTTGAGACATACGTTGAAAGTAATAAGGTCTCTTAAAATAAAATATCAGACCAAATTTTAATTGAAGTAGCTAATATGAGTAATGCCAAAATCCATTGTAGGATTTTGGTATTTATTTTTTTACCAAAATTAGCACCAAGTGGCGAAGCGATTAGGCTTGCTACAACCATGATTAACGCTGGATAATATTCGACTTGACCTGTTGTAATTTTCCCAACAGTTGCACCAATAGACGAGATAAACGTAATAGCTAAAGAGGTCGCTATCGTCATTCTAGTTGGAATTTTCAGCACTACGAGCATGATAGGAACTAAAATGAACGCACCAGCAGCACCAACAATTCCCGCACCCACCCCAACAATTAATGCAAGAACAGCTGCGAGCCATTTATTAAACTTCACCTGATCATGTGGGATCTCATCGATTCCTTTTTTAGGTAAGAACATCATCACAACGGCGATTAAAGCTAGAATTCCATATACAATGTTAATTCCACTTTCGGTCATGAGCTTTGAGCCATATCCACCAATAAAACTACCAATTAATATGGCAACACCCATGTATATAATTAACGTTTTATTCAAGTACCCTCCTTTTCTATAAGCCCATACTCCCCCTATTGTGGCGAAAAAAACTTGTACGGCGCTAATTCCAGATACCTCATGTGCACTAAATGCAGCTAATCCAAACAGTGGTGGAATGTATAAAAGCATGGGATATTTAATAATCGATCCACCAATTCCTACCATTCCGGATATGAAGGATCCAATAAAACCGATAAGGAATATAACCACGATAAATCCAATATCCACTTTCTTTTTCCTCCAATCAAAGGGGGAGGGTAACCGTTTAAAGGTACCTTCCCCTAAATTCTATCCTTTTTTTAACCAGAACTTATAAACACCATTTTCTTCTTCATCTTTTAGCAATTCGTGTCCACCCGATTGTGCCCATGCAGTCAAGTCATTTTTTGCCCCTTTATCTGTTGCATGAATCTCAAGGATCTCTCCTGAACTTAATGAATCCATTTCCTTTTTTGTTTTTACAATTGGCATTGGACAAGCTAGCCCTTTTGCATCTAATACTTTTGTTGCTTCCATCTCTTTTCCTCCTATCTCACTGCACAGCGATTTGGTCCAATTTCCATTTCCCTTTGTTGTTCTTCTTCTGGTTTGATTTTACCCATATTTGTCTCACGAATTTCTTGGTATGAATTCGGCTGTGGCGGAAGATTTTCTGTCACCGTTTTTCTGAATTCAGCTTCATCATTAATATTTAATCCATGATTTTGTTGATAAAGTACACCAAGTTTTTCTGAAATACTTCCATCATCATTCATTTCGTTAATTCCCATGTAATGGGCAGGTAAGACTAGAAGATTATCAGCTAGCTCTTTGTAACGTTGATAAAGGGTATTTCTTAAATCTCCTACCCAGTCTTCAGCTTTACCAGCTAGATCAGGGCGACCAATGGAATCAATAAATAAAATGTCACCTGTTAACAAATATTGATCATCAACGACAAAAGATGTACTACCAATGGTATGCCCAGGAGAGTAAATGGCTTTTATGGTTGTCTGTCCAACCTTGTATTCATCGCCGTCATTAATTTGTGAGTAGTTAAATGTGACTTCTTTAGCATCCTTTGGTGGTAAATAATAGGTTGCACCATGTTTTTCAGCAAGTTCTCTACCACCAGAAATATGGTCAGCATGCAAATGAGTATCTAAAACGTGTGTTAACGTAATATTATGTTCCTTTATCATCTCTTCATATGGAGACAACATTCTGTTAGTATCAATTATTGCCCCTTTTCCGTCAGACTCAATTAAATAGGAAAGGCAGCCTTTTCCAATCCGTACAAATTGAAAGATGCTTCCTCCATTTTTCAAATCACCAATCTTTATTGGCTCAAGGTGTTCACTCCAAGCCTTCATTCCGCCTTCTACTGAGTAAACATCTGTAAACCCCTGTTCCATTATTTGTTCGGCGACAAATTCTGATGCACCACCTTTAGCACAAATGACATAAATTTCTTTGCTCTTTGGTAGTTTATCTAATATTGAATCGACTCCTTCTAATAATTCAACGTAAGGAGAATTGATTACCTCTATATTGCGCCCTTCTATTTTCCAATCGTCAAAATCGCTGGTATTACGGGTATCAAGGATGAAAAGGTCTTCATGATTAATGACTTTCTGGGCTAAATCTTTAACAGATATTGTTTTCAGAGCTGTTGTTGTTCCCATGTGTCTCCTCCTTTTACTTTTCTAAAAGTTGAGTAATCGTTTCCGGATCATACCCTAAAACCCACTCACCACTAATTTCAATTTGAGGGACTCCCATCTGACCTGTTGTTTCAACCAATTTATCTCCTGCTGCAGGATCTTCTTGCACATTTACTTCTTTAAATGCGACACCTTGCTCATTTAAAAAGTTTTTTACCATTACACAATAGGGACAAGTGTTTGTGGTATAGACAGTAACATTCTTATTCATCATTCTTCACTCCTTTAGAACGTTAGCGTTACGTCAGCATCTTTAGCAAACGCTAAAAAGGTAACTGCACCGCCAACATCAATCCCTTCTACAAAATGCTCTTTTTCTAAACTCATAACATCCATTGTCATTTGGCACGCAATCATTTTCACACCCATCTCACTCGCCATTGCAACAAGCTCTTCAACTGGTGGAACATTCGCTTTTTTAAATCCTTCTTGATAATGTTCTGTTCCTGTAGGCATTGGCAAATTTTTATGACCTTCTTTATGAATGAGATTTAAGCCTTCAAATGTAAAAAAGATTCCCACTTCAGCATCAGTAGCAGCTGCAGCCGTTGCAATATTGAATACTTTATAGGCATCAAACATCCCACCGTTTGAGGCAATGATAGCTACTTTCATTATTATTCCTCCTTGTTTAATGATTTTTATCGATAGGTCCTGTCCAGTCTTTCATTCCAGGAACTACATTTTTAACGTTGTTAAAGCCTTTTTCGGTTAACTTTTGTGCAGCAAAATCACTACGACTACCCGTTCTACAAATGACATGTAGATTGTCTACATTGTTAAGTTCCTCAAACCGATTTTCTAATTCACCAAGTGGGATATTAATAGCACCCGGTACATGACCGAATGCATATTCAGCCGGTTCTCTCACATCTAAAACAGTTATTTTTTCATTTCCATCTAATTTCTTTAATAATTCATCTAAATGAACCACATCCGGATGTTTTGCTTCAGGTTTTTCTTCTTCTGAACGAACTTTTCGAAGATAATGTTTTAAGGTCTCTCCCTCTTCTACAGTTCCTAAATACTGATGACCGGTACTAGAAGCCCAAGCCTTTAAATCAGCTGTTGAACCTTTATCGGTAGCTTGAATTTCCATCACTTCACCTGGTTCAAGGGTGTTCATTTCTTTTTTTGTTTTTACAATTGGCATCGGGCAAGCCAGTCCCTTTGCATCTAACACCCTATTAACTGTAACTTCCATTGAGATTCCTCCTTCTTGGGTTACGGTTTTTCGACTTCATCTTCCCAATTAAGCATTCCACCAACCATATTTTTCACTTTATACCCCTTATCTTGCAAAAATTCAGCAGCCATTCCACTCCGATTCCCCGATTGGCATACCATAAAATGCTCCTTGTCTTTGTCAATTTCATGTAATCGATTTTCAAGCTCTCCTAAAGGAATATGGTAAGCACCTGGGATTCTCCCTTGTGCAACTTCTTCATGTTCACGAACATCGATAATACTTTGTGCTTTTCCTTGCCTTACTTTTTCAGATACTTCTTTTGGTAAAATCTCAGCAACTTTTGACTTAGTATTCATTTCGTCACTCCTTATGTTGAAGTAATACAAGTCATACTTAGAATTCTCTTTTATCGGTTAAATATGTTTATTTGCCACGTCCATATAAATCCAAAATAAGCTTCTAATTGTAACTTTTATCACACTAATTGATTTTAGTAATGTTAATATCACAATACTAACAGGGGTATAAAGTTGAACTGGAGTGATTAAAATGAATAAAAAAATAATAATAGTAGGTGGAGTTTTAGGTGGAGTTTAATTTTGTTTGAAATATTAGGTGGATTAACCTTAGGGCTATAAAAGACATTTATTCGGGAAAGCAGTAAAAGTGAATGTCTAAACAAGGAGGAAAACAAATGAAAATAAAAACAAATCAACGTGTCGTTGCCGTTTTAGCCTTACTCCTTCTTGCCGGATATGGTGGCATCGATCATATGATGTACTCTGGTGGCATAAGCCCAAATATGTATGCTGGACATGATGGCAGTACCGGAAATGCAAGATGGCATGATAGAAATATTTCAAAGTCCTGAAATGATAGATACGATAAATAAAATAGTAAACGAAAAATAAAAAAAAGGACGGCGATAGTTTTTTATCGTCGCCCGTTTTTTTCAAAGTAGTTATAAAATATTTATTTCTTGACAGGCAAATTCACAGTTTCTATATACTTTTATTAATACAATTAATTAAACGATCCTCAATATCTTTTGCAAGCTTTATGATTTCATCATTATTCACAAGCTTAATAAGTGCTGTTGGTCTAGGCATCCCTATCTTAGTTTGCCCATTGTCACTGTAAACAACAATTTTACATGGTAAAAAATACCCCACTAATAAGTTTTCATTTAAAACTCTCTGAGCTTCATGTGGATTACAGACTTCTAAGACCTTATATTCCTGATTAAAATCTAGTCCCTTCTCTTGAAGTTTGTCTTTGATATCAAACATCCACAAAACGCCAAACTTCTCTTCTTTCAAATTAGTTTCTAAACTTGTTACTGCTTCATTAATACTCTTTTTTGTTTCAACGGTATAGTCAAACATTTTTTATCCTCCTTAAAATTTAATGTTTTTAGCAATTATTGCATAAATTGATTGATTTAAATGCACAAGTTTTGGATGAAAGCCGTTTTGTTCTAATAACTTTTTCATGGTTATAGACGGTACTTTCTGTTCTATTGAAGGTCCTATCTCTGATTCCACCGCTTCCCATTCTAACAATACAAACATTCCACCTGGCTTTATAATCCTACGAATTTCTCCGAGTGCAGCTTTTATATCAGGCACTTCATGTATGACAAAAGCTATTAACGCTTTATCTATCTACAATATTCTTTTCCAATTTTATATCCTCAAGATTACTTTCAACATACCTGATATTACTTATGTTCTCCTTTTCTGCACGTTCCATTAATAATTTCAACATCCTGGGTTCAATATCTACAGCATAAACCATCTTAGATTTTTTCGTTAGTGAAAGTGTAAAATAGCCGTTACCCGCACCTAGATCAGCGACATTTTCAAACTCTTCAAGTTCTAATAATTCCAATGCCTTATTGGGTGTTATAAGCTTTTTTCTCTTTGGATCAAAGAGCCTATATGCTCTATTTGGATCAGTTCGATGAGACAGAATCATCCCCCCTTCCATTATATACGTATACCCGTAATGGTATATATTAATTATAAAATGAGTAATAAGATACTACAAGCCTTAAGTTTGGTCTTTGTCGTACATTGAGTAGGATTTTTCAATAAATCTTTTATATTGATTCAATACTCTGTTCCTACCTTATTAATGTTTCATTCATTCGAACTGCTGTTATGATTCCTGCAATTAGAGGTAATAGAGCAACTAAACCAATTGCCCAACTAATATTAAGCATATCTGCAATAAATCCTGCAAATAATGCTCCAAATGCATATCCACTATCTCTCCAAAAACGATAAACTCCCATTGATGAGGCTCTCCATTCTGGTTGTGCTATATCACTAATTGAAGCTTGTAAGGTTGGATATACCATTGCGGTTCCTAGTCCTAGAAGAATAGCTGCTATGAACCATAGGCTATATTCGTTTACAAATAAAATCATCCACAGAGAAAGAGCTTGAAGCCACATTCCACCAACAATGAACCACTTTCGTCCGATCTTATCACTTAACGCTCCGGTAAACAGTTGGAAAAATCCCCATGAAGCTGGATAAATCGCAACTAACACTCCAATTTCTGATACGGTTAAGCCAACACCTGTAAAGAATAATGGGAAGAGTCCCCAAGCCATACCATCTTTAAGGTTTGTGCTTAATCCTGCAAAAGTGATGCTAGATAAACTTTTATTCTTAAACGTAGTTATTTTGAACACTTCTTTTGCAGATAAAGTCGGACCATTATTGGATGATTTTGTTTGAAGCTTTATATGTTCTTCTGTATCTCTTACAAGTAATGATAAGATAAAACCGATTACCACAATAATAATACCTAAATAAAATGGTTCGGGGCGGTTAGAAAAATTTGTTGCAACAAAACCAGAGACACCAGCCATTACAGCTACTCCTATATACCCTGCAAATTCATTTAACCCTACAGCAAAACCTCTTTGAGTAGGTTTCGATAAATCAATTTTCATATTTACGGTCATGGACCAAGATAATCCTTGGTTGATACCTAAGAAAATATTTGCAACTACAATCATCCACCATGAGGTCGCAAATATAACCAGCAAAGGAACTAATAAGCCGATACTCCAACCGATAAGAAGGACTTTCTTTCTTCCTAATCGGTCTGCGATAGCACCTGCAAAATAATTCACAATAGCCTTTGAAAATCCAAAACTAATAATAAAAGATAATGCCGCACTAGCCGATGCCAAACCAAAATCTTCTTCACCAATAATCGGGAGAATGGTTCTTTCTAAACCAACCATTGAACCAACAAAGAAGTTCGTAACAACTAGAAGTATGAAATTTATTAAATTTTCTTTAATTCCAATTTGTACTTTACTCAAACCATTCACCTCCAAAAAGGGAGAACCAAATAGAGGTTCTCCACTTTATTATTTTCCTTGATTTGTTTTTCTCATCTCTTTAAAACCTTCTGGTTGTGGTGGTACGTTCGTTGTCATAAAATCAACAAATTCCTTCTCGTTATCAAATCTCATTGCTTCATTGTGACGTTTTTCAAATCCAATGGTTGAAGAAGGTTTCCCACTTAAACCACGTCCACAAACTGATCCTGAAAACGCTCCAGGATAAATTTCAACATGGTCTTCTAATTGAGTGATCTTTTTTAAGCTTTGATACAAATCTTTTGCCCCTTCTTCAATAGATACAGCCAATTCAGTTCTACCTGCATCTCCAACCATTAACGTATGACCTGTTAAGACAAACCAAGGTTCATCAGCTCGACGTTTATCAGAAACCACGATAGAAATGTGCTCTGGTGTATGACCTGGGGTATGCAAGAACTTTAATAGTGTATTTCCAGCTAATAATTCATCCCCGTCTTCTACTGGAGTAAAGTTAAAGCTTGTTTCTGCTGAAGAATGAAGGACATATTTTGCACCTGTTTTCTCAGCTAATTTTCTTGCACCTGATACATGGTCAGCATGAAGATGTGTATCAATTACATAAACAATATTCATGCCTAACTTTTCAGCTTCTTCTACATAAAAATCAACTTGATCTTCTAGTGGGTCTACCACCACTCCTTGTGATTGACTTCCACACCCAAAAAAATATGATGCTGCTACTGGATTAGTGTGTAAATATTGACGAAATAACATTTTTAATTCCTCCTTAAAATTAATGAATATAATCAGATTGTTTCCACTCATGAACCCCTTCTTCCATGCGATAAGCTTCGTATCCAAGGGAGTTTAATGTTTCTACTGCTTGTGTTGCAAAAGCACAATAAGGTCCACGACAATAAGCAATTATTTTTTTATCTTTTGGAAGAGAAGAAATATGCTCCTCTAGATCTTCAACAGGTATCGATAGAGCTCCCGTAATATGTTGATTTTTATATTCATCTTCTGGTCTAACATCAATTAGAACAGCCTCACCATTTTGTATCTCTTTCAACATATCTTTAAGATGAACCATTTTAATCCTTTCATCTCTTCCTATATAACCTTTTCTTACGTGTGTAATATCACTAAACTGCATTTCGGCTAAATTTTTAATCGAATGCAGGAGTTCAATTACGTTATCATCTGTTAAAGAGTAGAATACAAAGTTTTTATCCTTACTAAATTTAACTAATCTAGCCTCTAGTAGTGCCTGAAGGTGTTTTGATGTATTTGCTACAGACATCTTTGCTTCTTTGGATAACCTCTCCACTGTTTTTGGTCCTTGAGATAAATAATCTAATAACTCAAAGCGCTTAGGACTAGATAGAGCTTTACTAATTCGAGCAAATTGACTGTAAACAAGATCTTTAAATTCTCTAGGTTCCATATAATCACCTCTAATCTATTCAACTTATTGATTGAATAGTTGAATTGTATAATATATGATTTAATTTGTAAAGTGGTTTGCTAAGTGGAAAAATATAGTTTGAAAAATTTAATGTATTTTATTATTAACCAAGCTGAGAAGATTAAATGATATATAAAGTTAATAATGAAACTAGGAAGGATATGCTTTAGCCAAAATGTTTGCTGCAATCGTTAGATTTTCCGAAGAGGTATAGGGTCTTTTTATTTATAAAAAAACACCGCAAACCACGGTGGAAAAAGAAAAACCATTAATAATGGATAGCTGTTTATCTCTTTTTATTTCTGCTATCTTTCTTGCAATAACTTAATTTAAGACATTATTTATTGCGCAGTATTTAGTCTACTACGTAATTAGAGATACTCCACAATCGGGGCCTTATATGGAATAAGGAGTGACTAATTGTTCACTTCTGACAGCTTTCTATATAATGAAGCCCTAGATACATTTGTAATTTCACAAATTTGATTTACAGTCATATTTCCTTCTTTATATAGCTTTACTGCATAATTCATTCCTGCGTGATTTTTATGATATTTCTTTAACCGTCCTTTAAACTTCCCTTCTTTCTTTGCGAGCTCAATTCCTTCACGCTGACGCAAACGAATAAGGTCTCGCTCTAATTGGTTAACACCAGCCATTACCGTAATTAAGAATTGGCTGTATGGATTATCTTCTGATAAATCTAGCCATGTATCCTTAAGTGATTTTAAGCTTGCCTTTTTATTTCGTATTAAATCAATCAATTCAAATAAATCTTGCGTACTTCGAGTGATCCGAGTTAAATCTGTAACATAAATAACGTCACCTTCCTGTAAATCCTCTAACATTTTTTGAAGTTGTTCACGATCCTTTGTGGCTCCTGAAATTTTTTCTTCATAAATAATATCCATTCCAATTTCGTTCAATTGCTGAAATTGCCTTGAAGGATTTTGGCTAGTCGAACTGACGCGTATATAACCGATTTTCTGCAAAATTTCACCTCGTTTTTGAGACAAGTCTTATGAGACACTCTTAACTATGATTTTATCAGTCTACTATACTTGTATCAATAGAGTACACTCTATTGATATATAATTAAACTAATTAACTGAAAAATTACAGAAATGGGATGAGACTATATGAAAATTGCGAGAGGTAGAGAATTACTTACACCAGATCAGAGACTTGCTTTAATGCAAATCCCTGAAGATGAATGGGTATTGGGAACCTACTACACTTTTTCCAAACGAGATTTAGAAATTATAAATAGGCGAAGGAGAGAAGAAAATCGTTTAGGGTTCGCAGTTCAATTGGCCGTTCTTCGGTATCCCGGATGGCCATACACTCATATCAAAAGCATCCCAGATTCCGTCATACATTATATATCGAAACAAATCGGTGCCACACCATCCACGATTAGTCTTTATCCTCAAAGAGAAAATACACTTTGGGATCATTTGAAAGAAATTCGAAGTGAATACGACTTTGTAACTTTTACTCTAAAAGAATATCGAATGACATTTAAGCATCTTCATCAAGTAGCTTTGGAAAATGGTGATGCCATACATTTACTACATGAATGCA
This sequence comes from Niallia sp. FSL W8-1348, assembly GCF_038006745.1. Lineage (NCBI taxonomy): Bacteria > Bacillati > Bacillota > Bacilli > Caryophanales > Bacillaceae > Niallia > Niallia sp. FSL W8-1348. The sequence goes on along the minus strand of NZ_JBBOVV010000004.1, from coordinate 140,948 downwards.
TAGATTTTCTAAGAAGAAATAAAATCATATTACCTGCTTTCACCACACTTGAGAGAATGGTGTGGGAGGCAAGGGCGATGGCTGAAAAGAAGCTATTTAACATGGTTAATCAATCTCTAACAAAAAAGCAAAAAGAAAAGCTGGAAGAGGTCATTACTTCGCAGCATCCATCCGAATCCAATAAAACGATATTGGGTTGGTTAAAGGAACCACCAGGTCATCCTTCACCCGAAACATTTCTAAAAGTAATAGAACGACTCGAATACATACGAGGAATGGAGTTAGAAACGGTACAAATTAGTCATTTGCATCGCAATCGCCTGTTACAGCTATCTCGCTTAGGTTCAAGATATGAGCCTTATGCATTCCGTGACTTTCAAGAAAATAAACGATATTCGATATTAACCGTCTATTTATTACATCTTACTCAGGAGTTAACGGATAAGGCATTTGAAATTCATGACAGACAAATACTAAGTCTGTTATCAAAAGGCCGTAAGGCGCAAGAAGAAATTCAGAAACAAAACGGTAAAAAGCTAAATGAGAAGGTAATACACTTTACGAACATCGGACAGGCTTTAATCAAAGCAAAAAAGGATAAACTAGATGTTTTTGAGGTTTTGGAATCTGTTATTGAATGGAATTCTTTTGTTTCTTCTGTAGAAGAAGCTCAGGAGCTTGCACGTCCTGCTGACTATGATTATTTAGACTTACTGCAAAAACGCTTTTATTCACTTAGAAAATATACGCCGACGCTATTAAGAGTATTAGACTTTCATTCTACAAAGGCAAATGAGCCACTTTTACAAGCTGTAGAGATTATCCGAGGAATGAATGAATCTGGAAAGCGAAAAGTACCTGATGACTCACCAGTGGATTTTATTTCAAAACGTTGGAAAAGGCATTTATACGAGGATGATGGTACAACAATTAATCGTCATTACTATGAAATGGCTGTTTTAACGGAACTTCGGGAGCATGTTCGGGCAGGAGATGTTTCCATTGTTGGTAGCAGGCAATATAGAGATTTTGAGGAATATTTATTTTCAGAAGATACATGGAATGAAGCGAAGGAGAATACGAGATTATCAGTTAGTTTATCATTCGAAGATTATATGACGGAGAGAACCAAAAGTCTTAATGAAAGGTTAAAGTGGTTAGCTGCCAATTCCGTTAAGTTGGACGGAGTTTCTCTTGAAAAAGGAAAGATATCAATTGCACGCTTGGAAAAAGATGTTCCGGAAGAAGCAAAAAAATTTAGTGCGAGCCTGTATCAGATGCTCCCAAGAATAAAATTAACCGATTTACTCATGGATGTTGCTTATATAACAGGATTTCATGAACAATTCACTCATGCTTCCAATAATCGAAAACCGGATAAAGAAGAAACGATTATTATTATGGCAGCCCTTTTAGGAATGGGAATGAATATTGGTTTGAGTAAGATGGCTGAAGCAACACCCGGACTTACATATAAGCAACTAGCCAATGTATCTCAATGGCGCATGTATGAAGATGCCATGAATAAAGCACAAGCCATATTAGTAAATTTTCATCATAAATTACAATTGTCTTCCTATTGGGGCGACGGTACAACATCCTCATCGGATGGTATGAGAATGCAGCTAGGTGTTTCATCACTACATGCAGATGCAAATCCACATTATGGAACCGGAAAAGGAGCAACCATCTATCGTTTTACTAGTGATCAATTCTCTTCTTACTACACCAAGATTATTCATACTAATTCAAGGGATGCGATTCATGTTTTAGATGGTTTGTTGCACCATGAGACGGATCTAAACATAGAAGAGCATTATACAGACACAGCCGGTTATACAGACCAAATATTTGGACTGACTCATTTATTAGGATTTAATTTTGCTCCAAGAATAAGAGATTTATCAGATTCGAAATTATTTACAATAGATAAAGCAAGTGAATATCCAAAATTAGAAGCCATTTTACGTGGACAAATAAATACAAAGGTCATTAAAGAAAATTATGAGGATGTTTTGCGATTAGCTCATTCTATACGAGAAGGAACAGTTTCAGCATCCCTTATTATGGGGAAATTAGGTTCTTATTCAAGACAAAACAGCCTAGCTACAGCCTTACGTGAGATGGGACGAATAGAAAAAACTATCTTTATTCTTAATTATATTTCAGATGAATCTTTAAGAAGAAAAATACAAAGAGGATTGAATAAAGGAGAATCTATGAATGGACTGGCACGAGCTATTTTCTTCGGAAAGCAAGGAGAGCTTAGGGAACGAACCATACAGCATCAATTGCAAAGAGCCAGTGCCTTAAACATAATCATCAATGCCATCAGTATCTGGAATACTTTACATCTAACAAAAGCAGTTGAATATCAAAAACGGTCAGATAGTTTAAATGAAGAATTATTGCACCATATGTCACCTCTAGGTTGGGAACATATTAATTTATTAGGAGAATACCATTTTAATTCCGATAAAAAAGTTTCGTTAGATTCTTTAAGACCATTGAAACTTTCTTAACGTTGTTAAAAATAGAGAATTCGTCAGGAAAATAGGCTTATCGTTGTAAATCCGCATTTTCCTGACGCTACCCCTAATATCTGTTTTCTTTGTGATAAAGGCAGATTTGTAACATCGTCATTATTGGCATAAAGTACGTCAAAGACTCCATACTGAATAGGATTTGTATTTTTGGATGACATAAATCTTTCCATCATGGATTTTATCTTTATCTTATAAATTCATAATAAACAAAGTAGTTATCATTAAATTTCAATCAGAAAATTTTGTTATATCTTGTTGGTTGCTTTTTTCTCATCTATTTCATTTATTGTTGCTTGTCTTTGTCTATACTATTATTAATAAGTTTTACTTTTCCTTTTTTATTTAATTCTTCATTAATATCTTCTTTTTCCTCTATTCTTAGAAATAGTAGCCGAGTTAAGGGAATTTTAACTGTGCAGGCAGCCTGGAATGACATGAAAATAGACGAATTGTACGGCTTTGTCCCACAGGCAGTTGTTTCGTTTCCTACTGGCATAATTGTATTGTCCCACCTATGTTGACATATACAACAAGAGCTACGTAGGATGTAATAGTTATATACATGTTTATAACTCTAATAAAATCGAATTTGTCAAAATACTTAAATTTAACAAAAACACAAAGGGGGCCCCTTTGTGTTTCATCCTTACTTTGCAAAAGTATGATTTCCAATTCTCACCGTTACTTCTTTAGTTAGAATCCACTCACTTTTTGCTGTTTGGGGGTTGTAAAAATACAGGGATCCGCTCCCTTTTCCTCTATATGCTACTGCCTCATCTACTGCTCTATAATCTATAGTGGTTGGATTATTATTTATTTTTCCATTTTGGACTGGAGAAAAAGCATAATAGCCATTAGAACGTTCATAAATTACTTCTCTTATTGTATTTGGGAAAATGTCACTATCTACACGATTTAAAACTACAGTAGCTACTGCAACTTTTCCAGCATAAGGTTCCCCTTGTGCTTCGGCAAAAACCAATTGAGCTAATAAAGTTCTTTCACTTGCGGTAATTGGTTCTGGTAAACTTAATCGTTGTCCTACATGTAATTTATTATCTTTTAAATTATTCGCTATTTGTATAGATCCTATAGGAACTCCACTTTGCTGACTTATTTTCCACAGAGTATCTCCAGATTTTACTGTGTAAAGAGACGCTGCTTCTGTATTTTCTCCAAAAAAGGATGACAATAATATTACTAGAAACACAGAATATAAAAATTTATTCGATTTCATATATACCTCCTAGTATTAATGTCCACAGGAATCATATTATCAACGAAACTATCTATTTACTACCTCCAATATTTTCCCATTCACTTTAAGACGATACTATTAAGGTTTCTTATATGTGGCACATGTTTCCACTTGTACTATTACACTGTTAATAAATTACGAATCTATTTTTCTTAATCATACTTTAAGGAAAGAGCTTGACTCCCCATTTGTTTCCACGCATCTATAAAAGGACCTAATGGTTCTTTTTTGTTTTTTTCACCACTAATGGGATCATTAAAATATACAAAAGATTCATCATATCCTGTAATTAACACCGAATGTTCTTTATAGGTTATTTTTACTTTTCCATTTGGCGTCTCCCATTCTTCAAAGGATGAGTTAGGTAATTTTTTATAGGTTGTATTCGTTATTATCCAAACAGGCCTTTCTTTTGAAAGATATAATTTTAGTTCCTCAAACTGTTTTCCTGTTAGATTATCTATTTTGTTTGGTAAATACTCTTCCGCCAACTCTATTATAGGCTTATGATAAACTCCATAGCCTGGTTTGCTATAAGAATACATATCTCCAATATATCCATCATTGGGATCTCCCCAATGTATCTTTCCATTTTTAGTTGATAATGGTGTCTTATCTCTTTCTATTTTTTTAGCGAGTTCCATTTTATCCGTTTTAACTTGATAATATTGTAAGAACATTGCTAAACTAGTCACTTCACAGCCCCTAGGTAACTCAGGAAACTGTTTTATTATAGGTGCATCTAGTAAAATTTCCTTCTTAATTGTATCAACTTTTTTAGATGGTTGATTTACTTCCTTAATGATGTCCTCAACTTCTTTAGGCTCTTCTTCTCCCTTTTTCATCATAAATTCCGGTAGTGGTATATCTACAATTACTTCTTTACGTAATATCCTCTTTAGTTTGCCATTATCAATACTAAATAAAGAAAATAGTATAATTAAATATAAAGTAGTAAGAGAAATTATAACTATATTAGTTCTTTTTACAAGTAATATTATTAAAACACTTGTAATCAACAAACTTATCATAATTAAGATAATAAACTGAAGTTTCATCGCTATTCTCCTAATAAATTTATAAATTAATAACTTAGTAATTTAAGTTTATAATCAAATCATCAAAAAAGTATGGAGAAAGAATGTTATCTTAAATCTGCACAATTTCTTCAATAATGACTTCTATAATAGAAAAAAATATTATTCAAGAGAAATTAAAAAGGTGTGGAAATGACTGTGTATAAAAGGAGAATTTATAATAATGGACAAATTGCTGTTCCTAAAAAATTACAGAAACAGTTGAACTTTAATGCTGGAGACCTTTTATTTATATATATACTAGACAAATCCATCATAATAAAAGCAAACCATGATAATAAAGATTTAAATCAATGTTATTTAAGTGGAAATCGTATTTCTATACCCAAGGAAATAAGAAATATACTGGGAATAACAAGTGATACACCACTTATTATGGGTATTACAGATGATAAAAATGGAATTTTTATAAAGATTGAAATATAATGCAATAAATTTTTATCCTTCAATTTTTTCTTAATCATTGAGAAAACAAAAAAGAACACCTTAAGTGAAATCAAAACTAAGGTGTTCTTTTTTATATTACATATATCATCATTTAGGCGAAAGTTCATTTAGTTTCCTATGCAATTCCCTATTTTCATTTTCTAATTTAATGACTCTTTTATCTAATTTATTATTATTCCTATTATGACTATGTCCTCCATGACTTTTCATCATAAATAACATCATAATTGGACATACAAGTACTAGCAAAATAGATAACCATTCCATTTTTATCACTCCTTTACTTTTTATTAGAATAATGTTAAAACAAGGATTTTTTATCGAGAAATTATGAACATATTTTTAACTTTCATTTTTATTGAGTAGCTAATTTTAATGTTGCTAAATTTTCTCGCATTACCGAAAAGTAATCATCTCCTTTTTTTATTTCTTTATTTGTTAGACCTTCAATGGGATTTAATGTTAAAGATTTTGCACCAATAGTATCTTTAACTGTTTCTGCTACTTTTGGACTTACTAAAGTTTCAAATAATATATAATTTATTTGCCTTTCATTAGCAAAACTTATTAATTCTTTAAGCTTTTTAGGAGATGGCTCATCGGATGGAGAAATTCCTGTAATCGCTATTTGTTCCAATCCATATCTATTAGTCAAATAACCAAATGCATTGTGCGAAACTATTACTTCTTTTCGAATAGGATTAGATAATGCTTCAGTATATTCTGAATTTAATTCATCAAAGTTAACAGCAATTTTGTTAAAGTTCTCTTCATAAACAACTTTTCCATCTGGGTCCAGTTTAATTAGCTCTTCCTTAATAACTTCAGCTATTTGCTTAGCTCGTATAGGATCTAGCCAAAAATGGGGATCGTATGTTTTATCTTCCTGGTCTTCTTTATCATTTGGTTCCGTACTCTCACCAGTTTCTCTTAAAGTCAATAAATCAACATATTCACTAGAATTAATAATCTTTTTATCTTTCGTATCAATACTTTTTATCGTATCTGTTACCCAACTTTCATACCCAGCACCATTGTATATAAATAAATCAACTTCATTTAGATTTGCCAAATCTTTTGGTGATGGTTCATAATCATGTGGCTCAATACCCGGTTGCACAAGATTTATAACTTTAGCTCGGTCCCCTGCTATCTTAGTTGTAAAATCATATAAAGGGTAAAAGCTGGTCATTATTTTTAAACTTTCATCAGCAGTTTTTTCATTTGTGTTTTGGTTGTTATTACAAGCAGCCAAAAAAATAACCGATACAACAAACAAGATAAAAATTTTACTTTTAAACATGGTTTCTCCTCCAAGATTCAATCTTTAAAGTAAGTAATTCTAAAAAAAACATTAACCTAATTAACACTTCTTTAATCAAGTTAATGTTTAAAATAATTTAATTGTATGATTTGATTGATGATTTATATTGAAATATAATCGAGTGGGTTAACAGCATTCGATTTGGATGCATTCCACTGACCTTTATGAAGTTCAAAATGCAAATGCTGACCAAAAGATTGTCCAGTGTTCCCCATAATTCCTACTTGTTGCCCTTTGGAAACAGATTCCCCTGTCTTAACTACTCTACTATCCATGTGCGCATAAACAGTTGTATACACCTGACCATTAATTGAGTGAGAGATAAAGACTACATTACCGTAACTTGTGGAATAATAAGATCTACTAACAACCCCATCAGCAGCAGCAACAATTGGCACATCAGCACTGTTAGCAATATCTATACCAGCATGAAACTTGTTCCATCTTTCACCAAGGGTGGATGTTAATCGTCCTTGAGCTGGAGTTGTCCATACCCCTTTGGTCTTTTTAGAAACATTTGTGTTCGCTTTAATACTACTAGAAGTACTTTTTGCTTCATTTTCTTTTTTAGTAGCTACTTGAGTTTTCTTCTCAGATTCTATTTTTATAGCTTTTTCGATAGCTTCCTTTTGAGAATCAAGTAATGAATTTTGTTCTTCTAAACTTAGTTTTTCATTTTCTAAATCTTCTTCTTTGTCCTTTAGAGATTGCATAATATCATCTTTATTTTTCTTTTGTATATCTAATTCGCTTTTTAGTTTCTTTTGAGACTCGCCATAATTTTCAAGTTTCACTAACAGATCTTTTGCTTCATTTTCCTTATCTTCTAACACTTTTTTATCATCCATATGTTGTTGGATTAAATCCTGATCTGCAGTAATTATTGTTGTTACCGCACCCGCTCTATCTAAAAAATCACTAAAACTCTGTGAGCCTATTAAAACATCCAAATAGTTAATAGTCCCAATCTCTTGATAAGATCGAGCCCTTTCTTTTAACAACTCTTCGCGTTGTTTTATTCGTTCCTTAAGAGTTTTTATTTCTTCATTTAATTTTTGAATTTTTATATTTGCATTTTTTATATTTTCATCATTTTCGCGTATTTTACTATTCGTTTCTGTTATTAACATATCTAAACGTTTAATCTCATCATTTATTTTATCTTGTTCTGTTTTTATGTTATCAAGCTCTTCCTCTGCTTGTTCTAAACCATCTTGGACTTTACTACGATTTTCTAGTATATTGAGTTTTTTATTTTGTAAATCTTCCTCAGAAGATGCTAATGCAATAGAAGTTGTATTAGTTAATGCTAATGAGGCTGCAATTCCGAACGTTATAACAGATGTCTTAATCAATAATTTACTCATTCGAATGTCCTTTCTTTATCAATCTCTAATAACAAGCAAAATTATAACATCACTTTTTGTCGAATTTGGAGATGAAAAATATTACAATTATATTTCACTGTAATATTCTGATAAAATTCAAGGAGTAATTTACCACTAAGAAGTTCATAATAAAACTTTATTCACTAATATAAACGTTTGGTGAATCACACATTTAACTCCCTGCATAATTTCTTCATATAATTGGAGTATTATAAAAAATATAAAATAAATTCAGGTGACCTAATGAAAAAACTTTCCATAAAACTAGGGATTCTATTTTTCATAATCATTTTTGGCTTAGAAGCATTTATGTTTTCTTATCTTCATAGCTCTTTAGTTAATGTGAGAATTGAGGAAGAGCTATCCGCTTTACAAGCAAGGGGTAATTCTCATAGAGATATTCTAGAGAAACATTTTGAAGAAGATTCCATTAGTCACGTTATTTTAATGGAATCAGAAGCTTTAACTGATGTAGTAATTGTTAATCAAAAAGGTGATATTTTGGGAACATCTTTTGACAATAATAATTACAAAAAATATTTAATTCAGCAAAAAAAGGAACTAAAGAGTGAAGGGAAAGTTGTTGAAGATGACTGGAAAAATAAACCTTACATTATTACTTTAAGTCCGATAATGCAAAAAAATGAAACTATAGGATATGTCTATATGTACCAAGAGACAGCATCCATACACACTTTAATTGGAAGGTTAAATGAACATTTTGTTCTTGCTGGTATAATTGCGCTTCTTTTAACTTTCGTTGTGATTGTACTGCTTACTAGAGCATTGACTAAACCACTCGTAAAGATGAGGGAAGCGACTTATCAAATAAGTAAAGGAAATTTTTTAGTTGATCTTCCTAGGACAAGTAATGATGAGTTAGGTGAACTAGCAGTTTCCATAAAAGAATTAGCTAGAGACTTAAATTTCTTAAAGAAAGAAAGAAATGATTTTTTAGCAAGCATTTCCCATGAACTTAGAACACCGTTGACTTATATAAAGGGTTACGCAGATATTTCCCTAAGAAAAAATATTGAAGAAGAAGAAAAAGAAAAGTACTTACAAATTATTGTAGAAGAATCAAATAGACTTTCTTCTTTAATAGAGGACTTATTTGAGTTAGCCAAGATTGATAAAAATACATTTCTCATTCAGAAGCAACAAATAAATTTAAATGAACTTTTAGGAAAACTACAAATAAAAATGTTTCCCGCCTTTAAAGAAAAAGAAATTGATTTAACAATTTTTTGTCCTAAAACCACTTCTTTTTATGGAGACCCAGCAAGAATGGAACAAATTTTATTCAACTTATTGGATAATGCTATGAAGTATTCTCCAGTGAAGAGCAAAGTAGATGTTATGGTTAGATTCAGAAAAAAAGAAACGGAAATAACGATAAAGGATAATGGAAAAGGAATACCGGAGGAAGATCTACCTTATATTTTTAATCGTTTTTACCGTGTTGATAAATCAAGAACAAGATCACTAGGTGGATATGGGCTAGGATTATCGATTGTCCAAGAATTGGTCCAAGCACAAGAAGGAACAATAAGAGTGGAAAGTAAGCTTAATATCGGAACAACATTTATTCTAACATTTAAAAATCTTGGAGGAGAAATCAAATGAAAAGCATCTTAATTGTAGATGATGAACAGCAAATGCTTGATCTAATTGCTCTATATTTATCACCACTAGGCTATAATTGCAAAAAAATAAGTTCTGCGATGGATGCTTTACTTTATTTAGAATCGAACACCGTTGATCTTATATTATTAGATTTAATGATGCCTGATATGGATGGCTGGGAAGCATGTATAGAAATAAAAAAATACTGGGACACCCCAATAATAATGCTTACTGCAAGAACAGATAAAAAGGATGTTGTAAAAGGCTTAAATACAGGAGCAGATGACTATATATCCAAACCTTTTGATGGGGAGGAACTTGTTGCTAGAATAGAAGCAGTATTAAGAAGAAAGGGTAATAGGTTGGAATTAATACAGTTTGACGGTTTAACCTTAGATCAAGAGTCTTTTGAATTACACTATCAGATGAAGAATATACCTCTTACTCCTAAGGAATTTGCACTTATGAAGCTATTTCTCCAAAACCATAATAAGGTGTTCACAAGGGACCATCTTATACACTCCATATGGGGCCATGGCGTAGAAACAGAAGATAGAACTATAGATTCTCACATAAGAAACTTGCGTGATAAACTTAGGAAGGCTGGTTTTCCATCAGAGGAATATTTATTAACAGTTTGGGGCGTTGGATACAAGTGGATTGGAAAAGAATCTGATTGAGGGACCTTTTTATAGAGTATTTACCAGGAAACCCCTTAATTATAGCCACTGTTACTATAATTGCAAATATTATAATAGCAATTTTTGGAGTTCTTCCTAGTGCTTTTCTTACTACTATAAATATTATTTATTTTGATTTAAAATTAGCAATTATTATTTCAATAATTGGTGAATCATTAGGTGCTATAGTAAGTTTTATCTTATATCGTAAAGGATTAAATCGCTTTACTGCTAATTATAAGATAAGAAGTCACTTCTTAAAAAAGTTACAAAGCACAACTGAATCTAAAGCCGTAATACTTATAATCCTGTTAAGAATTCTTCCTTTTATTCCTTCAGGTGCCGTGACATTAACCGCAGCATTAAGTAGCATTAGAATTATCCCTTTTACTATAGCTAGTACAATAGGAAAAATCCCATCGCTTCTAATTGAAGTTTATTCCATTAATAAGGTATTCAGCATCAATTCATCTGGATGGAAAGAGACAATAATATATTGCTCACTAATCCTGTTATTAATATATATTTTAAAAGAGTTTAGAAAAAAAAGAAAATAAAGCAATAAGATGAAAAATGGAGATTAAGACACTTATCATAGAAAAAACAACAAAAATAGGCTTCCGAAAACAAGGAGCCTATTTTTGTATACTTTACATTATCCCACTTTTGTATGCCTTCCTTCTTCTATACCAGATTAATAGGACAGCGGAAATAAAGAATATCAAAGAAATTACTTGTGCAACACGTAAGTTAGTTGTAAGCATTAAGCTATCCGTTCTTAACCCTTCAATAAAAAATCTCCCAAAAGAATACCACATTATATAAACTAAAAATAGTTCTCCCTTTTTAAGGAAAACAATTCTTCTAGCAACAATTAATAAAGTAAAACCAAGAATATTCCATAAGGATTCATACAAAAAAGTGGGATGATAGTACGTACCGTCAATATACATTTGATTAATAATAATATCCGGCAAATTTAAATTCTCCAGAAAATCTCTAGTAACCTTGCCGCCGTGAGCTTCCTGGTTCATAAAGTTCCCCCAACGCCCTATTGCCTGACCTAGTATAAGACTAGGTGCAGCAATGTCAGCCAATTGCCAAAAGGATAAACCTTTCTTTTTAGCAAAAAACCAAGCCGTTAATGCCCCTCCAATAATAGCTCCATGTATGGCAATACCACCTTCCCAAATTGCAATGATATCCCCTGGATTTTCCGAGTAATATTCCCATTTAAATAAAACATAATAAAGTCGGGCACTAAGAATGGAAATCGGTATAGCCCATAATAAAAGATCCGAAAAAGTATCTTTAGGAAGACCTTGTCTTTTAGATTCTTTTGTAGCAAGAATCCAACCAAGAAGTAAACCAGCTCCAATAATAATTCCATACCAATAAACAGTGAAAGTTCCAATTTCAAAAGCGACTCTATTTAGCGGTTGAATATTTTCCACAAAGATTCACCTCGTTTAAATTTTTAGATTAGCCAAAATTTCAAATTTCCGATATTGCTTTTTTCCTTCTTATACAAAGAACATACGTAATGCTGATTGAAAATACACTTAACCAGAAAGTAAAATAGCCTATTTGCGGAATATAATTGTCTAGTACGCTGTATCTTGGCATCATTTTAAATAGGTAATCAATCACATCATTATGAAGAGTCCAAATTGCAGCAACTACTAGATGCCAACCTTTTATTTTATAGGAGTTTTTATATAATAAACCCTGGATTGCCATTGCTCCATGGGAAAAAATCAGCATGTAACTAGACCAATCTAAATAGCCTATTTCTATCAGAACTAATAAATTCATTACAACTGCCCATATTCCATATTTCAATAGTGTTACTATAGCTAGTGCCTCAAACAGAGGTAAGTTAGTTTTCAAAAATAAAGCAATTAATACAAAAACAAAAAATAAACTAGCTGTTGGGCTATCTGGAACAAAAATTAGATATTTATTAGGTGTAACTGATAGTTGGCCTCCATACCATAAAAATCCATATAATGTGCCTATAATATTAACTACTAACAGAATAAACAATGCCTTTCTATTTGTAAGTAATGAAGTAAAATTCAAATGATACACTTCCTTTCCAATAGGTTACTATCATTAATTAGCAGTAAAATGCGGCCTTTTAAAGGCCGCATTTTACCCTGTTTTATATCATTTATTCTGGCTGATTATTAGCATTTTCATCTGGAATAAAAGTAGGCTGAAATCCTTTATATTTAACCATTGTTACCATACCTGCAGAAGCATGATGTAAATCATGGCAATGGAATAGCCAATTCCCAGGGTTATCTGCTTTGAAAGCTATCTCATACTCATCTCCGGGTTCTAGATTTACAGTATCTTTAATAATTGATGCACCCTCAAGTTTTTTACCGTTTTTACTTAAAATTTGAAAAGATGTACCATGTAAATGCATAGGATGGTCTTCACCTTTAGAGTTATTCACAATCTTTACTTTTACAAGGTCACCTTCTTTAACCATAATATTTTCTGTATTAGGGAAAGCTTTTCCATTGATTGTGTAAGCCATATTATTATCTAATACTTCTGTATTTAAGTTCATTGTATATTCAACATCATACTTCTGATTTAGAGTGAACTCACCGTCTTTTGAAGAACCATAATTTGTGTATGTGAACTCTGGAAGTTCTATATCCTGATTCGGTTTGTCTGTAGATAAGGAACTACCTTCATATTGTAATTTCACTTTCATTCCAGCTGTTCCTTCCATATTTCCATGACACTCCAGATACCATTCTCCTGGGTTATCTGCTACAAACTCAATATCATACCGTTCACCTGGTGATATTGAGATTAACTGATCTTCTATTACTTCTGGGTTTTCTATTTCTTGCCCATCAACCGCAACTACATTAAATTTCTGACCATGCAAATGCATTTTGTGTGTCATATACCCAATATTAGCTAAACGGAGTCTTACCGTCTCACCCTCCTTCATTTTTAAAGGCTCAATACTCTCACCACTTTTTCCATTGATGGTAAAATGTCATACGCGCTCATATCGTCCATCGTCATGCTTCCGCCATCATTACTCGTATCCATATCCATATCCATACCTTCCATTTCATCACTTTCACCCATGTCCATACCTTCCATATCGCTCATATCCATACCTTCCTCTGGATTACTCATCCATTCGTCAAGCATTAACGTATAATCACGATCGTATGTTTTTTCTTTTGGTTCAACAATTAAGGCACCATATAGACCTTTATCAAGTTGATTAACACCGTCTTGATGAGTGTGATACATATAAGTACCAGAAATTCGGGGTGTAAACTCATAAGTAAATGTCTCACCTGGTTGTACAGCATTTTGAGTAACTCCAGGTATACCATCCATATTATTTGGAAGAACAATACCGTGCCAATGTATAGTTACAGGATCGGGAAGTTCATTTTTTAAGTTGATTTTTACTTTTTCCCCTTGCATTACACGAATTTGAGAACCTGGTACCGAACCATTAAAAGTCCAAGCATCTACACTAATATCTTTTGTTAATTGATGAGTTGCCTCTTTTGCAACAATCGTAAACTCATTCCCTTTTAAGATTTCTGTCTTAGTTGTTTCTTCTGAAGAAATCTTCTCAGCCTGTTTTTCAACATCTGCTCGATTTATACTCTCGTTTTGTTTATTGGAGCATGCTGAAAGGATTAATAATAGGAATCCAATTAATGCTAGTATTTTTAATTTCATACTCTCTCCTCACTTTCATGAATTATGATATTAAAAATAATTGAAGATTTTATGCATTTTATATGAACAAAAGTTCATAAATTTTAAACGTTATACGTTCTAGTCTAAAAATAACTAGAACGTATAGGTAGAAATATAAAACAGCAACAACAGTACAACAGTAGTTGCCCCTAAATAAAACAAACAACCTGCAGATAATTTGCAGGTTGTTTTTATCCATTTATCTAATTGGTCTCCATTTGCGAAGAAATAATGTATTTCCTACAACGGACACGGAACTAAAAGCCATAGCACCACCGGCGAGTATTGGATTTAATAATCCAATGGCTGCAACCGGTATGAGGATGATATTATATGCAAATGCCCAAAACAAATTCTGTCGTATTTTTCTCATCGTTGATTTGGACAGAAGAATTATATCGACTATTCCCATTAAATCCCCGCGCATTAGCGTAATGTCCGCTGCCTCCATTGCAACGTCTGTACCAGTTCCAATTGCAATGCCTACATCAGCAGCAGCAAGTGCCGGAGCATCATTAATTCCATCTCCAACCATCGCAACAACTTTTCCTTCTTTCTTTAGTTTTTCTACCTCGGCAGATTTATCTTCTGGCAGAACTTCTGCGAGCACTCGGTCTACACCAACCTGGTTGGCAATTGCTTCTGCTGTAAGTCGATTGTCCCCCGTAATCATTATGACCTCAATTCCTAATTTCTTTAAAGCCTTAATGGCATCCGAGGATGTTTCTTTAACAGTATCTGCTACGGCAATTATGGCTGCTAGACTGTCATCAATAGCCATAAGCATAGCAGTTTTTCCTTCACCTTCAAATTTTTCCATAGTATCAATAGAAGCATTAATATTTACATTATTCTGGGCCATAAGCTTTTTATTACCGATTAATATCTTTTGTTTATTGATACTAACTTCAATCCCATGCCCTGGAATAGCATTAAAATTATTAGCTTTTAATAAGTCTATTCCTTTTTCTGTTGCACTGTTTACAATTGCCTCTCCAAGTGGATGTTCCGATCCTTTTTCAGCAGTTGCAGCAATTTGTAATATTTCATCTTTAGAAAGGTTACCGTAAGGAACAATATCTGTTACATCAGGTTCACCCTTAGTAATAGTACCGGTTTTATCTAATACTACAGTTGTTACTCGCTGTGAGTTTTGAAGGTGTTCAGCACCTTTTATAAGTAGTCCATTTTCAGCACCTTTACCAGTACCTACCATAACAGCAGTTGGCGTTGCTAATCCCAATGCACACGGACATGCAATAACAAGTACAGCAATTGTACTAACTAAAGCCGGGGTAAATCCAACAAGTGCGAATGTAATACCAAAAGTAGCTAGAGCTATCACAATGACAATAGGAACAAATACTGCTGAAATTTTATCTGCAACTTGCTGAATTGGAGCTTTGGATCCTTGAGCTTCTTCTACTAGCTTAACAATTTGAGAAAGGGCAGTATCTTTCCCAACTTTCGTTGCCTGGAATTTAAATGAACCATGTTTATTCATAGTAGCACCAATAACATTATCCCCAGCTTTTTTACCTACAGGCATACTTTCACCTGTTAACATGGATTCATCAACTGTTGTATTTCCTTCTATAATTATTCCGTCAACTGGTATTTTTTCGCCTACCCGAACAATAATAAGTTCTCCTGTTTGAACATCTTCTAGTGGTATATCTATTTCTACACCATTTCGAATAACTCTAGCCGTTTTTGCCTGTAAACCCATTAATTTTTTTATGGCTTCTGAGGTTTGACCTTTAGCCCTTATTTCAAGTAGCTTTCCTAATACAATTAGAGTCATAACTATAGCTGCTGCTTCAAAATAAAGATATTGCCCAGTTCCCATTATAGTAACAACTAAACTGTATAAATAGGCTGCAGACGTTCCTAGTACTACTAGGACAGCCATATTAGCACTACCTCCCCGAACTGAGTTATAAGCATCGCGGTAATAATGACCCCCAACATAAAATTGAACTACAGTGGCTAGTAAAAATTGAATCCAAGGATTTAAGTGAAAGAACCCTCCATTTCCGTACTCCATCATAAAATCTGATATCATCATGACTAAAAAAGGTATGGATAAAATGGCACCAACAATAAATTTTATTTTTTGCTTTCTATAAGCTTTTTCTCGAGTACTCTGTTCATAATCTCCTTCATTTTCACTAACTAATTTTGCATCGTAGCCAGCTTTCCTTACCATATTAACTAATTGATCTACATTGGTACTTCCAGGGATATATTCAACACTAGCTTTCTCTGTAGCGAGGTTAACATTAGCATTTTTTACTCCGTCTACCTTATTCAATACTTTCTCAATACGAGTAGCACATGCAGCGCATGTCATACCTATAATATTTAAATTTACTTTTTCTTGTTCAACCCCATACCCTGTTTTGTTAACTTTTTCAATTATCTCTTCAATTGATACTTGCGAAGGATTATAGGTCACTGCTGCCTTTTCAGTAGCAAGATTTACATTTGCTTTTTGAACACCTTGCACTTTTGATATGTTTTTTTCGATTCTAGTAGCACATGCGGCACATGTCATTCCAGTAATATTTAGTGAAACACTTTCATTATCATTAGTATTAGGTTTAGGCTGTGCTAATGAGCGATTATCTGTTTCCATTTTATACCCTCCTATAACTTTCGATTTACCGTTATCAAACATTTTCTTAATGTTACACAAACTAGAGTTTATATTCTTATTTAATTTGTCACAAAACATTTATACCCTATGGGGGTATAAATGTTTTATAAAGAGAGGGCAACCGTTATTTTAAAACGTTCGCCCTTGTTGCATTATTGTACATCATAACCTTGATCATCGATTGTTTCCTTAATTTTATCTAATGTTAATACTTCTTTATCAAACTCTACAAGAACAGTTCCGGTTCCAAGGTCAACTTTTACATTTGATACACCATTGAGCTTACCTACATTGCCTTCAATTGAGTTAACGCAATGATTACAAGACATACCTTGAACATTTAAAGTTACTTTTTCCATATTTATCTTCTCCTTTTACTTTTTCATTAATTTTTGTATTGTAATTAATACTTCATCTACTACTTCTAGGTCACCTTCTTGAATACGCTCAACAACACACTCTTTCAAATGGCCCTCAAGTAAAATTTTTGCAACACTATTCATAGCTGCTTGTGTCGCAGAAATTTGAGTTATAACATCATCACAATAAGTATCTTTCTCTATTAATCCTTTTATACCTCGTATTTGACCTTCAATCCGATTTAACCTGGTGATAAGATTTTGTTTAACCTTATTGGAGTGATGGCTTTTTCGCTCACTTGAAGTGGAACAATGAGTTTCCTCTAAAGATTCATCATTATCTAAAACGGATGCCATTAACTATTTCACCTCCACAAGCACATTATAGTATACCCCCGTACCCTATGTAAAGCCTAAATTTAAATTTTTTCTTTTTTCTTCTCTGTTTACTAATTATTATGTTTAACAATCATGTATTTTTTGCTAAAAAAATTCAAATACATATGCAATATACAAAGCATTTAAGTGGAAAATATATAAAAAAGTACGCTCTGAAAACCGTTTAAAGCGTACCCTTTCATTAAATTTTATTGTTAAACATTAGCATGTGCATTTAATTCTGATGTCAAACAAATTTCCTTGTGATGGTATCCGATTAATATATTACTAAAACCGTTTAAATCTTTTACATCCATGAAATTGACAAAAATTCCGTTATATACTGAATGTCCTACTTCCTCTTCATAAACCTGTACATCCTTTTTATTATTGGGTATCTCTATTTTATCTGGAATATCAACCAGATTCCAATTTTTACTTGTCTTTTTATTGTCACTTATAAGAACTACTTCCTTTAATTTTTCTTCACTATTAACTGCTGTATTTGTTTTTTCACTTAGAGTGGACATACATCCTGCTAAGATAATGATGATAAATGAAAGAAGTGTTGTTATTATTACCCGTTTAACTTTCATTCTCTTTACTCCATTCGATTATTTTACTTGCTTAATATAGATTAAAACATTGAAGAAAGTGTGGATTTTTTATCTAACACAAAATAAAGTGTTTTACAGTAACCAACTAGCTACTAAAAGCTAATTAATTATTTACTTCCTCTACTTCTCTATAATACTCACTAAACACCTCGGCAAATTCATCAACCGTGTTGAAAAGTTCCTGCTGCTTATTATCCACCCCTCCAAATTCTAAGAGGATTGAATTACTTGATAAATCTTGATTATATACCCCATTCCCTTCATCTTTACTTTTCACAAAGACTCCCCTACTAATTCCAGGAATCTCATTTTCTAATCTTTCATTTAGTTCTTTTGCCAATTTGAGATTTCGTTCATAGTTTTTATTTTCCTTTCCAACTACAAAGAATAATCTTGCATATTCAATACCATTAAACTCTAACGTAGTAATCTTTCTTGCCTGTGAATCCCTATGTATATCAATAAGATAAACTAAAGACTTTTCCTTAGTAGTAGCTTCTTGGACGATTTCTCTTGTTAAACTATAGGATTGAGCGTAACTCCAACCCTTTTTTTTAAGTTCTGCTGTTACATTGGTAGTACTATGTTCAGCTCCTATCCCCCTCTCTAATAATTCATTTTGCAATTGGGTACCCACTTGGATTACATTTTTCTTTTCGTCCAAACTAGACGCCTGATTTGGATCTGTAATACCTGAAAGTTGTGGTAAAAATGCTTCCCAACTATGAGAATGGTATATATATACAACATTTTTATTAGAAGCTTCGTTCTTTGGAGATTCTATTTTGTCTTCATTGGAACTGCTATTATTTTCATTTGTAAGAATATCCTCATTAGGAGGCGGAGACTCTATTGGTAGCGTTGCTAGATTAGTCCCTTTCCCTGCGATAGCTATCTCAGTATTAAATTGCGAAAATCCTACTAATTCTCTTCCTAAAAAAGTCCTTATATCTTCAGGCCAAATATTTGAAGTAAGCCAAACTACGCCGTTTAAAATAGATGGTTTTTTAATTTCTTCGTTAACATCTGATAGTTGAAACTGTCCAATTTCAAATAAAGAAGAAAGAATATCTGCATCTAGTTGCTTAGTAGAAACAGAAACAATGTCTGATGAAAGTTTTATATCTGATTTCAGATAATTTATTAGGAAAATACTAAAATACATGACAATAATAATAGCTAGTAGATAACCATTTAATATTCGTATCATAATTTGACCTCCCTATTTGATAGTGGTATCTACATATTTATATGTAATAGTTTCATCAGTAGTCTGCATGTTTTCTGCACATTCAAAGAGACAGGTATTTTAAAGATTATATAAAAAATGGCTACTCATTATGGTAGCCATTTTTAAAAGTTTCAATATTCTTCTGTTATAATAGGGCTTCCAATTGTTAAATTATAAGTGTCTTGAAGCTCTTTATTTGTCCTTATACCAAATTGAATGTTAAATTTGTTTTTTTTATTACTAGATAAATAATCCTTCCACGACTTGTTATAAGCAGTAATTGAAACAAAATCATCTTCAACTAATTTTTCAATAGAGTTTGCTGTAAATTTTTTCAAAAGTAGCGTTGAAATTTGTTTAATATTTTCTTTCTTTCTTACTAAAGCCTTAACAGTAAAAAAGTAGTTTTCTTTCTCATCTAGTGATTTCAAAACATTTTGGTATTCCTCTTTATTCCAATCTGTGCTTTTATAACTATAAGTTTCTAAAATGTTATATTTATCATTTTCATTATATGCAGTTAAGGTAATTAACTGCTGGATATTTTGGTCTTTTAATGTACCAGTTAACTTAATATGATGATTTTTATCTTTCTCAACTTCCCAATTAAACTGTTGATATTTTTTCTTTAATTCAGATTCTCTTTGATAATATATATTTAATGAAGTATTACTCTTCTTTTCTTTTTTCGTGTAGATAGACCATTGAGAAATATCAGCATTAATTGATTGAAGATTAACTATGGTTTTTAATAATTTATCCTCTTTTCCAGAAACCTTATAATTAAAATAAAAAAATAAAGAAATTAAAAGGACAGAAGCAGTTATATAGATAATTGTTTTCTTCATAAAATATCCCCCTTTAGTTTCATAGTGTCCTATATTAATTACTTTTATACCTTAATATCTTTTAATCTATAACATTAAGTAAACTAGAAAAATATAAAAAAGGTAATAGAATCGCTCTATTACCTTTTCTATCAAAGACGTTCCTTGATCTGATCTATTCCAATTCGGTTAACAAATTTATAAAACTTTTCTCTTTTCTTTCCTTCATTAATATATAATTCTAATATTTCCTCAACCTTTCTATATAGTTCCTCTGGTGAAAGTTCCTTCATTAATAATGTTCCTATTTCTGCATCTTTTCCAGTTGCTTTACCTCCTATATAGAGGGAGTAAGTATCTTTTATTTTCATTATTCCTATATCGTTAACTAATGGTTCACCACAACCAACAGGACAACCAGTATATGCAGCTTTTAAGGTAAATGGTACCTCTCTCCCTGCAATTATTCTGTTCAATTCCTGTGCTATAGGCATCCCTTCTTCCTCAGACCCTTTACAAAAATTACATGTACGTAAGCTTTTTACATAATTACCTACAGGATAACAACTTAATCCACTCAGTCTAAATTCCTGCATAATTTCAGTAGCATTACTTTGGGGAACCTCCAAGTATATTTGTTGAAAGGTAGTTAATTCTACCTCTTGATCCTCATCTAAATATTTAGCCAAAAGCGCTAATTGTTTTGCATTTAATTTAGCTCCAAACTGGATACCACCGTTGACTGCAATTTTTATCTTTTCAACGCTCATATTTTCCAACTCCCACATTATTATAAATGTAAAAAAGGCTACCAAAAGATAGCCTTTTTTATTATTCTACTGGAGATAATTCACTTTCCGTAATCCATTGGTGGTTCGTTACTTTTTCTCCACCTGTGGTTGGGGTATAATCTACCATATAAACCGTTGTTTTTTCTGCTGAATCGATTGTAGCCTTTGCCCCCTTCATGCCTTCCATATGGTCTGCGTTGGCTATAACTTCTGTACCTGGCTCAATTGCTTCATCTCCAGCGTCTTCAATTTCCTCTTGAATTACCCATTTATGATTTGTTACTTTTTCTCCACCTGTTGTTGGAGTATATGAAATTGTGTAAACAATTGTATCGTAAGCACCTACGATTGTCGCTTCTGCTCCATCCATACCTTTCATATGGTCTGCATTGATTATTGCATTACTTCCAACCTCATATTTAGGCTTTTCAGCGACTTTTAGACCCTCAGGAACTTCTCCTGAACCCGACATATCCATGCCTTCCATATCATGAGAAGACATATCCATTCCCTCTTCACTTTTGTTTGAGCTATTTTCGTTGTTATTGTTTGAACAAGCAGCTAATAATAAGACCAATAGTGTTAAGATTAGACTGCTTTTCATGAAAGTTTTTTTCTTCATTTGAATTCTCCTTTTTTTCTTGTTCAACAATTAGATGTTCCTCATAAAAAGATGAAAAATATTTATTGGTATATTGACTGTTTCTGCTCCTTCCTATTTTATTTTCCCCTATTTTACAAAGAAAAAATGCAAAAAATATGCAGAAATTTAATATATCTTAAATCAGGAACATTCTTATAATACTAAATAAGAGCAATAATGGAACGACTGAAAAAATAAAAGCCCAAATTCCTTGTGTATCTTCTTTCCTTTGTAGCTTTGTATATTTCTTAAAGGAAATTTCTCCTTTTGCAAATTTCATTCCATTTTGATTTGGCTTTATTACGTATTCTTGATCGTAGTTATCTTTCAAGACAACATTGGTAATAAGGGACTTTTCATCCCAATTAGAATCTAGGAAGACATCTATGTTGTTATTTGAGTAGATTACTCGGTCAAATTTATATATGGAACTTTCTTTTATCGTTTTACTTACTTTATAAGCCTGTTCTTCAACAAAATTGTTTGTTAAGCACATATTTGACCCACACCTCTTAATTAATTAGGTTTTTTGGAAATGTTTAAAAGACTTTTTCACCACATAATGTTACATATATTATCACTAGTGTTGCATAAATAGTGTCATAATTTTCAGTTTACTCACCTTCCCTGTTTAGAGGCAAAAAAGTAAATACCCAATCAAAGGTGGCCCCATCCATTTGGAAATTTATTTACAATTAGACTTTTGCAACGACGACAATTTGCATATTTAAGGGATGGCTTTTCCTTCAATCTTTCGAAGCCAAACATTCGCTGGTTTCCACAATGCAGCCCTTAGATAACGGCTAATCTGTAAGGTTTTTCGCTTGCTTCTGGTCTCGATTTGCACGAGAACATGTAGGCAAAAAACAATTAGTGCGATAAATACTTGATTTTGAATCGCCCATTCGCTTTGACCGTAGAACTTTTTGATGCTGAGATGTTGTTTGATCCATTTAAAAAACAGCTCAATTGCCCACCGTGATTTATACATTTCTGAAATTTCTTCGGCGCTTAAATCAAAACGATTTGTAATTAAATGAAGTTCATTTCCTTTTGAGTCCATCACTTTTAGAAGCCGAAAGTAATTTTCAGCACGGTTTTGAGTCGTACCTATCAACACCATTTGGTCTGATAAAACAGCTGTATCCTTGGGTAGCTTAAAATCGTAAACGTTCCGTATGACTGCATTTTTGCGTAGCCGTGAAAGAAAGAAGTAGCCATCATCAGTCATGCGATCAAAGCGCTCGTAGTCTAGATAACCACGGTCAAACACATACATGCATTCCTTGTCATCCACCATGATTTCAAGCTGACCACGGTCATGTTCTTTTGCCGTTGTCATAACGGCCTTTTCAGGATAGGATATACCCTTTTCCATAAACACAAGGCGCAAATGTAACTTTACACCTGCTTTTGTTTTGCGGAATTTAGCCCATTTATGATTGGTCAAATTAAGTGGCAATGTGCTTGAATCAATGATTTTTAACGGCATCACGAGTTTCGTGTAATGCGTTTTGGCATGAATTTGTGACACTAAATCAAGGAAAAGCCTTTGAAATAGATCAGGGTTTATGCCGTTTAACCGCCGTGACAACTGAGAAATACTAATAGAATCAAGGTCTATCCCTTTTTGAAGCTGGTCATCGAAAAGACAATCACCCAGCGCATGCAGACTTTCAATTTCTTGTAGCTGCGCAAAAAGTAGTAATTTTAGAAATGACTCTGTCGTTAATTTTTTCGTATAGTAATCTAATTTCATCGTTTTCACGTTTTCTTCAAATAATTGAAGATTTATAGGTGAAAACCATTGTCCAAATGAAGTTTTTCGTGTAATCTTGTCCATGTGATGGTCCTTTTTTAGTGGATTTGGACGGGTTACCACCTGACTAATCCATTATAAAGGACTTTTTCTTTGCGCAAAATAATAATATTGAACATTTTGAGTATTTTTAATAGTGAATTTAAATTAATGCAACACTAGTGATATATTATATGTTTATTAATGTCCCATTTACACTATGGAATTTAAAATAGGTACAGTTTCATGAAAAGCTTTTATTAGCCTTTAATGCTAAGAATTACCGAAAACAAATTTGTTAACCATTTGAGGATTCAATCAAAGAGTCTAAATTTTTATTTATAAAGGAGTTATATTATGACTTTTACTTTACTTAAAGCAATCGATGAATATAAAAATGACCCAGAATCTGTTTACCAAACCTGGTTTATAAATAACAACGATAGACTAAAGGCATTTCGTACGATAAAAAATGCTATAAAAGTAGTTATTAAGGAAATAGAGAATAACACATTTCCTTGTGATTTTAAGGGTTCATCCCTTGAGGTAGCTATTTCAGCAATTGCGGAACAAAAGCAAATCTTTGAGGGCGCAGCTCATGCTTTTTATTGGAAGCCAAAGTTAAGAATACCTGATATTTATGAAAATGAAGATAATAAAAAAGCCTTTGGTCAATTTTTAAAGGAAACATTGCTCTATAATCAAGAAAAACAATTAATCTATAATATTATGAAACTTCAAGAAAAAAATATAAAAGGACTAGGTCCTGCAGTAGGTAATATTTTATATTTTCTTCACCCTACTATTTTCCCGCCTTTCAACACTAGCATTGTTAAAGGTTTTAATATGATATTCAAACAAAAAATTAAATTAGGATCATGGGAAGATTATTTAACGATGCGCGAAATTATGATGGAGTATAATAATAACCATAACCTAGTCCTATCAAAAGATTTAGGTGCACTAGCAGGATTACTATATGAGATAGGTTCTGGCAGACAAGTTATTCAAGAAAACCACACTCTACTATTACAGGATATAGATAAAGTTAATAAAAAGCTAAAAAAAAGACATGAAGAAATTCAAAAGGAATTAGCCGAAGAGAATGAACATACTGAAATGCAATATTATTTAGCTAAAATAGGGACGACTCTTGGTTATAATGTGTGGATAGCAAAAAATGACCATAAAAGAGAATGGAAAGGATATAAATTAGGCAACTTTTCTATTCCCCATTTAAACTTAGAAACAATTTCAAGTGCTGTTAGTGAAACGATTTCTTTTATCGATGTTCTATGGCTTAATGGTGAAAATAAAGTTATAGGTGCATTTGAAGTAGAAAAGTCCACGTCTATATACTCTGGAATTTTACGCCTACAGGATTTGTCTATGTCCTTTAACAATGATAAGTCCAGATTTTATTTAATTGCTCCGAATAAAAGAAAAAAAGAAATTAAAGCACAATTATTAAGACCATCCTTCCAACATGACAGTATGTGTAAAATTTCTTATATTCTATTCTCGGATTTAAGAGAAGACTGTGAAGCTATGTGTAAGTTTGGAGTTAATATTTCTGTATTAGATAAGATATCAAACTAAATCATAATCCTATAAGTTATACTTGTATATATAACTTATAGGATTTTTTACATTTTATTAAGAAACCATTTTTCTACAGAATTCTGCACATTTAAAGCAAGATTCTGCGCATTGGAGACAATGTTCATGATGACTGTGCTTTTTACATTCTTCCCCACACTTTTCACAGATATCCGCACATAACAAACATATTTCCTTTACTAATGGGCTATTAGACTGCATTGCTTTTGCGGCTAAACTACAGATATCCGCACACTCTCGATCTAATCTAATACAACGAGCCATCATTTTAATATCTTCTTCATTTAAACAAGCATCAAAACAAGAATTACATGCTTTCATACATTCCAAACACGCTTTAATACATTCTTCGTAGTTCATATTCATTCTTTTCCCTCCTATTAATTTATACAAGAATATTATTCCCATGGATTTAATAAATAAACTGCATAAAAAGTGCAAACTTTTTATGCTTAATCTGCAAAATTTCTACATACTTCACTTATATAATCCTATTTAAAATCTAATTCAAGTTAGAATAGGAGAGTTTTAATGAATAACATTTTGTTAATTGGAGCAAGTATTGAAGAAAAGTGGAATACTCTATTAACAAGAAATGGATATAATTGTATCGGACCGATAAATATTGAAGAAATTCCAAATTACATTTATTCTCCATTAATTGATATTGTTTTAATATATGATGAACATTTATCCATAACAGTGGAATCAATTTGTATAAGTATTAATAAAATTTCTCCTGCTTTTATCATGGTAATAAGTAGCAATATAAATTATTCACTTGTTAATATTTTAAAAAGTGGGGCAGACGTTTGTTTATTTGAACCAATATATGAGGACGAGCTAATTGCCAGAATCAACTCATTATTGAGGCATAAGAATAAATTAACAAATGATATATTTACTTACAATAACTTAGAATTAAATATAAAAAAACGGAAAGTACATTACAGAGAGAAAATAATTCCACTAAGTCAAATAGAGATAAAGATTTTAGAAATGCTGATAAAAAATGATAACAAAGTTTTGTCCACTGATTTTTTAATAGATAATATTTGGGAAGATCACAAAATAAGTGCTCAAACGCTCCGTTCTTATATTCGTAATATTAGAGATAAAATTAGAGATTCTGGTTTCCCTGTTGATAAGTATTTAATTACAGTTTGGGGAATGGGTTATATATGGAAGTTTGATTAATAATTTCTCAATATATCCTTTTAATTGAACAGGAAAATAAATTCGTTTTCTTGACATTATTATAAATAGCAAATATGGTTAATCTAACAGAACCCACCACGCCTCTTAACCTTTGTTAACGCGGACCAAGGTGGGTCATTTTATTTTAAGGAAAAATTTAATTTGAATTCTGAATTTGCTTCCAAAATAAAAAAAGAATTGCTTCTGCAATCCTCTTTTTTATTTACTTGCGATTTTTTGAATATCCTTCTCAAGTAATTTTTTCCTATTATTTATTTCGTCAATTTCTAGTTTTTGTTCTAAGATATAAACAATAGCAGCATAAACTGTATCATAATTATCCAAACAATCTTGATCAGATAATTCATGAATTCCTTGACTTAAAATCCCGTATAGCACCTTGTTATTTACTAAGAATTGAGGTAAATAATCTTTTAGAAATTCAATCTTTTCGTTCATACGCATTATTAAGAATTCGTCTTTATTAGCAGATGGATTTTCATTTAAATAAATCTCAAATTGATCAAAAATCAAATTTTCGAATATTCTCCGAAGATAGACATAAGAACCAACACCAACCCCATGAGATTTCAAACCTACTGAAGTGCTTAGTTCGGTCATAATAAGTTTGTTCTGCTTACCCTTCATTATTGATTTATATCTTTTGGTTGAATTATCAAACTCTCTTATTGAAGGATTTTGCCCAATCTTCGTTAAATGTCCTTTTTCATCAAGCATAAAAATAACATTGAATTTATGTTGCTCTTTTGCAGTACAGTTTAATTCAAGTGTTAGTATGCCATTTTCAAAAAATGACTCTCTTAGTATTTTAACATTTTCTTTAGTTGCCCTTTTAGCATAATCAATGTTCTCCTCATATTGTTCTTGGCTACGAATATTACCATCCGAGATTAAATAAGAAGATTTAACACTTTCTGGAACTTCTTTAGTACTTTTATAAACTATTGGAACTTCTTTGTTGCAAAAAGGACAAAAATGAAAATCATTTAATTTATCATTTGAAAAAATACCTTTTAAAGCTTGAATATCAATGTTTTCCATAAAATGAGTTATATTCCAATTACCTGTGATCTCACCGTCATTATCATAATAAGGTTCAGCTTCCTCATCTTCTACAATAGATGTTTCAATTTTAATTTTGCTATATAAAGGGAAATCTAAAAGCAATGAATATTCTTTACCTATAAATTCATGTAATCTTACCATTGTAATCCATCCTTCAATTTATATTAATATAAATAATGCTATCACAATTATATATACTTTTTATTTTAAAATGTGCTAAATTCAACATTTTTTCTATCTCTGTACTTGTTTCTCGTGGACTTTCTTTTTTCATATAAAGCATATATTATGGAAAAGAGTAGGAGGTTTTTTCTATATGTCTACAAGACAAAATGGCTGGACAAAAGACGAAGACTTATTGTTGGCAGAAACAGTTATTCAGTTTATTAAAGATGGTAGGACACAGCTTCAGGCATTTGAAGAAGTCGGAAAACAATTAACAAGAACTAGTGCAGCTTGTGGCTTTCGCTGGAACTCAGCTGTCCGTAAACAGCACGAATCGGCTATTAAGACAGCTAAAGAACATAGAAAACAACTAAAAAAAGGTGTTAATATTGAGACAAGTGTAATAACAATTCAAGAGTCAGAGCAATCCCCTATTAAAAGTGGTGATGATTTTGAGCAAATACTAGCGTTTATTAAAGACATTTATAATAAATCCAAAATATATGAAGAACAAGCAGGTTTATTAGAAAAAATAAAAGAACTAGATGAAGAAAATAACAGGCTTCAAAACGAACTAATCTCTACAGATGAGGCCTATCAAGCCATAGTTGAATTAATGGAAAAAGCAAGGGAAATGGTCTTGTCCAAATAAAAGCAGCTGCCGAAGTGGCAGCTGTTTAGTATCTCTATGATGGTTTTAGTCCATCCTTTTTTTAATTTTATGTCTTGCTTGAAGTGAAAAATAAAAGTACTTACTAGCCTTTTCAAAATCTTGTCTTTCATTATGATAAGATGCTATTAAATCAGCATATTCTTCTTGGTCAATCCATCGTTCTTTTTCTGTAAAATAAGTGATGGCGGATTGAAGCGTTTCATCGTCTGCTTGGTCCTGAAGATATAATTCATTTAAAATTACGTATTTATAGTGATAAATCATATTATCATTTTCAATTGTTTCCGCTAGTCCTCTATAGCAATGATTTTTAGCTTCCTCAATGCTTCCATTCATCAATAATTCCTTAGTAAAAAGAAACCTTAGTTTAGCTTGATCCAAATGATATTCTTGCAACTCTAATGCTTTCCTTATGTATTTTAAGGCTGTAGTACTTTGGCATTGGTCACTGTATAAAAAAGCCAGGTTGTGATATGAGAGTGCTATTAACTTCTGGTCATCTAACTTTTTAGCAATTGAAAGAGCTTCTAATAATAGTTCTTCAGCTTCAACATGCTGCTTTAAATCAATTAAATTTAGAGCCTGAATCAGCTTGTACTCTGCTATCTTGTTACTTGGTGACTCCATATTCACATAAACATTAGTTTCATAAAGATTGATACATTTTTCGATACTCCGAATAGATTTTACTGTTTCTTCAGTATAATAATATACTGAAGCTAATCGGTAATAAAATGCAGATAACTCCAATTCATCTTTTATACTACTTAAATATACTTCAGCTTGAATAATCCACTCTAAGGAATTCTCATATTTCCCCTTAGTATATTCAATATTACATTGTGCCATAAAGTAGAAATACTTCTGTTCTGAAGTAATGTTCTTACTGCTCAATAACGCTGCCGCTTTTTGTAAAGCTTTATCTCTTAAAGAAGTACTTCCGAATAAGTGTTCATGTAGTGCTATATTAGCATGATAAAGCATCCCTAATTGATCATTGTGAAAATAGGCAAATTGCTCTTGTGCTGCCTGAACTTTAAAGAACATACTCTTTCCTCTATCATAATTGCGTAGTACACGAGTCCAATTTAAAAGTAATTCATACATTCTGTTATTGGATATAAAGGAAATACTCATACCTTACTTCCCTTCTTGATTTTTCCATATTATATCGCAAAAGAACTACTTACGCTTATATAAATCTCTAGCCTTTTTAAATTCCTCTAAATCAGGTTTCCAGAAGAGATAAGTGTGGGTATTCCCCTTCCCTAAAGTTACTTTCTTCATTACAGGTATCTTTCCATTGGTTAATGCAAATTGAAAGTTAGCTTTGGTCATTTCAAGAAACTCTTCTGCTTCAGGACGTAATAATACTTTCTCAATGGCTTCCTCTTTTTTTAAATCTTCATTTTGGGACATATTAATTCTCCTTATTATTTATACTTAATTATTATATCATCCCTTATATATTTGTGAAATATAACTTAATAATCATTTAACTATGCTATATGTTTATCTAATCCTTAATATGGTATAATTGAATTATAGATTAATATAGTTAGCCGGATAGTAAAAATAGTAATTAAGTAATATTCTATTTATATAATCTAATAAATTTAGAAAATAATAAGATAATAATACCCAAATTAAGTTTTGAACGGTAGTGGAAGAAGATAAACGAACAACTAAAATTGTTTCAGAAAAACTGATACAATTAATAATAAAATGGAGGTATGAAATATGGAAAACACGATAAAGCAAAAAAGTAGTCTTAGTAAGATTATTACTATTACTATTATTACTGCATTAGTAATAATTTCAATATTCAAAATAGAACTAATTGGTAAAGTTATCTTCTGGATACTTGCTGCAATTGTGGCAGCTGTTTTCTTTAAACGTGCAGCTTATACTATACTTGGAATTTCTCTAATTATCGGGGCTATCTACCTTATAGTAAAAGTATTTCAAATAGGACTGTAGCTTTATCGATTTACAAGTTTTTGGAGGGGAAAAAAAGTTTTTTAATCTTGAAAAGCTAAACAAACATAACCCCGACAAGACGGGGTTATGTTTGTTTAGCTTTAATTTTAAAATATAAGTTACTTCATCATTTTAAAAAATGACAATTTCACTATTTTTATTTTCTATTTTTCTTTCGTGACTTTCTTTTTTGCTTTTCATTTATGCGTTTACTATTTGGTTTCTTCTTTTTGTTCTTTACTGGAATATTTTCTTGATATATATTTTCAAGTGCAGGATAAAGACCCTGTTCCAAGTAGTAAAAGCTTCTTGTTTGGTAAACTAATTCTGAAAGGTTCATTAATGACTGAAATATATCCCAACAACTTCGAGTAAAGTCTTTTAGTGAAATAACGGGAGGTTGTTCATTACCCTCTTTACCTTTCGGGAAATACGTGATCTGCTGACTTTGTATATCTATTTTATATGTGTTATGTCCAATAGCATTTCTTAGTTCCTTATTTAGATGAGGATACACAATATTATCGAATGCTTCATTTCCATCAATAAAGCTTAATTTAATACCTTTAGATTTCAGTTTATTTGTATAGTCGTCTAAACTAACGACATCGCTCCTTATTTCTTTCATTAGTAAAAAATCACCGCGATATTTTAGGTTATTATAAGCTACTATAAGCTCTAACATTTCAGTGATAACCTCATAAACATCTACATAAAATTGCTTTAAATCCTCAAAGGATACTGTAGTAATACCTTTTTGATCTAATACATTTTCAGAAGCTTCTTTATAAAAATCCATACCAAAAACGGGAATCATGAACCTGAATTTCTCAGTGAATTGCTTAATGCATTCAAATATTTTTTCTTCGTTTCTATGGATGGAGGTAGAGAAGTGTTCTACTAAAGCAGTAAATTCTTTATCTTTAGTTTTTTTTAGATTTAAAATTTCTTCTCTAATAAACGTGATTTGCTTATTAAAGAAACTTTTACTTAATATATTTGATAATAACCCTACTATATTAATCTGTCGAATGGCAGTAATGTATTGTAATTCATTATCTAATGGAAATTTCCTATTAGGCCTAGTGACAGGGTAGCTGCTCTAGTCCGCGGGATTTCTTCCAATAAAAGTAAAAAAATAATAATTTTGAGAAGTATTGTTGATAGCTGTCTATGTTGAAATTTATACTGTTTATAAAATGACATAGCGAGAAGAGGGAAACCAGTTTTTGAATGAATATCTGGTTGCCAAAAGTTCACAATTCTTCAGAAAAGCGCTCGATTGTTGGAAGGCGGGGCTAGGCTATGTATATATATTTAGGTTCTGTTATAGTTATGGTTGGATGGGTACCTGTATTCGTTCCTAACCCAAATAAACTTAGAAGGAGCCGTCGCTGGATGGTTTCTCGATCTAAAATCTCTCGATCGGCTGTAGTCTTAAAGTGCTTGGTAAACTTCGTATGAAAATCTGTTTCTTTTAATAAATCCAATAGATTGATATCAGACCAACGGTTTTTAATATCCTGTTTAATCCTCATCACATGTGGGGGTTCAATTTGCTTTTCAAGTGGAGTGACCCGAATCCACCCCTTGTTATTTCTTGTAGTAATCGCCACTTTTTCGTTACTTTGATCCTCTAACCCTTGATTCAGTAAATGGAGTTTATCTTTCATCAACTGTATAATATCTTCGATAAAAGGATCTACATCCAGTGGCGCTTTTAGTGCTTGAAAATATTCTTCCTTGTTCTCTTCAAAATCTTGGGGGAGATCTTCATCTGGGTTTCGATATCGATCAGCACCCTCAATCCAAATTTCTTTACACCGAAGTCGAGTGCGGAGCGATTGGATGACTGCAATTTCATAGTTAATTCGATTTACTCTTTCTATTCCTTTGCTGTCTGTCTCGACAATAACGTCTTTCCATTTCGGCTGAATTACACCTTCAATGGGAACTTCATCTCCAGCAGCAAAATAACGTTGCCCACTTTCTCCGTACTCTCGAATGAGTTGGATAGCCTTGATAATCGGCTGATGAAATTGATTATTTGAGCGAAAAGTAAGGTTGTTTAAAATTTTAGAAAGGGACTTCCGATAATGCCCTTGGTAAGAAGAGTGCATTTTTGTATAGACTTTTTCTTTGTACTCCCGGTTATTTTTTGTCATGTCCTTAATAATATCTCGAATCGTATCAGAGCTAACAATGGGGAATAGAGTATCTTGAATGACCCCTTCTGGGTGATCTACGGTTGCTTTTAATAAATTGATAATATGTTTATTTTTCCCTTGGACTTTTTCTAATTCTTCTACTGCTTCTTTTCGTTGCATCCAACCTACCAGGCTTTATGTGAATTAGGGAAAGCGATTAAAACGATCTTTTTATGTGATTATTTACATGATGAAGAGATTCGCAGAGAAATCCATCAAGGATTAAATACAGTGGAACAATGGAACTCTGTCAATACCTATATTTTTTATGGGAAAAACAGTGAAATGCGTTCCATGTCATCTTCTTGGTTTTAAACTGATGCCACGCTTTAAAAATATTGGTTCTCAAAAGTTATATCGTCCAGAAGCTGGCATGAATGAGGAATATCTTCACCTGCAACGGGTTCTAAGTAGACCGATTAATTGGGATCTTATTCGGCAACAGTATGAACAGATCATTAAGTATGCAACTGCACTAAGGTTAGGTACTGCTTCTGCTGAATCCATATTAAAGCGATTCACTAGGGATACAAAACATCCAACCTACCAGGCTTTATGTGAATTAGGGAAAGCGATTAAAACGATCTTTTTATGTGATTATTTACATGATGAAGAGATTGAAGAGAAATTGGAATCAAAAAGAACTCGATGAACATTTTAGTTTATTGCCAAATGAAAATCATTTAGTGCTGAGTAAGAAAACAAGTGCAAACCGTATAGGGTTTGCTGTCCTTCTTAAATATTTTCAACAGGAAGCACAGTTTCCTAACAAGAAGCAAGATGTGCCTAAAGATGTCGTTCAACATCTAGCTGATCAAGTAGATGCATCGGTTGAAGACTTTTACGACAGCTATGGTTGGGGTGGAAAAGAAAGAAGTTATACAGAACATCGAAAGGCAATACGCAATCTTTTCGGATTTCGCGAGATTACTGCAAATGACAATCATCTTTTCGCAAAGTGGTTAGAAGAACAGGTCCAGTTTACACATGATACCGACTATTTGAAAAACCAATCCTACAGTCTCTTTCTATGGGAAATTTCAAATGATAGTGGGATGGGGATGATGGGTGGAATGGCTCATCCTTTTCACGCTCATGGCGTACAATTTCAAATTCTAGATCGTGATGGAAATCCACCGCCTAAAAACGAAACAGGATGGAAAGACACCATTCTCGTTTATCCGGGAGAAAAAGTTAGAGCCATCATTTAATATTGATTAAACTTTTGAGGATGTTTTTCAGAGTACTTGAAGCAGAAGCAGGAATATTCAACAACCATATGACAGCATTTAAATTTATGATTTATAAAATCATTTCATATTTTTGCTTTTTAAGGAGATGATAATACCGTATTAAATGTAAGGAGGAATTTTGATATGCAAATGACCTATGAAGAGTGTATCAAGGCATGTCTTGAATGTATGGAGGCATGTAATGGTTGTTATGATGCCTGTTTAAAAGAAGATGATGTAAAAATGATGGCGGAATGTATTCGTTATAACAGAGAGTGTGCTGTTATTTGTGCATTAGCAGCACAAGCAATGCAATCTGACAGTCCTTTAGCAAAACAAATTTGCCAATTCTGTGCTGAAATATGTGATGCTTGCGGAAAAATTTGTGAACAACATGGACATGCCGAGCATTGTAGAAAATGTGCAGAATCCTGCCGTAAATGTGCAGAAGTTTGTAGAAAAATGGCTTCTTAAATTAAATGTGGCAACCTTTTATTTGGTCGCCACATTTAATAGTATCAAGTTGGGTTTATCAAGTTAAATACTTGGAGAATTCAACCAATAATCAATGAATCTCCATCAATCCTTACTCTATTGTACTTTGTATATTATAAATTCTTTACAATTTGTTCATATTCTCCTTTGTCAATTTCTCCCCGGACATAACGGAGCTTTAAAACCTCTAAAGGATTATTGTAGCCTTTGTTATTTTGTTTTTCTTTTTTAAAGACAATTAGGAAGTCAAGAACAAGGTTTTTGGCTATTTTTATTAATTTGAATAGATCACCTGTCTTCACAAGATAATAAAAGATTATAATGGATAAGGTTGCGTTTAACACTCATTTCACCTCTTACTTTTTAATCGTTTGTAGAATGGATTGAAATTCATCATGTGAAATCTCACCACGGGCATAGCGTAACTTTGCAACCTCTTCTGCCTCAATGACTGTAGTATTATTCATTTTAATTGATGAAACTCTAGTTTGTTGTTTTTGATTTCTGAGTAGTAAAAATAGAACCACCCCGATCAGAATAAACATTAAAATAGTCATAAAAGACCCATTAAACATCATGTCAAACGAGTTAAACCCTGATGGCATTCCATTATAACCGTAAAATCCTCCATTACTACCTCCAAAGGATCCCATATGTCCCCCATTCATCATTTTAGTTTCTCCTTTCCTGTGTGTATTTAGTTGATTTATCTTATAACAATTCTTTTAGTTTATTGTATTCTTCCGTTGAGATTTGACCGGATGCATATCTATAATCAATAACCTCTTTTAGTTCGTTTGAGCTGTTCGTTTCTTTCGGTTGAATTTGATTAAATAATTTCTGTAGTTCTCCCGTTTTATACAGATAAAAACCAACAGCCAAAAGTAGGAATAAAAACATATCTTAGTTTCCTCCAATATTCATATTTTTGGGGAAGCAGGTCATTATCGACCTGCTTGAAATGAAAATTATAAATTTCCCATTTCTCTAAAGTTGCTGCTTTGAGAAGAACCACCCGTTCCGTGCATTCCCTTGTACATTTCTTCGAGTTGTTGATTATTTAAATTAGGATGCATTTCACTCATATATGGTTTCATTTGACCAAAGTTCATATTTCCTTCTTCCATGAACTTTTGCATCTCGTCAACATTCATATTTCCTTCTTCCATGTATTTTTG
Source organism: Niallia sp. FSL W8-1348 (assembly GCF_038006745.1). Classification (NCBI taxonomy): domain Bacteria; kingdom Bacillati; phylum Bacillota; class Bacilli; order Caryophanales; family Bacillaceae; genus Niallia; species Niallia sp. FSL W8-1348. Next base: position 105,690 of record NZ_JBBOVV010000004.1, on the reverse strand, counting down.
CATACTTCCAACATCGCCTGATTCCATCAATTCAACCATTTGATCATAATTACCACTTTGTTCTTGAATCACTGTATTTTGATTTGGAGTATCTTTATCTGAAAATAAGGCTAAACCTGTTCCTCCAGTAAAAGCTAATGATGCTGCTAGAATTCCATTAATAATATTCATATCTATTCAATCTCCTTTTAATAGTTATATTTTTTAAAATAGTTATTCTTATAAAATATTTTTCTTGATTTGCTCAAATTCTTCAAAAGAAATTTCACCTTGAGCAAGTCTAGACTTAGCAATTTCTAGTGCGTTTGAACTTGTTACTTGCTGGTTTCCATCTTGTGTACCTATTTTTTGATTGTTTATTCCCAAATAGAAAAGGTAACCAATTAGCAAAACGACTAAAATCATCATAATCGATCCACCTCCCATTCCGAACATTCCAAAACCATGACCTAATCCCATCATTGTTTTATCTCTCCTTTCCTATTTTTATCTTACAGCTCAAGAATGTAGAATTTATGAGGAATTTATGTGAAAGTTATGGAGAAAGTTTTCTCATAATTAATAGGTTGTTAACCGGAACACTGAACATCTATCGCCTCCTAATTTTTTCTTGTAAAGTTTCATGTTGCTTTCTTTACTTGCTCTTATCATAATCAACACTTGTAAAGAACTTATGAGTAAGGTATGAAGAACTTATGTGGATGAAAGTTAACTTTTTTTCCTAATCAAAAAAGGATTAAGTCAAGTGACTTAATCCCTTACTGCTTTGGAATCTTTACCTCTACAGTTGTTCCCACATTTAATTGACTATCGATCTTTATTTCGCCATGATGGGCTTCTACAAGTGCCTTTACGATAGATAACCCAATCCCAATGCCCCCTGTTTTCCGATCACGTGATTTATCACCCCGATAAAATCTTTCAAATAAGAACGGGAGATCATCCTCACTAATTCCAACTCCTTCATCTTTAATAATAAAACTAATTTGATCATTTTTTTCCTCTATATAAATCGATACTTGTTTTCCTTTCGATGTATATTGAAGGGCATTATTGACTATATTAGTTAAAATTTGAATGATTTTATCACGATCACCTAAGAACCAATGCTGCTTATCGGGGTGTTGAATCCTTAATTCAACACCTTTTTTCATAAACAATGGACTGAATTGGTCGTTTATAAAAGATAATAGTCTTCCAGTTTCTAACTTTGTTTTATCCAATCTAATCTGAGGATTTTCTGCGGCCATTAATTTTTCTAACTCATTAACTAGGCGAACTAGCCGCATTAGTTCCTCATGACATTGATCTAATCTTTTCGAATTTGGTTCCCAAATACCATCTTGAAAAGCTTCAATATGACTTCTTAATGTTGCAAGTGGCGTTCTAAGTTCATGAGCAAAGTTAGATGTAAATTGTTTTCGAAGCGATTCCTGTTTTGCTAAAGATTCTGCAAGCTGATTAAAGGACTCCCCTAAAGGCTTCATTTCTTCTGTCAATTCATCAATAGGTACTCTAGTTCGCCATTGATGATTACGTAACTCAATAATCGCATTGATCAGTTTTTTAAACCCGGTTGTTAGTCGTTTAGAAAATAATAAACTAAATAAGAACGATAATATGACTGTAACCAATACCGCAAGGTAAATGTTTCTTTTAATAGACTTCAAAAAGTCAGAATCCTTACCTATTAATTCTTCAGGATAAAATACCGTCAATTTGCCGACTAATTTATTATTGATTTTTAATTGATAGGAAGTTGATTGATAATCATTAGGATCTAGTGAGGTATGATTACCTTCCATCATTCCCATCATGGAACGTACTGAGGTTGTATCAATCAGTAAGTTCCCATTAGTATCATAAAGTCTATAGAATAAATTTTCAGTCATTGCTTGTTCATGCATCTTAAAACTCAAATTTTGATTAATTAATTCTCCTGTCTCATTAAATTGTTGCAGTGCATCCTTTTTTATTGATTCGATACTTTCATCTCTATTTTTTTTGAGATAATCGGTAAATTGATTTTCAACCCCAAAAAAGATGGTAAAACTTGTAATGAAAATGCCACTCAAAGAAACAATCAAAAGATAGATTAAAATCCTTGACCTAAGTGTTAGATTCATCTTTTTCTCCCCCAAACTTATAGCCCATTCCGAACACAGTAATGATAAATTCAGGGTGACGAGAATCGGTTTCAATTTTTTTTCGCAAATTTTTTATATGTGTATCAATACTTCTTTCGTATCCTTCAAAATAGACACCATCTTCTTGAATTTTTTCTAATAAATCAGCCCTACTATAGACTCTTCCCGGATATCTTGCCATCGTAATTAATAGCTTAAATTCATTTGGGGTTAGCGCGAGTATGTCACCATTAAACTTTACTTCCTTTTTCACATGATCAATCATAAGTTTATGGTTATTAAAACTGATTTGATTTACATTCTCCATCTTTTGTGTTCTTCTTAATAAGGCTTTTACTCTTACAACCACTTCTCTTGGACTAAATGGTTTTGTCACATAGTCATCAGCACCAATGACAATTCCATTAATCAAATCAGCCTCAGCTGACTTTGCGGTAAGCATAATAATGGGGATATCACTTTCTTTTCTCACTAACCTACACACCTCTTCACCTGAAATATCAGGTAACATCAAATCTAACACAATAAGGTCAGGACTCTCATCCTTCACTTTTTTTAAAGCTTCGATTCCATTGGTAGCAAAAGAAATTCCCCAACTTTCCTTTTCAAAATAAGCTTCTAACACTTCAAGAAATACCTTTTCATCATCTACTACTAGAATTTTTGTCATAAAATAATCACCTCTTATTAGCATATTATCATCTTATTTACGAAAAAAAATAATCTCCATAATTTCCACACAACTTCATCTTGGAAACTACATATTGGGTATGTAAAAAGAAATTTAATTAACCAAAGAAAGAAAAGGAATTAGAGGAAGAAACGAATAAATTTTTATTCGTTTCTGGCTAGGGGTGCGGACATACCATGAAGGATAATAACTCTTTAATGGAGATATAGTACCATTTTTTATTATGAGAAATTAGGAATTGGCAAGAGCTGAAAAAGAAAGGAACCAAATTTGAGAGATTCATGACGATATGAAAAAGAATTTAGTACCATTTATACAAAAAGAATGACAGAAAACCATCTCCACAAATCACAGTGGAAAATCTAGAAACATAGTAAATTCTTATCAGCTTTCGATTCACATACTTAGAGTGTATAGAGATTTGCATTATTTAGAAACCTACCTAGAAAACCATCATTTAATTCTTTAATCGGGGTTATATTTTCTTTAGACACTTTTTTATTGTCATAATTTCTAAATGGTTTCAGTACGAGGTTAAAAAAGTTGTTAAAATTTGATGTAAAATACTTCATTGCAAAAAGTATAACAATAAAGTTGTTTTAATCTAAGGGTTATTCAAGAATTACTCCTGTTAATTGAATTTTTTCTTTCTGACTTTTACCAAGCTCCATAATAACACCCAAGTAATCCCAATAAAAAATATTTCTATTATATAAGATTCAAAGTCATTCATATTGGTATTTCAAACATTTCCAAACAGGTTCTTCCTCCATTAAATGGCCCTTTTCTGGAATAAGCATATAAAAGAAAACTTATTATCAAAAACGAATGTATTTGATAAACTTAAATTCCTAAACTTTTTGGTCACAATAACCTTATTCACTCGTTATCAAAACTATTATCAAAAACAAATTAACAATAACACCCTTTAATGATAAGATTATCACTAACAAAAGGGGGGACCATGATGCAATACACTTATGGATATGCAAGGGTTAGTACCAAGCAACAAGACTTGATTCGACAACTGGATTTGTTAAGCGAATACAACTGTACCGAAATATTAACAGAAAAAATGTCGGGTACAAAAACGAACAGACCGGAACTTATTCGATTAAAGGATAAAGTTAGACCCGGAGATTCAATCGTTGTAGAGAGTTTTTCAAGATTAGGTCGAAGTACAAAAGATTTGATAGAGTTAGTTGAGTACTTTGAAAATAAAGATGTTAAATTGATTAGCATAAAAGAGAATTTTGATACGAATACACCACAAGGTAAACTTATGCTTACTGTATTTCAAGCATTCAGCCAATTCGAAAGAGACCTAATTGCTCAACGAACAAAAGAGGGGTTAGAGAGTGCAAGATCCAGAGGAAGAAATGGTGGCCGTCCAAAAGTGAAAGAAAAACAGATAAATAAAGCTCTAAATTTATATCACTCTAAGGAATACAGTATTAGCGAGATTGTAGAAATGACCGGAATAAGTCAAGCAACATTGTATCGTTACATACGAACAACACGGCAAGGCAAAGATCTAGAAAACACTGCAAAAATAAGAATGGGGCTGCGAATAGAAAATAACAATAAATTTGTACGTGGCAAAGGGAAGGTTAGAGAAAGTATCGAACAGTTCCTAAAGGATAATTACAAAATGGAGATCATAGCTAACGAGTATATAATCTATGTCCCTTACACAACTATCGATGCGTTAGAAAAGACAGTGTATGATATTCTGGGTGAATTGGATAGTGAGGCTGATATGAAGAATTGTTTTATTGAAGCAGCCGTTTATTGCGATGAATTAGGACTCACATGGTAATTTCAATGGGTTTATTTTTGGTTTTCCTATTTCCATTTCTTTTCTATTACCTTATTAAACAATTAAATTACTTTTATTGGAAGAAATCCTGCGGACTAGAGCAGCTACCCTGTCACTAGGCCTTTTAGGAATGGGAATGAATATTGGTTTGAGTAAGATGGCTGAAGCAACACCCGGACTTACATATAAGCAACTAGCCAATGTATCTCAATGGCGCATGTATGAAGATGCCATGAATAAAGCACAAGCCATATTAGTAAATTTTCATCATAAATTACAATTGTCTTCCTATTGGGGCGACGGTACAACATCCTCATCGGATGGTATGAGAATGCAGCTAGGTGTTTCATCACTACATGCAGATGCAAATCCACATTATGGAACCGGAAAAGGAGCAACCATCTATCGTTTTACTAGTGATCAATTCTCTTCTTACTACACCAAGATTATTCATACTAATTCAAGGGATGCGATTCATGTTTTAGATGGTTTGTTGCACCATGAGACGGATCTAAACATAGAAGAGCATTATACAGACACAGCCGGTTATACAGACCAAATATTTGGACTGACTCATTTATTAGGATTTAATTTTGCTCCAAGAATAAGAGATTTATCAGATTCGAAATTATTTACAATAGATAAAGCAAGTGAATATCCAAAATTAGAAGCCATTTTACGTGGACAAATAAATACAAAGGTCATTAAAGAAAATTATGAGGATGTTTTGCGATTAGCTCATTCTATACGAGAAGGAACAGTTTCAGCATCCCTTATTATGGGGAAATTAGGTTCTTATTCAAGACAAAACAGCCTAGCTACAGCCTTACGTGAGATGGGACGAATAGAAAAAACTATCTTTATTCTTAATTATATTTCAGATGAATCTTTAAGAAGAAAAATACAAAGAGGATTGAATAAAGGAGAATCTATGAATGGACTGGCACGAGCTATTTTCTTCGGAAAGCAAGGAGAGCTTAGGGAACGAACCATACAGCATCAATTGCAAAGAGCCAGTGCCTTAAACATAATCATCAATGCCATCAGTATCTGGAATACTTTACATCTAACAAAAGCAGTTGAATATCAAAAACGGTCAGATAGTTTAAATGAAGAATTATTGCACCATATGTCACCTCTAGGTTGGGAACATATTAATTTATTAGGAGAATACCATTTTAATTCCGATAAAAAAGTTTCGTTAGATTCTTTAAGACCATTGAAACTTTCTTAACGTTGTTAAAAATAGAGAATTCGTCAGGAAAATAGGCTTATCGTTGTAAATCCGCATTTTCCTGACGCTACCCCAAAGAGTGGGAATCTTTCTAACACAGTCCAGTTAAACGGATCTTTTATTCTAAAAGAACTCTAAACCTATCATTAAATGATAGAGTGGACTAAAGAGATCTGATTCAACAAGTTCTTTCATATGGTCAAAATGAATTTGTAATTCTTCCATTTCGCTGAGAAGAATTTCGTTATTTGAACTTCCTTCTAAGATGACCTTAATATAAAGAACATCTGAAGATAATTCATCAAGAATTTGCTTATCATACAACTTTTTTAAAAGTTGATCTTCCTTTCTTCTGTTTACCTCATTTAAGAAATTTTCTAATTGGTTAATTACTTCTTTTTTCTTCATTTTATTATCTCCTTTCACTTTGAACTTTCTAAGTAAATAGATTACTTCGTTCGTGACTTTATTATAGTTAACTGTCCTTTATATATAACCGGAAAATGTTCGAGTAATTTCAGCCCTATAATTAGATACTTGCAATCTTAACTTCTATTAGGACAAACGGTTAATATTAAACATCTAAAGAGTTATAGGGAAAAAGTGAAGAGAGTGTACCAAAAATTAAACTTTTTTTGAATAAATTGTGAACTAGTAGGATTATATACTTATGAAATAGAAAGATTAATATGAAAGGAGGGATATAATTGAACGACTATGATTTGTTACTCCATCTAAAAAACCAATATGATGCAACCAATACTTCCACCGACCTCAAAAACCTCATCGATACCTTCTTAGAATATTTTCCAATCGAATAACATATAATAGTTCATCTATTTGTTTTGAATTAACATTAATATGCAGCTTTACTAAAAAAAGAGGAAGACAAAGATGTAGGATTGTTACTTGAAGAAAGAAAAAGATTATTAATTAAAGAACCTTGTTCAACAATAGAAAACACAAGGAATAAAAAGGAATTTCAATTTCTTATTAATAAGTTTTTATCTAAGAAATTATCTTTGGTTGTTATGATAGTTCTACACTTAATAAATAATGTACTTTATTTATTAAGTGTAGAAAATAAAATACATTTTCTAAATATTAAAAATCTCTCGGTTGAATAATGTACCTATCAAGCCGAGAGATTTTTGAATGCCATTTTAATTGTTACATTTAACTAATTTTGATATCTGAAAGTGAATCAACTATGTCTTCATGAAGAATATTGACCTTGAAGTATTCTCTTAATTTACATAAGAATACGTTTAAATTATATTTATATCTTATTTGTATTTTGGTAATACCCGATTCAGGTAAATATTCATGTCCTTTATAACTTCCACCTACTATAAAGAGAGTGATTGTATCACCTTTATAGTCTTGTCCGTTAAAACTAGGTAAGATGGTTAGCGTTTTATTTCCTATATAAGCGGCTGCAACATCTATTGCTGCTTCCGTTGGAGTTACTTTCACTTTAGTATTATTAAAAATGCTATATACTGGCATATTAAGGTCCACCTTTTAAATTTTTTAGATTATAACTTCTTTATACTTATACTAAATTCCATCAATATGTTATTTTTCATAATCTTTCGGAATGCAATCTTGCTAAAGCGCCTATTTTTTTATTGTTTTCTTCATAATTATCAGGAACGGTCATTTTAATAGATAAATACTAATTATTTTTTCATATTTAATCGGAAAAAATATTTTGTTTTCTATTAGAAATAATATATTAGCTACAGAACTACAAAGAATATAAAGGTGGCTATGCAGGAGGAAGAGCAACTTTTGGGGCAAAAATAATTCAAAAAAGCTACACAAATGATAAAATAATCAAAATGTGTAACTTTAAATTTGGGTGTAAATTTTAGGATTTTAATTAACTCTCTATATAATACTAATCAACCCAATTTATTGATTTCAAGTCTTGCTCTAGCCATTTATAAATAATGTCAGTTATTGGTGTATCCTCGAATATATCTAATACTTGACCAGTACGAGTCACACTTAACCACATACAATCATCTCGACGATATTCTTTAATTTTTTTACCAATTTCATAGATAATATTATCATCAAGATGAAAATCATCTGAATCTTCTTTTGTAAATTGGATATCTAAAATAAAATCTTTATAATCTGATGGCAAAGGTTCTAAGTGCCAATTTAATCCCGGACCCGCAGAGAATCCATCTGTTTCTTTAGGTGCTTGTAAATCTCCTTTTAGAGTAAAAGGATAAAGTACAAACTTCCTTAACCTATTTTTTAATAATGGGAAGAATGTTTCAACAATCTCTTTATATCCAATAATCACTTCTTTATAAATTTTTACAGTTCTTATATATAGCTGTTCATCGGAGTAGGCACTCCATACCCAATTGTCTTTAGGATTTTCAATATCCTCCCCAGGTATCGGACATTCTACAACATTAATACCTTTAATCTCTAAATTTGCAATGTAATCCTTATACAATGACATTGGAACTCGTTTTTTATTTACATTTATATCTGAAATATTCTGATATTCTTTTTCAATTCTAGATTTTATTTCATTTATACTGATACTTTTGGTGTATAAAGAGCCTTTCCTGACTATTTTTAAGGAAGTGCTCCACATTAATTCTTTATAAATTATCTCTGTACAGATGGGCAATGCCTTATTTTTAATTATTTTTGTTAATTTACCCCTTAATTCCTCGAATGTCCATCTCCAATACCAACTTGATCTATCACCTGGTCTAGCTCCTTTATAACTTAGCCAGTCATATTCAATCTTATTTCCATCTAGGATATTGATTTCAGGCAGTTTTTTTCTTCCCCTATACCAAGATATATATAACCATTCGTCATCTTTCATTATTCCAATAGGTAGGATAGTTCGATTCATATCCACTGGTGCAATAATATCAGCTAAGATGCCTAAAGATTTTATCCAAGAACTCATGGTCATTCTAATTTTTTCTCCACATTCTTGTGTTGATAAAGAGGTTATATCATTATGAATTCCCCATTTTTTTATACTTTCCTCTATTAGTACTGAAGCAAAACCTGGTACCTTTTCTACAATTTCGCGAAGAATATTGTCAATAGTATCCTCCTTAAATATGGTAATTAGAATAATAAGAGGATATTTCCAGTAATCTAAAGTACCCTTTTCAATTATGTGATTAATATTTATCATATTTTCGGATAACGACTTAGCAGCAAACCATTGATTCAATATCGGAAGAACAAATGATATGTAACCATTTTCTTCAATAATCAAACCACTGTTTAAGAGACTCCTAACTTCGACAATGTCACCTATTTCAGTCTTTTTAACAGGAACATTTCCACTGCTAGTACTTATCATAGCTAAATTCATTAGTAACTGATTTGTATTTGATTCATTTATTTCTACATTTTTAAAGGCGTTTTCTATTAAGTATGCTAGTAGTTAGCCACTGGTATTTGGGATTATATTATTTGTTTTTCTTAAATATAATCCAAGTAAAATCGCGAAAAGAGGACGTTGAATTACTACTTCTATGTCTTTAGGTAGATTGTAAAAATGATAAAGTTTTTGCTGATTATTGATAAAATTTACTATCTCTAATGCTTCATCTTCATTCAAACCTTTCATTCTTATCTTTTCAGAGATATTAGCAAAAATACTTAATGGTCTGCTTGTAAGGATTATGCAGAGATTATCCCATCTTTCAATAGCAATACGCATATTTTCTAATATATTTGATGCGATTGATACTGATACTTCATCCATTCCATCTACTATAATCCAGTATCTTTTTGATTTATCAAGAACTATTTTTTCTAGATACTTTTGAACGTCAATGTCTAATTGTGCTGCATTTATACTTATCGGAATAGGAAAATCAAATTCATTCTCTGCTCTTAATAACAAATCTAAATAAATCTTATCAATAGCAAAAGATTTACCTAGTCCAAACCGGTGTTTGTCAAGATAGTTGTCGCATTTAACTTGTTTACTAGTGTAAGAACGTAAGGGTAACTACCGCGCTTTGCTTGGTGGCCTTCTCATCAAAGAACAGAATTCATTCTGTTCTTTGATGAGAAGGGAATGGGTAGTTCAAGCTCAGTCGCAGTGGGGCTATTTTGTTCCATCCTTTTCTATCTTGTCCTTTATTGGGTTTAAAGCCACTGAATCATGTGCACTCCAGTCTCTAGTTGAGCGCGTCCAACGTTCTGGATGCTTTTGTTTCGCTAGTTCATAAACTTCTTTGCGCTTTTTCAGTATCCCAATATGCGCACCTGTGTGGCATTGTTCTGGCGTCACAAAATTTATACCACTGTGTAAATGTATACAGTTATACCAATTCACAAATCTTAATGCCCATTCACGTGCAGCCTCAAGTGTTTCAAAGCCTCTGTACGGGAATTCAGGTCGATATTTCAGAGTCCGAAACATTGCTTCAGAATAGGGATTGTCATTACTTACTCTTGGTCTTGAATAAGAGCTTTGGATCCCTAATTTTTCAAGTAATACCTGAAATGTTGCGGCTTTCATGGGACTGCCATTATCGGAATGTAAAACGAGTGGTTTACCTTGGATTTTTTCACTAATAATCGTCTTCTTCATTAAATCTTCAGCGTGTTTTGCCTCCTCTGACTCCCAAATCTCCCAACCTACGATTTTTCTACTAAAAATATCGATAATTAAGTAGAGTCGATAAAACAAGCCTTTCACCGGCCCTTTTAACCACGTTATATCCCATGTCCATACCTGGTTTGGGGCTACTGCTAAATGACTTTCTGGTAATCTACCCTCGGGCTTTTTGCTTCTTCCCCGATGATTTTGCATTTTATGCTCACGAAGAACTCTATAAAAGCTAGATTCGGAGGCGATATAAATGCATTGATCTGCTAATTTTGGCACGATTTGAGTAGGCGGTAGGTCTACAAATTCCTCTTTTTTAACAACCTCCAGTATCTCTTGTTTTTCCTCTATCGTTAATTTATTTTTTGGCTCTGGACGTAACGCAATAGGGCGTTGATCCTCCTTGATTCCACCTTCTGAAATCCAGCGTTCATAGGTGCGAACGCTAATGTTCAATTCTTTACACGCCGGGGCTAATCGCGCACCATTTTGGTTTGCTTCTTGGATGAGTTCTACTGCTAGTGCGCGATCTGACGGGCTGATCATTCGTCCTCTTGGTCCCCCCAGATCGCTTGGGCCTTTTTTCTTAATAGTAATAAGGCTGCAGCTTCTGCCAATGCTTTTTCTTTTTTACGCAAATCTTTCTCTAATGCCTTTCCTCGCTTTTTCTCCTCTTTTAATTCTTGATTTAACTGCTTTGTTTGACTAGATTCTCGCCCATTTGCATTAAGGCATGAATCTCGCCATGCGTCAATCTGTTCTTTATAAAGTCCCTTTTTTCGACAATACTCCGCTAGCTCCGCACCATTCATTGAGTATGTTTCCATAACTATGAGAAACTTATCTTCACTGCTCCAGTGTTCAGAACTTTGTCCATCTCCGGGTGTGGGGTTTCCAGATGATCTAGCCTCTTTTCTCCACTTGTAAAGCGTGGGTTCAGTAATGCCCAACTCTTCACTTAATTGGCCAACCGATTCATTAGTGGGGGGCATCATTCTCTTAATAATTGATGCTTTCTCTTCCTTTGTATAACGTTTACCATTATTACTTTTCATGTCGATCAACCTCCGTGTATGATTTAAACTATACACTAAAGTTCCCTACGACATCTATCCTAACAGAGGGGGAAACTCACCTTCTATTACTACTAATCGTTTTTCGTCAGTTGGCTTTAAATATTCAAAATTATAGTGTTTATTCTCTAAAAAATATAAAGCTTGTTCTTTATCCAAACCATTTGCCTTAAGTCGTGAAATAGATTTTGCTAAAGTTAGCTTTCTTTGCTCATCTATTATTTTTTTTTTTAATACAATATCTCTTTCAAAAATCTCATTTACTGCTTCACTAACATGTCTGTAACTTATAGAACTATGATTTTCTACTTTTAAGATCCCACTATGATCTCCTGGAAGAGGAATTCCTCCTGTCCATTTCGATCTGACAATATGTGGAATGGCGCTGTTTTCTGGCACAATAGTATCCTCTGTTCCAAAGAAAAATTTAAAATCTAAATTAATTGTTTCTAAATGCTTTTGCCATAATCTTATCGTTTCATCTAAAAAACTGCTATTAGGCTCTAAAGATGGAATTTGAGCATGCTTGTTTATACTCTTTATTAATTGATTATATAAAGCAAATGAAGAACCATTATATGGTGTAGCTAAACTAATCATACCTTTTACATTATGAGTTTGATTATGTTCAAGTTCCTCGAGAATATATCTTATAGCTACTAATCCACCCATACTATGACCGATTAATAATACATTTTTATATTGCTTAATTTTTTTCGAGTCAATTTCTCTTTTTAATTCCCTAGCCAAAGTTTCAATAGTAGTAAAAGGACCTTTTCCAACAGAAAAACTTTTAAATTTACCTAGTTTAAGTTTTTTAATTCCCATTAGAGCCAATAATCCGTTTGCTAAATGGAATGTATCATAAGTTATTTCCGCTACATCTACATTTTTAAATGTATCATCAGTTAAAAATAGATCTATCCATGAAATACCATCCTGTTTCCATGTATTATCAGATGCACCAAGTCCATGTATCAGTACGATTAAATTATCATTTTTTATATCATTTTTTTTATGTAACAATAAATTTAACGCCAATTCAAATCCCTCATTTATCCATATATAACAAAATGTTAACACTCATAGTCAATTATACCAAGATATGCTTCATCATTCATTACAATAAGCGAAATACATTGAAACTTCGCTATCTTTCAAAATTACTAACTTTCACCATCTCTTTATCTTTTGAAACAAGATTGTAAGTTTGATTAGAGTTCATTATATCAATTTCTATCTGGAACGAAAAAATCATAATAATCACCTTGTATAATTATTCTGCTCCCATAGCGACATAAGGAAGAGAAGTTCCAATAATTCAAGGGAAGCACTCATTTGTTTAAGTACATTTTTTTACAAGCTCTTCTTCTTAACTTAGTATTGGATATATAACACTTTTGCAAAAAAAGACCCCAAGTACTCTACACCCGAGGTCTAAATGTTAATTATTATTTGTTCTTCATATAATTTTGGTAATTCTTATTTCCACCAGAAAGATTATATATATCATTAAACCCTAAGTTACGCAAAACATTTTGTGCAGCATTCCCAGTGACTCCACCATTACAGTAAGTTACGGTTGGTAAGTTACGATCAAGCTCTCTACTTTTCACACGTAATTCACCTAGTGGTATATTTATTGCACTCTCCACTTTTGATACATTATGTTGTTTTGGTGCTCTGGTATCAATTACTTGAAGAGCTTCTCCTTTTTCTATTCTCTCCGTTAGTTCCTTTGGTGTAATTAGCTTATTTTTCTTTTCAATAGCATTTTGCAGAGCCATTCCAGTGTACATTACTGGATCTTTTGTTGTACTGAATGGAGGTGCATAGGCAAGATCTAGATGGAATAAATCTTCTGCTTTTGCTTTAAACGTCATTGCTGTTACAAATACATCAATCCGTTTATCTACACCTTCTTCTCCAACTATTTGTACACCTAATATTCTGCCAGTTTCTCTATCAGCAATTGCTTTAATAACTAATTCTTTTCCTCCGAGGTACTCTGCTCTAGCCGGTTTAATATTATGAAGTATTTCGATATCATAGCCTTCTTCTAATGCTTCTACTTCATTCATACCTGTTTGACCAACAGCCAAATCAAATACTCTTAAGATACCAGTACCTAAAATACCTCGGTGTTCTAAAGAACCTCCCGTTATTACATCTCCAGCTATTCTTCCCATTTTATTAGCTGTACTTCCTAATGGACGATAGATAGGTTTTCCTGTAATAACGGAGTAGCTTTCAGCAACATCACCAACAGCATAAACATCAGGAAGGTTAGTCTGCATTTTGGAGTTAACTGCAATAGCTCCAGTACTACCAATTTCAACACCGATTTCCTTAGCCAATTGTGTATTTGGACGAACACCCGTAGCTAATATAACAATATCCGTTTCAATAGCTTTTCCTGATTTAGTTTGTACTTCCTTCTTGCTTATCGCAGTTACCTCATCATTTAAGATGAGATTGACTCCTTTTTTAACTAAGTGTTCTTCCACTCGTGAAGCGATATCTTTATCCATATGTGCCATTACATGATTACTACGTTGTACGATTGTTACCTCTAAACCTCTATGAGTAAGCTGTTCTGCCATTTCTAATCCAATATAGCCAGCTCCTATGATGGTTGCTTTCTTTGGTTGGTTTGCTTTCATATATTGATCAATAGCTGCTGTATTTTGTATCGTACGAACTTGGAAAACATGCTCTCCATCTACTCCATCAATATCAGGTTTAATTGGAGAAGCCCCTGTTGCAAAAACCAATACATCATAAGAGTCTTCTTTTATTTCATTTGTATCTAAGTTCTTCACTTGAACTTTCTTCTGCTCGGCATCAATTGTAGTTACTTCATGACGAGTAAAAATATCTACGTTATATCGCTTTTTAAACCAAGCAGCACTTCTTGGAGTTAATGTTTCCAGATTTTCTACTTCTCCACCTAGAAAATAAGGAATACCGCATATGGAATAAGAAATGTCATAGTCTGCATTATATAGAGTGATTTCCGCATTTTCATCGTTCCTACGTGCCTTTGCTGCTACAGATGTTCCTGCTGCTACAGATCCTATAATTAGTACTTTCATATTTATATCCTCCAAAATTAGTATCAATATTACTCTGTATAATTAACAATTCCCGTTCATTTATGAAAGAATGGAAAGCCACAGATATAAGCCGATTAGAGTTATCAAAAGGGTTGGAATAGTTAAGACAATACCTGTTTTAAAATAAGTTCCCCATGATATTTTTACACCTTTTTGAGATAAAACATGGAGCCATAACAACGTTGCTAATGAACCAATTGGTGTAATCTTAGGACCTAAATCAGATCCAATAACATTGGCATAAATTAACCCTTCTTTTATTACTCCTGTAGCATTTGTATCTGCAATTGCTAATGCATCAATAAGTACAGTTGGCATATTATTCATTATGGACGATATGATTGCTGCAATGAATCCCATTCCCATGGTTGCAACAAACAATCCTTGGTCTGCAGCTGCTTGAATAACACTAGATAGCAGGTCTGTTAAACCTACATTACGCAATCCATAAATTACGACATACATTCCAATAGAGAAGAATACAATTGCCCACGGAGCACCCTTTACTACTTTCTTAATAGATACAGCAGCGCTTCTTCTTGCAAATACAAGGAAAATAATCGCAATTACACCTGCTATGATTGAGACTGGAATAGACAGGAATTCACTCACGAAATAGCCAATAAGTAAAACAGCTAAAATCATCCAAGATAAACGAAACATCTTTAAATCTTTTATTGCTTCTTGTGGTACTTTTAATTGATTTAAATCATAAACCTTTGGAATTCTTTTACGGAAATATAAGTACAACACCAGGATACTTGCTATTAAAGAAAAAATATTTGGCACAATCATTCTGGATGCATATTCTACAAATCCGATATCAAAGAAATCAGCAGAAACAATGTTGACCAAATTACTAACAACTAAAGGTAATGATGTAGTGTCTGCTATAAAACCACTTGCAATGATAAACGGAAAAACCATTTTCTCGTCTAACTTTAAAGCTCTAACCATCGCTAAAACGATTGGTGTTAAAATTAGTGCTGCCCCATCGTTTGCAAAAAACGCTGCAACAATAGCACCTAAAATAGCAACGTAAACAAACATCTTGAGTCCATTACCACCAGCAACTCTTGCCATATGTAAAGCTGCCCATTCAAAAAATCCTATTTCATCTAAGATTAAAGAAATAATAATGATTGCGACAAATGCAAGTGTTGCATTCCAAACAATTCCAGTTACGTCAATGACATCATTGAAATCAACTACACCAACAAGAAGAGCTAATATTGCCCCGCCACATGCTGACCAACCAATCGAAAGATTTTTCGGTTGCCAGATAACTAATGTCAGTGTTACTAAAAAGATAATTATTGCTAATATAGTTTGTAACAAAGCTGTTAACCTCCATTAATTACATATAATTCTTAAACCCTTTTCCTCTAGCCATAGTAATTTTTCTCTCTGACTTGGAACATGTTTTAATAACTCTTTAACTAATACGTAGTATTCACTTGTTGTGTTTAAAGAATAAACCACCCACTGACCTTTTCTTTGTTCTTTAACAATTCCAAGATCTCGCATCTTCCGTAAATGCTGGCTAATAGAAGGTTGTGACATATTAAAAAGTTCAACAAATTCACAGACACAACACTCCTGTTCATCCAACATGCTTACCATAGATAATCTTGTTTTATCTCCTAAAAGCTTTAATACATTTGCAGTATCCTTTATATCCATTACAGTTGCCAGATTTATTTACCTCCCTTAGTATCTTCAAAAAAAAATGGTACTCATGTAACCAATCAAAGATATTAATGAAGAACTCATTTGCGTATATAATTATATGCTTATATGTTAATTATAAAAAAAGTTAATGTCAACCACATTAACCCTTATTATTTTATTTATTCACAAGAAATACGCATTCCGTTTTCCTCAAGCCAAATAAATTTTTCATTTTGATTTGGAATGTAATTTAAAATGTTTTTAATCATAGGGAAATATTGATTTCCTTGCTCTAGAGAATAGATAACCCATTTGCCTTTTCTTTGCTCTTTAACCAGACCAGCATCTTTTAATTTTCTCAAATGTTGACTTATAGCTGGCTGTGACATTTGAAACACATCCACAAATTCACATACACAGCAGTCATTTATCATTAGCATTCCCATTATGGATAACCTTGTCTTATCACCTAGTAGTTTCAAAATATTCGCAATAGTATCTATTTGTTCAATAGTCATGTATAATCATCCGTTCCATTTGAATTACCTTTATACTAAATGGAGTAGTCATAGTATGCAAGAAAATAAGAGTTAGTTAAACTCTTATTTTCTCTTTTCAATAGTATATTTAATTAATGAGCTATTTCCTTCTCTAATTCGCAATAAGCTCGAATGAAATTACTATAGGATATAGATCCAAGTGTATTTTCTTTATTGCTAAATAATCTTGCAAAAGCCTTCTCTCTTGCTAATTCAATGGAAACTTCCAAACTATTCATGATTAATTTCAAGTAAGCTTTAAAATAATCTTTACTTAGATTGCCACCTTTATTTATAACCATATATAACCCTCACTCTTAATTATTAGGAGCAACACGAATTCGTCTCACAACTATTATTAGGTGTAATATTAGAGAAACTCACGCTACAAACCCCTGTCTCAGGTAAATCTAGCTCTACTTTTTCAGAAGATTCTATATCTCCTGCCATAAATGCTGCTATTGAACGTACCTGTTCATATCCTGTAGCCATTAAGAAGGTTGGAGCTCGACCATAGCTTTTAGATCCAACAATATATAGATTCTTCTCAGGCTGCCTCAATTCTTTTTCACCATGTGGACGAACTGTTCCACAGCTATGCAAATTAGGATCAATTAAAGGAGAAATTGCCTCTACACTTTCAGTAGCAAAATCAACTTTTGTACGTAATTCATTTAAAAAAGAGTAACTAGGTCGATTTCCTGTATTGACAATAACTTCATCAATCGATTCAATTTCCAGCTTTACACCGTTCACTTCTCCTATAATATTTAGCGTTGAGGTATTATTCCTTTTTATCAACTGATCTACTCTAAAGGAAGTGTGTACTTGAACGATCCCTTTATCCACCAATCCATGAATCCTGCTGCCTAATAATCCTCTTGCTTCTAAGGCATCCTTTTCCTCTCCACCATATGCATCCTCTACCCGTTCTTTGCGGATAATCCATATAATTTCTGTTTTAGGGTTCTTTTCCTTTAAAATCCCTAATTCTAATAAAGCATTAATGGCAGAGTGACCGCTTCCTATAACTGCTACTTTCTTATTTTTGTAGCGGTTTATACTTTCTCCCAAGATATCAGGTAACCCATAAAAAATGTTGTCCTTCAGGGATTTTTCTGATTCTAACCAAACTCCATTGGAGTTAGCTGGATTAGGATTTCCCCATGTACCAGTAGCATCAATGACAGCTCTTGACTCAAGAACTTGAATAGTCCCTTTATACTCTGTATAAATAACAAATGGGACATTCTCTCTGTTAGCTGTCTTCATTTTATCGGTATTTTTTTTGGCTATAGAAATGACTTTTGTATTTAAAGCTATTACTTCTTGTAATTCTGGAATCTTTGATAAAGGGATTAAATAATTTTCCACGAGTTCTTTACCAGTAGGTATTTCCTCAAGATTCGGTTGTTCCCATCCATCTCTCTCTAATAAAGTAGATGCTGCTTTATCGATGTTGTATTTCCATTGTGAGAATAGTTTTATATGCTTCCAAGTAAGGATGTTTGCTCCCACTTCTGTTCCAGCTTCTAGAACAATCACTTTTTGCTTATATTGAATCAAATGAGCTGCAGCAGCTAAACCTACAGGACCTGCCCCAATAATAGCAATAGGTAGTTCTTTACTGATAGTTGTATTTTCTTGAGTTTCATCCGATGGCTGACAGCAAGATGATAAGATAAAATCAGACATATTAATTACTCTCCTTTGTATTTAACAAATAGTAATCTTGATCAAAAAGCAACTTTTCCATTATCATTACATCTACAAATTTGCCTCTTAATCTTCCTTGATTTTTAAATAATCCAACCTCCCTATAGTTTAGTTTTCGGTATAAACCTTGGCCTAAAGTATTTATAGGAAATGTAGAGAGCACTAGTTTGTAGAAATCCTGTGATTTTGCTTCTTCTTCTAAGACATGTAATAGTTGCTGTCCTAGTCCTTGGCCCCTAAATCCCCTATGTATATATATGGATATTTCTCCTACGCAATCATAAGCAGCCCTACTATTGTATGGGTTAATCGAAGCCCACCCCATAATTTCTCCTTGTTCATTGGTTGCTACGAAAGCACAATATCTTCCATTATGAAGATTAAAACAATTGTAAATATAGTTTTCGTCTTTAGATTCTTCTTCAAAGCTGGCTATTCCATCTTCAATTCCTTGATTATAAATCTCTAATATAGCCGATAAATCCCTTTTCTCTACTTTCCTAATCATTTTTCCATCCCCTTAATTGACTTTTTCATTAATTGACTTTATCAACTATATTGTTTAATGAAGGCCACCTTATTTGGTGGCACAACTACCTAACCCATTATTTTTGTTCATTGCAACCAATAGCAAACTTAGACTTTCTAAAACCTGTTGATGCTTATCTTCCTGTATGTGCTCGAAAATATTACCGAGATACTCCATCATTTGATTGGAAATTTCATCTGCTTTCGATTCCCCTTCATCTGTAAGTGACAAAAGGACATATCTTCTATCATTAGGGTCTGGAACTCTTGAGATGAAGTGAAGCTCAACCAATTTATTAACCTGACGACTTAAAAGTCCTGTATCCATGATTAACTTTTCTGCCAATGTCTGTAGAGATATATTCGGACTCTTACTTAACTCATAGACAATGTGACTTTGCGATACTGTAATTCCACAACAGTCAGAACCATCTTTCTGAAGAAGTCCAAAGTCCCTTACCAACTGTTGTAACAACTCACGTATTTGAATTTTATCCTGGGTTTTCATATATTATCGCCTCTACACTAAATGATAACGTCATTAATTGATATTGTCAAATGTTAAACTTCCTAATTCTTATGAGACATAAGAAACAGTTTCAAAAAGGTTCCTTTTTAGGTCTACAAATGATAGACTATGCTTAATAATGGTATGAAAGATGAAGATAAAATATTTATATCAAAAGTAATTCTTCGAAATTTAGAAAAATCATTAATAAAATCTAGATATATATCGATATTAATTTCTCTTATCGAATTTTAATTTAGAAGGAGTTAGAATATGAATAGTTTACAATATAGCAGCAAAACAAAAATATTTGCTTTAGGTGGTCTAGGAGAAATCGGAAAAAACATGTATGTAATCGAGTACAATGATGAAATTATAATTGTAGATGCTGGATTTAAATTTCCTGAATCCGAATTATTAGGTATAGACTATGTTATACCTGATTATACGTACTTGGAGAAAAACAAAGACAAAATTAAAGGTTTATTTATTACACATGGACACGAAGATCATATAGGTGGAGTTCCTTTTTTATTTAAGCGTATAAAAGTACCTATTTATGCAGGGGCTCTAGCAACAGCATTAATTCAGAGTAAGTTAGAGGAACATAAAACAGGTTATGTAGAAATGATACATATTTCAGATGATATTGATGTTCAATTTGACAATATAAAAGTAAGATTTTTCCGAACAACACATAGCATTCCAGATTCTTTCGGCGTAGTAATCACCACACCTGATGGAAATATTGTGCATACAGGTGATTTTAAATTTGATTTTACACCAATGGGGATAGAAGCCAACCTTCACAAAATAGCAGAAATTGGTCGAGAAGGAGTTTTATGTTTATTATCTGATAGTACAAATAGTGAAGTACCCGGTTTTTCAATGTCTGAAAAAAAAGTTGGAGAATCGATTAAAGAGATATTCGAAGCAACACAATCTCGTATTTTATTTGCGACATTTGCATCAAACATTCATAGAATACAACAAGTAGTTGAAGCTTCTATTCGTTATAAGCGGAAAATCGCTATCGTTGGAAGAAGTATGGAAAAAACAATTCAGATAGGAAAAAACCTAGGTTATATACAGGCTCCTGAAGATATATTTGTTGAAATCAGTCAAATTAATTATCTTCCAACTCATGAAGTAACTATTATATGTACAGGAAGTCAAGGAGAACCTATGGCTGCATTGTCGAGAATAGCAAATGGTAATCATCGACAAATTCATATTGTCAAAGGTGACACAGTTGTTTTTTCTTCCTCTCCTATTCCTGGGAATATTATAAGTGTTAATCGGACAATTAATCAATTATTCCGAGTAGGTGCAAATGTTATACACCATAAAATTAGTGATATTCATACATCTGGTCATGGTACCCAAGAAGAACAAAAATTAATGATATCACTAATAAAGCCCAAATACTTCATGCCCATTCATGGAGAATACCGAATGTTAAAAAAACACGTAGAATTAGCTGTTGATTGGGGTGTTTCACTAGAAAATTGCTTTGTTATGGATAATGGTCAAGTACTAGAAATCTCTGAAGATGAAGCACGAATTAACAGTAAAACAATACCTTCCCAAGGTGTCTATGTTGATGGAAGCGGTATAGGTGATATAGGAAATATTGTATTACGTGATCGCAAAATTTTATCCGAAGAAGGAATTATCATCATAAGTCTAAGTATGGATAGTAAAAAAAAGCAGTTAGTATCTCCACCTGCAATAGTTACAAGAGGATTCGTTTATATGCGTGGGTCTGAAGAACTTATGAGAACAATAGAAAAAGTGGTAAATGAATGTGTATCCACACTACTCAAACAAGATATATTAAATTGGGGGAAAATTAAACAAGAGATTGTGGAAGTTCTTAGTCCATTCTTATATGCTGAAACTGGACGTCGACCAATGTTACTACCCATTATTATAGAAGTGTAAGAATACAATATTTTCTTTTATAAAAATTGTCACAGAAACTAACAAAGGGTTTCTTTTTTCAACTACTTTAAGAAACCTTTTTATATAAAGTAATAATTAGAGATGCACTGTTAAGCTAAGCCAATTATCCTCCTGATAAATAAAAATATGAAAAAATTATTATCTATCATAGTTGATTGATTTACCTTGTGTCCAATTAAACTTAATAAAAACATTATCTCTAATAAGAGGAAAATCATAGGAAGTACAATAAAAAAATATGTTATTATAGTTTGGTCACAACACCATCAGGAGGATAAATATGTTATATGGCTACGCTAGACCAACACAAGAAGATCTTACTTGCAAAAAACAAATAACTCAATTAGAAGCAATAAATTGCACATCTATCATTTTAGAAGACCATTCCTCAGCCAAAAAAAGAATAAAATTAATAGAATTAATAAACTCTCTTTCAAGTGAGGACAAAATTGTTATTACTAAATTTTTCGCACTTGCTGATTCCACCCGTCATCTTCTGGAAATAATGGAGAAAGTTCAGAAAAAGAACGCATTTTTGCAGTCGTTACATGAAAATGTCGATACTAGCATAACAAAACACTATGAATTTACTGGGATACTAAATCATTTAGTTGAATTCCAAACAGACTTGATTAGTGAAAAAACCAAAGAAGGATTATTTGAAGCAAAAAAAAATGGAAAAGCACCTGGAAGACCAAAAAAGCCAGATAAAAATGTTAAACTTGCCATGTCAATGTACAAAAGTGGAAAATTCAGTCTTGCCCAAATAAAGGAACATACCGGAATCAGTAAAACTACTCTGTATCGATATCTAGAAAAATAATACTTCATCAGTGTTTTACAAATCTCCAATTAATTACTAGTGAAACTAAATCATTACTTAGTGTAGCTATTCTCCACTATAATTCATCACTTTAGAGGTTGGCTCCTTAATACAAGAATTATTTTAGATAGCCATCTTCTCATCTTTTTAATCAAAAGGAGTGTAGTTAATACTATGAATAAAAGGAAGAGGAATACTTCTATATTTTACGGTTGGTTTATTGTTTTTATAGCAGGTTTAGGTACATTTTTTTCAGGGCCTGGTCAAACCTATTCAAATTCGACATTCATTGAGGAATACATAAAAAGTTTTGGGTGGAATAGAACCGAAATATCCAGTCTATATTCCATCGCTACTTTATGCTCTGGATTTCTGATAATGTTTATGGGAAAGTTTATGGATCGCTTTGGTTATCGTAGAATGCTCGGAATAGTAAGTGTCTTGTTTTCATTAGCTTGTTTTTTCAATAGTTTTGTTACCAATATTTGGATGTTAGGAATTGGTTTTTTCTTGATTAGGTTCTTGGGTCAAGGAAGTATGACGTTAATTCCTAATACCATAGTGCCACAATGGTTTATAAAAAAACGAGGAAGAGCAATGAGTTTTATGGCTATAGGAAGCTTTTCAAGTGCTGCTTTTTTTCCTATTGCAAATACGTGGTTAATTGATAAGTGGGACTGGCAAACAACCTGGCAAATATGGGGAGTCGCATTACTAATTATTTTCACACCCCTTGCTATAATAGGAGTGAGAAATAGGCCTGAGGATATTGGAGCCTTGCCAGATGGTATTACAGAAAAATTCAAGAATAAATCTCATAATAAAATATCCCATTCTTATTTAGTGATGGATTGGACCTTAAAAGAAGCTATGCAAACTAAAGCTTTTTGGGCAATTTTAGTTTGCGTGGGAATCCCTGCACTTGTAAATACAGCTATTACATTCCATCTCTTATCCATATTTCAAGAACAGCACCTGTCCCCGCAGTTAGCAGCTAGTGTTTTAAGCCTGATGGCATTAGTTGGATTCCCAATTTCATTTTTGTCAGGTTTTATACTAGAAAAAATACAAACAAAAATCCTTTTGATGGGGATATTCTTAACAGAGATTACATTCCTCATTCTGTTAATAAATGTAAAAAGCATTTGGATTGGAATTATTTTTGGAATATTATGGGGAGCAAGCAATGGAATAGAAAGAATTACACTCAATATTATATGGTCTGATTATTTCGGAAGAAAATACCTAGGGAGTATAAACGGGATTGCTATGATGGTTATGGTTGTAGGTTCTGCAATTGGTCCATTGCCACTAGGAATAGGATATGATTATTTTCACAGTTATATAGAAAGCTTATTATTTTTACTGTTATTTCCGATTCTTGGAATATTTGGAGCAATCCTTGCAAAAAAACCTCAGAAAGTAACAATAGCAAAAAGAGCTAATTAGAGGAGGTTTTAACCTTCTTTCTAATTAGCAAGTTTATTTTACAATTAATACTGGACAGTTAGCTCTTTTAGTTACTTTATGACTTACACTACCTAAAACAAATTCCTGTAGGACGTTTAATCCTCTGCTTCCCATTATTGCAAGATCTGTACCCTTGTTATTAATGTAGTCTACTAAAACTTGACCTGGTTCTCCCTTTAATATAACAACTTCATAATTGAGCCCCGATTCTTTCACTAACTTTTCCACTTCTGAAATTTTCCCTCTATTTTTATCAACAAATTCAGAGCTATTCCAATTATGAAGGGTCTCAGTCTTTGCCTTTGAAGGATCACTTACCATAACGATTTCTACTTTAGATTCTGAGCAACAGTTAGCAATATAAATTGCGTTTAATGCAGCTCTTTTTGAGTGTACGGAACCATCGGTTGCTAATAAGATATTTCTATACATTTTCATTCCTCCCAACTAAGCAAGCGCTTACATATATAATATAACTTTTTATATAAAACGGGAACTTAATTTATGTTATTTTTATTTTATTTTCAATTAAACTCATTCATTTCCATTTTCCTCAAAAATAAAACCCACTTTTTTTAAAGTGGGTTTTATAATACAATTATTTTACTATCAATACTGGGCAATTGGCTCTTTTAACCACCTTATGGCTGACGCTGCCTAGTACCATTTCTTGTAGAGTGTTAAGTCCTCTGCTTCCGATTACAACCATATCAAACTTTTTTTTATTAGCATGTTCTACTATAGCTGGTCCAGGGTCTCCGTGTAATAATTCAAAACTAAAATCAATATTATTGGCATTTAATAACTCTTCAAAAGGCAATAATTTTTTCTTGCGAGATAACTCCAATTCCTCCTTATTATGAGCGTGTAAAACCTCATCTTTTGATTTGGAAAAATCCACAACATAAACTAATTTTATTGTACTTTCTTCACTTAAAGAAGCAATTTTCATTGCTTCCTCTGTTGCTCTTTTAGAATGTTCTGATCCATCAATGGCTAATAGTATTTTTTTATACATTATACACTTCACTCCCCTTTTTAGTGTGCAGATAATTTTGCATTTGGATCGTTAAATACTGCCAACTTATCCACGATTTTTTTACTTGCTGCATTTAAGTTTTTAATAGTCACGTTGTTATGATTTTCTCGATATTTAATCACTACTTTATCGATCGCACCAACAGCTGAATCATCCCATATGTGCGCATTGGTGAAATCAATAATAATATTCTTATTCTCCACAGAAAAATCAAATTGCTCCACGAACTCTTCCACGGAAGCGAAAAATAACTGCCCTTCTACCTCGAAAGTAATATTCTGGTTATTCACATTCCTAACCAACTTAATTTTAGATATTTTAGCCACAAAAAAGATGGCGCTTAATATAACTCCTGCTATAACACCGATAGATAAATCATGTGTTGCTACTACGATGATAACAGTGACTAACATAACTGCTGCATCTGTTTTTGGAGCGTTTTTTAGGTAAGTAAAAGATGACCAGTCAAATGTACCAATAGAAACCATGATCATTATACCTACCAGGACTGCCATTGGAATTTGGACTACTATATTCCCTAATACCAAAATTAGAAACATAAGAAATAGTCCAGCAACAAGTGTAGATAACCTACCTCTACCACCTGACTTTACGTTTATAACGGATTGTCCTATCATCGCACAACTTGCCATACCACCAAAAAAACCTGTAATAACATTGGCAATTCCTTGCCCTCTAGCTTCCCTATTTTTATTACTACCTGTTCCAGTCATGTCGTCCACAATGGAAGCAGTTAAAAGAGATTCTAATAAACCTACAATAGCTAATGCAATGGAATATGGAAAAATAATCTTTAATGTTTCAAAATTAAGTGGTACATCAGGAATAAAGAAAGATGGTAACGATTGAGTGATATTACCTAAATCTCCAACTGTTCTTAAATCAAAGTCAGAGAAAATTGCTAAACTTGTTAATAAAACAATTGCAATTAATGGTGCTGGAACCGTCTTTATAAATCTTGGTAAGATATAGACAATCAATAATGTAATGGCTACAAAGATATAAGTCATATTGGAGATACCTATAAAATGAGGGACTTGTGCCATAAATATTAAAATAGCTAAAGAATTAACAAAGCCAACCATAACTGCCCTCGGAATAAACTTCATTAGCTTTGCTATTTTTAAAACTCCAAAAACAACTTGGATAATACCTGTTAATATAGTGGCTGCTAATAAGTAGTTTATACCGTAGTCTTTTACTAATGGCACCATTAGTAATGCCATAGCTCCAGTCGCAGCCGAAATCATAGCTGGTCTTCCGCCAACAAAAGAAATGGTTACAGCCATACAAAAAGAGGCATACAGGCCAACCATTGGATCAACACCCGCAATAATGGAAAACGCTATTGCTTCTGGAATCAGTGCCAAGGCAACTACTATTCCAGATAGAATATCTGCGGGAATATTTGAAAACCAATCTCTCTTCATTTTTTCAATCACTAAAAAATACCTCCGTTATAATATTTTATATAATAAATATATAATCAGCTTTTTTAACTTACTTTGAACAGTCTAACACCAAAAGAACCAAAATGGAACCATTTTGGTTCTTTTTTTCAAATAATTTTTATGATATGGTTTATTTAAACGCTTAAAAACTAAGGAGGCTAATACATGTTAATTGGTTATATGAGGCCTGTTGAAGATGACCCTAATTGTATAGATCAGTTAGAAAGTCTTACTACCTATCATTGTAACGTAATCTATACTGAAGAACTTAGTTCTCACAAGAATAAAACTACACTTAAAAAGATGTTATTAAACTTAAATAAACACGATAAGATTGTGGTTGAAAAATTTTATACAATTGCTGATTCATTAAAAAAATTAAAGGAGATATTAAATATTATTAGGGAAAAAGATGCTTATATTTTGTTTATTAAAGAGAATATTGATACGAGTAATGTAATGGAAGAAAAGTTTAATGAATATGTACAACATCTAATAAACCTTCAGGGCGATATTATAAGTGAAAACACTAAAATAGGAATAAAAACAGCTAAAAACCAGGGGAAAAATACAGGTAGACCCAAAAAGTCTTTACGTAATATTCAAAAAGCAATTGATATGTATATTAGTAAGCAGTTTTCATTAATAGAAATTCAAAATACAACTGGAATTAGTAAGTCCAGCTTATACAGATATTTATCAAATTGGGAGGGAAAATCCTAAGCTTAAATTATATTGGGTGACTACCAATTTGTGATTTTTTCAAGTATTTTTAGGTAACATCAAGTGCTGGCTGATAATTGTTAATTTCCTTATATTGATTGGAAAAAATATAAAAACCTCTGTCAAATTTAAGAACAGAGGTTTTCCAATTTTTTGTCTATTTTAATTAATCTTAGATGAAATAATACTAAATATTTAGTTATTTTACATTTAACTTCAAATCAGTTGAGAACTTTTTGTAAAAAAGCAACTTTTTTCATCTAGAACTTTATTTTAATACAACAACTCAATTATATTACGAATATTTATGACAAATCATTCCGGAAAAATTACTAAATTAATCCGATTTTGAATTCTGACATATTATTTACTCTCCTTTGTTTTTAACAAATAATAATCTTGATCAAAAAGCAATTTTTCCATAATCATTACATCTACAAATTCCCCTCTTAATTTTCCTTGATTTTTAAATAATCCAACTTTCCTATAATTCTGCTTTCGATACAGACCTTGACCTAAAGCATTGATAGGGAATGTAAAGAGCACTAACTTGTAAAAACCATGTGATTTTGCTTCTTCTTCTAAGACCCGTAATAATTGCTGACCTATTCCTTTCCCCCTAAATCCCCTATGTATATATATGGATAGTTCTCCTACACCCTGGTAAACAGCTCTTGTATTATAAGCATTTATGGAAGCCCAACCAGTTATTTCTCCTTGTTCGTTTGTTGCTACGAAAGCACAATATCTTCCATTATGGAGATTAAACCATTTGTAAATATAGTTTTCGTCTTTAAGTTCTTCTTCAAAGGTGGCTATTCCATCTTCAATTCCTTGATTATAAATCTCTAATATAGCCAATAAATCCCTTTCCTCTACTTTCCTAATCATTTTTCCAACTCCTTAATTGACTTTCACATTAATTGACTTTATCAATTATAATATTTAATGAAAGCCACCTTATTTGGTGGCACAACTACCTAGCCCATTGTTTTTATTCATTGCATATAGAAGCAAACTTAGACTTTCCATTACCTGTTGATGTTTATCTTCCTGAATATGTTGAAAAATATTACCTAGATACTCTAACATTTGATTGGAAATTTCCTCTGCCTTCAATTCCCCTTCATCCGTAAGTGACAAAAGGACATACCTTCTATCATTAGGATCTGGAACTCTTAAAATAAAGTTAAGTTCAACCAGTTTATTTACCTGTCTACTTAAAAGCCCTGTATCCATCATTAACTTTTCTGCCAATGTCTGTAGAGATACATTTGGGCTCTTACTTAACTCATAAACAATGTGACTTTGTGATACTGTAATTCCACAACAATCAGATCCGTCTTTCTGAAGAAGACCAAAGTCCCTTACCAATTGCTGGAGCAATTCACGTATTTGAATTTTATCCTGTGTTTTCATATATTATCGCCTCTAATTAGATGTTATCATCATTAATTGATAATGTCAAATAATATTTTGAACTTATACCTTATTCAACTCCCCCTTTAGTTACACAAGAGACTCCTCCACTAAAATAAAATGAGTGTTAACTTTTAAATTAAGCGTTAATTACTATTAACCTTAAATCTCATAAAAAACGTCTAATCCCTTATGAAACAAGGTTCTAGACGTTTATCAATTATAAAAGCGTTAATATTAGTAAAAACGAGTTCATTTATTTTTCACCTTCTTATTACGCGTTATTATATGTATTTTTTCATCCTTTTCTCTTTCTCAAATGCATCAATCAAATTAAATTTCTCATCATTAAATGGATTGATAACAAAGGGTCTTGTTGATAATGAAATGGATTTAAATGAAATATACAAGTCATCCTCAGAAATTAAATCACTCCCACTTTTTAAAGCCTGTACGGTTGATTCTTCTATTAGTTTTTTTATATAATAAGGATTTCCTTTAGTTGCATAAAAAATCTTCTTTGCTAATACTGGATCAGCTAAGAAAGCTTGCTCAGGAAAGGGCAGTTGCTTATCTAATCCATTTAAAAACGCTCTAAATTCTATTTCCTCTTCTTTCGATTGGTAGGAAAAAGGCTGTAAACTTTGCTTTTCACAAAAGCGGCGGTCTAATTGTTCATTATAAACAAAGACTTTATTTGATTCAGGCATTCCGCATACTAATATTGGTATTCTAACTTCATTAGATAAATTTTTCACCCAATTAGATGCTTTGTTTAATACATTTTTACTTTCGCTATCAATTAAATGTTGAAACTCATCTACTATAATCATTTCAACTTCACACTTTTCAACAAAAGATAATATTCTGACAGTCATATTATTCTCTGTACCACGATCATAGTTTGGATCTCCCATATTCAACAATATTTTAGAAGCCACTGACTTTGGTGTTGCTCCTACAGGAACTGTTAAATATAAAATCGGAATTTTTGTAAAACCATCAATAATTTTTCTCGGATATTTACTTTCATACTCTTTGAGTAGAGTAGATTTCCCAAGACCAGTTTCACCATATATAAATAAACCATCAGGCTGAACAGAACCAAAGGATAACTGATGGTGTTCTTCTATTTTATCTAATATTTTTTTATAACGCGGATATTGAATAATGATACTTTTAACGTGCTCTTTCCTTTTTTTTATTTCTTTGACATCAGGAATTTTACCTTTTAGTGGCTTAAATAATTCATTCATCGTTATGACCTCATTTTTTGAAACTCACTCCATAATCTGGTAATGAGTCTAAATCAATATAATCACTATTACTTTTCCCAATCATTGTTTCTTCATCTTGTAATTGCTCTTTTTTACTTTTAGTTGCATATTTTTTCTGTTTATTTTCCCTTTCTTTCTGTTCATCAAAATGAACAACTATTGTATCAGCTTCAATAGGACTTTCTATTTGTAGTTCCGCTAATCCCATTGAAGAAATACCTTCATAATTATAACTCTTAGGCAAATCTCGTTTATTCAACTGTTCCAAGTTGCGTTTTTGTTGGTTATATTTCTTTTTATCACAATTTGTGAGCTCTTTTACTTTTCTTATGGTTTTTGCTAAATTAGTTACATCATCTTTGTTAGCGCCAAGTGTTCTTACCGAAGAGTCTAGTTCTAACTGAGACAAATAAACAGGTAAATTCGTGGGAATTTCCTTTCTTTCAAGAGATGTGTTATTTGCTTGAATATATATTTTTTTAAATTTATCATAAACATAAACAGATCTCATATCCGCTAAGTCATATCGAACTTTAACAGACCCAATTTTCTTTTCGTGTTTTACCTCGTTAATTAAGTTAGCTCTAAGTTCCATTAAATCTTTACTATTATAGTATTCGTTTTCTATAACAACGCCTTTATTTTGTATCTTTCTATAATCTATTCCACTCATAAAAATTAATTTAAGCTCTTTTTTGCTTTGTGGTATAGGTAATTGTAGCAAAGGATTATTCACTAATCCTTTAAGCCATAGATCCTTTGGCTTTCCTCCTCGTCTCTTATCATAAGAATTCGCAATTACATCTACCATCACCAGATGAGCCATATAAATAAACGTCTGCATTGTTATACAAGCTTCTCCTACAGAATCATATAATCCTTTCTCATAAACATTTGAAAAAGTCGTTCCTTTTAATGTATGAATCCATGTAGTGTTAAGTGTTCTAAATCCTCTCTCGATAGTTCCCTTTTGATAACCAGCACCAACTTTACAAAAGTGAACATTTATATTTAACTGTTGGCAAGTATCCTTAACATCATACGATTCATTTATTATTGAATTATCAAATACTACCTCAGAGGGTTTTCCATATGCTACCCAATCATTTTCTATTAAGGGATATAATTTTTTCAGGTACGTTTTTGGCATAATAGAATGTAATAGACATTGTTTCACCGCAGATGCATTTACATCCTTAAATGTTACATAAAATCCTAGTGGATGACCGGTAGCTTTATCTATTGCATAGACTAGCCAAGGACGTTCTGGCTTTAGTGTCGATGGATTAATTAATAAGACATCGACAGGTGTCCAATCAATCTCCACTCTTTCCAAGGGTTTAGTAATTACAACTTCTTTTCTAGAACCTTTCTTCCTCAATTCAGTTTCAACTTTACCAAGCCTAATCTCTTCTTTTCTAAATTTGTCTTCTATAGTTTTCTTCCTTCTATAAAATGTAGAACGAGATACTATTTTAATTTTATTTTTATCATCTCTAAATCTGTTAATTTCTTCGATTCTTAATGAAAATTCAGAAAAAAGATGTTCATCTGTAAACTTTTCACCACTATATTGGAATTCATTTACCAGTTCTTCTATTAGTTCGACTATCTCTCCCTTTGTATAATGATTTTTGGGACCAGGCTTCTTTTTTACAAGAGTTCGAATATCTTCATATTTTTCCCATCTACTCTTCCATTCATAAAAGGTTGTTTTACTAACTTTTGGTTCTATCGTATCTAAATAACTCTTAATTTCTGCAGGTAGTATCTCTCCGTCTATCACTGGTTTTATAATTTTATACCTTCTTTTAGCCTCGTTAACTGAATCTATATCTAGCAATGAAAAGTCCCTAATTTCAGATTCACTGCTGCGCCAATCGTTATTTCTGAATACTAATTCTTCTTTATTCCACTTTTCTAATAAGTGTTCTTTATCCCAAATCTCGATTTTATTGTAATTTAAATTCTCTAGTTCGATTGCTCCATTTATTTCTCTTCTAACTATATATCTATCTTCATCTATCATTAACTTTGTTCCTGCTAAAAATGCAAACATACTCATTAGTAACTATCCCCTCACAATATCTATAAAAGTTTCATCATTGAGTAATTCATTTATGAGATCAATATTTAATTGCTGATTATAAATCATATAGTATAAATTCGAATAAATTTCTGGACTAGGTATACTATCATCAAACTTTATGATATCTTCCATCTTACTTTTTCCATTTTTTTGTATAAAATTATAAATTTTTATTTTTGTACTTTCTTTAGTTAACCTTTCGTCGACTCCTCTAATCTTATCGAGGTTTTGTATTAGATATCCTTGTCTTATATCTTTTTCTGTAACTATTTTGAATTTCCATCCTTTTTTTTCACAATATATTTTCCCTACTTCAAATTTAACTTTATTATCTTCTTCTTTAATCTTATCCTCTGGCTTAACTTCAAAAATAATATACTGTTTATCCTTAGTTTCCACTAAAAAATCAGGAAAATATTTGTATATCTTCCCTTTATATCTGTATTCTATTTTTATTGGTTGAGATTGAATTTTTATGATTGAAGGATCAAAATCTAAAACCTTAATGAAGTCCTTCTCTAACAGACTCTCCCAAGCAACCATTTCATTAGACTTTTTGCTATTTATAAAGCCTCTAAAGCTGCCTTTTTTGGATGGTTTTATTTTTCTAACTTGTTCCATATTATCACCTAGTTTACCAGAGTATTTTTTTGGAGATTATTATATTTGAGGTGAAGAACATCATGTTACTTTTTTATTTAAAGCCTAAGAACAACGAAAGCCTTACTGGATTCTTTTATAGGACGGCAAAAGAAAACTTAATGGATAACATAAAATGGATTAATGATCACTTTTCCGTATTTACAGGTTATCAGCCTAATGTTAATTTAATGAATTGGGGCGAACAAAACCATATTAAAGATACTTCAAACTTTTTACGCATCGAATATCAGCTTGCAAACAGTATGACTTTTACTTATCTATTAGAATTTCACGGTTTAAGAGTAGATTATACCAAGAACACTATTAAGTGCCCTTGGTTTTCATACCAAACAACAAAGGTTTGTCCAGTATGTTTAATAGAGGAACCGATTCACCGTTTAGACTGGAGTTTTACATATAGTTTTATATGTAGAAAGCACAAATTATTTCTAATTGATAAATGTATGTATTGTTCTAGAGATATAAATATTAAGACCGTTATTTCCGATAAATGTGTTTGTGGGATGCCTTTATCTTCAGCTAAACCCAAAAATGTTACATTATCTCTTCTATTTAATTATCAACAAGAGGTTGATAAATTTTTCTCCCATGATAAAACTGTTAATATTAATGATTGGATTTCAAATTCTTCGACATTCTATTATGCATTAGAGTTTTTAGCAACTTGGATACCACAAACAATCAATATTGATGAGATTATAACATTAGATGGTTTTAAATATAGCGGAAACGCAGTTGTTAATAGCCGTTTAAAAAAATCAAAAACACTTATTCAATCTTGTCCTTTATACATACACGCTTACATATTATTGAGGGATTGGCCAAAGCAATTTTATACATTCATTAGATTGATGAAAAATAAAAACAACCTTAATAGTTTTCGTCTATTTTGTAATGCTGTTAATAAGTTAATTGGCACTAATTTGGAACCATTGCACACTGAGTTTATGAACTATATACTTAAGAATCAATTACCAAATAGTTATCCAAATCAATTTATTAGTATAAAAAAGGCATGTGAAATTACTAAATTAAAAGAAGATACAATTAAAAGAAGTGATTATTTTCAGCTGTTTATGTGTAACTTCAAGGAAATGGAATTTTTCTTTGTGAAAAAAATTGAAATCGAAAAATGGTTGTCCCTTTACAAAGAATCGATTTCAAAAGAACACTTACGGAATACTTGGCGGACAAGCCCAAAAGTTACTTTTAACATACTTTCCAATAATGTATTATGGCCAGCTATTAACATACAAACTGGTTCTGTAATGCAATGGCAAATCCCTATTGGCAAATTAGAAGAAATCACTTTAAGGTTACAACAGAGAACCACTCTAATAATTGGACCAAAAATTATTTTAAATAAAGCCTTTCAGTGGGTTGGTGTACATTACTCTTTTGTTGTAATTAAAGCAATGTTGGCAGGGTGCTTACCATTCGAATTAGATAAAAAAGTTTTGGGTAATTCTTTGGTTTCAAAAAGAGTACTTTTTAAAATAGTTCGAAATATTGTTGTTAAACTGGCTAAACAAAGTGGAGTTTTATCGCAAAAAGATGTTGCCTTCTTGTTTGGTGTTAAGAAAAAGGATATTGAATATTGGATTTGTACAAATAGACTTAAAACTAATAGCTCAGGGGCTATTACAAACGATTCCTTTACTAAATTTGAATCCAAGTACTTTACAACCTTTCAAATTTCTATGATTAAATCTATTAGTACAAAAAGAATATTAAAAAAATATAATAAGGGGAAATTGATTGCTGTTTCAGGACCTGAATTAAACGATGGTAAACGCTTATTATTCTTAAAAAGCGTAATTAACATAATCTAATAAAGATTAAAATAGCTTTCTAATGACTGAATCTACTGAATTTTATTAATTATTCAAAAAAGCTGAGATTTTATATTTATTCTTCTATAATTAGCTTTACATCACTTTTACTATATATTTTAAATTTATTCTGGAAATGATTTAATACAGGGCTAATGTCTTTACTAGTTAATGTGTTTAACAGTAAGTCAATGTCTTGGGAAACAAGATCACTAAGCTGAGATAAATTAATATAATTATTTTTGTATTTTTTTGCTTCATTTACTGAAAAATATGGCTTTTCCATTAGTTCGGTTGGTTTTAATAGCCCATATTTGATTAACAAACTAATTTGACTATTTTTTATCCCTAGGTATTTAACTAGTTCCAGTCGAGATAATACCCCTTTTCCTGTTTCTAACTTATTTTTTAATGACTCTTCCCATACTTCATTTTTTCTAATAAGATATCGTTTTAAGCCTGTATCTTTCACTCTTTTATCAACCACACGTATTTTCCCCTTGACTATAAGTGTAATCATATCGGATAAATTAGTGCCTACTGAATATTTAATACTCTTTGTAATATCTGTTAGCTCTTCTTCATTACAAGAAATTTGATTACTTTGTAAACAATATCTTTCATACCTTTTCTCTATAATTCGGAAGATTTGGTCAATCTTCCGCCGGTCATATAATACTTCATTAGTACCATTAATGATTGGAGAACTTTTTACTTCCAAAAGAGTCTTTTCTAAAGAAATCACACCGTTAAGTGATATGTTTAAAATACTACTTGTTACTTTTCTATTAACCAAGAATCTTTTATTTGAAAGATATCTATTAACACTTTCTCTTGATATTAATAAAAATTCTTCTCTCTCCTTGGTAATACTCGCTTTAAGAAATCCATTAGCTATAAGTTTTTTTACAGTAACATGTTTGCATTTTAACATGTTAGCGACTTGTGATAATGAAAGATAATAAGCACTATAAATATCCTTGTTAAAACTCCTACTATTTGAAATTAATGAACTATCCCAGTTTTTAAATATATAATTTTCAAATTCATTTCTTAAGAAGTCCATTTGAGGATGATTATACTTATTATATAAATCAATAAAAAAGTAGCCAAAGTTATTAATATAACTGCCTCTATCATATTTAGGCTTACACTTCTTAAAATTTCTGTACAATTCCAAAAAATCAGAATAATTAACAGGCCAATTTTCGAATCTTTTTGTAATGTTCATAATTAAGGTAGTAAATTCCCTATCTTCATATTCAAATGGAATTGAAATACTCCCTACTCTACTCTTATCTCTATAGTACAATCTTATAAAAAAGTGATAAATCAATAAGATATATTTTAGATCAAGTTTAGTTAACAAATTTAGATTACTTTCTTTAAAATTTCTGGTATCAGAGTTAAATTTATAATAGATGATTCTTGACACGAAGGAATTGCTTTCGTCAGCATTTTTAACTTTTAAGGTCCTTAAGTCCTTATTACATTTACAATAATAAAACTTCTTTCTATATTGTTTAATTGGTTTTCCACAGCTACTACATGAAGAAACAAGGAAACAATTATGTATTGGACATACTAAAAAAATTCTTATATCCCATAATTTATGATGAATACCAACAGTTTCAAGGCATCTAGGACATACCTTAGCATGAGCATTCATCAAACTGTCTTGATACAAAGTAAAATTAAAATGCTTAAATTTTCCTTTTTCATAATCAAACTCGTTATAAAATGTAGTTATTAATAATTCATTAAGTGACAAGCCAGTTAAATTCATTAAAGATGAAAAATCAAATTTCCATGGTAGCAGATTGCGAGGACCAATATAGTGATTAAAATCAGAATCGTTTAATATCCATGTATTTGTTTCATACATATTTTCAATTGATAATCTATTAATATAACTAAAGATATTTTCATCTTTTCTAGGTTTAACTACACAAAGTAATTTTTTGTTCAATAAATAATCACCCCCAAAAAAGTTATTTTACTTATAAGTTTAAAAGATATAATAATATATAATTGAGTAATCTTAAATCAATTTAAGATTACTCAATTTTTCATTCCGAATAATTATGAAAAACTATTCCGGTCAATTATGAAATTATTCCGGAGAATTATGAAAAATCACAAATAAATCCTTTTAATGTTAGGGATTTTATTTTTTAATAATAAATCATCAATCCCTTTTCCATCCGATTCTTTCCAAACAATTAAATTAGCATGAAATTTTTGTTTTTTTAATTCCTTTGCACACTCCAATAGATGTTTTTTTACATAAACATTCTCAATAGCATCTGCATCGAAACAAATATTAATAGTTTGAACCCCCATCTCTTTCAATACTGGGATTGCTAACCTCCATGCTCCTACACCAGGAAGACTAATGAAAGTATCTCCAATTTGATCTATCTCTAATGGATCATATAGATTAGCCATTAAGTCAACTGCTATATCTCCTTTTAAAGCTCCTTCACCAAGCCACACGGTTTTAGCTTTATAAAGAGTACCAGGAACCCATTTTTTTAACTTTGTACTAGGAATTGATACATGAATAGGTGCTGGATTACCAGAACCTGTCCCATTAGGTTTATTGGCAGAACTTAACCAGTAATATCTATTCGCTTTTTTAACTCTAATCCATCCCAATAACTCATTATTATCTGTAATAGTAGTCCATTCCTTTTGTAGAGGAACCTCGCCTTGAAATATGATATTTCCTTTATATTTTACTTCTACAACATTTGGCTGTTTGATTACTTTAGCCTGAAATTCTTTCCCATTAAGTTTAACTTCCACTATATTCGGTGGGTTATCAATTCTATATTGAAAGCCTTCGATTTGGTTATATTGGTTTCTGTAAGGAATGAGAATTCCTTTCATTCCTGCTATACTCCAATAACCATTTTGAAAATAGAACCCTGGTATCCCTTGAAAATCATTTATCCCTAAATCATTGCTAATGGCTTTAACAATAGTCCACGGCTTATCAGGGAATGATTTATAATTTCTGATAGTTATTTGTTCATCACTCAATTTGCGTTCATTTGAAGTTAAATGATTATAATGAAAATCATCTAAAATTAGATTATCTAAAAGCGCATGATAGATTGTATCTAATGTGATACTGTCCTTTTTGGGAAATCCATTTACTTCTTCAGCCATTTCCTTTACATTCACTTTATTTCTATTATCTTTTTTTAATACATGCAAGTAACTAATTAACGCGGAGTTTTTTGAAAAATGAATGTCACTTTCTACTCGAATGCATACTACTTTGCTATTATCTTCATTGGTCATGCATGCTCCTGTTTTGCCACAAATAGGACAAGGAGTACGATAATATTCATAAAACCCTTTTACTTTTGTTTTTCTATATAAGGAATTCATACTTATCCTCCTCTTTCGTCTTGTTAAATACAATATTTAAATCTACTACGATCAATTGGTGGCATAGTTGTAACAATCTTAAATTGATGATTTGATACTTTTGCAATTACTACAACCACTGGATTATCGTCAGTATCTCTTCCAAGTACTGCAACTTTTGAAATGGATTGCCTTTCCACTATTTCTCCATTTAATATGGCAGTAACTATATCTGCTTTGGTATAACCTCTTTGCTCTAATCGCTGCATAGTATGAATGCTGATTATGATTTTGCCTTTTCCACTAAATAGTACTTTTTTTACTTCTTGTAATTTCATCTCCTTCACCTCCAAAAAAAAAGACTTTGGTATGTAGTTAAAGGACAGAAATACTCCTCAAAACTACGAACCAAAGTCCGCTATTATTAATTATTAAACCGCTTATCAAAAAGAAAGCAACAAAATACTAAAATATATACAATTTATGTATTTATCATAGCACTTTATTTAAGTTCTATTCAACCTCTTCATTGGAAAAGTTTTTTGATAATTGTTTTGAGAGGCAATTTTTTTGGATTTGATATGGAATCCAATTGAAATCCCGCCTTAATAAGATGTTCATAATTCTCTTTTACTTTTTCCCTTACTTCATCAAATGAGATAAGAGGCTTCTTTTTATATTGTAATCGAATATATTCTTCTGTTAGATCCGGAAGGGTGCCTATTATCGGGAGTTCAAGGCCATTCACTAAAGAGTTAATCTTACTAAATGGAAAACTACGATTATAGATTAATTTCATTGATATTCCATGTCTTTCTCTTAATTGGTGAATATATTTTTTCCACATTAAAATATCTACAATTGAATTGTCTACCATTACCCAAAGTTCATCTATATTTTGAAGTACTTTTTCTGTTTCTTCGGTCATCTTTCCACTTGGCAAATCTGTTAAAATTACATCATGATATCGAAAAAATTGAAAATACACCTCTAAAAAGTCCTCAGTCCAGTTATAAACATAATCTTTTTCTCCAATAGGCAGCCACAGAACTCCCATATATTGCCAATTCGTTTTGTGATAATCTAATTCCATAAGTTCATATTCTTCTAAATGAAACACTTCTATAAAAGAACGAAAATTAACCGGCATTGGTTCATATCTAGACAAAACACTAGATAATTTTGGAGGTTGCATTGCCTCTATAACAGCTGTTTGTATTTTTTGTTCTTGAAGGTATATTGCAAAGTTTAGAATAAAACTCGATACTCCTATACGATGAAGTGGAGACCATACAGCAATCGTTTTGTTTTGTGGGTATTGTTTCCCTTTGTATACATATTGCTTTCTCATAGCTTCAATTTTATTTGTACTGAAATGACTAATACTAATAGGATATTCCGTCGATGGGAAATCATCTTTAATATTCACCGGTGGTGCATTATTACAATCAAAAGTTTCAATGGAGTCAGTTATTTTATTTTCTTGTGCCTCACCTGTAATTGAAGTATGTAAAGGTCCCTGGTCAACTTGAATCTCCATATTGAGTGTATTCTCAGAAGTACTAATATCTTTATCTTGATTATTTTTTACTTTCTTTGGCCAGATGAATAGAGCCTTTCTGAGCGAATCCTCATTCTCAAAGAAATACATGTTTCTCCTATTTGCTTTATTGTCATTTGAATTACCCAAAATGTAAATATCATGGACTTTAAGAGACGTAAGGAACTGATTGTTTATTTCATCTGAAGTAATAATTAACAAATTAAAGATGTAATTTTCTTCTTCATGGTTAATGAAGTTAGAATCATAGAATACAATTTCTACATCATTTGATTGTATTGCCCCGATGATCTGTTCATCACTTATAGAGGTTAGAACCTTTTTCATAGATTAAATGCTCCTGTTTTAAGTATTCATCAATTTTTTTTCGGAATTTAAATGGAAAAGGAATTGTTCTACTTTCCACTTTTCTTAAATAGCTGCTACTGATGCCTATCTCTTTCGCGAATTGAAATTGATTTAACTTCAATCGTTTCCTCAAAATAATAAGTCTTTCAACATCATCTTCAATACAAATTTGGTTTAAATTTCTCATCATTTTTCCCCTTCTTTCCAAAAAAATAAAAAAAACCGCTAATACCCCCTTAGATAAGAGGATACTAGCGGTTATCGCTTTCATGTTTACTATTAATCTAAATAGAGTATATCATAGACTTTAAAAAATATATAGAATGAATTATTTAATAGTTGTTACAGTTGGAGACAAAATGTATAATTTAATTATAACTTTTTTATATTTTTTAATTTTTTGGCGATCCTTTTGGATTTGCGGTTTCTAAAATAAACATACAGCCTTTGGGTTGATAGATTTTAAGAATAGCATTTTGCTATTCTTTCCCTATCTCTCCAAAGGCTTTTTTATGTTTATCGATGTAAAAGAGTTATAAATTATTCTAAGAAAGGGAGAGAAAAAAATGACGACGCAATCTACAGAAGAAATTCTTAACAAATTAAGACAACCATTCTCACAAAATGATATAGAATGGAAAGTTCAAACAAGTAACAAAGGTAACAACGGAGCTTATGCTTTTGTAGTAGCTTACGTGAATAACAGAGCTATTCAAAATAGACTAGATGAAGTATTTGGTATTGGCGGCTGGAAAAACTCATACGTAGAATTCTCCGGTGGTATAATTTGTGAACTTAGTTGTTATATTAATGGCCAATGGATTACCAAATCGGATGGTTCTGAACCTTCTAATTTTGAAGCCTTTAAGGGTGGTTTATCGAATGCGATGAAGCGAGCTGCTGTACAGTTTGGTATTGGGCGTTATTTATACAAATTAGAGCCTATATATGTTAAAATCTCTGAAACTAAAAGTAATAATTCTATCTACTTGAATGATAAAAAAAATAAAGTAGTGGGATATTATGATCCACCGCGTTTACCTGATTGGGCTTTACCACCTAATGAGCAAAAACAAGGAAAAAACAAAGAAACAACTAGTACTACCGATAATAACAATAAAAAAAGAGAAATTGATAAGAAGACTGGAAATAACAATTTCAATAGGAATTCTTATTTTATTTCCATCACAGAATTTATAAATAAAATCAATCTTAAACCAAGAGCAGCAATGGAGTTATTTCATCATATAAATTCTGATACTAAATCTGATTGTGTTGAAATAAAAGATATTAAGGAAAAGGCTACTGACAAAGAGTTAATTAAATACTATGATACTTTAAAACCCGTAAGTGACTTAGTTAAAATGAGTATTCATTATAAAATACCTGTTGAAAATGTATTAAATTATGTGAGAATTTTAAAACCACAAGAGAAAATCGATAGCCTTCATTCTTGTTTAATACGTTTGAACAGAGAAGATATTAAAGAAATCAATGGATTTATTGAAGGTGATATAAAAAATAATATGTTTGAACATCAAACAGCGTAAACAAACACAAAAATACTTTTGTGTTATTTTTTTAACCTTTTTTAGGAGGAAATTACATGGAATTTATTATTAATAAAGAGAGTTTATTAGAGGTCCTTTCAAAAGTAGAGAAATTAGTAAAAACTAAAACATCAAATCCAATACTACAAGGTTTTTATTTAGAAGTTAAGTCAGATAAGATAATCGTTATTGGATCTGATTTAAACACTACTATCCGTTATGAATTACCAGTTTTATTCGAAGATGAGTCAATACTTATTAATAAAGAAGGTAAGGTAGTTGTTCCCTATCAGTTATATGAAATTGCTAAGAAAGTTAAAACCGAATTAAGCATTTCGTTAGATGATACGCAATTAGTAATAAAACATGGGAAGAAAAAAAAGAGTGAATTTAAACTATCAGTTTTTAAGGCAGAAGAGTATCCTAAATTACCTAGATTTGATGGTATAGAGCCAACTCTGTCTATTAAAGGAACCGAATTTAATTCATTTATCAAAAAAACAGGGTATGCAGCTTCAAGTTCTGATGCTAGACCAGTTCTACAAGGAATTTGTTTTGAAATTACAGAAGATAAGCTACGACTTGTCTGTACGGATTCTCACCGTTTAGGCGTTATTGACGTCACAGAATCTCATAAGGAGTCCAGGAAGATTATTATCCCAGCAAAATCAATATTGGAAAGTTTGAAATCCTTTGATTTAAGTGAGAAAGTTACTGTGTTTTGTGAAAATGATCGAATGCTTATTTTACAAAATAATAATCTCACTTTTTATTGCCGTCTATTAGAAGGAACTTATCCAGATGTAAGCCGCTTAATTCCAAAAGAGCATCTTGCTGAAATGAAAATAAGCAGAAAAGAATTTTTGGAAGGCTTTGAAATGATTAATGGTTTGACTAATGCAGCAGATAATGAGACTAAAGGAATCGTTAAACTCCATGTAAATGGAGTTGCGACTTTATCAACATATCAAGCGCAAACTGGAAGCGGAAAAATTGAAATCGATTATGAAAGTTTAGAAGGTGAAGATAATTTTGATATTGCCTTTAATAATAATTATATGATCGATACATTAAAAGCAATGGAATCAGAGTATGTGTCCTTTAAATACCAAGGTTCTATGCGTCCATTTTTATTAACACCATGTGATTCTTCTCATGAGGAAATACAATTGATTCTTCCGGTGAGAAATAAATAACAAAATGTAAGAAGAAAGGCTCTCCTTTCTTCTTTTTCTATTGGAGGATTTATGAAAATAAATATGAGGAAACTCTCACAGGAAATTAAAAATAAAAATATTATTGTTAAACCAAATTCATCGGAAGCAGGAATGGCCTACTTTATGGATATAGTTATTAACCATTCTGCAACAGAAAGTATTAATTTCAATTCATTTACCTATGATGAAGCAATTCTTGCCTTCAATGAATTCTATTATTTACCATCGGATGAATATACGGATGATTTTTCTGAAGAAGACTATGACAATATAAAAAATAATATGTGGTCCTCTTATATGCAAACCCAAGAATTTTTTGTCCGTTGGAGTCAAGAAACCAAAAAAATATATTGTTATGAGGATGATTTTATTTAGGAGAGGTGAAGAAAATGACATCAATTTTGATGGATGCAGAGTCTAAAGCAAGTTATGACTATTCAATTTCTAACTTATTAATGTTAAAGATTCTCCATGACGCTAAAGTGGATGTAAGTGGATACGGTAACTATCGAGTAGAAGTAGGTTTTATGTCTAATCCTGGATACGATTTTTTAATGCGAGGTATGAATGATTTAGGTTTTGAT
Organism: Niallia sp. FSL W8-1348; assembly: GCF_038006745.1. Lineage (NCBI taxonomy): Bacteria > Bacillati > Bacillota > Bacilli > Caryophanales > Bacillaceae > Niallia > Niallia sp. FSL W8-1348. Next base: position 62,617 of record NZ_JBBOVV010000004.1, on the reverse strand, counting down.
ACAAAACACGCAACAGTTTATACGGATGATCCAGAAGAAATCTCACTTGCTAAACAAATCGAGAGTGTATTCAACCCAAATGCAGAATGGTATATAGTGTTGAATAGCTTTAAAGTGGAAAAAATACTACTTTCTAGTCAAAAAGATGAGTATATAGCCTTTATTAAGTCAACTTTGAATCACATTGATTTAGAATGTGAAGCATTTGTAGAGGAGTCTTTGGGTATTATTATTGGATTCATTTTTGATGGATTTTATCATGAATTATTATCAGCTTTAATAGAGGTGGCTGATGAGACTAATAATATTTACGAAAAACTGGAGGAACAGCAAAATGGACATTATCTTTCGGCTTAGTGATGAACCACAGCACTTAAATGCACAAGTCGAAGTGTTACAAATCACTTCTGATTTCAATAATACTTTAGAGTCATTGGATCAAATGATTAAGTTAAATGGAAGAATGGTAGAGGGATTATATAACATTACCCTCCCTAATCTTTTTAGTATTCTTCAAGAAAGTATAGAGGATTACATAATTGATTCTCAAACTCCAATTCTTCCAAAAAATTGCGTGAAACATGTTTGGATTAATGAATTAGTAAAGCATCAACTAGTATATATAGAGGTACCAAAACAACAACTTGATATGCGGTATGGAAAAACACTATTTAAACAGGTTGGACTACCAAGACTAATCTTCTTATATGAAGTAATGGAGAAAAAAGTAAAATTGAAAAACATTGTTGCTGTTAAAGGCTCCAAATTTTTGACAAAAGATAAGGAAGTATTTCTTTTCCCCTTTTCACATGTATCTTTAGATGGTCATGTTTGCATGGGAGGAAATACTTTTCCTGAAATAGATGACATCTATCAATTAAACAGTTTGCATTTATTGTTTTTGCAGGCACCTTTTGGAGAAGATTATGGAGCAAAAACAACTACTAATTTAAGTGTGGCAGCATTATTTAAAAAATATGAAAATAAACAATTTGATGATGAAATCTTATTACCACATTCGAAAATTCAAATTTTAGAGAATCTATAATAAAAATACAATATGGAGGAATTGAAAATGACAATAAAACAGGATGATATCTTTTCACTATTTGATATTGAAGTGGAGACTAAAAAAGTTGACCTTAATAAAATGAATGATATAAAGGAAAATAAACCAAAGCTAAAGACTGATACTAATTCTAGTTCTACAAAGAGTTCAACAAATAAGAAAGATAACTTTAAATTAACAAGTAAAACCATTATTCGGTTTGGGATGAATGAATATCCAGTTACTAATTATTTCTCCAAGGACGAAATTGAAAGAGGACTTCCATCTAAAAAAACGTCTGAGGATGGAGAAATTGAATATAAACCTATTAGTGAGGAACAACTTAGAAAGAAATTAGAAAAAGACTTTCCAATCTTAGTACCTAAATATACCACCTTGGTATATGTAGAAAAACAAGATGTGGTTATTCCTATTATGCAAGCAAAGAAAAATGGCAGCATGGATAATAAAGAGTTCTCTTTCGAGGACTCTTCTTTAAAACATCAAAAAAAGAAGATTCCATTTCAAATCTTATTAGATTTTATCCCACTAGTGTTGCATAAATAGTGTCATAATTTTCAGTTTACTCACCTTCCCTGTTTAGAGGCAAAAAAGTAAATACCCAATCAAAGGTGGCCCCATCCATTTGGAAATTTATTTACAATTAGACTTTTGCAACGACGACAATTTGCATATTTAAGGGATGGCTTTTCCTTCAATCTTTCGAAGCCAAACATTCGCTGGTTTCCACAATGCAGCCCTTAGATAACGGCTAATCTGTAAGGTTTTTCGCTTGCTTCTGGTCTCGATTTGCACGAGAACATGTAGGCAAAAAACAATTAGTGCGATAAATACTTGATTTTGAATCGCCCATTCGCTTTGACCGTAGAACTTTTTGATGCTGAGATGTTGTTTGATCCATTTAAAAAACAGCTCAATTGCCCACCGTGATTTATACATTTCTGAAATTTCTTCGGCGCTTAAATCAAAACGATTTGTAATTAAATGAAGTTCATTTCCTTTTGAGTCCATCACTTTTAGAAGCCGAAAGTAATTTTCAGCACGGTTTTGAGTCGTACCTATCAACACCATTTGGTCTGATAAAACAGCTGTATCCTTGGGTAGCTTAAAATCGTAAACGTTCCGTATGACTGCATTTTTGCGTAGCCGTGAAAGAAAGAAGTAGCCATCATCAGTCATGCGATCAAAGCGCTCGTAGTCTAGATAACCACGGTCAAACACATACATGCATTCCTTGTCATCCACCATGATTTCAAGCTGACCACGGTCATGTTCTTTTGCCGTTGTCATAACGGCCTTTTCAGGATAGGATATACCCTTTTCCATAAACACAAGGCGCAAATGTAACTTTACACCTGCTTTTGTTTTGCGGAATTTAGCCCATTTATGATTGGTCAAATTAAGTGGCAATGTGCTTGAATCAATGATTTTTAACGGCATCACGAGTTTCGTGTAATGCGTTTTGGCATGAATTTGTGACACTAAATCAAGGAAAAGCCTTTGAAATAGATCAGGGTTTATGCCGTTTAACCGCCGTGACAACTGAGAAATACTAATAGAATCAAGGTCTATCCCTTTTTGAAGCTGGTCATCGAAAAGACAATCACCCAGCGCATGCAGACTTTCAATTTCTTGTAGCTGCGCAAAAAGTAGTAATTTTAGAAATGACTCTGTCGTTAATTTTTTCGTATAGTAATCTAATTTCATCGTTTTCACGTTTTCTTCAAATAATTGAAGATTTATAGGTGAAAACCATTGTCCAAATGAAGTTTTTCGTGTAATCTTGTCCATGTGATGGTCCTTTTTTAGTGGATTTGGACGGGTTACCACCTGACTAATCCATTATAAAGGACTTTTTCTTTGCGCAAAATAATAATATTGAACATTTTGAGTATTTTTAATAGTGAATTTAAATTAATGCAACACTAGTGATTTTATCCATATTGCAAAGTACTTTTCAGATAATCACGGTACTGAAGTATTTGCTAATATTTACTTTGATCATGACACTGAGGAATTTTTTATGGATATTCCTTCCCAAAGAGTTAGCAGATATTTAGTCACTATTACAGAAGAGGCACAAGAGACCGCTCTTAAACTCATAGAGAGAAGGTATTCAAAGGTAATGGAAATACATTCACATCATATTTTAAGTCCTACTCCGTCCAAAATAGACGATGACAACCAGCGTGCTCCTATTTTATATGCCATTATTGGTAATATTAATGGATTATTCCCTGATGTGCTAGTTCGTACATTCAATAAAGAATTAAATGAACATATTATTATAGATAGTAGCAAAGTATTTGAATTTACATTGACAACTAAACAAAAGGTAAATGGCTATGATCTAACTGTAGTGGAGGTTGAATAGATGCAACCTATTTCTATAGATTTAAGCCGCTCTTATCAAAGGGAAGTATATTATCAGATTCTAGTTATAGGCGCAGGAGGTACTGGAGGAATTGTTATTCAGCAATTGTGCCAAATGTTAAGTATGTTTGAGATATCGGCAAAGTTAATAATTGCTGAACCAGATATTTATGAAGAAAAAAATAGAAATAACCAACTATGCTTAGCAAAAGATGTAGGTAAAAATAAAGCAGATGTCTTAGCTAAAAGGTATCGTGCTGCTTATCAACTAGACATAGCCACTTACACTGGAGGTTATGTAGAAGACACTAAAACAATAGACACATTGTTCCAACTCAATTATGAAAGAATTCCATATAACTATAGAATAGTCCCTATTCTTATTTCTTGTGTTGATAATAACTATTCAAGAAAGATATTCCATGAGTATTTTAACACCGCTCAGACCCTACTATATTTTGATGTGGGCAATGAAAATGTTATCTTACCAAAGGATCACAGAAATAGACCAATTGAGTCCTGGACGAAAGAGGAATTGGAAGAATATAAAGATTCAGGTTTCACTGGACAAATGGTTTGTGGTTTTAAGTCTGATTGGAAAATACTCTCAGAACCAATAGGTACGTTATATCCAGATATTTTAGAGGACAATGATGAAATAGCTCCTTCTCAATTAAGTTGTCAGGAACTAGCTGCATCCAATCCTCAGAGATTAATAACTAATCGTTATAGTGCTATATCTGTAATTACTGTACTGAATGAAATATTTGAAACTAAAAGTCTATCAACTCACAGGATTCTATATCATGCAAAAAGAGGTTATATGAAGAGTGAACCAATTTTAGGGTAATAAAAAAGTAGCACAGACTAAGAACTTGTTTGTGCTACTTAATAATCTATGTATGATTAACTTTTTTTACTTCACCTCTATTCAGTTTTCCCCCCTCATTCAACAATCTATATAGCTCCTATGGAACAACAAATAAATTTTCTGAAAACACTTCCATTATTATCCTTTTATGATATATAATGAAATTGAAACTAATATAATAGGAGGTTGTTTTCTTTGAAATTTAAAAGTTTTCTAGCATTATTAGTAGTTTTTGTTCTATCATTTGCATTGGTACCAAATATATCTGCAAATGAATCAGTTTATGTAAATGAGGATGGTCAAGTTCTCCAATATTTAGATGAAGTAGCAAATGAAGAAATACCTGTAGATGAAAAAAATCCAGAAAAAGAAATTCAGCTGTTTAGCTCTATTGTTGGTGGTGGAGTAGCAAAAGCATGGCCAATAAAAGGTGGAGCAGAAACAACTGTAGAATTAATTTCCCCTGTGCATAGTATTCAAAGAGGAAGTCTAACCTATACTTTTGAAAAACAAAATGAAAAGGGTACATGGCTATTTTATGGTAGAGCAACAAGGTCTTCCTCAGGTTCTAATTCTCGAATATTTTCACAGGGAATAAATTGGGTCCTTAAGCCAGGAACTTATAGAATAAAAGTAGGAGGTACTTTAACGGCACTTACAGCTCCAGACAGTACTTTAATAGTTCAACAAATTTTCTCCAATAAAGTGACAGTAAAATAAAATGAAAAATTTCAAAAAAATTTCTAGAGAAGAATTAGTTATTTTAGATACAGAAAATAATGTAATTGTTAACTTCGACCATAAAGAAAAAATAACAAACATAAGAAATATTGAAGTACCTAATAATTTATCGATTGTGCAACAAATGATAATTTCAAAATACTACTATATTTCTGATGATTTCCAAGAGTTAATATATATAAATAAAAATAATAAATACGAATATGATAATATTATATGCTTATTTAATAAAGGATATTATTGTTATAAGGACAATAATAAAATTGCTATTCTATTATCACACCCCAAACAGCAAGCTATTGATAATTTTAGAGACTCGGTGAAAAAGAATACTCTAAGCCCTTTTTTAAATTGTTTTTATAAGAAAAAAACGATAAATACATTGGTTAGTGACCCTGAAGAAATGGTGTCATTAGAGATGACTGAAACCGATCCTATTGTACCAGAGAAAAGAATATTAAGTTACTATTTACTTGACACACTATCTACTAATTCTTCATCAATAGATTCAGAACATAAACACTTACTGAATTTTTTACAAAGTCATTATCCAATTAGCTTTGCTATTCCTTCACCGGATAATATTTCGTTAAATAGCGATATTAATAATAATTTGGGTATAAACTTACTATCATCAATTTATAAAAAAATTGTATTTATAATAGATGATAAAGATAATAGTATTTTACAAATATCATTTTACAAATAAATATAAAAGGTTGTAGAGAAAGAAGCAACTCCTCTACAACCTTTTTATATTTGCGAACCAACAGTCCGTATTTTATGTCCATTTTGGTGGATGTTCATTAATCCTTCTAAACGGCAGGTGCGAAATACTTCCACATCTTTTTTTTCTAGCAAGCTTCATTTAACTTTTTCTCTTTCTAAATTTTTTAGTAATAGGAATAATAAAGATGATTAAAAAATCAAATAATTGTTTGAAAGAATAATAAAGTCGTTAATTTTCAAATACAATACCAATTATCCCCCTTATCCATTCATTACAATACTTTATTAATTCATTTTCTGTAATCGTCATTTTATCAAAAACTAGATATAGATTTTTACCACTATCCCCTGCATATTTAACGGTAATATCATATAATTCAAAAAGGCAAATCAATAATAAGTTTTGATAATCCAATTCACCTTCTAGGGGCAGTACCAGCGTTCGTGCAACCAGGGGCAAAGTAAATCTGAGAAATGATCGACAGAATTCCTTTGTCCGATGGTTGCTACTCGATTTTATTGTTATTTTGCATCTTACGATACAAAGTCATGCGAGAAATACCAGCCTTCTCGGCAGCATCAGTACGACTCAACCCTTGGTCCATAAGATACAAGGCATACTTAACCTTTTCCTCATCGGTTTTCGGTCTTCCAGGATATTTTCCTCGTTTCCTTGCAGCCAGAATCCCTTCTTTTGTCCGTTCAGAAGTTAAATCTCTCTCAAATTGAGCAATACCCGCAAAGATAGTAAACAACATTTTCCCATGTGCTGTTGTTGTATCAAGCCAGGATTCCTTTAAACTTTTTAAATGCGCTCCCTTTTGTGAGATGAGTTCTGTAATTTCAATAAGGTCTTTCGTAGAACGGGATAGACGAGTCAGATCCGTCACAACAACCGTATCGTTCATTCGCAAAAATTCCAACATACGATTCAACTCCGGTCGCCCTCGTTTCGTACCAGTTACTTTTTCAAAGAAAATGCGATCACACCCAAATTCTTCAAGTTGTTTCTTTTGGCGATCCAAATTTTGATCAAATGTAGAAACACGCATATAGCCAAACTTCATGTTCATCCTCTCCTCTATCAAATATTGTACCAAAATCCATTCGTGATAAATATTGTTACGAATAATATTGTGACATATTTTTGTTACGCTCATTATACGAGTTAGCTAGACTAAAAGTTGATCATCACTACACGTAACAAAAATGTTCGTTTTTGTTACGTGTAGTACAAAAAAAGCTTATTATTAAAAGTAATAATGTTTATGATATTTATTTTATGTACTATTTGGGATCTAATATAATAAATAGAAAAGATAAGACTGATTTCTCCAACACTAAGGTGAATTAGCCTTGTCTTTATATGTCCAGAGCAAAAACGTGAATTTAATACTGTAAGCAAATTTGAAATCTCTTAGCGTACAGAATATACGTCAATGTTATTTAATATTTGTTTTATTTAAGATAATCAATCAAAACATGCTGGTACTTTCCACTTTTAAGGTGCCTTTGTGGCAATTCTTCCGATTTTTCTATTGAAAGGTTAGTTAGTCCCTGGGTAGCAAAGTAATCTAATAGGGCTTCTCTAACATTTTCCCAAACTTGATCTCTAAGATTACCCTCGTCTACTTCTAAACGTACTGTTAATTTATCTGGTGCCGTTTGAATTAGTTGAAAACGCCTTACGCCTAGTATTTCCTCCACAATGGTTTTTAGAGCCAAGGGCAGAATATGAACGATTTGACCGTTGGAGGTAGAGAATTTTAAAATGTCATCCGTTCTCCCTTCGACTTGAACGACCGGGAATGGTCTCCCGCATTTGCATGGTTCCGAAAACATGGTGACACGGTCAGTTAGTTCATAACGAATTAGGGGCTGAATTCTGTTGGCCAGATTTGTAATTAAAACCGAATGGGATTGTTTTCCTGATGGCACAGGTTGGTAAAATTCATCTACCGGTTCAAATATAATCCAATCGGTATTTACATGAAACTGACCTTCTTCACATTCGAAAGTCATGGCTGTTGCTTCTGTACCGCCGTAAAGATCTAGAACGCGAGCTTGGAAAACAGATTCTAGTTTCGCACGAACATTTGGATATAACTTTTCTCCCCCCAAAAGGATTGCAACAGGCTGAATATGTAACCGACCTGCTTTTTGTTCCTCTGCTAGAATTTCCATCGCTGTTGCATACCCCCCAATTAAGGCTGGTTGATATTCATTCAATTCTTTTACAAGCGTGGAAAGGGGGAATTGGATAGAAAAAGCTCTAATTTTTCCGTTCGAAGGATTTCTTAAACGCAGACGTTCAGCTGTGCTGAATGCCGTAAAATGACCAGCCGTAGAACATACCGCCGCATTTCGTCCGCCCTTGGCTGCTACTTTCAATATGTCACTCCATTTTAATTTTGTTGTTCCGCGAATAGCCATTAATGTTTTCATGATAGTATCTGAAGCTTTATCCTGAATAAAGATTCCAGGTACTCCGGTTGACCCTGAAGTGGTCGAAACCATATAGCGCCCTAAATAAAGATGTCCAACTAATGACATATTTGACACGAATTCCTTTACACCTTCTATGGTGATTTCTGGATCAGTTACCCAATCATTAAAATGGTCCATGAGTTCTGATTTGGTGACTGGAGGGATTTGCTGTATGCTTGAAATCCGTTCAGGCAACTCGCTATATTTTTGTGCGTAATATTGAGAGTTTGATCTTGCAAAACTAATAAGGTCAGTTAAACGAGATAGTTGCCGAGAGAGAATGTCTTCTGGTTTGCCTCGTTTAACCTTCCAGATATCCGTAACTGCTTTTAAAGGTGAAATATTCTCCATGTATGTCATTCCCATCTCTCTGTTTTAATTTTTTATGGTCAATACTATTTACAGTAAAATGGACATTTAAAAATTACATAATGCAAGAAGTCTGATAAAAAATCAAACAGCTTATGGCTTAAAAGCTTTATATGCCCTTAGTGTGCCCGTGATAGTTGAAAATTGTCCAGTTTCTTCTATTAAAACAAATCCTGTTTCTTTTAATAGGCTAGGGATAACCCCTTTAACATGATTTGAAGTTGTTTCAAACCCATCTAAAAATTGAATAGGAAAAAATGCAACACGCATCAACCAATTTTGTGGCTTTTCAAAATCAATAATATGGAATTGGCCACCAGATTTGAGTGTCCGATAAACTTCTTCAAATGTTTTCTTTTTCATTTCCAGAGTTAAATGATGAATAAATAAACTTGTAAATATGTGATGAAATAGATTATTGGAAAAGGGAAGTTTATAAGAAAACCCTTCCTCAAAGGTGATATTATTAACTTGAGTTTCTTTAATTTTCTCCATAGCAATTGATAATATTTCAGGATCAGCATCAACCCCAATTACTTGCACACCAGGTTGTGATTGCTGTATTAAAAGTGCCAGCGTACCTGTACCGCAAGCTAAATCCATTATCGTTTCCTTTTGTTGGAGGTTTGCTTGCTTAACTAAATGCGTTTTAAACTTTTTTTCTTGCATTCCCCATTGAATTAACGGATCATAAAATCGAGTCATCCAATGGTATTTTAGTGCAGGGATATAATCACCTTTCTTGTTTTTATCCATTAAACATGCATCCCTTCATTTATAATAACTTATGATGATTTTTGGATTACTTATAAACTAAGAGCGAAAATAAAGTAACATGTTGATCTTACGATTTGTGACATAAAAGAATATGAAACACTTCGCTTCTTTATTCAAGTAAATATTTGAATATTGACATTAAAGCTTGCTCATTATAAGCTAATCACATATTTTTAATGAGGTGGGAAAATTGTCATTAGTTGATAAAAATATAAAAGATACTCTAAAAGATGAATGTGAGATCTATTGTTATGACCCTATAAAAGTATCAAGGTTACAAGATTTGTTAAGTTCTAAAAGTACACTTCATCTATCAAAAAAATTTAAACTTCTTGCTGATGAGACACGATTAAAGATTATTCTTTCATTAGCTATAGAAGGGGAACTTTGTGTATGTGATGTGGCTAATATTATTCAGTCCTCTATAGCTACAGCTTCGTATCATTTGAGGTTTTTAAAACGCTCAGGTGTAGCTAACTATAGAAAGGAAGGTAAATTAGCATTTTACTATATCGATGACCCCCTCTGTTAGGATAGATGTCGTAGGGAACTTTAGTGTATAGTTTAAATCATACACGGAGGTTGATCGACATGAAAAGTAATAATGGTAAACGTTATACAAAGGAAGAGAAAGCATCAATTATTAAGAGAATGATGCCCCCCACTAATGAATCGGTTGGCCAATTAAGTGAAGAGTTGGGCATTACTGAACCCACGCTTTACAAGTGGAGAAAAGAGGCTAGATCATCTGGAAACCCCACACCCGGAGATGGACAAAGTTCTGAACACTGGAGCAGTGAAGATAAGTTTCTCATAGTTATGGAAACATACTCAATGAATGGTGCGGAGCTAGCGGAGTATTGTCGAAAAAAGGGACTTTATAAAGAACAGATTGACGCATGGCGAGATTCATGCCTTAATGCAAATGGGCGAGAATCTAGTCAAACAAAGCAGTTAAATCAAGAATTAAAAGAGGAGAAAAAGCGAGGAAAGGCATTAGAGAAAGATTTGCGTAAAAAAGAAAAAGCATTGGCAGAAGCTGCAGCCTTATTACTATTAAGAAAAAAGGCCCAAGCGATCTGGGGGGACCAAGAGGACGAATGATCAGCCCGTCAGATCGCGCACTAGCAGTAGAACTCATCCAAGAAGCAAACCAAAATGGTGCGCGATTAGCCCCGGCGTGTAAAGAATTGAACATTAGCGTTCGCACCTATGAACGCTGGATTTCAGAAGGTGGAATCAAGGAGGATCAACGCCCTATTGCGTTACGTCCAGAGCCAAAAAATAAATTAACGATAGAGGAAAAACAAGAGATACTGGAGGTTGTTAAAAAAGAGGAATTTGTAGACCTACCGCCTACTCAAATCGTGCCAAAATTAGCAGATCAATGCATTTATATCGCCTCCGAATCTAGCTTTTATAGAGTTCTTCGTGAGCATAAAATGCAAAATCATCGGGGAAGAAGCAAAAAGCCCGAGGGTAGATTACCAGAAAGTCATTTAGCAGTAGCCCCAAACCAGGTATGGACATGGGATATAACGTGGTTAAAAGGGCCGGTGAAAGGCTTGTTTTATCGACTCTACTTAATTATCGATATTTTTAGTAGAAAAATCGTAGGTTGGGAGATTTGGGAGTCAGAGGAGGCAAAACACGCTGAAGATTTAATGAAGAAGACGATTATTAGTGAAAAAATCCAAGGTAAACCACTCGTTTTACATTCCGATAATGGCAGTCCCATGAAAGCCGCAACATTTCAGGTATTACTTGAAAAATTAGGGATCCAAAGCTCTTATTCAAGACCAAGAGTAAGTAATGACAATCCCTATTCTGAAGCAATGTTTCGGACTCTGAAATATCGACCTGAATTCCCGTACAGAGGCTTTGAAACACTTGAGGCTGCACGTGAATGGGCATTAAGATTTGTGAATTGGTATAACTGTATACATTTACACAGTGGTATAAATTTTGTGACGCCAGAACAATGCCACACAGGTGCGCATATTGGGATACTGAAAAAGCGCAAAGAAGTTTATGAACTAGCGAAACAAAAGCATCCAGAACGTTGGACGCGCTCAACTAGAGACTGGAGTGCACATGATTCAGTGGCTTTAAACCCAATAAAGGACAAGATAGAAAAGGATGGAACAAAATAGCCCCACTGCGACTGAGCTTGAACTACCCATTCCCTTCTCATCAAAGAACAGAATGAATTCTGTTCTTTGATGAGAAGGCCACCAAGCAAAGCGCGGTAGTTACCCTTACGTTCTTACACTAGTAAACAAGTTAAATGCGACAACTATCTTGACAAACACCGATGATGAAATTTTTAAATCGATGGTTCTACTTTCTTTTCATCATAAGGAGAGTTGAATAAGAATAGAAATTCGGATATGTTTAAAATACATTTTCAAAAATACTGTCAATTTACATAAGTGGAGGGGATCTACAAGATTATTCCCCTCCAATAACATAGATAAAAATGAATTTAGATTTATCACATAAACTTTTAGTTAGCTTTAAAAGAATTTATTTCTTTATGCATAAGAGTGTAGACCAGCAATAATTAGATTAACGAAAATTAGGTTGAAAATAATAATTCCAAAACCTATTACTCCGAGCCATGCTGATTTTTCACCATGCCAACCTTTCGATAGGCGGAGGTGTAAATAGGCAGCATAAAATAACCATGTAATTAAGGCCCATACCTCCTTAGGATCCCATCCCCAGAAACGCGTCCACGCAATTTGAGCCCAGATCATCGCAAAAATAAGAGCACCCAAAGTGAATATTGGAAAACCTATTGCAACGGATCTGTATCCGATTTCATCGACCAAATCAAGTTTGATATTTTTCGTTAATGGCTGAAGCGCTGCAGCAATTCTTTTTCTTAAAATCAGTCTTAGCACCCCGTATAAAAATAAACCTGTAACAGATGACCAGATAACTGTGTTTAGTTTGCCTGCTGCAATGATAGCTGGTACTTCAACAAAGGCTTCCATTTTACCTTTTGTAAGTAATTCACCTTGATTTGGACCTACAATGGAAGGTAGATTATATGTCATTTCAACCTCTTGATCATTTTTATCAACCCATTTGTAGACGGCTTCATACTCCATCCCTCTGAAAACACTTGTAACCACTACAAAAGCAAGTGTCGCCACAATCGTGTACATGACAACTTCTAGCCAAAAGGTCCCTTTTGAGCGTTTCGTCTGATCAACAGAACGAAGTAAATAAATGACCCCTGAAATGAAACTACTGGCCAAAATAGCTGAACCTAGTGCAGTTGTTGTTACGTGAATAGCAAGCCAATCGCTTTGAAGTGCTGGTATTAATGGAGAAATGTCTGTCGGAAACATACTCCCATAAGCAATAATCAATAATGTTATTGGTAAAGTAAACAAACCTAATACTGCTACCTTATAGATAAAATAAAGAATTATGAAAGCCAGGACCATCATCATGCTAAAGGCTGTAATGAATTCAAACATATTACTAACAGGCGCTTGTCCAGAAGCGACCCATCGAGTAATAAAATATCCCAAATGGGAAGCAAAAGCTAGAATAGTGATAGTTATTGCGACTTTTGCCCATTTACTTGGTTTTTCATATTGTTTTCTCTTATCTCGAATAGCTCCTCCAAATAAAAATGTTGCAACTAGATATAGTAAGAATGCTGCATATAATAAGTTACTGCTAAGGGCTACCACATCATTTCCTCCTTTACGAATTTTAGCTTTTCTCGTTTGTTTGATCGGTTAGTTCTTGAATGCTGGTTTCTTTTAAAATACCGTTCACTTCATTTTGTATACCATACCAATTTTTATTTGTATGTCCTGCAATTAATACGTTGTCACCATCCCGTCTAATCCATATACGTCTATGATTCCAATACATTCCTTGAATAACTCCAATCATGAAAATAGCACCGCCAACTCCTAGAAACCATAACGTATTATCTTTCCGAACTGTAAGGGCTGACAGGTTTTTTGTTTCAACGCCTTCAAATTTCATTTTTAATTGATTATCTTCGTCTGGGTCAAATGTTTGTTTAATGGCAATAAAGCTTCTTTCACCTTCTGGTTTTTCAGGAGATATCATGTTAAATACAAATGCTGGATTGTCGGGAACACGGTTTTTTGTATCAGGTACACCTTCACTATTGAAATAGAAGTTTGGCAAATAAGTCACAATTTCAACTTTATACCCATTGCCTAAATCATACTCCTTGTTTGGCTCTAACAAATCAACTTTAATCTTGCCAAAACTTTCTTCTGTCTCTTTGTCTACTAAATTAAAATTAAACTTATTTAGTTCATTTAATTTATAAGAGGTTTGATAAAGAGCATATGAATCGTGTTTTAAGGGGTAATTAACTCTAATTTGTTCATCTTTTATCTTTTCAAGTTCAGGTTCTGCCCCGTGAACAATTTCACCCTTTCGTTCATACAAAGTCACGTTTGTTTGAAAGTTTTTAACGACATTTCCATCTCCGACTCGTGAAAGAGTATTAGAAAAAACTTCATCCTCTTGATCTTTTTGATAGGTATCCATAATGAACTTATCGCTGGTTAAATAGTATTTTCCATCGGTTCCTGGGATAACACTTGTTTCACCGTCACGAATCCAAAGCATTTCGTCTACATACATCCCCGGCACAAATCGCAGCATTCCTCCAATGAGGAAAATAATTAGTCCAACATGGTTCACATAAGGTCCCCATCTTGAAAATCGACTTTTTTCAGCTAGAAAATGACCATTTTCTTCACGTACTTGATAACGCTTCCTCTTCAAGTTGGATATTATCAAATCCAGTTGTTCATCAAGGTTCTCTTCGACATTTGTTTCACTGAAAAGACGTTGTCTACGCAAGAAACTTTCATGACGTGTAATCCCTTGCTTTTTCAAAGCGCGATACAATGGAATAAACCGGTCCAAACTCGCGACAACAAGTGATATCCCAAGAGCTGCTATTAATAAAAAATACCACCATGAACTATATAGATTGTGAAAACCTAATTCATAATACATTTGTCCAAGAAATCCATATTCATCTTTATAAAACTCTTGTGGGACAACGGTTGGAGGAATATACATCTCTTGAGGAAAAATGGTTCCAATCGCAGAAGCAATTAAAAGAAGAACAATTATCCAAATTCCTACTTTAACGGATGAGAAAAAGTTCCAAATCTTATCGATAAGTGACTTTTTATATGTTTGTGAGCGTCTTGCGCCTCCATCGTATCTCATATCCAATAGTTTTTCAGAAACTTCATCCTTCTTATTCCCGATAGTTCGTCCACAAGATTCACAAAGAACCGTTCCATGTGGAATGGAGTGACCACATTCGCATTTGACATGTTCCATTCTAATAACTCCTTACGATTTAATCATTTAAATATACTTAACTACACTTTTAATTTTTCAGATTTGCTTTTTAATCCATTAAAAAGAATGATTCTAAAAACCCCTTAAAATCCAGTAAATCCTCCGAACAAACTTGTTAAGACTGCAATAATTTTTGTCATCATATTAAAGTACAATAATCCCCCCATCACAATCATCAAAATGCCTCCTATTGACATAAAGATTGCACTGTGTTTCTTTAGAAAAGTCATCTTATCGATAAATAAAGACATTAATAGAAATGGAATAGAAAAACCTAAGACATAGAACAGCATGTATAGTAATCCTTTTCCTGGGTCTGATACACCTAATGCAATGACACCTGCAAGAATTGGACCTGTACAAGGAGTCCATCCAGCAGCAAAACCAAGCCCAATTAAAATTGATCCAATATAACCTGAAGGCCTCTTTTGAAAATGAATTTTCTTATCAGAAAGTAGGAAATCAAATTTAAGAACCCCTGTTAGAACTAAACCAAAAAACACCATCACAATAGCTCCAAGTTGCCTTAACAAATCTTGATAATCCATAAAAAATGTACCGATAAAAGAAGTAGAAAGTCCCAAAGCTAAAAATATGATGGAAAATCCTACCAAAAACAAGATGGTGTGTATAAAAGCTTTCCTTCTTAAAATACCTTTTCCTTCTTTTAGGTCATTTATAGACACTCCTGTAATATAGGAAAGAAAAGCTGGATACAAAGGAAGTGAACAAGGCGAAATAAATGATAAAAGACCTGCACCAAATGCAAGAAATAAGCTTAGTTGTTCCAAAAAGATACCACCTAACTGTTTATTAATTCTATGGCTTAATGAGTTCCATGTAATTTGCTATATCCCTTTCGGTCATACTTCCTGTGATCACTTTTAACACTTTTCCTTTCTTATCGATCAAAAATGTTGTAGGAATCGGGGTTATGTCATATGCTTCCGTCACAGCTCGATCTTTATCTTTAAGTATAGGAAATGTAAGCCCATGCCTATTTACAAACGATTCAATAGCAATATCACTTTCTGCAATATTAACCGCCAATATCTCTACACCAAGATTCTTAAAATGGTTATACTGTCTTTCCATATATGGCATTTCCTTTTCACAAGGCTTGCACCAAGTACCCCAAAAGTTTAGAAAAACTCCTTTTCCTTTTAAATCAGAAAGTTGAACGTTGTTACCGTTCATATCTTCAAGAACAAAATCAGGTGCTTGATCCCCTGCTTGAACCCGTATTCTTTCAGTGAAAAAGTTTTGATAAAGAGTATAGGCTACTGCTAAAGCCATAAGAAGTAGAAGGCTAATACGTACAATAGATCTGGTTCTTTTGTTTTTCATTTTACTCTCCCTTTTTATTTTCATTCAAACCAACATTTTAATGTTGACATTTTACATTAATAATTTTAATCTAAAAGCACAATATACTCAAATGATTATTTGAATAATAACTTCCAATATTTTCACCTAAAATACTATCTATTAATTTTAGGATCGTGCAAAGTGAAATTCTAAATCATTACATGAAGGGTAAATAATAGAATGTGTAACAAACTAACACAACAAAATATATTCTATTCCGTATTTTAAAAAGGAGTTTTTTTATGAATTTAATTTTAACTATTCTCTCTGCTTTAGGGTCTTTTATAGTAACCAATATCGATGATATTTTTGTCTTGATGTTGCTGTTCTCTCAGGCAAGTTCACAAGCTAAAGCAAGTAATGGCCGAACGGTTAACATGCAGCCGAAGGGAAGTCGTATTTACCCTAAAGATATAGTCATTGGCCAATATCTTGGTTTTGCACTTTTAGTTTTAATTAGCCTTTTAGCTACATTTGGAGTAACACTCATTCCTGATCAGTGGGTAGGATTATTAGGACTAATCCCGATCTACCTAGGAGTTAAACTGTTTATAAAGGGTGAAGATGAAAATGAAGGTGCTATTCTTTCCAGTTTAAATAAATTTAATAAGTTCTATTTAAGTGTAGCCTTTATCACCTTTGCTAATGGTGGAGATAATATTGGAATTTATGTTCCGTTCTTTTCTACTTTAAATAACAACCAACTGGTCATTACAGTTGTTACTTTCTTTATAATGGTTGCGGTCTGGTGTTTAATCGGATATCGTCTAGCAAGATTCAGATATGTTTCTGAAACACTTGAGAAATACGGCCGATGGGTTATTCCAATTGTGTTTATAGGATTAGGCCTTTATATCATGGCAGAAAATAATATATTTTCTAACCTGTGGTCTCACTTCGTAAATTTTGAAAATAATTAAATTCTCAATTAACCGTAATGACTTACGATCATTTTACTGATAAATCCCCTTTACTTTTAAAGTATTAAGTACAATTCTTTATAGAAAATAGAACTCCGAGGTGACGACTTTGTATTGGATCATTATTCTCACAGTAAGTATTGATCAATTATGTAAATATTTAGTTCGAAATTTTATGGACTACGGACAATCCATTCCACTTATCAATGGTGTTTTTCAATTAACATCTCATCGTAATGCGGGTGCTGCCTGGGGAATTTTTTCGGGACAAAAAATATTCTTGATTAGTATTGCAATTATTGTTATTGTCTTTGGCCTTATTTATTCTCGTAAAGTCTCCGATAAGCTAACACGTATAGCCTTTGGATTTTTTATAGGAGGTGCAATGGGAAACGTTGTAGATCGTTTAATTTTTGGGGAAGTAACAGATATGTTCGAAGTTACATTTATTAATTATCCAATTTTTAATACTGCGGATGTATTTTTAGTTAGTGGAGCTATTTTATTAATGATAAGTACTTATAGAGAATCTAAAACACAAAAAAATCTATCCTAGATTATAGACACAAATCCATTTCTCATTCGATTTTTAAAGAAATTGACAAAATAACTTTATTAATTAAACGATTATTTTATTATTGAAATGAAGTGTGTTTTTCTTTATATGAATATTCCGTAAAACTCTTCAGGAAAGAGCTTTTAAGTTTTTTTATCATCCTTTCGAAAGGAGGTGATAAATTGTATTATTGATTGAAATCGGAACTACTGCGTTAGCACACAACAGTAATAACAATAGCAATAATCACTCAATGTTCGATCGTACACACTACCATTTATGAAGGAAATGCAGCCAAATCTAACCGAACAAGAAATCAAAAATATGTATGATTTGTGTCTCAGCGACCAGGGACAAGCCTTAAACGCTATGCTCAGTACGAAAAATAATGAGCAAAATGCAATGAAAGTTGAACTAAGTCATAGACAATACGTGATAACGACTGTGATATAGGGTGGTAATAAATAGCTATCGCCATTTCAGGAAAGATAAGCCCTATCACTGTGAAGGGCAGTGGTTGGTAAGCCTATATACCAACAATTACTAGTATTGGAGGAGATTTTGATGAAAGTGGCTAATTCAATTGTAGAACTTATCGGGAATACTCCACTTGTTAAACTAAATCGCGTTGTAAATCCTGATCATGCAGATGTCTATTTAAAGCTTGAATATTTTAACCCAGGAAGTAGTGTAAAGGATCGTATTGCTATAGCCATGATTGAAGCAGCTGAAAAAGATGGAATCCTAAAGCCGGGAAGTACGATTGTTGAGCCAACTAGTGGAAATACAGGAATTGGGTTAGCAATGGTAGCTGCCGCAAAGGGATACAAAACGATTATCGTCATGCCAGAAACCATGAGTATGGAACGTCGAAATTTACTCCGTGCCTATGGTGCCGAGCTCGTTTTAACTCCTGGACCGGAAGGTATGGGGGGAGCAATTCGCAAAGCTCAAGAGTTATTGGAGGAAAATCCACAGTATTTTGTTCCTCAGCAGTTTAATAATCCAGCCAATCCAAAAATCCATCAAGAAACAACTGGACAAGAGCTTGTTGGTCAAGCTGAAGAAATTGGTGGAATTGATGCTTTTGTTTCTGGAATTGGTACAGGAGGTACGGTTACAGGTGCTGGTCAGGTCCTTAAGGAAAAGTTTCCAGCAATACATATTGTTGCCGTTGAGCCAGTAGCATCCCCAGTCCTTTCTGGCGGTAAGCCAGGACCTCATAAAATTCAAGGAATTGGAGCTGGATTCATACCGGAAATTTTAGATACTGAAATTTATGATGAGGTCATTACAGTAGAGAATGAGCAAGCTTTTGAAACTTCACGTCTGGTAGCAAAACAAGAAGGGATTCTTGGTGGGATTTCTTCAGGAGCTGCCATATATGCTGCCTTGAAAGTAGCTGAGAAGCTTGGTAAAGGAAAAAAAGTTGTTGCGATTATTCCAAGTAATGGAGAAAGATATTTAAGCACACCTCTTTATCAATTCGAAGGTTAAAAATTCTATGGGTGTAACTTGTTAAGAGCTACACCCATAGAATTTTTTTAGTGAAAAAAAGGAGTAACCTGTTTATATATTATGAAAGGCCTTTATACTTTCTTTCTAAATTACATAATCTCCTTTCAATATGATGGATCTTTTCTAATATTTCCTTTTGCATCAACAATTGCTGATACATCATTTTCCTCATATCATCCATAAATTTTTTCTCAATTTCCCATTCCTTTTCCTCTTGTCCATTATTTTCTTCTAATCGATAAACATATGGATATTGATACCATTGATTAGGATAATAATACATTTTTACCCTCCTTTTCATACGAGCGATCAATCTAAAATATGTATATAGGTAAAACTCAGTGTTTGTTTAAAAAAGTTTATTTTACTTATAAAGAAAGCTTTATCATTTTTGAATTTTTGTAAAATTCAATCTTCCCTTTTTTCGTATTTTATATATATGGGTATAATGAAGACAAAGGAGGGTGGAAGTATTGAAAAAATTACTTACGTCTTTTGTAGCTATTGCTTTATTTCTAGGTATTGGCACTGCTGCTCTTGCACATTCAAACAACACTCCTAGTCAAGGGAATGGGAATGGAAATTTGCAACAAATGATGGATTATTGTTCTGAAATGATGGATTCTTTCATGAATAATCATCAAAACAATATACCTAATGAAACCTCAACATCAAAGAATTTAAATACAGGACAGACAAATTCAAATAATAGTACCACGAATAACCACCAGAACCAAAACCATTCTATGTATGACGATTGTTGGTAGAAAATAACAACAGAAAGAGCATGGGCTACAATAAATGTCCAAGCTCTTTCTTTTTTTTATAAATAAAAAAACAGTTTCCTATATCCTTACACAATATTTACGTCTTTCATGCTAATTGTAGCTTTGAAATGTTAAAAGTTTGATAAAAATGGATTCTCATATCAATACTTAGTTCAATTTTTTATAAAAAAGTTTGATCATTTCGTTGAAGGTGAATTTTTATTTAGGTTAGTTCTTTGATATAGCCAATAACATTCCCTAAACAACAACTACCTTGAGGGTTGTTCACCTCACAACCACATCGGTTTCCTTTTATGTTTTCACGAATATGTTTTACTGGATTAGGAGTAAGTCCTTTTTCAATATATTGTTTAATTTTTTCTTTTGTCCAACCGAAACAATAGCAGACTGGAACAACGGAAGAATCATCTTTTTGATGGGGTAGCGTCAGGAAAATGCGGATTTACAACGATAAGGAAATTACAATAATAAAAAGCCCAATTTCTCAGTATTAAAATTGAGAATTTGGACTTTTTTCGTTACTCTAGAAAAGCGTCTGAGTGTGGAAGATCTTAGTATAAAAGAATCAATATTGAAGTAATGTTTCTTACTATACTAAAGCGACCCGTTAGTAGCAAAAGGTAAGGTAAAAAAGCTCCAAAAAAGAAGATTTAACCAGCACAACAAGATAATTTTGAAACATCTTTATCAAACGTAAGGGCAGCTAATTTTAACCCTTCTGCCATTGTTAAATATGGGGCAAGGGTTTCGCGAATATCATCTATGGTTAAACCGAATTTGACAGCTAATGTAGCTGCATAAATTACGTCTCCTGCATTTTCTGCCACCACATGAGCTCCCAAAACTTTCATTGTTTTCGAGTCTGCCACTAATTTAAACACGCCTGTTGTTTCCCGATTAACCAAGGCCCTCGGAACGGCATCTAACGGTAAAACGGATGTTTTAACCTCATAGCCTTTATCTTTTGCCTGTTGCTCCGTTAAACCAACGGTTGCAATTGCCGGGCCCGTAAACGTAACCCCTGGAACCACTTCTAAATTTAGCTTTTTGTTCAGTCCTCCGATAGCATTTCCTGCTGCCACTCCACCCTGATAGGCTGCCACATACACGAATTGGGGACCTAGCGTGACATCTCCTGCGGCATAAATACGAGTATTTGTTGTTCTTGAATAATCATCTATTATGATTTCACCACGAGAACCTATTTCCACGCCTGCTGCCTGTAAGTTTAAAGTAGCCGTGTTTGGTGTTCTGCCTGTCGCAACTAGCAATTGATCTGCTTCAATGATACGCTTCTTGCCATTAACTTCTACAAGAACCTTTTTTATGTCTCCATTTTTTTCGATTCGTTCATAGGTTGCTCCTTTTACAAGATTTATTCCTTGTTCGACTAGAGATTTTTCAACTGATTCTGAAATCTCTGGATCATATTCTTTTAAGAGGCGTTCACTTCGTTGCATTAACGTAACTTCTGAGCCGAGATTATGAAATAGTTGTCCTAATTCCATGCCAATATAACCAGAACCAATAACCACAAGACGTTTTGGTACCTTCTTTAATTCAAGTAAAGACGTGCTAGTTAAATAATCTACCTCATTAAGCCCAGGAATGTTTGGTTTAGCTGGTGAAGCACCTGTCGCGATTAAGAATCGTTTAGCCGATATAAGTGCTCCGTTCACTTCAACAGTTTTTTCATCTACGAATTTTGCTTCACCTTCTATTAATTCGAAACCATAGTCATCAATTAAATCAACATATTTAGAGTTTCTAAGCTCTGTTACCAACTCATTTTTTTGTTTAATCAATGGCGCCAAATCAACTTCACCGGCTGATGTATGCAATCCTACAAACGGATTGTTTTTTGCTAAATGATTAATTTCGCCAGCACGTAACAAGGTCTTTGAAGGAACACAACCAATATTTACACATGTTCCACCAATTGTTCCACGCTCAATCATCGCCACTTTTGCTCCATATTTCACGGCTTCAATGGCTGATGAAAAGGCAGCTCCGCCGGAACCAATGATGATGTAATCATAGTCACCTTCATCACCTAACTGTACCATTTCTTGCAATTGTATTTCTTCAACTTCTCCTGGTTGATATTTAGCTTCAGCAATCACTTTCTTCGCTGTTTCAACTTCTACGTCATTTGGAAGTTCAAATACAGCTTCCCCACGGCGAAAATCCACTTCAATCCCGTTTGCTCCCATGTTTTCAAGAGCAACAGCAACATGCTCTTCGCAACCCGTACAGGTCATTCCTTGAACGTTTACTCGATATTTTTTCATGTTAAAGCCCTCCTTTTACTCGACTCCAAGCCCTAAATCCGACACTGCCAACTTAATTGATTTTAAATCCGTTTTCTTATCATCATAAGATACTGTTACTTTCCCCTTACTTCCACTGACTTTAATGGCTGTTTTGCCAACACCATTCACTTGTTTCAAAACATCTTTGACAACTGAAGGCGGACAACAATCCATCCCCAAAACCGTAAATGTCCCTGTTTTAGTTTTTTCAATGGTAGCTTTTACATGCTCCTTAGCATCTATAGTATTTTGTGCTTCTTTTTCGTTACTACACGCACTAACCACTAACAGAAGGGATAATTAATCCTAATTAAGTGTACTCTCATATAAACACCTCATTTTTATAATCCACCTTCAACTAGAAATAAAAAAAGAAACATACAAAAAACGAAAAATGTCGTGATCCATAAGCCGATGATAGAACTTTTTCTTTTTCCCTTTCTTCCATAAACCATGTAAAAGGAGTAAGCAAGAAGGATAATCGTTACGATGCTAAACAATAATCGATATTTCAATGAGTAGAAGGCTAATGCTCCGGCAAAACCGGTTAATCCCAGGGGGATAAAAATCAACGGGCCCAGGCAGCATCCAGCCATAACAAAAGCCGAAAAGATGGTAGCTAATTGCGACACTCTTTCCTTCATGCTTTAAACCTCTCCATGCTACAACAATCATGTGTCGTTGTGCTTTCTTTCTTTGTTTCTGGATTAAGTTTCCTCCAACCCATAAAAAGAGCAAAAACGAACAACAGACCCATCATGATGAAAATAATATCTTTATATTCCGTGAAGTATGATGCCAATGCTGTTCCTGCAAACAACGGAAGCAGTAAAACCAGATGGCATGGGCATGTGATTAGAGCGACAAGAAACCAACCTGTGCTTTTTATTGTATTTTTCATCCTGTTTCACCTCTTATTTCTTCATCAGTGTTTCAATAATAGGGCATTCGTAAATATCTTTGTTTTCGGGACATCTTTCTTTAAGATCCACCAGTATTCGTTCAATTCTCTTAAGATCTTCAATTTTACGCTGGATGTCCTCTATCTTAAGAACAGTGAAATCATACATATCACGGCATTTGGTTTCGTCGCGATCGACGACCCCTAGCAATTTATCAATTTCGTTTAAGGTAAATCCCAGTTCCTGCATCCGTTTGATAAAATTCAACCGATCGACGGTTGGTTCTGAATACATTCGGTACCCTTTTTCGGTACGATCAGGCTCTGGAACTAATCCTAAACGTTCATAATATCGTATGGTCTCCTTGTTAACGCTACACTTTTCAGCCAGTTCTCCAATACGAAATTGCATTTATCTCACCTCATATAAAGTATAAACCCTGTACCATGGTATAGGGTCAAGAATAGTATTATTTATATTTTATCGATTAACTGTGACTTTAAGAGATAAATTGCACGTTTTTTAAACGCGATTTTGCACTATAAGTAAATATAAAAAGCCCAATGTCCCAATAAATTGAGAAATTAGGCTTTTTTCGTTGCTTCATTAAAGCGTCCGTTTGTGGAAGTATCTTGTTTAAGTGTTGCTTTGAAATAAAGTTTGATCAAAAATACCTCGCAAACCCATATTTTACGATAAATAAAAAGAATCCATTTTTGAAAAAAGTTTGATCAAAATGGATTCTTATCCAGCAGATTTAAGTTTGGTTTTTATAAAAAAGTTTGATCATTTTCTACCTATGTTGCTCTACAATCGCGCATGATTGTTGTAGATCACTAAAGCTTCTATTAACTGGTTTAGTAAAAGAAGAAACTATTGATATATTCATTTCCCTCTCTCAATCAAACATTAATATTACTTAAAGTCCCTCTTTGTAATCAGTATGATCTTTCAGTATCAATTTAGGTATAGCCTTGATATAGAATAATTCTCCGATCAACTCCACAATGGTCTGTGTAACAATCACAGCTGCAGCTAACGTTGCCCAAGAATCGGGTAAAGCTAATGCTAAAGGAAGAACTACAAGGGAGTTCCTTGTTCCAGTACTAAAGATTAATGCTCTTCCTGCACCTATATCTAATTTGAACACAAATGCGATAAAACGCGATATAAATGGTGTAATGATTAAAAACAAAATATATATCGGAATCACACGCACAATAATTTCGAAATCACTGTATACCTTACCAATTTGGGAAGTCACTACCACAATTAATACTAAAGCCATAAATGGTACGGGGAACCACGTTGTAATATCTAATACCTTCTCACCTAGTGCTGTCTTTTTAGCCCACAATTGAGTAATGATCGCTAATATTAAAGGCGTAACTATTAGTAATAAAAAAGCTTCTAGGAATGGCTCTATATGAACAACTCCTCCCATTTCTTCACCTATAAATAGCCATAAATACAATGGAAGTAATATCATTTGTACTACAAACAAAATAGGCGTGGAAGCTAACATTAATTTCTCATTTCCCTTTCCAAGTTGAGTAAAGACTATTACGTAGTCAATACATGGCGTAAGTAAAACCAAACAAACGCCTAATAAAATTGGTGGAGATTGTGGAAATATCATTGTTAATATCCAAACAATTATAGGCACAGCTATAAAATTTCCAATTAGTAATGCCGCCATGAATCTGAGATTTGAAATTGCCTCACGTAGTTTTAAGAATGGAATTTGTGCAAACATTCCATACATGAGAATGGCTATGAGTGGCGAAATAGCCCAATCTAAGCCTTTTCCTAAATCCTCGTTTGAGATACCTAGAATCCCTCCAAACAGAAGCGATATACCATAGATCCAAATTTGTTGATTTTCTAACTTTTCTCTAGTAATATTCACTTTTAAAATCATCCTTTATTAATACTATCTTTTCGAATTGTTTCTCAGTTAAGTAAGCTTTTATCTTTTTCAAAATACCTTCATTCTTCTATCACGTTTTAACAACAAGTGCCATTTGAATGAACCTTTGTGAAACATTCCGACCAAGTAAGACATTCACACTTCAATCCATTCTTTAATACATCCAACATTAATGATTTCCATTAATCGTCACTCCAAAATAAATAATTCGACCTGCACGTATGATTGTGCAGGCCTAGTTAAATTAAATATGCTCTAACTGTTCGAATTATTTTTTATTCAGCATATGAATAGCATGTCCCATAACGCCTTCAGCTGCTTCCATGAGTGGTTCAGGTAAAGTTGGGTGTGCATGAATTGTAAGGCTGAGATCTTCTGCCGTTGCCCCTGACTCAATTGCAAAAACTGCTTCAGCAATAAGAGATGATACTTCTGGCCCTACCATTTGTACACCTAAAACCCGATTAGATTCTTTATCCGCCACAACTTGTACAAAACCATCGGCATCCGAAACAGATAAAGCTCTGCCGTTAGCTTGGAATGGAAAACGGCTAGAGACCGTTTCATATCCTTCTTCCTTTGCTTCCTTCTCCGTTAAACCTGTATAGGCTACTTCAGGATCGCTAAAAATAACAAAAGGCATTGCCTGAAAATCAATTACACTTTTTAGCCCACTTATTACCTCTGCAGCTATCTTACCTTCATAACTAGCTTTATGAGCAAGGAGGTAACCACCAGCACAGTCCCCGATCGCATATACATGTTCAACATTTGTTTGACATGTATTATTTATCTTAATAAAACCGCGTTGATCTAATTCAACCCCGATATTTTCCAATCCAACTTTTCCTGTGTTCGGTTTTCTTCCAATGGAAACTAAGCAATAATCCCCTTTAATTATCTCTTCCTTCCCATTAACCTGAACTTGAACATTTACTTCATCGCCTGTATTTTCTCCACCTTGGACTAAAGCATTCGTTATAACTGTGATTCCAAGTTCCTTTAAATGACGTTTTACTACATTTGTAAGCATAGGGTCCGTACCTGGAAGAATTGTATCTGATCCTTCAAGGATGGTCACTTTAGCTCCGAATTTAGCATAAGCAGTACCCAATTCCAAACCGATATAACCACCACCTACTACAACTAAATGTTTTGGTACTTCTTGAAGCATCAATGCCTCAGTTGAAGAGATAATTCTTTTTCTATCAAATGGCATACTTTTTAACTCAGTAGGTAATGATCCTATCGCAAGGATTAAGTCTTTGTATGAAAAGAATTTTTCTTCGTTACCAATTTTGATTTTGGCAACATAGGGTTCAGTAAGATAAGCTTCCCCACTAATGACTTCCACTCCATTGCCTTTCAGTAAAGTCCGAACTCCATTCGTTAGTTTATTTACTATACCGTCCTTCCACTTCACTACTTCTGGCATCTCTACTTCAACTTCACCAGAAACCTTTATTCCCATTGAGTTGGCATGTTTTATGTGTTTTACTCGTTCAGAAGCACTAATAAGAGCCTTTGAAGGTATACAACCACGGTTAAGGCAAACCCCTCCTAGTTCTGCTTTATCCACCAAAACCACTTTTTTCCCTAACTGAGCAGCACGTATGGCAGCTACATAACCTCCTGATCCTGCGCCTATAACTAACAGATCTACATCATTTTTTCCTTCAACAGTCATTTCAGTTTCCTCCTTCGATTTTATAAAGAATGAAAAGAATTATTTTAAATTAAGGATGAAAGCGTTTTTGTCCCATGTGGATACCAATATGTAATATAAAAGCTGCTGTTTTACTTATACCCAATCTTTCCATTTTTAATTAGGCTGGATATTTAGAAGTTATACTATTAATGAGATCATTTTTAGAAAAGGGCTTTCCAATCTGTCTGGAAAGCCCTTTTTAGCCCTTTTCCCTTTATTCTTTCACTCTCATTAGTCGCAAACCATTTAGTGCTACCAGAAGGGTTGCACCCATATCAGAAAGGATAGCAATCCAGAGCGTTAACCAACCTGGGATAACCAATAGTAAGGCAATAAATTTAATAGCAATTGCAAAAGTAATGTTAGCTTTGATTATATTTAGAGTTTTTCGGCTAAGTTTTACAGTGAATGGAAGTTTTCTTAGATCGTCACCCATTAGAGCGACGTCTGCCGTTTCCAGGGCTGTATCTGTACCAGCTCCACCCATTGCAATTCCAACTGTTGAGGCCGCCAATGCAGGTGCATCATTGACACCATCTCCTACCATAGCTACGTTGCCATACTCAGATCTCAACTGTTTAATAAAGTCTAATTTGTCCTGTGGCATTAGTTCTGCCTCAATATCAGATACTCCAACCTGCCCTCCGATAGCATTAGCAGTACCTTTGTTATCACCTGTAAGCATAATTGTTTTTTTGATTCCAAGTTGATGTAACTTTTGAATAATTTCCTTACTTGATTCACGAACTTCATCAGCAACTGCAATAACTGCAAGTATTTCTTTTTCGGTTCCAATAATCATGGCTGTCTTACCTTGATTTTGAAGTGTAGTAACATTTTGTTCTAAGTCTTTATCGAAATTAGAAATTGCTAATTCTTTAAAGAGTTTCGGACTTCCAATGTAATAAGTAGTCCCGTTTACAATACCTTTGATACCCTTACCTGTAATAGAAGAGAAGTCCTCTACCTGTACGTCAGAATAAGAAATGTTCTCCTCTTCTGCTTTTTTCATAATCGCAGATGCAAGTGGATGCTGAGAACGATACTCTAATGCAGTAATGATGGATAGTAATTCTTTTTCATTTATCTGTTTGTTCAACACATTAAAATCAGTTACAGCTGGGACACCTTTTGTTAATGTACCTGTTTTATCAAATGCAATAGCCTTTAAGGCACCCATTTCTTCTAAATACACTCCGCCTTTTACAAGGACACCTTTTTTTGCGGCATTCCCAATCGCTGAAACGATAGAAATCGGAGTCGATATGACCAACGCACAAGGACAACCAACAACAAGAACAGCTAATCCTTGATAAACCCATGTTTCCCAACTACCATCAAAGAATATAGGAGGGACGATAGCAACTAATGCTGCAATGATCATAATGATCGGTGTGTAATATTTTGCAAATTTATCGACAAATGCTTGCGAAGGAGCCCGTTCTCCTTGTGCTTCCTCTACAAGATGAATAATTTTAGAAATCGTTGTATCTTCTACAAGTTTCGTTATTTTTACTTCAAGTAATCCTTCTTCATTTAATGTACCTGCAAATACTTCATCATCAACTGTTTTCTCAACAGGGACTGATTCACCGGTAATAGCTGCTTGGTTGACTGCAGAGTAGCCACTTACGACTACACCATCCATCGCAATCTTTTGACCAGGTTTGACAATCATAATATCCCCAACAGCAATATCATCGACATGAATCATTATTTCTTGCCCATTACGTCTAACGAGTGCCTCTTTAGGAGCGATATCCATTAATGAACGAATCGATTGTCTTGCTCTGTCCATAGAGAATCGCTCAAGTGCTTCACTGATTGCAAAGAGAATAACAACAATGGCAACTTCTGCCCATTCTCCAATAATAGCACCACCTATAACAGCTACTGTCATAAGGGTTTTCATGTCAAATTCAAAGCGTAGTAAATTTTTCAAACCGACTTTAAAAAGTGACAACCCTCCAATAATCATGGATGCTAAAAACAATAAGGTAGTAACAATGTTCTCTTCTCCGTTCACAGACGAGGAAAGGTAACCAAAAGCAATCAATAAGGAAGCATAAAGTAGAGTACTATGCTTTTTATAAAACGGCACTTTTTCTTCTTTCGTATCTTCTTTTACCTCTTGTGAAACTTGGCGAGCCGATTTTTCAGGAGTCACTTTAAGATTTTCGAATGCACCGGCTTTTTCTAGTTCTTCAATTGTTGCATCACCGTAAACAGATATCTTAGATGCACCAAAATTTACTTTTGCATCCTGAACTCCTGGAAGCTGTTTTACGTTATTCTCAAATTTCCCAGCACAGTTTGCACATGTAAATCCTTCAACACGGTAAACATTTTTATCCTCTTTAACCTCTTGTTTAGCTTCCCGCCTTGGTTTTTCAGGAGCCACTTTAAGGTTCTCAAATGCACCAGCTTTTTCTAGTTCTTCAATCGTTGTATCACCGTAAACGGATATCTTAGATGCACCAAAATTCACTTTTGCATCTTGAACTCCTGGAAGTTTTTTAACATTTTTTTCAAACTTCCCTGCACAATTTGCGCATGTAAACCCCTGAACGCGATAAACATTTTTTTCAGCCTCTAATGCTTTTGCTTCAGACAATTTTTACAACCTCCTTCTGATGTGCAAATGCAACCTGTATTAGTTGCTTTACATGATCATCATCTAATGAATAGTAAACTAACTTACCTTCTTTTCGATATTTAGCTAATCCAAGATTTTTAAGTAACCTCAAATGATGAGATGTTGTGGCAGTTGTAGCACCAACAATATTTGCTACATCACATACACACAATTCATCTTCCAAAGAAAGAGTATACGCAATCTTAATCCTAGTATCATCCGATAAAGCTTTAAAAACTTTGGCTACATCCATAGGATTTTGTTGGAGTAGTTCATTTTTACCTCTTTTGACTTTTTCTTCATCTATACACGTAACTTCACATGCATCATATTGCAAATTTTTCACCTCATATCAATCAAATATTCATTTGAATATTATTATATGTGAACAAAAACAAATAGTCAAATATACGTTTGAATATAATTTGCATAAAAAGCAGGTTTTCTTTAGTTTGCAGTAATTAATTATTCTTATAACTAAATTTAATTTCCTTTTTATGTTGGATACACTAGAAATATTGTCAGGGTGCCAGTTTTAAAACTTGAAGAGTTTTTCAATATAAAAAGCCCAATTTATCTCTTTATTAGAGAAAAATAGGCTTTGCGGCTGACTCTCCATTAATTAAGGTGTCTTCCTTATAAAACAGACTTCTGTGATTAAGAAATCAACTTTTGTCATTTATCTTGTTCGGCAAAAGGCGTACTTAATAAGCTAATTATCTACGAAAATTTAGTGTAATTATAACTTTCGTTTAACATTCTTTATCACTACTTTGCTATGGGGAATACTTGGCATGCTCACCATGCTGTAACTTAAATCCTGGTTAGGAATTTCATATTCCATACGCTTGGCCAGATAATCAAGACTTACTTTCATGACTTCAATGGTGACCCACTCTCCAGCACAGCGATGACCCATAAAGTAATCACCACCACCCTGCGGAATGAAGCCAAATGGGCTTCCTTCCCATTTAGCAAACCGATCAGGACTGAACAAATCTGGGTTTTCCCAAATTTCAGGGTCATGATTTGTGCCATAAAGATCCAGTAAAGTTAATGTGCCTTCTTCAAATTTATAGCCGTTCCAGGTGAAATCTTTTTTTACCAATGCTACGACAAACGGAAAAAACGGATAAAAACGGCGAACTTCCTGTACAAACATCTGAGCATATTTTTCATCACGGGATTCAAGTTTCTCCCTTTCTTCCGGATAATGATACAATGCCAGCGCAGTGAAATTGATGAATATAGCGATCGCCACAATAGGTCTCAAGATATTGATCACTTCCACAGCAGCAGTCTCGGTATCCAAAAGATTCCCTTCTAAATCGCGATGCCAGGCAAATATATGTAAAGCTGTATCTTCTGGAGGATTTATTTCCTCATTACGCACCTTATCAACTAACTCACCAATCCAATTTTCTACTTTATTTCTTGCATTTCTCGCTAGCCAATGATTTGGACCAACGGCAGCCGGAGACTCGAACATCGCCGCCAAGTCTTTTGTCAATTCCTTAACATCGTCTTCTTCCAACGGGACACCTGCCCACTGGCAGGCTGTTCTGCATAGGATTTCTTTTACTTCTTCATAAAGAATAACTTCATCCATCTGTCCCCATTTATTTAGTGCTGTCTTCCACTGTATTTTTGTAATGTTTGTTAAGTTTTGAAGTCCTTTAGGAGACATGATGGACATAAACATTTCTTTCCGATGTTTGTGATCTTGTCCATCCAATGCCTGCACACCATTCTTCCCAAACAATGTTTGAACCGCCCGGTTCGGTGCTGCATCTTTCCTTTTGAATTTTTCAGTGTCATAAAAAACTTTCGCAGCTTCCTTTCCTACCATGCAAATCGCTTTCTTTCCTAGCAATCGGGTCTCAAATATATCAGAATTAAAACTTTTACGTCTGTTCAAAATGTACATGTATCCTTCTCTCATAAGGCTTAAGCTATGATCTATGCCCTCTTCCCGAGGCATTTGATTTGTATCTGCCATATCATTCATCTCCATTTTCATTAGTGATGTTTTTATTCTTTGTAACTTTTCCCTATTTACTCATAAAAAAACTTGAATCACATACCACATATTGAACATTATCAAGATAAAGAAAATGGCTGCCGACTTTGTCGACAGCCTGAGACCCTAATCCAAATTAGGGTCTTTTTATTTTTTTTGTTTATTCTGAGTGTGCCCTGTTTAAAATGTAGTAAAATCAATGGGTTGTTTCGACTGGAAGATCCTTTTATACTAAATTAACAGCAATCTATATTTGATTTTTTCATCATTTTCTTACAATCTTTCATTTTCATTTTTCCATTTTTTGTCATTTCACAACAATCCATTTGACAGTTCATTTCCTCACACATTTCCATACATTCTTTTTTTGATTGACAACAATCCATCTCTTCCGATTGTGCTGCATAAACAGAACCACTAAATGCCATCACTACTAAAAATGCTAAAGAAAATATTATTTTTCTCAACCCTTTTCCCCCTTATGTAAAAATGATTGATGTGTCCAATGGTATTATACTATACCGCTAATTAACACTCACTAGATTTCTAACACTACAAACATAAGAAACGAGAGCTTAGGATAACAAGCTCCCGTTTTAATAGAATTAGTAAGCTTTATATTGGTTGAACACCTGATCCACCACAACAACCACATCTTTTGCCACCATGACAACACGGACAACATCCACTTCCCTGACAATGAGGACATCCTCTCCCACTACAACAACAGCACATACCAGCACCACCACAATAACGACAACATCCTGCGCCTTGGCAGCAATGACATTTATGCATACATACACCTCCATAAGATAACCACGCATAGTATATATATTTACTTGGTGTCAAGTTTAAACATGCCTATCTAAATTAATAATTTAGTTATAATAAATACTCTATACATTTCTAGTTATCACCCCCTTAATCGCTAAGGGGGTTCAAATTGTCACAATTTATGGTCATTTAACATCTAATTTTTGATTTTTGGTGATGTTTTTCATAGTGACCCCTTATTCTTTAAATCGTTTCCGGACCCCATGACGGTAAGTTTCTCTTTAAAAAGAAAAGATATATCGTAATTCTTAGGAAGATCTTTCAATTGGCAGACGTTCTTGCATGTTTAGCTTAAATGTCCCATACGGGTTTACATGGGCATAGATTAATGGTGTTAAGGCTCTAAAATCCTCAGGAGTTAACTTTTGAAGAAGAGATTTATTTTGTTCCAAAAGTACCTCTTGAATCATCAGTGTATTAATTAACACCAAACAGTTTTGAAGAAGATGGAGAGCAAGTACAGCGACTTCTTGATCTTCCATTCGGTTTGTTTGAATTTCTCCTCCTTTTCCGTAAAAAATAAAGCTATTGGCTGAGTTCCAGTTTTCAACGACATTTAACCCTTCATGGATTTCTCTTCGGACTTCTTCTGATGATAAATACTCACAAAGGAAGATCGTTTTTAACACTTTTCCTAATTCGCTGAGTGCCCGATACGTTGGATGCCCACTATTACGAGTGAAACGCTTGAGAATCGCCTCTGTTTCAGCTGTACCCAATCGTAAAGCAGTTGTATATTTAATCATTTGATCATACTGTTGTTCAATTAAACTCCAATTAATCGCTCTTGTTAAAACAGGCTGTAAGTTTGGATATGAGTCTTGCATGCCTACATCTGGACGATACAGTTTTTGAGCATGAATGGCTTTAAATCTCGGCATTAGTTGGAATCCAAGCAAATGACAAAAAGCGAAGGCAACTTCACTTTGACCGTGTGTATCCACGTAGTTTTTTTCTACTTCCATATTTGTGCAATGACGAAGTAACCCTTCGATCATAGAAGCTACTTCTGATGAAGAACAGGATTTTAGTTGCGAATAAATACATGTAGAGTTCTTTTCCACGTGCCAATAAATCATTACTCCACGTCCCCTATATCGAATATGCCATTCAGTCAACAAGTTCTGATCCCAAGCCCCAAACTTTTTACTATCAGACGCACATGCAGTTGTTCCTTCACCCCATACTTCTGTTACACGAGCATCTAGAATGGCATTGGTTACCTTTGAAATGGCTTGCCGTAGGTTCTCTTTATGGATGAATTTCCGCCGTACATAGAGTAAGTCCTTGTAACTTCCCCCATGTTCACCAGCCGCAATTCGCTTTAATCCTGTGTTTGTTCCCAATCCATATAAGCAAAGAATAAGTCTTCGTTGCAGTGTTTCCTTATCAAGGATCTCACGATTACCTAGCGTTTGGAACACATCTGTCAGATGTACACGTAAATCTGCCTCTTTTAAAATATCCAAAAGATTGGTCATGGGCCAACGCTTCATGACCTCTGCCTTTACGAGATTTAGGTTAACCGGTTCAGCCTGTGCCTGTAAAGGTGACACAGAAATCCAGCCATTTCCCTTACTCAATATACGTACCTTGGAGTTATTTTTAACACTTCTATTTAATTTCTCGAGAGCCGTATTCATACTCTGTTTCAGTTCGTTAATAAGTGTTTGTACTTCAAGGGGCTTACAAAGCGCTTCATAATGTTTTTCTCTATTTTGTTCAAAATCTTTTGGTAAATCTTCCTCTGGGTTTCTATACCGATCAGCTCCGACTACCCATACTTCTTTACAACGTAATCGATCTCGCAGAGCTTGGAGTACACAGATTTCATAATTCATTCGGTTTACACGGTTTGTTTCTTTATCAATGACCGTATCAATCCAACCTGGCTTAACGATTCCTTCAATTGGGATATAATCTGTTTCATTATATGTATACTGATTGGTAAGCTTATATTGTGTAAGTAAATCAATTGCATCTATCACAGGTCGATGCACATCATTATTGGATTGAAATTCTAGAATATCAAGTAAAGCTGGAACCATTCTTCTGTAATGAGTACCGTAGGAGGATCTCATAACAGTATGTACTTTTTGTTTATAGGAGGGACCTGTATGTTTCATTTCCTTCACAATATCTTTTAATTTATCTTCGCCTACGACAGGAAATAAAACATCTCGCACAATACCGTCTGGTTGTTCCACTGCCTTTTCAGCCATGCGGAACAATACGTTTGTCTTCCCACTTACTTTACGAAAATCCCGTAAAAATTCTTTTTCTACTTTTCGTTCCGCCCGAGCACCGATTCGATGAACAATTTGGATAATGAGCTCAACTAAGTTATCCGTAATTTCTCTACCTCTACACCAAAAGAAAGCTGCCAATAAAGTATAACGGATCGGATCAGGATGCCTGCGCAACTCTCTAATATCTTCAGAAACAGCTCGCTGTCTGTACGTTCGGATCATCTTGGGTGAAACACCGTAGAATAAATTTGGTGGAAGCTGTATATCTCGTACTGTTCGTAGTTTTTCTATCTCTTGAAATAAACTGTCTAACCCGATTCTTCCAGGATCAGATACAAGCTCTCGGAAACTGAGAATGGTTTGATCTTTTTCTATCTGTTCTGTATGGGACCAAGTACGTATAAATGTATCTAACTTAGATTGAGAGTGATCAGAAAGTTTAGAGTAAATGGATTGAGAAATCCGGTCCTCATACTGATAAATGGCTGACTTGATGTTTCGATCTAAATGGTCATGAGCTGGGGGAACAATTTGTTGTTTTCTTAGGTGATGTAGTACATGTTTTCTTACTCTGTCTATTTGTAGCTCCTGCGGTAAGATGTTAGCCTGAAGCCAGGATTTTACTTGTTCCATATCAGTAAGGGTGCTGTCCCTAAATCCCATGTAATCGCGAATTTGAGCACGATGATATTTAATTGACCTTCCGTCCCAATCGTACGCTTGAAATAAATCCGCAGGTACATCTACTTGCTTGGCAATGTATTGAATAACATCTTTACTTATTTCCTGTTTCCCTTTTGGAAAACGTCCCTGATATTGAAAGAACTTTAGTAGAACGGCAAACCCCAGTCGTGTTCCTCCATATCTGTTTCCGAGTAAACGCATTTCTTCTGGAATAACGGTAAAATGTTCAATAAGTTCTTCTAAGTCCCAATTTTGCTTCACTTTGTTTTTCCTCCTTATCATACGTATCAGCAAAATCTTATAGGAATTCAGAATATAAAAAAAGTCCCTAGATTCAGGACTGAATCAATAAAAAGATTTACTTTGCCCCTGGTTGCACGAACGCTGGTACTGGGCCTTCTACAAGATAACTATTACCTTCGTATTCGTATGCGAATCGGTATTCTAACACTTTTTCACATTGAGGTTTTCCAGTATGCAATGTTGGCTCATATTTATAATGATTTAATTGAATCATCACAATATACTCCTTATTTTTAAAGAACTTTATTATTTACCAACACTCGTCTTAAATTTCTATTTAATTTATTTCAATATGCAATGTCACCGAAATCTTCTTCACTAATATCAAAGAACTCTTCAACGACTGCCATAGTCTTAATTAATTTTCCCGTCTTATATTTTTCTTTAAGTAAACCTTCAATTTGATTAAAAATCATGTTTCTTTGAACGAGAGATAATGAATTTTTCATTATCACATTTAAATAGAGATCACCAACTGAATTTTCGGCCACGAATATGTCACCTATCTTGTCGAAAGCATTCCAAAAAGATTGGGTAATTGTCCATACTTCTACATTGTTATTTACAACTGAAATATTCATAAATACATCTGGAAAAAGGAAGTGTGTATCTTCTATATTCGCTAATATTCCTCCCTCTTTATTTTGATTCGGTAAACTTATGTCTCTTCTATCCCGTTCATCTTGAAAGGCAAGTTGTACACCCAAAACGGTTGTATAAAATGCATAGTTCAATAAAGTAGGAAGAATATTTTCATATTCTATTACTAGTTTTGCAGTTAATTTTCTATGTGGTTCTGTAATTAATGTATCCTCTACATTTTCACCTAAGACCTGACGGAGCATATCAAAAGTTTGTTGTTTAAGGTTGGCATTACTTTGTTCAAATATTTCATCATCTTTAAATATCTCTTCTAGATTGTTTAATATTTCCATCCCAATAAAATATCCATTAAATAAAAGAGATTTTGATACTTTAAATAGATGATTCTCATATTCCTTAATTTTCTCTGCGTCCATAAATTGTTCAAGGTGTATACGCACATATTGGTTCAAAAGAAAAAAATCTTTGTTAAACTCTCCATTTGTTTGATAGTGTAACATCAACATTTCCTCTGTTTTTTGCTGAATTTCTTCTAAAGTTTTCATTTTTCTTTTCCTCCTTGGGATTCTTCATAAAAAGGATCTGATGGCTCATCAGTAATATATTTCCAAGCACCATCTTCTTTATAAATAGAAGTAATAAAATAATTAATTCCTTCTGTACTTAATACTTTGCGATAAAAGTACCCCTGTCTTTTAAATCTATCTAAGTTTACTACTGTAATATCATAAGACTCCCCTTTGACATTAGCTTGTAAATAGGAATCTTGTATTGATTTGAAAATATTTATGGCATCGTGTTTTTGTGGTAATTCTTCAACGGTCTGAATACTACCATAGTCTAAAATAAATTTGTAGAAGTCCTCAGGAGAAATTTGCAGAGATTGGAATTTGTATAAGATATCGGCTGCATACCTTGCAAACTCCTCTGGATCTTCATAAGAAGATTTTACTTCCACTTCTTTCTTATCTAGTATTTTGACAGATTCACCGTCCAATTCAGCAACAACCTCATCTAAAGGCCGTACCTGATCCTTATAGAATGATTCTAAGTCCTGGGATTTACTATCAGTTTCAGTTTCTTCATGTGTATCCTTTGTTTCATTTATTTTTTTCGCTTCCTTAACAAATGGATCATTACTACAACCTGAGAGTATGATAAAACCTGAGATCAAAAGTGAAGAGTAAAATGGTTTAAATCTCATAAAAAACTCCCTTCCTTTATTTCTTTTTTCTCTTGTTCTGTAAGAAAATCAACAAGTTCCGCTGTATGAATAGTCGAAGAATTTCTAAAAACATTCATAAAGAACTGTTTAACATTAAAAATTCTAATTCGATCCCCATGGAAAGAAACTGGGACATTGATGTTTTTATTTATACATAAGCACAAAGTTTTAAGATGATCCTTGTGAATGCTGGAGTGTATGCTAATATAATCCTGTTTTCGTTCCCCAAACAAAATAGCAGCAATTATGATAGCTTCCTTATCAATTAATGATGGATCAACACGATAACTAAATATCTTATGGTCTTTAATGTACCAATTGCTTAGGAAGAATCCTAAAGCATTACTATGAATAGTGAATTCTCCTTTTTTGAATTGCACTGACACGCTATTTTCTAATTTGTATTCTGCTAATAAGTTAGATAAATAAAGAATTTTTTTCTTATTAAATGGAACTTTAAGTTTTCGCGAACTTGATTGTATTTCTTTTTCTCCTTCACTTAAGAGGGACGCAGTAATAACTTTGTTAATAAAGCTGTTTTCCCTTTCCATTAATCAACTTCTCTCCCTAAAAAAAGAACCCAGAATAAACAGCTCTATTATAGAACTGTTTATTCTGGGTTCTTCCCATTGAATGATTTATTTAAATGTATTATAGCCTATAAAGTTATTATATTTCAACCTATTAATAATATTAGATTCTAATTAAGTTTTAGATGCTTTTCATACTCTTCGTTAACTTACTTAAATAGATAGAAACAGTTTGTTCTTCTATACCCATAATCAAAGCTATACGTTGGACTGCGAGTTTTTTATTAATATATAAATAGTAGCACAGAGCTTTTCTAATAGTTGTTAACTGCAGGTCTTGATTAATATCATAATCCTTTTGTATATTTTTTAAGTGATAGTGTATTCCCATAAAAGTAATAGGTATTATTCTATTATTTACTGAATCCGTATAAGTGAATAGATACTCTGACTCGTTTAGTAAATTATTATAATAAAACTCAAGAAAAATACTTGCATCAATGTTATCCAATGTAATGACTCTATTGGAAAGATTAATCTTAATTCTATCATCGATTATAGAAACATCATCCTTTTTAAACTTAAATTCGGAGGCTTTTAATCCTTCCATAGCAAGTATAAACAATGCTTTTCGCTTTGCTGTATAATTGGTATTTGCTATTACAAGTTCCTTTACCTTAAGTAAATCTTCATAAAACAAACTAATATCCAGGTGTTTTTGTACCTTTAGTCTTTTTATTTTTGCTGCTGGATCAATAGGTACTTTGTTTCTTTCCCATAAATAATCAAAATAGGATTTTAAAATGGCCAACTCTTTATTAATTGTGGAGATTGCCTTCTGATTATCTCCCTGAGTTGAAAGATAGTCTCTTATATCTTTAGATTTGATTTCATATAATTCTATTTTCTTTTTATAGAGTTGTCTTAGGAATGAGAAGAATTGATTTAAAACAAGTTCATAACTCGCTATAGTAGTTTCACTATAATTCTTTTCTTCTAAAAACGAAATAAAACCATCATACTTCATCTTCTATCCCCCTTTTAAAAACTATATAGTAATTTCAACTTATAATCTCTACTTCGAGAATTTTATTTACTTAGTCCTTAGTATATTTTAGTATAAATTATGGATAGTAATATGTCATTTTAATCTAACGTTTTTAAAAGGGAAATACCCATTAATGATGTGTATTGGTTATTTATTTTAAAAAGCTTAGAGTATATATGTACTCTAACGTAATTGTTAAAAGATAATATGTCATTAAGGGGTATCCGACAAAGTAAAAATGGACCACCTATAGTAAGTCAGTCCATACGGCATCGACTTTTTAATTTGACTTGAAAAAAACCAAGAAACCGTCTTTTGCTTTTAGCAAGACGACTTCTTGGTTTTTGATACAAAATAAGGGAAATTGGTATGAAATTGATTCAATTGAGTGTATTTTTATAGTGAATTTCTTATAGTTCCAGTTGTTTTTGACGCAGTACCTGAGATTATTTCGATCCTATACTCCTTACCTTTTTCCATCCAATAATCTTGCGTAGCTTCGCCACCCTCTTCGAACAATTGTAAACCAGCAGATCCACCCATAGTTACCCAATTATTTCCGATCTTTTCTTGCACCCATAAACCTGCAACCCCAGTAGAATAAAGCTTTATTTTACCATACTGACCTTTACCAACCACAGATCCTGACACCGCTTTCCATTCAGGCGGACTTATAGTAACACTTGATGAATCTGCAGCATATGCAGTTAAATTCACATATGGAGTAGATAGTTCGTTACTTGCTGAAGTTAGTTGGCTTTCAGTATTTCCTGATGCCGCAAAAGTTGGAATAGCAGAACCACCTACAATAGCTATTGCTACAGTAGCACTCAGAACTAGTTTCTTAATTTTCATTTTTGGGAACACTCCTTTTTAATATTTTTATAACTGTTAGTTACAATGTACTTATTCTATTTTTGGTATTAAATACCTTTTGAAAAATGTTAATTATTTGGAAAAAATGTAAAATGAGTAGATATTACTATGATTTTATGAAAATTAAAAAAGAAGGTTATCGGTTCTCGCGCCAAAATTTAGAAAGGCTAAGTCCTATCAGAAGATAATCCATACAGCCAATTCTTAATTACTATTACATAACGATTAACAAAGAAATTATTATAAACAAATCAATAAAAAAAGACTAAGTACAATTAACTTAGCCTTTTTTATTTAAAAGTACCCTTTATATGCTTACTAGTATTGATCCAACTAGAGTAAAAATAGATACTATTACAATTGTATTTAAAATAATGTTTTCAGATTTTTTTGTTTTAAGTAAAAACATTAAAACCACCTCAGTTCATTTATATACCATTATTATAAAACAATATGACAGAATATTCAATCTATTATATTGTTCTCTAAAGGATTATTTAGAAAGTTTTGAACCGAGTATTTCCCCTCTTCAAGAATTCTTTCCTGTTCCCTTAGAGCTAGTTCATATTTTTGCTCCATTTCAGCTATTTCTTCTTGTATACTATTCAATTCTTTATAATAGCCATCAATCTTTTCTTTTAATAACTCAGTCTTACTTTGAACAGCAGCTTCTTGCTTTTCTTTAAGTTGTTTATCTACTTCTATATTAATAAGTTCTTCTTTAGAATCATTTTTAAATCTACTAAAAAAACCTTTTGGTTTTTTCTTTAATGAGGCAACTAAAATTTGGTCTTGCCTTTCCAAGAGATAATTGCTCATAGAATCATTTTTAAGTTCAGTAACCTCGGATTTAGCATCAGCAATTTTTCTATCAATGTTTACTGACTCAATTCTTAAATTACTCAACTTTTTTTCATAAGATAATAACAAAACCGTTTGCTGCTGCATTTTTACTAACAACTGATTATTAAACTTATAAGAAGCTTCAACAAATTGAGATAACTTTTTAAGATCGTCATATAAAGGTGTATTTTTACTAGAAGGAACAGTTGTAGTTTTATGACCTAACTCAGTTAGTATTTCAG
The DNA here is from genome assembly GCF_038006745.1 of Niallia sp. FSL W8-1348. Taxonomy (NCBI): domain Bacteria; kingdom Bacillati; phylum Bacillota; class Bacilli; order Caryophanales; family Bacillaceae; genus Niallia; species Niallia sp. FSL W8-1348. Next base: position 21,719 of record NZ_JBBOVV010000004.1, on the reverse strand, counting down.
TTGTAGACAACCCCCCTATATCTATTAATATAGAGACTAAATGAATTTTAAAGATAGTATAATAACTTAATTTATAATATCTCCCTTGTTTTTCCGGCTTTATATAAATATCACTTAGCTCATGTCTTAAGTAATATCTTATAGTTGCATCAGCACGTCCAATAAATTTACTTGCTTCTACAGTATCGTAAGTTCGCTCATTACTCATACTTAAAATTTTTTCAGTCCAAATGTAATCTTCTAATTCACGAATAATAGCAACATTATAAAGAGGATCAAGTTTAAATTCATCTTCTAATAATTCTCTCATAGAAATTTCACTCATTCACCGCACCTCCTACCACTTTTATTGTCAAAAATGACACTTTACAATTGATTTTACACGGAAAGAACCAAAAAATCAAAGGAAGTAAAGGACATTTTTACATACCATCAATGCAAATTATCCTTACATTAATCATCACCTTACAACAACTCTACATAAACTTTATAAAAAACTTTTGTAAGCATTACGTAAAATAAATATTATGTTACATAAATTTTATATCATAAATACGTAAGACTTACATAAGTACATAAGATTAATATATAAATTACATCATTATTACGTAGTATTTTCATTGGTAAATCTCATAGAGTTCGTTAATTCCATGTTAATATACACTTTATCTATAAAATTCAACGTAAACATCACATAAAACAACCATTTACATAAACTTTCTCTTATAATGAATGCGCTTTCCGAAAGAATTTAAGCGAATAGGGGAAACAAATAGATTATAATAGCATTATTGACTATAAATTAAGGAAGTAATGAGATGAATAATTATTTAACGAAAGAAGAAATTGATATAAATAAAATCTATGATTATAATTTATATCCTGACAGGATTAGTGGTAGATGCGACAATTGTAATATGGCACATTTTAAAAGTTCTATATCGAAGGGGAAACTACTTAGGGAATGCCGGAATTGTTCCATGAAAAAAAGTATCTAAGTCAAAAAAAGCAAAGAATAGGGCGATTCTTTGCTTTTTTTATCTTATTTTAATTCATTCTCATTTATTTGTTGTAAAATATCATCAATATCTATATCCTCATCATCCTTAGAAGATGCTACTTCTCCAACCGATTCTTCAAAAAGATCTTCCACTCCTAGTTCTGCAGCCAGTTCAGAAAGATCAAAATCATCCTCTTCGTTAGTTTCACTAATTTGCTCAATGCCTTGGGACATATAGGTTATTTGTTTTTGTCTTTCTTTAAATTCGTTATATTCTTCCACTAATCCCTTAGCCAATCGCTTAGGAAATGCCTCCGCTTTAAAAAATGTATAAACAGTTACAGAAAAATCATTTTGTTCTTCAATATACCCAGAAAAAACAGTACCGTTTAGGGGTAATTTATTAATAATTTCATCTCTAGCATCATCAATAAAAGAACTACCAACTTTTAATTTTGAATCAATAATAGCTAAAATCCCTATATGGTGAATTTTGGCCATTTGATTTGTCTCTGGATTAATCAATTCTATAGGATCGTGAAAGCTATTTTTATCGAGAGACTCAGAAAACATTTTATTAATATCATGACCATTTTTTATTTCAGAAGCAGGTTTAGTTACCTTACTTATGAATAAACAACCTTGATGCTCTAAAATTGTTCTTCTAAAATCAGCACTATCAAAAGTAACCGAGGTTCCACCACCAGTAGTAGCAGTATTTAGTTCATGAAACTCTTCAACTAGTTTAATATTTGCATAGTCTCGGTAATTTTCAATTCCTTTTCTCTCATTTTCTAGTAAACTATTGAACTCTTCATACATTAGTTGGTTATCAGGATAGACTACAAATGCTACACCTTTATTAGGGTTTTTGGCAATATCATCAATTTTTTTAGTGAAATTATTTACTTGTCTTAATACATCAGGACCATCCGCTCTAGTAGGGATAGTAGCCACTACACCAATCTTTGTAAATCGCTTACGAGCAATTTTAGTAGCCTCAATTAAGTATTTTTTTGGCTCTTTTTTTATCTCATCTATACCATATTTTTCTTTTAATTTATTAAACTCTTCTTGAATTTTAGGTTTATTGTTATATTCATAAAATTCTTCAATTGCCTTTACGATAGTAGAGGTACCCGTTCCGCCACCTAGACCAGCAAAAAACATTACTAAGTCGTCAGTCGGTCTAACTCTATCTTTTATGAAACTTTTTAGTTGCTCTTTAACTTTTTCATTTGTTTCTAAAATTTGCATTGCCTCTTCAGGATTCTTACCTAAACCACCCAGCTCTAGACTCTCTCTATTATTGGGAGTGATGTGCTTTAATCCCGCTAAATCACCATCATTACTGTTTAATGCTAGACAATTATATACAGAAGTACCATCAGCATTTTTTATAGCTGCAAATTGATCTGCCATTCTTGAACCGGCTTGTCCAAACCCAACCATAGTAATGTTAATAGCAGGTTTATTTTTTGTGAATGTTTTAGCCATTATTTTCATCTCCTTATTTACTAATAATCTTCTTCATCCATAAAGTCTTTGAATTACTTGTTTGCCGCGAATAGTTAAAAACAAATGCTTATATGGTGGAACAGCTTTATAATATATCAACGACATTGCTAACAAACGCTCAACTATTTTTTCCGCTTGTTTTCTATGTATGTAATCATCCTTGCAAACAAATGAATAACGTTTATTTTTTTCAACTCTATGTTTTCGTTCTACCTGTACTTTTTCAGATATTTCTCCAACTGTTACAATACTGTCCTTTTCGTTCTTTGCAATAAAGAGAAATACTTTTTTTAATACTGTGTCATTAGATATTAAATCGGTGAATAAATCTAATGTTTCTGGATCAAATTTTGTATTTTTATATTTTTGATGAAGCTCTAAGTCCAATATTATCCTCCTTTACTAAGATATTCTTATAATTTAAATATATAATAACCAATTAAAGTTACTAATTCAAGTGTCTACACTTTTAATAAATAAAATATCATATGAAATATATCTCACAAACCCAATAATATCAACGATTTACTCATAGTTACTAAAATAAGTTACTTTATGGATCGATTATAAGTTATCTCACTTAATTTTCAGTAATTATTGCTTAGAAAAATAAATTTAATTTATCTAAAAGTCACAAATTAGTATTTTTAGTTATTTCGCTATCATTTGAAGGTATTTTTTTATATTAAATAATTAATATAGTAACTATATTTAGTTACTATATTAAAAACCTTATATACCTTGATATTTTTTATATATTACAGTTCCATAAATAAGTAGCAAATGATATGGTTACCACTATTAGTTACTACTTATTTAATTTGTTTTTTCATAGTGGTTTTACATCTAAATTATATAAGCACTGCAAATAGCATTCATATAAACCAATGTTTTACGTAACTCTTACATCAACTCAATAAACACTTTCCTTACTCTAAACATACTTTTTACATTAATCAAACATAAACGAGAGATTAACATGGCTTCTTCTAAAAAGAAGACTTATAAGTCAGTTTATTCGCAATTAGATTACTAACTCGAATATAGATGACTCCCATTTTCATTGTCCTTCACCTATAAAATTTAGATGAAACAGTTCATATTTTATTCACTTTTTTATACACTCGTGATTTTATAAAAAATGCTGACTTTTTTAATTAATTCCAACTGCTTACGGATATCCTATTACGGATAAGGTTATTTGTCCGTGAGCGGACATCCTTAACAGAGGATGATGTTAACCCTTGATAAACTTATATTTTTTTATGTTTTCAAACCCCAACTTCATATGTTTTTAGAGTTAGAAAACACACATCATTTTATGTTTTTTGTACTCTAATCAAAATTTATTTTTTACAGTAGTTTTCTCGAGTGTTTTTACTAGTGATTAGTATGCCTAATGAATGAATAATACTAATATTTATGCATAAAACTCTAGTTGTTAGGATCATCCCAAAATGATATACTAGTCACAGTTTAATAATACAAAGGGAAAAACCCTCAAAATGATGAAGATTGATTCTTCACTATTTTGGGGGTTTTTCTGATTTAAGGAGGAGGAAATTTGGAATCAGCCAGAGTATGGTATGGATTTGATAATGAACATGAAAAAAGAAAAGGAGCCTGGATAAATTTAACTGATTTGGAGCTATTATCACTTATTTGGACTAACCGTTATTTAACTAATAAGCAATTAACCAAATATGGTAATCAATTATTTGGATATAAAGGGGATTCTATTCAAAAGAAATTAAAGAGGTGGTCAAATTACGCTATTGTAAAAATAGAATATCAGTCCGTTCTAAATAAACCACCTATATCATGTTATTACTTAGGAAAGAATGGTATAAACATTTTAAAACAAGAAGGAATTATTAAGGAAGAAGAAAAAGCTATAAATATCAATAATTACATTAGAAACTCTTCTCATTATTTAGGAATTCAAGATGTGGTTATAGATACTCTCATAGCTTTAAAAACAAATAGGAAAAACATAATTTCAATACATCCCAACAAAGATACCTACAAAAATGAAGTTGGTGAACCATTTATTGTCCCTGATTGGGTATTTAGAAAAGGTAGTCGCACTCTAAATATTGAATATGACACAGGTTTACAGACAATGACAAAAATCAAAGAAAAAATAAGAAATTACATCAAATTAAGTAAACACAAACCTGAGGAAGAACATTATGTATTAATATCAGTTGCAGATAACAGCAATATCTATACAGTAAAGTATTATGATGATAGAAGAACTAGGGTTTTAAATATAAAAGACACCATAATTCATAAAGGCGCTGATAAGATCTCTAACCTTCACTTTTATGTTACTACAGCTAGTCGCTCACCAATTATTGCAAACAATATATTAAAAGGAATTTATCCATTTGATAAATCTACTTTTAAGTCTGAACAAGAACTTTTTGAACTATCAATGGAAATAAGCAATTCTAATTATCAATTGGTGCCTCTTCCAAAAAAGGAAATATTTCATAATGATAGTTATAACATTGGAGAGATAGCACAATATGAATTGATTCATAAAGAAAGAACCAATTCAAAACAAGTTTTAGTTTTGAATATAGTGGAAGAGGCAAGTGTTGCTGCATTAAACAAAATAAATTTTTTAGAAGAAGAGAACAAAAATAATAAATTTAAACAAGAGGTTTCACACCTTCTTATTGTTTATCAGAGTAGATCAGAACTAGAAAATGACATTGTAATGAAAAATTATGAAACACTAAAATTTACAGATACTAAAAATTGGCCATTACTTCTCCAAGGAGAAAAGCAGCTAACATTGGAGAAGAAAAAGGGGGGCAGAGTACTTGAAAGAACTAAAGGTTCATCCTAAGCTCCCTGGGATCACTATTTTAGTTACTGGGTTAGTCTCTGTTTTTTTATCAGTTAGAAGTATTTGTAACTATCTTTTCTTAGTTATTGGGCAGTTTTACAATAGTGTTCCTAGCTTCGTTTTATTTGGTAACAGCTTAAGTCCAGGCTTAATTGGTTTTCTTACATGTACAGTCTTCTTGATTATCTCTTGGTTAGTAAGTACAAAATATGAAAAAACACAAAAAAAGTTGTGGAGAAGCCTATGGTTTTGGAATATGTTCATTGGAATAACAGCCTATTATATGTGGTTAATCACAGCACCTGTTTATAATACGCTCATTCCTTACCTAGGAAATCTTATCAATAGCATACATGTAGATAATATTTGGTTTAATGTAGCTGTTGGGGATATTAACACTTTGTTTTACACCTTAGTTTTTACTCCCTCAATAGTTACAAGTATTATTTTAATTTGGTTGGGTGGACAATATTCCCAATACTCTAAACAAATTAAAGAAGCATTTGAAAAATTTGAATTTAAAAATGTATATTTACAAAAATGGTTTAGAAATAGTAAAGAAGAGGTTTGGCCAGACGTTGTTCTAGGTCCCGATTCTCAAACTAAAGAACTTATTATTCAACCTGGTAAAGATAGATCATTACATAATGGCATATTCGGACCACCAGGAACAGGAAAAACATCAGCATTAATATTACCTATCATTAATCAGGATTTGCACTGGCTAACAAAGTTTATCAATGTATTTCCTAAAGTCTCTAAATTATCCAATTATAAAACGGAGGAAATAAGAGGAACATATTTAAGTAGTATTAGTATAATTGAACCATCTAACGATTTGTGTCAGAAAGCATTTCAATTAGTTAAAGCTCATGATATACCTGAAGAGGCTGTATTCTATATTGACCCTACGAACCCCAATACACCATCTATTAATCCCATGCAAGGACCAGTTGACCAGGTAGCCGAAGCATTTGCAATGGTAATGGATGGAATTCAAGAAGGGGGAACAGGAAACTTTTTCTTTCAACAAAGTCAAAGAAACCACTTAAAAAACTATATTTATCTATTAAAATTACACGACCCGTCTACAGAGGCACAATTTGATACTTTATTAAAAATGTACAATGATCCTCAAATTGTTAGGCATATGCATTTAAAGTTAAAGGAAACTATCCCTAAAGATTATCACCTTATTAAAGATAGGGATGAACGAAACCATTGGGATATCGTAAAACAAATTGATAATTGGTTTAACATGAACCATATTCCTAAAACTAGTCGAAATGGAGCTAATGAACAAGTTAAAGAAGGCGAATACTATGGGGAAACAGCTTATTTTGACGCACAAGGAGAATATGTTCAGGGGCTAAGAAACGTTCTAAATGATATAGGAGCAAATAAACTGATAAGACGCGTACTATTTGATAAATCAGAGTTTTCTTTTGACGAGCACTTAAATAGAGGCGGTATATTATTAGTCAATACGGCAAAAGATGATTTAGGAGGTCTTTCTAACGTTTTAGGGAAGTTTGTTTTGCTAAGCCTACAGAATGCTGTATATAGGAGAACACCTCTAACTAGTACTTTTGCACATATAATCATCGATGAATTTCCAGACTATATTTATTTACCATTTAAAGAATTTATATCGCAAGCTAGAAAATATAAAGCTATTATTACTGTTGCAGCACAAACAGTAGCTCAATTGGCAGACAAATACGGAGAAATGTACATGCATACTTTGTTAACTGGTTTTAGACACAAAATGGTTTATGGAGATATCTCTTATTTTGACGCACAATTATTCTCAAAATTATTAGGAGAAGAGGATAGTTATGAAGAAGGGAAAAACGAACAGACTGTTAGCCCTCTTCAAGAAGAACCTGTTATGCGATCCGGTAGTAGCTATCAACAAAAAACAGATGTCATTCTAACACCAAATAAGTTAATTTTTCAGGAGCCATTCCAAGCTGCTGTGAAAATAGTTGTTAATAATAAACCGATACCTGTAAGGCAGATTGATGCAAACTTTGTTCCAAAGGCTGAATTTAAAGAAGCGAAAGTAAAAGTAATCCAGGAAAGTGCTAGTATTTGGTTGGAGTCAAAATCCTTAAATACGGAATTGTTTCACGAAACAGATAAAGCGCTATCCGAAATAATTGATATACCACTTCAAGAGGAAGAACCATTAATAGGAATTCCTCTTCCAGAAAAAGATGCTGTAGAGGATATAGAATTAGAATTAGTTGAATTTGATAGATACCCCGATAAATATTTATCTAAAAAAGAGATAAAAGAAGAAGCATATAAAACGAAGCCTATATCACAAAAAAGAACTTCTTTAGGCGAAAAAGCAATTAACATAAATGATGAGGTGGTTGACCTTGATGTATCAAGACTATTTTCAAAAAATATACCACCTTCGAATGAATTAGCTAATCAATCAGTATCAGAATTAGATGAAAAAGAAGAATCATTCTATAATGATTTAATAAAAGAAATTGATGATACTACAAAAGAGGGGAAGGTTGAGAAAAAGGAAGAAGGAAAATCTAGTCCTTTTGACTTTATTACTCCATTTTCTGATAAAAGTTAAATATATATCCTAGGTAATTTTCAGTAAGTATTGAAAAAATTAAAAATATAGGTTAAAATTCCAATAAGTTAGTAAACATAAAAAACAAATAATAAAATTAAATATTTAATGGGAACGACCCAAGACGAAGTAGTTTGAATAACTGCTTTTGTTTTGGGTCGTTTTTTATGTTTACAGTAAATTCACTATTAGGAGGGAAAATGATGGCTGAAACACTAAAAACATCATGGGTTAATGACAACCAATTAAATGAACTAGCAAAGATTAAGCGAGATAGAACTATAATTAAAGGAGCTGTAACTGCAGTATCAACAAGGGAAACCAAAGTATTAGAAGATGGAAAATATGTAAAAAAACAGATGGAAGTAGCAACATTTCTCTTAGAAGGTACAAACATTACAGCATATTGCCCAAGCAACGAATTTTCTGATCATGATTTCCGTTCATTAAACGGTTTTACAGGATCAATTCAAGAAGTGATTGTAGACCAAATAGACATTGAAGACAATATTGTATTGGTATCAGTTAGGAAAGCGGATGATATCAGAAAAGCGGAATTCATGAAACAATTAGTAACACTAGAAGCTGAAGATTCCTTAAAGTCAACAATTTTTGACGGTGTAGTAAGAGGTTATAATCCAAACACGAGGAAGGTTTTTGTCCGTATTAATGGTGCAGATTGCTTTATGAACGCTAGACATTGGAGCTGGGAAAATGGAAATATTCAGCATGAAATTAATCGAGGAGAAACAATACAAGTAAAAGTTTTGAGATTTGATAAAGAAAATAATCTTATTCAAGTTAGCAGAAGGGATACTCAAGATGATCCATTTAAAAAATTAATCGAACTTTATAATCAAAACAGTACAGTCGCTGGTAAAGTAACGAATCTAGACCCCATACATGGAATATTTGTTAAATTAGATGCAGGATTAGAAGTTAAAGGGATCCGTCCCCGTCACTTGCCAGAGCCAGTAGTTGGAGATATTGTTTCTTGCACTATCCGCTCCATCGATAAAGATAAAAGACATGCCAAAGTAACTATTACGGGGTATCCAAGGGGTAAAAAGAAAATCAAAGATGTCGCTTCATTCCTCTTTGAATAATGAATATTTCTGAACAAAATAACTTAGTAATGGACGATTTCCCTGTTTTCACCACAAGAAATGGTGAAATCCCTTTCTGGGACCATCCACTACTTAAAAGTAGTTATGTAAAACCTTCGAAATATTACCCATATACAGGGATAGAAGGTGCTATGACACTATTAAACAGAAAAATTATTGATGAAGCGGATTTTACCCTTATTAAAGTTCTAGGTGACGCTGTTTGTGCAAATGAGGACCAAATTAGGAGATATATGTCTTCTCTAATGAGTAGGTCAGAAACCTCTAAGCGTTTAGATCGATTGAGAACCAATGGTGTTGTAGATAGATGGAAAGTTAGAATACGGGGTGATGAAGAAACACGACCTCCCGCTCCCTTTACATTAGGGGTAGCGGGTTATAGGCTACTAAAACATTATTATAGCGATCAGTTCTTTATGGCCCCTGATAGATGGGATAATTATGGTGTAGGTGGATTAAAACGATATGTATCAATGAATGAGCTTCGCTGCCAATTCATAGAAAAGAAAGTTGTTTCTAAATGGAAATGGAATGCTCGTCTAGCAAATAATGCTCGGTATAAGTTCCCAATGAGTGCAGCAGAAGTAAAAACCCCTAATGGGAATATTAACTTTCTTATTGACAGAGCACAAATGAACCAAAACTTTATTGGTTATTTCAGAGATAAGTTTGAGAATTGGAAATATGTCTATAATAAATATGGTAATTTACCAATTTCAGATTTTCCTGAAAATCCGCAAATCGTAATTATATATACATCTACCATATCTATTGCTGAAGCAATTCATAAAGAACTGTTATTAGATACATTACCATTTAATATTCTTTTCTTAGTTGAAGAATTAATAAATGAAAATTTAGAGAGTGCCTATTATCAACCACTGAAACATCAAAAATTACAAAGAATAAATGTTCATTTGCAGGGGAATTATTAATTAAATTTCCCTGTAATTATATATCATTATTAAAATGCTGTAAGTATCATAAAAGAACAAATTACCTTAAAAGAGATGAACTTTTAATTATGTATAGCGGCCCTTATCCAGAACCGCTATTTTTTTATTTTTACTTTCTTAACTGCTGCTGATTTTTTCCCTAGCTCTCCAAACTGTTTTAAAACTTCCTTAGATACAGGACTAATTACAGTGTTTTTTTTTGCCATATAAAAAGCTCCTTTTATATAAAATTATTCGTCTATTTAAAGTTTGTCCAAAATTCTAGTTTCTATACGTTCTAAACCTCTCCTCCTCCTCATACTCTATCAATATAACAATTTGGCATACTGACACTGAGATAAAGTAGGGCAAAACAAAAAAAGAAGAGGGGGAAGAGAGGGCTATGGATGGAAGGAAGCCATTAAATCCTATTTTTAACAACAATCATAAAAAGAAAGAAGATCCATTACTAATAAGGAATGTTCGGAAAATACCAATAACAAAAGATGAGGGACGCAAAACGAGGATAGATAAAAAAAAGGATGTTAAGATTCCTCTTTCAGATGAAGAAAGAAAACTCATTAAAAGATTGGCAAATAGGAGAGGACTACAACCAACACCTTTTTGTTCACTCTTAGTAAAAAAAGCTCTAACAGAATATAAAGATGCCCAAATTTTTGATGACTCCTATGACCCAAAAGGCAAGCCTTATCCTGCTAAATTAGAAGTTTACTATCATGACCTACTCTTTGATAAGACAGTTGAATGGGATTGTAGCCTTAAAGAAGCAGCATACCGCCTATTGAAATTCATGTTAATAAAAGAAAGAGATGGTCATTTATATGGCTAAATCAAATAAACCAATATATCCTGTTTATGAAGAGGAACTTAATGAGTTATCGTATCGACCAGATGGATTTTTTGACAGATTATTAAACTTTTCATTAAATAAATTAACTAACCCAGTTAAACTTCCTTATTCCTTTTTCATCCCTGTTTCTGAATATTTGAGAGGGGAGTTATTTTGTGAAGATGTCGCGGAGGCAATGGGAAATTATGAATTTACCCAACGAGATCTTATAAGTATTTTAGTCGATGACTTTCTATTTCAAGTTAAAGATAGGAACAATCCTTACGACTTATATCATGAATTAAAACAGAGAAATGATTATTTTGTAAAAATATATAGTTATTCGGAAGATAAGCATCAACCTCTTACTTTTGCTAAACCAAATAAAACAACCAAAACAAAACAGATTAAATGTTCACTAAGAAGAAAAGTAGCACTTAGATTGGAGGTAATGCTATCTGATATTACAGATGTTGAACCAGAAAATGAATTTGTAGTAGAGGATATATTAAGATTACTATATCGTGATTTTATACAACAGTATAAGAAAGGTAACTTAGGAAACGTAATACCAGGTATAATTAGAAGATTGAATGCTGATAAATAAAAAGAAAAATCAGAATGGACTAACTACTTTGTTTTGCCTTACACTGATTGCAACAGTAAGGCAAAATAAACTTTCAAGATTGAAATCCTAGTAATACATGTTTATTTATAGAAAAATTATTATAATCGATATTTTGAAGGACCTATAATGAACGTCCTATGCTATTGTGTGTATTAATGACTATTGACTATAATGACGAACAAGTTAGTCTAAGAACTACATTTTATTACCAGTTAAAGACTTAAATAATTTCCCCTCAATTTCTCAAAATTTATCCCCACCTATTATCAATTATCCAACCTAAAATATTGATAATTTTCAAAAAAAATTGAAAAAACAACAAAATTTCTATATAATGGAATAGTTAGCAATAAATTTACAGTATAGAAAGGGGGGGAAATATGTCTATTAGAAAAAGATTATTTCAGTTATTATTAGTAGATTTTGTTTATTTATTGATCTATTTTATTTACATTATAAGTCCAATATATCCTGGATATTATTTATTAGGAATTATAAATATTGTCTGCTTAATAATTGGTCTAGTTTTATTTCTTATGTATTTAAAAAATGCCATAACTATAAAGAAATTTAAAAGTGTAGATATATTTTTGACTATTGGGTACTTAATTTCAATTTTTATTATGTCTTATACTTTTATTGTCTGGTTACTTTTTAGTCCAGATTGGTTCAATGGTTAGTAATCTTAAAAAATAATTTAATAGTGAGGTAATAAAGTTATGAAGAGTAATAGAATTTTTTTAACTAAATTTATAATTGTTATAGCTTGTTTATTTATTCTTACACCTACTAATATTTATGCTGCTGAACCTGACTCTTCAAATGGTGTTTTAAATGAAATTAATAATTCTATAGAAGACATATATAATGATTCAATTGATTTAAATGTTACAGCCGTTTCTTCTGATGAAGATGCTTATACACTACTTCTTAAACATAAAGATCTAGTTTCATTAAATTCCGATAAAACACTCAATGTTAATTATAATAGTTTTGTAGATGCTGAAAAATTATCGGAGAATGATCTTAATACTTTAAAGAATTTTATTGAAAAAATAAATGTACTAATTACTGAAAAAGCAATTACCGTAGACAAAGATCTTTTAATTAACTATGTTACAGATGTACCTAGGGAAATTGTTATAAGACCTATGGCGCAAATTATTAGTATTATGTCTTCAACTAGAAGTCATGCAAAATCACTTAAAAAAGTATATGACAATGCTGTATTTGGAACTAGACATCTAGTTGCTGGTTCATATTTCGCACAAAGAGTTAAACCCGGTGGAGTATGGGATTATAAAGTTCAATTAGGAACAACAACAAAGTATACAGTTTCAGATTTAAATAAATCTTTAATGACAGGTGAAGCAATTGGTAATTTTCATTATGGGTATGTTGGAAGATCTATTTTTAGTGCTACAACTTTAAAGTCTGCAGCTGGGTTAGTACAAATCGGTGTTGGAACTTCTGACATAAAATTTTACAAGAGTTTTTTCGATGATCCAAAAGATCAAGCACAAATTCAAAAAGGGATAGATAAATATAATTCTGAACATTAGAATACACTTGGAACTTTTATAAGATAAAATAATTGATTAAACAGAATAAACAGAGATACCTGTAGTTAGGACATTTTAAAAAGAATGCTAACTACAGGTATTTTTATATACATATCTATTATATTAATTAATCTTATATTTGTAATTTAACAGGTATATTTAGAATATTTCAAAATATATTATGTTAAAACAACTAATAATCTCTTATTTATTGTTAAGGAGCATTTTCTAGCTTTTTCAATATCAACTTCTAATACTTTTTTCTTATTCTTTGTAAGAGACTCCTTAAAAGAAGCTAAATATAACTTTTCATATGTAACAGAAATTGATTTAAGCGATAATTAAATTTTTCAATACTTTTTGTTAATAATTAACTTGAATGTGGAGTAGTAACATGATACTATAATTTTAAAGATTGAATCGTCGTCAATCTTTCTCTTTTAAATGTAAATGTCTTCTAGGATTCTAGAAGACTTTCATACCGAAAATACGCAAATTAATATAATGACTAACGGGAAGCACCCGAATGTAAGACAATTCTTTGTAATTGCCTTGTGTTCGGGTGTTTTTTTGTTTTAAAGGAGTTTTAGTATGACAAAGAAGGTTCTTATAGCGGTAGGTGATAAAACCTATACCAAGATTTTAATTGAGACCTTTTCAAAGTATCCTGAAGATTTCACTTTAAGTAAACAAGAAATTTTACATCGAAAATATCTCTATGAAATTGTTAAAGAAGAAACTCCTTCAATACTAATTGTGCATGATACTTATTTAGAATCCATGCAAGAAAATCAAAAAGATAAAGATATTGAGCTGTTAAGTATTATAAAACAACTCCGACTTGATTTCGACGACGCATTAAGAATTGTTTTCCTATGCGAACGATCAAGCAATGATCCGCTTCTTTCTCGACTAGTTAGTATGGGAGTACTTGATATATTCAATACCCAAAGAATAGATATTGAACAATTTATAAACCAGTTAAAAGGGAAAGTCTCATTCGCAGAAGTAGCACGTTTTATCAATAACTCTCTTAGTATCGATGGTGAAGTGATTCCCTCTCTACTGGAAGAAGATTCGGAAGAGGAATCTGTTAACGAAAATGAGAACGGTAAAACACACAAAGAAAAAAACACTAAAGAAAAAACTATCGTACAAAGAATCGTTCAAAAAAATGTCATAAAAAGGGAATACTCAATTCACGTACATAATGCACCCAGTGAAAAAGTAGTAGGTGTTCCAGTTAGGAAGAAAACTATCCTTGTAGGTAGCTTTTACCAACGCAATGGTACAACATTTATTTCACATATATTAGCTCGTAGCATAGCAAATTACCAAGTTAGCACATTATATGTGGAAGATCCCTTGCTAAATCCCTATACATATGACCGTTTTTATGGCCATGAATTTGCTCCAAATTACGTAAATAAGTGGAGTGCACAACAAGAGAATACTTCAGATATTCAAACAGAGTGGTTTCGTGATGGTGTTGAACTTATATGTCATAATCCCACTTTAAGTGAGGAACCAGTAGGAATTAGCTTTGAGGATTATATAAAGTTACTCTACACTAATTCATCACTTGTAACGATTATTGATGTTGGTAGCAACTTAGACAATGAGGTAGTCACTGATTTATTAGAGATAGCAGATCATCTATTCATTGTTCTTGACTCAGATGTCACCCAACTTCAAGGGCTTGGTGAAAATCCACTATTCTCTAGCCTTATCGAATCTGAGAAAACACATATCATTGGTAATCGTTTCAATGAAAAAATAAAGAAAAATCCCTTAATTCAAGATTTATTTAAAGATAAATTAATCTCTATAATTCCCTCTTTTGAAGATGAAGATGTATATGAAGCACAGTATCAAGGGATATTCCTTAACGACTATAAGGATTATAAAAGCAAAGTAAATGAACTTTTGGTACCTATATTAGAACTTTTACTTCCTAATAAACTCTTGAAAACTAAAGCAAGCGGGATATTAAACAAACTCTTCAATAGAAAAATTAAGATAGAAAAAACGAATCCAGGAGGTAATCAAAACGAATGAATTTCTTTAAAAGACCTTCCATCAAAATAATCAGCGGTCTATTGGTAGGTGTATCAGCTATCGGTTTAACCTTATTCTATGATCAATTTTTACGAGTACGAATTGATTCAACAGAGGTTGTAGTGATTAAGCCCTCTTCTGAAATATTAAAAAATGAACCTATTACAGAAGATAAGATACTGATAGAACGTAGACCTAAACAAACTTTAATGAATGACGTCATCCTACCTGCAGAAGTGGATGAAATTATTGGATTAGATGCTAATCAAATTATCCAAGGGAATTCACTTCTTAGTAAAACAATGATAGATTACGACGAACTTTTACCAAATGAAGAGGAAGGCGAAGCTATTCGCCCTATAACGAAAGAAATGATTTATGCAATGCCTGGTTCTTTAAGAAGAAAAGATACCGTTAATATTTATTTGATTTATAACGATGGAACTACAAATTTAAATAAAAATGGTCCATCTACTACTAGCTCTGAGGATACAAAAGAACAGATCGAAAAAATATCTAATTCAATGGAAAGTGAACCGTTCTTAAAATCAATAAAGGTTGTTTATGTAAAAGATTCGAGTAATAAAGAGGTAATCTCATCATCAGAAAACAACAAAGAGGATAAACGACTTAATGCTACTTCAAGCATAAGTGATTTGGAGATTATTTTAAATGAAGAGGACTTTAAAAAGTTAATGAACGAAGTGCTCGGTAAAGGAGCAAAATTATATATAACTTATCAATAGGGAGAAGGACATGTAATGGAAATATTAATTTTTAGTCAAAACTCTATCTACAAAGAACTAATTGACAAAATGGACAACCTCCATGCTCATATGGGCAATATTGATTATTCAAATAAGGAAAAAATGGATGCTGTTTTATTAGATGGAGATTCATTTGACATCAATAACATAGGAGTAGTTAGAGAGAAATATCCCTCTATTCCCATGTATTTTAAGCCTAGTCAAATCAAGAGCGAACAATTTACTAAGACAATTACAAGACTATGTGCAGCATATAAAGTAACCCTTATTCATGAATATTCTACAGAACTTCAAGTAGTTGAATACTGTATCAATAACCTAACGAATAAAGATGATTATTTATCAAAGAGAATCATTGGCATATTTGGCACACATAATGGTGCTGGTGTTTCCTCTACTACTTTAAATTTAGGAAGAGCATTATCACTCAAAGTAAAAGAAAAGGTTTTAGTTTTGAGTTTAAATAGTTGGGATCCAGCCGATTATTTTTACTTGTATCAGGGTCAATATTTAAATGATTTGAAAGTAGATCTCAATGTCAAAAATTTAACGATAAACAGGTTATCCGAAGCTATTTATTATCATGATTCCTTTTATCATTTGGCCGGCAACCGCGATATTAAAATGCAAAGATTTTATAAACCTTATGAAATTGAACATTTGATTCAAACAGCTCAACAGTTATTTGATGTAATTTTAATCGATTCGGGCACTCACTTTGATTCTGCACTTGCAGCACAAGCTTACTTAAGTAGTAATATGAAATTTCTTGTTACTAATCAAGAAGAGAAAGGCTATAGAGGATATTATCCTTATCTATACCAACAAATAATTGAACCTTCTGGTGGGAAAAATGATGATTTTATGCTTGTTATCAATAAATTCCAACCTGCGAATGCATTAATAAGCGAAAAAAAACTTGAGGAAGAACTAAATATGAATCGAGTTGTCACAATACCAGATATGAAGGAGCTAGGATCCATTGCTACTTTTGAGAAAAAATTACTATACGATTTTTCAGATAGTAGCTATAACAAGCCAATAGATGTTTTAGCCAATGTCATAATTGCTGAAGCTAAATTAACAGAAAAAGAAGATATGAAGACGCACAAAGATAAAAAAGGATTTTTATCTATATTTAACCGGTAAAATGGAGGCGAAAAAATGACTTCAAATGCAGCTAAAAATGATACAGAACAATCATTAGGATTAGAAAGTGAGTTTGAGCCTTCCCAATGGTTATCTAAAACTATTGAGGAAAAAGGGTTAAAAAAAGATTTTGTAACTACCTATGAAAGAAAAAAGACATTTCGTTTAATTTGTAACCAAGTTAAAGAAGAGCTACAAAGTATCATAATAGCTGAATCTGTAGAAAATGATCAATCTTCCTCTTTAATAAACGAAGATTCAAATAGTGATGATGTTTGGTTAAACAGACAGCACCAAGCAGTTATTGGTGACAAACAAGCTATATCTTACTTTATAACAAAAATAAACGAAGTCTTACAAAAAGAGAATATTACGTCCGATGAATATCCCTCTTTTTATGATTCTTTACCAGAAGCTATTTTCCATGAAGTATGGGGCGTAAGTATTCTACATAAATGGGATAAGGAACCTAATAGTGAATCAGCTGTTATCAGAGGGACAGAATTATGGATCGATAAAAATGGTTATTTTCAAAAACAACCAGAAGAATTTGAAAGTACAGCAGTCGTAAATCGTATAAAAAAAGCTTTTCAAATAAGAACAAAAGAAGCACTGATTAATGAGCAGCAACCAGAACTGGAAATAGAACGAGAAGATGGTTCGCGAATCACCATGATGATGAATCCTAGAACTAAACTAGACATTATAGTATTTAGACGATTCGTAATTAAAAATAACAGTTTAGAAGAACAAGCAAGATTAGGAACAATCCCACAAGATGATGTTCCTTTTTATCGAGCCTTATCAAGAAGCATGGCTAACACCATTTTTGCTGGAAGAGTTCGATCTGCAAAAACAACTTTTATGAAGTCTATGATACGCGAAAGACCACCTGAATACACAATTGCAGTATTAGAAAAACATTTTGAATTAAATCTAACCGAGGATTTAAAAGATCGTTTAATTTATGAAGTTCAGGCCACAGAAGGAGACCTACATCATGCCGTACCAAGACTTCTTCGTATGGAACATGACTATATTACTGTTGGGGAAATTCGTTCTCTAGAAACTGAGGGGTACTTACAAGCTTGTGAAAGAGGAGAACGCGGTGCATTTTCTACTTACCATTTAACAGCCGTTAAAAATATCGTTGCTCAGATTACCCGACATTTATTAGATGAATTTCCCAATCGGAAATTTGATAACGAACAAGAGAGGGTAGCGAGAAATATTGACTTGGTCATTTCCCTGAGCGCGGAAAGAGATAGAAGAAAGAAAAGGGTTATCGGTGTAACAGAAATTATATGGGATGAAATCGAAAAAAAACCAAAAGAACAAGATCTCGTTCGCTACCACCCAATAAGCAGACAATACTATTATTCTTCTAACATAAGTAAGGAACTTTTATATCTAATGGCTGAAGAAAGTGTAGAGGATACTAAAATTCTATTAAATCATCTAAAGAAGAAAGAAAAACTTTTTCCAATGAGCGAATACGAGAGACAAAAGGATAATATTCTTAATGATTTATTAGATGGTGCTTTAAATGAATAATTTTCAATGGCTTTGGCAATCTGGTATCAATTACGTTCTCTATTCCATCGTAATCGTTTCTGGGCTTTATATTTCCTATCAGATTATGATGGATTCAGTCAAAATAAAGTATCAAGAAGTTAATTATAAGTATCGAATAAGAAGAATCAAAAGTGGTAATGCTTCACCTGAATCGCATACTTATAAGCACCCTTTTTTTAAACACATAAGCTTATTAATAAGAACTACAAGTAATCATCGTAGTGACAATGATACTGGAGTATTTCTCCTATTCACCGCATTACTTGGTTTGACTAGTTTCGCTTTTATCTATTATTTAATAAAAGATTTTGTTATCGCCCTACTATTCGGGTTACTTCTGATGACCGTACCATATTTAATGTTAAGGATAAAATTAAACAAATTGAGATATGTCATGAGTACAGAATTTCTAAGTATGGTTCAGAAACTAACCCAAGCCTATAGTGTTAATAAATATGATATTTATTACGCTTTAAGTGCCATGCAAAACGAAATACAGAATAAAAGTTTAAGAAAAGTAACAGTTCGCTTAATTACTGATCTTCAGTTATCTCGAAATGAACAAGAATTGAGAGATAGCATTCAAGTTTTCACTTATACAACTGGAACCAATTGGTCAAAAAGATTAGGAAGTATTATTTTAAAAGGCTATAAGTATAAAGAAAACGTATTACATTCCCTCTTAGTTCTAACAAAACAAATAGAGGATACAGAAGAAATGTTAGAAGAAGAACAATCTCTAACTGTTGAATCTATTTATGATGGATTCCTAACGGTTCCATTGTTTATTGGCTCACTATTATTAGGTTATTTTACAAGTGGAGCACAGGATTGGTTTAAGCTTCAATTTGGAGAAAAATGGACATTATTTACCTTTTGCCTTTCCGTAGTAGGGACTGTTTTTTCACTTATAATTTCAATTTATTTAAAACATCCTAAAAACGACCTATAACAAGGAAAGGAGTAAAATTTTTATGGAATCAGAAGTTCTATTATTTAAATACATAGATGTATTTAAATACTTAGTTGTGATTGTTCTGTCTTTTACTTCAGGATATTTAGTGTATTTGGGAATGAACTCAACATCTGAACGAATGCAACACCGTTTACGGTTCAAAAGCAATTTACAAAAAAATAAGAACTCTATTTTAGGACTTGCTAAAAATTCTAAAGCCGAGGAATGGTTTAAACAAGCAAAGTATCCATTAGGACTAAATGGTATTAAATACTATTTAATTCTATATTCAGTAACAGCATTTTTAGTTCTTTATTACATAGTTTTTCCGGTTTTATTAGGGAATATGGATTATCTTGCACCAAAGGCTGCTGTTATATTACTTCTATTTGTTTTCGCTCTTCCTAGTAATCCTATTTCGTTATTTGTTTATATCATGAAAAGAACCATTGACTATCAAACATCGAAATTACATTCAGAGATTTTTATGCTCTATGATTTAATCATTAACGAAATAGAAATGATGACTGTCCATCGTCTTAATACTTATAGTATTTTGCAAAATATAAAGCCATTTTTCTATTTGCTACAAAAACCGTTAACGGAATTACTAAGTTCATGGACTAGTGATGGACCAAGTAAAGCATTAGAACAATTTTCTAAACACTTAGATTCTAAACCCAGCGAGGCGCTAATCGGAGTTTTACAAAATCTAGACAGTATGAAAAGAGAGACCGCACTTGAACAGTTAAATGGAATGCATGGAACATTTGCAAAAAAACAAGTTGAAAATTACAGAAGAAAAAGAAAAATAACAACAGATCTATTAAAAATTCCTATCAAAGCTACACATTTTATTCATATATTAAACTTTGTACTTGTAGTAGTAATGATGGTAATAGCTATATTAGATAAATCACAAATGTAAAGGTGGAATCTATTATTCTTTTAAGGAGGTGACCAACAATAAATACGTCGCTAAGTACTTTCATGAAAGTCGCCATTACAGCCATTGTGATAAGTACATTTATTTTTGTAGCTTTGTATCAGGAATTATCTGGTTTCTCTGATTCTATGGCTCTATATACTGCAAAAAGCGGTGGATAACGAGGGGATATTATTATGAATAAATCACTATTAACATTTATGATGATGGCAGCAATTGTATCCATTATGACTTATTTAATTTTAGGAACCTCATTTAATGCTTATAAAGCAAAAAACAATCAGTATCAAGATATGCTACAAAATGAACATCAAATAAAAATCAAATTGTAAAAGGGGAATTTTAAAAATGAACACAACTTTAGCTCAATTCTTGAAAATCGGACTTACAGTAGTAACAATTAGCGCATTCTTATTCTTCATCGGATACAATCTAGTAGGTTCAAATACTACTACTTATTCCGCAAAAATTAACGGAGCACAAAGCAACCTTCCTACTGGTGCTGGTGTATCTAGTAATAATTAAAAGATCAACATTTACAGTCAAAGGAGTTTACCGCTCCTTTGATTTTTTCAAAGGGGTGTTCTAAATGGCAAGAACGTTAGCCGAATGGATGGTATTGTTTATCACAGTAAACCTTATATTCACACCAATATTAGCATCAATTGATAGTATGCATCGTGAAGCAATTGAAGTTACTTTAACTGAAGGAGCAAAAAAAGCATCTATTGAAGGCAGATTAACACCAGAAATTATTAAGGAAATGAAAAAAACTCTAGTAGAGGGTTATAACTTTGACGAATCTAAAATTATCATCACAGGAACATCTAAATTAACCCCTCGAAACGAATATATAGAAGCTACTATTGAAGTGCCACGAACTTTTATATTTATTCTTAATATATTCAACCAAGGTCCTAGAACTATTTCAAAAAGCACCAAAATCTTAAGCGAATATTAGGAGTATATAATGAGTACAACATTAAGAACTTTATTATTTGCACTACTTTTTGCATTAATTATGCAATTACAGCTTAATTTAGATACAGACAAAACCGCTTCTAGACAATTAAAGAACTCTTTAGAATTAGCAGTTCATGATGCTGGTCTTGCGATTAATCCAGCTGCATTATCTGAAGGAAAGATAATCTTTGATAAAGAAAAATCATTAGAAAATCTTAAAAATAGTTTAA
>NZ_JBBOVV010000003.1:0-441439 GCF_038006745.1 Niallia sp. FSL W8-1348 | reverse complement strand
CTTTAAGGGGGTGAGTCCATGATTACAGAGAGAAAAGGGGGATGGGAAAATGCCGGCGCAGGAGGTGCAAGTTGATGTGGATGTTTGGAAAAGTGCCATGCAATCAGAAATAGAAACCATTAAGAAAATGCAGGAGAAAGACCATGATAGGATAGATCAGCTGGAAAGAAAAACGGATATACATGAGCATGATATAAAAGACATCAAAGATACATTGAAAGAAATAAAAGACGATACGAAATGGTTACGGCGATCGATTACTAATGCACTTATTGTTGCGTTAATCGGTGGAGCTGTAGCCATTTTTTATGCAGCAATTAAAATCGGAGGATGATAAAAATGAAGAATTTTGACAAAGGTACTTTAATTAGAACAATCGTATTATTTATTGCTTTGGTTAATCAGTTTTTAGTGTCGTTTGGATTGTATGAAATACCGGGAACAGCAGAGGAACAAACGGCATTTATTTCCGCGATATTTACGTTTGTAACAGCTGTAATTGCTTGGTTTAAAAACAATTATGTTACTAGTAGAGGTAAAAAGCAAAAAGAAGTACTTAAAGAAAAAAATCTAACAAATGCGAAATGAGTGGCCTAACAGCTACTCTTTTTTAATTGGAGTGGTTTTAATGTTTAAGAAAATAAAATGGTTTTTCAGCAAAATTGATTTAGTTGAGCAAGACATCTTATTAAACGAAAAATATTAAGGAGTGTGGAAACAATGAGCTTGAAAACACTGCAAGATAAAGCTATTAAACGTATGGGGGCAGTTAAACCAATTGTAAAAGAAAAGGTATTAGAGATTATTGAAGAAGCTTACAATGAAGGAATTTACGTATTGATTACAGACGGGTATCGTTCATATGCGGAACAAGATGCCTTATATGCACAGGGCAGAACAAAGCCTGGTAAAATCGTTACGAATGCAAAAGGCGGACAATCTAATCATAATTTTGGTATTGCTGTAGACTTTTGCTTAACTAACAAAGAAGGTACAGCTGCTTATTGGACGGTTAATAAAGACTGGAAACGAGTTGCAGCTATCGCAAAATCAAAAGGATTCGAATGGGGTGGAGATTGGACTAGCTTTAAAGATAATCCACACTTAGAATATACCGGTAATATCACTATAACACCGGAAGAAACGAAAGTCGGTTCAGAGATTGTTACTACACCTTCTAAGCCATCTGGGGGAAATACTAACATCAAAGCTTATCAAAAGTTTTTAAATGGGTACGCATCTAAAGCTAAGTTTACAAAACTTGTTGAGGATGGTTACACAGGCCCGAAAACAAAAACAGCATACGTCAGAGTTTATCAACATTTAGTTGGTGTAAGTGTGGATGGAATCTTTGGCCCGAAATCTAAAAAGGCTGCTCCTGTTATACAAAAAGGGAAATCTAGTGCAACTTGGATCAAATTTGTACAAGGTTTATTATATTGCAATGGGTATGACCCAAAAGGATTCGATGGCATTTTTGGTAATGGTATGCTAGCATCTGTTAAGAAATTCCAAAAAGATAAAGGCTTAACAGTAGATGGAATAGTCGGACCTAATACATTCGCTAAGTTCTTTGCATAAAATAACACGGATGGATATACAATAGTTGTACATCATGATTACCTACAAAAGCCCTTCTCGCTTAGAGAGGGGCTGTTTTTTATTTCTTTTCTACAATGGTAGCAGTAATTTTAGGCATACCATTTTCATCTTTACCATCAACTGTGCCATATACTCTGACTTGATCACCTTCTGAAACAACTTCTTCAGTTGTGTTAATTAAGTCGATGTAGTAAAATCCATTCCCACTATCTTCTTTTGAAGTCAGTGTAAAAGTGCTCATAGTGCTAATAACTCCTTCTGTTAATAAGCTTACTTCACCGTCCACATATACGTACTTACCATTAGGGGGATTATCAACATTTAATTCAACAAAATCAGCTTTAGTAGCTTCTTCTTTCAATAGTGCATTCAACTCTTCTTGAGACATTTCGCTTCTTGATTTTTGCTGTTCTTCCTTCACTTCTTCTTTAGGTTTTTCTTCTTTTGTAGTTTCTTCGTTTAAGCTACAAGCTCCTAACAATAATAAGATACTCGACATTAATATAATTTTTTTCAACTTATTCTTCCTCCAGTGTGTAGAGATCATCTACTTTACAATCCAATAATTTAGCTAATTCAAAAGCATTTTCTATTGAGGGTTTTCTTTTTCCGGTAGACCAATTAGACAATGTATTTGCAGATACATTTAACTGCTTCATAATATATTCCCTTTTCAAGGGAGAGTTTTTTAATAATATTCCTATGTTACTTTTCAACATATAAACACCTCTAAATTACATTCTACACAATATGTTTAATACCTTTCACAAATTACGTCATAAAAAAATACAACTAAATGTTTGATAGACAGGCAATATTATTTTTTTAGTGCATATCAATAGACTATCAAGCGGATAAGGAGTGGTACCGATGTATGAGGTAATACCGTTTAAAAGTTTTATAGCTGGCAATATCTATCCTACAATGCCTGTCCACAGTTGGTTAGATGGAGGACTTACATTTTTCGTATCGACTGGTGGCGTATTACTCGCTTTAGTAGTGCTAGAAAAGTGTGGCGTGGAAATCAATGAATCTCTCGTTCGTTTAGTAGTAGTATCTGGTGGCGTATTAGCTGGAGCATGGGCCATCTTTAAGAACCCACTGTTTCGTAGTCTAGTAATCGGGTTCTAACGTGTCTATTGAGTTATCCGTTAAAAAGTTAGTATTATCACATGTTATTGCTTGTACAAAATAGTTCCGAAGGAGTGAAACGAAATGCTCGAATTACTCACATTTCCCCTCGCCATCCTTGCTGTCGCATTTCTGCCAAGGGTTGGTGAAGGTGACGATAAGAAAATAAGCCGAATTATGAAGAACATTGGGTATGGAATCAGAGGTAAAGAAGGGGAGTTGAAGCTTCCAAAGTACAAGGGTAAGCAATCAATTGTGGATGATAAAGAAACAATCGGGACCACATACTTGTACAGTGTACCTTTAGGGTTGCCGGCAAGTAAAATGAGAAAAATTGAAGAGGATATTAAGTTATTTACAGATGGATTAAAAAGACCAGTTGAGATCGAATTTAACAAGCTACTCATGATACATGTTTTTAATAAAGAATTACCTACAATTTACGAATACAAACATCTTCCCAGTAGGAAAGGGTGGGTGGTACCAATCGGTATGAGTTTAAGGGGTATTATATGGCATAATTTCGACCACACTCCCCACATGACTGCTGCCGGAACAACAAGGTTTGGTAAAACAGTATTTTTACGAATGATGATGACTTATCTAATCGAACATCATCAAAATGATGTAGAATTTTATGTCATTGATCTAAAGGGAGGATTAGAATTTAGTCGGTATCAGGTACTTCAACAAGTTAAGGAAGTAGCTAGTGATATTTACGAAGCATCTGTATTGTTAAGCAAGCTTCAATCGATGTTCGCTAAGGATTATGAATTTTTCCGTAAGAATAATTATTCGAATGTTGTTGATACGAAAATTAAAAAGCGTAGATTTATCATTGTGGATGAAGCAGCACAATTGGCACCAGATAAATTCCACAGTAAACAAGAGAAACAATTACTTTCTTATTGCCAAGGTGTTTTATCAGAAATAGCAAGAGTAGCGGGAGCACTGGGTTATAGATTAATTTACGCAACTCAATATCCGACTGCTGATACAATGCCGAGACAGATCAAACAGAACGCCGATGCTAAAATATCATTCAGACTTCCATCGGGATATGCTTCTAAGGTCGCTATAGACGATGTAGGAGCAGAAGAACTACCGAGTAATATCAAAGGTAGGGCTATCTTTAAAACGCACGAATTGAGGGAATTACAAGCTCCATTTATAAGCCATGAAGAAATGTGGAAACGATTAGAAAAATACCAAGAACCAAAAGTATTAGAGGTGAAACCAAATGACGTTGTCGAGCATAGAACGGAAGAAACAGCGCCAAGAGAAGATCTTGTTAAGTTTGAATGAATTGAAATTTGCTACAAGTGAACATTTAAGGCAGTTGCATAGTTTAGGAAGTCTTAGGAACGCTTTAAAGGTACTTAATCAGATGAAAGAGTATTTAACTATCCGAAAGCATAACGGACGTAACGTGTACTATCTTAATAACTTAGGAAGGGAGATAATCGGAGTTGAAACAGAAATTAAATGGTCATTAACAGTAGATCACCATTTATTAAGGAATGATATGTACTTATATTTTAAGCTTCCCCATGATTGGAAAGCAGAGCAGAAAATAACTTTCAAATATAAAAACGGACTATCCTATAAAGAATCCACCATCATACCTGACGCTACCTTTACCCTCCACAATATATTTCATTTCCTTGAAGTCGATCGTACACAATCCATGAGTGAGAATAAGAAGAAAATTAATCAATATAAATTGCTTTCACCAGCTATCGAGGAACAATTCCGTCATAAACCTATATTAGTTTTTTACACAACTACAGAAAGTCGTAAAGGCCTATTAGAAAAGTTATGCAGTGATGTAGCCTTAGAAAATATCATAATCTCCAAGGAGGATTTAAGATGATAAAGGAACAGTTATTTAAGAGAAAGATGGGGTGGTGAATAAAATTAAGGGAAGTCTGTCCACGACTTTTTTATCAGTCCCAATTAAGCCCCAATCAGCCCCAAATGAATACTTTAAAATATTGTATTTTACAAAGCTGAAAACAAATAAAAAACCCTAGAAGCGTTGATATAACGCTATTTCTAGGGTTTGTACGAATGCTAAATAATTAGTAATTCTATTAACGAGAGTAGAACTCAACGATAAGAGCTTCGTTAATTTCAGCTGGTAATTCAGAACGTTCTGGTAAACGAGTGAATGTACCTTCTAATTTATCTGCATCGAAAGTTAAGAAATCAGGTACGAAGTTATTTACTTCTACTGCTTCTTTAACAACTTCAAGGTTGCGAGATTTTTCACGTAAAGTGATTGTTTGACCAGCCTTAACGCGGTATGATGGGATATCAACGCGTTTGCCATCAACTAAGATATGACCGTGGTTAACTAACTGACGTGCTTGACGACGAGTACGAGCTAAACCTAAACGGTAAACAACGTTATCTAGGCGAGTTTCTAATAAGATCATGAAGTTTTCACCATGCTTACCAGTCATTTTGCCTGCGATATCAAAAAGATTACGGAATTGACGTTCGTTCACACCGTACATGTGACGAAGTTTTTGTTTTTCTTGTAATTGTAATCCGTATTCTGATAATTTTTTACGTTGGTTTGGACCATGTTGTCCTGGAGCGTAAGGGCGTTTGTCTAACTCCTTACCTGTACCACTTAAAGAAATACCAAGACGACGAGAAAGTTTCCAGCTTGGACCTGTATAACGAGCCATAATTGACTCCTCCTTCATGTTTTTATTTGGTAAAATAAAAACAGATGTAACATGTCTTCTTGTTTATTTTGTCTTCATGTACCTTCGCCCTAGCAGCCAAGGGTTACACAATACACCATCAAATCATAGTTTGAGGAACAAAATAAGACAAAAAGTGTTTACATATGCTGCGCTATTTTACACAAAGAATATTATATGATTTTTATAGGTGGAAAGTCAAGTAGTATTTATTATTATTTCGAATGATAGAAATCGCAGAATTATTTTCTTTAGAAAAGCAGGGATTTTTAACAGAATACAAAAATAATTTTTATCTACCTATTTATTGCCAATATGATATAATTAGTATAATTTAACTATATTATTAGGTTGTAATTTCCAGAAATCGCTTAATCCTTTTACATTTTACATAGTATGTTTAAGTCTATTACATGGCAATATAAGAGCTATAAGAGTGGAATTCCTCCTGTTTGCATTGGTAAACAGATAAGTATTTAGAACTGTTTTTAAGGCTGGTAATTAGCATCATTAGTTTTATGTCCTCAAAGAAAAAATTTCCCGTTAATCTTATTATGTGGTTATTTCTTAAAGTCTGTTGTTTTTGGATGCTTTAAAAGCAACATACTTTTGAGATTGGCAAAAAAGGTATTAAAATAACGAAACAATACGATAATAGTCAAATAAAATGATTCGTAACTGGATGGATATTAGATATTTCGATTTATTTTAATCTATTATAAATTCTTAGCGTATTAATATTTAGAAATATGATTTAATAAATCAAAGAATGAATAGTTAGGTGAATTAGGTGATAAATACATGGACTTCCTTGGCCACCAAAAAATATTAATATTAAAAAGTCGGTTTTTTGAATTATATGACACGAATTTGATAAATGAGAATTATGACATAATTATCCACGAAGCACTTAAAGCAATCCAAGAAGTATTTGACGCAGCTGAAGTTACGCTCTATACCAGTGAAGAATGGGATGTCAGTTGGACGATTGTATCATCCACCGAAAAAAAAGATCGTATAGGGAAGACTATTAGCTTAATGGAAGATGTCTCATTGGCATGCGAACATAAATTCTGTCGGTCACCTATTAAGGATGATTCAGTACATGATTATATGATGTTAGCCCTAAAAGGAAAGGAAAAAGAAAAAGTTGACCATATTTTAGCGATTAAGATTCAGAAGAAATTATGGGACAATCCAATCGAAGAAAATTCTTTATTTGATGATGTAGGGAAAGAAGTCGGAATATTTTTTAGAAATATGCAAAAAATGGTGGACATTACGAAAGACAAAAAGAAATATAAGCAATTATTTAAAGTAACAGAAAAGTTTCATTCGTCCATGATGATGGAAGACGTGCTAAGAGAAGTTATTTTCACGTTAAAAGAAGTATATCCATCGTATCATTATTACTTGTTACTTTCACATGACAATAATAGTCCGATGGATTTACCAGTAAAAGACTTAGAATATGATAGTGAAAACATGGCTGCGATGGAAGCGTATGTTACGGCGAAATTACAATTTGAAAACTTAAAAGAAGACAAAAATTCGGTCATCTATGCACCTTTGAAAGGAAAACAAGGTGTATATGGTGTCTTGCAAATTATTGTCCCAGGTGTTATCTCGTTTCCAAAAAACGAAGTGGAATTTATTTCTCTATTGGCTAATACAGCAGGAGGGGCTTTGGAAAATGCTCAGTTGTATCAACAATCCAAAAAATTAGTTGCTGATTTACAATTAATTAATGAGGCGTCACACCAATTAAATTCCAATTTGCGTTTAAATGAAATGATGACCTATATTTGTGAAAGAATATCCGCCAGCTTTGATGCAAAAGAAGTGGGATTTATCCTATTTTCTCTTGAAAATAATTCCACAACAGTACTTCTAGGAAGTTCTTCTTTCTTCTTTGAGCATGAATCACGTCAATACATTGATTATTTCAAAGAGAAAATACAAATAGAGAAAGACTCCCTGTTTTTAGGAGATTTCAGTATGCAGCTAGAAGGTACACAGTATAAATCTATAATGGCTGTACCAATGATGCAAACAGGCATATTAAAAGGATTTGCTATCGTAATGCATCCAGATGCCTATCATTTTTCGTTTGATACATTTAAACTTTTACAATCATTGATTCATCATTCTACCCTTGCTTTAACCAATTCTTTATTACGAGAGGAATTGGAAAAAATGGTCGTTACAGATCACTTAACAAAGCTATATTCAAGAAGTTACTTGGATGAGAAAATTCAGCGATCTTTAATGGAAGATAAGGAAGGTACGTTTATTCTAATCGATATTGATGATTTTAAATTGATAAATGATACATATGGTCATCAAATTGGTGATGATATCATCATTCAAGTTGCAAATATTATTAAAGATAATATTCGTAGTTCAGATGTTGGTTCAAGATGGGGTGGAGAAGAGCTAGCAATTTACCTACCAAAAGTGCCTCTTTCTTTAGGTGTAACGATTGCTGAACGTTTAGTAAAAAAGGTAAGGGAAAATTCTAGACCATCTGTAACCATATCATGTGGAGTTTCTTATTGGAATAAGCTAAGTGAGGATACGTATAATACACTTTTTAAGCGTGCAGACAAAGCGCTATATATAGCGAAAGAAACAGGGAAAGACAAGGTTATTATTCAAAATACACTTCTTGTAAGTGAATAAAAAGGTGTTCTACTTCTCTTTTGGAGAAAGGTAGAACACCTTTTTTATCTCACTTTTAATGGGCAGTAAGACCTCAAATTAAGGGAAGTCTTGCGTATGATGACAAACCATTTTAACTGCAAGCGTGCTAAGGGCAGTTCTTGCTAGCTTATTATAAAAACTTCATTAATGAACTTACAAATTGTTCTAAATAGGTTTGATCTAGTTCGTCAAATCGATTCTTTTCTGGAGAGTCGATATCAAGGACTCCCATTATAGTGCCGTCTTCTTTTAATAATGGGATAACGATTTCTGATTGAGAAGCTGCATCACAAGCAATATGGCCAGGGAATTGATGAACGTCCTCTACTCTTACCGTTTCTTTATTAAGGGCAGCTGTACCACAAACACCTTTTCCAAAAGGAATGCGGACACAAGCTGGTAATCCTTGGAATGGACCAAGAACAAGCTCGTTGTCCTCCACAAGATAAAAGCCCACCCAATTGATTTGGTTTAAAAATTGATTTAAGAGTGCAGACGCATTAGAAAGGTTTGCTATTGCATTAGATTCTCCTGCTAATAAAGCATTTAATTGTTTTATCACTAATTGATATTGTTCCTCGCGGTTACCATTATATGTTTCGACGTTAAACATGTATATCACCATTCTTTCTCGTTTTTTATGTTGTTTTTTGACGATAAATACAGAAGAAGTTAGTACTTTGTCGGAAATCTTTTAGAGGATTCTCCATCTTGATAAAGAAGTGTAATCATAGGTGAAATGTTATTTTTACATTCTTTTAAAAATGGCTGTTTGTTGTTTTTTCAATAGAAAAATTAATTATTTGGAAAAAGCTAAGCAGCCTGAATACATGTAGACGCCACGGGGATTAGCGAGACAGGTGAGACTCCGCAAGCTCACCGCTCTCCCCACGGAAAGCGAAAAGTCTATTCAAGCTGCGGGTAACAGCAACAAACTTTACGAAAACAGCCTAAAAAATAGATTGTGAAAACCAAAAGATTTATTTGCAAAAAACAGTCTTTCTAAATAATAGAAGTTTTTAATAATTCAACCATACTTTTTAAGGAATCGCAACAGAAAAGAGGTAAGGCGAAATGAAAGAAATTTCAACAAGGGACGCTATTGTAGAAGCAGCCATTTCCTTATTTAATCGGAAGGGCTATCATGGAACTTCTATTAGGGATATAGCTGGATTGGCAAAGGTAAACACAGCAAATATATCTTATTACTTTAATGGAAAACAGGGGTTGTTAGAATATTGCTATATGAACTTTTTTGAAACTTATTTAGAGCTGTTAGAAGAGGTATTCTTGCAAACTGGTAGTCCAACCGAAAAATTAAAAAGAATGGTCGACAGTATTATTACCTATCAATGTAAAAATCCTCAACTAACAAGATTTGTTTTGCGAGAGGTTTCGATTGATTCACAGGTTGTAAGAGAAATAATGTCCACCTATTATGTAAAAGAAAGATACATCTTTACGCAAATTTTTGAAAAAGGAATAGAGAGCAAAGAATTTAGAAAACAGTCTATATCCTATAGCATTATTCAATTAAAAGGGTTACTCTCCATGCCTTTTATTCATTCTTACTATGTGACGGAAGTTCTCCATGTTTTCTTACATGAAGACTACTTCAAAAGAAAATACCTAGAAGAGATTCATCGGTGGATTCATGATATCGTTTGTTTAACTGAGAAAGAATTATCGATCATTCCATAACATGACGTTCCAGCCCTGTCCTAAATCTTGAGCTTGATGAGCATCTGAACCATAAATCAATGGAATATTGCGTTTTACCGCTTCTTCAACAATCCAGTTAGGTGGATATGGTTCTTTACAATATGGTTTATTGACACCTGCTCCATTATAATCTAGTTCATATCCTTGATTTTTCACTTCTTCCAATATGGCGAAAAGTACTGTTTGGAAGTTTTGCTCCAAAGGGTACATATGGTGGAACTTACGTATAAGTGTCATATGACCGATTCGTTTTGGCTTGGCTGGTCCTAAATCTGCTTTAATCGATTTTAAAAGTGTTTGATAATAGCAATCATATATTTTTGAAACTCCTCCGTATTGTTCGACCATTTTTCCAAAATATTCAGGGCTATAATCAACGCAATCATAGTGAGTGGACATTGGATTCTTCAAAAAGTGTACACTTAGAATACTGTCATCTAAAAAGTGACCCCATTCAGCTAGAAAATTTTTTATTTCTAGCTCAAATCCTTCTATATAATCTATTTCTAATCCTACGTTTATCTTGATTCTCTTTTCGTACTCTTTTTTTATCCTTTGCACGTCCTCTAAATAAAAAGGTAAAACTTCCAGCGTTATGCTACTGTCTTGTGTTGGTGTTGTATCGATAAATCCTTTTGGCAAGGGAGCATGCTCAGTAAATGTCATTTCCGTGAAACCGAGAGCAATGGCTTGTTCTGCATATTGCGTAAGAGAATCCTTCGTTCCATGGGGACAATATGGTGTATGGATGTGCCCGTCCTTTTTCATTGTAATAACACCCTTTCCATTCATTCTTTTATCAATATTATACCTAATATAGCAGGAAGATTAATAAAGAAGTAGTCCATACGTGTTTTTTATGAAAAATACTTATATAATTAAGATATCTATCGAACGATGAAAAAAGTAGACGAAATTATGAAAAAAACATAAAATAATAGTCAAAAATTGTCGTTTACATGTTATCATAAATACAAAGAATGGAACCTACTTAAAAAGAGACATCTATCATCGTTTTAACTCGTGCATTATTGGATAGATTTGTTGAACTCGATTGAGTTTTTTATGACAGTTAGTCTGTTGTTATTTAATGATGGATTACTGCCTTGATATTAGATAAAATTTAGTTAAAATAGATACGGAATTATGGCCGGTGTATGAACAGGGGGCTTCAAATGAATTACATAATTGGAGGAATAGGCATTGCTATTTGCTTATTCGTAGCGGGATATTTTATTAAAAGAAAATATTATAATGGTGTCGATGAATTAGAAAATTGGAAAATAAACATGATGAATCGTCCAGTTTTGGAAGAACTCACAAAGGTTAAACAATTGAATATGATTGGGCAAACCGAAGAGTTGTTTGAACGATGGAGAAAAGAATGGGACGATATAGTTACAACTGAGTTACCAGATATTGAAGAACTTCTTTTTGATACAGAGAGTTATATTGATAAATATAACTTTCCAAAAGCGAAAAAGACACAAGATACGATTCGCATGAAAATGGAAAGTGTAGATAAAAGGATCGATACAATCTTAGAGGAACTTAATAACCTTGTAGGTAGTGAAGAAAAAAACCGAACGGAAATTGAAGACCTGAAAGAATCCTATCGACTAAGCAAAAAAAATCTTTTAGCTCATCGCCATACTTTTGGCGATACGGAGAAAAAGATTGAAACGATGCTTCATGAAACATCGGAATTATTTATTGCTTATGATGAAAAAACAAATAATGGAGATTATTTAGAAGCAAGAGAAATTGTCTATAAAATCCAGGATCGTTTAACAACCATTACTTATCTTATTGAGAAGATTCCTCCATTACTAATTGAATGTCAGACGAAATTACCAGAGCAGCTGGATGAGTTGAAAGATGGCTATGTTGACATGATCGAGCAGGGATACATTTTAGAACATTTACAAATGGAAGAAGAGATAGAAAATTTAACAAATGAGCTTGCTTCAACAGAAAATGAAATAAAAGAAGGAAATGTGGAGGTAGTAGAGAAAGTTATTTCTGAAATTCAGGAGAAACTTGATTTACTTTATGATTTATTAGAGAAAGAAGTGCTTGCAAAAAATTATTGCAGCAATAATATGATGGCAACAAAGGATATCCTAGAAGATGTTCAACAAGGAAATGCGCAGCTACAAGTGGAAGTTGGATTATTGCAAAAGAACTATAATCTAGATAATGAAGATATTGAGCTTCAATTTAAGCTGGAGAAGAGATTAAATTTCCTTTTCAAGCAATATGAAGTATTAGAGCATAAGTTAATGAAGGAATCAGCTGCACACACTTTATTAGGGGAAGAGCTAAAGGAATTGAAGGAACAGCTAGAAAATGCATCTTTAGAACAAAAAGCCTTATTTGAAAAGCTCCATGCTCTTCGTAAAGATGAAGTATCTGCACATAATCGTTTGAGCGAATTAAGTAAACAAGTGGCGGATGCTGTTAGAAGAGTGACGAATAGCAATTTACCAGGTGTTACAGATGAGTACAATGAACTAGTGCATGAAGCGAAAGAAAGTATCGATGAAGTAAAAAGAATGTTAGAACGCACGCCATTAAATATGGTTGAAGTGAAGAGGATTATAGATTTAACAGAAGAAAAAGTGAAAGTATTAGTGAATGCAACAATTGAATTAGTTGAAACTGTTTATTTAGCAGAGAGAATAATTCAATATGGAAACAGATACCGTCGCAAATCTCAAAAAGTCCACCAAGGCTTACTAGAAGCTGAAGCACATTTTAGAAACTATCGCTATAAAGAGGCTCTGCAATATGCAGCAGCAACAATAGAAGAAATTGAACCAGGAAGCACCAATAAAATCGAAGCTTGGTCGAATGAATGGAAAGAAAATCAAAGTTAATGACATCCAGCTAATTCGATAATGTCCAGAAAAAGTCTGAGGAATATTAACTCAGACTTTTTTCATGGAACGGCGGAAATTTCTATGGAAGACAAACAGGAAGAAAATAAAAGCCGCATCTTTTTATTCCATTCTTAACGGATAGTAATACTGTCACCTTAAGTAGCAGAAAATCAGGGAACTAGGTATTGAAACTCTCTTATAAAAATCTGAGATGTACAACTAACCATCAGTGGGAATGAGAAAACCTCCTCACCGATGGAAGTTTTCTTTACTACTTGTACTTATATTTGCAAAAGTTTTAACATATGGTAGCATAATAAAGGAAAACTTTCATTAGTGGGTCTTACTACCTATTATGCAGATTATGGAAAGGAACTTCCGAAGTAATGATATATTTAGACAATAGCGCAACAACAAGGCCTTTTTCAGAGGTTCTTACATCATATACAACCGTATCTCAAAAGTTCTTTGGAAACCCCTCCTCCATCCATCGAATCGGTATGGAAGCAGAGAAATTGCTAATACAAGCAAGAGAGCAAATTGCTGGACTCTTAGGCGTAAAAAGTAATGAAATTTATTTCACCTCAGGAGGAACGGAAGGAAATAATACTGTGTTAAAAGGGATTGCTCGTACGTATAAGGGAAGAGGAAATCATATTATAACAACAACCGTTGAACATGATTCTATTCATAAGGTAATGGAACAATTAGAAGAAGATGGTTTCTCTATCTCCTATGTACCTGTCAATGAATTTGGACAAGTATCCGCCGAAGATATAATCAAACATATTCGCAAAGAAACAATCTTAGTTTCTGTAATGCATGTGAACAATGAAATAGGTTCGATTCAACCAATTGAGGAAATAGGAAAAATTTTATCTAATTATTATCCTAATATATATTTTCATGTAGATGGTGTCCAAGGAATTGGGAAACAAGCTATTTCATTAAAGAAGGCTAATGTGGATGCTTATACCATCTCGGCCCATAAATTTCATGGGCTAAAAGGGAATGGAGTTTTATATATAAAAGAAGGAAAAAGAATGGAACCATTATTAGCAGGTGGAGGGCAGGAGAATGCTTTCCGAAGTGGAACAGAGAATGTAGCTGGTGCTGTAGCAACTGCCAAAGCATTACGTATGCAGCTCCAAAATGAAAAGGACAAAATGTCTATTCTGACACAGATGAATCTTTATTTGCGTGAGCAACTAGCTAGAATGAAAGGCATCTCTATCCATTCTCCAGCTCTAGAAAAAAGTGTTCCACATATTCTTAATTTCTCCATCGAAGGGGTAAAAGCAGAGGTATTTGTTCATGCTTTAGAGGAACGTGGGATTTATATTTCTACTACGAGTGCATGTTCTTCCAAAACAAATAAAGTTAGTAAAACATTATTAGGAATTGGTGTACCAGAACAAATTGCGGAAAGCTCTTTTAGAATTAGTCTATCTTATGAAAATACAATGACAGAAATGGAAAAAGTAATTGCTGCAATAAAAGACATCAAGGAATGGTTGAGAGGTGTAATGAAGTGAAATATGATCGTATTTTAATACGTTATGGAGAGCTATCTACAAAAGGAAGAAACAGAAAACAATTTGTAGATAAATTGAAGCAAACAATTGTAAAGTCTTTAGATGGTTTTCCGAATGTGGCGATTGAAGCCAAAAGGGAAAGAATGTATGTATTATTGAATGGGGAAAGTGCTGAGGAGATTTCCAAAGTTCTTAAAAGTATTTTTGGAATTCAATCTTTTAGCCCCGCAATCAAGTTAGAAAGAGATATTGAAATAATAAAAGCAGCTGCTTTGGATATAGTTGCTTCTTTATATAATGACGGATGTACTTTTAAAATAAGTGCTAGACGTGCTGATAAAGAGTTCGAACTTGATACAAATGATATTAATCAAGCTATTGGTGGCCATTTATTAAAAAATATCCCTGGTTTAAAAGTGGATGTTAAAAATCCTGATATTAATGTACAAATTGAAGTTAGACAAGAAGCGATTTATCTTTCGTGTGAAAATATTGCAGGGGCAGGTGGATTGCCTTCAGGCACAAGCGGGAAAGCAATGCTTATGTTATCAGGAGGGTTAGACAGCCCTGTAGCGGGTTATTTATCCATGAAAAGAGGCCTAGAAGTAGAGGGCGTTCATTTCTTTAGTCCTCCGTTTACTAGCGAAAGAGCAAAACAAAAGGTAATTGATATTTCGGAAAAGCTTGCTCATTTTAATGGTCATTTCGTATTGCATATTGTTCCATTTACTACTATTCAACAGTTGATTCATAAACAAATTCCAGAAAATTATACAATGACGGCAACTAGAAGAATGATGTTAAGAATTACAGATGAAATTCGCAGAAGACAAGAAGCACTTGCGATTATAACGGGAGAAAGCTTAGGGCAAGTTGCAAGCCAAACGTTAGAAAGTATGTATGCGATCAATGATGTGACAAATACACCAATATTGAGACCATTAATTACGTCAGATAAAACAGAAATAATTGAATGGGCAAAGAAAATCGATACACATGATATTTCGATTCGCCCATATGAGGATTGCTGTACAGTATTTGTACCATCTTCTCCTAAAACGAAACCTAAAAAAGAAAAAGTGCAGTATTATGAAAGCTTTACTGATTTTGAGCCATTGATTGAAGAAGCTGTTAATAAGGTGGAAACGATAATCCTAAAAAGAGAAGAGAAAAAGATTAACACAGAAACAGATTCTCTTTTCTAATACTAATTTTAAGTGGGGATAACTCGGTAAAAACTAGAAGATATGGTAATAACATTAATTTCCAAATTTATTGTGAACAATTACCAGTAATTTAAACGAATGAATGCCAGGTGTATTACACATTCTATTATCACAAGGAGGTGATACACATGGCAAACAATTCAAATCAATTAGTGGTTCCTGGTGTTTCTCAAGCTTTAGACCAAATGAAATATGAAATTGCTACTGAGTTTGGTGTAAGCTTAGGTGCTGAAACAACTTCTCGTGCTAACGGATCTGTTGGTGGTGAAATCACTAAACGTTTAGTACAAATGGCTGAGCAACAATTAGGCGGCGGTTTCTCTAAATAATTTAATACAATGGCTACAAAGAGCAAGGCATCATGCCTTGCTCTTTTCTTACGGCTTTTTTATTGGCAAAATAATTTTACTCATCAAAAGGAAGTGCAGTTTTCAGAGGAATGATGCTTCAAAACTGTTTATCTGGTAGAAGAAAAGAGTTTTTTGAAAAAATTCAGAAAAATACATTAATTTCATTGAAGGTTTGAAATTTAAATAATTTAAAAAATACAGGTAGGGTAGTATAATGGGTTAAGTATTTACAATTAGAATCAGGAGGAAAATATTTATGAGTACGGAAGATTTAATAGCTCCAGAACAATATAACTTTGTTTCGGAGATTGAAAAATTTGCCCAAAATCCAGATAGACTTGCATTGAAATGGGAGAATGAAGAAGGCGAAACAAAAGAAGTTACCTATTCCTCCTTAATGAAAGCAGCAAATAGAATAGGAAATGTATTTAAAGAAGAGGGCTTACAAAAAGGGGATGTCGTCCTTGTCATTGTTCCAAGAATAATGGAAGCTTATCAAGTATATTTAGCTGCATTAAAACTAGGGTTAACCGTTCTACCTAGTTCAGAAATGCTTCGTGCGAAAGACTTACAATATCGCATCAAGCACGGAGACGTAAAAGCAGTTGTTAGTTATTATCCATTCATAGGTGAATTAGAACTAGTGGAAGAAATACATACGATTAAACGTTTTGTGCTAGGAGAAGGAAAAGAAGGCTGGATGACTTTAGATGAGCGAGTACATGATGTTTCCGATGAGCTTGAGCTCGTTCATACACTTAAGACAGACACAGCATTTATTTCATACACATCCGGAACAACCGGTAATCCTAAAGGGGTTGTACATACACATGGGTGGGCATATGCTCATCTAAGAACGGCTGCGCCTAATTGGCTCTGTATTGAAGAGGGAGACTTAGTGTGGGCAACTGCAGGACCTGGATGGCAGAAATGGGTTTGGAGTCCTTTATTATCAGTATTAGGATCTGGAGCGATTGGACTTGTTTATCATGGTAGATTTAACCCAGAAAAATATTTGCAGCTTCTGGAGAAATACGAAGTAAATGTTTTTTGTTGTACACCAACTGAGTATCGTTTGATGGCGAAAGTGGAAGATATTCATAAGTATCAATTAAATCAACTACGAAGTGCTGTTTCCGCTGGAGAACCATTAAACAGAGAAGTAATTGATGTATTTAAAGAACATTTCCAGCTAGATGTACGTGATGGATATGGACAAACAGAAAATACATTGCTAATTGGGATAACAAAAGGTGTTGAATTACGACCTGGGTCGATGGGGAAACCAACACCAGGAAATATTGTAGAAATTATCAATGAAGATGGTGAAATATGTCCTATAGATGAGGTTGGTGATATCGCTGTACATAAAGATACACCTGCATTATTTAAAGAGTATTTAAAAGAACCAGAGAGAACGAAAAATCAATTTCGCGGTGATTATTACATCACTGGTGACCGTGCGAGAAAAGATAAAGATGGCTATTTTTGGTTCGAAGGTCGAAGAGATGATATCATTATCAGTTCTGGTTATACAATTGGACCATTTGAAGTGGAGGATGCTTTAGTTAAGCATAGAGCGGTTAAAGAATGTGCAGTAGTAGCAAGTCCAGATTCGATCAGAGGAAATGTTGTGAAAGCTTTTGTTGTTCTTCGAGATGGAATGGAAGGAAGCGAAGAATTAATCAAAGAGCTGCAATCTCATGTGAAAAAATTAACAGCCCCTTATAAGTATCCTCGCAAGATAGAATTTATGGATGAATTGCCGAAAACAACTTCAGGTAAAATTAGAAGAGTTGAATTACGGGAAAATGAGCAGAAAAATAAGTATTAAAGAAGAAAATGACGCATTCAGCTAATAGGATCGTCTATTTAAAAGAGGATGGGACATAACTAAATAGATACTCTGTAAAGACGAACAATTTCTAATATAGCTAGTAAATAGCGGCTGCTTTCGCATACTTTTTACAAGAGGAAATATAATTAGTTGGAAAAACAGAGCAGCCGGAATACACGAAGACTCCTATGGGATTAGCGAGACAGTCTGAGACCCTGCAGGCCACAGGCCGAAGCGGCTCAGCGCGAGCCCCATGGAAAGCGAAGTGTATTCCGGCTGCGGGGAATCGCACCAAACTTCATGGAAACATCCTTTGAAAAACAAATAAAAGCCCGAACAATTATACGGAACATTCATTAGCATCTTCGTATAATTGTTCGGAATTATCCTTGGCTGGAATACTTATGTCCCAGCCTCTTTTATGAAAAGTAAATAACAGGAGGATCTGATGGGGAAACTTATTTATGGTGGGAAAATATATACGCTTAAAGAGGAAGGGCATGTAGTAGAAGCTGTTTTTACGGACAAGCAGCATATTGTCGA
The DNA here is from genome assembly GCF_038006745.1 of Niallia sp. FSL W8-1348. Lineage (NCBI taxonomy): Bacteria > Bacillati > Bacillota > Bacilli > Caryophanales > Bacillaceae > Niallia > Niallia sp. FSL W8-1348. Next base: position 423,194 of record NZ_JBBOVV010000003.1, on the reverse strand, counting down.
TTATGGAGATAAAAACTACTTGGAAGAAAAATTTGCAGGAAGTATCGTAGAAAAAATAGATTTAAAAGGTGATATCCTTTTGCCAGGGTTTGTAGATAGTCACATGCATTTAGTTGGTCACGGGGAAAAACTTTTAAGGTTAAATTTATCAACGTGTACATCTAAAGAGCAAGCTTTGAAATTGCTGGCTAGTTATGCGAAGGACATAAAAGAAGGAGAATGGATTATTGGTGATGGCTGGAATGAAAACATGTGGCCAGAGCAACAGGCGCTAACTTTTAAGGATATCGATGAGTATGTGCCAAATCATCCAGTTCTGTTAAATCGAATATGCAAGCATGCAATCGCAGTGAACGCTTATGCTTTAAAAATTGCCAATATTACAAATGATACAGCAGTCCCATTTGGCGGTGTTATTGAAAAGGATGAAGCAGGCAATCTTACAGGGGTTTTTAAAGATCAAGCCCAAGAATTAATCACAAGCATATTACCTAAGGTGACAGATGATTATGTAGAAAGAGCATTGCGAGCAGGGATTAAAGATGCTTATCGCTTAGGGCTTACTGGAGCGCATACAGAAGATTTAAACTATTATCATGGCTATGAAGGTACATACCGTTCCTTTAAAAAAGTAGTAGAAGAAGAAGGGAATCTTTTTAGAGCTCATTTGCTTGTTCATCATGAAGTATTTGAAGAAATAATCCAAGCAGGTGGAAAATATTTAGGAGGTTCGGAGTGGGTTGAGCTTGGTAGTATGAAAATATTTGCTGATGGTGCTTTTGGTGGAAGAACGGCACTATTAAGTAGACCATATCATGATGATCCTTCCACAAATGGAGTAAGTATTTTTACCCAAGAAGTGTTAAATCGATTGGTAGCGAAAGCAAGAGAAAAAGAAGTTCCAATAGCAGTCCATGCAATCGGAGATGCAGCTTTTGAAATGGTGTTAGAGGCGATTGAAAAACACCCATTGCAAGGTTTTGGGAGAGATCGTCTTATCCATGCAACGATGCTACGTAAAGATTTAATCGAACGGATGAGAGGATTACCTTTAATATTAGATATCCAGCCAAGCTTTGTAGCTTCTGATTTTCCATGGGTAATAGATAGACTTGGAAAGGAAAATCTTGCTTATTGTTATGCCTGGAAAACACTATTAAAAGAAGGGCTGCATTGTGCAGGAGGCTCAGATGCTCCGATTGAAAGTGCGAATCCTTTAGCAGGAATTCAAGCGGCTGTAACAAGATCTAACGATGAGGATAAACGGGGAGTAGGATATCTTCCAGAAGAGGCATTGACAGTTTATGAAGCTGTTTGCCTGTATACGAAAGGAAGTGCCTATGCTATTTGCCATGAAGATAACCGTGGAAAAATCGAAAAAGGATATCTAGCGGATTTTACCATATTAAACAAAGATATTTTTACAATAAATCCACAGGAAATTGAGAAAATAACAGTAACAAAAACGATTGTTGGAAATGAAATAATGTATGAACGTTTGGCGCAATAAACAAGCAAAAAGATTAGGAATAATCCCTAATCTTTTTGCTTGTTTATGAAAATATTCCGTAAAAAGGTTCATTCCTTTACAAACAAAATGCTAAAAAAGATTGCCAGCTTCCAAAAAAATATATATAATATGGAATATTTCGAATATAGAAAGAAGCGATGATGATGGAGAAAAACGACGTTCGGCATGGGGTCATATTTGCGGCGATTTCCTATTTAATATGGGGGCTTTTCCCGATATATTGGAAACATCTGCAGGGGGTAGGAGCAGATGAAATTCTAGCAAACAGAATTTTGTGGTCGTTTATATTTATGTGTATTTTACTAACTTTTACACGTAAATGGGGATTGTTTTATCAAACACTGCGATCATTTAAGCATCAAAAAAAACAGGGAATTATGCTATTTGTTGCCTCTGTATTAGTTAGTTGTAATTGGTTTGTCTATATTTGGGCTGTAAATGCAAATAAAATAATCGAAACTAGTCTCGGATATTATATAAATCCATTAGTAAGTGTATTATTGGGTATTTTTGTAATGAAAGAAAAATTGTCGAAAATTCAGTATGTCTCCGTCGGATTAGCTGCAATTGGAGTCTGTATTATTACATTTGCACATGGCGCATTTCCTTGGATAGCAATATCTTTAGCATTAACATTTGGATTATATGGCTTAACAAAAAAATTAATCAAAGTTAATTCGGATGTAGGATTAACATTGGAAACAATGTTTATTACACCATTTGCTTTACTTTATATTGGCTATTTATTTATTAAAGGGGATCATGCATTTTTAGCAGTTTCAGCAAGTTTGGATTTCTTATTAATTATTTCAGGTGTATTAACTGCCGTACCATTATTGTTTTTTGCTAAGGGGGCGCAGAAGATTCCTTTATCTATGCTGGGGTTCATTCAATATTTAACACCTACATTGACACTGATTCTTGGGGTATTTGTATATCATGAACCATTTACACCTTCTCATTTATTAGCATTTATATTTATTTGGACAGCATTATCGATTTATTCTCTTTCGCAAACAAAGTTATTTACTAATTCCAAAAAGCGACAGCAAGCAAAGGGAATAGCATAATACAATAGAAAAATTAATACGATATTTAAGTGCTTTACCATTTTTCTGAAACATTCTCGATGGTAGTACGTATATGAAATAGAAAGATTAATAGGGGGTTATGAGTGAATGAGTGGAAAACGTTGGGCAGCTTTAGGGATAGCAGGTGTTATATTCGCTTTCTCCATTATTACCAGCATGGTATCAATGGCATTTACAACAGATGTAGAAGAGTTATTTGGACAATTCCTAAGTGAGGGAGAAGCGCCTTATGTAGAAGAATACATAGAGGATGGAGATTATTCTAAGAAAATAGTGGTCTTAGAAGTATCTGGAGCCATCCAAGATACAGGCGATGCTGAATCTCTTTTCTCAACAGTAGGATATAACCATACTTCATTTATGGAAAAACTTGATTACATAAACGAAGATCCGAGTGTAAAAGGAGTTATTTTGAAAGTGAATTCTCCAGGTGGAGGAGTTGTAGAAAGTGCCCAAATTCATGATAAATTAGTCGAAATACAAAAGGAATCGGACATACCGGTTTACGTATCAATGGGTTCTATGGCAGCTTCTGGAGGGTATTATATTTCAGCACCCGCAGATAAAATTTTTGCAAGTCCTGAAACATTGACTGGTTCACTTGGAGTTATTATGAGTGGATATAATTTTGAAGGGCTTGCTGAAAAATATGGAGTAGAGTTTGTCACAATTAAGAGTGGTAAGTATAAGGATATCATGAGTTCAACGAGAGAAATGACAGAGGAAGAAAGAGATATACTCCAACAATTAATCGACAATTCTTACGCTGGCTTTGTTAAAGTTATTGCGGACGGACGAGGTATGACAGAAGCAGAAGTGAAAAAAATCGCAGATGGTCGTATCTATGATGGTAGACAGGCGAAGGAATTAAATTTAATTGATGATTTTGGCTATTTTGATGATGTAGTAGAACAGATGAAAACAGATTATAAATTAAAGGACGCAGCGGTTGTTAAGTATACCGACAATACTGGTTTTGGTTCCCTGTTCGGCATGACTGCAAAAAAATTAATAACAAGTGAGGATAAAGAATTAGCAAATATATTAAAAATCGTCACAAATGCTAACTCACCTCGGCTAATGTATTTATATGCAGAATAGGAGGGGACATAATGAGTAATGAACGTGATGATTTTGAACAAGAAGTATTACAGAAGGAAGAAGGACTACAAGAGCAATCAGTATCATCAGAGAAGCAAGTGGATATTGAAAAAACAGTACTGGCAGAAGAACAAAATAAGGAAATTTCTTATGTCTATGCAGGCTTTTGGATGCGTTTTTGGGCTTATTTAGCCGACTTAATTATTGTCTCGAGCGTTAACCGTATCTTAATCTACCCAATTCTACGAATATTAGATGTGCCGTTGCATGAATCAGGTATTTTTTCTACGGTAAACATTTGTACAGCGATTACTTTTTATTTGTATTTTGTTTTAATGACTAAGTTTTTAAAACAAACGTTAGGAAAAATGATCTTTGGCTTAAAGGTAGTGCCTATAAACAAAGAAAAGTTAACTTGGGATACGGTTCTGTTCCGGGAGTGGATCGGTCGATTTATCTCTGGCAGTTTTTTCATTTTATATGCATTAGTGGCCTTCTTGCCAAAAAAACAAGGAATTCATGACTTATTTGCTGATACGGCAGTGATTCATGATCGATAAAAAAACAGTCCATAACAACGTCGATGTTATGGACTGTTTTTTTTGAGGCTGGGACAAAAGTATTACAACCAAATATAAACTCGAACCATTATATGGAGATTGTTAATCAAATTTTCGTATAATTGTTTGGGTTTTTTATTCATTTTAAATAGGGTTTGAGGTAGTTACCCGCAGACTGAATCCACTTTGCTTTCCATGGGGCGAGCGCCGAGCCGCTTCGGCTTCGCCTGCAGGGTCTCGGACTTTCTCGCAGCTCCCATAGGAGTCTACGTGTATTCAATCTGCTCCGCTTTTCCTAATAATTAAATTTTCTTTAAAAAAATTGGTGGAACTAAATAACCTTTAAAAACGCAATGGAACGAATTGGCTTCACTACTAAATGAGAGATTGTTCGCCTTTACGCAGTATATATTTTGTTTTATCCCAGCCTCTTAATGGGTGGAATTTCTCCCACTCTTCACAGGCAGTAAGACTTAACCATAAACTGCGGAAAATTGAGAGAGCTAGGGGTGGAAACTCTCTCATAAAAGGTCCAATAAGTGCAATAATCAACAGTGAAGGAGGGGGAAAACTCTCCTCTGTTGGCAGTTTTCTTTATTTTTGCTTAAACATTGAGTCAAGATTCCTTGTAAAGCATGTTTATTTTTACCTACTTTATCCAATAATAATAAGCTGAAGGGAAGTGTTACCAAAGTGAAAGTTCTTTTCATAATCGCTATTATTATTGGTGCTTTTTTATTACTGCTCGTTCTCTTATGCTTTTTAAAATTAACCATACATATACGCTATTATCATAAAAAGGATAATGATGATTTAAAAATAGAGGTTCGCGCATTATTTGGACTTATAAAATATAAAAAAACAATCCCTCTGATAAAAATAGATAATGACTCCCCAACGTTGGTGATGGAAGAGGAAACGGAAATAAAGGGTAAAAAAGATACAACGGAGGAAACAAAACAATATTCTCCTTCTGATTTATTGAATTTTTTATCAAATTTCAAAGAATTATTGAATCATGTTGTTCAATTTCACCGCATAGTAAGGTCATTTTTAGCGAAACTTACAATAAGGAATATAGAATGGAGTTCTATTGTTGGACTCGGTGATGCAGCTCATACTGGCATGGTTTCTGGAGCTATATGGGCAGTGAAAGGAAGCATTATCGGGATTATTAGTAATTATATGAAACTTCGAGATATGCCAAAAATCAATATTTATCCACACTTTCAAGGAGTTGCATCTGAAACATTATTTTCTTGTATGATTCAATTTCGGATAGGGCATGCTATGATGGCAGGAATTAAACTGGTGAAATATTGGAAAGATGGTTTTCCTAAGTTTAAAACTAATGAAACGTCTATTCCAAGTAAACAATAGTACAAATGGAGGAATGGGAAAATGTCAGATCATCCAATTCAAGGCTTAATGACAACCGCAATGGAAAATTTAAAAGAAATGATTGATGTCAATACGATTATTGGCGATCCAGTCGAGACACCTGATGGCAGCGTTATATTAACGGTTTCCAAAGTAGGCTTTGGGTTTGCAGCTGGAGGAAGCGAGTTTACGCTAGAAAATCATTCATTAAACGATTCACTAACAAAGCATCCTTTCGGTGGAGGTAGCGGTGGCGGAGTAAGTATTACGCCAATTGCTTTCTTGATTGTAAATGCTCAAGGTGTAAAAATGGTACACTTGGACGAAAGTACACACCTATACGAAAAAATCTTGGACATTGCGCCACAAGCAGTTGATAAAATTCAGCAAATGTTTGCAAAAAAAGATTCTTCCTCTGAGTCAAATAGTAGTGAAGGTCATACACATCAACAAAAAGAAAATATTGAATTTTAATAGTTAGAATTGCTACGAATATAATGGTTGGAAGTACGAGTTCACAATAAACGGTGAACTCGTTTCATTTTACTTGTAAATGAAAATCATTCTTTATACAGTTCGTAATTTTTGCAAATACAAGGAACAATCGCTATGATGAAAGTAATTACATAAGATTACATAAAAAATGGAGGAGAATACAATGGCAACAGTAACATTTAAACATACCCCAGTAACATTGATTGGTAATGAAGTGAAGGTTGGAGATAAGGCACCCGATTTTATCGCATTAGCTAATGATATGTCAGAAGTATCACTAGCAAGCTCAAAGGGGGAAATTCGTCTTTTTAGTGTTGTTCCTTCAATTGATACAGGTGTTTGTGATACGCAAACAAGAAGATTTAATGAAGAAGCTGCTAATCTTGCGAATATAGAGATAATAACAGTAAGTGTTGATTTACCTTTCGCTCAAAGAAGATGGTGTGCAGCAAGTGGTTTAGATAATGTTATTACTGTATCAGACCACAGAGATTTATCTTTTGGGGAAGCGTACGGCGTTGTTATGAAAGAATTGCGTTTATTAGCACGAGCAATCTTTGTTGTTGACACAAATGATACTGTTACATATGTAGAATATGTAAGTGAAGGCAGTAACCATCCAAACTATGAGGCAGCTATTTCAGCAGCAAAAGCAGCAAACTGATGAACTTAATTGCAGGTAATACATCGATTATCTGGTTAAATGATTAACCGTGTGATAAGCTAGAGTTTGGCCTTCTATTAAAAGGACAGGCTCTTTTTATTTGTCTGTTTTCTTTTTCTGGTCAACTCTTAACGCGGGCAGTAAGCCCCCCCGCCTCAAAGCTGTGGGAAATCGAAGAACTAGGCGTAGAAACTCTCCCGAAAAGTTCGATAAGTGCAACTAACCACGAGTGGGAGATGAGGAAAAAACACTGATGGAAGCTTCTTTATGTGGTTACAAGGCATACTTTGTGTGAAGCTTGAAGATAAGACATGAAAAGCCATTTAAAGGTTTCTCAAAGGTAATAACAACAATCTACAATAAATAGGTGATAATATATGAACATTTCTCCAGTAGAAGAATTATTTACAGTATTCAATGAAACAGCATTGATTATACAAGAAGAATTAGAGTATACGTATTTAGAATCATTAGCTTTATCAGGGGAAAATATTTTCCAAGAAGCTATTTTACAGGAAGAATTGAGCGAACTAAGCAAAAAGAGATTAAGAAAATCGTATGAAGCAATTAAATTAGCTAAGTACACAAAAGAAGAAATACGCAAAGCTTTTCAACTTGTCATTTTAAAAGGGATGAAAGAAAGTACACAACCAAATCACCAAATGACACCAGATTCAATCGGCATTCTTTTCGGCTATTTAGTGCAGAAGTTTTATGTAAAAGAGGATCTTCGTCTGTTAGATTTAGCGGTTGGTACAGGGAATTTATTAACAACCGTAATGAACTATCAGCAAGGCAAAAATTTAGCTGCATATGGTGTAGATATTGATGATTTACTATTACAGCTAGCTCTAGTAAATGCTAATTTGCAGGAACAACAAGTTGAATTTTATAACCAAGATAGCCTAGAACATTTATTCATCGATCCAGTAGATGTAGTCGTGAGTGATTTACCAGTTGGCTATTATCCAAATGATGTTCGTGCAAATGAATTTAAAGTGAAAGCTGAAAATGGACATACTTATGCTCATCATTTATTTATTGAACAAAGCATGAATTATTTAAAACCAGGTGGCTATGCATTTTTTGTTATTCCCAATAATTTATTTGAGTCTGAGCAAGCGGATAAACTCCATGAATATATAAAAGAAGAAGTTCACATACAGGGGATATTGCAATTACCGGAAACGCTTTTCAAAAATAAACAGTCGGCAAAAAGTATATTGATTCTGCAGAAAAAGGGGAATAATATAGTAGCGCCAAAACAAGTATTACTTGCAAAAGTGCCAAGGCTATCCAATATGCCAGCCATGGAAAAAGTTTTAAGTGAAATGGATACATGGATCAAACAGAATAAACAGGAATAAAATGTACTCTTTACTAAAATTGTTATAAGACAGATTTTTTCTATTATATAGAAGATAATCGACATAAATATGTCTTTTTTTCGAAAAATACACGAAAAATGAAAAAAATATCAATAACAGGGTATAATGTGCTTGAAATGTTTCTAGTAGAATGTTTTAATGAAAAACTGAAAGAAGTAAATCTTGTCTGTAATATGTTTGGATCTGTTCAATGTCAGACAAAGTAAATAATAAGTTGTTATATAAAAGGGGAGTAAATCATTTTATGGCAAAAATTATTGCGATTAATGCGGGTAGTTCTTCATTAAAGTTTCAGTTATTTGAAATGCCAAGTGAAGAAGTAATTACAAAAGGTTTAATAGAACGCATTGGATTAACTGATGCTGTTTTCAATATTTCCGTTAACGGTGAAAAAATCAAAGAGGTTACAGAAATTCCAGATCATGATGTAGCAGTTAAAATTCTTTTAGGAAAATTAACAGAGTTAGGCATTATTGCATCATTAGATGAAATCGATGGAATTGGACATCGTGTAGTACATGGTGGAGAAGAATTTGCTGATTCTGCAGTAATTACAGATGAAGTAATTGATAAAATTGATACTTTATCAGAATTGGCGCCTCTACACAACCCAGCAAACTTAACTGGTATCCGTGCATTCCAACATGTATTACCGAATGTTCCAGCAGTAGCAGTATATGACACAGCGTTCCATCAAACTATGCCTGAGAAATCTTATTTATACAGTCTTCCATATGAATATTATGAGCAATATGGAATTCGTAAATATGGTTTCCATGGTACTAGCCATAAGTACGTGTCTCAACGTGCAGCTGAATTATTAGGTCGTCCAATTGAACAATTACGTTTAATTTCATGTCACTTAGGAAATGGTGCTAGTATTGCTGCTATTGAAGGTGGAAAGTCCATGGACACTTCTATGGGATTCACTCCTCTTGCTGGGGTAACAATGGGAACTCGTTCTGGTAATATCGATCCAGCTCTTATCCCGTTCATCATGGAAAAAACAGATCAATCTGCTGATGAAGTGCTACAAGTATTAAATAAAAAGAGTGGTCTTTTAGGAATCTCTGGTTTCTCCAGTGATTTACGTGATATTACAGAGCAAGCAAAAGAAGGAAATGATCGTGCAGAGCTTGCCTTACAAATATTTGCCGATAACATTCATAAATATATTGGATCATATGCATCTGGAATGAACGGTGTAGATGCAATTATCTTCACAGCCGGTATCGGTGAAAACAGTGAAATCGTTCGTGCTAGAGTACTTCAAGGTCTTGAATTTATGGGCGTATACTGGGATCCAACATTAAATAAAATTTCTGGTGAAGAGTCATTCATTAACTACCCACACTCTCCAGTAAAAGTAATGGTAATTCCAACAAATGAAGAAGTAATGATTGCAAGAGACGTTTGTAGATTAGCTGGAATCTAAGTTAACTATATAAACGTAGGTATATAATAATTATTAAATATAAAGACAATCTTTTTTCGTAGAACAATTTACGATTAGGATTGTCTTTTTCCCACTATAAAAAGGAATCCAATGTAAACTGATAAATATATTGTCTTTCATTATATTCTTTTAGTAAAATAAGGAATGATTCTTATTTTACAGAGGGGGGATTAAATGCTTACGAAAGCAGAAACCTATTATTTGGAAAAATTGAAGCAGTGGGAAAATGAATTAAGAAGTGAGCGACCAAATAAAATTCTCCAACTTTGCTCAGATTATATAAATACTGGTTTAACCTATTTACCTGAAATGCAAAAACAAAAAATATTGCGATCACTCGATAACATCTTATTTCATCTTCATGCCATCTTATTTAATTCCACATTTCAACGAAATACCGCACAAAAATTAATGCAACAAGCAAGAGTACATAATGAATCCATCTTCACATTAAAAGACATGACAAAATTAAATATTGACCAATTACAATCAATTGCAGATAAACAAATGGCTCATTACAGGATGCTTGCTTCTGCCCAAGGGGCCTTGGCGTCAAAGCATACAGGCTTTTTAATAGGAGATTTTCTCTCTATACTTATTATTAATCTTCGTGCCGTTCAGGTTCTTGCTTCGATATATGGGAGACCAGCTGAAAGCCCTAATGAGATCATGACTGCACTAAAAGTTTTCTGTGCAGGTTGTTTGCCGAAGGAGCAGCGATTAGAAGCTTGGAATGAGCTAATGCTTGAACAGGTGCAGGAACAACAAGGTTTTTTTTATAATGGAAAGGAAGAAATTGTCCAGGAAAAAATGCTGTACACGATTTTAACAGAGCTAATAAAGCTTTCTTTGCTCGTATTTTTTAGAGGAAAATCATCCTATAAAGGTACAATCATTGGAGCAGCAGTAAATTATCATTTCACAAAAAAGATAACCGAAATGGCACATCATTATTATCAGAAATGCTATTTACTAAGTAAACGAGATGAAAATTTATCCTAATCTAACGGGTAGTCATCCCCCACCTTAAGGCTGTGGGAAACCGAGAAAACTAGGTGAGAAAACTTTCCCGTTAAGGTCGGTCCGATAGGTGCAACTAACCATCAGCGAGGGAGGAGGAAAAACCTCCCTGATGGAAGGTTTCTTATAAATGGAGAAAGGAGAAACGATGGAAGACTTTTCAAAAGATGAATGGGAACAGGAAGAAAGAAGACTTGAATATACTAAAAATTACATGAATGTTGTTTTACAAGAGGCACAAATAAATCAAGGGACATTACAAGAAAACGTACGAGAGTCTATAAGTAATGAAGAAGCTCTTGATAGTAGTTTGAGCTATATCAACTATTTAACTAACAGTAAGTTTTTACAGTTGGCAACAACAGAGCTAAATATTTTAAAGCGAATTTTAGATGCCCCTTATTTTGCACGAATTGATTATCAGATGAAAGGGAAATCCCATAAAGATGTTTATTATCTTGGGAAAACTTCACTTTATGAAAAAGATACACAAAAACCAATTATAGTAGACTGGCGCTCACCGATTGCGAATGTCTATTATGACGGAAGGTTAGGAGAAGTTGCTTACGAAGTCAATGAAGAAACGATTGAAGGGTATTTATCGTTAAAAAGACAATTTAAAATCGAAAAAGGAAAGCTAAATCATTATCAGGATATTGATTTAACAACAACAGATGAGTTATTACAGCAATCGCTTGCTGGTAAAGCAGATCAACGATTATCGGAGATTATTTCAACCATTCAAGCAGAACAAAATGAAATTATTCGAGCTGACTTAAATCGACCGATTATTGTGCAAGGAGCGGCAGGCAGTGGGAAAACCACTATTGCTTTACACCGTATATCATACTTTATATATAACTATGCAAGATATTTCCAACCGGAGCAATTAATGATTATTGCACCAAATAATATGTTCATAGGATACATTGCGGAGGCATTGCCAGACTTAGGTGTTGAAAAAATCCGGCAAACAACGTTTCTGGACTATGTCCTATTATGCATTGGGAAGAAAATGAAAGTAATCCAATCAAATAAAAAGCTGCTAACATTCATAAACCATGAGAATAAACAGGAAGAACTGGTAAAGTGGCTTTCTCGCTATAAAGGATCTTTAGCTTATAAAAAGGTAATGGATAAATATTTAATGGATATATGTAATGAAATGAGTCCGAAAGAAGATTTTCGAGTAGAAAAATTCCCCTTATATGGAGCGAAGAAGTTGGAGCGATTATTTAAGAAGGAATATGACTACCTTCCTTTAATCAAACGGAAAGAGAAAATAAAGGGGATTTTACAAGCAGATTTAAAGCGGAAAAAGAAAATAATTTTAATCAAATTAGAGGAAAAGTACGAGGAAGCATTAGATCGTGCTCTGCGGATTAAAGAAGATGACAAGCGGAAAGAAAAAGTAGTCTACTTTTTAGATACAAAGGAAGAACGTTTAGCAAATGTCAAAAAAGAAGCTTCAACTGCTGTTAGAAAATATATGAAAACAATGCAGACGACTGATTTATACGGGTATTATGCACGACTATTTGAGGATAAGAAGCTTCTTAGAAAATATACGGAAGATTCTCTAACGGAAAAGCAATTAAATTATATGATTGCCTTTCAACGAAAGATATTAAAGCAAAAGAAAGTAGAAATGGAAGATTTAGGGGCATTATTTTATTTGCAGTATAAAATTTTTGGTATCGACAAAGAGTATCGAGCGAAAAATATTGTTATTGATGAAGTTCAAGATTATAGTGAATTTCAGCTTTATGCCTTAAAAGCAGGACTGGAAACAGATATGTTTACTCTTGTCGGTGACTTGGCACAAGGTATTCACTCCTATCGCGGATTACAAAACTGGCAGACGTTGCAGCAGATTATTTTTCCACGAGCAAATTATATGACCTTACAAAAAAGCTATCGGACTACAATAGAAATTATGTTTTTAGCAAATGAGATTTTGCATCTACTAGATGAAGATCTGCCTAAAGTGAAACCAGTTGTACGTCATGGAGAAAAACCGACAGTTCATTTGTATGACCAAAAACAAGCTTTAGTAGACAAAATGATCGAGCTAGCAGATGGATTGCACGGAGAAGGTTTTCATTCTATTGCCATTATTGGTAAAACAGAAGAAGAATGTAAAGCTATATTCAAAGAAATGCAAAAAAGAAAAGTACCTAATGTTCAATTTCTACAAGAAAATGAAGAGCTTGAAAAGAATTATTTAATTATTGTACCGAGCTATCTTTCCAAGGGACTAGAATTTGATGCAGTGTTCCTTTTTACGTTAAACGAGGTTTTTACACAAGAAGAAATCGATTTAAAGCTATTATATGTAGCGATGACAAGACCGATGCATCGTCTTCATTTATTTACCCGCGAAAAAACAGCGCTATTATTAGATAAGGCAAATGAGTCACATTTTACAGTGGAGATAGCAAAATAGAAAAAGAGTGGAGGAAAGCATGAATAAACAAATCCATACGAAGCATCAATATTTGCAAGTAGGCTGTAAAGTTATAACAGTCAGTGATACAAGAACAAAGGAAAATGATAAAAGTGGCCAATTAATGATAGAACTATTAAAGCAAGAAAAACATTCTGTACTAGAATATGTCATCATAAAGGATGATGCACAACAAATTAAGCGAGAAATAATAGCGGGAGTTCAATCAGATGGAATTGATTGTATTCTCCTTAATGGAGGAACAGGTATCTCACCAAGAGATGTGACAATTGAAGCAATCAAACCAATTCTCACAAAAGAATTGTATGGGTTTGGAGAATTGTTCCGCATGCTAAGCTATACAGAAGACATAGGCTCAAGTGCAATTTTATCAAGAGCGATTGCTGGAACCATTCAAAATACGGTTGTTTTCTCTACTCCAGGATCAACGGGAGCGGTACGTCTTGCGATGAACAAACTAATTCTCCCAGAATTAAGCCATGTAGTCAGTGAATTACATAAATAGAAGATAATGATGAAGATGGGACATAAGTATTTTTAACCTAATAACCCCAAACAATTATACGTACATGCTAAGAAAAGTTCGTATAATTGTTTGGGGTTTTCTTCATTTTAGGCTGTTTTCGTAAAGTTTGTTGCGATTACCCGCAGCTGGAATGCGGGGTCTTGGACTTTCTCGCAATTCCCATAGGAGTCTACGTGTATTCCGTCTGCTTCGTATTTCCTACTCATTATATTTTCTTTAAAAAAATGATGGAATGAAATAACCTTTAAAAATGGAACGAGTTGGTTTCGCTACTAAATGAGAGACTGTTCGTCTTTATCTATTATATATTTTGTTCTGTCCCAGCCTTTTTTTAATGGAGTGAAATATAGAATACATCTTTTTTAGAAGTGTGATGCATAAAAATATGCATAAATTAGAAAGTGTAATACAAGGTTTATTAATATAAATGGCTAATTAATAGGCTATTATTGAAAAGTGAGGTAATTATACTTGTATAAAAATTAAATTCTTTATATTTTTATAATAAATCTATTGAAATTATTAGAAAAAGTTGTTAAAGTGATAAATATAGTTTTTGAATAAAAATATAAATAAATGAATATTTATTCGAATATAGGAGGAATTAGGTAATGGCAAATCCAAAGGTAGTATTAGCATATTCAGGTGGATTAGATACATCTGTAGCAATAAAATGGTTACAGGATCAAAATTATGATGTAGTCGCATGCTGCTTAGATGTTGGTGAAGGAAAAGACTTGAATTTCATTCAGCAAAAGGCATTATCTGTTGGAGCTGTTCAATCTTACGTAATTGACGCAAAAGAAGAATTCGCACAGGATTTTGCACTTACTGCTATGCAGGCACATACGCTTTATGAAGGGAAATACCCGCTTGTTTCTGCCTTATCAAGACCTTTAATCTCAAAAAAATTAGTTGAAGTGGCAGAAAAGGAAAATGCAATTGCAGTCGCACATGGATGTACGGGAAAAGGAAATGACCAAGTGCGTTTTGAAGTTTCTATACAAGCATTGAATCCAAATTTAAAAGTACTAGCACCTGTTCGCGAATGGGGATGGTCGCGTGAGGAAGAAATTGCTTATGCAAAAGAAAAAAATATTCCGATACCTGTTAACTTAGATAGCCCATTTTCTATTGACCAAAATCTATGGGGAAGAAGCAATGAATGTGGTATTTTAGAAGATCCTTGGGCTGCTCCTCCAGAAGAAGCATATGACTTAACGGTAAGTCTTGAAAATGCACCTGATCAAGCAGATATTATTGAAATTGAATTTAAAGAAGGGGTTCCAGTTAGCATTGACGGCATTTCTTACTCATTATCGGGGTTAATCCTTGAGTTAAATAAAATCGCTGGAAAACATGGAGTTGGCAGAATAGATCATGTAGAAAATAGATTAGTAGGAATAAAGTCTAGAGAAGTGTATGAATGTCCAGGGGCATTAACACTTATTAAAGCACATAAAGAATTAGAGGATATAACACTTGTCAAAGAAGTAGCCCATTTCAAGCCAGTGATTGAAAAGAAAATCACAGAGGTTATTTATGAAGGGCTTTGGTTCTCACCAATAACAAAAGCATTACAAGCATTTTTACAAGAAACACAAAAAAATGTAACAGGTACTGTTCGTGTGAAATTATTTAAAGGGCATGCGATTGTAGAAGGGAGAAAATCGCCAAATTCTCTATATGATGAGAAACTTGCTACGTATACTTCGGATGACGAGTTTGATCACGCTGCAGCGGTTGGTTTCATCAAGTTATGGGGACTACCAACAAAAGTACAAAGCATTGTGGAAAACGGCAAGAAGGTGACTGTGTGAAGAAATTATGGGGAGGCAGATTTACAAAATCTGCCGAGGAATGGGTCGACGAATTCGGTGCGTCCATTTCTTTTGATCAAGAGCTAGTGTTAGAAGATATCGAAGGGAGCATTGCCCATGTGGCTATGCTCTCTAAAACAGGAATATTGTCAGTTGAAGAGGCGGAGAAAATCAAAAGTGGTTTACTAGCTCTCCAAAATCAAGCAGAAAATGACGAATTAACGTTTTCTGTAAAGTTAGAAGATATTCATCTTAATTTAGAAAGTCAATTAACCGATTTAATAGGTCCTCTAGGTGGGAAGCTTCATACTGGGAGAAGTAGAAATGATCAGGTTGCAACAGATATGCATCTTTATCTAAGAAGACAAGTGAAGTTGATTATTCAATTGTTGAATGATTTACAAATCGCTCTGTTGGAAAAGGCTGAAATTCATATTGAAACAGTAATGCCTGGCTACACTCATCTTCAACGGGCACAACCTATTTCGTTTGCACATCATTTAATGGCCTATTTTTGGATGTTTGAAAGAGACAAACAAAGATATCAAGAAAATCTAACGAGAATTAATGTATCACCTCTTGGTTCCGGTGCTTTAGCAGGAACAACCTTCCCAATTGATCGTGCATATAGTGCTAACTTACTTGGGTTTGATTCCATATATGAAAATAGTATGGATGCAGTTAGTGATCGTGATTTTATTCTGGAATTTTTATCGACTAGTTCCATTTTAATGATGCACCTTTCCCGCTTTAGCGAAGAAATTATTCTTTGGTCTTCTCAAGAATTTAAATTTATCGAATTAGACGATAGTTTTTCAACAGGAAGTAGTATCATGCCTCAAAAGAAAAACCCGGATATGGCTGAATTAATCAGAGGAAAAACGGGGCGGGTATATGGTAATTTAATGGGGTTATTAACTGTGTTGAAAGGTTTGCCACTTTCCTACAATAAAGACATGCAGGAAGACAAAGAGGGGATGTTTGATACAGTGAAAACAGTTGTTGGATCTTTACGCATCTTCGCAGGGATGATTCAAACAATGAAGGTTAATGAACAAGGAATGGAAAATGCCACAAAAAATGATTTTTCTAATGCGACAGAATTAGCTGATTATTTATCAGATAAAGGCATGCCGTTTAGAGAAGCTCATGAAGTAGTCGGGAAATTGGTTCTATATTGTGTAAATAAAAAATGTTATTTACAGGATTTAAGTATAGAAGAACTAAAAGCGGCAAATAGCTTATTTGAAGAAGATATTTATCATGTATTAAATCCAAGAACCGCAGTGGAAAGACGAAATAGTGCAGGTGGAACAGGATTTAAACAAATAGAACTAGCAATTGAAAAAGCTAAGCTTTGTGTGTTTGAAAAAGAAGAAGTCAAATAAAAGAAGAATATTCTATTTTTGAGTGCAAAGTTGCAATCAAATAATAGAATATTCTTCTTTACACTTTAGTTGACACTTAACGGACAGTAAATGATAAAAGTTTTCTTTATATTGCTTAACTATTTCTAACAACTAAAACATCACAAGGTGCGTTTCTTGTTATTCCTTCAGATACACTTCCAATAATAAATCGCTCAACTGCATTTAATCCTGTAGCTCCACAAACAATTAAATCTGCTTTATATTTAGTTGCGATTTCTCGAGGAACTACTGAGCGTGGAGAACCAAATTCAATTGCTTTTACTACATTTTGAATACCTGCAGTAGTTGCTTCCGCTACATATTTATCTAATAACTCATTTGCGAACTCATCCGATTTAGCGGCTATGGACTGATCATATGCAGCTACTGTTGCAAAAGACCTTGTATCAATAACGTGAGCAATAACAAGCTTGGAACTGTTTTCTTTCGCTATTGAAATCGCTTTCTTTATTGCATTGTCTGCTTCTTCTGAACCATCTACTGCAACAATAATGTTTTGATAGTTTACGTTCATCCGTGTTCACTCCTTTAGTTTATCTACTTATATTATATACCCAATTCATGCATAAGTTTAACTTTTCATTCAGATAATAGGTAAGAATTTAAGAAAGGGAGGAATTAAGATGGACAAACAAAATGGAAGTAAACAGAATGAGTTTCAATTTGATGAAAAAGGAAGCGAAGAGGTAACAGCACAAGTAATGGATTCATATAATGCTGGTGCGATTGATACTATTTTAAGTGAAGAAAAGAAACAGCCGAAACAGTAAATATATATAGTTCCAAGAGGCTGGGGCATAACTAAATAGATATTCTTTACAGACGAATAATCCCTAATTTAGCTATTGAATAATGGCTACTTTCGCATACTTGGTTATTTGTGTTTTTACATGTAGTCATATGTAAGAACCAGCTCGTTCCATTGCGCTACAGACACTCGCTTTCCGCGGCTCAGCGCAAGCCCCACGGAAAGTGAAGTGTATTCAGACTACGAGTAATAACAACAAACTTCATAGAACATCCTTTTTAAAAACGAATAAAAAATCCCAAACAATTATACGAATCTTTCAATAGATTGGTTCGGCAATTTAGTAATGAGTATATAGATTAATAATGACCTGGAACGTAGTAAGGGTGTTGATAACCTGGTTGTTGCGGATAATTGTTAGTTGGATAATGCTGTTGTCGTGGATCGTTTCTATTGATAGATGGTCCAAGAATCGTGGTTTTATTAATTGGCGATATGGTAGATTTCCACTTATTTACGTCCATTGAATAAGTATGTGCCATTAAATCAGGAGGAGTGAGGCGAAGTAAATCAGATCCAAAGATTGCTTCAGGTGTTGGTGCATTAAATATAGCTAATAAATGAGTATTATTTGTATTAGCAATTTCATAATGCCACCATCCTTGGGGAACATTCGCTACTTGGGCAGGTGTGATTGTATAGTTTTGAATTTTTTTCGTAAACGGATTTAATAGCGAAACAGTGGCAGATCCGGATATACAATAAACGAGTTCAGCTGCGTTTTGGTGAACATGTGGCTCCACTACAATATCTTTGCTTAAATAGATATCCAGCAATGACACGTTTTCCAACGAATTTAACTGTTGTTCGCCTAAAACATTAATGTAATTTTGATTATCCCTTTTAAAAAAATTGCTTTTATTTACATCGAAACTATATTTTATTTTTGGATCTGTATAATCCACATATTTAACCATTCTTTTCTTCTCCTTCTTCCCCTTAAAAGTCTAGGTATTTTATGTAGGATTTTTAATTAGGTGCAAGTACATAAAGGAAGAAATAGATTAGGAGTTTATATTAATTCGAAGTTAATTATAAACAAAACAAAAAAGAAAGTATCGATGGTCATTTACCGATACTCTCTTAATTATTTTTACTTATTGGATGATTTGAAGTTCTTTTGGGAATTTTGTTAAAATCTCTACCCCTTCTTTTGTAACATAGATATCATCTTCGATTCGAACTCCTGCCACATTCGGTACGTAAATTCCAGGTTCGATCGTATATACCATGCCTTCTTGTAAAACAAGCGAATTTGTTTCCGTTAAGGAAGGGAATTCATGAACACTAATACCTAATCCATGACCTAAACGATGTGGAAAGAAATCTCCATATCCCGCATCTTTTATCGTGTTACGAGCAGCAAGGTCAACGGTAGCACATGAAACGCCTGGCTTAGAGGCTTCGATTGCAGTAAGCTGCGCTTTTAAAACAGTGTCATAAATGTCCTTTTGTTTTTCGTTAATGTCTCCAAAAGCAACTGTTCTAGTAATATCAGAGCAGTACCCATCAACCACTACCCCTAAATCAAATAATACTAAGTCTCCTTTTCTTACTTTTGTTTCGCCAGGGTTACCATGAGGAGAAGCGCCATTAACGCCCGTTAGTACCATAGTAGAAAAGGACATTTTACCGATGCCTTTTTTCTTTAATTCATATTCGATGCTTGCTAGGATTTCCATTTCTGACTTACCTTCTGCAATTTCATTGCAGCCAACTTCTATAGCAAAGTCTGCCCATTTACAAGCCTCTTTTATTTTAGCTAATTCATCCGAAGTTTTAACCATACGCAAAGTATTAATTTTTTCTTCAGCAGAAACATATCCTTTGATGTTAGGGAAAGAATTCTGCAATGCCTGATATCTTGTAACGTTCATGTGATCCATTTCAAGGGCAACTTTTACCGTACGGCTTGTACGACTTTGAACCATGCTTTGAATAGTGTCCCATGGGTTGTCTGTATCGCTATAGCCGATAATTTCATAGCTCCAGCCAGCGTTTTTCGCATCATTTTTTTCCATGGCAGGACAAACTAATATTGGATCATTTTCTGGAAATACAATCAATGCTAATAGTCTTTCGTGTGGATCACTGTAAAATCCACTGAAATAGAAGATATTATCTGTTGATGTTAAAAATGTGAAATCAATTTCTTCTTGTTTCATCCAGTTTGCTAGAGAATCTAATTTTTTTTCCATGTTACCAACCTCCAAGTCTTTCTTACCAAGTAATACTTCTTTACTCTTACGCTGTTTCGTAGGACTAGTTGAATATATTTCTTATCCTATAAGATTAACAACATAAGTCGTGCATGTAAATATTTAGCTTTCCTAAATTTTTTGTCATTGTGGATATAATGGCTAACATCTTAATTTAGCAAATTTTCCATACTTTTTTCAGTCTTGTCCGCATAGTATGGAAACAGGGAGGTTTTAATGATTATGAATAAGAATAGATATTTATTATGCATCTTATTATGTGGAGTGCTTTTATATTATGGAGTGCCAAGACTTTCTCCATTTAGTGAAGGGGCTGAAGGAATCTTTTCGATTACTTGGCTTGCCTTTGCTTTAATAGTGGTAGCAGGGAATTTAACGGCGTTACTATATACTCCTAAGAAACCAAGAGCAGTCAAAAGATCCTATAGTAAAGTACAGAAAAAGAAAAAAATATATTATTACCAATAAGATTAAAATAGCTAGTTTGGATGAGTCCATACTAGCTTTCGTTTGTAGAAAAGAATGAGAAGAGATAGGCGAATGGAATTTATGTATTTAGGGAAAGAGAGAAAATGATGGTTCTTCCATTTGTTTATAGTCGAATGTTTTATGACGATTAACAGAGAATTCATTGAATACCCTAGTAGTTCACTCTATAATAAAGATATGTCAGCTTATTTGAAATAAGAAAAAATATTTCTCGGTAAGCTATGAGTAGATAAATGATGAATTTTAGATAAATAGAGAGAAAATACGTATTTAAATGTTTAGTGCAGGCAGTTTTCGCTTTAAGCAAGCTTAAGGAATCAAAACAACATGTTTTTCTAAGTTTGTTTGCGATTTAGCAATGTGCTTTTCTTAAAAGAGGGTGGTAATTTGGCTACAAAACATGAGCAAATATTAAATTATATTGATGAATTACAAGTAGGAGAAAAAATTTCTGTTCGACAAATTGCAAAAGCGTTAAATGTGAGTGAAGGAACAGCCTATAGAGCAATTAAAGAAGCAGAAAATAAAGGATATGTAAGTACGATTGAAAGAGTCGGTACGATTAGAATCGAACGAAAAAAGAAAGAGAATATTGAGAAATTAACATATGCTGAAGTAGTTAATATTGTGGATGGACAAGTTTTAGGAGGAAGAGCCGGGTTACATAAAACATTAAATCGTTTTGTGATTGGTGCGATGAAATTAGATGCAATGATGCGTTATACAGGTGCTGGTAATCTTTTGATAATTGGAAATCGAGTACGAGCCCATGAACATGTCTTAAAAGCTGGAGCAGCCGTTTTAATAACAGGAGGATTTGATACAGAAGAGCATGTGAAACGTTTAGCAGACGAATTGCAGCTTCCTATCATTTCAACAAGTTATGATACATTTACCGTTGCAACGATGATAAACCGGGCGATCTATGATCAACTGATAAAAAAAGAAATTGTCTTAGTAGAAGATATATTAACTCCACTTAAAGACACAATTTATTTAAAAACAACAGATAATGTCGCTTTATGGCATAAATATAATAAAGAAACATTGCATGGTCGCTTTCCCGTAGTAGATCAAAGTTTAAAAGTACAAGGTATGATTACATCCAAGGATGTTATCGGAAAATCGATGGATATGACTATTGAAAAAGTTATGACGAAACAACCGATGACTGTAAGTGGAAAAACAAGTGTTGCTTCTTGTTCTCATATGATGGTATGGGAAGGAATTGAAGTTTTGCCAGTAGTAGATGAGGCAAATAAATTAGAAGGAATTATTAGTAGACAAGATGTATTAAAAGCGCTCCAAATGAACCAAAGGCAACCTCAAATTGGCGAAACTATTGATGATATTGTAACTAAACATCTATTGTTGACAAAAGGGAAAAACAAAGGAGAAACTACTTTTTCCTGTGAAGTAACGCCGCAAATGACCAATCATATAGGTACCATATCTTATGGTGTGTTTACTACGATAGTATCAGAAGCTGCCAACAGAGTATTAAGAGGCTTTAAAAAAGGTGATTTAGTTGTAGAAAATATGACCATATATTTTATAAAGCCAGTGCAAATGGATAGTGTCATTGAAATTGCACCTAAAATTTTAGAGGTAGGACGGAAATTTGGGAAGGTAGACGTTGAAGTATTTAATCAAGGTGTACTCGTAGGAAAAGCAATGATGATGTGTCAATTAATTGATCGTCATTAAAGAAGGGAGAAATAAATGAAACAGCAAATACTAGATGCAATTAAAGCGTTTAATACTATCATCATTCATAGACATGTTCGCCCAGATCCTGATGCATATGGATCGCAAGGAGGACTAGCAGAAATTATTAAGGCTTCTTTTCCAGATAAAAAAGTGTTTACAGTAGGCGAAGAAGAAATATCCTTAAACTTTTTACGCAAACTAGATACCATTGATGACGGTATCTATAAGGATGCTTTGGTTATCGTATGTGATACAGCTAATCAAGAGAGGGTTTGTGATCAACGTTATCAAACAGGTAAAAGGCTAATTAAGATTGATCATCATCCAAATGATGATGCATATGGAGATATAGTTTGGGTGGAAACTACTGCTAGTTCAACTAGTGAATTAATTTATGAATTTTATTTGTTTGGAAGAGATCAAGGATTGAAGATGAGTGATGAAGCAGCAAGGCTGTTATATGCTGGGATTGTTGGAGATACAGGGAGATTTCTTTATCCAAGTACCTCAGAAAAAACATTTCATTATGCAGGAGAATTAATCAAATATTCATTTTCCCGAACAGAAATGTATGACCAAATGTATGAGTTAGATCCTCATATTGTAAAGCTAAGTGGCTATGTCCTTCAGAACTTTGAAGTTCATGCAAATGGTGTTGCAAGCATGAAACTAGATAAGGAAATTCTTGATCAATTTCAGGCAACTCCTGCACAGGCATCTTTACTTGTTAGCAGTTTAGGGACTGTGAAAGGTTTAAAAGCATGGGTCTTTTTTATAGAGGAAGCGGATCAAATTCGTGTGCGTTTACGTTCTAAAGGTCCAGTTATTAATGGAATTGCGAAAAGTTATAATGGTGGAGGACATCCATTTGCTTCTGGTGCAACGATTTATCAATGGGAGGATGCAAGTAAAGTAATTAGGGATTTAGAAGCGGTTTGTAGATAGAGGAGAAAAGGTGTTACTCATTTATCCCACTCTCTTCTCACATTAAGCTGTAGAAAATCAAGGCTAGGTGGGGATAATTTGATAAGTTCAACTAACGATTAGTGGAGCATGAGGAAAACACCAGCTGATCGTTAGTTTTCTTTATCTAATCCCCAAAGGTTACACTTAATTCGACATGAACAGTTGTATAGATAATTAACTCTGTCACCTTAAATTTGTAACGTTTTTTATCGGAGACAACAACCTTGTTTTCGATTGATTTTTTTAGTAGTGCACGACTTTTATATACCATATCAAGGTCTTTAGCAATAATGGTGGATAAGTCTTCTTTAATTGCATCTTCCATTTCGAGTGCATTAAAGGGTTTGATATCGTATTTTTCTTTATCTGTATTGTTTATTTTTACAACGATATTTTCAACTGTCAGCTTTTCTTCTGTTGTTTTATTTTGAGCAGCAAATTCTTCCTGCCAAATCTTCTTCTCTCTTTCTAAATCTTCAATGGTAGCTTTCTGTGTTTTAATTTCTGAACTATATCTTTCCTGCCATACGCCAAAAATAAAGACAAAAATACACCAACTGATTACCCCGCCGATGACCATCCCGGCAAAAAAGCGTTGTACTGCCCGATTTTTATAATATGGTGGAATTCTCATTTAAATGTACTCCTGTGTGATCCATTTAATAATGGTTATTCCAGTATGTGCTCCCCCAAAAGCTGATACAATTAATAAAATCTGTTTGAATAAGTCTTTAGTTCCAGCATCATAGATTCCTTTTTCAATCGTATCAATCGCATCAAAAGTACCACCAATTGCAGTGACAATTGCCCAAATTTTTATGATACCGGAAATACGAATGATTTCTGTGAGGAGGGGTTTTCCTGTTAGGAAAGCAGCGAGCCCTCCTAAAAGTGCACCTCCTAATATAACCCCTAATGCGATAAAGTAGCTTTCGATGAAGGTAGGGAAGAATGGTTGTTGATTCATACGTTAACCTCTCTAACTTTTTTGGTTTGGTTTTTATCCCACTCTTAACGGACTCTAGTAAACTTTCTATTCTTATTACTATGGACAATCTATAGCTTTTATGAATGATTTTAAAGACGATTCTTCATAAGTTTTGAAAAAAGATAATATCTTCTTTCGTAACTAACGACTAATAAAGAGAACATATTTTCTTTTTTTGCGCTGAACATCTATAATGAAAGGAAAAAGGTTTTTTTTAGAAAGGTCAAGGAGAACGGAAAGAATTATTGCTTTCTAAAAAGTAAGTTACCTTTATAGTGGTAACTAAGCTTTATGTAAGAAAGATTGATGAGGATGGGACGAAGCAAAATATATAATAGGTAAAGACGAACAATTTCTCATTTAGTAGCGATAACAATAAGTTTCCTAACTCTTTTCAAAAGAAACTATAATTAGGATGAAAGACGGAGCAGACTGAATACACGTAGATGGGAGTTGCGAGAAAGTCCGAGACCCCGCAGGAATGAGGCTTGACGCTCGCCCCGTGGAAAGCGAAGTGTATTCAGTCTTCGGGTAATAACCACAAATCTTCTTTCTTAAAATTAATAAAAAAACCCAAACCATTATACGGAAGTTTTATCCCACTCTTAACGGACAGTAAGACTCAACCGTAAGCTTATGAGAATACGAGGAAGAGAGGTGGGAGATCAACTGTCCGTAAAGGTCCGATTGGTTCAACTAACCATCAGTGGGGGATGAAGGAAAACCCCACTGATGGAAGTTTTACTTTATCAGCATCTACGTATAATGGTTCGGATTTATATTTAGTTGGAATACTTATGTCCAGCCTCTTTTTACATACTCTCCTGTACATAGGAGAAAATTAAAAAATTTTCATGAAAAGTGGTGAATTTATGTCTTTTGTACATCTTCAGGTTTCTAGTGCATATAGCCTTTTATCTAGTACTCTTTCCATTAAAGAGCTAGTCAGCAATGCCAAAAAGCAGGGCTATCGTTCTATTGCTTTAACGGATCGTAATGTAATGTATGGGGCAGCCTCTTTTTATAAAGAATCGTTGCGGCAAGGAATAAAACCGATTATTGGACTAACAGTAGATGTAATAAGTGAATGGGAAGGGGAAAAAGCCTATCCATTAGTTCTATTAGCTAGAAATACCCTTGGATTTAAAAATTTATTGAAAATAACAAGTGCTATTCAAACGAAAAATCCACAAGGAATTCCCGTAAAATGGTTAAAGCACTATGCAAAAGGCTTGATAGCTATCTCACCTGGATGGGAAGGTGAGATAGAACAATATCTTTTGAATGGTAACAAGGAATCAGCCCAAGATACTTTATTATTATGGAAGTCCATATTTGAACAAGGACACTTCTTCTTATCTATGCAAAGACACGGCCTTTCTTTGGAAGATAGTTTAAATGAACAATTAAGACAATTGGCTATCCAAGAAGAAGTCAAGATGGTAGCAACCAATAATGTTATGTACCTTGAGCAAGAGGATCATTTTGCATATGAATGCTTAATCGCAATAAAAAACGGTGAGAAGCTATCAGATATTGAGCAAAATGAATGGCATTCTGATCAGCATTATTTAAAAAATAGAGAAGAAATGCTCGCGTTATTTAATGATCTGCCAGATATTTTGGAGAATACGTGGCAAGTGGGAGAAGTATGTCAAATCGAAATGGAGGGCATGCTTGCAACATTGCCTAAATATACTGTTCCTGCGGACAAAAATGCACAAAGTTATTTGAAAGAATTATGTATTGCTGGGTTATATGAGAGATATCCTGTCCCTTCTAATGAACATAAAGCGCGTTTAGAATACGAGCTTGAAATCATTGGGAAAATGAATTACAGTGACTATTTCTTAATTGTTTGGGATTTTATGAAGTTCGCACGGGAAAATGGTGTTTTAACTGGTCCTGGAAGAGGATCTGCTGCTGGGTCAATTGTTGCCTATGTTTTACATATTACAGACGTAGACCCTATTAAGTATCAATTGCTTTTTGAAAGATTTTTAAATCCAGAGAGAATTTCAATGCCAGATATCGATATTGATTTTCCGGATAATAAGAGAGACAAAGTTATTTCATATGTGAAAAATAAATATGGGGAGCTTCACGTTGCACAAATTATTACATTTGGTACGCTGGCTGCTAAAGCTGCCTTGCGAGATGTCGGCCGAGCGTTTGGCTTATCTGTAAAAGAGCTAGATGAACTTTCAAGGATGATTCCATCCAAACTAGGAATCAATCTTAAACAAAGCTATCAAGAATCAATACGTTTGCAACAATTTGTTACATCATCTCCTCGTAATAAAAAACTATTTGATACCGCTTGTAAAATTGAAGGCCTTCCAAGGCATACATCAACACATGCTGCTGGCGTAGTTCTAAGTCAACAGCCACTTGTTGACATTATTCCGATTCAAGGTGGTCATGACGACATTTACTTAACACAATATAGTATGGAATACTTAGAGGAACTTGGTTTATTAAAAATGGATTTTCTTGGTTTAAGAAATCTTTCTTTCATTGAATCAATTCTTGATATGCTATACAAAGCGACAAAGAAAAGGATAGATATAAGAAAAATACCGATCGATGATCCAGCTGTATTCAAGCTTTTGAGTAGGGGAGAGACAACAGGGATTTTTCAATTAGAGTCGGAAGGGATGCGCAATGTATTAAAAAGGTTACAGCCTACTGATTTTGAAGATATTGTAGCCGTTAATGCGCTTTACCGTCCAGGACCTATGGAGAATATTCCTCATTACATTAATAGAAAACATGGTAAAGAGTTGATTAACTATTATCATCCTGATTTAGAAGAAATATTAAGCAACACATATGGAGTTATCGTTTATCAAGAGCAAATTATGCAAATTGCTTCGAAAATGGCTGGTTTTTCACTAGGAGAGGCAGATCTTTTGAGAAGAGCTGTGAGCAAGAAACAAAAAGATATTCTAGAAAAAGAAAAAGTTCATTTCGTAAAAGGTGCCAAAAGAAAAGGATATCACGAAAAAACAGCGAATGAAATATATGAGTTAATTGTGCGATTTGCCAACTATGGTTTTAATAGAAGCCATGCAGTGGCATATAGCATGATTGCTTATCAGCTTGCTTATTTAAAGGCAAACTATCCATTGTATTTTATGGCTGCATTATTGACATCGTCCCTTGGAAACACAGGAAAAATACTTCAGTATATTCAAGAATTAAAACAGATGAATATTGAATTGTCTCCGCCTTCTATTAATCAGAGTAATTACTTTTTCCGCGTGGAAAAAAATAAAATTCGTTATAGCTTAGCGGGTATTAAAGGTATTGGCGGAAATGTAATGAGAGAAATTCTAAAGGTAAGAAGTCAGAAAAAATTTGACGATTTATTTGATTTTTGTATTCGTGTTTCTCCAAGAACAATTAACAGAAGAGTAATGGAAATGCTTGTTTATTCAGGAAGTTTTGATGAATTTGGTGTGGATCGTGCTACTTTGCTGGCGTCCATTGATGTAGCAATACAACATGCACAATTAGTCCATCCAGAGGATGAGGAGCAAAATGATTTATTTAGTGAGGATGATTTCTTTTTTAAACCAAAATATGTGGAAGTAGAACCACTCAAAATAGAAGATAAGTTAGCTTTAGAAAAAGAAGCATTGGGATTTTATTTGTCAGATCACCCAGTGTCTATCTATAAGCAGTATCAGACTACTTTACAAACAACTCCAATCATTGAAATGGAGCTAGGGAAGAAACATAAAAGTATTGTGTATATAACAGAATTAAATGTTATTCGGACAAAAAAAGGGGAGCCTATGGCTTTTATCCAGTTAAGTGACCAAAGCGGAGACATTCAAGGGGTTATTTTTCCAACGGTTTTTAAGAAATATCAAAGCTTGCTTATCTCAGGAGAAATGATTTATTTGGAAGGAAAATGTGAAGAAAGAAATGCAAATAAACAATTTGTTATTCAAATAGCTGAATCGATGGAGACAATTGTCCAATCACTTCCTAATAAAGAGCATAAGTTGTTTATTAAAGTTATGAATGAGAAACATATGGTTAATCAGAAAATGGAACTCCTCTCGGTTATGAGAAAATTCCCGGGAACTACTCCGGTTATTATTCATTATGAAGAAACAGGAAAAAGCATCGTTTTAAACGAAGAATATAAAATTTCTCCAAGTAAGGAATGTATGGCTGAATTATCGGCTTTACTAGGTGCTGATCAAGTTATCCTTACTGGATAAAACTTTACAACTTTAAAAAGTTGTTATATTGTTTAATAAGCTAACTGGTCAGACCACTTAGCAGAATGATTGGATTGGATTATTTTGTACTTATACTTTATTTATTTTATCGGCTGTTTTCTAAAAGAATGTTGTTTTTTGAATAGGGAAACTTAATGTATTGAAACACTTAGCAGCCTGAATTCAGGCTGCGGGTTACTAACAACAAACTTTAAGAAGACAACCATTTTTAAAAAACGTTGTCTAAAAAAGGCAAGAAAGAAGTGAGTGAGACATAAGATGAATGAATCATCTTCAAAGGAATCCAAGTTATATGTGGATATCGTGAATCATTTACGAGAAATGATTGATCAAAATGGCCTAAAGCCAGGGGACAAGCTTCCATCTGAACGGGTATTAAGCGAAACCCTTCGAGCAGGAAGATCTTCAATTAGAGAAGCTTTAAGGGCATTAGAGCTTTTAGGGCTTATTGAAACGAGAAAAGGAGAAGGTACCTTTCTTCGCGATTTTCAAGGTCATAAATTAGTAGAATTGATCAGTACGTTTATATTGCAGAATGATAAAGCAAAGCAAGACGTTTTGGAGACGAAGAATTATATTCAATTAAATGCTCTTTATATTGCAATGGAAAAAATAACACAAGATGAAATCGAACATTTAAAACATTGGGTGAAAGAACAAGCAATATCAGAGAGCGAATTTTTTTTTCAACTAATTAAAATCGCTGATAATTTCTTGGTTCATCGTTTATGGACGATTTTGAATGACTATTATCACTCGTTAACAATTCCTGCGAAAGAATGGAAGCGAGAGGATTACCTCCTTCTTTTAGATTCATTAGATCGGAAGGATCAAATGCAATTATGGAGTGTGTTTAGTCATTACAATAACTTTAAATGAATATTGGTGCATGGAAATGACAGGAATCCGATTCAAATTTAAATTGTTACTTATGGGGAGGTTTCCATATTGATTAAGGGAATATTTTCGAAATCAAAAAAGCTTAAATATGCAACACTGCCTTCAGAATTATCAAAAAATGAAGTGCCAGAAGGTATTATGACAAAGTGTTCTAATTGTAAGAAAATAATGTATACACGTGAATTACAGAAGAATCATAAGGTTTGTCTAAACTGTGGTTATCATCTGCCAATGAAAGCTTATGAAAGAATGAATAGTATCCTAGACGAAGCAACCTTTGTTGAGTTAAATGCGGATATGAAAACAGGTAATCCTTTACAATTTCCTGGTTATGAAGATAAAATCGCAGGAGATATTCAGAAAACAAATATGAACGAAGCAGTAGTTACTGGTACGGGCGAAATAAATGGAATGAAAGTAGTAATAGCTGTAATGGATTCTTCTTTCCGAATGGGAAGTATGGGATCAGTGGTTGGGGAAAAAATAACCCTTGCTATAGAAAAAGCAGATGAGCTTTCCGTACCATTTATTATTTTTACGGCTTCTGGTGGAGCAAGAATGCAGGAAGGCGTTCTAAGTCTTATGCAAATGGCTAAAACAAGTACTGCATTAAAACGATTTAGTGATAATGGCGGATTATATATTACGATTATGACCCATCCTACAACAGGGGGAGTCTCTGCAAGCTTCGCTTCACTTGGGGATTACAATTTTGCTGAACCAGGCGCATTAATTGGTTTTGCTGGACGTCGGATTATTGAACAAACAATTGGTGAAGAGCTTCCTAAAGACTTCCAAACGGCAGAGTTTTTGCTAAAACATGGTCAACTAGATGCAGTAATACCTAGGTTAGAATTAAAAGATAAACTTAGCTTAGTCCTTGAAATGCATCAAACTGGTGGTGAATTAGAGTGGTAGGATTAGATTTTGATAAGCCGATTAATGAATTAAAAGATAAAATCCAAGAATTAAAAAACTTCTCTGAAAATGCAAATGTTGATTTGAGTACAGAGATTGAAAAATTGGAAATTCGCTTAAAAAAGCTTGAAAAAGATGTCTATGATAATATGAAACCTTGGGATAGGGTTCAAATTGCTAGACACCCAAATAGACCAACGACACTTGATTACATTTCTCATTTATTCACCGATTTTATCGAATTGCATGGAGATAGAGGTTTTGGAGATGATGAGGCAATCGTAGGTGGTATTGCAAAATATAAAGGTTTGCCAGTAACAATTGTTGGTCACCAAAGAGGGAAAGATACAAAGGAGAATATTCGCAGGAATTTTGGAATGCCACATCCAGAAGGATATCGCAAAGCCCTTCGCTTAATGAAGCAAGCAGACAAGTTTAACCGTCCAATCATATGCTTCATTGATACAAAAGGTGCATACCCTGGTAAAGCTGCAGAAGAAAGAGGACAAAGTGAAGCTATTGCCAAAAATTTATTTGAAATGGCATCTATGCAAGTCCCAATTGTCTGTATCGTAATTGGGGAAGGTGGTAGTGGCGGAGCTTTAGCTCTTGGTGTAGGTAACCATATCCATATGCTTGAGAATTCCACCTATTCAGTAATCACTCCAGAAGGAGCGGCATCTATCTTATGGAAAGATGCTGGTCAGGCGAAACAGGCTGCTGAAAAAATGAAGATTACGGCTCCAGACTTAAGGAAATTGGGTATTATTGATTCGATTATTAGAGAAGTGAAAGGTGGAGCCCACCATGATATAAAAGAACAAGCGGAGCAAATTGACGAAGTTTTATATTCATCCTTAAAAGAATTGACAGGGATGACTAAGGAAGAACTTGTGAATCATCGCTATGCTAAGTTTAAAAATATGGGATCTTATTTAAATCATTAATAATATCTAGCTTAATAAAAGATTTTAAACTGTAGACAATCTCACTTGTCTACAGTTTTTTGAGTGAAATAGGAAAAAATATTTTTTATCTTTGTATATAGACGAGTATAAAAAGCTCTAAGAAGGTAAAAATGTATTTTTGCAGAGGATTTATGGAAATTTACATAAAAAATAGTGTATGGAACATATTATAAAAAGCTTAACTTTCTTCTGTTAAGTATTTCAATTTAATGTTTAAAGTTTTAAATATCGGGAAATAGCTACAAAACGAGAGATTATAAAACGTTTGCAATTTGCTGATTATTCCGTCTTTTATTTTTTTGTCATATTAAGTTGAGATACGCGATTCTTCATGATATGGTAGAATTGTTTAATGGATAATTGGATAAATAGAATTCGAATTAATAGAGAAAAAGCAATTTCTTGATTAATTTACAAAAGTTAGCATTACATAGATTATATATATGTAAATTTTGTGAAATATGTTGCAGACAGCTATTTTGTTATATAATAGTATATGTATGTTGTGCTACATAATTTATTTGTTAATGAAATTATGAGGTGAGGAAATTGACAGTTAAAAGAATTGGTGTATTAACAAGTGGCGGTGACGCACCAGGAATGAATGCGGCCGTTCGAGCGGTAGTACGTAAAGCCATATTTCATGGCGTAGAAGTATATGGTGTTATTGGCGGTTATGCTGGGCTAATTAGTGGTAACTTCAGAAAATTAGAAGTTGGCTCTGTTGGTGATATTATTCATCGTGGCGGAACATTCCTTTTTTCTGCGCGCTGTGAAGAATTTAAAACAAAAGAAGGTCAACAAAAAGGAATTGAGCAATTAAAGAAACATAATATCGATGGTCTTGTTGTCATTGGTGGAGATGGGTCTTATATGGGTGCGAAGGCGCTTACAGAACAAGGCTTTCCTTGTGTTGGCGTTCCAGGTACAATTGACAATGATATTCCAGGAACGGAATTTACTATTGGCTTCGATACGGCACTAAACACAGTTATTGATGCTATTGATAAAATTCGTGATACAGCAACTTCTCATGAAAGAACATTTATTATTGAAGTGATGGGAAGAAATGCAGGAGATATCGCATTATGGGCTGGATTAGCTGGTGGTGCGGAAACAATCCTTATTCCTGAAGAAGGTTTCCATTTAGAAGAGATTGTAAAGAGATTGAAAAAAGGTCAGGAGCGCGGCAAAAAACATAGTATCATCGTCGTAGCTGAAGGAGTAGCAAGTGGTGTTGAAATCGGCAAATTAATTGAAGAAAACACAGACTTTGATACACGTGTATCTGTTTTAGGACATATGCAACGTGGTGGATCACCTACAGCACAAGACCGTGTATTAGCTAGCCGTCTAGGAGCTTATGCAGTTGAGCTACTTGTTGAAGGTAAAGGTGGAAGAGCTGTTGGTATCGAGAAAAATCAATTAGTAGATTATGATATCATTGAAGCGTTAGCACGTAAACATACGATTGACAATAATTTATATCACTTATCAAAAGAATTATCAATTTAATAAAACAGTAGGAATTTATGATTATCTAGTACATGTTATGACAGAGATAACGCATAAATTCCTAAAATGCTGTTAAGTAATTATTTTTTTACTAATATTATCGGAGGTTATTTTGAATGCGTAAAACGAAGATTGTATGTACTATTGGACCTGCAAGTGAAAGTGTAGAAAAATTAACGCAATTAATGGAAGCTGGAATGAATGTTGCTCGCCTTAACTTTTCTCATGGCGATTTCGAAGAGCATGGTGCTAGAATAAAAAATATTCGTGAAGCAGCAGAAATTACTGGTAACAATATTGCGATTCTTTTAGATACAAAAGGTCCTGAAATCAGAACAAACAATATGAAAGATGGTGCTATCGAACTAGTTTCTGGTAATGATATCATCGTTTCTATGACAGAAGTAGAAGGTACAACAGAAAAATTCTCTGTTACTTATGAAGGCTTAATTGATGATGTGGAAGCTGGTAGTAAAATTCTACTTGATGATGGCTTAATTGGTCTTGAAGTAACAAAAGTAGATAAAGCAGCTGGGGAAATACATACAAAAATTTTAAATTCAGGAACATTAAAAAATAAAAAAGGGGTAAACGTTCCTGGAGTAGCTGTAAAGCTTCCTGGTATGACAGAAAAAGATGCAAATGATATCCGTTTTGGTATTGAACAAGGAATTGATTTTATTGCTGCATCTTTCGTACGACGTGCATCTGATGTTTTAGAAATTAAGCAATTATTAGAAGATAATAATGCATCTCATATCCATATTATTCCTAAGATTGAAAACCAAGAAGGTGTGGATAATATTGATGAAATTCTTGAAGTTTCTGATGGATTAATGGTTGCCCGTGGTGATTTAGGGGTTGAAATTCCTGCTGAAGAAGTACCATTAGTACAAAAATTATTAATTAAAAAATGTAATACTTTAGGTAAACCAGTTATTACTGCAACACAAATGCTAGATTCTATGCAACGTAACCCACGTCCTACTCGTGCAGAGGCAAGTGACGTAGCAAATGCGATCTTTGATGGAACGGATGCAATTATGCTTTCAGGAGAAACAGCAGCAGGATCTTATCCAGTAGAAGCTGTACAAACAATGAACAATATTGCTTCAAGAGCAGAAGAAGCTTTAAATTACAAAGAAATTTTATCTAAACGCAGCAGAGATTCTGAGCATTCTATTACTGATTCAATCGGACAATCTGTTGCTCATACAGCATTGAATTTAGAAGTAAAAGCGGTAATTACACCAACTGGTAGTGGCCATACTGCAAGAATGATTTCTAAATATCGTCCAGAAGCTCCAATTGTTGCTGTAACTTATGATGCAAGAATTCAAAGACAATTAGCACTAGTTTGGGGAGTATACCCACGTCTAAGCCAAAAATCAGAATCAACAGATGAAATGCTTGATGTAGCTGTTCAAGAAGGTGTTAACAGCTCTATCGTAACTCATGGAGATTTAGTAGTGATTACAGCTGGCCTTCCTGTTGGTGAAACTGGTACAACAAACATCATGAAAATTCATGTAATTGGAGATGTTCTTGCTAAAGGACAAGGAATTGGCCGTAAAACTGCATTCGGTAAAGCTGTAATTGCGACAAGTGCAAAAGAAGCTTTAGATAAAGTTAATTCTGGTTCAATTCTTGTAACAAATGCAACGGATCGTGATATGGTGCCTGCATTAGAAAAATGTAGTGCATTAATTGTTGAAGAGGGTGGCTTAACAAGCCATGCGGCTGTTGTAGGTTTAAATATTGGAATTCCTGTTATCGTAGGAGTAGAAAATGCAACAAACATCTTAAAAGATGGATTAGATATTACAGTTGATTCTCGTAGCGGCTATGTTTATAGCGGACATGCTAGCGTACTTTAATCTGTGAATCATTAAATAATCCAAAGGAAGAATAGCCTTACCTAAATTAATAGGTAAGGCTATTCTTCTTTTTTTGTAGGCGGCTACTACACTGGGATTGGAATCCATACTAGCAATTGTAGCTATCTAATCAGAATAACAGAATTTTACAATGACATAAAAAGAGAAACGGATGCTGTCTACTATCAGCAAGGAACAAAAAAAGGTATAATAAAAAGAAAGGGAAATTAAATGAGGATGGTGACAACTTGAGAAATTTTATTATCAGCTTGCTGCTATTGCCACTAATCGAGCTTATAATCTTTCTTCTAGCTGGAAATATAATTGGAATAACAGAAACCTTAATTATAGTAATTGGAACAGGAATTTTAGGTGGGGTTTTACTAAAGAAACAAGGATTAAAGGCAATTCGCAATGTCCAAGTTCAGTTAAATCAAGGTATAATGCCAGGAGATGCTATTTTAGATAGCTTTTGTGTGCTTGTAGGCGGACTGTTATTGCTGTTTCCAGGATTTCTAACGGATATTGTAGGTGTTATTATTCTATTCCCTCCTACAAGGAGAATAGGAAAGAACTTATTAATGAGAAGCATACAAAGAAAGCTGCAAAAGAAAAATCGAGTAACCATTATTCATTAGTAGATAAACCTGTTTTTTAAAGATTGTTGTCTTTAATATGAAAAGGAGGTACTGAGCAGACTGAATACACGTAGACCCTAGTATAGCGGGAGAGATGAGATATCGTAAGGCTTGCCGAGCTGAAGTGTATTCAGGCTCTGAGCTAAAGCAATAAACTTTATGAAAACAGCTAAATAAAAAGGGAGTCTGAATTTATTACAAAAGTAATTGGTCAGGCTCTTTTTTGTATTACATATATATCTGAAATTTTCTTTGAATTCAAATTAAATATTATGTTTATTTGTATAATGAATAAACAAAGTGTGCGGAATTTTTGGTATAATAATGTTGCAAATAAAGAGAAAGGCGATAAAATCGATGTTTAATTTATTAAGGAAATGGAATACATTACGGAATCAGATCTTATTTGTATTTTTATCAGTTATGGTAGTCGTTCTTTTATTTGTAAGTACATTGATTTTTAATCAAGTATCGTCATTATTAAAAAATAATGCAGAAAAACAAATTCAACAAGTCGCAGTGGAAGCAAACGGAAGAATCGAGACTTTGTATGAGCAGTTAAATATGGCGTCTAAATTAGCAGCAACTAATGATAAGTTACAAAAGCTTTTAACGAAGGAATATGAACAAAAGAATGTAACTTTTTATGAAAAACAAGAATTGATGGGAACTGTTAATACAATCACGGCCAATTCTGATGGCATCTTTTCTTTTCAGTTATTTACAAGTAATCAAAAACGAATTTTGCCACTTGATGATGCGAATATAATGACTGGTTTGGATGCGAGTTGGGTAGAAAAGGCTGATCAAGCAAAGGGAAGTCTTGTATGGATTGGAGAGGATCCTAATGACAGCAATTATTTTCTCGCAATCAGGAGAGTCAATCTAATTAATCGCAGTTTTACTAATGGTGGATATCTGCTTTTTAGTATTTATGATAATTATTTTCAGTTTGCTAATCAAGCGCTTACCGATGAAACAAATCAATATTTTATCCTTTTAGATCAATTAAATCAACCAATAATCACTAATTTTGAACAGTCAAGTGAGCCAATCGTACAGAGTAATAAAAAAACAATTCAAATAAATGAAAAGGATTACATGATCACGAAAAACTTTTCCTATATGACAGGTTGGACTGTCCTGATTTTGACACCGTACAATACATTAACAGAAGGCATTACGGTGTTACGAACGAGTATCCTTCTTGCTGGTATAATTGGACTGCTAATTTTCTTTGTCTGTTCTTTTTTTCTTTCGAATATTATCACTCGGCCCATTATCCGCTTAACAAATACGATGAGATTCGCTAGTGAAGGTTCATTACCGCTGACACCCAGCATCTCCTCAGTCAATGAAATAAATGAACTAAATAGTACATATAATCAACTCGTAAAAGAAACAAACCATTTGATAACGATGGTTTATCAAAAGGAAATTTTTCGAAGTAGAAGTGAATTAAGAGCTTTGCAGGCACAAATCAATCCTCACTTTTTATTTAATACACTAGATGCCCTTCATTGGTCGCTAGAAGAAAAAGACGAGGAAGAGTTAGCAGAGCTTGTAGTTACTATGTCTAATTTATTTCGATACACTATTTCTCGATCTACAGAAGATGAGTGGGTTCGTATAAAAGACGAGATAGCACATATAGAAGATTATATGGAAATAATGAAAATGCGATTTGGAGAAGAGTTGAAATGGCATATACATCTCCCAAAAGCATTTGAAGAGGTTAAAATTCCAAAATTTTTAATACAGCCATTAGTAGAAAATGCTGTATTACACGGTGCAGAGAATAAGGTAGGACAATGTACTGTTGATGTAGTGGTGAAACAAGCAGAAATAGATAACCACATAAAGGTGATTGTTAGAGATGATGGAATTGGTATAAGTGAGACTAAATTATCAAGAATTAAGGAATCGATGGAAAGAGGAGGCATTACTTCTGCTACAGGCAAAGGAATGGCTATTTCCAATGTATATAAAAGGCTTACACTCTATTATCAGGAAAGGCAGCAAAAGGGACTAATAATTGAAAGTACTGAAAATAAAGGAACATTAATTTCTTTTGAAATTCCAAAAGATGGAGGGATGTAAGATGTATGCGAAAACCATTTTGATTGTTGATGATGAGCCAAGATCAAGGGAAGGCATCAAAAAAACGTTGGAGAGCTGGTCTAACGGGCAATTTCAAATTTTGACGGCAGAAAATGCAGAAACTGCCATTGACATCATGCAAAATCAAAAAGTAAACATCCTCATAACAGATATACGCATGCCAAAAATTACGGGTATAACCATGCTTAAAACAATGAAAGATCAAAAATATTTGCCTGTGGTTATTGTAATCTCCGCCTATTCGGAATTTGAATATGCTCAAGAGGCTCTTCGATTAGGCGTTATTAATTATTTATTAAAGCCAATTAGTAAAAAGAAATTAATTGAAGCTGTTGAAGATGCCATTAAAATTGATAAAGATAAAGAAAGAGCCGATATTATTTCAAGGGTTGTCGATAATAAGTTAATAGATGCAACAGTAACAAATGAATCGGTAAGAGAGCCGATTCAGAAAGCTTTGCTTTATATTGACAAGCATTTAAAAGAAGAATTAACTCAACGTGATGTAGCCGATCATGTTTATTTAAATCCGAGCTATTTTAGTGTGCTATTTAAAGAGGAGATTCGTTTAACGTTTAGTGAATATATCATGAGAAGAAGAATTCAGCATGCCAAAAATCTGCTTATCTCTACAAAGCTCTCCATTACTGATATTGCAGAAGAATCAGGATATAAAACAGCTAAATACTTTATTAAAATCTTTAAAGAGCTAGAAGGAAAGACACCGAGCGCTTACCGAAAAACAAATAATGAAAGGGCTTTCTAAAAATAGTTGAACTTTTTCTAATCATTGTTACCTTTTTTAGAAAATCTAATAATGATAGACTTTATTTGTAAGAAAAAAGTAAATAAATAGGATGGTATAGGGGGTAGTTTTAATGTTTCATAGAAAAGCAATGTCAGCACTATTATCTATTGCTTTATTAATGGTTTTAGTTTTAGCAGGATGTTCTTCATCCACTTCTTCGAACGATGAAAGCGCTTCAAAAGATGGGGATAAAACAGTAATTAAATTTATGCATCTATGGCCAGAGGGGAGCTCGAAAGCACAGTTCACAATTGTAAACGATATCATTAAGCAATATGAAAAAGACCACCCAGATGTAAAAGTTCAAACAGAGATTCTTGGAAACGAGCAATATAAAGATAAAATTAAAGTACTATCAGCGTCTAATGAACTTCCAGATGTTGGGGTAACATGGGCAGCAGGATATATGCAGCCATTTGTTAAAGGTGAAATGTTTGCTCCATTGGATGATGTAATAGATAGCAACTTTAAAGATCAATTTGTTGCAGGTACGACAGAAGCATTTGCCATAGACGGTAAAACATACGGTCTTCCACTCGAATTAAATATAACACCTGTGTATTACAATAAAGAAATCTTTGAAAAATATAATCTAGAAGTTCCTGAAACATATGATGAATTTTTAACTGTTGTTAAAACACTAACTGATAATGGTGTTACACCAATCACATTAGGTAATAAAGATCGCTGGACTGGTTCTATGTGGTATATGTACCTTGCAGATAGAATTGGAGGACCAGAAGTACTAACAAATGCAATTAATCGAAGCGGTAGTTTCGAAGATCCAGCACTTGTTCAAGCAGCTGAAGAAATCAAAAAATTAGTGGACATGGGCGGGTTCGTAAAAGGTTTTAACGGTTTATCCAATGATGAGGCAAAAGGATACTTTATGAATGAGCAAGCAGCTATGTATTTAATGGCTACTTGGGAATTGCCAAACTATACAACTAGCCCAGATGTTACACAAGAATTTAAAGATAAAGTAGGATACTTTAAGTTTCCAACTTACGAAGGCGGTAAAGGTGATATTAACAGTTATGTAGGTGGACCTGGAGTTGGATTGTTTGTTTCTGAGAAATCTAAAGTAAAAGAAGAAGCAAAAGATTTTGTTGCTTATTTAGTACAAGAATGGGGCAAAAACTCTGTTAAAGATGCGGGGGTAATTCCAGCAACTGTTGTTGACACTTCAAACATTGAGCTAGATCAAATGTATATCGATATTTTAAATGATCTTGGTGAGGCATCAAACTTAACATTATATGCAGATGTTCAAATGAGCTCTAGTGTAGCACAAGTACATTTAGATATGATTCAATCACTATTTGGCGGTCAGGCAACACCAAAAGAATTCACAGCAAAACAAGAACAAGCATTAGCTGAAGAAGAATAACAAAAGAACAGGTGGAATCTATCAGAAAAAGCAGGTGGATTCCACTATTTAAAAGATTATCACTTTGAATAAATAGTTATGATAATCACATTATTGATTTTAAGAGAAGGCTCTGTTAAACGATAATATTGGTCTAATGTATGTAACATTACTTCATTAGAATATCCAAACTTATCCTTTAACAAAGCCTTCCTAATCAATAAGGAGGGAGAGCAGAAAATGAAAAACGTGATGTCGAATAAATGGATTATTACCCTTTATGTGCTCCCTGCACTGTTACTCATTTTAATTTTAATCTATATTCCTATTATATTAACAGGATATTATGGCTTAATGGATTGGGACGGTATAGGAGCTAAGACCTTTATAGGGCTAGATAATTATATACAGCTTATGAAAGATAAAATGTTTTGGACGAGTACTTATCATTCGGTTTTATTAGCTGTTTTTTCTGCAATTAGTTTAATTGCCTATTTAGTAATTTCATTAATTTTAGCAAGTAAGATAAAAGGGGCAGGATTACTTCGTAAAATTTACTTAATTCCTATGTTATTGTCTTCTGTAGCGATTGCCCAGTTATGGTTGAAAATTTTTGATCCAACAAATGGAATGCTAAACAAACTATTAGAAATGTTTGGGGTCGTAAATACACCGATATGGCTGGCTGATCCTAATTTAGTACTATACTCCATTTTCATTCCAATTGTATGGCAATATGCTGGATTTTATATCATTATTTATTATGCAGCATTAAAAGGAGTGCCAGACGAAATTATTGAGGCAGCAAAAATTGATGGAGCAACACCATTTCAAATAGCTTATAAGATTAAGCTTCCATTGATTGCTCCCGTAATAAAAGTAACAATCGTATTAGCAATTGTAGGGTCATTAAAATACTTTGATTTAATCTATGTAATGACTGGTGGAGGACCAAACGGAGCTAGTGAAGTAATGGCATCTTATATGTATAAGGAAGCATTCAAAACATATAATTTCGGCTACGGTAGTGCAATTGGGTTTGCGTTACTAGTGATCTGTCTTGTCATGACATGGGTAATACAAAAATTAACAGCATCAAAAGAAGATGCTCAGTACTAAAGGAGAGAGATAATCATGAGTGAAGTAGTGGTTCAAAAAAATAATAAAACTGATTTATCCACATCTCCTAAAATAAAAGGATCTATTGGAAGTAAAATAGGATACGGCTTTTTGTATTTAGTGCTTGGAATAATTGCCATTTTTCAAATATATCCACTCATTTGGTTGTTCTTCTTTTCTTTAAAAACAAATCAAGAAGTGTTTGGCTTATCTCCATTTGCTCTTCCTAAGGATCCGCAATGGGGGAACTATGTAAAAGTATGGACACAAGGGAATATTAGCCAATATTTCTTTAACAGTGTTTGGATTACCGTTATTGCAGTAGTTTTAACAGTCATTTTGGCAAGTTTTGTTACCTTTGCAATTACAAGAATGCATTGGAAACTAAGTAAACTGGTTCTTGGTTTATTTATGGTAGGAATCATGATTCCCTTGCATTCCACATTGATTCCTTTATTTAGTTTCTTTAATCAATTACAACTAATCGATAATCCGCTATCGATTATCTTATCGTATACAGCGTTTAATCTGCCATTAACTATAATGATTTTATTAGGATTCTATCAAGCATTACCGCGTGAATTAGAAGAAGCAGCTGTAATGGATGGTTGTTCGATTCATCGCATATTCTTTCAAATCACGCTACCAATGACAACTCCCGTTATGGCAACCGTTGTTATTATCAATATGATTTATAACTGGAATGAATTTGTGTTCGTTAATACATTCATTAGCTCAGATAAATGGAAAACATTAACCGTTGGTGTGAATAACTTTGTCGGTCAATATTTAACAGATTGGGGAGCTATTGGCGCAACTTTAATGATTAGTATTATTCCAATTTTAATTGCCTTCATCGTATTAAGTAATAAAATTGTAGAAGGATTAGCTGCTGGATCTGTAAAAGGATAAGGAAAGGGAGGAATTAATAACGATGCCAAAAAATTCATTTTTTAATGCTCATCATTCTCCAATAGGAGCGTTTTCCAGCTTCACACTAGGTTTTCCAGGTGCAGGTGGCGGATTAGATTTAGAGCTAGGTCGTTCTCCTAAACAAAATATTTATATTGGTGCTGAAGTCTTAGACAAAAAAGGGACATATCAAGCATTTCCATTCTTTGCGTATCAAGATGATGATGAAAGTAAAAGGTATGATATTGAAAATATGGATCCAGATCCTGATAAGCCTAATATAATTTTTCCTATCTCTAAAGATAAAATAAAACGTAATTTTCAACTTGGAACAGATACATGGGAATCTGAGGATCTATCTTTTACTATTTACTCCCAAGTGGAAGGTGTTCCAGATCCAAAAGCTGCAAATGAAGAAGAATTGAAACGTACTATTTTGCCAGCTGTACTTGCTGAATTGACAGTAGATAATACAAACGGAACAAGAAATAGACGGGCTTTTTTCGGCTATCAGGGGAGTGATCCTTATTCATCGATGCGAAGAGTCGATGATACAATGGATGGCTTTGCAGGTATTGGTCAAGGCAGATTGACTGCTATTGTATCCAATAATCCTGATGTAAAATCAGCAATGCACTTTAGTTTGGAAAATATTCTAACAACTCCTGAAGAAGAGAATTGGACATTTGGATTAGGACCTTTAGGAGCACTTGTTATGGATGTTCCAGCAGGAGAAAAAAGAACATACCAATTTGCCATCTGTTTTTAT
Source organism: Niallia sp. FSL W8-1348 (assembly GCF_038006745.1). NCBI lineage: Bacteria > Bacillati > Bacillota > Bacilli > Caryophanales > Bacillaceae > Niallia > Niallia sp. FSL W8-1348. The sequence goes on along the minus strand of NZ_JBBOVV010000003.1, from coordinate 380,915 downwards.
AGAGGTGGGATTGTAACTGCAGGAATGGATACTTCTTATTACTATACAAACTTCTTTAATAATATCGAGTCTGTTGCTGAATATGCGCTTAAAAACTTTGATCCACTTGCAGACAGAGCGAAAAATGCGAATAAAAAAATAGATAGTACAAATCATTTATCGGAAGATCAAAAATTTATGTTGATTCACTCGATTCGCAGCTATTATGGATCTACACAATTGTTAGATTATAATGGTGAACCCTTCTGGGTGGTAAACGAAGGGGAATATCGAATGATGAATACCTTCGATTTAACAGTGGATCAGATTTTCTATGAACTAAGGATGAATCCATGGACAGTGAAAAATGAATTAGATATGTTTGTACAACGATTTAGTTATGAAGATACCGTTCGGTTTCCAAATGATGATACAGAATATCCAGGCGGCATAAGTTTTACCCATGATATGGGCGTAGCGAATACTATATCTCGTCCTCATTATTCATCCTATGAATTATATGGCTTAGACGGATGCTTCTCACACATGACACATGAACAGCTAGTAAACTGGGTATTATGTGCTGCTCTTTATGTTAGCCATACAGAGGATAAAGAGTGGCTGGATGCGAATTTAGAAATAGTGGAACGATGTTTTGATAGTATGTTAAATCGAGATCATCCAGAACCAGATAAACGTAACGGCTTAATGGGATTAGATTCTTCGAGAGTAATGGGTGGTGCAGAAATTACCACCTATGACAGCCTTGATGTGTCTTTAGGGCAGGCAAGAAACAATATTTATCTCGCAGGAAAAATATGGGCTTCCTATATTGCGCTTGAAAGAATATTTGCAGAGAATGAGCGAACAGAGTTAGCCAAAATTGCTGGAGAACAAGCAGAAAAATGTGCGGCAACGATTGTGGAGCATGTAACGGAAGCTGGTTATATTCCAGCTGTCATCGGTGAAGGCAATGACTCGAAAATTATTCCAGCAATTGAAGGATTAATATTCCCATACTTTACAAACTGTAAGGATGCATTAGATGTGAATGGTCGTTTCGGGGCATACATTCAAGCATTAAAAACACATTTTGAAACAGTTTTAACAGAAGGAATTTGTTTATTTGAAGATGGTGGCTGGAAAATTTCATCGACAAGTAATAATTCTTGGCTAAGTAAAATTTATTTATGCCAATTTATCGCTCGAGAAATTCTGGGCTGGAACTGGGATGAAAAAGGAGCAAAGGCTGATGCTACACATGTAGAATGGCTAACACATCCCGAACTGTCCATTTGGAGTTGGAGTGATCAAATAATAGCAGGAGAAATTGCGGGAAGCAAATACTACCCACGCGGAGTAACAAGCATCTTGTGGTTAGAAGAAAAGCAGTAGAAGCCCCTTTTCAGATAGTGTATTTCCGCTCTTAACGGGTAGTGAAAACCTTCAGATTAAGCTGCGGAAAATGGAGGAAGCCTTTGTGATGAAACTCTCTCTTAAAAGTCTGATAAGTACAACTAACCATCAGTGGGGGATGAGAAAAGATCCCTACTGATGGAAGTTTTCTTTATAGTAATTTAAAAATAAGTCAGAAAATAGGCTAGAAGGAAAGAAGAAAGTAGAGGGGATAAGCATGTCAACAAAACCAATGGGGAAGTTATATACCATTTGTGAATGGATTATGAAGCTAGCTTATATTAATTTACTGTGGATAATGTTCACAGTCAGTGGTCTTATCCTATTGGGCTTTATGCCAGCAACAGCAGCACTATTTACTGTTGTCCGAAAATGGTTTATGAAAGAAACGGAAGTTCCCATCTGGAAAACATTCTTCTCCGTCTATAAAAGTGAATTTATCAAGAGCAATAGTTTTGGTTTAGTATTTGTAATGGCTGGAATAATGTTGTATGTAGATTACTATCTTATTTTAAATTTAGATGGGATAATCCGTATTGTTGCAACAAGTATATTGCTATTGATTTCTTGTTTATACCTTATTACCGTTTTATTCTTCTTTCCTGTTTACGTACATTACGAGCTAAAGTTTTTTGACTACTTTAAATACTCCTTTTTTCTAGGAGTTTTAAATATCCACATATTAATGCTAGCGATCCTTGGATTAGCAGCAGATATGTTTCTATTATTCTATATACCTGGTCTTCTTCCATTTTTTAGTGGCGTTTCTATAGCTTTCATACTAATGTCAAGTAGTATTCTCATTTTTCAGCGTGTGCAGAAACTAAAAACAAATAAAGTGATCACAGAATAAGAGTAGAATCGATAATTAGAAAAAATAATAGTAAAAGTTGTAAAAAAAAATAGTTTGTATATTGAATAAACAAACTTTGGCATGGTATAATTTGATTAACTTGAGGGGGAGATAAAATGACGAGTGTTCAAAGAGTAGTAGAAAAACTAATCGAGCCCGCAAGAAAGTTTGAATCAACAACAGATGTACTAATAAAAGGATCTCCTCATATTGATGTGACAGGAATTGTAATCGCATTCATGCTAACGCAAGAAGTATTAGAAAAGGCAATTTCACTTAAAGCTAATTTGATCATTACCCATGAAGGTCCTTTTTACAGTCATGCAAATTGGAAAGACAAATATGCGAACGATCCTATATGCATGGCAAAGCTCCGATTAATAGAAGAGTCGAATGTCACTATTTTTCGCTTTCATGATTATTTTCATCGCTATGACCCAGACGGAATAATGCTAGGTTTAATCCATAAGCTTGAATGGAGAGAATATATCGAAAAGCATCAACCAACAGCAACAACTTTAACGATACCGCAAAAAACGGTTGGGGAAATAGCAACGTATGTAAAAGCGAAGCTTGGTGCGCCTTTTGTAAGAATTGTAGGCGATTTGTCCATGCAATGTCAAAAGATAGGATTACTTGCAGGCTATCGTGGTGGAGGAGAATTGGTAATTCCTTTATTCCAACAGCACCATTTAGATCTAATTATAGCAGGCGAAGGTCCAGAATGGGAGTCACCTGAGTATGTAAGAGATGCTATTTACCAAGGGAAAAAGAGGGCAATAATTTTGATTGGTCATGCTGTTAGTGAAGAACCAGGCATGGAATATCTAACATCTATAGTGAAAGCTGAATTTCCACATATTCCTGTACATTACTTGAAAGAGGATCCACTGTTTCAGATTCTTTAAACAAGAAAAGTTTTTGTCGATAATCTACCATACTAGTATGGTTAAACTGAATGAACAAAAAATCCGCATTTCACAACCTGATTAACATTTATTCTTTTCATTACCATCACTCCAATTTAAATCGACTTTGCAATCAATCATAAACTTATTTATATTATCTTTTTTTAATTTTGTAATAGAGCTTCTTAGTTTTGTTGGGTAAGCGCTTTAAAGTAGTGTATTTCGCTTCATTCATTTAAGTGAAGCTTTGCTTTATAACAGTCTGCTAGCTGCTATTCAATGAATCAGCAAACGACTGGTGTGTCACTATTAAACAGAAACGGGGGGTTCTCATGGAAACAGAAGTCGTTCAATCACAAGTAAATAAGACAATAAAGACAAAAAGAAGTAGATTTAAAACAACGTTAACTGCTATACGGAAAGATTGGCAGCTATATTCCTTGTTGGTTTTACCACTCATCTATTTATTAATTTTTAAATATGGTCCAATGCTTGGAAATGTTATCGCTTTCAGAAGGTATATGCCAGGCGGAAAAATGTATGGCGAACAATGGGTAGGCTTATATTATTTTGAGATGTTTATTAACGACCCGGTATTTTGGAATGTATTTAAAAACACCCTCATTCTAGGCGGAATAACTTTACTGTTTTGTTTTCCGATGCCAATTATTTTTGCTCTTCTTTTAAATGAAATAAAGTCGAAAAAATTCAAGAAATTTGTACAAACAGCTTCCTATTTACCGCATTTTTTATCTATTGTTATCATAGCTGGAATGATTTTACAATTGACTGCATTAAACGGTTCCATTAATGCGATAGTAGAGTTTTTTACAGGAGAAAAAATAAGCTTTATTCAAAGTCCAGACTGGTTTAGGACAATTTATGTTACATCGGAAGTATGGCAAGGAATGGGATGGGGAGCGATTCTTTACTTGGCTGCCCTAACGACTATTGATGATTCTTTATATGAAGCAGCAAAGATAGATGGTGCTAACCGCTGGAAACAAACCTGGCATATTACCATTCCAGGTATATTGCCGACAATTGTTACACTCCTAATTTTGAATATTGGTAGTTTCCTAGCGATTGGCTTTGAAAAGATCTTATTGATTTACAATCCTTTAACCTATGAAACTTCAGATGTTATTTCAACATATCTATACCGTGTTGGTTTAGAATCAAATAATTTTAGTTATGCGGCTGCTATTGGGTTATTTGAATCCATAATAGGCTTAGTGCTTGTGTTAACAGCGAATAGCATATCGAGAAAACTAACTGAAAGAAGTTTATGGTAGGGGGGAGATTAGATGAAAGAATCGAAGCAATACAAAATCTTTAAAGTCTTTAATGTATGTATTCTATTAATTATTATATTTTGTACGTTATATCCATTTATAAATGTAGTTGCACAGTCTTTTAGTAGTGAGTCTTATATCAATTCAGGACAGGTAAATTTGTTTCCAAAGGGATTTAATGTAGAAACCTATCAGAAGGTTCTTTCTGATACGATGTTTTGGATTAATTATAAAAACACAGTTGTGTATACAGTGGTAGGTACAATCATTTCCATGTTTTTGACGACAATATTTGCCTATGCACTTTCAAAAAGAAGATTAGTAGGACGCAGGTTTTTAACAGTATTTGCTGTATTTACGATGTTCTTTAACGGAGGCTTAATTCCAAACTATGTTTTAATCAACGCATTAGGATTCGCTAATACTATGTGGGCAATTGTTATCCCAGGTGCTATTAGTATTTATAATATGCTGATTATGAAATCTTTTTTTGAAAATATGCCTGAGGAACTTGAAGAGGCAGCAGCTATTGATGGTTTAAACACGTATGGCATTCTATTAAAAATTGTATTGCCATTAAGTAAAGCTGTAATTGCCACGATGGTGTTATTTTATGCAGTGGCATATTGGAATTCTTGGTTCAGTGCTTTCATTTATTTAGATAAAAAAGAATTATTTCCAGTTACTATCTATCTACGAAATATGATTGCGGGAACAACTAGTGGCATGTCAGCTGGTGCAACATCAGCCGACAACTTAACACAAATCTCTGCAAATATTAAGTCGGTAACAATGGTATTAACGATTTTGCCAATATTAACGGTGTATCCATTTGTACAAAAGTACTTTGTTTCTGGCGTAATGTTAGGTTCTATTAAGTAATAAAATAGGACCTTAATAGTAACAGGAGTTCAGCGTAGTTGTTTTTCCTAAGGATTCCTTCTATACGCCTGCTTTTAGTGAAAAACGACTTTACGCTTTTCCTATATATATAAGGGGAGGAAATACTATGAAAGAAAGTTGTAAAAAGGTTGGGCTATTTCTAGGTTTGATGATGTTAGTACTTATTGCTGTAGCTTGTTCGAATGAAGAATCAACAAGTAAAGAGGCAGAAGTATCGACAAAAGGGGCAATGGAATCTTATAATGCAGGGGACACATTTAAAGCAACTGAGCCATTTGATTTATCTATTTTATATATGGATCAGCCAACATATCCATATAAAGAAGATTGGCTATTATGGGATAAGATTAAAGAAATCACAGGTGTTACATTAAAGCCAACTATTGTTCCAATGAGTGATTACACACAAAAAAGAAGTTTGTTAATTAGTTCAGGGGATGCACCAATTGTTATTCCAAAAACATACCCAGGAGAAGAATCTGCTTTTGTAGCATCTGGTGCGGCACTTCCGGTAAGCGATTACATTGATAAAATGCCTCATTTCAAAGAAAAAGTAGAAAAATGGAATATGGATTCTGAATTAGATACTTTACGTCAAAATGATGGGAAATTCTATGTACTTCCAGGTTTACATGAAGAGGTTTGGCCAGATTATACGTTAATTGTAAGAACAGATATCTTTGAAGAAAATAACATTGCTATTCCAACAACATGGGATGAGCTGTATACATCAATGAAGAAATTGAAAGAAGTATATCCAGATTCATTTCCTTTCTCTGACCGCTTTACGTTTAATAGTACACTGAATATTGCAGCAACAGGTTTTGGAACGAAAGCTGGATGGGGATTCGGAAACGGCTTGTCTTATGATCAAGATGCAGATGAATTCGTTTATGCAGCAACAACAGATGGCTATAAAGAAATGCTTACTTACTTTCACAAGTTAGTGGAAGAAGGCTTGTTAGACGAAGAAAGTTTCACACAAAGCGATGATCAAGCTGTACAGAAATTTGTAACTGGTAAATCATTCATTATAAATGGAAACTCTCAGACAATTAACTTACATCGTGTGGATATGGATAAAACATTAGGTAAAGGAAACTACGCTATTTCAAAAATTACTGTTCCTGGTGGTCCTGCTGGCCAATTAATGTCAGGATCTAGGTTAGAAAACGGCGTGATGATTACTTCGAAAATTAAAGAAAGCGAAAACTTCGAAGCAATTCTTCAGTTTATTGACTGGTTATATTACAGTGATGAAGGGCAAGAATTTACTAAATGGGGAGTAGAAGGAACAACGTTCACGAAGGAAGATGGAGAAAGAAAATTAACAGATGATATCAATTACAATGGTTTAAATCCGAATGGAACACAGGATTTACGTGTTGACTATGGTTTCTCTGGCGGGGTTTTTGCTTATGGTGGAACAACAGACTTGCTTCATTCCATGATGAGTGAAGAAGAGATTAAGTTCCAAAATGATATGAAAGCAGTCAAAACACCAATTCCAACAGACCCATTAATTCCTTATTCTATTGAAGATAGAGAAAAAGCAACATTACAAAGTACACCATTAAAAGATTATACAAACCAAAACACATTAAAGTTTATTTTAGGTACTCGTGATTTAAGTGAATTTGATGCTTTTGTAAAAGAGCTACAAAGTCAAGGCTTAGATCAATATGTAGATACAGCAAACAAAACGTATCAAGAATACAAGAAAAATAACTAAGTAATAATGATGGATGAGATATCTTCTAACAATCGGCTCTTGCTAAAAAGCTGGTTTCAAAAGATTATTGTGCTGCAAATAGAAAAATTTTAAAAAGTAATACGGAGCAGCCTGGATACACGTAGACGCCACGGAATTAGCGAGCAGTATGAGTGAAATCCTGAAGACTCTCCGCTCTCCTCACGGGAAGTGATGTGTATTCAGGCTGCAGGTTAATAGAAACAAACTTTAAGAAAAGAACCTTTCTAAAAAGCAGAATGTCTCATCCTCCATTTATATTTTGAAAGAAGGTGAAAAGCATGGAACAAAAAAAAGAGTTTGGCCAAGGGATATTATTTACATTTAGTAATTATGTGTATTGGATTTTATTAACAAATATCTATTTTGTCGCGACCAATGCAGTATTCATTTTTTTCTTCATGACATTAACACCATCATTTTCTAATATTGCACTATATGCTCTTGCCTTAATACCGTCAGGACCAGCTATATCAGGACTGCTTTATTCGATGGAGAAATTAGTGAGAACGAAGGAATTGTCGCCAACTGCTGACTTTTTCTATGGCTATCGATCGAATTTAAAAGGTACGTTTTATATCTGGACCATAATCCTAGCGGTATTCTTTGTCTTACTCATCGACTTACAATACCTCCGTATGACAGTAACTCCAGTCAATCAAATCATTTTTATCGTTGTGCTTATACTTACTCTTATCTGGACAATGCTTAGTATAAATATACTAATAATCAATGCCAAATACACTTTTCGATTAAGAGATTTAGTAAAGTTGTCTGCGTATTATTTGTTCATTAAGTTCAAAGAAACAATAGGCAATATATTAATCTTATTTTTAGTTGGGGTTGCAACGGTAATGACGACTGATTTCCTAGTAATTTTTATTGCCAGTTTAATTGCAATGATCATGTCATTTAATTCAAGAGCGATGTTGAATCATATAGAAAGTAATTTCCTAAAAAAAGCTACATCAAATAGTATGGATGAAACGTATGATGCTCCGCATGTACATGGATCATAAGAGGAATTTAATAATTCCTTTTAGCATAAATTATAATTTTTTTAAAATGATATATGAATACTATAAGGCCCCGGTTGGTCGGAACTAAACTTATTTTCATACAAAAAATTATTTTAAGATTAATGGAGGCATATAGTGTAAAGAGATGAATTGATAGGAGGTTTTGTTAGTGAAGGCAACATTTAGGTGGTTTGGCAGGGAGGATGACAGCGTTTCCTTAGAGCATATTAGACAAATACCTGGAATCGATGGTATTGTGGGTGCTTTATTTGATATTCCTGTAGGAGAAGTGTGGCCTGAAAGTAGGATCATGGAGCTGAAGGAAGAGATTAATAGAAACGGCATGAGCCTAGAAGTGATTGAAAGTGTAAATATTCATGAAGATATAAAGCTTGGTCTTCCATCTCGAGAAAAATACATTGAAAATTATAAAGAAACGATTCGAAATCTGGCAAAAGCTGGTGTCAAGGTAATCTGCTATAATTTTATGCCGATTTTTGATTGGACACGTTCCGATCTAGCAAAGGAGCTTCCTGATGGATCGACTGTTCTTGCATACGAAAAAGCAAAAATAGAGTCGATTGAACCGTTAGAGTTAATCGAACAAATGAAGAATTTATCGAATGGATATTCTCTTCCTGGCTGGGAACCAGAAAGGCTAAATGCGATAAAGCAGTTATTTGAATTATATCAAGATGTAACAGAAGAAGATTTATTTGATCATCTTCAGTATTTCTTAGAGCAAGTAATTCCAGTAGCAGAAGAATGTGATATTAAAATGGCAATCCATCCAGATGATCCACCATGGTCCGTATTTGGTCTACCACGAATTGTTCGATCGAAGGAGAATTTAGAGCGAATTGTAAAGCTTGTGAATAGTCCATCTAATGGTTTAACGATATGCTCAGGTTCTTTAGGGGCAAATCCGAATCATGATATTCCGGATATCTTATGTCATTTTTTAAAAATGAATCGGGTACCCTTTGTTCATATACGAAATATTAAAATAGCGGATAACGGGAATTTTCAGGAAACCTCTCATAGAAGCACGGAAGAAGGTTCTCTTGATTTATATAAAATAGTAAAGGTTCTCCACGATCATGGTTTTAAAGGCTATTTCCGTCCAGATCACGGCAGAATGATTTGGGGAGAAAAAGCAAGACCTGGTTATGGACTTTACGATCGAGCTTTAGGAATTATGTATATTTTAGGAATTTGGGATAGTTTGGAGCAAAACAATAAAGCGGTTAAGAAAGGGGAAATTAACAATGTTACCATTAATTGAAAATCTATCTGGGAAAGTAGCGGTTATTACTGGTGGTGGAGGAGTGCTTTGTAGTTGTATGGCAAAGGAGCTAGGCAGACAAGGGGTAAAAGTAGCTCTTCTTAATCGTACATATGAAAAAGCACAAAAGGTAGCGGAGGAAATAAATAAGGAAGGTGGAACTGCCATTGCTATTGCGTGTGATGTCGTAGATGTGAACAGTGTTAAGGAAGCGGAAAAAATAGTTTCTGATACATTTGGAAGCTGTGACATTCTTATAAATGGGGCAGGAGGAAATCATCCAAAGGGAATTACATCAGAAGAAATCCTACGGATAGAGGATTTGGACAAAGCAGGGCTTACTAGTTTTTTCGATTTAACGATTGAGGGCTTCTCCTTTGTATTTAATCTAAATATAATTGGAACATTGATTCCTACCCAGGTATTTTCTAAGCAAATGCTTGGGAAAAGTGGAACCATCATAAATATATCCTCAATGAGTGCGCCAAGTCCGATGACGAAAGTACCTGCCTACAGTGCAGCTAAAGCAGGTATAGAGAATTTCACAAAATGGTTAGCTGTACATATGGCGGAAACAGGTATAAGAGTAAATGCCATTGCTCCAGGATTTTTCTTAACAAAACAGAACGAAGCTTTGCTTAAAAATTCAGATGGCTCCTATACAGACCGGACGAAGAAAATATTGGCACATACGCCAGTAAAAAGATTAGGAAAACCAGAAGATCTATTAGGAACTCTATTATGGCTAGTTAATGAGGAGGCAAGCGGATTTGTTACGGGAATCAGCGTTCCGGTTGACGGAGGATTTATGGCATATTCAGGAGTTTAAAATTAGCATTTTTCGAAAGGATTGTTTTTTTTTTCAATAGAAAAAATTAATTATTTCGAAAAGGGGAGCAGCCTTAATGCATGTGGCTGTTCAAGAATTAGCAACAAACGTTACGAAAACAGCTTTAAGAAAAAAGAGTAAAGTAGTTAAGTTCTTTTAAAGATAAAAGATTTTACGAGAAAAGGAGTGAAGAGACAATGACATTAGTAGAAACCTTGCAAAAAACGGATGAATATAAATGCTGGCTAAGATATGAGAGAAAGAAAGATTTAGCAAATATAGAAGCATTAAAAAAAATTGTTGTATTAGAAAAAACGGAAATAATTAAGTCAGCTGTAGAAGAATTAAAAAGAGGAATATTATCGATAACAGGAATAGAACCTGAAGTTATAGCAGACATGGAAGGGAACAATTCGGCAATTGTTTTAGCAACAGTAGATAGTTCGAATATGACTACTTTGAATAGATCATTGAATAATGATGGTTATATGTTACAGTCTTTCACTAAACCAAAGGAACGAATTTATTTAACAGGAAAGACCGATAAAGGTGTCTTGTATGCAGCTTTTCATTTTTTACGAATATTACAGACAAATAGAGATTATCAACAGCTAGATATTATAGAAAATCCTAAGACTCAATTAAGAATGATTAATCACTGGGACAATATGGATGGTTCTATTGAACGGGGCTATGCTGGACACTCAATCTTTTTTGAGAATAATCAATTTACACTGGATTATGGACGAATCAAAGATTATGCAAGGTTGATGGCTTCGATTGGAATTAATGGGATCTCTATCAATAATGTTAATGTTCATAAAGCTGAAACTAATCTGATTACAAAGGAATTACTTCCTGACGTGGCAAAAGTGGCAAATATATTCAGACAATATGGTATTAGACTTTTTTTATCTATTAATTATGCTAGTACGATTGAAATTGGCGGTCTTTCTACAGCTGATCCACTAGATCCACAGGTGAGAGAATGGTGGACAAAGAAAACTGCAGAAATTTATCAATATATAGAAGACTTCGGTGGCTTTGTTGTGAAAGCGGATTCTGAACATCGACCTGGACCGTTCACTTATAATCGAAATCATGCAGATGGAGCGAATATGTTAGGGGAGGCTTTGCTACCTTTTGATGGAATCGTCATTTGGCGTTGCTTTGTATATGATTGTCTTCAAGATTGGAGAGATCGAACGACAGATCGAGCGAGAGCAGCGTACGATCATTTTAAACCACTAGATGGTCAATTTTTAGAGAATGTTATTCTGCAAATCAAAAATGGACCAATGGATTTTCAAGTAAGAGAGCCTGTTTCACCACTATTTGGGGCTATGCCAGAGACAAATCAAGTACTAGAATTTCAAATCACACAAGAATATACGGGACAACAGAAACATTTATGTTATTTAATTCCCCAATGGAAAAAAGTACTGGATTTTGATACATATGCAAAAGGGGAAGGTTCTACGGTAAAAAAGGTGGTTGATGGAACTCTATTTCATTATAAATATAGTGGAATTTCAGCTGTTACAAATATTGGGAATGAGTCGAGTTGGACTGGTCACATTCTTGCACAAGCTAATCTATATGGGTATGGGAGATTAATTTGGAATCCAGACTTACCAGAAGCAACGATTACAGATGAATGGGTAACACAAACATTTGGAAAACATCCCAAAATACTAAACACTGTAAAAGAGATGCTTGCAGATTCATGGAGTATTTATGAAAAATATACCGCTCCTTTAGGAGTTGGCTGGATGGTGAATCCTAATCACCATTATGGTCCAAATGTAGACGGTTATGAATATTCCCCTTGGGGTACTTATCATTTCGCAGATTGGAAAGGGATTGGGGTAAATCGAACAAAGAAAGACGGAACTGGATATACGGAACAATATTTCCCGGAAAATTTCGACATGTATGAATCAGTGGAGACTTGTCCAGATGAATTAGTCCTATTTTTTCACCATGTTCCATATACACATGTTTTAAAGTCGGGAACCACAGTAATTCAGCATATTTATAACACTCACTTTGAAGGGGTAGAAGACGTAGAAAATCTACTTGAAAGTTGGATTAGTTTAAATGGTTTTGTAGATGAAAAAAGATATAACGACATTCTACAAAGGTTAACTATCCAATTGGAACATTCTAAGGAATGGAGAGATATAATTAATACTTATTTCTACCGAAAGTCAGGGATAAATGATGAACTGAACCGTGTTATTTATTAAATATTTCTATTATAGCTATTAGTCAATTCATGTGGGCAGTATTCTCGATTTCGTCAACGAGTTAGGGAATCCACTGCCCAATGTTCTTTAGCTTATATAGGCTGTGGGTTACTAACAACAAACTTTACGAAACAATCTTTAACTAACAATATTTTGCTAGATGATTACAGAAATACATTTAAATGGAGAATAGGAGAGGTCGGTAATGGAATCAATTATTATAGCATCAAAAGGAGAGGGGAAGCTGAAGGAAAACTGGAAATATTGCATTGGAACTGGGAGACTTGGTCTGGCACTACAGAAAGAATATCTTGATCATCTCAAAATTATTCAAGAGAAAATTGGATTTAAATATATTAGAGGACATGGTTTACTTTCAGATGACGTCGGTATTTATCGGGAAATGAAGATAGGAGAGGAAGTAAAGCCATTTTATAACTTTACTTACATTGACCGCATCTTTGACTCTTTTCTTGAGCTGAACTTACGACCCTTTATTGAATTTGGTTTTATGCCAGAATTACTTTCTTCTGGTGACCAAACGATTTTTTATTGGAAAGGAAATGTAACTCCACCAAGTGATTATCAAAAATGGAGTAATTTAATTACAGCAGTAGTAAACCATTTTATTGAACGCTATGGAATAGAAGAAGTTAAACAATGGCCATTTGAAGTTTGGAATGAGCCTAACTTAGTAAACTTTTGGAAGGATGCCGATAAAGAAGAATACTTTAGGCTATATAAAGTTACAGCGCTAGCAATTAAAGCGGTAAACCAAGATCTTCAGGTTGGTGGTCCGGCAATTTGTGGTGGTGCTGACGAGTGGATTGTTGATTTCTTGAATTTCTGTCATAGGGAGAATGTGCCTGTAGATTTCGTCAGTCGACATGCCTACACATCGCTAAGCCCTAAAAAAGTTACTCCTGATTATTATTATCAAGATCTAGTAGATAATACAGATATGCTTAAACAGTTTGAGGTAGTTCGTGGTCTAATTAAGGAATCACCTTTTTCTGATTTGCCCTTCCATATTACCGAATATAATACTTCTTATAGTCCGATCAATCCCGTTCATGATACACCGTTAAATGCAACCTATCTTGCACGGATATTAAGTGAGGGTGGAGACTTTGTCGATTCTTTTTCGTATTGGACTTTTAGTGATGTTTTTGAAGAGGCTGATGTGCCAAAGGCTTTATTCCATGGCGGGTTTGGTTTAATGGCGCTTCATTCCATCCCAAAGCCAACTTTTCATTTATTTTCCTTTTTCAATAGACTTGGTGAGGAAGTTCTGTATCGTGATACACAAATGATTATTACGCGAAAAGAAAATGGATCGATTACACTTGTAGCTTGGAATGAGGTAATGGCTAAAGGAGAAGGCTTTGAGAAGGAATTAGTGATTAAAATACCTGTTAGTAGTGGGGAGTACTTTATGAAGAGGCAGAGTGTAGATGAGAATCATGCGAATCCTTGGAAAGTATGGAAAGAATTAGGTAGACCTCGTTTCCCAGACAAGGAATCAGTGGAAACATTAAAAGAAGCAGCTATACCAAAGTTATCTACAGCAAAACAAAAGAAAGAAGCAGATGGCTATTTAAAGCTTTCTATTACCCTAACAAAAAATGAAGTGACACTTATAGAATTAAGGGCAATAGTATATGAAACCCAAACTTATGAAGGATTAGATGATAGTCTTATAACTTCTTATTCTTCTTAATAGAAAGGAGGAGTGTTTAGGTGAAAGGTGCATTTTATACAGGTAATTATCGAAATATTTTTAAAGAGATGGGATACTCGGATACAGCTATTCAATCAAAAATAGAGGATGCATGGGCACAAATTTTTTATGGCGATGATGATACGAGAATTTATTTTCCTTCTATGGATGGAGGATATTTATTAGATACAGGGAATCTTGATGTTAGAACAGAAGGTATGTCCTATGGAATGATGATTGCTGTCCAATTAGATAAGAAAGAGGAATTTGATCGCATATGGAATTGGACAAAGAAACATATGTATATGAATACTGGAGAAAATGCTGGTTACTTTGCCTGGTCTTGTAATCCAGATGGCTCAAAGCAGTCAGATGGACCTGCACCAGATGGTGAAGAATTTTTTGCACTAGCCTTATTTTTTGCAGCCCATCGATGGGGAGATGGAGAACAACCTTTCAACTATAGTCAACAAGCAAGAGATTTATTGCAAACCTGTTTGCATAAGGAGGAAGAGGGAAAAGGACACTCCATGTGGAATCTGGACAACAAGTTAATAAAATTTGTTCCAAACTGTGAATTTACAGATCCCTCTTATCATTTGCCACATTTTTACGAGTTATTTGCTTGCTGGGCAAATCCAGAAGACCAAGCGTTTTGGAAAGAAGCAGCAGAGGCAAGCCGAGAATATTTGAAAACAGCATGTCACTCAGAAACAGGACTTGCTCCCGAATATGCTTATTATGATGGTACTCCAAATAATGATAAGGGCTATGGTCATTTTTATAGCGACTCTTATCGAGTTGCTGCAAATATAGGTCTTGATTATGAATGGTTTGGAGGAAGTGAATCAGAAAGAGAAACGGCTAATAAAATCCAGAATTTTTTTGCTGAAAAAGATCCTGAAGATTATCGGAGATACACGATTGAAGGAGTTCCTTTTACGGAAAAATCACTTCATCCAATTGGATTAATTGCAACGAATGCAATGGCTTCTTTAGCGGCCGACGGACCGAATGCTAAAAGAATGGTTGAATTATTTTGGAATACGCCAATTAGAAAAGGCGAAAGGCGGTATTATGATAATTGCTTATACTTTTTTAGTTTACTTGCTTTAAGCGGTAATTATCGAATTTGGATGCCAAAATAAATGTATGTTGAACGTATGTTTTAAACGACTTAATAATTAATATAGTCTAAACAGCAATTAATCCGGCTGCAACATACATCTTAAAAAATTCTCTGTAGAAAAAGCTGCAGCCCCTAAGGCAGAGGACGCAAAATCAATATCAGAGAAATGGATAGTCAGCTTCGATTGATGAAAGGGTAAAGTATAATTACTTATCATTTTTTTCACACGTGGCTCTATCCATCTTTTTGCTAAGGAGAGGCGATTTCCAATGATGATTTGTTCTGGATTAAATGTATGAATGATATTTATAATTCCAGATCCTAAATGATCCCCCACCTCATGGAATAAATGGATTGCTTGGTTATTTCCTTGGTTAGCAAGCTCAATTAAGTCATTTAAATGAATTTGTTTTTTATCTCCTAGCTTTAATTGTGTAGCTCTAGTTAATAAGTATTGTTCAGAAGCATATAGTTCCCAGCAGCCTTTATTGCCACAGCGGCATTCTAGTCCATCCTTTTGTATGGTCATATGACCGATTTCACCTGAATAACCTAGCGTTCCTTTATATAATTCTCCGTTAATAATAATGCCAGCACCAATTCCAATGCCTGCACTTACATAAATAAGATTTTGAAAAGGTTGCCCTAGGCCGAATTCCTTTTCTCCATAGGCTCCTGCGTTTGCTTCATTTTCGACTAAAACAGGAAGATGAAATTGTGCCTCTAATTGTTTCTTAAGCGATATGTTTTTCCAGCCAAGGTTTGGTGCTAGTAGAATCTCTCCTTCCATGTTTATAATCCCTGGTGCGCCAATTCCAATCCCAATTACACCATAAGGAGATTTAGGAGCATTCTCTATTAAAGTAGTAATAATTTTTTTTATCATTTCTAGTGTATCTTCATACGTTAAATTTACATACTTTTCATTTATCCGATAAATAATATTTCCACGTAAATCGGTTAAAATTCCTAATATGTAATTGACACCTAGGTCAATACCGATTGAATAGCCTGCTTGTTCATTAAATAGCAGCATGACAGGTCGTCTGCCTCCACTCGACTCGCCATGACCAGATTTATAGATTAACTGTTCGTCAATAAGCTCTGATACTAAGGAGGAGACAGTGCCCTTTGTTAATCCTGTTTGTTGCGCAATATCTGCCCGAGAGATTGGAGCATTGTTTTTAATTAAATATAAACATAGTGACTTATTTTCTTTTTTTACCAATTGCTGATTCCAAGTAATATGCATGTTTTTTCTTAGTCTCCTTTTATCCCGTATCTTGCCTTTTGAACTGGAAAAATTTATTTATTATCAGAAGTTGAATTATCTCTTAAAGCATCATTCTTAATTGATTAATTATACTACAGTTTGTCTATTAACCAAACCTAAACAAAAGGGATAAATATTGTTGAAAAACTATTTATCCAAAAGATAAACAAAGGGAATCGTTTTTTATACGTTGGTTTATTTAATATACAAACTTATTAATCCTTGTTATAATTTTGATAGAACAACTTATCTGTATACGCACAGAGTAGAGACTCCTTTAGATTTTTTCTTTTTACAGATACCGTTCAAATTAGCATTAATTTCAATAAAATCGTGTAAGTAGTCTTAGCTAGTGGAGGTGCTTAAAGAGTGAATTACAGAAATTTAGGAAATACAGGCCTAAAAATCAGTGAAGTAAGTTTCGGTACGTGGGCAATTGGTGGTTCATGGGGAAAGGTTGATGACACTGAAGCATTAAAATCCTTAGAACTGGCAATCGAAAAAGGCGTGAATTTTTTTGATACAGCAGATGTATATGGAGATGGACATAGTGAGGAGCTGCTTGCTAAGGCCACGAAAGGGAAAGAGGATCAAATCCATATTGCAACTAAGTTTTGTCGTGGAGGAGATATTTTTGCACAGCAAACATACTCAGACGAAAGTGTTCGTCAGTATTGTGAAAATAGTTTAAAGCGATTAAATAGAGAAGCAATCGATTTATACCAAATTCATTGTCCGCCAACAGAAATATTAAAAGATGGTCAAGTATTTGAGGTACTTGATAAATTACAGCAAGAAGGAAAAATTCGGAATTATGGAGTAAGTGTTGAAACAGTGGAGCAGGGGCTTATATGCTTGCAAAATCCAAACGTAAAGGCGTTGCAAGTTATTTTTAATATTTTTCGCCAAAAACCACTTGAGAAATTAATTCCTGTAGCGGAGAAGCAAGGGGTCGGGATTCTTGTGCGTCTTCCGTTGGCTAGTGGTTTACTTAGTGGGAAATTTACGAAAGATCATACTTTTGATGAAGATGATCATCGCAAATTTAATGAAAATGGGAAAGCCTTTAATGTAGGAGAAACATTTGCAGGGCTTGGTTTTAAAAAGGGTGTAGAATTAGCAGATGAGCTTACTTGGATTGCGAATGGTCGAAAGTCAATGGCTACTGCAGCATTACGATGGATATTGGATCAGCAAGGTATTTCTTGTGTAATTCCAGGATTCAAAAATCGAAAGCAAATTGTTGAAAACTTAAAAGCATTAGAGGAAAAAACATTTAATATGGATGAATTACAAACACTAAGAACATTTTATGAAGATAAAGTGAAAAATTCTATTAGAGGTCCATACTAACATTAGATATAGATGAAAAAGAGCGGTGAATTTCCAATTGGAAATTCACCGCTCCTTTTTTGATGGTTTCGAAAACCCCTGGCTATGCCGGGGGTTCCGGAGAGCTTATAGCGAGGTAACAAAAAAAACCTCCTTTCATGGTAGGATAAAGTTGGTTTCCCGACCAGTTTATCTCACGCAAGAAGGAGGTATTCCCTTATGAAGGACATGAACAGTTTAGCACATACAACATGGAATTGTAAGTACCACATAGTCTTTGCCCCAAAATACAGAAGGCAAATTATTTATGGCAAATACAAAAAGAGTATTGGACAAATCATAAGAGAGCTATGTGAAAGAAAAGGTGTCATCATACATGAAGCAAATGCCTGTCCGGATCATATCCATATGTTGGTTAGTATCCCACCAAAATTAAGTGTATCGCAGTTCATGGGTTACTTAAAAGGAAAAAGTAGCCTGATGATATTTGATCGACATGCGAATTTGAAATATCGCTATGGGAATCGGAAATTTTGGTGTCGTGGTTTCTACGTTGATACCGTGGGGAGAAATAAGAAACAAATACAAGAATATATAAGAAATCAGCTGAAAGAAGATTATATGGCTGATCAGCTAACGTTGTTCGAAGAATTCGATCCGTTCACGGGTGAGAAAAATCGGAAGTAAATAAAGAAATTCTTTAGAATTGGTGAGTGAATGTGGTGCAGAAGGGAAACCTTTTCAGTGGGCCTTTAAGGCCGAGGCCGGTAAGAGAGGCTTTTAGCCGCAGAGCAAACCACCAGTTCACACTGGTGGTTTTGATTCAAACTTTGCTCTCAAAGAGATTAATAAATACATCTTTATCCCACATTTAACGGACAGTAAGACCCAACCGTAAGTTTAGGAGAATTCAAGGAAGATAGGTGGGAGATGAAGGGAAACCCTCACTTTATTTCGGTATCTCACTTTCTCCTTTAATAAATTTCCAAATGTCCTGAAAAACATTTGCTCTATGTAAGGTAGTGACAATGACTAGGGAAACAGGACCAATAATTAGCCCGATAAATCCAAAAAGCTTAAATCCAACAAATAGAGCAATTAAGGTTGCTAAGGGATCTAGCCCAATATTAGAAGAGAGAATTTTTGGTTCCATTATTTGCCGTTGAACTAAAACGACGATATAGAGCACCGATAACCCTATTGCCAGCACGATTTGTCCAGTAATAATCTCATAAATTATCCAAGGAACGAATATTAGACCTGTACCCAAATACGGAATAATATCAACTATTCCAGTTAAGAGTGCAATCGTAATCGCATAATCAACTCGAAGTATTAAAAGGCCAATTAAAATAATGACTGTTGTAATCGAAACAAGCGTTAACTGTGCTTTAATAAATCCAAGTAAAGCTTTCTTTAATTCAAAGAAAACTGTTTTTCCACTATTTAACCATTTAGATGGAAAAAATTTTCCGAACTTCAATGATAACCGAACCCAGTCTTTACTAATAAAAAACGTGGCTAATAAAGAGAATATTAGAACACTCGCTGCATTAGGAAACCAGGATAGTATGATGGGAATGTTAAGGAAAAAGGATTGCAAAAAATCTCCCATAACATTTCCAACCTGTTCGCCAACTTTATTTATATTTGTCATAATCGTATCTTGTTGACCTGTTCCAAGATTATTGAAGGTTTGTGATATTTTATTATATAATGGGATAATTTGCGCTGCGAACAAATCCTCAATATATCGAATAATGATATCAATATGTTTCGGTACTACCTCACCCAGATAAGCCGCCCCTGCTACAATCTCGGCAATTAGTAAAGAAACTAACCCAGCAAATACAGATAATATGAGCAAAATACTTAAAATTACAGCAAAGGCTCTAGGCAGTTTACATTTAAATTGCAAAAAATTAACAAGTGGATTCATTAAAAAAGCAATTAGAAATCCTATAATAAAGGGATAGGTTACTTTGGATAAATAAAAGAAGCTAACAAATAATAGGATGGTAGCTACAATAACTACAATAAACCGAATCGTACGGTTAAGATATGTATAATTCAATGTTAATCCTCCCATTTTTAGTATAATAAATAATAGACCATTATCAATTGCAAAATAGAATAGAAGTAAATTCCTTTTTCATCTATATTTTCTATACTTATGCATTTTTAATCGGAATTCCTGCTTTTTATAAATAATTTAATAAGTAGGAAGAGATTTTTTGGTTAATGTTTTTTAAAGGAGAGTCATTTATGTTTTTATTTAGTCAATCTTATTTATTTTTATATTTGCTTTTGGCAATTGCTCTTGTAGCTAAAAACAATTCTTTAATAATTGCGGTTATTTTCTTATTAATAATGAAACTGATTGGGATAGATAGTAAATTATTTGCCTTGATTCAATCAAAAGGAATTAATTGGGGGGTAACAATTATTACAATTGCTGTGCTTGTACCTATTGCAACAGGCGATATTGGATTTAAAGATTTGTCCGCTACCTTTAAATCACCGTATGCGTGGATTGCTTTAATTTCTGGAATTATGGTTGCGTTGCTCGCAAAGGGTGGGGTTAGTTTATTGGCTGATTCCCCTGAAATTACAACTGCTCTTGTTTTGGGAACCATTTTGTCAGTATCTGTCTTTAACGGGGTAGCTGTAGGTCCGTTAATTGGAGCTGGAATTGCTTATGCTGCAATAAAAGTAGTAGAGTGGATAACCTGATCCACTCTCTGTTATGCATAAGGAAGACAGGAGCTGTGAATTTATGGTATAATTAAAAAAAGAAAGAATATAGTGTAAAGGAGAATCAGAAAAAATTTTTTTTACTATATCTACAGTTTTTAAGTATAAAATATGAGACATTTTGAAGATTTTTGTTTATAATGAAAGGGTAGTTACATTTTATCTCATCTATAAGTACCAAATGGTTTATTTTTTTATTTGAAAATGTAAGCATTTACAAATGATTGATGCTCACTTTATTTTTTATGAAAAACTCCCCCATCTTTTTTATAAATAAATCCGGATTACATTATTAATTGATTTTTTGGTACATATTCAGTTAATCTAACAAAATAGTAAACATTTATTTAAGGTGTATTCCATCGCTTTGTTTTTACAGATTTTCACAATATTGGTAACTACAGCAGGGACAATATGGGAGTTCGAAAGATTTGTACTAAAGAAAAGGTGTAAAGGAGAGATATGTATGGCTGTTACAAAAGGGCTTGAGGGGGTTATTGCAACAACATCTTCTATCAGTTCCATTATAGATGATTCACTTGCTTATGTGGGTTATGATATTGATGTGTTAGCAGAGCAATCTAGTTTTGAAGAAGTAATCTATTTATTATGGCATCAAAAACTTCCAAATGATACGGAGCTGGCAAAACTAAAACAAGAATTGGCAGATAATGCTGAATTACCAGTCTCTTTGATTGAGCAAATGAAGCTAATGCCATTAAATAAAGTACATCCAATGGCTGTACTTCGTTCAACTGTCTCTTTATTAGGAGCATATGATGAAAGCGCAGATGTAATGGATTCGGAAACCAATTATTTAAAAGCTGTAAGGCTTCAAGCAAAAATGCCAACTATCGTAACAGCTTTTTCTAGATTAAGAAAAGGTCTCGATCCAATTTCTCCAAGAAAAGATTTAGGATTTGCTGCTAACTTCTTATATATGCTGAATGGGCAAGAACCAGAAGACATTGCGATTGAGGCTTTTAATAAAGCGCTCGTTCTTCATGCAGATCATGAGCTAAATGCATCTACCTTTACTGCTAGAGTTTGTGTTGCAACATTGTCTGATGTATATTCAGGGATTACATCAGCTATAGGAGCATTAAAAGGGCCATTACATGGTGGAGCAAACGAAGCAGTTATGAAAATGCTGACGGAAATTGGAAGCATTGACAATGTGGAACCATATATTAGAGAAAAGATAGCGAACAAAGAAAAAATAATGGGATTTGGTCATCGCGTTTATCGAAAGGGCGATCCTCGTGCCAAACATCTAAAGGAAATGGCAAGAAAATTAACACAATTAACTGGTGAACCTCAGTTGTATGAGATGAGTATTAAGATTGAGACAATGTTAAAGGAAGAGAAAAATTTAGTACCAAACGTAGACTTTTTCTCTGCCTCTGTTTATCATAGTCTAGGTATTGACCATGATTTATTTACCCCGATTTTTGCGGTAAGCAGGGTTTCTGGCTGGCTGGCTCATATTCTCGAGCAGTACGAGAATAATCGTCTTATTCGCCCTAGAGCAGATTATGTTGGTCCTGAACGTTTGGAATATGTACCAGTTAACAAACGCTAAAAAGGATATGATTTCCCATAGAGTTAAAGAATGATATATACTTAATGTGGGAGAATTTAGTTTGTATATTGGCATTTTCCTTTTTTTATTCGTCAGAATAGTAAATATAATTAGCTTCTCAAAGCTTGTTATAATAAATTTATTTCATTCTTTTTCCAATGGAGTTTGTAGCATTGGAAAAAGAAACTATTTTTTTACGGAGGGATAGAAACATGCAAGGAGAAAAAATTACAGTAGTAGATGGAGTATTAAATGTACCAGCGAATCCAATTGTTCCTTATATTGAGGGAGATGGAATTGGACCAGATATTTGGGCAGCATCATCAAGAGTATTAGATGCCGCTGTTGAAAAAGCATACAATGGGGAAAAGAAAATTGTTTGGAAAGAAGTATTGGCTGGGGAAAAGGCATTTAATGAAACGGGAGAATGGTTACCTACTGAAACATTAGATGTTATTAAAGAATATTTAATTGCTATAAAAGGACCATTAACTACACCAGTTGGTGGCGGTATTCGTTCTTTAAACGTTTCCCTACGCCAAGAATTAGATCTTTTTGTTTGTTTACGTCCAGTAAGATGGTTTGAAGGAGTACCATCTCCTGTAAAAAGACCACAAGATACAGATATGGTTATCTTCCGTGAAAATACAGAAGATATCTATGCCGGAATTGAGTATGAAAAAGGCTCAGAGGCTGTTTCTAAATTGATTAACTTTTTACAAGAAGAGATGGGAGTTAATAAAATTAGATTTCCTGAAACATCTGGAATTGGAATTAAACCAGTATCAGAAGAAGGAACAAGTCGTTTAGTAAGAGCTGCGATTAATTATGCGATTAAAGAAGGTCGTAAATCGGTAACTCTAGTACATAAAGGTAACATTATGAAATATACAGAAGGTGCATTTAAAAATTGGGGTTATGAATTAGCTGAAAAAGAATTTGGAGATAAAGTATTTACATGGGCTCAGTATGATCGCATTAAAGAGGAACAAGGTTCTGATGCAGCAAATAAAGCACAAGCTCAGGCAGAAGCAGAAGGGAAGATTATCATTAAAGATTCTATTGCTGATATTTTCCTTCAACAAATTCTTACTCGTCCGAAAGAGTTTGATGTAGTTGCAACAATGAATCTAAATGGAGATTATATTTCTGATGCATTAGCAGCACAGGTTGGTGGGATCGGTATCGCACCAGGAGCAAATATAAATTATGAAACTGGCCATGCTATTTTTGAAGCAACACATGGAACTGCTCCGAAATATGCTGGCTTAGATAAAGTAAATCCATCTTCTGTTATTCTTTCAGGTGTTCTATTGCTTGAACATTTAGGCTGGACAGAAGCAGCACAATTAGTGATTCAATCCGTAGAAAACACGATTGCTTCTAAAGTTGTGACTTATGACTTCGCTCGTCTAATGGAAGGTGCAACAGAAGTGAAATGCTCAGAGTTCGGTGATGAATTAATTAAGAACATGGGTTAAGAAACAATATGAAGAAGAGATTGGTCTCATCTCTTCTTCCTTTTTGCCTAAAACAGAAGTTTTGCGGTATTGGATTAGAATGGGATAAGCTAAAAAAAGTATTTCTAGATGGAGTAAAAGGGGACTCTAACTAGTAAAGTGCTTATTGGTGGGCTATGCATTCTCGGTCTAATAAGGGGGAAATTATATGGTTAAGCGCAAGAAAATTTCCATCATTGGTGGGGGATTTACTGGAGCAACAACGGCTTTTTTACTTGCTCAAAAAGAACTAGGGGATATCGTATTATTAGATGTTCCACGAAATGAAAATTCAACTAAAGGAAAAGCTTTGGATATGTTTGAAGCTAGTCCTGTACAGGGATTCGATGCAAATATAATTGGAACTTCTAATTATAAAGATACTGCTGATTCTGATATTGTCGTGATAACTGCTGGTATGGCAAGAAAGCCAGGCATGAGTAGAGATGATCTCGTACAGACAAATCAGTCTATTATGAAATCGGTAACGAAGGAAATTGTTCAGTATTCACCTAATTGTGTAATTATCGTGCTTACTAATCCTGTGGATGCTATGACTTATACTGTTTATAAAGAATCTGGTTTCCCAAAAAATAGAGTAATCGGCCAGTCTGGTATTCTAGATACAGCGCGCTTTCGCAGCTTTGTTGCAATGGAGTTAAACCTTTCTGTTAAAGATATCACAGGATTTGTATTAGGTGGCCATGGTGATGATATGGTACCGCTTATTCGTTATTCTTATGCAGGAGGAATTCCATTAGAATCGCTCATTCCAAAACATAGATTAGAAGAAATTATCGAGAGAACGAGAAATGGCGGAGCGGAAATTGTAAATCTGCTTGGCAATGGAAGCGCCTATTATGCTCCAGCAGCTTCATTAGTTGATATGTGTGAGGCAATTATTAAAAATCAAAGACGAGTCCTTCCAACTATCGCTTATTTGGAAGGCGAGTATGGCTATAACGATCTTTATCTAGGCGTACCAACTATTCTAGGTGGTAACGGAATCGAACAAATTATTGAACTTGATTTAACAGAGGAAGAAAAAGCGGCACTAGACAAATCCGTCCATTCGGTTCGTAACGTCTTGACAGTATTAAATTAAATACATGAAAAATCGGTTGCTCTATAAAAAGAGTTAGCCGATTTTTTTTAGGAATTAATTTTGTTAATCTGTTCTTTACGGGAGAGTTTCAACATTTAGCTTCCTTAATTTCTGTAGCTTGCAGTTGCGTCTAACTGTCTGTTTAGAGTGGAATAAAGCGGCCATCTTATTTACAAATACGAAGAAATTAAAAAAATTATTTCGCATTTGTAAACAGCAAATAAATGTTTTTTCCATTTTTATCGAACAATATATTATAATGTAAATAGGTATAAGGGGACTTTAGGGGAATTAACATATTTGGAGGCTGTATATGAAAAAAAAGGTATTGGTTGTAGATGATGAACAATCTATCGTAACTTTACTGAAGTATAATTTGCAACAGGCAGGCTATGATGTATTAACTGCCATGGATGGAGAAGAAGGATTGAATCTAGCATTAACTGCTAATCCGGATGTCATCTTACTTGATTTAATGTTGCCAAAAAAAGATGGGATGGATGTTTGTAAAGAATTACGCCAACAGAAAGTGTTAACTCCTATATTAATGTTAACGGCAAAAGATGATGAGTTTGATAAAGTTTTAGGACTAGAGCTTGGAGCAGATGATTATATGACGAAACCATTTAGTCCAAGGGAAGTCATCGCTCGAATTAAAGCCGTTTTGAGACGAATACAAATGCAAGTACCTGCAGCTTCTGATGAAATAGATGAAGATGAGGATGACGGTATTAAAATCGCTGAGTTAAGAGTACTTCCTAATTATTATGAAGCGTACTTCAAAGAAGAATTATTAGAATTAACTCCGAAAGAGTTTGAGTTATTATTATATCTTGTTAAAAATAAGGGGAGAGTTCTAACAAGAGATCAGTTATTAAGTGCAGTATGGAACTATGATTTTGTAGGCGATACAAGAATTGTAGATGTCCATATTAGTCATTTGCGTGAAAAAATTGAAGAAAATACAAAAAAACCTATATATATTAAAACAATACGTGGTTTAGGATATAAATTAGAGGAACCAAAATAAATGAAGAGCTTTAAATCTCGATTAATGGCGAGCGTTTTATTTACTATATTTATCGTGTTTGTATTTGTCGCTATTTTCATTGAATCATACAATAAGAAGACTTTTATGGATTCTTTTGATAATCGATTGAAACGCGAAAGTACATTAATTGCAAATCAAATCATGAATAATGGTGGGATTTTAGAAATTAATAATCGCTTAGTGAAAGAATATAGTGAAGCGTTAGATGTACAGATTACTATTATTGATGATTCTGGAGAAATGTTGTTCAATGAGGGAGAACTGCAGACAGAAACAGAATATGAAAATCAAGTGCAAACCTTACTTTCAAATGAAAAGGTGAATGCTGTATCTATTAACGGGAATCCTAACTTCCATTTTTATCAACAGGAGCTTACGGATGAAGAAGGAAGACAAGGATATTTACTAATAGGGGCTAAAGTGGAAGAAATAGAGAATGCGTATCAACATATTAATTGGATTATTTTTTCTTCGTTTCTATTCTCATTTTTAGTGATTTATCTAATCGGTTATAAATTAATCTATCGTTATACAAGACCGATAGAATCGGCTACCAAAGTAGCTATCGATTTAGCAAATGGTAATTATCATGCTAGAACGTATGAAGATCGAGTAGATGAAACTGGAGTTCTAAGTTCTTCTCTTAATAAAGTAGCTAAAGATATGCAAGAAATGGTAAAAGCGCAAGAAATACAAGAAGATCGTTTAGGAACCTTGATAGAGAGTATTAGCAGTGGATTACTTTTAATAGATAGCAGAGGTTATATAAATTTAATTAATAAATCCTATAAGGACATTTTCTTTGTCCGGTCTGCTGACTATCTCTATAAACAATATTATAAAGTTATTCCATATAGACAAGTTACCGATCTTGCAGAAGAAATTTTTATGACAGAGCATAAGGTAATTCGCGAAATGGCGCTGGAAATCCAAAATGAAAAGAAAAGTTTTCAAGTATATGGAGTTCCCATTATTGGGACAAACGATAGATGGATGGGGATTTTGCTTGTTTTTAATGATATAACGGAGTTGAAGAAGCTTGAACAAATTCGTAAAGATTTTGTTGCCAATGTATCCCATGAATTAAAAACGCCTATTACATCTATTAAGGGCTTTTCTGAAACACTTCTCGATGGGGCGATGGAAGACAGAGAGACGCTAGAAGAATTTTTACGAATTATTTTAAAAGAGAGCCATCGACTACAAACATTAATTCAAGATCTTCTTGACCTATCTAAATTAGAACAACACCATTTTGCTCTAAATAAAGAGGAGTTTAATCTGGTGGAAATTTTAAATAAAGCGACTAAAATGCTGGAAGGTCGAGCAGAAGCGAAAAATATTAAATTAAAATTTCCTCAATCAAATGAAGTGATTCAAATGGAAGGAGATAGAAGTAGATTAACCCAGGTTTTTCTAAATTTAATAACAAATGCTGTGATCTATACCCCAAACGATGGGGAAATCAATGTTTATGTGGTGGAAAAGAAAAAGAAAATTGAAGTGAAAATTCAAGATACCGGCATAGGCATAGAACAGGATGAAATTCCAAGAATTTTCGAGCGTTTTTATCGTGTTGATAAAGCGAGAAGTAGAAATTCTGGGGGTACAGGTTTAGGTCTAGCAATTGTAAAGCATTTAGTGGAATTACATAGAGGAACAATTCAGGTGGAAAGTGAAATGGGAGTAGGAACAACTTTCACCGTGATTTTGCATAAGGAATTTCCTTTTTAAGGGCAAGAGGGCACATTAAAATTTGTTGCCCTCTTTTTTTGTCCAATGCTAGCCAAGATGAACTTCCCGATTGTCTCTACGATAAGTCAACATCAATTCACTAACGTTCATTGTGTTTCCTTTATCTCAAGAAAATCGCTCCAGTTCACAAGGCGCTAAACGGTACCTTCCGCTTTTCTATTGTCTAGCTCCGGTGCCTATCGGTTAGCAAACTTCCAACAATCTCCCTACGATAAGTCAACATCGATTCACTAACGTTCATCGTGTTTCCTTTATCTCAGTCGATAGTTTCCAGTTTGTACACCGATAAACAGGCCCTTCCGCTTTTCTATTTGTCTAGCTCCAGGCACCAGCGCCAGATGAACTTCCCGATTGTCTCTACGATAAGTCAACATCAATTCACTAACGTTCATTGTGTTTCCTTTATCTCAAGAAAATCGCTCCAGTTCACAAGGCGCTAAACGGTACCTTCCGCTTTTCTATTTACATTGTTTTTACATTTGGTTTATGGTGGGTTTACACTTTGTTGGTACAATTACTTATGAAGTCCCCCTTATCCATTTGGTTAAGGACTTAAGCTGAAAGCTACCCCGCTTTTAGCTTCCCCTGTATAATAGTGGGCTTGGTAGGAAATAGTTCGTTTGAAATTATTGGTAGGATTATCTAATTTCCAACCTTTGCCTGTGTCGATATACCTGAATTGATGCTGTTAAAGTTATGAAAAAAGCAGAGATTGTTGCAAAAAGGTGTGTGTTACACGCTTATTTCGTTGTAGGTTGAAATAAGAATGTGTATACTGGGCCTCTTTTTCAACCATCTCTGCTTTTTTACATTTATGAATATGTCATGTAAAATAGGTAGTATTGAGTTGTGTAGTAATCATCGTTTATTTACGAGAAAATATACATTATAAAAAGGATGGAGGAGGATTTCTTGAAAAAGAAATTAATCTTAATTGACGGTAATAGTATTGCGTATCGAGCGTTTTTTGCTTTACCTCTACTAAACAATGATAAAGGTGTACATACAAATGCGGTTTACGGTTTTACTATGATGCTAATGAAAATTTTAGAAGAGGAAAAGCCGACACATGCCTTAGTTGCATTTGATGCGGGAAAAACCACTTTCCGTCACAAAACCTTCAGTGAATATAAGGGAGGACGTCAAAAAACACCACCAGAATTGTCTGAGCAATTTCCTTATATAAGAGAGTTATTAAAATCTTATGGTATCCATCATTACGAGCTTGAGAACTATGAAGCAGATGATATTATCGGAACACTTTCTCTTCAAGGGGAAAAAGATGGATTTGAAGTAGTTGTTATCTCGGGAGATAAAGATTTAACCCAATTAAGTTCGGATAATACAACGGTCTATATTACTAGAAAAGGAATAACAGATATGGAGTCCTATACCCCGAGCCATATTCAAGAGAAATATGGACTGACTCCTGAACGAATTATTGATATGAAAGGTCTAATGGGCGATAGTTCAGATAATATTCCAGGTGTTCCAGGTGTGGGAGAAAAAACAGCAATTAAATTGCTAAAGGAATTTGATTCCTTAGAAAATTTAGTACAATCTATCGACAAAGTAAGCGGTAAGAAGCTGAAAGAAAAGTTAGAAGAGTTTAAGGATCAGGCTTTGATGAGTAAAGAGCTAGCTACTATTTTCAGGGAAGCCCCTTTAACGATAACATTAGAGGATACTGAATTTCCTGGGATGCAAATAGAGAAGTTAAAAGAAATCTTCAAGGAGCTTGGCTTTAATTCTTTACTTGAAAAATTAGGAGAAGCACCAGAAAAAGAAGAACTAGTATTAGAAGACATCGAATTTAAAACAGTTGAAAATATTACAGATACAATTTTTTCAGATAGAAATATAATGTATGTCGAAGTATTAGAAGATAATTATCATTATGCACCAATCTTAGGAATTTCTCTTTTAAATGAAAAAGGAGCATATTTTCTTCCGATTGAACAAGCTTTGAAATCACCTGCTTTTAAAGTTTGGGCAGAAGATGAAAAGAAAGAAAAAATTGTTTATGATGCTAAAAGATCAGAAGTGTCATTACGTCATCAAGATATTCATTTAAAAGGGATTACGTTTGATATCCTTATTGCAGCATATTTAGCAGATCCTTCGGCAACTATTGAAGATGTTGCCTCTGTTGCTAAAAAGTATGGATACACTAATTTACAATCAGATGAAGCATTCTATGGAAAAGGGGCAAAGAGAAAGGTTCCAGAACAAGATTTATTAGCTGATCATCTCGTGAGAAAAGCGTTCGCTCTTCAGGCAGTACTGGAGGAAATGGAAGATGAATTAAGAAAGAATGATCAAGAAGCGTTATTTTATGATTTGGAAATGCCATTAAGCTTGGTACTTGCTGATATGGAGTCAACAGGTGTAAAAGTTGATGTTGCTCGCTTGAAAGCAATGGGAGAAGAGCTTTCCGAAAGATTGAAAGAAATCGAAGGTCGAATTTATGAGTTAGCTGGCGAAACCTTTAATATTAATTCTCCCAAACAGCTTGGCGTGATATTATTTGAAAAACTTGGATTGCCGGTTGTGAAGAAAACAAAGACAGGCTATTCTACTTCAGCCGATGTATTGGAGCAACTTGCTAGTTCACATGAAGTAATCAGAGAAATTTTAGAATATAGACAGCTAGGCAAATTACAGTCAACCTATATAGAAGGATTGCAAAAAGTAGTCCATAACGGAAGAATTCATACAAGATTTAACCAAGTACTAACACAAACGGGCCGATTAAGCTCGATTGATCCTAACCTCCAAAATATCCCGATTCGTTTAGAAGAAGGAAGAAAAATAAGACAAGCGTTTGTACCAACAGAAGAGAATTGGGTTATATTTGCTGCTGACTATAGCCAAATTGAACTGCGTGTCCTTGCACATATTGCTAATGATGAGAAATTAATCGAAGCATTTAGAGAAGATCATGATATTCATACCGAAACAGCAATGTCCGTTTTCCACGTAGAAGCTGATGAAGTGACCTCTAATATGCGCAGACATGCGAAAGCAGTTAACTTTGGAATTGTATATGGTATTAGTGACTACGGACTATCACAAAGTCTCCATATTACGAGAAAAGAAGCAGCTAAATTTATTGAACGCTATTTAGAAAGTTATCCTGGAGTAAAAAATTATATGGAAGAAATTGTGGCAGACGCAAAGCAAAAAGGCTATGTCTCGACTTTGCTTCATAGAAGAAGATATTTAGCTGATATTACTAGCAGAAACTTTAATCTTCGTAGCTTCGCTGAGAGAACAGCGATGAATACACCAATCCAAGGAAGTGCAGCAGATATCATTAAAAAAGCGATGATTGATATGGCTAAACGTTTGGAAGAAGAAGGCTTAAAAGCTAAATTATTATTACAGGTTCACGATGAATTGATTTTCGAGGCTCCAAAAGAAGAAATTGAAAAGTTAAAGGAAATTGTACCAGATGTAATGGAGCATGCAGTTGAATTAAGCGTGCCATTAAAAGTGGATTATTCTTATGGACCAACTTGGTATGACGCAAAATAATAAGGGAAACTTCTATGAGTGGGGGTTTTTACTCCTCCTCCACTTCATGGTTAGTTGCACTTATCGGACCTTTACGAGAGATAGCTCCCTTAACTGGGGGGCTTACTGTTCGTTATGCGTGGGTTAAATGATAATGGTAGTTATTCTAAACATATGAGCAATTATTCAGGAAAGGAGGAGATGAAGATGCCAGAATTGCCAGAAGTTGAAACGGTTCGAAAAACGTTGAAACAGTTGACGCAAAATAAAGTCATAAAAGAAGTTGTGGTTTCATGGGCAAAAATGATAAAAAAACCAGAAAATGCAGAGGAATTTTCTGATGCATTAATTGGTCAAAGCATACTTGATGTTAAAAGACGGGGGAAATTCATTTTAATCGAAACAAATGATTTTACAATCGTCTCTCATTTGCGAATGGAAGGGAAATATGGTGTGTTTCAAGTTAATGATCCGGTTGATAAGCATACACATGTTATTTTCTTTTTTGAAGATGGCTCTCAGCTAAGATATAAAGATGTCCGGAAATTCGGTACGATGCATTTATTTAAAAAAGGGGAAGAACTAGACGCCCTGCCCCTTTCTCAATTAGGACCTGAACCGTTTGCTGAAGATTTTACGATTGCTAATTTTACCGAGCGGTTATCAAAAACGAATCGTAGTATCAAAACAGCACTATTAGATCAAAAGATTGTGGTTGGATTAGGTAATATTTATGTAGATGAAGCATTATTCCGAAGTAGTATTCATCCGGAGAGAATGGCAAGTTCTCTTAAGTCAAAGGAAATAGAGAAATTATATAAAGAAATCATTGCTACGCTATCCGAAGCGGTTGAAAAAGGTGGAAGCACAATCCGATCCTATGTAAACACCCAAGGGCAAATTGGAATGTTCCAGCTTGAACTATATGTTTATGGTCGAAAAGGGCAGGAATGCAAAGTATGTGGACATACATTAGAAAGAATTATAGTCGGCGGAAGAGGAACTGTTTTTTGTCCTAATTGCCAAAAGAAATAAGCAAAAGATAAAATCAATAAACCTAAATTAACATTGGATGGGCTCTTTCCATATAGTATATTACTATTGATTTGGAAGGAGCTTATCTTTATGGCCCAGGTGTTTTCTCTTTTATTATTAGCAATCGCTGTCAGCATCGATAGCTTTAGTGTTGGTTTTACTTATGGACTGCGAAAAATGAAAATGCCCTTAAATTCTATCCTGATTATCGCCTGTTGTTCTGGTCTGACACTTCTAACAGCAATGTTGGTAGGTCATGTTATTTCAAGGATATTCTCCCCATCGTTTGCAGAAAGTATAGGTGGTATTATATTAATCATATTAGGTGGATGGATTCTTTACCAATATTTTAAGCCGAGTAAAGAAAAGGAAGTTCTAACAGAAGAGAAGAATATTATAAATTTTGAAATAAAATCTTTAGGAATTGTCATCAATATTTTAAAGAAACCTTTATCAGCGGATTTTGATAAATCAGGAACGATTACAGGGCTAGAAGCGGTTGTGTTAGGTTTTGCTCTGTCTTTAGATGCCTTTGGAGCAGGAATTGGTGCTTCTATGCTCGGGTTTTCGCCACTATTTTTAACTCTTGCTGTTATTTTTATGAGTACATCCTTTGTGTCTTTAGGCATTTATCTAGGTAAGTTTTTGTCAGAGAAAAGTTATATGGATAAATTCTCTTTTATTCCCGGGATTATCTTAATCATTATTGGGATTTTAAAACTTTAATTCTTTACCAAATTTGCGAAATAGGTTGGTTCCTTCTAAGGCGGTGCCCCTCCTTGGCGAATCGCCTTTGGAATTTCACCTATCTCTCTCCTTTATATAAATTTGTTACATACTAAATACCACTAGTGTTGCATAAATGTTGTTAGAATATTCAGTTTAAATATGTCCCCTGTTAAGAGCCAAAAAAGTAAATACCCAACTAAAGGTGGATCCATCCATTTGGAAATTTTTTACAATTAGACTTAAGAGACGACGACAATTTGTTTATTAAGGAATGGTTTTTCCTTCAATCTTTCGAAGCCAAATATGTGCTGGTTTCCACAAAGCTGCCCGTAAATATCGGCTAATTTGTAGGGTTTTTCGTTTACTTTTTGTCTCGATTTGTGCGAGAACATGCAGGCAAAAAACAATAAGTGCGATAAACACTTGATTCTGAATTGCCCATTCGCTTTGGCCGTAAAACTTTTTGATATGGAGATGTTGTTTAATCCATTTGAAAAATAACTCAATCGCCCAGCGTGATTTATACATCTTTGAGATTTCTTCAGCACTTAAATCAAAACGATTTGTGATTAAATGAAGCTCATTTCCTTTTGAATCAATCACTTTTAGAAGACGAAAGTAATTTTCGGCACGGTTTTGCGTCGTACCAATCAACACCATTTGATCCGACAAAACAGATGTATTCTCGGGTAGTTTAAAATCGTAAACCTCCCGTATGACTGCGTTTTTTCGCAGCCTAGAAAGGAAAAAGTAGCCGTCATCTGTCATCCGATCAAAGCGTTCGTAGTCTAAGTAACCACGGTCAAACACATACATACATTCCTTGTCATCAACCATTACTTCAAGCTGACCGCGGTCATGTTCTTTGGCCGTTGTCATAATGGCCTTTTCGGGATAGGATATACCTTTTTCCATAAACACAAGGCGTAAGTGCAATTTAACACCCGCTTTTGTTTTGCGGAATTTTGCCCATTTATGATTAGTCAAATTGAGAGGCAATGTGCTTGAATCAATGATTTTTAATGGCATCACAAGTTTCGTGTTGTGCGTTTTGGCATGAATTTGTGAAACTAAATCAAGGAAAAGCTTTTGGAATAAGTCTGGATTCATGCCATTTAAACGGCGTGAGAGTTGGGAAATACTGATAGAATCAAGATCAATGCCCTTTTGCAGTTGATCATCGAAAAGACAATCGCTCAGCGCATGCAGACTTTCGACTTCTTCTAGCTGCGCAAAAAGTAATAATTTTAGAAATGACTCTGTCGTTAGTTTTTTCGTATAGAAATCTAATTTCAACGTTTTCACGTTTTCTTCAAATAATTGAAGATTTATTGGTGAAAACCATTGTCCAAATGAAGTTTTTCGTGTAATCTTGTCCATGAGATTGGTCCTTTTTTAGTGGATTTGGACGGGTTACCACCTGACTTATCCATTATAAAGGACTTTTTCTATGCATAAAATAATAAAAGTGAACATTTCGAGTATTTTTAATAATGAAATTAAATTAATGCAACACTAGTGACTAAATACTAAATACTAAATTCAATAAGGTAGGTATTGTTATGACGATAATAGTAGGATTAACTGGAGGGATTGCGAGTGGAAAATCGACGATTTCTTCCTATTTTCAATCACTAAACATCCCGATTATTGACGCAGACATCGAATCGAGACTTGCTGTAGAAAAAGGAGAACCAGCATATGTAGAAATAGTGTCCCATTTTGGTAAGGAGATTTTACATCAAGATGGTACCTTAAATAGACAAAAGCTTGGGGAAATTATCTTTTCAAATGAAGAAGAACGGAATGTACTTAATGGCATTGTACATCCTGATGTAAGAAGAAGAATGGATGTTAAGCAGAGACAAGCAGTTGAATCAGGAGAGAAAATAGCGATTTTAGATATTCCGTTGCTTTTTGAAAATAAATTAAATCAAACGGTGGATCGAACGATTTTAGTATATGTAGATCAAAATGTTCAAATTAATCGATTAATGAAAAGAAATGATTTAAGCTATGAGCAGGCTGTTAAACGAATAAACGCGCAAATGCCATTACGAGAGAAACTTCTTCTTGCTGATGAAGTAATTAATAATAATGGATCTATGGAAGATTCTATCAACCAAGCGAAGAGGATTTTGGAAAAATGGCAGGTTTTCCCTACCTGAAAATAAGGTTTGTCCCACACTTAACGGACAGTATGGCTTGGGTCTCAAGCATATGAGAATTCGAGGAAGAAAGGTGGGAGATCAACTGTTCGTAAAGATCCGAATGGTTCAACTAACCATCAGGGGGATGAAGGTAGCTCCCACTGATGGAAGTTTCACTTTATAGAAGAGAATTTGATATAATTACTTGTACAAGCCTTTATTTTTATATAATATGAAGATAAGTATATACATGGAACAATGAATTCGGAGCTGATATGAAATGAGATGTCCTACCTGTCAACATAATAACACCCGCGTTCTTGATTCACGACCAGTTGATGAGTATAAATCGATTCGCAGAAGAAGAGAATGTGAAGCTTGCGGTAATCGATTTACCACTTTTGAAAAAGTAGAAGAGATTCCTTTAATTGTAGTGAAGAAAGAAGGGACGCGTGAAGAATTTAGCAGGGATAAAATATTGCGTGGTTTAATAAGAGCGTGTGAGAAGAGACCAGTTGCTTTGAAACAATTGGAAGAAATAACCGCTGAAGTAGAAAAAGAACTTCGAAGTAACGTTGCTTCAGAAATAAAGAGTGAAATTATTGGAGAAATGGTAATGGATCGCTTGGCGAAAATTGATGAAGTAGCATATGTGCGTTTTGCATCCGTTTATCGTCAGTTTAAAGATATAAATGTATTTATTGACGAATTAAAGGAATTAATAAAAAAAGACTAAAAGACACATGGAAATGATAACTAAGGGAGCTAAAGATTTCTTTGGCTCTTTTTTGCCTTTTATCTCCTTTTGATGGAAATAGAATGTATGAAAGGAAGAATTAATATGTCTCAGCATTGGCAAGACCTACTTCCGGTCGACAGATATCGAGTAACGGTGAATGGGCTGTTAAGCGATTATGATCGAAAGACAATCACCTTCTTATATCAACCTTTAATTGGGACAAAATGTTTAGCTTTATATATGACCTTATGGGCTGAAGTCGAAGAAAATCGTTTATGGTCCATGACAAATACACATCATAGTTTAATGAATTTCATGAGTTGCGGTTTAAATGATATATATGAAGCAAGACTAAAGCTTGAAGGAATTGGTCTATTAAAAACTTATTTAAAGAAAGAGGATGGAAATAGAGCTTTTATCTATGAATTGCAGCCTCCTTTATCACCAGCACAGTATTTTCTAGATGGGATGTTAAATGTTTATTTATATAGAAAAGTTGGAAAAGCTCAGTATAGCAGATTGAAAAGATTCTTTTCCGATGAAAAAATTTCTGATTCTAGTTATCAACCAATAACAAAAGCTTTTCAAGATGTTTTTATGTCTGATCATGGAAGTGCAGTTCGGGCGATGCATGAATTAGATGAAGAAGATACTATTGATCAAACTTATATTGGAAAAGAAGAGCAAACTGGTATTCAAATTACTAAAGATGATTTTGACTTTGAGCTGCTGTATGCAGGGATTCATGATTCCTTATTATCGAAAAAGGCTTTTACGAAAAAAGTAAAGGAAGCGATACTAAATCTCTCTTTTATCTATGGAATTGATCCAATTCAAATGAAGAATATCGTAATTAGTGCGATTAATCATCAGGACGAAATTGATGTGGAAGAATTGAGAATAGCTGCACGCGATTGGTATCAATTTCAACATAATGACTTGCTGCCAATGTTAGTTGATCGAAAACAACCGCAAAAGGATCATTCATCAACAGATGCTCCAAAATCGAAAGAAGAAGAATTGATATATTATTTGGATCACACTTCTCCCCGCGAAGTATTGAAAGATATATCTGGGGGAGCGGAACCTTCTAAGACAGACTTGCAAATTATAGAGGAAATTATGTTTTCGCAAAAACTGTTGCCTGGCGTCATTAATGTTCTGATTCAATATGTTATGCTGAAAACAGATATGAAATTGACAAAAGGCTATATCGAAAAAATCGCTGGTCAATGGGTTAGAAAAAATATCCGTACTGTTAAAGATGCAATGGACCTTGCGAAAAAAGAGCATAAGCAATATATGGAATGGGCTCAAGGTAAAAAAAATCCACAGCCAAAGGCAAACCGCAAAGCAATTCGGACGGAAAAGATTCCAGAATGGTTTGGACAAGATCAGGATAACGAAGAAAAGATAAAAACAACTGATAAGACTTCTGCAAAGAATACGAGCGATAAAGAGTTGGAGCAAAAAAAGAAAGAGCTGGAAGAGCGTATAAAAAAATTATAAAATCAGGTGGTGAATGAAACGGTGGAAAGAATTAATGATACATTAAAGAAATTTGGTGCAGGTAATAATTTTCAGGAAAGGTACCGTGCTATGAAACAAGAAGTACTTGCCCATCCTGATGTAAGAGCTTTTTTAAGAGAGCATGAGGATGAGCTTACTTCTAATGCTGTTGATGTGGGAATGATGAAGCTGTATGAATATGCCAATCAAAGCAAGGGTTGTGATAAGTGCTCCAGTCTTCAGGGCTGTGTGAATATGATGCAAGGATACCATCCTAACCTTGTTATAATAAGAGGGAATATTGAGATTCAATATGAACGATGCCCGCGCAAGGTTTCGGAGGACAATCAGAAGAAAAAGGAAAAGCTAATTAAAAGCTTATATGTACCGAAGGATATTCTTGAAGCTTCCTTCAATACAATTGATCTTGATGGAGAGAGAATGGAAGCGGTAGAAGCGGCTATTCGATTTGTAGAGGAATATAAACCAGGCCAAAGGCATAAAGGGATATATTTTTATGGGGAATTTGGTGTAGGAAAATCGTATATTTTAGGAGCAATTGCTAATAAACTTTCTCAAAAGCAAATTTCTTCCATGATTGTATATGTTCCTGAATTATTTAGAGAAATGAAGAGTTCGATTGCTGATAGTACGTTAAATGATAAAATTGAAAGCATAAAAAGAGAACCTATTTTAATGTTAGATGATATTGGTGCAGAAACAATGTCTAGCTGGATTCGTGATGAGGTCCTTGGACCAATATTGCAGTTTAGAATGCTAGAGAATTTACCTACTTTATTTACATCCAATTTTGATTTTAGCGGCTTAGAGCATCATCTCACCTATTCTCAAAGAGGAGAAGAGGAAAAGATGAAGGCGATGAGAGTGATGGAAAGAATTCGCTATTTATCTACACCAATTCGTGTAAAAGGAAAAAATAAACGACTATGACGATTTCATTTTTAGTAAGGAGAAGGGCAAGTTGACGGAAATTTCGAATGCTGAAAAATTATTAGTAAAACGATATAATCAATTTCTTTTGTTTGTATCTATAACCATATTATTGTTGTTAATCCCCTTTTTTCTATCCTTTTATAGCCCAGGGATTTATAAAATAATCCTGGCATTATTGGTATTTGGACTGACTTATACCTATATTACAAAAAATAGAAGATTACTTGCATATGTAAGAAGCCGATGTGAAAAACGATCTATCTCGTTTCAGACATTGTATACCTGGTACATTATTTTGTATGCCTTTGTATTAGGTGTCCTCTTATTCTTTCTATAATTTAAATTTGATATAGTGATTTGAGGTTGGGACATAACTAAATTGATATTCTGTAAAGACGAACAATTTCTCATTTAGCTAGTAGATAGCGGCTGCTTTCACACACTTTTTACAAGAGGAAATATAATTAGTTGGGAAAACAGAGCAGCCGGAATATACGAAGACGCCACGGGGATTAGCGAGACAGTCTGAGACCCTGCAGGCTGTAAGCAGACCGCGGCTCAGCGCGAGCCCCACGGAAAGCGAAGTGTATTCCGGCTGCGGGGAAACGCACTAACCTTCATGGAGACTTCCTTTAAAAAACAAATAAAAAACCGAACAATTATACGAACTTTCATTAGCATCTTCGTATAATTGTTCAGATTATGTTGGCTGGAATACTTTTGTCCCAGCCTTATTTGTAATTCTCAAAATTTGACCTAATTCTTTTCTACTGTATTTTTTAATAAACATAATCCAAAGCACTTTACATTTTTCATAGTCTATTTTCTACCTATCCCCCATATATATGAAATCGAGGACTTCTTTATAAAGGGGGGATACGGTTGATTGAAATTCAATTTCACGATCAAAAAGATGCTATGAGATTTTTGCGCATTTTAAATAAACAGGTGAAATTTGTTGAGTCGGTTGAGAAAATGGACGACGTCAATAATTGGATAGTTGTTAAAACCGATGGAAGCAGTACAGCAGTAAAGAAATGCTTAACCGCTTTTATCTTGCATATAAAAACAGATGATTGGGCAAGAGAAATACTACAAAATCGTTATTTCTATTTGGATGAACTAGAACAGCGGAGCATATTAGAAATACTTCACAGTTTAATAGAAGAAGAACGGGAAGGACTTACAAGCTTAACAAAAGATATCAATATAAAAACATGTCTTCTAGAGAGTTTGGATAACTTTATGGTGGAAATGCATAAAGAATTTTCGTTTGATTCCTTTGTAACCTTTCGATTAAAGGCTTTTTTTGAAAAGCTAATAAAATACATAGAATTATCGATTGATGAGTACAAAATGGAACAAGAATATCAGGTTTTTATTCATACATTGCGAAATTCCCTTTCCAAAAAGGCTGCAAAAGTGAATCATATCCATGTAGTAATCGACTTAGAAATACAATTTTTTGATACAGAATATCGAGAAATACCTCAGCAAGAGCTTATGATGTTGTATGACCAAAGAAATTTAGCTTCTTCCCATTATATCGACCCATATTCCCTTGGCCCATTGCTTGCGCTTGCTCCGAAAACAATTTTTCTATATACAGAGGATAGAGAATTGCCGATTGTACGAACGATTTTAAATATATTTGAAGAGCGAGTACAACTTCTTGATAAGGAACACTTTTTTCTAAGGATAAATAAACAGACAGAAATGAAATAAGATTCCCATTAATCCCCTTGATTTTATGCGGAGAAAAGCATATAATAACGTACATAAATTAACTATAACTTATACATGTAATGATAAGGACAATGGTTTTCTTGTACGGTTCAAAGAGAGGGAAGGATGCTGGGAACTTCCTAACACGATAAGATTACTTACCACCTTTAAACTTCAGTCAGGAACAGGAAATACTAAGTAATGACTGGCGGTATCAGCAGCCGTTATCTGTTTAAACTAAAGCTAGACAAATGAATTGTTTGGGAATTAGGGTGGAACCACGTGTTTTTAATTTAAAACTCGTCCCTTCGTATAGGGACGGGTTTTTTTGCGTTTTTTAATCGGTTCTTATCTTACATGCATGGCAAAAATAAAGGAGGAAGTTTCATGTCAGAATTAATTAACATTACATTTCCAGACGGAGCGGTAAAGGAGTTTCCGGGAGGAACTACAACAGAAGATATTGCAGGTTCTATTAGCCCAGGTCTAAGAAAAAAAGCACTAGCAGGGAAAATTAATGGTTCTTTATATGATTTGAAAAGACCTATTTTAGAAGATGCATCTTTTGAAATCATTACACCAGATAGTCCAGAGGCATTAGAAATTTTGCGTCATAGCTCTGCTCACTTAATGGCACAAGCAATTAAAAGAATTTATGGAAACGTAAAGCTAGGTGTAGGTCCAGTTATTGAAAATGGGTTTTACTATGATATTGACTTAGAGCAATCATTAACACCAGAAGATTTACCAGCTATTGAAAAAGAAATGAAAAAAATCATCAATGAAAATCTTGAGATTGTCCGTAAAGAAGTAAGCCGCGCGGAAGCGATTGAGCTCTTTAAAGAAATGGATGATGAATACAAACTGGAGTTAATTGATGCAATCCCTGAAGAGGAAACAGTAACATTATATCAACAAGGGGAATTCATTGATCTTTGCCGTGGAGTTCACGTACCATCTACTGGAAAACTAAAAGAGTTTAAATTGCTAAACATTGCTGGTGCATACTGGAGAGGGAATAGCGATAATAAAATGCTTCAGCGTATATACGGAACAGCATTCTTTAAGAAAAATGAGCTAGAAGAGCATTTACGCTTTTTAGAAGAGGCGAAAGAAAGAGATCATCGTAAGATTGGTAAAGAATTAGATTTATTTATGACTTCTCAAAAAGTGGGACAAGGTTTGCCTCTATGGCTTCCAAAAGGTGCAACAATTAGACGTATCGTGGAACGGTATATTGTAGATAAAGAAGAAAGATTAGGCTATAACCATGTTTATACACCAATCATGGGAAGCGTGGATTTATACAAAACATCTGGTCACTGGGATCACTATCAAGAGGATATGTTTCCTGTTATGGAAATGGATAATGAACAATTAGTTCTTCGTCCGATGAACTGTCCACACCATATGGTTGTTTATAAAAACGACATTCATAGCTATCGTGAACTGCCAATTCGTATCGCTGAGCTAGGCACAATGCATCGTTATGAAATGTCTGGTGCATTATCAGGATTACAGCGTGTGCGTGGAATGACTCTAAATGACGCGCATATCTTTGTAAGACCTGATCAAATCAAAGATGAATTCAAGCGTGTTGTAAACTTAGTATTAGAAGTATATAAAGATTTTAACATTACAGATTACTCGTTCCGTTTATCTTATCGTGATCCAGCGGATACAGAGAAATATTTTGATGATGATGAAATGTGGAATAAAGCACAAAGCATGCTGAAAGAGGCAATGGATGATCTAGGACTAGATTACTTTGAAGCAGAAGGAGAAGCGGCATTCTACGGTCCGAAATTGGATGTACAAGTAAAAACAGCTTTAGGCAAAGATGAAACACTGTCTACAGTTCAATTAGACTTCCTTCTTCCTGAACGCTTTGACTTAACATATGTAGGAGAAGATGGGAAACAACATCGTCCAGTAGTTATTCATAGAGGTGTGGTTTCAACAATGGAACGCTTCATTGCATTCCTGATTGAAGAATACAAAGGCGCATTTCCAACTTGGTTATCACCAGTTCAAGTACAAGTGATCCCGGTATCACCTTCCGTTCACTTTGACTATGCCAAAGAAGTGCAAGAAAACTTACAAAGACACGGTTTCCGCGTAGAACTTGATGAACGTGACGAAAAAATAGGCTACAAAATCCGTGAGGCACAAATGAAAAAAATCCCTTACATGTTAGTAGTGGGAGACAAAGAAGTAGAAGATAAAGCCGTAAACGTCCGCAAATACGGAGAACAAAAATCAGAAACAGTCTCTTATGTCGACTTCTTAGAGAAACTAACACAAGAAGTAAAAAAAACGAACTAAGTTAGAAATTAATTTTTATGACATAAATTGAAATTAAGGATTTTGAGTTGATTGGAGCGGATATTCTGTACTTTTGTGGGAAGTAGAGGAGAACAGGCTTCCTTCCCGCGTAAAGCAAGTGTCTGAAGTGGGAATTAACGAGTTTCATAAATAGGCGAACCATTTTTTAGAACACAATGTATTAAAAGAAAAATGATCAAAGTACTGTCGTTTTTAAGGATTGGAAGCCTACTTTTCGTTCTATATTCCTAGCTTTTCAGAAATTATGCACAAAAGGTATTGCATTGAATCAATTATTTTGATAAAATTTTTCTCGTTGTGATATTTCTTTCGTTGACTTACAGATATCATTTGTGATATAGTTACTAAGGTAAATTGAATACGAGTTTGAGGAAAAGAAGAAGCACCCGCTTCTCACCTGATTGACACAGATTCCAAGTAGTTAACAGGTATTACGTAAAACATTTTAGGTCTTACTATGTTATCGTAAGTGTGGGTGAATTGTTCATCCACACTTTTTTATTTGGATGATAAAGATTACAAAGCCTACGATGTCAACTTGGGAGTCAAGTGTCAATTAGTATCTAAACTAGATAAGGTGACCTAGGTTAGATTATTCTTGACCCGAACGTTGTATTCGTCATTAACCTTGGAGGTGTTTAACTATTAGCAAAGATATGATTTTAAATGAAGGCATTCGTGCTAGAGAAGTTCGTCTTATTGACCAAAATGGAGAACAGCTTGGGATTAAAACGAAATTTGAAGCTCTTGAAATTGCAACACGTGTAAATCTTGATGTCGTTCTTGTTGCTCCAAACGCAAAACCACCAGTAGCTCGTATTATGGACTACGGTAAATACAAGTTTGAACAACAAAAGAAAGAAAAAGAAGCACGTAAAAATCAAAAAATCATTAATATTAAAGAGGTTCGCCTTAGTCCAACTATAGATGAGCATGACTTTAATACAAAGCTTCGTAATGCTATTAAGTTCCTAGAAAAAGGCGATAAAGTAAAAGCATCCATTCGTTTTAAAGGACGTGCTATTACACATAAGGAAATCGGTCAACGCGTACTTGTTCGTTTTGCAGAAGCTTGTGCCGAAGTTGCCACTGTGGAATCACATCCAAAAATGGACGGTCGAAGCATGTTCATGACCTTAGCGCCTAAAAACGACAAGTAAGAGGAGGAATACCAAATGCCAAAAATGAAAACTCACCGCGGAGCTGCTAAACGTTTCAAAAAGACAGGCTCTGGTAAATTAAAACGCTCAAAAGCTTATACTAGTCACTTATTTGCTAACAAATCTACTAAACAAAAACGTAAACTTCGCAAAGCTGGATTAGTATCTAAAGGCGATTTCAAACGCATTCGTCATTTATTAGACAACATTAAGTAATTTTTTCAATATAGGAGGGAAATAATATGCCACGTGTTAAAGGCGGTACAGTTACACGCAAACGTCGTAAAAAAGTTCTTAAATTAGCTAAAGGTTATTATGGTTCAAAACATACATTATACAAAGTTGCAAACCAACAAGTAATGAAATCATTAATGTATGCTTACAGAGATCGTCGTCAAAAGAAACGTGATTTCCGTAAATTATGGATTACTCGTATCAACGCAGCTGCTCGTATCAACGGTCTTTCTTATAGCCGTTTAATGCACGGATTAAAAGTTGCTGGTATCGAAGTAAACCGCAAAATGCTTGCTGAACTTGCTGTAAGTGATGAAAAAGCATTTGCTGAATTAGCAACAGTTGCAAAACAAAACTTAAAATAATTATTTTAAAAAAGAAGGTAGCCGATACCTTCTTTTTTTCTATATTTTTGCGAAAAGGGGAGAAAGTGTGATTACATACCTATTAATCTATTTAGTAGTAATTAA
Source organism: Niallia sp. FSL W8-1348 (assembly GCF_038006745.1). Lineage (NCBI taxonomy): Bacteria > Bacillati > Bacillota > Bacilli > Caryophanales > Bacillaceae > Niallia > Niallia sp. FSL W8-1348. Next base: position 336,662 of record NZ_JBBOVV010000003.1, on the reverse strand, counting down.
TATACTCGGCTATTCATTAATGATGATCGATAAAAAAAGGGCGATAAAACATCAGTATCGGATAAGCGAACGTACACTGTGGATTACAGCGATTCTTTTTGGTGCCCTTGGTTTATTCATTGGCATGAAAAACTTCCGTCATAAAACTAAGCATGCTTTATTTAAGTATGGTTTACCTATCTTATCAGTACTAGAATTAGGGATTGTACTTTATGTACTAAATGTTTAGGCATATTCTCTTGTCTTTTCTTATACACTTTAATAACAGCATGATTCTTTAGGGCAGAAGGTGATAAGATGGAAGAGCAGTTATCAGTCCTGTTTGTTATGGTAGAAGTTGGTGGTATTTTAGCACCGATTATATTTATTCTATTCCATACACTACGGCAATTTTTATTTATTCCTCCCATACTAGTCTGTATTGCGGGAGGGGTTCTATTTGGAGTGACGCTAGGTACCATCTATTCTGTTATTGGCTTAACAATCAATTGTCTCTTATTCTATGCAGTTATTCACCGTTTGCCAAAAACACATCGGAAACTATCTACTCTAAAAAAAAGATGGTTTGGGGAATATCGTAATTTGACTCTGGGGCAAATTACTGTATTACGGTTAATTCCAGTATTTCATTATCATTTATTAAATTTTTGCTTGTTGGAAAAAAGGAAAAGTTTAAAAGAATTTGGAAAAAGTTCGTTTATAAGCAATATCCCATTAGCGTTTTTTTATACTATTTTTGGTCAGTTCATTAGCCAGTTTTCGATGACGATGGTAGTTATAATTATGTTTGCTTTGGCCGTACTCGTTTATATTTTACGGGAAAAAATAACAGTAATAAAATGGAGAGAATTTTTTAAAGAAGCCCCGGAGTAAAATAATGGAATAGTGGTAGAAAATAAACATAGAGTCTTGCTCAAAAGCAAGACTCTACGTGTTTTTATACCTCTTTAAATCGTGTCCATTCAATTCTAGCCTTTGGATATATAGACAATAGTGACTGTTCTATATAGGTTTTGTCTTGTTTTGACAACTTTGTATTATATGGATTAGCGGGGAATAGTAAGATGTGATCAACCTCTTTTGCTGTAGCGTATTTTTCCCCTTCCAGCAAATGTCCTTTATAGGTTAGTAAGAGGTTCATTCTAATATTATCCTTATTATCAAACAAATAAAATGTTCCACGCTTTTGCGCGAATGCTAGTCTTCGCTGTGGATTTGTTAGGAATGAAGCGAATCGAAACAACCCGTAAAAAAGAAAAGCGAGTAGAACAAATAACAAAAGCCATTTCATAAAAGAGCCTCCAGTAACTTAATTTTTCAGGATTAACTAATAGAATACGATGGAGTTGAAAAAAGGTTTCACTTTTTGAGAAAAAATATTTAAATAAATAGAAACAAAGAATTGATACATAATATAAGTAAGGGATTCTTTACTATACCCGTATGCATAGGAAGTTAGCCTACTTTGGTGAAAGATACACTTTGGTAGTATCTAATACTTTGTACTATAATTATTTTCTAGTATAATAATGAAGAAGTTATTTTATTAAGGGAGTCGAAGTAATGGTAAAATTAGATGAAACATTAACGATGCTGAAAGATCTTACTGATGCAAAAGGCATACCAGGAAATGAAAAAGAACCAAGAGAAGTAATGAAAAAGTACATAGCAGAATATGCAGATGAAGTAACTACAGATAATTTAGGAAGTTTAATTGCCAAGAAAGTTGGGCAAGAAAATGGGCCGAAAATAATGGTTGCAGGTCATCTTGATGAAGTTGGATTTATGATAACTCGTATTGATGATAAAGGCTTTTTATATTTTCAAACAGTTGGTGGCTGGTGGTCTCAAGTGATGCTTGCTCAACGAGTAACGATTGTTACAAGTAAAGGCGAAATTACTGGGATTACAGGTTCAAAACCGCCACATGTATTAAGTCCTGAAGCAAGAAAGAAACCAATAGACATTAAAGATATTTTTATTGATATCGGTGCATCTTCTAAAGAAGAAGCAATGGAATGGGGTGTAAAACCAGGCGATATGGTTGTTCCATACTTCGAATTCACAGTGATGAATAATGAGAAAATGCTTCTTGCGAAGGCTTGGGATAACCGTATTGGCTGTGCCATCGCAATTGATATATTAAAGAATTTACAAGGCAGCAATCATCCTAATATTGTTTATGGTGTTGGAACTGTTCAAGAAGAGGTTGGTCTTCGCGGCGCAAAAACAGCGGCGAACTACATTGAGCCGGATATTGGTTTCGGAGTAGACGTTGGTATTGCAGGAGATACACCAGGAGTGACAGAAAAAGAAGCGCTAAGTAAGATGGGCAAAGGTCCACAAATTATCTTATATGATGCTTCTATGGTTGCTCATAAAGGATTGCGTGATCTTGTTACAGATACTGCGGACGAGTTAAACATTCCTTATCAATTTGATAGCGTGCCAGGAGGGGGAACAGACTCCGGTTCGATTCATTTAACACATAAAGGTGTTCCATCGTTATCAATTACCATTGCAACACGTTATATTCACTCACACGCTGCAATGCTTCATCGTGACGACTATGAAAATGCGGTAAAATTAATTGTAGAAGTTATTAAGAAATTAGATCGTGAAACAGTAGATGGATTAACATTTTCATAGGATTATTTTAAGGGGAGTTTGATTTTTTAATCGAACTCCCTTTTTACTCTTAATTGGCATTAATAGGACACAAGAAAAAGCCCAAATACACTGATTTGGGCTTCCAGACTGTAGACAAATCCCTAAATTTTAGAAATAGAGGTGTGTATATAGTATATTTATTAGTCTCTTTGAATAGGATGTTGCTTTCCGCTTCAGGGGTTCGCTTTCCGTGGGGCTCGCGCTGAGCCGCTTCGGCCTTTGGCCTGCAGGGTCTCAGCTTCCTCGCTAATCCCACAGGAGTCTCCCCCCTTCCACTCCAAGCAACGCATGAAAATTCCATTTAAGTTTCTAAAAATCTTTTTGTCGACAAACTGAAAACCCAAATACACTGATTTGGGCTTCTGTAATATTGCTATATTAAATTTTAGAATCATTTATAGGAGGAATTTGTGTATTTAAAATGGCCGCTTTCCGTGCTTTAAGTAAGCGATTTATATTAATGACAATCGTTTTGATAGCAGCGTATGTTGGTACAGCAAGAATCATTCCTAAAATGCCTGCTAAATTTCCTGCCACTAATAAAAGGATAATGATTGTTGCTGGATGAGTATCCAATCTTTTTCCAAGAATTAATGGTGATAAAATATTCCCTTCAATTTGTTGAGCGATGGTAATAACGATAATAACAAGCAACGCTTGTGTTGGTGAGGTGAAAAGGGCAATGATAACAGCCGGCGCTCCACCAATTAATGGCCCAACATATGGAATGATATTTGTAACAGCAACAACTAAAGCCATTACAAGTGCATAATCAAGGCCGATAATCCAATAACCAATTAAAGATAAGGTTCCCACAAACAGTGCCACAATAACTTGTCCTTGAATATAGGCAGCGATTGTTTCGCTTGTATCTTTAATGATTTTTAAGCCTTCTTTTCGATAAGAAGATGGAAAGAATTTCGATAAGGCCTCTGGAAATTTACTACCATCTTTAAAGCAATAGAAAAGCAAAAATGGTACTGTCACAATCGTTATCGTGATATTTGTCATGGTACTAATGATTGAGCCAATTCCATTTGTTATATTGCTTGGAATCGTTTGAGCATATGCTTTTAAGTTTTCCGTAATATCCTCTATTTTTACATATTCTTGGTTCATAATCCATTTGTACTGTTTTGTATCATTTAAGTATTGGAAATATTTAACTGCATCATCTGCATATTTGGGAATATTGCTGAACAATTCACTGACCTGCTTACTAATCATCGGCACAATACTACCAATAGCTAAAATAATAATTCCGATCACGCCAACATAAAGAATAATAATGGCGAGTGTTTTAGGAATTTTATTTTTTTGCAAAAATTTAACGATTGGATTAAGCAAAAAGTATAAGAAACCAGTAATGATAATTGGCACAAAAAGGGTGGAGAACAATACGGCAACTGGCTTAAATAAGAATGAAATTTTGGTGCATAGATAAATAATCGCAGCAATGATGAGAATCTGCAGTAACCAATAATGAAATTTCTTCTTTGTCAAAATTTTTCACCTTTTTCATATTTTGTATAGCAAGTATAGCATACTCATTCTATTTCCTGTAAAGATTGTGATCATTATTCATAAACATTATACCATTCTTTAAATTTATCCCACTCTTAACGGACAGTAAGACTCCCCCCACTGATGGAAGTTTCACTTAATACTCCTATTAACGAGATGAGAGAGAGAAAAGTTTCATTAAATTTAAAAATAGCGAAGAGAAAAAAGAATGATGCAATCCCCATCTTTTTTATAAGGACTGTGCCATTCTTTTTATTTGGCTATTTTCGTAAAGTTTGTTGCGATTACCCGCAGCAGGAATACACTTCGCTTTCCGTGGGGCCCACGCTAATCTCGTCGCGTCTTCGTGTATTCCGGCTGCTCCATTTTTCCAACTAATTTTTTTCCTATTTAAAAAACAACAATCCTTTAGAAAACAACCTTTTATTTAAACAAAAGTTATTCCGCATTCATAATTTTTAAATGGGAAATATTTAAGAAATTACGAATGTTTAGCGCGGTAGCACCGAATAAAGATGCTTTAGAACCAAGACTTGAATTTTCAATGATAATATCTTTATTAAAGGAACTTTCCAAGTTATCACTAATTAATGAAAGTATTTCAGGAATTCTCCGAATGACAGAACTATTCATAAATATAACCTTGGGTGCAAAAAAGGTCATAATATTGTTTATTCCCTTTGAGAGGTTGTAGCAATGTTGTTGAACAATCTCTAGTACGATCGAATCATGAGCGTAATAGAGTTCAGCCAATAAATCTGGAGTAACATCGGATAACTGTTTTCTGTCTTTAAGTTGTTCAAGGAGTACTTTATCGGAACAATATTGTTCTAGACAGCCTTTATTTCCACAGGGACAACTTTTGCCGTTTGGATACAGAATGGAATGTCCAACTTCACCAGCTCTACCGTCTAAACCTGTGAACAATTGACCATCAATAATAATTCCTGCGCCAATCCCGCTGTGAATACTTAAACTAATTAGGTTATTAAATTCCGTTGAAAAAGTAGACTCTCCTATTGCTGTTAAATTTGCTTCGTTTTCAATATGAATAGGATAAGGATACAGTTTCGTCAATTCTTCATAAAGTTCTATTTTGTCTAAATCATAATAGGGTGTAAATAAGATATTGTTGTCGTTGACAATACCATGAATGGCAATGCCAATTCCGATAATACCATACGTTGTCAGATTGCTTATTTTCTCATATTTATCAATAATACTAGCAATATGGGAAAGGACATTCTCTTTTGTGATAAATGTACCTCTTTCTTTATTATAGAAAACCACTTCTCCGTCTAAATAAGTAACCATTGTTGAAATGAAGTCATAGCCAAGCTCGATGGCAATCGACAGACCTGCTTTATTATTTAATTGTAGAAGAATAGGTTTTCTTCCACCAGAATGGCTACTTGCTCCGATTCCGATTTCTTCAATAAGTTTATCCTCGAGTAACTTCTTTGTTATATCAGAAACGGTTGCTTTATTTAAACCAATATTGGATGAGAGGCTCGCTCGAGAAATCGGGGCATGTTGAACAATTTGCTCCATTACAAGAGAAGCATTTTGTTCTCTAATTACATATTTATCTGTGACCATTATTTTCCTCCAAACTGATTAATCACCTTTTAACGATGTTCATATTGTTAGGTTACCATACTAATTAAAATACTTCTATCTAATTTCCAAATAAAATTGTAAAAAAGCTATTGTAAGCGCTTGACAAAAAACTCTGTTGGATTTATGATTAATTCAGTTAGTATGTTGAACTAACAAATTAAATGTGGTTTAATAGATTAGTAGAGAAATGGAATTGCTACTTAGAAAAAAGTAAGTTAAAAATGAAAAATATCTTTTATAACAATTAGGAGGGAATTAGAATGGAATTTTTTCCAATGATTAAAAAAGTAAAATATGAAGGAACAAAAACAGAAAATATTTTTGCGTATCGTCACTACAATCCAGAGGAAGTAGTATTAGGAAAAACAATGAAAGAACATTTACGATTCAGCATGGCATGGTGGCATACATTAACACAAGATGGATCCGATCCATTCGGGGCAGCTACAAATGTTCGTAACTGGTTTGGCGAAACGCCAATGGAAACAGCAAAAAATCGAGTAGAAGCTGGCTTTGAATTAATGGAAAAAATGGGCTTTGAATTCTTTTGCTTCCATGATGTAGATATTGCTCCAGAAGGTGAAACTCTTCAAGAGTTCTTAAACAACTTAGATGTAATTACAGATTTAATTAAAGAAAAAATGGATCAAACAGGCATTAAATTACTATGGAATACAGCAAATATGTTTACAAACCCTCGTTTTGTACATGGTGCAGCTTCTTCATCTAATGCAGAAGTGTTCGCATATGCTGCAGCACAAGTGAAAAAAGGATTGGAAATTAGCAAAAAGCTTGGCGGCAAAAATTATGTATTCTGGGGTGGCCGTGAAGGATATGAGTCTCTACTAAATACGGACTTACAATTAGAACAAGATAATATGGCTCGTCTTTTCCATATGGCTGTTGAATATGCAAAAGAATTAAATCATGAAGTTCAATTCTTAATTGAGCCAAAACCAATGGAACCATCAAAACACCAATATGATTTTGATGCAGCTACTACAATGGCATTCTTACAAAAATACGATCTTGATAAATACTTTAAGTTAAACTTAGAAGCAAACCACGCTACATTGGCAGGACATACTTTTGAACATGAAATGGCAGTAGCAAGAAGCTATAATGCACTTGGATCTCTAGATGCAAACCAGGGGGATATAATGCTTGGATGGGATACAGATGAGTTCCCAACTAACATCTATGATACAACTCTAGCAATGTATCAAGTGCTAGAAAATGATGGAATTGCTCCTGGTGGTATCAACTTTGATGCAAAAGTACGCCGTTCTTCATTCTCAATGGAAGATTTAATTCTTGCACATATCGCTGGTATGGATACTTTTGCACGCGGTTTAAAATCAGCGGCAAAATTAAAAGAAGATGGATTCTTCGATAAAGAGATTGAACGCAGATATAAAAGCTATACAACTGGTATCGGTAAATCAATTGTAGAAGGAAAAGAAAACTTAAAAACATTAGCAGAGTATGCATTACAGCATGATCAAATTGAAAACGAACCAAATCATCTAGAATTCTTAAAATCTCGTTTAAACGATTATTTAGTTTAATAGAATATAAAAAATGGCAGTTTTCTAAAACAATAAAAAAATAAAAAGGTAACACCAATAAAGGGGTGTCTCAGGTAGAAGGAGCTGGCATCACAAGTATATTCATTAGTAGTAGCTTATTAAGACAAATCTACTAGATATACATGTTGAAGTCTGAATCTCTAAGTGAGACATCCCTTTGTTCCTTGTTTTCACTCTACTTATGAAAGGAGCAATTAACATGTCATATGTAATTGGAATTGATTTAGGGACTAGTTCATTAAAAGGCTTACTAGTGGATAAAGAAGGAAATGTGCTTATAACAAAAAGCTCTGAATACGAGCTTTTAACTCCACAGCCAAAGTTTAGTGAGCAAAATCCTAATGTTTGGATTGAAGCATTAGATATTGTGCTAAAAGAAATTATTGAAGCGTTTCCAGAAGCAGCGTCCAAGACGGAAGGGATTAGCTTTTCTGGACAGATGCATAGCTTAGTTTTATTAGATGAAAATGGAGCACCGCTAAGAAACGCCATTTTGTGGAATGATGTAAGAACAAGTAAGCAATGTCAAAATATAATGGATAAAGCAGGACAGGAAGTTATTCACATCACGAAGAATAAAGCGTTAGAAGGTTTTACTTTGCCTAAACTGCTATGGGTAAAAGAAAATGAACCGACTATATGGGAACATGCTAAGCACTTCCTATTACCTAAAGATTATTTAGGTTTCTATTTAACCGGCAATAAGCAAATGGAGTATTCAGATGCTGCAGGAACATTATTACTAAATGTAGAAGAAAAGGTTTGGAGCGAATCAATTGCTGAATTATTTGAGCTACCGCTATCCATTTTCCCTAAGCTTGTAGAGTCCTCTGAGCAGATAGGCATAATCAAAAAAGAGCTTGCAGAGAAGTTTGGGTTTACAACCGACATTGCTGTTTTTTCAGGTGGTGCTGATAACGCCTGTGCAGCAGTAGGCGCAGGGATCGTAGAAGAAGGGATGGGATTAGCTAGTATCGGGACATCTGGTGTATTCCTTTCTTATGAACCAGATGGACAACAAGATTACGAAGGAAAAGTTCATTATTTCAATCATGCGATAAAGAACAGTTTTTATTCTATGGGTGTAACATTATCTGCTGGATATAGTTTAAACTGGTTTAAAAATACATTTGCCGCAGATAAAAGCTATGACCAGCTTCTTTCTAATATGGATAATGTAGCAATTGGTTCGGATGGTTTATTGTTTACTCCTTATATTATGGGAGAAAGAACACCATATACAGATAGCCAAATTAGAGGAAGCTTTATCGGAATGGATACAAGACATACATTAGATAATTTTGCCCGCGCTGTTGTAGAAGGAATCACTTTTTCGTTGAATGATAGTAAGATTCTTATGGAGGAAAATGCGAATAAGCAGTTTACTCGTATTGTCTCTGTAGGGGGAGGAGCGAAAAATAGTGATTGGCTCCAAATACAAGCTGACGTTTTTAATGCACCAGTGGTTAATTTGACAGTGGAACAAGGACCAGGATTAGGAGCAGCTATGATTGCAGCAGTTGGATTAAGCTGGTTTCCAACGATGAATGAATGTGTAGATAAATTTGTCCACTATAAAGAAGAGTTTTTACCAAATCCTGAAAATGTAAAGAAATATAAAAAGGTATATGAGATTTATAAAGGAGTATATGCTGCAACAAAAGAAACTACCCATAAACTCCATGCACTAAATGACTAATTTAACCTAAAAAGAAGGAGATCTCTCCTTCTTTTTAATCATTTTAAACCATTTTCTAATGTTTGCAGCATTTCTGTTTTATCCTCTTCCGATGAATTCTTCCAAATTACTTCAAATAAAACGCCTAAGCCAGGCAACATTTTTTCTTCCCCATTTTGGATAGCATCCACGATTGTATCCTTTAATTCATCCTGAGAATTGCCAGCTACATTATGGATGATCGCATTTCGTAAATTTAAATTCATAAAATAAGCACCCTTCTTTCCATTATTATCTCTCAACGTCAGCTCTAAGAATTTGTAAATGATATAGATAGACGTTTTTGAAGAACATATCTATTTTTTATCATTTCACCAATGACGTTTATTATGTATTTTATTTACGATATAATAAAGGAATATGAAAAAAATTTAAACTTAGGCTGCTAAAATTAGTAACAAACTATACAAACATCCTAAATGAAAGAATATGAGAACAGATAGTGATTATGAAGGAGAATAGTAAGTGAAGCACATACTTTCAGTGAAAAATCCACAAGTTAAAGAATGGAAGAAAAGGTTAACGAAAAAAGAAAGAGAGAAGACAGGAACGTTCTTGGTAGAAGGTTTCCACTTAGTGGAAGAGGCTTTTAAAGCAGAGGCTATTATCGATTTAATTATTTCAGAAGAAATTGATGTTCCTTCTTGGGATTATGGAGATATACCAATAACGATTGTAACGAAAGAAATTATTAAGGAATTATCGGATACGGAAACGCCACAAGGAATTTTTGCTTTATGCAGACAACTTGATTATCCAGAAATCCTGTCTACAGCCCAAACCTTTATTGCGATTGATCAAGTACAAGACCCTGGTAACATGGGAACCATTATCCGAACAGCAGATGCAGCAGGGGTGGATGCTGTTATAATTGGAGAAGGGACAGTAGATATTTACAACCCGAAAGTAGTCCGATCAGGGCAAGGCAGCCATTTTCACCTGCCTATTGTAAAAACAAATTTGTCTGCCTTTATTGATGCTTTAAAAGAAAGACATATTCCTGTTTATGGAACAGCCCTTGAAAATGGTAGAAACTATCGAGAAATAGAAAAGACAGATACTTTTTGTTTAATCTTGGGCAATGAGGGTAGTGGTGTAAGCAAACAAGTATTAAGCAAGACAGATACTAATTTGTATATACCAATCCATGGAAAAAGCGAATCCCTAAACGTCGCTGTTGCAGCAGGAATTTTAATGTATTATTTTAAATAGACTGATTTCTAACGGTACGCATTTATTGAGTTGGAAGCAGCATTTGAAAATAAAATAATGTGGGGCGGAAGAGGCACTCGTTCGACTCTTATGGGAAATGCGAGAAAGTCTGAGTTCAAACTAAAAAGGCATTTGAAAACTGAATAGATATATATTATAATTAAAACCAAATTACATGAATAAAGACATTGATGGAGAAAAGTAATAGATGATTTTTAATGTAGGAAGAAAATGCCGTAGACTGAAAGCATTTTTATTAAAAGCATTTATGAAGTTCACCTCCTGAGTCGGCATCGGGACCATTTTTCTTTTAGAAAGGTGTAAAGATGTACCGGTATAGACTACCGTTATCCAAATGAAGTGAACTTGTTTTATATACATACAAGTTAATTAGGGTGGTACCGCGACAATAACCTCGTCCCTTTTTTGGGGATGGGGTTTTTTTATGCCAATTTTCATGCGAAAACAATATATTAAGGAGGAAATGTAATGGAAGATAAATTAAAAGAACTGCAAGCTGAAGCGCTAACACGCATTGAAAACAGTAATGATATGAAAGAATTAAATGAAATTCGTATTGCATACTTAGGTAAAAAAGGTCCGATCACAGAAGTGTTAAAAGGGATGGGCAAACTATCTGCAGAAGAAAGACCAAAAATGGGTGCGTTAGTGAATGTAATTCGTGATGAAATTACTCATCACATTGAAGCAAAACAAAAAGCATTAGAAGAAGCAATTGTCCATGAAAAAATTGCTTCTGAGACAATTGATATTACATTACCTGGACGTCCAGTCGCTGTGGGGAATCACCATCCACTTACAAGAGTAGTGGAAGAAATTGAAGATCTCTTTATTGGTATGGGTTATACCATTGAAGAAGGACCAGAGGTAGAAAATGATTACTATAATTTTGAAGCCTTGAATCTTCCTAAAGATCACCCAGCTAGGGATATGCAGGATTCATTTTATATTACAGAAGAAACATTGCTTAGAACACAAACTTCCCCAATGCAAGCAAGAACGTTAGAGAAGCATAAAGGGAAAGGTCCAGTCAAAATTATTTGTCCTGGTAAAGTATATCGTCGTGATAATGATGATGCGACTCATTCCCACCAATTTATGCAGATTGAAGGGCTTGTAGTAGACGAAAACATTCGTATGAGCGATTTAATTGGGACACTTGAAGTTTTTGCGAAGAAAATGTTTGGAGAAGAAAGAGAAATCCGCTTACGTCCAAGCTTTTTCCCATTTACTGAGCCTTCCGTTGAGGTAGATATTTCTTGTTTCATCTGTAAAGGTGCAGGATGTAGTGTGTGTAAAAAAACAGGGTGGATCGAAATCTTAGGAGCCGGAATGGTTCATCCAAATGTATTGGAAATGTCCGGATTTGACTCGAAAAAATATTCTGGGTTTGCTTTTGGAATGGGTCCTGAGCGAATTGCTATGTTGAAATATGGAATTGATGATATCCGTCATTTCTATACAAATGATGTGCGTTTCTTAAAACAATTTTCAGTACCGGAATATTAATAGGGGTGGAGGAGAAAAAATGTTAGTATCCTATAATTGGTTAAATGAATATGTAGATTTAAATGGCATTAGTCCTGATGAATTAGCAGAAAAAATTACAAAGAGCGGTATCGAAGTAGAAGGTGTCGAGATTCTCGATGAAGGTATTAAAAATGTAGTCATTGGTTATGTTGTGGAGCGTGAGCAACATCCAAATGCAGACAAATTGAATAAATGTTTAGTAGATGTTGGAGAGGGCGATCCAATACAAATTATCTGTGGTGCTCCCAATGTAGATAAGGGCCAAAAAGTTGCTGTTGCAAAAGTAGGAGCAGTTCTTCCAGGCAACTTCAAAATAAAAAAAGCAAAGCTTCGTGGAGAAGAATCAAACGGAATGATTTGTTCCTTGCAAGAGCTTGGCATCGAAGGCAAGATGGTTGCCAAAGATTATGCACAAGGTATTTTTGTCTTCCCTAATGATGTTGAAGTTGGAAAGAATGCGTTAGAATATTTACAACGAAATGATGCAGTTTTAGAACTTGGCCTAACACCTAACCGTGCAGATTGCTTAAGCATGCTTGGTGTAGCTTATGAAGTAGCGGCAATTTTAGAAAAAGAAGTAAAATTACCTGATACGAAATATCCAACTATTAATGAGAAAGCATCTGATTATATTAAAGTTTCTGTTGAAGAGAATGCAGCTACGCCATTATATACAGCAAGAGTAATTAAAAAGGTTAAAATCGCTCCATCTCCATTATGGATGCAAGGAAAATTAATGGCAGCAGGAATTCGTCCACATAACAATGTGGTAGATATTACGAACTATATTTTATTAGAATATGGTCAACCGTTGCATGCTTTTGATTATGATAAAATTGGTTCAAAAGAAATTCTAGTAAGAAGAGCACAAAGTGGAGAAAAGATTACGACGCTTGACGAAACAGAAAGAACATTATCAGTGGATAATCTACTTATTACGAATGGAAAAGAAGGAATTGCAGTTGCGGGAGTAATGGGTGGCGCAAATTCTGAAGTACAGTCTGATACGACAACTGTTTTATTAGAATCTGCTTATTTTGACAGTAAAGTAATTCGCAGATCATCAAAAGTAATTGGTTTAAGAAGTGAAGCAAGTGCAAGATATGAAAAAGGTATTGATCCAAATCGAGTACGACAAGCGGCAGATAGAGCTTGCCAATTATTACATTTATATGCAGGCGGAGAAGTGCTTGAAGGGGAAGTAGCAGTTGATACATTAACTGCTGAACCAAAAGTAGTTTCGATTACGCTAGAAAAAATTAATCAAACATTAGGAACCTCTTTAGAGACGAATGGAGTAACAGCTATTTTTGATAGTCTTCAATTTACAACACAAGTGGAAGGCGATACATTCACAATAACTGTTCCGACAAGAAGAAATGATATTGTTATCGAGGCAGATCTAATAGAAGAGGTTGCACGTCTTTTTGGTTATGATAACTTACCGAAAACATTGCCAATTGGCGCAGCTACACCAGGTGCTTTAACTGCTTATCAGAAAAAGCGTCGTATGGCACGTAGATATTTAGAATCCGCTGGGTTATATCAAGCAATTACGTATTCTTTAACAAATGAAGCAAAAGTGCATAGTTTTGCTTTAGAGAAAAGAAATCCAATTAAACTTGCGATGCCTATGAGTGAAGAACGTGCGTTATTACGTCAAAGTATTGTACCACAGCTATTAGAAGTGCTTAAATATAATGCAGCAAGACAAAATGAAAATATAGCTGTTTATGAAACAGGTGTTGTTTTCTTAGCGAATGGAGAACAAGAGCTTCCAGAGGAAAGAGAACATTTAGCTGGTGCTGTTACAGGTATTTGGAGCACTCACCAATGGCAAGGAGAAAAGAAAACAGTTGATTTCTTCGTTGTAAAAGGTGTATTGGAAGGTTTGTTCCAAAAATTAGGCATTCTTGAGCAAATTACGTTCACTAGAGCGGAATTGGAAGGTATGCATCCAGGAAGAACAGCCGAAATAGTCCTTAATGGAGAGGCAATTGGGTTTGTCGGTCAAGTTCATCCACAAATGCAAAAGGATTTAGATTTAAAAGAAACATATTGTTTTGAACTAGACTTGATTAAATTATTCGCTGTAGAAGTAGAAGCATTACATTATACTTCTATTCCTCGTTTCCCATATGTAACAAGAGATATCGCACTCGTTGTTGATAAACAAATTTTAGCGGGCAACCTTCAAGACATTATTATTGAAGCTGGTGGGAAATTGTTGAAAGATGTGCAAGTGTTTGATTTATATGAGGGAGAAAAAATGGAAGAAGGGAAAAAGTCAATTGCTTTCTCTTTGACGTATTTTGACCCAGAACAAACATTAACTGATGAAATGATCAGTAAAGCCCATGAAAAAGTGCTTGAAGCAGTGAAAGAAAAAGCTGGTGCTTCGTTAAGAGGCTAATGAATAGGAAAAACATCTCGGAGTGATACGCTGAGATGTTTTTTTATTGGCTGTTTTCTAAAGGATTGTTGTTTATTCAATGGGAAAAAAGAATTAGTTGGAAAAATGGAGCAGCCGGAATACACGAAGACTCCTGTGGGATTAGCGAGATTGTCTGAGACCCCGGAGGCGAAGCTGAGGAGGCTCAGCGCGAGCCCACGGAAAGCGAAGTGTATTCCGGCTGCGGGTAATCGCAACAAACTTTACGAAAACAGCCTTTTTATTTGATGATATCAGTAAATATTTCCCGTTATCGCAAGTCTTACAAGAGAATCTATTCGTATGAGTAAAATGTTTGTGGGAGAATAAATATCCTTTTTGTCTAGTTGGGGGACTCGTCCCCCAACTAGACAAAAAGGCCACCAAGCGAAAGCGCGGTAGCTGGAAAAAATTAAGTATTAAAAAAGAGAGCTTCCTTTTGTAAAGTAGAGTTTGACTAGAAAACTACGAAAAGGAGAGGCTCTCATGAATCAATGTAACATAAAAATGCCATCATTAAAAGAATTGGAAAAAACTTTATTTCGAACACTACAAATGACGTTTCAAGAAATCCTTGTTCAAACGTTAGAAAATTGGGATCAAGAGATTGCCAAGCAACGAGACAAAAGAAGATTTGCTTTACGTGATAAACGAGAAATACGATTAGATACAGCGTTTGGAGCTGTGGAGCTGAAGCGTAATTATTATTTTGATCGTGTGACTAAAAAATATATTTGTCTATTAGATCACTATATACAGTTTCAGGGGAATAAGGGATTTAGTCCGCTACTAGAAGAATGGGGGCTAGAACTAGCGACAAATGGCTCCTCCTATCGAAAGGCGGTGGAAACGTTCGAACAATTTTTAGGCTATTCGGCGATGAGCCACGAAGCATTACGGCAACATCTTCTTCAAACAAGCGTACTTCCCGCTAAGGAAAAACGCCCTTTTCAAAAGGTATTGTTTGTAGAAGTAGATGGATTATATGTGAAGAGTCAAGAAAAGAAAAAGCGTGGATGGGAGTTGAAATTCGCCGCTGTACACGAGGGATGGAAAGAAAACGGAAAGCGAATCAGGCTCCGAAATAAAAGGCATTTTCTTTATGAAGGAAAAGAACCCTTTTGGGAAGCCTTTGAAACGTTCTTACAGAATCATTATGCGTATGATCCTACCCAAACCTTGCTTATTATTAATGGTGATGGAGCAGGCTGGATAACGGCATGTCGGGAGTATTTTCGGGAACGCGCCTTTTTCACCATGGACCGTTTTCATGTCGCTCGTTCGATGAAGCAACTAATGAAGAGCCATCCTCGATACCGCTACATGAAAAGAGCGTTAAGAAACTACCAGGTAGAAACATTACTTCTAGAGTTGAATAGCGCAGTAGGAACAATGGATACACCAGAAAAAGAAGAAAAACTAGAGCATTTCCTTGCCTTTTTAACGCATCATCAGGAAACCATAAAAGATTACCGTAGTTGGTTACAGGAAAAAGGTGTGGACACGACAGCGTATCGTCCAATGGGAAGTGCAGAGGCGATGATGAATCAATTAGCCAAACGATTAAAGAATGGAAGAGCATGGAGCAAAAAAGGGGTCATGAGCATGGCGCGCTTGTGGATTGGATTGAAGGATGACCTATCCATCCAAACGATATATGGGAAATGGGAAAAAGCCACGGAAAAATCAAAGAAAGAGCATCGAGCGAAAAGAAAAATACCCACAAAATTAGTAACAGAAACCGTGCGTCAGAACATGCCATACTTAAATCAAGCGATTGGAAAACCCGTTCACTTTGCCTTACAGGGATTAAAAGGTTTTTAAAAAATGAGAGAATCAACAGTTGGAAGAACAAAACCAATTGGAAAGCGGATACAAACTTAGAGGTTTTACTTTATAAAAAAGGGAGCTAAAAAAACTCCCACAAAAACTTGACTCAATCAATCTATTCGAATGACTTCCCTAGCAAGAATAGTTCATGATATGATAGAAACTAGGATTCTTTAGAATGGAGGCATGGGCGTGTCAAATACCCCTAAAAATCGAACAAATGTTGATATATACGGAACACCATATACAATAATAGGGAAAGAACCTTCTAGCCATGTTAGATTGGTTGCCTCCATAGTTGATGAAAAAATGCGTGAAATTCATGTTAAGAATCCCTCACTTGATTTGAATAAACTTGCCGTCCTTACTGCGGTTAATATAGTAAACGACTATATAAATCTAGAGGATCGTGTGAAAGAATTGGAAGAAGAATTAAAAAGAAGAGAAAAGGACTGACCATGTTCATGTTAGACATTATTTTAGTTATATTGCTGCTTTTTGGTCTTCTTAGAGGACTGAAAAGAGGATTTATTATGCAAGTCATACACTTAACAGGTTTTATAGTTGCGTTTATAGTTGCTAATAAATACTATATTCCCTTATCGCAAAAATTAACACTGTGGATTCCGTATCCAAATGCAGGAGAAAGTAGTTTTCTACATTCCCTTATTCAAACAGCAAATATAGAAGAAGTTTTTTATAGAGGCTTCTCCTTTATTGTGATATTTTTTGTTGTGAAAATTATTTGGCAAATTCTTGGTAGTATGATAGACTTTGTTGCTAGTATACCAATCTTAAAGCAGTTAAATACATGGGCTGGTGCTGTATTAGGATTTGTTGAAACATATTTGCTATTATTCCTTCTATTATATATTTCTATTTTAATCCCGGTTGGTTTTATGCAAACTCAATTAAATGAATCCTCTGTTGCAGCATGGATGATAGAAAATACTCCATATTTTTCTGAGAAAATAAAAGATTTATGGTTTGATTATATGGCTTCATAGAAAAGAGGGAACTCTTCTAGCTTTATATGTAGCTAGAAGAGTTTTTTAGTATGCTTTTCACAATACTACTTGATTATAGAATTCTTACAGTTCATGGTATGATAAGTAGGTAGGATTAAAAGAGGAATGTTTATTTTACGTATGTGGGTGATGAAACGATGATTACAAATAAAGAGATTATTCGACTATTAGAACAAATAGCGATATATATGGAGCTTAAGGGAGAAAATCCTTTTAAAATTTCTGCCTTTCGAAAAGCTGCTAATACAATTGAAACAAGTGAAGAGAGTTTAACCGAACTAGAAGATTTAACGGAGCTGCCTGGAATAGGTAAAGGGACAGCGGCAGTTATCGAGGAATACATAAAAGAAGGAAAATCCACGGTTTTACAAGAGTTAAAAGACGAAGTTCCAAAAGGGTTAATACCTTTGCTGCAGCTGCCAGGTCTCGGTGGGAAAAAGATAGCAAGATTATATAAAGAGTTATCTGTTGAAAATGCCGATGATTTAAAAAATGCATGTTTAAAAGGGGAAGTACAAGCATTAAAAGGATTTGGAAAAAAGACAGAAGAAAAAATTATGGAGGCACTCCAAAATGTTGGAACGAGACCGGAGCGATTACCAATTGCATTTATGATTCCGATAGCAGTCTCGATTGAGGAACATCTCGCAAAAATGGAAGGCGTTGTCCAATATTCTAGAGCTGGAAGCTTAAGAAGAGTGCGGGAAACTATTAAAGATTTAGATTTTATTATAGCAACAGACAAGCCTAATCGGGTGAAAGAGCAGTTGCTTCAGCTTCCGTCCATTAAAGAAGTTATTGGGGCAGGCTCAACAAAAGTAAGTGTCATTCTAGGATTGGATTATGATGTCTCCATTGACTTTCGATTAGTGAAGCCAAAGGAATTTGCAACAACACTGCATCATTTCACAGGATCAAAGGAACATAATGTGCGAATGAGACAACTAGCAAAGGAACGTGGAGAAAAAATAAGTGAGTACGGTGTCGAGAATAATGAAACAGGCGAAGTAGAAACGTTTGAGACAGAGGAAGCGTTCTATCATTATTTCGGACTGCCATTTATTCCCCCTGAGATTAGAGAAGATGGCAAAGAAGTAGAAAGCTATTCAGAAGATAGCAAGCTTATTTCCTTGGAAGATATTAAAGGGGATTTGCATATGCATACGACAGCAAGTGATGGTGCCCATACATTAGAGGAAATGATAGAAGCCAATCGTAAATTAGGCTATCAATATATGGCCATTACAGATCATTCTCAATATTTAAAGGTTGCAAACGGATTAACCCCAGACAGAGTAAGAAAGCAAATAAAAGAAATTAAAAGGTTGAACGCTAAATATGAGGATATAACTATTTTAGCTGGTGCTGAAATGGATATTTTGCCAGATGGCACTTTAGATTATGATGAGGACTTATTGAAAGAACTAGACATCGTAATTGCATCTATTCATTCTGCTTTTTCACAATCCAAAGATAAGATTATGAATCGATTAAAAGCTGCAATGGAAAACAAGTATGTTGATATTATTGCTCATCCAACGGGAAGAAAAATTGGAAAAAGAGATGGTTATGATGTCGATATGGAAATGCTCATTCAATTAGCGAAAGAAACGAATACAGTTCTAGAACTGAATAGTAATCCTAACCGCTTAGATTTAAATGCAACATATGTCAAAATGGCACAAGATGCTGGAGTGAAGATTGTTATTAATACAGATGCACATTATAAACATGAGCTTCACAATATGGCAATGGGCGTATCTACAGCAAAAAAAGGTTGGATAAAAAAATCAACCGTATTAAATGCAATGTCAAAAGAAGAATTATTAGCCTTCTTATATAAAGGCTAATCAGTTTGTCGACAAAAATATTATTAAATCCGTAAAATGGGATAGCAAAGGAGATTACTCCATGCAGGATAGAGTATTAAAAACATTAGAATTTGATAAAATTAAAGCTCGATTAATTGAGCATGTGTCCTCTTCATTAGGAAGGGATAAAGTTGAGGGGTTAGTCCCATCTACTGATTATAGCGAAGTAGTAAGATGGCAAGATGAAACAGATGAAGCAGCTAAGGTGTATCGTATGCGTGGATCGATTCCTCTTGATGGAATCTATGATATCCGTGCCCATGTGAAAAGATCCTCTATTGGCGGTATGCTTAGTCCATCAGAATTAACGCAAATTTCCAGCACAGTCCATGCAAGTAGACAAATGAAACGTTTTACTGAAGAATTTCATGAAGAAGAGGCTGTCCCGATTCTTTTCACTTTAACAGATAGTATCATCGTACTTGCTGAATTAGAAGAAGAAATAAAGATGGCTATTGATGAACAAGGTGCTGTAATGGATAGTGCAAGTGATGCACTTAGAACATTAAGAAATCAGCTGCGCAGAAATGAAGCAAAGGTGCGAGAGAAATTAGAAAGCATGATTCGTTCCTCCAATGCTCAAAAAATGCTTTCTGATAGCATTATTACGATAAGAAATGATCGCTATGTAATCCCTGTTAAACAAGAATATCGAGGCAACTATGGTGGGATTGTTCATGATCAAAGTGCTTCTGGGCAAACTTTATTTATTGAACCGCAATCTGTTGTTACATTAAATAATGAACTGCAAGCGATTCGTGTCAAAGAACAACAAGAGATTGATCGTATTTTAACACAGTTGACTGCACTTGTTGCTCAATATGAAGAAGAATTATTGCATATTGTCAACGTATTAGCAGATATCGATTTTATGTTTGCAAAAGCAAAATATGCGCATCGTTTAAAAGCGTCAAAGCCGAAAATTAATAATGAAGGCAAGATTGTTCTTCTTAAAGCAAAACATCCATTAATCCCGCCTGAAGTAGTAGTGGCAAATGATATTGTTCTAGGGGATACGTATACATCTATTGTTATCACAGGACCAAATACAGGTGGTAAAACAGTAACGCTAAAAACAGTAGGACTTTGTACGCTAATGGCACAAGCCGGTCTGCAGATTCCAGTATTAGACGGTTCGGAAATGGGTGTATTTAAATCCGTCTATGCAGATATTGGAGACGAGCAGTCGATTGAACAATCTTTGAGTACTTTTTCCTCTCACATGGTTAATATCGTAAGTATTCTCGAAAAAGTGGATCATGAGAGTCTTGTTTTATTTGATGAATTAGGGGCGGGTACAGACCCTCAAGAAGGAGCTGCACTTGCTATCTCCATTCTGGATGAAGTAAATAATAGAGGGGCAAGAGTCATCGCAACTACTCATTATCCAGAGTTAAAAGCATATGGGTACAATCGACATGGAGTAGTAAATGCAAGTGTCGAATTTGATATTGAAACATTAAGTCCAACCTATCGATTACTTATTGGAGTACCTGGCAGAAGTAATGCCTTTGAAATTAGTAAACGACTAGGTTTAAAAGAAGACGTCATTAACGCTGCTCGTTCTCATGTAAGTGAAGACAGCAATAAGATTGAGAATATGATTGCCTCCCTAGAGGAAAGCCGTAAGCAGGCAGAACGGGAGCATGAAGATGCGAAAGATCTGTTAAAACAAGCTGAAATGCTTCATCGTGATTTACAGAAGCAAGTAATGGAGTATTACGAGAAGAAAGAAACACTACAAGAGAAAGCCAAAAGGGAAGCAAAAGAAATTATCGAAAATGCTAAAAAAGAAGCAGAAGTTGTTATTGGCGATTTACGAAAAATGCAGCTGGAAAAACGCGTGGAAATAAAAGAGCATGAACTAATTGATGCAAGAAAACGATTAGAGGATGCAACACCAGAAATAGAAATGAAAAAACAACAAGTAGTATCCAATAGGAACCATGTATATCAACCTGGTGATGAAGTGAAGGTTCTAACCTTTAATCAAAAGGGACAATTATTAGAAAAGGTTTCCAATAAAGAATGGCAAGTACAAATTGGTATTATGAAAATGAAGGTAAAAGAAAAGGATCTTGAGTTCATTAAAGCACCTAAAGTAGTTGAAACCAAACCTTTAACGACGATAAAGGGAAAAGACTATCATGTTAGTTTGGAATTAGATTTACGTGGCGAAAGATTTGAAAATGCACTTTCGAGAGTTGAAAAATATATCGATGACAGCCTGCTTGCTGGCTACCCTCGTGTATCAATTATTCATGGAAAAGGAACAGGAGCACTTCGTTCAGGAGTTCAGGAATATTTGAAAAATCACAGGGCAGTAAAGAATATCCGTTTTGGGGAAGCTGGAGAAGGCGGAAGCGGTGTAACAGTTGTAGAATTTAAATAATGTTTTTTTAGAAATCTAGCAGAGGAGAAACCATATGAATCAATTTTGGGGAAATGAGTATGTAAAAACAGCAGGGGATTATAGTGTCGTAATTTTAAGTCTTGTTGTATTTTTGGCTATTTTTGAACTTGTAACCAAATATAATAATTGGGATGAAATAAAAAATGGCAATCTAGCAGTTGCGATGGCTACAGGGGGCAAAATGTTTGGAATCATGAATGTATTTAGGCATTCAATTATGCATAATGATTCTTTATTGACAATGATTATCTGGGGTGTATATGGTTTTGGATTATTGTTAATCGGCTATTTCATCTTTGAATTTTTAACACCAAAATTTAAAATTGATGAAGAAATTAAAAATGATAATCGCGCTGTAGGGTTTATCTCGATGATTATTTCTGTTGGTTTATCTTTTGTAGTTGGCGCAGGTATTTCTTAATAGCAATAAGTATATTAGAAAGGGCTATCACTTAGTGATGGTTCTTTTTTGGCTTATCATTAGATTGGCATAACGCATATTTTTTCAATTATGCTGAAAGTAGGCTTATACATAATCCAATGAATAGATTCCTCCATATAATAAGCTAGTACAACAATAGAATTAAATGGAGGAATTGTGTTGGAAACTGAGAAAAGATGGTTAAAACTTTATCCTGACCAAATTGCCAAAAATGTCTACTATCGAGCAGATACTCTCCCACAATTATTAAAATACGCAGCAAGTGAGTATCCGAAACATAAAGCTATTCATTTTATGGGAAAAGAAATTACTTTTAAAACCCTTTATAAACAAATATTGCAATTAGCAGTATTTTTACAAAGCTTAGGTGTGAAAAAAGGGGACAGGGTAGCTGTGATGCTTCCGAATATTCCTCAAACTGTCATTAGCTTTTATGCAATTTTGCAGGCTGGAGGAATTGTTGTTCCGGTAAATCCTCTGTATCAAGAACGAGAAATAGAATTTATCATGAAAGATTCAGGCGCAAAAGCAATCATAACATTAGATATGCTTTATAACAGAGTGGAGAAAGTGAAGGAACAAACAAATCTCGAGCATATTATCATTACATCCATTAAAGAATATTTACCATTTCCTAAAAATATCGTCTATCCATTCATCCAAGCAAAAGAGCTAGGAAAACCCCTAATCATTCCATCATCGAAAGCCATTCATCTTTTTACCAAAGCAATAAAAACAAAAGCAACAGATCTTCAGGAAGTACCGATTAGTTTTGAAGAGGATATCGCGATTCTACAATATACTGGAGGAACGACTGGATTTCCAAAGGGTGTTATTTTAACCCATCAAAATTTAGTTGCCAATACCTCCATGTGCAGACAATGGCTGTATAAGATGGAAAAAGGAAAAGAAAAAATGCTTGCAGTAATGCCGTTATTTCATGTTTATGGGCTTATGACAGTCCTTGTTTTATCCGTAATGGAAGTGTATAAAATGATTCTTGTTCCAAAATTTGATGTAACTGGTCTATTAAAAACGATCGATAAACAAAAACCGACCGTATTCCCAGGAGCGCCGACCATTTACATTGGCTTAATGAATCACCCAGATATTAGCAAATATGATCTTTCCTCCATTAAAGGCGCGATTAGTGGCTCTGCGCCATTACCAGTAGATGTAATTGAGAAATTTGAGGAAAAGACAGGCGGGAAAATTGTAGAGGGCTATGGATTAACGGAAACGTCCCCTGTTACCCATGTGAATTTTCTTTGGGACAATGAAATTGTAAAAGGAAGCATTGGTGTACCATGGCCAGGAACGGATGCAGCTATTTTTTCATTAGAAACAGGCGAAATATTACCGGTAGGTGAAATTGGAGAGCTTGCAATAAAGGGACCACAAGTGATGAAAGGGTATTGGAATAACGAAGAAGAAACAAACAAAGTTTTAAAGGATGAATGGTTATTAACAGGCGATATCGCATATATGGATGAAAATGGCTATTTTTATATCGTTGATCGGAAAAAGGATATTATCATTGCCAGTGGCTTTAATATTTACCCTCGTGAAGTGGAAGAAGTTCTGTATGAGCATCCTGCTATTATGGAAGCATCCGTCGTTGGAGTAAAAGATTCTTATAGAGGAGAAACAGTCAAGGCATTTATTGTAATGCGCAAGGGAATGACGGTTACAGAAGAAGAATTGGATCAGTTTATGCGAAAAAGATTGGCTTCCTTCAAAGTCCCTCGTATTTACGAATTCAGGGAAGAACTTCCAAAAACAGCGGTTGGGAAAATATTGCGAAGACAATTGAAGAAAGAAAGTGAAGAAGGAAATGAGTAAAAAAAGATTGCATATGGTTGTATTATTATCGAGAACCATTTCTCCTGATGCTACTTTCGTACTTGAATCTGGACAAGTTTTTGCAGAGGAAAAGGATTTCATCATTAATCCCCCAGATGCAATAAGTCTAGAAGAGGCTTTACAATTAAAGGAGAGATATGGTGGTCACATCACGGTGGTAATGGTAAGCAAAAAAGAAGGCGAAAAGCAATTAAGAGTAGCTTTGGCTATGGGAGCGGATGAAGCGGTCTTAATAGAATGTAATCCAAACGAACAGGCACCAACTAATATAGCTAAAAAGATTAAGGAGTATATACAGGATGTTGACTATGATTTAATTCTTGCAGGAGATTTTTCTACAGATGGAGCCTCCAGTCAAGTAGGACCTCGTCTTGCAGCTTCATTAGATATCCCATTCTTTACCAAAACAATACGGATCGAAGAAGAAGAAGGAAATGCACTAATTAGAAGAAATACTGATGGGGACATAGAGTCATTTCGTGTTCCTTTTCCTTTCTTAATTACCATCCCACAAGGTTTACATGTTCCTCGTCTACCATCCCTTGCCGGAATTATGAAAGCAAAAAAGAAGCCCCTATTATTCAAACAATCACAAGAAAGTCTATCACATAATACTTTAAGCGAATATTCATATCCACAGTTAAAACGTAAACAGACGATGATTCAAGGGGAAACATGGGATAAGGCAGTTACATTAAACAAATTATTAAAATCATTGCAATGAAAAGTTATGGAGGGGTTCATAGTGAAAGATAAAATTGTTATTTTAGGAGAATATCAACAAGATAAGCTTGCCTCCATTACGCTTGAGTGTATTTCAGCAGCAAAGCAATTACAAAGAGAGGCAGACATTATCCTTTTAATAATGGGAGACGACATAAAAAAGGATGAATCTGAATGGCACCAATATGATGTCGATCAAATAGTGATCGTGGAACATCCTTTGCTTTCTAGATTTTTAAATGAAACGTATGCGAAGGCACTATTATCTGTTTGGGACCAACTCAAGCCTACCATCCTTCTGTGTGGACACACAGATATTGGAAGATCCCTCTCTCCCTATCTAAGTGAAAAATGGGACCTACCGTTATATTCGAATATAGAGAGCTTTGACTTTCATGATGGCAAGCTGTCCTTTAATCGCCCTGTTTATTCTGGCAAATTAATCGAAAAAATAGAAGTTAATAATGATTCTGCTTTTCTTGTTACCATTAAGCCAAAAAAATGGTCAGCATCACAAAGAAAAGAGAAATCAAACCCAAGCATTTATAATTTGAAAGTAACAATTGATCAGCCAATCACAGCTTTAATTGGCCTAGAACAAAAAAAGGCTGATGTAATAGGGCTAGTGGATGCGAAAATTATTGTTGGTGCTGGAAGAGGAATACAGAATGAAGAAGGATTTGCTTTAATAAATAAATTAGCAGAAATACTTGGCGGAACGGTTGGTGTATCAAGAGGGGCTGTAGAATTAGGAATATGCGATGCTTCTATTCAACTTGGACAAACAGGAAAAACCGTCGCTCCAGATGTTTATATCGCTTGTGGTATTTCAGGTGCTATTCAGCACCTTGTTGGCGTCACATCCGCTAAAACAATTATTGCTATCAATAAAGACCCAAATGCTCCTATTTTTGAAGTAGCTGATTACGGGATTGTAGGGGATTTATTTGACATAATTCCTGCTTTAATTAAAGAATGGGACAAAACCGGAACGTTCTAATAATGGTGAATGTATTAAGTACTAGTGGGGGAAAATGATACTTGAAACATATTATTAGTATCATTACTGAAAGCATGGTATACTTTCGATATTGTTAGTTTATCAAATAAGGAGGCAAATAATAAATGGCCATTACACATGCAACAGATCAAACATTCCAAGAAGAAACAGGTTCAGGTGTAGTACTAGTAGACTTCTGGGCACCATGGTGTGGACCTTGTAAAATGATCGCTCCAGTTCTTGAAGAGCTTGATGGAGAAATTGGAGATAGCGTAAAAATCGTTAAAGTCGATGTAGATGAAAACCAAGGATCAGCATCTAAATTTGGCGTAATGAGTATCCCAACTTTACTAGTTCTTAAAGACGGTGAAGTAGTAGATAAAGTAGTTGGATTCCAACCAAAAGAAGCTCTTTCTGAATTATTAGCAAAACATGTTTAATTAATAACTTTCTTCGTTGAAGAGAAAGAAACTGTAAACACACTCAAAATATGAGATAGTGTTTGCAGTTTTTTTATTAAAGGTGGTGACCAGCGTTGTGTGTAGACTGGACCGACCGAAAAGATTGTATATCAAGGGAAGGAAAGTATAAAAAGGAAAGAGTACAAGAGAAAAAAGGCGTTCTTCAAAACAATGGATAGCGCGAAAATACTTTCATCCTCCTCATCTCCCCATTCAAAAATAAACCGTTCTCATCAAATTATTTCCATTCTAGACTTTTTTCTTGATGAATCGACGAAATTCTCTATAATTAGAGAAGATAGTATATATGTTCGTTTGTTTATTGTTTTTAGCTGGGAGGGAAAAACTTGAACGACATCATTAAAAATAAATTAATGATCTTACCTGATCAGCCTGGTTGTTATTTAATGAAGGATCGCCAAGGCACTATTATTTATGTAGGAAAAGCAAAGGTGTTAAAAAACCGAGTCCGTTCCTATTTTACAGGCTCTCATGATGGAAAGACATTAAGACTTGTCAATGAAATAGAAGATTTTGAATATATCATAACCTCTTCCAATATCGAAGCGCTTATTTTAGAAATAAATCTGATAAAAAAGCATGATCCAAAATATAATATTATGCTGAAGGATGATAAAAGCTATCCGTTTATAAAATTGACGGCTGAAAGACATCCACGGCTTATAACCACTCGAAATGTAAAGAAAGATAAAGGGAAATACTTTGGTCCCTATCCTAATGTCCAAGCAGCAAACGAAACCAAAAAGCTTCTTGACCGAATCTATCCTTTGCGCAAATGTAATGTATTACCAGATAGAGTATGCTTATATTATCATTTAGGACAATGTCTTGCACCTTGTGTAAACGAGGTTCCAGAGCAAGAATACAAGATGATGACAGATGATATTACGAAATTTCTAAATGGTGGATATAAAGAGATAAAAAAAGAGCTGTCTGAAAAGATGATGGCAGCATCGGAAGAATTAGATTTTGAACGTGCGAAAGAATATCGCGACCAAATTGCTCATATTGAAGCAACGATGGAAAAGCAAAAGATGATGATGACCGATTTAGTAGATAGAGATATTTTTGGTTATTCCTATGATAAAGGTTGGATGTGTGTTCAAGTGTTTTTTGTCCGCCAAGGAAAGCTAATTGAACGAGATGTTAGCACGTTTCCTATTTATCAAGAGCCAGAGGAGGAAATGTTAACATATCTAGGACAATTTTATGAGAAAGCCAATCATTTTAAACCGAAGGAAATTTATCTTCCAGACGATATCCAAAGCGATATTGTCGAGGAATTATTAAAAGTGAAAGTGATAAAACCGCAAAGAGGGCAAAAAAAGGAACTTGTATTATTGGCTAATAAAAATGCAAAAAACGCTTTGAAGGAGAAGTTTTCCTTAATTGAAAGAGACGAAGAGCGAACAATAAAGGCAGTTGAAAATCTAGGGAAACAAATGGGTATCTATACTCCGCTCCGCATTGAGGCATTTGATAACAGTAATATTCAAGGGACTAACCCTGTGTCAGCAATGATCGTCTTTATTGATGGAAAACCGGCGAAACGAGAGTATCGTAAGTATAAAATCAAATCTGTTAAAGGCCCAGATGACTATGAATCAATGCGTGAAGTTATTCGTAGAAGGTATCAGCGTGTTCTAAAAGAAGGATTGCCGCTTCCCGATTTATTATTAATTGATGGAGGAAAAGGTCACTTGGAAACAGTAAGAGAGGTTTTGCTTGATGAATTAAGCTTAGATATTCCAGTAGCTGGTTTAGTGAAAGATGATAAGCACCGGACCTCTCAGCTTCTATTTGGAAATCCATTAGAGATTATTCCACTGGCGCGAAATAGTCAGGAGTTCTATTTATTACAAAGAATCCAAGATGAAGTTCACCGTTTTGCGATTACATTCCATCGTCAATTAAGAGGAAAAAATGCTTTTCAATCTTTATTAGATGAAATTCCTGGAATTGGGGAAAAACGTAGAAAGCTTCTTTTAAAAACGTTTGGTTCTGTAAAGAAAATGAAGGAAGCTTCAATCGAAGAGTTTTTAGAAATAGGAATTCCAGCAAATGTGGCAGAACAATTACTTGCTAAATTACAGGAATAAAAAATAATAATTGTCGTAATAAAAACACTGTGCTATAATGATGGCAACTTATAACTTAATAAGTGAAGGTAGAGGTGCGAACTTCAAGAGTAATAATTCGGAGAAAAATGAGCTTCAGAGAAGAATTATGAAAGGGATAGATCGCCGAAGTAAGGAAAGTTCTCATTGCTTTTTTTACTGGTTTTGCATTGAATAAATGTAAGACTGTCAAAACAAGGAACTGTTTTGGAGAGCTATCTCACTGTTTGTGCATATTAATACTGTTAATTGGACTGCACGGCAATGAGATATTCTCATTGCTTTTTTTATTGTCTTCATCTATTTTTTCGTTATTTCAGTTTGCCACAGAGAAAATAGTAATACATAAAAGAAAAGCAAGGGGAAATAAAAAGAAACCTCTAAGATTACAAGAAGGTAGGGAATGACTTTGGGATTAGTTGTACAAAAGTTTGGTGGAACTTCAGTAGGCAGCGCAGAAAGAATTCTACATGTAGCAGAAAGAGTAATCGAGGAAAAGAATCGTGGTAATGATGTAGTAGTGGTTGTGTCTGCTATGGGAAAAACAACAGATTCTCTTGTAACACTAGCGAATGAGATAAATCAAAAGCCATCTAAACGAGAAATGGATGTATTACTTTCCACTGGGGAGCAGATTACTATAAGTCTACTGTCTATGGCTTTACAGGCAAAAGGAGTAGAGGCTATTTCTTATACTGGCTGGCAAGCGGGAATAGAAACAGAGGATGTCCATGGCAATGCACGAATATTAAATATTCAAACGGAAAAAGTGCAAGGACAATTACAACAGGGAAAAGTAGTTGTAGTTGCTGGGTTTCAAGGAGTCACAGAAACAGGGGATATAACAACCCTTGGACGTGGTGGTTCAGATACTACGGCAGTTGCTATTGCAGCAGCGTTAAAAGCGGAAAAATGTGATATCTATACAGATGTAACAGGCGTTTTTACAACCGATCCTCGTTTTGTGAAGAATGCGCGAAAACTATTAGCGATTTCCTATGACGAAATGTTGGAACTAGCTAATTTAGGGGCAGGCGTTTTGCATCCAAGAGCAGTAGAATATGCAAAAAACTACCAAGTGCCATTAGTGGTTCGCTCAAGTATGGAACAAGAAGAAGGAACGATCATCGAGGAGGAAGTTTCAATGGAACAAAATTTAGTCGTACGTGGAGTTGCGTTTGAAGATAATATTACGAGTGTTACGGTATTTGGATTAAGAAATCCGCTAACAAGTCTTTCTACTATTTTTACAACACTTGCATCCCATCATATAAATGTAGATATCATTATTCAAAGTTTAACAAATGATCAGTTGACTAACCTATCTTTTTCAATTAAAGATAGTGATTTAGAAGAAACATTGAAAGTGTTAGAAGAAAATAAAGCCGAATTAGGATATGATAAAGTCACTTCAGAACAAGGATTAGCAAAAGTATCGATTGTAGGTTCTGGAATGATTTCTAATCCTGGCGTAGCAGCAGAAATGTTTAAAGTATTATCAACTGAAGAAATTGTTATTAAGATGGTAAGCACATCAGAAATTAAAGTATCTACTGTGATTGAAAAAGAGAATATGGTGAAAGCAGTAGAAACATTACACGATGCGTTTGAATTGGCTAAACTACCTGTGAATGCATAATTAAGACAAAAAGCCCCTTCCTTCTAAAAGTAAAAGCATAGAAGAAGGGGCTTTTTCTTTTAGAAATGCGTTTTAATTTCCATTCTATATTGATAGACGAGATTTAAGGGATTTTCAAAAATTAATAACAAAATAATTTTTATGAAAACGCTTAATTTATATGGTAAGATAGGAAAAGAGGAATATTTTACTATAAAGGAGGTCCTGATATGAAGATGAAGATTTGGGATAGAGTAAATAGAACCACAAAAAACAGTTCGAAAAGATTTAAGATTAAGTTGAAAACAAAAATGATTATTTCTTTTGCCCTAATTTTAATTATTCCAAGTTTAATTATAAGCACGTTTTCTTATATAAAAGCGAGAAATGAAATGGAAAATCAATTTTTAAACACTTCCCATGAAAATGTGAAAATTGTGGACAATATCATTAGAAATACATTAGGTACCAGTATTTATCAAACGGTTATTTATTCGGAGAAAATTAAATTTGATGAACAATCAGAAGAAAGCAACACGACGGTAAGGACAGAATTTGATAAATACATGGAATTGAACCCAGAAATTGATAGCGTTTTCTTTGGTTCGAAAGCAGGAACACTCATCCAATCTCCTAATAGCATTCTTGGTAAAGGCTATGATCCAAGGAAAGATGCATGGTATACAAACGGGATGGAAAAAGAAGGGGTTGTTTATGTTTCTAGTCCTTATACATCAATTGCCACAGGCAGTTTAGTTGTTGCAGTTTCAAAGCAGACGGAGGATAAAAAAGGTGTAGTAGGGATGGAAGTAAGCTTAGAGCGAATAAAAAGTTTAGTTTCAGATGTGAAAATAGGAGATAAAGGCTTTATCATTATTTTTAATCAAGATAAAAAATATATCGTTCATCCTAAAGAAGAAGCAGGTACAACTGCGAAACAGTCTGTGTTCAATCAAATGTTTGACAAAAACGAGGGAAGTATCGATCTAACTGACGGTGGAAATAAATATATTATGCAATATATAACCAATGAAACAGTGGGCTGGAAACTCGCTGGTGTTGTAGATAAATCAGAAATTAATGATATGACTTTTCCTATACTATATCAAACAGTTTTAGTAATAGTGGTCTCTCTATTAGTGAGCGGTTTCTTTATATTCATACTTATCAATTCTTTTATTAAACCATTAAACAAATTAAAGGAATCAGCAATAAAAATGAATGAAGGGAATTTAACAGAGAAAGTAGACATTCTTAGAGAAGATGAAATTGGCCAAGTAGCTCTAGCATTTAAGAATATGGCTGAAAATCTACATAATATTATAAAAGATGTAAATGAAAAATCGGAACATGTTGCAGCTTCTTCTGAGCAATTGCTTGCAAGCTCGGATCAAACAGCTTCAGCATCTGAATACGTTGCTGGGGCATTGGAAGAAGTAGCAAGTAAGGCTGAAATGCAAAAAGATAATTTAACAAAGAATACTAATGCATTAAAGGACATAGAGAATCATATTAACAAAGTTGCTGAAAGTGCAAAAATTGTTTCCACATTGACAAATGAGACGGTCATACAGGCGCAAGAAGGAGAGAATACAGTAAACAATACGCTGAGCCAGATGAATGAAATTTATCATTCGGTGGAATCATCGAACCAGCAAATACTGTCCTTACAAGAACGCTCGCAAGAAATAGAATCTATTGTAGAGACTATTAGTGGCATAGCTAACCAAACTAATTTGCTTGCCTTAAATGCTGCAATAGAAGCAGCAAGAGCAGGAGAGCATGGAAAAGGATTTGCCGTAGTTGCGACGGAAGTTGGAAAACTTGCCAAGCAGTCCGAACAATCTGCGCAAGAAATCGGTGATATTATTACAAACATTCTTATGAATACAAAAACGACCGTCGAAGGGATGGGGGCAGTTACGAAAAGTGTTCAAAATGGAATATTGGCATCAAAGCAAACGACAGAAGCTTTTAATGGTATTATTCAGCGCGTAAAAACTATCTCACCACAAATGACGGAAGTTGCTAACCTGTCTAATCAAATAGCAGAGCAGGTACAAGCTGTAAGTGTATCAGCCAATGAATTATTAACTATTTCAAGCGAGAATGCAGCTTACTCAGAGGAAATGGCAAGTTCAACAGAAGAACAATTAGCCGCAATGCAGGAAATAAAAGCAGCAGCCAGCTCATTATCAGATGTAGCTGTCGAACTTCAAGAAAAGATAAATACATTTACTATTTAAAAAAACTCCATATGGCAACAAGGAACTAATAAAAAATTCCTTTCGTCATATGGAGTCATCTCTTTATTCTACTACTGGATCTTTACTATCCCAACGAACCGTAATGGTTATTTTTTTATCTTTTCTTTTTGGGTCTTCAAAGGCCTCAGCAATAACTTTTTTCGTTTGTTCATATTGCTGTGCTAAATAACCAGCTTCAAGTTGAAATGTACATTTCCCTTTTTCTTTTAATCTTTTTTCGATAAGATCACTGGATAATTGATAAGTAATTTCATTTTTTGTTTGTTTAACTACTTCTAAATTTCCCCATCCGACTTTTTGAAAAAAGGTATAAGCTTCTTCTATTGCATGTAAAGGAAATAATCGAGCAATACGTTTACCTGCCCAATACAATAGGTCAGGAGTATCTCGACCTAATAATTCTGGGATAAGTATTTCTCGAATTAATTCGTATCCATATGCGGGAACAGTAAGTGGGTCAGTTTCCACTTGTGTTTTTTCTTCTACGGATGTTAAATCACTCAATATGCTCTCCTCTTTCTACCATTCTATTATATTCACTTAATTACAAGAATTATCTTCTAAAAAAAGTAACCATTTTAAGTATTCACGGTAATTCCATACCATTGTTTAGGAAGAAGAATGGATTCCAAATAAAATAGAATAAAATATATTGTCTAAATAGTATACTGTAAAAACGGAAAAAAATCATAAGAAAAACGAATGATATTTAAATTAGAAAGTTTAAAAAGTACTTACAAGGACAATGTAGTTTGTAATTACACAATATTCTAAGTTGTTTAAAACTTTAGGGATTTACAATGTTACCGTTAAGTATAAAAGCTTTTGGTGATAATTCTATTATTTGATTTGCGTGATAAATTTATGCGAATAATAGAAAGGAGGAAATTTTTACTTTTTTTCACATATAAATAGAAAAAAAGCGAAAGAAAATTTATTTAATGTATCCGTTTTCTTGACCGCATTTTTTTTTAAGAGTACAATTAAATTGTCACTAAATTGTAAGAATTTTTGGTTTTGTTATCGCTTTAGAGGCAAAGGGAGTATGTCATCAATTAGGGGGGGAATTTTATGGCAGCAAATCGAGAGTTTTTATTCAGAAGGCTTCACTCTTTATTAGGGGTGATTCCAGTGGGAGTATTTTTGATCCAACATTTAGTTGTCAATCACTTTGCAACTAGAGGCGCAGAAGCCTTTAACAAGGCAGCTGGCTTTATGGAGCATTTACCTTTTCGGTATTTTTTAGAAATTTTTGTAATATTTTTACCGATATTGTATCATGCAATATATGGAATTTATATTGCGATTACAGCCAAAAATAATACTAAAAACTACGGATTTTTCCGAAATTGGATGTTCTATATTCAAAGGGTGACAGGGATCATTACATTAATATTTATTGTTTGGCATGTATGGGAAACAAGGGTAGCCGCTCAATTAGGGCAAGAAGTGAACTATGAGATGATGAGCGAAAATTTGGCAAACCCTTGGATGCTTATTTTTTATTTAGTAGGAGTTATCTCAACCATTTTCCACTTCTCTAATGGATTGTGGTCATTCTGTGTAAGCTGGGGAATCACTGTTTCTCCTAAATCTCAACGAATTAATACATATGTAACGCTAGGAATATTTGTTGCATTAACAATAGTAGGTGTACGAGCAATATTCGCGTTTGTTTAATAAATAGTAGTTTAGTAGAGCAATAGATGAAGGAGTGAACGTTTGTTATGAAGAAAGGGAAAGTTATCATCGTTGGCGGTGGTTTAGCAGGACTAATGGCAGCAATCAAAGTAGCAGAGACAGGGACTCCTTTAGAATTATTTTCCCTTGTACCTGTAAAAAGATCACACTCCGTTTGTGCCCAAGGTGGAATAAATGGAGCGGTAAATACGAAGGGGGAAGGAGATTCTCCGTGGGAGCACTTTGACGATACAGTGTATGGCGGAGATTTCTTAGCAAACCAGCCACCTGTCAAGGCGATGGCTGAAGCAGCCCCTGGAATTATTCATTTGATGGATAGAATGGGTGTAATGTTTAACCGTACACCAGAAGGGTTACTTGATTTCCGCCGTTTTGGAGGAACACAGTATCACCGAACAGCTTTTGCTGGGGCAACGACAGGACAACAGCTTCTATATGCTTTAGATGAACAAGTTAGAAGATATGAAGTTGATGGGCTTGTAGTTAAGTATGAAGGCTGGGAATTCCTTGGTATTATCACAGATGAAGAAGGTGTATGTAGAGGGATTAAAGCACAGGACTTAAAAACAATGGAGATTAAATCCTTCCCTGCAGATGCTGTTATCATGGCAACTGGAGGCCCTGGAATTATCTTCGGAAAATCTACGAACTCTATTATAAACACTGGTTCAGCAGCATCTGTTGTGTATCAACAGGGAGCCTATTATGCTAATGGGGAATTTATCCAAATTCATCCAACTGCTATTCCTGGTGACGATAAACTGCGTTTAATGAGTGAATCAGCTCGTGGGGAAGGCGGACGTATCTGGACATATAAAGATGGGAAGCCGTGGTATTTCTTAGAAGAGAAATATCCAGCCTACGGAAACCTTGTGCCTAGGGACATTGCGACACGTGAGATTTTCCATGTTTGTGTTGACCAAAAGCTCGGCATCAATGGGGAAAATATGGTGTATCTAGACTTATCTCATAAAAATCCTAAAGAATTAGATATTAAATTAGGTGGCATTATTGAGATATACGAAAAATTCACTGGCGAAGATCCACGTAAACTTCCGATGAAAATTTTCCCTGCAGTTCATTACTCAATGGGGGGATTATGGGTGGATTATGATCAAATGACCAATATTCCAGGTCTATTTGCAGCAGGAGAATGTGATTACTCTCAGCATGGAGCAAACCGTTTAGGAGCAAACAGCTTACTTTCAGCGATTTATGGTGGAATGGTTGTAGGCCCGAATGCAGTTAAATATATAAGTGGATTAAGCAAAAGTGCAGAAGATTTATCTACTTCCTTATATGATTCCGCTATTAAAGAAGAAGAATCTAAATGGCAGGATATTATGAAAATGGATGGAACAGAAAATGCTTATGTTCTACATAAGGAATTAGGAGAATGGATGACCGATAATGTTACAGTTGTTCGTTACAACGATAAATTATTAGCAACAGACGATAAAATTCAAGAGCTGTTAGAGCGATATAAACATATTAATATTAATGATACAGCAAAATGGTCTAACCAAGGGGCAGTATTCACTCGTCAATTACAGAATATGCTTCATCTTGCACGTGTTATCACACTCGGTGCATACAATCGAAACGAAAGCCGTGGAGCGCACTATAAACCAGAATTCCCAGAAAGAAATGACGAGGATTTCTTAAAAACAACAATGGCTAAATTTGTTGGGGAAGATAAGGCTCCTGATCTCCATTATCAAGAAGTCGATACTTCATTAATCAAACCTAGAAAAAGAGATTATTCAAAGCAAAAAGAGGGAGTGAAATAAAATGGGGGAACAAAAAACAGTTACTTTTCAAATTGCAAGACAAGATGACCCTAATTCACCATCTTATGTAGAAGAATTCACTTTGCCATATCGACCTAATATGAATGTGATTTCTGCCCTAATGGAAATTCGCAGAAATCCTGTAACAACCAAGGGAGAAAAAACATCTCCAGTTTCTTGGGATATGAACTGTTTAGAAGAAGTATGTGGGGCATGTTCAATGGTCATAAATGGAAAGCCTAGACAATCCTGTACAGCTCTAATTGATCAATTAGAACAACCGATTCGTTTGGAACCAATGAGAACATTCCCTGTTGTCCGCGATCTCCAAGTAGATCGAAGCCGCATGTTTGATAGCTTAAAGAAAGTCAAAGCATGGATTCCAATCGATGGAACGTATGATTTAGGG
Organism: Niallia sp. FSL W8-1348; assembly: GCF_038006745.1. NCBI lineage: Bacteria > Bacillati > Bacillota > Bacilli > Caryophanales > Bacillaceae > Niallia > Niallia sp. FSL W8-1348. The sequence continues at coordinate 300,773 of NZ_JBBOVV010000003.1, read as the reverse complement.
CCTGGTCCAAGAATGCCAGAGAAAAAACGCCAATGGGCATACGAGTTATCTAAATGTATGACATGTGGAGTTTGCTTAGAAGCATGTCCAAATGTAAACAGTAAATCTAATTTCATGGGACCAGCACCGCTTTCTCAAGTTCGTCTATTCAATTCTCATCCAACAGGTGAAATGAATAAAGAGGAAAGACTACAAGAGATAATGGGAGATGGTGGACTAGCTAACTGTGGTAACTCTCAAAACTGTGTGCAGTCTTGTCCAAAAGGAATTCCATTGACAACATCTATTGCTGCCTTGAACCGTGAAACAACGTTCCAAGCATTTAAAAACTTCTTTGGAAGTGATCATTAATCAAAAAAGACCGCCATTTGGTGGTCTTTTTTCGGCTAATATTTTTCTTTGAATTGACGATAGGCGAAAATAAATTCAGTTGCTACTGATTTTTCCTCGCTAGCCAGTTCGCTTAAGTTATTCTCTAAATAAATTATAGTAGCTTCTAGATGCTGCAAAGTCTCTGTTAAGATTCGTTTATCTTCCTCTTTTTCCAGATTTGCAACCTTTTGACCATAATCATACTCATACAATGTATCATATACTTCATTATTACTTGCAGATAAAGTGATTTTTCTTTGCAAGCATGGCAAACAAATTCCACATGGTAAGGTAACAGCTGCTTTTCCTTTTCTTTTTATTCGCACACAGTCAATAGTATTTTTGATTTGTAGTTTATATTCTTTTGGTATTTCGTTTATGCCTATTTGTAAAGGTTTATGCAATACAGGAGTTTTGATAGTTAAATTAAGATCCAAGCTTGTATAGAGATCATTTAATAGTTTAAAAGTTTTCGGATGAGTAGATTTGTGCAATACATTCCAATCGATACAAACATTTCTATTGATTTTGCTATTTTGATAGACATATACAGTGCTTCCACCGTTAAAGTACGTTTTCACTGCAGCAATCGATACGAGTAAACAAGTGCTAACGGTTGATAATTTTTTAGAGATCTTCTTATAGATTGTTGAATCTAATGCAATAATCTCACCAGAAGCAGAGACGTTACTTCTTAGAAAAACAGCTAATTTTTCTTGCTTACCCCGCTCATTCTCTTTGTTTATAAGTCGAAGATAATCAGAGGCAATAGGTGAAGCTGAGCAATTATTTTTCGCAACACCGACTAATGATTCCATATCATCGAAAAATAATGTTACTTCATAATTATTAGGAAGATAAAAAGAAGGAGACATTAATTCCACATCAATTTGTTGGAACTGAAGATAAACAGGTTCTTCCATTAACCAATCAAGAAGCATTTCTAAGACATCCCTATTTTTTTCCCAGTGACTTACATGGAAAACGGGAATGATTAAGCAGTTATTCTTTCTTGCCTTTTTCGTTTGTTGTTCAAAGTAAAATAGCCCACCCATAATCGTTACGATATCAATATAGGGAGTGCCTATCCGATCATAATCAAAGTACATATCCTGAAGTAATTCTTTATGTAGGTTTGTTAGAAAATCTATGTTTAAGTCCATTTATATCACCAAAACTTCCTTTGATAACAGAAATTAAACTACTGCATAATTACTCGTTGCTTAAATTATAACATGGATTTTTAAGAAGTTAGGAAAAAGGAGGGAGAATATAGTGGATTTTTCACTCGACCATCTAAATATCAAATGTACACTATCTGTTAATGGGGAAGGTTAATAAATGCTTAATTGTTTTGTTAAATGATTGTAATGGAAAGAAATTTTAAAAACAGAAAAAACCTTCCCTAATTTCTATAAATCCAGTCACTCCAAGGTGTCATCTTACATAATATATTCAGACTATAACTATACCCATCCCAAAGTTCATAGCTGGCAAAGGCAAGGAGGGTTACACTACTTGAAGGAGAATGAATTTACTCACAAGCCATTATTAACCAAAAGAGAAAGAGAAGTATTTGAACTGTTAGTCCAAGATAAAACGACTAAGGAAATCGCGAGTGATTTATTCATAAGCGAAAAAACAGTTCGAAATCATATTTCTAATGCTATGCAGAAGCTGGGCGTGAAGGGGCGTTCACAGGCTGTTGTAGAACTCCTTAGAATGGGAGAACTAGAGCTATAATAAAGAAGATGATCTCGTATAAGCGGGGAGGAAATTCCACTCCTTTGCCGCTTATATGGGTCATCTTCTTTTAATGAGGATACATGGCTAAATGAGGGATGTGTAAATAATATTGTCAAAACTGCTCTTGTTCATAAATTTTACATCTAAATTAATACTCCATTAACTTTTTGCTTTTACACCTAAAGAAATAGTCATTATGTATATCGTTTTTATGGGTGCATGTGTACTTACTTACCCTATTGTTAATTTACTTGTTCATGCAGTGACAAGGGGTGCTAGTAGATGGAAATAGGCGGTCTAATGGCATTTGCATTTAAAGTCTTCTTAGGAAACCCAGACATTATGATTAGCCTGATCACATGGACTGTATTAACTACTTTATTTCTCACGATCTTAGAGATCAATAAGAAGTTGAAACAGTAGAAGGGGGAGAGAAGCTTTGAATCTTAGTGGTGTATGGAATTGGACATTCTTCTGGAACTCTTTCGGATACTTTCTTAAAACAGTTGCTTCGTTCTTAATGGTTATCGTCGCCATTATTGCAGTAGGTATGCTGTTGAATGTAGTTATTAACGCTATCCGTAACGGAAAACAGACTTAATCCCATGCCAGAAATTAATTTTTTTACAGAAGAAAGAATGGCAGAGTTTTGGGGGTATGTCCAAATGCTCCTTAAAACTTCTATGCCAAGCGTGATGATGGTTGTTGCTTTAATGGCAGTTGGTATGATTATCACAATAGTTATTGCAGCTTTTAAAAAGGCTGCTAGTGACAAAGAAGAAAAAGACGATGATGATTACGAAATACGGCATTATTAGGAATTACTAGCTTTGCTAGATTAATAAAAAAATTAAAAATATTTAAGGGGGAAATTTATTATGTCATTAGATTTCACAGGAGTTACATTACCATTTGACGTTAGCGATCTTGTTACAAGCGGTGCTGCATTACTAGGTTTAGTTGGGGGATTTGTATTATTAGGTTTAGCATTCAAGTTCGTACCAAAACTTATCACGCTTATTGTTAATGCTTTCCGTGGTGGTTCAAGCAGAGGGGCATAATAGCCTTAAACTAAGAAAGGGAGTAGTTAAGGCTACTTCCTTTTTTAATAGGTAGAGGGTGAGGTTTATTATATGTTTAAAAAACTTAGTGTATTAACCCTTCTTATATCGGTGTTTTCCCTTCCTTTAACCACTCTAGCAGCAAGTCTAGATTATGGCTATTTTGGAACAACAAGCGAAACTTCTTATCTGACACCAGATGGAACTAACCATGATGATTATTGGTTAGATGTAACTGTAGACGGAGCAGGAAGCGGAAGGGTGTTGTGGTATGGTGAAGGCTCTGACAATTTGATAGGGAGCAACGCTGTTCCTGGAAGTGTTACCGCACCAGACGGAGCAATCTTTATGAAATTGGTTAGTGATGATGGCGGAGAAATATATGCTGTTATCGCCCATTCCACTAACCCTGCTGCTGAAACAGTTAATTTTACCGCAGGAGATACAAGCAGCGGTGGCGGTGATGCAGGAGGAAGCAATGGAGGAAGCGACAATATATCTTGTACGATTACTAATTCGTGTGCTGTCTTTGATTGTCCAGAATGGGATACCTATATGAGCAAGATTAATCAAATTGCTAGTAATATGCCAGAAATGCCGAATTGGAATGTTGTTGCAGGACAATTTGCAGATGAAATTGCACCAAGAGTGAAAAACGATATGAAGAATCTTTTTGAGGACACAGTAGCGCCACGAATCAAGTCGGATATGAAAAACTTATTCGAGAACACAATGGCGCCGAGGTTAAAGTCAGATATGACAGACGTATTAACAGATACATTAGGAAGCGCTCCTGATCTACCGAGTGAGCCAGAAATGCCAACATTGATGGAGGATATAGACTTGTCGCCACCTACTGGAGAAGAAGCAGAAGGACTAGGGGATTCTACTTTTTCAGAAAATGATATTAAAAATGAATCAATTGAAATAGAAGAACGGAATGATCCGACAGGAGGATTTAATATAGACAATCCATTAGAAACGATAGAAGATCCACCAATTAACGTTCCGAATGAACTAGAGAATAACGCTCCAACACCAACTGAACAGGAGAATCAAGCGCCTACACCAACAGAAGATGGAGCAGAAGCACCAACACCTTCGGAGCAGGAATACAATGCTCCTACACTGACAGAACAAGAGAATAGCGCACCTGTTCCAACCGAGCAAGAAAACCAAGCGCCAACACCAAGCGAGGATAGTTGGGAAGTACCTATACCGAGTGATGATAATTCTTCTTTTCCGATACCTTCTATTGGTGATTCATCATTTCCGGTTCCAAGTAGTTAGTAAAGAAGTAAAGAGAAGGTGATCGTTTGATTAAAAAAATAGCTTTAATTTTTGGATTGGTTTTTATGTTAGTGCCAATTACTAATGTTTATGCAGCTAGTGGAGGTTTATTAGACGGTAAGAATATAAAAGTAGGTCCGAATATCAATTTAATTTTAGATACTACAAATGATGTGACTGATGGTAATAATTCCACTTTTTATACTCTATCTGGTGGTTCTAGTTTGGATTCTGTTAAAGACCATTTGTTTTTTGAGTTTGAAAATATCATGGATATTAACTCTTATTATGTTCGCGCTTCTGGCAATCAGTTAAGAATGCACTTTTTTGACTATCAAAAAAATTATCTAGGTTATATAAACGAACCTTTAACCTTAGATTCAAAGGTTACTATTACCGAATATAAAAAGGTTAAATATGTTGCGATAAGTAATTATTCATCAACGAATATAAACATTAATGAATTTGATGTTTTAGGAAAACTTTCCCCAGTTGTAAAGGAGGAAGTAACAAACTTAAATTTAGTTAATGAGAATGAAGGGGTGAAGATAACTTGGAAAAATCCTACTAACAACTTTCATTTTGCAGGGATAAAAATTTATCGTAATGGAACTTTATTAACTACCTTGAATAAAGAAACAGAAGTTTTTTTAGATAATAGTATTCAACTCAACTCCTCATACAATTACAAAATTACAGCTCTTTATAGTGGTGATATTGAGACAGAAGGAACGATCCAAAATATTAAAACACCAGAACCTTTAATATTAAAAGAAGTAACAGCAGAACCAGACGTTAAACGAGTTGATCTATCTTGGAAATTGCCAAACAACGAAAAATTAAAACACGTAAATATATACAGGGATACAGTTCAAGAACAAACAGCGCTACTAAGATTCTTTTTTGGTGAATCAGTAAAAGCAGCCGAAACAAAAATATTTGAAACAAATGGAACATATTTCAATGACTTAACAGTAGAGCCAGAAACAACCTACGAATATACGCTTTCCATAACAGACACGAGCGGACAGGAGACAGGTTATACCGATATTGAAGTCACTACACTAGAAGAACCGCCACCGGTTTTGACCGAAGGAAACTTGGAAGAAACGGAAACAGGTGATTATAAATTCACTTGGAATGAACCTACAGAAGGAACAGTAAGAATACTTGTAGGTGGACAAGAATATGCAACAGTTGACGCTACTAATAAAGAAATAATTATTCCGAAGGCAGATATGAAATATACAGCTATTGGTGATCCCGATGTATCAGCCATTCCTATTTCTGAAAGTGGAAAAGAAGGAAAGAAAACCAAGCCACCATCTACTATAGACAATGTACAGCTGCCATTTGATTATAAGGAATTGGTTAACGCAGGTTCACAATTACTTTGGATAATAGCACCATTTGTACTATTAGCATTATCTTTCTTGCTTGTACCTAAGTTAAGAAGATTGATAATAAATGCTTTTAAAGGAAAAAAAGGCAAGGAAAAGATAGAAACGGAAAGAAGGACACAATCCGATCGATCAGAAAGAAAAGATAGGTCGCTCTTAAAAAGAGAACGTATGGAAAAAGAAAAGCTTGAAAAAGATAAAAGTCGTATAGAACTAAAAGATACTACTGTAGATAGTAAAGATAGTAGAGAAATAAGGGTACGAGAACGTGCATTCAGACAGCCTAAAATTCGTAAAGAACGAACCATAAAAGAGCCGAGAATAAGTAGGGTTAGCAATGAGCCAAGACGAGAAAGAGAAATAAGGCAAACTGTAAGAGAACCTAGAATGCCAAGAGAAATAAGAAAAGGGAGGTAGTTAGATGTCAATTGAACTTATGCAGGGGATTATCGAAATAGTCTTTAAAGGGAATTTACTCTATTTATCTCCTATTCTTTTTATTCTAATGGTTGTGATTTTTTCCGACCATCTAATAGAGTTGATTGATTGAGTCAAGTTTTTGTGGGAGTTTTTTTTGGATAGAAAAACTCCCCTCTTATTTAGTTATATTTCCCACCTAAATGAAAGCGTTATCTAAACAATTTAGTTTTGTTTTTGTTCATTTCCTTCATTTTTTAAAAACCTCGTAAGGCTTGTAAAGCATGGTATATCGGCTTTCCTTTTTGCCGATTTAAATATGATAAATTATTTCTTGTTAGCTCTCCGACTGAACTCTTTAACTTTTCCACATAATATTTTGGCTGAGAAACAGAAGCGGTTTGATCGTTAGGGTTAATTCGTCCTAAAATCGTCTTGATTTCTAATTCATCCTTCATACCAACCATAAAGTCAATAAATGCTTGTATTCCTTTATCGCACCAGCTGCGGCCGTTTTTAAGCCGTTTAGCGAATACACTCATCGTTCCTTCCGCACTTCCCATTGGACGATAGTGGCTTGTGTCTATGTCTTTTTCCTTCAACCATTCGCGATAATCTCCAAGGGCCTGAGGATATTTTGACAGCTGTTGTATGAACTCTTCTAACCGTTCTTCTTTCTTTTCGTTTTCAAGAGTACCAACTGCACTATTAAGTTCCACTAGGAATCCTTTCGCATCATATTGAGCCAGTTTCTTACGAATGACTCTATATCTCTTATGGCCTTTGAAAAGCGTTTTAACCTCACGAGCTACATGGAATCGGTCGATGACAAAGAATGCATTCTTATAGTGATCCTGACAAGCCGTAATCCACTGGGCTCCATCCCCATTAATTACGAGGTGATGTTCACTCGGATTGTAGTTGTAATTATCTATTAAGAACTGCTCAAATCCTTCCCAGAACGCTTCTTTACCTTTGTGGACATAGTGACGTTTTGCGATTAAGGATGTTCGTTTCCCGTTGACTATCCAGCCCTCATGTACGGAAGCAATCTTTTCTTCCCGCCCACGTCGTTTTCCACGTTGCCTTTTCACATATAGTCCGTCTACTTCTACAAAGAGCACTTTCCTCAATTGGTCGGTCGGCTTGACGAAAGTAACTTCTGTTTGTAGAAGGTGTTGACGAATAGTCTCATGGCTGATTACTTTGTAACCTAGTAGTTTCTCAATCATGGAGGAAGCATGACGATAGGATGTACCTTGAACTGCCATTTCCATTGCCATCGTTTCAACTAGGGGACTGAAACCTTTTGACCCCTCAAACTCTAAATAGTGATCAAGGAGATAAACGTATCCACCCTTTTCCCTGTCCCTATAGTAATTCCGATTGATGATAATAGAACCGAATGAAGTATCCATCTCTACGGCTCGCTTATCCTGAAGGTAAAATCTCTTTTTATCTCTATTTTCTGCAATCTGTTGATCCATTTCTTCGAGTTGCTTCGTGAGAACTTCACCAAATGTCTTTTGAAGCATAACAAATAAATCTTTTTCCAGTTCTTTTAATGTGGGTAATTGTATGGTATCTTTTTTCATAGGACTCCTCTTCCTTGTATTTGTGGTTTTCGCAGACTTTACTATACAAGAAGAGAGTCCTTTTTTCATTTGATTTTATTTTCCATCTACCGCACTTCCGTTTGGTGACCTGTTTCTCAATGGATGGATCTACGCCCCATCCATTGAGAAACAGGGTACAACATCTCCCACAAACATTTTACTCATACGAGTTGATTAATCGTGCCTTAACCACCAACGAGGGAAGGCGTAGGTATTAATGGGGATCATAGGCGATGCTTTTGGGAAATTGTTTGATCTAATCTGGAGCGTAATTTTATGGTTAGCGGAATTTATTACTCAAGTATTTGAAAATGTTGTAGAAATACTGACTACTATATTTGAATTTATTTATGCATTAATAGACGCTTTTATTTACTTGCTCTATATGGTGGGAGTATTAGCGGTCAAGTTGTTCTTAGTAATATTTAATGCAGCTAAATTACTTTGGTCTTTAGTTGTTGGATTTGGAAGAACATTAGCAAGTTTAAACTATACACCAAGATCAGGCAGCGGAAATGGATATAGTGTAATATTAGGAAGGTTATTCAATGGTTTAAATGCTTTGCAGTTAGATTCTATTGCTTATATTATTCTGTTTTGTTTATGGTTTATCACAGCCATTTCAGCTATTAAACTAATTAGTTCCATAAGGGTAGGTGGCGATTAAATGGAAATGAAAGAATTATTTAGAAGTTTCCTAGACAAGATATTTCAGCCACCTATTACCTTCTTAGATTTAGCAATCGAAAGGCTAGATAGTATTAATTTAGTAACAGCACAAGGAATTAATATAGGTCAATATTTTGCAGTGTTTGGAGATTTGCCGACTTCTTGGCAATTAGTTATTTCATCTATTTTAATCTCTACTGTTTTTCTAGGGGGATTATTAATTTTTAGATCAGTTATGAGAATGTACTATTCGGTTAAAGAGGGGGTTAAGTGGTGGTAGAAGCTTTCATGTATATGTATTTTGTTGGAGCAGGAACAGCGTTAGGAGTTGCGACAGTTGCCTTTATGGGTTGGAAAGTAGTGAAACGTTCAAACAATAAACAAGGAAGAAGAAAAGGAGTAGCAGCCAGATGAGTTTATTTAATAAAAAGAAAGACGATGATGAATATTTATTTGAAACAAGAGATATTTTAATTGTTTTTGATGATGAACAGAAAACGTCAGATATTAGCACAGTTACTCACATTGATCATGAAAGTGTGATTGTAGCAGGGAAATATAAAATACCGTTGTTGGATTGTGTGGTAACAACAGGGTTAGACGGAAGAAACTATTTCTATAACGCTCCTACTCAATCTATTTTAGAAACCAAAAGATTAGCAGATTTAGAGCGCAGCATGGTTCTGGAACAGATCACAGCGTACCGCCCACCTTTACCACCATCTAGCATGGATTGGACAAAAGGTCTTTTGTTTGGAGCGTTAGTGTTATCGATCATCGGGTTAATGTTTTAGGGGGTATGAAAATGAGTGAAGAAATTATTCGGAAAATTTATGAGTTAAAAGGAATAGTACATGCTGCCAATGAGTTAGTAAATCATGACTTTGTGTTTGATCATCCATTAGTAGAAAATATTTCAGCTATTCTAAATGACGTTATCCAATTGATAGAAAAAAAGAGTGTCGGAGAAACGCTCTAGAACGAAATGAAATTTATTTTTATGGGGAGTTGGTCACTAAATGCAACAGAGCAACGCAGAGAAATTGCAATCAGCTATATCGGATGATTTATTTCCACAAGTGCAACACATTTCAGACGTAAAACAAGTTTTAGAAGAAATGAAAAGTACAGCACAAAATTTACGAGAGCCACAAATAAAAGCACTACTACTTTTAAAATCGATGGGAGAAAACAAGTTTCTTCATCCAGAAGGAAATCCATATAAAAAGGTCATAGAATTTATCATGGAAGGAAAAATACATGTTGCTTCTCCAGACTACTATTTAGATGCAATAGAAGCATTAATACCGAAACCACCAAAACCAATTATCATGGCAGAGAAAGGAGCGATTAAGAAGTAATGGCACATCATTTTGTGATACAAGGACCATTAGGATCAGGGAAAACATTTTTAGCTTCTACTCTAGCTCATTGGTGGAAGTTAAAAACAGAAAGAAACGGTGGTCATGTGGAGTTATTCTCCAATTATGATCTATTTGATAGCAGACCAATGACACACTTTACTGACTGGTATGAAGTGGCTAAAGCGCAAGGTAGCATTTGTGTATGGGATGAAGCCTATCTTGTCTTTTCTAATCGAAAATGGACAAAGTATGGGCAAGGAATTTTAACAGATGTACTCATGTTAACTAGGAAAATGAAGTCAGTTCAATTTTACTGCACTCCTTCCATTAACTTTGTGGATTCAAGGGTTAGACAGATTGCAGAAGTTTTAATAACTGCTAGAAAAATAGGAGATAAAGGCTTTTCTTATCACTTTCAAGACTTTCAAACAGGTGAATTTATGATGAAGCAATTTCTTCCTATGTGGAAGGCGAAAAAGATTATGGCATGTCGATTGTATGATACAGAGAATATGGTTCAATACTTTCCGGTTCCCCAGAATGAAAGGGAAGGAGAAAAATTCTTTGCAGAGTTAGAAGATATTCATGATAAAGCTCGAGGGAAAGAAAGGAAGCTGATTATATGAAAATTCAATTTGACACCTTTTCATTAATTCCACCAGATTATAAAAAAGAAGATCCACGAGGATTGTTATATCTGTACCCAAATTCTTTAAATATAGTTGCTTACGCACGTAAAATGCAGCAGTTCTCTTTTTATCAATCGTTGCAAGTAGCAGAGACTCTAGCGAAAAGACAAGGATATATCCTGTTGCCGTGGTCATGTATTCATTGGAAAAGAGCGAAAACCCTAGGTCATGATAGAAAAATAAAGATTGGAAGAAAATCTTATTTCCTTGTAAAAGTGGATGAATTAACCTCAAAAGAAGAAACAAAGCTAAACACTTATTTAGAAGAAATGAATGAGAGTACAGGATGAGAAAACTATTTGTTTTTATCATGAGTATTTTGTTATTTTCTTTTAATAGCTTGGGAGAAGTAAAAGCAGCAAGTCTTCCAGAATTACAGAACAAACTACAGCAAACTGAATCAGAAAGACAGCAACTAAAAACAGAATGGAATAAGGATCAAACTAATCAGCAGCTTTCACAAAAATATAGCAAACTAATAGTAAAGGAAAATGCTTATAAAAAAGCTATTGACCATATAACTAGAGATAGGGAAATTTTAAATTCCGAAAATTCAAAAATATTGAGTGTGAAAGACATTCCAGAAAACTATGTGCCAATATATCAAGCAGCCGCCAATAGATATGGAATTGATTGGACAGTAATAGCAGCGATTCATTATATTGAGACAAGCTTTTCTACTCATGTGACCATGACAAGTAGTGCTGGAGCAATTGGTCATATGCAGTTCATTCAATCAACATTTGAAGCATATGGAGTGGATGGAAACGGAGACGGTAAAAAAGATCCTTGGAATCTACAAGATGCTATTTTTTCAGCAGCCAATTATCTAGCTGCAAATAACTTTAGTGTTAATCAAAGAAAAGCCATATGGCATTATAATCATGCGGAATGGTATGTAAATGAAGTCCTTGCAACAGCAGCATATATTCAAAAAAATAATTGAGGTGAAATAGATGAAACTTACATTAACAGGTCCAGAAACAGAAGTATTAACCGTTCATTTGCACGTAATGAGAAAGAGTATAAAAAGTGTCTTGAAACGAAATTACGGTTATTTAGAAGGTAAAAGACTTATGAAAGTATATGACGAAGTTAAAACTACATTGAAAGATCAACTAGAATATCTAGATGAAAATACAGAATATCCTTTTCTGCTTAATGAGGAAGAAATTGACTTGCTTTACTCCTTCTTACAAGCTTTTTGTCAAAAAGTAGAAGCTGAAATGACAAATAAAATAGAAAACGACCGTGAGAGAAACAAAGCAAAAGATAATTTGAAATTCGATGTGCTAAATGGTGTTAAGGAGAAAGTAACAAATTTATATGTACACATAAATGCAGGTGAAACAGTTGGAGTATAATAGCAGCGCCTTATTAGCAGGGAGATTAATAGATGATACTAGATCGTTAAATTCTTATAATGACCAGATACTTAGAAAGTTAAAGAGTCTTTATTTGAAAAGAAAAATTGATGTATATGAATATAGCCATTTAGTAAATATCCTTACATGTGTCAGTTTGAAATTGGATGATGTGAAAGGGAAATTAAATGCATTAATTGATGTTGAGGTAAGTTCATCTTCTATCGACATAAGAATTTAAAAGTAATATTTATCAAAAACGAACGTTTATGAAAAGAATATATTTTTATGAAAAATCGGTTTGAAAAACCGATTTTCTTTTATCAAAACTATTCTCAAATTCAAATAATCTAAATACAAACAATTAACCGTTTTCGAAAGGAGTATATGATGAATATTGGATATTCAAGGGTTCAACAATAGATCAAAATTTGAATATGCAGATAGATGCTTTATAGAAGTATGCTTGTGAGCGAATATATCAAGAGAAGAAGATTACTGGAACTAAAAAGAATCGACTAGAGTTGACAGAGCTAATGACTATATTAAAATCGAGATAAAATTGTTATTTGTAAATTAGATAAGATAAACAGAAGTACAAAGCATTTGATTGAGCTTAATGAGTTTTTTGAGAAGAAAGGAGTGGAGTTTGTTTCCATCCAGGATTCGATTGACACATCCATACCTATGGGGTGGTTTCTCTTTCGGAAATTGGCTAGTATGCTGAGTTAATGTGTTGGAAAGGGAAATTATTAGTGAACAGAAAAAGGCAGGATTGGTAATAGCTTGTTCTAGGGGGAAAAAGAAGGCAGACTAAAAGTTTTTGAAAGGCATCATAGATAAGCTTCAAAGATGTATTATTCAAGTTAATATTCAATAATTGAAATAGTTGGGGAAACAGGAATATCTCAGGCCACATTGTATAGAAATATTAACAGAGAAGAAGGTTAGAAAATAATATTACAATCCTCCTATAAAAAGAGGATTGTAACGCAATTAGAATCGATTCAACTAATCAATCATATTGTTTGTATTTAGAAAACTTATATAAAAATTCCCAATATTCATCTGCAAAACCACTTTCTGCCCATAATTCTCCATAAGCATCAATATGAGCTTGTATTATTTGAGTTTTAGTTTTAAAAGGTGCTTCATACCACGGGATTTTTTTACTCATCCTTTGTGTTATTTGGTAATGATAATTGTACTTTGGTATAAAGATAGCTAACATTTTTCCGGAAGTAGTACCTAGTTTACTAGCAAAACGCTTTTCGAAAATATGATGTCTTTCCCATCCTGATCCTTTGTAATTACTTGGGGCAGATATATTTTGTAGGGCACTATATTTTCTTACACCTTTTGCAAGACTAGGCTTAAGCACAGAGGTGCTACCTTCTATCATTCTTTTTACACCACTTACTGCAGGTACACCTGGAAATACAACTGCTGCACCATCTGCTACAACCCAAAATCCATTCCAAAAGGTTTTATTCTTATTATATTCGCTAAGAGAAAGAGAGAAACTTGCAATATCAAATATTGTGTCTATAGCTAAAGGGCTAATAATCGGTTCTGTTGATGTTTTAGAAGTAGATGTAGATAGATAGTATTTTTTGTATTCAAGTTCTCCGACATCATTTGAGTAACTTAAAGTAACTACATAATTGGGTTTAAAAGTTGAATCATAATTTGATAAATTAATAAGATCGTTATCCTCAACTTCTTCTAAAGTGTAAGAAGCATTGGAGTCATTACTATACTTAATTAAATTATCTAGATATCCGTTTAGTGATAGGCTTGTGATTTCTTCCCCAATAATCAATTTCGAGGTTTCTTCATCGATTGATGCAATTTTAATTTGCAATTGAGTAGTATTTACAGATATGTTTTCTTGGATGAGGGACTTTTCTTCTGCAAAAGTATTGATTGGAAGTAAACTAAAACATAATAAAATTGTAGATATTATTACTAAAAAGATTTGCTGAATTTTTTTATTCATAATAACCTCCATTAATGTTAATATTATACAGAGAGCTCTCTAGATAATATTAACATTAAATTAGTAGATTAGTAAATGATATTTCTATAAATTTACAATTAATGATAAAATATAGTGAATTAAGTGATTTCTAGTTAGGAGGAATATTATGAGAGTTGGTTATAGTATTTTAAGAGAGATAAATAGAGGGGAATTTTTACCTACAGAAAAAGATTATGGTTTAAGAACCAGAGAATTTGAGAATTTTATAAAATTTTTAGAAAATGAAGGATATTTAGAAAGAGTATTAAGGTTGGACGATTATTTTTCAATTAAGCCAGCACGGTTAACAAATAAAGGACATGAATTACTAAATAATAATAAAAAATACGAAGAATCTTACCCAGAAAGAAAGGATTTAATCAAATGGGTACAAGTAGAGAAAGATTTATATTCTAATGGTGCAGTTGATGAATAATTTTATATTCAATAAAGGATGGTACAACTTATGCAACCCAAATCTAAATACGCAGTCTACGTCCGTGTATCCACCGACCGAGACGAACAAGTCTCATCGGTCGAAAACCAAATCGATATATGCCGTAACTGGCTAGAAAGAAATGGCTACGAATGGAACGAAGAATCTGTTTTTAAAGACGAAGGAATATCTGGAACAGTCTTCTTAGATCGCCCAGCAATCCAATTATTATTAGATAAAACGAAAAAAGGCGAAATAGAAATGATTATCTTTAAATCCATTTCACGTTTAGCCAGGGATCTAAAAGATAGCTTAGAAATTAGAGAAACACTGCTAGCACATAATGTTCGTGTAATATCGATTGAAGAAGGTTTTGACAGTTTTAAAGTTGGTAAGAACGACATGGTTTTTGAATTATGGAGCTTGTTTGCTGCTCAATACTCTAGAACTCTATCAAGCTCGATTTCTGCTGCTCTTGCAGCTAAAGTGCGACGTGGCGAACATATCGGTAAGATTCCTTTTGGATATGATCGTCCAAACCAAAAACTTGTTATCAATGAAGAAGAAGCTAAAGTAGTAAGACAAATATTCCATTGGTATAACTTCGATAAATGGGTTTTAAGCGCATTACAAAAGAGTTAAATGATTTAGGCTTAAAACCGAAACAAAAGGATAAATGGCAGGTTACATCCGTTCAGAGAATACTTCAAAATCCTATCTATCATGGAAACTTCATACTTAATCAGTACACAACTGTAAAAGTTGGTGGAAGAAAGAAGCAAATCCGTAATCCTCAAGAAAAATGGTTGATCTTTAAAGATCATCATCCAGCAATCATAACTTCTACTCAATTTGAAAAAGCTAATAACAGAGACTATAAAAGTAAAAAAACAAAAATTACTCCATGGAATGAATTCAGAGATATATTAAAATGCGCTCATTGTGGCTCTAATATGGTGATTATGCAAAGTTATAAACGAAAAAAAGATGGTTCCAGAATTGAATGGAAATACTTAAAATGCAGCAAGTACAGAAGATATGGTGAACATGGCTGCTTAAATCATGAACCGATTCGTTACGAACAATTTAGGGAGTTTATGTTAAGACTTTTAACAGAAAAGGGAGAAAGCATTCGGTTAAACTTTGATACAGAATATAAAAAGAAGCAGCTGGAGGACAGCCGCGGCATTAGAAATAAAATAGACCGGTTAGAAGAACAGAAAAAAGATGTTCTGGATCTTTATTTAAATGATCGACTGATATCTAAAGCGGAATTTAAAGTGAAAAGAGATGAACTGGAAAAGCAGATTGGTAAATTAAATGATAAGCTTTTTCTATTGTCGCAAGAAGATAATACAAGTATTAATATAGAGACCATTAAACAGGCTTTTAAGCAGCTGGAAAATGAAGAAAGTGACTTACATTATGCTTTCCAGCAGTTATTAGATTCAATGGAAGTTAGCCAAGATGGAACACTAGATATTAAATACACTTTTGAACAAATACAGTAGTGTGTTTTTAGCATGCAAAAGGTATGCATTTCAAATGCTATGCAGAAGCTGGGCGTGAAGGGGCGTTCACAGGCTGTTGTAGAACTCCTTAGAATGGGAGAACTAGAGCTATAATAAAGAAGATGATCTCGTATAAGCGGGGAGGAAATTCCACTCCTTTGCCGCTTATATGGGTCATCTTCTTTTAATGAGGATACATGGCTAAATGAGGGATGTGTAAATAATATTGTCAAAACTGCTCTTGTTCATAAATTTTACATCTAAATTAATACTCCATTAACTTTTCGCCTTATACATTTACGAGGGAAGAATTGTAGATTATAATTAAAGGTACTGATTCGTAGAAAATTGTCGGAAATTAATTATATTTGTATATTTATATATGGGAGTTGTAATCATGATGACTGAAGAGAAAAATGCAAAGGAATATTTGGAGAATATAGCTACGATAGAAAAGGATATGCGATACATATCGGGGATCATTAAACAAAAAGGGAGAGAGATATTAAGCGATTATACAATGACTCCTCCTCAATTCGTTGCCTTGCAATGGCTATTTGAAGAGGGCGATATGACAATAGGGGAATTATCAAATAAAATGTTCCTTGCCTTTAGTACAACGACCGACTTAGTTGATCGGATGGAAAAGAATCATTTAGTTCAAAGAGTGAAGGATCCGAATGATCGACGTGTGGTTCGTATTCATATGCTAGAAGAAGGAAAAAGATTAATTGACGAAGTAATTAAAAAACGTCAAAACTATCTTCAAGAAGTATTAAATGAGTATACAACCGGAGATATCGAGGAATTAAAGAAAAATTTCATGCGTTTACATCAAGTAATGCGAGAAAAATGAGGCGGTTTTTTGGAAAGAGCAATAGGGGTTATAGATTCTGGAGTTGGTGGATTAACGGTCGCGAAGGAGATTATGCGCCAGCTTCCTTTTGAAAATATCGTATACTTAGGGGATACGGCAAGATGTCCATATGGACCAAGAACGGGAGAAGAAGTGAAGAAATTCACTTGGGAAATGACTAGATTCTTGTTGAAGAAAAATATTAAAATGCTTGTGATTGCCTGTAATACTGCTACTGCAGTGGCATTAGAGGAAATTCGCGGGCAGCTATCTATTCCTGTAATTGGAGTAATTATTCCGGGGGCACGAACAGCAATTAAGGTAACAAAAAATAATTATATAGGCATGATTGGAACAATTGGTACTGTTCGAAGTCGAGCGTATGAAAAAGCATTAAAAAAGATTAATAATCGAGTAAGAACAGTTAGTTTAGCATGCCCGAAATTTGTTCCTTTAGTGGAGAGCGGCGAATATGATGGACCAGTCGCAAGGAAAATTGTGAAAGAAACGCTTTGGCCATTAAAGAATAAAGAGATAGATACTCTAATACTTGGTTGTACCCATTACCCTTTGTTGGCAAAAGTAATACAAGAAGAGATAGGGGAAAAGGTAAAAGTGATTAGTTCTGGTGCAGAAACGGCAAGAGAAGTTAGTACCATTCTAAACCATCATGACCAACTTGCTTCAGAAGAGAATCAAGTAGAACATCATTTTTATACAACTGGATCGAAAGAAATTTTTGCTAGAATAGCATCAAACTGGCTAAATCAAGAAATACATTCTGTTGAAACAATTAAATTGTCATAAGTAATAAGACTGTCTTATGTTCCATTAACAAAAATATCTAGATCAGTTCTAATCGAGACATTTTTGTGGATGAAATAGTGAGACAGTCTTTTTTGTGGGTTGTTTTCTAAAGGATTGTTGTTTTTCTATCGAAAAAAAGAATTAGTTGGAAAAATGGAGCAGCCGGAATACACGTAGACTCCTGTGGGATTAGCGAGACAGTCTGAGACCCCGGAGGCGAGGTGAGGAGGCTCAGCGCGAGCCCCACGGAAAGCGAAGTGAATTCCGGCTGCGGGTAATCGCAAAAAACTTTACGAAAACAGCCTTTTTGAAAAAAAATCTTCTAAAGACGGTCTAAAAAAAAGATAGGCTCGTATATATATTAGTACAAACTGTCTTAGGAGTGATGAAGAATGTCTAAGAATAACAAATTGACCATAGTTTCTGCGGTTTTAATATCATCTGTGTTGATCTCTGGTTGTAGCTTATTGGGAGATAAAGAAAAAGTAGATCCACCCCAAACTACATCCTATGAAGATGATGCAGTGAAAGAAAATGCGGACAAAGAAACAGCGGGAGAAGTTGCTACAGAGGATGCAATGCCTATTGAATTATATTTAATGGATAAATATGGGTATGTCGTTCCTCAAACATTAAATCTGCCAAAAACAAATTCGATTGCAAAAGAAAGCTTAGAATATTTAGTTAAAGGTGGAAAAGTTTCTGAAATGCTGCCAAATGATTTTCAGGCAGTAATTCCGCAAGATACGAAAATTAGTATTAATGTAGATGAGGATAAAGTGGCTACAGTCGATTTTTCAAATGAATTCAAAGAGTACGAGGCTAAAGATGAAGAGAAAATTTTACAATCTATTACGTGGACATTGACACAATTTGATTCAATTGATGCTGTTAAGCTCTCTTTAAATGGTCATGAGCTGACAGAAATGCCAGTTAATAAAACCCCGATCCAAGGTGCTTTAACAAGAGCAGATGGCATTAACGTTAATACGGATGATGTTACAGATATTACAAACACTAAACCGTTAACCGTTTATTATATTGGCGGAGATTTAGATTCATACTATTATGTACCAGTAACAAAGCGTGTTAGCAATGCAGAAGAAAATAATGTGGCAGCCGCAGTAGGTGAATTAATAGAAGGCCCAGGTATGGGAGGCGCAACAGCATTAACAAGTTTATTACCTAACGATGTGAAGCTGTTAGATAAACCAGTAGTAGAAGATGGTAAAGTTACGTTAAACTTTAACGAAAACATATATTCTAGTGGGCTAAACGGAGAAGAAAAAGTACTAGCCGATGAAGTATTAAATTCATTAGTACTGTCATTGACAGAGCAAGAAGGCATTGAAAGTGTTTCTGTTACTGTTAATGGAGAAGCTGATTTAGTGAATGCAGAAGGAGAAAGTTTAACTAAACCAGTTACTCGTCCGGAAAATGTGAATACAGGTAGTTTCTAATAAGTTAATTGATAAAGAGGATGGGACATAACTAAATAGATACTCTGTAAAGACGAACAATTTCTAATATAGCTAGTAAATAGCGGCTGCTTTCGCATACTTTTTACAAGAGGAAATATAATTAGTTGGAAAAACAGAGCAGCCGGAATACACGAAGACTCCTATGGGATTAGCGAGACAGTCTGAGACCCTGCAGGCCACAGGCCGAAGCGGCTCAGCGCGAGCCCCATGGAAAGCGAAGTGTATTCCGGCTGCGGGGAATCGCACCAAACTTCATGGAAACATCCTTTGAAAAACAAATAAAAGCCCGAACAATTATACGGAACATTCATTAGCATCTTCGTATAATTGTTCGGAATTATCCTTGGCTGGAATACTTATGTCCCAGCCTCTTTATTTTTTTAGTCCAGAGTGTTGATGGTAATAATTTATCCATACCGATATTTATAGTGAATTATATAAGGATTTCCATAAAAACAGAAGAAACCGATGAAATGACGTTATAAACTTCACAAAACTGTCTTTGGAAATAAGGAAGAAAGGGTATATACTTTTATTAGACGCATTTTTTCAATCGTAGTAAACTAAAAGAAAGAATAGCAACTACATATGTTTCAGCGTAAAAAAATATTTTTAGCTAATTAAGGAGATTTATGATGAAAGAGATTATTATTGCAACAAAGAATACAGGCAAGACAAAAGAATTTGTACAAATGTTTTCACCACTTGGCTATGAAGTAAAAACACTATTAGATTTTCCAGATGTACCAGATGTAGAGGAGACAGGGACAACATTTGAAGAAAATGCTCTCCTAAAAGCAGAAACGATTTCTAAGCTACTAAATCGTGTTGTTATCTCAGATGATTCTGGTCTTGTTATAGATGCATTGAACGGTAGACCTGGAGTGTATTCTGCACGTTATGCAGGTGAACAAAAGAATGATCAAGATAATATGGACAAGGTTTTGGATGAATTAAAGGGAGTTCCAACAGAAAAAAGAACAGCTCGCTTTTGTTGTACATTAGCAGTTGCAATTCCTAATGAATCCTCCTTAACATTTACCGGTACTTGTGAAGGGATTATTTTAACGGAAAGAAGAGGAGATTACGGCTTTGGTTATGATCCGATTTTTTATGTAGAGGTAGAACAAAAGGCAATGGCTGAATTGCCGCCAGAGAAGAAAAATAAAATTAGTCACCGTGCAAATGCATTAAAAAAACTAAAAGAACAGTTACCAACTGTTTTTAAGGAAAGGAACTAGACCTGGATGAAAATTTTGATTGTAAGTGACAGTCATGGATTGGTATCCGAGTTAGGTGTTTTAAAAAAAAGGCATGAAGAGGATGTAGATTTGTTTCTGCATTGTGGAGATTCAGAGCTTTCAGCAAGTGAAGAAGTGATGGCGGGATATATTACGGTTCAAGGGAACTGTGATTATGAGGACAGATATCCAACGGAAACAATTCAAGAAATTGCGGGAAAAAAGATTTTTTTAACACATGGGCATTTATATGGGGTGAAATCCTCTCTTAATAATTTATTGTACAAAGCAAAGGAGATAGGGGCTAATATTGCCTGTTTCGGGCATTCTCATTTCTTAGGGATGGAAGTGGTTGATGATGTTCTTTTCATTAATCCGGGTAGTTTACGATTGCCTAGAGGTAGAAAAGAACAAACATATGTCATTTTAACCATTGAAAGTAATCGATTTGTAACAGAAGTTTATGATTTTCATAATGGGTTACTTCCAGAATTAAAAAGTGAATTTCCCTTCTAGTAGGCTTTTTCCTAATGAGGAAGAAAAAAATTCCTCATTAGGAAAAAAAACTTCAATAAACTATTGACTTTATGTCCCTATAATCATATAATAACTATTGTCCTCATAAAGAGTAAAGAAATACATAACATGTCCCAGTAGCTCAGCTGGATAGAGCAACGGCCTTCTAAGCCGTCGGTCGGGAGTTCGAATCTCTCCTGGGACGTATTTTATTTGTTTTTATGATTACTTAGTATTTTTTCAGGTTATATGAATTGCCTATATTATTATAATAAAATAGTCTATTAGTTGGAATAGAAAAACTATGCATATCCTATAGGGTATGATATAATATTTTTTGGTAAACATTTCTGAAATAATTAATACATTATGTCCCAGTAGCTCAGCTGGATAGAGCAACGGCCTTCTAAGCCGTCGGTCGGGAGTTCGAATCTCTCCTGGGACGTCTACAAAAAAGCTTAAACCACAATGGTTTAAGCTTTTTTCTTACTCTACTTTTTTTCGTTCTACTGTTGTATTCATCGTTTGGGATGGTATGACATCTACTTCACTATTATCAAAACTTAATTTGTTCAACTTTTCTTCTTCCGTTTCCGCATCATTATCTAAAAGAACAATGTATTTTCCTGCTTGCAGTTCTTCCTCATATGGTTCTAAGTCCGTACCAGCGAAGAAATTCTTTAATCGATCTAAAAATGATACTGGCTCAACCTCGTTAATTGCTGAGGTTGTATTCACTTCTGTTTCTTGTTCGATTAAAGCAACTTGTTCATTTCTAGTGATGACGGAAATATGATCTGGAGAATACCCTTTAGAGAGTAATTCCTCAATAGCATCTACTGTTGCTTCAGGAGAATCATATATACCTACTACACTGTTTGTCATATACCTATTCCTCCTTTAAACAATTGATTGTTGCATATTGTATATATTCCCATTATTGAAAGGGAATAAACAGGGCAATTTCCTTTTTAGCTATTTGGAATTTTATTCTAATAGCAAGAGGTAATAGTGGCTTCTTATATTGAAATAACGATGGGTAGAAAAGTTTAATGAAATGCACGGTTTGGCACAGGCTTAAAGCGAAAGTAGTTATTTTTTGTTACAAAGAATGTAAGACTAAGAAAAAAATAAAATAGTGTACTGCTACCTTGTCATGAGAGAAACCTATAATTAAAAGTTTCTCTCATATATTTTCCTATAAAGGTATAATAAGGTACGATTTAGGTAATAATTTCATTAAGAAAAAATAATGTTCAGAAAATCACTTGCATTACTTGAAAACGCTTACTGTTATTGTGTATAATAGATTTAAGTAAAAAACAAACAAGAAATGAAGTAATGTGAATAGATGAACATAACAAAAATATGTAGAAGGAGATATGCACCATGATTCTCAAAGAATTAGGAAGAAGTAGGCTTATTGTTATTAATTATTATAAGAATGGTTTGTTAGAAACAATTAAGGGGCAGGTTCAGAAGCTCAATCTGATCGATCAAACGATTGATCTAAAAGATGACAACGAAAATACGTATCAAATTCGTTTGTCATGGATACAAGATATATGTGCTGTACATTAATTTAATTTCTAAAAAATGCAATCGCTTTCTTTTGTAGTGATTGTATTTTTTTATAAAATAAAAAAACAATGTTAGATTTTTTGACATTTTAGTTTAATAGAAAGAATTATTTTATTATAATGAAGTCTATAAGAAGATCCACCATGTATTTTTATCACAATCATAACGGGCAGTAAGACCCTCACCTCAAGCTGAGAAAAATCGAGGAAGCTAGAGCTAGGTGTTGGAACTCTCCCGTAAAGGTCCGATAAGCGCAACCTATCAGAAATGGGGATGAGAAAATCTTCACTCCTAGAAGTTTTCTTTATAGATTATTTTCAGTAAAAAAAGAATTTTTTAAATTTTTTTGAAGGTTTAAAAAGTACATGCATTCTTTATATGACAATAATGTAAGCGTTTCCTAAAGTTGCCCTCGTTGTTTAAATAATCAAATAATTCTCAAAAATACTGTTGACTCTTGTTTAAATTCAGCGTAAGATAACCTCAACAAATGAAAAACACAACATGTTACTTGCTAAAACTAGTAACATAACAACATGACAAACTGAATAAATATAAGTAATTCGATGATGAGGATAAGTAGTTTTCTATTTGGATTCCAAAGAGAGCTGGTGGTTGGTGTGAACCAGTGAACCAATAGTTAATGAACTCACCTCAGAGTGTTAGCTTGAAAGGTAAGCAAGTAGAGCTAACCGAGTGTTTCCACTCGTTATCAAAAGAGAACGAACCGTTCATAAAGCGCATACATTTATTTACAGTGTATGAATGAGGGTGGTACCGTGGAAAGGAAATGCCTTTTCACCCCTTTGTTTACTAAAAAACATTAGTAACCATTGGAGGTGGAAAGGCTTTTTTTATGGATATAGCCTTTCTTGGTAACATCCAGTGAATAAGTAAAAGGAAAGAATTTAGGGAGGTTATACAAATGTTACAGGAGACTGCCTTTGAAAATACAAAGGCCCAAGTAAAACCGTTAACTGGTGCTGATCTCTTACTGCAAGCTTTGGAAAAAGAAAATGTTGAATTTATTTTCGGATATCCAGGTGGAGCTGTGTTACCAATTTATGATAAGATTTACGATTCGAAAATTTTTCATGTATTGCCAAGACATGAACAAGGCGGTATTCATGCAGCAGAAGGATATGCGAGAATCTCTGGAAAACCAGGTGTAGTCATTGCAACATCAGGTCCCGGTGCTACAAATATTGTAACAGGGCTTGCTGATGCTATGATGGATTCTCTGCCACTAGTTGTTTTTACAGGTCAAGTAGCAACAGGTGTGATTGGAACAGATGCTTTTCAAGAAGCAGACATTTTAGGGATTACTACACCGATAACAAAATATAATTGTCAGGTTCGAAGCCTTGAAGATATTCCTAGAATCATTAAAGAGGCGTTCTATATTGCTACAAGTGGAAGACCAGGACCAGTATTAATTGATTTTCCAAAAGATATTGCTGCAACTATTTCAGATGTTCCAGCTGAGAAGGAAGTAGACCTTCCAGGTTATCAACCGACAACACAACCGAATTATTTGCAGATTCGCAAATTGACAGAAGCTGTAAGTGCTGCAAAAAAACCAGTAATTTTAGCAGGAGCAGGTGTCAATTTTGCAAAAGCGAGTACCGAGTTACTTCAATATGTAGAACAGCAACAAATCCCAGTCGTACATACACTTCTTGGTTTAGGAGGTTTTCCAGCTGATAACAAGTTGTTTGTTGGTATGGGAGGAATGCACGGTTGTTATGCCGCTAATATGGCTTTATATGAAGCAGACTTATTAATTAATGTTGGGGCAAGATTTGATGATCGTTTAACAGGAAACTTAGCCCATTTTGCACCAAATGCCATTAAAGCACATATTGATATCGATCCTGCAGAAATTGGTAAGATTATTCCAACGAAAATACCGATTGTTGCAGATGCTAAAGAAGCACTTACAATGTTGATAAAGCAAAAAGGCTTACAGTCAGACCATAATGCATGGTTAGAAAAGATTGAAAATTGGAAAAATGAATATCCGTATTATTATGAAGAATCCAATCTTCTGAAACCACAGCAAGTATTGGAGATGTTATACGAAAAGACGCAAGGTGAAGCAATTGTAACTACAGATGTTGGACAGCACCAAATGTGGACTGCCCAATACTATCAATTTAAAGAGTCCAATCGCTGGGTAACATCTGGAGGACTAGGTACAATGGGATTTGGACTTCCATCAAGTATTGGAGCTCAATTAGCTGATCCAAAAGCAACAGTACTTGCTATTAGCGGTGATGGGGGCTTTCAAATGTGCAGCCAGGAGCTTGCGCTAATAAGAGAATTGAATTTACCGATTAAGATTATTATTTTTAATAATCAAGCATTAGGGATGGTAAGACAATGGCAAGAGTTTTTCTATGAATCTCGCTTTTCTCATAGTAAGGAATCTTACCAACCATCGTTTGTTGCATTAGCAGAAGCGTATGGAATAAAAGGCTATCAAATATCTTCCGCAGTAGAAGCTGCAAGCATTCTGGACGAAGTGTTAGCGGTAAGAGAACCTGTATTATTGGATTTCCGCATTGATCCTGGTGAGAATGTATATCCAATGATTGCTCCAGGTAAAGGATTGCATGAAATGGTAGGGATGAAGCCATGAAGAAAATAATTAGCTTAACTGTTATGAATAAATCTGGTGTATTAAATCGGATCACTAATCTCTTTTCAAAACGAAACTACAACATTGAAAGCATATCAGTGGGACATACGGAGCATGAAGGAGTCTCTCGAATTACATGTGTTGTGCATGTAGAAAGTGATGGCGTCATAGAACAAATCACGAAACAGTTAAATAAGCAAATTGATATTTTGAAAGTAGTAGACATCACTGATCAGGCTATAGTTGCAAGAGAGCTTGCCTTAATAAAAGTACTTGCTACACCGCAGACTAGGCACGAGCTATACTCAGTTATTGAACCATTTAGAGCTTCTGTAATCGATGTAAGTAAAGAAAGTCTCGTTATCCAAATTACAGGAGAATCAACAAAAATTGAAGCTTTTATAGAACTGCTAAGACCTTATGGAATTAAAGAATTGGCTAGAACTGGTACAACAGCATTCCCTCGTGGATCTCAAAAAACAGCAGCTCATAAAAGTAACTATTCTATCGTCTAAACATCAATATTAAATAGGCTATTTTCATAGATTTATTGAGCAGTCTGAATACGTGAAGACGTCTATTGGATAAGCGAGAAAGGTGAGACCCCCACAAGGTATTACTAAGAAGAATCCACCGCTCGCCCTATAGAAAGTGAAATGTATTTAGGTTGCGGTTGACTAATAGCAAACCTTATGAAAATAGCCATTAAATAAATCTAATTTTACAAACGAAAGGGAGAAGAATAATGGCAAAAATGTATTATAACGGAGACGCAAATTTAGGATATTTTGAAGGGAAAACAGTTGCAGTAATTGGTTATGGATCTCAAGGACATGCACATGCTTTAAACATGAAAGATAGTGGTGTTCATGTCATTATTGGATTAAGAAAAGGTAATTCATGGAATAAAGCAGTGGAAGATGGATTTAATGTTTATTCAGTTGGCGAAGCAACAGCTCAAGCGGATATTGTAATGATTTTACTTCCAGATGAATTACAAACAAAAGTATATAATGAAGAAATTAAACCAAATTTAACAAATCAAGCATTAATGTTTGCTCATGGATTCAATATTCATTTTAATCAAATTGTCCCTCCAAGTGAGAGTGATGTACTATTAGTTGCTCCAAAAGGACCAGGTCATCTTGTAAGAAGAACATTTGAACAAGAAGCAGGTGTTCCAGCATTGTTTGCAATTTATCAAGATGTAACTGGTGAAGCGAGAGAGCTTGCACTTGCTTATGCAAAAGCGATTGGGGCTTTACGTGCAGGAGCTTTAGAGACAACATTTAAAGAAGAAACAGAAACAGATCTTTTCGGTGAACAAGCGGTTCTGTGTGGTGGTCTAACTGCACTTGTAAAAGCGGGCTTTGAAACATTGGTTGAAGCAGGATATCAACCGGAATTAGCATATTTTGAGTGTTTACATGAGCTGAAATTGATTGTTGACTTGATGTATGAAGATGGAATGGCAGGAATGAGATATTCTATTTCAGATACAGCACAGTGGGGAGATTTTGTAACAGGACCACGTATTGTCACAGATGATGTGAAGAAAGAAATGAAAGCTGTACTTACAGATATTCAAGAAGGAAAATTTGCTAAAGGATGGATTTTAGAAAATCAGGCAAATAGACCAGTGTTTAACGCGATTAATGCGAGAGAAAGTGAACATCTAATCGAAAAGGTTGGAAAAGAATTACGTGCAATGATGCCATTCGTTAAAAGCTCGAGAAAGAAAGAAGTGGTTGGTAGTGGCAAAAATTAAGATATTTGATACAACATTGAGAGATGGGGAGCAATCTCCTGGCGTAAATTTAAATTTGGCAGAGAAGTTGGTCATTGCTGAACAGTTAGAAAAATTGAATGTAGATATTATAGAGGCAGGCTTTCCTGCTGCCTCTAAAGGTGATTTTGTCTCTGTGCAACAAATAGCGAAAACAATAAAAAATAGCTCTGTTACAGGTTTAGCAAGAGCGGTAACATCTGATATTGATGCAGCTTGGGATGCTTTAAAAGACGGTGCAGAACCGAGAATTCATGTGTTTCTAGCAACGAGTCCAATTCATCGAGAATACAAATTAAAACTGTCGAAAGAACAAGTTGTGGAAAGAGCTGTAGCGGCCGTTAAATACGCTGCTAAAAGATTTCCAGTTATCCAATGGAGTGCAGAGGATGCATGTCGTACAGAACTTCCATTTTTAGCAGAAATAATAGAAGAAGTTATTCAAGCAGGAGCGCGTATCATTAATATTCCAGATACTGTAGGCTATATAACGCCAAATGAGTATGGTGAAGTTTTTCAATATTTAAAAAATAATGTCCCGTCCATTGATAAAGTTTCCTTATCAACCCATTGTCATGATGATTTAGGGATGGCAACAGCAAATTCACTAGCCGCTATCGAAAATGGAGCAACTCAAGTAGAGTGCACTATTAATGGCATAGGAGAGAGAGCTGGTAATGCTTCAATGGAAGAAATTGTGGTAGCGCTTCATATTAGAAATGATCATTATCAAGAAAGAACAAGAATTAATCTGAAAGAGATTAGCAGATCAAGCAGCCTTGTTAGTGAATTAACTGGCATGGTGGTCCCAGGGAATAAAGCAATTGTTGGTCGCAATGCCTTTGCTCATGAATCTGGCATTCACCAAGACGGAGTTCTTAAGGAGAAAACTACCTATGAAATTATTTCTCCTGAACTTGTAGGCTATGTAAACAACAATAATATGGTTCTAGGGAAGCATTCAGGTAGTCATGCCTTTAAAACAAAGCTGAAAGATTTAGGGCTTCAAGTGAAAGATGAGGATGTTAAAGATCTCTTTATTGCATTTAAGGATTTAGCAGACCACAAAAAAGAAATTTCCGATGAAGATATTATTGCCATTTTTCTAGAAAACAAGCTTGCTAAAGAAGAGAAATACTATGAATTAGTTGATGTTAAGGTCCAACATAAAAATGACAACGAAGCTGATGCAATTGTTAAGCTTTCTGGTCCGAAAAATGAATTAATTATTCAAAATGGTACTGGATCAGGAAGTGTTGAAGCATTATATAACACACTAGAAATGTCCATATCTGGTCAAGTGAAATTAGAAGATTATCGAATTCAGTCATTGGGTGCTGGCAGAGATGCGTTAGCTCAAGTATTTGTTAGAGTGCAATATGACGAAAAAGAAAGTACTGGAAGAGGCTTAGATCAAGATGTATTAATAGCATCTGCCAAAGCCTATATAAATGCTATTAATAGAGGGATTCTGGCAAGAGAACAATTTCTTGAAAAAGTGTAAGCTTTAAGATCCACATCAAGCTTTGATATAGGGAGCGAATAGAAATGAAGAAAAGAATCGCCGTATTGCCAGGTGATGGAATTGGACCTGAAATAGTAGCAGGAGCAATGAAGATTTTGCAAACAATTGAAACATTATATAGACATCAGTTCGAAATCACATATGCTGATATTGGCGGTTGTGCAACAGATAAAACAGGGACTCCTTTACCTAATGAAACGATTACGATTTGTAAAAATAGTGATGCGATTCTTTTAGGAGCAGTTGGAGGACCGAAATGGGATTCCCTTCCCGTGGAAAAACGCCCAGAGCAAGGACTATTGAAAATAAGAAAAGAATTGAACTTGTTCGCGAACATCAGGCCAACAACCTGTTATGAAAGTTTAGCAGCCTCGTCTCCACTTAAAGAGGATATTATCGCAGGAGTAGATTTAATTGTGGTCCGTGAATTGACAGGAGGCATCTATTTTGGAAAGCCGAGCGAACGTAGGTTAATAGATGGAAAACCAGGTGCTGTCGATACACTTCAATATGAGAATGAAGAAATAGAACGTGTAGTCGAAAAAGCATTTGAAATCGCAAAAACACGATCGAAAAAGGTTACTTCCGTAGATAAAGCCAATGTTTTAGAGACTAGTAGAGTATGGAGGGAGATTGCAAGTCAAGTAGCAGAAAAATATCCAGATGTTATTCTAGAGCACATGCTTGTTGATAATGCAGCGATGCAGCTGGTTAGAAACCCAAAACAATTTGATGTGATTGTTACAGAAAATATGTTTGGCGATATCTTAAGTGATGAAGCATCAGTGTTAACCGGTTCGTTAGGAATGTTGGCATCAAGCAGTTTATCAGCTGGTGGACCTTACCTTTACGAACCAATCCATGGTTCTGCACCAGATATTGCAGGGGAAAACATCGCCAATCCACTTGCAACCATCTTATCTGTAAGTATGATGCTGCGTTTATCTTTTCAAATGGAGAACGAAGCAACGATTATTGAAGAGGCTGTTAATAATGTCTTGAATAAAGGCTTTCGAACAAGGGATATTCTTGCACCAAACTGCACGATCGTTTCGACGACTGAAATGGTAGAAGAAGTAGAGAAAGAAATTCGACAGCTTGTTAAAGTGGCACATGTTTAATAAAAAAGGACTGCTTCGAAAGCTTGGCTGATATATGGTCGGGTTTGGCTGAAAAGATGAAAGTTTGGCTGATATCTGGTCGGGTTTGGCTGAAAAGATGAAAGTTTGGCTGATATCTGGTCTGATTTGGCTGAAAAGATGAAAGTTTGGCTGATATCTGGTCTAATTTGGCTGAAAAGTCGAAAGTTTGGCTGATAACCGGTTCAAGTTTATATAAACACTTTACAAAACAGCTTTTAGAATAAAAATAGCTTGTCAAAAGCGGCAGTGATTGGATATAGAGGACTATTAATAGAGAGAAATATACCGTTAAAGGGCTTGTCAAAAGAATACTTTGACAGCCCTTTAACTACAACAGGGAAAAAGAATATGGATTGGAGGGCAAAGTAATGGGGAAATCCATTATCGATAAAATTTGGGAAAAACATGTAGTACATAGAGAAGAGGGGAAGCCGGATTTATTATATATTGATTTACATCTCGTTCATGAAGTTACCTCTCCTCAGGCATTTTCCGGATTGAGAATGAAAAATCGGAAAGTGAGAAGACCAGATCGGACGTTTGCAACGATGGATCATAATGTACCAACTATTAACCGCTTTAAAATAGATGATGAAATTGCCTTAAATCAGATGACTACCTTAGAAAAGAACTGCTTAGAGTTTAATATTCCATTGGCTGGTTTACAAAGTCCTGAACAAGGGATTGTTCATGTAATTGGGCCAGAACTTGGATTAACACAGCCTGGAAAAACAATTGTTTGTGGTGATAGCCATACATCGACTCATGGAGCTTTTGGAGCATTGGCATTTGGGATAGGCACAAGCGAAGTAGAACACGTCCTTGCAACGCAAACACTATGGCAAACTAGACCAAAAACGTTAAAAGTAGAGGTCAATGGGAAATTGGAAAATGGTGTAAATGCAAAAGATGTCATTCTTTATATACTTTCTAAATACGGTGTGAATTTTGGAACTGGTCATGTTATTGAATACACAGGAGATGTGATTCGTAATCTTTCAATGGAAGAAAGAATGACGATTTGTAATATGTCTATTGAAGGCGGAGCACGTGCAGGGTTAATTTGTCCAGATGAAATAACTTTTGCTTATTTAAAAGGAAGAAAATACGCACCGGAAAATTGGGAAAGCGCCGTTCAAGAATGGAGCCAGTTAGCTTCTGATGAGAATGCATATTACGATAAAGTCATTACAATTGATGGATACGATATTGCCCCAATGGTAAGCTGGGGGACCAATCCATCAATGACAGCTAAAGTGGATGAAACAATTCCAACAGCAGATTATTATCAAGAGGAAACAGACCGTCGAGCTTTATATAGTGCTCTTCAGTATATGGATCTTAAAGAGGGAATGGCAATTACTGATATTGCCATTCAGCATGTATTTATCGGTTCTTGTACGAATTCTAGAATAGAAGATTTAAGACAAGCCGCAAATGTAATCAAAGGACAGAAAGTATATCCAGGAGTAAGAGCACTAGTTGTTCCTGGGTCGCAAAAAGTAAAAAAACAGGCAGAGGAAGAAGGATTAGATAAACTTTTTGTAGAAGCGGGCTTTGAATGGCGAGATGCAGGCTGCAGTATGTGTTTAAGTATGAACAATGATGTGGTACCAAGTGGTGAGCATTGTGCATCTACCTCCAATCGTAATTTTGAAGGTAGACAAGGAGCTGGTGCTAGAACGCACTTAGTCAGCCCAGCAATGGCAGCTGCTGCGGCGTTAAATGGACGATTTGTTGATATTCGAAAAATGAATGCAGAATTACAAGCAACAACGTAAAGGAGGAATTTGCAATGAGTGGTTTTAAAAAGCTTTACGAAAAAGCAGTAGCGATGGATCGAGTAAATGTGGATACAGATCAGATTATCCCGAAGCAATTTTTGAAGCGTATTGAAAAGACTGGATTCGGCAGATTTGCTTTTTTCGATTGGCGCTATTTGAAAAATGGAGAACCGAATCCTAAATTTGAACTAAACTTACCTGAAAATCAAGGGGCATCTATTTTGATCGCCAATAAAAACTTTGGCTGCGGATCGTCAAGAGAGCATGCTCCATGGGCTCTCCAGGACTTTGGATTTTCTGTTGTCATCGCCCCCTCTTTTGCAGATATTTTTTATCAAAATTGTTTAAAAAATGGGATGCTTCCAATTCAATTACAGACAGATGAAGTGGAATACCTTTTGAAAGCTGCACAAAATCAACCCTATTTCCTTCATATTAATCTTGAAGAAGAAAAAGTAGAGGATGACTTAGGCTTTTCCGCAACTTTTTCTATCCATCCTTATTGGAAAAAGATGCTGATAAATGGCTGGGATGAGATCGAAATCACACTTCAATACAGTGATAAAATAGCAGAATACGAAAATATAGCTGTTCCAAAATAGTTTATAAAATGTTAAAAGACCCTTTCTAGTCTTAAGGGTCTTTTCTTTTGCGCTTGGTTCGGTCATTTATATTTAACGTATAAATGAAAATGCAGGTTGCATCCAATAAGAAAAAAAGCTACACTAGCAACAAAAAGAATGTATAGGCGGTTAATAGGATGAAGAAACGGGAGCAGGAAAAAAAGGATAACGTTATTTTTTTCCCCGATTTAGATAAACGTTTATTGCAAAAAGGATTAGACGCTATTCAAGAAAAGCGCTTTAAAGAGGCTGTTTCATTTTTAGAAGAAGCAAAAGAGAGAAATCCAGTCCATAGTGATATAAACATTGGCCTTATTCTCTCTTACTATGAATTAGGTTTATTGGATCAGGCAAAACAGATAGCGAAAGAAATGCTTAAAGAGGATCAGGGCGACTATATCCAAGTCCTAGATTTGTATATCATGATTCTCGTACAGCTACATGAATATGAAGAGATAGTTACTACTATTGAAGTGCTGCTAGAAGAACACCAAATTCCGGCAAATAAAATCGAACACTTTTCTAAAATGCTTATATTTAGCAGGAAGATGGCTGATTCTTCTTCCCCGGTGGATAAGGACGATTATAGCGAAGAAGAACCATTAGATGCTCATACGAATTTAATGGAATTAGAAAATCCGCAGGAACAGATGCTTCTTATAGCTAAAATGTCCACTCAAAACATTCGAGCATATATAGAAGAAGTAGAACTATACCTTCGAGATGAGGAAAAAAATCCATTTTTAAAAACGATGTTAATCAATATTTTACAAGAGCAAGAATATGAGAAAGAAGTAGTGATTCAGAAGTTTAATCGAACAATTGTGATTAAACCAACTGCACTAAAGGATATGAAAGAACAGGAGCAATACCAAAAAATAACTAGTATTCTTATCGATTATGTGGAAAGCAATGACCCTATTTTGTTCGAAAATATTAAAATGTTAATAGATCGACAAATTTTTTTGCTTTACCCATTCACGCTAGACGATTACAGTGAAGAAACATGGGCAGCGGCTTATCATTCGGTTGTAAATCAGTATTTTGGACAAGAAGAGGGAGAAGAAATCCTTGTATTATATGGAGTCAAAGAGGATGATTTAGAACAAGCAAAAACGTTTATTAATCAACTGGAGCAAATTTCTTATCCTAATATTTAGGCAAGGATGTTGAAACAACTGGAACGTATGATATAATGTAATGGTTGCATTTAGAAAATGCGAAGATGTATATTTCTTACTAGATAACTTTTTTCCCATTAGGAGGTTCTTTCTGTTTCATTAAAAACAGTAGCCAAACAATAATAAAGAAGTTAATCTATACATTAGTAGAAGTAATGAAAAAGTAGAATAGATTGTTGGAGGGAATTTATAGTATGTCAGTTAAATGGGAAGTTTTAGAAGGGAACCGCGGCGTTCTTACAATTGAATTAGATGCAGAAAAACTAAACGAAGGTTTAGATCTTGCATTTAAAAAAGTAGTTAAGCAAGTAAATATTCCAGGATTCCGTAAAGGTAGAATTCCACGTGGAATGTTCGAACAACGTTTTGGTGTTGAATCTTTATACCAAGATGCAATTGATATTCTTTTACCAGAAGCTTATGCAAATGCAATTGAAGAAGCTGGAATTGAGCCAGTTGATCGTCCTGAAATCGATGTAGAACAAATCGAAAAAGGAAAAGCATTAATCTTCAAAGCGACTGTTACAGTTAAGCCTGAAGTAACATTAGGCGAATACAAAGGTTTAGAAGTACCTGCTGTAGAAACAACTGTTACAGATGAAGAAGTAGAAGCTGAAATTAAAGCATTGCAAGAAAAACAAGCTGAATTAGTAGTAAAAGAAGACGGTACTGCTGAATTAGGAGATACAGTTGTTATGGACTTCGAAGGATTCCAAGATGGAGTTGCTTTTGAAGGCGGAACTGCTGAAAACTTCTCATTAGAACTTGGTTCAGGTCAATTTATTCCTGGTTTTGAAGAAAAATTAGTAGGCGTTGCTACTGGCGAATCAAAAGAAGTTGAAGTTACATTCCCAGAAGAATACCATGCTGAAGATTTAGCTGGAAAACCTGCTACATTTAAAGTAACAGTTCATGAAATCAAAGGAAAAGAACTTCCTGAATTAGATGATGAGTTTGCTAAAGATGTAGACGAAGAAGCTGAAACATTGGCTGATTTAAAAGAAAAAATTAAAACTCGTTTAGAAAACGATAAAAAACATCAAGCAGAGCATTCAGTTCGTGATACAGTTGTAGAAAAAGCTTCTGAAAATGCAACAATTGATATTCCATCTGCTATGGTTGATACAGAAATTGATCGCATGATGAGCGAATTCGAACAACGTTTACAAATGCAAGGTATGAATCTTGAGTTATACTTCCAGTTCTCAGGGCAAGATGAAGCAGCTCTTAAAGATCAAATGAAAGAAGATGCTGAAAAACGTGTTCGTTCTAACTTAACTCTTGAAGCAATCGTTGCTGCAGAAAACATCGAAGTGACAGAAGAAGAAGTTAATGCTGAACTTGAAAACATGTCTCAAATGTACAATATGCCAGTAGATGCTATTAAACAAGCACTTGGTGGCGTAGAAAACTTACAAATGGACATAAAAATGAGAAAAGCAATCGATTTCCTTGTAGAAAACAGCAAAACTGTTGCATAATAGAAGTAAGTAAAAAAACTAAGGCGCGACTATTTCGTGCCTTAGTTTTATATTAGTGTTAAATAACATATAATATGGGTAACTATAATATAAGTTACTCTAACCGTACAGGAATATACAACTAACGAAAGAGATAATATTTCCAGATTTAAAGAAGCAAAATCTGGTTATGCTTAAGGAAGTACATACATTTTACCGTTATTGGATGATAGAGGACTGATTACCCGAGTTGTATTATTTCCTGTACATTACTATCATGTGATACAATTCAATACATAACTGTTGAAAAAAGTAAAATTTGTTTCTGAACAAATAATAATCCGTAACGGTAAAAATATACAAAAAGAAGTTTTAAGGGGTGAAGGCATGTTTAAATTTAATGACGAAAAAGGCCAGTTAAAGTGTTCATTCTGCGGAAAGACACAGGATCAAGTTCGTAAATTAGTTGCTGGTCCTGGTGTATACATTTGTGATGAATGTATAGAACTATGTACAGAAATCGTAGAAGAAGAATTAGGTACAGAAGAAGAAGTAGAATTTAAAGATGTACCGAAACCAGCAGAAATTCGCGATATCCTTAACGAATATGTAATTGGTCAGGATCAAGCGAAGAAAGCACTTTCTGTTGCCGTGTATAACCATTACAAGCGCATTAATTCAAATAGCAAAATTGATGATGTGGAATTATCTAAAAGTAATATTGCGTTAATTGGGCCAACTGGTAGTGGTAAAACACTTCTTGCACAAACACTAGCAAGAATTTTAAATGTACCGTTTGCTATTGCAGATGCAACTAGTTTAACAGAAGCTGGATATGTCGGGGAAGATGTAGAAAATATTCTCTTAAAATTAATCCAATCTGCAGATTATGATGTAGAGAAAGCTGAAAAAGGTATTATTTATATTGATGAAATTGATAAAGTAGCACGTAAATCAGAGAATCCTTCTATTACGAGAGATGTTTCTGGTGAAGGGGTTCAACAAGCATTATTAAAAATTCTAGAGGGTACAGTAGCAAGTGTTCCGCCTCAGGGTGGCAGAAAACATCCTCATCAAGAATTTATTCAAATTGACACAACGAATATTCTATTTATTTGTGGTGGTGCATTTGATGGTATTGAACCAATCATTAAAAGACGTCTAGGCCAAAAAGTAATTGGGTTTGGTTCTGATGGTAAAAAGGCTGAAGTAGAAGATAAAGATCTATTAGCTAAAGTACTTCCAGAAGATTTATTACGCTTCGGGTTAATTCCTGAATTTATTGGTCGTCTTCCTGTTATTGCTAGTCTGGGTCAATTAGACGAAGAAGCATTGATGGAAATTTTAACAAAACCAAAAAATGCGTTAGTTAAACAATTTAAGAAAATGCTTGAATTGGACAATGTCGAATTAGAATTTGAACAAGAGGCACTTAATGAAATTGCGAAAAAAGCAATTGAAAGAAAAACAGGTGCACGTGGATTACGTTCTATTATTGAGGGAATTATGTTAGACGTGATGTTTGAACTGCCTTCAAGAGATGATATTGTTAAATGTATCATTACAAAAGAAACAGTAACAGATAATGCTTCTCCTAAGCTTGTTCTAGAAGACGGAACAGTAGTGGATAAAGAAACAAAAACTTCTGCTTAACAACAGTTATGTGAAAGAATCAATCGATATATCATTTATCGTTGGTTCTTTTTTTTTGTGACAAAGTAGGATGAAAAACGATATTAGATGATTCTCCGCTTCATTTCTTTCCACCTCCATTACTTCTCCTTATTTTTTTCCATGAAATCTTGTTTATTCCAACAAAGGGAAGGAGATACTATTTTTTAAAGACAAGGCACCATTATGTATAGAGTCTTTAGTTAAAGGGCTATTTGTGTATTTTCTCAAATAGTCACCTAGCTTCTCTATCTTCAAGCTGGACGTGGGTGGGATTGAGAATGATTCCTTCTTGTTCAACAGCAATAGGATAGATACATAATCGCTAACCATTGAAGGAAACGCTCCAAGTTATTAGCAAGCTTTCTAAGTGGATTGTGAAGGAAGCTAATACTTGTAAGCTGTTTTAAACAACATGATTTCAGGAGGTAAATTTTTATGAGTTGGGCGGAGGTCGCTTTATTTGTACAATTATTCTTTGGGATTATTATCGGACTTTATTTCTGGAACTTATTAAAGAGTCAGAGAACACAGAAGGTTTCGATAGACAGGGAATCAAAAAAAGAAATGGATCAATTAAGAAAAATGCGTGCGATTTCATTAACAGAACCACTTTCTGAAAAAGTACGTCCAACAAGCTTTTCGGATATTGTGGGACAAGAGGATGGAATTAAATCATTAAGAGCCGCGTTATGTGGTCCAAATCCACAGCATGTTATTATTTACGGACCGCCAGGGGTTGGGAAAACAGCAGCAGCTAGACTTGTATTAGAAGAAGCGAAGAAGAATCAGAAATCCCCATTTAAGCCGAATTCTGTATTTGTGGAATTAGATGCGACGACAGCTAGGTTTGATGAAAGAGGTATAGCAGATCCATTAATCGGCTCGGTTCACGATCCAATTTATCAAGGAGCTGGAGCAATGGGACAAGCTGGTATTCCACAACCAAAACAAGGAGCAGTTACAAATGCACATGGTGGGGTACTGTTTATTGATGAAATTGGAGAATTACATCCAACTCAAATGAATAAGTTATTAAAAGTATTAGAAGACCGAAAAGTTTTTCTAGAAAGTGCCTACTATAATGAAGAGAATACGCAGATTCCATCCCATATCCATGATATTTTTAAAAATGGATTACCAGCCGATTTCCGATTAATAGGGGCGACGACTCGTACACCAAATGAAATACCTCCAGCCATTCGTTCTAGATGTATGGAAGTGTTTTTCCGAGAATTAACAAAAGAAGAAGTTATCCAAATTGGCAAAAAAGCTGCTGATAAAGTGAAGATGAAAATAAGTGAGAAAGCCCTTGATACACTTTCTGAATATGCCAGAAACGGGAGAGAAGCAGTTAATATGGTACAGATTTCTGCTGGACTTGCAATTGGAGAAGATCGTGACTTTATTAAAGATGATGAAGTAGAATGGGTCATTCACTCCAGTCAGCTCTCACCAAGGATGGAAAGAAAAATTAACGATCATTCCGCAATTGGATTCGTTAATGGCTTAGCTGTGTACGGTGCGAATATAGGGGCTTTACTGGAAATCGAAGTGACGGTTATTCCCGCAAAGGATGGAAAAGGAAGCATTAATATAACCGGAATTGTAGAAGAAGAAAGCATTGGTGGACAAGGGAAATCCATTAGAAGAAAAAGCATGGCGAAGGGCTCCATCGAAAATGTTATCACTGTTTTACGATCAATGGATGTTCCTGCCGACCAATTTGATATTCATGTTAATTTTCCAGGTGGTATTCCAATTGACGGACCTTCTGCAGGCATTTCAATGGCTACAGGTATTTATTCTGCCATCTACAAGCAACCTGTGGATCGGAAAGTGGCGATGACAGGAGAAATAAGTATTCATGGCAAAGTAAAGCCTATCGGAGGGGTAATCGCGAAAGTGAAAGCCGCAAAGGCTGCTGGTGTGCAAAAAGTTATCATTCCACAAGAGAATATGCAAGCTATTTTAGAGGAAATAAAGGATATTACAATTATTCCTGTCGAATCTTTAACTGAAGTGCTAGAGCATGCATTGCTTAAGGAAGAATGGGGAGAAGAAGCAATTCCAGCTTCCACGATTGCATTAACAAAGAAAGAGAGCATTTAATTTCATAAAAGAAAACTTCCTTCAGAGGGGTTTTCCTCAACTCTAGCCCGTAAAGAGTGGGATAAATTTTAAACAATGCTGTCATTAAAGCATTGTCACTGTCGACTAATTCTGTTAAGTGAAAGTTAGTCGGCAGTTTTTTTGTGAATATAATTTGAATAAGAGGCATGATTCTGGAATACAATTTACCCTTAAAAGAATGTATGAGTAAAATGTTTGTGGGAGAATAAATATCCTTTTTGTCTAGTTGGGGGACGAGTCCCCCAACTAGACAAAAAGGCCACCAAGCGAAAGCGCGGTAGCTGGAAAAAATTAAGTATTAAAAAAGAGAGCTTCCTTTTGTAAAGTAGAGTTTGACTAGAATACTACGAAAAGGAGAGGCTCTCATGAATCAATGTAACACAAAAATGCCATCATTAAAAGAATTGGAAAAAACTTTATTTCGAACACTACAAATGACCTTTCAAGAAATCCTTGTTCAAACATTAGAAAATTGGGATCTAGAGATTGCTCAGCAACGAGACAAAAGAAGATTTGCTTTACGAGATAAACGAGAAATACGAGTAGATACAGCGTTTGGAGCAGTGGAGCTGAAGCGTAATTATTATTTCGATCGTGTAACCAAAAAATATATTTGTCTGTTAGATCATTATTTACAGTTTCAAGGGAATAAAGGGTTTAGTCCACTATTAGAAGAATGGGGGCTAGAATTAGCGACAAATGGTTCCTCCTATCGAAAGGCGGTGGAAACGTTCGAACAATTTTTAGGCTATTCGGCGATGAGCCACGAAGCATTACGGCAACATCTTCTTCATACAAGCGTACTTCCCGCTAAGGAAAAACGTCCTTTTCAAAAGGTGTTGTTTGTCGAAGTAGATGGATTATATGTGAAGAGTCAAGAAAAGAAAAAGCGTGGATGGGAGTTGAAATTCGCCGCTGTACATGAGGGATGGAAAGAAAACGGAAAGCGAGTCAGGCTCCGAAATAAAAGGCATTTTCTCTATGAAGAAAAAGAACCCTTTTGGGAAGCTTTTGAAACATTCTTACAGAATCATTATGCGTATGATCCAACCCAAACCTTGCTTATTATTAATGGCGATGGAGCAGGCTGGATAACGGCATGTCGGGAGTATTTTCGGGAACGCGCCT
Organism: Niallia sp. FSL W8-1348; assembly: GCF_038006745.1. Classification (NCBI taxonomy): domain Bacteria; kingdom Bacillati; phylum Bacillota; class Bacilli; order Caryophanales; family Bacillaceae; genus Niallia; species Niallia sp. FSL W8-1348. The sequence continues at coordinate 261,262 of NZ_JBBOVV010000003.1, read as the reverse complement.
TTTTCACCATGGACCGTTTTCATGTCGCTCGTTCGATGAAGCAACTAATGAAGAGCCATCCTCGATACCGCTACATGAAAAGAGCGTTAAAAAACTACCAGGTAGAAACATTACTTCTAGAGTTGAATAGCGCAGTAGGAACAATGGATACACCAGAAGAAGAAGAAAAACTAGCACATTTCCTCGGCTTTTTAACGCATCATCAGGAAACCATAAAAGATTACCGTAGTTGGTTACAGGAGAAAGGCGTGGACACGACAGCGTATCGTCCAATGGGAAGTGCAGAAGCAATGATGAATCAATTAGCCAAACGATTAAAAAATGGAAGAGCATGGAGCAAAAAAGGCGTCATGAGCATGGCACGTTTGTGGATTGGGTTGAAGGATGATCTATCTATCCAAACGATATATGGAAAATGGGAAAAAGCCACGGAAAAATCAAAGAAAGAGCATCGACCGAAAAGAAAAATACCCACAAAATTAGTAACAGAAACCGTGCGTCAGAACATGCCATACTTAAATCAAGCGATTGGAAAACCCGTTCACTTTGCCTTACAGGGATTAAAAGGTTTTTAAAAAATGAGAGAATCAACAGTTGGAAGAACAAAACCAATTGGAAAGCGGATACAAACTTAGAGGTTTTACTTTATAAAAAAGGGAGCTAAAAAAACTCCCACAAAAACTTGACTCAATCTAAAAGAATGCTACATTTTATTAAATACAAATATTATTATATAATTGAGTAAATAAGAATAGGCATTGATCTTTTTCTTTTTTGAATGGAAATCGCCTAAATAAGCCATTTTATTAAGGAAGGTTTGTTTTTGAGTGTAACCTTTCATTTTTCTCTTCTCGTGTTTTTCTTTAAGTAGACATGATGCATTAGAATGAGTAAAAAATGGAAGTTAGGAAGTAGTTCTATTTTTACTGCTTGTCTAATAACTCTAGTTAATAGACACATTTTCATAAATAAGATAGAATTGTACAAAGCATTAGAATGCAAAGGTTGCCTATATCGCAAAAACTATTTTAAATAGGCGATAAATGGAAAGGAATTTTTTAAAGCTGGAGGTGCAACGTCATGGAGGAAAATAAAAAAACAATAGTCCCCCTCCTGCCGCTTCGAGGTTTACTGGTTTACCCGACGATGGTGCTTCATTTAGATGTTGGTCGTGATAAGTCAGTGCAGGCTCTCGAAAAAGCAATGGTAGAAGACCATTTAATTTTTCTTACAATGCAAAAGGATATGGATATAGACGAACCTGAAGAAGAAGATCTATATAAAATGGGAACTTTGACAAAAGTGAAACAAATGCTAAAGTTACCAAATGGAACAATTAGAGTCCTGGTTGAAGGAATACAAAGAGCAGAGCTGGAAGAATTGATTGAGGAAGAAAGTTATTTTGCGGCAAGACTACGTATGTATGAAGAAGAGAATACTAAAGATGTAGAAGATGAGGCATTAATGAGAACAATGCTTCAGTATTTTGAGCAATACATAAAAATTTCTAAAAAAATATCGCAAGAAACATATGCAACAGTTTCCGATATGGAAGAGCCAGGCAGAATGGCTGATATTATTGCTTCCCATCTGCCTATAAAATTAAAAGAAAAACAGCAGATTTTAGAAACATTAAATAATAAACAAAGAATGAACTATGTTATTGATATCATTCAAAATGAAAAAGAGGTTTTAAACCTCGAGAAAAAAATTGGTCAGCGCGTAAAAAAATCAATGGAAAGAACACAAAAGGAATACTATTTACGCGAACAAATGAAAGCCATCCAAAAAGAATTAGGCGACAAAGATGGCAAAACTGGTGAAGTAAGTACACTGCTTGAAAAGATTGAAGAGTCCGGTATGCCTGACCATGTAAAAGTAACCGCATTAAAGGAATTAGACCGTTACGAAAAAATCCCCTCTACTTCAGCAGAAAGCTCCGTCATTCGTAATTATATTGATTGGCTCTTAGCTTTACCATGGACAAATGCAACAGAAGATGACTTGGATCTTATTAAAGCGGAAAAAATCTTAAATGACGACCATCATGGCTTAGAAAAGGTTAAAGAAAGAGTATTAGAGTATCTTGCTGTACAAAAGCTTACAAACTCTTTAAAAGGTCCTATTCTTTGTCTGGCTGGCCCTCCTGGAGTAGGAAAAACAAGTCTGGCACGTTCGATAGCTCGCTCCTTGAACCGGAATTTTGTCCGCATCTCATTAGGGGGAGTGCGCGATGAATCAGAAATTAGAGGACATAGACGAACATATGTAGGAGCAATGCCAGGTAGAATTATTCAAGGAATGAAAAAAGCAGAGACGATAAATCCTGTATTTTTGTTAGATGAAATCGATAAAATGTCCAATGATTTTCGTGGAGATCCATCTTCTGCAATGCTAGAGGTATTGGATCCAGAACAAAACCATAATTTTAGCGATCATTATATTGAAGAAACTTATGATTTATCGAAGGTTATGTTTATTGCAACAGCCAATAATTTGTCGACCATTCCTGGACCATTACGTGATAGAATGGAAATTATCTCAATTGCTGGATATACAGAAATCGAGAAAATTCATATTGCGAAAGATCATCTATTGCCTAAACAAATTAAAGAGCATGGATTATCTAAATCTCAGCTGCAGATTAGAGAAGATGGTATCCAAAGAATTGTCCGATTATATACAAGAGAAGCAGGAGTACGTACTTTAGAAAGACAATTAGCAACCATTTGCCGCAAAACAGCTAGAATGATTGTAACTGCTGAAAAGAAAAAAGTCGTTATAACTGCTAAAAATGTAGAGGACTTCCTTGGTAAACCAATTTTTCATTACGGTCAGGCCGAAGAAGAGGATCAAGTTGGCGTTGCAACTGGTCTTGCCTACACTACAGTTGGCGGCGATACTTTACAAATTGAAGTATCCTTGGCTCCTGGGAAAGGCAAATTAGTCTTAACTGGAAAATTAGGTGACGTGATGAAGGAATCTGCTCAAGCAGCATTCAGCTATATACGTTCCAAATCAGAAGAGTTAGGCATCGATGCGAATTTCCATGAGAAATATGACATTCACATTCATGTCCCAGAAGGTGCAGTACCGAAGGATGGTCCATCTGCAGGGATTACAATGGTAACCGCGCTTGTGTCTGCTCTTTCTGGAAAACCAATTAAGAAAGAGGTTGGAATGACAGGAGAGGTAACATTGAGAGGGAGAGTTCTCCCAATTGGAGGATTAAAGGAAAAATCTCTTGGTGCTCACCGTGCCGGTTTAAAAACCATCATCATTCCAAAAGATAATGCAAAGGATATCGATGATGTTCCTGAAAGTGTAAGAGAAGAGCTAGACTTTATTTTAGTTTCACATGTAGATGAAGTATTAAAACACGCGTTGAACGGAAGTGTAAATCTTTGAAAGTTAATCAAGCAGAAATAGTAATTAGTGCCGTAAAGCCAAGTCAATATCCAGAAGGGAATCTACCGGAATTTGCTTTAGCAGGTAGATCGAATGTTGGTAAATCCTCCTTCATTAATCGGATGCTCGGACGAAAAGCGTTAGCTCGCATTTCGTCCAAACCAGGGAAAACACAAACATTAAATTTTTATTTAATTAATGAAATCATGCATTTTGTAGATGTACCTGGCTATGGATATGCAAAAGTTTCTAAGAAGGAACGAGAAGCATGGGGGAAAATGCTTGAAACGTATTTTACCTCAAGAGAACAATTAAAAGCAGTTGTATTGATAACAGATCTGCGTCATCCGCCAACTACAGATGATATTTTAATGTATGACTTTTTGAAGCATTATGGAATACCTTGTGTAGTAATTGCTACAAAAGCAGATAAAATATCAAAATCTCAATGGCAAAAACACTTAAAAGTAACAAAAGAGACATTAGGATTAAGCCAAGAAGATTACCTAATCCTATTCTCATCCGAAACAGGAGAAGGAAAAGACAAAGTCTGGTCCTTGCTAGAACATTTAGCAAATAAATAAAAAAAAGACTCACTGCCTCTAACTAACGTTAAAGGAAAGTGAGTCTTTTTTGTTGGAGTTTAATAAGGTGAGGAATCCTTATTGTTTCAAATATTCCCACTGAAGGTTATGTTCCAAAACCCCATATACTATGTATAAACTTTCATTTCCTCTTCTTCGAAACTAAATAATACCCGCCAACAATAATAAATAGAATAGGGATCAAGTTATTTAAAGTATGGGGACTAATTTTTAAGAATGTTAGTGAGCCAAGAATTTCTTGATAGAAAAGCAATAAAACTGCTAGCAATAAAAATAAAAGCCCATTTAACAAGCCTTGTCCCGTTTTCTGATTTTGAAGAATAAAGCCAAGTGCAATAATTAAGATAAAAGTTCCCGTGTGATCCGGCCAAATAGCAAGCTTATTCACTAAATGAAAATGTAAACCAAATCCAGTTAAAATTACGCCTGGCAAAATTACACCATAATCCTTTCCACCATAGCCCTGAAAAAGAAAAGCAATCCCAATGATGATTAATAGGGTTGGCCAAGTATATAGATTGGGTAGAATGGTAATATTAAATTCCTTTAAGATGAAATAAAATCCAAAACCAATTAATACGATACCAGAGAACCATTTTTGTGTTTTCATTATTTCCTCCACTTCCAAAAAACTTAGCTTGAATACATAGAAGATTTTTGTTACTGTACAATGAGTAAAGTACATTTTTTGTACAAAAACTAGCATTTAAAAATAATTTTGCAAAAGAAGTATAAACTATTACTAGTAAATAACGTAAGTATAATTCTTTTACTGTTATTAATACTATATCTTACCATATGAATTCACAATTTGTTCACATTTATAGGGCAAATTGTTTCCCATTTTTGAAATGAATTTGTTATAATAACTACATGTTAATAATTATTATAATTTAATCTATTTATATAAATGGTTTATAAATGATCTTTATGAATATATAGGTAAGAACTTACTTTGGGGGTGTCATTAGGTAAAATGCATATTATAGTTGTCGGATTAAACTTTAAAACGGCCCCAGTTGAAATTCGTGAACGTTTAACATTTGATTCAAAGCAAATAGGGGAAGCTATGAATCAATTACAAACTAAAAAAAGTATATTAGAAAATGTTATTATCTCAACGTGCAATCGTACGGAAATATATGCAGTCGTAGATCAGCTTCATACTGGTCGCTATTATATTAAACAATTTTTAGCAGAATGGTTTCAGTTGGAACAAGATGAATTTGTTCCTTATTTATTTGTGTATGAACAAGATGGAGCTTTGAATCATTTATTCCAAGTTACTTGTGGTTTAAATTCTATGGTTGTTGGGGAAACACAAATTCTCGGACAGATACGTTCGAGCTTTTTAACGGCACAAGCGATTAAATCTACCGGTTCGGTATTTAATCAGTTATTTAAGCAAGCTATTACGCTGGCAAAAAAAGCACACACAGAAACAGATATTGGTGCAAACGCTGTGTCTGTAAGCTACGCAGCCGTAGAATTGGCAAAAAAAATATTTGGTACTTTGCAAAATAAAAATGTACTAATATTAGGTGCAGGGAAAATGGGCGAGCTTGCCATTCAGAATTTGTATAGCAATGGTGCGAAAAACGTAACTGTGATAAATCGCACATTTGAGAAAGCTGAAACACTTGCTCATCGTTTTGAAGGCCAAGCAAAACCGATGAATGAGTTGCAGTGTGCATTACTTGATGCGGATATTGTTATTAGCTCCACTGGTTCTAATACATTTGTTATAACAAAGGCAATGATGAAAGCAGTCGATAAAATCCGCAAAGGTAATCCACTATTTATGGTTGATATTGCGGTACCACGAGATTTAGAACCTGAAATGGCTGAACTAGATAGTGTGTTTCTTTACGATATCGACGATTTGGAAGGGATTGTGGAAGCAAATCTTCAGGAGCGTCAAAAAGAAGCCGAAAAAATCATGATTATGATCGAGGCAGAAATTAGTGAGTTCAATCAATGGCTTCATTTATTAGGCGTCGTGCCAGTCATTTCTGCCCTTCGTGAAAAGGCACTTGCTATTCAAAGTGAAACAATGAAAAGTCTAGAAAGAAAACTTCCTAATCTAAGTGAAAGAGAAAGAAAGATTTTAAATAAACATACGAAAAGCATTGTAAATCAAATGTTGAAAGATCCAATTCTTCAAGCGAAGGAATTAGCTGCACTTCCTGATGCAGACCAATCGATGCAATTATTTATGAAAATCTTCAATTTAGAATCCGATGCAAAAAAAGAATCCAATGATGGGGCAAAGGAAGAAGAAAAAGAAGCGTTTTCTCCAATTGTACGGCCATCCATTCAAGTGTGATTAGTCTAACTACTTAAATGCTTTTGTTTCTTTTGACAGGAAAGTATGATTCGTTATGAACTGTTTGAGAATAAAAACTCTTCAAATGGTAGTTTCACTTTCTTTTTCATAGGTTAAAATATAGTTGGGGATTACGAATTAAAAGCTATGTTAAGTTTTGTAAAAGACTTCATATTAGGATCTTTTTTGTTCGAAGGGGACGCGTTGATGCAGGATATATTTATGACTAGACTTCATGAATTCACGATTATTCTTTATGCGTTATCTGTGCTATTTTATTTTTTTGATTTTATGCATAATAACCAGAGAGCAAATCGAGTAGCTTTCTGGTTACTTTTATTTGTCTGGGTTTTGCAATCATCTTTTTTATTTATCTATATTGTAGAGATGAAACGGTTCCCAATTCTCACAATCATGGAAGGGCTTTACTTTTACTCATGGGTATTGGTTACCTTTTCTCTGATAATAAATAAGTGGTTGAAAATTGATTTTATTGTATTTTTTACCAATGTTTTTGGCTTTGTTATTATGGCAATACATACATTTGCACCTGCACGTGATTCTGCCCAAGTTCATGCAGCGCAGGTTGTATCTGAGTTATTGTTTATTCACGTGACAGCAGCTCTTTTGGCCTATGGAATGTTTACTATTTCTTTTATTTTTTCTGTCCTCTATTGCCTACAGTATGATTTATTAAAACAGAAAAAATGGGGAAAGCGAGTTATGCGGATTGCGGATTTAGCCAAATTAGAACATATATCTTACCTATTATGCGTGATTGGTGTACCATTGTTATTGATTGGGTTAATTCTTGGTGTTCAATGGGCAGTTATTCAAAGACAAGACTTTCTTTGGTATGATCCGAAAATTATTAGCTCCTTTATTGTATTGTTTGTATACAGCAGTTTTTTGTATTTACGAGTTTTAAAAAAATTAAGAGGGAAAAATGGTGCCCTCTTAAATATTGCTAGTTTTTTAATTATGCTAATTAATTTCTTTTTAGTAGGTAATTTTTCAAACTTTCATTATTGAATGAAGACTTACCGGAATTAGGTTGGAGGTACTTTTTATGCGTAAAATAATTGTTGGTTCAAGGAAAAGTAAGCTAGCAATTACTCAAACGAACTGGGTAATTAATCAGCTCAAGAAATTAGATTCTTCTTTTGAATTTGAAGTAAAAGAAGTTGTTACAAAGGGAGATGTTGTCTTAGATGTCACTTTATCCAAGGTTGGAGGAAAGGGGCTATTTGTTAAAGAGATAGAACAAAGCATGCTTGATAAGGAGATAGATATTGCTGTCCACAGTATGAAGGACATGCCAGCCGAGCTTCCAAAAGGGTTAACAATTGGCTGTATTCCTGAGCGTGAAGATTATCGAGATGCCTTAATTAGTAAAAATCATATTTCTTTAAAAGATTTACGAGAAGGTGCAATAATTGGGACAAGTAGTTTGCGTCGAGGGGCGCAATTACTGGCGGTTAGACCTGATCTTGAAATCAAATGGATTCGCGGAAATATTGATACCCGTCTTAATAAGTTAGAAACAGAAGAATATGATGCTATTATCTTAGCTGCTGCTGGATTAGCAAGAATGGGATGGACAAGCGACGTTGTTACAGAATTTTTAGATCCAGAAATATGCTTGCCGGCAGTTGGCCAAGGCGCCCTTGCTATTGAGTGTCGAGAAGATGATAAAGAAGTATTAGAACTTTTAAGTAAGTTGTCTAATCAAGATACTACTCGTACCGTTTATGCGGAAAGAGCATTTTTGCAGCGCATGGAAGGCGGTTGCCAAGTGCCAATCGCAGGTTTTGCACAAGTAAAAGATGATGAAGTAGCACTAACTGCCTTAGTCATTTCTCCAGATGGGAAACTTATTTTTAAAGAAGAAGTAACAGGCAAAAACCCTGTAGAAGTAGGGGAACAAGCAGCAACAATTTTAACGGAAAAGGGTGCGAAAGCATTAATTGATCAGTTAAAAGAGGAGAACATTATTGATGGCTAATTTGCTTCTCGGAAAGAAAATTCTCGTTCCCCGCGCAAAGAAACAAGCGAGTGTCTTATCAAAGCGAATTTTTGATTTAGGCGGATTTCCTGTTGAAGTGCCTTTAATCGCGTTTCGAGAAAAACAACTTCCAGATGAAGTAATGACTTCTTTAAAAGAAAAAGCATATGATTGGCTTGTCTTTACGAGCCGTAATGGAGTAGAGGCTTTTTTTAAAGAAATAGAAAAAATGCATGTCCCAATTACTGCTAAAATTGCAGTAATTGGTGAAAAAACGACAGCTGCTGTTTCCCATTATGGGTTCCAGGCTAATTTTATTCCAAGTGAATTTGTTGCCGAGCAGTTTATCGAAGAATTTATTCCAGAGCTTGAAAGAGGTCAGCAAATTCTGCTTATAAAAGGAAATAGATCAAGGGACTATATAGCGGAGGAATTAAAAGAAGCTGGCCTTCTAGTTGATGAAGCGGTATTATATGAAACATACTTTCCGACAGAAAGTGAAGAACTGCTTGTAAAAGAAGTAAGGAAGAAAGATTTAGATGTATTGATCTTTACAAGTTCTTCCACAGCTCATCATTTCATGCAGGTAATGAAAAAACATCACTTAATAGAGAAACTGGAAAGCTGTATTGTTGTTAGTATTGGACCAGTTACGACTGATACATTGCATAGCTACGGCTTACATGTAACAATTACGGCAAAACCGTATACAACTGACAGTATCCTGAAACATTTAGTGCACTATTTAACAAAGACTGTTTTCTAAAAGACTGTTGTTTTTTCAATAGGAAAAATGGAGCAGCCGGAATACGCGAATACTTCTGTGAAAATAGCGAGACAGTCTTGAGACCTTGCAAGCGATAGCAGACCGCAGCTACGGGTAATAACACCAACGATACGAAAACAGTCGTAACAAATAAAGATGGAGGTAAAGAAGATGGCTGAATTTAAGCGTCACCGCAGATTAAGACAATCTGCAAATATGAGAGCATTAGTAAGAGAGACATATGTACATATTGATGATTTAATCTACCCATTGTTTATTACAGAAGAGGAAAATGTCAAAACGGAGATTTCCTCTATGCCGGGAATTTATCAATTTTCCATTGATCGTTTGCAAGAGGAACTGGATGAGGTTCAAGCATTAGGAATTAAATCAGTGTTATTATTCGGAATTCCAAAAGAAAAAGATGAATGTGGGACACAAGCATTTCATGACCATGGGATTGTCCAAGAAGGAATTAAGTATATCAAAGCAAACTATCCAGAAATGGTTGTTATTGCTGATACATGTTTATGTGAGTATACAAGCCATGGACATTGTGGGGTAATTGAAGCAGGAAGAGTATTAAATGACGAATCACTAGAATTGCTTGTAAAAGCAGCTGTAAGTCAAGCTGCTGCAGGAGCAGATATTATTGCCCCCTCTAATATGATGGATGGATTTGTTGCTGCAATTAGAAAAGGATTAGATGAAGCAGGTTTTCTTGATGTTCCAATCATGAGCTATGGCGTGAAATACGCATCTGCTTTTTACGGTCCATTCCGAGAAGCGGCTGATAGTACACCGCAATTTGGGGATCGTAAAGCTTATCAAATGGATCCTGCAAATCGCCTGGAGGCATTCCGAGAAGCAGAAAGTGATGTAGTAGAAGGAGCAGATTTCCTAATTGTTAAGCCGGGTCTCCCTTATTTAGATATTGTTCGAGACATGAAGAATGAATGGAATTTGCCGATTGTTACTTATAATGTTAGTGGAGAATACAGCATGGTCAAAGCGGCAGCAAAAAATGGCTGGATTGATGAAGATAGAATTATTATGGAAACAATGATTAGTATGAAACGTGCAGGAGCAGATTTAATCATAACTTATTTTGCTAAAGATGTTGCACGTATGTTAAAAGAACAATAAGGGAGGAAACTCATATGCGTTCCTATCAAAAATCTGAAGCTGCATATAAAGAAGCAGTAGAATTAATGCCAGGAGGGGTAAATAGCCCTGTACGTGCATTTAAATCAGTTAAAAGAAACCCTGTCTTTATGGATGCGGGTAAAGGATCTAAAATTTATGATATTGATGGCAATGAATATATTGATTATGTCTTATCATGGGGTCCACTTATTTTAGGACATGCGGATGATCAAGTAGTCGAAGCTATCAAAAAAGTTGCAGAAAAAGGGACTAGCTTTGGTGCTCCTACCCTAATTGAAAATCAACTTGCTGCTCTTGTACAAGAGAGGGTACCAAGCATTGAAATTATTCGCATGGTTTCATCTGGTACAGAGGCTACAATGAGTGCGATCCGTTTAGCGCGTGGCTATACAGGTAGAAATAAAATTATTAAATTTGAAGGTTGTTACCATGGTCATGGCGATTCCTTGCTTATTAAGGCTGGTTCTGGTGTAGCAACACTTGGTTTACCAGATAGCCCTGGAGTTCCCGAAAGCGTGGCTGCAAATACAATTACGGTTGCTTATAATGATTTAGAAAGTGTTAAATATGCATTCTCTATGTATGGAGAAGACATTGCGGCAATTATTGCTGAGCCAGTTGCAGGAAATATGGGGGTAGTTCCTCCGAAGCCAGGATTTTTGCAAGGTCTGCGTGATGTTACGACAGAATATGGGGCTTTGCTTATTTTTGATGAAGTAATGACCGGTTTCCGTGTGGACTACGGTTGTGCCCAAGGCTATTTTGGTATTAGCCCTGATATTACTTGTTTAGGTAAAGTAATTGGTGGAGGCTTACCTGTTGGTGCATATGGAGGAAAAGCAGAAATTATGAATCAAATTGCACCAAGTGGACCAATTTATCAAGCAGGTACATTATCAGGTAATCCACTTGCCATGACAGCTGGATTTGAGACATTATCTCAATTAACACCAGATACGTATAAAATATTTATTGAAAAAGCAGATCGTTTGGAAGAAGGCTTGAAAGAAGCTGCTGGAAAATATGATATTCCGTTCACAGTAAATCGCGCTGGTTCTATGATTGGTTTCTTCTTTACCAATGAAGATGTAAAAGATTATGAAAGTGCTAAAACGTCTAATCTTGATTACTTTTCTGCCTTTTATAATAGCATGTTAGAACAAGGAGTATTTCTGCCTCCTTCTCAATTTGAAGGAATGTTCTTGTCCACAGCATTAACAGATGAGGATATTGAACACACAATTCGTGCTGCAGAACAAGCTTTTTCTACGTTGAAAGCTTAAATAATAGGCAATTTTCTAGGAGATTATTGTTTTCAATAGAAAATTCATTATTTAGAAATACTGAGCAGCCTAAATCCTGGGACGTCTACTTGGATTTAGGCTGCTTTCATTTATTACACTGATGGAAGTTTTCTTTAGGTTGAGCAATTTTAACTAAAGATATTTTCTTATTTCCAATGAATCATTCAGAACTGTCGATTTTTTGCCACTTTATGAAAATATGGTTATTATGATATGATGCAACTAGTAATAAGGACAAGAAGGGATATTTCATGGATTCATTTGTAAAGATGGAGCAAGTTACTTTTACTTATGATAATAATACAATTTTAAATAAGATAAATCTGACGCTAAAAAAGAGTAAATCATATGCATTAATCGGTAAGTCTGGAGTTGGTAAAAGTACATTCCTCCACCTTCTCGCTGGTTTACTGATACCAACTGAAGGAGAAGTGCTAATCGAAGGGAACCGAATTCAGCATCCAAGCAAGGATATTGGATTCATGTTTCAAGACTTAGGTCTTTTTCCTTGGCTAAAAGTTTGTGATGCTATTTCGATGCCAATAAAATTAGATAAACGGAAGTCGAAACAGGAAATAAAGGAAAAAGTAACAGCGTTAATAAGAGAAGTTGGATTAAGTGGAATGGAGCATAAATATCCGGCAGAGTTAAGTGGAGGACAAAAGCAAAGGGTGGCATTAGCAAGAACATTAATTACTGAACCTGATTTGTTGTTAATGGATGAGCCGACTTCTACATTAGATGAGATGACAAAAGAACAAATTCAACAGTTAATATCCGAGCAGGTTGAAAAAAGGCAAACCACGTTACTTTTTGTTACTCATAATATAGAAGAAGCAGTACTTCTTGGGGAGTATATTTTATTGCTACGGGATAATGGAGACATCGAGACTATCGCTAATCCGCTATTTGGAGTCGATAGAGCGAAAGAAAATTTGTCCTTTTATAAAGCATGTATTGATGTTCGAAAAAGATTAGCGGTGGTACAGGAATGAAGAGAATCATTAGAAATCAATTGATCATAGGTTTTATAAGTGTCAGTTTATTTTGGTATATTGTCTATTTTTTGTTACAGTCCCATACCATCCCATCACCATTTTTAACAGTTATTTATATGTGGAACGAAAAATATATGTTGCTTCTGCATGCAGGAGCTAGTTTATTGAGAATTATCATTGCCCTTTTTATTTCTTTGTTAATAGGAGTCCCATTGGGAATTATTTTAGGGAAAAACAAGAGGATCAATACCTTGTTATCACCTTTTTTATATTATATATATCCAATACCCAAAGTAGCGTTTCTACCGATATTTATGATTTTATATGGGCTGGGAAACCAGTCTAAAATAACGCTAATAATTTGGATTATTGTTTTCCAGATCATTTTATCGGTTAGAGATGGGGTATTACAAATACCATCAAGTTATTACAAGGTGATGCAAGGTTTTCAGGCCCCCATATATCAGCAACTAATCTATTTAATTTTCCCAAGTGTGCTTCCAGCGATATTTACGGGAATAAGAATTAGTATAGGGATTAGTTTAGCGACATTATTTTTTGCAGAAAACTATGCAACAACTTATGGGATTGGCTACTATATAATCAGTGCATGGACGAAAATGAATTATGAAGAAATGTTTGCAGGGATTGTGACCTTAGGATGTATTGGTTTATTATTATTTATCTTATTAGATAAATTAGAATTAAAAGTTACACCTTGGAATCATAAGTAAAGAGGCTGGGAAAAAAATATATAATAGATAAAGACGAATAATCTCTCAGTTAGTAGCGAAACCAACTCGTTCCATTACGCTACAGCCACTCTATGCGCCAGGGAGCAATCTTTAGACCTCCCTCGGCTAAAGCGTGTGAGGTCTAAAGATTGCTCTACTTCTCGCAGGAGCCCGAGTGTCCTTCGCTCCATTTCACTCCGTTTTTAAAGGTTATTTCGTTCCATCATTTTTTTAAAAGAAAATATAATTAGTGGGAAATACGAAGCAGACGGAATACACGTAGACTCCTATGGGAGCTGCGAGAAAGTCCAAGACCCCGCAGGAACGAGGAGGCTTGGCGCTCGCCCCATGGAAAGCGAAGTGTATTCAGGCTGCGGGTGATCACCACAAACCTTTTTTCTTAAAAATAATAAAACCCCAAACTTTGCATGTAGTATAATCGTTCGGGGTTATTTAGTTGAAAATACTTATGTCCCAGCTTCTTTTTTGATTTAAACGGTAAAGGCTGTTTTTCGAAATGTTGTCGCCTGTCTCGCTAGTTCCTGAGTCTATGGTAACAAAGTGAAGTCTGTTAATTCTTCATAAGAATAGTTTTTCTTAATTTGCCCTTTAGCTTTTGTCCATTGAACAATCGAATCAAAGGAGTCCTTTGGAACTGCACCTGCATATGGAAAGTTTTCCTTTGTAGATAAATAGTTGCTCATAGCATCAGGGAATTGATATTTAGTTAGTATATCGCCGTATTCTTCAGCCTTCGTATTATTCATATAGTCAATGGCTTCATTATAAGCTTTATAGAAAGCTTTGATATCTGCTGACTTGGAAGAAACCATTTCTTCTGAAAAAAGAATCGTTCCTCCTTTAATTCCTGCATCTGCTGAGCTTCCTAAAAGGTGGGCTCCTTGGCTAACTAGCATACTAGCCTGTGGTTCTGTAAAGACAACTCCATCTACTTTATCTGCAATCAGTGCCTCTGCACGACCAGAAAAAGAAGGAATTTCAACGATATTATAAGTGAAGTCTTCTTTAGCTGCGAAATCATCCATAATATATTCCAAGATAAAGTTCGGCACTAATGAAACATTTTTTCCATTTAAATCTTTCATCTCTGTAATTCCTGAATTGGGAGAGGAGAGAATTTTGAAATCTTCACTTATATCGGAAGTAATCTTCATCTTAATACCATTTTCCATAAATGCTGCTGCTGTCATTACATCAGCGATTGTACCATCTAATTCACTCGCTTGGATTGCAACATTTCGATCTGTTGGAGCGGAGAAGGACTTTATTGATACGTTTATTCCTTCTTTGGCAAAGTAGCCATTTTCCTTTGCTAAAATAATAGGTATCGCAGATTCTGCCGGTAATATTCCGATGGTTAGCTCTTCACCAGATGGTTTTTCTGTGTTATTGCTTTCTTTATTATCTGTTTTGGTTGTAGTGGTATTTCCACAAGCAGCAGTAAATAAAACAAATACTAATAATAAGGTTAGCGTCATTATTTTTTTCATCTTTTTTTCTCCTAGTTTGTTACAATTTTTTTGAATGTCTCTATGTCCATTAAAAAGGGAATAGCATTTCTTTTTAATAAAAGTGGATCAGTTTGCTTATCATTGTGACCATTTTCACAAGTGAAGGCAAGTTTAAACTCTTTTTCTTTTAAAGTAGAAACATTGGATTCGTTAAATAAACCAAATGGATAGGCGAATACATTTTTATGTTTGATTAGCGAATGGTTATTACATACATCTAGGTCTTTAGCAAAGTCTTCTTTTCTGGATGTCATTAATAGACTTTCTGACTCACTTGTTCGGACATGCATATAATGAGTGTGGTTGGCATATTCAAAAACATCCGTCATTTCACTTAGATCGTTTATAGATAAACAGACAGATTTTTCTTTTTCAAACTTGCTTTTACTATCATGCAACCAGCCTGTTACAACAAATGCTGTTGCATGAAATTGATATTTTTTTAGAATCGGATACGCATATTCTTTTATAGATTGAAAGCAGTCATCAAAAGTAAGTAATACTGATTTTTTTGGTAAAGGACCTCCTTCGTAATATGCCTTTACTTCATCTAAAGTTAAAGGGTGAAAATCATTGTTAAATAAATACTCCATTTGCTGTTCAAATTTTTCTAATGTAATGAAAAGGGGGGAAGGCAAGAAATCATTATAATCTTGCTTTACATCGATTGGATGCTGCTCGGATGCTTGAAAATCTTCCTCTTTTCTTATTTCGTGATACATTAGCACGGAAAAAGCCATTTTAGAACCTCCTTTTTAGATAAAGGCTGTTTTGTAAAGTTTGTTGCAATGATCTACAGCCAGAATAAACTTCGCTTAATTTATTTTTCCTATTGAAAAAGCAACAATCTTGTAGAAACCAGCCTAGATAAAAATTATAAATTGGTCTACATTTCCAATTTATTTAATTTTGTTAACTTGGAAATCTGCTTTTATTATTATATAAGACATTTATTAAAAAAAGCGGTAGAAAATGCAATTAGTTTTAACAATTTGGTGTATGAATTCAGAAAAATAAGTTTATTTGAATGGTGATTCTTTAAATTCCTTTCTTGTTGAGACAAACAAATGAAAGAAATATTCATAAAGTGTTACAGACAATCATAAGTTTTTAAAGACAATAGTGATATATACGTGAAAGGAATGAGAGGAGGAGTCGCTTTGTCTCAAGAAAATTCGTCTATCTTACGGTTTTCGTTGGAAGAGTCAGTCTGGTTTCAAAAAGGACAGGAAGTAGCAGATCTGCTTTCCATTTCACTTGATCCCAATATAACAATCCAAGAGAACGATCAGTATATTATCATTCAGGGCTCTTTAGAGCTAAGTGGTGAATACAAGCGCTATAATGAGGGAGAACAAGAAGAAGAGGAGGCCTTTAAGGCACCTAAATTAATTCATTCTGTAATGGAGAGAGAGGAAGGGGTATGTGAATTTTTACATCATTTCCCTGTAGATATTACGATTCCCCTTACAAGAGTCACAAGTATCAATGATGTAGAAATAGAGATTGATACGTTTGATTATGTCTTTCCAGAAAGAAGTTGTTTAAATTTAACAGCCGATTTAACTATTTCAGGTCTCGCTTCTGAAGAGGCGGAAGTAGAAGAAGATGTAGCAGCAGAGGAAGTAGAAGAGGAATTGGAACTAGTTTGGCGCAGTCCAGTGGCAGAGGAGGCTGAAGCAGATTCACTAGAAGAACCTGTTGAAATTGCTGTTAGTCCATTCCAAAATGTTAGCCCATTATTGGAAGAACAGCGTGCAGAAAAGGAAGCGGAGGATGATTTATATACTCCATTTGAATTGGAAGTTAGAAAGACACCAGAAGAAGACGACGAATGGAGCACAAACGAAAACGCAAATGTGCCTTATTTTTCTGAGATTTCTAGAGAAGAGGAGCTTACTTCTATAGAGCCTGCACTAAAAGAAGAATCTACTTCTACAGCTCCAGAGATGAAAATTTCTTTATTCAGAAGTGAGGAAAGTGTATATTCTGCAGAAGAAGTTTTTCAAAAGCCGCAACAAGAATCTTCCTCTTTAGCCAAGCAAGAGGAGGTAGCTCTGGAAGAAGAACTAGAATCATCATCTTCTCCTAATGAAGAGCCTAAAAAGAAAAAAGGACTATTTAGCAAAAAGAAATCACTCACCTTTACAGAATTCTTTGCTAGAAAAGAAGAAGAAAAGCATGCGAAAGTGAAGGTTTGCATTGTTCAGCAAGGTGATACATTAGAAAAATTAAGCAATCGCTATAATGTAAATATTCATGCATTGTTGAAGGAAAATAGAATGGAAGCCAATCAAGATGTGTATGAGGGGCAAGTCTTATATATTCCGGGAGACTTTGTAGAGAAATAAAAAACAAACAGCAGGCAGGTGCTTTCCTGCTTGACTGTTTTCTTTTGGATTTTTTCAACTGTTTTAGAGGGGGAAAAACGAGTGTTTTACAGAGCAAATTGAAAATTGAATAGGAACTATTCCAGAGCTTATCAAATAAGCTATTTTCATGTTGTAAGTAAAGGCCCAATTTGTTCACCTAACCATCTAAAGAAAGGGATAAGATGGCTGTTTCACTTTATAAGAAAGTGTGGGCGGATATGAATGAAAAAAACATATTAAAGAAATATACACCTATTTTAAAACCATATGCAGTAGAGCCAAATTTCGTAGAAGAGTTTGGCAAAGTAGCCAAGATATACAGCAATAAAGGCACTTTTGCATTAAAACGGATTGATCCTCATAATGGTGCTGATTTCACACGTCATATACGAACACTTTATCAAAAAGGCTATAACAGGATTGTTCCGATTTATCCAGCTGTGGATGGCAGATATGCTATTCTTTATGACAACAAACTGTATTATTTAATGCCTTGGCTGCCAAATGAGGAAAGAGAAACATATTTCAAAAAACATCAACAAATGTTTCGTGAGCTTGCAAGACTTCATATTTTAACTTCTAAAGATGTGAAAATTGATAAGGAAGATCGACAAGAGCATTTCGAAAATACGCAATTAGATATTGAAAAAGAACAAGAGTTTTTAGATGGTTTTATTGAGCAATGTGAAAATAAGGAATATTTGTCTCCATTTGAATTGATGTTTTGCATGTATTATCATGACATTCGTCAGGCGTTGATATATTCGGAGACTAAATTAAAAGAATGGTATGAAGAAACAAAGGAAGATGAAAAAGCAAGAGTTTCCATCATTCATGGCAAACTATCCCCAGAGCATTTTCTATATGATGATAGAGGCTATGGCTACTTTACTAATTTTGAAAATGCCAAATATGGATCAGCGAGCCATGATTTACTACCATTTCTCTCCCGTTCATTAAAAACTGCTCCAAAGCAAAATGAGGAATGTATTGAGTGGCTTTATACGTATTTTAATCATAATCCATTAAAGTATGATGAAATGCTATTGTTCTTAAGTTATTTAGCCCATCCCGGACCTGCCATTCGGATTTGCGAGAAATATATGAAAGCAGATAAGAAAGACATTAATGAACGGAAATATGCTCAAAAGCTACTTAAACAGTATTGGCTATTAAAAAATACAGAATATGTCGTCATGCGAGTCGATGAAATAGAACGACAAAAAAAGGCGCAGCAAGAAGCTGCCGAACAAGCAGAGACCCAGGATTAAAAACTTGGGTCTATTATTTTGTGTCTAAATAGGCACGATTGTTTTTTCCTATACATATTGTAATGACAAACATAAAAATAGAAATGAATAAAATAAAAAAAATTAGGCAATCCTTATTGACGAGAATAAGATATTTTCGGTAGTATAGCATATATAAAATAAATTATTAAGGCAATGACAGGGAGTAGTACAATGTCCGTTGTTTCAAAGAGAGGAAATCAGTTGCTGAGAGATTTCCATTCAACCCATTGGAATGTAGCCCTCGAGCTTCTTTTGCGAACGGTTTGCTTATTAGTAAAAGACGGACAGTATCCGATATCATCTTTTAAAGAGCCAATACATTTTATTGTGTTTGGAAAAAAGGTGGTACCGCGAAAAAACTCCATTCGTCCTTTTAAGACGAGTGGAGTTTTTTTATTTGCTTTAAAAAGTACAAAGGACAGGATTAGGAGGAAATGAGGATGGATATGAAAGAAATCTCCATGCCGACAAAGTATGATCCAGCAAGTATTGAAAAGGGTCGCTATGATTGGTGGTTAGAAGGCAAGTTTTTTGAGGCTAATCAGGACGAAGGAAAACAACCATATACAATTGTAATCCCACCACCAAACGTAACAGGTAAATTGCATTTAGGTCATGCATGGGATACTACGTTACAAGATATTTTAACAAGAATGAAAAGAATGCAAGGCTATGATGTATTATGGCTGCCTGGTATGGACCATGCTGGTATTGCAACGCAAGCTAAGGTAGAAGAAAAACTTCGTGCCCAAAATATTAGTAGATATGATCTTGGTCGTGAAAAGTTTGTAGAAGAAACATGGAAATGGAAAGAGGAATATGCAAGCCATATTCGTGCCCAATGGTCGAAATTAGGTCTTGGCCTAGATTATTCTAGAGAAAGATTTACATTGGATGAAGGTCTTTCAAAAGCAGTTCGTGAAGTTTTCGTTTCTTTATATAATAAAGGGCTTATCTATCGCGGGGAATACATTATTAACTGGGATCCGGCAACAAAAACAGCACTTTCTGATATTGAGGTAATCTACAAAGATGTACAAGGTGCATTTTATCATATGAAATATCCTTTAGCAGATGGATCTGGTTATATTGAAGTAGCAACAACTCGTCCAGAAACGATGCTTGGTGATTCAGGTGTTGCTGTTCATCCGAAAGATGAAAGATATCAGCATTTAATTGGCAAGAAAGTCGTTCTGCCAATCGTAGGAAGAGAAATTCCGATTGTTGCTGATGATTATGTAGAAATGGACTTTGGTTCCGGTGCTGTTAAAATGACTCCTGCACATGATCCAAATGATTTCGAAGTAGGTAACCGTCATAATTTAGAAAGAATTCTTGTAATGAACGAAGACGGAACAATGAATGAGCGTGCTGGTAAATATGAGGGAATGGATCGCTTTGAGTGTCGTAAGCAAATCGTCAAAGATTTACAGGAATTGGGCGTTCTATTCAAAATGGAAGAGCATATGCATTCTGTTGGTCACTCTGAACGAAGCGGTGCAGTAGTGGAACCATATTTATCAACGCAATGGTTTGTTAAAATGCAACCATTAGCTGATGCAGCAATCGCGTTGCAAGATAAGGAAGCAGAAAAAGTTAACTTTGTACCAAATCGTTTTGAAAATACGTATATGCGTTGGATGGAAAATATTCGTGATTGGTGTATTTCTCGTCAGCTTTGGTGGGGACATCGAATTCCTGCTTGGTATCACAAGGAAACAGGCGAAATCTATGTGAACGATGAAGCGCCGACAGATATTGAAAATTGGACACAAGATACAGATGTATTAGATACATGGTTTAGTTCCGCACTATGGCCATTCTCTACATTAAATTGGCCAGACACAGAGGCGGAAGACTATAAGCGCTATTATCCTACTGCTGCGTTAGTAACTGGTTATGATATCATTTTCTTCTGGGTATCCCGTATGATTTTCCAAGGAATTGAGTTCACTGGAGAAAGACCGTTTAAAGATGTATTAATCCATGGGCTTGTTCGGGATGAGCAAGGTCGCAAAATGAGTAAATCTTTAGGAAATGGCGTAGATCCAATGGATGTTATTGCTAAATATGGAGCAGACTCCTTACGTTATTTCTTATCAACAGGAAGCTCACCAGGTCAAGATTTACGTTTCAGCATTGAAAAGGTAGAATCGACTTGGAACTTTGCTAATAAAATTTGGAATGCTTCCCGCTTTGCGTTAATGAATATGGATGGTTTAACATATGATCAAATTGATTTAACAGGCGAAAAATCAGTTGCAGATAAGTGGATTTTAACGAGATTAAATGAAACAATTGAAACAGTTACACGTCTTTCAGATCGTTATGAGTTTGGAGAAGTTGGAAGAGTTCTTTATAACTTTATCTGGGATGATTTTTGTGACTGGTATATTGAAATGGCGAAGCTTCCATTATATGGGGATGACGAAGCAGCAAAGCTAACAACTCGGTCTATTTTAGCTTATGTACTTGATAATACAATGCGCTTATTACATCCATTTATGCCATTCATCACAGAAGAAATCTGGCAAAACCTTCCGCATGCTGGGGAATCAATTACAGTTGCGAAGTGGCCAGAAGTTAATCCAGCCTTCACAGATGATAAGGCTGCAAATGATATGAAATTGCTTGTTGAGATCATCCGCTCTGTTCGTAATAGCCGTGCGGAAGTAAACACACCAATGAGTAAAAAAATCAGCATTTTATTAAAAGCTAAAGATGAAGAAATCAAAACAACTCTTATAGAGAATAAATCTTTTATTGAACGCTTCTGTAACCCAGAAACATTAAGCATTGATATAGATATTGCTGTACCGGATAAAGCAATGACTGCTGTTGTAACGGGTGTTGAAATTATTCTTCCATTAGAAGGATTAATTAATATGGAAGAAGAAATTGCTCGCTTAACAAAAGAGCTAGAGAAATGGAATAAAGAAGTAGAACGTGTTCAAAAGAAACTAAGCAATGAAGGCTTTGTGAAGAAAGCGCCAGAAAAGGTAATTAACGAAGAAAGAGCAAAAGAGCAAGACTATTTAGAAAAGCGTGCAGCAGTAGAAGCACGTATTAACGAACTAAAAGGTTAATTTCATAGTAGAACGAAGGGTGTCTCCACTATCAAAACCTTTGAGGCACCCTTCTTCTATTCAACAACGGATTACTTTTAAAGGCGCAGACTTGAATACCAGCGCTTACTGTCGGGCCTCGCCTGTCTCGTATTTCCAGTAGGATTTTTTGTGTATTTAGGCTGCTAAATAGTACTTTGTTATATACTCTTTATGTGTATTGTCTTAAAATAAATGCTGTTATAGATAAGAATTAAATTTAAAAGAGGGTGTAGGGATGTTTCATAGTTATGAAGAAGCATTAAATTGGATTCATTCTCGTTTGCGTTTTGGAATAAAGCCTGGGTTAACAAGAATGGAAATGATGATGGAGAAGTTAAACCATCCAGAAAAACAGATAAAAACAGTTCATATAGGTGGAACAAATGGAAAGGGATCTACTGTTACCTACTTAAGAAATATTCTTCAACAGGCAGGATTAACAGTTGGAACTTTTACATCTCCCTACATAGAACAATTCAATGAAAGAATCAGTGTGAACGGCAATCCAATTAGTGATGAAGAAATTCTAGCATTAGCGAGTAAACTATATCCGATTGTTGAAGAAATGGATAAAATGGAGATTGGTGGACCAACAGAATTTGAAATTATAACGGCAATGTCCTTCTACTATTTTGCTTATATGAATACAATGGATATCGTTATTTATGAGGTAGGATTAGGCGGTCGATATGATTCAACTAATATTATCACTCCTTTACTATCGATTATTACAAGTATTGGCTTAGACCATACAGCAATTTTGGGTGATACATATGCACAAATTGCATTTGAGAAAGCAGGAATTATTAAAAAGGAAGTACCGATAATTGCGGCTGTTAAACAAAAAGATGCACGAGATGTAATTGTCAAACAAGCATATGAAATGGGAGCTCCAATCTATTTATTAGATAAGAATTTTGCCATCGATGAATATTATACAGAATCCTCCGTTGAATGTTTCAGTTTAAAGTCTTCCTTTTCTACTTGGATAAATTTGCAGATTACTATGTTTGGTAGGCACCAAGTAGAAAATGCTACTTTGGCAGTTATAGGTGCTCAGCTATTACGAGAGACATATGTATCTATTAATGAAGATCATATTCGAAAGGGCTTATTGCTGTCCAAATGGCCAGGCCGTTTTGAGATTATTTCTGAAAATCCTTTAGTAGTAGTAGATGGTGCCCATAATGAAGAAGGGATAGAAGCATTAGTAGATGTGTTAGTCAATCGTTATAAAGATAAGAAGAAAAAGATTGTATTTGCAGCACTTTCTGATAAAAAAACAGATAAAATGATTCATAAACTAGATCAAGTTGCAACAGCGATAACCTTTGTAACATTTGATTTCCCAAGAGCGGCAGGCAGTAGTATGTTATATGAAGAAAGTAATCATCCGTTGAAGGAGCAAAGCAGCGATTGGAGAAAAACCATCCTATATCAATTAGAAAATAGTAAAGCGGATGAAATGTTACTTATAACAGGATCGTTGTATTTTATTTCCGAAGTAAAGACATTTTGGAATAATTTCAAGAAATAACTATTTCACAAAAAAATATATAGATTATTAGGAAAGAAAAGGGTAGTATATATTTATCAGGTTTGAAATTTGGGAATTTTAAGAATATGGTAAAATATTCTCTTTAAAGAAATAATAGAAGGATAGAATTTGTTATTAGTCGACTAAAATATAAAATAATAAGCCAATTTGTATAAATGAAAGGGGAGAGAGAATGGTTAAACCAAGCGATAAAAAATTAATATGGATAGTTTGGACACTTGTTCTCTCTTTCGGTTTGTGGTTCTCTTATCATATGTATTCACCGCAAATTCGCGGAAATGAATGGGAAATTCTTGCCTTTTTATTATTTATGACAGTTGTTGCAAGTATGCCAATGATGATAAATGGTACCCCCGTATTTTTCTTACAATGGGCTACCCTATCTGTTTTTTTAATATTTGGATTATTTATCGAAATCATCCTCGTACAAATCGCGTTATTAGCAGTCCTATATCAAGCGAAATTAGATAAAAAGACACTCTTTCGCATGCCAATGAATTCGACCATGTTTTTCCTTGTTTCCTTTTTTAGTGGCGTTATTTACTATACGCTTGGTGGTCAAAATGGATTTAATTTAGCCTTCGATCTAAAATCTTTTGGATTAATAAGTATTTATCTCATATCTTATTTATTACTTAACACTTTATGTATCTTTTTTATTGATCGGTTCATATATAAAAGAAAGCAACCTTTTCTTACAAAAGATTTGGTCTGGGAAATATTCACCACAATTATCACCTATCCAGTTGGGATAGCGTTATATATTATGTATCAATATATTGGACCTGCTGCTCTGATTTTAATTGGTGTGCCATTTATCTCCCTCTCTCTAATTTTAAAACTTTACCATTCCAGCCAGACGGCTAACGATTATTTAAAGAAAACGGCAGAAATTGGTCATCAACTTTCGCAAAATTTATATGTAAATGAAACGGTCGATTTTTTCATTGCTAAACTATATGAATTATTTAAAGTTGATTTTGTGTTTATTCATCAAGTAAATGCAAATAATCAATTAGAAATGATTTCTAGAGTAGAGCAACAAGAGAAGCTACCTGTGTTTACAGAGACGTTGCAAGAAAATGAAGGAATTAGCGGAACCGTTTTAGCCACAAAGAAAATATGCACCTACCATTCGGAGAAGGATTGGCAGAAAATAAATAAGGGGTATATGCCTGAAGGAATTCAAAGTGTATTATGTATGCCGCTTATTAAAAATAATAAAGTAATTGGTGTCCTATTACTTGGGAGCAAACAAAGGAAGGCATTTGCCGACATAAAATTAATGGTATTAGATTTATTATGTACCCAGTTTGCGATTGCTTTAGAAAATGCCAAATACTTTGAGCAGACGAAGGAAAATAGTGAAAGATGTGCTTTAACAAAGCTGTATAATTACCGCTATTTTGAAAAAATATTAAGTGAACAGTTTGTTGAATTGAATGAAAAGAAATTGGACAATCTTGCTCTAATCATGTTAGATATTGACCATTTTAAATCGGTAAATGATCAATATGGTCATCAGGCAGGAAATGAGATTTTAAAAGCTTTTGCCAAAAGGATTGAAAATCTCATTGGTGACCATGGAGTAGTTGCAAGATATGGCGGTGAAGAGTTTGTTATCTTATTAAGCAATATAGCGAAGAAAGAAGCGCTTGATTTTGCCGAATTTATCCGCAAGATGATTGCTTCTAGACCATTTGTTATTAAACAAACTATAGAAGATCGTAATCAAATAAAAAAGATAAGTATTACCGCATCACTCGGATTAGCCTGTGCTCCTGAAGATGCCGATGAACCGTTAGCTTTAATTAGACATGCAGATAGAGCGTTATATGTAGGGGCGAAAAGAGCTGGGCGAAACCGAGTTGCTAGTTATGTGAAGTAAATGTTTTGAACTTCCTTAGGAAGTTCTTTTTTTATGGTTAAATTTAATCTTAACGCCTATATTAATAGTGAGTCTATTTCCATAATAAATATCTATGCTAGTACAAAAGTACTTGTTATAATAGAGTATTATAAGCTGTATAATCCAAAAATAGTAAAAGAGTTATAGATTAGGGGTGCAATATATGAGGAGAACGAAATTAGCTAGTAAATTCTTAATAGTTCTATTTTTATTGATTTTACTTGTGCCGATACAAATAAAAGCTGCTACAGCAGCACCTGCAGTAAACTTTACCGTTACTCCATCTCAAAGTGTTATTGTAAAACCAAGTACAGGAGTAGCTCAAGGTAGCTTAGATGTACGTTTAACGCCTGTAGGAAAAGCAACGAATGCTAACCGTACTCCTGTTGATGTTGTTTTTGTTTTTGATAAGTCAGGATCAATGGATGAACTAGGGAAAAATCCAAGTAAGTTTCAAAGTGCAAAAGACGCTGTCGCAGAAGCAGTGAATATTTTTGGGACAAATCCTAATTATAATGATCGTTTTGCTCTTATTCCTTTTTCAAGCGATGTGGAAACAGATAAAATAGTTAACTTTCCAATAAAAGGGAGTAATGTTCTTAATAATGTTAATACAAATCTTAAAGAAATTCAAAATAAGGCAAATAGTTTAACTGCATATGGAGGAACTAATTATACTCAATCTATACAAAAAGCAAATGCTTTTCTTACATCAGGTAATAACAATGAAGGGAAATATGTAATATTTCTCACGGATGGTGAACCGACCTCATTGATACAGAAAGAGACTTTTGAGGATACGAAAAAAGTATGCATTAGATCCTTTTTTGGTATTTGCATTGAATATGAATCTAAAAAAGTTAGTGTAGAAGATAATGTAACTTATACTATTTATACAAATAATACTGCAACTGCCACAAGATCTGATGGTACTGTAATCTCTAGAGATTTAAACAATATCCAGAAAGCAATAAATGCTAGTATAAATAGTGAAGTCAATAAGTTAGCAGCAAATAATATTAAATTATATTCTATTGGTTTCGGAACAGATAAAGAAGTTGATATGAATTACTTGCGTAAATTATCTGAGATAACAGGTGTGACAGCCCAACAGGCATCTACAAATACGATTTCAAAAATTTTTGAGGATATCTCCCAAAAAGTTGCTACACCAACCATTTCCACAACGATTAAGATTAATGCTTCTAAGTATGGGAGTAAAGTAAAATTAGCGGACAATGCGAATGCCACAACTGATAGTGCAGGAGATATCCTTATTAAGAAAGATATTCTTTTTCCGATAAATCAGGAACCATCAGGGGCAATTGATATGTCTTTACCGCTAACGTTTAGTGAAGCAGGAACATATGTATTTGATAATATTGTCATGCAATATAAAGATCTGGATGGAAATACTCAAACGAAGTATACAAGTGCAACAATTCAAGTGAAGGCAGATGCACCAGCTAGTTTTTCTTCCACTATGACCTTAAAGAAAGAAGTTAACGAACTGAACGATTTAATTAAAACGAGTAATTCTGACGATAAAACGAATTATTTTAATGTAGAGTATATTTTAAATCCGATTGGTATTGTTAATAATTCAGTCAGTGGAAAGCTTACTCAGTTAGTGATTGAACAACCTTTATCAGACAGCGTATCTTTAGTTTCAGCAGATAATGTAAAAGAGATAAATAAAAATGGACTCAGATATGCAGTAATAACATTGCCTAATGAAGTTAATTATTCGGGTGGTAAATTTACGCCCTCTGTAATAACGAAGACCATTCAGTACAAAGTGAATTATGCTGTAAATAATTTAAGTATGCCAAGAGCAGATTTATATTTTAAAGATTCTCGTTTCACAAACACAAATGAAACAACAATATCTCCTTCCACGCAAACGATGAATATGAAGGTGCAATTAAAAGAGTCGACTGTTAATAATTATATTGGGGATGCAGCAGGGATTATCGAGAAGCGGGAACAAGAAACAAATAAGAAATTAGCTAATACGGAATTTCCAAATGACTACAATCTCGCGAATAAGCCAGTCAAAGATATGGTCTTTGAAAAGGGTTCTAACAATCAAACAATCGAAATTACTTATTCAGACAACAGTATAGCCTATTTGCACTTCTTACCTGATTTTGAATTAATCGGTCAAGATACATCAACTATCTATAAGAGTGGATCCACTTCAACGGAGTTTATCGATGCTGTCTTAACCAATAAAGTTCCAGGACATGATGTTGCTTATGCTTACAAAATCGATAATGCCTCTAATAGTACAGGTTGGAAAACTTTCAAGCCAGAAGCTAAAATTAGCATTGAAACAGCAGGCGAAAATACGATATCGATTAAAGCATCCGGTGGGTTTGCCAATAATACCGAGATAGTAAAAAAGATTAAGATTGCATGGTCAATAACTTCTATAACAATTGAGCCTAATCCTTTAGAAGTAAATGTTGGCGGTACAAAGAATTTTACGATAAAAGTGGAGCCAAGTAATGCTTCCAATATGAATTTGGATATAAGCATGGCCAATCCATCTATCTCCAGTTTAATTCCTGGCCAAAATACAATTACAGGAAACATAGCCGGAAATACAGAATTAATTGTGAAAACAACAGACGGTTCCAATATTGTGCAAAGAATTCCAGTACGTGTTATGGATCCATATGTGAAATTGGACGATATTTCATTTACAAAGCCAGTATACACGATTGAACGAAGCGATGGAACAAATCCCGATCTTATAGCAGTAGAAGATCTGTTACTCTTTCATCCATCTAATGCTACGGATAAAGATATAGAGGAAGTTTTGACTAACGCTTCTGATACAGTAGAAGTAATCAAGCAAGGTGATCAATACTATTTAAAAGCGAAAGATGTTGGATATGCAGAAATAACTGCAATCGCAGAAAAGCAAAAAGATGGTACCCAGCCAAAAGACTCTACCCTCTTTAAAGTAGTGAAAAAACGCAGTGAAGAAGGCGGCGATGGGCGCTGGTAAGCCTATAAATAGAAGGAGCTCTACCTCACAGGTAGAGCTCCATTTTAATAAGTAGAAATAGAAATGTTTGTTTAAAGCAATTTCAATTGAACGAACTATAAACTTATTCAATAACAAAGTCGTCAGGAATTATTTGTAGTCGATCCACTATAGGGAGGGCGTCTATTCCCCTCAATAACACATCCTGATCATAATCAACAATAAAGCGCGAAAGCATTCCTTCACTTGAATTTGGTATATCAGAAATCATAGAGAAAGTTCTATTGGCACGGATCGCATTTATTTCTAACGATTCTTTTGCAAAAACGCCACCTTTAATATAGAAAAGGGAGCCAACACCATATAATTCGGCACTTTGTTCCGTATAAAAGAAGGCTTTTAAAGGCTGAATGATAGTCTCTTCATCCGGTGTATAGGGAAAACCAGATTCTTTCATAGGGTTAAAATGATTAAACTCATTCATTCTTGTAATAGTTAGTTTTTCTTTAGCTAATAAAATAAGCTGTCCTATTTGAGTAGCACCTGTACGGTTATCTACATAAGGTAAGCCAAGAATATTAATGTTCGAAACAAAGGCGTCGTTTAATGTATAGACAACAGAATTAATTTTGATTATATCGTTCTCTCCTAATTCTTCATCTTTCTCATCTCCATTAATAGTAAATGAATCTAAACTGATCATATTGCTATTAAAAGAAATCGTAGTATTCAAAGGACGGATATTTATAGACTTTCCTGAGAGAATATCCCCGCTAAGGGTTATCCCATTATCGGGATTCACTTTATTGTTGGCAGCAGATTCAATATTTAAAGCACCAGCAACAAAGATATTTCCCTGCAAATTCATGTCTCCATTAAAATTGATTAAATGTAAATCGCCGGAAACGTAAATATTATCAGCTAACTTTAAATCACTGTTGCTTACCAAATATAAATCTCCATTAACAATTAACTTTTTTTCAAACGTAATCGGATAATTGCTGCTGTTAATAACGGTATCTCCATTAATATTAACTGTTTCCTGAAAGTCTAAGGGGCTATTCTCGCTTTCAATCTGAAAACTATTCGAAAGACGCTTGATAGCATCTCCTAATACAGAAGATGGTGCTTCTTGTTGAGGGACATTTTCGATTAAGTCAGCCCCACTTGAATGTCCATTAACAATCGAAGCTATTTTGTTCTTAAGAAGATCTGGCAAATTAGGTGCTTCATTTATATCTCCAATAGTAATACTGTTTAAATTATCATCTGTACTTAACATCGTATCGATTCGTTGGACAAAGGTGCGGTTGTAGTCAATATTAATAAACTGACTATCATGATTTAAAGAAGGAACTTCCCCTTTATAGAAATTATCTGCTTTGAGCTCTGTTAATAGATTGGCGGAACTACTATAAATATTACCAGTAACAGAAGGAGGGAGAGCTGCCTTTTCTTGTCTAGTCCCATTTTTCAGCTGGTATTTTGCCCGATCACTGATTTGGAGCTGATTTGCATAAATATTACCGTTAATATTGGGTGATCCATTAATAAGTAATCCTTCCTTATCATCCTCTGAAAAGGAGCCAACCGCATATTTCAAAAAGCTAGGCAAAGGAGATAGAATCACTCGTTTTTTTAACGTTCTTGTAATGCTTCCTTCTGTTTCGTTAGGATTATTCGTTACAAGAATAATTTCTAATACTCGGGTGAAATCTAAACCTCGATCAATAGAATAAGTGGTATCCTTTTCGTAAGTGTTCTTAGGGCAAGCTTTATTAGAAGGTATATCTACTGTAGTAGAATTGCTTAAATCCACGACACTTAGACAATTAATCGAATTATTATAAGTTTGATTTGTTAATATTTTATTTAAAGTTGGCATAATAACACTGGATGCAAGCTTTGTATCAAAAGTATCACTAACGACATATTGATTATCTATTTGCCTATAGTCTAAAGGTAAAGATTGTAAAGCATTGGCCATTTCATACGTTATTTCTTCGAGAACTTTTTTGCTTTCGTACGTAATGCTTATGTCCGTTTCTCTCGTTTCTACCCTTTTTGTACTGTTTATGCTAGATGCAACGATTGCGAGACCAATGGTGGTGAAAACCAATGAAATTAATAATACGGTAATAAGTGCGTTCCCTTTTTGATTCCATTTGAACATAAATTATATTCTCCTTAAAAGCCAAATTGGCTTTCTAAAGTTAAAGGTCGATTTAATCTTGCTTGATCGATAACAAAAGTGACATGGATTAAGCCACGAAGACATTGATTTTTATTTCCTTGAGCTGTTTTATTACACGTTAATCTTATTTTAGAACCAGAAAAATCACCGCTTCCTTCTAAAATTTGATTATTGATCGAAACAGAAGTAATGGTTTGGTCATTAAGTTGTTGGTCAACAAATTCGATGCTTCTCACTTTTGCGTTCTCTGGCTTTAATTCTTCTTTATTATATGTATAAAAAGAAGAGTTTTCTTTTGTATTCCTCTCAAAAACTGTTTGCTCCGTATCATATAAGCTAATTTTAGTATCCCCTTCAATCGATACATAATCAAAAGGGATGCTATTAAAGGCATTCATCATCATTGATACAGCGTAATCAGCATCGTCACGTATTTGGCCTTCGATTTGAATTTTATTATATAAAGATAAACCTGACTGAAAGACACCATAAATGACAGGCAAGACGATAGCAAGAATCGTCATGGTTGCCAACAGTTCGTATAGTGTTATTCCTTTTTCATCGAAGATCTTCACTTTTAATGGCTCCCTCCATGGATGTACTATATTCTTTATTGTTCACACTCCATGTAACAGTTACCGTTAAAGGAATGAAGAAATTACTGTAATTTTCATCTATAGTAGGCTTAATATTTACATGATAATCAATATTATTAATTTTAATAGGTGTACAGGAAGTATTAGTTTCAGTATTCCAAATGACTTTATACTCATTATTGCAGACAAATAACTCTCCTGTTGTGTCTGAATTCTTGTCTATTCTGTTTTTGATGCTAAGAAAGGAATCTTCCATTGAAGCTTGTTCCATATAGGTTAAAGCATTTCTAGCAACATTTATGCCAGCAGTCTTTTTCTGGTTAAGATTTGTGAACGAATAAGCTTGATTAAAAAAGTTCATTATACCTAATAAGATAATACTAAGGATAGTGAGAGACAATAAGACTTCTATTAATGTTAATCCCTTTGAACTAGATATCAGCTTGAAATTTTTCATATTTTCCCCTGCTTTCAAAAATGCTAATCTTATTATACAATACTAAGTAGTTATTATATGAAGAAAATTGTCAAAAAAATAATGCAAAAGTTTTAGAAAAATTACAAAAAATGTCGTATTATTAGGAGAATGATTTGAATAGAGGAGGTGTGTGAATGAGTTTATATATTTTGGCGCTTTTGTCCTTGGTTATAGTTGTGCCTGTCATGTATTTATTGCCATTAGGACTTTCGAATCGCGGGAAATTTATTACTATTGGTTTGGCATTGTGTGTTTCTGCTATCGGTATATTGTCAAGGGAGTTATTTCCTATCTGGCAAAGTATTTTAATCATGCTATTATTTCTTATTATTGCAAGTTATTTCTTGATGAAAAATTGGTCAAAGGTTCTTTTTGAACTGTCAGAAGAAGTAGCAGAATCAGTTACAGAGAATGTTCAAGAAACAATAGAAGTGAAGGATAGCAAAGCAACAACGAATAGCGTAATAGAAGAAGAGGATATAATTACCTATGTGTCAAATATAAATTCTGAAGAAATTTTAATAAATGAAGAGAATGTGACCCTAGACAAAACGGTCGACAGTTTAGATGTGGAACTTGATCTTGATGTAATAGAGAAATTGGAATTAACCGAGCAAGAGGAAGTAATTTATCCTTCTGTTGAGGAACAGGAAATTCTCGATAAGGAATTAGATGATGAAGCAGTAGAGAAAAGTTATCTCGCTGAAATTGAAAAAATGCTGGACGAAGATGCTTCTCCTGTAATCGATTTAATCGAAGATAGAAAAGAAGATGAAATCGAAGAAATACCTTTTCCTATTTACGAGGAATCGGAAGTGGCAGTTTCATCGGAAAAGAATGAACAAGAACAGCATTTGGATGATCTATCACTCGATGTTTTAGCTGAAGTGGATATAGAGGATGAAAAAATCTTAGAACAAGAAAATATAGAGGAACTGCAAGATTTTTCAGCTAAAGAAATGTTGGACGAAGTAGCAGAAATTACTATTGAAGAAGACCAAGCGAATCCGATAGAATCAGATGGTCACGAAAAAGAAAATGAGGTAAGTGGATTAGCCTATAAAATTATCAACAATACTTTATCACAATTAGAAATGATGAAGCATTCAATGGATAAGGAAAAATTTGAAATAGTGCTTAAACAGTGCTTGAAGGAGAGTATGCCTTTAAATGAATATTTCGCTTTTTCCACTTTGTTGATTGATATATATGTACAAAATAATGAAAACGATAAATTAAAAAATTTATTGTATATATTACATGATAAATTTGCGGAACAACCAATTGTATTAGAACAAATTAAATTTATGGCAGAAAAATATCTGAATGAATAATAGATAGAATAGGGGACTTATTTTATGAAAATCAGCACACAACTAAAAGGTTTACCGATTATTAGCATCTCTAATGGACAGCAAGAAGGAAATGTACAGTCATTAATCATTAATCCAGAAAAAGGCTTTGTCGATTTTTTAGCATTAGAGCAAGAAGAATGGCAAGAAAGCATTCAAGCAATACCTTTTAAAAAGGTAATCGGTGTGGGGGGATATGCTGTAACGATTGAAAGTGTAAACTCTATCATTGATTTAACACAGATTCCGATTGCGAGTGAATTGGCAAGCAAAAAAATCAATATTATTGATACAAACGTTATTACTAGAAAAGGGGAACTTGTTGGTAACGTAACGGAGTACCAAATTAATGAAGAAACAGGTGAAATTATTGGCCTTATTCTGAAAGGGCAGGAGTCTGTTATCTCATCTGAATATGTCATTACATATGGGAAAGATATCATTATTGTGAAAGAAGAAGCAGCGGAACCAATTTCTGTTCACGAAGAAGTTGTTCTTACTAATGACCACATAATTGAAAAACTACCTAAAGAAGAATTATTGGCAGAAGAGGAAGCTAGTCTTAATGGGCTGAAAGAAAAACAAAGAGAGTTATTGTTAAATAAACAAGTGACAAAAGATATTTATTCAAATGATGGTGAATTGATTGTCGCAGGAGGATCTGTATTAACATTAGAGGATATTGAAAAGGCGCAAAATGCTGGGCCAAGTGTAGTAATTGATTTATCTATGAGTGTGAATGCATAACAAAAGGAGTCATTACTTCATGAAAAACGTTCAAGGTGTAAAGCTATTTGTAGCTATCGTGGTTACGACTGCGTTTATTTTTAGTTTTTCGCATTTTGGTGCAAATGCTTATGAAAGAATCTTTTCTAACAAGGAAGGATATGCAGAGGGGACGACTGTAGCAGGCGTAGATATCTCTGGGATGAATTTAGAAGAAGCATTGCAAGTATTGAAGGCTTCTCAGAATGAATGGCTTCAGTCAACTTCTATTCATTTGAAGTATAAAGAAAAAACAGTTGAATTTGATCCGAATTTATTTACCTTCCAATTTCAAGAAAGCTTAGAAAAGCTCCATCCAGGCACAGACAATGTATTGGTTGTTTCGCTAAATCAAGATGATTTATTGGGGGTGCTTTACTCGATATCTTCATTTCTTATTGAAGAGGATGTTTTTTATACAAATAAATGGAATGATAGTTTACTCGCAATAGCTTCTCAGTTGGATAAAGGAAATCATGAACTAGCACTTCAGGAATACTTAGTCAGCCAAAAAGAAGAAGAAGTAATTTTAGCTGATACTACATTAGATGTGCAGCAAAATAAGGAAAATGTCGCTAAATGGGTGAAACAATTTCCTAGCATTGAAGTTGGGCAAGAAGATACCATTTCCTTGCTAGACTTAATAGGCAATCAGGCAGAGGGTTATTCAGATACCACATTAAGTATGGTTGCAACTGCTCTCCATCAAGTAATATTGGCTACTAATTTTACGATTGCTGAGCGCTTTACGAGTAGCCAATTAACTAATTACGCACAATTAGGCTATGAAACAAAAATCAATCAATCAAAAAAAATGGATTATCGTTTTTATAATCCGAATGCTTCTGTTTATCAGCTTCAATTTAAAATGGCTGGTAATAAGTTGTATGCTTCGTTAGTTGGTATTCCGTTTCTATTTCAATATGATGTAGTTCTTTCCGATCAAGAAACCTTTAAGCCGAAAACAGTCATCCAATTTGATTCTTTATTAGGCTTTAATGAATATAAACCAATCTCGGAAGGAACGGACGGACTATTAATCAAAGTTTATCGTGTGGCAAAAAATAGCGATGGAGTAGAAGTTAAAAAAGATTTAATGAGTGAAGACTTTTACGCTCCAATCAATAAAATAGTTGCTTCGGGATTAATCGAAGAACGAGAAACAGTTATTGATACAGATAATGTCGACGACTCAAATGACTTAAATAATAATGTTGATTCTGAAGAAAATATCGACACTGAAGATAATGATTCCGGTAATCAAACAACAGAGGGTTCTACAGAGACGGACTCGAACAGCCAAAATCCAGAAGGCGTAAAGGAAGAGATTCCGCAATCAGAAGTAGATATGCAAAAATAAGCATAGAAATCAGAGGATAAATCAATGAAACAAATACGAAAGCGTTTAGGAGACTTGTTGGTGGAAGCTGGCTTGTTGACAGAAGATCAATTGCAGCAAGCACTTAAAGATAAGCATCCGGATCAAAGGCTTGGAGATAGTTTGCTTCAAAAAGGTTATATTACGGAACAACAATTAATTGAAGTGTTGGAATTTCAATTAGGTATTCCGCATGTCAGTTTGTATCGATATCCCTTTGATCCTAAGCTATTTACCATCATTTCAAAGGAAACAGCGAAAAGACAATTAATAATTCCGCTTAAAAAAGAAGGCGAAAAGTTATATGTTGCAATGGCTGATCCGATGGATTTCTACACAATAGATGATTTGCGTTTATCTACCGGTTTTCAAATTGAGACAGCTATTGCAACGAAAGATGATATTTTAAGAGCGATCAATAAATATTACGATATGGATGAAGGCTTTGAAGAGTTGCTGTCCGATAATGGGACAATTGGCGAAGATGTGAGTGGAAGTGTGGCGGAACAACAAGATACACCGATTGTCCGCTTAGTAAACCAGATATTATCGAATGCTGCAACCTTAAAAGCTAGTGATATCCATGTTGATCCTCAAGAAACGAAAGTCGTAATCCGTTATCGGATAGATGGCGTTCTACGTGTAGAAAGAGTCTTGCCGAAGCATATGCAGAGTGTATTAATTGCGCGTTTAAAGATTATGGCAAACTTGGATATTACCGAGCACCGTATTCCGCAAGATGGAAGAATGAAGTTTAATCTAGACTTTCATCCTATTGATCTCCGTGTGTCTACGCTTCCTACTGTTTTTGGGGAAAAAGTAGTTATGCGTATTTTGGATCTCGGAAGTGCACTAAATGATTTAAATAAGCTTGGGTTTAATAAAGTAAATTTGTCTAGATTTACAAATCTGATTGAAAAACCAACAGGTATCATTCTTATTACAGGTCCTACAGGTTCTGGTAAATCCTCGACGCTTTATGCAGCACTAAACCGTTTGAACAGTGAAGAAATCAATATTATTACAGTTGAAGATCCGGTTGAGTATCAGTTAGAAGGAATTAACCAAATTCAAGTAAATACCAATGTAGGAATGACCTTTGCTACAGGATTACGGGCAATTTTGCGTCAGGATCCTAATGTAATTATGGTTGGAGAGATTCGCGATAAAGAAACAGCCGAGATAGCCGTCCGGGCTTCTTTAACCGGTCACCTTGTATTAAGCACCTTGCATACAAATGATTCACTTGGTTCTGTTACAAGGCTATTAGATATGGGGGTAGAGCCGTTTTTAGTAGCTTCATCGGTAACAGGGATAGTCGCTCAACGTCTCGTTCGCAGAGTGTGTAGAGACTGTGGACAAGTTCATGCTGCCACAGTAAGAGAAAAAGAAATCTTCGCAAAACGAGGGCTGACTATTGATAAAGTTGTCAGAGGCAAAGGCTGTGCTTCTTGTAATATGACTGGTTACAAAGGAAGGGTAGCAATCCATGAAGTATTAGTCATGAATGATGAAATGAAAAAAGTCATTATGAATGGTGAATCATTCACCATGCTGCGCGATCTTGCCATGAAAGCAAAAACAATTTTCCTTATTGATGATGGATTATTAAAGGTAAAGCAAGGAATTACGACAACAGAAGAAGTATTAAGAGTAGCTATCCCTGATTAGGAGGGACATCATTGAATAATAATATTGATTACTTATTGAGAGTAGGCTTTGAATTAAAAGCCTCTGATATCCATTTAACAGTTGGTGTTCCCCCTGTTATGAGAATAAATGGAGATTTAAAGCGATACGGGAAAAATAATTTAGCACCAAATGATACTGAAATAATGGCTCAAACGATGATTCCTGAGAAACTGTGGGAAGTATTCGAAGACAGAGGGGAACTTGACTTTTCCTATAGTTTAAAAGGAGTATCTAGATTTAGGGTCAACGTTTATAAGCAAAGGGCATGTATTTCATTGGCGATACGAGTTGTGCCTACGTCTATCCCTAGTCTAGATGATTTAAAGCTTCCGAATATTTTAAAGAAAATTGCAGAAAAGCCACAAGGACTTATTTTAATTACTGGACCAACAGGCAGTGGGAAATCAACGACCTTAGCAGCGATGATTGCTTATATGAATGAAAATATGAGAAAGCATATTATTACTCTGGAGGATCCAATTGAGTATTTGCATAAGCATGGAAAATGTATTATTGATCAACGAGAAGTTGGATTTGATACGAATAATTTTGCCAATGGCTTACGAGCATCCTTGCGCCAAGACCCTGATGTAATTCTTGTTGGAGAAATGCGTGATTTAGAAACGATTCAAACAGCTATTACTGCAGCAGAAACAGGGCATTTGGTGTTAGGGACACTTCATACGTCAAGTGCTCCAGCAACTATTAACCGGATAATTGATGTATTTCCGCCGGTCCAGCAGGATCAGATACGAATTCAGTTGGCTTCTGTTCTAGTAGGTATAGTAGCCCAACGACTTTTCCCTACACCAGATAAATCGAGAAGGGTTTCAGCAACCGAGATTCTTGTTAACAATTCAGCTGTAGCCAATTTGATTCGCAATGAAAAAATCCATCAGATTTTAAACATTATGCAAACGTCGAAAGCAGCAGGAATGCATACATTGGAAAGCAATGTAAAAGAATTAGCCCAAGCTGGAGCCATTTTAAGAGAGGCTGCACTTCCTTATCTTCAAGAAAAGGAGCAATAAATATGGCCCGCTATAAATATGCAGGAAGAGATCGAAAAGGAAAAAAACAAGGGGTAGTAACAGCTGGATCTAAACGAGAAGCGATGGTGCAGTTAAAAGAAAAAGGGATTAAGGTAACCGAAATAAATGAAATCCCTGAAACGCTATTAACAAAGGAAATTTCATTTGGCAGCCCAGTAAAACTACAAGACTTTGTAATATATTTACGCCAATTCGCCACACTAATAAAAGCAGGGATATCGGTAGTAGATGCGACTGCTATACTTGCTGAACAAACGGAAAGTAAGGCCTTGCGAAAAGCGTTACTAGCGGTTGAGCAGGATTTAAAAGATGGAAATCCTTTATCTGTAGCTACAGCGAAACATAAAAAAGTGTTCTCCAGTATGTTTGTCAATATGATTCGCGCCGGAGAAGCTACAGGAAGCATGGATGAAACATTAGAAAGACTAGCTAATCATTTTGAGAAGCAGCATTATACGAAGCAGAAAATCATATCAGCCCTTACGTATCCTATTGCAATTGCAATTATTGCATTTATCGTTGTTATATTCTTGTTGGTAAGTGTAGTGCCAACATTTGTGGACATGTTTGCTGATTTTGATAGTGAGTTACCAGCAATTACCCAATTCGTTCTTTCGGCAAGTAGCTTTATGCAAAAGTTTTGGTGGCTAGTATCTTTGCTGTTGATCGCCGTTATTATTGCAATAATGGTTATTCGTAATAATAAAGCATCTAAGTATTATCTTGATTATTTTCTGTTAAGAGTGCCGATTTTCGGAAAAATCTTGCAGAAAGCAGCGATTGCGAGAATGACGCGAACACTTAGTTCTTTGTTTTCGAGCTCTGTCCCCATTTTACAGGCAATCTCAATTGTCGAAAGGGTTATTGAAAATGAAGTAATGGCAAAAGTCCTCGTTCAGTCAAGAAGTGCGCTAGAACAGGGGCAGTCATTAACTGTCCCAATGAAAGCCCATTGGGTGTTTCCACCCCTCGTGACACAAATGATAGCAATAGGCGAAGAAACAGGATCATTAGATGAGATGCTTTCAAAAGTAGCAGATTTCTATGAAAAGGAAGTAGATACCGCAACAGATCGATTAAAATCGTTGATTGAACCCATTATGATTGTTTTTCTTGCAAGCATTGTTGGAACCATTGTGTCATCTATCCTAATACCAATGTTTGAGATTTTTAATCACGTCCAATAATTTCTAAGGATTTATTGAAAAAAAGATATAATTAGAACAATCTATCTAGTATAATAGTAATAGATTTAAAACAAAAAATGACAATTAAAAGGAGATAAATACATGCGTCAATTAATCAAACAAACTATAAAAAATGAAAAAGGTTTAACACTTATCGAGTTACTAGCAGTTATTGTAATTTTGGGGATTATTGCAGCGATTGCAGTGCCTAGTATCGCTGGGATTATTCAGAATTCTAAAGAAGATGCGGTGAAGGCAGATGCTATTACAGTACTGAACGCAGCCAAAAACTATGTAGCAGCTAATGATATTCCAAATGATGGTGAAATTGATCAGGCGGAACTCCAAAGCTATGTAAGTGGTTTAAAGACAACGTTTGGTGATTATGTGGTTACAAGTACAGATGGTATAAATTTTACTTTAACAACTACTGATAAAGTTGCAGCAGGGAAAAAGTTCATTAAATTCACTGCGGCATCTATTGACGATATTAATAATGATACTGCAAGCAAAGTAATTGTAACAGATAATTAATAGTAGGTTAGAAAATGATCCATCTACTAATCTTCCTATACGGCATAACCCTTGGTTCGTTTTACAACGTAGTTGGCTTAAGGGTTCCTATAAATGAATCGATTGTTAGACCAAGATCTCATTGTTCAAGCTGTGGACGAACGTTATCGGCGATGGAGCTTGTACCAGTTTTAAGTTATGTATTATTAAGGGGGAAATCAAAATGCTGTAAAGCATCGATTTCCCCCTTCTATCCTATATTTGAGCTTTTAACGGGTGTTCTCTTTGTCATAAGTCCATTACTGCTTGGCTGGAGTTCCGAGCTGTTTGTATCATGGACACTGATTTCCTTGTTTATCATTATTACGGTAGCTGATTTAAAATATATGATTATCCCTGATAAAGTATTGCTGGTTTTTTCGGTTATTTTTATAATCGAACGATTTTTCATCCCGTTGCATCCTTGGTGGAATTCTTTACTTGGTGCAGTGGTTGGATTTACGCTTCTCCTCATTATTGCCATTGTTTCAAAAGGGGGAATGGGCGGAGGAGACATCAAGCTTTTTGCGGTAATTGGCTTTGTTTTAGGAATTAAGTTACTTTTTGTTGCCTTTTTTCTTTCTACTTTCTTAGGAACAATCGGAGGTCTTATCGGAATGGCTCTTGGTAAATCGAAAAAGAAACAACCTATTCCCTTTGGTCCTTATATTGCTCTAGGAACACTCATCGCTTACTATTTTGGTAATTCAATTATCCAATGGTACTTAAACATTGTCCTTTAAAACAGCTAAAAGGTCTTTTGGAAGGGAATTTTTCTTCCTCCATCTAGTAACAATAAGGAGTTTTCAATATGGCACTA
Organism: Niallia sp. FSL W8-1348; assembly: GCF_038006745.1. Lineage (NCBI taxonomy): Bacteria > Bacillati > Bacillota > Bacilli > Caryophanales > Bacillaceae > Niallia > Niallia sp. FSL W8-1348. The sequence continues at coordinate 221,118 of NZ_JBBOVV010000003.1, read as the reverse complement.
AATTTTAATTTTGGCAAAAAGAGAGTGGTTAGCTTAACGATAAAGGATCATGTTATTCGATATGTGGAAATGAAGAATTCCCAAGATGCTTCTGTGCAAAGTTTTGGAGAGCGTTTTTTGCCGCCTGGATTGATTCATGATGGAACTATTCAGGATGTCGAAAATTTTCTGTGGATTCTAGAAGAATGTATGGATGAATGGAAACTATCGAAGAAACAAGTTCGCTTCTTAGTTCCAGATTCTTCGATTGTCATTCGAAAGCTTCCTATTCCAGAAGATGTGAGTGAAGATGAAATTAAAGGTTATTTGTATATGGAACTTGGAACATCGATCCATTTGCCATTCGAGGATCCTGTTTTTGATTATTACTTGTTGAAAGAAAAAGAAAAAAATAAACAGCAAATTATTTTATTTGCTGCACCTGAAGAAAGTGTTGCACAATATGCAGATCTATTAGAAGAGGCAAAATTATCTCCGCAATCTGCCGATATTTCCGCTTTAGCACTCTATCGTTACTTCTTTCATTCTAATAAAGTGGAAGCTGATGAAAATATCATGTTAGTTGAAATCGATATTAAAACAGTAAACGCCAGCATTTTTGAAGAACATTATCCTTTATTGATGAGACATTTATTACTAGAAATCGATGAACAACAGTGGACCATTACGACAGATGAGCATTTGCAAGAAGAAAAGCTGACATTTACAGGTGATAAGGCTGAGATTTGGAATGGTCTTGAGGATGTTTATAAAGAATTGGAAAAAGTGATGAGCTTTTATCGCTATACTTTAAATAAAGGCGACAAACAAGTGACAAAATTAGTAGTAGCAGGAGACCATCCATGGCATTCTACGATTGTAGAAAGTATAGAGAACCGTTTTGATATTCCTGTTCTTGCATTAAAAGTGAACCAAACAGTTTCTAACAAGCCTATACCATCAAGTTTTCTTTTAAACATTGGTTTAGGATTAAAAGAGGTGTAAAAATGTTAGTAGAAATAAACCTCCTTCCTAAAAAAGAACCAAAGAGAAAGTCACAATTACTTTGGGTTATCCTAGCTTTATTGATTACTTTATTATTAATAGGCTTATTTATCTGGCAGTCTACGACCAAAAAGGCTGAATTAGAGGCAACAGAAAACTCGTTAGAGATGACGACAAATCTTGTTAATACGTACAATCAGAAGTTAGATAACTACAAAAATTCAGAGTCTGTCCAAAGCCTTGAGTCAGCCATAAATTGGGCGAATAATCAATCAGTGGATTATGTTCTCTTCTTGCAAGAATTAACAAAAAACTTGCCCGAAAGAGGCTTTATTCAAGAATTAAAGGTATCGGATGATCTTACAACAAGTATGATTATACAGTTCGATACAAAAAGTGATGCAGCTTATTATTTAAATTCCTTACTAGATATTAGCTGGGTCGATGAGGCTCTTTTAACGGAAGCGAAATCAACAGACACACTTGAAAATAAAATTAGCGATCAAGTGGATCAAGCGATTGATATTTTGAAACAAGCTGAAGTGGAACCACGCTATTTTGCTAGTTATGAATTTGTACTAAATAAAGCAAAGCTGCGAGACGAAATGGAAAAGAAAAAAGAAGATAATGAAAAAGGGGAGGATTCCCCATGAGATTAAGTGATCATAAGCCACTCGTGTTCTTTTCTCTCAGTATGATTCTCTTAGTATTAGCAGCTTTATATAGTTATTATTTCTATTTAATGCCTTTATACAATGACGTAAATATGAAAAAAACAGAGTTGCAAATGGCAGAGCAACAAGCGAATATTTTGGAATCTAAACTAAAGACGACTGGTTCAGAAGCAAATACAAACACTATCGAGTTGCAGAAAAAGGTACCTGTGAAACGTTTGTTAGAACAGGCACTCCTTGAAATAGAAAAAGCAGAGATTATTTCTGATACGAATATTATCGAAATGAGTATAAATGGAACCGACACAGAAGAAGTGACAAATGGAGAGCTTACTACAGCCGATCAAGCAATCAGTGATGCAAATAAGCAAGAAAATGAGGACGCGGATGAAAAGACAAATACGGAAGAGATTGTTCTTCCAAGTGGTATTCATCAAACTTCAATCAACATTATTGGTGAAGCATCTACTTATTTCGAACTAGAGCGATTTATCGAAAAAATTGAAGCTTCCAACCGTATTATGACTATTGATTCGTTAAGCATTACAGGGCCAAAAGAGATTACATCAGTTGAAGAAAGTGATCAAGTGATAGACTTCGAACTAACAGTGTCTATTTATTACTATCCAGCATTAAATGATTTAATAGAGGATCTTCCTCGATTAGATACTCCTAAAGTATCTGAACGAAAGAATCCTTTTGATACCGGAACATTAGAAAATAGTAAAGATGAATAGTGGAACCGTAAAAAGAAGGTGGGTCTAGCAATGCTAAAAACTAGACTAAATGATAAGGGACTAACCCTAATGGAGTTGCTTGCTGTTCTTGTCATTCTTGGCATAATAGCTGCGATAGCGATTCCTTCTGTTCTGAAAGTAATAGGAGATATGCGTGATCGAGCTTTTATCGCAAACGCATGGAATATGAAAGAAGCTACTGATTTTTATATTAAAGAAGCAACAACTAGTGGAACGGATGCAAAAGAGAGAATTACTTATCATGAACTTGTCGAAAGTGGTTATATGGGAACATTTAATGATCCGGATACAGACCGCGAACTAGTTCCTTCTGCTAAAAGCTATGTAACCATTCAAAATAACATAGCTATTGCAGTTTGTTTAAAAGGGGAAAATCGAAAGCTTTGTACAGAGGAAGATGGAGTAGAGCAAGCAATTCAATATAAGGACCTTTCCCCAAGTCAGATTGTGTCTAACAACAACTGAATTTGACGAAATCATTCTATAACAAGACGACAAAAGTCTTGTTATTTTTTTTTATTTGTATGATAGGATAAACAAAATAAATGAAAATGGGGGTAGGACGAGTGAGTGAAAAACCGGAGAATCGAAAAACAATAACGATTAAAATCAACGGGAAAGACCGTCCATTCCAAAATAAGGATACAGATGAAGCGGTGGAGCGGAAGCAGCCTTCTGTTTTTCATAAGGATCAAAATAACGAGAATAAAGAAAAAGATTATTTTAGGGAAGAGTCAGCAGCCGGTCAAGAAACAGAGGTAGAAGAAAGTTTTGATTGGATTCTTCCGGAACCAGAGGAAGCACCAGCAAAAAATAAAGAAAAAAGTTTATTTGCCTTTCAATCTCCTCTTACTAAAAAGGACAAGCCAGCATTATTAAAGAACAGTAAAGCAAAAGAAGGTAAGAAAAAAAGCTTGCCGAAAGGAATCGTTGCGTCTATTTTCTTTGCCGTTTTTTTTGCGGTTATTTTGGGAACGAGCTTTGGATTTATTTTATTAAATATGGTGAGTAGTGATCAGAGCGCTGCAACAAATGGAAATATAACGGCTTCAGCCAATAATTCTTCCGATACTTCCAAAGGTGGACAAGCTTCTGCTGCAACGGAAATCGCCACGAAAGCAGATATCACTACTTATGTCCTTCAAAAAGGCGTCTTCTCTAATGAAGAGCGAGCAAAAATCGAACAAAAAAAATTAACCGATGCAGGAAAAACGAGTCAAATTATCTCGATTGATGAAAAGCAGTTCCTTTTAATAGGGGTTGTCAGTAATTTGGAGAATGCAAAAGCTTGGCAAAAGCAAGTAAAAGATACTTATGCAAAAGAGATGGTCTTTAATGGTAATGAGATAGAGAATGTGTCTAAGGAAGAAAAGGGGGTAATAGAAGCTTCTTCAGCCATTTATTATTCTATTCTTCAAATTGTCACAAGTGTTCAGTTTGATAAATCCATTTCTACGGAAGAGAAAAGTAAGTTAGAGAAAGCACTCGCTATCGTGGAGGAGAAAAAAATCTCTAATTTTTCGAATGAAAAGGTTCAAAAAATGGCGACCCATCTTGCCATGGGAGGGGAGCTTACGATGAAACTAACGAAAAATAGTAGTGAGAAAGAGATAGAGGCAATTCAACAGCAATTGTTAAACTATTTAGCCGCTTATGTAGCGCTGTAAAATTTAAGAGGGAGCGTAAAGTTTAAAAAACTAACGCTCCTTTTTATTATTTTAGGATAAAAAAATAATTTTATAAATATTTCTACAAATTTCGTCATATTACATTTTATTTACTATTCGATAAAAAATTCAGTTTCAAAATTGTGTATCCTGCGATTCTTTGATAGGATTAGTGTGTATCTCTCAATTTGAAAATAAGTAGGTAGGTGTAATCATGTTAAAGCAAACCCTCATATTGGCCTCTTCTTCTCCTCGACGAAAAGAGCTCCTTGAAGAACTCCAAATACCATTTGTTATATCTAGTAGTAATGTAGATGAAAGCTTTGACCCTTCTCTTTCACCAGAAAAAATTGTAATTGATTTAGCGGAAAGAAAAGTGGAAGCCATTTATTTGAATAACCAACACTCATTTATTCTAGGTGCCGATACGGTAGTATGTCTAGATGGTGTTATATTAGGAAAGCCTACTTCGAGAGAGGATGCGTCTCGCATGCTAAGTGAGCTTTCAGGCAAAACGCATTCTGTATATACTGGTGTCGCCATCATGGCAAATGGAATATGTTCCACATTTTATGAAAAAACTGACGTGTTATTTTGGGAATTAACAGATGAAGAAATACACGATTATCTAGACACCGGGGAACCATTTGATAAAGCAGGTGCGTATGGAATTCAAGGAGTAGGCAGAACGCTTGTGAAAGAAATTAAAGGAGATTATTTCACCGTAGTTGGTCTTCCAATTTCTCGAACGGTACGCGAATTGAAAGCGCATGGCTTCCATCTGCCTAAGTAAATCAAAGGGTCCCTAATTCTCTTCTTCCCAAAATCAAAGATAAGGGAGGAACGAATAAAGAATGGATTCGTTGTTAATAAAAGATTTTCCAAATGATGAACGACCAAGAGAACGTTTTATTAAACAGGGGCCAGAAAGCTTAGCAAATCATGAGCTAATTGCTTTATTGATTCAAACAGGTTCCAAAAATGAATCAGTATTAACGTTAGCGAACAAGCTTTTAATTCATTTTGATGGCCTTCGTCTATTAAAGGATGCAAGTCTTGATGAGTTAAAAGCAATCAAAGGGATTGGAACGGCAAAAGCAATTCAATTGATGGCAGCAATTGAATTAGGCAGACGTGTCTCCAATTTAGAATTTACCGATCGATATTGTATTCGGTCACCAGAAGATGCTGCTAAATATATGATGAACGAAATGAAATTTTTATCGCAAGAACATTTTATTTGCTTATATTTAAATACGAAAAATCAAGTGATGCATAAGCAAGTAGTTTTTATTGGGAGTTTAAATGCTAGCATTGTCCACCCAAGGGAAGTATTTAAAGAAGCATTTCGTAGATCGGCTGCTTCCATCATCTGTCTCCATAATCATCCATCAGGTGATCCATCCCCAAGCAGAGAAGATATTGAAGTAACGAAGCGATTAGTTGAATGCGGAAAAATTATTGGGATTGATTTGCTAGATCATATCATAATGGGGGAAAATAAATTTATCAGCTTAAAAGAAAAAGGCTACGTATGATACTATTCTTTTTTGTTGAAATAAGCTATAATATAATTTATGATTTTTTGGGTATTTATGTCTAAACATGACAAAATATAGATAAGTAATAATAAAAAGATAATTACAAAGAGGAGAATATCTACCTACTTTATAATATTGCATTAGTTTCAGAAAGGGAGATACATTTATGTTAGGTTTTGGAACAAGAGATCTTGGAATTGATTTAGGAACAGCGAATACGCTAGTTTATGTAAAGGGTAAAGGAATTGTACTAAGAGAACCTTCTGTTGTTGCACTGCAAACAGATACAAAGAGCATTGTAGCTGTAGGAAACGATGCGAAGAATATGATTGGTAGAACACCAGGGAATGTTGTAGCATTACGTCCAATGAAGGATGGGGTTATTGCTGATTATGAAACAACAGCAACGATGATGAAATACTATATTAAGCAAGCAACAAAGAATAAAGGTTATTTTTCTGGTAAGCCATATGTTATGGTTTGTGTACCATCAGGGATTACAGCAGTAGAAGAAAGAGCGGTAATCGATGCAACACGCCAAGCTGGTGCAAGAGATGCTTACACGATTGAAGAGCCTTTTGCTGCTGCAATTGGAGCAAATCTTCCAGTATGGGAGCCAACTGGTAGTATGGTAGTTGATATCGGTGGGGGTACAACAGAAGTAGCAATTATCTCTCTTGGTGGTATTGTAACTAGTCAATCGATTCGAATTGCTGGTGATGAAATGGATGACGCAATCGTTAACTATATTCGCAAAACATATAATTTAATGATTGGGGAACGAACTTCTGAAAGTATTAAAGTGGAAATTGGAAGTGCTGGAAATCCAGATCAAATTGAAAATATGGATATTCGCGGGAGAGACTTATTAACAGGTCTGCCGAAAACCATCAAAATTACTGCAGATGAAATTGCTAAAGCATTAAAAGATACAGTAGCAGCAATAGTTGATGCAGTTAAAGTTACATTAGAAAAGACACCTCCAGAACTTGCAGCAGATATTATGGATCGTGGAATTGTTCTAACAGGTGGTGGAGCATTGCTTCGAAATCTTGACAAAATTATTAGTGAAGAAACAAAAATGCCTGTTGTTATAGCAGAAGATCCATTGGATTGTGTGGCTATTGGAACTGGTAAAGCTTTAGATCATATTCATTTATTCAAAAATAAAGCAAAAGATTCACGATAATTTTATTAGAGGTGTATAAGCATGCCACAGTTTTTTATGAATAAACGCCTGATTATTTTGCTTGTTAGCATCATTATTCTCGTGGCATTAATAGGGTTTTCATTGAGTGATCGAAATAAATTAACCTGGCCGGAGCAGTTCGTAAAAGATACAACCGGCTGGGTTCAAACCCTTGTATCTAGACCTGCCCATTTTGTGGTGGGTTTTGTTGATAATGTCAAGTCATTACAAGATACATATAAAGAGAATAAAGAATTGAAGGCAAAGCTAGAGGAAAATGCTCAGCTTAAATACCAGGTTCAAGGTCTCAAAAAAGATGTACAAGCACTACAGGACACATTGGAAGAAAAAGAATCTTTAAGTGATTATACGCTCATGAAAGCAACGGTAATTCGTAGAAATCCTTCCCAATGGACAGAGTTAGTTACCATCAATAGAGGAGATAACGATGGTGTCGAGAAAAATATGGCTGTTATTACTTCTGCTGGATTAATTGGGAAAATAAAATCAGTGGCTCCTAATACGGCAACTGTACAGCTACTTAGTTCTGAAGATCCTGCTAATCGTATTTCTGTTTTTATTCAGCCTAAAGAAGACGAAAAAAAGAATAAAAGTAAAACAGAAGTGTTTGGTATTATTGCTGATTATGATAAAGAAACAAAGCAATTAATTATGACTTGGGAAGAAGTTCCAAATGGTCTGAAAGTGGAAAAAGGACAGCTTGTTACGACTTCAGGAATGGGTGGAGTCTTTCCGAAAGGGTTAGCTATTGGAACAGTAGAAAAAGTAGAGCCAGATGAAAATGGACTTCAGAAAAAAGTGTTTATCAAGCCAGCAGCAGATTTCTATGATATTGAACATGTAATGGTAGTAGACAGGGCAGCGTTATCTCCTGAAGAGGAAGAACAATGAGGAAAGTTTTAATTGGCTGTTTAATTTCATTCATGTTTATTTTAGAAAGTGTTTTTCTCGAATTGCTACCAACAGACCCATTCGGAAAAAATTGGATTTTCGTACCGTATTTTTTGCTGATTACCATACTTTTCTTTTCCGTTTATGGAAATAGAAACGTCGGCGTTCTCTATGGCTTTGTTTTTGGACTGCTTTTTGATATTGTTTATACAGAAATTTTAGGTATCTATTTTTTTGCATTCCCTTTTATCATTTATATTTTCAATAAATTAATGAAAATTTTCCATAGTAATATTGTCGTTGTTTCCGTCATGAGCTTACTTGCTGTTTCTGCTTTAGAAATGATTGTTTATCAAGTGATAAAAGTGATAAATCTGACAACCATTGATTTTGCGAGTTTCTTGCATTTAAGACTTTTGCCATCTTTAGGGTTGAATTTAGTATTTATCGTGATTGTCGCATACCCTTATAAACGTTTATTTGAGAAGTATGCAGCAGAGTTAAAAGAATGATATAGTTAGAAAGAATGGAAAAATGGAAATAAATTTCAGGTTGGGCATGTAGGTTGTCTTCGATCTGAAATTTATTTGCCTTGTGACTGTTTGTCTTCAGTCTTTTTAAGAAATATATTTGGCTTGAAAAGGAATTTTAAAAGTGTTTGTCGAATGATATTAAAAAGGATAGAAATAGAGGTCTAAAGTCCTTCATCTTATATCAGAGTATTTATGGAAAGACTTGTTAATAAGTGAACGGAGACGTAAAAATTTATTTTTGCATGTACAAATGCATTTATGAAAAACAGTAAATGCTCTAGCAGAGGTGTCAACCATCTATCAAATGAACAGGTTGAATCGAATAGCGTAAGTATCGTTAATGATATTTGGTCTCGTTCGAATCATACTTTATTGTTTGATGAGGATGTTTGCGCTTTTTTATGCAAAGTAAGATTTATAAGTATAACGATATCCGAGCATTAGCGTCTATTGCCCTTCTACACTAGATAAATTTTGTTTGCAGTAAATAAATAATATGTTTGATAAAACAGGGTAGTATGTCTTTATGTCCCGTATGAGAGATGGGAAGACGCTTACGCTTTTCTTACAGAGGTGAACAACTTGAAATGAAAAAAAGGCAGCTAGTAACAATAAAAGGAACGAAGAATGGACTGGGCTTGCATTTGTATGATAATTGTTCTTATGAAGAATTATTAAGAGAACTTCAGTATAAATTAAACGAAAGCTCCAGCCTGCATAATGAAAACCGTGATATAAAAGTGACAGTAGAGCTTGGAAATAGATATGTAACAGATGAACAAAAGGAAGAGATTGTTCATTTAATTCAAGAAAAACAAAATTTAACTGTTCAATCCATTAATAGTAATTTAGTAACAAAGACAGAGGCGGAAAATTGGCTAAGACAAAATGAAGTAAAATCCATAACTAGTATTGTGCGATCAGGTCAAATATTAGAAGTGCCCGGTGATTTACTATTAATTGGCGATGTAAATCCAGGTGGCAAGGTTATAGCTGGAGGAAATATCTATATCATGGGACAGTTGAAAGGGATAGCTCATGCTGGATATAATGGTAAAGATGATGCGGTGATAGCTGCATCAATTATGAAACCGACCCAAATCCGGATTAGTCATTTTATTGAGAGGGAAATAGAGAATACGTCTTCTGAAAAAACAAGAGAAATGGAATGTGCATATGTGAATGACAGTGTCATTAAGATTGATAGATTACAAGTATTACCACATTTAAGACCTAATTTGCTGAAATTGGAAGGAGGATATTAAGATGGGAGAGGCAATTGTTATAACATCAGGTAAAGGTGGAGTTGGAAAGACGACCACTTCTGCAAACATTGGAACAGCGCTTGCGTTACAGGGAAAAAAAGTTTGTTTAATAGATACAGATATTGGCTTGCGAAATCTTGATGTCGTGATGGGATTAGAAAATCGCATTATTTATGATTTAGTGGATGTGGTCGAGGAAAGATGTAAAATTCATCAAGCGCTTGTTAAGGATAAACGATTTGATGATCTTTTATATTTGTTGCCAGCTGCACAAACGAGTGATAAAACAGCTGTAAGGCCAAATCAAATGAGGGAATTGGTTCTTCGTTTAAAACAGGATTATGATTATATTATAATAGATTGCCCTGCAGGAATAGAACAGGGGTACCAAAATGCTGTCGCTGGTGCAGACAAGGCCATTGTTGTTACTACTCCTGAAGTGTCTTCTGTTAGAGATGCAGATAGAGTAATTGGTTTACTAGAAAAAGAAGAGCAAATGGAACCACCAATGCTTGTTATCAATAGAATTAGAAATCATATGGTGAAAAATGGGGATATGTTAGATATTGATGAAGTAACTAGTCATCTTTCCATTGATTTATTAGGAATTGTTGCTGATGATGATGCGGTTATTAGAGCTTCTAATAACGGAGAACCAATCGCGTTAAATCCGAATAGCAAATCTGCGATTGCCTACCGTAATATCGCCAGAAGAATTTTAGGTGAAACCGTTCCTTTACAGCATTTAGAAGAGGAATCAAAAGGGGTTTTCGCTAAAATTAAGACATTCTTTGGTGCAAGATAAGATAGTAAAATAATTGATTTTTTCTATACGTACATAGATATGCGTATGTGATAAAGTATAAAAGATAGGAGGGAAAAGCTCCTGCCTTTTATACTTGGATCATGTTAAATGTAACAATGAAATAAAAAAACTTCCATTAGTGGGGGTTATACTGCCCGTTAAGAGTGGGATAAATAATGCTGTTTACAAAACTTTGCCCTGCAAAGAAGTTGATTCAAGAACGATCAACTTCTTTGCAGGACTTTTTATTTTTTCTGTTTTAATAGAAGTGATTACTGGAATTCTTTTCATTAAGGTTTCCTCCCTGATTAAAGGCATACTTTGTTCTTCCCTTACATAAATATAGGGTAAAGAGGACAAGTAGGTTAGGGGAGAGGAGTATATGGGGTCAAGAAATGATGATGTTAGAAAAAAAATCGAAAAAAGAAGAAAAGAACGGGCAAGAATAGAAAAAAATATTGATAACAGAGTGTTATGGTCTGATGAAGAGGCTGGCTATGACTACAATTTTTCTGATAAAGAGGAAAATTACCCAACAAAAATTCATCCTTTGTTTCGAAAAGATCTATTTATGTTGAAAATTTTAGGTGCGGCTATTCTTTTTCTAGCTGTCGCCATCATTGTAGATCATCCTTCTACAAAATTAGCAAAAGTCGAAAATACGATCAAACAGGCAATGTCCAAAGAATTTAATTTTATGGTTGTTTCTAATTGGTATGAAGATCAATTTGGTAAACCACTAGCCTTTTTGCCAGAACAGAAAGGACAAGAACAAGATACGGAGCAATTACAGCAATATGCTTTATCTGCCTCAGGGAAAGTTTTAGAGGAATTTCAACAAAATGGGCAAAGAATCGCAATAGAAACTGGAACGGATACAACTGTACAATCCTTTAATGAGGGTCAAATAACTTTCATAGGCGAAAAAGAGGGCTTTGGTAAAACGGTTGTAATAAAGCATAGTGATCAAAGCGAATCTTGGTATGGCAACTTAGAAGAAGTGGATGTAAAGTTATATGAAAATATTAAAAAAGGTACAAAAGTAGGAAATGCTTCAAGGTATGAAGGAGATGAAACACTAGGTTTATTCTTTTTTGCTATTAAGCAAAATGATGACTTTATTGATCCTTTACAGGTGATTGAAATTGAATAGGTTCGTAAGCGTCTTTAAGCACCTTCATATCCATCCACTATTATGGGTTGTCATTGCCATCGGGGTAATGACTGCCCATTTTTATGAACTATGTTTATTAATTCTGATTATTTTTGTTCATGAACTAGGTCATGCGTTTGCTGCTGCTTTTTTTTCATGGAGAATAAAGAAAATATCTTTATTACCTTTTGGTGGAGTCGCAGAGATGGATGAACATGGAAATAGACCTTTGCGGGAGGAAGCAATCGTGATTCTTTCTGGTCCTTTGCAGCATATATGGCTTGTTGGGCTAGGCTTTCTTTTATGGCAAGGAGGCATTTTGACAGATTCCTTGTATCAGACCTTTATTCAATATAATATGATGATTTTTTTCTTTAATATACTGCCGATATGGCCGTTAGATGGTGGTAAACTGCTGTTTCTTTTATTTTCCCTAAAAAAGTCCTTTCCTAAGTCCCATAAATTAACACTTTATCTATCCATAATGGGTGTTTTTTTATTTCTTTTAATCGTTCTCTTTATAATGCCAGCGAATTTAAATGCATGGATTATTATTAGCTTCTTACTTTTCTCTATTTATTATGAATGGAAACAAAGAAGATTCTTATTCATGCGATTTTTGCTGGAACGATATTATGGAAAAACAAATGAATTGCGAAAATTACTGCCATTAGAAGTCCAAGAAGAGGACTATTTATTAGATGTATTAGAACGGTTTCATCGAGGATGTAAGCATCCAATAATCGTAAAAACAAAGGGCAAAGAAAATACAATTCTTGATGAAAATGAGCTATTACATGCCTATTTTAAAGAGAAGAACGTTACAGCGAAGATAAAGGATATATTATACGTATTATAGGACTATACATAGGGGGAAAATAAAGTGCTTTTAATTATCAGTTAAATAGTTACTTGAAATTTATTTCAAATCAATAGGTCCTTGAGTTTACTAAAACATTTCTTCTAAGCTAAAATAAGAAGATAACCATAAAAAAGGATGTATGATGTTGAATCAAGTAATCGTTAATCTGAAGACTAGAGAAAATAGATTTGTTTATCTAATAGATGGAAAAGTAGAAAAAATATATGTCCAGCAGCCTCAATTTAAAACGACTGTTGGAAATATTTATTTGGGACAAGTGACAAAAGTTGTTCCAGGAATGAATGCTGCCTTTGTTGAAATTGGGGAAGGGAAAGGAGCCTATTTGCCGAGAGAAAAAATGGCTTCCTTTGTCCGGAACGAAGGGACTTTAGAAGAGAAAAAGAAGAAAAGTGTCTCTAGCTATGTTAAACAAGGAGAACGGGTACTTGTTCAAGTAATGAAAGATGCAGCTGGACCAAAGGGCGCAAAAATAACAGGCATTATTGAGATGACTGGGGAACATATTGTGTATATGCCTTATGGCAGATACGTAGCAGTATCGAAAAAAATTAACTCTAGCACTTCACAAAAACACTTAAGAAGTTTTGGAATACGTATAAAATCAGAAGCGGAAGGCTTGATTTTTCGCACATCTGCAGCAAACTGTTTAGAAGAAGAATTAATAAAGGAACTGGAAGTATTACGTCAGGAATATAAGGATTTGGAACAAAGAGCTACACAAAAGAAAATAATGCTTTTACAAGAAAATAATGAATTTACGAAACAGCTATATTATCTTTTTCAGCAAATGAAAGAGGGAGAAGTCATTGTAGATAGAGTGGAAGAACGAAAGCAATGGCAAACGATGTTCCCGCATTTAACAGTTTCCTATCATCAAGGAAATGAAGAGCTTTTCTCTCATTATCATGTAGACACGGAAATAGAGAAGGCGTTGAAAAGAATTGTGTGGCTAAGCAACGGTGCCTATATGATTATTGACCAAGCAGAAGCTGCAACCATTATAGACGTAAATACAGGCAAATATGAAGGGAAGCATCAATTAGAGCATACTGTGTTTCAGACCAATAGTCTTGCTGCGAAAGAAGTAGCAAGACAAATTAGATTAAGAGATCTATCCGGAATCATATTAATTGATTTTATTGATATGAAAGTAGAGGAAGAAAAGAAAGTTATTGCTATTATGGAGAAGGAACTAACGGCGGATAATAGACAATCGAAAGTAATTGGATTTACTTCACTAGGGATATTGCAAGTAACACGAAAGAAAACGATGAAGTCCTTATCTGAAACGGTTCAAAGTAAGTGTACGGTTTGTGAAGGTACAGGACTCGTGAAGAGTGCAGAGAGTATGGCTTTTCAATTAGAAAGAGAGCTATGGGAATATCGGAATAGGGATATTGAGGTTGTGGAAATTAAAGCAGCGCAAGACGTCCATCATTTTTTTATCGGAGAAGGAAGTATTCATAAAAAACGGTTAGAGGAAGTATTAGGTTTTGCAATAAAAATCGAAGAAGCTGAATTTCCAAAACCAGATTATACAATTCGAATGGTTAAATGATTGTTGGTTCAAGTTTATTAATAGAGAATATCATTGACAGTACCCTTTAAACATGTTAGTATTTTAATGTTGTTTGTAGCACCCGTGCTCTACAACCGCGCATAGCAGGTAATTAAGCTTTTGCTTCTAGCAAAACGCCTGTCATTGGCGAGTCTTAGTCTATTAAGGAGGTGCAGTTTAATGTACGCAATTATTGAAACAGGCGGAAAACAAATCAAAGTTGAAGAAGGTCAAGCTATCTACATCGAGAAATTAAACGGTGAAGCTGGTGACACTGTTACTTTTGATAAAGTTCTTTTCGTTGGCGGAGAAAATGTAAAAGTAGGAAGCCCAGTTGTTGAAGGAGCTACTGTTACAGCTAAAGTTGAAAAACAAGGCCGTCAAAAGAAAATCATCGTTTTCAAATACAAAGCGAAGAAAAATTATCATAAAAAGCAAGGTCATCGTCAACCTTACACTAAAGTTGTTATCGAAAAGATCAACGCTTAAGGTTGAATTTGTATGATCGAAATTACGATTGACAAATCGAACGATGGGCTCATTCATGCGTTTACGATAAGCGGTCATGCTCTTTTTGCAAATAGTGGGAATGATATTGTGTGTGCTGGAGTATCAGCTGTTTCTTTTGGAAGCATCAATGCGGTTATTTCACTTACTGGTATAACTCCTATTATAAAGCAGGGGAAAGATGGAGGTTTTATTTCTTGTACGATTCCTGAAAATATTCCGGAAGAAACAAGAGCTAAAATTCAACTTCTTTTAGAAGGAATGATTGTATCTTTAGAAACAATTGAAAGAGACTATGGTAAATACGTAACTATCACTTATAATTAAATAGGAGGTGGAACGAAATGTTAAGATTAGATCTTCAGTTTTTTGCATCTAAAAAAGGGGTAGGTTCTACTAAAAACGGACGTGACTCCATTTCTAAACGTTTAGGAGCTAAACGTGCAGATGGTCAATTAGTAACTGGTGGAAGCATTCTTTACCGTCAACGCGGTACAAAAATCTATCCAGGAGTAAACGTTGGTCGTGGTGGCGATGATACACTATTCGCAAAAGTTGACGGAATCGTTAAATTTGAGCGTCTTGGTCGTGATCGCAAACAAGTTAGCGTATACCCAGTAGCACAAGAAGCATAAGATAATGATTAGATAGGCTGGCTCGATTAGGGTCAGTCTATCTGTTTGTTAAGGGATAGATTTTATGATGAATTAGTTGATGCCGAGATATGTTGTGGATGATGATTTCAACACTTAGACAAATAAGCAAGAGGGCTTTTGATCCCTTAGAAACTACCTTGTCTAATATATACATATCACTATGTTATTGCCTTTTCCTGCTTTTGGTCTAAGTGTTGAAAAATAGTGTAATCAATTGCTTTTTCGTATGCTATCAAAGGATAAGTTTGGCTCTTTATGTATAGTTTGTTGTTCCCGCAGCTTTCATACACTTCGATTTTGACCTTTCTTTATAAAATTAATCCCAAAAAAGTTAGCGATTATACGTGATTAGAGATTTTAGTCCATCTAGGAGGCTTGGCGCTCGCCCCATGGAAAGCGAGCGGACGCCATGGAAAACAAAAATGTGGCTACCATAAATTATCAATGACTAGGAGTTTTCAGTGACTTCAAAGCGAAGTGTATTCAGGTTGCCTACTTATAGCAAGAAACTTTACGAAAACAGTCTTTTAATTCAATCAGTTGAAGTTATGGTATTATCGTTTTTGTTCATAGATGGTTCATTTTTTGTTATACTTACTTAAAGCAGTCTTCTAAGACTTAATAACCTTGGTAGGAGTACAAGAATGAATAAAGACTGGAATACGATAGAGTTTTTAAGACATGTTCGTCATGATTGGCTAAATAAAATCCAATTGATTAAAGGGAATTTGGACTTAAATAAACCGGATCGGGTAAAAGAAATTATTAATGAGATTATTACAGAGACAAAACAAGAAGCAAAATTATCTAATTTAGATATTCCGCAATTTGCAACAAAATTATTAATTGCAAACTGGGAAAATTATTATTTTCGGTTAGAATATGAAGTGTTGGCAGAAGAAAAATGTCAAGTTACAGAAGATGAAGTGCTTTCCGAATGGACAACATTATTTTTTCAAATGTTAAATCAATATATTAAACCTTTCGCGGACAATCACTTATTCATTTCCATTCATTCAATGGTAGAGGGAATACGATTGTATATTGATTTTAACGGTATACTATTAGATAGAGAAACGATGTCTCAATTTCTCCAGCAACAGTTTTCCAAGCAATTGACTTTGAAAAATATAGAGATTAGTGAGGAAGAACTGGTTTTTGAAGTCTGGATGAATAGAGAGCAAACAGGTAAATAATAAGAATTGTTGGTTAACTATCTTCGGTTTTGTATATAGACAATGGAAAATCATGATTTTAGAAAAGATAGTAGTAAATACTTGTAGCAACGAAAGAATTGCCTTTTATCCCCTTCTTAACGGACAGTAAGACTCTGTTCTCAAGCTTATGAGATCGAGGAAGATAGATGGGAAATCAACTGTCCGTAAAGGTCTGAATGGTTCAATTAACCATCAGTGGGGGAGGAAGGAAAAGCCCCATTGATGGAAGTTTCCCTTTATTTAAAAGGGAGGCTCTTTTGTTCAACAATAGACAACTATGCTGCTTAAGGTTTTCTTAAATAGGAGGAAATGAATTTATGTTTGTGGATCAGGTAAAGATTTATGTGAAGGGCGGAGATGGCGGAAACGGTATGGTAGCCTTTCGCCGAGAAAAATTTGTCCCTAAGGGTGGTCCTGCTGGTGGAGATGGCGGGAAAGGAGCAGACGTAATATTCCAAGTCGAAGAAGGTCTGCGCACGTTGATGGATTTTCGTTATCAACGTCATTTTAAGGCTCCGCGTGGAGAACATGGAATGTCTAAGAATCAGCATGGTCGTAATGCGAAAGAGATGATTGTCAAAGTTCCGCCTGGTACGATTGTATCTGATGCGAATACGAAAGAAGTAATTGCTGATTTAACAGAACATGGCCAGCAAGCGGTCATCGCCCGTGGTGGTCGTGGGGGAAGAGGAAACTCTCGCTTTGCAAGCCCATCAAACCCGGCACCTGAATTATCAGAAAATGGGGAACCAGGGCAAGAAAGAGATGTTACACTAGAGTTAAAGGTACTGGCAGATGTTGGGTTGGTCGGTTTTCCTAGTGTCGGTAAATCTACATTGCTTTCTGTTGTATCGGCAGCAAAACCAAAAATTGCAGATTATCATTTTACGACAATCGCGCCTAATTTAGGAATGGTGGAGACAGAAGATAATAGAAGTTTTGTAATGGCAGATTTGCCTGGATTAATTGAAGGAGCACATTCTGGTGTTGGATTAGGGCATCAGTTCCTCCGTCATATAGAACGTACAAGAGTTATTGTCCATGTCATTGATATGGCTGCTATTGAAGGCAGAGATCCATATGAAGACTATGTGACGATTAACAACGAGTTGCAAGAATACAATCTTCGCTTATTGGAAAGACCGCAAATCATTGTGGCTAATAAAATGGACATGCCAGATGCTGAGGAAAATTTAAAAGTATTTAAAGAAAAATTGGAAGAAGACTATCCAATTTTCCCTGTGTCTGCTTTAACAAGATCTGGTTTACGCGAACTTCTTTTCTCTATTGCGGATAAATTAGAGGATACTCCTGAGTTCCCATTAGAGGAAGTAGAAGAAGAAGCAGGAATTCACCGCGTTGTCTATAAGCATGAAGTAGACGAGCGTCAATTCTATATTACAAGAGATCCAGATGGAAGCTTTGTTCTTTCTGGAGAAGGCATTGAAAAGCTATTTAAGATGACAGATTTCTCTCGTGATGAGTCAGTTCGCAGATTCTCTCGTCAAATGCGCGGAATGGGTATTGATGAAGCACTGCGCCAACGCGGAGCAAAAGATGGAGATATAGTAAAATTAATGGAATATGAATTCGAATTTATTGATTAAGAAAGCTTGGATTAATGCTGTTTTCTTCATTAGAAAAAGAATTAATGGTGAATATGGAGAAGCCGGAATACACGTAGACGTCACGGGGATTAGCGAAACAGATGAACCCCTTGGAAAGTGAAGTGTATTCTGGCTGTGGGGAATTGCCACAAACTTTACGAAACAGTTAATCTATAAAAGAAAATTCCCTCTCGTCAAAAAAGACGGGAGGGGAATTTTTCATAAACATACATAATGAATTTTCCGTTATGCCTTACAGGGGTGAGCAGATGAAAGAAAGTAAACTGGATCATAAATTTTTTTTAGTAAGAGAAGATGTGCTTTCAGAAGCTATGCGCAAAACATTGGATGCGAAAGAACTATTGGAAAGAGGAAAAGCAGAATCGGTGCATGAGGCAGTCAAAAAAGTAGATTTAAGTCGCAGTGCATTTTATAAATATCGCGATACAATCTTTCCTTTCCAAACAATAGTAAAAGAAAAATTGATTACATTATTCTTTTATATCGAAGATCGATCGGGTACCTTATCCAAACTACTAAGTGTTGTTGCATCAGCTGGGTGCAATGTACTGACTATTCATCAAACCATTCCGCTACAAGGAAGAGCGAATGTTACCCTTTCACTAAATACAGCAGAGATGCAGATATCCATTGATATGCTGCTTGAGCGTTTGCGTATGCTTGAATTTGTAGAGAAAGTCGATGTTTTAAGCTCAGGGGGATAAAGTGTTTCAATTTACGCTCATAAAGGTCCGATAAGTGCAACTAACCCTCAGCGAAGGATGAGGAGAGGGTCCCGCTGAGGGAAGTCTTCTTTATTAGGTGACGTCATCGTTCTTTAGAAGAGAACTTTTTGTAGTCGTTCTTCTTCTATAGGTTTTAAATTCAGAATAAATAATTTTTTCAGGGGGAGAAATAGGTGAAAGTAGGCTACTTAGGTCCAAAAGCAACGTTTACAAATATGGCGGTAAATCAACAATTCCCTGGGGTGGAATCCATTCCCTTTTTAACCATTCCAAATTGCCTTGATGCTGTAATGGAAGATAAAGTAGATGTAGCTTTAGTACCGGTTGAGAATACATTAGAGGGCTCTGTCAATATCACCCTAGATTACTTAATTCATGAAGTATCTTTACCGATTCATGGGGAAGTGACGGTTCCCATTAAACAACATTTAATGGTCCATCCGCATCGCAAAGAGAAATGGAGAGATATCGATGTAATGTATAGTCATTCACATGCAATCGCTCAATGCCATAAATTTATACATACACAATTTAACGGAATTACTTGTGAATATATGACTTCCACAGCAGCTGCTGCACAGTTTATTAAGGAAAATCCAAATATAAATGGTGCTGCGATTGGGAATTTGTTGACTGCGGAAGAATATGGGCTTGAAATAGTGAAACATCATATCCATGATTCAAATAATAACCATACTAGATTTCTCATTTTATCAAAAAATCCTGTTCATTATCCAGAAACGACAAGTACTTTTTCAGGTTATAAAACAAGTCTAATGGTCACTCTTCCTTCTGATCGCTCTGGTGCGCTACATCAAGTGCTTTCTGCTTTTGCTTGGAGAAAATTAAACTTGGTGAAAATTGAATCAAGACCAACAAAGACTGGATTAGGAAATTATTTCTTTTTAATTGATTTAGATAGAAAAATGGATGACGTGTTAATACCAGGTGCTATTGCTGAACTTGAAGCAATTGGATGTGAAGTAAAGACACTTGGGAGTTACCCTTTTTATATGATAGAAAAGTAAGGACTTTAGAAAAAAAGCTAGCTGAAAAAGGCTGGGACAAAACAAAATATATAATAGATAAAGACGAATAATCTCTCATTTAGTAGCAAAATCAACTTGCGCCATGGAAAGCGAAGTGTATTCAGGCTGCGGGTGATCCCCACAAACCTTCTTTCATAAAATGAATAAAACCCCAAACAATTATACGGACTTTTCTTAGTATGTACGTATAATCGTTCGGGGTTATTTGGTTGAAAATACTTATGTCCCAGCTTCTTTTTTGTTTTTAGCCTTTTTGGTTGTTACGCTTCTTCTTCGATTAAAAAATGGGCCTTTCGTAAAGCATCTTCTGCTTCTGTTAATGTCTCGATAGAATGGGCTGTAATGGTATGTAAATGGATACCAGAAGTTAATTCTGATAAATAAGCTGCGTTTGTATGCTTAATTTTCTTCATAAACTGTTTAACTTCTTTTCGATTAGAAACGAGAATAGAAGCTGTTAGATCTCCATAGACTGGATGTTCAATTTTAACATCTTTGACAGTTACCCCATTATCTACAAGAATATTTAATTCTTCTTCTGTTTTTTCGGGTGGATGATTACAGGCGACAATTCTTTCATAAAGCAATGGCTTTGATTCCTGTAGGTATAAGTAGCCTTGACTAGTCGCTAATATCGGTTCGTTTTTTGCTTTTAGAAGTGTAATGTCACCCACAATTATTTGTCTGCTTACATTTGTCAATTTAGAAAGTTCACTTCCAGTATAAGGGCGATTATTTTCTTTTAGCAATGAAAGAATATATGCTCTTCTTTCTTCACCTAGCATTTTTTTTGATTCGGTCATCTAATCTCTCCTTTTGTAACTATTTTATCGAGCAGGAAGTTAATTTACTCTATTTGCTTATTCGGTAATGCTCTTAATAGCTAAGGCACTTTTTTAGAAAATAGTGAATAGGAGAATCCTAATTCACTCAGAAGGCAGAACTTAATATTTATTCCACACTTAATGTCCGTAAAGGTCCGAATGGTTCAACTAACCATCAGTGGGGGATGAAGGAAAACCCCACTGATGGAAGTTTCACTTTATCTTTTATCTTCTTTCTATTTTACCAAAAGAATGTATAAAAGAATAAACCAATTTGTTTATGTAAGGGGAAAATGAATAAATAAAATTAGGAAAAGAAGGACAAAGGTATGGGCAATCTTTGTGTAGCCAGAACACATAATTTTGAAAAAAATCGCATAGATTTTTGAATAGATTGATAACCATTTTGCATTGTGAACATAGACTATATGGACATATGCATAGGAGGGAATCTATAGTGAAGATCCATATTGTTCAGAAGGGGGATACTCTTTGGAAAATTGCCAAAAAATATGGGGTGAATTTCGAAGAGTTAAAATCGTTAAATTCCCAATTGAGTAATACAGATATGATTATGCCTGGCATGAAAATTAAAGTCCCTACTTCAGGAGGAAGTATAAAGAAAGAAGCTCCTATTATGGGAACGAAAAAAGAAATGCCGATAGCGATGAAGCCAATTGTGAAGGAAGCGCCTAAAAAGGAAATGCCTGTTAAAGAAATGCCCAAAAAAGAAATACCGAAAAAAGAAGCTCCAAAGGAAAAACCATACACGCCAAAAATGCCTACTCCAATCATACCAGAAATAGATGTTACTAATTATTATTCCATGAATATGACAAATATTGATGTGGATGTTGATGTGGAATTGGAAGAAAAAAAAGTTCAACCACCACCAATACCTGCACCAGTTTTGCCAAAACAGGAACCAATTCAACAAGAAGTATGTCCGCCAATTGTTCCTTATCAACCGTATTGTTATGAAGTGTCTCCAATGATGCCAGGAAGCGGTTTTCCTCCGGGAGTGTGCCCTCCAGTAGGAGTACCGGTTGAACAAGTAGCGCCTCAAGCCTATCCAACACTTCCTGGGGTAGAATATACAGAAAAACACAAATGGGAAGAGTCTTCCTCTTCTTACTCTCCGTATACAAATGGAGGATTTCAGGCACCTGCTCATGGTAATCATGTGCCACAAGAGTATTATCAACAACCATTAGTTCAGTATGGACAGATGCCTGTTGAACATCACCACCATAAAGGAGAAGAATCATCTTATGTAGCCGGTACAGCATATCAACCATATGCTCCTACTCACACAGAGCCAGTTCAACCTTCCTATAATCTTCCTTATAAAGAGGATTGTGGATGTGGTGCTCCATCATTTCCACAAGCAGCTTATCCAAGCGATTTAGCCCAAGGTTATGGAGCAGCACCACAAGGATTCGGTCCAGAAATAGGAGGATATCCACCAGCAGGAGGGTTTAATCCAGGAATAGGAATGGGAGCAATACCACAAGGATTCGGTCCAGAAATAGGAGGATACCCACCAGCAGGAGGGTTTAATCCAGGAATAGGAATGGGAGCAATACCACCACAAGGATTCGGTCCAGAAATGGGAGGATACCCACCAGCAGGAGGGTTTAATCCAGGAATAGGAATGGGAGCAATACCACCACAAGGATTCGGTCCAGAAATGGGAGGATACCCACCAGCAGGAGGGTTTAATCCAGGAATAGGAATGGGAGCAATACCACCACAAGGATTCGGTCCAGAAATGGGAGGATACCCACCAGCAGGAGGGTTTAATCCAGGAATAGGAATGGGAGCAATGCCACCACAAGGATTCGGTCCAGAAATGGGAGGATACCCACCAGCAGGAGGGTTTAATCCAGGTATGGGAATGGGAGCAATGCCACAAGGATTCGGTCCAGAAATGGGAGGATATCCAATGTCCCCAACTCCTTACCCTCAAGGAGTTAGTGGAAATACGCCAATGCCTTATCCAGTAGAAAACACTGGGCTAGTTCAAGATGCACCATCTTATGAAGGCAGTATTGCACAGCCAGTATCTCCAGAACTGACACCACCTGTATACGGACCTGGAGGAAATGCGCCAGTGTTTACGCCTGCTTATAATCAAAATATGGGCCAGCCACCATTTATGAATCCGTATGGCGTTAATCAAGGCACGCCATTTGGAATGCCAAGATACCAAGAGGACGAAAGCAGTGATCTATGATTTTTATCACAGAGGGGACGATACTTTTTATTATCGTCTCCTTTCTTTATTAGAAAAAAAAATACCTGCGCAAATTTTAGAAATAAACAGAATCAGAAATGACGTTTATTTAGTAAAAACGAAGCAATTTTGGATTATTTTAAAAGGGTATAATAGTTATCAGAAACTAAAAATCCAAGAGACTTTTACAAGGGCAATAAAGCTAGAAGGCTTTAAACAGACGTATCAATTTTATGTATTCGATGAGGAACCACTTATCATCGATAAGAAAGTGTATGGAATGATTGAATACATTTCTCCACATAAAGATTCCTTTACATATAATAGTAAATGGAATAGAAGGGAAGCACTCCAATTATTAGAGCAATATTATTCAGTAACAGAACGACTTGTTGAAATATATAAGTATATTTTACCTGCGTTCGATTTAATGAAAAAATTGGAACAAAGATTAGAAGAATTTCGAATGAATAGACCAATAATTGAGCGTTTTTTAAAAAAAGAAACCGTAGAGGAAATTATCGAATGGGCTGATACATCTTTTCATTATGTGAAAAAAAATCAAGATTATCTAAACACACAATCAAACGTTATATTACATGGGGATGTTGCCCATCATAATTTCATGCGAGATGTAAAAAATCAATTATATTTAATTGATTTTGATTTAATTAGTATTGGTCCAAGAGTAGGAGATTATTTGCAGTTTGCAAATCGGATTATGCCTAGTATAGGCTGGTCCATGCAGCAACTACAAAAAATGCAAGGATATGCTCATTACTTCAAGGATGATTGGTTTTTAATGGCTTTAATGTATCCAACAGACATCCTAAGGGAATGGAATAGATTAATCAGAAATAAAAATGATAAAAATGCTGTTTTATTGGAACAAGTATATTTTTTAACAACTGACCAGTATCAAAAAAGGAAAAAGTTTTACGATAAACTTCGCCAAATCGTAGGGATTTAAGCCGATTAAAGAGGATGGCTAGACTTTACAGTTATGATTCTCTCCTAACAGTAGAAGATAAAAGAGAGCAAAGTTTTGCTCTAGATTTAAATAAAGGGGAGAATACTGTGCGTAAAAATAAATTAGTCGCTCCAGTTCTTTTGACGTTAACTTTTGGATTAACAGGCTGTGGTGTAAACGAGGATCAAACTGCAGATCAAAATCGTGTGAATAATGCTAGACCGATTGGATATTACTCAAATGAACAACATGAAGTAAATAATGGTAATAGATATACAACAGATAACGATGGTCCTATTACCGAAATAATGGACCATACCTATGGGGATGAAGGATATCGAAATGATGTAAATGTTCGTAACGTTAACAACAGAAACAACGTAAACGTTCGAAATGTAAACGATAGAAATGTTAATCGTGATAATATCAATAGAAATGATCGAGATGAACGCGTTTCTTATGATACGAAACTAGCTCAAAAAGTATCTAATACGGTTGCTAAAATAGATAATGTTAAAAATGCACGTTCAATCGTTTATGGAGACAATGTATTAGTTGCACTTGAAGTAGAAAATACAAAGAATGTAGATAAAACAAAAGCGAATGTAAAAGATAAACTAAATGATTCTCTAAATGGAAGAGATATTTCAGTTGTAACAGATAGAGGAATTTTCACAAGTATTGAGGATATCAATCGTTCGATTCGAAATGGTCAGCCACAGCAAACGATTACCAACAATATTGAAAATATTTTCCGTGATTTGAACCCAACAAGAGATAATAGATAATTACCAAAAACTAACTTCGGGTGAAACCAATGTCTTGCTCGAAGTTAGTTTTTTGTTCTATTTGTTCTTTATAAAAAACATATAAAAATGGATAACTCCCCATATATAACGCATAAATAATTTATTAAAGGAAGCGAATTAGCAATTATTAGAAAAATGTTCTATATAATGAATTTTTTCGTTGAATTTACTGTTAAAAAGAGTTATGCTTTATAATGAAATATTTATTCGTTATAAAGAACTGTTTGCGAAAAGCTAAATGGTGGAGGGATTTATAGTGAGAGTGTTAATCACAGGTGGACAAGAGAATGAAATGAAATATGCTCTAATGGAGGAACTTAAAAATAAAAAGATTCATTATATAACTGCTGAACACCAGAGGGAAAATAGCGTATGTTCATCTCTTGGAAATAGTGATGTCTACACTTTCTCCACCTCTAGGGAATTAGCGGAATTGTTGATGATGCAGCAAATTAATTGTGTGATTCATCTATCCAATAAAACAATTACTTCAAACAGTATAAAAGATTCTTTTGATCAATCCGAAGAAAATATAGCTTGTACGGTTGAAGTGCTTGAAGCATGTGTGCAAGCAAAGGTAAATAAAATCATTTTTCCATCCAGCATTGCCGTTTATGGAGATATAACAGGAAATATAACAGAAGAGATGACGTTACAACCGGTTCTTTTTGAAGGGCTTTCGAAGAAGATTGAGGAGAAATATATTCAAACATACCATACACTTTATAATCTTTCTTACACAATTTTAAGATTTCCCATTGTTTATGGACAACCTTCTATACATAATCAGAACGAAGGGATGATGGAAGCAACGATTAAAAAGGTTTTAGAAAATCGTCCCCCTATTATATTTGATGACGATGGGCAGAAAAAACATTTGCTGTACATTAGTGATGCAATCGAAGCGATTATTTCCAGTATATATAAGGGGGAAAATGAAGTATTTAATATTTGTCCTGAAGAAAAGTTTTCTATGAAGGAAGTTGTTGCAATCATTCAATCTGCCATAAAAGATGATACCTTTTATGCCATGGAAGAAGGAGAGAAAAACAGAATTTCAGCAAGAAAGGCACAATTGCAATTGGGATGGCATTGTAAAGTTTCCGTTGCACAAGGAATTCGTTTCGTTATAGAAGATATTAAACATAATGAGGGACAGACGAATCAAACATTAAAATA
Organism: Niallia sp. FSL W8-1348; assembly: GCF_038006745.1. Taxonomy (NCBI): domain Bacteria; kingdom Bacillati; phylum Bacillota; class Bacilli; order Caryophanales; family Bacillaceae; genus Niallia; species Niallia sp. FSL W8-1348. Next base: position 195,396 of record NZ_JBBOVV010000003.1, on the reverse strand, counting down.
AGATTGCTATAAATTAGGAATGAAATAATTATTTATGGTGAGAATAATAGAGAGTAAGGTTGTTTTAAAACCAGACTTTAGATTGACAGTAACCTATTTCCTTGGAAATAACGTTTGCTGTTGTGAGTAATGTAAAGAGGTGGTTATAATGAAAACCAGATTCCTTTTATTTTCAACTGTTCTTCTTGTTAGTATACTTGTTGTCTTTTTATCCAACGGGCAAGTTTATGGAAAGAGTGGAAGCGACGTCTCTCAAAATGAAAATCCTAAAAAATTGGAAGTGGTATTGAAAAGGATTTATTTAGATGGAGAAGTGAGTGAAGAAACAGTGGAAGAAACAGTGTGGTCGATGGAAGATTTCTGGTCAAAGTATGATAAATGGCAACTAGTAGATATGGGGAGTAAGGAACTTGTTTTTAAACAAGAGGTTGATGACATATCTCCGTTGTTAAAAGCAAATGGTTATTTTGGAATTAATGAAGAGGGGATCTTAACCATTTATAATGGAAAACCAGCTAAGGAGAATATAATTCAGTCGTTTTTCCAAATTGATCTGAAAAAACTGGAATCGAAACAGCAGGAAGATTTACAAAAGGGGATTCCAATTAAATCAAGAGATCGTTATGTAAAGGTACTTGAAACCTTTAAAAACTTAACAACAATTGAAACTTCTAATTAAGAAATTACACCAGTGAACAGAAGAAGCACAGAAAAAGTGTCGATTCTGGTCACTGTTTTTTTATTTTTTGATAGAATATTATGAAAATCATCTATAATAGCAGTTCTGTAAAATAGTATGATAAAATAAGTTTTAGGATTTATTTCACACTTAACGGGCAGTAAGATCACCGCTGATGGAAGTTGTCTTTATAAGGGAGAGAAAGTATTTTGTACGAATATATAAAAGGAAATATAGAGTTTGTTGGCCCAGAATACATCGTGGTCGAAAATAATGAAATTGGTTATCAGATTAAAACCCCTAATCCATTTTCATTTTCTCCGTTTTCAGGAAGTAAGATTACTGTTTATACATATCATTATGTGAGAGAAGATAATATTAGCTTATATGGTTTTCGTTCTCCAGATGAAAAAGCATTATTTACAAAACTTCTAAATGTTTCTGGAATTGGTCCAAAGGGAGCGTTGGCTATTCTCGCATCTGGAGAACCTAGTCAAGTTATATCTGCAATAGAAGCAGAGGATGAAGCATTTCTAGTGAAGTTTCCAGGAGTTGGGAAGAAAACAGCAAGACAAATGATTTTGGATTTAAAAGGCAAGTTAGCAGATTTTATGCCAGATTTCTCTCCAGATTTATTTACAGTAGAGAAGCATGTGGCTAAAGCAGAAAGTGATTCAGCGATGGATGAGGCGATTCTTGCTTTAACTGCACTTGGATATTCAGAAAAAGAGGTTAAGAAAATTATTCCGCATTTGAAAAAGGAACAATTGACAACAGATGGTTATATTAAGCTGGCATTAAAGCTTCTTTTAAAAAGGTAAGTTAGTTTAAACTTAATAGATTGTTGAAAATCGATACTATCTTTAGGAAAGGAGTGAATGCTATGGATGATCGAATTATTTCAGGTGAAGCAGATACTCAAGACTTATCATTTGAAAAAAGTCTACGGCCAATTCAATTACAAGAGTATATTGGTCAAGACAAAGTAAAAGAAAATTTAAAAGTATTTATTGAAGCGGCTAAATATAGAGAAGAAGCCCTTGATCATGTATTATTATATGGCCCGCCTGGTTTGGGTAAAACAACACTTGCAACAATTATTGCGAATGAAATGGGAGTTAACATTCGAACAACTGCCGGACCAGCAATCGAAAGGCCAGGCGATTTAGCTGCAATTCTAACTGCTTTAGAGCCAGGAGATGTGTTGTTTATTGATGAAATTCATCGATTGCCACGAGCAATAGAAGAGGTTTTATATCCAGCAATGGAAGATTATTGCTTAGATATTGTAATTGGTAAAGGGCCAAGTGCTCGTTCGGTTCGGCTAGATTTGCCTCCATTCACTCTTGTTGGAGCAACAACTAGGGCCGGCTCAGTTTCTGCACCACTAAGAGATCGGTTTGGCGTTTTATCAAGATTAGAATATTATGAGATAGAACAATTAAAGGACATTGTTTCACGAACAGCAGAAGTTCTTCAAATTGGGATAGAGGATCTTGCTGCATGGGAAATTGCTAGAAGATCAAGGGGGACACCTCGAATTGCTAATCGTCTTTTACGAAGAGTGCGAGATTTTGCACAAGTAAAGGGGGATGGAGTGATTACCAAAGAGTTGGCGGATGATTCCCTAGAACTTCTGCAAGTAGACCGTTTAGGGTTGGATCATATTGACCATAAATTATTACTAGGGATGATTCATAAATTTAAAGGTGGTCCAGTCGGACTAGAAACAATTGCTGCAACAATTGGAGAAGAATCACATACGATTGAAGATGTGTATGAACCATATTTGCTTCAGATTGGTTTCTTGCAACGAACTCCTAGAGGGAGAATTGTTACCCACCTTGTTTATGAGCATTTACATATAAAGCCTGATTAATTTAATAAAATATGAAGAAATAAAAGAATAAATAAAATAAAGGACGAGAAGGATGAATGAAATTTCTAAATATATCATGATCATCGGAGGAATTGTATTTTTAATCGGACTAATCATGCAATTTGTTCCAATTGGCAAACTTCCAGGTGACATTATGATAAAAAAAGAACATTCGACTTTTTATTTTCCTATTACAACTTGTATTGTAATTAGTATCGTTTTATCGTTGGTATTTTATTTAATAGGGAAATTTCGCTAACATTATGATTGCATGAAAGAGAATAGGTGGACAGACATGAAAGTAGATTTATTTGATTTTCATTTACCAGAAGAATTAATTGCACAGACTCCTTTAGAGGATCGCACAAGTAGTCGATTAATGATAGTAAATAAAGTGACTGGTGAATTACAGCATCGCAAATTTAAAGATATATATGAGTATATTAATCCTGGTGATTGTCTAGTACTGAATGATACTAGGGTATTGCCAGCAAGATTGCATGGAGAAAAAGAGGATACAGGAGCACATATTGAGGTTCTTTTGCTGAAACAGCAAGAGAATGATAAATGGGAAACGCTTGTCAAGCCTGCGAAAAGAGTCAAAGAAGGAACCATTATTACCTTTGGAGAAGGAAAGTTAAAAGCAGTTTGTGTGAAAGAATTAGAGCACGGTGGTCGTATTCTTGATTTTCAGTACGAAGGCATTTTTTATGAAATCTTGGATCAACTTGGCGAGATGCCATTGCCACCTTATATTAAGGAAAAGCTTGATGATCAAGATCGTTATCAAACTGTTTATGCAAAAGAACGAGGTTCTGCAGCAGCACCAACAGCTGGTCTACATTTTACTACTGAATTGTTAGATGCCCTGAAAGAAAAAGGAGTGCATATTTTATTTATTACTTTGCATGTTGGTCTGGGCACCTTCCGACCAGTTAATGTCGAGGACGTAGATAAACATGAAATGCATGCTGAGTTTTATCAGCTAAATCAAGAAACGGCTGCGTTATTAAATAAAGTGAGAGCACAAGGCGGTCGAATTCTTTCTGTAGGCACAACTTCTACGAGAACACTTGAAACAATTGCAACAGCAAATAATGGAGAATTTGTAGAAAGTAGCGGATGGACGAGTATTTTTATTTATCCTGGCTATGAATTTAAAGGGATTGATGGGATGATTACGAATTTCCATTTACCGAAATCAACATTAATTATGTTAGTAAGCGCCCTAGCGGGAAGAGAAAATGTTCTTCATGCTTACGAGACAGCAGTGAAAGAAAGATATCGCTTCTTTAGCTTTGGAGATGCGATGTTTATCCAATAAGTAAAAAATGATAAGGTTCATGAATTGCTTGAGTTTCGTGGTGATATTCATTAGAATATATAGTTGATTCTAATGCTTTTGGTTAAATGGTTTTATCTTGATTAAAACAGTAAGCAAATTATGAATCTATAGAAGTTTTACTTTATATGAAGGAGAAAATACTTTGACAGCAATACGTTATGAATTAATAAAAACTTGTAAGCAAACAGGCGCAAGGTTGGGCATTGTACATACACCGCATGGATCTTTTGAGACACCAGCTTTTATGCCAGTGGGAACGTTAGCAACTGTAAAAACAATGGCTCCAGAAGATTTAAAATCTATGGGAGCAAACATCATTTTAAGTAATACTTATCATTTATGGTTAAGACCAGGTCATGAAATTGTAAAGGAAGCTGGCGGGCTTCATAAATTCATGAATTGGGATAAGGCGATACTCACGGATTCTGGTGGGTTTCAAGTCTTTAGTTTAAGTGACTTTCGAAAAATAGAAGAAGAAGGAGTACATTTTCGCAACCATTTAAATGGCGATAAATTATTTCTTTCTCCTGAAAAAGCAATGGAAATACAAAATGCTCTAGGCTCAGATATTATGATGGCGTTTGATGAGTGTCCTCCTTACCCAGCAGAATACGATTATATGAAGAGATCAGTGGAACGGACTTCTCGCTGGGCTGAACGTTGTCTAAAGGCGCATAATCGTCCTGAGGATCAAGGCTTATTCGGTATAATTCAAGGTGGAGAATATGAGGAACTTCGCAAACAAAGTGCAAGAGACTTAGTCTCATTAGATTTTCCTGGATATGCAGTGGGGGGATTATCGGTTGGAGAACCGAAGGATGTGATGAATCGTGTCCTTGAATTTACAACGCCATTAATGCCGGATAATAAGCCGCGTTATTTAATGGGTGTAGGGTCACCGGATTCATTAATTGATGGTGCTATTCGTGGTATTGATATGTTTGACTGTGTATTGCCAACCAGAATAGCAAGAAACGGAACGGTAATGACAAGTGAAGGTCGACTTGTTGTGAAAAACGCCAAATATGCCAGAGATTTTGGACCTTTAGATCCAGAATGTGACTGCTATACTTGTAAAAATTATAGCCGTGCTTATATTCGTCACCTTATTCGATGTGACGAAACATTCGGAATAAGGCTTACATCTTACCATAATCTATATTTTCTGTTAAACTTAATGGAGAATGTCCGAGACGCAATCAAAAACGACCGTTTAGGAGATTTCAAAGAAGAGTTTTTCGAACGTTATGGATTTAATAAACCGAACGCTAAAAACTTTTAATAGAGAATTTGAAAGGAGGGGAAATATAGATGGGACAACTTGCAAGTTTACTACCGTTTATTTTAATGTTTGTATTATTCTATTTCTTGCTAATCCGTCCACAGCAAAAACGTCAAAGAGCTGTGCGTGATATGCAGAGTAGTCTGAAAAAAGGGGACAAGATTGTCACGATTGGCGGTATGCATGCCACAATCGATGCAATTGACGAAGGAACGATTGTATTAAAATCAAAAGACGGCTCACGTCTAACATTTGATCGTAATGCAATTCGTGAAGTAGTAGAGTCTTCTGCTCCAGTAGCTAGTACAACATTAGAAAAAACAGAATAATAAAGATAAAAAGTGCAGTCTTAATAGCCTAAGGTTGCACTTTTTTATTTAGGCTGTTTTCTAAAGGATTGTTGTTTTTCAATAGGAAAAAAGAATTAGTTGGAAAAATGGAGTAGCCGGAATACACGAAGACTCCTGTGGGATTAGCGAGACAGCCTGAGACCCCGGAGGCGAAAGCTGAGGAGGCTCAGCGCGAGCCCCACGGAAAGCGAAGTGTATTCCGGCTGCGGGTAATCGCAACAAACTTTACGAAAACAGCCTTTATTTATCTAACTCTTAACAGTTTTAAGATCATGTAACTAACCATCAGTGGGGAATGAGGGAAAAACCCCACTGTAGAAGTTTGCTTTATCATTCAGTTTTTAGCTAATTATTTTTTGCAAGATTTACTCCTAATATTCCACCCATCATACAAATAAGGGTATAACAAACATGATAAATTGTTTGCTCCATCGAAAATAGTTGGTCAGATCCCAAAAAGGAAAACAAAAAAATGATAATGGAGTAGATTATCCCAGTAACCCCGCCTAAAAACCAACCTTTTTCTTTCCCTTTTCCCCCAGAAATAAAACCACCTGCAAATAAAGTGATAAAGGATACGGCTGTAATAATATATTGCAGAGACGATTCTTGAACTGACGTAAATCTTAATAATAGGGAAAAGAACAAACTGCTAGTTATTAACATAATGAAAATGGCAATTAGACCGTATAAAACAGCACTGCCAACATGTTTACTCTCTTCGATTGTAAACCTCTCCTTTCCATTGCATCTAAAATTTTCAAAAGCTCTCTAGTACAAGCATATTCAGCATGAGAGAAAATAGAATGAAAAAATACTTAATATCTCATTTTTATTCTGAAGGCGAAGACAGCAATAGGTTGAGGTCGATTTTTTTCATTCTAAACGTCTGAGATTAGCAAACCAATATCATTTATTTTCCGTATTATTTTTTTCTTATGGAGCAGATTAAAAAGGAACATGTTTGATCGGAGGAGATAATGTGGACCAATATTTGATCATTTTGTTTAGAACGATTTTAATATATGCTCTAATCGTTCTTATTTTTCGTTTGATGGGAAAAAGAGAAATAGGGGAATTGAGTATATTAGACTTAGTCGTATTCATCATGATCGCAGAAATTGCTGTGGTTGCAATAGAGGATTACCATGACCCGTTATTACCAACACTGTTTCCCATGTTTATACTTCTTTCTATTCAAGTACTTCTCGCTTTCTTATCCCTGAAAAGTAAAAAAATGCGTGATTTTATTGAGGGAGAACCGACCCTAATTATCAAAAATGGCGAAATTAACGAAGCAGCGATGAGGAGCCAGCGATATAATTATGATGACTTATTAGTGCAGCTCAGAGAAAAGGATATCCGTAATATAGCAGATGTAGAATTTGCTATCTTAGAAACATCAGGAAAATTATCTGTATTTGAAAAAGAGAACAATAAATCATCCATTACAATTCCATTAATTATGGATGGAATTATTCAAGAAAGTAATTTAGATAAAATGGGGAAAACAAATCTTTGGCTAAGGCAGCAATTAAAAGAAAAAGGCTTTCTCCATATTAAAAATATCTCTTTTTGCAGTTATCAAGATGGGGAATTTTATGTTGATTTGATTGATAAATAGCAGCAAATATATCTATTTTGGATAAAAAAGCAACCAGTGGAAGGTATATTCTCACTGGTTGCTGATGGAATAAATCATCAAAAAAATTTAAGAGAAAAAACGGCCAATCCATGGGATTTTTGCTAAGTCCTTTTTGTTCATTAAACGAAGAAGGAAAAGTAATAATACATAAAAGATACAGATGATGCTTGTAATAGTAATCAATTGCAGCAGAATGGATGGAAATATAATGGTTTTAACTAAGAATGTACCAAGTACTGCTGTTAACGAAATAGTAAGGAGCATTTTTACATAATCTTTGACAATAATAGAGAAACTTATTGTCTTTAATATTGTGGCGAAATGGAGCAGAGTAACAAGGACAAACCCAACAATCAAAGCAATCGCTACTCCATATATCCCAAACTCTGGCCGACTTGCTAGAATAAAGATTAGCGCTGTTTTAACTGCCGCCCCAATAAAACTATTAATCATTGCGGCTCTTGCGAAATTTAGGGCCTGTAAAGCGGCTTGGAGTGGGCCTTGATAATAATTAAGAATAAAGAATGGAGCCATTATTTGAATGAAAGAGGTTCCTCTTGTACTCCCATACATAATGCTCATTAAAGGCTCTGCTAATACATAAAGCACAACGATGGCAAGACCACCTGTCATAAAGGTAAATTTGAGCGCCTGCTGTAATAAGTGTTCAATCAGCTTATATTGATTATTTGCCTTTGCTTCACTAATGGCAGGAACAAGAGATGTTGATAACGATTGAGTGAAGAAAGAGGGCAACATTAAGAGTGGGAGAGCAAACCCTGTTAACACCCCATATTGTTTTGTCGCATTTATGGCAGAGAGACCTGCTATCGATAAACTGTGGGCGACAACAATTGGTTCAATAAACCATGCAATGCTTCCAATCATACGGCTTCCAGTGGTCGGTAACGCAATCGTCATTAACTCCTGGAAAGTATTTTTTCCATTATGTACATATTGGAAGAACTTTTTCCGCAAATGAAATTTTTTTTTCCATTTGAACGATGCAAGTAAATACAATAAAGAAGCTAGTTCTCCAAGAACCGATGCTAGCATCGCTCCTGCCGCAGCATATTCGACTCCAAGTGGTAAAAATGCTTTTGTAAACGTTGCAATTAAAGCAATCCGAATGACTTGTTCAATCACTTGAGAGATGGCAGCAGGCTTCATATTTTGTCTTCCTTGGAAATACCCTCTTAATACAGATGACACAGCAATAATTGGGATAATCGGCGTAATCGCAAGAAGTGGTAAAAGTGTTCGTTCATCGGTAAAAAGTGTTTGGGAAAGATATGGAGCCAATAGAAATAAAGCAGGCGTAAATAAGATAGTTAAACCTAACGTTACACTTAAAGAAACAATTAAGATGCTTTTTACTTTGCGGAAATTCCCGGCAGCTTCTGCCTCTGCTACATTTTTAGAAATAGCAACAGGTAGTCCAAGTTGAGTGATGGTCACAACCAAGATCATGGTAGGATAAACCATCATATAGAGACCAACTCCATCATCTCCGATAAAACGTGCGATAACGATTCGATTTATAAATCCTAACACTCTCGTAATAAATCCAGCTATAAGTAAAATCATTGTACCTTTTAAAAACTTAGACATTCTATTCCCTGCCTTCTCAAATAGCGAATAATACTATACAATTATCTATATGCAACAGAGTGGACAAAGCATGACAAGGTTTTTAAAAAGTAGACGTGTTGATTGGAGAAGAGTCTATTTTTATTAGAGTCTATTCCCAAAAAAATGTTGCTTTCATAAAAGAGATTGCTCATGATTAAAGTAAGCATAAAATGACTGTAATGGAGTGAATATTAATGTCGTCAACACACATTTATGACCAATATCGTTCACAAGTAAAGCCTGTATTAACGAGCAAGATAGAAGAATTTCAATTACTTGGCTATGACACTATTAAAGAAGATGAACTGTGGGAATATTTAACGAATAAAAAGTGGAAAAAACCATCTGAAGATAGAAGAATTTCAGAATTAGTACAGGATATACTCCATGTAAAGGTTGCAGAGTATATGAACTATGCCACAATCGAGGCATATAAAACAGCAGACTTTTTTTCTGTACTATCAGAAGAAGAGAAAAAAGAATTATTGAAATAGGAAGTTTTCATTATTGGTTCCAATTTATAAAGCTTCCTATTATTTTTGTGCTAAGTTAGAAAGTCTTTTTAATGATTTGGAGAGGGATTAATCAAAGTCGTTAATTTTATGTGACAAGTATGAATAATTTTACTAGTATATTTTTCTATACAAATTGACAGTGAAGATAAACTGTTCCATAATGAGTTTATTCTAATAAGAGAAGAACTTGCTAATAGAAGTTACTTGAAAGAAGTGAGCGGCGAAAATAGAATAGCACCTAATTAAAAGGTTCATATTAAAGATGACATAATTTTGGGACAAACTATTAATGAATAGGGTCAGTAAGCCTATTTGGGGAAGTTTCTGCTTTGTATTTCATGAGGAGGATTAATACATAATGGTTAAACGCAGTAGAATTGTTGCCTTTTTCTTAATCATTGTCTTGGCGGCAGGATTAATGGGAGGTACAACAAATAAAATATTAGGTGACATTAAGCTAGGGTTAGACCTGCAAGGTGGGTTTGAAGTTCTTTATAAAGTAGAACCACTGGAAAAGGGAAAAGGAACAATTGATGAATCGGCATTAAAAAGTACTGCTCAAGCGTTAGATAAAAGAATTAACGTTTTAGGAGTAAGCGAACCGGTTATTCAAATTGAAGGAAAAGACAGAATAAGAGTTCAGCTTGCTGGTATTACCGACCAAAATGAAGCAAGAGAAATGCTTTCAACAGAAGCGAACTTAACATTTAGAGATATTCAAGACAAGAAATTACTTGATGGCTCTGATTTAGTTCAAGGTGGAGCTAGCCAAGAATTTGATCAGTATGGGAAACCTAGTGTTTCTTTAAAATTAAAAGATGCAAATAAGTTTAAAGAAGTAACGCAATCTGTTTTAGGAAGTCCATTGGTAATTTGGCTAGATTTTGAAGAAGGAGATTCCTACAGTGCAGAAGCTACGAAGGAAGAACCAAAATTCTTATCAGCTCCAATGGTAAGTGAAGTAATTAACTCCGATACTGTTTCTATAACTGGTAATTTTACAGTTGATGAGGCGACAAGGTTAGCAGAATTATTAAATGCTGGTGCATTACCGGTTAAATTGACTGAAGAATATTCAACTAGTGTTGGTGCCCAGTTCGGGGATCAAGCATTAAAGGATACTGTATATGCTGGTATAATTGGTGTAGGACTAGTATTTTTATTTATGCTCCTCTATTACCGCTTGCCTGGATTAGTAGCTGTCATTACATTGTCTATTTATGTTTATTTAAATCTGCTCGTTCTTGATTTAATGAATGGTGTATTAACCCTTCCAGGAATTGCAGCACTTATTCTTGGTGTTGGGATGGCTGTGGATGCTAATATCATTACTTATGAAAGAATAAAGGATGAATTGAGAGTAGGAAAGTCGCTACGCGCTGCATTTCAGGCGGGTAATAAAAATTCTATCGGAACCATTCTTGATGCAAACTTAACTACAATCATAGCTTCCATTGTATTGTTTGTTTATGGTACAAGTTCCGTAAAAGGATTTGCCACCCTCTTAATTGTCAGTATATTAGTTAGTTTTATTACTGCCGTTTATGGTTCTAGATTATTACTTGGTTTACTAGTTAAAAGTAAATTGTTTGATAAAAAAATTACGTGGTTTGGAGTCAATCGAAAAGATGTAAAACATAATAGCGAGAATTATGATACGTTGACATTGCCAACTAAATTTGACCGGCTTGATTTTGTGAAATATAAAAATGTGTTTTTTGCAATTTCTGGTATTTTAATTGTTGCAGGGATTGTAATTATGTTTATATTCAAGCTTAACCTTGGAATTGATTTTGCAAGTGGATCACGCATAGAAGTCATGGCAGATAAGGCATTAACAACTGCTGAAATTGAAGACCAATTGGACAAGCTGGATGTAAAAGCGGACGATATTATTATTTCAGGTGAAAAGCAAGAGATTGCCGCTATTCGTATTAAAGGGGATTTGAGTCAAGAGAAAATTAATACGATAAAATCAGAGTTTAAAAATACGTATGGGCATGATCCGAGCGTAAGCAGTGTATCACCAACTGTTGGTAAAGAATTAGCTAAAAATGCATTTTATGCGATAATATTCGCTTCTATTGGGATTATTATTTATGTAGCGATTCGTTTTGAATTATATATGGGACTTGCTGCAGTGTTAGCGCTACTTCATGATGCGTTCTTTATTATAGTAATTTTCAGTCTCACACGATTAGAAGTAGATATTACCTTTATTGCAGCGGTGTTAACGATAGTAGGTTATTCGATTAATGATACGATTGTTACTTTTGATCGTATTAGAGAAAATCTAGCGAAGAAAAAGCGTATAAAAACACCACAAGAGATTAAAGATATTATCAATACAAGTATTAGACAGACTCTTGCACGCTCAATAAATACTGTAGTAACAGTTGTAATTTGTGTTGTTGCTCTATTAATATTTGGTAGCAGTGCAATTACAAACTTCTCATTAGCGTTACTTATCGGTTTAATTGGTGGAGCGTATTCCTCTATCTTCATTGCATCCCAGCTTTGGTATGTATGGAAGAAGAAAGAATTAAAGAGAAAAGGTGTCTTAGTTACTTATAAAGAGAAACGTCCTATTTCTGACGAACCACAAGTATAATATAAATAGTTAGTTTTAGCCTGTCTCCTTTTAGTAGAGGAGGCAGTTTTTTTTGGCTGTTTTCAAAAGGATTGTTGTTTTTTCAATAGAAAAAAAGAATTAATTGGAAAAACGGAGCAGCCGGAATACACGAGGACGCCACGGGGATTAGCGAAACAGCCTGAGACCCCGGAGGCGAATCTGAGGAGGCTTAAGCTTAGCTCCACGGAAAATGAAGTGATATTCCGGCTGCGGGTAATCGCAACAAACTTTACGAAAACAGCCTTTTTTTTGAAAAGAAGAAAGTATAAGTATTTGAAATTAATAGGGAGCCTCTAGCACAAGCAGCCTACTGCCTAGTAAATATCAGGTTACCTCTTTTACGTAAGGAAACACGAAAAAGCTACGTTCTTTGTGTTTGCTTTTCTTGTTTATATTAGTGAGAATGTGGAAATTAGGGAATAATGAATAAAGTATAGAAAAAGGGGGGGAAGAAATGAAGTTTCAATGGAGTATGCTTTTAGGAATTATTTTCGCCTTAATTGTAGCGGTATTTGCAGTTATTAACGTAGATCCAGTGTCTGTTAATTATCTATTTGGTGAAGGACAATGGTCACTTATTTTAGTAATACTAATTTCTGTTCTACTAGGTGGGTTGATTATTGGCTCTGCAGGAATTATTCGCATCTATTCATTGCAGCGCAAGATTAAAACATTGGAGAAAGAAAAAAGAGAATTAGAACAAAAAAATGGTAGCAAAAAAGAAAATCCAAAGATTCTTACAGATTCAAAATAAAAAAGATGCCTGTTTGGAGATAGTTTGTTGTGATTCATTCCTTCGAATAATTTCTGTGCAGGCATTTTTTTAAGGTGTAAAATGATTAGTAATACATCTTTATTTAGTCCACTCTTACTGTCCGTGAAGGTCCGAATGGTTCAATTAACCATCAGTGGTGGAGGAAGGAAAACCCCCACTGATGGAAAATTTCCCTTTATGAGAATTCTATATGCTTTTAAAGTATTTACAAAAAAGGAAACCTCTATCTTTTCCATTCTTCTTGCATTGAAACGACTTCTTTTAACTTGTATAATAGTTAAATTGAGGTGATTGAATGTTACGTTCTAAAAAAAGATGGATAAAAGAAGAAGCTCCCAATAAAGAAAAAGCTTCCGAATTAGCGGAAGAATTAAAAATAGCACCACTAGTTGCCTCACTTTTAATAAAAAGAGGTTATTATACTACAGAAGAAGCAAAGGCTTTTTTATTTGATGATAATAATGAATTTCATGATCCGTTTTTACTTTTAGGAATGAATATAGCGGTTGAACGAATAAAGAAAGCAATTTCTAATAATGAATCAATCTTAATTTTTGGAGATTATGACGCCGACGGAGTAACCAGTACGACTGTAATGATGAAAACATTAGAAGATCTCGGTGCGAATGTGCAATTTTATATTCCAAACCGATTCACCGAAGGGTATGGCCCCAATGAAGGTGCTTTTCGTTATGCCAAAAGCATAGGGGTTCAATTAATTATTACTGTTGATACAGGTATTGCTGCAGTACATGAAGCACAAGTGGCAAAGGAATTAGACATAGATTTAATCATTACCGATCATCATGAACCTGGTCCAGTGTTACCAGAGGCACTAGCGATTATTCACCCAAAAATAGAAGGTAGTAAATATCCGTTTCGCGATCTAGCAGGGGTTGGTGTTGCTTTTAAGCTATCCCATGCTTTATATGGTAGTGTTCCTCTTCATTTATTGCCATTTGCAGCAATAGGAACGATTGCTGACCTTGTCTCCTTGACTGGGGAAAATCGTCTTCTTGCGAAAAAAGGAATCAAAGCATTACAAGAAACAAATAATATCGGTTTAAATGCATTATACCGCCAAATGAATGTAGAAAAAAATGCGATTAACGAAGAAACAATTGGATTTATGCTTGCCCCCCGAATTAATGCAATAGGAAGATTAGGAAGTGCTGATCCTGCGGTAGAGCTATTATCAACTGACGATCCAGAGCTTGCGAAAGAGCTTGCATTAGAAATGGAAGAAACCAATAAGGAAAGACAAGCCATTGTAAATCAAATCACAGAGGAAGCGATAGAACAAGTCGAACAAAACTACCCCTTGGCTGAAAATCGCGTTCTAATAGTTGGGAAAGAAGGGTGGAATCCAGGAGTAGTAGGAATTGTTGCTTCAAGATTGGTAGAGAAGTTCTACCGTCCAACGATTATATTAAGCTTTGATTATGAAAAGGGTGTAGCAAAAGGGTCTGCTCGTAGTATTGAAGGATTTGATTTATATCAAAATTTATCGACTTGTAGAGATATTCTGCCCCATTTTGGTGGCCATCCAATGGCAGCAGGAATGTCCTTGAAAATAGACGATGTAGATGTGCTAAGAAATAACTTAAACAAATTAGCCTTTGATCAATTAACGGAGGAAGATCTCGTGCCATTAACAAAGGTGGATGGCAGTTTTTCGATAAGTGACATTTCCATTCAGTCAATAGAGGATATGCAAATGTTGGCTCCGTTTGGTGTTGATAATCCGAAACCGAAGCTGACATTCTGTGATTTAGAAGTAGAGAACATGAGGAAAATAGGTTCAAATCAAAACCATTTAAAAATTTTATTAAAGCAAAATGAATTTGATTTGGATGGTATAGGGTTTGGAATTGGTGACTTATGTGATCATATTGCTCCAAATGCAAAAGTATCTGTATTGGGAGAACTTTCGATAAACGAATGGAATAATCGCAAAAAAACACAAATCTTTATTCAAGATATCGAGGTTTCTCATTGGCAGCTATTTGACTATCGAAGTTTGAGGAAAATGAATCATTTATATGATGTAGTACCTGAAAATGCTCATTGGATTTTCTTCCATCAAGACTCTGTTCCAAAGGATATGAATCAACAAGTCTCCTATCAGGTAATGGAAACGATAGAACAAGCAGCTTTTTTTGAGTCAGTCGATAATGCTATAGTATTAGCAGATTATCCGCCAAATATAGATATGTTAAAAACGTTGTTAGCGAACAATCAACCTGAAAGAATCTATGCTGTTTTTTATAAACAACAAAGTGACTTTTTTAGTACGATGCCAACTCGAGACCATTTTAAATGGTTCTATGCCTTTTTAGCGAAACAGGGGACGTTTCACCTCGGAAAATTCGGTGGAGAGCTAGCTAGAAGAAAAGGTTGGAGTAAAGAAACGGTAGATTTTATGTCAAAGGTGTTTTTTGAATTGAATTTTGTTACAATGAAGGATGGATTTATTTCATTGAATAAGAATGTACCGAAAAGAGATTTATCAGAGTCTATCTCTTTTCAACAAAAGCAGGCGCAATTTGAGCTAGAAAATGAATTGATTTATTCATCTTATGAGCAACTTAAAAATTGGTTTGATCTTATTCTAAAGAAATCCGTTAATAATGAGGAGGCAGTAAAAGAATGGATTTAAAACAATATGTTACCATCGTTGAAGATTGGCCAAAAGAAGGGATCAGATTCAAGGATATTACAACATTAATGGATAATGGAGAAGCATATAGATATGCAACAGATCAAATAGTAGCGTATGCAAAAGAAAAGGAAATTGATCTTGTTGTAGGACCAGAAGCAAGAGGCTTTATCATTGGCTGTCCTGTTGCTTATTCTCTAGGAGTAGGTTTTGCTCCAGTTCGTAAAGAAGGGAAATTACCTAGAGAAACAATTAAAGTAGAATATGGATTAGAGTATGGAAAAGACGTATTAACAATCCATAAGGATGCAATTAAACCAGGTCAACGTGTGTTAATTACAGATGATTTATTAGCGACTGGCGGCACAATTGAGGCAACAATTAAATTAGTAGAAGAGCTTGGTGGAGTTGTTGCAGGTATCGCATTCTTAATTGAATTATCTTATCTTGAAGGACGTAAAAATTTAGATGGATATGATATATTAACATTAATGGAATATTAATATATATATTTTTTCAGCTTGAAAAATTTTAAACAAAGAGCGCTTATAATGAGCGCTCTTTCAGTATGTAGACAAAAAGATTTTTAAAAAGTTAAATGGAATTTTTATGGGTTGCTTGGAGTGGAAGGGGTGAGACCCTGCAGGCCAAAGGCAGACCGCGGCTCAGCGCGAGCCCCACGGAAAGCGAACCCCTGGAGCGGAAAGTAACATCCCTCTTCAAAGGGACTAATAAATATGCTATATACAAACTTCTATTTTAAATAATTAGGGGTTTGTCTACAGTCTGAAAGAGCGTTTATAAAGAGCGCTCTTTTTTATTTTAAATGGGAAATAAGGAAATAAATTCATGAATTTTTATAAAAATCGCCTTTATTCGACATTTTTCTATGATTCTCCATAAAATTTCCTTCCAATCCCTTTACATTCTTCGTTTTTTTTTCGATAATAGTAATAATCATTCTAAAATAAATTTTATTCTTTTTTGTAATTTCGCATAAAAGTAGTAGGATAGAAAGAATGTCTAAAATATGATACATTTAAATAATATAATCGTGATATGAAAGGTGATTACATGGCGAATGATCAAGTATTAACCGCCGAACAAGTCATCGATAAGACTAGAGGATATTTAAACGGAGAGCACGTAGCTTTTATTGAAAAAGCCTATGACTATGCAAGAGAGGCTCATCGTGAACAATATAGGAAATCTGGGGAACCATATATTATTCATCCAATCCAAGTAGCAGGTATTTTGGCTGATTTAGAAATGGATCCAGCAACTGTAGCAGCAGGTTTTCTCCATGACGTTGTTGAAGATACGGAAATTACTTTAGAAGATATAAGTAAAGCATTTAACAGTGAAGTGGCCATGCTCGTTGACGGTGTAACGAAGCTCGGGAAAATTAAATATAAATCGCATGAAGAACAGCAAGCAGAGAATCATCGCAAAATGTTTGTTGCAATGGCACAAGATATTCGTGTTATTTTAATTAAACTTGCAGATAGGCTCCATAACATGAGAACATTGAAGCATTTACCTGCAGAAAAACAGCGTCGTATTTCTAATGAAACATTAGAAATTTTTGCCCCACTAGCTCATCGTCTTGGAATCTCCACAATTAAATGGGAACTAGAGGATACAGCATTACGCTATATGAATCCACAGCAATATTATCGTATTGTTAACTTAATGAAGAAGAAAAGAGCAGAAAGAGAACAATACTTAGATGAGGTAGTTACTGAAATTCGTGAAGGAACAGCAGAAGTAAATATACAGGCAGATATTTCAGGAAGACCGAAGCATATCTATAGCATTTACCGCAAAATGGTTTTACAGAACAAACAATTTAATGAGATATACGATTTGCTAGCAGTAAGAATTGTCGTAAATAGTATTAAAGATTGCTATGCGATATTAGGAATTATTCATACTAGATGGAAGCCAATGCCAGGGCGCTTTAAAGATTATATTGCCATGCCAAAGGCTAATATGTATCAATCTTTACACACAACTGTAATTGGACCGAAGGGTGATCCTTTAGAAGTGCAAATTCGTACCCAAGACATGCATCGGATTGCTGAATATGGGATTGCAGCACATTGGGCATACAAAGAGGGGAAATCAGTAAATGAAGGATCCTCACTAGAAGAAAAATTAACTTGGTTTAGAGAAATACTTGAATTCCAAGATGATATCGTCAATGCGGAAGAGTTTATGGAAAGTCTGAAAATTGATTTATTTTCCGATATGGTTTTTGTTTTTACACCAAAAGGAGATGTGTTTGAGTTACCTTCAGGCTCTGTACCAATTGACTTTGCTTACCGCGTTCATTCAGAGATAGGGAATAAAACCATTGGAGCTAAAGTAAATGGCAAGATGGTAACCCTTGATTATAAATTAAAAACAGGCGATATTATTGAAATCCATACGAGTAAACATTCTTACGGACCAAGTCAAGATTGGTTAAAGATAGCACAAACCTCTCAAGCAAAAAATAAAATTAGACAATTTTTCAAAAAGCAGCGCCGAGAAGAGAATATCGAAAAAGGCCAAGAATTAGTTGAAAAAGAAATTCGCAATATGGAATTTGATATCAAAGAAATTCTTACTCCGGATAATGTGAAGGCTGTGATTGAGAAATTTAATTTTATGACAGAAGAGGATATGTATGCAGCTGTTGGTTATAACGGAATAACTGCACTTCAAGTAGCAAATCGATTAACAGAAAAATGGCGTAAGAAAAGAGATGCAGAACAAGTATCTACCATAACAAATGCTGTTGCTGAATTAAAATCCTTTCCTAATAATAAAAAAAGTGCTTCAGGTGTTCGAGTAACTGGAATTGATAATTTACTCATCCGTTTATCCCGCTGTTGTAATCCAGTTCCAGGTGATGAAATAGTCGGATTTATCACAAAAGGAAGAGGAGTTTCTGTCCATCGTGCAGATTGTACTAATATTGATACAGACGATGCAAAAGCTCGACTAATTCCTGTTGAATGGGAAACGAATTTAAATAATCGTAAAGAATATAATGTTGAAATTGAAATAAGTGGCTATGACAGAAGAGGTTTATTAAATGAGGTTCTACAAGCAGTAAATGAATCGAAAACTAATATCTCAGCAGTATCTGGTAAGTCTGATCGGAATAAAGTCGCGACAATTAACATGAGTATTATGATTTTAAATGTAAATCACCTTCATAAAGTTGTAGATCGAATTAAGCAAATTCCAGATGTCTATTCTGTGCGAAGAATAATGAACTAAGGAGTATTAATGTGCGTGTCGTATTACAAAGATCAAAAGAAGCAAAAGTAGAAGTGGACGGAAAAGCAGTGGGGTCGATTGAGAAAGGTTTTGTTCTCCTAGTAGGCATTACCCATAGTGACAAGCTAGAGGATGTCAAATACCTTGCAGAAAAAATTGCTCACCTTCGCGTGTTTGAAGATGAGAATGGGAAGATGAATCAAAGCATTTTGGATAGTGGAGGAGCAATTCTTTCGATTTCTCAGTTTACCCTTTACGGAGATACCCGTAAAGGAAGAAGACCAAACTTTATGAATGCAGCAAAACCAGATCAGGCAAAAGAACTATATGATCAATTTAATATTCTTTTACGTGATCAAGGCTTAACGGTTGAAACGGGCATCTTTGGTGCCATGATGGATGTCCATTTAATTAACGATGGACCAGTAACTCTTATTCTAGATAGCAAATAAAATAAGCTTAAAGATAAAAAATCATAAAAAAGTTCTTTCAACAGATAATATTCTGTGAAAGAACTTTTTTGTTTAGAACTGATTAGAAATATGGAGCAGCCTAAATACATGTAGACTTATGGCGGGGATTAGCGATGCCTAAGGAGGCGAAAAACGTAGCCCCGTCGGAAGCAATGTTTATTCAGGCTGCGGGATATGCAACTCACAAATCATTATATTTGCATAATTTTAACTAACTAGTAATTTGGAGAACTTTAATAGCTAAAATAATTCTCTAAACCATGATAAATAGCTGTAGTAATGGTCTCTTGATATTTACTTGAAAGCAGTGTTTGTTCTTCAGCAGGATTACTTAGATAGCCTAATTCTAAAAGAGATGCAGCTTGTCTATTTTCCTTGAGTACAACAAACGTATTTTGTCTAACACCTCTGTCTTTTCGATCGGTTGCTTCAATGATACTTTTATGTAAGCTAGTAGCTAGTTTTTTTTGATTTGCTGTATAGTAATAGCTTGTGACGCCATTTACAGAGCTATCATTTATACTATCATAATGAAGACTGATAAAAGCATCTGCATGATAGAAATGGCTGATATCCACTCGATTTTGCAGTGGAATGAATATATCGTTAGATCTAGTAAGAATTACTTTTGCACCTGCAGTTTTTAGTTTGCTAGCAAGTAATTGGGCAGTACGAAGATTTAAATCCTTTTCTAGTGTACCAATTACTCCGATTGTACCGCTATCCTTTCCACCATGACCTGGATCTATTACGATCGTTTTTCCTTTTAAATCAGCTGAATTTGTAGCACTTGCAATTTGCTGATCTAAAGGGTCTGTTTCTTCTACAATCCATTCGGCAATATATCCAAATTCTCCATCTGAAAGTTTAATTTTATACCAATCATCGATTATTTCTACTGCTTGAAATGTTTCTCCATTATTGGCAACAAGTAAGACCTTTGAATTGACTGTTGCATCACTTCTGATGTTTGTTCTGTCGTATACAAGTTTGATTGTCTTATCTGTTTTTTTTCCTTTTCTGCTTTCGAGATCACTATTCTTTAGTAAATCTTTGTGAACCCAGCCGATATTACCAGAATATTGGATTTTTGCCCAATTAGATTCTTCTTCTATTATAGTAATTACAGTGCCTATGCTAATTTTACCAATGATTTCAGCACTTGTAGATGGATTACTCCGAAGATTGATCTGATCTTCTGTAACAGTCGCAATTTGCTGTTTAGGTTTTTCCGGTTCTCCAGTATCTGCTTGAGTTTGAGGATCCTTAAGCAGGAGATAATCATTATGGACCCATCCAGACCCTAAGTCCGTTTTTATTTGATACCATTCTCCATTAGTTGAAAGTATGGTAACTTCGATTCCTTTTCCTAAAGATGTAATAACTTGGTAATTGGTACCAGGACCTTTTCTTAAACGAAGACCATTTTCTATAATCGTGGCTTTGTTTGAAAGGGGAGTTATTTTTTCTTCTTCTATCGGTTTTTCTTCTACGTTTTCTCCATTTTTGGTTACTAAATAGCCGGCTACCCAACCAGTTAAAGAGGAAGTAAATTGAATTTCCAGCCAACCCTCTTCTTCTTTTATTAAGGGATACGCTTTTCCTATCTCCATTTTCCCAATAACGTTTTGATCAAGCCCTGGATTATCTCTAACATTTACTACTGTATTAGCTTGAACAGTTGATTGATTTTCTGCTGATACATATTGATTGTATGTAGGAATGAAGAAGATGCTTACTAAAAGTAATAGCATCCATCTTATATTCTTCAAACAAGCTACACTCCTTCCGTATATTGTCTAAAGATGACTAGTGTATTTTTGGGCCTATAAAAGAGAATTCTTCATTAGGAAGGTAGATTCCTTTATGATATTCTCTTTTTTTCTAATCAAATTTAGACAAGAAACTATTTTTTGGATGATATTTTTTAGCCACTCATGGTAATACTATAAAAAAATAACAGAAAAAAGGGTGAATTGCATGAGATTTGGTGAAAAAAGTTTATCAGCTGGTGAAATTGATTCCAAATTACTAGGCGTAGATTTTCACGATTTTATTCAAAGAGAAGGAAATTCCAATGCTGTGGAACTTGCTTCTGAATTTGGTTTATCATTAGGAGAAGTAAAAAAACTAAAAAAACAATTAGGGAAATCATAAAAGAACAGGGAAATCATTTTTGGCCCACTCTCAACGGAAAGTAAGACTCTGGACGTAAGCTTAAGAGAATTCGAAGAAAATAGGTTGGAGATTAACTGTCTAAAAGGTCCGAATAGTTCAACTAACTATCATTGTTGAATGAAGAAAAATCCCCTTGATGGAAGTTTCACTTTATAGCCTATTGACAATATAATCGTTCCTATTTATTATTAATTAGATAATAATAAATAATCAAGTAAAGCTATTGATCGAGAAAAGTATCTAAGAGACACATGAACAGAGAGGAAATGTCCATAAGGCTGCAAGCATTTCTACATGATGACTTAGAGAAAGAACACTCTGGGAGGCTTTCTTCTGAAAATATTGCTTCATTAGTAGGTAGAAACGTGAGCAGGCGTTAACTGCAAAGTGGAAGATTTATGATAATCTTCAATTAGGGTGGTACCACGGGAAGAATCTCGTCCCTTGTATTCAGATGGATGCAAGGGACGAGATTTTTTTTGTACAAACTATTACGGAAAAAGCACGAATAGCCGGTGCTTTCTAATATTAGGGAGGATACATAAAAATGCAAATTAATATTCCAAGAGGAACCCAAGATATATTGCCTGGAACAGTAGAAAAGTGGCAATATGTTGAACAGAAAATGAAGGAACTTTGTGAACGATATCAATATAGTGAAATCCGCACACCTATATTTGAACATACAGAGTTATTTCTACGAAGTGTTGGAGATACGACGGATATCGTGACAAAGGAAATGTATACTTTTGAAGATCGAGGAAAAAGAAGCCTAACATTAAGACCAGAAGGAACAGCAGCGGTTGTTCGTTCATTCGTAGAGAACAAAATGCATGGTTATGCTGCTCAGCCAATTAAGCTCTTTTATTTAGGACAAATGTTCCGTTATGAAAGACCACAGGCTGGTCGTTTTCGTCAATTTGTTCAATTTGGTGTGGAAGCAATAGGGAGTAAAGATCCAGCTATTGATGCAGAAGTAATCGCACTTGCTTATTCTGTTTATCAAACAATGGGACTATCTAAGTTGAAAGTGGTTGTAAATAGCTTAGGAGATAAAGAAAGCAGACAAGCTCATCGTGAAGCATTAATTGCACATTTTAAACCAAGCATCGGTGAATTTTGTCATGACTGTCAAACAAGATTAGAGAAAAACCCAATGAGAATCTTAGATTGCAAAAAAGATCATGACCACCCATTAATGAAATCTGCTCCATCGATCTTAGATTATTTAAATGAAGAATCAAAAACATACTTTGAAAAAGTGCAGAAATATTTAACAGCGTTAAACATTCCTTTTGTTGTAGACTCCAACCTAGTTAGAGGATTGGATTATTACAATCACACAGCTTTTGAAATAATGAGTGAGGCAGAAGGATTTGGGGCAATTACTACCTTATGTGGTGGAGGCAGATACAATGGCTTAACAGAAGAATTAGGTGGACCAGAAGCACCGGGAATCGGTTTTGCCATGAGTCTAGAAAGATTACTTGCTGCACTTGAAGCGGAAAAAATCGAATTACCTATTGAAAAAAAAGTGGATTGTTATTTAGTTTCATTAGGGGAAGAAGCGAAGGATTACACGGTAGGCTTATTATATGAGCTTAGACAAGCTGGTTTCTCTGCTGAAAGAGATTATCTTGATCGCAAAGTAAAAGCACAATTTAAAGCTGCTGACCGTCTTGGTGCTAAATATGTAGTTGTTATAGGAGAAGATGAGCTTCAAAATAACAAAATTAATGTAAAGCATTTAGAAACCGGGCAACAAAAAGAGATTGAATTAACGAATCTTGTAAGTGTACTGAAAGATTTTGGAGCTTTTTAATACAAGGAATCGTTTTATAGAATTATTAATACAAGATAATTAGGGAGGATACTTCATGTTTGGAAGAACATATTTTTGTGGTGAAGTAACAGAAAAATCGATTGGAGAAAGTATTGTTTTAAAAGGGTGGGTTCAAAAAAGACGTGACTTAGGTGGACTTATTTTCATCGATTTGCGTGACCGTACTGGTATTGTACAGGTAGTGTTTAATCCTGAGATAAATAAAGAAGCAATAGAAATTGCTGATAAAGTGCGAAACGAATTTGTTCTTGATATAAAAGGAAAAGTAGTGGCACGTCAAGAAGGAACAGTTAATGAAAACATTAAAACAGGAAAAATTGAAATAATAGCGGATGAAATTTCGATAATAAATGAAGCAAAAACTCCTCCATTTATTATTTCTGATCAAACAGATGTAGCAGAAGATGTCCGTTTAAAATATCGTTATTTAGATGTTAGAAGACCTGTTATGTTTGAAACATTAAAGATGCGTCATCAAGTAACCAAAGTTATGAGAGACTTTCTTGATAGTGAAGGATTCTTAGATATAGAAACACCAATTTTAACGAAAAGTACGCCTGAAGGAGCAAGAGATTATTTAGTTCCTAGTCGTGTTCATCCAGGTGAATTTTATGCTCTTCCACAATCTCCGCAAATCTTTAAGCAATTGTTAATGGTTGGTGGAGTAGAAAGATACTATCAAATTGCTCGTTGTTTCCGTGACGAAGACTTACGTGCAGATCGACAACCAGAATTTACGCAACTTGATATCGAAACAAGCTTTATGAGTCAAGAAGACATTATGGCTATGATGGAAACAATGATGGCAAAAATCATGAAAGAAGTAAAAGGAATAAATGTTTCTTTACCTTTTGCAAGAATGCCATATGATGAAGCGATGAGCAGATACGGTTCTGATAAACCAGATACTCGTTTTGAAATGGAATTAGTAGACCTTTCTGAAATAGTTAAAGATTCAAGCTTTAAGGTATTTGCTTCAGCGGTCGAAACAAATGGTCAAGTAAAAGCAATTAATGTAAAGAATGCAAGCGGAAAATATTCTCGTAAAGATATTGATGCATTGACAGAGTTTGTAAAAGTGTATGGTGCAAAAGGTCTTGCTTGGTTAAAAGCAGAAGAAGATGGCTTAAAAGGACCTATTTCCAAGTTTATTTCAGAAACAGAGCAAAAAGGTTTAGAGCAAGCTTTAGCAATTGAAACTGGAGACCTTCTATTATTTGTTGCCGATAAAAAGAACGTTGTTGCAGATGCATTAGGAGCTCTACGTTTAAAATTAGCAAAAGAGCTAGATTTAATCGATCAAAGCAAATTTAATTTCCTTTGGGTGACTGATTGGCCATTATTTGAATATGACGAAGCTGAAGGTCGTTTTTACGCAGCTCATCATCCATTTACGATGCCACAAAGAGCAGATCTTGAACTGCTTGATAGCAATCCTAAAGCAGTGAAAGCACAAGCCTATGATATTGTATTAAATGGATACGAGCTAGGTGGAGGATCTCTGCGTATTTTTGAAAAAGACATCCAAGAGAAAATGTTTAGCTTACTAGGCTTTACGAAGGAAGAAGCGCATGCTCAATTTGGCTTTTTATTAGAAGCTTTTGAATATGGTACACCACCACATGGCGGGATCGCGATTGGATTAGACCGCTTAATTATGTTGTTATCTGGCCGTACTAACCTTCGTGATACAATTGCATTCCCTAAAACGGCAAGTGCAAGCTGTCTCATGACAAATGCTCCAAGTGAAGTAAGTGAAAACCAATTAACAGATCTACATTTATCACTAAAACTAGATAAATAATGATGAAGAGCAGAAGAAAACATTCTAGAATATGTTTTCTTCTGCTTTTTTTATTCATGGGATATTTAGTGTTGACAATGACTTCCTTGTAAAATGAACTAGTATGGTAAACAAAATTTGATGCTTATTTGGAAGCAAGAAAAGGAAGAGTGGTAGCTGATAAAAAATTATGATATATTTCATAAGTAATTATTTTTATTCTCCCAGAATGAAAGTTCCCTGTAAGGGAATATGTAAACATAATTAGCTTATAGGAAAAATTAAATGGAGTTGAAAACAGATGTTACACCAATTTTCGAGAAATGAGTTAGCCATTGGTAAAGAAGGATTAGACACGATGAAAAACAGCACTGTAGCTGTTTTAGGTATTGGGGGCGTTGGTTCTTTTTCAGCAGAAGCCTTGGCCCGCTCTGGCATAGGAAGATTAATTTTAATTGATAAAGACGATGTGGATATTACAAATGTGAACAGGCAGGTCATTGCATTGTTATCCACTGTTGGCCGTCCTAAAGTAGACATAATGAAAGAGCGTATTGCAGACATTAATCCTGAGTGTGAAGTAATTGCCTTGAAAATGTTCTATACAGAAGAAACATATGAAGAAATTTTTGACTATGGCTTAGATTTTGTGATAGATGCTTCTGATACAATTGCGTATAAAATACATTTAATGAAAGAGTGCCTAAAAAGGAATATACCGATTATTTCAAGCATGGGTGCTGCAAATAAAATGGATCCAACCCGTTTCCAAATTGCAGATATCAGTAAAACACACACAGATCCGATTGCGAAAGTTATTCGTACAAGACTACGTAAAGAAGGGATTAGAAAAGGAATTAATGTCGTATTCTCTGATGAAAGTCCCATTATCATTCGTGAGGATGTTCGTAAAGTAGTAGGAAAAGATAATGCACCAATACGTAAAGCAAAAATGCCGCCCTCTTCTAATGCATTTGTACCTTCTGTAGCTGGATTAATTATGGCTAGTCATGTTGTAAAAGAGTTATTAAAAGAGATAAAAATAACACGTGTAAAAGATGAAAAATAAGTTATTTATTTTATAATTACAGTCTTTACGTCGTAAAAAAGGGTGAACTCATAATTGATGAGTTGATCCTTTTTTATTTGTGTTTAGAAATACCACTCCAATGTCCTATTGACGAATGTTTTTGCATTAGTGTACTATGTTGATAGTACACTAATACAATGAGGTGATTTGTTTGCATTCCTTTAATGGACTATTGAAGAAAGATTTAAAGCTTGGTCTCCCTTTTCTATATACAATTCTTCTTATTATGGGATTAGGGATGGTCACGGCAATTGGTTTTGCAGGTTATTATCAATCATTTGTTTTGGTAGCGATTTTAGCTATTTCTTTATGTTTTGCCCACCTTTTTTTCTTCCTGCCTTTTTATTGACTTCGTTGAATATAGAGGGGAAAACACAATTATGGCTTCATAATCCAAATAGCAGTATAAAACTTCTTTTATCCAAATGGATTGCTGGCTTTCTCTATTCTTTAGGATCTTTAAGTCTAATATTTATTGTTGCAGTGATCAGCATTGTAAATGCAGGAGACTTTCAGTTAGCTTTCAATCAGTCGGATTTATTTTTTATGTGTTTGGTTATTTTAGGAATGTCCATATACTTTAGTAGCTGGATTTTTTTCTATTGGGCTCTCTATCACAGTATGAAAAGAATCGCATGGATGAACAAAATACGTTGGCTGCTTTTAATCCTTATTTGGAATGGCTGGAATGTGGCAGTCTATTGGTTTAATCGAATTCCCATTATTGATGCGCTTAAAAGGAAAAGTGTGATTTCAGTAGACCATACATTCACTTTTGAAGGAAATCAGCATTTTTTTCAGGCTTCAATAGAAAGAACAGATATATCAATTTTTACATTACTAGGATATTTCATAACATTCATTGCCGTTTTTCTAGCAGCTTCTTGGTTACTGGAAAAGAAAGTGGAGGTGTAGCTTTACAATGGCAGATGAATTTCAAGCATCAAGACCAATTTATATGCAAATCGTCGAAAAAATCACACAGCAAATTGCTCGTTATGAACGAATGCCAGGAGATAAACTACCATCTGTTCGAGAAATGGCTATTGCTTTAGGCGTAAATCCTAATACGATTCAACGAACGTACAGTGAATTGGAAAGGATGAAAATTGTGGAAACGAGAAGAGGTCAAGGTACATTTATTACTGAATCAGGGGAAGTTTTAGATAAGCTAAGAACAAAGTTACAACATGATTTACTAGATCAGTTTGTTTGCAATATGAAAGAGCTAGGAATCAAAAAAGAAGAAATGGTTCAGTTATTAACAAGCTATCTTCACGAGAAGAAGGGTGATAAGTAAATGATACAATTTCAACATGTAACCAAAAAATATGGCAAAGACTACGCTGTGAATAATATAAATTTAAGCCTAGAAGAAGGAAAGATTTATGGTCTTCTTGGAACAAACGGGAGCGGCAAATCAACTATATTAAAGATGATTGCTGGGCTTGTTCAACCGACTAATGGAGAGGTGTTAGTCAACAAGAAAAAGGCTAATCGTAGAATTGCTGAGGAAGTTTCGTATTTAACAGAGTTAGATCGTTTTTATGAATCCTTTACTGTCCATGATATGGTTCAATTCAGTGCATCACAATTTAACGATTTTCAGCTTGATAAAGCAAAAGAATTACTAGAATTTATACACCTAGATGGAGATAAAAAAATAAAGCATCTTTCAAAGGGGAATAGAGGGAGACTTAAGCTTGTCCTCTGTATAGCTAGAACAGTGCCTATTCTTTTACTGGATGAACCTTTTTCTGGACTCGATCCATTGGTTCGTGAATCCATCGTTAAAAGCTTATTAACATATATAGATTTTGGAAAGCAAACAGTTGTGGTTGCTACACATGAAATAGCAGAGGTTGAATCTATTTTAGACAATATTATTGTATTAAATAATGGGGATTTAATCGCCAATCTTTCTGTAGAAGATTTGAGAGAAGACAAAGGGCAATCAATTATTGAGTGGATGAAGGAAAATATAAACTAGTGAAAGGTTGGTAGAGAAATATTGACTTCAATTGTAGACTTAAAAAATGTTTCTAAAGTAATCAAGGGGAGAAAAATTATTGATTCCTTAAGCTTCCAGGTAGAAGAAGGGGAGGTATTCGGTTTTCTCGGTCCGAATGGAGCTGGTAAAACGACAACCATTCGAATGATTGTGGGATTAATCAGTATGAGTGACGGCGATATTTTTATTTGCAACGAGAGTGTTCGTGATCAATTTGAGAAAGCAATCCAGCATGTCGGCGCAATTGTAGAAAACCCTGAAATGTATAAATTTTTAAGTGGCTATGAGAATCTCTTGCATTATGCGCGAATGATGAAGGGGATATCAAAAGAGAAAATAATGGAGACGGTTGAATTAGTAGGACTAACAGAACGCATTCATGATAAGGTTCGTACGTATTCACTCGGTATGAGACAGCGATTAGGTCTTGCACAAAGCCTTTTGCATGATCCGAAGGTTCTGATTTTAGATGAGCCAACTAATGGGTTAGATCCTGCTGGAATCCGAGAAATAAGAGATTATTTAAGAATGTTAGCAAGAGAAAGAAATATGGCAGTTATTGTTTCTAGTCACTTATTATCAGAGATGGAAATGATGTGTGATCGTATCGGTATCATTCAAGAGGGGAAACTTGTCGATGTACAATTAGTAAAAGATTTTGTTGCAGTGGAACAAGTATTTGAAATAGAATTGAATCCTGTTGATACAGCGATCAATTATTTGAAAAATGTATATCCTGATGTGCAAATGACATCAAGTGAATCAGGAATTTCGCTTACTGTGACAAGAGATAAAATACCAGAAATAATTAAAACACTTGTGTTACAAGATTTTCGCATTTTCGGAATAAAGGAAGTATCGAAGACATTAGAAGATAGATTTTTAGAATTGACTAATCGGTAGTGTCAAAAGATTTATGAAAACTACCTAAAGGGTTAGTTTCTCTCCTATTTACTGGATGGAGATGCGCCGCAATCGCTCTTGACAAACACGCCAATGGTTTGAGGATTGTTTAACAAGGGCGAAGGGAACAAAAGAAGGCATACCAAATAAGCCCTTGGTTGTTTCCATTTTAAACCATTGGCAAGTTCGGTTTGTCAAGAGTTCGCTCCGCCGATTGCTGAATTAGCTTAAGGGCTCAGCTAAACAAAAAGTTAGGCTTGTCTTTGTTCTACTATCCATTGTTGTGCTAATCCAATGAGCTTTGTCCAACGTGCTGGCATTGTTGGAAGCCCCTTGAGTTCTGGATTCACTACGGGCACTTTTCCTTCTAAGGCGGCATGCGGACGCAAAAAGTTAAAGTAGGCCGTAAATAAGGTGACGTATGAAATGGAACCATGTTCAGAGCCGAATCCATGAGTGGAGCGATAATTGCCCTTAAAGGTGCGGTTAAGTCTCTCAATTATTTGTTTCAGTGGTCTATATTCGGTCGAAACAGGGTCCTCATTGGTTAATCCAATGACCTGCTTCACATCGAATGAAATCCCATGTTGAGCGAAGAAATGTTGGGCTAAAAGATAGATTGGATTCCCGTCTACCACAAAGGTCAGATTTTCTGGAATCTCTTTCATCTTGATTAAGACCTCATCAATTGCTCGAATGGCTGTTGCTGTGTCTCGATTAGGCGACACCGGATACGAAAGAATAATCTTTTTCACGGCGTCAAAAAAGAAAAATAAATAATGCCATCGACCGTTTACTCTGATATACGTTTCATCACCGCAGAATTGGTCTGAAAGTTCATAGGGATAGTGATCCACATAAGGTTTAAGTAATAAAGCTACGCTATTTTCGTAGTTCAATACAGTCTGATGTGAAATCATCACTCCGTGTACGTCCTGCATAATCGCAGCTGTTTTACGGGCCGAAAGGCCATAGTTTACATGATAGGTTAGGATTAATCCTAATGTATGTGGTGATGCATAAATCTTTGATAAGTCAACGGCCGGCAGTTCTGGTGATTCCTTGGATAACGGCTGGAAATCGATATGAAACTGACGGAAAATGTATCTTAATTTAAATGCTTGAGGGTCCTTTTTGAACCTTTTCTTTTCTTTTGAAGTCATCCCATTGAGCTTCTTTTGATAATAAGAACAGTCATTGTTCTTGCACTTAAACACGTGAAAATCTTTTCTTTCTTTTATTTTCTCGAGAGTTTTGGAACAATGAGGACACTTCAGGATGGCTTCCTTAGAATAACGGTTCTTTTCACTGAAGAGCTCTGTACACACCTTGCATTGATACTGGCCTTTATCTCCATTGTTGGCATAAAGATAATCTGATGGAGCACCACACTTTGGGCAGTTCATGGATTTAGGTACGGAAACTTTTGCATTCTTACGCCTTTGAACAGGTTTAAGTGGTTTCCCGTTCTTCTCTAGATATTCACTAAGAAGAACTCGATAATCAAGCTGTTCCAGAACTTCAATGACCGGAAGGTCGTCCACTTGAAGTTTTCGATATGGTTTATTTACTGGCTGTTCAGTAGGCTTATCAAACATACTCTTACCAATCAATAAAGTAAGCAATGTTCGAATTAGTTGTTCTTGATAGTTTATAAAAGTTAATAAATAGGTTATAATTTGAGGGTACAAATTGTCACTTCCTTTTCTAGGTTGTTGAGAGTGTCGTAACCTCAATTATCCTTAGAATTCAGGGGGTGGCAATTTTTTTGCTTATAAAGCCCTCTCAGATAGGATTTAATAACCTATTTACTATAAAAGTTTTGACAATACGGACTAATCAAGGGGAGGGACAGAAATGATTCAGCTAATAAGAAATGAATGGATGAAAATATGGAAACGTCCAGCTACATTAGTAATGATAGTGATTTTGTTAATTGCTGTACTGCTATTAGGTGCTTTTAATAAATATCAATCAAGTGGATTTTCTGTTCCAGATAATGAGAACTGGCAACATGGACTTGAATTGGAAAATAAACGCTATAAAGAAATGCTAAAGGATGAACATCTTCCTTCAGAAACAAGAAATTATTATACAAAAGAAATAGCACTAAATGAGTACCGTATTACGCATGATTTAAGTACAAACATAGAATATTCGGCATGGGATTTTGTTTCTGATAATATCCAGTTAATAAGTATCGTAGGCTTATTTACTATTATTATAGCAGCTGGAATTGTTGCGAATGAGTTTAATTGGGGAACGGTGAAAC
This sequence comes from Niallia sp. FSL W8-1348, assembly GCF_038006745.1. Taxonomy (NCBI): domain Bacteria; kingdom Bacillati; phylum Bacillota; class Bacilli; order Caryophanales; family Bacillaceae; genus Niallia; species Niallia sp. FSL W8-1348. Next base: position 164,180 of record NZ_JBBOVV010000003.1, on the reverse strand, counting down.
TTCTGCTTATCCGACCATTGAGCAGAACGAAGATATTATTGTCCAAGTATTTAACCGTGCTATTTTTCGGTTTTATAGCTCTTTTTGTCTTATTCGCATTCTCCTTTGCACTAGGTGCTATCCTTTTTGGTCTACCAGAAGAAGCCTATCCATATTTATATTATTCCGATGGTGTAGTGAAAGAACAAAGTATCTTCATTCACTTAATCGGTTTTTATGGGTTAAATTCGATTAGTTTAATTATGCTCACTACGATGGCGTTTATGATATCGTCCGTCTTCCGGAACAGTTCATTAGCAATTGGTATATCCATTTTCTTAATGTTTATGGGAAATACAGTAACGTTTTTATTAGCTAATTGGTTCGACTGGGCAAAGTATCTATTATTTGCTAACACTGATTTAACACAGTATTTTGATGGAACACCTCTTGTTAGTGGCATGACCTTGTTTTTCTCTATTATAATGCTACTAGTTTATTTTATCGTGTTCATCGGGTTAGCCTTTTGGGTATTTAAGAAGAGGGATGTGGCGGCATAATAGTAAAAAAGAATGAAGTGATATTATTCGCTTTATTCTTTTTTTATAAAGAATTATTAAATACAGAATGTAATAGTTATATTAGAAAGACCCCCTTTTAATAACTCCATTTCACTATTTAATAAAGTAGAATGAGAAAACAAAGGATCATTTTAAATAATCTTATGAAAATAGAAAGAAATTAATAAGCAAAAGTATTTCCCAAGGAATAGTAGATAGGTAAAGAGCTTTGCTATTTTATCCCACTCATAACAGCCCCAGCTCAAGCTGTTGAAAGTATCCCCTAAAGGTCATATAGTGCAACTAACCATCAGTGGGGGAGAAAGGAAAACCCCCACTAATGGAAGTTTCATTTTATTAGACAAATCAACTTTTTTCTTACTTTCTTCTTTTACGTTATAATAAAGGTAAGATGTTTTAAAGAAGGTGTATAAATGAACGGAGAACCACTTGCTTTTCGAATGCGACCGACAAACCTAGATGAAGTAGTTGGGCAAAAAGAAATTATTGGGAAAAAAACAAGTTTATATAAAATGATTAAAAATGGTCATGTTCCATCCATGCTATTGTATGGTGAGCCTGGTATTGGCAAAACCTCGATTGCATTTGCGATTGCTGGAACGACAAAGCTTCCTTTTATTGCATTAAATGCAACCACATCTGGTAAAAAGGATGTGGAGGCAGTTGTAGATGAAGCAAGAATGACAGGAAAGGTTATTCTCTTTTTGGATGAAATTCATCGCTTTAATAAAGCACAACAGGATTATCTACTCCCACATGTAGAAAGAGGAGATATTGTTTTAATAGGTGCTACTACAGAGAATCCCTATCACGACGTAAACCCTGCGATTAGAAGCAGATGTGGTCAAATTAAGCAATTAAAGAGATTAACAGATGATGATATTAATGAATTACTGCATCGAGCATTAAAAGAGGAAAAAGGGCTTGGAAATCTCTCCATTCAAATTAGTGATAATCAGGTGGAAAGAATCGCAATGGGAACAAATGGCGATGCAAGGAAATCGCTAACGCTATTAGAATCAATTGTATATTCATCAGATAAAGAAGAAGGAACTTTTATCATTAAAGATGAAACGATTGAACAAATGATTGAAAAGGTTGGTGTTTTTGGGGATAAAAAAGGTTCGCATTTTTATAATCTTTTATCAAGTCTACAAAAAAGTATTAGGGGAAGTGATGTAGATGCAGCCCTTTATTACCTTGCTCATTTGTTGGAAAGTGGAGATTTGGTAGCTGTGAACAGAAGACTACTAGTTATTGCTTATGAAGACATTGGACTCGCTAAAACATCTGTTGGAAATAATGTTTTAGCAGCAGTAACAGCTAGTGAGAGACTAGGTCTGCCAGAAGCACGTATTCCCTTATCTGTAGCGGTCGTGGAAATGTGCTTATCCTCAAAATCGAATGCTGCTTATAAAGCGTTAGATGCAGCGATAGCAGATGTTCGTAGTGGCAGAGTAGGTGATATCCCGATGCATTTAAGAGACGGGCATTATGAAGGTAGCAAAAAGCTTGGACATGTTGGCTATATTTATCCGCATGACCATCCAATTGGAACATTCGGAGGATGGGTCGATCAAGATTATTTACCAGAGAAGTTAAAAGGAACGCAGTATTACCACCCAACAGAAGCAGGGGAGGAGAAGAAGCTGGGATCTATATATGACAAACTTAGAGGGTTTAAAAAAGATAGATGATAAAGAATAGATTTGAATAATTAGAGTCTGCGTAAATGACACTTATGAACAAAAGGTAGTCATTTATGTAGGCTTCTTTTTTAGGCGAATTATTAGGTGAAAAAATCTATGCGGAATAATCTTCATTTTCTTAGATGGTAGATAAAATGTCATTCTAGCAAATCAATATTTTTTGTTAAAATCTTCATTTTTTTAACTATATATGAAAAATATTGACTTTCTTTTATTTTATAGATTGAAATAGAGGTAATTAGAGCTTAAATTGAAAGTGCTTACATTTTAGTGGCTGATTATATCCACTAATGATTGAATAAAAATGGAGGGGTTGAAAAGATGGGGAAATCGTTTAAAAAAGTATTTTTGATTCTCTTATGCATTCCTTTTTTATTGATTGGATGCTCTAGTGAAAGTAATACTGATGAGGGGAATAGTGAAGGAAAAACACAGGTTAAAATAACATGGAGAGATGTAGGCGAACATGATAATTTGAAAAAATATTTAACTAACACCTTTATTCCTGAATTTGAAAAAGAAAATCCAGACATAAAAATTGTTTTATCTCCGATCACCGCTAGTGAAGGAGACTATTTCTCAAAAGTAGCCTTATCGATGCAATCAGAAAGTACAGCACCTGATGTTGTAGCAGAAGACTCCTTTATGTTAAATTCTGATGCTAATGCAGGATATTTATTGCCTCTTGATGATTATGTAAGTGATTGGGATCAATGGGAATATTATACGGAAAATTTAAAGTCAGGTTCGCTTGGAGAAGATGGGAAATTGTATGCCATTCCAGGGACGTCTGATTCCCGTGGACTGTGGTATAACAAAAATGTTTTTAAAAAAGCTGGCTTACCAGAAGATTGGCAGCCTAAAAATTGGGATGAAATTATAGAAGCTGCTGAAAAAATAAAAGATTCTTCCTCAGATGTGATTCCTCTTTCCATGGGAGTGGCAAAAGCAAATGGAGAATCTGTATCGATGCAAACTTTCGAGATGTTACTCTACGGCACAGAAGATGTTTTATTTGATGCTGAAACAAAAAAATGGCATGTAAATACAAAAGGAATTGAAGATTCCTTAAAATTTATTGACAACGTATACAATCAGAAAAAATTAGGGCCTCCTCTTTCCATTGCAATTAATAGTAACTACAGTTCCGTTCTATTTCAAGAGAAGTTCCCTAATGATGAAGCGGGAATTATCCTAGATGGATTCTGGAATACAGGCAATTATTCGGAAAATGGGGCAGTACCATTAGATAATGTAACAGAACGATTTGGTTTTGCTGCAATGCCTACCCAAAATGGACAAGAGCCTGGTAATACTACGATGTCTGGGGGATGGACATGGGCTATTCCAGCAAAAGCAAAAAATCCTGAAGCATCTTGGAAGGTTATCCAAGCTTTAGGTGGCAAAGAACAGCAAGCAGCACGCGCTGTTTCAGAAGGTAACTTAACAGTACGAGATGATTCGGCTGAGATTCCAGAATATAAGGAACAAGCATTTATTTCAGAAGCAACCGAATATTTGAAGAATGCACATTTTCGTCCTGCTAATGATAAATATCCGAATGTTTCAGTAGAAATTCAAACAATGGTAGAAGCGGTAGCGACTGGAAGTAAAACTCCAAAACAAGCTGCAAAGGATTATGCAAGTAACGTAACTAGGATTGTTGGAGAAGAGAATGTAGTTAAATAAGTTTTAAGCTGTACAAAAGGTTAGATAAATCTAAATGATGAGACCCTACAAGGAATTATCAGCCAGATTATGTATTATTCCTTGTAAGGTCTAAACCTTTTTGTCATAGTGATAAACTTTTTTAAAAAAGGTGGGATGAAATTGGAAGCCGCATTATTAAAGAAGCCTAAAAAGAAAGGCAAATCGGATCACTTTAAGGCAGCTATCTTTCTAGCTCCAACTTGGCTTTTATTATTGATTTTTTTTATTGGACCTATGATTTTGACCTTGCTTTTTTCTTTTACGAATTTAGCCCTGACCGGAGCAGAAGCTAGTCAGCTAAGATTTGTAGGTTTTGAAAACTTTACCCGAATGTTTCAAGATCCAGATTTCCGTGCTAGTGTATGGAACACAATTGTTTTCGTGTTTTTTTCTGCAGTATTAGGACAATGTTTTTTTGGCTTTTTGATCGCCTTTTTAATGAAAGAGAAAAATAAAACATTTAGAAGAATTGTTGGTTTAATCATTATTGCTGCTTGGGTAACTCCAGAAGTTGTTGTAGCATTCTGTTGGGTGGCATTTCTTGGGGAAAGCGGGACGGCTAATTGGCTATTGAGTCTTTTTGATATTAAGCCAATTGCCTGGTTGTTTACCTTCCCTATGATTAGTGTAGTCATAGCAAATATGTGGAGAGGAACGGCTTTTTCCATGATGGTGTTTCAGGCTGCTTTAGACGATATTCCTAAAGATGTGGAAGAGGCAGCTATTATGGATGGTGCCCGCCGCTTTCAGGTTATTCGCTATATCACTATCCCGATGGTAAAAGGAACGATCGCAACGAATATGATGCTAGTTACTCTGCAAACTCTTGGGGTATTTGCTTTAATTTATACAATGACTGGCGGTGGTCCAGGTGTAAGTACAGCGACTCTACCTGTATTTATGTATAAACAGGCATTTGTTAGTTATCAGTTAGGATATGGAACTGCCATTTCCTTTGTGTTGTTAGTATTAGGAGCAATTGCCAGCTTAATATATATGAAAACCTTGAAAGTGAAAGTGTAGGTGATGTAAGTTGGTCCAAAAAGGATATAAAGTCGAAAAATTTATTCATTATTTAATTCTCTCTATTCTAGCAATCCTGTTTTTATTGCCACTGCTATGGATGATTTTCGCATCAGTAGATCCAGGGGCAATTCAGGCACTAAAGATGCCAGAAAAGATAACGTTAGATAACTTTAAGTCCATATTGTCAGAAACAGCGATTTTGCGTTCGTTTTTTATTGGTATCGGAATCTCAACTTCGCAAGCATTGTTAGTAGTGATTTTATGTATTTTGGCTGCGTATCCACTATCTAGGTATACGTTAAAATATAAAAATAGTTTTATGATGACAATCTTGTTTATGACTTCATTACCAATGACAGCAGTCATCGTACCTGTATTTCAATTATTTCTTTATTTGAAATTTCAAGATTCTTTAATTGCGATGACACTTTTTTTAACAGCATCCTCTTTGCCATATGGTATTTGGATGATGAAAAATTTTATGGATTCTATTCCTTTAGATTTAGAAGAATCAGCATGGGTTGATGGTGCATCAATCTTCCAAGGAATAAAAAAAATCGTTGCTCCATTAATGCTTCCTGGTATATTTACAGTTGCTATTTTTACTTTTACAGGCAGCTGGGGAAATTACTTTGTTCCATATATCCTGATTCAAAGTCCTGAAAAAATGCCAGCATCTGTGACGATATTTCAATTTTTCGGAAATTTCGGAATGGTTAATTACGGTAGATTAGCAGCGTTTTCGGTAATGTATACATTACCTGTTGTCATTTTGTATACAATATCACAAAATTTTATGTCAAAAGGCTTCAGTTTAGGTGGAGCTACGAAAGGATAGGGTGCTATGTTTTATACAATTGAAAAATTAGAAGCGAGGATTAAAGAATTAAATACTTATCGTTACATGGAAAAAAGTAGTCTCAACGGTTGGAAAGCAAAAGAGAGCATTGATGGAGAAGAGAAATATCCTCCTTACCTCTCTGCTGATTGGAAAGACTTTTCTATAGGGGATATTTGGGAAGGAAGAGACTATTATTTATGGATTCAAACAACCTTTAAAGTACCGAGATCAGATGGGAAAGTAATCTTATTATTGGATTTTGGACGAACAGGTGGAGGTTATAATTCTGGGTTTGAGTCATTACTTTTTATTGATGGTCATCCATATCAAGGTGTTGATTCCAATCATAAAGAAGTCTTTATTGATTCGGAATTGTACGGAAAGGAAATTACTCTCTCATTAAAATTATGGTCCGGGTTAGAAGGCGGAGGACCTGAACACATTCAATCACATAAATTTAAAGCAGCGGATTCTGCTGTTTTAAATGAAGAATGTGATGATTTATATTTTACAGCTGATTGTGTCTTAAAAACGATTAAACAATTAAAGGAGGATAACCCTGATCGATACGAACTTTTGCCTTTATTAGAAAAGGCAATGAAATATATTGATTGGTCTTATCCAGGAAGTCCGTCTTTTTATAAAAGTGTAAAATTAGCAAATGACATGCTACAAAAAGGAATTGATTCTTTAGACAAACGTGATTTAGTAGCAATTACCACTATAGGTCATACACATATTGATGTTGCTTGGTTATGGAGATTAAAACATACAAGAGAAAAAGTAGCCCGTAGTTTTTCAACTGTTTTACAGTTAATGAAGCAATACCCAGACTATATATTTTTACAAACACAACCCCAACTCTATAAATTTATTAAAGAGGATTATCCTCTAATCTATGAACAAATTAAAAATAGAATAGCGGAAGGACGATGGGAAGTAGATGGAGCTATGTGGCTTGAAGCTGATTGTAATATACCATCTGGGGAATCATTAACTCGGCAAATTCTCCATGGAACGCAATTTATAAAAAAGGAGTTCAATAAAGATGTCCAGTATCTATGGCTGCCAGACGTATTCGGTTATTCGTGGGCATTGCCACAGATTTTAAAAAAGAGTGGAATAGAGACATTTATGACCACTAAAATAAGTTGGAATCAATATAATCGAATGCCGCATGATACATTTGTGTGGCGTGGAATAGACGGATCTGAGGTGTTAACGCATTTTATTACTACACCTGAACCAGGAAGAAACTTAGTTGATAATGAATGGGCGTCCCGCTGGTTCTATACGTATAATGGACAGTTAGAACCAGAAACAGTGTTAGGCAGTTATAAAGCTTACCGGAATAAAGATTTGAATAAACAATTACTGATATCATACGGGTATGGCGATGGCGGTGGAGGAGTCACTAGAGATATGTTAGAAAATCGCCGTCGAATGGATAAAATACCTGGTCTTCCTCACGTCAAAACAGGGCGTGCTGATGAATTTTTCAAGCAGCTTCATGAAACCGTAAATGCAGCAGAAAGTTATGTGCATAAATGGGATGGTGAATTGTATTTAGAATATCATCGAGGAACCTATACTTCTCAAGCGTTTGTAAAAAAAATGAACCGCAGATTAGAACTTGCATTAAGAGAGCTGGAAATTTTGTATGCAACAGTTCAAAATACGGAAGGAGACCCTTATCCGAAGGAAGAAATATATGATTTATGGGAAGTGTTATTACGTAATCAATTTCATGATATTATTCCTGGTTCATCGATAAAAGAAGTCTATCAAGACCATAAGGTGGAGATAGGAGGAGCGATGGAAAGATCAGCCCAACTTTTAACACGATTGAATGATGTCGTTATAAATCAATGGAACGTATATAACTCAGCAGGCTGGGAAAGAAGAGAATTGGTGACGATTGATCTAAATGAAAGCGGAAAATTCGTAACGGATTCTGGTGAAGAATTACAAGCTGTTCCTTGTGAGGAAGGATATATTGTTCAGACTCCTAACATTCCTGCTTTAGGGAATTGTATCATTCAGTTTGTACCAACTAAAGAGGATAGCATAGAAACCCATTTTGTTAAAGAAATAGAAAGTGGCATTGAGACAGATAAATACGTGATAAGCTGGAATGAAAAGGGACAGCTAATTAGCATCTATGACAAAAAATATCAGCGGGAAGTATTAAAAGAAAATGGTCTTGGTAATAGACTTCAATTATTTGAAGATAAACCAATGAACTTTAATGCATGGGATATCGATATTTTTTACCAAGAAAAATGTATTGAGTTAACCGCAGAATCAATTACGATCAAAGAACGAAATAAATTATATGCCTCGGTTGAATTTGTTTATTCGTTTGGTACTTCGAGAATTATTCAAATCATGCAGGTTTATAAAAATTCACGTCGAATAGATTTTATTACTCAGGCTGATTGGAAAGAAAGGGAACAATTGCTTAAAGCAGGATTTGATGTGGACATTCGCAATACAGAAGCAACTTATGATATTCAATACGGTAATGTTAAGCGACCAACACATTGGAATACGAGTTGGGATATGGCAAAATTTGAAACAGTGGCACACCAGTGGGTGGATTTTTCTCAAAGGGACTATGGAGTTAGCTTATTAAATGACTGTAAGTACGGTCATGATATTAAGGATCAAACGATGAGAATTACCTTATTAAAAGGTGGAATTTATCCAGACCCAACAGCTGATATTGGTCAGCATGAATTTACGTATAGTCTTCTACCACATAAAGGAGATTTCATAGAGGGAAGAACAGTTGAGGAAGCTTGGGCTATAAACCAGCCGTTATCTATAGTGAAAGGCAATAAATTAATTAAGGGGCTATTTAAATTACACGCAGAAGAAAGCGTATTCATAGATGCTATTAAATTAGCGGAAAATGGTAAGGGTCTAATTTTACGAGTACATGATCATCTAGGTAGTAACAGAGTTTTAAGTCTCGAGCCATTATTTGATTGTAAAGAATGGAATGAAACGAATTTACTGGAAAAGGACATGACCCTTCCTGTAGATATACAGGGGAATATCACATTTGAGTTAAATCCTTATGAGATTAAAACGATCCGTATTATATAAGGGTAATAATTAATTACAAGAGATTAATAGGTGGAAACAGTTTCTCCACCTATTAATCGTCTTTAACCGTGAGTTTAGCGACCTCTTCTAACATATTGTTTTTCATTATAATCGCACAAATATAAGTTGAATAATAACAAAAAGAGGGGGATATAATGTTTCGGAAAACTATCTTTAAGAAAATTTTTCTGTCATTCTCCGTTGTTATCATTATTTATACTTCTATCATTCTATTTGTTACAATTTCCCAAGAGTATTCCCAGAATAGGCTAGAATTGGATAAATTAAATGAAATGTTTCTTGAAAGGGAAAGTAATATAATTGACTATCGTTTAGATGTTTCGTTAAATGTGGTCAAGCTGCTATCCCAACAAGATGTTATTGTGGAGTTCTTAGAAAAGAATCAGTTTGATTACAATACATATAGTAAATTGTTTAATGAGTTAACAGGCAATCATTTTTCGAATGATCAATTAGGGTTTAATCTTGCTGTTTTAAAAGATTTTGGGACAGATGTAACGAGCTCTGATGGTTATTTTTTGTTTAAAGACTACATGAAATTTATTCATATGGATAAGAATTTGGAGAAATTAAAAGGATTTATGGGTTCGGAAGGAAACAATGATTTACAATGCTATGATGCAAATGACAAATTAATCATTGTTCATAAAATCTATTATCATCAGGAAAAGCAAAACCTTTACTTTTTTATTGTATGGGAGAAAAAGGACTTGTTAATGACGAATTTACCAGATGAGAATGGTATTTTTGGGATTGTCAATGAGTCTACCTTAGCCTCTACCGCAAATAGAGGGGAAAACATACTATCTAGTTTTTTACCAGTGGAAAATACGCATGAAAATCAAATTGTTTCTCGTTCATTAAATGATTATGATGGCTATCAAAAGGGTTCCAATGCGATACCAACAATTAATTATTTATATATAACGAATGTACATAAAGGAATAGGGTTACCGATTCATACCATTAAGAGCATAGCAATAATTTTGTTCGTATTACTTCTGCTCGGTTTCATTCTAACTACAATCTTAAGTAGAAAATCGTATTCACCGATTGAAGAAATTATCAAAAACATAAAAAGCGGTGAAAAAAAGAATAATACAGAAGAGTATATAAAAAATGAACTAGATTATATTATCTCTAATATTCATGATATAAATAAAATCAATAAAAATTTAGTGCAATTGCAAGAAAGCTCATTAAGCGATTTACAAGAGAACTTTTTAAAGAATATCATTTATGAAAATTATGATAAGCAGTTTATAGAGAAAAGATTGAATCTTCTTCAGTTAGATCCATTCCGTGACGGTGGAATTCTTGCAATTGTATCAATGGAGGGAATTTCAGAGTGGGAATCAACTTTAAGTGAAGGCAATATTTTGACATTAAGAAAAAAAGTATTAGCTTTATTTAATGACAAAGATCCCAACCAAAAATTCATATCATTTCCGATTGATTATCAACATTTTTGCTTATTTTTTGCAGAAAAAAATCAGCATCTTATTTTAGAGATGTTAAATAGAATGATTCATAGAATAGAGCAAGAATTAGGAATAGAAATAACTTTTACCCTCTCGCAAGCTTTTTCTTCGTTAATAGATTTACCAGATATATTTAAGTCATCTTTTCAGCTTATGGAACAGAAATATTCTTTTATCGATACAAAATGTTTATGTACCAGCAATGTTCCTTTAACGTCTGAAAAAGAATACTTCTATAGTGTGGAGACGGAAAGTATTTTAATAAATTTTATGCAGAAAAGAGACTTGAAGCAAGCTGAAAAACTGATAAAGGAGATTGTCGAAACAAATTTTAGAGAAGAAAGCATGGATATATTTAGTATTTATGATTTTAGAAATGCCCTTATCAACACATTAAAAAGAATCTTGAATAAATTTAATTTACCGTTTGGCGATTTTTTGAAAGAGAATAAGGCTTTGTTTTTTCATTTGAACAGTACCGATATTGAGATTTTAAAGAGCACCTTTATCGATATTTTCAATGAGTTAATGCTTCTTCTAGGAGAAAAACATTCTCTTAAACTTTCAACTGTAGAAAGTGTTATCAGTTATATTCAAGATAATTACACAAACGATCTTTCCTTAGGGGAAGTTGCAGATCATTTTCAATTAAGTGAATCCTATGTAAGCAAGTTGATCAAAGATCATTTGAAGTCTTCTTTTAAAAATTATGTAAACCAGCTGAAGGTAGAAAAATCCAAGGATTTATTGAAATCAGGTAAATATATGGTATCAGAAGTTGGCGAAATGGTAGGGTGTAAAAATGTTAATACTTTTATAAGGATTTTTAAGCAGTATGAAGGAATAACACCAGGAAAGTATGTTATCAATAAAATGGCCAAATAAATATAATGATATACAAAGTGTGTTTACTCTGTGTAAGCACACTTTTGTGTATTTAGGCTGCGAGTAATAGCTATAAACTTTTTCTAAGATATTTCGACTTTTTAAATAAATTTACACACAAAATTCAAATCACTAGTGTTGCGTTAATTTAATTTAACTATTAAAAATACTTGAAATGTTCAATTTTATCATTTTATGCAAAGAAAAAGTCCTTTATAATGGATAAGTTAGGTGGTAACCCGTCCAAATCCACTAAAAAGGACTATCGCATGGACAAGATTACACGAAAAACTTCATTTGGACAATGGTTTTCACCAATAAATCTTCAATTATTTGAAGAAAACGTGAAAACGTTGAAATTAGATTTCTATACGAAAAAACTAACGACAGAGTCATTTCTAAAATTATTACTTTTTGCGCAGCTAGAAGAAGTCGAAAGTCTGCATGCGCTGAGCGATTGTCTTTTCGATGATCAACTGCAAAAGGGCATTGATCTTGATTCTATCAGTATTTCCCAACTCTCACGCCGTTTAAATGGCATGAATCCAGACTTATTCCAAAAGCTTTTCCTTGATTTAGTTTCACAAATTCATGCCAAAACGCACAACACGAAACTTGTGATGCCATTAAAAATCATTGATTCAAGCACATTGCCTCTCAATTTGACTAATCATAAATGGGCAAAATTCCGCAAAACAAAAGCGGGTGTTAAATTGCACTTACGCCTTGTGTTTATGGAAAAAGGTATATCCTATCCCGAAAAGGCCATTATGACAACGGCCAAAGAACATGACCGCGGTCAGCTTGAAGTAATGGTTGATGACAAGGAATGTATGTATGTGTTTGACCGTGGTTACTTAGACTACGAACGCTTTGATCGGATGACAGATGACGGCTACTTTTTCCTTTCTAGGCTGCGAAAAAACGCAGTCATACGGGAGGTTTACGATTTTAAACTACCCGAGAATACATCTGTTTTGTCGGATCAAATGGTGTTGATTGGTACGACGCAAAACCGTGCCGAAAATTACTTTCGTCTTCTAAAAGTGATTGATTCAAAAGGAAATGAGCTTCATTTAATCACAAATCGTTTTGATTTAAGTGCTGAAGAAATCTCAAAGATGTATAAATCACGCTGGGCGATTGAGTTATTTTTCAAATGGATTAAACAACATCTCCATATCAAAAAGTTTTACGGCCAAAGCGAATGGGCAATTCAGAATCAAGTGTTTATCGCACTTATTGTTTTTTGCCTGCATGTTCTCGCACAAATCGAGACAAAAAGTAAACGAAAAACCCTACAAATTAGCCGATATTTACGGGCAGCTTTGTGGAAACCAGCACATATTTGGCTTCGAAAGATTGAAGGAAAAACCATTCCTTAATAAACAAATTGTCGTCGTCTCTTAAGTCTAATTGTAAAAAAATTTCCAAATGGATGGATCCACCTTTAGTTGGGTATTTACTTTTTTGGCTCTTAACAGGGGACATATTTAAACTGAATATTCTAACAAAATTTATGCAACACTAGTGAATTCAAATAACTATTAAAATAGAATAAAGAGACTTGATGAAAAGGGCGTGAAATGGTGCAAATCGATAAAATAGAAGTTCAGCATGTAAAAATGCCGTTGGTTAGTCCTTTTGAGACGAGCTTTGGCAAACTGTTAGAGAAGGATTTTCTTATAATTAAAATATATAGTGGAGAGCACATTGGCTATGGAGAGTCTGTCGCTTTACCTGATCCTACTTATAATGAGGAAACGACTGGAACAGTCATTTACATGTTAAATGAGTTTTTGATACCACTCTTGTTAAAAGAAGAAATAAATCATCCAGATGAAGTTTCAAAAAGATTCGCTCCTATCAGAAGAAATAATATGGCAAAAGCAGCTTTAGAAGGAGCGATATGGGATTTATATAGTAAGAAATTAGGTATTTCTCTTTCTAAAGCACTTGGTGGTGTACAAACTTCGATTGATGTAGGGGTTAGCATTGGAATTGAACCTACTACAGAGATGCTTTTATCAAAGGTGGATCGTTTTTTGTCAGAGGGCTATAAAAAAATCAAAGTAAAAATTAAACCTGGTTATGATTTGGAGCCTTTAACGAAAATAAGACAGACTTTTGGATATGAAATACCGTTAATGGCGGATGCTAACTCTGCGTATACATTAGCAGACATTGAAAGAATCAAAGAATTAGATCCACTTAAATTGATGATGATTGAACAGCCGTTAGCATATGATGATATTATTGACCATTCTATCCTACAGAGCGAGCTTGCTACACCAATATGTCTAGATGAAAGTATTCATTCCGTAGAAGATGCGCGAAAAGCGATTGAATTAGGAAGTTGTAAAATTATTAATATTAAGATTGGCCGTGTTGGTGGATTGACCGAATCGAAGAAAATTCATGATTTATGTGAAAAACATGGTATCCCTGTATGGTGTGGAGGAATGCTGGAAGGCGGTATTGGCAGAGCGCATAATATCGCGATTACAACACTCCCAGCCTTTACTATAGCAGGAGATACATCTGCTTCCAATCGATACTGGAAAAAGGATATCATCTGTCCAGAAGTCACATTGTCTACCCCAGGAAAAATAGATGTGCCCTCAGGAGCTGGTATTGGATTCGACTTAAACGAAGAAGTGATTAATCAACATATGATTTCGAAGAAGGTATATCCTAATCTATCTATATAGTTAAGGGGAGAACAAATAAAGTGAAACCTTATATGATAAGAGAAGTGACCGCAAAAGATGAAATCCAAATGGTGGTTGTTTTTCAAGATTTAATTTGGGGGAAGAAGAATACGATGCCTTTTCCATTTTTGGTTGCCTCCCTTCATAATGGAGGGATCATTATAGGGGCTTTTCTCAAGAAAGAATTAGTCGGTTTTTGCTATGGTTTTCCTGGCTTTCATCAAAATGAAGTATATTTGGTGTCACATATGATGGCAGTAAAGGATAAGGAAAGAAATGCTGGATTGGGCTTTAAAATGAAAGTTAAACAAAAAGAATTAGCTTTGGAGCGTGGCTATAAAAAAATTATCTGGACTTTTGATCCGCTAGAATCACGTAATGCCTTTCTTAATATTGCAAAATTAGGAGGAGCAGTCAAAACATATTATTCCGATCATTATGGAATAATGGACGATGAATTAAATAGTGGTCTTCCTTCAGACCGTTTTTTATTAGAGTGGAGTCTTAAGGGGAAATCTGTTAATAATATTCCGGCGGAGGAGCAAATTCAATCGATTGTTACTTGGGAAATGGCGGCAGATATTCCTGTGCCATTATTCGTAGAATCAATTTCCAAAAAGGCAGAATTCTATAAGGTTCCTGTTCCAAATAACATACATACAATAAAAGAAAGAGACATTGCGATAGCAAAAAAATGGCGCATCATGCTACGAAATGCATGTAATCACTTGTTTGAAATGGGATATATCATTCATTCTTTTCAAAAGACAAATGAACCAGTGAATTATTATATTGTAAGCTCAGGCAAAGTCGCTTGTTTTAGCAAAACAATACAAGCTGAATAACGAGGTGCATAAACTAGGAGGGGAAAAATGCGCGAGCAAATTGACGGCTGGGTAGATAGGCAAAAGGAAAATATAATAGAAATGTACCAGTTTCTTCATAATAATGCAGAAATAAGTTGGGAGGAAGTTAAAACAACTCAATTTATAAAGAATGAACTAGAGAAATTATCAATCTCTTATGAATTATTTAATGATCAAACTGGTATTGTAGGTGTATGGGGAGAAGGTAATGCTCCTGTCGTTGGCCTTCGAGCAGATATGGACGCATTATGGCAACAAGTTAAAGGGAAATGGAAAGCAAATCATTCATGCGGTCATGATGCACATACAACTATTTTACTTTTTACTTTAAGATGTCTGAAGGAATTGGGTTTTGAACCAAAAGGAAAGATTAAGTCTCTTTTTCAGCCGGCCGAAGAGACTGGTGCAGGGGCAATTTCTTTTATTAATAAGGGGCTTTTAGATGATGTGGATTATTTATTAGGACTGCATGTACGGCCAATTCAAGAAATGAGATTTGGCGAATGCTCTCCTGCTATTTATCATGGTGCAGCAGCAAGCTTTAAAGGGAAAATATATGGAATGCAGGCACATGCAGCAAGACCTCACTTAGGTATAAATGTAATCGATAGTCTTACAGCAATCAATGTGGCGATCCGTTCTATTCCTTTAAATCCGATCATTCCAGCATCCGCAAAATTAACTTTTGCACAAGCAGGAGGGAAAAATTTCAACATTATCCCAGATTATGCCGAGTTTGGGATCGATGTTCGTGCCCAAACCAATGAAGCGATGGCTCAATTAATTTCCAGATTAGAGAGCCAAGTAAAACTAGCAGGAGAGGCAAATGGAGCAAGAATAGAATTAGAACTATTATCCGAAATGCCAGCAGCAAGTCCTAATAAATGGATGGAGGAAATAGTAGCAAGAAGCATTAAAGATATACTTGGGAAAGAAGGGCTTGTAAAACCACCAATAACACCTGGAGGAGAAGATTTTCATTATTATGCAAAAGTAAATGAACAACTTCAAACAACCATGATCGGATTAGGTACTGATTTGCAGCCAGGTTTACACCATCCTGACATGCATTTTCAGCTAAATAGCTTACTACATGGGATAAAAATCATGGCACTATCTACAACTAAATTAATGGAAAGAAACCACTAAATAGAATGGGCTGGGACATAAGTATTCCAACCAAATATAAACCTAAACAATTACACGAAGATGCTAAAAGAATTTCGTATAATTGTTTGGGTTTTTTATTCATTTTACAAAGATGGTTTGTGGTTATCACCCCCAGACTAAATACATTTCGCTTTCCGTGGGACGAGTGCCAAGCCTCCTTGTCATATTATTCCTGCGGGAAGTAGAGCAAAATCTTTTTAATCTAATTTACGAGATTTTCTAAAAGAAAAAATAATAGCCTCCCCATGTAAATGGATAAATCCACTAATTATTATGCAAAGTGAAAAAATATGATATCCTATTGAATAGATAGGATATAAAATAATTATACTGGATAAAGGATGAATATTAGGTCTTTATACCAACAATTCATAAGTAATTATGCTATAATGCTTAATGGCAATTATACAGAAAAACCGCATACTATAGGGAAATTAAAAGGGGCTACAAATGAAAGCATTAATAAGCCAAGATAAACCGGTTAAACGACTAGCTATTTTTATTTTAGGGCTTTTGATTATGTCATTAGGTATTGTTTTAGTTATAACAGCAAATTTAGGTTCAGCCCCTTGGGATATTTTGAATATTGGATTACATATTCAGTTTGGTCTAACCATTGGCAGCTGGGCAATAATAGTTGGATTTTTAATATTATTAATTGCTGCGATTCTTTCCAAGAAGCTTCCACAGTTTGGGGCTTTATTAAATATGGTGTTAGTAGGAGCCTTTATTGATCTCTTTTTACTCCTTCCTTTTATGAATACCCCTTCCTCCTTATATCAAAAATGGATCATGTTTTTAATTGGGTTGATCATAATGGGCTACGGAATGGGAATCTATATTTCTGCAAAACTTGGTGCCGGACCTCGTGATAGTCTAATGATCGTCTTATCCGAAAAATTTGGTGGAAGTATCGCAAAAACGAGGTTATTTATGGAGGCGATTGTTTTAGTAATAGGATGGATGCTCGGGGGACCCGTATCTTGGGGGACGATTATCTATGCTGTTTTAATAGGAAGAATTGCCGGATGGAGTATCCCACAGTGTACAAAATGGACGAACTATATACTGAATCGAAGCGAAAGAACAGTGAATAATATTCACCAACATAATATGGAGCAGGAGGCAAAATAATGAAGATATCAACTAAAGGAAGATATGGATTAACCATTATGATGGAGTTAGCAAAGAAGCATGGAGAAGGACCGATTTCCTTAAAATCTATTGCTCAAACAAATAATTTATCGGAGCATTACTTAGAACAATTAGTTGCACCATTGCGTAATGCTGGTTATGTACGTAGTATTCGCGGAGCATATGGTGGGTATGTTTTAGGGGATGAACCAAATAAAATTACTGCTGGAGACATTATTCGCATATTAGAAGGACCGATTAGTCCGGTCGAAGGAATCGAAGATGAAGAACCAGCCAAAAAAGCATTATGGATGAAAATTAGAGATGCTGTAAAAGATGTGTTGGATTCAACAACAATAGAAGACTTAGCTAATCATAAAGAAGACGGCAGTTCAGACGGTTATATGTTTTATATATAAAAAGCTGTTTTCGTAAAGTTTGTTGCTAGTAACCCGCAGCCTGAATACAATTCGCTTTCCATGGGGCTACGCTTGAGCCCCCTTGGCTGGCTCATCTGTCTCGCTATCGAGGCCACTGAAAAAGTCTTTTTTTCGTGCGAAATGAAGAGCAAGCATTTTTGAAAGTGAAAATAAGGTTGGTTTGGAGAGGCGTCCGCTCGACTCCTATGGGAGCTGCGAGAAAGTCCGAGACCCCGCAGGAACGTAGTGACGAGGAGGCTTGGCGCTCGCCCCATGGAAAGCGAGCGGACGCCTCGGAAAACAAATCGATCATCTTATGTTTAAAAAGTGGCTATTGCCCATTATCATTAACTAGCCAGTTTTTCAGTGCCCTCCTCGATATCCCAAAGGAGTCTATGTATATTCAGGCTGCTGCTCAGTTTTCCAATATATAAATTTTCCCTATTAAAAACAACAATCTTATAGAAAACAGTAACATAAAAAGATACTAACTAAATGTAGGTGAATAACGTGGAACATATTTATGTGGATCATGCGGCAACTTCTCCCATGCATCCAAAGGTAATTGACAAAATGTATGAAATCATGAAAGATCAATTTGGAAATCCATCGAGTATTCATACTTATGGAAGACAGGCAAGAAATATTTTAGATAATGCAAGGGCGGTAATAGCTTCTAGTATTGGCGCACTCGAAAATGAAATTATTTTTACGAGTGGTGGAACGGAGGCAGATAATTATGCTATCTTTGGAATTGCTGAAGGAAAAGAAACAAAAGGAAAACATATTATCACAACAGAAATCGAACATCATGCCGTATTGCATGCTTGCCAAGAATTAGAGAAAAAAGGCTACGAGATTACTTATCTTCCCGTTAATGAATACGGAGTAATAGATTTAAATGAATTTAAAACGGCATTAAGAGAAGATACAATACTTGTTACCATAATGTATGGTAATAACGAAATAGGTTCGATTCAGCCAATTAAAGAAATTGGTTTATTGTTAAAAGAGCATCCTGCAGTATTTCACACAGATGCCGTACAAGCCTATGGTTTAGAGGAAATCGATGTAAAAGAACAGCATATTGACCTTTTATCTGTTTCTTCCCATAAGATTAATGGACCTAAAGGTATTGGGTTTTTATATGTTAGAAACGGCATTAAGTTAAATCCCCGATTTTTTGGTGGGGAACAAGAGAAAAAGAGAAGAGCAGGGACAGAAAATGTTCCTTCTGTAGCTGGTTTTCAGCTAGCAGTAGAGATTGCCGAGCAGGATAGATTCCATAAGAGAGAGCAATATAAAAAATACAAAGAAATACTTATCGGCATCTTAAAAGAAAATAATATTTCATTTAAACAAAACGGATTAGTTGATAATACCTTACCACATGTTTTAAACTTAAGCTTTCCTGGTACAAATGTCGAAGCGATGTTAGTTAATCTCGATTTAGCAGGTATTGCGGCTTCAAGTGGTTCAGCTTGTACAGCAGGATCAATCGAACCTTCCCATGTGTTAGTAAGCATGTTTGGTAAAGAATCGGAAAGAACGAAAAATTCGATTCGATTTAGCTTTGGTTTAAATAATACGGAACAACAAATAGAAAAGGTCGGTCATGAATTAGTCAAAATCATTAACCGTCTGACAAAATGATAACCTTCCCTTCCGTGTTAAGGGAAGGGCTAAGGGGGAAATGGAAATGGAAAAAGCACCGAAAGATACCCGTGTAGTAGTTGGAATGTCCGGTGGAGTAGATTCATCTGTTGCAGCACTTCTTTTAAAAGAGCAAGGATACGATGTTATTGGTATATTCATGAAAAACTGGGATGATACAGACGAATTTGGTGTCTGCACAGCAACAGAGGATTATGAAGATGTTATTCGTGTCTGCAATCAATTAGGGATTCCTTATTATGCGGTGAATTTTGAAAAACAATACTGGGATAAAGTATTTACTTATTTTCTTGATGAATATAAAGCAGGTAGAACACCTAATCCTGATGTGATGTGTAATAAAGAAATTAAATTCAAAGCTTTCTTAGAGCATGCGATGAGCCTTGGCGCTGATTATCTAGCAACAGGACATTATGCACAAGTTGTTAGAGAAGATGGACAAGTCAAAATGCTTAGAGGAAAAGATGATAATAAAGACCAAACTTACTTTTTAAATCAACTAACAGAAGAACAATTAAGCAAAGTAATGTTCCCTATTGGTGGCATGGAAAAATCAAAGGTTCGTGAACTTGCTGCTAAAGCAAATCTTGCAACTGCAACTAAAAAAGACAGCACAGGTATTTGTTTTATTGGAGAACGTAATTTTAAAGAATTCTTAAGTGGATTTCTTCCTGCCCAAAAAGGGAATATGGAAACAATGGATGGAGAAATAGTAGGTCGTCATGATGGGCTTATGTATTATACAATTGGACAAAGACATGGACTTGGCATTGGTGGAAGTGGAGAACCTTGGTTTGTTATCGGCAAGGATTTAAAGAGAAATGTTTTATACGTAGGACAAGGTTTCCATCATGAATTATTGTATTCTGACAGTATTATCGCAACTAATATTAGCTGGGTGTCTAAAGATAGAATTGGTACATCGTTTGAATGCACAGCTAAATTCCGTTACCGTCAACCAGATAATAAAGTGACGGTAGAGATTATCGATGAAAATACAGTGAAAGTTATTTTCCATGAGCCAATTCGTGCCGTTACACCAGGTCAAGCAGTGGTGTTCTATCAAGGGGAAGAATGCTTAGGCGGTGGAACGATTGACAAAGTATTTCGGGATAATGAAAGATTAACATATGTAGGTTAATGGTGAACGGGACTGGGACATAAGTATTCCAGCCAAAGATAAATCCAAACAATTATACGAAGATACTAATAAAAGTTCCGTATAATTGTTTGGTTTTTTATTTGTTTTTAAAAGGATGTTTCCATGAAGTTTAGTGCAATTCCCCGCAGCCGGAATACACTTCGCTTTCCGTGGGGCAAAGCTTAAGCTTTCTCAGCTTCGCCTCCGGGGTCTCAGACTGTCTCGCTAATCCCCTTGGCGTCTTCGTGTATTCCGGCTGCTCTGTTTTTCCAACTAATTATATTTCCTCTTGTAAAAAGTATGCGAAAGCAGCTGCTATTTACTAGCTAGATTAGAAATTGTTCGTCTTTACAGAGTATCTATTTAGTTATGTCCCAACCTTGTTTTTTACATATCGTAAAAGTAGCTAGCAATTTTCCTGAAGTAGGATGATTTGCTAGTTTCTTTTGTGCTATTGGTTTTCTCATTTTTGATTAGAAAATATGCTATACTACCAATTAGAAATGGAGTGTTTTAAGATGGATAATAGTCAATTAGGAATACAATATATGCAAGAAGGTAAATGGGAAGAAGCAGCAAAGTTTTTTATGGAAGAGATTGAGAAGAATCCGAATAATGCCGTTTCTTACGTTAATTTTGGGAATGTTTTATCTGCTTTAGGAGACGAGACAAGAGCGTTATCTTTTTACCAAAAAGCGATAGAAATAGATGATACTACTGCTGCAGCCTACTATAGTGCAGGAGCTGTTTACTATGAGAAAGAAAATTTAGAATCTGCAAAAACGATGTTTGAACAAGCACTAGCAAAAGGATTAGAAACAAGTGACAATTTCTTTATGTTAGGATTAACATATGTTGGTTTAGAAAAAGGAAAACTTGCTATTCCTTATTTTCAGAGAGCAGTTGAGTTAAATAATCAAGATGCTGAGGCATATTTTCAATTAGGTCTCTGTTTGGCACAAAGCGATTATATTGAGGAAGCAATTGCGCAATTTCAATCCTGTATAACAATAGATGCTAATCACGCTGATGCTTATTATAATTTAGGCGTTGCGTATGGTTTTAAAGAAGAAACAGAGAAAGCAATAGAAATGTTTGATAAGGCACTAGAAATCCAACCAGATCATCTCCTTGCCGGTTATGGGAAGCAAATTATCGAAGGAAAATAATAGGAGATTAAAGCGTAGAAAGGAGGATTCCAGTTGAACGAGCAGAACTCCTTGGATCTTTTTGAACAAGAAAAAAAGTATGTTAAGGGACGTCATCTTGTTACCATTTTTCATAATGAACAGAACCTTTACTCTGTAATAAGAATAAGAGTAGACGA
The DNA here is from genome assembly GCF_038006745.1 of Niallia sp. FSL W8-1348. Lineage (NCBI taxonomy): Bacteria > Bacillati > Bacillota > Bacilli > Caryophanales > Bacillaceae > Niallia > Niallia sp. FSL W8-1348. The sequence goes on along the minus strand of NZ_JBBOVV010000003.1, from coordinate 142,394 downwards.
AACGAATCATGATTATGATGATAAAGAAGCGGTTATTACTGGCTATTTGCCGAAGATGAATGAAGAAGAGACATATACATACTATGGTGATTTTAAAGAGCATCCAAGATTCGGGCTACAGCTGCAGGCAACTTCCTTTCGAAAAGAAATGCCACAAACAAAGCAAGGGGTTGTGGCTTATTTATCCAGTAATCTGTTTAAAGGGATTGGGGAAAAAACAGCTGAAAATATAGTGGATACATTGGGAGAAGAGGCAATATCTAAAATCATGAATCAGCCATCGATTTTAGACACAGTGCCTAAACTTGCAGCTGATAAAGCGAAAATATTATATGATACCTTAATGAAAAACCAGGGCTTAGAACAAGCAATGGTTTCGCTAAATCAATACGGTTTTGGTCCACAATTATCGATGAAAATTTATCAAGTATACAAAGAAAATACTTTAGAAGTGGTTCAGACTAATCCGTATAAATTGGTGGAAGATATAGAAGGGATTGGTTTTGGAAAGGCAGATGATCTTGGTTCACAAATCGGAATTACAGGTAATCATCCAGATCGTTTAAAAGCTGGGTGCTTGTATATTTTAGAGCTAAGCAGTAATCAAGAAGGTCATGTCTATCTTCAAGCTGAATATTTGCTTGAAAAAGTTAAAGTGTTACTTGAAGAAAATCAAAAAGAGGAAATAGAGTTTTCGCAAATAGCAGAGCAGATTATTCAGCTAGAAGAAGAAGGGAAAATTATAGTTGAGGATAAAAAAATATATTTGCCTTCTTTGTTTTTTTCGGAAAAAGGACTTGTACGAAATATTAAGCGGGTAATGGAACAATCAGAATATAAGGATCAATTTCCAGAATCAGAATTTTTGCTTGCCTTAGGAAATTTGGAGGACCGCATTGGCGTTCAGTATGCTCCATCGCAACGAGAAGCGATTCAAACGGCGCTTATGTCTCCGATGCTTATTTTGACAGGTGGTCCTGGTACAGGAAAAACGACAGTAATCAAAGGAATTGTTGAATTATATGGAGAATTGCATGGTTGTTCCTTAGATCCAAACGATTACAAAAATGATGAGCCCTATCCGTTTATTCTTGCTGCACCGACTGGCAGAGCTGCAAAGCGAATGGCTGAATCGACTGGTTTACCTGCTGTTACGATTCATCGATTGTTAGGTTGGAATGGGACAGGGACATTTGAGCGAGATGAGGATCATCCTCTCGAAGGTAAAATTCTCATAGTGGATGAAACATCGATGGTAGATATTTGGTTAGCCCATCAATTATTTAAAGCCTTGCCTGAGCATATTCAAGTCATTATTGTTGGGGACGAAGATCAACTACCCTCAGTGGGACCAGGTCAAGTTCTAAAGGATTTACTTGATTCAGCTTGTATTCCTACTGTTAAGCTGAAAGATATTTATCGTCAAGCAGAAGGGTCATCTATCATCGAATTAGCACATGAAATGAAAAAGGGACAGTTACCGGCTAATTTGCTTGTACCACAAGGAGATCGATCCTTCATAAAGTGCTCTTCCAGTCAAATTCCACAAGCAATTGAAAAAATTGTTTTAAATGCAAAAAATAAGGGATTTGCACCAATGGATATTCAAGTATTGGCACCGATGTATAGAGGACCTGCAGGTATTGATCGGTTAAATGCTATTTTACAGGAAAGTTTAAATCCTAATCCTGACGGAACCAGAAAAGAGCTGAAATTTGGAGACGTTACATACCGAATAGGGGATAAAGTCCTTCAACTAGTCAATCAACCAGAAAGCAATGTTTTTAATGGCGATATGGGAGAGATTGTATCGATTTTTTATGCGAAGGAAAATACGGAAAAGCAAGACATGGTTATTGTTTCGTTCGATGGTATCGAAGCAACTTATACACGACAGGATTTAAATCAAATTACCCTTGCTTACTGCTGCTCTGTCCACAAATCGCAAGGAAGTGAGTTTCCAATCGTCATCATGCCTATCGTTAAAAGCTATTATCGCATGTTGAGACGGAATCTCATTTATACGGGCATCACAAGAAGCAAACAATTTTTAATTCTTTGCGGTGAGGTAGAAGCGATAGAATTGGGAGTTAGTCGAAATGACGAGCTGAATCGGCAAACTACCTTAAAAGAAAAAATCAAAGAGGCATTCGCTGATGTATACCAACCAGACGAAACGAAAGAAATGACGTCAGAGAATTCATTTGATTTATTGTACGAAGGCAAAATCAATCAAATTGATCCAATGATTGGTATGGAAAATATCACACCGTATGACTTTATGGAAACGTCTGAAGTATAAGATGATAAATTTAAGTTGTATATTGGTTGTCAAGGCATCCACTCGCTTATCCCTATGAAAAGTTAGTATTTTTGAAGTTGAAAATCTCCATTTTTAGGGGATTTTTTTTGCCAATGTTTGCACTACATGTTTTTAATTCTTAGGAGAAAAATAATATTGTTATCTTCTTCGAATAGCCCAGTAGGATTCCAAGATTTCGTAAAAAAAGCCAACTCCTAAGGAAATTCTGGTATATTTGGAAGCTGTTTAGAGCATAATGGGAATACTTAACTAGAAATTCCATGATGGAATATTTCATGAAACGAATGAAGATGAGGTGTTTCCTGTGCTCAAATGTCCAAATTGCCAGAGCAAAGATATTGGAAAAATTGGAATCAATCAATACTACTGCTGGAATTGCTTTATTGAATTATCGCTAACAAAAGGGATTATTCATACACATCAAGTAGAAGAAGATGGAAGCTTAAGTTCTCTAGACGACTTATTTGAAGAAGAAGAGCGTCGATTAAGCTAAGTTCTTCTCCACATTCATTGGCGCTCACTTCTATATAAAAGGAGTGCAAAGTAAAATGGGTAAAGTGATGAATACAGCAATAGCTATTGGTGCTGGTGTAGTAGCAATGAGCTATATGCAAAAAAATAATATGATGAGTCAAAAACAATTGAAAAAAATGCAAAAAAAAGTAATGAAGATGTTTTAATTAGTCTATTAGAAGATTGTAGATGCTCAAAAAAGTGTATCTACAATCTTTTTTTGTTGAAAAGTTTCGTCAATGATGATGTGCATAAAAATTCCTTTTATCTCTCACAATAGGTTATGAGGGAGGAAAGAAAATGGATATAAGAATGAAATGGTATTACCGGTTAGGGTTTACCTTATTACTTTTTATTGTATTATTTGTTTTTATAAAATTATCACCGATTTGGTTGCCTATTTTAAGCCTTATAACAAAAGTTATTATTCCTTTTATAATTGGAGCATTTATTACGTATTTATTACATCCGATTGTAGAATTACTACATAAAAAAGGCTTATATAGAGGTTTATCTGTTGCACTTATTTATATCCTTTTTTTTGGTGGGATTGGCTATGCCTTATATAAAGGGATTCCTATTCTTATCCATCAGCTTGAAGAACTTACGGAAAGTGCTCCTGAGCTTGCGGCACGATATAAAGATCTGATTGACTCCATCCAAAATAAAATGGAGTCATGGCCATTTAATTTACAGGAAAAGGTTGACCGGGGGATTGATTTATTTGAAACAAAGATGGAATCTCTTTTAAATAAAGTAATTAATGGGGCAATGGGGATTATTAATTATTCCATTGTCATTATGCTGATACCATTCATCTCTTTTTATATGTTAAAAGATATTGATGCTGTAAGAAAAGCTTTTAACGGCCTAATTCCAAATAAATGGCGCAACAGTGCTCATTTATTTTTAGAAGACGTAAATGAATCATTAGGCAGCTATATACGAGGGCAATTATTGGTTTGTACAATTATTGGAGTAATATCCATGATCCTATTTTGGGTTTTTCATATGAAATTTGCGCTTGTATTAGGAATCATCGTTGGGATAACGAATGTCATTCCCTATTTTGGTCCAATCATAGGTGCTATTCCTGCCTTAATCGTAGCAAGTACCGTTTCTGTTAAAATGCTAATTATTGTAGTCATCATCATTATTATTTTGCAATTTCTAGAAGGGAACATATTGTCGCCTTATATAGTTGGAAAAAGCACCCATATGCATCCGCTATTTATTATGTTTGCTCTTCTGCTTGGAGAAGAGGTTGGTGGAATGATTGGGATGATCGTAGCAGTTCCATTATTATCGATAGCGAAAGTGGCAATCGTTCATATGAGAACACACTTCGGGAAAAAAGACCCGGAAATTAAACGTATATAAATAGACCGATATTGACAATACTGCCTAATAATCAGTATAATTCGAATGAAGCATATATCGAAAAAATGGTGAAAGAAACAAGTAGATTATAGACCACTTTAAAGAGAGAAATTCCCTTAGGCTGAAAGGAGTTTCAAGTGAAGGATAATTGAAAGCTAATTCTTGAGTGCAGCTAATCACTGCCGTTTTCCGCGTTAAGGAGTATTGAGAGATGGATAGAAATTTTTAAGTGTCTTTGTATACTTTTATCCATAATCAGGGTGGTACCGCGAGCAATACTTTCGTCCCTGTCCAGGGATGGGAGTTTTTTTTATGCAGAAAAAAGGTAAAACTCTAAATTCGTAGCAATTACATATAGAAAAATAGGAGGAAATGCGATGAAGAATTTAACTGGCGCAGAAATAAGAAGCAAATTTTTAGAATTTTTCCAGGGAAAAGGACATGCAATTGAACCAAGTGCATCTCTAGTTCCTCATGATGATCCATCATTATTGTGGATAAATAGTGGAGTAGCAACCTTAAAAAAATATTTTGATGGTCGTGTTATACCAGAAAATCCAAGAATAACAAATGCACAAAAGTCTATTCGTACAAATGATATTGAAAACGTAGGGAAAACAGCTCGCCACCATACTTTTTTTGAAATGCTCGGTAATTTCTCCATTGGGGATTACTTTAAGGAAGAAGCAATTGAATGGGCTTGGGAGTTCTTAACTGATGAGAAGTGGATCGGCTTTGAGAAAGAAAAGCTGTCAGTAACGATTCATCCAGAAGATGAAGAAGCGTATGTTCTATGGAGAGATAAAATTGGAGTGCCAGAGAATCGTATCATTCGATTAGAAGGAAATTTCTGGGATATTGGCGAAGGGCCAAGTGGTCCTAACACGGAAATATTTTATGATCGTGGTCCAGAGTATGGGGATGATATAAATGATCCTGAATTATATCCAGGTGGAGAGAATGATCGTTATTTAGAAGTATGGAATCTAGTTTTCTCTGAATTTAACCATAATCCAGATGGAACATATACTCCACTCCCAAAGAAGAATATTGATACAGGAATGGGTTTGGAACGTATGGCATCCGTTGTTCAAAATGTTCCAACAAACTTCGATACAGACTTATTTATGCCTATTATTCATGCTACGGAACAATTAGCAGATGTAAAGTATGGTAAGGATTCTTCAAGTGATGAAGCATTTAAAGTGATCGCAGACCATATTCGTACAGTTGCTTTTGCAATTGGCGACGGAGCACTTCCATCGAATGAAGGAAGAGGTTATGTTTTAAGAAGATTATTACGTAGAGCAGTACGCTACGCAAAGAAAATCAACATTAATCGTCCGTTTATGTTTGAGCTAGTTCCAGTCGTTGCAGAAATAATGGTCGATTATTATCCAACGGTGAAAGAAAAGACGGAATTCATTCAAAAAGTAATGAAAAGTGAAGAAGAACGATTCCATGAAACCTTAAATGAAGGGCTTGCCATTCTTTCTGAAGTAATTGAGAAAGCAAAGGGAAATGGGGTTATCGCAGGAGAAGATATTTTCCGTTTGTATGATACGTATGGATTCCCAGTTGAACTTACAGAGGAATATGCGGAAGAACAGGGACTTCGCATTGATCATGAAGGCTTTGAGAAGGAAATGGAAAGTCAGCGTGACCGTGCCCGTAAAGCAAGACAAGAAGTAGACAGCATGCAAGTTCAAAGTGGTGTTCTAGGGAATATTAAAGTAGAAAGTGAGTTTATTGGCTATGATCAATGGGCAACTGAAGCAAAAATAGTTGCATTGTTGAAAAATGGGGAAGAAGTGGACGCAGCTGAAGCAGGCGATGAAATTCAGTTTATATTAGATAAAACACCTTTTTATGCAGAGAGTGGCGGACAGATTGCTGATAAAGGAACGTTAAAATCAGATCATGTCACAATCAAAGTCGAGGACGTTCAAAAAGCACCTAACGGACAAAACTTGCATAAAGGAACGATCGAAACGGGAGCTGTAAGGATTAACGATGTGTTAGCAGCTAAAGTGGATAGCCAAAATCGTTCGAAAATAGTCAAAAATCATACAGCAACACATTTATTGCATCAGGCACTTAAAGATGTTTTAGGAACACATGTTAATCAGGCAGGTTCCCTTGTGCGATCAGATCGCTTACGTTTTGATTTTTCTCATTTCGGGCAAATTACTGCAGAAGAATTAGATGAAATTGAACGCATCGTAAACGAAAAAATTTGGGAAAGTATTGCAGTCCAAATTGACTACAAAGATATCAATGAAGCAAAAGCAATGGGTGCTATGGCGTTATTTGGTGAAAAATACGGCAAAATCGTTCGTGTTGTTCAAGTGGGTGAATACAGCTTAGAATTGTGTGGAGGATGTCATGTTGACAACACTTCAGCAATTGGCTTATTTAAAATTGTATCGGAAGCTGGAATAGGTGCGGGAACAAGACGTATTGAAGCAGTAACTGGACAAGCTGCATATCAACAATTAACAGATCAAATTCACTTATTAAAAGAAGCTGCAAGTAAATTAAAGACAAATCCAAAAGATGTTACAACTCGAATTGATAGTCTTCTAACGGAAGTCAAGCAATTACAGCGTGAAAATGAGTCGCTTGCTGCAAAATTAAGCAATATTGAGGCTGGCAATCTTGTAGATCGAGTAAAAATGGTAAATGAAGTTCCTGTATTAGCAGCTTCTATACCAAATGTGGATATGAATAATCTACGTACAATGGCAGACGAATTAAAACAAAAAATTGGCTCTGTTGTGTTGGTTTTAGGAAGTGTTAATGAAGGAAAAGTAAATATAATTGCTGGTGTAACGAAAGATTTAATGGATAAAGGTTACCACGCAGGAAAGATTGTAAAAGAAGTAGCTTCTATTTGTGGAGGCGGCGGAGGCGGTCGTCCAGATATGGCTCAAGCAGGCGGTAAGGATCCATCTAAATTAAATGATGCTTTAGATTTTGTAGAAGAATATGTGAAATCCGTTTGATATTAGGGACAAGTAGTGTAAAATGTAGATAACTCTTAACAGAAATTGTTCGAAAAGGAAATGGGGTGTTCAAAATGAGCTCATTCGATAAAACAATGAGATTCAATTTTCCAGAAGAACCATATGAACATGATGTAAAGGAAGTACTTTATCAAGTATACGATGCACTTCAAGAAAAAGGATATAATCCCATCAATCAAATTGTTGGTTATCTTCTTTCCGGGGACCCTGCTTATATTCCCCGCCACATGGATGCACGCAATATCATCCGTAAATTAGAGCGTGATGAAATTATTGAGGAACTTGTGAAGTTTTATTTAAAACGGCAACGAGAGGAATAGATGTATGCGACTAATGGGCTTAGATGTGGGCTCAAAAACAGTAGGAGTTGCTGTTAGTGATGCTTTAGGATGGACAGCACAAGGAATTGAAACGATTCAAATTGATGAAGAGAAAGAACAATTTGGTCTAGACCGTATTGCGTCCTTGATTGTTGAGTATGATATAGGTAAAATAGTGGTTGGACTTCCAAAAAATATGAATGGTAGTATAGGTTTTCGAGGAGAAGCTAGTCAAATGTACGGGAAGCTTTTAGAAGAAAGATTTGAACTGCCAGTTGTTTTTTGGGATGAACGACTAACAACGATGGCTGCTGAAAGAATCCTATTGGAAGCAGATGTTAGTAGAAAAAAACGAAAAAAAGTTATCGATAAAATGGCGGCGTCTATTATTTTACAAGGGTATTTAGACAGCCAAAAATAATGAGGTGGAAATATGGAACACGGTGAAACAAATACAATTACGGTTGTAGACGAACAAGGAAATGAACAATTATGCGAGATTTTATTTACATTTGAATCTGATGAATTTGGAAAATCATATGTATTATACTACCCTCTTGGAGAAGAAGGCGATGATGAAGAAATCGATATCCACGCATCTTCCTTCATACCAAATGAAGAAACAGGAGACGGTGAACTTTCTCCAATTGAAACAGAGGAAGAATGGGATCTAGTCGAAGAAATGTTAAATACATTCCTCGCAGAACAGGAAGAAGAGTAATAAATAAAAAAAGAGTCCTATAGGGCTCTTTTTTTATTGTGGAAAGTCTTCTCACAAATTGCTCCTGCCCTTGGAGGAACATGTAAATTTCGCTAAAAGCTACAACTTCTTTTGCAAAATATAGTATAATAGGTCGAGATATGTAAAAAATGTTTGATTGGTGTGTGTCAAGGAGGGAAAAGTTTGACTAAAAATAAAGACGAAAACAATACTCTAAATAGTAAGAAAGAGTTATTTTTAGCTAATTTACATCAGAGACAACAAGAAGCAAAATTAGTAAGAAGAATCGTATTAATTGTTGCCTTTGTATTAATCATGATTATTGCAATTGTAGGAACTTCAGGATATTTCTACATAAAATCAGCATTACAACCAGTTAATCCCAAAAGTGATAAAGAAATTATTGTGGATATTCCAATAGGTTCAGGTGTTAACACTATTTCTCAATTGCTGGAGGACAATGGACTCGTAAAAAATGCAAAGGTATTTAAATATTATGTGAAATTTAAAAATGAATCGAATTTTATGGCAGGGGAATACCATATGAATCCGTCCATGTCGATTCAAGAAATTATTGATAGCTTAAAAACAGGTAAGATTATGCAAGAGCCGATTTTTACAATGACGATTCCTGAGGGAAATCAGTTAAGTGAAATTGCCGCCATTATTGCTGAGAAAACAAAGCAAAATGAAGAAGACATTTGGAAGCAATTAAATGATGAAGCTTTTATTAAAGGTTTAATGGCTAAGTATCCTGATCTTCTTACAACGGAAATTTGGGCAAAAAATATAAAGCATCCGCTTGAAGGGTATTTATTCCCGGCAACTTATTCTTATTATGAAGAAAAACCAACACTGGAAGCAATTGTTTCCGAAATGCTTGATAAAACAGAAAGTATAGTAAAAGCCTATGAAACGGAGCTTGCAAGAGATAATTTAACCGTTCATCAATTTTTAACGATGTCTTCGTTAATCGAAGAAGAGGCAACAAAGAATGTCGATCGTAAGAAAATTGCCAGTGTGTTTTATAATCGTATCGAAGAAGGTATGCCACTGCAAACAGATCCTACTGTCCTGTATGCGTTAGGTGAACATAAAGATAGAGTGCTTTATAAAGATCTCGAAGTAGATTCACCTTATAATACTTATCAAAATGTAGGATTACCACCTGGTCCGATCGCGAATGCTGGAACAGTTTCTATGGAAGCAGCACTGCATCCAGATGATACAGATTATCTCTATTTTTTAGCTTCGAAAGATGGGAAAGTTTATTTCTCTAAATCGCTCAATGAGCATAATGAATTGAAAGCTAAGTATATTACCGAGAATAATTAGAGCAAATGAAATGATAGAAACAAGACTGCAGACAAACAGAAAGGTGAATGACTGCAGTCTTGTTTTATACTCGTATGCAATATTTGTTCAATAATTTGTCAATGATTATATATATATAGCCTTTGATAAATAAAGATTTATTAGCATTCTCTAATATTTTATGATAAAATAGTACAAGTGTTTTTGAGTATGTATTACGTAATTAGCTAAATTTCATACACTGTTTTTGATTTGTTAGGTTCTTTAGAAGAAGCTAACTATTTTTAGGTAGAAGACCAAAAGGATAGGGCTTTAAGGAAAATAGGAGGGACTCATCCTTGCAAAATAAACAACTCCTGGATTATATGGAAAATTTAATTCCAGCAAGAAGTAACCAGATAAGTGAAATAGAACAATATGCTAAAGAAAATGAAGTCCCGATTATGGAATTAATAGGGATTGAAGCATTATTACAATTACTACGTATTCAGCAGCCTAAAAAAATTTTGGAAGTTGGTACTGCTATTGGTTATTCTGCATTAAGAATGGCGGAAGTATTGCCATCATCGCAAATAATTACAATCGAAAGAGATGAACAAAGACACTTAGTTGCGAAAGAGAATGTGAAAAAGCTTAAACGAGAATCACAAATTGTTTTGTTGTATGGAGATGCACTAGAATTAGAGTCGATTGTCAAACAATATGGACCGTTTGATGCCATTTTCATTGATGCCGCTAAAGGACAGTATCAAAAGTTTTTCGATTTATATAGCCAGTTTTTAACAAATGACGGAATCGTGTACACAGATAATATTTTGTTTCATGGTTTAGTTGCTGAAGAAGAAATAGACAGTAGAAATCTTCGCCAATTAGTACGTAAAATAAGAAATTATAATCAATGGCTTATGGAAAATCAGGATTATCACACAGCAATTTTGCCTGTGGGAGACGGTATTGCAATTAGTAAAAAGAGGGGATAATAATGAAAAAACCGGAATTACTAGTAACGCCAACCAGTATAAACGATATAGAGCCACTAATTGATAATGGAGCAGATGCTTTTGTTATTGGTGAACAAAAATTTGGTTTAAGATTAGCTGGTGAATTTAATCGTGAAGAAGTAAAAAAGGCGATTGAAATAGCGCATCAAAGAGGGAAAAAGGTGTATGTGGCTGTAAATGCCATTTTTCATAATGATAAAATCGAGGATGTAACGGAATATCTTCGTTTTCTAGTGGATGTGAATGCAGATGCTATTTATTATGGTGACCCAGCTGTATTAATGATCGCTAGAGAAGTAGCGCCAAATATGAAATTACATTGGAATACAGAAACAACAGGGACGAACTGGTACACATGTAATTATTGGGGACGCAAAGGTTCAAAAAGAGCTGTCCTTGCAAGAGAAATTAGCATGGATGCCATAATTGAAACAAAAGAACATGCAGAAGTGGAGATTGAAATTCAAGTTCACGGAATCACAACGATGTTTCAATCAAAACGTACCTTGTTAGAACATTACTTTCAATATCAAGGGAAAGAAGTTGAATTGGAAGCTAGCAAAACAGATAAAAACCTCTTCCTGCATGATAAAGAAAGAGAAAATAAATATCCAATTTTTCAGGATGAAAACGGGACACATATTTTGAGTCCAAATGATATTTGCATTATCGATGAGTTACAAGAGCTAATTGATGCTGGGGTTGATTCTTTTAAAATTGATGGCCTTTTAAAAGATCCAGCATATATTATGGCGGTTACAGCTCTTTATCATCAAGCGATAACCTTATATTTAAAAGATCCAAATCAATATGAAGATGAAAAAGATCACTTACTTGCTGAGATAGAGAAGATTCAACCACCTAACAGACCATTGGATACAGGATTTTTCTTTAAAGAAACGGTTTACTAAACAAGTGGAGGAGAAGGGAAATGACATTAGTTAAAGATCCTATTTCTGAAATAAGAGATGGGAAAAGAGTAATTGTAAAGAAACCGGAACTGTTAGCGCCAGCTGGTAATTTAGAAAAACTAAAAATTGCTATTGCTTATGGTGCAGATGCTGTTTTTATTGGTGGACAAGAATATGGACTTCGCTCAAATGCTGGAAACTTCACTTTTGCAGAAATGAAAGAGGGAGTGGAGTTTGCTAAGAAATATCAAGCAAAAGTTTATGTAACTACAAATATCTTTGCACATAATGAAAATATAGACGGTTTAGAAGATTATTTATTGGGTTTAAAGACAGCGGGTGTTCATGGAATAATTGTTGCAGATCCATTAATCATTGAGACTTGTAGACGAGTTGCTCCAGAAATAGAGGTTCATTTAAGTACACAGCAATCCCTTTCTAACTGGAAGGCCGTTCAGTATTGGAAGGAAGAGGGATTAGAACGTGTCGTGCTGGCTCGTGAAACGAGTGCTGAAGAGATTAAGGAAATGAAAGAAAAAGTGGATGTCGAAATTGAAACTTTTATTCATGGTGCAATGTGTATCGCTTATTCTGGTCGTTGTACATTAAGCAATCATATGACAGCAAGAGATTCAAACCGTGGAGGTTGCTGCCAATCTTGTCGCTGGGATTATGATTTGTACAAGCTAGATGGTACAGAAGAACAACCTTTATTCACCGATGGAGATGCGCCGTTTGCGATGAGCCCTAAAGACTTAAAGCTAATCGAATCCATTCCAAGGATGATTGAACTAGGCATAGATAGTTTGAAAATCGAAGGTAGAATGAAATCTATTCACTATATCGCTACTGTTGTTAGTGTGTATCGAAAAGTTATGGATGCTTATTGTCAAGACCCAGATAATTTTGTCATAAAAGAGGAATGGCTAAAGGAACTCGATAAATGTGCAAATCGAGATACGGCTCCGGCTTTCTTTGAAGGTCAGCCTGGGTATAAAGAGCAAATGTTTGGAAATCATAGCAAAAAGACCACTTTTGACTTTGCTGGTTTAGTGCTTGATTATAATGAAGAAACAAAAATAGTAACATTACAACAAAGAAACTTCTTTAAACAGGGACAAGAAGTTGAGTTTTTTGGTCCAGAAATCGATAATTTTACAATGATAGTTGATAAAATTTGGGATGCAGACGGGAAGGAAATGGATGCTGCTAGACATCCATTACAAATTGTTAAATTTAAGGTGGACCACCCTGTTTATCCAAATAATATGATGCGAAAGGAGCTTTAAATAAGCATGCAGCCAAAACCAGTAGTTATTGGTGTCGCAGGTGGCTCCGGATCTGGAAAAACAAGTGTGACCAAAGCGATATTTGACCATTTTAAAGGACATTCGATTTTAATGATCGAACAAGATTATTACTATAAAGACCAATCTCATTTACCATTTGAAGAAAGGTTAAAAACAAATTATGACCATCCGCTGGCATTTGACACGGAATTGCTAATAAGTCATATTCAAAAGTTAATAAATTATGAGGCAATTGAAAAGCCTGTATATAACTATGCAATGCATACTCGTTCGGATGAAACAATATTAGTGGAGCCTAAGGATGTAATCATCGTTGAAGGGATCTTAATACTAGAGGATGAAAGCCTCCGTGATTTAATGGACATGAAGTTGTTTGTGGATACAGACGCTGATTTGCGCATTATCAGAAGATTGATGAGAGATATCAAAGAAAGAGGCAGAACGATTGATTCTGTAATTGAACAATATGTTAATGTGGTTCGCCCAATGCATAATCAATTTATAGAACCAACGAAAAGATATGCGGACATTATCATTCCTGAAGGTGGCCATAATCATGTAGCGATCGATTTAATGGTTACTAAGATTCAGACCATTCTTGAACAAAAATCACTTTTGTGAAACAATAGATGGTGTTCATTAAATTATCAGGAAAAATAGGCTGTTTGTCTATAGTCAGCCTATTTTTCCCAATATTGTTTATGTAAGAAAACAATAGGTTAAGATAACAGGAAGAATGAATGAAGAAATATTAACGTAGTTTTATGAGGCTGTTCTTATCATATTGGCATTATTTTAAAACGAGAGTGAAATACAGCAAAAGACACTCAACTCCTACAGAAAGAAGGGGAAAGAAAGTGTCTATAGCGCAATGGAATAAACATGGTTAACTTTATAAAAACAATCATTCTTTAACAAATAAACACTAATTAGTGAAAAAATGTTAAAGTAGAACAGATAATCTAATAGAAAATGCTTTCTTTTTTCTTCAATCCGTATTAAACTCATTCTATTAGAAAAAAAGCGCGTCTATCAAAGTTGTCGTGCAATTATCTTTAAATACATAAATATTAGGGATTTTCTAAAATAGCATTTGTGCTATTTTTTCTACATATCCCATACTTGAAGGAGTGAAGATTTTGGCAATCGAAAAAGAATTTCCAATGACATTAGCAGGTAAAGAAAAATTAGAACAGGAACTAGAACAACTAAAAACAGTAAAACGTAAAGAAGTAGTGGAACGTATTAAAATCGCCCGTAGTTTCGGTGATTTATCCGAAAACTCTGAGTATGATTCAGCAAAAGAAGAACAGGCTTTTGTAGAAGGTCGTATTACTACAATTGAAAATATGATTCGAAATGCAAAAATTATCTCTGAGGATGAGTTGGACCGTGATACAGTTTCTCTAGGTAGTTCGGTTACTTTTATTGAACTTCCAGACGGTGAAGAGGAAACGTATACAATCGTTGGTAGTGCAGAGGCAGATCCATTTGAAGGGAAAATTTCTAATGATTCACCGATTGCGAAGAGCTTAATCGGGAAAAAAGTTGGAGATAAAGTAAATGTACAAACTCCAGGTGGAGAGATGAATGTACAAATCGTTTCAATTAAATAGGCTGTTTTCTAAATGATTGTTGTTTTTTCAATAGGAGAAAAGAATTAGTTGAAAAAAATGGAGCAGGCGGAATACATGTAGACTCATGGGGGAATTAGCGAGACAGGTGAAAGTAGCTTGTGATGCCTGAAGAGGTTAAAAGCTTGCCCTACGAAAAGCGAAGTGTATTCAATCTGCGTTTTATAGCAATAATCAATACGAAAACACCTAGAATAAAAAGTTATCTTGTTTTTGTTTATAAATAAAGCACCTCGTCAACACTCTTGATGAGGTGTTTTTTATATGTGGAGAAAAAGAATAGTTGGCATTGGTATCGTTTTTTTACTTGCCTTATGTGTTTTGCTTGGACGATTAATACAAGTGCAATTAGTAGAGACAAATCATTTTACAAAGCACAATATTAATTTGGTGGAAGCAAGCGTAAAGCAAAGATCACAGGAAATGCTGTTGGACAATGGCAGGGGAACTTTTCTTGATAAAAATGGAGATTCGCTTACACATCAGACAAAATCTGTTTTAATATTATTTCCCTTTTTAAATAAAATGGAATGGAATAGCAAAAAAGTAGCGGATATTATTGGGACTAGTGAATACAATGTAAAGAAAAGTATTATAGATGCCAAAGATCCAGTAGTCTTTGGAGGTAAGAACCCTTTAGAATTAACAAGCAGCCAGATGTCTGCAATTAATCAATTGAAAATTCCAGGTGTATTTGCTGCCGAAAAAAAATTTCATATTAATAACAATATCGCTGAACAATTACTCGGTATAACGGGACAAAATGAAGAGCAATTACAAAAGCGATATCCAGATAGAGAGCTTGTAGGCACAACATTAATTGGCTTAACAGGATTGGAAAGAAGTTTTGATGAATTTCTTTTGCCAGATGGGGAATCAAAACTTGTTTATCATGTCGATGCGAAAGGTGGACCACTTTTTGGATTGAATGTTAAATACGTGGAACCAGCAAATCCTTTTTATCCTGTTAATATTCGAACTACAATTGATACAGAACTACAGGAGATGGCTGAAAAATTAGTTGATGAACAAGGTATAAAGAAGGGTGGACTAGTACTGTTGAATCTTGAGGATAATACTGTTGCGGCAATGGTTTCTAGACCACAGATAAATAAAACAAATCCATACCAGACAGATGGAGTAAATAACTACATGCTAAAACAGCAGATAGTTGGATCTGTGTTTAAGACCGTCATCGCAGCGGCAGCGATTGATAATAAATTAGATGACGCCAATACGCAGTATGATTGTAGTAAGAAGATTAATGGAGAGCAAGACCCGAATTATCAGCATGGAATGCTGAATTTTACAGAAAGCTTTGCGGTTAGCTGTAACAACACATTTGGAACATTGGCGAAAGACTTAAAAGAGATAGATGAAAATTTACTGGAGATATATGCCGAAAAATTATCTTTAACAAGCTTGGTTGGTTGGCAGGGAAGTATCTTTCATTCAGCAGAATTTCAACAGTTTAGTGGAGAAGAAAAGGGAAGAGTGTTTCTCAACGAGGAAGCAAAAAAGGATAAAAACTATGTTGCTTTAACTGGAATTGGTCAACATGAGGTTCGTGTTACACCGTTAGCTGTGGCGAATATGATGGCGACGATTGCAAGAGGAGGTACGAAAGAAAGTGTACGAGTTGTCTCAGATATTCAATACAAAAATGGCACAACCTTATACTCTTTTGACAGACAAGAACTGGACGGAGAG
This sequence comes from Niallia sp. FSL W8-1348, assembly GCF_038006745.1. Taxonomy (NCBI): domain Bacteria; kingdom Bacillati; phylum Bacillota; class Bacilli; order Caryophanales; family Bacillaceae; genus Niallia; species Niallia sp. FSL W8-1348. Next base: position 126,231 of record NZ_JBBOVV010000003.1, on the reverse strand, counting down.
AAGATTTCCCCCTATACTGCTTCAAGATTGCAAAAGCTGTTAAGAGAAGTTGTCACAAACGAAAAAGGGACTGGTAGATGGTTCCAGGATCTACCTTTTGAAGTTGCAGGTAAATCAGGGACTGCAGAAACAGGTGTTTTGAAAGAGGGAAAGCAGCTTCATAATAAATGGTTTGCAGGATACTTCCCATTCGATAATCCTAAATATGCATTAGTAACGGTGAATCTAGATGTTTACTCGGACGAAGGTGGAGTAAATCAGCTTTTTGCAGAGGTGGTAAAAGGGGTTTATGAAAAGGAGCAAAAGTCCGCTCAATAGTAGACATATATGGTTCTTGCTTTTCTAAAAGTACACTACCATGTTAAAATAGGTACAGTGAAAAAATAATCGTTTGTATTTAAGGATATGGAAAGTCAATAGGAGGAGAAACACCTTGAGTAAAGAGATAAATGATGAAGGTAGAACAAGATATCAACAACGTTCCAAAAGAAAGAAAACAAACTTTATTCTAAATGGATTAATTATTGTCGTTATTCTACTAATAGTTTTCGTATCTTATTCTATTTTTCATACAAATGATGAAAAAAATGCTGATAAAAATAAAGATAGTGATACGAAAACTGGGCAACAGGCATCTGGTGATAAAGAAACAGCTAGTTCAACAACTGGATCGGATAATACAGATGAAAATACTACTACTGAAGAGGAAGAGGAAGAGGAATCAGAAGATGGAGAAGTCGTCACAGAAGGCGGCAGTGACTCTAATGTCATTAAAACGATAGAAAATTCTTCCTGGCAGCCAGTTGGAACAACACAAACGGGTGAACATGTTGCCTCTTATTCAGAAGGTGTAGATTGGAATGAGCAGATAAAAGCATTGTCCTATGCGACTGGTTTAGATAGCGGGAATATGACTTTGTGGTTCCTCGGCAACAATAATCAAGATCCACATAAATCCATTGGAACCGTATCATCCAAGGACAAATCTGAAAAATATAGAGTGTATATTGAATGGGTTGATGGAAGTGGATGGAAACCGACAAAAGTAGAAGAAATAAAAGACTTGAATATTCGGTAAAAAAGAGCTGGAGAAATAATCTCCAGTCAGTTTGTCGATAAAAAGATTTTTAAAAACTTAAATGGAATTTTCATGCGTTGCTTGGAGTAGAAGGGGGGAGACTCCTGTGGTATCAGCGCGAGCCCCACGGAAAGCGAACCCCTGAAGCGGAAAGCAAAAGCAAATCCCTATTCAAAGGGACTAATAAATAAATTATAGATAAACCTCTATTTCTAAAATTCAGGGGTTTGTCTACAGGCTGGCTGGAGAAATAATCTCCAGTTTTTTTGTTTGTTTTTAATAACTTTTCTTCACTTTGAAATGAACCACCGCTGTATAATAAGGTCGACCATTATCTAATATAGTGACTTGATGGGAGACGGAATGAACAGAAAGTAAAATGGCTTTATTCACTTCAATTTGTTCATTGATTTTTTTCTCAATTGTCTTCAGACTCTCCCCTTCAAAAAATTCCACTTTATCCTCTATCATTTCTAATTGGATATTCATGCTTCAAACTTCCTTTCTTTCTAACAGTAAAATTATCATACCATAAGCACATAATGGAATAATAACAAAATAGATAAACAGATGGAATAATTATTGCAAAATAGGGAATAAACTTACTATTTAAAGATTCTTGATTAGAAAAAGGAAGATATGATAAATTAAGAACAAGTAATATTAAAAACCATAGTATACTTATAGGAATTATATATATTTAAACAACAGGGGTGCAAAGCTATGGGAAAAGAGTTCCTTGAGATATTTGAACAATGGGCTGATTCTTATGATGACAGTCTTACGAATAACAAAGAGTATGAAGCAGTTTTTCACCATTATGATCATATTTTAAATAATGTAGCAGAACGTTCCACTGGTCATGTTGTCGAATTCGGACCTGGTACAGGAAACCTTACACTAAAATTGATTGCAAAGGGTTTAAAGGTTACTGCAATTGAACCATCACCTGCTATGAGAAAGTTGGCGAAGGAAAAAATCGGTGCAAAGGCACAGTTAATAGAGGGTGACTTTCTTCAATTTAAGTTAGATAGTAAACCAGATACATTTGTAAGTACCTATGCATTTCATCATTTAACCGATCAAGAAAAAGAAGAAGCGATTAAACAGTATAGTAATCTTCTACCTATAGGTGGTAAAATAGTGTTTGCTGATACTATGTATGTCACAAAAGAAGCGTACAACCAAGCAATTCTAGATGCAAGTAAAAAAGGGCAGCATAATTTAGCGGAAGACTTACAGAGAGAATACTATACAACAATCCCCATTCTAACAGAACTCTTAGAAAAGAATGGTTTTACTACACATTTCAAAAAGATGAATGATTTTGTCTGGATTATGGAAGGGGAAAAAATAAACGAAAGAGGTTAATGAATTGAAAATCGCAATAATCGGTGCAATGGAAGAAGAAGTAACTTTATTACGCGAAAAAATAGTAAATAAGAAAGAACACACAGTCGTTGGATTTCAATTTATTGAAGGCGAATTATTTGGAAAAGAAGTTGTCTTACTTCGCTCAGGTATAGGGAAAGTCAATGCAGCGATGAGTACCACAATTCTTCTTCAAACATTTAAGCCAGATTATCTCATTAATACTGGTTCAGCAGGAGGGTTGAATCCTGAGCTAGAAGTAGGAGATGTTGTCATTTCGAATGAAGTGCGTCATCATGATGTAGATGCTACTATTTTCGGCTATGAATACGGGCAAGTCCCACAAATGCCAGCAAGTTTTAAGGCAAATGAAAAACTAATTGCTGTTGCAGAACAAAGTGCAAAAGAAATTGGTAATCATACAGTAGTAACAGGATTGATTACAACTGGTGACTCGTTTATTAATCAGCCAGAAAAAGCAGCGTTTATAAAATCGAAATTCGAAAATCTGCAAGCTGTTGAAATGGAAGCAGCAGCCATCGCTCAGGTTGCCTATCAATACAATATACCATTTGTAATTATACGCTCTTTATCAGATATTGCTGGGAAGGAATCCCATCTATCTTTTGACCAATACTTAGAAAAAGCTGCTGTACATTCAGCAAATTTAGTAATGGGAATCGTTGATAAAATTTAAGGTTGTTTTCTTCTAAAGGATTGTTGTTTTTCCATCGAAAAAAAGAATTAGTTGGAAAAATGGAGCAGACTGAATACACGTAGACGCCACGGGGATTAGCGAGACAGTCTGAGACCCCGGAGGCTCAAGGTTAGCCCCACGGAAAGCGAAGTGTATTCCGGCTGCGGGTAAGCGCAACAAACTTTACGAAAAACAGCCAAATTTAAAAAGAGATAAAGAAGGGGAGTATTTCGCCCTTCTTCATCCCTAAACACTAGTAAATCACTAAGAATAGTTGGAACGGAAGTAATTTATGGATGGAACGAAATTTCTTGTAAATAAGGTAAGAATAAAAGGGGGGTGTAGAGTTTGAATGTTTATCAGAATGTACATCAATTAATTGGTCGTACACCTATGGTTGAACTTACTCATTTTTCATTACCTGAAAATGTTCGTATATTTGCCAAATTGGAATTTTATAATCCAGGTGGAAGTATAAAAGATAGACTAGGATATGAATTAATTCAAGAAGCATTGCAGAGTGGAAAACTTGCTGAAGGCGGCACGATTATCGAACCTACTGCGGGGAATACGGGAATCGGGTTAGCACTTGCATCGTTAAATACAGGTATAAAGGTAATTGTTTGTGTACCTGAGAAGTTTAGCCTGGAAAAGCAAGAGATAATGAAAGCGTTGGGAGCAGAAATTATTCATACACCAACTTCATTAGGAATGAAAGGTGCAATCGAAAAAGCGAAAGAACTGCAAGAACAAATTCCTAACTCTTATATCCCAGGACAATTTGAAAATGAGGCAAATCCTAATACGTATTATAAAACACTCGGTCCGGAAATATGGGAGCAATTAAATTATCAAGTTGATATATTTATCGCTGGTGCTGGCACAGGCGGAACCTTTATGGGAACGGCTCGGTATTTAAAAGAACAAAATCCAGGTGTTAAAGCAGTAATAGTAGAACCAGAGGGCTCTATTTTAAATGGAGGGGAAAGTGGCCCGCATAAAACAGAAGGAATTGGGATGGAGTTTTTACCAGCATATATGGATAAAAGCTATTTTGATCAAATTTATACTGTTTCTGATGCAGATGCCTTCCATTATGTAAAGCTTGTAGCCAAAAAGGAAGGTCTGCTTGTAGGCAGTTCCTCAGGAGCAGCTTTATATGCCGCTATACAAGAAGCTAAGAAAGCAAAAAGTGGCAGTAATATTGTTGTAATTTTCCCTGATTCTAGTGATCGTTATATAAGCAAGAAAATATTTGATGGAGGAATTTAAATGAAAAGAAAAACGAAATTAATACATGGTGGAGTTCCAGGAGATCCTCATACTGGTGCAGTTAATGTTCCTATTTATCAAGTAAGCACATATAAACAGGACGGAATTGGAAATCATAAAGGCTTTGAATATTCTAGAACTGGAAATCCTACTCGTCATGCTTTAGAAGAGCTCATCAAGGATTTAGAAGAAGGAAAAAGGGGTTTTGCTTTCAGTTCTGGTATGGCAGCTATTACTGCGGTTATGATGCTATTTAAAAAGGGAGACCATGTTCTATTAACAGACGATGTGTATGGTGGAACTTTCCGTGTTATGACAAAGGTGTTAAATAAGTTTGGTATAGAGGCCACCTTTATTGATACAAGTGATATAAGCAACATTCATGAGGCTATAAAAGAAAATACAGTAGCGCTATATATAGAAACGCCGACGAATCCATTATTAAAAATAACAGACATAGAAGCAGCATCTCGTGTTGCCAAAGAAAATGGATTATTAACGATAGTAGACAATACTTTCTCTACACCTTATTGGCAAACTCCACTAACATTAGGGGCAGATATTGTTCTTCATAGCGCAACGAAGTATCTGGGAGGCCATAGTGATGTAGTATCAGGCTTAGTTGTTGTTAATGATGAAAAATTAGCTGAAGATCTTCATTTTGTGCAAAACTCAACAGGTGGAGTGTTAGGACCACATGATTCATGGCTCTTAATAAGAGGGATGAAAACACTAGGAATTCGCATGGAGGAGCATGAAAGTAATACAAAACAAATTGTAGCTTTTCTAGAAGAGCATGCTGCCATTTCAAAAGTATATTATCCAGGACTTCCTGCTCATCCGAATCATGAAATAAGCAAGAAGCAAGCACTTGGATTTGGTGGAATGGTAAGCTTTGATGTAGGAAGCGCAGAGAACGCTGATAAGCTTTTAGAGAAAGTTAGATATTTTACGCTTGCTGAAAGCTTGGGAGCTGTAGAAAGCTTAATTTCAGTGCCTGCGAGAATGACGCATGCGTCTATCCCAGCAGAAAGAAGAGCGGAGCTTGGTATCACAGATGGACTTGTAAGAATATCGGTTGGCTTAGAAGACGTAGAAGATTTAATCGAAGATCTAAAACAGGCATTACAATAATAATAGACAAGAGATTTACAGATAGTGCATCTATTTGTAAATCTCTTTTGTTTGATGGATACTTAGTTGCGGAGATCGCTGTATTTTCCATAATATCGCAATTTAGCTATTGATTTCATAAAGCTTATTCTTCTATTCCTATGTTATGGTAATTATATAGTTTACTAGGAAGTAGGGGAAGAAATGGAGAAAAAGATGAAAATCTTAACGGACAAAATATCTGATTATCAGCAATTCGGCACCGTTTTATTAGCAGTTGGAGCGTTTTTTTATATAGGAATAATCATTCCGAAAATGGACAAGGTAGCTGGTTATAACATTGGAATGCTCATTACTTCGATTCTTTTCTTAAGTGCTTCGATTTTATTTTTGGGTAAAGCTAAGAAATTAAAAAAACTTTTGGATGAATGGAAAGAATCATAAGTTAGATTTAAAGGGGATTTTAGCCATAATCTTTCTGGATGTAGAGAATAAGGGGCTGCGGGCAATAGCAACAAACTTCATAGAAGCAGATATAACAAAAAAACTTGAAAAATAGTGTGAAATGTCCATTTTTTCAAAAAGAGGTTTACAAAAATGGCATCGAAGGATATAATTACCAATGTGAGAACAAAAAAATTCTAAGGAGGTTGAATAAAATGGTCAGAAATTTACCAGAATTAAACAGTGTAGTAGTAATTGAATATGTAACATACACGAATTCAACCACTTCGGAATGGGATTTGTTATCTTAGTTTTATTTTAACTAAAATATTCCAACCGCTGGGTAGTCGTGTCCTGCGGTTTTATTATGCCTTTTTTTGAACCGCAGATCAGTCTATTTGCGGTTTTTTTGTGCGCTCACGAGAAAAATATACCATTTATGGAAAAAAACGAAAATTAGGAGTGGGAAAGATGACGTTAAATCTAATTTTTCTAACGGTAACGATTAAGAAAAAGCAGTATACAAACACAGAGTGGTTACAAGAGATGGAAATGGAGAAGAGAATGGAGGAAAATCGCAGAAAGCTGCATGAAATTGGCTATTTAAACCATAGGTTGTAAAAAAATTCACTCTTGGGAGGTGAAGACATGACCTTAAATATTTTCTTTATTACAATAACTATTAACTTGAAAAAGTGGAGTGAAGAAGAACATGCTCATTTACAGGAAATCGAGCAAATATTCGAAGAAACAAAAAACAAGCAAATTCGATCTGGGTATTTTTCTCGAATCAATTACTAACATCATAGGTGGTGATAATTATGACGATAAATATGTTATTTTTTACAATTACTGTTCATCAAAAACAAATGACTGAAGAAGAAATCATTCATCAGCAAAATATTGAAGAAATTATGGAGGAACATAGAAGGAAACAGTTTTCTATGATGCGTTTTTAATAAAAATATAGATAAAAAGGAGAGGTGGATAAAAATGTTTTTGATCATCTTGCAATGTCGACAATCAATCTTATGGGCGGAGAAAGATACTGACTAACTTAGGGGTTTGAATGAACAACCTGCACGAATGAAGCGCTTATGGGGAAGCAATCTTCTATCGATAAAAAAGAATTACAGAAAAAAACAAGCAGCGGGCAAAAATAAAAACCCGCTGCTTGTTTTTTCTCTTATTTTTTAATATAGCGGTATTCCAACAATCGATTTAAATCATTCATTTGCTCCAGTAATTTTTGACCTACATTTGTTTCTAATACCTTTTTGCGTTGTAACTCTCTATCGACTACTCTTTTTACAGACAAGACATCTGTACCATTTTCTAAAACATCTTCCTTTGAAGTAAAGCGCTTATGTGCAACCAATTGCATGCCATAAGAGTTATATAATAAAGTGTAGCCTGCGATTCCTGTTTTTGATTGATAGGCTTTGGAGAAACCACCATCAATAACAATCATTTTCCCATTGGCTTTAATTGGGTTTTCTCCATTGATCTCAGCTACGGGTGTATGCCCGTTAATAATATGTCCTTGATCAGGATTTAGCCCAAATTCTTCTAAAATGTGGCGACATACCTCTTCGTTTTCTCGCAAGGAGTAATAAGGATTCTTTTTCTCTTTATGGATTTCCTTTTCTTTAATAAAATACCGCTCGAATGTAGTCATGTCTTTTTTGCCAAATAACGAGGAATTTTCACCAGTCCATAAATACCAAACTAAATCTGTTGCAAAGTCATCCGATATTTCAGGATGATTAAAGCTATAGCGTAAATAGTATTCAAATAGATCAAATAATTCCTTTCCGCAATAATCTTTTCCATCAATGCGCATCGTTTTCATCGTTCCATCTTCATTTAAAGGAATACAACCATGGATTAATAAATTGCTGTTATATCTTAAGTATAGATTCCCCTTATTCATAAGAAAGTGAATGTGCCTTGCAAGTTTCTCTGAATGCTGGATCGAAAAAAGCAGCTTATCCATGACTTGTTCTTCTTCTTTTAATAGCTTTGAAGGATCTTTTGGATTAATTGTATTAAAACAAATATTTTCTAGTGAATAATTTTTTTCGTTTAAATCAATGGTATTATTCTCGTAATTAATTTTTTCTAAAAGTAGACGGTGGTGCATTTGGAAATCAGGACGTCTTTTGATAATAGGCATTTCTAGTTTAAATTGAATGATGGAAATAGCTTGATGGATTTTTGTTATTTGTAAAATATTTTCTTCTGAGTTTTCTTCTTTTTTGGCATTCATTTTTGGACGAAAAGCTTTATTATCGTTATAATATTTATTCGCTAAATTTAAGAGTGGCCGTAAGTTTATACCATATGCATCCTCGATAATATCTAAATTATCATATCTTGCACAAATACGAATAATATTAGCAAGACAGACTTTTGACCCTGCAAATGCACCAATCCATAGAACATCATGATTCCCCCACTGTATATCCACGGAGTGATACTCCATTAATGTTTCGATGATTTTATCGGGGTAGGGTCCTCGGTCATATATATCTCCAACGACGTGCAAATGATCAACAACTAGTCTTTGTATTGTATAGGATAGGCCGATAATTAATTTATTCGCTTGTCCTAAAGAAATAATTCTGTTAATGATGCTTGAATAATAATCGGTTTTATTATTTAATTCATTTTTCTCATACAATAATTCTTCAATTATGTAAACAAACTGCTGTGGCAACGCTTTTCTCACTTTGGAATTTGTATACTTGGAAGATGCATAGGATACTAGGCGAATCATCCTTTCGATCGTATCAGCATACCAAGTATCCAGTTCTGTTGTATGTATAAATGAATTTACTACTCTTTTTAGCTTTTCTTCTGGATAATATACCAATGTTGCAAATTCATCGATTTGCGTTTTGGAAAGCTCGTCTTTAAATAAATCGCGAATTTTTTCCTTAACATTTCCAGAACCATTTCTTAAAACATGTTGAAATGCGTGATACTCTCCATGCAGGTCACTGACAAAATGCTCGGTCCCCTTTGGAAGATTGAGTATGGCATCTAAATTTATTATTTCAGTAACCACTTTTTCTTCAGAATCATACTTTTCTGTTAGTAAATCCAAATATTTAGTATCCATTTTGTTTGTCCACCCCCATGTAATAGAAAAAAGCTATCAATATATGTATTATACAAGGAAATAATGAGAATTTTGTATTCATTTTAAAATAATTGGAAAATTATTCATTGTTTTTTGTATCCATAGAAAATAATTAAATAGAAGTTTATCGATTTTGTGCTTCTTGATATTACCCAAAGCAGATAGTGAATAAACCAAAATAAAATAGATTTTCCAAAGTTTATTGTCACTTGGACATGCAAAACCACCTCACTTTTTACATAGTAATGAAGTATAGGCAATTGTCCTTGAATGTGGAGGTGGAAAGATGACTGGAATCTTGTTGTCGCTTGGAGCTTTACTCAAAGAATTGGTTTTTCTTGTGTCCTATGTTAAGAACAATGCATTTCCCCAACCATTATCAGCGAGTGATGAAAAGAAATATTTACGATTGATGGCTGAAGGTGATTCGCATGCGAGAAATATGCTAATAGAGCATAATTTGCGTTTAGTTGCCCATATTGTGAAAAAATTTGAAAATACAGGGGAAGATTCAGAAGATCTAATTTCGATTGGAACAATCGGTCTCATAAAAGGGATAGAGAGTTTTTCAGAGGGAAAAGGAACAAAATTAGCTACTTATGCCGCTCGCTGTATTGAAAACGAAATACTTATGCATCTTCGAGCTTTGAAGAAAACAAAAAAAGATGTTTCTCTTCATGATCCAATTGGTCAAGATAAGGAAGGAAATGAAATCAGTCTTATAGATGTACTAAAATCAGAATCGGAAGATGTTGTAAATACGATACAGTTAAATATGGAGCTCGAAAAAGTAAAAGAATATATTGATGTATTAGATGAAAGAGAAAAAGAAGTGATTATCGGAAGATTTGGTCTCGATTTAAAGAAGGAAAAAACACAAAGAGAAATTGCGAAAGAACTAGGAATATCGAGGAGCTATGTTTCGCGAATAGAAAAGAGAGCCTTGATGAAAATGTTTCATGAATTCTACCGGGCCGAAAAGGAAAAAAAGCGAAAAAATGAATAACAATTTTACATAAGAATGTTAACAATATGCATTCTTATGAGGATCGTTTTGCATAAAAAACATCATAAACTAATAGAAAATCTAGTTGAAAAGGCGAGAAGGATAAAAGAGCAGCTTAGTCGATTGGTTCGTATCTTTGACTAAGCGGCTTATTTTATCTTTTATACTTTGCGTAATGTATGTATTCTGTGTTGTCGGTAGCTACGGTTTTTACTACTTCTCCTTGCCGATTTTTGTAAATTTCATATTCTCGGTAAACTTCCACTATAAACCCATCCACTTCTTTTGTCTCATCTAATTTATATTCAAGATCAGGAGCACCAAATATTTCACTGGCATTACTGGAAACCTCTTGCTCTTCATTTGTAGATCCATAAAAGAGAACTTGATTTTTATTAATTTTAGCAGTTGGAGTTTCTATGTAAGCAATAAAACCCAATAAGATGATAATGGATATTAAAGAGATTTTTTTCACCTTTTCTCTCCTCCTTCCTTACATTGTATGCATGTCCTTTTAAAGTATGCGAATAAGTAAAGGGTGGAGAACGAAAGAATTGGAAAATTTAATCATTTTTAGATTACGAAAATCATAGGGTTAAAAAGGTACAGGCCCTCCAAATATTTTTATAAGGAAAAAATGAATTGCCTCAAAAAATTTTTGCATCTCGTAAATATTTTAAAATATTTGTAATATAAATGAAATATAAAGTAAAACTTCCGTCAGTGGGCAGATCCTTTTTCCCCCACTGATGGTTAGTTGAACCAATCGGACCTTTACGAACAGTTGATCTCCCACCTATTTTCCTCGTATTCTCCTAAGCTTGAGGGGGAGTCTTACTGTCCGTTAAGAGTGTGGGATAACGTTGATGCAAAACGGAAGGATTAGAGCTTATTGAAGGGGTTGAAGACCAGTGTTTATAAGACACATACTATTCTTAACATTATTGATATCTTTGCTTACCACCACTTGGCCAACGCATGGTATGGAGGATAAAGCAAGCACACATCATGATGAATTCAATTATTCCATGTCTGAGCTAAAAGATACAATAAGAAATATACAAAGCAAAGCTGACATCAACTCCAATCTAGGCATGAAGCATGAAGTAGTTAGAGGTGATATGTACAACAATGTTGTATGGAGATTTGATTTGGGTTCGCAACCAACGTATCAATTTGTTTCGGAAAATGACAGCATCGATATGGAAGGTTTGCAAGAAAGAACGATCAAGTATATCGTATTTTTAAGTTTTGGGGAAGACGAGGAAACGATTATTAGTAAATCCATTTACTATTGTGATGAGAATGGTGCTATTCATGAAGTGAAATATATTGAGAATATAGAAAGGGAGAATATTATTTTGCCGCCAAGCAAGTAATAAGAGAATCGGCGTAAAGCTTGCCTTTACTAACGTAGGTTTATGCCTAAAAAGAGAACCATTTTCTTTGCAACTTAATAGTATAAGAATAATAATGTGTGATATATGGGCTTTAAAACAAGCGATTTTTCACCACCTTACTATACTATTAGAAAGGTGGTGAAAAGCATGGTGAAAATTTTTATCGATCCTGGCCATGGTGGATCTGATTCTGGAGCAGTAGGAAATGGATTACAAGAAAAAAATATTACATTAATGATTGCTCAACAGATTAGAAATATTCTTCAGAATGAATATGAAGGAGTAGAAATTCGGATGAGTCGTAATGGCGATTCAACGGTAAGCCTGGCAGCAAGAACGAATGCCGCCAATAACTGGAATGCTGATTTTTTTCTTTCAATTCATGTTAATGCAGGTGGTGGTACTGGCTTTGAAAGTTATATATTTCCAGGAGTTGGTGCACCAACATCAACTTATCAGAATGAGATTCATGAAGAAGTAATTGCTGAGACCAGATTTAACAATAGAGGAAAGAAAAGTGCGAATTTCCATGTATTGAGAGAAACAATCATGCCTGCGCTGTTAACAGAAAATGGATTTATTGATACAGCAATAGATGCTAATCAGTTAAAAGACAGCAATTTCATTACAAAGATTGCTAGAGGGCATGTCAACGGATTAGAAAGCGCTTTTTCCCTTCAGAAAAAACAAACTCAGTCTCCGATATACCGTGTACAAATCGGAGCTTTTAAAGTAAAAGAAAATGCCGAAAAAACAGCATCTCAAGCAAGTGAAAAAGGGTTTGACACTGCTGTTTTGTTTAGAGACAACCTATTTAAAGTACAAATTGGAGCATTTAGTAATAGAAATAATGCGGAGCGATTAGCACAAAGAGCAAGGGAAGCAGGATTTAATGCGTTCATTACTAGTTAGAAGAAAGAAGAAGTAATCGGCGAAAGTAGGAAAATTGCTAGAAAATAGGACAATTGCCTAAAACATTAGGAACAAAATAAGAATATTTTATAGAAAGAGAGGAGGAATTTTAATGGTTGGTTATGGATATTCGAATCAAGTACCACCCGCTGTTCCACTTGGAGGAATAGGACCTGCGCCAGTTGGATATGGTGGTGCCCCTTATCCAGCATATGGAGGAGTATATGGTGGAGCTGGTGGTTTCTGGTACGCATTCTTAATCATTCTATTTATTGTTATTATTCTATTTTGGGGTTTTTGGGCATTTGGCAGTTATTATCGGTAAGTAAAAAAGAAAGAAGAATAGGCAAGCATATATTTTTTTGATAAAAGTTATTAGTGCTACTAAAATAATGGACAATACATGCAAGCTTTCAGTCATTTTTAGTTGTTAATGAGCATCTTGATTAAAATCGGGGTGCTTGCTTCTTTTAGTCTGAAAAATTTTACTATTTTCATAGAAATAATGGAAATAGTTCGATAATCAAACTATAATGGCATAGTAGTAATTAAAGGAAGGAGCTTGAGTATAGTGTACATTAAAAAATATCAAGAAACATGGGATTTAGAAGGATTATTTCCTGGAGGCAGTGATTCCTCAAAGTTTAGAGAGCATATTGCCATTTCAATAGATGAAATTGATAAATTGTCAACATATGTACATAAGTTTGAGCCATTAAAAGAAGAAGCAGAGGTAGAGGCTTTACGGGAAATTGTAGGACAGTTTGAGATCGTGGTAAAAAAAGTAAGACAAGCAGGTGCCTTTGTCAGTTGTTTAGAGGCACAGAATATGGAGGATAAAGAAGCGAGTACACTAAGAGGGAGAGTAACAGAACTAAGTACTTCGTTTCAAAATGTATTAACTATCTTGGACGGAAAATTATCTTTATATAGTGACATAGAATGGGATTCTTTATTTAAAGGTAACGATCTGGAAGAACTTTATTTTGTACTGTCGGAAAGAAGAACAGCTGCAAAAGAAAAATTATCAGAAGTAGAAGAAACACTCATAAATAAATTAAGTGTTGATGGATATTATGGCTGGGGCCAAATGTATGATACCATTGTTGGAAAAATCCAGATTCCTTTTGAGGAGGAAAATTTATCTGTTGGACAAGCAGCAAATAAATTTTCAAGTCCTGAGCGCATGGTTAGAAAAAAAGTGTTTTCAGAATGGGAAAAAGCATGGGATGCAAATGGTGAAGTGCTTGCAAAAACATTAAACCATTTAGCTGGCTTTCGATTGAATGTTTATGGTATGAGAGGCTGGAGTAGTTTTTTGAAAGAGCCATTAGCCATTAATCGTATGCAAGAAGAAACATTACAAGCGATGTGGAATGCTATTGCAAAAAATAAACAGCCGTTTGTACAATTTTTAGATAGAAAAGCCAAACTGTTAGGATTAGAGAAATTAAGCTGGTATGACTTAGATGCACCGCTTGGAAAGGTAGAAACAAAAATGTCGTACCAAGAAGGTGCTGAATTTATTATTAAGCACTTCGAACAATTTGGCGCTGAGATGGCCGCTTTTGCAAAAAAAGCGTTTGAAGAGAGCTGGATTGAGGCAGAAGATAGAAAAGGAAAAAGACCAGGAGGCTTTCACACCTATTTTCCAGAAAGTGCTCAGTCACGTATTTTTATGACGTATTCTGGTACTCCCTCCAATGTCTCGACATTAGCCCATGAATTAGGTCATGGCTTTCATACTTACGTAATGAGGGATATGCATACATTAAATAGGAATTATGCGATGAATGTGGCTGAAACAGCGTCTACATTTGCAGAGATGATTGTGTCAGATGCGGCAGTAAAAGCTGCTTCAACAGAAGAAGAAAAGGTAGTATTATTAGAAGACAAAATACAGCGCTCCATAGCATTATTGATGAATATTCATGCGCGCTTTCTTTTTGAAACAAGCTTTTATGAAAAACGCCAAAATGGTCTAGTTTCTAAAGAACAACTAAATTCGTTAATGCTGGATGCACAAAAAGAAGCATATGGAGACTCCTTAGAGGAATATCATCCATCTTTCTGGGGTTCAAAATTACATTTTTATATTACAGGTGTACCTTTTTATAATTTCCCTTATACATTTGGTTTCCTATTTTCGCTTGGAATTTATGCAAAGGCAATTGAGGAAGGTAAGGGGTATGAAGAGAAGTATATTGCTTTATTAAAGGATACAGCAAGCATGACGGTGGAAGAGTTGGCATATAAGCATCTTCAAATTGATTTAACGAAAGAAGATTTTTGGAATAGTGCGATTGAGCTTTGTATAAAGGATGTAGAAGAGTTCTTGGCACTAACCAACGAATAGATATTAAGTGGTGTGTTCGGACCAAAATAAGGGCAATGGACGCCTTTAAAAAGTTATCAAAAGTAAAGAGACCACATAACAGCTTCTTTAAGCAGTTATGTGGTCCTCAGAATTAATCTATCGCCTTATAAAAAGGATAAATTGTTTGTTAAATTTTTCTCCACTTAAAACTCCCAATCATTAATACTGAAAGAATGAGCATCAGAAATAAATAAATGTGTGGAGGGATGAAAGCAAACCATAGACAGCTAAACGTTAAGATACAACCAGCAGCCGTAATTGGTAAGCCTGTAAAAAAGCCATGACTTTCAGTAATATTAAATCGAGCTAATCGAAAAGCGCCACACACAATATAAAGCACTGTAAAAAAAGAGCCTGGTGCCCCCAAATCAAATAGTACCCCTTGATATACTAATAATGCTGGTGCTACCCCAAATGAAATGATATCGCTCATAGAGTCCAGCTGTTTGCCAAGTTCTGATTCAATATTAAATTTTCTGGCAGTCATTCCATCAAGTCTATCTGCTAAGGCGGCGATAAAAATAAGTAATAGACTTAATTGAAGATGTCCCTTTAAACTATAGATAATTGCAAAAGCACCTAAAGAAATATTCGTTAAGGTTAAAACATTAGCCAGTTGAGTTTTAATTTTCTTGATAGTTTGTTCTAAAACTCCATGTAGAAACATTAGATTCACTCCCAGTATGAAATGAATTTCATACAACTATTTTATATAATCATATATAATTTTAATGTAGTATATGAATATCCGTAAAGAAAAATTTTATTTATTGGAGGATTGCTTCATTGAAAGAAACAATGTATCGACTTTGTATTGAACTAACAAACGGAAGATGGAGTTCCTATTTAATTAAGAAATTTGCTTATTCTAGATGGAGCCGTTATATTATTCCTTCCTTTGCAAAAGTTTATAAAATAAATATAGATGAAATGGAAAAACAGCTACATGAATATCGGTCATTACACGAATTTTTTATTAGAAAATTAAAAGTCAATTGTAGAAAGGTAGATGCGGAGACTCGAGAAATCATAAGTCCTGTTGATGCGGTAATTGAAGATATTGGGCAAGTAAGGACGGATCGTTCTATTTTAGTGAAAGGAAAATCGTATTCGATTCATGAAATGCTTGGTGATGAAAAAACGGTTGATAAATACGTAGGTGGGACGTATCTCATATTTTATTTAAGTCCTAGTCATTATCATCGAATTCACTGTCCTGCAACAGGCTTAGTAAAAAAGCGTTGGACGCTTGGAAGTAAATCGTATCCTGTTAATAAATATGGTTTAAAGTGGGGGGATTCGACCCTTTCTAAAAATTATCGCTCTATAACTGAAATCCAAACAGAAGAAGGAAGTAGTATTTGTATGGTAAAGGTTGGTGCGATGTTTATTAATTCTATCGTACTAAGCCATAAAAAAGACCGCTTAGTACAAGGTGAGGAAATGGCCTATTTTTCCTTCGGCTCGACCGTTGTGTTACTATTTGAAAAAAATACATTTATAGAGAAGGACTTTATTTCTATACCGTATCCGGTTAAAATAGGGGAGGTTATCGGCGAAATTAGGGAATTGGATGCTTCAAAGGCTCAATGAGAATTTCTATTCCGTGTGGGCTAAAATGGAAAAAGATAAGCACACATTGTTTGTTTGGATGGCAGGCTTGCCTTGTTTTGAAAGTGAATTTATTATGTACAAGGAAGAGACAATCAAATATCGTTAAAAACAAAAACAGCCTGCAATTAAGGCTGTTTTCAAATGTATAGATGGCTCATATTATTCTTTCATTTAAGAGGAGACTTTTATCTTGTTGCTTAGAGAACGTCGGTGAATCTCTGTTTCGATGAGACGAATAAATTCAGGGCTTAAGTTTAGTTCCCGAGCTTTATGGTATGACTCGATCAATAATTCATCTGACAGTTTCCGCATGCCAGAAACACCTCCATTCGAATATAGTAAGAACATTTTCTAAAAAACATATATAAATGTAATTATCTTCAATGCTGAAAAAGGTTTTTGTGCTTTCATGATGAAATAACTTTTAAAAAAGTGCGTAGTATACATACTAGATGTACAATTTCGACATTATTTTTTGAGAAACTTGCTTGTCCAACATGATTATTCATGGAGGAAGCACTTTTTGATTTAGTTCCTTTTTCTGCGTGTTAATCTTGGAAGTTTTTTGGATATTATAATGTATCCTTACTTTAACAAAAATAAACATAGAGAACAACTGTTCGTTTATCCACAATAGTTAGTGGATAACCTGTGATTATTTTGTTGAGAAGTATGTGGATTGCATATAAATCAATGGGTATTATGTGTATAATGTTATCCACAAATGTTGAAAAATGCGTATTTTGTCGAAAATTATTTTATTTTTATTAAAAAAAGAATGGATATGGTATCTTCTTTAAGCGGAAAAACGGTATAATATTACTTTCTTCTATCGAAAAAAATGGTTACCATAATAATAGTAGGACATTCTGGTTAAACAATAGAAATGAGAGAGTTAAGAGGTGTTTTTTAAGTGTTCAATCAATTTTTGCCAAATCAATTTGTTAAAAATATATTTGAGATTTCACCAGAAAGTTTAAAAGAAAAAGGGATTAAGGGGATTATCACGGATTTAGATAATACGTTAGTAGAATGGGATCGCCCGCTTGCGACGCCGCAAATTATTGAATGGTTTGCAGAAATGCAGAGAAATGACATTAAAGTAACAATTGTTTCCAATAATAAAGAAACAAGGGTTAAGTCTTTTTCTGATCCATTGCAAATTCCTTTTATCTTTGCTGCCCGGAAACCACTTGGCCGAGCTTTCAAAAAAGCTATCATGCAAATGAATATTAAAAAAGAAGAAACAGTTGTTATAGGTGATCAATTATTAACAGATGTTCTTGGTGGAAACAGAAGTGGATTTCACACCATTTTAGTAGTTCCTGTTGCTCAAACAGATGGGTTTATGACAAGGATCAATCGGAAAATTGAAAGAAGAATTTTAAATTGGTTTCGTAGAAACGGAAAATTGACTTGGGAGGATTAATACGTGACAGAAAGAATACATTGTATAGGCTGTGGAGTTGCCATTCAAACGGAAAATAAGGATGAATTAGGGTATGCACCTCCTTCTTCTCTAGAAAAGGAAGAAGTAATTTGTCAAAGATGTTTCCGTTTAAAGCATTATAATGAAGTACAGGATGTTTCTTTAACAGACGATGATTTTTTAAAGATTTTAAATGAGATTGGAAAAAGTGATAGTCTAATTGTAAAAATAGTCGATATTTTTGATTTTAACGGCAGCTGGCTCCCTGGTCTCCACCGTTTTACAGGAAAAAATAAAGTTTTACTAATTGGAAACAAAGTCGATCTTTTACCAAAATCGGTGAAACAGCAAAAAGTTATTAATTGGATGAAAAAAGAAGCGAAGGATTTAGGGCTAAGACCGGAAGATGTCTATCTTGTTAGTGCGGAAAGAGGCAAGAACATCAAAGAAGTATTAGAAGCCATTGAATATCATCGTCATGGAAAAAATGTGTATGTAGTTGGTTGTACGAATGTAGGGAAATCGACATTTATTAATCGAATCCTTAAAGAGGTTTCTGGGGAAGAAAACGTGATTACTACTTCCCATTTTCCTGGTACGACATTAGATATTATTGAAATACCATTATCCGACAGTAAGTATTTAGTGGATACACCAGGAATTATTAATCATCACCAAATGGCTCATTTTGTAGATAAAAAAGATTTAAAAGTTATTACTCCGAAGAAAGAAATTAAATCGAGAATTTTTCAATTAAATGATAAACAGACACTATTCTTTGGTGGACTAGCTAGGTTTGATTTTGTAAAAGGAGAACGCAGTAGTTTTGTATGCTATTTTTCTAATGAGATAACGATACATCGTACGAAATTGGAAAATGCAGATGAATTATATAAAAAGCATGCAGGAGAGCTATTAACGCCGCCAAATAGAGACCATTTGGATGATTTCCCAGAGCTAGTTAGACATGACTTTTCTATAAAAGAGCCAAAGACGGATATTGTTTTTTCAGGACTGGGGTGGATAACGGTTAATGAACCGAATATACAAGTATCGGTTTATGTACCAAAGGGAGTTCACGCTATGCTGCGTAAATCACTGATATAAGTGAGCAGCAAAGTTTTTTATAAAAGGGGAAAGGGAGAGAGCTGCTTAAATGAAGAACTATGCAGTAATTGGCGATCCAATTCAACATTCCATGTCACCGGTCATGCACAATGATCTTTTTCAATTTTATGGATTGGATGCTGAAATGAAAAAAGTGCATATAAAAACGGAAATGCTTGAAGTGGGATTGCAAAGTTTAAGGGACATGAATATAGATGGCTTCAATGTTACTGTACCGTATAAGCAAGCAATCATTCCCTATTTGGATGAGCTAGACCCACTGAGTGAAGCAATTGGTGCTGTTAATACGGTAGTTTGTGAAAATGGAAAGTGGATGGGGTATAATACGGATGGAGAAGGATATCTAAAAGGGCTTTTAGAACAACTACCTGATTTGAAACAGAGAAGAACATTGATTGTTGGGAGTGGCGGTGCTGCAAGAGGCATTTATTTTACATTGGCTCACTATGGGGTACAACAAATAGATATTTGTAATCGTACACTAGTAAAAGCAGTTGCCTTAAAAGAGGCATGTCCTTTTCCGGTAAAAACCAATATAATGGAAGTTGCCTTAGCGGAAAAAATGCTTGGCGAATATGAACTTATTATACAAACCACTTCTATTGGAATGTCTCCGAAAATAGGTGCTTCGCCCATTAAAATGACTAATTTGAAGAGGGAAGCATTTGTAAGTGACATTATCTATAATCCATTGGAAACAAAAATATTAAGTGAAGCGAAAGCCAGAGGGGCAAAAACTCAAAATGGCATTGATATGTTTGTATACCAAGGAGCTTTAGCATTTGAGAGATGGCAAGGTTTTTTTCCAGATACAGACAGAATGAGATACAGTGTTTTAACACAACTAGGAGGATAAACATGTTAAGAGGTAAGCAAAAAAGATTTTTACGAGCAAAGGCACACCATTTAAGTCCTATTTTTCAAGTGGGAAAAGGTGGCGTTAATGACAATATGATTAAGCAAATTAGTGAAGCTTTAGAAGTAAGAGAATTATTAAAAATAAGCATTTTGCAAAATTGTGATGAAGATAAAGATACGGTTGCAAGTGAATTAGTAAATGGAACGAAGAGTGAACTAGTTCAAATTATTGGAAATACAATCGTTTTATATAAAGAGTCTAAAGAAAACAAAACGATAAATTTACCATCTTAAATTGGTAGAAGAGGCGATTTTTTGTGAAAAAAGTAGGGATATTAGGAGGAACATTCGATCCTCCTCATATAGGCCATCTAATCATAGCAAATGAAGTGCTGCATGCCCAAAATTTAGATGAGATTTGGTTTATGCCAAATCAAGAACCCCCACATAAAATAAAATCAGGGGATGTAACGAATATTCAGCGAGTGGAAATGTTACAATTATCCATAGAGGTTCATTCTGCCTTTCGAATCGAAACGCTGGAGTTAGACAGAGAAGGTAAATCATATACGTATGATACGATGACGCTTTTAAATGAGGCTCACCCGGATATTGACTTTTATTTTATAATTGGAGCCGATATGGTAGAATATTTGCCTGAATGGTATAAAATTGAAAAACTTATGCAAATAGTAAAATTCATTAGTGTAAACCGTCCTAAATATCAATTGGAAACAGATTACCCTGTTCAGTATGTAAAGGTTCCTGATATTAATATTTCTTCTAGTTTAATTCGTGAAAGAGTCAAGGACGGGGAAACGATTTCGTTTTTAGTAAGAGATGAAGTAAAGCGATATATTGAGGAGAACCGACTATATGAATCGTGAAGAAGCCTTACAAATAGTGAAAGAACAGATTACCGAAAAGCGTTATATTCACACAATTGGTGTAATGGAAACTGCCATTAAACTAGCGATTAAATATGGTGGAGATGCTGAAAAGGCGGAAACGGCAGCAATATTTCATGATTATGCAAAATTCCGTCAGAAGGATGAAATGAAAAAGATTATTGTAGAGCAAAATATGGATCCAAATCTTTTATTATTTCATTCTGAACTTTGGCATGCTCCAGTAGGTGCTTTTCTAGTAGAAAAAGAAGTTGGAATAAAAGATAAGGAAATACTGGATGCTATTCGATATCATACATCTGGAAGACCAGAAATGAGTATGCTAGAAAAAATAGTTTATTTAGCAGACTATATTGAACCAGGAAGAGCTTTTCCTGGTGTCGATGAGGTAAGGGAATTAGCAGAAATAGATTTTGAACGTGCTTTTTTACAAGCTGTAAAAAATACCATTATTTTTCTAATCCGAAATAATCGGGCAGTATTTCCTTTAAGTTTTGAAACATATAATAGTTATTGTATAAATACGGAGGTTGATTGAATGGATGAACGTACTTTATTATGGACTGCTGTAAAAGCAGCTGATGCAAAAAGAGCAGAAAATATTGTCGCGCTTAATATGAAAGGTATATCGCTTGTAGCAGATTATTTCGTGATTTGCCACGGTAATTCTGACAAACAAGTACAAGCTATTGCAAATGAAATCAAGGATAAATCTGGGGAACTTGGAATTTCCGTAAAAAGATTTGAAGGCTTTAATGAAGCAAAATGGATTTTAGTTGATTTAGGCGATATTATTGTTCATGTTTTCCATCGCGATGAAAGAACTTATTACAATTTAGAACGTCTTTGGGGAGATGCGCCAGTTGAGAACATTGAAAGTGTGATTAGTCAATGAGTTATCAGCAGTTTGCCTATCTTTATGATCGTTTAATGAATGATGTGCCGTATGATAAGTGGGTAGAGCTTGTAAAGAAGGCGGTAAGCGATTATAAAGTGAATGGAGCAAACCTTTTGGATTTAGCTTGTGGAACTGGTGAGTTGTCAATTCGGTTTTCACAAGCTGGGTTCCGTGTGACTGGGGTTGATTTATCAGAGGATATGCTAAGTGTAGCACAAGCAAAAACGATCGAAGCAGGTGAAGGAGTTTTTTACTTGGAGCAGGATATGTCTCGCTTAGAAGGCTTACCTGTTTTCGATCTAGTTTGCATATGCTGCGACTCTATTAATTATTTAAGAACAGAAGAAGATGTTATCAATACTTTTAAGGGTGTTTATGAGCATTTAGATGAAAACGGCCTTTTTATATTTGATGTACATTCTTTGTATAAAATGAACCAACTATTTATTAATCAAACATACGCTGTCAATGACGAGGATTTGAGCCTCATTTGGCAATGTTATGAAGGAGAAAATCCTAATAGCGTAGAGCATGATTTAAGCTTTTTTGAATTGGACGAAGAATCAGGTATGTATCATCGTTATGATGAACTCCATTTTCAACGAACCTATTCCGTTGAACAATATAGCGAATGGCTAGATTTAACTGGATTTAGTGTGGTGAAAGTCGAAGCAGATTTTTCCGAAGGGATAGAGGATCTCGCAGAACGGATTTTCTTTTACTGTAAGAAAAAAGAAATGATTAAATAAAAAATTTTAGATTTAGTGCAATAGGCCATTCTAAAATCGTTATTATAATAAAAAAGGGAAGTGCTCCGCAGATGGACCATCTCCCTTTTTTATGTTCTCGACTATTTTCAAATTTACTTGATAATAATTTGAAAGGAAAGAAGGAATTCGAATAGGTATAATAGAAAGTATTATTAGCATCAGCTATTTTTGTCCTGAAACAAGATTTCTAAGGGATCGCTGATCATCTTCATACTTAGCCTGTGTTGCCTGAAATAATTGATTAAAAGTATCTCCTAACTGACTCTCCAGTACGTTTATTCCTTCACCCGTTATTCCGCCTTTTACACACACCTTCTCCTGTAAAGTAGGTAATGTATAATAACCTTTTTTTAACAATTCTCCTAACCCAATAAGCATTTCACTAGCTAATTTTGTTGCGGTTTCTGAATCAATTTCCGTCTCGTCGACTGCCCCTTCTATAAATCTGCGAGTAAGATAACTAAAAAATGCTGGTCCACAGCTGACAATATCAGAGGCAACTCTCGTAATATTATCTTCAATTTCTAATGGAGTCGAAAAATTTTCATAGAAACTCTCTAATTGTTTTTTCCACGCATCCGTACAATTGCTTCCATAAGAAAATAAAGAGACCCCTGCTAATGCTCTATTTGTGATGCTTGGAATAATCCGTGCAACAGAGCAGCTAAAGAAAGAATCTAGTTGGTCAGGGCTTATTGGACTAGTAATAGATACAACACATTTATCCTTTGTTAAATATGGAGATATGTTCTTGGCAACTTCATACATATCATGTGGTTTTACACATAAAAAGGTAAGATCTGTTTGTTTAGCTATTTCGATATCGCTATAGCATACATTTATGTTTGGATAATCTTCCTTAATTTCTAATGCTTTGTTAATTGTTCGATTAAAGATAAATAAGTCTTCGGGGGAAATAGCATTTCCATCAATCATCGCTTCTACTAAGATTTTCCCCATATTTCCAGTACCAATCATTCCAATTTTCACTTTTTCTTCCCCCCCTATAATGAGCGGTTTCTCATATAACGATATGAAGCAACAATACAAAATATACCTGAAAGGATGATTAGTTATCATGGACTGGCTTCGAAAAAATAAAAAATTCATTCTATTTGTTTTAGGTGGGATATCCCTACTTTTGCTGTATCGTTTTTATCCTATCCTTATGCCAAAGAATGAAGAAGAATACTTCCCACAAGATGACTTATTAACTGAAAGGGGGGAGGAAATAACAGAGAGCGAGTTAGCTGAGGAAGAACCACAAGTTACGTTTATACTCGTAGATGTAAAAGGAGCAGTCAAAAATCCAGGCGTTTATGAGGCGAATGAGGGAGATCGCGTGAATGACATTATTCAAAAGGCAGGAGGGATTTTGAATAACGGTGAAAAAAATGCAGTGAACCTTGCAATGAAAGTGTCGGATGAGATGATTATTTATGTACCTTATATAGGAGAAGAGGGAGAAGTAGTTAATGACCAAGCAAGTCTCTCTGCGAATGAAGGCCTAGTAAATATTAATAAAGCGAGCGAAACGGAATTGCTTCAATTACCAGGAGTGGGTCCGTCTAAAGCGGCAGCCATTATCGAATACCGTGAACAAAATGGAGGATTTTCTACAAAGGAGGATTTAAAAAAAATAAGTGGAATTGGAGAGAAAACATATGAAAAATTAGAACCCTTTCTTACGATAAATTAAATTTCTTTCCAATTTTAAATGGTCAACAGAAAAGGATATAGGGTAAAAGTAATCTTACATCTTTTTTGTAATTGACTGAAAACATACTTCCCGATAAACTTAATGAAGAATTGAATTATTGTATTTATCCCACTCTTAACAGGAAGTAAGACCCAATCCGCGGAAAATCAAGGAAGTGAGGTGGGGGCTAACTGCCCGTAGAGGTCCGATAAGTGCAACTAACCATCCGTAGGGGCGAGGGAAAACTCTTATTGATGGAAGTTTCTTTATTAATTTTGTTAACTTATGGGAGTGAATATAATTGGAAAGAATCTCATGGAATGAGTATTTTATGGCTCAAAGCGAATTGTTGGCTTTAAGAAGCACATGTACAAGATTGGCAGTAGGGGCAACTATTGTCCGAGACAAGCGGATAATCGCTGGAGGATATAATGGTAGTATAGCCGGTGGTGTTCATTGTATTGATGAAGGCTGCTATGTAATTGATAACCATTGTGTTCGAACCATTCATGCGGAAATGAATGCTATTTTACAATGCGCTAAATTTGGTGTTCCGACTGACGGAGCAGATATCTATGTAACACATTTTCCTTGTCTTCAATGCTGTAAAGCGATTGTACAAGCAGGTATAAAAACGGTTTATTATGAGATGGATTATAAAAATCACCCCTACGCTCTTGAGCTTTTTGAACAGGCAAATATCGCAACAGTGCAAGTGGAAAGAAAAGAGCTTGAGAAAATAGAAGAGAAAAAGGCGTTTGTAGAATCCCTTGTAAAACAATTAAAAGAAAATAATGCAGATACTGTAGAGGTAGAGGTTTTGGAAAAAAGAGCAGAAGAATTATTCTCCATAATACCTACAGCAAAGACGTCTATTTAATCTGATTTCTCCATTCTCGGTCTACAGCGGTCTCGTGAGGAGCGATGTATGATTCAATCAAGATTATTGTATTTCGCGGTGTCAGCCCTATTTGGCTTATTATGTTCATTAACACAACATATAATAGTCTATTTAATCTATTTCCTATTCGTAGGCTGGTTGTTTCTAGTAAAAAAAGCAGCAGTAAAATCAGGTGTTTTTCTGCTTTGTATTTTTCTTTTATTCCTTGTTCGGGGAAGTTATAGCTATCAGTGGAGCGGCTCGAAAATGAAGGAGGATGCTTCATCTTTTTTAATCACCTTCTTAGAGCCAGCAGACATAGACGGTGATAGATGGAGAGTAGTAGGAAAGGAAAAACAAACTGAAGAAAAATTGCTGCTTTTCTACAAAATGGAAACAGAAGAAGAAAAAATTTTGCTAGAAGCCGAGCAGGTGATAGGGAAGACTTGCCAGATTAAAGGCTCATTGTCTCTTCCCTCTTCCAAGAGAAATGAAAATGGCTTTAACTATAAACAGTACCTTGAAAACAATTCGATTTATTGGCTATTATCAATTGAAGAATTGGATCTAACAAGTTGTGTCACAGAAAGAAATGGTATTTTATTATTAAAGCAACTAAGAGAAAAAGGAACCGTTTGGATTGCAGAGCATTTTACTGATACAACTATTCCAATCGCAGAAGCGCTAATTTTTGGAGAACGTAGCATGATGGACGAAAATCTTCAAAATGCATTTCAACGCCTAGGGATTATTCATCTATTAGCTATATCTGGTTCACATGTTGTCGTTTTAGTAGGTATACTTTATTTTTTACTGATTCGTTTTGGATTAACGAAAGAATGGACTAGCACTATTTTATTACTACTTTTGCCGATTTATGCTGTTTTAACAGGATTAAGCCCATCGGTTGTAAGAGCTGTCTCCACTTCTTTCATTCTCTTAGCCATAAATAAATTTCGTCTCCCCTCTAGATTTCCGATGATTGATATAATTAGTATCGTTTTTTGTTTTTGTTTATTGATTCAGCCGCGAATGCTGTTTAGTATTGGATTTTTATTATCGTTTATCGTATGTTTTTTTCTCATTCTCTCTTCCTCACTTATTAAGGAGTATCATACCTCAACCATTAAAATGTATTTCTTTATTACGTTTATCTCCGAATATGCTGTACTTCCTATTATTTTATACTACTTTTATGAAATTCCTACATTATCATTACTAGCAAATCTTATTTTCATCCCTTTTTATACGACTATTGTTTTGCCTTATTTACTGATTCTCTTTGTTGTTTCCTTTTTGTTTCCGCAATTGTTTTCCGTCTTTTCATTCCCTTTAGATCTTCTGATAATGCTTTCTGATAGGCTGGTGTTGAAATTAGCGAGTTATCCTTTTAGCACGATCATTTTGGGAAGACCATCCTTCTTTTTTGTTTGTGTCTATAGTGTCAGTCTGCCAATGTTCTTTTATTTATACGAAAATATTTCGAAGAACTCAAGGAAATGGTTATATTGTCTTCCACTCTTGCTCATTAGTCTTCAATTCATTAACAATATCTATCCCGCTAAAGGGGAAATCACTTTTATTGATGTTGGGCAAGGGGATAGCATTCTTATTCAGTTGGCAAATAATAAGGGAACATACTTAATTGACACAGGTGGAACGGTTACATTTCCTCAGGAGGACTGGCAAAAGAGAAAAGAGCCCTTTGAAGTTGGTGCAAAGACAGTTGTTCCTTTTTTAAAAAGTAAAGGAATTCATACGATTGATAAATTGATCTTAACACATGGCGATTTAGATCACATTGGGGGTGCCACAGCGATTATCGAACAATTAAAGGTAAAAGAAATCATGTATCCAAATGTAACAGAAGAACGTACTATGGAGGAAGAAAAGGTATTAAATTTTGCACAGAAGAAGCAAATCCCTATTCGTCTTATTCAAGCTGGTCATAAATGGAACGCGGGGGAAGATTTCTTTTCTGTATTGGCCCCTTTACAAAAAAAGGAACTAACGAAGAATAATGGTTCGATTGTAATTTATGCGAATATCGCTGATATTACATGGCTATTTACAGGTGATTTAGAGAAAGAAGGGGAACAAGAGGTTCTGAATAATTATCCGAATTTAAAAGATGTAGACGTTTTAAAGGTAGGACATCATGGCAGCGAAACGTCTTCTAGTAGCGAATTTATTGAGCGGCTTAAGCCGAAAATTGCTGTGATTTCTGTAGGTGAAAATAATAGATATCATCATCCTAGTAAGGAAGTGCTTTCTACTTTAAATGAGAATAAAGTAAAAGTATTTAGAACAGATGAAAATGGGGGGATTTCTTTTTATTTTTCCGAAAAAGGTGGCACATTTCATTTGCAAATTCCATAGAATATAACATAAGTGAATGGCGATAAAATGGCGATAAATAATGGGAAAATGTCATCTAAATACCTATCCAATTGGACTAAAAAATACTTATCTATATTGACATGATTCGCACAGATTTCCTTTGCTGTCAGGACTTGACACAAATAGATTTAAAGCCATTCGAGCACACTAGTAATACAAAAGTGTACCGTTACATATTAAGTATCCTAGGCCTTAGTGTGTAACGTTCATTATAGATCGAAGGAAGGTTCCTTAACTTATCATTTCTTGCTACTAGTAAATCTTGCTAAAGCGATAACACAAGCTTTATGGAAGAATTCTTTAACAAGAGAAATGGTAGAAAGAGGACCTTCTTTCTGTATTTACATAAGCTGATTTTTGATAAAAAAAGGACAATTCAAAGGAATTTCGTATATAATAATTGTTTAGTGATGAACTAAATCACAAAGGAAAAATGTTTTAGGAATGGGGAGAAGAAATGATCGAAGAATTATGGAAAAAAATAAAAAATAAAGATTTTTCTTTTGTCTATTTATTATATGGACTCGAGACTTTTCTAATAAATGAAACGAAATATTTATTATTGCAATCTTTATTAAACGAAGAGGACGAGGATTTTAATTTATCTACATATGATTTGGAGGAAACTCCGATAGAATTAGCAATAGAGGATGCAGAGACAATTCCTTTTTTTGGGGAAAGAAAAGTAATTGTATTAAATAACCCTTTTTTCTTAACAGCTGAGAAATCTAAGTCAAAGGTAGAACATAATGTAAAGAAACTGGAAGAATACTTGAAAGAACCTTCCCCGTTCACTACTATGATTTTTGTAGCTAATTATGAAAAATTAGATGAAAGAAAAAAAATAACGAAGCAGTTAAAAACGATTTCCTCTGTTTTAGAAGCGAAAAAATTAAATGAACAAGAACTGAAAAAATGGTTAAGACAACGGGCGGCATATAATCATGTAGAGATAAATGAAGACGGTTTAGATACTATTCTCAGTCTTGCTGGAACAAATTTATCCCTTTTAACAACAGAAATAGATAAAATGGCCTTATATGTGCAGGATTCAAAACTAATTACGAAAGACATTGTGGAAGAATTAGTGGCGAAATCGCTCGAGCAAAATATTTTTACGCTTGTCGATAAGGTAATCTCTAAAAAAATTGATGAAGCATTGCGCATTTATTATGATTTATTAAAGCAAAATGAAGAACCATTAAAGATTCTTTCAATCATAGCAAATCAATTCCGCTTAATCTATCAAGTGAAAGGCCTATCACAGAAAGGTTACGGGCAGCAGCAAATTGCTTCTGTGTTAAAGGTTCATCCATTTCGAGTCAAATTAGCAGCAGGACAAGCTCAGCGCTTTACAGAAGAGGAATTAACTAAATGTATCCGCCTATTTGCAGAAGGTGATTTTCAGCTGAAAACAGGTACTATGCCAAAAAATATGGTGATAGAAATGATATTGTTTCAGTTAGGACATGGGTTGTAGAAGATTGGGATTTTTAGACTTTATAGTGAAATTTTACAAGGGGATAAAATAAAAGGCATAAAAAAAGACTATCGTTTCGATAGTCTTTTTTTACTCATTATGCGTTTAAAGCATTTTTTCTTTTAGCTAAACGAGATTTTTTACGAGCAGCAGCATTTTTATGAATAAGACCTTTTGCAGCAGCTTTGTCTAACTTACTAGCAGCTTCTACAAAACTTTCATTTGCAGCAGTTGTATCATTAAGAGCAATAGCAGCTTCAGTCTTTTTAACAGCAGTACGCATTGCAGATTTAACTGTAGTGTTTTGAGCGTTACGAGCTTCACTAGTTTTCACACGTTTAATAGCAGATTTAATATTTGGCATTTACGTTCACCTCCTAAAAAGAAGCATCAAGTTCATTATTTAAACTCGATATATACATTCCTAAAAAACTTAAAGAACAAGAGATATTTTATCAAACGAGGACTAATAATGCAATACCTCATACCAATTTGCACGATATGAATTTTTTTCGGGAGAAAGGCAATGCTAGTAATACTCTTATAATTAAATCGATTGGAAGGGGATAATGATGGAGGAAAAACTAGATTTAAGCATG
Source organism: Niallia sp. FSL W8-1348 (assembly GCF_038006745.1). Taxonomy (NCBI): domain Bacteria; kingdom Bacillati; phylum Bacillota; class Bacilli; order Caryophanales; family Bacillaceae; genus Niallia; species Niallia sp. FSL W8-1348. The sequence goes on along the minus strand of NZ_JBBOVV010000003.1, from coordinate 96,753 downwards.
TATTCTATCCGTACAGACTTAGCAATTGAAGCAAAAGATTTAGCTTTACATAAACAAGGACTTGTTCAAAATGAACAGGATCAATCAAACCTTGATGGCGTAATTATCAAGGAAAAAGAAGAAAATGGAATTAAAATGTCCTATGTGGAAGTTACAGAAAAGGGCGAGGAGATTATAGGAAAAAAACGAGGGAAATATTTGACAATCGAAGTATTAGGAATAAGACAGCAAGATACAAAATTGCAGGAAAAAGTAGAGCGAGTATTTGCGAAAGAGTTTTCGCAATTTTTAAAGCTGAGCAATATAAAAGAGGATGCTTCCTGTCTAGTAGTGGGATTGGGAAACTGGAACGTTACTCCCGATGCGCTAGGGCCACAGGTTTGTGAAAATATACTAGTGACAAGACATTTATATGAATTACAGCCAGAAAGTGTAGAAGAGGGCTATCGTCCGGTATCAAGCCTAGCTCCAGGTGTGATGGGCTTAACAGGAATAGAAACGAGTGACATTATAAAAGGCGTTGTCGAAAAAACAAATCCTGATTTTGTGATTGTTATTGATGCTCTTGCATCACGTTCTATTGATCGTGTGAATTCCACTATTCAAGTTTCTGATACAGGTATTCATCCTGGGTCTGGAGTCGGAAATAAACGAAAAGAGCTTAGTGAAGAAACTCTCGGAAGACCTGTTATCGCGATTGGTGTTCCAACTGTTGTTGATGCTGTGTCGATTACAAGTGACACAATTGATTATATATTAAAGCATTTTGGAAAAGAGCTCAGAGAAGGGAATAAACCATCGAGAGCGCTGGCTCCTGCGGGCTTAAATTTTGGTGAAAGAAGAACATTGACAGATGAAGACTTACCGGAGGAACAGCATCGTAAGACATTTCTCGGCATTATCGGTACTTTGCCTGAGGAAGAAAAACGAAAGTTAATTTATGAAGTGCTATCCCCAATTGGTCATAATTTAATGGTAACACCGAAAGAAGTGGATGTTTTTATTGAAGACATGGCAAACCTACTTGCAAATGGATTAAATGCTGCCCTTCATTCAGCCATTAATCAAGACAATGTTGGTTACAATACACACTAAATAAAAGAAAAGGGTTCTACCTTTCCTAGTAACTTCATACATTTTTAATAGAGTTACTAGGAAAGGTGATTTTTGGAATTACAAACTTGATACTTAAAATAAAGGGGATTGATCAAGTTGAAACTATATACATTAGGCGCGGTAGGTATCGTTTTGTTAATGTTTATATGTGTATTATTCGGAATGCAGCAAGCAAATAGTGGAATACACAAAATGAAAGGCTATGAAGATCAAGGATTTCAAAGTGCTGTATCCATTAAAAATGAGGATGGTAATATGGAGGCATCAGTTCTTGGCCAAAATATCACAAGCCATGATTTGGATCAAAAAAAACAGCAATTAGAAGAAATAAAAGCTTTTAACTTACTGTCCAGTATTGGTAAAGGGGTAGCAGATACGATATCTTCTTTAGCGGAAAAAGGAGTTAGTCTTGTTGGAGATATAATAGAGGAAAAAGAAAAATAGAAAACTGTTTAGTAATTCATTTTACTTTTCGTTGAATCTTATTCTTCACACTGCTATAATCAAAAATAGTGTACATGCGCGATTATTGTAGGAGTGAACTAAATGAACAGAGAAGAGATGCTTAAAAGACAATCAAAAATTAGAAATTTTTCTATTATTGCACATATAGATCATGGGAAATCAACCCTAGCTGATAGAATATTAGAAAAAACAAATGCACTCACTGCACGTGAGATGAAAGATCAGCTTTTAGATTCAATGGATTTGGAAAGAGAACGCGGAATTACGATTAAACTAAACTCAGTCCAATTAAAATATCAAGCAAAAGATGGAGAAATATATACCCTTCATCTCATAGACACACCAGGACACGTGGATTTTACATATGAAGTATCACGTAGTTTGGCTGCGTGTGAAGGAGCTGTATTAGTAGTTGACGCAGCACAAGGAATTGAAGCACAGACATTAGCTAATGTTTATTTAGCAATTGATAATGATTTGGAAATAGTTCCTGTTATTAATAAAATCGACCTTCCAAGTGCTGATCCTGAGAGAGTTAGAAACGAAATTGAGGAAGTTATTGGATTAGATGCTTCAGAGGCTGTGCTTGCTTCTGCAAAAGCTGGTATTGGGATAGAAGATATACTTGAACAAGTAGTAGAAAAAGTTCCTGCGCCAGAAGGAGATCCAGAGGCACCGTTAAAAGCACTTATTTTTGATAGTTTATATGACGCTTACCGGGGTGTAGTCACTTATATTCGTGTGGTTGATGGAACAGTTAAACCAGGTGACAAAATTAAAATGATGGCAACAGGTAAAGAATTTGAAGTTATTGAAGTAGGGGTATTTACACCGAAAGCTGTTAATACCGATGAATTATCTGTTGGAGATGTAGGTTTTTTAACAGCTGCAATTAAAAATGTTGGTGATACTCGAGTAGGGGATACGATTACAAGCGCGAAGAATGGCGCAACAAAAGCATTACCAGGATATAGAAAGCTTAATCCAATGGTTTATTGTGGTTTATATCCAATAGACAGTGCAAAATTTAATGATTTACGTGAAGCATTGGAAAAATTAGAGCTGAATGATTCAGCATTGCAATTTGAACCGGAAACATCACAAGCATTAGGATTTGGCTTTCGTTGTGGTTTCTTGGGCCTACTTCATATGGAGATTATTCAAGAGCGAATTGAGCGTGAATTCAAAATTGACTTAATTACAACTGCTCCAAGTGTTATCTATGATGTTATTTTGACAGATGGAACAGAAATCAAGGTAGATAATCCATCAGCGATGCCAGATCCTCAAAAAATCGAACGAATTGAAGAACCATACGTGAAGGCAACGATGATGGCTCCAAATGAATATGTTGGTGCCATTATGGAATTATGTCAACAAAAAAGAGGCGTATTCATCGATATGCAATATATGGATGAGACTCGCGTCAAGATTATGTATGAAATTCCATTATCCGAAATTGTTTATGATTTCTTTGACCAATTGAAATCAAACACGAGAGGATATGCTTCATTTGATTATGAACTCATTGGATATAAAACATCGACTTTAGTGAAGATGGATATTTTACTGAATTCAGAACAAGTAGATGCGCTTAGCTTTATTGTTCATAAGGATTTTGCTTACGAAAGAGGAAAAGTTATTGTGGAGAAGTTAAAGGAACTGATTCCGCGTCAGCAATTTGAGGTGCCAATCCAAGCAGCAATTGGCCAAAAGATTGTCGCTCGTTCTACCATTAAAGCAATGCGTAAAAACGTATTGGCAAAATGTTATGGTGGGGATATTTCCCGTAAGCGTAAATTGCTAGAAAAGCAAAAAGAAGGAAAAAAACGGATGAAGCAAGTTGGATCTGTTGAAGTTCCGCAAGAGGCGTTCATGGCAGTATTGCGTATGGATGATAATAATACGAAAAAGTAAAAAGGCAGAATGACATAAAAGGAGTCAATCAAAATGATGCAAGAAACTTGCTAATCATATCATTGACTGCTATAAGTAAGGGAGGTAGGTGCCAACAAGCATCACCTCTTTTCTTATTTATTCATTGAAACAAGTTGATCTTAAAACTTGTTTCATCACATAGTTAACTAATTAAAAGGTTGTGAAAAATTGATACAAGCAGCATATATCCATATTCCATTTTGTGAGCATATTTGTCACTATTGTGATTTTAATAAAGTGTTTTTAAAAGGACAGCCAGTAGATGAATACCTCGATTCTCTAGAGAAAGAAATGAAGTTAACCATTGAAAAATATGGGGAACAAAAGCTTTCTACGATTTTTGTCGGGGGAGGAACACCAACAAGTTTAACTGCACCTCAATTGGAACGACTTTGTGGAATTATTAATAGAGAACTTAAAGTTCATCCAGAAATAGAATATACCTTTGAAGCAAATCCTGGGGATTTAACAGAAGATAAATTAAAGGCTCTTTATGAGGGAGGCGTCAACCGTTTAAGTTTCGGTGTTCAATCTTTTAATAACAAGCTATTACAGAGGATTGGTAGAACTCATAAGGCTGAAGAGGTGTTTTCATCCATCGAATCTGCAAAAAAGATTGGGTTTGATAATATAAGTGTAGACTTAATTTATAGTTTGCCTGGACAAACATTGGAAGATTTTCAAGAAACCTTAAAGACAGCATTTACACTAGATATCCAGCACTATTCAGGATACTCCCTGATTATAGAGCCAAAAACTGTTTTTTATAATTTGATGCGGAAGGGGAAACTACCTACACCTGGTGAAGATGTGGAAGCAAGCATGTATGGCGTATTAATGGAGGAGATGGCAAATCACGGTTTTCAACAATATGAGATTAGTAATTTTGCGAAACCTGGTTTTGAAAGTCGTCATAATCTCACATACTGGAATAATACAGAGTATTTTGGGTTTGGAGCAGGCTCACACGGTTATGTAGGTAAGAACCGATACTCTAATTATGGGCCATTAAAAAAATATATGCAGCCATTAGAACAAGGCGAGTTTCCACTTATGCACGAACACGAAGTAACAGTCGTAGAACAAATGGAAGAAGAATTATTCCTGGGATTAAGAAAAAACAAAGGGGTAAGTTTACTATCTTTTGAAGAAAAATATAATCAAAATCTATTACAGCTTTTTGATAAAGAAATAAAGGGGATAATTAGTCGAGAGCTTATTGAAATCGAGGATGGATATTTGAGATTAACCGATAAGGGCAGATTTTTGGGGAATGAAGTTTTTCAATCCTTTATTGGAGTGCTTAAGTAATGAAGTCTCTTTATTTAGAAAGGCTGTTTTCTAAAGGATTGTTGTTTTTTCAATAGGAAAAAAGAATTAGTTGGAAAAATGGAGCAGCCGGAATATACGTAGACTCCTGTGGGATTAGCGAGACAGTCTGAGACCCCGGAGGCGAAGCTGAGGAGGCTTAAGCTTAGCCCCACGGAAAGCGAAGTGTATTCCGGCTGCGGGTAATCGCAACAAACTTTACTAAAACAGCCTTTAGAAAAGAAACCTAACTTATTTTTGGGTTTTAAAAATGTGTTGGTTGTAAAAGAAGAAATACAGAGTGGGCTGCATAAAGGTAGATAACGAAGTGTTTAACATTCTTCTTACTTGAACGGAGTGTATTTTTAGTAACTAGTAAAGAGATAAAAAGCAATTCAATGTCTAGGTTGACTAGAAGGTAAAAATTTCTTGCAGAAAAAAGGACCAAATTATTGACACAGACCCTTTGTTTTTGCTACTTTATATATAGATTTAGCACTCGTTAATAAAGAGTGCTAACAGAGGTGATTAATGTGTTAACTGATCGTCAATTATTAATATTACAAGTGATTATTGATGATTTTATTTCAACAGCACAACCCGTAGGCTCAAGGAGCTTATCGAAGAAAGAAAACATCACGTTTAGCTCCGCTACCATCCGTAATGAAATGGCTGATTTAGAGGAGTCTGGATTTATAGAAAAAACGCACTCTTCTTCAGGGCGTGTACCCTCAGAAAAGGGATATCGTTTTTATGTTGATCATCTATTATCACCACAGAAATTAAAGCGTTCAGATATTATGAGGATTAACTCATTATTTGCAGAAAAAATTTATGAATTAGAAAATATTGTGCAAAAATCTGCTAAAATATTGTCTGATTTAACAAACTATACTACTATTGTCCTTGGACCTGCCGTTAAGGAAAACAAGTTGAAGAAAATTCAAATTGTCCCTTTGAACAACCATACGGCAATCGCCATTATTGTGACAGATTCAGGCCATGTAGAGAACAGAATGTTTCATTTACCTGATTCTATCCATGCAGGGGAAATAGAGAAATTGGTTAATATTTTGAATGAACGGCTAATGGGAGTTTCAATTGACAAGCTTCATAACAAGATTTATAAGGAAGTAGCTTTCTTATTGAAACAACATATTAGTAATTATGAGTATTTTATCAACTCACTTTCAGAAACAGTGAAAATTGATACCCATGAAAAATTATTTTTTGGTGGGAAAACAAATATTTTAAGTCAACCTGAATTTCATGATATTACGAAAATAAGAAATTTATTGAATATGATTGAAAAAGAGGATGGGATTCCAGAGCTCATTCGCAATAACTCATCTGATATTAGCATTAAAATTGGAAGAGAGAATAATAACACCGCAATGGAAAATTGCAGTATTATCTCCGCTTCCTATAGTATCGGGGATGAACAAATTGGTTCAATCGCTATTCTTGGTCCAACAAGAATGGAATATTCAAGGGTTATAAGCTTATTAAATATTTTATCAAATGACCTAACAAAAGTACTTACTAATTTGTATCAAAAGTAACTTATGTGGAATATTTAAAAGGGTAGAAAATCGATTTATATAAAGACCATAAAAGATTGATAAATTTCTATCAATCAGTATGGTTTTCATTGGAATGATTCCTTTAAGGGAGGTGAAACAAGTTGGCAGAAGAAAAAACAACGAATAGTGCAGAGATGGAACAACAAGCAGCACAAGAAGACATCCAAGTAGAAGAAACAGTCGAAGAAGTATTCGAAGAGGCAGAAGCAACTCCTTCCAATGAGGAAAACACAGCTGAAGAATTAAAGGCAGCTAATGAAAAAATTGCTGTACTAGAAGCAAAATTAGAAGAAGAATCTAATCGCTATCTTCGCTTGCAAGCTGATTTTGATAATTCACGTCGCAGAGCAAGGCTTGATATGGAAACGGCTCAAACATATAGAGCACAAAGTCTTGTAATGGACTTATTACCAAACATAGATAATTTGGAAAGAGCTTTGAAAATTGAGGCTGTTGATGAACAAACACAAAGTTTATACACAGGTGTGGAAATGGTTTATCGTGGAATCCTTGAAGCTCTTAAAAAAGAAGGTGTAGAAGCTATCGAAGCGGTTGGAAATGAATTTGATCCACATCTTCATCAAGCAGTAATGCAAGAAGAAGTAGAAGGAACGGAATCTAATATCGTGGTAGAAGAGTTTCAAAAAGGGTATAAGTTAAAAGACAGAGTGATTCGACCTGCAATGGTTAAAGTAAGTCAATAAGCTTTACATATCTAAAAAATAGGAGGGAAATTTCCATGAGTAAAATTATTGGAATTGATTTAGGTACAACAAACTCTTGTGTTGCTGTACTTGAAGGTGGAGAACCAAAAGTTATCCCAAATCCAGAAGGTAATAGAACATCTCCATCTGTAGTAGCATTCAAAAATGGAGAACGTCAAGTAGGGGAAGTTGCAAAACGTCAATCTATTACAAACCCAAACACTATTATGTCTATTAAACGTCATATGGGTACAGACTATAAAGTGGAGGTAGAAGGTAAAAACTATTCTCCTCAAGAAGTTTCTGCTATTATTCTTCAATACTTAAAAGGATATGCTGAAGAGTATCTAGGCGAAAAAGTAACAAAAGCTGTTATTACAGTGCCTGCTTACTTTAATGATGCAGAACGTCAAGCAACGAAAGACGCTGGTAAAATTGCCGGTTTAGAAGTGGAACGTATCATTAACGAACCTACAGCTGCTGCATTAGCTTATGGACTTGATAAAACAGATGAAGATCAAACAATCTTAGTTTATGACCTTGGTGGAGGTACTTTTGACGTATCTATCCTTGAGCTTGGTGACGGTGTATTTGAAGTTAAATCTACAGCTGGTGATAACCGTCTAGGCGGAGATGACTTTGACCAAGTTATCATTGATTATTTAGTAGAACAATTCAAAAAAGAGAATGGTATTGATTTAAGCAAAGATAAAATGGCTCTACAACGTCTTAAAGATGCTGCAGAGAAAGCGAAAAAAGACCTTTCAGGTGTAGCTTCTACACAAATTTCTTTACCATTTATTACAGCTGGAGATGCTGGCCCACTTCACTTAGAAGTAACTTTAACTCGTGCTAAATTCGAAGAGATTTCAGCTTCACTAGTAGAACGTACAATGGGACCAACTCGTCAAGCACTTAAAGATGCTGGTCTTAGCGCTTCTGAAATTGATAAAGTTATCTTAGTAGGTGGATCAACACGTATCCCAGCAGTACAAGAAGCAATCAAAAAAGAAATCGGTAAAGAGCCTCATAAAGGGGTAAACCCTGATGAAGTAGTTGCAATGGGTGCAGCTATTCAAGGTGGCGTAATTACTGGTGATGTAAAAGATGTTGTTCTTTTAGACGTAACACCACTTTCATTAGGTATTGAAACAATGGGTGGAGTATTTACGAAGTTAATCGAGCGTAATACTACAATCCCTACATCTAAATCTCAAGTATTCTCAACTGCTGCTGATAACCAAACAGCTGTTGATATCCATGTGCTTCAAGGGGAGCGTCCAATGGCTGCAGATAATAAAACATTAGGCCGTTTCCAATTAGCTGATATTCCACCAGCACCACGTGGAATTCCACAAATCGAAGTATCATTTGATATCGATAAAAATGGTATCGTAAATGTTCGTGCGAAGGATCTTGGCACAAATAAAGAGCAAACCATTACAATTAAATCTTCTACAGGCTTATCAGATGAAGAAATTGACAAAATGGTAAGAGAAGCAGAAGAAAATGCAGAAGCTGATAAAAAGCGTAAAGAAGAAGTAGAACTACGCAATGAAGCGGATCAATTAGTTTTCACTACTGAAAAAACGTTAAAAGATTTAGAAGGTAAAGTGGACGAAGGCGAAGTAGCGAAGGCAAACGAAGCAAAAGATGCTTTAAAAGCAGCTATCGAGAAAAACGAATTAGAAGAAATTCGTGCGAAGAAAGATGCTCTTCAAGAAATCGTTCAAGCCCTTTCTATGAAATTATATGAAGAAGCTGCTCAAGCTGCACAAGGAGCAGAAGGAGCAGAAGGCGGAGCATCTGGTAAAGATGATAACGTTGTGGATGCAGAGTTTGAAGAAGTAAAAGACGATAAGTAATTGAAATAAACAATAGACGTCTAGTAAAAAGTCAAAGTCAGGTTATCTTGACTTTGACTTTTCTTTTAGAGAATAAGTTTTTAATCGATATTTAAGAAAGATAGCAATAAACTATTGTACTTTGGAAAGGCAAAATGATACAATAGCATCTATGTGAAAAGAATCGGGGAGTGGTAATCAATTATGGATAAACGAGATTACTATGAAGTCCTGGGAGTAAGCAAAGGCGCTTCTAAGGATGAAATAAAAAAAGCATATCGTAAGCTTTCGAAAAAGTATCATCCAGATATTAATAAAGATGCAGATGCAGATGAAAAGTTTAAAGAAGTCAAAGAGGCATACGAAGTTTTAAGTGATGATCAAAAAAGAGCTCATTATGATCAATTTGGGCACACAGATCCTAATCAAGGATTTGGTGGCGGGGGAGACTTCGGTGGTTTCGGTGGCTTTGAAGATATTTTCAGCACATTTTTTGGTGGTGGAGGTTCAAGAAGACGAGATCCTAATGCTCCACGCCAAGGGGCTGATTTACAATATACAATGACCCTTTCATTTGAAGAAGCGGCATTTGGCAAAGAGACAGAAATTGAAATACCAAGAGAAGAAAACTGTGAAACATGTAGTGGAACAGGTGCAAAACCTGGAACCAAACCAGTTACATGTAAGCATTGTAGCGGTACAGGGCAATTGAATGTAGAGCAAAATACGCCGTTCGGTCGTATTGTGAATAGAAGAACATGTAATTATTGCCATGGTACTGGTAAAGAGATTAAGCATAAATGTTCTACTTGTGGCGGAACTGGTAAAGTGAAAAAACGCCGTAAAATCAGTGTTAAAATTCCTGCAGGTATCGATGATGGCCAACAATTAAGAGTATCTGGTCAAGGTGAGCCTGGAGTGAATGGAGGACCAGCAGGTGATTTATATGTTGTATTCCACATAAGAAGACATGATTTCTTCGAGCGTGATGGGGAAGATGTATATTGTGAAATGCCGATTACTTTTGTTCAAGCTGCACTTGGGGATGAAATTGAAGTCCCTACGATTCATGGAAAAGTGAAGCTAAAAGTACCTGCAGGAACACAAACAGGAACGAAATTTAGACTTAAAGGCAAAGGTATTCCAAATGTGCGTGGATACGGTCAAGGTGACCAACACGTGATTGTACGACTAATAACGCCAACAAAGCTATCCGAAAAACAAAAGCAAATTTTACAAGAGTTTGCTGATGTAACAGGGGCTTCCCCTCAAGGAGAAGAAGATGATAGCTTTTTCTCTAAAGTGAAAAAAGCATTTAAAGGTGAATAATCAGAGTTGTATTTGCTCAAATTCTTTTTTCTATAGAAAAAAAGAATTAGTTGGAAAATGGAGCAGCCGGAATACACGTAGACTCCTGTGGGATTAGCGCGATCCCCACGGAAAGCGAAGTGTATTTCGGCTGCAGGTAATAGCAACAAACGTTACGAAAACAGCCATAATCAAAAAGGAGTTGGTAGAAATGAAATGGTCAGAAATCACAATTCATACTACAAATGAAGCGATTGAACCTATTTCAAATATTTTGCATGAAGCAGGTGCTAGTGGGGTAGTTATTGAAGATCCCTTTGAATTAATTAAGGAAAGAGAAGACCAATTCGGCGAAATCTACCAACTAAATCCTGATGATTATCCTGAAGAAGGCGTTCTAGTTAAAGCATACTTACCGATCAATAGTTTTCTTGGAGAAACAGTGGAAGCAATTAAAGAAAATATTAATAATTTAGTACTATTTAATATTGATATTGGATTAAATAAAGTTTCTATTATGGAAGTTAATGAAGAAGAATGGGCGACCGCTTGGAAAAAATATTATCATCCTGTAAAGATATCGGAGAAATTTACAATTGTGCCAACTTGGGAGAATTATACTCCAGTTCATACAGATGAATTAATTATTGAATTAGACCCAGGTATGGCATTCGGTACAGGAACTCACCCAACAACTGTATTATGCATCCAAGCTTTGGAAAGAATAGTAAAAAAAGATGATGTGGTTATTGATGTAGGGACTGGATCTGGTGTATTAAGCATTGCCGCTGCGATGCTAGGAGCTAGCTCTGTACTGGCTTTAGATTTGGATGAAGTTGCAGTACGTTCTGCAAAGCTAAATATTAAGTTGAACAAGGTTCATGAAAAAACAACAGTTCGCCAAAATAATCTATTAAGCGGTATAGACGAACAGGCAGATGTAATTGTTGCAAATATTTTGGCAGAGGTTATCGTACGATTTACAGATGATGTTTACCGTTTACTTCAGAAAGACGGTTACTTTATTGCTTCTGGTATTATTCTTCAGAAAAAAGAAGAAGTGAAAGATGCTATTATAGCTTCAGGACTAGAAATAATAGAAACAGTACAAATGGAAGATTGGGTAAGCATTACCGCTCAAAAAAAGAACTAAGGTATAACAAATGTCTTTTTGACGGCGCTAAGCTGTAAGAGTAAGCGTATATTCTAAAGGAAAAGGGAAGTTTCGTTTTGCGATTCTTCCTTCTCTATTGCTTAAAGGAAAGTAGGTATTCGATTGCAGCGTTATTTTGCTAAACAGGAAGAAGATACTTTTATAATCCAAGAAGATGATTATCATCATATAGTTCGTGTGATGCGCATGAATGTTGGAGATAAAATATACTGTGTCAATAATGATCAACAGGTAGCACAGTGTTCAATAGAAAATATTTTCGAAAACGAAGTCACTGCAAAAGTGGTACAATGGTTAGAAGGAGAAATAGAACTACCTGTTTCTGTTTCCATCGTGAGCGGACTGCCAAAAGGGGATAAGCTAGAATGGATTATTCAAAAGGGGACAGAATTAGGCGCTTATGAGTTTATCCCTTTTATAGCAGCTCGCTCTGTCGTTAAATGGGATGAAAAAAAAGGGGCAAAAAAGCTCATTCGCTGGAATAAAATTGCCAAAGAAGCGGCTGAACAATCTCATCGAACGATGATACCAGAAGTAAGTACCCCAATCAGTATGAAAGAATTAATCAAACGCTCAAAAAGCTATGACGTAAAGATAATTGCTTATGAGGAAGAGGCAAAAGAAGGCGAATCGGCTATGTTAACGAAGAAATTACAGTCGATGACAAAGGGGCAAACAATCCTTGCCTTGTTTGGACCAGAGGGTGGTCTAAGTGAATCAGAGGTAAATTTATTAAAAGAGCAAGATTTTGTGACATGTGGACTTGGTCCAAGAATATTAAGAACAGAGACTGCACCGTTATATCTATTGTCTGCTGTATCTTATCATTTTGAATTGATGGAGTGATAAAAATGCCAACAGTTGCTTTTCACACATTAGGATGTAAAGTAAACCATTATGAAACGGAAGCGATCTGGCAGTTGTTTAAACAACAAGGCTATGAACGTGTAGATTATGAAAATATTTCAGATGTATATGTTATAAATACATGTACTGTTACGAATACAGGGGATAAGAAGAGCCGTCAAGTTATTCGTCGTGCAGTCCGCAAAAACCCTGATGCGGTTATTTGTGTTACAGGTTGTTACGCACAAACATCACCAGCAGAAATCATGGCTATCCCTGGTGTCGATATTGTAGTAGGGACACAGGATCGTGTGAAAATGCTAGAGTACATTGCGCAATTCAAACAAGAAAGACAACCAATTAATGCAGTTGGAAACATCATGAAAAATCGTGTTTATGAAGAAATGGATGTACCTGCATTTACAGATAGAACGAGAGCATCTTTAAAAATTCAAGAAGGCTGTAATAACTTTTGTACTTTCTGTATAATTCCTTGGGCAAGAGGATTGATGCGTTCTAGAGACCCACAAGATGTTATTAAACAAGCGCAGCAATTAGTGGATGCTGGCTATAAAGAAATCGTGTTAACAGGTATTCACACAGGCGGATATGGCTCTGATATGAAGGACTATAATTTAGCTAACCTACTTCGTGATCTAGAATCGCAGGTGAAGGGGCTAAAGCGTCTTCGGATTTCTTCTATTGAGGCTAGTCAAATAACAGATGAAGTAATCGAAGTATTGGATAAATCTAAAATAATTGTAAATCATCTTCATATTCCTATTCAATCAGGATCAGACACTGTTTTAAAAAGAATGAGAAGAAAATATACGATGGAATTCTTTGCGGAAAGAATTACGAGATTAAAAGAGGCTTTACCAGGATTAGCAATTACATCCGATGTTATTGTCGGTTTCCCAGGAGAAACAGAAGAAGAGTTTATGGAAACATATAATTTTATTAAAGACCATAAATTTTCCGAATTACATGTATTCCCTTATTCAAAGAGAACAGGAACTCCTGCTGCACGTATGGACAACCAGATTGATGAAGATGTGAAGAATGAGCGAGTACATCGTTTGATTTCGCTTTCTGATCAGCTGGCAAAAGAATATGCGTCTAACTATGAAGCGGAAGTAGTAGAAGTTATTCCAGAAGAAGTTTACAAAGAGGATGGAAATGGCAAGCTTTATGTAGGATATACAGATAATTATCTAAAGGTAGTTTTCCCTGCTACAGAGGAAATGGTTGGGAAAATTGTTAAGGTTAAAATCATCAAAGCTGGCTATCCTGTGAATGAAGGACAATTTGTCCGCGTTCTGGAAGAAATAGAAGATCAAGCAGCGATTGTTTCTTAAGAAAAAATTAATTGTTCACTTTTTGTGTTACGGAAAGTAATATTAATTTAGAATATGTTGTTGAATCTCTTTGTTTCAATTGCTGCAAAGAGCTTCGACATCATTTTCATTAGTACATAAATCAAAGGAGAATCATAATGAATATTGCTAAAATGATTGATCACACTTTATTGAAAGCAGATGCAACAAAAGAACAGGTTGTTACTCTATGTGAAGAAGCAAAACAATATGTATTCGCTTCGGTCTGCGTTAACCCAACATGGGTGAAAGTTGCAAGTGAATTACTGAGTGGAACAGAAGTAAAAGTGTGTACAGTGATCGGTTTCCCTTTAGGCGCAACTACTTCCGCAACAAAAGCATTTGAAACAGAGGATGCAATCAAAAATGGTGCGACAGAAGTAGATATGGTTATTAATATTGGTGCGCTAAAGGATAAAAATTATGATTTAGTTAAAGAAGACATAAAAGCAGTTGTTGACGCTGCTAAAGGCAAAGCTTTATCAAAAGTAATAATTGAAACTAGCCTGCTAACAAATGAGGAAAAAGAAATCGCTTGTAAATTAGCTGTAGAAGCAGGAGCTGACTTTGTAAAAACCTCAACAGGCTTCTCTACAGGTGGAGCGACGGTTGAGGATATTGCATTAATGAGAAAAACGGTTGGACCAGATGTAGGTGTAAAAGCTTCTGGAGGTGTGCGCAGCAGCGAAGATACAGAGAAAATGATTGCTGCAGGAGCAACTAGAATTGGAGCAAGCTCTGGGATAGCAATCGTTAATGGCTTAACGAGCACTGGTGATTATTAATAGTTGTAATAGAAAATCCTTAGAATAAACGATACTTTCGTTTTTCTAAGGATTTTTTGGTATGTGATTATTAATAGTATTAATATGTTTCTGTATATGCTTTTCGGTAATTACTTGGGGTAGTATGCATAATTTTTTCGAAGTTTCGATTAAAACTGCGAATGTTTTTATATCCAACCATATCAGCAATTTCTGTGATTTTACTATCCGTTGTTTTTAATAATTGGGATGCCAATGTAACCCGATGCCCGTTTAAAAAATCAACGAATGGTACTTTTAGTATCTTTGTAAAAAATCTAGATAGGTAAGAATAATCATAACCAAACCTTTGTGATAACTCTTTTAATGAAAGTTCCTCTGTAAAGTGATTTTGGATATAGTTCAGTAAATCATGTAATAAATAATCATCTCTCCGTGTTTCCTCTTTAAATGATGTTTGGTTTAATAATTCCGCACAAATCAAATATAATACTCCTTTTTTAGCAAGCATCGAGCTTTTACTTTTAATGAACAACTCCTTTATCATCTCACAAGTGTTAGGTTGTAAACTGAATACTGGATGGATTAAGTCTTTATTTTTACTTAGTTGATAAAACTGATTAACCAATTCTGGTGAAAAGACATAAATCCAAGAGTGATTTTTCTGAGTGCTATGCAAACTATGTATCTGATTTGAAAGAATGAGAGCGTTTTCTCCAGCTTGCAGTGTATAGGTTTTATTCTGTATATTAAGCTCCAGTGTTCCTTCATCGACCATTATCAATTCCATGCTGCGGTGGAAGTGTGGAAGGTTAGTAGGAGTGAATGCTGATATACGATCAAAATCGCCATTTTGTCCAAAATAATTTGATTGATAGTATAACATTCAATGTACTCCTTTCAAGTCAAATTTTGTCCATAATTATACAATTTAAGTACTAGTTACGTCAAACAGTCATGACTAAAATTAATCTGTGATAAGAAATGAGTTCTTTCTTATCTTTTTAAACTTACAAGTAGTGTCTGCACTTAAGCAGTGATACTATTTGTAGCATTTTAAAATAAAATAATTTAAATGGCATTGTTAACGTAGTTGTTACCTGCAAAAAGGCAGATAAGGAGGATCAAAGTTTGTGATAGGCAGCAGAGCGTAACAAATGGTTTAACAACGCCAAAAAGATGGGAGAGAGGCAGAAAGTATGAAAGCGAATCTAAACTTTTTATACACCCCTTTATTTGTATTAAGAGATATTATTGATTTCACTTAGTGAATTTAGTTTTACAAGTATATTTATCTATCTTTAGAAATATCATTTTTGAAGTAAACAAATAATAAAAGAAAGAGTGTAGATTCCTATTGAATAATTACCAATGGATTTGGAGTTATGTAAAGAAGAATAAGAAAAAAGTAATTAGTGCAACGTTGATTTTATTGGCAAATTCCTTCTTTGTAGTGATTATTCCTATTTTAAGCGGAAAATTGATTGATGAAGTCATTGAGAATAATCGAGTCCAACTCTTAGTTCCAATTCTGTTAGCGATGATAGGGGCAACACTTATTAGAACGGTTACTCGTTACATATACCAAATGTTCTATGAACATGTTGGTCAAGATGCACAGTTTGAAATCAGGCAAGATATGTACAAAAAACTACAAGAGCTTGATTTTGACTTTTTCAATCATAATAGAGTAGGAGATATTATGGCGAGGATGACAGGGGATATGGATGCGATACGCCATTTTGTTTCATGGGTTTGCTACAATATCGCTGAATGTGTCATCTGGTTTGTCGTTGCTATTCTAGTAATGATGAGCATCGATTGGAAACTAACATTAGCACTTGTTGCCGTTACACCAATTATTTTTATTTTTACGCAAAAAATGTCCAAAGCAGCACATCCTGTATTTTTAGAAATTCGCGAAAGTTTTTCAAGACTGAACTCCATGGTAGAAGAAAATATTAGTGGAAACCGAGTAGTTAAAGCGTTTTCTCGTGAAGAATATGAAATTGAAAAGTTTAATCATTTTAATAATGATTATCGGAAGCGTAATCTTGATTCTGCCAATGTTTCGAAAAAGTATTTACCCTGGTTGGATGGATTTGCAGGTGTATTAGCTGTTATTACATTATTATTAGGTGGTTTATTTGTTATCCAAGGAAGTATGTCCATTGGTGATTTGGTTGCTTTTAACGGCTTTATGTGGCTTCTAAATATGCCAATGCGTATGAGCGGATGGCTGATAAATGATGTGCAGCGTTTTAATGCATCGTGTGTAAAAATTAGAAATTTATTAAATACCGAGCCGCAAATTATGGTGGAAGACAGAAAGAAAGGCAAGAAAATTTCTGGATATGTAACATTTGAAAATGTCTCTTTTGCGTTTTCCGATGATCCAGAAACACCAATCTTAAAAAATGTTTCCTTTAGCGTTCGACCGGGGCAAACAGTGGGGATTTTAGGTGAAACAGGATCAGGCAAATCTACGCTTGTTAACTTAATTGCAAGATTCTATGACCCGACAGATGGGGAAGTATTAATTGATCAAGTCAATGCCAAAGAATGGCCAGTACGGAAGCTCCGTGATCAAATTTCGATGGTAATGCAAGACATCTTTTTGTTTTCCAATACGATTGAGGAAAATATCTCCTTTGGAAATCCATATTTGAATATGGAACAGATTCAGCGTGTAGCAGCTATTGCAGATGCTCATAATTTCATTGCTAAAATGCCTGAAGGATACGATACAATCGTAGGCGAGCGTGGGGTTGGATTATCTGGCGGTCAAAAGCAAAGAATCTCCTTAGCGAGGGCGTTAGCAAAGGATCCGTCTATTTTAATATTAGATGATACGACATCGGCAGTAGACATGGAAACAGAAAGTAAGATTCAAAAAGAACTAACTCAGCTAACGCAAACTAAAACAACATTTATTATTGCGCATCGGATTTCTTCTGTGAGAGAAGCAGACTTTATTTTAGTTCTTGATAAAGGCGAAGTAAAGGAACGAGGAACACATGCAGAGCTCGTTGCCAAAAAAGGAATGTATTACGATGTATACAAAAGACAGCTAGGATTAGTAGAGCAGGAAGAAGGGGGAGCAACCATTGGCCCGTAATAAATTTAATGTCGATGAAGAATTAGAAACCGAATTTAATTGGAGTCACTATAAACGAATCGGTGCTTATATTAAACCTTATAAAAAGGCATTGTTTATTACATTGCTAATCATATTAATTGCCAACGTGGCAGGGATGCTTGGTCCGTTTTTTACGAAAATTGCAATTGATGAAATTATACCAAATAAAGATATATCATTACTGATAGGAATTAGTATTTTGTTTATTCTTTCTCTAGTTGTAATCGGAATATGTATGCGCTACCGTATTCAATGGATTACACAAATTGGTCAGAATATTTTAAAGGATATGCGCTTAGATATTTTTCAGCACTTACAGAAGCTTCCCTTTTCTTATTTTGATAATCGTCCCCATGGGAAAATTTTGATAAGAGTCGTTAACTATATTAATACATTAAGTGATTTATTGAGTAACGGTTTAATCAATCTCATTTCTGATATCATCAGCGTAATTATTACGTTAATTTTCATGTTTGCAATTGATGCAAAATTAACGTTGTATAGTTTAGCACTCTTGCCGATTTTAGGATTATTAGTATGGGTTATCAAAAATATGCAGAGAAAAGCATATCAAGTGTTAAGTAATAAACAATCTAATATGAATGCCTATATCCATGAAAGTATTGCTGGGATAAAAATTACCCAATCATTTGCTAGGGAAGAGGAAAACTTTGAAATTTTCGATGAAGTTAGTAATGAGACACGTACATCTTGGCTTAAAGCAGTATCCATTCAGTTTTTATTATGGCCAGGGGTGCAAAACATCTCTGTTTTAACGACAAGTTTAATTTATTTCGTAGGAATACGTCAGATTGGGGTAGATGTTAGTACAGGAACACTTGTGGCGTTTATTGGATATGTCAATAATTTCTGGAACCCTGTTATAAATATGGGGAACTTCTATAATGCGCTTATTACTGCTTCCGCTTATTTAGAGCGCATATTTGAAACATTGGATGTAGAACCAGATATTAAGGATGATCCAAAAGCGATCCAAATGCCAACAATAAAGGGAAATGTCACATTTGACCATGTTTCTTTCCGCTACGAAGAAGGGAAAAACATCCTTAACGATGTTAGCTTTCATATAAATGCGGGCGAAAGCATTGCCTTAGTAGGACCAACAGGTGCCGGAAAATCAACCATTATCAATTTGTTAAGCAGGTTTTATGATGTAAATGAAGGAAGCGTAAAAATTGATGGGATAGATGTCAGGGATGTTACGCTGAAATCTCTCCGCTCGCAAATGGGTGTGATGCTTCAAGACACTTTTGTATTTTCAGGAACCATTCTAGAAAATATTCGTTATGGAAAGCTGGATGCAACTGAAGAAGAAATTATTGCAGCAGCTAAAATTGTAAGAGCTCATGATTTCATTAAAGATTTAAAGGACGGTTATCATACTGTTGTAGAGGAACGAGGCAGTACATTATCAGCGGGACAAAGGCAGCTGATCTCTTTTGCACGAGCCCTCTTAGCAAACCCTAAAATACTGATTTTAGATGAAGCTACGAGTAGCATTGATACAAAAACAGAGGAACTCCTGCAAGAAGGAATTACCGAATTGTTAAAAGGTCGGACTTCTTTCATCATCGCCCATCGCCTATCGACAATTAAAAATAGCAGTCAAATATTTTATGTGGATGGTGGTAGAATTGCGGAAAAAGGTACCCATGAAGAGTTAATGACTAAAAAAGGATTGTATTATCATTTATATCAATCCCAATATGATTTATTAAAAGTAATGTAAAGAGACTGAAACATAAGTATTTTCAACCAAATAACTCCGAACGATTATACGTACATATAAGAAATATTCGTATGATTGTTTGGGGTTTTATTCATTTTAAGAAAGAAGGTTTGTGGTGATCAGCCGCAGCCTAAATACACTTCGCTTTCCATGGGGCGAGCACCATGCCTCCTCGCTTCTTAAGTTCCTGCGGGGTCTTGGACTTTCTCGCAGCTCCCATAGGAGTCGAGCGGACTCCTCTCCAAACCAATCTTATTTTTACTTTCAAACATGCTTGCTCTTCATTTCGCACGAAAAAAGACTTTTTCAGTGGTCTCCATAGAGTGTCTGTAGCGTAATGGAACGAGTTGGTTTCGCTACTAAATGAGAGATTGTTCGTCTTTATTTATTATATATTTTGTTCTGTCCAGTCTCTTTTCATTAACCCAATATAGAGAAAAACATCTTTAACTGTGTATACGCATGATTAATTTGCCAAAACGTTCAGCAAAGGGAAGAACTAAAAGCGAAGACAAGACATTAAATAGTAGACTTGCATGGGCCAGTTGGACATCAATATCGGACGTCATATTTTTAACAATAGCAGCTAATTCATGGATAAATGGATAAAACAAAATAACCCCACCGATATTTAACCAAATATGGGCATATGCACAGAGTTTCGCACTTTTTTCTGTTCCGAGTGAAGCCAAAAAAGAAGTAACGCATGTTCCAATATTAGAACCTAACATAATTGCAATAGCAATCTCGATAGGAAGCAGTCCTGCCGTCAAAAAACCCATAATAATTCCAATTGTAGCAGTACTTGATTGAATCAATGCGGTAATAACAATGCCAACTAGAAGAGCGAGGAAAGGACGATCTGCCAATTGGAGAAAAAAAGTATTTAATGTTGTTTGGTTTTCAATCATTCCAGCAAAATATTTAAAGCCTCTCATCGTTGTAAAGACGATAGAAATACCAAATAAAATGAAACCAAAACTTCTTAACTGATATTTATTTATAATCATAAACAGTACACCAATAATGGCAAGTGGCAGTAAATAATTATTAATATCAAAAGTAATAAATTCGGTTGTAAATGTTGTCCCAATATTTGTTCCTAAAATAATTCCAATGGATTGAGGAAAAGTTAAAACTCTTGCAGAAATTAATCCGATTGTGAGCACCATAACTGCAGCACTGCTTTGGAGAAGTGCTGTAATAATGATGGACACGATTAAGCCCTTCCAAGGTTTATCTGTTAATTTTTCGAGTAAACCTTTCAATGAATGAGAAGATAAATTAAATAAGCCTGTTCGTAAAAGCGTCATTCCATAAATAAATAAAAGGATAAGTCCGATAAAAAGTAAAAGATAAATCATTGTATGCTTCCTCCTTATCAGAACTATATGAAGAGAAGAAGAAGGACATGCCATTTAAATGATAGAAGAATAAACTTCTTTATAGTAGCTTATATGGCAGGGTGTTTAAAATGATTTATAGAGGGAAAAATTGAGGACGAGAAAGGAATGGAGGGAGAAAAAGGCTGATTTCTCGTGTAAAACACCTTTTTTTTACGTTTTTTTAAAACAATTTGTCTAACTAGGTCAAATACGGTTGACCTTGTAACTTTGATATATTATAATGTCAAGGTACATGGAAACCATGTTGATGTTAGTGTGTTGTGTTCGGAGGGAGGGAAAGAGAATGTCTAAAACCGTCGTTCGTAAAAACGAATCGCTTGAAGATGCTCTTCGTCGCTTCAAACGTTCAGTATCAAAAACTGGTACTTTGCAGGAAGCTAGAAAGCGCGAATTCTACGAGAAACCAAGTGTGAAACGTAAGAAAAAATCAGAAGCAGCAAGAAAACGTAAGTTCTAAGAGAGGGTGTAGCTAAATTGAGTCTTCTCGAACGCTTAAACAATGATATGAAGCAAGCGATGAAAAACAAAGAAAAAGATAAACTAGTTGTAATTCGAATGATTAAGGCTGCCATTCAGAATGAAAGAATTAAGCTTGGTAGAGATCTTTCTGAAGAAGACGAGTTATCTGTCCTTTCTCGCGAAGTAAAACAACGCAAAGACTCCCTCCATGAGTTTGAGAAAGCAGGTCGTGAAGATCTTGTTGACAAAATACGTGCGGAGTTAAAACATGTTGAAATATATATGCCTGAACAGCTTTCGGAAGAGGAGCTAGCAGAGATTGTGAAACAAACAATCGCCGATACTGGTGCTTCTTCGAAGAAAGAGATGGGAAAAGTGATGGCTGCTTTAATGCCTAAAGTAAAAGGAAAAGCAGACGGTTCACTAGTAAATAAACTTGTACAACAACACCTTTCATAAATAAGTTTATGTTTTAAAGGCTGCAGATTAAGTCTGCAGCCTTTTTACATAAATGGATTGAAAAGGTTTTCTTTTTTTAGAGTACGAGGTCGTTTGCCTAATTTTTGTTTTATCTATTTACAAAAAAACATCTAATAAAAAATTAAAAAAAAGTGAAACTTTTCATCAAGTTAACCGTATACATAGTCATAAGCTTTTCCTATTATATTTTAGAAAGGAGGGAGAATTTGAAAAGGCAAAAGAAATTATTGTTTATTCCTCTTCTTTTTATGCTTTTACTATCTATCATTCCAAGCATCATTTATGCGAATAATGACAAGATAGTATATGTGGTTCCGATTAAGAATACTGTTGAAAAAGGTTTGAGTGAGTTTATCGATCGAGCAATAACAGAAGCAGAAGAAAATCGCGCTAGTGCCATTATTTTTGATATGAATACTCCTGGTGGAGACGTTTCGGCTGCTATTGAAATAGGAAAAAGAATATCTGAAACAGATATTAAAACCGTAACTTACATTAATCAAGATGCTATTTCAGCAGGTTCTTATATTGCGTTAAATACCGATGAAATCTATATGGTGGAAGGAGGCAGGATAGGCTCTTCTGGAGTGATTGACCAACAAGGAAACGCAGCGGATGAAAAAGCTCAATCTTACTGGCTTTCTGCGATGAAAGGTGCAGCAGAGAAGACAGGGAGAGATCCAATTTATGCGATGGCTATGGCAGATAAATCTATTGCTATACCGGGAATAAAGAAATCTGGGACTTTTTTAACCTTAACTTCATCTGAAGCACAAGAAATAGAATATTCAAACGGTACTGTTAAAAGTTTAGATGATGTATTGAATCAGTTAGACTTGAAGGATGCAAAATTAGAAAGGCTAGATGAAAGTTTCGCAGAGAAAATAGCAAGGTTCGTGACAAATCCTATTATCGTTCCTATTTTATTGTCGATTGGAAGTCTAGGGTTGATTATTGAGTTATATTCACCTGGATTTGGACTCCCGGGAATTGCGGGAATATCTGCACTGCTGCTCTTTTTCTATGGTCACCTAGTCGCAGGACTTGCAGGATATGAAAGTCTAATTCTCTTTGTGATAGGTATCCTTTTAATTATATTGGAATTCTTTGTCGTCGGAGGAATAGCGGGAGCAATAGGGATTGTTTCAGTCATAGCAAGTATGTTTCTTGCAAGTGGAGATATTGCGGTCATAGGGATAAGCCTTGTAATCGCAATAGGGGTTTCGATTATCGCATCTATCTTATTAGTAAAGGTGTTTGGTAGAAAAATGAAATTCTTTAGAAAAATAATATTAACAGACTCAACTAGTACAGAAAATGGGTATGTCTCTAATCAAAATCGCGAGGATTTGATTGGAAAAACAGGAATTGCCTTGACTGCATTACGTCCTGCTGGCGTAGTTCTCGTGAACGAGGAAAGAGTTGATGTAGTGAGTGAAGGTAGTTTTATTGATAAAGAGAAAAATGTAAAAGTGGTAAAAGTTGAAGGTTCTAGAATTGTGGTAAGGGAAATACTAACGAAAGATATACTAAAGGAGGATGAGTAATGTTAGTTGGAGGATTTGAAATTTTTTGGATTATCGTAGTAGTACTGGCAGTTATTTTATTAGGGGTACTATTAACTTTTGTGCCAGTCATGCTATGGATATCTGCTTTAGCAGCTGGAGTGAAAATTAGTATTTTTACATTGGTGGGGATGCGTTTAAGAAGGGTAATTCCAAGTCGTGTCGTAAATCCGCTAATTAAAGCACATAAAGCTGGGATAAATGCAACGATTAACCAATTAGAAAGTCATTATCTTGCCGGAGGTAATGTAGATAGAGTTGTAAATGCTTTAATTGCTGCCCATCGTGCAAATATTGAGTTATCATTTGAAAGATGTGCTGCTATTGACTTAGCAGGACGGGATGTATTAGAAGCGGTTCAAATGAGTGTCAATCCGAAAGTAATTGAGACACCTTTTATCGCTGGTGTAGCGATGGATGGTATTGAAGTTAAAGCGAAAGCAAGAATTACAGTGCGTGCAAATATTGAGAGACTAGTAGGGGGAGCTGGAGAAGAAACAGTTGTAGCCAGAGTTGGGGAAGGAATTGTTTCGACAATCGGTTCGTCTGATAACCATAAAAAGGTATTAGAAAATCCAGATATGATTTCTCAAACTGTTTTATCTAAAGGCTTAGATGCTGGTACTGCCTTTGAAATTCTATCGATTGATATTGCGGATGTTGATATCGGCAAAAACATCGGAGCGGAATTACAAACAGAGCAAGCAGAAGCAGATAAAAAAATCGCTCAAGCGAAAGCAGAAGAACGTAGAGCAATGGCTGTAGCCCAAGAACAAGAGATGAAGGCAAAAGTACAAGAAATGCGTGCTAAAGTTGTGGAAGCAGAAGCAGAGGTTCCTATGGCTATGTCTGATGCATTGCGTTCTGGCAATATGGGTGTAATGGATTATATGAACTTACAAAATATAACTGCTGATACAGAAATGCGAGGCTCCATTGGCAAATTGACAGATGATCAGAAAAATAAAGATGATAATGAGTAAACTTTAAGAAAGGGAGGGAAAAGATTTGGAAATCCTTCCAATAATAATTGCTGTTGTAGCTTTTCTCTTCTCTTCTATATTTGACAATAGCAAAAAACAACAGGCTCCTAAACAAACAAGACCACAGGTGCCAAAGCCTGTTAACCGAGAAGTGGAAAGAAAACAACCAGTCATGGCAGTTCCTGAAAAAACAAAAAAAGTGGTGGAAAAGAAAAAACCACTTTCTGAGTTGGAAAGGCTTCAAAGAGAAAATGCAAGTTTACAAAAGAAAATTAAAATGATGGAACAGCAACGAAATCGAGGAGCTCAAGTGCCAGTTTTAAATAAGGTGGTTAAAGGAGCAGATTCGGAAGGCTTCTTTACAAAGGAAAATATTGTTCAGGCAGTCGTATTTTCTGAAGTTTTAGCTTCCCCTCGATCAAGAAATCCGCATAGAGCATCTATGCAAAGTAAAACTAAAAAATAAGAAATACAAGTATAGAGAGTTATTATTAAGCGTTATTTCTCCCTTCGAGAAACTATTTGCTTGATAATGGCTCTTTTTTTATGCGTGTAAGATTAAACAGAAGAAAATTTCGATAGAAAGCATGCTGCCAATGTTTTTCTTAGCATAATGTAAAACTCCTTGAATATGATGATAGTAAGTGTAAGAAAGCGTACTGTCTATCTAGAGAATCTCATAAAAGAGAGGAAAGGGGGGTTCTTTTTTTATGGCTAAAAAGTGGGGACATAACTTGCGGAACTGGATGATTAAAAACTTAGAACTTCCTCAAGATGTCATGATGGACTTACCTAGAATCACAATGATCGGACAAATACATATTTATGTAGAGAACCACCGAGGGTTAATAACCTTTTCAGATAAAGAATTGCGATTGCTTTTAAAACAAGGGCAACTGTTAATCAAAGGAAAAGGGTTCGTTATTAAAACGATATTGCCGGAAGAAATATTATTAGAAGGGAAAATAGATCAAGTTTTATACATAAATGAGTGATTTGGGAGGAAATTATGAAAAATCATTGGATTGAATATTTAACAGGGATTATTACAGTGAAAGCAACGGGCAAAGGTTTAGAACGCTTTTTAAATAAGTTATTAAAAAATGATATTGCTATCTGGCGTGTAAAAAAACATGGACCTCAAGCTGTAACTTTTCAAATTAGTTTAAAGAAAATTCACCATTTTCGTCGTTTAGTTAGAGGTAGCGGTATAAAAATAGAGTTTCAGCGCAGAGCTGGAGCTCCATTTCTATATAAGAGATTGTGGAAGAATAGTGGTTTTGTGATGGGGTTATTCCTTTTTTTAGGACTAGTTCTGACTTTATCCAATATGGTATGGGGAATAGAGGTTAAGGGAGCAAATCCGGCAACAGAATATCAGATACGTAAGCAGCTTGACAAGATGGATATTAAAATTGGTAAATTTCAATTTTTTGCGAAAGAGTTAGATGAAATCCAAGCGGAACTAACGAATAATATTGATGCGATTACATGGATTGGTGTGGAGTTAAAAGGGACAACTTATCATTTCCAGGTTGTTGAGAAAAATGAACCGAAGAAGAAGGAAGAAGTGGGACCACAAAATTTAGTAGCGACGAAAAAAGCGACAATAGTATCTGATTTTGTGGAATCTGGTACGAAACAATATACAATCAATGAAGTTGTAAAAAAAGGACAATTGTTAGTTTCTGGAACAATAGGAAAGGAAGATAATACGAAAAGTGTATCTGCTAAAGGAAAAGTATGGGGGGAAGTCTGGTATACAACCGAAGTGACAGTTCCTTTAGAAACAACTTTCCAAGTATTTAATGGAGAAGAGAAACAAAAATTTTATATAAGGCTAGGTAAGTGGGATATACCTGTATGGGGATTCGGCAAAGTAGAATATAAGCAGTTTGAGAAAGAAGAGAACGAGACGAATGTTAAGTTTTTCAAATGGGAGTTACCGGTGAAGGTTGTAAATGAGACTTATCGGGAAAAGGAAATTGTGAAAAGGGGATATAGTGGCAAGGAAGCTGTGAAGAAAGGGAAGGAAGATGCAAGAAAGGATATTATGAAACGAATTGGAGAAGATGGAAAAATTAAGGAAGAAAAAATTTTGCAACAAGATATAAAGAATGGTAAAGTAAAACTAAATATAGCTTTTACAACAGTAGAAAACATTGCGAAAGCACATCCTCTAACTCAAGGAGATACAGAATGACAGAAGATTTAAAAACGATGAATGTAAAATTGAAAGATCCAAACGAAGCGATTGCTTTACTTGGTAATGGAGATAGCAATCTGCAAGTGCTTGAGAAAGAATTAGATTGTAACATCGTAACGAGAGGAGAAACATTGCTTGTTTCTTCTGAAAGTCCTGATTCAATAGAGCTCGTGGGGGATATTGTTGAGAAACTTTTACAAGTTATCCGTAAAGGTGTTTCTATCAGTCAACGAGATGTGATTTATGCTATTTCTTTGGCAAAGAAAGGAACACTTGAATATTTCGGGTCACTATATGATGAAGAAATAGCGAAAACGATTAAAGGTAAATCAATTAGAGTAAAAACAATTGGACAAAGTGAGTATATACGCTCTATAAGAAGACATGATTTAGTGTTTGGAATAGGGCCAGCAGGTACCGGTAAGACTTATTTAGCCGTTGTGATGGCCGTAAATGCTTTAAAGAATGGTAAAGTAAATCGAATTATTTTAACAAGACCAGCAGTAGAAGCTGGTGAAAGTTTAGGATTTTTGCCAGGAGATTTGAAAGAAAAAGTGGATCCATATTTACGCCCATTATACGATGCGTTGCATGATGTTCTCGGTATGGAGCATACAACACGTTTGATTGAAAGAAATACGATTGAGGTTGCTCCACTTGCGTATATGCGTGGAAGAACATTGGATGATGCATTTGTAATTTTGGATGAAGCACAAAACACAACTCATGCTCAAATGAAAATGTTTCTAACGAGGCTTGGAGTTGGTTCCAAGATGGTGATTACAGGTGACAAAACACAAATAGATCTACCAAAAGGTGTTAAATCTGGTTTGGTGGTTGCTGAACAAATACTGCAAAGTGTTAACGGAATTGGCTTTGTTCATTTAGAAGAAAGTGATGTAGTAAGACATCCATTAGTTGGAAAAATCATTAACGCATATGGAAAACAAGATGTGTAAGAAAAAAGGGACAATATCTTAAGTGTTTTAGAGGACTTAAGGTATACTGTCTCTTTTTTATGTTTGAATCCTTTTGGAAAGATGAAATATTTCGAAAAAGGGTGAAAACAATCGAAAAAACTGTTATCATTTTACATATGATAAGGTTTTTGCTTCTATGTTAATGATGACTTTACTTAGCAAAAAGGAAAGTAAAGAGGAGCCTCTAGACCAGCTGCAAAGGGAGAAATTTCATCTAGATAGGTTAAGGGTTAAGAAATAGGTTTAAGATGATAAATAAGCTAATCAACCTATTTTTAATGATAGGAGGTAAATATGAGCGTTTGGCAGAGAATGAGTAATAACGTAATAAAACTAATGAATATTACCCTTTTTAAAATAATTCTATTTGTTTTAATTGGTGTTATTCTATTCTTTACACTGTATGGAAATGTAAAGCCGGAAAAATTAAACGTACAGCTATTTTCTGTTGCAGATCAAACGATTCGTTCACCAATCACGGTGGAAGATAAAGAAAGTACAGAAAAAAAGAAAGAAGAAGCAAAAAATCAAGTACAGGACGTATATGTTGTTAATAAAGAAATAGCGCAAAATCGTGTGGATTTAATATCATCCATATTTGATTCAGTGACGGAAGTAAATAATGAAGTAGAAAAAGAATTGGAAGAAAAAAAGAAAAAAGCAGAAGAAGAGGATAAGGACAAAGATTCGATAAAAGAGCCATCTGTTGATGAGAAGGTCGAATTGCTAAAGGGAAAACTAACCAATGAAGTGACGAACGAAATAATGGATCGATCTTTAAAATCACTTATTCCTTATTCAGAAGATCAATTAGAAATAGCAAAAGATATTACAGTTACAGCGATACATACAGTCATGAATGGAAAGATTCCTTCTGACGAGGTTGAGAATGCGAAAAAAAGAGTGGAGGATATTTTAAAGGTTAATGATGGTTTAACATCTGATTTAAAAAGTGCAAGTATCGACTTAGGAAGATTTGCCATTATTCAAAATGAGTTTTATGATCCGACTGCGACTGAAGAGATGCGTCAGCAAGCTGTGGATAGCGTTGAGCCGATAAGAGTCCTTCAAGGTCAAGTTCTTGTAGAAGAAGGTCAATTAATTAGCAGGGAAATACATAGGCAGCTTGAGCTTGTTGGATTGTTGGATAGTGATAATTCGATTCAGCCCTTTATTGGTTTAGGTTTAATTATATTATCCATACTAGCTGCTTTATATTTTTATACATTCAAAAGAATATCAAAGGAAAAAGAGAAAAATATTCAATTTTATTTAATGTTCTTTCTAGTATTAAGTGTAACGATTGTCCTCATGAAAACGATAAGTATGTTTCAACAGTTTGAATATACAGAGATTGGTTATATATTTCCGGCTGCAATGGCTGTGATGCTAATTAAAATATTAATGGAAGAGAAATCAGCCATGTTGGTAACCATTATTCTTGCCATTTGTGGAATGATTATGTTTAATGAAGGCGTTGCTGGAACTTTTAACGTTGGAATGGGAATATATATTATTGCGAGTGGTTTGGCAGGAACGTTATTTTTAAATAAAAGGAATCAGCGAAACAATATTCTTTATGCAGGATTCTTTATTTCTTTCATTAACATTGTTACGATATTAGCGATTTTATATTTGCAAAATGGCCATTATGGTGCAAAAGAATATGGCGTGTTCATTTTATTGGCTATTATATCAGGAATTAGCTCTGCTGTTTTAACAATTGGTTTCCTTCCATTTCTTGAAACAGGCTTTGGAGTTCTTTCAACAATCAAGTTAATTGAGCTCTCCAATCCAAATCATCCGTTATTGCGAAAAATTTTAACAGAGGCACCTGGTACCTATCATCATAGTGTTATGGTTGCTAATTTAGCAGAATCAGCATGCGAGGCGATTGGAGCCAATGGCTTACTAGCAAGAGTAGGTTGCTATTATCATGATATTGGCAAAACAAAAAGGCCGCATTTCTTTATTGAAAATCAAATGAATATGGGGAATCCCCATGACCGCATCCCGCCTCAAGCAAGTAAAAATATTATAATTGCCCATGCAACGGATGGCGCGGAATTATTAAGAAAATATAAAATGCCAAAAGAAATAGTCGATATTGCTGAGCAGCACCATGGAACCTCTTTATTAAAATATTTTTATTATAAGGCAAGAGAAAAGGGTGGAGAGGTAAAAGCACATGATTACCGTTATCCTGGACCGAAGGCGCAGACACGAGAAGTAGCAATTATCGGGATTGCAGATAGTGTGGAAGCAGCCGTAAGAAGTTTAAATGCGCCAACTACGGATCAAATTGATTCATTAATTAAAAATATTATTTCTGATCGTTTACAAGATGGACAATTGGACGAATGTGATTTAACATTAAAGGAATTAGAAATTGTTCGAAATACATTAAGTGAAACATTAAAAGGGATTTTTCATTCACGAATCGAATATCCTGAAATGAAAAAGTAAAGGAAGTATAGTATGAATTTAGAAATTGATTTTATTGATGAAACGGAAAAAGTAAAGGAAAGTGAAAGAACAAAGATTAATGATCTTCTTCAATTTGCAGCTAAAAAACAAAACCTGCAAGGAGAAATTGAGCTTTCCATCACTTTTGTTCATAATGAGCAAATTCAAGAAATAAATAGGGAATACAGAGAAAAGGATCAACCAACAGATGTCATTTCTTTTGCACTTGAGGAATTAGGAGAAGGCGAGATTCAGTTGGTTGGGGAAGGTCTTCCTAGAATGTTAGGCGATATTGTCATTTCTATCGATAAAGCGGAGGAACAGGCAAAGGAATATGGTCATTCATATATGCGAGAACTTGGATTTTTATCTGTTCATGGCTTTTTGCACTTGCTAGGATATGACCATATGACAGAAGAAGAAGAAAAAGTGATGTTTACTCTACAAAAGGATATATTAGATGAGTTCGGATTACAAAGATAAAAGGATTCGAAAGAACAGTCAATTATCCTCCTTCCGCCTAGCTGTTTTAGGAATACTAACTGCTATTAAACAAGAAAGAAATGTAAAGATTCATTTGGTAATATCTATTCTTGTTATTATATTAGGTATTTTAAATGATTTATCGAAACATGAGTGGATGTTCATTGCGTTTTGTATTGGGTTAGTCATTAGTTTGGAGCTGATAAATACTGCTATTGAACGAGTAGTAGATCTGGTTACAAGTGAATATCATCCATTGGCAAAAGAGGCAAAGGATATAGCGGCAGGTGCCGTATTTGTAGCAGCAATTCTTTCTGTGGTGATTGGTGGAGTTATTTTTATCCCGAAAATACTACAAGCTATAATGAGCTAGAAATAAGAAAAAGCTATCTAGATAAAAATTAGATCGATGAAGCAATGATTATCATTCATTGCGATTGGATCTTATTTTTAAAAGATAGCTTTTTTCTGTTATTTTACATGACTTTTTTAACCCACTCTTAAGGCTAGTTAAACCCCAACCGAAAGAAACGGAAAATCGAGGAAGTGAGGTTGAACTCTCCTGTATAGGTCCGATAAGTTGCAACAATCCATTAGTCAAAGATAGAATCGTTACGACAATTTTTTAAGAAATAGTAAACAATTAAAACTCCTGACTTCTGCCTCTTTATTGTATGTATAAATTAGTATATAATTTTAAGACAGTATATATTACATAGGGTCAATGATAATGAGATTTGAAAACGCTAATTTTTTTCTTTAAAATAA
The DNA here is from genome assembly GCF_038006745.1 of Niallia sp. FSL W8-1348. Taxonomy (NCBI): domain Bacteria; kingdom Bacillati; phylum Bacillota; class Bacilli; order Caryophanales; family Bacillaceae; genus Niallia; species Niallia sp. FSL W8-1348. The sequence continues at coordinate 65,642 of NZ_JBBOVV010000003.1, read as the reverse complement.
TTTATAAGCAAAAATTTTGCTGACAAAAAGGGATAACCATCCACTGTAAAATATTATTTTAAAATAAAGTTTGTTGAAAGAGGGATTGGCAACTCAAATACCTATCAACATTCAGTTAATACTCTTAATGTAAACTGCAAACGAATGAAAAAACAGCTAAAAGAAAAGAGGGATTTTATGAAAGTGGAACTTCTAATGGATGAAGCTAAGCTTGCTCGTGAGAAAGCATATGTACCATATTCAAAATTTAAGGTAGGCGCTGCTCTTCTTTCAGAAAATGGAACCGTTTATCATGGGTGTAATATTGAAAACGCAGCCTATAGCATGGCAAATTGCGCTGAAAGAACAGCGTTGTTTAAAGCTGTTTCAGAAGGTGATACTACTTTTAAGAAGTTAGTTGTCGTTGCTGATACAGACGGTCCAGTTTCTCCGTGTGGAGCATGCAGACAAGTAATTTCTGAATTATGTCCAAAAGATATGGAAGTAGTATTAACCAATTTAAAAGGCGATGTAAAAACATTGACAGTCGCAGAATTATTACCAGGAGCATTTTCACCGGAGGATTTAAATGAACATAAATAATCAAACAGAACATAAATCAGGATTTATATCTATTATTGGAAGACCGAATGTAGGGAAATCCACTTTTTTGAATCGTGTTATCGGTCAAAAAATTGCTATTATGAGCGACAAGCCACAAACAACTAGAAACAAAGTGCAAGGTGTATTAACAACAGATGATGCGCAGCTTATTTTCATCGATACACCGGGAATTCACAAGCCTAAACATAGACTCGGCGATTTTATGATGAAGGTTGCTCAGAATACGCTTAAAGAAGTGGATTTAATTCTCTTTATGGTGAATGCTGAAGAAGGGTTTGGTAAAGGAGAAGAATTTATTCTTGAAAAATTCCAAACAGTAAAGACACCGATATTCCTAGTTATTAATAAAATTGATACCATTCACCCAGATCAATTATTTACAATCATAGAATCTTATAAAGAAAAGTATCCGTTTAAAGAAATTATTCCTATCTCTGCTTTAGAAGGAAATAATGTGGAAACATTGTTGACGCAAATTAAGAAATATTTGCCAGAAGGGCCGCAATATTATCCAGCAGATCAAGTAACAGATCATCCGGAACGCTTTATCGTTTCTGAATTAATAAGAGAAAAAGCACTCCATTTAACGAGAGAAGAAATCCCTCATTCCCTTGCCGTAGTCATGGAGAAAATGGAGAGAAAATCAAATGATGTTATCAATGTGATGGCAACAATTATCGTGGAACGTGATTCTCAAAAGGGGATTATTATCGGCAAACAAGGTAGTATGCTGAAAGAAATCGGAAAAAGGGCAAGAATCGATATCGAAAATCTTCTTGGAAATAAAGTATATTTAGAGTTATGGGTGAAAGTCCAAAAAGACTGGCGTAATAAAATGACTCAGCTTCGTGATTTTGGATTTAGAGAAGACGAATATTAATAACCTATTTTTTAAAAGGCTGTTTTTAAAAGGATTGTTGTTTTCAATAGGAGGAATTTAGAAATATGTGTAGACTCCTGTGGGAAAGTGAACAGCTTTGTTTAAAAAAGCGGAACTGGTAATTAAAAATTATACATGCGATCAATTAACAATATTTTCGTCTCATGATTTTATAAAGACAGGCTATGATAAGATTAAGGTTGTAAACAGCTAGTTAAAAATCGAAAGGTGGGGTTTTACATGTTAGACTTTACCTGGAAAGTTTTTTCCCAAACAGGTAACATTGATACTTATCTACTTTTTAAAGAATTAGAAAAGGCTAATCATGAAATACCAGGAATGAAAGAAGAGGAACTAGCAGAACTTGATTATCCCATCTCATAGCACTGTCCTTATAGTAAGGGATGGTGAATGGTGATGCTGGAAAAGTGTGAAGGGATCGTAATTAGATCAATTGACTATAGTGAATCCAATAAAATAGTAACTCTTTATACGAGAGAATGGGGAAAGGTTGGGGTAATGGCTAGAGGTGCCAAAAAGCCAAACAGCAGACTTTCAGCTGTAACCCAACCTTTTGTCTATGGTTATTTTCTTGTCCAGCGTAGTAGTGGATTAGGACTTTTGCAGCAAGGCGATATTATTTCTAGCATGCGTGGATTAAAAGAAGATATTTTTCTTACTGCATATGCTAGTTATATAGTCGAGCTTACGGATAAGTGTACAGAGGAAAAAAAGCCAAATCCGTTTCATTTTGAATTATTGTTTCAAACTTTAAACTATATGAATGAAGAATATGATCCGGAAATATTAGTGAATATTTATGAGCTGAAAATGTTAAACAGTTTAGGGTTATATCCAACATTAGATCGTTGCGTTTTTTGTGGGGCAACCGAAGGCCATTTTTCTTTCTCGATTCGGGAAGGTGGGCTGATTTGTCATCAATGCTTGGAAAAAGATCCATATCATTATAAGGTTTCCCAGGCTACGGTAAAGCTTCTCCGCGTTTTTTATTATATGGATATTTCACGTCTAGGAAGTATCTCAGTGAAAGAGTCAACTAAGAAAGAGCTTAGTATGATTATTGATGCTTATTATGAAGAGTATTCTGGTTTGTATTTGAAATCCAAAAAATTTATTCAATCAATGAAAAATTTAGGGGATGCTTTTACATAAGGTTTAAATATAAATGACAAGTGGTTTAAGAAGATATAGACTTTAGCAAGGTTGACAATTTAAAAAAATTTCGATATTATTCATGTAAATAAGAGTGTTGTGGTGAATAGAAAGTAGTACTTAATTCTCCTCATGAAAAGCGAGCTTGGGACAGTGAAAGCCAGGTACATGAGCATTAAGGAAGGCGTTCTTGGAGCAACTGCGTATGAAAGTGGCTGTATTTATACAGCAAATAGGGTGGAACCGCGGGTTTACTCTCGTCCCTATGTCAAATATTTGGCATAGGGATGGGAGTTTTTTGCGTTCCTAAAAGAACAAACTCTACCTAAATCTATGCTGAATATACGTTTTATTAACTCGGAGGTGTATTAAAAGCAATGAATATTCAAAACATGATTTTAACATTGCAAAAACATTGGTCTGATTATGGCTGTATTCTTATGCAGGCTTACGATGTAGAAAAAGGGGCAGGAACAATGAGCCCATATACTTTTTTAAGAGCGATTGGTCCTGAGCCATGGAATGTGGCATATGTGGAGCCATCTAGAAGACCAGCAGATGGAAGATATGGAGAAAATCCAAACCGTTTATATCAACATCATCAATTTCAAGTAATTATGAAGCCGTCTCCAGATAATATTCAAGAATTATACTTAGATTCTTTAAGAGCATTAGGAATTAATCCACTTGAGCATGATATCCGTTTTGTAGAGGATAACTGGGAGAATCCCTCTTTAGGCTGTGCTGGGCTGGGCTGGGAAGTATGGCTTGATGGCATGGAGATCACTCAATTTACTTATTTCCAACAAGTTGGTGGTATGGAATGTAAGCCAGTGTCTGTTGAAATAACATATGGGATTGAGCGATTAGCGTCCTACATTCAAGATAAAGAAAATGTTTTTGATTTAGAATGGACAGATGGGTTTACGGTTAAAGATATATTTTATCAACCAGAATTCGAACATAGTAAATATACATTTGAAACATCTGATACAGAAATGCTCTTTAACTTATTTTCTATTTATGAAAAAGAAGCACATAGACAAATGGACGAGGGGCTAGTACATCCTGCATATGACTATGTTTTAAAATGCTCTCATGTTTTCAACCTATTGGATGCTAAAGGAGCAATTTCTGTTACGGAAAGAACTGGTTACATTGGAAGATGTAGAAATTTAGCGCGTAAAGTTGCAAAAACATTCTACGAAGAAAGAGAAAAGTTAGGATTCCCAATTTTAAAAAGCAAGGAGGGAGAAAGTCATGAATAAGAGAGACTTATTATTGGAGATTGGTTTAGAAGAAATGCCAGCACGCTTTATCTCTGCAAGTATTCTGTCCCTAAAGGAGAAGATGGAGGCTTGGCTTGCTGAGAAGCAATTAGGATATACTTCTGTTCAGGCTTTTTCTTCTCCTCGTAGATTAGCACTTCTTGTTGCTGGTTTAGATGAATCACAACAAGATATGGAAGAAGAAGCAAAAGGTCCTGCTAAACGTATTGCTCAGAACGAAGCTGGCGAATGGTCTAAGGCAGCTGAAGGTTTTACAAGAGGGCAAGGGTTAACCGTAGAAAATATTTATTTTAAAGAGATAAATGGTGTTGAATACGCTCATGTTAAAAAGTTTATTAAAGGGAAACAAACAAGTGAATTGTTACTAGAATTAAAAGATTTGATTCTAAGTTTAACATTCCCGAAAAATATGCGCTGGGCAAATAATGATTTACGCTATATACGTCCAATTAAATGGATTATCGCATTATTTGGAGAAGAAATTATTCCATTCTCAATTACTAATGTGGAGACCTCTAACGAATCACGTGGTCATCGTTTCTTAGGTGGAGAAATAGTATTTACTAATCCATCTGATTATGAGAAGAAAATGTTGGCTCAGTATGTGATGGTTAATGCAATAGAACGGAAAGAGGCAATTGTTTCGCAAATAAAAAAATTAGAAGAAGAAAACAATTGGATTATTCCAATCGACGAAGACTTATTAGAGGAAGTTACCAATTTAGTTGAGTATCCAACTGCGTTATACGGTACTTTTGAAGCGTCCTTTTTAGACTTGCCTACAGAAGTATTAATTACTAGTATGAAAGAACATCAACGCTATTTTCCTGTTAAATCGAAGGAAGGAGAGTTATTGCCTTACTTTGTAACCGTTCGTAATGGAGACCATCAACACCTAGACAAAGTTGCAAAAGGAAATGAAAAAGTATTAAGAGCGAGACTTGCGGATGCTGCATTCTTCTATAAAGAAGATCAAAAATTAATGATAGACGAACTTCTTAAAAAATTAGAAGCAATTGTTTATCATGAAGAGATTGGTACTTTAGCAGAAAAAGTAGCTCGTGTACGATTGATTGCTTCCAAGTTATCGGAAGAACTACATTTAACTACAGAAGAAAAACAAGATGTTGATAGAGCAGCACAAATTGCTAAGTTTGATCTCGTAACAAATATGGTCTATGAATTCCCAGAATTACAAGGATTGATGGGAGAGCGTTATGCCCTGCAAAAGGGAGAAAAAGAGTCAGTAGCTAAGGCTATTAACGAACATTATATGCCACGCCATGCTGATGATGAAACAGCTCCAAGCAATGTCGGGGCAGTGCTTGCATTAGCAGAAAAATTAGATACAATTGTTTCATTCTTTAGTATTGGATTAGTACCAACAGGTTCACAAGACCCTTATGCACTAAGAAGACAGGCAACAGGGATTGTGCAGACTCTTATGGATAAAAATTGGAGTATTTCTATTGAGCAATTAGTTGAACTTGCGATAAAAGCAATGCCTAATACTTCAAAAGTTACTGGTAAGGACTTAGTAGAATCAGTTCTTTCATTCTTTAAATTACGCGTGAAGCATATTTTACAAGAACATGGTATCCGATATGATATGATAGATGCAATATTAGCAGATAAAATCGGTGGAGCTGCACAGGTCTTAAAAAAAGCAAAAGTTTTGGAGCTTCATAAAGAAGATGCTAATTTTAAAGAAGGAATAGAAGCACTAAGCCGAATTATCAATATCTCTAATAAAGCAACAACGATTTCAACGGTCGATCCAAGTTTATTTGAAAACGAATATGAAAGTGAACTATATAATCGTTTTACAGCTGTTAAGGAAAAAATCAAGACAGATGTAAGCGAAGAAGAGTACTTCCAATTATTATTCTCGTTACAAGACGCAATCTCCGCATACTTTGACCATACTATGGTTATGGCTGATGATGAGAAGATTAAAGAAAATCGATTAAATCTGATGGTGGAGATAGCAAATTCTATTAAAGGATTTGCTGGCGTAAACGAAATAATTGTAAAGTAGAAAATAGGTCGTTTAATGAAAGCTAGGCAGGGAAAATCCCTACCTAGTTTCATTTTTGTAACAACATTCGGCATAATGAAAAGGATATACAGGAACTTTTAAAATTTATTGATTCAAAAGAGATAACCTTGGATTCTTTTTCTTTTGATTCTGCTTATTTCGTATATAATAGTTAGTAGATATCGTTACCTAAATGAAGGTGGTGAATAGGAAATCGAACTGAATAAACGTCAAGAAAAAATAATTGAAATAGTAAAAGAAAATGGTCCGATTACAGGTGAGCATATTGCAGATAAATTAAATTTAACAAGAGCTACCCTTCGACCAGATTTAGCGATATTAACAATGGCTGGCTTTTTAGATGCAAGACCTCGTGTAGGATATTTCTATACTGGCAAAAACTCAGAAAAGTTAGTGATAGATAATATCCGAAATATATTAGTGAAAGATTATTTTTCACACCCAGTAGTGGTTCATGAAAATTCCTCTGTCTATGATGCGATTGTAATTATGTTTACAGAAGATGTTGGAACCATTTTTGTCGTTGATGAAAACTCCACCTTAACTGGGGTGGTTTCCCGCAAAGATCTGTTGCGTGCAAGCATAGGTAAACAAGAGTTAAATTCTTTACCTGTGGCGATTATTATGACTAGAATGCCCAATGTCACGTATTGTTTTAAAGAAGATATATTAGTGGAAGTTGGCTGCAAGTTAATGGATCGAGAAATTGATGCACTGCCAGTCGTAGAAAAAACAGAAAGTGGTCTTCTTGTGATAGGAAGAGTTTCGAAGACAAATATTACTAGAGCGTTTGTAGACTTATCTAACAATCATAAAGGAACTGTGGAGGAACATAATGACTGAAAGACAAATTATTTATGTTGTATCTGATTCAGTTGGAGAAACAGCTGAACTTGTAACAAAAGCGGCGATTAGCCAATTTTCAGGACATAATGTAAATGTGTTAATTAAAAGGTTCCCATTTGTGGAAGATAAATCAAATATTCATGAGGTAGTTATGCAAGCAAAATTAGAACATGGAATGATTGCTTATACACTTGTCAAACCAGAAATTCGCAATTACATGAGTGAGTTAGCTCGTCAAGAGGGCGTGTATGCATGCGATATAATTGGTCCGATTATTGATCAATTTCAAGTGTTATGGGGAAAGACTCCTTTATATGAACCAGGACTAGTTCGAAAATTGGATGAAGACTATTTTAAAAAAGTCGAAGCGATTGAATTTGCTGTGAAATATGATGATGGCAGGGATCCAAGAGGGCTAGAAAAGGCAGATATTATATTAATTGGTGTTTCTCGAACTTCCAAAACACCTCTTTCTCAATTTTTAGCACATAAAAGAGTCAAAGTAGCAAATGTTCCAATTGTACCCGAGGTTGATCCACCAAAAGAATTATTTGAAGTTCCAGCAAGTAAATGTTTTGCATTAAAAATAAGTCCGACAAAATTAAACAATATAAGAAAAGAACGTCTTATCTCCCTTGGGTTAAGTGACCAAGCAAGCTATGCGCAAATTGAAAGAATAAAAGAAGAGTTAACCTATTTTGAGGATATTGTTAATCGTATCGGCTGTCCAGTTATTGATGTAACAAATAAAGCTGTGGAGGAAACAGCGAATATTATTCATAATTTGTACTATCGCTCCAAGTATAATGCAAATAATTAAGTATTTTTATAGAAGCTTAGAGTGGTAAAGACTTGGTTCTCCATGGGTAGAATCAAGTTTTTAATTGTTAAAAATGAGCAGATATACGCTCGTAATCAAATAGACTATCTTCCATGGATTTATTTTCATTACATATCTTTTTTTGGTTCTAGTATCGCATAAAAGGAATAATTATAGATAAAAAAAGATGGAATTTCAAGCGGATTTGTACTATAATAAAAAATTGTGATAAAAAAGTATCATATTTTAGGTTTAGACTTGGCTTTTTACGAATAAACTATTTATTGTGAGAAGTCAAGGAAAGGGATAAAAAAATTTTCGACATTACTTCTTTCGTGAAAAAATTATCTAGGAAGAAGGAATATGTGGAGTGATGTAGAATTAATAGTACATTAGGAAAACATATGATATATGTTGATGCAGATTCCTGTCCAGTAAAAGAAGATATTGTCGAAATAGCTTCTTCTTATCATTACAGGCTGCTATTCGTTGCATCTTATGCACATATGAAGAGAGAGAATGATAAGCAGAACTGGAAGTATGTGGATAGCGATAAAGAAGCTGTAGATTTATTTATTATGAATGCTACCAAGAAAAAGGATATTGTCGTAACTCAGGATATTGGTTTGGCCTCCACGTTATTGCTAAAATATGTTACTGTTCTTTCACCAAGAGGAGTAATGTATGAGGAAGAAACAATAAATGCTGCACTTGATATGCGCTATTTATCTGCTAAAGCTAGACGAAAAGGGGTATATGGTAAGGGGCCAAAACCATTTACAGAAGAGGACCGACAAAAATTCAGAAGAAATTTTATAAGGATTTTGTCGAAAAATGAAGGAGAATCGATTGGACACGTCGAATAATTTATTAGTAGGCTATAAGTAGGGAGATGTGTAGATAATGGTGGCACGCATTCCTGAAGAAAAACTCAATGAAATTAAACAAGCTACTGATATTGTTGAAATCATTGGAGAACATCTATCCCTTACAAGACAAGGGCGTAATTTCATCGGTCTTTGTCCTTTTCACGGCGAAAAAACACCTTCTTTTACCGTATCGCCAGATAAACAAATATTTCATTGCTTTGGCTGTCATGCAGGTGGTAATGTATTTACCTTTCTTATGGACTTAGAAGGTTCTTCTTTTGTAGAAGTGGCAACAAGTCTTGCGGACAGAGCGAATATTGACTTAGGAATAGAAGTAGCTGAACTGGAAAAGAAACCAGCAATTCCTAATGATTTACAGCAAATGATTGATGCACATGAACTATTATCTAAATTCTACCATCATTTGCTCGTAAATACAAAGGATGGTCAGCATGCATTAGAATATTTGACTAATAGGGGCTTTACTCTACCTATGATTGAAAAGTTCCAAATAGGCTATACACTTAATTCTTGGGATTTAGCTGTGAAATTTTTAGGGAAACGTAAATTTGATGTTTCACTATTAGAAAAAGCTGGTTTGATTGTAAAAAGTGAAAGGGATGAAAAATATTTTGATCGTTTTCGCGATCGAATAATATTCCCAATTAATGATCGAAATGGTAACACAATTGCGTTTTCTGGACGTGCATTAGGGGATAATAATCCCAAATATCTTAACAGTCCAGAAACACCAATTTTTAATAAAAGCAATACACTTTACAATTTTCATAAAGCAAGGCCTATAATACGAAAGCTTCAACATGTTGTTTTGTTTGAAGGGTTTGCAGATGTTATTGCTGCAAATAGAGCAGGTGTTGAAAATAGTGTTGCGACAATGGGAACCTCTTTAACAGAGGAACATATCGCAATACTAAAAAGAAACGCACGAAATATAACAATTTGTTATGATTCTGATTCAGCAGGGATAGAAGCAGCCTTTCGTTCAGGAAAGCTTCTTACAAAGGCTAATTGTGTTGTAAAAGTAGTAATGTTACCAGATGGAATGGACCCAGATGATTATGTGAACAAATTTGGGGAAGATAAATTACAGCAAGAAATTCTTCATGGAAGCATCCCTTTTATGGGATTCAAAATGCTGTACTATCGAAGAGGGAAAAACCTTCAAAATGAAGGAGATAAACTTGCCTATATCGAAGAAGTAATAGGAGAAATTGCTAAACTGGATAAGGCAGTAGAAAAAGATCTCTACTTAAGGCAACTAGCGGATGAGTTTTCACTTTCCCTAGAGGCGTTAAAACAGCAAGAGATGCAAATGGAACGATCGATTCCAAAGGAACAGGCTGTTGAGCAAAGTGTCGTTCCTGTGAAGCAATATACGGTGAAAAAAAGAGCGACTGGTTTGTTGCCTGCATATCATACCGCCGAAAAAAGACTGCTTGCACATATGTTTAAAAGTGAGGATATTGCCTACAAAGTGCAAAACTCATTACAGGGAAGAGCATTTAATATTGATGAACATCAAGCTATTTTCACTTATCTTCTTGCTTACTATGAAAAAGGTCTTGGCAATGATACAAGTTCTTTTATGAATTTTATTGATGATCCAGATTTACAACGGATTGTAGCTGAAATCGAAATGATGGAAGTGAATGAAGAGGTAAGTGAGCTAGAAATTAGTGATTATATGAAACAAGTCATTAATTATGAAAAAATGCTTGAAATAAAGGAAAAGAAACAATTGCTTAAAGAGGCAGAACGTCAAAATGACTATATAAAAGCTGCTCAAATAGGTATGGAAGTCCTTTTATTAGAAAAAACGTTAAAATAGGTATATCATTGTCTTGATTTTTTGGAAGGAGGGGGACATATGGCTGAAAAGTCTGCCCGTTCAAAAGAGATTGAAACGGAACTAACCCTTGATCAGGTAAAGGAACAATTAACAGAAGTAGGAAAAAAAACTGGTGTGCTCGCATATGATGATATCGCTGAGAAATTATCTAGTTTTGAATTAGATTCTCACCAAATGGATGAGTTTTACGAATTTTTAGGTGATCAGGGAGTCGAATTAATTGGTGACGGAGAAGAAGAAGCTCCGAATGTCCAAGAACTCGCTAAAGGGGAAGAAGAATTCGATTTAAATGACCTAAGTGTTCCCCCAGGTGTAAAAATAAATGATCCAGTTCGTATGTATTTGAAAGAAATCGGAAGAGTTGATTTGCTTTCAGCAGAAGAAGAAATTAACTTAGCAAAGCGTATATTGCAGGGTGACGAAGAAGCGAAACGTCGTTTAGCAGAAGCTAACTTGCGCTTAGTTGTAAGTATTGCAAAACGCTATGTTGGACGTGGAATGCAATTCTTGGATTTAATTCAAGAAGGTAACATGGGCTTAATCAAAGCTGTTGAAAAATTTGATTACGAAAAAGGATTTAAATTTAGTACGTATGCAACATGGTGGATTCGTCAAGCAATCACACGTGCGATTGCGGATCAGGCAAGAACAATCCGTATTCCTGTTCATATGGTTGAAACCATTAATAAATTAATACGTGTTCAACGTCAATTACTACAGGATCTTGGCCGCGAACCAACTCCTGAAGAAATTGGAGAAGACATGGATTTATCTCCAGATAAAGTAAGAGAAATATTAAAAATTGCGCAAGAGCCTGTATCTTTAGAAACGCCAATTGGTGAAGAAGATGATTCTCATTTAGGCGATTTTATTGAGGATCAAGATGCTACTTCTCCTTCAGAACATGCTGCTTATGAGTTGTTAAAAGAGCAATTAGAAGATGTTTTAGATACATTAACAGATCGAGAAGAAAATGTTTTAAGATTACGTTTTGGACTTGACGATGGTCGTACACGTACACTTGAAGAAGTTGGGAAAGTATTTGGTGTAACCCGTGAGCGTATTCGTCAAATTGAAGCGAAAGCATTAAGAAAGTTAAGACATCCAAGCAGAAGCAAACGATTGAAGGATTTCTTAGAATAAGCTAATTTAGCTTAAGTGGTCTTCAATATGATTCTATAAAGAAATAGTTTACTTCCTGTGAAGTAGCTATTTCTTTTTTTTAAGGTGAGACCAGTGTTTCTTTTTTAACTTTTATTTGATCATAAATACTTAAGGAAGTGATGCTTTAAAATGGATGATCAGAGAAAATTAATTATTGTTAAGGAAATTACTTATTGGAAAGAGAATAAAATGCTTCCAGAACATTATTGTGATTATTTACTCACATTATATACAGAAGGAAATGGTGTAGAAGAAAATAAGATAAGGAAAAAAAGAAATAGTGTATTCTTTCTGCCATTATTATTTTTTTCTTTCATTCCATTAACTATATTTTTATTATATTTTACTGAATTGTCTTTCATTTTGCAAATGGCTATTTCACTAATTTTTCTGATTTTTTGTTTTGTAGGAATTTTTTTGTATAATAAGAAACAGTTAAATGTTGATATACCAGCTGCTGTTGCTGCAATTATTTTTCTTTTATTTAGTGTAGCGTTTGTTTTGAAGTTTTTTTCCAATGCAATCATATTTTTATATATCATTTTATTCCTTAACTGTTTATTTTGGTATTTATGTGGAAAGAAATATAAGCTACTCTATTTTACGATTGCTGCTATAATTGGTGCTACTTTATTAATTATACTTGTCGTATCAAAGTATTTGCTTTAACTAGAATTTGAAATGTGGTGTAAATAATGAATACAGATAAATTATCGAAACGATTAGAAACCGTCGCCAAATACATACCTAGAGATTCAACGTTTGCTGATATAGGATCCGATCATGCATATTTGCCGTGCTATATGGTAAAAAGGAACGCTGTTCGTTTCGCCATCGCTGGAGAGGTGGTTGACGGTCCCTACCAATCAGCTATTAAACAGGTGAAACAAGAAGGATTAACGTCAAAAATATCTGTGCGAAAAGGTAATGGTCTTGAAGTAGTTGAAACAAATGAAGTAGATTGCATTACGATAGCAGGAATGGGTGGGGCACTAATCGCATCTATTTTAGAAAATGGAAGAGATAAATTAAAGAATGTTCAAAGATTGGTCTTGCAGCCAAATATTAGTGCAGTCTCTATTCGTGAGTGGCTGTTAAGAAATAATTGGACTCTAGTAGCAGAAGAAATATTAGAAGAAGATGGTAAAATTTATGAGATACTAGTGGCCGAAAAAGGGGATTCTTCTGCTTTATACGAAACAAGAGAAGAGAGCGCAATTTTATTTGGACCATTTTTAATGAAAGAAAGAAATGATGCATTTGTGAAAAAATGGAACTTAGAGAAAAAGAATTGGCAAAGGATACTTGCCCAGTTAGAAGCTGCACCTGAATCAGAAGAAAATATACAGAAACGCAAAGAACTGCAACAAAAGATAACATTAGTGGATGAGGTGAATAAATCATGAAGAATATTAATGGTTATGAAATAATATCTTTGTTTGAGCAATTCTCCCCTAAAGTATATGCAATGGAAGGTGATAAAATAGGGTTGCAGGTTGGCGATTTAAGTAAACCTGTAAAACGTGTCATGATTGCACTCGACGTACTTGACGAGGTAGTCGAAGAGGCAATTTCACAAAAAGTAGATTTAATTATCGCTCATCATCCACCGATTTTTCGCTCACTCTCCAAAATAACAATGGATAATCCATCAGGAAAAATAATGCATAAATTAATTAAGCACGATATTTCGGTTTATGCTGCACATACAAATCTTGATGTCGCAAAAGGCGGCGTCAATGATCTTTTAAGTGCTGCATTAGGATTACAGGAAACGCAAGTATTAGTGCCGACTTATGAGGATAAATTAAAAAAATTAGTTGTCTATGTACCTACAGACCAGGCAGAACAGGTAAAGAAAGCGATCGGTGATGCTGGAGCCGGGGCAATAGGCAACTATAGTCATTGTGTTTTTTCAACAGAAGGAATCGGTGAATTTCAACCTCTAGAAGGAGCTGATCCTTACATTGGAACTGTCAATAAATTAGAACATGTAGAGGAAGTGAAAATCGAATCGATTTATGCAGCTTCTAAAGAAAAGAAAATAATAAGAGCAATGCTTAAAGCTCATCCATATGAAGAAGTTGCTTATGATATCTATGATTTGCAAATAAGAGGGGAACAATTAGGTTTAGGTCGTATTGGTAAAGTAAAAGAGACGACCTTAAGAGAGTTCGCTAATCATGTCAAAAAAGTCTTTGAAGTAGATGGAGTCCGTGTGGTCGGAAATTTAGAGGCAAAGGTCAAAAAAGTTGCTGTCTTAGGTGGAGACGGTAATAAATATTATTCCCATGCTTTAATGAAAGGCGCGGACGTCTATATTACAGGAGATATGTATTATCATGTTGCCCATGATGCACAAGCTGAAGGGTTAAATATTATTGACCCTGGACACAATGTTGAAAAAGTGATGAAGATTGGGGTAACAAAGGTTTTAACAAAAATGTGTAAAGACAATGGCTATGAAGTGGAGATTTTCCCTTCTGTAATTCATACTGATCCGTTTACTTTTATTTAATGAGGATTATTGTAAATGAAAAGCAGACAAACTTTTTTTGGGTAGATTAAAGGCTTTGCCTGCTTTTTTATCTTGAAAAACAGAGCAGCCTGAATACAGCTTGCGCTCCATGGAGCGTTAAGTGTATTCAGGCTACGGGTGATTGCAACAAACTTTATAGAAACATCCTCTTCAAAGATTATTTTACCTTAACTTTTGGTAAAATCTTATTTAAAGGAACCTTCTTTTCGAACTGCCATGTACTTTCGTCTGTTGGATCATATTGATCCAGAAAATTTATAACCTCTTTTGTAATAGGGGTTGGAGTCGATGCACCAGCTGTTACTGCAACACTGCTTGCGTCTTTTAACCATTCTAGTTTGAGTTCTGAAATGTCTGCAATACGATATGCAGCCGTATGGGCAATTTCTTCAGAAACTTGTGCTAAACGATTGGAGTTATTGCTCTTTGGATCGCCAACAACAATTAATACGTCAGCTTCCCCTGCCTGTTTTGCAACCGCTTCTTGTCTTACTTGTGTTGCTAAGCAGATTTCTTTATGGAATTCAGCCTGCGGGAAATTTTTCTTAATATTCTCCATTAAATCAGCAACATCCCATTGACTCATCGTTGTTTGGTTTGTCACAAGAATTTTATCTTGATGAATTTTTAAGCTGCTAACATCTTCAAGAGTTTCTACCAATGATACTGCATGTGGAGCAACACCAACGGCCCCCTCTGGTTCAGGATGTCCTTTTTTCCCTATATAAATTATATAGTAACCCTCTTTGACCTTTTCTTTAATTAAATCATGTGTTTTTGTTACATCTGGGCAAGTAGCATCTAACGTTACTAACCCTTTTTCTGCTGCTATTTTACGAACCTCTGGAGATACACCATGCGCAGTGAAGATGACTGTTCCAGAATCTACTTTTTCTAATATTTCTTTTCTATTTTGACCATCTAAAGTGATAATACCTTCTTCTTCAAATGCATCTGTTACATGTTTATTGTGAACAATCATCCCTAGAATGTAGATAGGACGAGGCAATGTTTTATCTAAAGCAGCATTTCGCGCAATTACCATAGCATCGACAACTCCATAGCAATACCCTCTTGGTGCAATTTTTATGACTTTCATTCTCCGATTCCTCCTGCACGATACTTCTATAAACAAATATATTAAGTAAATGTACTAATATTTCTTAAATAATGTAACATGTCTATTATATATAACATACGAGAGGTTTACAAAGTATATGTGTCTGGAAAAAAGACCACATAAAAATATTTAAAAAAATACTGACCAAACAAGGTGAAAGCCAATATAGATTCATTAAAAAAGGTATTGTAAGAAACCTTGAGTCTGAATCGATTTATTGGTTATTGCTTGTAAGGTCAGAAGTACTTACACATATAATTTTGGCTTAGGGGCACCTGTAGGCTTTTCCGGTGCTAAATCAATTTCAAAATCATCTAGTTGATCATCAATTGCATTTGTTTGCTTCTTTGGTTTTTTTGCTGGTTTTTCACTTTTTACTTTATCTGTTGTTTGTTCCGATACTTCTAATTCGTCTGTTTCTTTACTTGAGCTCGTTAATCCTCTGTACATTTTCCAAATAGCAGGGATGTTTTTTACCATTGGTCCATATTGATTAATCATTGGACCAAGTTGACTTGCGGTATTAAGAAACTTTTGAGAATTTGCTAAAAATCCATTTATGGATGAAGGGTTAGTTAAAGTCTTTAACAACCCTCCGCCTGCAGATGCTGCACTTCTAGTACTTGCGTTTGTAGCAGCTCCTGCAGCATTATTGCCTCCTCCAAGTAATTTGGATAATAATCCGCCGCCACTCCCACTCCCTCTGCTAGACGCTCCACTTCTGCCCATAGCGCCTCCAGGAAAGTTAGTTGGACCTCTCATTCCTTGCATTCTACCGCCCATTGGTGGTCCTTGGAACGGTCCCCGTTGCCTTGGTGGCATCATATAAAAACGCCTCCTTTCACTAATACTACTTTATAGAATATGCATTAGATATCAATATGTTTAGGTTTTACAAAGAAATAATGGATAGCTGCGTCGGTTAAGATAAAAGCTAGAATTAGGGATAATAAGCAATTTATTGATTCAATGGTATTGGAAAAAATAAAAAGGGCACTCGTATAGCCTTTTAAGCAAATTTTTATTATAATTAAATGATGGACAAAAGAGCTATAGATAAATGTCAAATCTGTGCACACTCATTTATCTGGCTATTAAGGAGTTTTATATATGAGTAATAATCAATTTAAACAATACGAATTAAAACCATTTATTATAGATGCAATTGATGAATTAGGTTTTTATGAGCCTACTGAAATTCAGCAGAAAATAATTCCCCTTGTTTTAAAAGGCGAGAGTGCGATTGGTCAATCACAAACAGGAACTGGTAAAACTCATTCATATATTTTGCCAATCATTCAAAAAATTAATGTGGAGAAGCAAGCAGTACAAGCAGTTATTACGGCACCTACTAGAGAATTAGCTAATCAAATTAATCAAGAAATTTTGAAAATTATTAAGCATTCAGAACAGCCAATTACATCACGCCTATTTATCGGTGGAACAGATAAACAGCGTTCGATAGAAAAGTTAAAAACGCAGCCACAGATTGTTGTTGGTACACCAGGAAGAATTAATGATCTTGTCAAAGAACAAGCGTTATTTGTGCATACAGCAAAAATTCTAATTGTCGATGAGGCAGACCTAATGCTTGATATGGGCTTTATCGAAGATGTTGATCAAATTGCAGCAAAAATGCCAAAGGATTTAAGTATGTTTGTATTCTCAGCAACTATTCCTAAGAAATTAAAACCATTCTTAAAGAAATATTTAGAAAACCCAACGTATGTTCATATAGAGCCAAAGCAATTAACAGCAGCAAAAATTGAACATATTTTAATTCCTTCTAGACATCGAGATAAAATTACAACTGTATATGAAGCATTAATTAGTTTTAATCCTTATCTTGCAATTGTATTTACCAATACAAAGCAAATGTGTGATGAAGTTGCTAATGGTCTATCAAACAAAGGACTTAAAGTGGCTAGACTTCATGGTGGCTTAACACCGCGTGAACGCAAAAAAGTAATGAAGCAAATTCTTGATTTAGAATTCCAATACATTGTGGCAACAGATTTAGCAGCAAGAGGAATTGATATAAAAGGAATCAGTCATGTTATCAATTATGAGTTGCCGACAGACTTAGATTTTTATGTACACCGTGTAGGAAGAACAGCAAGAGCAGGTTATTCCGGAATTGCTTTAACTATTTATGAGACGTCTGATGAAGACAAGTTAAATCAATTAGAAAAACTCGGTGTAGAATTTAAGCATATGGATCTTAAGAAAGGTGAATGGGTTGAGTTAGAAGATCGTAACCGCCGTAAAAATCGCAAAAGGCAAGTAGATGAAATTGACTTAAAGGCTAAATCGCTTGTCAAAAAGCCGAAAAAGGTAAAGCCTGGTTATAAGAAGAAAATGCAGCAACAAGTAGAAACGATTAAAAAGAGAGAAAAAAGAATTAAGAGTAGAAAAAAATAAGGAAAAGAGGAGTGAGTAGGTTGTTGAAAATTGGTTCACATGTATCAATGAGCGGAAAAAAAATGTTGTTAGGAGCAAGTGAAGAAGCAGTCTCCTATGGGGCAAATACTTTCATGATCTATACAGGTGCACCCCAAAATACAAGAAGAAAGAAAATAGAAGACTTAAATATTGCTGCAGGACAACTGCATATGGAGCAAAACGGGATTGAAGATATCATCGTTCATGCACCATATATTATTAATATTGCTAATACTACGAACCCAGCTACTTTCGAATTGGGCGTAAACTTTCTACGCAGTGAGATAGAAAGAACAGAAGCATTAGGAGCAAGACAGATTGTGCTTCACCCAGGTGCCCATGTAGGAGCTGGAGCAGAAGTAGGCATTAAAAGGATTATTGAAGGCTTAAATGAAGTGCTGACAGGAAATGAAAACTTGCAAATCGCCCTTGAAACAATGGCTGGAAAAGGATCTGAATGTGGCTGTACTTTTGAAGAGTTAGCAATGATTATGGATGGCGTTACACATAATGATAAATTATCCGTATGCTTTGATACATGCCATACCCATGATGCTGGATACAATATTGTAGAAGATTTTGATGGGGTATTACAAGAATTCGATCGAATCGTAGGAATCGATAAATTAAAAGTATTGCATATTAACGATAGCAAAAATATCCTTGGTGCCAGAAAAGATAGACATGAGAATATTGGTTACGGTCAAATCGGTTTTGAATCATTAGTGAAAATTGTTCATCATCCACAACTAGAAGATGTACCTAAAATATTGGAAACTCCATATGTTGGTACTGATAAAACGAATAAAAAAGCACCTTATAAGCATGAAATCGCCATGATTAAAAATAAAGCATTTAATGAAAACTTATTGCAGGAAATCTTACAAAGTTAAAAAACGCTCATTCGAGCGTTTTTTATTTCAAATAGTAAGTTAAGTATCCTAGTTTACTGCTCTGCAAATAAATTAAATAAATCGTTTAGTTCCTTTGCTGTAGCAGGACTTGTCAGTTTAGCTACCTCTCTGATTAACTGTGCGCGTTCATTAGGTTTGAAAATATTTACTTTTCGACCATTAAGATGATTAGCAAGCTTTACAGCTTCCTCATTTGTAATCTTAATTTTGAATTGTTTGCTGTATTTCAGTAATTCAGTAGAGGTTATGTTGTTTATTTTGTGATTGATTATGTTTTCAAAAATTTTCATGTCATCACTCCCCATTCTAACATATGAGGGGAGAGGTAAAAATGTGCTAATTTTTTTGTTTCTTTATTTTATCTTATAAAAATGAAGATGTCTTTACAATAATCAATCGTTCTTGTATACTGATTCTGAACCATTAGAGCTAATAAATCGTAATGATTACTATAGATTTTTTATTTGCTTAATATTGTATGGCTGTTAATATTGGAGCGGAAAAAGACCCGGATTTTTTCTCCAAAAGATTAACGTATAATTACTATTATGAAAAATGAAGCAGAAATGAGGTGGAGAAAATGAATGTTCAAAGTGCACTCGATATCTTAAAGGAAAAAGGATATAAACATACAGACAAACGAGAAGATATATTAGCTTTATTTTCTAATGAAAATAAATATTTAACAGCAAAAGATGTATTAGAAGCATTAAAGGATGATTATCCAGGATTAAGCTTTGATACGATATACCGTAATTTATCCTTATTTGAAGAATTAGATATATTTGAAATGACAGAGTTAAATGGAGAAAAACATTTTCGTTTTACTTGTTCTCACCATCATCACCACCATCATTTCATTTGCTTAGACTGTGGAAAAACAAAAGAAATTATTACTTGCCCAATGGAAGAACTAGCAGAAAATTTAAAAGGCTACGATGTTTCTGGTCATAAATTTGAAATATACGGTAAATGTCCAGAGTGTCGAAATTAAAAAAACGAAGCATATCTTAAAGATATCGCTTCGTTTTTTGATGGTAATTTTCCCATAAATATTTACTTTACAGAAGACTTTGCCCATTCTTCCACCCACTCATACGCTTCATTCCATGTAGTTACCCGTTTAACTCCATTAGGGATCGGCTTTCTATTATAAGGTGTGTCAAAGAGAATAACTGGAATGCCTAATTCTTCATGAAGCATTACAGCATTATCGTGTTTATCTTCAAAAAATATATCGACCTTCTGTTTTTTGGCGGCAGCTATTTTATGATGGGAACCAATTAATTCAATATGATCAAAACTAATTCCATGATTAATAAACCATTCTTTTGTTAGCTCTAGCATTCCTTCACCTCTTGCGCTAATAAATATTAGCTCATGTTGTTTTGCCCATTTTTGAAGGACAATATTTGCTCCTTCAGCAAGCGGTGATGCTGTATAAATTCTTGCTTCATTTTCTACAAACCAATTGTCAAATTCTTCATTAGATACATTCACTAATGGATAAAATTCATATTGTACGATATCTTCTAATGTGATATTTAACTGAAAGCTTTCGTTTAAAAAGGGAACAAATGTAGCCGGGCTTGTTACTGTTCCATCAATATCGATTCCAAATCGCAATTTTTTCATTTTTTGCTCCTTTTTCCATTGTTGTTCTTATCTAGCTTATCAAATAATAATGATTTGGAAAAGCAAAGCATTTAAAAAAGGAGGATATCATGTAAAACATTAACAGACATAGTAACAGTGAATTTGGTGATGATAATAAATGCTCCTATTAAAGAAAGCGAGGGATCATCATGCCAGATCAAAATAGCAATGAAGGATACAGTCACGATTTTCAAGATAGAGAGCGAACTGGAACACCTGTTGATTACTTGGAAGAAACATCAGCAGAAATAACACCTCCAATGACATATAATGCTACAACTCGCCCAGTGACCTCTGATGTTGAGAGAGATAGGGAAGTAGTAGGCGGAAAAGGAATTGGGATTACGGCGTTGCTGATTTCTATCTTGTCTTTATTTGTAATGCCTATTATATTAGGGATTGTCGGGATAGTATTAGGATTCGTCGCTAGAAGCAGGGGAGCAAGTGCTCTTGGGACATGGGCTATTTCACTAGGTGCAATTTCCATTATTATAGGAATTTTTATCGCCCCATTCTTTTAACGATAAGTGGGAAATCAAAAAAAATCTAACCTCTCATTGTGAGAGGTTAGATTTTCTAAGAAGGATAGAAAAGAAAAGCTTTCTCTGTTAGCTAATTATGGTTGCACAACAGTGCCATCTTCCTTTTCCTCTGCTGCTTTTTTCGCAAAATATTCCTCAGCGATTGCATCAATTTCTTTTTTCAATTCTTCTACCATTGTTTCCTCTGGAACTTTACGGACTATTTTACCTTTACGGAATAGTAAACCTTCTCCACGGGCACCAGCAATACCTATATCAGCTTCTCTTGCTTCCCCTGGACCATTTACGGCACAGCCAAGAACAGCAACTTTAATCGGTGCTTTTATGGTAGAGATGTATTCTTCTACTTCGTTTGCAATACTAATTAGGTCGATTTCAATTCGTCCGCAAGTAGGACAAGAAATTAACGTTGCTGCATTGGAAGAGAGTCCGAATGATTTCAACAGTTCTCTGGCAACTTTTACTTCTTCAACAGGATCAGCACTTAAGGAAATACGTAATGTATTACCAATTCCTTTACTTAAAATAGCGCCTAAGCCAGCAGCACTCTTAACAGTACCAGCAAATAATGTTCCAGATTCCGTTATACCTAAATGTAAAGGATAGTCAAATGCTTTTGCTGCTTTTTCATATGCTTCAATCGCTAAGTTAACATCAGAAGCTTTCATGGAAACGATAATATCATGAAAATCAAGGTCTTCTAATATTTTTATGTGGTGAAGAGCACTCTCGACCATTCCATCAGCAGTTGGATAACCATATTTCTCCAAAATTTTCTTCTCTAAAGAACCAGCATTAACACCAATTCGAATAGGAATTCCTTTTGCCTTCGCAGCTTTCACAACCGCTTCCACTTTTTCTCTTTTCCCAATATTACCTGGGTTGATTCGTATCTTATCTGCTCCGCCTTCAATTGCTTTTAAGGCTAAACGATAATCGAAATGGATATCCACTACTAGTGGTATATTGATTTGTTTTTTAATGTCACTAATGGCTTCTGCAGCACGTTCATCTGGACATGCTACTCGGACGACCTGACAACCAGCTTCTTCTAAACGTTTAATTTCGGCAACTGTTGCCTCAACATCATGGGTTTTTGTAGTTGTCATACTTTGAATAAATAGTTCATTACTTCCCCCAATTGTTAAGTTACCAACTTTAATTGGGCGGGTTTTTGTACGATGTATAATTTCACTCAAGGGTGATTCGCTCCTTTTATATTGGACAAGCCAAAATAATTAGCTTTTTATTTAATCTTGATATCCTTACCTATTGTAACAATGAATCATTGATATTGACAAGAAACTTGCTGAAAAAGTGAATTGGCTTTTTACTGGGAAACCTACTACTAAAGGGAAAAGCTTTTATGTACAAGAGAATATAAAAAAACTTCCTCAAAATAGATTATTTTCGGAAGATTGTTTTTATGTTTATTTATATATCGGGAATAAATATGTTTTTCCAATTTGTATGTCCTCAGGTTTGAGCCCATCATTTAATTTTTGAAAATCAGTTACAACTGTCTCAAGACTAACAGATAGACCGCCAGTGGAATATTGTTCGATAATCGAAAGGACGGTATCGCCAGATTGAACTGTTTGTTCAAAATATAAGGATGAATCCTGAGGGGTGCCCTGTACTTCAATTGTAGGTTCTTGTTCTTGGTTGGAGGAAAGTGTCCCTTCGTTTAGATCAATATAGATGACATAAATTGTAATTAAAATAGCAAAGGTAATAAAAAACCTTTTCATCCTAAATCCCCCTAAACTAGTTATAACAAAATATATGCTTGTCCAATAAGGTTTAGAACAAATTAAGAGTATAGGAAAGTAGGGGTGGGTAAATAGTCATGAAAATTAATATTAAATTACCTAATCTTTACATGTCCTTAATAAATATTTGTGACAATGTTGACTAGGGGGGACAGCTGGATGAAAAAAATTAAGGACAAGCTTTCTATACAAAATCGGTTATTTCTTTTTATTTTGCCTTTATTTATTATTACCATTTTGATTTTAACTTTTATCTCCATTAACAGTTCTGAAAAGATGACAATTAAGATGATGCATGAAAGATTAGAGAAGGAAACCAGTACTATTTATGTAATGGCCCAAAATACAATGCTAATGTATGTTGGACAGGAAGAGAAATTTCAATCAAAAATGGAACAAATAATTAGAGACCAAGATGCTAGTTTTGCTAAAGAAGGGTTAAATGCTTCCTTCTTTTTGCTCTCAGAAGCTGAAGTTAAGCCATTTAAAGTAAGTCAGACTTCCCAGTTCAAGTGGGAGGATTCCTTTATTCAAAAAGTAAAAAAATTAGAAGCAGGCGTATTAGAGACAAAGTGGAATGGTCAAACATATACAGTAGCCTTTCAACACATTCAAGAGTTAAAAGGGATTTATTTATTAGTAATTCCACAAGAAGAATACTTACATAATGTTAATCAGTTAAAAAATAGTTTATTGCTCTTTTCGGTATTGAGTATTGTCATTATAGCAATTGTTATTCTTCTTTTTGTTAAAACAATGGTTAGCCCACTATTAAAATTGCGAGAAATTATGAGAGTAGCAAGAGATGGTCAATTAGCAGAAGTTACGTCAATAAAAACGTCTATTCCAGAAATCAACTCGTTAATTAATAGTTATAATTTATTAATAAAGAGATTAAAACTTCTTTTATCAGATATGCATGCTACTAGTACTCATTTAGCTAAAACGAATAATATTTTACAAATGGAAGCACAGCAGATGATTGAAAGTGGTGTAACACTTTCTGAGATGATTAGTGCCGTAAAAAATGGAGCGGAGCAAACCGCTGTTAGTTCAGAACATAATATAACTGTTTTTCAAGAGATGAAAGCATTAAGTGAGCAAATTGAAGAGAGCAGCCAAAAAATAAATGAGCATACAGAAAAAATGAATCGTGCTGCAATACTAGGTGAAGAAAATATGAATAATTTATTTGCTAGTCAACATTTGCTGCAAGACAAAGTGACGGTTATATATAGTAATAATGATTTATTGAATAAACACGCTTTATCAATAAAAAATGTAGTAGAAGATATAAAGGGACTTGCTGAACAAACAAAACTTTTAGCTTTAAATGCAACTTTAGAAGCAGCAAGGGCTGGCATCCAGGGGAAAGGATTTGCGGTGGTTGCCAATGAAGTGAAAAAACTTGCTGTTTTATCATCAAAATCAGCGGAAGATATTAAAGCTTTCACACTTGATATGGATCATATCATACAAAAATCATCAACCGATTTAGAAGATATCCAACTTAATTTTGCGAAAAGTGATGAATTAGCTAATAAGGCTACCGTTTCTTTTAATCAGTTATTACAGGGAATTTCTCTCGTCAATGAAGGATTAAAAGATAATCATTATTTACTAAATGAGCTACAAGCATTTTTTCCAAAAATGGAGCATAGTACGTTACATGTTACATCGATAAGTCAACAAACCCTTGCAAGTTCAGATGAAATGAAGAAGATAGGCGAAATACAACAGGATAGTATTCAGGTAAATGCAGATATAAGTTCCAGACTTTCGAAGCTAGTGGCGAAACTTGAGGAAAACATAAAGATGGATGAACAAAAAGATAATTAATTTATCCCACTCTTAACGGACAGTAAGACCCTAATCTAAGCTTATGAAAATTCGAAGAAGAAGGGTAGGAGATCAACTGTCCGTATAGGTCTGAATGGTTAGTTTACGTTATGAAAACAACCTTTTATATAAAAAGCAAAAACTACATGTAGATAGTTTTTGCTTTTTAATGTTGTATAGGACATTTAAGGTTGGAGAGGTTTTTCCGGTTGAACTTCTTTAATAGCTAAGCAAACAAGGAATAAGCTAATAAACCAATTTAATAAATAACCACTAGGAACAATTGTTTGTAAACAGTCCATAATAGCAAAGAAAATAACGGGAATAGTTGTGCTATATACAGTTATTTTCCAGCACTGTGCAAACGTTAATGTTCTGCCAAAAATCTTGGAGAAAAAGCTGCCGAACATAGCAAGTACGAGTGTTTGCAAGACTTTGTAAATAAGCATGAACAAGATATAGATAACCACTAAAATAATAATAAACACATAGGCTAATGAATCCATCGTTTGAATAAATTCAATAAGCTCCTCATTTGTTAAGGAGATATTCCCAAAAGAAGAATAATCAAATGTTTGAGCCTGTCCAGACGTTACAATTACGAATTCATTTTTTAAAAGGGCTACGGTATTTCCATAAGAATTAATTTTCGCATGATCATAGGTTCCAGAAGAATCCACAATAATGGTTAAATCAGGTTTCTCAATAATAGTTGGTTCTTTATCATTATCTGTATGGAGTGTATTATCACTTATTGTAAAAGAAGGAACTTCTTCTTCCATCGTTACACTAAACGTATGTATTGCTTCATTAATACCTTTATTTAAATAATATAAATTAGGTAGTGATGCAATAATGGTTAATAGCACCAAATAAATAATGGTCTTTCCGATACCTTGAAAACGGAAGCTTGCTATATCTTTTGGAGAATAGAGGCTTCGATAAAACTGCTTAAAAATATTCATTCTGACACATCCTTCAAAAGTTTCATCCTTATTGTATCTTTTTACAACCAATAGATACAAGTCCGAGCATTTGATTTGCATAAAAAAGTATGATAAACATGAGGCAGGGATATGTTATATTAGACAGAAGAAAAGGGGAACGTTATGGATATTATTTATTGGATTATTATTAGCGTTTTATTCATTATCGCGTTTATAGGACTGATTTATCCAATCATTCCAAGCGTGCTGTTCATTTTGGCAGGATACCTTTTGTATGGACTATTTTTTTCATTTGAAGAACTTACTATACTATTTTGGGTCATCCAAGGAATGTTTGTCATTCTATTATTTTTTGCAGATTCTATATCCAATTGGATAGGTGTTAAGAAATTTGGCGGTACCAAGGCTGGTATTTGGGGCAGTACGATAGGTTTACTCGTAGGACCTTTTGTAATCCCGGTAATTGGAATCCTTCTCGGTCCATTTATAGGAGCTGTTCTGGCTGAGCTTATTGTTAGTAAGACTAATTGGAAGAATGCACTTAAAATTGGAGTAGGCTCATTAATTGGATTTCTCAGTAGTGTAGTGACAAAGGGACTAATCCAGGCAATCATGATTGTTTATTTTTTCCTAAAAATATAAAAGGAACCAGAGGCTGGGACAAAATAAATTATATTATAGATAAAGACGAACGATTTCTCATTTAGTAGCGAAACCAACTCGTTCCATTACGCTGCAGACACTCTATGCGCTGGGGAGCAATCTAAAGCCTGTGGGGTCTATAGATTGCTCTACTTCCCGCAGGAGTTGAGTGTCCTTGCTTCATTTCACTCCATTTTAAAAGATTGTTTCGATCCATCATATTTATAAAAGAAAATATAATTAGTAGGAAATACGAAGTGTATTCAGTCTGCGGGTGATCACCACAAACCTTCTTTCTTAAAATGAATAAAACCCCGGACGATTATACGAACATTTTTTTTGCATGTACGTATAATCGTCCGGGGTTATTTGGTTAAAAATACTTATGTCCCAGCCTTATTCTTTTTAATTTAATCCACAAATTTCGGCGGGACAGTTTTGGCAGTCTACTGCTCTTTTTAAATAGGCAAGGTTTTTCACCGTAATTTTTTGATTGCTATAGTCAATTACTTCTCTTTCTCTTAAATCTTTTAATATTCGTTGAATGACTTCCCGTGTCCCAAAGGTTAAGTTTGCTAACTCTTGATGGGTGATGGGGATATCAATGAGAATTCCTTCCATATTTTTTACTCCAAATGAATGAGATAATCTTATCAATATGCTATAAAGACCACCTTTTTTTCCGTTCATAATAAGATCTTGGCATTTCATATGTGCTTTTAAATACCCGGTACTTAACCAGCTTGTAATGGAAGTCAGGAGCACAGGATCTTTTAATGCTAATTGTTCAAATTCTTTTCGATCAATGGCGAGCACATCACAATCAGTCAGGCTTTTAGCAAAGAAATAATATTTAGGAGAATGTTTGAATAGTTGGTATTCTATTAATAATTCCTCATCATGGAGAATTTTCATGATAAATTCTTTGCCTTTCTCGTGCACTCTTCCAAGAGAAATGGTTCCATTTAATAAAATATATACTTTTTGCACAGGATCTTTTTCCTGAAATAATAAAGTTCCCTTTTTTATATGTTCGATTTTTTCTATATCAAAAAAATGTTGTATTAATAAACTATATAGTGATAGTTGCACTTCATTCATAAGAAAGCACTCCTTAATAAGCCTCTTTTCTTGATTAAAAAACATTGTGAAATATTTGTCAATCTTCAAATGGGATAAAATGGAATTTGTATAGATAGCAATGATTCTATTGGTATTAGGAACGTTGATACAAAAGGGTAAATTGAAAAAATGACAATTTATCGAACTTATTTCAATAGAGCTTCTAATAGACTCGGTAATACTATAGAAGGAGAGATTTTAGAAGTGATGTTAATCACTAGAGGTAACTTGAAAAGTGTAAAATGCTATGAGAATAAATATTATTAGCTTTCTATTTACTATTTTGGTTTATAGTAAAAGGTTTTTATGAAGCGGAAAAAAGCATATATACGCATTTATTATTGCAAATTCTACTCTTAGATTACAGCAATTAATGATTTCACCTTTTTTAGCTCCAATAACCTAGTATGCCGGTGTTTAAAATTATATTAAATGGGTATTTTAAAGAGGGAATCTTTTCAAGCAAATAGATTGAAAGTAAGTTCTTTATTTGATAATGTATTGTTAAAGGGCTTCCCATATATAAATTGTCGGAATAGGACAAACCTTATAGGGGAAGAAAATAATACATATAATATTAGGAGGAATTAGACATGGCTTATTCATTACCACAATTACCTTACGCTTATGACGCATTAGAACCACACATCGATAAAGAAACGATGAACATTCACCATACGAAACATCATAATACTTATGTTACAAATTTAAACAATGCATTAGAAGGAAATGAAGAATTACTTTCTAAAACAGTAGAAGAGCTTGTATCTAATCTTGATGCAGTTCCAGAAGCAGCACGCACTGCAGTTCGCAATAACGGTGGCGGTCATGCTAACCATTCTCTATTCTGGGAAGTTATTTCTCCAAATGGTGGCGATCAACCAACTGGTGATTTAGCAGCTGCAATTGACAGCAAGTTTGGAAGCTTTGAAAACTTTAAAGAAGAATTTTCAAAAGCTGCGACAACTCGCTTCGGTTCAGGTTGGGCTTGGCTAGTTGTAAATAACGGAGAATTAGAAGTAACAAGCACTCCAAACCAAGACAATCCTTTAATGGAAGGGAAAACTCCTGTATTAGGATTAGATGTTTGGGAGCATGCATACTACTTAAATTATCAAAACCGTCGTCCTGAATACATTAGTGCATTCTTCAATGTTATTAACTGGGATGAAGTAGCAAAACGTTTTACAGCTGCACAATAATGAATAATAAAAAAAAACTGTGAAGCTTACGCTTGCAGGTTTTTTTGTGTAGCATTTCCTTAGAAGTCTTAGCATTGTTAATATTATTTTCAAAATTGTTAGTTTTTATATATAATGCATAACGAAATTCATTTTGTTAGAAACTACTCTAGAACAAAGGGGAGTTTCTATGATGAAAATAGGAAAATTAATAGGTAATGTAGAGCTAACAAAAGACTTGAAAATATTGTTGCTCACAGGGGGCTTATATTCACTCAGTGTAGCACTTTCTAATACTTTCGTTAACGTGTTTTTATGGAAACAGTCAGGTGAATTCAGAGATTTAGGCTTGTATAACCTGGCTATTATCTTGCTGCAGCTACTTACCTTTACACTTGCAGGCAGGTGGGCAAAGAAGATTGATCGGGTGATTGTATTCCGAATTGGAGTAGCCTTTCTTACCATTTTTTATTTAACCGTTTTATTAATTGGAGATAAAGCATCAACATTTCTTCTGGTCCTTGGAGCAATTCTGGGAATTGGCAATGGATTTTATTGGCTAGCCTATAATGTTTTAACATTTGAAGTGACAGAACCGGAAACCAGAGATTTCTTTAATGGCTTTTTAGGCTTGTTAAATTCGGTTGCGGGAATGATTGGACCAATGATTGCTGGATATATTATCTCCCAGTTAACAAAATCGACAGGTTATATGATTGTTTTTGGTATGTCTCTAGGTCTCTTTCTTCTAGCAGTTGTCTCTAGTTTTTTTCTAAAAAGAAGGCCAGCAGAAGGCAAATATTTTTTTAAAAGAATTGTTGAAGAGAGAAAACATAATAATAATTGGAAACTCATCACGAATGCTCATTTTTTCCAAGGCTTACGGGAAGGCGTCTTCGCGTTTATGATAACTGTCTTCGTTTATATTGCTACAGATAGTGAATTAGCTTTAGGTAAATTTGGGTTAATTAATTCAGGTATTTCCTTTATAGCCTATTATATTGTTTCGAGGACAATCAAAAATGACAATCGGAATAAGTCTATTTTAATTGGGGGAATTATGTTATTCCTTTCAATGTTTATTATCGTTTTTGATTTTTCTTATACGAAATTGTTGATATATGCAGGAACAATTGCCATTGCTTATCCATTAATTCTTGTTCCCTATACTAGTCTGACCTTTGATGTAATCGGAAAAGGCTGGAAAGCAGGAGAAATGAGAATCGAATATATAGTAGTGAGAGAATTGTTTCTGAATCTAGGAAGGCTATTATCAGTGCTCGTTTTCATTATTGGTGTCAGCATATTTAACCCTAATAAAGTAATTCCTGTATTGTTGTTTATATTAGGAAGTGGACATTCTGTGATTTATTTCTTCGCTCGAAAAATTAAATGGAAGGCTGCTTGAACCGAGAGGATCTGTTGTAAAGTTACAGATCCTCTTCTCTTTTAAAAGACTGTTTTCTATAGATGGTTGTTTTTCAATAGGGGAAATGAAGATATAGGATTATTGAGCAGCCTGAACAAACGTGGGATTCACTTAAATATCCAATATCATATAGTAATCTTTGTAAATTTCCTTTAAAATAGAAATAGGAAAGTTTTGGAGGAAATGGTGGGATCTATCATGGGGGAAAAAAAGAAAAAAAAGAGAAATCCAATACCTTTAAGGGTTAACATTATATTCTTTACGGTATTTTTATTATTTTCAGCACTTATATTAAGATTAGGATTTGTCCAAATTGTTTATGGCGATGAATATAAAAAGGAAGTAGAGAAGAAAGAGGACGTTATCATTAATACTTCTGTCCCGAGAGGCGAAATATATGATAGGACAGGTAAAAGCATCGTAAGTAATGTTGGTAAAAATGCCATTACATATACGAATTGGAAAAAGGATAAGCCAGAAAAAATGCGTGAGACAGCAGAAGAGTTAGCAAAAATTATTAAAATGGATAGTGAAAAAGATCTTAAAAAGATAACAGAAAGAGATAAAAAGGATTACTGGATTCTTATCAATCCAGATGAAGCCAAAAAGAAAATACCAGAAGAAGAAAATGACCAGCTTAAACTAAAATATAAAGATGATAATAAAGAATATCAAAAAGCATATGATGAGCTTTTGCGTGATCGTGTAACAGAAAAGGATTTAAACACACTTAGCGACCTGGATCTGGAAACATTAGCGATTTATCGGGAATTTCAAAGTGGATATTACTATACCCCTCATATTGTTAAAAATGAAGGTGTAACCGATAAGGAAATTGCGATTATTAGTGAAAATTTAGAGAAACTACCTGGTGTCGATACAGTTCGTGACTGGGATAGAGAATATGAGTTTGGTGGGACATTAAAAACTGTGCTTGGGAATGTAAGTACATCACAAAGGGGAGTTCCAGCAGAAGAAAAAGATAGCTATTTAGCTAAAGGCTATAGCATGAACGATAGAGTCGGGTTAAGCTATCTGGAAAAGCAATATGAAGATGTTTTAAAAGGACAAAAGAAAAAAGTTAAATATATTAAAGATAAAAAAGATGAGATTGTCAATTCCGAAGTGCTGTCTAATGGTGCTGCAGGAAATGATTTAGTATTAACGATTGATATGAAATTACAATTAGAAGTAGAGAAAATTATTGAAGAAGAGCTTAAAAAGACGAAATATGGTTATGCTGGTACCCAATATTTAGATAGAGCATTTGTCGTATTGATGGATCCTCATACAGGGGAAGTATTAACAATGGCAGGAAAACAGTTAGGCAAAGATGATAAAACAGGAAAGCAAGTTGTTCAAGATTTCGCGTTAGGTAATATTACCACTTCTTATAATGTTGGGTCAGCAGTTAAAGGGGCTATGGTATTAACTGGTTATAAAGAAGGGGTTATTCGTCCCTATTCTGTTTTGCGTGATGAAGTAATTAAAATCAAGGATTCACCAGATTTTAAATCTCATTCAAGTTCATTGTGGGGTAATATGAATGATTTAACTGCATTAAAAAGATCGTCGAACGTATATATGGCTAAGATTGCATTGGCAATAGGTAAGGAAAGCTATACGAGACCAGGACAAACTTTAAACGTCGATCCGGCTGCATGGGATAAAGTTAGAAATTCCTTTAGCGAGTTTGGTCTAGGGGTAAGAACAGGAATCGATCTACCAAATGAAATGGCGGGCTTTAAAGGGCAAGATACAGCAGTTCCCGGTAATTTAATGTTCCTATCAATCGGGCAATATGATACATATACTAATATGCAATTAGTCCAATATGCCTCTACAATCGCTAATGGTGGTTATCGAATACAGCCGCGACTGTTGAAGGAAATAAGAGAATCAGCTCAAGGAGATGAGAAGTTAGGTCCAATCGTGCAGGAAATTCAACCGAAAGTTTTAAATAAATTAGATTTAGAACCAGGATGGATTGAACAAGTACAAACCGGATTTCGCATGGTTATGCAGCCAGGAGGAACAGGTGGGGTATTTATAGGAGCGCCATATAGCCCAGCTGGTAAGACTGGAACAGCACAGGCGTTCTACGATGGACCACTAAGAACGAATTATAATGTCCCGCCACCTGAGGTTATGAACTTAAGTTTAATCACATATGCTCCTTCTGATAATCCAGAAGTGGCCATGGCTGTATTGGTCCCGTGGGTTTACACAACAAATAATGGCCCTTCTCCTAATTTAACAATCGGAAAACGTGTTATGGATAAATATTTTGAATTAAAGAATAATAAAGAAAAAGAATAGATTAATAGACTCTTCCAATAAAACACTATCTATAGGGCTCATAATGTCTGCCTTTATAGATAGTGTTTTTGGTGTATTTTGGATAAAAGAAACGTGGATATATAGGGATTTTTTCTCCCATATTAATGAATAACATAGAAAGAAAAAGCTGATTTCAAGTGCTAAACAATCTTAGAAGATTATTCCAATTAGTTATTAATAGAATAATCTACTGTTTTCTATTACAATAGAAAAAGAATATTTAAGGAAAGTGTGATTAAACGTTGGGAAAAAAGAAAAAGAAAAAAACGATACCTGTACGTCTTAATATTATTTTCTTTTTTGTTTTTTTACTGTTCTCAGCATTGATTCTGCGTCTAGGTTTTGTGCAGATTGTTTATGGAGAGGATTATAAAAGAGAATTAGAGAAAACAGAAGATGTTACAGTAAATACCTCTGTGCCACGTGGGAAAATGTATGATGCAACTGGAAAAGTAATAGTAGATAATGTTGCACAAAAAGCAATTACTTATACCAATTCTGGTGTTAAGCAAGAAGAAATGCTCGAAACTGCTGAATTGCTTTCAAAGTATATTATAAAAGATACGAAAAAGGTAACAGAGCGGGAGAAAAAGGATTATTGGATTATAAAAAATGAAGAAAAGGCTAATCAGAAAGTTTCGGAAAAGGAAAAAGAGGCTTTAGCTGAGAAGTACCCGGATCAGGATGAATACAATAAACAAGTATATCAATTACAGCTTGATCGTATTTCAGAAGAGGATCTTAAGACACTCACTAATCATGATCTGGAAGTATTAGCTATTTATCGTGAGTTCATTAGTGGATATAAACTAACTCCACAAATGGTCAAAAATAAAGAGGTAAGTGACGAAGAATTTGCAGTAGTAAGTGAGAATTTAGAATCATTGCCCGGTGTAGATACAACAACAGACTGGGAAAGATCCTATGCATTTGGGGATACCTTAAAATCTGTCTTAGGTAATGTGAGTTCCGCAGAAAAGGGTCTTCCTGCAGAGAAATTAGATTATTATGTTTCAAGAGGATACAGTCGAAATGATCGAGTTGGAACAAGTTACTTAGAGCTACAATACGAGGATGTTTTAAAAGGTCAAAAAGAGAAAGTCCGCAATAAAACAGATAAAAAAGGCAATATTGTTAGTACCGAGGTCATCACAGAAGGAAAAAGAGGCAATGATTTAATCCTCTCCATTGATATGGAGCTTCAATTAGAAGTTGAAAAAATCATCGAGGAAGAATTGAAAAAAGCAAAAACGTTTGCTGGCACGAAATTGCTTGATCGAGCCTATGTCGTTCTTATGAATCCAAACACAGGAGATGTTCTCTCAATGGCTGGAAAGCGGCTAGTAAGAGATGACGAAACGGGAAAATTGGAAGTTCAAGATGATGCACTCGGTAATATTACTACCACTTATAACGTAGGTTCTGTTGTAAAAGGTGCTACTGTATTAACTGGGTATAAAACAGGAGCAATTTCACCAGGAACAGTGTGGAATGATACACCTGTAAAAATTGGAAATACTATTAAAAAGTCTTGGACAACAATGGGACCAATTAGCGATCTTACTGCTTTACAACGCTCATCCAATGTTTATATGTTCAGAACGGTGATGAAGATGGCTGGCGCTAACTATGTATACGGTAAACCATTATCTGTCTCACTTGATGACTTTTCCTTAGTGAGAAATGAATTTGCTCAGTATGGATTAGGAATTCGCACGGGAATTGATTTGCCTAATGAACAAGTTGGATTTAAAGGCCAAGATACACTGCCAGGTTTCTTACTGGATTTATCCATCGGACAATATGATACGTATTCCAATATGCAGCTTGCACAATATGTGTCAACCATCGCTAATGGCGGAAAACGGATGGAACCACATATTGTCAAAGAAATTCGTGAACCAGTTGCCGATGATAGTACACTCGGTCCAATCATAGAGACAATTAAACCTAAAGTATTAAATAAGGTCGATGTGAAACCTGAATGGATTGAAAGAGTACAGCAAGGATTTAAAATGGTGGCACAAACTCCAAAAGGTACTGCTTATTCTAATTTAGGTGGAAAAGATTATTCTCCAGCGGCTAAAACAGGTACAGCAGAAGCATTTTATGATGGTCCATCTAGAAGTGATTATGGAAAAGAACCACCTCAAGTCATGAACTTAAGCTTAATTAGCTATGCTCCTTCAGATAACCCAGAAGTAGCAATGGCCGTAATGGTTCCATGGGCATATCAAGGAAGTGTCGATAATGGGGCTAATAAGAAAATCGGAGAACGTGTATTGGATGCGTATTTCGACTTGAAAAAAGAAAGAGAAAAAGAATATAGTAAAGAAGAAAAAGAGTAAATAAAAAAGGACGAAACTAGCCAAAACTAGTTTCGTCCTTTTTTTATTATTATTACTAAAGGTAGAAACATTCTAGTCATTAACAAAAATAGTTCGAAAAACCCCTACTTTTACATTCTGTTAACATTGATTTACAAACAGTTAAAACCAAGTTAATACTAAAGACTTATAGTTAACTTGTAAAACAAAACAACCATCCTTAGGGGGTAAAGAGAAAAATGAAGAGCTTTAAAACAGTAGGATTGACAGCAATGATTGGAACAATGTTAGCATTAGCAGCGTGTGGTGGAAATAACGATGCTAGTCCGTCAAATTCATCCGATTCATCAAAGGATAATGGAACTGAACAATTATCGGGCCAAATCAAATTAGACGGATCATCAACTGTATATCCAATTATGGAAGCAATCGTTGAAGAGTATCAAGCAGAGCAACCAAATGTAAAAGTTTCTGTTGCATCATCTGGTACAGGTGGAGGATTTAAAGCATTTATCGCAGGTGAAACAGATTTCAGTAATGCATCCCGTCCAATTAAGGATGAAGAAAAAACAGAGCTAGAGTCAAAAGGAATTGACTTTACTGAATTAAGATTAGCATATGACGGACTTTCCGTTGTCGTGAATAAAGATAATACTTGGGTTGACCATTTAACAATAGACGAGTTAAAGAAAATTTGGCTTGAAGATGGTACAGCAAAAAAATGGTCTGACATTCGTGAAGGATGGCCAGAAGAAGAAATTAAATACTATTCTCCAGGAACTGATTCTGGAACATTCGATTATTTTGATGAAGTGATTTTAGAAGATCAACCAATTGCAAAAGCGGCGACTTTATCAGAAGACGATAATATTTTAGTACAAGGTGTAACAGGTGATAAAAACGCTATTGGATACTTTGGATATGCTTATTATGCAGAAAATAAAGATAAGTTAAAAGTCGTGCCAATTGATGGTGGTAACGGCCCAGTTGAACCAACAAATGAAACAGTTGAAAGCGGAGAATATGCTCCATTATCAAGACCATTGTTCACATATGTAAAAAATGAATCGATGAAAAAAGCAGAAGTAGCTGATTTCGCTGAATTTATGATTGAAAATGCTGCAGATCTATCAGAAGAAGTAGGCTATGTAAAATTGCCAGAAGAAGAATATGAAAAAGATTTAGAATTAATTAAAGGACTTAAGTAATAAGTTTTGATGGAAAGCTTTGTACTTGGCTTTCCATCTTGCTGTTTGGATTAAGGGGGGCTAAAAGCATGATTAAGCAGGAAGTTAAAGCAAACACACCATCTGTGCAAGAGTTAATCGCAGAAAGAAAGCAAAAAAACAATATCAGTAGGGTGCTAGAAAAAATAATGCCCAAGGTATTATTGATTACAGCTATTTTATCTGTTTTAACAACACTAGGTATTCTATTTACATTAATCATTGAAACATTTACTTTTTTTGAAAGAGTAAATATAAAAGAATTTATAACGAGTAAATCGTGGTATCCATTTTCTGACCCAGGCTCATTTGGAATTATGCCACTTGTGTCTGGAACATTAAAAGTAACGATTATTGCAGGAATTGTTGCTGTGCCAATAGGGTTAGCATCTGCCATTTTTTTAAGTGAATACGCGAGTGATAAAACAAGAAGAATTATTAAACCAATTTTAGAAGTTCTTGCAGGTATCCCAACGATTGTCTACGGTTTTTTTGCTTTAACATTTGTAACACCGTTGCTTCGATCAATGATTCCTTCTTTAGAAATGTTTAACGCGTTAAGTCCAGGAATAGTAATCGGAATTATGATTACACCAATGATTGCTTCTTTATCAGAAGATGCAATGAGTGCCGTTCCAAGGGCAATGCGCGAAGGGGCTCTAGCGATGGGTTCTACTAAGTTTGAAGTTGCAATCAAGGTAGTCTTACCAGCAGCTGTTTCCGGGATTGTTTCTTCTATTGTTTTAGCTTTATCAAGAG
The DNA here is from genome assembly GCF_038006745.1 of Niallia sp. FSL W8-1348. Taxonomy (NCBI): domain Bacteria; kingdom Bacillati; phylum Bacillota; class Bacilli; order Caryophanales; family Bacillaceae; genus Niallia; species Niallia sp. FSL W8-1348. Next base: position 29,272 of record NZ_JBBOVV010000003.1, on the reverse strand, counting down.
CAATTGGAGAAACGATGATTGTGGCAGTCGCAGGGGGAAGTACACCTAAGCTCAGCTTTAACGTAACAGAATCTATTCAAACGATGACAGCTTATATTGTTCAAGTTAGTCAAGGAGATGCAGGATATGGTACAACTATTTACTACAGTATTTACGCAGTTGGATTTACGTTGTTCTTATTTACCTTCTTAATGAACTTGCTTGCCCAATACATTTCTCGTCGCTTTAGGGAGGAATATTAAGATGAAGTTAATAAATCATTCTGATGTCATAAAGAAAATGAAACCGAGATTATTGAAAAATGTCATAATGAGAGCTTTATTTTTTAGTGCAACTTTATTTGGTTTAGTTGTTCTCGGTGTTCTTTTTTATCGAGTATTGACTCAAGGAATTGGCTATTTAGATTTTCAGTTTTTAACAAGCTTACCTTCTCGAAAACCAGAAAATGCTGGAGTATATACTGCATTAATAGGAACAGTATGGCTAATGGGGGTAGTTGCACCAGTTGCTCTACTTGTTGGAGTTGGTACAGCTATTTATCTTGAAGAATATGCAAGTAAAAATAAGTTTACAAATTTCATCCAAATTAATATATCAAACCTTGCTGGAGTACCATCCATTGTCTTTGGTTTACTTGGATTAACTTTGTTTGTTCGTGCATTATCACTTGGAACAAGTGTCCTAGCAGCTGGATTAACAATGAGTTTGTTAGTTCTACCAATCATTATTGTAGCAGCACAAGAAGCAATTCGTGCGGTGCCAAATGAATTGAGAGAAGCATCATTGGGGATGGGAGCAACAAAATGGCAGACGATTGTAAGAGTAGTAATGCCTGCAGCTATTCCTGGTATTTTAACGGGAGGAATACTAGCACTATCACGTGCAATCGGGGAAACGGCCCCTTTAGTAGTATTAGGGCTACCTTTATTCCTAGCATTCTTGCCTAGAACAGTCTTTGATATGTTCACTGTATTGCCGATGCAAATATATAACTGGACAGGAAGACCACAGGAAGAATTCCAGAATCTTGCAGCCGCAGGGATTATCGTTCTATTAGTGTTATTAATTTTAATGAATTCTATTGCAGTATTTATCAGAAATAAATTTCAAAAACGTTATTAAACGTACAGGGGGAACTTCAAATGAGCACAGTTTTTGTAGACAAAGTGAAAAAAGCAGTAGAAAGCACAACAGATGTTAACACAAAAAATTCTGTTTATAAAACAAATCAGCTTAATTTATGGTATGGGGATAATCATGCATTGAAAAATATTGATTTAGATATTATGGAAAATGAGGTAACATCCATAATTGGTCCGTCAGGCTGCGGGAAATCAACTTATATAAAAACATTAAATCGTATGATCGAATTAGTGCCTGGAGTGAAAACATCAGGGGAAATTAACTATCGCGGTCGTAATATTTTTGACAAAGATTACGGGGTGGAAGAATTAAGAACAAAAGTAGGAATGGTCTTTCAAAAACCAAACCCATTTCCAAAGTCAATTTATGAAAATGTTGCATATGGACCGAAAATTCATGGTATTCGCGATAAGAAAATTTTAAATGAAATAGTAGAGAAAAGTTTAAGAGGTGCGGCAATTTGGGATGAAGTAAAAGATAGATTAAACCAAAATGCATATGGACTTTCTGGTGGACAACAGCAGCGTCTTTGTATTGCTCGCTGCCTAGCTATTGAACCAGATGTGATTCTAATGGATGAGCCAACATCTGCTCTCGATCCGATTTCTACTTTAAAAGTAGAGGAACTTGTTCAAGAATTAAAGGAAAATTACAGCATTATTATTGTTACACATAATATGCAGCAAGCGGCACGTATCTCTGATAAAACAGCTTTCTTCTTAAATGGAGAAGTAGTAGAGTTTGATGTAACAGATAAAATATTCTCTAACCCAAAAGATAAAAGAACAGAAGATTATATTACAGGTAGATTTGGATAATTATTATAGCTGAAATCCCAAAAAGGAGACTTATACCATGCCAGTTAGAGAGAAATTTGAAGCAGGTCTTAAGGAACTACAAGGAAAATTAACAGAGCTTGGAGAATTTTCTATTCAAGCTTTACAAAGATCTTTAGAAGCACTTGAAACACAAAACATAGAAATGGCATTAGAAATTATTGATGATGATGCAGAGGCAGATAGATTGTATGAAGAAATAAATGATTTTGCTATACTTCTAATTGCGAAACAGGCCCCTGTAGCGATTGATCTGAGACGGATTATTGTTGGAATAAAGATTGCAACAGATATTGAAAGAATCGCCGATTTTGCCGTAAATATTGCAAAAGCTACTATAAGAATAGGCAATCAAGAATTAGTAAAACCGATGGTTCACGTAAAAAAGATGCTGGAAATTACGAATGAAATGCTGCGTTTATCGCTAGATGCATATAATAAGGAAGATACAAAATTAGCACGGAAAATTGCTGAGATGGATGATGAAGTAGATGGTTTGAACAAACAAGCGTTTATTGAGTTATTCGAAATCAGTAAAAATAAACCTGAATATTTGCATCAAATCTCACAGCTGACGTTTGTATGTCGCTACTTAGAAAGAGCAGCAGACCACACTACTAATATTGCTGAAAATATCTTTTATTTAGTAAAAGGTAGACAATATGATTGGTAAATGGCAAAATTTAAAAAATGATTAAAACGCCAATATAAAAAACTGGAGACAAACCTTTAACTTAAGTTTGTTTCCAGTCTAAAGAGGATGGGACATAACTAAATAGATACTCTGTAAAGACGAACAATTTCTAATATAGCTAGTAAATAGCGGCTGCGGGGAATCGCACCAAACTTCATGGAAACATCCTTTGAAAAACAAATAAAAGCCCGAACAATTATACGGAACATTCATTAGCATCTTCGTATAATTGTTCGGAATTATCCTTGGCTGGAATACTTATGTCCCAGCCTCTTTTTATTTCACTCTTAACGGACAGTAAGACTCCCCCTCAAGCTTATGAGAATAAGAGGAAGATAGGTGGAAGATCAATTGTCTGTAAAGGTCCGATTGGTTTAACAAACCATCAGAAGGAAAACCCCCACTGATGGAAGTTTCACTCTTATGATGCATTATTTATTCCGTAAGTGTCTCGGCAATTTTTTTGTAGCTCATGTCACTAGTTAAGCGGAAGCTGCCAACTTGAATTTTTGTATGGTAGTCATTATCAATTAAATAGGTTTCAAATTCTTCTTGGTCTTTTACAATGTTTTCGTTAAATAATAACTCGGCGATCGTAGAAATACTCATACCACTGGTAATTTTAAGCGTGTAGGAATAGGTCTCCTTTTTTTCCTCTTTAGGTTCTTCTTGCTCCTCTTTATTAGCTCCCGCATTTGGTTTTGTTTGATTCTGGGTGCTTTCCTCTAATTTTGTTTGTAAATCTGTGTATTCAGCCTCTGTTAATACAGTAAAACCCTCTCTCTGTAAATAGGTAGTCGCATTTGAAACGTTTAGGGTGTTCTGTTCTTGCTTGTTGTTATCTTGATATAGATAAAAACTAGCAATTATACTTGCTGAAAGGAGCATTCCGATTGCCAACGAACGTAAATTTTGTTTCTTCATCTCGTTACTTTCCGACCCTTTCATTTATAATTTGCTGAACTTGAGTAATCGATAGGGAAGATTGATTTGCGATCTGATCAACGGGAACGCCACTTGCCGCAAGTGTCCAAACTTGATTTTTAATAATGGCATGAATTGGTTGGATATTTTCAGCCTGGTCTGATTTTGATTCTTTTATCGCAGATGATGGTTTAAAAGCAAAATTCTCTTCACCAATCATTAATTCTTCTTCAAGCACTTTTAATTTCTTTTTTATTTTATACATTTCCTGTACTTGTTGAATGGAAAGTTGGTCTATTTCTTCGCGCAAATCTTTAATAGGGTCACGAAGGAAAAAAGATAGAATTAGGAGCAATAAGGAAACTCCTATTAGTACTAGCATAACAGTTAACATAATTCACCTCAGGATAATTTCTTCATTTTAAATTATTTTAATAAAGTAAGCTTTATAGAAGCTGTCCAGTCTAAAGATATTTTATCATTTTCCATAAATAATTCCTATTTAATCAAAAAGAAAAGCTAGGTGCTTTTTACAGGACAGTTGGAAATTTCATTAATTTCTTCAAAAAATGGGAGACAATATTCGAATTCATTTGCGAAACATTTAAAAATATGTCGTAATTAAACTGTTTTTTTTTAAAGCATATGTCGAATTTGGGTTACTAAAGCAGATGGCTAAAAGGTTGAAAAAATTTTTTGAGCCCTTTAGATAAACGTACGTAAGTTAAAGCATAATCCGACAAAATCTGTTCATTGTAGCATTACCAATTCAGTGGTAACATAATAGTATAAATAGGGAACTAAAAAGAATCTTGTAGACATATACTAGTAAGTTGCGATACATACAACAAAGATAAAACAGGAAAAGAAAACAAAATTTAGAAAGAGGTGCTAGTTCTATTGATTGAACAAATTGTAAATTTAAGACGTAAAGGACTTTCTTTCCGGAAAATTGCCATCGAACTAAATTCAACTGTAGGTAAAGTTCAATACCAATGGAAAAAGTACGTAAAAGAACAAGAGGTAACTGGACAAGTAGAAGAGAAAAAGATTAATAAGGAATTACAAATGAAGAATCCTTATGTAACCGAAAATTTTTGGACAAGCATTGATTTATTAGCAAAGAAAAATGGCATGGAAGCTTGGTTAACAAGCGAAGAAACGGCATTAGTATTTTGGAGAATACCTGAAGGGAAATGGCAGCTAATTTCAACTTATTATGATATTGACCCCAATAGCTGTTCTTTGGCAATAAAGATTAACGATATAACGAGCATTATATATAATGGAAGCAATGCGCATAATTATCGTTTGCTACCGGTTGAAAATAAACAGGAATCGGTTGTACTAAAAGACTTAGTGCCAAACAGAAGTTTTTGTTTTGAAATTGGCGTCCTCGATGTTTATCAATCCTTTTTGCCTATATTACAGTCTAATTCATTACATACGCCTAGAACTTCACAAGATCATACTGGAATAATGGAAAAAGAGTTGCTGAAATGGGAAAATGGGGATGTTTCCATTCCAAATTGGATTGAGCATGTAAGTACCTATAGCTATTATGAATTAGAAGAGCAAGAGGATGTGAAAAAGAAATGAATGGTTCTTATTTTCAATTGATTGTAATCAATAAGATCCCTTTTATGAACTATTTTTCGAAAGATAAGCACGCTAAAAAGGAGTTTTATGAACAGACAATAAATTTTATAAACTTTCTTTACCATACTGAAAAGGATAATCCGTCTTATACCATTCAACTTGTTATACCACCAATATATTTGGAGATGCTGGATTTACCGTCGTTTCGAGAAGAAATAACAGAATTTTTAGAAAAAGAAGCTCAGGATGTTGAATTACTTTCTTATTGGCTTCAAAAGGAGAAAAATTTATTAAAAGTACTTAAGAAACTCATCCAAGAAAATCGAATCGAACTGCTTGGAAGTCCCGCTTCTTTCTCCCTTTTATCAAATGTTTCAACCAGTACAGGTGTTCAATTGCAAATGGAAATGGGTTTATCGATTATCGATGATTATTTAGATTATCGTCCAAAAGGATTTTGGTTTCCAGAAGGATATTTTTCACCTGGCTTGGACTTATATTTGAAAAAAGAGAAGTTAACATACAGTTATCTAAATAGTGCAACAATCTATCATAGCGATCCTTTACCAAGTGATGTTGGAATCGCAGTGGAATCCCCACATGATGTGGTTTTCTTTCCGATAGAAGAAAGTTTGTATCAGATTTTTCAAGTAGAGAATGTGACTAAACATGCCTGGGATAAAGCAATTATGGAGTTGCTTGAGTCGTATAATCATTATACAAATGAGTCGGTCTTGTCCCTACCAATTAACTTAGATAACTATGTAAAGGTGCGGGAAGATCTTAATAAAACGATCCGTTACTTAAGTGATGAAGGCTATATGGTTCATATCACGCCTAATACGTATTTAACGCAATTTAGTCAAGGGATGGATCATGTACATTTATGTGCCTCTTTCTTAAACCGTGACAGAAAAAGAAATATGCATAAACAAAGCTCTTCATATGTCTCTTTAGCTTTTATGGAAAGAGAAATTCATCAATGGAGACAAACTACTTTAAATACGGACAGTCAAAGGATTCAGAAACAGCTGGAAAAAGAATGGATAATGCTAAGCGCTTTACTTTACCAAGATAATGGGGAAAAAGAAGTAGCTGCAGACTACCTGGACGCAGCAAATAAGTTAAGTAGGTATTTGAAAGGATCTATTGATAAAGAGTGGTTATCTTTCAGAGAACAAGAGTACCCGATTTTAAATACAACAATCCAGATGACTAATCAGAAGTTAATCCAAAAGGAGTCGGCAAATAGAAAAAAAGCACTCATTTTATCATGGGAATATCCACCAAATGTAATCGGTGGTCTCGGAACACATGTAGTGGGATTAACAAGTAGTCTAGTGAAAAATGGATATGAAGTTCATCTTATTACAGCACAAGATATGAACAAAGGAGCAGAAGATGTAGAAGAAAAGGACGGTTTATTTGTTTATCGAGTCAAACCAATGCATAGTATGGAACATAATTTTATCCATTGGATTGGCGGATTAAATCTTGCAATGTGGGATAAAGCAGTAGAAATAGCTAAGCATATGACTTTCGATTTGATTCAAGCACATGATTGGCTAGTAGGTGCTGCCGCGCTTTCATTAAAGGATCAATTCCAAATTCCTTTAATCGCCACAATACATGCGACAGAGCATGGCAGAAATGGCGGAATCTATACGGAAATGCAGAAGTTTATCCATGAAAAAGAAAGGCAGCTTATACATGCAGCAGATTCTTTAATCGTTTGCAGTGAATATATGCAGAATGAAGTAATGACGGTTTTTGAAGTAGAACAAGCAAAAATTTCTGTTATCCCAAATGGAGTAGAATCTTTAAAAATGGAAGAGATTTCGCTTGCGCCAATTGAATCCTCTTATCTGAACAGTAACCAAAAAATTATTTTTGCTATGGGAAGAATGGTTAAAGAAAAAGGTTTTGGGACGCTATTAGAAGCGGCAAGAAAATTGCTTAAGAAGAGATCGGATATTTCTTTTGTTATAGCGGGAGTCGGACCAATGTATGATGAGTACCAAAAATTTATTGAGAGAAACCGACTATCGGAAAATGTCCGGTTGATAGGCTATTTACAGGAAGAACAGAAGAATGCATTTTATGCCCATGCAAATATCGTAGTGATACCGAGTTCATATGAGCCATTTGGGATTGTAGCCCTAGAATCATTAGTATTTGCAATTCCAACGATTGTTTCCCAGACGGGTGGCTTAAAAGGAATTATTAAAGATAAAGAAACAGGACTATATATGGAACCAAATAATGCAGAAAACTTAGTAGAGAATATAGAGTATTTATTGGAAAACCCATTAGTAGGTAAAGAGATTGGTCAAAATGGCAAAAAATTAGTGAGCCACCTTTTTAGTTGGAATCGAATTGGGGAAGAAACAAGAAGAGTTTTTGATGAACTAATCGTTCATGCTAAGGTGAAAGAATCCATATCTAATTAAAAATATTAGAGTAGGTGAAGATAGAATGAAAATTGAGGCTAATTTACAAAAAGACTTTCAAAGTGTTCAAAGAAAGCTATTAATGAAAAAATTAACGACAACACCTGGAATTTGGATTGATGGCAAAACATATTGGATTCAGAACGGTTATGAAAAATTAATACCTGAGCATTCCATTTCTGTGCATGTAAAGCAAATACACAAACATTCCAAAATACAATATAATGAAATTTATGTGCGTAATCATTCTACTGAAACGAAGAAAATGAAAATTCTAGTCTTAAATTACTTTACTAAAGCTTATCAAGAACATCTTTCATTTGTTTCACCTACGGAAAACGTCATCTATCATTCCATCGATGACCAGCTCTATTTAGTAAATGGGAAACATGAAACAACGAGTATCGAACAGAGAACGGTACAACCTATTTGGAATGTACACACAGAGCTTATCTGGAACAATAATCATAAAGGCATTCTTAAATATCAACCAATGGCTAAAGGTTCAAGTGTAAGTATCTTTTCCTTAAACATGGAAGTTAAGCCCCAATCAACTGGCATTAGCCGTGCTTGGTCGATAACGGGCACAGAAAAAAAAGATATTTTAGATTTGAATCATATTCTAATGAAAACAAGTACTAGCATTTCCTAACAAAAGATGTTATCATATAAAAGTCGTATGCACGAACTAGCAACCTATAGTTTGGAGGGAAATAAACATGCGTGTAAACATTACGTTAGCTTGCACTGAATGTGGTGATCGTAACTACATTTCTAAAAAAAATAAACGAAATAATCCAGATCGTCTTGAGCTAAAAAAATATTGCTCAAGAGAAAAACGTACTACAGTTCACCGTGAAACAAAATAAGCAGAAGGGGATATCCCTTCTGTTTTTTTCATATTTTAAAACAGAAGGCAAGGATGGTGTGTACATAAGATGCAGGAAAAAAAACAGTTTCGAACAAATATAATCAAACAACTACATAAAATTAGTAAGCCTCAATATGAGCAAATGTCTTATCAGATAGCTCTCCAATTATATAAGGACGTTTCCTTTACTTCTGCTAATCATATCGGGATTACCATTTCCAAATTTCCTGAAGTTGATACTTATCAAATTATTCGTACAGCTTGGCAATTAGGAAAAAAGGTAAGTATTCCAAAGTGCGACCCCGCAACTAGACAAATGACTTTTCGCCAATTAGAGCATTTTAATCAGCTTGAATCTGTTTATAGTAATTTGTTCGAACCTATTGTAGAAGAAACAGAACAAACAGATCCAGCACAAATTGATTTACTCCTTGTTCCAGGGCTAGCCTATTCGCCAAAAGGATATAGACTAGGTTTCGGAGGAGGATATTATGACCGCTTTCTGCAAAATTATAAAGGAAAGACAATATCGTTAGCTTTTTCTATGCAGCTACAGAAAGAAATCCCAAAAGAGAACCATGACCTAGCAGTCCAAAAAATAATTACAAATGAAGGGGTATTATGTACAGATGAGTAGTATTATATATCCTATTTTCATTTTTTTTGTTTCTTATTATGCTTTCAAACGTCGATCTTTAACTAAGAGTGGTGCAATTGCAGCTTTTTTCGTCGGTACAGGAATTGCGATCGGGTTTGGCTATAAAGGATTAATTGTTCTAGGAGTATTTTTTGTGTCTTCTAGTATGTTTTCAAAATACAAAGGGAAAACAAAACAATCGATGGCAGAAAAAACACAAAAAGGATCTACTCGCGATGCATTACAAGTTATGGCAAATGGAGGGTTTGCTGCCATTGCTAGTATCGTTTATTATTTTACTAAAGACTCCATTTGGATTACTGTTTTCTCCATTTTGCTTGCAGCTGCCAATTCGGATACATGGGCTTCTGAAATTGGTTCATTAAGTAAAAAAAATCCAATCTCTGTTCGAACATGGAAACCAACAGAAACAGGCACTTCAGGGGCAATCAGTGTTTTAGGGACATGGGCTGCATTAGCAGGGGCGTTTGTTATTGCATTAACAGCAATCGTATTATTTCCCATTCATTTAGGAGGATTTGTTAGCATCATTCTATTTGGATTTCTAGGGAATGTTATTGATACCATTTTAGGAGCATTTGTACAAGTGGAGTATAAGTGTCCAGTTTGTGGGAAAATTTTTGAAACAAAGTGGAAATGTCATGAAAGCCTAGTTAAGATAAAAGGGTTTGCTCTATTTAATAATGATATGGTGAATGTACTTTCTGGTTTGTTGGCAGCCTTGTTGTATTTTGTCTTCTTTCAGTAATGATTTACCATAGCCTATTTGCGGAATTAAGATACGGGAATATTTTCACATAATCAAAACGGATAAAATTAATTTTTATCACCAAACTAACTATTAGGAGGGATGGAAAAATGTCAAGAGTATTCTCCATTTTACTAATTGTGTTAGGTGGATATTATTTAATTCAAAAACGTTACCGTGTCATGAATACCATATTAAGGAATCCATTGATCCGTAAATATGCTGTAAGAGTATTATTGAGTGTTCCTAGTATAAAAAGAATGATGATGAATTCTGTTTTTGGCCGTTCGCAAAACACTATTTATCAATAACTTTCAAAAAGCATAGAATGGTTGATAGATCCTGTTTAAAACACCGAATTTATTTCAGTCATAATACCCTGTGAGATCACACAGGGTATTTCCTTTGCTATTATAGTTTCTAAATTTCTTTAAAGGGTAATCTGTAAAATACGGTTTCCCTTTATTATTAGCAAACATTAAAACATGATCTAGCTACATATATTAGCTGCATAGAGTATAATTTAATGGTATTTTATCACTAGTGTTGCGTTAATTTAATTTAACTATTAAAAATACTTGAAATGTTCAATTTTATCATTTTATGCAAAGAAAAAGTCCTTTATAATGGATAAGTTAGGTGGTAACCCGTCCAAATCCACTAAAAAGGACTATCGCATGGACAAGATTACACGAAAAACTTCATTTGGACAATGGTTTTCACCAATAAATCTTCAATTATTTGAAGAAAACGTGAAAACGTTGAAATTAGATTTCTATACGAAAAAACTAACGACAGAGTCATTTCTAAAATTATTACTTTTTGCGCAGCTAGAAGAAGTCGAAAGTCTGCATGCGCTGAGCGATTGTCTTTTCGATGATCAACTGCAAAAGGGCATTGATCTTGATTCTATCAGTATTTCCCAACTCTCACGCCGTTTAAATGGCATGAATCCAGACTTATTCCAAAAGCTTTTCCTTGATTTAGTTTCACAAATTCATGCCAAAACGCACAACACGAAACTTGTGATGCCATTAAAAATCATTGATTCAAGCACATTGCCTCTCAATTTGACTAATCATAAATGGGCAAAATTCCGCAAAACAAAAGCGGGTGTTAAATTGCACTTACGCCTTGTGTTTATGGAAAAAGGTATATCCTATCCCGAAAAGGCCATTATGACAACGGCCAAAGAACATGACCGCGGTCAGCTTGAAGTAATGGTTGATGACAAGGAATGTATGTATGTGTTTGACCGTGGTTACTTAGACTACGAACGCTTTGATCGGATGACAGATGACGGCTACTTTTTCCTTTCTAGGCTGCGAAAAAACGCAGTCATACGGGAGGTTTACGATTTTAAACTACCCGAGAATACATCTGTTTTGTCGGATCAAATGGTGTTGATTGGTACGACGCAAAACCGTGCCGAAAATTACTTTCGTCTTCTAAAAGTGATTGATTCAAAAGGAAATGAGCTTCATTTAATCACAAATCGTTTTGATTTAAGTGCTGAAGAAATCTCAAAGATGTATAAATCACGCTGGGCGATTGAGTTATTTTTCAAATGGATTAAACAACATCTCCATATCAAAAAGTTTTACGGCCAAAGCGAATGGGCAATTCAGAATCAAGTGTTTATCGCACTTATTGTTTTTTGCCTGCATGTTCTCGCACAAATCGAGACAAAAAGTAAACGAAAAACCCTACAAATTAGCCGATATTTACGGGCAGCTTTGTGGAAACCAGCACATATTTGGCTTCGAAAGATTGAAGGAAAAACCATTCCTTAATAAACAAATTGTCGTCGTCTCTTAAGTCTAATTGTAAAAAAATTTCCAAATGGATGGATCCACCTTTAGTTGGGTATTTACTTTTTTGGCTCTTAACAGGGGACATATTTAAACTGAATATTCTAACAACATTTATGCAACACTAGTGGTATTTTATTATAAAAAAGGAAATGATAGACCCTTTATAGTATTGTTAAGGAAAAGGTGATTTCCTAAAAATGACGACGTTTCTTTTTTAAGCAACTGGAGAATGAAAAAAGAGAAGTTTATACAGTGTTCGGAGAGTAGGGAGAGAACAGATGGAGATAGAACAATATAAATATTGGAGATTAGTCGATTTTTTAGTGACTGAATGTCAGTATAAAATAATTTATCTATCAGAAGACCAACAAGAGATATGGCTAGAGGAGCAAAGCGGTGCAATAAAGTATCCCGTTATTCGTTTATTTCGTATTGATTTGGATTGGAGTAATTGGCTAAGTAGAGATATGGAAAGAACCTCATTAAATGCTGAAAGAATTAGACGTACATTGCGCAATCGCTCTCTTAAAGTGGAGAGTATGTATATAACAGCTTTTCCTCCTGTCGATTCCTTTGCACATTTAATTGATAAGCCATTTATTAGTGCGGATAAAAAAGTAGAAATTAAAACAGTCCTTCTCGATCGGTCTATCGAAGAATGGGAGTTAGCTGGACATACTATAGCTGACTTGAATGTCGTTCCTGATACAGAGGAAGAACGAAACGCACAAATTGAAACATATAAAGAAGATGTTTTTACCCATATAAAACAAAATGAACAAGAAGAAAGACAGCTGTTTCATTTTGGCAAACCTTTTATATCTTATCTTTTTATCGCTATTCAAATTATTATGTTTTTCTTAATGGAAGGAAGTGGGGGAAGTACCAACAGTGAAACGTTAATTAATTGGGGGGCAAAAGTAAATTATTTAATCGCCGATGGGGAATGGTGGCGACTAATAACGCCGATTTTCTTACATATTGGGATATTACATTTACTAATGAATTCGATTGCACTATATTATGTGGGACCATTAATTGAGCGGATTTTTGGAAACAGTCGATTCTTATTTATTTATCTATTTGCTGGGTTTAGTGGGGTATTTGCGAGCTATTTATTAAGTCCCTCTTTATCTGCTGGGGCAAGTGGTGCCATTTTTGGATGTTTTGGGGCTCTTCTTTATTTTGCCTGGCAATTTCCAAAGCTTTTTTTTCGCGTGATGGGATGGAATGTTATCATTATTATCATTATTAATCTTATTTTTGGATTTACTATTCAAGGAATCGATAATGCCGGCCATATTGGCGGTTTAGTAGGTGGATTTTTGGCGACTGCTATCGTCCATTTTCCCAAGAAAAAAAGCTGGAAAATCCAGCTCAGCGCTTTGGTTATGACCTTATTACTGATAGGTATAGGGATTAGCTATACGGCGAGTACAGCTGTGTTACATAGAGTGGATAAATCCGCACTTAATTTGGTTAATAATTACATAAATGATGAAAAATACGCGCAAGCTGAAGAAGTGTTGAATAAAGTTGAATTTAAAAATAATGAAAACTATTATTTCTTACTTTCTTATATTCAGCTTAAGAATAAGGAATTTGCCAAAGCAGAAGAGAATCTTCAAAAAACAATCGCTTTGAATCCGCAATTTCATGAGGCTTATTATAATTTAGCCGTAGTCAGTCTTTATAATGAAGATTTAACCAAGGCAAGAGAATATATACAAACAGCGATAGAATTAGACGAAAATAATCTTAAATATCTTCGTTTATGGGATAAAATTAAAGAGTAGATATTTGCTGCCTTAAAACAATTGGCTCATCATCTGCTGTGGTAAATAAGATAAGAAGATGGTTGTCACTAATTAAAATTATTGGAATAGAACTTCCGATGGGATCTGCAATGGTTCCATCTTCTTTTATAATGCCAAGGAAATAGTTTTTGTAAAGTCCCTCTGTTAATTGTCCGATAATTTTGGCGCTTTGTTCCTTGGAAAAATGCGGGAGAGGTGCATCGTTGTATGGTGTTAATTCTGTAAGTAAAAGTTTAGTATGGTATTGATCAGCTGAAATATGGAATTTCTTTAACCCTTGACGATAAGCGTACTCCGCATAGTCAAATGCCTCTTTATCTAATGTTTTGGCCCAATCCTTTTCTACTAAGTTATTTGGATGATGAAAAAAAATAGGTGTGTTTTCAAATTTTGAGTTGATAACATATAAATTATCGGCAGAAATTTTTTGTGAGCTGAATATTCTTTCACTGGCATCATGTATTTCGGCATAATGAAAAGTAATAGCTTGTAAATAGTTGCTTTCTCTTTCAACGACTGTCTTTTTCTCGGAAAGTTCTAATGTATTTTGCTTCCATTCTCCCATCGTGCTTATCAATTTCCCATTTGCATACAGTAAGCTCATGTCTTGTCTTAAATAGGCTAGCTTATTAATAGAAGAATTACTTTCCCAAAGAATGCTGTATTCATCAAATCTTTTTTTGCTAAAGGTAAGCGTTGTATTTGCTTTTGGAAAGGTCACAGTAGGATCTATTGGAAAATAAGTTATACTCTCCTTTGCAATCTGCTTTTGTTGAAAAATATAGAAAATAGAAACGAGAATGAGAAGAGATAGAGTTAAACGAATAAAATCTTTTTTCATTATTTTCACCGCTCCATCTTAAGAATGCTAATGTGGCATAAGCCTGTCTTATATACACTTCTTTCATTATATGAATAAAAAAGAAAAATATGATAAAGAAAACTAACCATCAGTGGAGGTTTTTCTTTATCTTCCACTGATGGTTAGTTGCTCCTGCTGCCTGGGATAAAGGCTTGGTATTTAAGAGAAATTGATTCACTCTTTTTTGCTTTTTGACGAGGAATAACTATTCTAATAGTGAAAAACAATCTGCTGTTGAGGAAACAGTTCATTTCCTATATACTTAATTTGAAAACGATTAATTTATCACTTTATGCAAACCTTTGCAGCAGGTAGAATAATGGATGAAAGCGAGGGGTACCATGCAAACAATTTATGATGTACAACAGTTTCTAAAAAGTTATGGAACAATTATTTATGTAGGCGATCGAGTAGGCGATTTACAATTAATGAAATCGGAAATAAAAGAATTATATCATTCTCAATTAATAAAGGAACAAGAATTCGACTCTGCGATGCGCTTGCTTAATCATGAAATACAACATTTAACAGATGAGAAAAATAGGGGGAATTGAGGATGCAGGAAAAATGGGTAGCTGGAATTGATTTAGGCGGAACAACAGTGAAAATTGCCTTTTTATCATTAAATGGCGATTTAATTGATCATTGGGAAATCCCTACCGATAATTCAGAAGAAGGAAAAAACATTACTTCAGATATAGCAAAATCGATTGATGCTAAATTGCAAGAATTAGGTCATTCAAAGGAAGATGTTTTAGGTGCAGGAATGGGTGCACCAGGACCATTTGATTATGAAACAGGAATCATTTTTAATACGGTCAATTTAGGATGGCCAGATAATTTTCCATTAAAAGCTAGACTAGAAGCAGATTTAGGACTGCCAGTAACCATAGATAATGATGCGAATTGTGCAGCTTTAGGTGAAATGTGGAAGGGAGCTGGAGAAGGATCTAAAGATTTGGTTTGCGTAACACTTGGCACTGGTGTAGGTGGCGGTGTTATTATTAATGGAGATATCGTACAGGGAGTAAAGGGTGCTGCTGGTGAAATAGGACATCTAACTGCTATTGTTGAAAATGGTGCTCTTTGTAACTGCGGGAAAACAGGTTGTTTAGAAACGATTGCCTCTGCAACTGGAATTGTCCGTTTAGCGAAAGAACGATTAGCACAAAGACATACATTAAGTGAGCTTCATTCTGTGTTGGACCAAGAAGGCGCTATTACAGCAAAGGATGTATTTGATGCAGCAAAAAGAGGCGACGAATTAGCAAATGAAATCGTGCAATTTGTTGCATTTCATTTAGGGTTGGTATTAGCAAACATCGCCAATACATTAAATCCTGAGAAAATTGTAATTGGAGGCGGTGTATCAAAAGCTGGTGACGTTCTGTTGAATCCTGTAAAGGAGAATTTCATGAAATTCTCTTTTAAAAGCGTAGCAGAGTCAACAGTCATTGATGTGGCAACGCTTGGGAATACAGCAGGGGTAATTGGTGCTGCGTGGCTTGCAAAACATTAATCTAGTTATGTAGGAATATATAATATAACTTTTTAAATCTAATATTTTCGCAAATCTTCTTCTATTAGGGAGAAGATTTTTTGTGAGAAAAATAGATTGAACATTCAGAAAAATTCCTCTTTGAAAAAGTACTATTTTTTTGAAACTTTTCTTCTGGTTGGACGTCTAAAAAAGAGTAAGTTATTATAATAATACATGAAGATGAAAAATAGATTAAAATTTCATAAAGATTGGCTTTATATAATAAAATAATTGTAAAATGTGTAAAGTGATCATTTAGAGATTTTGTTTGATCAATAGTTAGGAGGATTCATCATTGTTTAAGAAAAAAATAGAATGGTCTAAGCTATCACTTATAACGATTGCAACAGTTTTACTATGGATTAAAACAAATATTGCATATATTACTAGCTTTGATATTAAAATTGAAAATTGGGTTCAACAATTTATCTTAATTATTAACCCTTTAAGCTCGTTATTGTTTATTTTGGGAATATCCATGTTTTTCTCAGCGAAAAATCAAAAAAGATATATATTCACCTCTAGTTTGATTCTCTCTTTTGTATTATATGCGAATGTAGTTTTTTATCGCGTCTATACAGACTTTTTAACCCTCCCGCTTCTATTTCAAACTAGTAATATGAGCGATTTGGGGAGTAGTGTCAGGGAGTTAATTCATGTTACGGATATTCTTTTCTTTATTGATATTATTTTGCTTGCAGTAATAATGAAAAAGAAACCATCCTTTTTAAAGATTCCAAAATACACAAAAGTTCAGCAAAGTATTTTCTATTTATTTACGATTAGCTTAGCATTTTTTAATTTGAGTTTAGCAGAAACACAAAGAACACAGTTGTTAACAAGAACATTTGATCGAGAGCTTTTAGTAAAGAATATTGGTACTTACAACTACCAGCTATATGATATTTTTCTGCAAACAAAGACTTCTGCACAAAGAGCATTTGCAGATGGCAGTGAATTAACAGATATGCTTAACTATAATCAGGCGAATTATACTGAACCAAATAAGGACATGTTTGGAATCGCCAAAGGAAAAAACGTGATAATGGTAAGTTTGGAGTCTACTCAGAGCTTTACTGTAAATCGCGAAGTAAATGGGGAAGAGATTTCACCTTTCTTGAACGAATTTATTAAAGATAGTTTTTATTTTGAGAACTTTTACCATCAGACTGGACAGGGTAAAACATCTGACTCCGAATTTATTGTAGAAAATTCATTGTATCCTTTAAGCAGAGGGGCAGTTTTCTTTACTCATTCTGGAAATGAATATCAAGCAGCACCAGAAATTTTAAGCGAGAATGGCTATTTTACCGCATCTCTTCATGCAAATAATAAAAGTTTCTGGAATCGTGATATAATGTATCAAAGTCTAGGATATGAACGTTTTTATGAAATTAATGATTACGATGTAAATGAGGAAAACTCTGTCGGTTGGGGACTGAAAGATATTGATTTCTTTGAACAATCTATTGCGCATTTAAAAGAAATGCCTCAGCCTTTTTATAGTAAATTTATTACGCTGACAAATCATTTTCCTTTTGAACTAGATGAAGAAGACAAATTAATTGAGCCGCTAACAACAGGAAGCAGAACGCTTAATAATTTTATACCGACTGTTCGTTATCAGGATGAAGCCTTGAAAATCTTTATTGAAAGATTAAAAGAGGAAGGTCTCTATGAAAATAGTATTATTGTTTTATATGGAGACCATAATGGAATTTCTGAAAATCATAATAAAGCAATGAGTGAGTTATTAGGAGAAGAAGTGACTCCATTTGTAAGTACTCAATTGCAAAGAGTTCCATTTGCAATCCATATTCCAGGAATGGAAGGAAAAACAATCTCCACTGTATCGGGTCAAATGGATATTAAACCTACTCTACTTCATTTGTTAGGGATCGAGACTAAAAATGATATTCAATTTGGATCTGATCTATTCTCAAAAGACAATGACCAATTTGTTGTATTGCGAGACGGTAGCTTTATCACTGAAGATTATGTATATACAAAAGAGGTATGCTATGATCGAGCAACAGGAGAAGCGGTTGATGGAAATGCATGTGAGGCATATATCGAACAGGCGAATTTAGAATTGCAGTATTCCGATAGCATTATTTATGGAGACCTATTGCGTTTTTATGATAAAGAAAAAGGAATGCTTGATATGATAGAAGAAACGAATCAAAAAGAATAGGATGATTGTAGCTTTGGGACATACTTGTAATAACTAGTATGTTACGAAGCTTTTTTTATTGTAGTAATACCTAAATGCAAGCTGCTGAGAACGAAGGAAGCCGAGGTCTGGCAAGTGTAACTAACCATCAGTGGGGATGATGAAAACCCCGGAAGTTTTCTTAATCGCCTATTTTCGCTATGAATGTTTTGATGGAATGTTCATATATATAAATAGGGAGAGGAGTGAACATATGGAGATAAAATTGAGACCAGGGGATACACTTTGGTACTATAGTCAGCTTTTTATGGTTCCCTTAAATCTTATTTTAGACAGTAATCCTAGCGTAAATCCAAATAAATTAGCAGTATCTGAAACAATCCAAATTCCTGGATTTGAATCACAAGTTCATCAAATAAAGCATGGAGAAACCTTGTGGAAAATTGCGGGTGTAAGAAATATTTCGGTTGATAGTCTTTTATTATTAAATCAACAACTGAATCCCAATAATCTTAAAGTAGGGGACGAAGTTTTAATTCCTAATCGCATCATTAAAAGGTTTGTAGATGGGAAGAAAAAATATGATTATTCTTCTTTGCAGGAAGATATCAATCGTTTAAAAAAAGTTTTCCCTTTCATTACAGTGCATACAATTGGTAATAGTGTATTAGGACAAAACATAGAGGAAATTAAAATTGGAAAAGGAACGAAAAACGTTCATATAAATGCATCCTTCCATGCGAATGAATGGATCACTACACCGATTATAATGACGTTTTTAAATGATTTCTTATTATCTTTAACTAATGCAACAACTTTCCGCAATGTTCGAACAATGCCCTTGTATCAGTCTGTGGATCTATCGATTGTACCAATGGTTAACCCAGATGGAGTAAATTTGGTTTTAAATGGACCTCCCGAGGGACAAAAGGAAAAAATTATCTCGATAAATGAAGGGAGTATCGATTTTACTGGCTGGAAAGCAAATATCCGTGGCGTCGATTTGAATAATCAGTTTCCTGCAAATTGGGAAATTGAAAAGGAAAGGAAAGAACCAAAAGGGCCAGCACCGAGAGATTATCCAGGAGATACTCCATTGTCCGAACCAGAGGCTCAAGTGATGGCAGAACTTGCAAAAAAGGAGCAATTTGACCGATTATTAGCTTTACATACACAAGGGAAAGAATTTTATTGGGGCTACGAAGGACTGGAACCAGCAGAATCAAGGACATTAGCTAATGAATTTTCAAGAGTGAGTGGATATAAGGCTATTCAAAATGTTGATAGTCATGCAGGGTATAAAGATTGGTTTATACAAGAATTCAGAAAACCGGGTTTTACAATCGAGTTAGGAAAAGGGATAAACCCACTTCCTCTTTCTCAATTTGCCGAAATCTACCATGATACAACGGGAATTTTCTTAGCTTCCTTATATATGTAGTATCATTTAAGCACTTGGATATGATTTTATAGGCAAACTGGAGCAAAAGTACATTAAATTGAGTCATATTTCTTATTTTAGCAAAATATCAAAGACTATTTAAAAAAAGCCGAAAAAAATCGGCTTTTTTGTGTTACTATTCTATAGAGTAAAAAAAAACAGGAAAAGTATTTATAGGGGTGTGAAAAATGTTTCTAATAGGTAAGAGAAATACACTAGGAATAGTTCTTCTCTTCACTTTTTTCACACTAATTCTGTCTAGCTGTAGCCCTAGACAGAATGATTCAGCCAGTGAAAATGAAGCGAAGGACAAAAATGTTAACAACAACACGATGCTTCCTCCTATAAGCCCGATTGAAGGAGAATTTGAGCAAGTATATGGCTGGATACAGAAAGATACGATTTGTTATTCGGCAAAAGTAGAAGGTGTATATAAAATTTATACATATAATATCTATACAGGGAAACATATCCCTTTGTATGAGTCGGACACAGAATTATCGAATGTGATGATAAACAATAATAAACTTTTACTATATAGTGCTCTTTCTGATGAGGAAGGAGAAATGCATATAATTGATGCAAAAGGTAGCGAGATCCTTTCTAGAAAGTTTCAAAGTTATGAAACAGATTTTGCATGGAATCCACATAATGAAAATGAATTATTAGTTACTACCTTCACTAAGGATTGGGAGAGCAAAGTGTTTACATTAGATATTCAAGAAGACGTATTAAATGATTTCCCTGTCTCTACACCGTTTCCACAATGGTTAACAACAGAGAATGTAATGTATCTTGATTGGGATCAAAATAATCCTTCCTTATATGCACCACTGAAAATATTTGATTTAGAAACAGCAGAAGAAAAGGAATTAGAACTTCCTAATATTTATTTTATCGATCAGAAAAATGAATTTCTCTTTACTCTATCAAGTACAGGGAACGAGGAGGAAGCTGTTTATTCCTTTTATGACATAGATTTAAATAAACATGGGACTATTCAAGTTCCACGACTATCCAAATTTGCTAATTGGCTAGTTCCGAACTATGCGATTTATCAGGATAAATTGATAACTTTTGTTCCGAAAGAAAATGGGAATGCTGAAACCTATCAAGATGGTTTTGAACTTATAGAAATAGATATGAACACAGGTGAAAGTAAAAAAATATTTACCGATACGGAATTAGAGGACCAGCCAATCCAAATTTCAAGCGACGGAAAGTACTGTCTTTTTGGCTATTATTTAGAAAATATGTTGGAGATAGAAACGGGAGAAATCACTCCTTTGTTTTCCTCTAATATTCACAATAGTTGATGTTGAAATAAAAATATGCCATCATAATCATGAACTAAGATCAATGGTTGATTGTATGAAAGACGACGACTAATTTTTGCAGCGGAAGGGGAAGTTAATATGGCAATTGTAGATGTAACAGTAATACCAGTAGGAACGCAAACGCCAAGTGTAAGTGCATATGTAGCAGATATTCAAAAAGTACTAATGGATTATGAGGAAAAAGGCCAGATTCGTTTTCAATTAACACCAATGAATACAATTATTGAAGGCGAGCTACCGATATTGTTTGAAGTTATTCAAGCAATGCATGAAGTACCATTTGAAAAAGGCCTTGTCCGTGTTTGTACGAATATCCGTATTGATGATAGACGAGACATTACTAGAAAAATGGAAGATAAAGTAGAACGTGTTCTAAGTCATTTGGAAAGCAAATAGGAGGAAAAGTTCATGGAATATAAACAAGTTCCTTTAGGGCCAATCCAAACGAATTGTTATTTAGTATGGAACGAAAATAAGGATTGTTTAGTGATAGACCCTGGTGCAAATGGGGAAAAGTTAATTAAGATAATTCAGGAGTTAGAGGTATCTCCTATAGCGATTCTTTTAACACATGCACATTTTGATCATATTGGCGCAGTTGAAGATGTTAGAACAGAGTATAGCATTCCTGTTTATGTACATAGCAAAGAAGAAGAATGGTTAATTAACCCGAAATTAAATGGAAGTGAAGCATTTAGACTTCCGAATCCTATTGTAGCGAGACCTGCTGAGCATTTCTTAGATGAAAACCCAAGCATGACAATCGGTGATTTTACATTTCAAGTGATGGAGACACCAGGGCATTCTCCAGGTAGTGTTACGTTTTATTTTAAAAAAGAGAATTGGGCATTTGTTGGAGATGCGCTTTTTTATGAAAGTATTGGCAGGACAGATTTAGTTGGCGGAAACCAAAGAACTTTACTAAATAGTATTCATGAGAAGTTATTGAATTTGCCAGAAGAAACATTGGTTCTGTCAGGTCATGGTAGAAAAACGACAATTGAGCATGAAATGGATCATAATCCATATATAAATGGGTTTTAAAAATTGCTGCAATAAGAAAAAGGAGAGAATGGGGAGCAATATCCCTTCTCTCCTTTTTTCTTATTGAACGATGGTTTTGTAGGCGCATTGATCACAGCCACTAATAATGTTTTGTTTTTCAATTAACTGAACATCTGTAAACAATGCTTCAAACATTCCAGTAAAGAAGGATTGATGCATCGTACAAACTTTATCCTTATGCTCTAGGGCTACTTCTTTAAATGGGCAGTTATATATTTCGAAATATAAAGAGGTTTGATCGTCGTTCCATTCTAGTGCAGGTAATTGTCCTGTCATTAAACTCGCATTTTGTAATAAACGCAGTTTATCTTCATTAGATAATATTGCTGTATTGTTTGTAAAACGGGCAATCTCATGCTCCATCATTTCCTTACCAAATGTTTTTCCTGTTTCATAAAGCGCTTTGCTTCCCTCTGCTCCAAGGCTTTCGAGCGTTTTCAACAAAATATTGCTTAATAATTGGTAGTCTCGAAACGGAAAGCTAAATTGAATGACTTCATCTGATAAGCGATATAATCTGCTTGGACGACCACCTTTACCCGTTTTCTTTGTTTCCGAGTGCAGCATTCTTACATCTTCTAATTTAGATAAATGCAAGCGAGCTACGTTTGGATGAATGGAGAATTCATCCGCAATTTCCTGAACAGTAACATCTTGATGCCTTTTAGTAATGTACTGATAAATATAGAAACGAGTTGGATCAGATAATACATTCGTAACTTTTAGTGTATTTTCCATATCAAATGTTCCTCCTGAGGACTAATTTTCTTTATTATAATATAGCAATCTACCATAAACATGGTTAAAACGATAAGTTTATAAAATGTTCACAACTTCACAAATATTTTGTTCATAAAATGTACATATTCACTGTTTGAAGCATGAACATCGTAATAAATTGTTTAATGATTAATATTTAAAGCATTCATTGACATCTTTTTGTACTGATTATATAATTTATATATGAATATATGTTCATATAAGAAAATAAATATCGTGTTTGATCTGCATTCCCTTTTTATAACAAGCTGAATCGCTAAGAAACTCTCCGGTAAATTTTCGATAAGTGCAATTAACCATCAGTGCGGGATCACTGCTGGAGGTTTTCTTTATCGATCAGGAAGTCATAAAATTTGGTTTTTGCCACAAAATATAGGGAATAAAATTATTTTCTAGAGGTTCTTAAACTGGGATATACATAGAAATTCCAGTAACTTCTAAAGGATTAATGCAGCAAAGCTACAGCAATATTTAGAGAAACGCGATTGAAAAAGTTAATAATATATCGATTTTAATTAGTGGTAGGAGGAAGATAATATGGGGCATTCTCATGGACACGACCATAGTCATCATGGACATCATCATGGTTTTGAAGAAATAAGAGAAGGAAATAAAAAGGGTTTACTTATAGCATTATTAATCACGACAGGTATTATGTTGTTGGAGTTTTTTGGTGGCTTGCTTACGAATAGCCTCGCTTTATTATCAGATGCAGGCCATATGTTAAGTGATGCGAGTTCCCTTTTTCTAAGTTTCCTAGCAATCTGGTTTGCGTCTAGACCGCCATCTGCTAATAAAACGTATGGATATTATCGCTTTGAAATTTTAGCTGCTCTATTTAATGGTGTTACTCTGTTTATAATCGCCTTTTTTATCATCATGGAAGCAATACAGCGATTTTCTCAACCACCTACTGTAGCCAGTGGAACGATGATGGTTATAGCTGTAATTGGTCTACTAGCAAATATGATCAGTGCCATCGCATTATTGAGAAAAGGGGATGTAGAGAACAATGTTAATTTACGAAGTGCCTATTTACACATTTTAGGGGATGCATTAGGTTCTGTTGGCGCAATTATAGCAGGTTTCTTCATGCTCTTCTTTGATTGGTATGTCGCAGATCCAATTATATCTGTCGTAGTCGCGTTATTAATTTTAAAAAGCGGTTGGGGAGTAATAAAAAATTCGATTCATATATTAATGGAAGGAACACCAAGTACTATCAGCCAGGCAGATGTAAAAAGAGAATTAGAAGGAATGGCAGGAGTAATCGATGTCCATGACTTGCATATATGGACTATCACATCTGGACTGGATACGTTAAGCTGCCATCTATTAATTGATGATAAGAGCGATAGTCAAGAAATTCTCCAGCTTGCAATCGATGTTTAAAAGAAAAATTTAACATTGACCATACAACCATTCAAATTGAAAAGTCGCAGATTCAACATGATGATATGAATGTATAACAGATAAGCCACAAGGTTGGGACATAACTAAATAGATACTCTGTAAAGACGAACAATCTCTAATTTAGCTAGTAAATAGCGGCTGCTTTCGCATACTTTTTACAAGAGGAGATATAATTAGTTGGGAAAATAGAGCAGCCGGAATACACGTAGACTCCAGTGGGATTAGCGAGACAGTCTGAGACCCCGGAGGCGAAGCTGAGGAGGCTTAAGCTTAGCCCCACGGAAAGCGAAGTGTATTCCGGCTGCGGGGAACCGCACTAAACTTCATGGAAACATCCTTTTAAAAACAAATGAAAAAATCAAACAATTATACGGGACTTTCATTAGCAGATTCGTATAATTGTTCGGTTTTATCCTTGGCTGGAATAAATATATCACAGCCCCATTTTTCTATATAAAAAAAGGACCCGAAAAGACGGGTCCTAACTGGGCTAGCTGGATTCGAACCAACGAGTGACGGAGTCAAAGTCCGTTGCCTTACCACTTGGCTATAGCCCAAAAATATTTGATATATATAATATGGATGAAAGATGAATTTTTTATACGGAAAACAAACTGAATTTTTTCGGAAATTCTCTGAAAGGTTAATCAACAGTACCTTTTGTAGGGTGCGATAATAAAAAGAAAAAAATTTATAAGTGAAGAAGGAATTTCACCTTTTTTGTCGAAATAAGTAATCGAATAAATAAAAAGGTGGTGTTAAATGAAAAGTGTTATCTATTGAAGCACTAGCAAATCGGATTATACGTGATGCAGTAGAGCAGAACGCTACTGATATTCACATAACCCCAAGGCAAAAGGAATCCATCCTTCAATTACGGATTGCTAATCGTTTGCTTACTAGATTAGTAATATCATCTGTGGAATGTGACAAATTAATTTCCCACTTCAAATTTACGGCCTCTATGGATATTGGCGAAAGAAGAAAACCGCAAAATGGTTCTATTTCCACAACAGTCAATGGTCAGTATATTGGTTTACGTTTATCGACCTTACCATCCCATCCCCATGAAAGCTTAGTAATTCGTGTACTTACCGATCAAAATATGCTCCCAATCTATCACATCTCCTTATTTCCGAATATTTCGCGTAAATTAATTTCCTTGTTAAAGCACGCTCATGGATTAATAATTCTCACCGGTCCGACTGGATCAGGGAAAACGACAACACTCTATTCCCTCTTAAATGAAAATGCACATCTTTATCAACGAAATGTTATTAGTTTAGAAGATCCAATTGAAAAAACACAGGAAAATGTTCTGCAAATCCAAGTTAATGAGAAAGCAGGAATTACGTATTCTACTGGCTTAAAAGCAATCCTACGTCATGATCCTGATATTATTATGGTTGGAGAAATCCGTGATAAAGAAACAGCACATATTGCAATAAGAGCGAGTTTAACAGGACATTTGGTAACTATAATAGGCGCATGCAAGATTATAAGAATTTTATAGATTCGATTACAACAGAGTTGGGCGTAAGTCGCTGTTCTGTTTTATTAACTCTAATTTCTTTAACAATTAATTGGATAAATTTTTTCTTTTCTTGAGTCTCTAATTCATTCCAGTTTTCTTGTAAGTTTTTAAGTGATTTTGCTAATTCAATATTTTTATGGTTTACCTCAAAGTGGTTTTTTATTTTCGAAAGTTTATCCTGTAATTCTTTCTCTTTTTCGTCTTCCTCCTTGTTTCTTTTAATCAAATCAGTATCAGACATCATGTTATTAGCCCATGCATATTGCCATTTAACTCTTCTTTCCTCTAGTTTACCGAGTTCTTTTGTGATTTTATTTATTTTATTTTTACTTTCATCATCATTAAGTACAGACGAAATTGCTTTATTAGCAACTTTATTGTTGAATGTCCATACTGAAATTGCCTTCATAAATTGAATTTCTAAATAATTTTGAGCTATATTAGGAGCGTCACAAGTACCAACCCTTTTATTATTACAATAGTAGTGGTGAGAAATATATTTTTTATCTTTCCTTGTCATACTGCTGGTCTTACCGTTCATAACACCACCACATCTTGCGCATTTTAAAACACCTGTAAATATATGTGGACTAGTTGCTCTTCTCGGATGTTTAACTGAACGTGACTTTATCATCTCTTGTACTTCATAAAATTTTTCCGAAGGAATAATTGCTTCTACTACATTTTCTACCTCAAAGTATTGATCTTTATTAACTCTGTAATTATATCTCATTGTTCCTATATAGATTTTATTAGTTAATACATAATGAATTGTTGCTGTTTTCCAGCTAACACCAGCTTTACTTCTATAACCTTTGTGGTTCATCATCTTGGCAATTTTAGTCATTCCATATAGTCCTGTTAGATAAGTATTAAAAATTTCTCTAACTATATTAGCTTCTTTTTCATTTATCTTTAGAAAATCTCCATCTCGGTCAAATCCTACTGGAGGAACATTAATTGCCCATTTTCCTTCTTTAGCTTTTTGGTTCAAACCCATTCTAATACGCTCGCCCATATTTTCACGTTCCCATTGTGCTAAAGCAGCAACCAATGTGATAAACAATCTTCCCATTGCTGTTGTTGTATCATATACTTCTGTTGCAGATTTAAACTTCACACCATGTTCTTCAAAAAAATTGAGCATTGTGTATAAATCAAGAACTGAACGAGTTAAGCGATCAAGTCTATAAACTAATACACAATCAAATATTCCTTTTTCTATGTCTTTCATCATTTTTTGTAAATCGGTACGCTTCATGTCTTTTGCGCTTTGTCCATCATCGATATAAGTTTTTACTATTATCCACCCTTGAGAAAGGGCATAAGCTTCTAATCTGCTAATCTGCGCTTTTATTGAATATCCTTCCTGAGCTTGTTCTTCAGTTGATACCCTTATATAGATAGCTATTTTCATTTTTATTATCCACCTTTAGAAAAAGGAGAGCCGTCGCTCTCCCCCAAATAATTTTAAATTTCTAGCTAGGAATTTAAAGATCGACTGTAAATCTAATTGCTTTTCCTATTATTCTCGCTGGGTTTTCCTTATTAATGATTATCGGTTCATACGCAGGGTTTTCAGGCATCAACATTATTACTCCGCCTAGTTTTTTCACTCTTTTCAAAGTAGCTTCAGTATCTCCGTTTACTAACACGGCTGCTATTTCTCCGTTTTCTACATCGCTTTGTTGTCTAATCATTACCGAAGATCCATCAGGGATTGTAGGCTCCATTGAATCACCTTTAGCATCAAGGTAATAAATTTCTCCACTTGGTAAATTTTCGGGTGATTCATATCTATAACCAGCAAAATTTTCTTCAACATATATTGGATCACCACAAGCAATTGTTCCTAAAATAGGAACTTTAACTAATTCAGTAGATGAAGAAAAAAGGTTATTAGGCTTGTCCTCCGTAAGATCAGAACGATAAATACCAAAGTAATCAGCCATCAATTGTATTTTATCTATTCTTGGATATGTATTAGCTTTCATCCAATTAGAAACTGTTGTCTCAGGTATATTCAAATCTCTAGCTAAATCAGTTTGATTTTTACCCATGCGATCTAAATATTTTTTAATATTTTTGGCCATTACTTGTTTCAAATTTTCTTTCTCGTCCATTTTCGCACCTCCTTTCTTCATTAATATTACCGTTTTTCGGTAGTGTTGTAAATAGATAAAATACTTTTTTTCGGTATTTTTTTTTACTTTTATGTTTGACAATACCGTTTAAAGGTAGTATATTAAGGACATAAGAAATAAGGAAAGGAGTTGAGAACATGAATCAAAACAATAATATCTTCCAAATTTCTTTAGCAGCTGCTCGTGTAAACGCAAAGTTAAGTCAACAAGAAGCTGCGATAAAACTTGGCGTTACTGAAAAGACATTAGGTAATTACGAGAGGGGGAAAACAGTTATCCCTGGAACAACATTACAAAAAGCAGCAAAATTATATGACATTCCATCTGATCTAATTCGATTGCCTAATGTTAATGATGGAAAACATGATGATGAATTTTTTTTAAATGGTAGTACCGTTTAAAGGTACTAGAGGGGTGCGTCTTAATGAACCAACCATCTGATGAAGCTTTAGAAAGACTATATGTGTTTTTATTAAAAACATCTGTTCCTAGGATTTTAGAAAAAGAAAGACTTAAAGGAGAAAAGGGTGGAAAAATCAATGAATCTAACCATAGCAAAAACTGAACTATTTAATGCAGCACAATGTGACTTTTGGACAAATGAAAATAATGAAGTGTTCATGACGACTGAACAATTAGGAGTTGCTCTAGGATATTCGCAACCTAAAGCAGCTATCGGAAAATTACTTGATAGAAATGAATACCTAAGTAATCAGGAGTTTTCAGGGGTTACCAAATTGACAACCCCTAGCGGCGGAACACAAATGACTCGAATTTTCACAGAAGACGGAATTTATGAAGTAACCATGCTATCCAAAACAGAAAAAGCAAAAGAGTTTCGCCAATGGGTCCGTCAGATACTTAAAGAACTAAGAAAACCCAAAGTACTTACAGATCGTGAACAACGTGTGGAAGCCTTAAAACTAACTCTAGAACATGAAGAAAAGCTGGTTGAATACGATGGCAGACTATCCAAGCTAGAAGACAACGTAAGAATCGATTCATTCGAACAGAATGCCTTGCAGAAGCAGATTAAGAAGCGAGTGTACAAAGTATTTGAAACAGCCAATCCGAATGGATTAGACCTAAAGAAATTGTTCCCCTGCATCCACAGAAACTTTAGAGATGCGTTTGGAGTACCGACCTATCGTGATTTACGCAAGTTGGATTATGAAGAAGCCATTTCATGGGTGAAGACATGGAGACCATTAATTTAAGGAGGACCACAAAATGAAGCAGCCATTACAAAAATTTGAATTTGCAACATCCATACTAAGATTTGCTAAAGATCATGATATTCCTACTGAAACGGTGAAAGAAGCTATTGAATTATTGCATAGAGACCTTTGTCCGAAAAAAGAGCCAATGATTCTTAACGTACCAGAAGTTAAATTTCCACCATTTAAACCATTGAAAGGGAGTTGGCTGT
>NZ_JBBOVV010000002.1:0-861964 GCF_038006745.1 Niallia sp. FSL W8-1348 | reverse complement strand
ATTTAAGGAGGTGAAAACCTATGTATAGAGAGAAAAGGGGGATGGGAAAATGCCAACGCAACAGGAGGTGCAAGTTGATGTGGACGTGTGGAAAAGTGCTATACAATCCGAGATAGATAACATCAAGAACAAGCAGGAAGAAGACCATAAAAGGATAGATCAGTTAGAACGAAAAACAGACATCCATGAACATGACATCAAAGACATCAAAGAGACGTTAAGGGACATCAAAGATGATACAAAATGGTTACGGCGATCGATCACTAATGCACTGATTGTTGCGTTAATTGGTGGAGCTGTAGCCATTTTTTATGCAGCAATTAAAATTGGAGGATGATTAACATGGATAAAGCAAGTGTAACAAGATTCGCGTTACTAATTTTAGCGGTTATCAATTCAGTATTAAACATGTTAGGCTATCAAACTATTTCAGAGGATTTGGTAAATGACATTATCGCTGTTGCTTCTGGTATTTATATCTTGTATGCAACTTGGAAAAATAACTATTTAAGTAAGAAAGGTTTGAAACAAAAAGAAGTCCTTAAAGAAAAAAATCTAACAAATGCGAAATAGGGTAGCCAAACGGCTGCTCTTTTTAATTGGAGTGATTTTATGTTCAAGAAAATTAAATGGTTCTTCAGCAAAATTGATCAGGTTGAGCAAGACGTTTTATTAAACGAAAAATATTGATTGGAGGGTTTAAAATGAGTGTAGAAACATTAAAAAGCAAAGCGATTAGTCGTATGGGTTCTGGTATGAAAGCAATTGTAGTTACAAAAGTATTAGAGATTATCGAAGAAGCTTACAATGAAGGGATTTACGTATTGATTACAGACGGATATCGTTCATATGCAGAACAAGATGCCTTATATGCACAAGGCAGAACAAAACCCGGTCCAATTGTTACAAATGCAAAAGGTGGACAATCAAATCACAATTTCGGTATTGCGGTAGATTTCTGTTTAACTAACAAAGAAGGCACAGCGGCATACTGGACAGTTAATAAAGACTGGAAACGTGTAGCAGCTATTGCGAAATCTAAAGGATTTGAATGGGGTGGAGATTGGACTAGCTTTAAAGACAATCCGCACTTGGAGTACACTGGTAAAATTACAGTTACACCAGATACAAAAGTGGATTCAGAAGTAGTTACTACTCCATCTAAGCCATCTGGCGGTAATAGTAATATTAAAGCTTATCAAAAGTTTTTGAATGGCTATGCTTCAAAAGCTAAGTTTACAAAACTTGTCGAGGATGGTTACACTGGACCAAAAACAAAGTCAGCATACGTCAGAGTTTATCAACATTTAGTTGGTGTAAGTGTGGATGGAATCTTTGGCCCTAAATCTAAAAAGGCTGCTCCTGTTATACAAAAAGGGAAATCTAGTGCAACTTGGATCAAATTTGTACAAGGTTTATTATATTGCAATGGGTATGACCCAAAAGGATTCGATGGCATTTTTGGTAATGGTATGTTAGCAGCTATTAAAAAATTCCAAAAGGATAAAAAATTAACCCAAGATGGAATTGTTGGACCTAATACATTCGCTAAGTTCTTTGCATAAAATAATACGGATTGATATACAATAGTTGTACATCATATTTATACCTACAAGCCCTGCTCTACGGAGTGGGGTATTTTTTTGTACATTTCGTGAACTAAAAGGAATATCCTTCCACAATAAAACAGAAAATGCATGCATAAAAACAGCCCAACTCATTTGAGAAGGGCTGTTTTTTATGCTTGAATCGATGTCTTATCTCGGTTGTTTTTCGTTACCATTAATATTCCAGAAATTAATAAGAGAACTCCTGGAACAACATATACAGAAAATGTATAGATGACACCTACTACAAGCGTGAAAATTCCCCATTTTTGATTATTCTTTTTGATTTTAAAAGTCGATACCCATATTAAGATAACCAATGGTAAAGAAATAAGCGAATATATAAATAGATATAATACAAGAAACATTGAAAAGTCATCAATAGATGGTCCTAATACTATTAAAAAGAAAATAAAAACACCTATAATCCAAGCTATAGTTAAAAGTATAGATGCAATCATAGATAATGTATATTCTGCAGATCGATTCATTTTTTCCTCCTATTTATTCTCGATGTATTCATATAACTCTTCAATAGTGACTCCCAGAAGTCTAGATAATTTATATAATTTAGGAACTGAAGGGAAAGATTTTCCTGTACGCCAGTTAGATAAAGTATTTCTAGATACTTCCATATACATCATAACATATTCATTCTTATAAGGGGATTCGTCTATTAGCTTTCCTATATTACTTATCAACATATTCATCACCACTAATAATATTCCACAATTAGAATGTAAATCCTTTAACAAAAATACATTAAATATATGCACAATTTTTTTGTGAAGGACAGGCAATTTCTTTTTTTAAATGCATACCAATAGACTATCAAACGGATAAGGAGTGGTACCATCATGAACAAAAGGAATATCAATTTAAAGAAATTAAAAAAGGATATAGCGAAGAAAAGTTTAGAAGAATTAGATGATTTATGTAATACGTTTCTTATTTTTTCGCTCGCAACAAAAGATAATGAATACTGTGTCAAAGATATGAGGAAAGCATGCAACATGATTATTGGTGAATTAAGAAGACGAGGCGTTACTGATGAAGAAGACTTAACTTGGGAGGATGAATGATATGTATGAGGTGATCCCATTCAAGGCGTTTGTAGCTGGCAATATCTATCCTACAATGCCCGTCCACAGTTGGTTAGATGGAGGACTAACATTTTTTATAAGCACAGGTGGCGTATTAATCGCTCTAGTAATCTTAGAAAAGTGTGGCGTAGAAATCAATGAATCTCTCGTTCGTTTAGTAGTAGTATCTGGTGGCGTATTAGCTGGAGCATGGGCCATCTTTAAGAACCCACTGTTTCGTAGTCTAGTAATCGGGTTCTGATGTGTCTATTGCGTTATCCATTTAAAAGTTAGTATTTTCATATGTTATTACTTGTACAAAATAGTTCCGAAGGAGTGAAACGAAATGCTCGAATTACTCACATTTCCCCTCGCCATTCTTGCTGTCGCAATCCTACCGAGGGTTGCCGAAGCTGACCATAAAAAAATTGAGCGTATTATGCGGAATATCGGATATGGAATCAGGGGTAAAGAAGGGGAATTAAAAATTCCAAAATTCAAAGGTAAGCAATCAATTGTGGACGGTAAAGAAACAATTGGGACCACATACTTGTACAGCGTGCCACTCGGATTACCAGCCAGTAAAATGACCAAAATCGAAAGTGAAATCAATGTATTTAGTGATGGCTTAAATAAGCCTGTGGAAATCGAGTATAAAAAGCTGTTAATGGTCCATGTCTTTAATGAAGAGTTGCCAGAACTATTTCCTTACGCAGAATTGCCTTCTAAATATGATTGGAGCGTTCCGTTAGGAAAAAGTCTTAGGGGAATTCTATGGCATAATTTTGACCACACTCCACACATGACTGCAGCAGGAACAACTCGCTTTGGTAAAACAGTATTTTTACGCATGATGATGACTTATTTAATCGAACATCACCAAAACAATGTAGAGTTCTATATTATCGATTTAAAGGGTGGTTTAGAGTTCAATCGATACAAAGCATTAGAACATGTTAAAGACGTAGCTTGCGACATATACGAAGCCACAGAACTACTTCAAAAACTACAATCGATGTTTGCTAAGGATTATGAATTTTTCCGTAAGAATAATTATTCGAATGTAGTTGACACAAAGATTCGTAAACGTAGGTTTATTATTGTGGATGAAGCAGCACAATTGGCACCAGATAAATTCCACAGTAAACAAGAGAAACAATTACTATCTTATTGCCAGGGTGTCTTGTCTGAAATTGCTCGTGTAGCAGGAGCGTTAGGATATAGATTAATCTATGCAACTCAATATCCTACAGCTGATACATTACCTAGACAGATTAAACAGAATGCTGATGCTAAGATTTCCTTTAGGCTTCCGAGCGGATATGCTTCTAAGGTTGCTATAGATGACGTAGGAGCCGAGGAACTACCGAGTAATATAAAGGGAAGGGCTATCTTTAAAACGCATGAATTAAGGGAATTGCAAGTGCCATTCATAAGCCATGAAGAGATGTGGGAACGACTAGAAAAATATCAAGATACACAAGTATTAGAGGTGAAACCAGATGACGTTGTCGAGCATAGAGAAGAAGAAAATGCGACAAGAGAAGATCTTGTTAAGTTTGAATGAGCTTAAATTTGCTACAAGCGAACATTTAAGGCAGTTGCATAGTTTAGGAAGCCTCAGAAATGCTCTTAAGGTACTGAATCAGATGAAAGAGTATTTAACTATTCGAAAGCATAATGGCCGCAATGTTTATTATTTAAATAATCTTGGTCGAGAAATCATAGGTGCTGAAACAGAAATCAAATGGTCTTTAACTGTAGATCATCACTTGCTTAGAAATGATATGTTACTTTATTTTGAATGTCCTAGTGACTGGAGAGCAGAGCAAAAAATAACCTTTAAATATAAAAACGGACTATCCTATAAAGAGTCAACCATCATACCAGACGCTACTTTTACCCTCCACAATATATTCCACTTTCTAGAAGTAGACCGCACTCAATCCATGTCAGAGAACAAAAAGAAAATAAACCAATATAAACTACTTTCACCAGCCATTGAAGAACAGTTTAAACATAAGCCTATTCTTGTATTCTATACAACAACAGAAAGCCGTAAAGGGCTATTAGAGAAGCTGTGTAGCGAAGTGCAATTAGAGAACATTATTATCTCCAAGGAGGACTTAAGATGAAAAACATTGTTGATGAAATCTTTAAAGATCATCATGATTGCATGGGTTTATCTGAAGAAGAAATTGAGGACCTTATAGACGAATCGGATTTCTTAGAACGTTATAATTGGTTGAAGAAGAATGGGTATGAACTAGATTGAGTGTGCATGTGCCTATTATAAACTTTGAACATTTGGTGTTGACTACCATGCATACAAGGGATGCGAAAGGTGCGATTCATCGCTTATTGGAGTTTGGTATTAAGGAGACAGAAATTGAACAAACCTTAATTGCTGTTACTGCCCAAAGATTGGTCGAGATAGTATGTCCATTTTGTGATGATGGATGTTCGCCTAGCTGTTACCGTTTAAATGATCGTTTAAAGCGGTCAACCGTGTTTGAAATGATAACAGGACGTAAGATTCCTGCAATTCTTTATAA
Organism: Niallia sp. FSL W8-1348; assembly: GCF_038006745.1. Taxonomy (NCBI): domain Bacteria; kingdom Bacillati; phylum Bacillota; class Bacilli; order Caryophanales; family Bacillaceae; genus Niallia; species Niallia sp. FSL W8-1348. The sequence goes on along the minus strand of NZ_JBBOVV010000002.1, from coordinate 856,720 downwards.
TCAAACCGATAGTTTGACAAATAACTATAAATCATTAGGCGAGATTATTTGTAAAGGTATAGCATTAGGTTATATAAAGAAAGGGGAATATGAACGGTGGATTTATGATGAAAAAAAATAATGCATGGTCTAATTTAGAACAAGCTAGATTTTTAAAGTGTATAGGAGAATTGCTGGATAGGGGATATTCCATGGCAGAGGCAGTTCAATCTTCCTGTTCTTACATGCCTGATCGTCGAATGGAAGATATAAATGCTTGTTACGGTTCATTAAAAGGAGGGGATACATTTTTTGAAAACCTTGTGAGATTAAATTTTGATCGTCAGGTTATTAGCTTTGTTTATTTTGCTGAAAAACATGGAGGATTTGCTAATGCCTTTCAAGATGCCAGTAAAATGATTCAAAATAAGCAAGATACCATCAAAAAATTAAGGAAAATTCTTTCCTATCCTGTCTTTTTATTATTATTTACCTTCGTTTTATTTTTCTTCGTTCAAAGCATACTCATACCGAAATTTAATTCCATTTTTGTAACGATGAATATAAATAAAAATTTCTTTCTCCTTTTTCTCCAGTTTATTGATCATATTATTCCGTATTTCTGTGTAGTCTTACTTCTCTTACTTTTCTCAAGCATTCTCTATTATTATTTGTATTTCCGTAAGTCAAATATCATTGTTCAAATGAATTTATTAGCGCGTATCCCATTTGTAGGTAAATTTGTGAAACACTATTTCTCTTATCTTCTTTCTATCCAGTTAAGTTATTTATTATCCAGCGGATTTTCTATTTATGAATGTTTGCAATTCTTCCAAGAAAATAAGGAGCAAAGACTCTACTCGGAAATAGGTAAAATTACTATTTATCGATTAAAAAAAGGTGTTCATCTTCAACATGCTTTTGCACCGTTTGTTTTTTTGGATAGAGAACTATTACAAATTATTCGCCATGGCCAGGAAAATGGAAAGCTTGATCAAGAATTCTATTATTTTGGAAACTATTGCTTAACGCAAATAGAAGAAAATTTACAACAAACAATAAAAGTCCTTCAACCAACTCTATACGCAAGTGTCGGTATATTAATCATTTCTATTTATTTGTCCGTATTAATGCCAATGTTTCAATTATTAGATGGATTTTAATTGTGAAAGGAGAAGAAAATGAAGAACGAAAAGGGATTTACATTAATTGAAATGAAAGGGGGCAAATATGCTCGTTTAGCTGTCAAAAAAATTAACGAGCAAAATGCCTTTACACTAATTGAAATGATGATCGTCTTGGTCGTTATTTCGATATTATTGATTGTTACCATTCCAAATATCACCAAGCATAATTCAAAAATAAATAATACTGGTTGTGAAGCTTTAACAAAGATGGTACAAGCAGAGGTCCAATCCTATTATATGGAGCATAAATCATATCCAGAGAATATTGCTAAATTGGAAGAAGAAAATTATATAACAAATGATCAAAAAAAATGTACGAATGGCAAGGAATTAATTATTACAAACGGAGTAGTTTCTACTTCTGGTACGGATAATCCATGATAGCAAATCAAAGAGGCTTTACATTAATAGAAATGCTTGTTGCAATATCATTATTAGTGATTATTTCTTCTTTATCGATATTCTTAGTCACCTCACAGCAAACCTCGCTTAATGAAAATCATTTCATTACTCAATTGGAGGGAGATCTCTATTATGCACAAGCCTTTGCGATTGAAAATCAACTACCAGTGCAGGTAAGAATCTTCCCTAGTTTGCATCATTACTACATCCGTGCTGATGTTAATACCGGAAATATAGTGGAGCGCTATTATGATAATGACATCAGTTTTTCTAATAATACAATGCTTTCTTTTAACATCAATTCAAATGGGAATTTTTCTAAATTTGGCACATTAGAGTTTCGAATAGGTAAACAAGACTATAAGTTAACGATTCAAATTGGTAAAGGGCGATTCTATGCGACTAAATTGTAAAGGATTTATGTTACCGGATTATTTATTGGCATTTACGATATGGCTTTTAATTGCACTTACGTGGATGCCGGTATATATCCATGTTCTAAAACAGTTAGAGGATTCAGCACAAAGTAAGTTTGTTCATGAACTGTTTTATCAATATTTAATGGAAGTGAAATTAGGAGAAGCAGAAAAAGGAATATCTTCTATTGAAAAGAAGGAACAGACTTATCCCATCTTTTGGGAGGAAGATAATAAAGTCTGTATACAGTATGAAAATGTATTCCAGCAATCAAAAAAAATCTGTGATGTGTGGACAGAATGAAGAATTTATTCCTTCTCAATAATAAAGGCTATGTTTTATTGGAAATGCTGCTTTCTTTTTTTATTTTTACTATTATTCTTTCTCTCTTATTTACTCCTCTTCAATTAATGCTTGATCGTCAATTTTCGGAAAAAGAACTGCAGGACATGGAGTGGGAACTATTTATTCTTGAATTAAAAAAAGAAACAAAAATGTCCCAAGGAATTGCGGTTGCTAACAATAAGTTAGTCCTTTATGTGGATGGAAGGGTCGTAACTTATGAAAAATATGGCAGCAATATTAGAAGGCGAGTAGATTCAACAGGACATGAGGTAGCGTTGCAAGGTATTAACAGCGTCGAGTTTACTATGCAGAAGAACGGTTTTCAAGTGAAGGTAACGGACCGATTTGCGATGGAAAAAGAGACTAGCATAAGATCTTATCTTATGTTTTTGGAGTGATGGGAATTGATCAGGAATAATAAAGGATTTATTTACCCGTTATCTTTATGTGTGTATATCCTTTTCATCTATTTTTTATTTATTTTGTATGGGATCTATGTAAATAAGAAAGGGATAGAAGTTAGTGTGAAAAATAGCAATATGCAAGAATATTATTTTCTGTCTTCCTTAAAAGAAATTGAATATGAACTTTCTACAGAAGAACATCCTGAACTTTCTGGTACAAAGACTTTTTTACATGGTAATGTTTTTTATACAATAGAAAAAAATTCGCGTACTACTTTTAAAATCGATTATCAATTAAATATGAAAGCTGGGATAAAGCCGATCTATGCAATAAGCTACTTTGATATGGAGCAGAATAAAATGACGAAATGGATAGAATGAATAAAAACCAAACGATAGGGCTATCCTAGTACAAATGCTAGAGTAGGTGATTAGATGAATACCAATGATTATGTGAAGTATTTGACCCAAACATTTGTCCAGTATATGGATCAGCCTAAAGAAGAAAGGCAAAAGTTAAGAGCGGAAAGAAAAGGGCTGAAAGAGCCATTTATGCTGAGATGGTTTGGAGTTTTACCTTATTTAATTATATTTAGCTTTAAGCGTAGAAAGGTAAGAAGATAGGTTATGAAAAGGAGTGGATTTAGCTTATTAAAGCATAAATCTGCTCCTTTTTTCATGATTATGGTTTAGGAAACAGCTTCTGAAGCTAAATAGAATAGCCCGCCATTAATAATCGAAATATTAATCTTTGGTTCATACTGCTCCTGTAGAGCTAATCTTTCCGTCTCCAATGTTTCTTGTTCTTCCTCCATGTCTTCCATATCTTCATAAAAATGCTCTAGCAATTCTAAATCCTTTTTCCATCTTTCTTGCGCTTCTTCTGCCCATGTATGATCTTCTGCTAATAATGATTGTTTTATCATATTCTCAATTCTTGTTATCCCGCTTTTTGGCATAATTAACGGAGAAAGGGTAAACGCATAATCGGGAATTTTGGCAGAAAGATTCATCTTCTCAATCTTTGCTTGAAAATCTGTTGCTATTTGACCATTGATTAGCTGTAGCCCAATTGATTGAAACACATCCCGTTTTCTGTCACATTGATACGATATTTTCACATTAAGGGCTAGCCAAGGTTTTAATGATGTTTGTTGCTGACCTTGTCCTGTTTTTTTTTCGTATAAACGTATATACTTCGATAAATTTTTAGCAGAAGCAAAAAGCTGATGAAGACGAGGAGAGCCAAAATGAATTAATTCGCCCTTTATATCGTCTGGTGCAAGCTTTGGATTTGTGATGAGGGTAAGACTGGCAGGGTTTGGTGTGCCGCCAGTCTTTTCAAGATAATGCCAATAAAAAGGGCGATTCATTAACTCTTTATCCATCTCAATGGTAAGTTGTACGGTTAGATAACCAAGTTTATTCTCTACTATTTCACAATCATTCGCGCTGAAAAATCGTTCAAGAAATTGATGAATTTCCTGCTGCTTCATATGCTTCACCTTCCTTCATATTCTGTGCAAATTCAATCATGCTCGTTAAATTATCCATTTTGATTTTCATTTCTCCCTCTGATTTAGAATGGGAGAAGATATCAATCATATAGTCATCCATATTGCCAAAATCTAGCTTTGTAAGAATATCGTCTAGTTCCCCAATTACTTTTTCGAAAAGATGGATTTTTTCGTAAAGTAATTTTAAAATATGATCTTCAACTGTATCTTTAATAGCGAAATTATAAATCTTTACATCTTCTTTTTGACCAAGTCGATGGATACGTCCTATCCTTTGCTCTAGTCTCATCGGGTTCCATGGCAAATCAAAGTTAATTATATGGTGGCAAAATTGAAGGTTAATACCTTCTCCACCAGCCTCTGTTGCTATTAATACTTGCGCATGATTTTGGAACAGATCTCTCATCCAATCCTTTTTGCCGCGTTTAAAGCCGCCGCGGAAGGGAACAGAAGTGATGCCATGCTGCTTTAAAAACCATTGTAAATATAATTGAGTGGCCCGATATTCGGTAAAGATGATTACTTTATCGTTAATTTTCTTAATAAGCTCTAATGCCTTGTTTGCTTTCGAATTTTGTTGAACCGCTTCTACTTTTTTCACAAGTTCCTGTATTCTTTGTTGAAATTGTGGTGTAGGATTTTCCACTTTCTTCATCATATTTTGAAGGGTATAATAGACAGCTTCCCTGCTTGAACATGCCTCTCTTTGTAAAGTAATCATCGAAAAAGGACTTCGATTATTTTCGGTATTATTAGAAAGATAGTTTTCTGTTTTTAAATTAACTAAGCCTTCATATAATGCTCTTTCTTCTTCCGTAAATTGAATAGGAACTGCTTCGACAATTCGTTTTGTCCATTCGATCCCTGTATCATGGCGTCTGTTTCTTATCATTACTTTATTGACTAATGCTTTTAAATTCTCGTCATCATCAATGGAGCGTGCATCTTTTTTATATTTTTCATAGAATGCTGATTCGCTGCCAAGATGACCAGGCTTTAGTAAAGAGACTAAATTAAAGATTTCGCTAATTCTGTTTTGGATAGGAGTAGCTGTTAATAGCAAACAGAATTTCTTTTTTAAATTTTGGACAAACTCATAGTTTTTCGTTTTATTATTTTTCAGTTTATGGGCTTCATCAATAATCACCAAATCATAATCCAGGTTGTATATGATATCTCGATGAGGCTGTCTTTTGGCTGTATCAATAGACGATACGACAATATCGCATTGCTCCCATACATAGCTTTTGCGCTGAACCATAGCAGGAATGTAGAACTTGCTGTTTAGCTCAAAAGCCCATTGTGTTACAAGAGAAGCCGGAACTAAAATTAACACTTTTTTTACTAATCCACGAATCATATATTCTTTGAGAATTAATCCTGCTTCAATTGTTTTACCAAGCCCAACCTCATCTGCCAAGATGGCTTTTCCATTCATATCTTCTATTACCTTTTTGGCAACTTCTAATTGGTGAGGCAAAGGAGAAAGGTCTGATAGGTATTTGGGGGCTTGGAGACCTTCGAAGTTTGGTATGATATTATGTTGTTCTACTTCTACAGCAAGCTTATATAATTCCCAATTTGCCCATGGACCATCATCTGAAATTCGTTTTAATAACTGATTATTCCATGAATCATCAAAATTAATTTGCAGGGTCATATCGTATTCTTCCTTTCTGATTTCATTTGGTTGTAGACATATTATGTATGTATAAAAAGGAATGAAAAAAGAAAGCTAGTAAAACACAAAAATATATTGCCACCTTTTCATTCGGATGTTAGGATAAAAGGGTAAAAAAGTTTTTAATTTTGTCACAATTTATTTATATTTGAAAAAAACATGAACATTAAAAGGGAAAAAATAAAAAATGATCGTGTTTTACTAATCTCACTAAACAACCATTATTTCCGGTAGTATTTAGTATGACCAATTGAGAAAATTTTATGAATCGCGGATGAGAAATAGGGGAGAGACTACATTCGTAGCGCCGAAGGAGCAAACAATTTTGTGAATCTCTCAGGCAAAAGAACTCTATTTGGACGCAGCTCTGGAGAGTGCTTACAAAGAACCGCGTAAGCCACCAAAGGGGACAGCCGGTTATGGTGATAATCGGTAAACTTTCAGGTGCAAGGACAGAGACCTTACTTTTATAAAGGGGGGTTTCTGTCTTTTTTTGTTGCAATTTTTTGACTGCAATAAATGAGAATGTCTAATACATAAGGGATTGGAGTGCTGTTAATTGACTTTATTAAAACAAACACCGTTATATGAGGTATATAAAGAGTATGGTGGAAAGACAATCGATTTTGGAGGCTGGAACTTACCTGTTCAATTTTCCGGCATTAAACAGGAGCATGAGGCTGTTCGTACAAAAGCGGGCTTATTTGATGTATCCCATATGGGCGAGATTGAAGTAACGGGGATAGATAGTCTAGACTTTCTCCAAAAAGTACTTACAAATGACATAGAAAAAATACAAACAGGTGCTGCCCAATATTCTGCGATGTGTTATGAAAATGGTGGGACAGTAGATGATTTATTAACATATAAGCTAGCAGATAATCACTACTTATTAGTGGTGAATGCATCAAATATCGAAAAGGATTTTGAATGGCTCCAAAATCAAGTGAGTGGCGAAGTTACCTTAACTAATTTGTCAGAAGATTTTGCTCAATTAGCGCTGCAAGGGCCACTAGTTGAAGAAGTGCTAAAAAAAATAAATCCTGCTGTTGATTATGCTTCAATTAAATATTTTCATTTTCAAAATAAGGTGACTTTAGCAGGTAAAGAAGTTCTCCTGTCACGTACTGGCTATACTGGTGAAGATGGATTCGAAATCTATTGTCAAAGCGAAGATGCACAAGGTTTATGGAAGGAAATATTGACAGTAGGAGAACCGTTAGGCGTTCTTCCTTGCGGTTTAGGTGCAAGGGACACTTTGCGATTTGAAGCAACACTTGCTTTATATGGTCAAGAGTTATCAGCGGACATTACACCCTTGGAAGCAGGGATTGGTTTTGCAGTCAAATTAAACAAAGCAGCTGACTTTATTGGGAAGGAAGCTTTAGTGAAGCAAAAAGAGGAAGGCTTAACTAGAAAACTAGTTGGACTTGAAATGCTGGACAGAGGAATTCCACGCCATGGTTATAAAGTATATGCAAATGGGTCTTGTATCGGGGGAGTTACTACTGGTACACAGTCGCCAACATTAAAGAAAAACATCGGGCTTGCATTAATCCAAGTTGATTATGCTGCAATAGATACAGAAGTGGAAGTAGAAATAAGAGGGAAATATTTGAAGGCGAAAGTTATAAAAACGCCTTTTTATAAAAGCAAATAACTTTTTAAGCTTTTTTCTACATGAAAAACAAATGGGCTAATGACTGGGGGAAAAACGAATGAAGCATCGCTATTTACCGATGACGGTTCAAGATCAAAAGGAAATGCTTGAAGTAATTGGTGTAAGTTCAGTAGAAGAATTATTTTCAGATATACCAGAAAAAGTACGCTTTCAAGGAGACTATCAAATTAAGCCTGCAAAAAGTGAATCTGCTTTATTGAAAGAATTAACAAAGCTTGCCAAAAAAAATGCGGATGCAAAAGCAAATGTTTCTTTTCTTGGAGCTGGTGTTTATGATCATTATTCACCTGTTATTGTAGATCATGTTTTATCACGCTCTGAATTTTATACAGCTTATACCCCATATCAACCAGAAATTTCACAAGGGGAATTACAAGCAATTTTTGAATTTCAGACAATGATAGGTGAACTGACAGGAATGGACGTAGCTAACTCTTCTATGTACGACGGAGCAACTGCATTAGCAGAGGCAGGTATGTTAAGTGCGGGTACGACGAAACGAAAAAAGATCCTTGTATCAAGTACAATTCATCCAGAAGCAAAAGAAGTAGTGAAAACTTATGCAAAAGGTCAGTATATCGAAGTAGTAGAGGTTCCTCATAAGGAAGGCATAACAGATTTAGATGCGCTAGAGGCAATGGTGGATGATACAGTTGCAGCAGTTATGATCCAGTATCCAAACTTTTTTGGAAGAGTGGAACCGCTGAAGGATTTAGAAGCAATTATTCATGCTCATAAATCATTATTTGTTGTCTCAAGCAATCCTTTAGCTTTAGGAGCACTGACGCCACCAGGAAAGTTTCAGGCAGATATCGTAGTTGGTGATGCACAACCTTTTGGCATTCCAATGGGCTTTGGTGGACCGCACTGTGGTTATTTCGCAGTAACGTCTAAATTAATGCGTAAGGTTCCTGGTCGTTTAGTAGGACAAACGCTAGATGAGAATGGTCAAAGAGGATTTGTGCTCACACTTCAGGCGAGAGAGCAGCATATTCGCCGTGATAAGGCCACTTCTAATATTTGCTCCAACCAAGCACTTAATGCTTTAGCTGCTTCTGTAGCTATGACTGCACTCGGTAAGCACGGGGTGAAGGAAATGGCGATTGCGAATATACAGAAAGCTCATTATGCAAAAACGAAATTAAGGGAAGCTGGATTTGAAATAATTTTTGAAGGTCCATCTTTTAATGAATTTATTATTAAATGTAATTCCTCTATTTCAGCTATTAACCGTGCATTATTAGAAATAGGTATGATCGGTGGCTATGATTTAGGAAGAGACTTTGAACAACTAGAAAATCATATGCTAATTGCCGTTACGGAATTACGTACAAAAGAAGAAATTGATGAATTCGTTGCAGAAATGGAGGATTATCATGTCTAATCAAAATCAGCCTCTTATCTTTGAAAGCAGTACACCAGGCAGAATAGGTTATAGTTTACCAGAGATGGATATTCCAGCAGTAGATCTTAATCAGCTGTTGCCGAATGATTATATAAGAGAAGAAAATCCAGAACTACCAGAAGTATCTGAATTAGATATTATGCGCCACTATACTGCTCTATCTAAACGAAATCATGGATTGGATTCTGGCTTTTACCCATTAGGTTCTTGTACGATGAAATATAATCCGAAAATAAATGAAAATGTGGCAAGATTTAATGGATTTGCCCATATTCATCCTTTGCAAGAAGAGTCATCTGTACAAGGTGCATTAGAGCTAATGTATGATTTACAACAGCATCTTGTGGAAATCACAGGTATGGATGAAGTGACATTGCAGCCAGCTGCGGGTGCGCATGGTGAGTGGACTGGATTAATGCTGATTAGAGCCTACCATGAAGCAAATGGAGACACTCATCGCACGAAAGTAATTGTTCCCGATTCTGCACATGGAACTAATCCTGCATCAGCGACAGTTGCTGGTTTAGAAACAATTACAGTAAAATCCAATGAACATGGACTCGTCGATCTAGATGATTTAAAGCGAGTAGTAGGAGAAGATACAGCGGCGTTAATGTTAACAAATCCTAATACGTTAGGACTTTTTGAAGAAAATATTTTAGAAATGGCTGAAATTGTTCATAATGCCGGTGGAAAATTATATTATGATGGTGCCAATTTAAATGCCGTTCTTTCTAAAGCTAGACCTGGTGATATGGGCTTTGACGTTGTTCATTTGAACTTGCATAAGACATTCACGGGCCCGCATGGTGGCGGGGGACCTGGTTCAGGGCCAGTAGGTGTGAAAGCAGATTTAATTCCTTTCCTACCAAAGCCAGTTTTGTCAAAAGTAGGAGGAGAATTCGTACTAGATTACAACAGACCGCAATCAATTGGTAGAGTTAAGCCGTTTTATGGCAACTTTGGGATTAATGTACGTGCATACACTTATATACGTTCAATGGGTCCTGATGGCTTAAAGGCTGTTACAGAAAACGCGGTGTTAAATGCTAACTACATGATGCGTCGTCTCTCTGCGTATTATGACTTACCATTTGATCGTCATTGTAAACATGAATTTGTTTTAAGTGGAAGAAGACAAAAAAAATTAGGAGTACGAACTCTTGATATTGCCAAAAGACTGCTTGATTTTGGGTATCATCCACCAACTATCTATTTCCCTCTTAATGTGGAGGAATGTATTATGATAGAACCGACAGAGACAGAATCGAAAGAAACATTAGATAGCTTTATTGAAGCGATGATTCAAATTGCAAAAGAGGCAGAAGAAACACCTGAAATAGTTCAGGAAGCTCCTCATACGACGGTAATCGGTCGCTTAGATGAGACATTGGCAGCGAGAAAGCCAATTCTTCGTTATACAAAATAATGCATCTGTTTGAAGCTAAGTTGCCTTTTTAAAAAAAGTTTAACCAATAAAAAAGCTGATGTCTCCAATTTAATGGGCATCAGCTTCTTCTATATAATAATTCCTAAAAGAATATTATTATTTTTTTGCTTTAATTTTTCCTGTCCACTTTTTAAATCCGCCTTCTAATTGGGTTAAATCTTTATAACCTTTTCGATTTAGAAATTGAGCAGCTCTTCCGCTTCTCATCCCATTTTGACAGTATAGATATACTGGTTTATCAGGACGGATTTCACTTTTTCTCATTTTTAGTTGTGATAGTGGAATGTTTCTTGCGCCAAGCACATGTCCAGCCTCATATTCGTTTGGTTCACGTACATCAATTAACTGTGCCTTTCTGTAACCTTGACGGAATTCATCTTGGTTAACAGTTTTTACAATTCGGCGCTGATACAGCCACATCACTAAGGAATACACAAGGAATGCGACTAAAATGATGAGAAGAGTATAAATCGTTGTCAATTCTCATTTCTCCTTTCAATTACTTACACTATCTCTATTATATCTATCAACCCTTATAGTAGTAAAGTAAATACTTACAATATCATTAACATTCCTATGCTATTTGGGATTAATAGAAAGAATAATTCTTCATTTGTGCAAGTTACTTTTAAATATCCTTTCTTTTTGATATCCTTAGTAAGGATTTAATGTACATCATACATAGAAAAAGAGGGTTCATTATGGTAAAAGAAACATGGAGATTTATTGATTCAGGCAATCACTCTCCTTCTTTTAATATGGCATTAGACGAAGCGTTATTAGAATGGCATTCTAAAGGAGTTTTTCCGCCGGTGATCCGTTTTTATGGCTGGAATCCTGCTACTTTATCTATTGGATATTTTCAGAAGGTAGAGAAAGAAATTGATTTAGAAGCGGTCAAAGAACTAGGGCTTGGATTTGTGAGAAGACCAACAGGCGGTAGAGGTGTTCTGCATGAACATGAATTGACTTACAGTGTGATTGTTTCAGAAGAACATCCTCATATGCCAAAAACAGTAACCGAGGCATATCGAGTAATTTCAGAAGGCATTTTAAAAGGATTTCATTTTCTAGATTTAGATGCCTATTTTTCTGTTCCAAAAACGGAAGAACAGAAAAATAATTTGAAAAGTCCAAGGTCTGCTGTATGCTTTGATGCTCCTAGCTGGTATGAATTAGTAGTAGAAGGAAGAAAAGTTGCGGGAAGCGCACAGACAAGACAGCAAGGTGTCATCTTGCAGCACGGTTCGATTTTACTAGATTTAGATGAGGACAAGTTATTTCGACTATTTAAGTATCCGAATGACCGGGTTAAAGAAAGAATGCAAAAAGCATTTAAGAGCAAAGCTGTGGCGATTAATGATTTAACTTCAAGAAATATTTCGATTGATATGGCAAAAGAAGCGTTTAAAAAAGGCTTTGAGGAAGGTTTACATATTCAATTAGAAAATTATCAATTAACAAATGAAGAACTAGAATATGTAGAAAAAATAGCGAAAGAAAAATATGATAGTAATGAGTGGAATTTTAGACGATAAAAATATCGCATTTAAACACGAAATTCTTTTTTAGAATTTCGTGTTTTATTTGTGTGAACAGTACTGTTTAAAAGAAAAAAAGCAAAGATGCAGTCTCATTTTTGATTGTCGAAAACTTTTTTGAGAGAGCAAATTTTTAGATAAACAGGCTTATATCAATGGATTATCCCTTCTTTTATTTAGCAAGGACGAAAAAGGACGAAATTTCTTTTTTTATATTAAATAATCGATGTTTCTCTTTCTTTTTCTTTAAAATCTACTTTATTTCGTCATTTGACAAATTGGCAGATATATAAAGGGGATACAATATATAGATGTGTGTTTTTGCGTTGGGTACTATATATTGATTTTATGTGTTTGTTGTGATAGTTTAAGGGTATTACTAAAAATGCTAGATATCTAATGATAGATTTATATACGAAGTTTATTTTCATCAACTATTAGTATCAGCTCTACTTTTATATAAATGAAGGGGTTGTGTGTATGTCAGTAATGTTAAGTCAAAGTTTGCAGGTAGATATTGAAAAGCTGAATAAGGATATCGCGTTATTTCCGGAGGTTCATTCGATTACTCCAGATATGAAACTAACTCATAAAGGCGTTTCTCGACTTGTCATGCTTGACCGTTATACGTATAAAGATACAGAGAAAATTACGTTATCTGCTGGCGATTTCGTTGTTTTAACAATTAAAGAAGATCCTAAGTTTCCAGCAAGGGGATTAGGATTTATTCAAGAAATTGATCATATTTTAAATACAGCAAAAGTATTAGTGGAAGAGGATTATCGTGGAGTTCTAGAAGGAGAAGAGGCACAAACTGGGGTAATCGTTCGTCCATTAGATATTATTGAAAAACCGTTAGAAATATATTACGAGCAAATTGCAAAGCGAAATGCTACTGGACTTGCATCAGTAGAAAAAACGGAAGAAAAAAGACAAGAATGGTTCCAAAAGTTTTACAGTGAACTTGTTAACTTAAACTTCATTCCAGCAGGACGTGTATTATATGGTGCAGGAGCAGGTACAGACGTTACTTACTTTAACTGCTATGTAATGCCGTTTGTCCAGGATTCAAGAGAAGGTATTTCCGAGCACCGTAAACAGGTTATGGAAATCATGAGTCGTGGTGGCGGAGTTGGAACAAATGGATCGACTTTAAGACCTCGCAACACATTAGCAAAAGGCGTTAATGGTAAATCATCTGGTTCTGTTTCTTGGTTGGATGATATTGCGAAGCTAACGCATTTAGTAGAACAAGGCGGAAGCCGTCGTGGTGCTCAAATGATTATGCTAACTGACTGGCATCCGGACATTATTGAGTTCATTATTTCGAAAATGCAAAACCCCCGAATTTTACGTTTCTTGATTGAAAATACACAAGATGAAACGATTAAAAAGCATGCACAAGATAAATTGAAATTTACTCCGTTAACAGAACAAGAGCGTTCTATGTATCAAGGGATTCTAAATTATAAAAATATCCCCGGTCAAGGTGGTTTTAACGAGGGGATTTTCCGTGATGCAGAAGAAAAGCTATCAAGTGGCGGTACTTATACTGTTCATCAATCTGAATTTTTAACAGGGGCAAACATTTCTGTCTGCTTAACAAATGAATTTATGGAAGCAGTGGAAAAAGACGAAGATTATGAATTACGTTTCCCTGATGTAGAAAGTTATGATAAAGAACAAATGCAGCATTACAACGAAGAATGGCATAAAGTTGGCGATGTAAGAGAATGGCTGGCAGCAGGAAATAAAGTCCGTGTTTATCGCAAAATTAAAGCAAAAGAATTATGGAACTTAATTAATATTTGTGCAACATATTCTGCGGAACCAGGAATTTTCTTTATTGATAATGGTGCGACACGTTCTCTTATAAGTGCGGCTTAAACGCATGAAATAGAGGGTTTAACAAACGAAAGTTATGTTAAATACAACTGATAATTCCGATAGTGGGAATGAAAGCCGTCACGTTGAGCTGAAACCACTATGATGAGACTCCTACATGCATGGAATCATGATAGTGATGAAGTGTATGAAGCTAGGTAAAGTCGTCTGAATTTGACCTAAAACGCACTTAGAGTCATGGTCGAAGATAGGGCGGTCAGCCGAAAAAGATGAATATGGTGAGAATGTCAGATTAGCAACCTGACTGACGAACTTGCGAATGAAAGGGTCTAGAATGAAATCCGCTTGAAAAGGTGGAAGGTTAACCAGTTTAACCGAGATTGTCGTGGAGTAAGCCCGTTGTCATGAAACACGATATAGTGAACAGAGACACTATGTAATCTCAGGCTCAGAGCAAGCACCTAAGTTCAATCATATGGCTGGGAATTATTGGAACGTGGTAAGCAAGGAACACTCATTCAAGGACTATCATCCGAGTAGTTGATATAAGGATTTTTAATCTGAAATTCATTTATCCTTGTGAAAGTAGGGTCACAGTACCGAAGAAGCTTATGAAAATAAGTGGAGGGATAGACCCAAGTCTAATCCAATAAATTAAACCAAACAAAACAAGTGAATTCGATGGTCGGGTAAGAATGCAGGGAATCACTAAGAAAGTCAGGTGATCTGCAACGAATACGAGCCTAAGACACAACGAGTATTATGGTATGCAAGAGGTTTTTGATGAATTATTTACCAAGAGTGAGGAAGGACATCTTTTCAAAAATCTATTTAACCTAATCATAGATGAAAGAAACATCCTACTAGCTTACAGAAACATAAAAGCCAATAAAGGTTCTAAAACTGCCGGATCAGATAAGTATGTGATTGACAACTATAAAGTGATGAATAAACAAGAATTCATCACTCTCATTCGAACTTCGCTCAAAGATTACAAACCTAAAGCAGTCCGCAGAGTAATGATTCCAAAGGGAATGGATAATACCCAATTTAGACCTTTAGGAATACCAACAATGTTGGATAGGCTAATTCAACAGATGTTTAAACAAATTCTTGAACCTATCTGTGAAGCTAAGTTTTATAATCACAGTTATGGTTTCAGACCATTACGAAGCACAAAACATGCTTTATCTAGGGTGAATTTCTTAGTTAATATCTCACAATTACATTATGTAGTAGATATCGACATAAAGGGATTCTTTGACAATGTAAATCATAGGGTTCTCATGAAGCAAATGTGGAATTTGGGTATTCATGATCGAAGGGTTTTAGCAATCATAAGCAAAATGCTTAAAGCCCCGATAAAAGGTATTGGAATTCCAAACAAAGGTACTCCACAAGGAGGAATACTCTCACCTTTACTCTCTAACATTGTTCTTCATGACCTAGATATGTGGGTAAGTAATCAATGGGAAACTTTTGAAACGAAGCATGAGTATTCTCAGAATGTAAAGAAGTACTTAATGTTGAAACGAAACTCGAATATGAAGATTGGCTTTATAGTTCGATACGCAGATGATTTCAAAATTATGACGAATAATCATGAGAATGCAGTCAAATGGTTTCATGCAGTGACAGGATACTTGAAGGATAGATTGAAATTAGATATCTCACCTGAGAAATCTAAAATTACAAATCTCAAAAAGAAGTCCTCGGATTTCTTGGGATTTAAAATTAAGGCTGTTAGGAAGAAACAAAAACATCTTGTTAGGGTAAATATGATTGATCAGAAGAAAGCTGATGTCATTAGGAAAATGAAGGAACTAATTCTTAGAATAAGGAAGGAAACGACCATTAATAACATAAGGCTCTTTAATGCTTATGTAATGGGGATACAAAATTACTTTAAATACGGGAGTATGGTTCCAACAGATTTCAAAGACATAGCACACAAGGTTCATCCTTATGCTAGGAGTAAACTACATCAAGTTGGAGGGAAATATGCACATCCAACAGATGCTAGTAAAGTTTATAATCAGTATTACTCTAACAGTCTCAAAACATGGAAAGTATTAGATGTTTATCTCTTTCCTATAAATGGGATAACAAGTTTTACTGAATCTAGACAATTTAATCCTAAGCTTTCGGTCTATACTGAAGAAGGTAGAAAATTAATTCACAAAAAACTTCAACCAGTTGTTGAATATAACATAAGATTACTAATGCAATCCAAAATACAAGACCAATCAATTGAATATCAAGACAATAGACTTTCCCGTTACTCAATGAAGAATGGATGTTGTGAAATACTTGGTATCTTTCTTGAAGCACATGAAGTTCACTGTCATCATGTAAAGCCTAGAAGTTTAGGTGGAACCGATAAGTATGATAACCTCAAAATTATCCATGAAGACATGCATAGACTAATTCATGCGACCGAGAAGGAAACGATTGATAAGTACCTTGTTAAATGGAAACTCAATCAGAATTCGAAACTGATTGAGAAGATAAATGCATTACGTAAGAAATGTAAGAACGAGCCAATCGTGATTTAATAGCAATGAAAAAAAACTTGCACAATACTCGATAAATAATTTTTAAGCTTGTAACTTGTTAAAATTTGGTTTAGTAGGATTAGATGGAACGCCGTATGAGGGGAAACTCTCACGTACGGTGTGAAGTGGGGGAAAAGGTGGAGAATAGCTTCAAAGCCTTACCTATCACTATCGAATGAAATGACAAATGCAACTAGCTATGGTCAAAAAGTTGTGGCGACAAACCCATGTGGAGAGCAGCCATTAGCACCATTTAGCGTATGTAATTTAGCTGCTGTTAATCTTGCAGAAATGGCAGATAAGGAAAAGAAAACAGTTAACTTTGAAAAACTAAAGAAAACAGTAGAAGTTGGCATAAGAATGCAAGATAACGTAATCGATGCGACACCTTATTTCCTGGAAGAAAATAAGAAACAAGCTCTTGGGGAACGTCGTGTAGGTCTTGGGGTAATGGGACTTCATGATTTACTAATTTACTGTGAAACAGAATACGGCAGTGAAGAAGGCAATGTTTTAGTAGACAAAGTGTTTGAAACGATTGCTACTACTGCTTATAGAGCATCGATTGAGTTAGCAAAAGAGAAAGGTAGCTTCCCATTCTTGAAGGCTGAGACAAGAGAAGATGAAGCGAAACTACGTAACGCCTTTATCCATACGGGCTACATGAGAAAAATGCCTGAAGACATTAGAGAGGATATTCTTCAATATGGTATCCGCAATTCTCATTTATTAACAGTCGCTCCAACAGGAAGTACAGGAACGATGGTTGGTGTATCAACTGGTCTTGAACCATATTTTTCCTTCTCTTATTTCAGAAGTGGAAGACTAGGAAAATTCATCGAAGTGAAAGCAGATATTGTGCAAGAATATTTAGATGCACACCCAGAAGCAGATCCAAATAATCTTCCAAAGTGGTTCGTTGCTGCAATGGATTTAGCTCCAGAAGCACATGCTGATGTTCAATGTATCATTCAAAGATGGATTGATAGTTCGATTAGTAAAACGGTAAATGCACCAAAAGGATACAGTGTAGAACAAGTTCAAAAAGTATATGAAAGATTATATCGTGGTGGAGCTAAAGGCGGTACCGTTTATGTAGATGGCTCACGCGATAGTCAAGTATTAACCTTAAAAGCGGAAGAAAACACATTTGAAGAAGCTCAACCACAAAAACGTGAAGAACCACATGTAGTTCTTGTAGATACTATCAATGAATTGAAATCAACGAATGTAACGATTGGATCAGAAATTGGTGATACATGTCCTGTATGTCGCAAAGGTGTTGTCGAAGAAATCGGTGGCTGTAACACTTGTACGAATTGTAACACGCAATTAAAGTGTGGTTTGTGATTCGTTAATAGAGATAGAAGTGTTGCTTTAAAATCAAGTTTTATGGAAAAAATCCTCTTTGGTTCCTTTACTAAAGAGGATTTTTGTATTTCTGGAAAATGGAAAGGTGTTTGCAAGAATGTTTAAATGCAAACGTTCATCATCAATAGAAAAAAAGCTGGAGAAAGGTATTGGACTGTATTTACCGATTGACTTTTTCTACAAGTCTCTTTAGAATAAATGTTGTACTTTTAAAATATAAGGAGGATTATTAAAAATGATACCTAGACTATGGACCCTAACTTTGAACCAGTAATTGAATACGGTCAAAGACTCTGTTTGTATACACAGAGTAAACGGGATAAGTCTGTCCTTTTTAATAATCTTCTTTTAATTATATTTATCTTCTTTGAAGAAAGGGATTATTCTGCTTTTCTTCATTTTTGTGTAATTTTCTTCGCTAAGAGAGAAGCTTATATGGTGACATTTACCTTCGTGCTTCTACTTTAATTAAGATGGGCAATTCCCTTTACTCTAAATCACAGACATGGTGTCTGTGATTTTTTGTTTTATCTAAATGTAGATGGAGGGGTTTCAAATGTGTATGTTACTTTTTTATTGATACGAGCTTAGTCCAGAAGCTCGTATCGATCCTTGCTATCGATACGAAATGATAAAATTTCGGGAGGTAGCAAATATGGAAAAAATCTGTTTTGAATTAGAAAATGTTGAATTAGCCTATTTAGATAAGGAAATCTTAAAGATCAACCGTTTAGCTATTCACCAATTTGACCGAATCGGGATTGTTGGTAAGAACGGTGTAGGAAAAAGTACACTATTGAAATTATTGGCAGGTAAGATACAACCCACAAAAGGGAGAGTGTCTCGTCATGTTGAATATGGATATTTTGAGCAGCTTGAAGCACCGACATCTCTTGGAGCCGATCCGGTATTACTTGGAAAATTAGATATCCCAAAAGATGCGGTTCAGTTAAGTGGTGGAGAGCAGACAAGGATGAAGCTTGCTCAGTTGTTTACCAATTATTACGAAGGATTGCTAATTGATGAGCCGACCACACATTTGGATCAAGAGGGTATTTCCTTTTTTTTAGAGGAACTTCGTTATTATTATGGAGCGCTAGTATTAATTAGTCATGATCGTAGAGTGCTAGACGAATTAGTAACGACAATCTGGGAAATTCATGAAGGCAAGGTCCAGGTTTATTCAGGAAATTATAGTGAATACGTGGTCCAAAAGCAGTTAGAACGTGAGCAACAACAGCAAGCTCATGAACAATTCGTAAAAGAAAAGAGCAGGCTTGAAAAAGCAGCACAAGAAAAAATGAAAAAAGCACAAAAGGTTGCTCAAGCAGGGAGGATGTCAAAAAGGGAAGCGAGTGCCTTACCGAACAAGTCGTTTATGACAAAGTCCAAAGGTACGAGTGCAAAAGCAATGCAGCGTGCAGCTAAAGCTATTGAGAATCGAATGGAAAAACTTCAAGAAGTCGAAGCTGTAAGTGAAAATAGACCAATTGTTTTCCGTCAAACGAAAGCTACAGAATTGCATAACAAGTTCCCGATTATGGCTGACCGCTTTACACTTCAAGTTGAGAATAAAGTATTAGTAAAAGATGTTAGCTTTCAGCTACCGCTTGGGAAAAAAATTGCGATTACAGGCAAAAATGGCAGTGGAAAAAGTACATTGCTAGATCATATTGCGAATAAAGGTAATGACCTGATAATTTCTCCAAAAGCAAAAATAGGATATTTCAAGCAAATGAGTTATCAATTCACTAATAATGAAACAGTTCTGCATTTCGTAAAAAATCGTTCAGGATATGATGAAACATTTTTACGAAGTGTTTTGCACTTAATGCAGTTTGTTGGTACAGATTTACAAAAAAGTGTAAAGTCACTAAGTGGTGGCGAAGCTATTCGCCTTCAACTTTGTCTGCTATTCTTAGGAGAATATAATATTTTATTGTTAGATGAACCAACTAATTTCTTAGATATCTATGCCATTGAAGCATTAGAAACCTTTATTACGGGATATGAAGGCACCATACTTTTTGTTTCACATGATCAACAATGTATAAAAAATGTAGCAGACTTGCAATTGAATATTCATAAGAAAAAATTGATACAAAAATGAGTGGGAAAATTAGCCGTTAGAATTCGGCGGTTTTTTATTCCGCTCTTAACGGACAGACCCGACCGAAAGTTGCGGAAAATCGATAAAGCTCCCGTAAAAGTCGAGTCAGTGCAACTAAACAGCAGTGGGGGATGAAGGAAAATCCCCACTGATGGAAGTTTCACTTTATTTTTTTGGTGAAATATGGGTTAACGAGGTGATTTTAACCTTATTATATAGCTACGATATTTATAAAAAAGATGAGGAGAAACACCTTTTGGATTTGATTATTGCAAACGGGCTCTATTCTTGAAAATAAAAAGAAAATAATAGAAAATAAATTACAGGCTCTAAAATATCCATGTTAGTTAAGATACTGTTGATAAGGCATACTACCAAAACAACGGATTTTTTGAAGTGCTTAGCTATTAGGTTTAATGAAAATACCCGCACATAACTTGATAATGGAGTGGAATAAATGAAACAAATTTCAATTTTAATTGCTGATGATGAGGAGGAGATAGCTGATCTAGTCGCAATTCATCTAGAAAAGGAAGGATATAATGTCATTAAAGTACATGATGGCCAAGAAGTTATACATGTTACCCAGGCTCAATCAATTGATTTGCTGATTTTGGATATTATGATGCCGAAAATGGATGGATATGAAGTAACCCGTCAGATTCGAGAACAATATAATATGCCTATTATTTTTTTGAGTGCAAGAACCTCTGATTTCGATAAGGTACATGGACTAGTGATTGGGGCAGATGATTATATGACTAAACCATTTACGCCAATCGAATTGGTTGCACGTGTGAATGCGCAATTGCGGCGCTTTATGAAGTTGAATCAACCCAAAGTAGCGGATAAGAAAACTATTTTGGAATTTGGTGAAATAGTGATCTCTCCTGATCAACGTACAGTTTTGCTATATGGTGAAACAGTCGAGCTAACGCCAAAAGAGTTTGACATTCTGTATTTATTAGCTAGTCATCCAAAGAAAGTTTATAGTGTAGAAAATATTTTTCAGATAGTGTGGGGGGATGCATACTTTGAAGGGGCTAATACGGTAATGGTACATATTCGCACCCTAAGGAAAAAACTTGGAGAAGATAAGCGGAAAAACAAGCTAATCAAAACCGTTTGGGGAGTGGGGTATACATTCAATGGCTAAATTTATACGCAGTTTTCGCGCTAAAATAATCGTATTATTTGGTCTAAGTATGCTTCTCGGTGGTATAATAACTTACTTATTCTTTTAAGGACTACAGCTTTATTATCATGCAACTGTTCGTCGAGGTGACCCGTTAGCTGAACTTCGTCAATTCATAGGCAGTATCGGAGACTTTAACTTCTTTTTTATACTATTTATTTCCCTTTCGTTCGTGTTTTTCTTTTTACTTACTAAGCCCTATTCTACCTATTTTAATGAATTATCAAATGGAATTACTTATCTTGCTCGTGGCAACTTTAAACATCGAGTTTATATCCATTCAAATGATGAATTTGGAGATATTGCCCAAGCAATTAATCTGGCAAGTGAAAAATTAGAAGAAGCCATACAAAGAGGCGATTTTTCAGAAAACAGTAAGGAGCAATTAGTTGTAAATTTAGCCCATGATTTGCGGACTCCACTAACTTCTGTTTTAGGTTATTTAGATTTAATCCTTAAAGATGAGAAGTTGACTAAAGAACAAGTCAGGCATTTTTTAACGATTGCCTTTACTAAATCGCAGCGGTTAGAAAGACTGATTGATGAATTATTTGAAATAACTAGAATGAACTATGGCATGTTACCAGTTGAAAAAAGGCAAATTAATTTAAGTGACCTACTTCTCCAATTAAAAGAAGAATTGTATCCTGTTTTTGAGAAAAATGATTTGATCGCTCGAATGAATATTTTACCCCATTTACCTATTTTGGGTGACGGGGAGATGTTAGCTCGTGTGTTTGAAAATCTTTTAACCAATGCCAATCGTTATGGATACGATGGTCAGTTTGTAGATATAAACGGGTTTGTTGATGGAGAAGAAGTGGTTGTTCAAGTTGTAAATTATGGAGATAGTATTCCAGCGGATGAACTTCCCTATCTTTTTGATATGTTTTATACCGGTGATAAAGCACGTACTCACCAGGAAGATAGCACAGGTCTTGGTTTATTCATTGCAAAGAATATTGTGGAGCAACATAATGGAACGATTACAGCTGAAAGTAGTTTAATACGGACTGTATTTGAAGTTCGTTTACCGCAAGAAAGTGTTCCAATTGACCAAGTTTAAATCTTTCATAAAGGATTTAAGAAAAATTTAAATTTTACCCTACTCTTTATTTAAAAAGTTTTTCCTATTCTAGAAGAGAATAGGAGGAACGTGAAATGAAGAAGTGGGGTTTTTTATTGTTGTTAGTAATATGTCTGAGTTTTGTATTTGTCAATAAAGAATGGTCTATTCAAAATAAAGTTGAAGTTGAAGGAAATGAAAAAAATAACATTGATCCTATAGATAATAGCGAGACTTCTGAAGGTTTCCAAACGATAGCGATTACGAAAGAACAGATCTTTCAAGGAAATTTACTTTTGGTTAATAGTGAAAATCCGGTTCACCAAGAGAGTATAAAATCAGATGTTGTAAATTTATTTATGCATAGAGAATTAACAACTGGTTACGGGTTGCTTGATAACGAAATTAAATTGTCAAAGGATGTTGCCCGTAAATTTTCGGTAATGATAGCTGCTGCTGAAAAAGAGGGGGTTCGCCATTTCTTAATTAATAGTGGCTTTCGAGACTTCGATGAGCAAAATGTGCTTTATCAAGAAATGGGCTCTGACTATGCTTTGCCTGCAGGCTATAGCGAACACAATTTAGGTTTATCACTTGATGTGGGATCAACTCTAACGAAGATGGAGGTAGCACCTGAAGGTCAGTGGTTAGAAGATAATGCTTGGAAATATGGCTTTATTTTACGCTATCCAAAGGATAAAACAGAAGTTACTGGAATTCAATATGAACCTTGGCATATTCGCTATGTTGGATTGCCGCATAGTGCGATTATGGAGGAAAAGAATTTTGCTTTGGAAGAATATTTGGATTACTTAAAAGAAGAAAAAAAACTTTCTACGAGTGTAAACGGAGAAAAATATGAGATCTTTTATTATCCTGTTAAAAAAAATACTGATGTTCTTGTGCCGGACAATCTTCGTTATGAGATATCAGGCAACAACGTGGATGGTGTAATTGTCACAGTACTTCCTGAATCAACAAATACTAACTTAAAAAGGGAAAGGATGGAAAAATGAGTAAATCGAAAATAATGCATAGAATTATCGTACTAGCACTTTTTATCTTTTATATATGCGAATTATTTAAAATCATTCTATTTAAGTTCCGTTGGAGAGATACGACCTTCCTCATGTCTCAACTTCAGAGGAATCTTGGGAACCCTGATAATCTCGTGTACCAATTGCAAAGAGGCAATTTCATCCCATTAAAAACAGTATCTATTAATATTCAGAGTCTATCGGGCTGGCATGATTTAAGTAATTTTGTTGGAAATATTGCAGCGTTCATCCCTTTTGGAATATTTCTTGTATTATTGTCTAAAAAAAGGGGGATATCATTCAGAGGTGTATTAGGCCAATCCTTTATTTTAAGTTTATCCTTGGAATGTCTACAGGTCGTTTTTTCACTCGGAATTTTTGATGTAGATGATCTACTATTAAATACCTCTGGGGGATTAATTGGCTTTGGTGCGATCAAGCTTTATCGTAAATTTACAGTTAATACATCAGGCGTTGAACAAGATGGAGATATGGTTGAAAAACAGAAGATTTAGAATATCGAGAAAGAAGAACTGTACCGTTATTTAGCAAAATGGGAAGGGGATGCGGTGAATTAGGTAATAGTGTTAAATCAGCTAACAGAAGCTCCAAAGTAATTCCCAAAGTGGCATTATTGATGAAGTTTTCGCCTGGAAAAATTATCGATTTTTAAATGACTACTAAACAATACTTTACAAAGAAAGATCCAATTTGATCAAATCGAATAAAAAAGGTACGGAAGAAGGCTGTGCAAACTAATCTGCACAGCCTTCTATATATTGAAAATGTTAGTATCTATTTTCTGAAAGTTGGTCTCAATAATAACCGTAAGGCGGGATGCCATACCCATATCCGTATGGTGGATAACCATATCCTCCATATAATGCTGGACCAAGTAAAGCACCAGTAGCAAATCCACCAAGTAGACCTAAACCAAGTCCTAAGCCAGCACCGCCAAATCCAAAACCTGGTCTTCCAAAACCAAACCCCGGTCTGCCGATTCCAAAGCCCGGACGTATTCTTCTCACATCATTTGCATAAATGAAATGATTCTGCATAAAATCTCCTCCTCTTTTTCTAACTAACTTCTAGCACTATCACCATTTCAAACATTATCTTTAGTTTGTGAACAAACAAAGTGCGTGCACTTTCATCTTTCGGGATAGTGTATGTGTCTATTTCCTTTTTTGCTTGATATAAACGCCTATCTCTACTTACAACAATCTTTCTATTGTGTTTTCTACTGAATGAACGGAAATGTGTGAACATTTAACTTGTCTGTTGTACTATTTTCCCCTTCGAAATACTAAATTTGAGTATAGAGATGGAGAATTCCTTACATTTGTCTTCAATTGTCTTAGTTGGTTGTTAAAAGGAGGGAAAAGTATGTATATTGATGGAGTCTTTTCCGGTGGAGGAATTAAGGGGTTAGCATTAGTAGGGGCATATGAAGTCGTAGAGCAGCGAGGTTTTCATTTTGCTAGACTGGCAGGAACGAGCGCTGGATCCATTGTTGCAGCTTTAATTGCCGCAGGATATAAGAGTAAAGAAATAGCTAATTTATTGGAGGAACTGGATTTAAGCACTTTTTTAGATGAAAGAAAATTGCTCATTCCCTTTCCACTCGCGAAATGGTTTTTTCTATATTGGAAGTTGGGATTATATAAAGGAGAGGAATTAGAAAAGTGGATAGCAGATAAATTAGCCGCAAAAGGATTAAGAACATTTGCAGATATACCTCCGCAATCATTACGTTTCATTGCGTCAGATATTACAAATGGAGTATTAATGATTCTGCCAGATGACTTGCCTAAATACGGAATCAACCCTCAAACCTTTTCCATTGCAAAGGCGGTTAGAATGAGCTGTAGTCTTCCTTATTTTTTTGAACCTGTAGTAATTGGGAGTAAGTCAAATAAAAATGTGATTGTGGATGGAGGTGTGCTCAGTAATTTCCCGATGTGGCTATTCGATCAAGAGAACGTTCTGAAAACAAGGCCCGTTTTAGGAATTAAATTAAGCCATAATATCAAAGAGCATCCAAAACATAAAATTCATAATGCAATCGATTTATTTGCAGCGATGTTTGAAACGATGAAAGATGCTCATGATTCTAGATATATTTCCCGAAAACATGAAAAAAATATTATCTTTGTACCAACAGAAGGAGTAGTGGCGACAGAATTTTCCTTAACGAAAGAAAATCAAGAAAAGCTTATTCAATTAGGAAGAGATTGTGCGATAAAGTTTTTTAAAACATGGACTTATTGATAAAGTGAAACTAACCATCTAGTGGGGGGAGTCCTTCTTTTTTCCTTTCTCCTCTGCATTTTGGTTTTCATTCACTTGGTGAACGCCACTTTTTCGTTTGTTTCTCTGCATTTTGGTTTTCATTCACTTGATGAACGCCGCTTTTTCGTTTGTTCCTCTACATTTTGGTTTTCATTCGCTTGATGAACGCCACTTTTTCGTTTGTTCCTCTACATTTTGGTTTTCATTCGCTTGATGAACGCCACTTTTTCGTTTGTTCCTCTGCATTTTGGCGTTCATTCGCTTGATGAACGCCACTTTTTATAGAAAAGAAAACCCTGGGCTATGCCTAGGGTTCCAAAAAGCTTACAGCGTGGTATTAAAAAAACTTCCTCGTGGTGCTAAAATATTTTTTGGTTCGCCAACCGAAAATAAATAGCCAGGAGGAAGTCCTTATGTCAAAAGACAATAATAGTTTAGCACACACAACTTGGAATTGTAAGTATCACATAGTATTTGCACCAAAATATAGAAGACAAATAATTTACGGGAAAATAAAGAAAGATATTGGGCAAATCTTACGTACCTTGTGTGAGAGGAAAGGCGTAGAGATAATAGAAGCAACTGCGTGTAAGGACCACGTACATATGTTAGTGAGTATTCCGCCAAAATTAAGTGTATCAGCATTCGTAGGATATCTAAAAGGAAAAAGTAGCTTGATGATATTTGATAGACATGCACAACTGAAATATAAGTATGGAAATCGAAAATTTTGGTGTACAGGATATTATGTAGATACGGTAGGAAGAAACAAGAAGGTAATTGAAGAATATATCCGTAATCAAATACAAGATGATCTAGTCGCAGAACAATTAACGATTATGGAATATATTGATCCATTTACAGGGGAAGAAGTGAAGAAAAAGAAACGAAAAAATTAGGAGAGAAGGCCTTTGAGGTCTGGCCAGTAGAAGTAGTACAATTGGCGAACCTTTCAGTAGCCCTTTAGGGTTTGGTCAGTAACAAAGGCTTTCAGCCGCAGAGAAAACCACCCGTTCTCACGGGTGGTCCTTATTCGTTTGTTCCTCTGCATTTTGGCGTTCATTCGCTTGATGAACACCACTTTTCCCCTTCAACCCCCCTGAAGGTTAGTTGAACCAATTGGACTTTTTACGAATAGTTGATCTCAAGTGATCTTCCTCGAATTCTCAAAAGTTTGAGACTGAGTTTTACTGTTAGTTAAGGTGGGATAAATGCACTTTTAGAGGAGTATAGAAGTAATGCATTCCAAGAGAGAATTAATTTATAAGGCTGTTTTCGTAAAGTTTGTTGCTCCATTTTTCCAACTAATTCTTTTTTTCGATTGAAAAACAACAATCCTTTAGAAAACAGCCATTTATAAAAAAAGAATCGAGCTCTTTATAAAGAGGCTCGATTCTTTCTTTTGCTCTTCTTCCCCTCAATAACAGTCAAATGAGCTGTACTTTTGCTTCGTTTATGCTTATTGGCTTTTAAGGAAGAGGATTTGGTTGAGTGCTGTTGTGCTATTGGTGATTTTTCTCTAGTTTGTAGTCGCTTTTTTGATTGCTTTGCAGCTTTTAGAAAAGCTCTTTGTTCTCTTTTTTGCGGACTAGATGTACTGAAATGGCGATAAATGAACCAGATAATGGCACCGACAGCAAACATGACAGCAATGTTTAGAAAAAATCCTGTTGGATTTTTAATTAAATTTACAGCTAGGCCAATGAAAGCAAAGAAAATGATACTTCCAAATATAATAATTGAAAATCGGTTCTTCAAAAAAGCCACCTCCCTAAAAGCATGATGAGCATTTTTTCTAACTTTTAAACTATTATTAAGAAAAGTTTATTCAAAAAAGGCTAAATTGTTCACATGAAAAAGTTTTCAGAAAAAGATTTTTAACAAAAAAATAGTATGTGTAGATCAATCTTGTATTTATATTGAATCTATTTCCCTTTATTATCCATCATACCCTTTTTATTTGCTCATTCAACCATTGCTTTTGATAATTGTGCTTCTGTTTCTTCTTCACGCCTTTTTAATTCATTAAAGGAAAGGATTGCTACTTCTACTTGCTCATTACTCGGTTCTTTTGTTGTTAATAATTGCAGCCAAAGTCCTGGTAATCCAAGGTATTTTAATACAGGAACGTCTCTTAATTTATTGGTGATCTGAAGTACTTCAAAAGAAATGCCAATAACGAAAGGAATTAAGGCAATTCGGATTAATACTCTTTCAAACAGATTCTCTGGATAGAAGAATAAATAAAGGAATAGTCCGACAATTACCGTAAAAAGAATAAAACTTGATCCGCAGCGATAATGTAATCTTGATGCTGCTTGGACATTTTCAATCGTTAATTCTTTTCCATTTTCATATGCATTGATTACCTTATGTTCGGCGCCATGATATTGAAATACTCTCTTTATAATAGGTGTTAGTGAAACAAAGTAAATGTATCCAAGTAAAAGGATAAGCTTAAAAAAGCTTTCTAGTAGGATTTGAGCAACATGACCAGAAATAATCGGCATAAACATAGCCGCTAGAAAGGTCGGAATAAGCGTAAAGATGAATTTTCCAAATAGAAAGGAAAGCACTCCTAGAACTGCTACTCCTAAAATCATGGATAGTTTAGATGGTTCTTGTTCTTCCAATTTATAATCTTCTGAAGGGTCAAGATCAAATCGATCTGTTGAAAAATTTAAATGTTTTGTTCCGTTCCCACTTGATTCGATTATGGCAATAAGACCTCTTAAGAATGGGATTTTCTTAAATTTTGCTAGCTTTGTATTATATTTTCTTGGAAGATGAAAATAATCAACCGACTGATCTTTTCGTCTTATAGCTGTTACATAATGATGTTTACCTCCAAACATAACACCTTCTACAACAGCCTGACCTCCGTATAATGGTTTTTGTTCACTTGACATGTATAATTACACCAACCTCAGGATAAATTAGGTGAACACAACGGGCTTCTATATAATGAAGAATATTTATGGTTGTAATTTCCCCTAATACTATCTTACTAAAAAATTCAAAAAACCACTAGCGTGACATCACATCCTATCTTAATCCTTCCTTTTAATTAATCATAAATAAGAATAATGCAAGGAAAGAAAAGGAATGGGACATACTACTAGTCGGAGGTGGATATTATGGAGAACAAACAACAATCACACGATGAAAAAGATAGACCGATGTCTTTTATTGCCTTAGTTATTTGGACAGGGATGTTTGGCGGTATTTTTTGGTCTTTAATTGGTTACGTTGGGTATGTTTTTAATTTTACGGAAATACGTCCTAATATTATTTTAGAACCTTGGGCTATAGGAAGTTGGAAATATGGTTGGCTTGGAACAGTGATCAGTATTATCGCAATTGGTTTTTTCTCCACTGGTGCGGCTTTTGCTTATTATTTAATGCTTAGAAAATTTAAGACCGTTTATATTGGGATGGGGTTTGGAATTGCATTATTTGCTTGTGTATTTATTGTTTTAAATCCAATTTTTCCAAGTATGGCGCCTTTCTTAGAGTTGAAAAGAGATACGATTATCACATCTGTATGTTTATACATTTTATATGGAGTTTTTGTTGGATATACAATTTCCTATGAAGAAAATGAAATTCAAATAAAAAAATGGAAAGAAACTAAGCCAGCTACGACTTTAACAGGTAATGAAGGAGAATAAAAAGTTTTCTTCCTGTTAATTACTCATAGCTAATTAGGGAGTCTAATATCTTTGTTTACATGCTATTTTGTCTGTATTTCAAGCGTATTTATGATAAAATGATTTACATGAGTGTACTTTTTCATCATTCAGATTATTACCTTATCTAGAAGTTGTTAAGGCTTTAAGAAGAACTGTGCCTCTAGGAATGCGTATAAAGTGAGGGAGAGGATTTAAATGGAGAAACTTAAAAGAGTAAGAGAAGCACTAACAGAAGTTGGGGCAGATGGTATTTTAATAACTAGCACTTATAACAGACGCTATGTTAGCAACTTTACAGGTTCTTCAGGAGCTGTCTTAATTAGTGGGGAAAAGGCTTTATTTATAACAGATTTTCGCTATGTAGAGCAGGCGGGAAATCAATGTATTGGATTTGATATCGTTCAGCATAAAGGGGCAATTCTTCAAGAAGTAGCTAATCAAGCAGAGAAACTAGGGATAAAGAACTTAGCATTCGAACAAGATTACACTACATTTACGCAGTATAAGGAGCTAGAAACGGTAGTAAAAGGAGAATTAGTGCCAGTTTCGGGGATAATTGAAAAGTTACGCTTGATTAAGACAAATGAAGAGATTAAGATATTAAAGGAAGCTGCTAAGATTGCTGATGCTGCTTTTACTCATATCCTTGATTTTATCAAGATTGGGAAAACAGAATTGGAAGTTTCGAATGAATTAGAGTTTTTTATGAGAAAATTAGGCGCCACTTCATCTTCTTTTGATACTATTGTTGCATCAGGAAAAAGATCTGCCTTGCCACATGGTGTTGCATCCGATAAAGTGATTGAAGCTGGTGATTTCATTACATTGGATTATGGTGCGTATTATAATGGATATGTATCTGATATTACGAGAACAATTGCGATCGGTAACCCAGATGAGAAATTAAAAGAAATATATGATATCGTCTTAACTGCTCAACTGAAGGGTATGGAAGGCATTAAACCAGGAATTACCGGTGTCGAAGCAGATGCACTTACTCGTGATTACATAACTGAAAAAGGGTATGGAGAGTATTTTGGACATACAACAGGCCACGGAATAGGATTAGAAGTCCATGAAGGACCAAATTTATCCTTCCGTAATAATGCTCCGCTAGAACCAGGTATGGTAGTAACAGTAGAACCAGGTATTTATATTCCAGGTCTTGGTGGAGTGCGTATTGAAGATGATACAATAATAACAAAAGATCATAATGAAGCTTTAACCCATTCAACGAAAGAACTGATTATTTTATAGGAGGATTACTGCATGATTTCAGTAAACGATTTTAAGACAGGTTTAACAATTGAGGTAGACGGCGGAATCTGGCGCGTGCTTGATTTCCAACACGTTAAACCTGGTAAAGGTGCAGCGTTTGTTCGTTCAAAATTAAAAAATTTACGTACAGGTGCTGTTCAAGAAAAAACTTTTAGAGCTGGGGAAAAAGTTGCGAAAGCACAAATTGATAATCGTAAAATGCAATATTTATATGCAAACGGCGACCAGCACGTATTCATGGATGTAGAATCTTATGATCAAATTGAGCTTTCAGATTCTGTAATTGAATACGAATTAAAATTCCTAAAAGAGAATATGGAAGTCCATATAATGATGTATCAATCAGAAACACTAGGTGTAGAACTTCCAAACACAGTTGTATTAGAAGTGGCTGAAACTGAGCCTGGTATTAAAGGAGATACTGCTTCAGGTGGTACAAAACCTGCAGTAATGGAAACAGGTCTAACTGTTCAAGTTCCTTTCTTCGTTAATCAAGGGGACCGTTTAATTATTAACACAACAGAAGCTAGCTATGTTTCTCGTGCATAATGTTCTAAAATGTAGGTAATATACTAATTTT
The DNA here is from genome assembly GCF_038006745.1 of Niallia sp. FSL W8-1348. NCBI lineage: Bacteria > Bacillati > Bacillota > Bacilli > Caryophanales > Bacillaceae > Niallia > Niallia sp. FSL W8-1348. The sequence continues at coordinate 825,690 of NZ_JBBOVV010000002.1, read as the reverse complement.
ACCATTTGCATTCCGGTAAAAATTCATGTATGATAAAAACATAGAAGCTGCGTTGTACGTTATCGTATGAAGTTTCAACCTTTATCGATATTTAGGGAGTTCTATATTAAAGAAGGATCAGCAGGCCTAATGCCATTCGTCATTAGGACATATGATGAGAGCTTTTGCGAACACCCACCTGGTGGAGCAGGTTTTGAAACTCCATACACCTAAGCGGCAAATGCGGCTGGAAAAGGAGGTAATCATTTGATTGCCTCCTTTTTCCATGGAAATATAGTGGCTCCTATTTTCTGGATTTTCTCTGGAAAATACTTGTGTTGAAAATATAAACGCTGTAATAATGGCGTTATCGTTTCTTATAAGCAGGAAATAAAAATACTTAATGAAATGAAAAGGGCTTTAGTTATAGACTTAAGAAAAACGAATGAAAATTTTCCAAAGGAGTAGGATTACGAATTTATCCTACTCTTAATTTTTGTCCTGGGTATATTTTATTGACATCCCTCAATTGATTCCATTCCTTCACTTTACCAACACTTGTATGAAACATCTTCGCAATTTGGCTGACTGTATCTCCTTTTTTTACGACATAATAGACAGCTTGTGTGGATGGTATTTTGATTTTCTGCCCGACTTTTAGCAGATTTGGATTTTCTATTTGGTTGTAAGCTGAGAGTACTTTGATGGTTGTATTATATTTCCTGCTAATTTGATACAGTGTATCGCCTGCTTTAACAATATATTCTTTATTATTAGAGGTAGTTGCTTTAGTATCTGTTTCAAAATATGGAAGTGGGTTAACTGCATTAGACTTAAGGACATTCCAGCGGCCAACATGTAATTCAAAATGCAAATGCTGACCTGTTGAATCTCCTGTACTGCCCATAATGCCGATAACTTGTCCTTTTTTGACAGAATCTCCAACCTTTACTTTTCGAGAACCACTTTTTAAATGGGCGTATACTGTTTCATATACTTGTCCAGAAATTTGATGAAGAATCATAATGCATTCTCCGTAACTTGCTGAATAATAGGATCTAGTAACAGTTCCATCAGCACTTGCCCTAATTGCATTGATTCCATTTTCTGCAAAGTCCACACCGAAATGTTTGTCCTTACCTGTTGAGTGGAATCCATTTGATATATATGTTACCGAAGTTGGTTTTGAAAACATGGTAATATCACCTCATGATAGCATATGATGAAGTGATTATTTTTGGTTGGACTACCTTTTTATTTTGGGAAATCATACCCCATAATTGCGGCGATTTTTTTCGGAATATCAGTGTTATCTAGCACACCATGAAATTCTTCCGCACCTGTTCCAACTGCGAAAACAACAATCATATTACTTGTATGTCCTCCTGTATCACTAAGCTGCTGTATTTGCGGTTGTATGATGCCGGCGTGATAATGGTTGGCGATTATATTGCCGATTTTCCAGTCAATTTGTTGCTCAAGATAAACCTGTCCTTTGTTTCGCATTGTATTTGTTTGGAATTGCTTAAGCTCTTCTTTACTTAAATCAATAGCTGCATAGTCTTTAAAAACCTTCCGGATGCTGTTTGTCGTATAACCATTGCCTGTTTTTTTCTTGCTTAATTGTTGTGCCATGTAATGTGGAGAGGCAGAAATGTCTTTAAGCCCGTTTATATCCATTGCTTCTGTGGCAGAAACCCCCATTGTCTCATGGTCGGCAGCAACAACAACTAAAGTATCCTTTCGTTTATTAGCCCATTCTACACAATATTTCACAACATCATCGAAAGCAATGGTTTCTTTCCATATTCCTGTAATATCTGATGAATGGGAGGCATGGTCGATTCGGCCTCCTTCTATCATTGCAAAAAAACCTTTTTCTTCATCTGCTAAAACATTTAAAGCTTTTTCAGTCATTTTCTGTAAAGATGGTTCCGTTGTTTTGAGATGATTTCTGTCTAGTTGGAAATTTAAATGAGCATCCCCAAATAAACCGAGAATTTTTTTCGCATCTGTTTTTTCTAATTGATCAGCCGTTGTTAAAAAATCATATCCAGCCTTTTTATAGGCATCGATAAGATCAATTCCTCTTTTATCATTGCGAGTGAAGTATTTTTTACCGCCACCCATAATAATATCGACTTTATTGCTTAATTGTTGCTTTGCAATTTCCTCTTGGTCTGCCCATCTATTATTAACGCTTGCTGTAAAGCTTGCAGGCGTTGCATCTGTTACAGAATTCGTCGTAATAATCGCCGTTTTCTTGCCAGCTTTTTTAAAGCTATCTAAAATACTGTCTTCGTTTTTCCCCTCAGGTGTCATGCCGATCATTCCATTATCTGTTTTCCTACCAAGTGCGAGTGCTGTCCCTCCAGCAGCAGAGTCTGTTACACGATTATTGTTGGATGATGTATGAACGATAGCGGTATGAGGAAGTGTTTCGATAAAAAGTCTTCCTTTTGTTCCATGCTCAAATAATCGAGCAATCTCCATTTGCCCAATGCCCATGCCATCGCCAATTAATAAGATAACGTTTTTAGGTGTTCTTTTTTGTTCCTTGCTTAAAGCAGGTTTATGTCCCGCTGTTTGAACAGAAAGAAAGAGCCCTAAACTGATGGAAAGAAAGACGAGAAGTAATTTTTTCATGTCCTTTTCCTCCTATATTTTTTAGCTTTTAATCTTATATAGCTTTTGAAAAAAAGCTAATTTTTAACCATTTTTTACACTTGGTGCCATCCTTCTATATAAAGGCTGATTTCATATACTTGGCGAAGCCTAAATATAGCAGATACCTTTTCATTATCCTCTATGGTATCTAAGTGTTTTCAAGCTGCTCAGCTTAGTTAAATAATAATCTTTCCTATGAAAAAACAATAATTGATAAAAATAGAAGAATTAAATCCGAAGTGACATAAAAGAAGAAGACAAGCATACATTTTAATAAGTCATCCTATATATGTCATAACAAATCAGTTTAAATATTGTAAAAGCCTTTTTAACAAAGGAGGAATTTCATTGTGAATACCATCTATTCTTTTTTGCCAAAATCTATTGAAAATCATATTCTCACAATCCCTCCAGCAGAAAGATTAGGAATGGAAGAGATTCGAGTTCGAATAGGCAGGCCATTAGAAGTTTTTATTAATGGGCGTTCTATCTTTTTCCCATTTATCGTTTCAAAAGAGGATGGGAATCAATTGTTAAATAAAATAAGTCAATATTCGGTTTATACAATGGAAGAAGAATTGAAAAGAGGATATATCACTGTTCAGGGGGGACATCGAATTGGACTAGCTGGCAGAGTGATTTTACAAGATAGCAAAGTCAAGGCTATACGAGATGTAGCTTCTTTCAATATTCGGATAGCAAAAGAGCAAATTGGAATAGCTAATTCATTTATTCCTTACTTATATGATAAGGGGAAATGGCATCATACGATGATTATTGGACCTCCTCAGACAGGGAAAACAACCTTGTTAAGAGATATTGCTAGACTAATTTCTTCGGAGGAGGAGAATTCTTTATTAAAACCAGCAAAAGTTGGAATTGTAGATGAGCGATCTGAAATTGCTGGATGTTTAGATGGGATCCCTCAAATGACATTTGGACCACGAATTGATGTACTGGATGCATGTCCAAAAGCCGAAGGAATGATGATGATGATTCGCTCCATGAGTCCAGATGTTCTAATTGTGGATGAAGTCGGTCGGAAAGAAGATGAAGAAGCCATTCTAGAAGCAGTAAATGCGGGCATCCAATTAATAATGACTACACATGGATCAAATTTAGATGAAGTGAAAAAACGGCCTATGCTCTCTAGAATGATAAAAATGGGCATATTTGAACGATATATTGAATTAAATAGAAAGAAAGGTCCTGGTACAGTGACAGCAATAAGAAATGGACAAGGCCAATTATTGATGGATGAAATGAAGGTGAAGTAAATGATGAAAATAATTGGTGCAATCTTAATTCTTGCTTCCACAAGCTGGGGTGGAATGGAATTTTCAAAGCTATTAAGCCAAAGACCAAAGCAAATTCGCGCATTAAAATCTGCACTACAATCTTTAGAGGCAGAGATTATGTATGGACATACCCCCTTGCACGAAGCAAGTAGAAGATTAGCAGAACAATTAAATGAGCCATTAAGTTCCTTTTTTGCGAGTTTTGCAGATCGCTTAATTAAAGAGGACACAACCGTGAAAGAAGCATGGGCAGTTTCTTTAAATGACATTTGGAAAAAAACGGCGATGAAGGGTACCGAATTAGAAATTATGAAGCAGTTTGGAGAGACATTGGGGCGGCATGACCGTCTATCGCAACAAAAGCAAATTATGCTAACACTTACTCATCTGGAAAGAGAAGAAGCAGAAGCAAGGGAAACGCAAGGGAAATACGAGAAAATGATAAGAAGTCTCGGGTTTTTGTCCGGCCTGCTGATTGTCATTTTATTGATGTAGTTTTAGGAGGAGACTTTTATGGGCTTAGAGGTCGATATTATATTCAAAATCGCTGGGGTTGGAATCGTTGTAGCTTTTTTACATACAATCCTCGACCAAGTCGGCAAAAAAGAATACGCGCAATGGGTTACGTTGTTTGGATTTATTTACATTTTGTTTATGGTAGCAAACATCGTGAATGATTTGTTCCAGAAAATTAAAGCAGTATTTCTATTCCAAGGGTAAAGGAGGATATCATCATTGAAATTCTTCAAATAGTTGGAATTGCACTCATTTCCACATTTTTAGCACTCGTGGTAAAAGAACAGAAGCCTAATATCGCTTTTTTACTAGTAGTTTTTGTTGGTTGTGCCATTTTTCTTTTTCTTGTTGATCAAATTGCCGCTATTATACAAATGGTTGAAAGAATAGCCTTAAATGCAAGGGTAAATACCGTTTATGTCGAGACGATTCTAAAGATTATTGGAATCGCCTATATCGCTGAATTTGCTGTGCAAATTACAAAAGACGCAGGGCAAGGATCGATTGCCTCCAAAATTGAACTTGCGGGAAAGATATTGATTTTAGCCATGGCAGTCCCAATATTAACCGTTTTAGTTGAAACCATTTTAAATATGATTCCCAATTAACTAGGAAACCGTTTTCCGAGGTGAAAAAATTGAAAACAAAGCTGAAAATCGTACTACTAATAATGGCAGCTATCTTTTTTCTCTATCAACCTATTGTACAAGCCTCACCTCACGAATCACCAAAAACAGAAGATACGGAAACAGCAGAGGAAATAAAGGAAGAAGGAATGGATCCAACAAAAATTGTTGAATCGCAATTGGAGTCTTTAGATCTCAATGAATTAACGGAATTTTGGGATTCTATCAAAACAGAGTATGGAGGTTTTTTACCAGAAAGTCAAAAGGGCAGTCTCTATGACTTTATGGTTGGGAATAAAAGCTTTGATTTACAGGGCTTTTTCCACGGAATGCTTCAATTTGCGTTCCATGAAATTATCGTAAATGGAAAATTATTAGGTTCCTTAATCCTACTTACTATATTTAGTGTCATGTTGCAGATGCTTCAAAATTCATTTGAGAAAAGCTCAATCAGTAAAGTAGCATATGCGATTGTTTTTATGGTGTTAATTATACTTGCATTAAATAGTTTTCATGTAGCTATTACATATGCGAGTGATGCTATTTCGAACATGACAAATTTTATATTAGCGCTGGTGCCGTTATTGCTGGCCCTTATGGCAGCATCAGGTGGTGCTATATCTGCTGCATTCTTTCATCCCGTCATTTTATTTTTAATGAATACAAGCGGCATGTTAATCGAGTATATTGTGCTCCCTCTGTTATTTTTATCCACATTACTCCATGTCGTAAGTAGTTTATCAGAACAATACAAAGTTACCCAATTAGCAAATTTGTTAAGAAATATTAGCATAGGGATTCTTGGGATTTTTTTAACGATATTTCTAGGTGTTATTTCTGTACAAGGGGCATCTTCTGCTATAACTGACGGGATTACGATAAAAACAGCTAAGTTTGTAACAGGGAATTTCATTCCTGTTATCGGACGAATGTTTACAGATGCAACAGATACTGTTATAAATGCCTCCTTATTATTAAAAAACACGGTAGGGATAGCAGGCGTAGTAATCCTTCTTCTTCTTGTAGCCTTTCCGGCAATCAAGATTTTAATGATTTCCTTTATATATAAATTTGCAGCAGCAATCTTGCAGCCAATCGGCGGCGGTCCAGTCATCAAATGTTTAGATGTTATTAGTAAAAGCGTCATTTATGTCTTTGCAGCATTAGCGATCGTGTCCCTGATGTTTTTCTTAAGCATTACAGTGATCATTGTTGCTAGTAACTTAACGATGATGGTCAGGTAGAAGGGGGGAGAAAGAATGAATTTTATTACAGAATGGGTCACTAATATTATTCTGTTTATTTTGCTAGCAACCGTTGTGGATATGCTTTTGCCGAATTCTACCTTTCAGAAATACGCCAAAATGGTTGCAGGATTATTGTTGATAACAGTCATATTGACACCTGTGTTTAAGCTGATATCTAGTGATTTTGAAGACGTTTTTACTGCTAGTGCAATGGGGCAGCCAGAACAAAAAAATATGAATAATTCGATCGAATTGAAAAAAAGAGAAATACAAGCCTCACTTGATGAATATACATTAAATAAAATGGCTGTCCAATTAAAAGAGGATGCAAATGAGGAGTTGATAGCAAATTACGGAATGGAGATCAATTCGATTCAATTATCGATAGACAAAGAAAAGGATGTTGGGTTTCCCGCAAACTTAACAGAACTGGTTATCCATATGAAAGATAGCAAGGATCAAAATAATGTTGTGGAAGCTGTAAGCCCTGTTCGAATTGATACACAGCAACCTCTTCTTGACAAAGATGAATCGAAACAAATGGATACAGAAAGTATTATTTCCTTTCTTTCCGAAAAGTGGGAAGTACGAGATGATGCAATTGTAATTATGTACGAAGGAGGGGAGGATGAGAAAAATGGATAACAAGGACAAAGGGCCATTAAGCTGGTTGAAAAATTTTCTGTCAAACGATGGGAATGAAAAAAAACAGGGGAAAACCACCTACATTGTCATCGTTGTATTGTTTGGAGTCGCCATCATGCTGTTGAGCAATATGTTTTTTAAGGATGATAAAAATGCCCAAGAAGTTGCAGTTTATAGTAATGATGCTTCCTCTCAAGATGCCGAAGAAACATTTGGACAAAAAGCCTCTAGTAACAACTTAACTATTGCTGATTATGAAGAACAATACAAAAAAGAAATTAAGGAAGCAATAACGGCAATAGCGGGAGTTAAGGATGCAATTGTTTATGTAAATATAGAAGGTTCAGAAAAGAAAGTATATGAAAAAAACCAATCCCAAACAATCCAGAAAACAGAAGAAAAGGATACACAGGGAGGAAATAGGAATGTAGAAGAAACATCAAATGAGGAAACCGTAGTATTAGTGCCAAATGGCGATAAACAAGTTCCGATTGTAGTCGAAACGATGAAACCTAAAATTGTTGGGGTTCTAGTTGTTGCAAAAGGAGCTGAAGATATAAAAGTAAAAACAATGATAGTAGAGGCAGTTACTCGGGCACTGGATGTTCCAAGCCATAGAGTTTCTGTACAACCTAAACAAAACTAAGGGGGAATAATAGATGTTATTAAAAAAGCAAACAGTGTGGTTGTTAACAATGTTAAGTTTGGTTGTGGTGTTGTCTGTTTACTATATTACTTCACCAGAGTCTCGGTTAAATGAATTTGCAACAACAGAAGAAGATAATGCAAAGACAAATGATGCCAAAGAAACAGCTACAGACAGTAAAGGAGAAAGCACTGTTACAACTACTGATTCTGAAGCGGTATTTGAGCAAATGCGCCTTGACTTAATGGAACAACGAGACAAAATGAAAGAAGAGCTAGTAACAGTACAGGGATCTAAAGATAAAACAGCCGAAGAGAAAAATGAAGCTACTGAAAAAATTAAAGAGCTTCAAGCTATTACAGATAATGAAAAGATAATGGAAAGTCTAATTAAAGCAGAAAACTATGAAGACGTCCTTGTACAAACCTCTGATGATGGGACGGTAAAAGTAACAGTGAAAGCAGAAGAATTATCTGCAGAAGCGGCAAATGAAATCGTTCAGCTTGTCCGCAAGAACATGGATTCACCAAATGCTAACGTTGCTGTAAAAATCGATCCGAAATAATAGAGACAACAGGGAAGTAACAAGTAAAAATATGGGGAAAAACGAATAGCTAGTCCAAAACTGTAGATCACTGTTATTGAGTGTCTACAGTTTTTTTAGGTAGAATGAATCAATCTATTAGTGAAATTGTGTTATTAATAATAATCAATTTTTGCTCTTTTTAACATCAATTATAAAAGTAAGCGTTTTCTGCAAATCGTCAGCTTTGATTAGTTATTTTAAAAAGATAGTGGTATGATAAGTAGGTAGAAAGAGAGATGATTTCCCGCGGATTTAAAAATTATTATGAAAATATAATAAAAAAATTAGTAGCAAAAAAGTAATGTTTTAAAGATGATTGTTGAATTATAATAAGGTCTTATCGTATGATATTAGTATCTAGTACTAAAAGAATGACTTAAGGGGTGCAATTATATGTTGAAAATTTCAGAAGTGAAAGAATTAATTAAATTAATAGATGATTCGACTATTAGCAATTTTTTATATGAACAAGATGGCGTGAAAGTTGAAATCAAAAAGAATGTTGGAGAGGCAGTAGTAGCAGCACCAGTTGTTACAAAAACAATCCAACAAGAAGAAGCGAAAACAACAAAAGAGGTTGCGGTTGAAAGTGTAGTTACAGAAGCACCTGAAAAATCAATCGATGAAAACTTACATAAGATTACCTCTCCGATGGTAGGAACATTCTATCAATCAGCTTCTCCAGATGCTCCTGCATTTATAAAAGTAGGAGATAAGGTTACAAAAGATTCTGTTGTTTGTATCGTAGAAGCGATGAAGTTATTTAACGAAATTACAGCAGAAGTAGATGGCGAAATTGTAGAAATTCTCGTTAAAGATGGAGAACTTGTAGAGTACGGGGAACCATTATTTCTAGTAAAGGCGTAACTAAGAGGGGTTTAATCGATGATAAAAAAACTATTAATCGCAAATAGAGGAGAAATAGCTGTTCGTATTATAAGAGCTTGTCGTGAATTAGATATCCAAACGGTGGCTATTTATTCAGAAGCAGATCGTGAGGCTTTGCATGTACAAATCGCTGATGAAGCGTATTGTATAGGACCAAAAGCTTCAAAGGATAGTTATTTAAACTTTACAAACATAATAAGTGTAGCAACGTTAACAGGGTGTGATGCCATTCATCCTGGATACGGATTTTTGGCGGAAAATGCTGATTTTGCTGAATTGTGCAGAGATTGCAAAATCACGTTTGTAGGACCTAGTCCAGAGGCTATTAATAAAATGGGAACAAAAGATGTTGCGAGAGAAACAATGCGTCAGGCTGGCGTGCCAATCGTGCCTGGTTCCCAAGGGATTATTAAAGATCTAGAAGATGGCATTCAATTAGCAAAAGAAATAGGATATCCTGTTATTATTAAAGCTACTGCAGGTGGCGGTGGTAAGGGAATCCGTGTAGCAAGAACAGAAGAAGAATTAATTAAAGGAATAAACATTACGCAGCAAGAAGCATTAACAGCTTTTGGGAATGCAGGAGTGTATTTAGAAAAATATATCGAGGATTTCCGCCATGTAGAATTGCAAGTACTTGCTGATAATTATGGGAATGTCATTCATCTAGGAGAAAGAGATTGCTCCATACAGCGTCGATTGCAAAAGTTGCTCGAAGAATCTCCGTCTCCTGTATTATCAGAAGAAATGCGAGAAAAAATGGGGGATGCTGCTGTTAAAGCTGCCGCTGCAGTAAATTATACAGGTGCAGGAACGATTGAATTCATTTTTGATTATCAAAATCAAGCATTCTATTTTATGGAAATGAATACGCGCATCCAAGTTGAGCATCCAGTAACGGAAATGGTAACTGGTATTGATTTAATTAAAGAACAAATACTAGTTGCATCAGGCAAACCTTTGGAATATAAACAAAAGGATGTTACATTTACTGGTTGGTCAATAGAATGCCGTATCAACGCAGAAAATCCTGCGAAAAATTTCATGCCTTCACCAGGGAAAATCGATATGTATTTACCGCCAGGCGGATTAGGAGTACGTGTTGATTCAGCTGCTTATCCAGGTTATAAGATCCCACCATACTATGATAGTATGATTGCTAAGGTAATTACCTATGGATCAACTAGACAAGAAGCTATTTCCCGCATGAAACGGGCGCTGAGTGAATTTGTAATCGAGGGTGTACACACTACGATTCCGTTTCACTTAAATCTCCTTAATCATGAAAAGTTTGTGGAAGGCAACTTCAACACAAAGTTTTTAGAGATGTATGATTTAATGAAATCAGAAGATTAAAAGGAGGAAAAAGTAATGAGCGAAACAACAAGTTTAGAAATGAACCAAGAGTATAATGGACTAGGCAAAGTAGAAATTGCTCCTGAAGTAATTGAGGTTATTGCTAGTATTGCTGCTTCTGAAGTAGAAGGTGTAGCTCAAATGAGAAGCAATTTTGCAACTGGAGTTGTGGAGAAATTTGGAAAAAAGATGCACAACAAAGGGATAAAAGTTGACCTTAGTGAAGAAGGTATTAAAGTTGAAGTATATTGCGTGATGAATTTTGGTGTTTCTATCCCACAAGTTGCACAACAAATTCAAGACAATATTCGTCAGACTTTAATCAATATGACTGGACTAGTAACAGAGGAAGTTAATATTCACATTGTTGGTGTTCAGTTCGAATCGACAAAACAAGAATCTGAATTACAGCAAGAAATGTAGAATACTATCTACTAGTAGCTAGAATATAATAATTTTTAATAGCAAAGGCTGAACAGGAGAGAACAAATATCTAATAAAAGGGGACCCCTTTTATTAGATATCGAGTTCTTATCTTGGACAGCCTTTGTTTTTGTGAGAATTTACGAAGCAGTACAAACATAATTCTAGGTTTTTTTCACGTAAGATAGAGTTTTGTTTTTATTTATGCTATTATTCATGTAGCATAGATAAATAGGTTGGTTTAAACCTATGGAAGGATTTTAAAGGAGCTTAAATAATGAAAAGAAGAACTGCCAGAGAAAAGGCCTTACAGGCACTATTTCAAATTGATATTAGTGATATAGACAAGGAAATAGCAATAGAACATGTTTTAGAAGGAGAGAAATCCGATTCCTATCTTACTAAATTAGTGGATGGGGTTCTTAGCCACCAAGTTTCTATTGATGAAACAATCAAACAATATCTAGAAAATTGGTCACTGGAAAGAATAGCTAATGTAGACCGGAACATTTTACGTCTTGCAGCGTATGAAATGATGTATGGTCAAGCAGATGATGTACCTGTAAATGTAGCAATAGATGAGGCTGTAGAAATTGCTAAACTTTATGGAGATGATCAATCTGGTAGATTCGTCAACGGAGTATTATCTAAAATCAAAGAAAATCAGCAATAATAAGAGAAACGATGGTTTGATCAAAAGTGCTAATATTTGAATGATTTCTTGTTTGCATCACAAGCAGATAAGACTTGTTATCATCCTAAATTGTTTCCTTCTATAACCTATAAACATGAATGAAAAAGGGATGTGGTGGATGGATGCTACACCCCTTTTTCCATCCTGTATAAGGAGTTTTTATAAATGGAATCACGTTATTTAACGGTACATGCTTTGACGAAATACATAAAAAGAAAATTTGATGCCGATCCTCATCTGCACGAAGTCATGGTGAAAGGGGAAATATCCAACTTTAAGCAGCATTCAAGTGGTCACATGTATTTTACCTTAAAAGATGAGAAAGCCAGGATTTTAGCCGTTATGTTTGCGCGTCATAACCAGCAAATGAAATTCACGCCAGAAAATGGGATGAAAGTACTTGTTAAAGCAAGTATTACTGTTTATGAATCAAGCGGACAGTATCAAATGTATGTGAATGAAATGCAGCCAGACGGTATTGGACAATTGTATCTTGCCTATGAGCAGTTGAGAGCGAAACTAGAGCAAGAAGGCTTGTTTCTGCCAGAACATAAGAAAATAATTCCGCGATATCCAAAAACAATTGGTGTAATTACCTCGCCTACTGGTGCGGCTATTAGAGATATTATTACGACAATTAAAAGACGATACCCAATCGCTAAAATTATGATTTATCCGGCGTTAGTTCAAGGAGAAACTGCGGCTCCTTCCATTGTAAAGGCTATTCAACAAGCAAATGAGCAGGAGTCACCGATAATTGATGTTCTCATTGTAGGGAGAGGCGGCGGTTCCATTGAGGAATTATGGGCTTTTAACGAAGAAATCGTTGCCAGAGCTATTCACACTTCAACTATTCCTGTTATATCTGCTGTCGGTCATGAAACAGATTTTACTATTGCTGATTTTGTTGCAGACATGCGGGCGCCGACTCCAACTGGTGCAGCTGAATTAGCCGTACCTCATATTGATGAACTCGTGGAACGGATTTTGACAAGACAAAGTCGGTTAATTAGGGGCATAAAAGAAAAGGTGGAATTACAGAAACTACGCTTAAACAGAATTCAACGTTCCTATGCTTTTCGTTATCCTAAGGTTTTATATGATCAGAAATTGGAGCAGTTAGATAAACAGACAGAGTTGCTAATCCGTAATGTACAAAGAGTTTTTGATCAGAAGAACAATCAACATCAATCAATCCAAAAGCAATTACTAAGAAATCATCCTGATCAATATATAAAGAAAGCGCACCACGATTTAGCTAACTTACAAAAAAATATGATCCGCAATACTGAGCTTATACTTCAGGCAAAAAGGCAGTCTTTTCTTTCGATAATAGGTAAGATGGATGCATTAAGTCCGTTAAAGATAATGGAAAGAGGTTATAATGTAGCATATGATAGTAATGGAAAGTTAATAGCCACCATTAAACAAGTGCAACCAAAAGATCAGATTGAATTGAATTTAGCTGATGGTACAATAGAGGCGGAAATTATTGCGGTAAAGGAGAGGTAGAATTTGGCAACCAATTCGGAAAAAAAGCCATCTTTTGAAGAAGCGATGGAAGAATTAGAAAGAATCGTTGAAAAATTAGAAGAAGGAGATGTTCCATTAGAAGAAGCGATTAATACGTATAAAAAAGGAATGGAACTTTCTAAATACTGCCATGAAAAATTAAAAAATGTCGAAGAACAATTAGCTGAAGTTGTTCTAGAAAATGGAAAAAAACAACCTTTTTCTATTGCTGAGGAGGACTAACGCTTGAATAATATCTCTTTGTCAGCTTTTACAAAAAAGTATAAAGATCTTTTAGAAAAAGAATTAAAGCAAAATGTAGAAAAACTTGTTGCTCCTTCTAACCTAAAAGATTCCATGCTGTACTCACTGAATGCAGGTGGAAAAAGAATTCGTCCATTGCTTTTATTTGCAACTATCCAATCGTATGGAAAAGATCCATTTAAAGGGTTATTACCTGCAACTGCAATTGAAATGATCCATACATACTCCTTAATTCATGATGATTTACCAAGCATGGATGATGATGATTTACGGAGAGGATTACCGACAAATCATAAAGTATATGGAGAGGCAACAGCAATCCTAGCAGGAGATGCACTTCTTACCTATAGTTTTCAAATTATGACACGGATGACGCAGGAAAATATTCCTTCTGATCTTATTCTTACTACTATTAACCTGTTAGCAGAAGCAGCAGGAGCTGAAGGAATGGTAGGTGGACAGGTTGCTGATATAGAAGGAGAAAATAAAGCGCTAAATCAGCGAGAACTTGAACAGATTCATCTACATAAGACAGGAAAGCTATTAGAGGTAAGTATCATAATTGGTGCAATATTAGCAGGTGCTACAAGCAAGGAAATAGAGACATTAAAGCAATTTGCTTATCATTTAGGGTTAGCCTTCCAAATTAGAGATGATATTCTAGATTTAGAGGGTGATGAAGCTGTCATTGGAAAACCGATTGGCAGTGATATGGATAATCACAAAAGTACTTATCCGAAAATCCTGACAATGGGTGGAGCAAAAAAAGAATTAGATCTACATATTAAAGGAGCAAAAGATCTACTTAGGAGCTTAAACTTAGATAGCGCAATCTTAGAAGAGATTACAAATCTAATTGCATATAGAAATAATTAATAATAACTTTATTTAACCGTTTAAAAGCTTTTTAATGATGGTATATAATAGTATTAAGTTTCTTTAGGAAGCAATAAAGTGAAAATTCCATCAGTGGGGGTTTTCCTTCATTGATGGTTAGTTGAACCAATCGGACCTTTACGGACAGTTGATCTCCCACCTATCTTCCTCGTATTCTCATAAAAAAAGAGGGGGGAGTCTTACTGTCCGTTAAGAGTGGGATAAAAATATAGAAGAACATATCAGGGTGTCTCAATCATATTTGACAGCACTCGTGCATTTTATAAAACGAGGATGGGACATAAGTATTCCAGCCAAGGATAATTCCGAACAATTATACGAAGATGCTAATGAATGTTCCGTATAATTGTTCGGGCTTTTATTTGTTTTTCAAAGGATGTTTCCATGAAGTTTGGTGCGATTCCCCGCAGCCGGAATACACTTCGCTTTCCATGGGGCTCGCGCTGAGCCGCTTCGGCCTGTGGCCTGCAGGGTCTCAGACTGTCTCGCTAATCCCATAGGAGTCTTCGTGTATTCCGGCTGCTCTGTTTTTCCAACTAATTATATTTCCTCTTGTAAAAAGTATGCGAAAGCAGCCGCTATTTACTAGCTATATTAGAAATTGTTCGTCTTTACAGAGTATCTATTTAGTTATGTCCCATCCTCATTTTATAAAACAAAGCATTTATAAAAGTGTATGAGTGCTGTTCCACTTTGAGGCATCCTTTTTTTGAGCGCTAAAAGCCCTACTGTTCTTACTATGTAGAATTACTACTATTATCTGTGAAGGAATGGTATAATACATATTTAAATACAAGTATAAATTAGGTTTTTTAATAAAAATAAGGTATTCTAATATAAAATACAATCTTAGATGAAAAGAAATAGTTAAACGGAAGGAAGATATACCAATCTAGTCGCACATTCATCGCTATTTTTGGTTATATACTGAATGAAAGTGAGTTGTTACCTTATGGATTTAATGTCAATTGAAAATCCAGCATTTTTAAAGGGGTTGTCTGATGAGGAACTAAAGAGCCTCAGTGAAGAAATCCGTCACTTTTTAATTAATAAGCTTTCTCTAACTGGCGGTCATATTGGTCCTAACTTAGGGGTAGTGGAATTAACGATTGCCCTTCATAAAAGCTTTGATAGCCCAAAGGATAAATTTATTTGGGATGTAGGCCATCAATCCTATGTACACAAAATTTTAACAGGTCGTGCAAAAGATTTTGATACCCTTAGACAATACAAAGGATTAAGTGGGTTTCCAAAAATGAATGAAAGTGAGCATGATGTCTGGGAAACCGGTCATAGCTCTACTTCCTTATCTGCTGCAATGGGGATGGCCGTAGCTCGGGATATCAAAAAAGAAGATTCCTATATTGTTCCAATAATCGGAGATGGCGCATTAACAGGTGGAATGGCTCTTGAAGCATTAAACCATATCGGTGATGAAAAGAAAAATATGATTGTTATCCTCAATGATAATGAAATGTCGATTGCACCGAATGTGGGAGCTCTTCATCAAGTATTAGGCAGATTAAGAACGGCTGGAAAATACCAATGGGTAAAAGATGAATTGGAAATGCTTTTAAAGAAAATTCCAGCAGTCGGTGGAAAGATGGCTTCTACTGCGGAAAGAATTAAAGATAGCCTAAAATATTTATTGGTATCCGGTGTGTTTTTTGAAGAGTTAGGTTTTACTTATCTAGGTCCAGTAGATGGACATGATTTTGATGACTTATTCGAACAAATAAACTATGCAAAGAAAACTTCCGGCCCAGTTTTATTGCACGTCATTACGAAAAAAGGAAAAGGATTTTCTCCTGCAGAAAAAGATAAAATTGGAACATGGCACGGAACTGGTCCATATAAGATTGAAACAGGTGATTTTGTCAAACCAACGATTACTGCACCTACGTGGAGTAAACTCGTAAGTGATACCGTTTTAAAATTGGCTAGATCAGATGAACGGATTGTGGCTGTTACTCCTGCTATGCCAGTTGGTTCAAAATTAGAAGCATTTGCAAAAGAATTACCAGATCGAATGTTAGATGTTGGTATAGCTGAACAGCATGCAGTTACATTAGCAGCAGGACTCGCTACACAAAAGATGAAGCCATTTTTAGCAATCTATTCTACTTTTTTGCAAAGAGCGTATGATCAGGTACTTCATGATGTATGCCGTCAAAGATTAAATGTGTTTATTGGGATTGACCGAGCAGGTTTAGTAGGAGCAGATGGGGAAACGCATCAAGGAATTTATGATATTGCGTTTTTACGACATATGCCAAACCTAGTATTGATGATGCCAAAGGACGAAAACGAAGGACAGCATATGGTAAATACAGCAATAGAGTATAATGATGGACCGATTGCTATGCGTTTTCCTCGTGGCAATGGGATAGGAGTTAAGCTTGATCCTACTTTAAAAACGATCCCAATTGGTACATGGGAAGTACTAAGAGAGGGAACAGATGCAGCAATCCTTACGTTTGGAACGACAATTGAAATGGCGATGGAAGCAGCAAATCAACTCGAATCACAGGGAATCCATGTAAAAGTAGTTAATGCGAGATTTATTAAACCGCTAGATGAAAAAATGCTTACAGACTTATTGCAAAAACAAATACCAATTTTGACAATTGAAGAAGCTGTTCTGCAAGGTGGTTTTGGAAGTTATTGTTTAGAATATGCACATGATCATGGGTTTGGTGCAAATGTGATTGATCGCATGGGAATCCCAGATGAATTTATTGAGCATGGAGATGTGAACTCTTTATTAAGTGAAATTAAATTAACTAAAGAGGAAGTTGTAAATAGAATTTTAGCCATTGCCAGAAAAAAACAAAAGAGGGCTTAGATTATTCATGAAGAAAGAAAGAATTGATGTATTATTAGTGGAACAAGGCTTATTCGACACAAGGGAGAAGGCAAAACGAGCTGTTATGGCTGGAATTGTCTACTGTGAGGAGAATAGACTAGATAAACCAGGTGAAAAAATAAGCGCAGATTCAAAGCTGTCTGTAAAAGGAAAAACGCTACAGTATGTATCCAGAGGCGGACTGAAGCTTGAAAAGGCGCTGAAAGCATTTGATGTCGATATGAAAGAAAAAGTATTACTAGATATTGGATCCTCTACTGGTGGATTTACTGATTGTGCGCTCCAAAATGGAGCAAAACAATCCTATGCGCTAGATGTGGGCTATAATCAGTTGGCTTGGAAACTTAGACAAGATGAGCGTGTCATTGTAATGGAAAGAACCAATTTTCGTTACGTAACTCCCGCGGATTTAAAAGGGGAAATGCCTACCATAGCGTCTATAGATGTTTCTTTTATATCATTAAAACTGATACTACCAGTATTAAAAACACTGTTAGTATCAGGCAGTGATATCATTGCACTAGTAAAACCTCAATTTGAAGCAGGCAGAGAACAGGTTGGGAAAAAAGGAATTGTCAGAGACCGAAAAGTCCATGAATCTGTATTAGAAATGATTATCGATTTTTCTATTAAAGAGGGATATATCGTTAAAAATCTGTCTTTTTCTCCCATAACAGGTGGGGATGGAAATATTGAGTTTTTACTACATCTTCATTGGGATGAACGTGGAGAGCAATCAACACATTTTTATCAAATAAAAGAGACTGTAGAAGCTGCACATTCCGAATTGAAAGCAAAAAAGGAAACGGAAGAATAAGCTAATGGTAAAAGGGTTTGACTGCATCAAGGGATCTATTAGTCAATGTGCTAGTAGTACTTCTATGCTGGCTGACCCTTTTTGGTATGTCCAAAATAGAGCGAAAATAGTTGCAGAAGTAATTTGTTTTCTTTGTTCTTGTAAAAAGGCGAACAAACACGGTAAAATAAAATAGAAGGAAAATGTCTAAAAAAATCGAATGAACGAATAAAAGGAAACAAATACTTTGGATAAAAAGTTGTACATATTGAATAAAAATGATAACCACTATAAAGGATGGAATATATGAATAAGGGTCAAAGGCATATAAAAATAAGAGAAATCATTACCAATAATGATATAGAAACACAAGACGAATTAGTCGATGAGTTGAAAAGTGCCGGATACAATGTAACACAAGCTACTGTATCAAGAGATATTAAAGAATTGCATTTAGTTAAAGTGCCGCTTCAAGATGGTAGATACAAATATAGCTTACCAGCTGATCAACGCTTTAATCCGTTACAAAAATTAAAAAGAATGTTAATGGACTCATTTGTAAAAATCGATTCAGCTGAAAATTTACTTGTCCTAAAATCTTTGCCAGGAAATGCTCAAGCAATTGGGGCATTAATAGATAATCTAGACTGGGATGAAATATTAGGAACTATTTGTGGAGATGATACATGTTTAATTATTTGTCGCTCCGCAGATGACGGCAAGAAAATTAGTGATCGCTTTCTTGATATGCTGTAATATGGGGGGACAATAATTGCTAAGTGAATTATCGATTAAAAATTTCGCAATCATAGATAGTCTATCCATTTCTTTTAAAAAGGGACTTTCTGTGCTTACAGGTGAAACTGGTGCGGGAAAGTCAATTATTATTGATGCTATAAATTTATTAGTTGGTGGTCGTGGTTCAGCTGAATTTGTTCGTCATGGGGAAGAAAAGGCGGAAATTGAGGGGCTATTTTATATTGAAGATGGTCATCCATGCTTTCGGAAAATGGATGAATTTGGCATAGATATAGACGAAGGCACCATTGTGTTAAGAAGAGATATTGCTTTGTCTGGCAAAAGTGTTTGTCGGATTAATGGGAAGCTTATCACAATTGCTGTCCTACGTGAAATAGGTTCAACCTTAATAGATATTCATGGACAGCATGAACATCAGGAATTAATGGATGAAACGAAACACTTACATTTGCTGGATACTTTTGCAATGGGAGAATTAGCCCCTGTTCTGGAAGAATACGGGGAAGTCTACCGTTCCTATAACCAAACGCAAAAAAAATTAATGAATTTAACGGAAAATGAGCAACAAATGGCTCAAAGACTAGATTTATTGCAATTTCAGTTTAATGAAATCGAAAGCGCTCATTTAAAAATAAACGAAGATGAAGAGCTAATGGAAGAAAGAAAAAAATTAAGTAATTTTGAGAAAATTTATGATAGCATCCAGACAGGTTATAACGCTCTTAGAGGAGAGCAAAAGGGCTTGGATTGGCTTGGTGAGGTAATGGGTAATATGGAAGAAGCTGCAAGCCTTGATACCGAGTACAAAGATATGGCTGAATCTGTTTCAAATAGCTATTATATTTTAGAGGATATTGCAAGACAGCTGCGAAGTGCTTTAGATTACTTGGAATACGATCCTAAAAGATTGAATGAGATTGAAACAAGGCTCAATGAAATCAATACATTAAAGCGGAAATATGGAACAACCGTAACAGATATTTTAGAGTATGCTGCTAAAATAGAAGAAGAATTAGAAACATTACAAAATAAAGAAACTCATATTGATTTATTGGAGCGTGAGCTAGCTTCTCTGAAAAAAGATCTTTTAGTGGAAGCGAAGGAATTGAATACCTTAAGAAGAAAAGCTGCTGTCCGTTTAACAGATAGTATTCATCAAGAATTAAAAGAACTTTACATGGAAAAGACCATTTTTGAGGTTAGAATCCATGCGGATGAGAACAATGTCACTAAAAAAGGAATTGATGTAGTCGAATTTTATATATCCACTAACCCAGGAGAACCGTTAAAACCACTATCGAAAATCGTTTCTGGCGGTGAATTATCGAGAATGATGCTTGCATTAAAAAGCATTTTTTCTAAACATCAAGGCGTTACATCCATTATATTTGATGAGGTAGATACTGGGGTAAGTGGAAGAGTCGCTCAAGCTATTGCTGAAAAAATTCATCATGTTTCCGTTGATTCTCAAGTGCTTTGCATATCTCACTTACCGCAAGTTGCTGCAATGGCTGATACGCATTTATTCATTGCGAAAAAAATTGAGGATGGAAGAACCTCTAGCTCGGTAACACCATTAGTACAACAAGAAAAGATAAAAGAGATTGGACGAATGATTTCTGGAACAGAAATAACGGAATTAACAAAAAAACATGCAAAAGAGCTGTTAAAATTAGCGCAAAAAGCCAAGAATAAAATATAGACACGTAAAACCTCTGTATATGTGCAGAGGTTTATTTTATTCTTTTGAATAATTGTCTAGATATACCTAACACGATAGAGATAAATTTCAAAGTTTATCCAATATGGGTATGTATTTAAAATTTTTAACAGTTATAAATGAGGCCGTAACAGGCAAACTTATAAATGTAGCCGGAGAAGTAGTGGTGAAAAGAAGCGAGGAGAGTGAAGTGAATTGAAAAGTGATATCCTTAGAAAAATAATTGGTGGGATTCTCCTTGTTTCATTAATATCGTTAGTATGTAATCAATCATTTCAAGAATATCTTCATATCCCAAAGAGCATTACATTGTTTGAAGGACAATCAGTGGCAATCAACAATAGTGAGGCGATTTCTGTGACAGCAAATGTAGCAGACGAAGATTCGGTTGTTGCATTAAGTCAAGAAAAAGGAAAACTTTCTTTGCAAGGAAAAGTTAGTGGGAAAGACGAGATGATGCTTGAGCTTGCAGGTTTTCCGATAAAAAAAGTGGATGTGAATGTTTTAAAGGATTTTAAAGTAATTCCTGGTGGCCAATCCATCGGGGTAAAACTAAATACAGTTGGCGTATTGGTGGTAGGGCACCATCAGGTTAACACCGAAGAAGGCAAGCAATCACCTGGTGAAAAAGCAGGGATTAAAGTTGGCGATATGATTGTAGAAATAAATGGAAAGAAAATCGAGAAAATGGCAGATGTAGCACCATTTGTTCAAAAAGCAGGCGAAGAAAATAAACCATTAGATTTAAAAATAAAAAGAGAGAAAGAAGAGTTTAAAACAAAGTTAATGCCGCTAAAAGAAAAAGGGGATAACGCGTTTAAATTAGGATTATATATAAGGGATTCAGCAGCAGGGATTGGAACGATGACTTTTTATCACCCAGATTCGATGAAATATGGTGCATTAGGACACGTAATATCAGATATGGATACAAAAAAACCAATTGTTGTGGATGATGGAGAAGTATTACGATCAACGGTCACAAGTATCGAAAAAGGAAGCAATGGGAATCCTGGTGAAAAATTAGCAAGATTCTCAGAAGATAAAGAAGTAATCGGGGATATTAAAACAAATAGTCCTTTTGGAATATTTGGTGAATTAAATAAAGAAATTAAAAATGGAATAATGGATAAGCCGATGCCAATTACATTATCAGACCAAGTAAAAGAAGGACCAGCACAAATATTGACGGTTGTAGATAATGATCAGGTGAAGCTATTTGATATAGAAGTGGTAAGCTCTGTTCCGCAAAAGTATCCTGCTACAAAAGGATTAGTCATTAAAGTGACAGATAAAGAATTATTGAGCAAAACAGGCGGGATTGTACAAGGAATGAGTGGTAGTCCAATCATTCAAGATGGAAAGGTTATAGGTGCAGTGACACATGTATTTGTAAATGATCCGACAAGCGGATACGGAGTGCATATTGAATGGATGTTAAATGAGGCAGGAATTGATATTTACGAAAAAGGACAAAAAGCGTCATAAATAAAAACGTAGCATGTAAAAGGATTAATCGACAATCCTTTTACATGCTACATTTTAAATGTACCTACTTTTTACATGTTTTGCATGATGAAATCTAACAAGTAGCCAACTGTAATAAATAATCCGAACATAGTATTTGTCAATCCGGTATTTTTCATGGCAATTGGTGTTTGGCTTCGATCCCCTCTAAAGCCTTTGATTGCTTCAAGAGGCTTCTTGAAACTTAGCAATACAATTAAGAGCCATGGACTGAAAATGCCAAAAGCCACGAAGATAACGATCCAAAGATAAGATAATATAAATAATGCCGCAAGGAGGTTGACTGCTTTGTTAAAGCCGATTAGAATAGCAATCGTTTTTCTGCCACCTAATGTATCCTCTTCAATGTCTCTAATATTATTTGATAAATTAATGGCGCCAATAAGAATTGCGATTGGTACAGAAATAAGGATACTTTCTTGACTGATGACACTAGTTTGAATGTAGAAAGAAATAAGGATAAAAATACATCCCATACAGATGCCAGAAAATACTTCTCCAAATGGTGTATAGGCTATCGGTAGCGGTCCACCCGTATATAAATATCCAATAGCCATGCCCAACAAGCCGACTAATGCAATCCACCAAGAAGTATTAGAACAAATATATATACCTAAAAGCAGTGCAATAACGTATAAGGAAATGGCCATATTTAATACTAATTTCGGTTTCATTCCATGATGAACAATAGCTCCGCCTATTCCTACAGAATCTGCCGTATCTATACCCCTTATATAATCATAGTACTCATTAAATAAGTTAGTTGCTATTTGAATAATCAAACAAGCAAACATCATGGCAAAAAATAAACCCCATTTTGTAGAGGCATGAGGGAAAGATAATACTGTACCAATTGAAACGGGTACAAAAGAAGCTGTTAGCGTATGAGGCCTTGTTAGCTTCCACAGTATTTTATAAGTTGGTTTTTCTTCGTTTGTGACGTTCTCCATAAAAATATCCTTTCTATCTCTGGGAAAATGATAAAAGCACGACTATTTTATAGCTGATAAGTAAAAAATGTGCTTAATGTTTAATCTGTTCTAGACACATTTATTGGAATCAAAAAATAAGTGCATCTTTTGCCCAACTTTAATAATACCGTATAAAGTAATCTTCCAACAAGAAAATATTCATAAAAAAGTCATAATTTTTTCTTCCAGAAAAAGAAGTGTTTGGGTAAATGGAAGTTAATTTTCCTATGTTCTTTTTCTTCTCTACTAGGTAATGTATAATAATAATATAAAGATAAAGATTTTTCGACAAACGAGTGAAATATATCGAAATCGGTCGAAAACATGAGAAAATGAGAGAAATAATAGGGTTTTTCCTATTTTTTAAGTTTTTTTTATAAAATCAAAGGATTTTTGGTTGCTTTGTCGAAAATGTCCTTTAGAATAAAAATATAGATAAAATAGAGACATTTGGATTGAGGGAGGAAACAATCGTTGAAAAAGATAAAAGTTTGTATTGTGGATGACAATCGAGAACTAGTTGGATTATTGGAAGAGTATATAGATGCTCAAGCTGACATGGAAGTAATTGGAGTTGCACATAATGGGCAAGAGTGTCTGGAATTAATGGAACAGTTAGAACCAGATGTTATGGTTCTCGATATCATTATGCCTCATTTAGACGGTCTAGCTGTACTAGAAAGAATGCGCCAGATGAATAAACCTATGCCTAACGTGATAATGTTAACAGCTTTTGGCCAAGAGGATGTTACGAAAAAAGCCGTTGAATTAGGGGCCTCTTATTTCATTTTAAAACCGTTTGATATGGATTATTTAGCAAGCCATATTCGCCAAGTAAGCGGTAAAACAACTGGATTTGTGAGAAAGTCTTCTACATCTTTCAAAACACACCAAGAACCAAAAACGAAGAATTTAGATGCAAGCATTACGAGTATCATTCATGAGATTGGTGTACCTGCTCATATTAAAGGCTACCTTTATTTACGCGAAGCTATTTCCATGGTTTATAATGATATTGAATTATTAGGATCGATCACAAAAGTATTGTATCCGGATATCGCTAAAAAATTTAATACAACGGCAAGCCGTGTGGAACGTGCAATTCGTCATGCAATTGAAGTAGCGTGGAGCAGAGGAAATATCGATTCCATTTCTTCCTTATTCGGCTACACGGTAAGCATGTCTAAAGCAAAACCAACAAACTCTGAGTTTATCGCAATTGTAGCAGATAAATTAAGGTTGGAACATAAGGCTTCTTGAGAGGGTTAGGAAAGTTTTCAAACATACCAAAATGACGTTTGCTGTTTTGGTATGATTGAAATGATACCAAGAAAGCCTTTATTTAATCTTAAGAGGCAAATCTTTGAAGCGTAATTAATTGTGATAAATCCAAAATAAGGAATTTATTTTAAAAAATTGAAAAATTTATTCTTAAAGGTTTGCTTTCTGTAGATGAACCTGTTAATATTAAGGAGACTTATTTTTGTTCTTTAGAAAATAGTTGAGATTTACATATTTCTTTATTTTTTACTACGAGCAAGGATAGTAATACATTTGTGCATTAAGCACATAGGAGGAAACAAGAAATGGCTACAGGTAAAGTAAAATGGTTTAACGCAGAAAAAGGTTTTGGATTCATCGAAACAGCAGAAGGACAAGATGTATTCGTACATTTCAGCGCTATTCAAACTGAAGGTTTCAAAACTTTAGATGAAGGTCAAGAAGTAAGCTTTGACATTGAAGAAGGTCAACGCGGACCTCAAGCTGCTAACGTAGTAAAAAACTAATTTAACAAAAACGATACAGGCTCTGACATATGTTGGAGCCTGTTTTTTTATCATTTATTCCACTCTTAACGGAGAGTAAGACTCCACCCCTCAAGCTTATGAGAATACTAGGAAGCTAGGTGAGAGATCAACTGTCCATAAAGGTCTGATTGGTTCAACTAACCATCAGTGGGGGGAGGAGGGAAAACCCCCACTGATGGAAGTTTCGCTTTATTAGCAATACAAATGAATATTCTATTGCTAATAAAAGGAAGTTTTACATAAGGATGTGAATTCATATGACGAAAATATTTGCACATAGAGGTTTTTCGGCAAATTATCCTGAGAATACAATGATAGCTTTTGTAGAAGCAGAAAAGGCAAAGGCTGATGGAATAGAGATAGATATTCAAATGACTAAGGATGGGGAAATTGTTATCATCCATGACGAAAAAGTTGATCGAACGACTAACGGCTCAGGTTTTGTGCAACAATTGAGTTATAAAGAATTAAGAGCGTTAAATGCAGGACATCGATTTAAGTATAGTAATAAAGAATCTATTCCAACGTTAAGTGAGTTGTTTGAATGGATGCAGGGGAATTCAATAATCTGTAATATTGAAATGAAGAATAATAAGATTTCCTATGAGGGAATGGAAGAAAAAACAATTAATCTCATCAGACAATATGGATTTGAAAAACGGATCATTTTTTCTTCCTTTAATCATTATAGTCTCGTTCATAGTTATCGCATTGCTCCAGAAATAGAAACGGCTCCGCTATTGTCAGATGGTATCTATCAGCCATGGATTTATGCCAATGCTATAAATGCCAAAGGTTTTCATCCAAATTATAAACGATTAAACGGAGAAATAATCAGAGCTTCTGAATCGAATAATATAAAAGTAAGAGCCTACACTGTAAATAATTCGAAAACGATGAGAGCACTTATGAAGGAAGGAATATCAGCAATTATTACAGATGAGCCAATAATCGCACGAGAAATTTTAACACAGTTATAAAGAACAAAGGTCTCCCCTATCCTTCTAAAGCCATTAGAAAGATAAGGGAGACCTTTGTTTTTGAATTTATGAGGTTGGGATTTAACAAAATAGATACGCTGTTAAGACAAATATTCTCTCATTTAGCTAGTAAATATAGGTTGCTTTCGCATACTTTATTTTATTTGTTTTTAAATAAAATAAAGTGTAAGAACTAGTTCGTTCCATTACGCTATAGACACTTCATTTCACTTCGTTTTTAAAGGCTATTTTCTAAAACCTAATTATTTTACCAAGAAAAAAATGAAATAGATTGGAAAATGGAGCAGCCTAAATACACGTAGACTCCGGTGGGATTAGCGAGACAGCTGAGACCCTGCAGGCCAAGGGCCGAAGCGGCTCAGCGGGAGCCCCAAGGAAAGCGAAGTGTATTTAGGTTGCGGGTAAATAGCAACAAACCTCATGAAACATCCTTTTTGAAAACGAATAAAAAAGCCCAAACGACTATACGAGCCCTTCATTAGCATGTTCTTATAATCGTTTGGGTCTATGTTTGACTGGAATAGTTTTTTTATCTTTTAAGATGATCGCTCTCATCCAGAGAAGTCATAAGCTCGTCCCTTTTTTCAGAAAAAAATGAAAACGGGAAAAAAATTGCATAATAACGAAGAGATAGGTATAGTATAGATATGAAATAAATTGCACGGATGATAGGAAGTGTGCTAATGATCGATCGAACAATACAGTCAACCTCTTATACCCTTTTTGATGAATTGAAGGAAGGGATTATCCTTGTGGATAATCATGGAGTCATCTGCTATTTCAACCAAAGTGCTGAAAGAATGGTGCAAAAGCAATATCATCTTCAAATAGATCAGCATATTTTATCCATTATTCCTAACAGTGGAATGATGAGAGTTTTACATACAAAAAGAAAAGAAGAACAGAAAATGTTTGCAATTTCTGACACAGATTATCTTTTGATTTCTCGTTATCCACTTAAAGATAAAGAAAATCAAATAATTGGTGCTGTTGCAGTATTGCAAGAAGCTAGTCAAAAAAGAGAATGGTTAGATGATGACAATATTCAAATGTTGTTAATGCTAATTTTGCAAAAAAGTGCAGAGGCTTATGTAATAGTCGATGAGCAAGGTCTTGTTATTATGCAAAATCCATCATACGATGGTTTGATTTCTGTAGTTGACCAAGAACAACATGAATCAGTAATAAAGAATAGAGAAGAAGTTTTTCAAACAAGACGGGATGCGGAGATAACACTTAATACAGACACCTTGTGTCTTTCGATAAAAAGTACACCTATAATAGTCGATGGCAAATTAAAAGGCTGTCTGCAAATTATTAAAAATAAAACAGAAACTGTCTATTTAAAAAAAGAGCTTCAACAAACAAAAGCAATTATCCGAGGGTTGGAACATAACTATCAATTTGACGATTTTATATATCAATCACCGTTTATGAAGTTTGCCATCGAGCAGGCAAAGCTAGCAGCTGCAACTAAACGTGTCATATTTATTAGAGGTGAGGAAGGTACTGGCAAGTTTATGCTTGCCAATGCTATTCACAATTGGAGTGAAAATAAGTTTAAACTTTTTAAACGTATCCACCCAAAAAGAAATCAAGCACAACTGAATAAGTTTCTAAGCACTAATTGTACAAAATATAAAGGAACAATTTACTTAGAAAATGTCACTTATTTATCGATCGATGAACAAACATTGCTTTTAGAAAAACTAAGGGAATTTGGAAAGGGCGAGAAGCAGGCGTCTTTTCGCCTGATCATTTCATCTCCTATCAAGTTAGAAAAAGCCTTAATCGCTGGGGCATTTTTAGAAGAGCTGTATGATGAGTTAATGAAAACGAATATTTATTTACCACCTTTAAGCGAGCGTAAAGAAGATATTTATCCATTATCTAAGTATTTTCTCATGGAGCTAAATCAAGAAAGTGACAGATGGATACAAGAAATCGATTTAGAAGCGCAAAAAGCATTAGAATCTTATTCTTATACGAGCAATGCACTAGAATTAAAAGCAATTTTACAGCTTGCAGTCGTAAGGGTTCAGGAAGAAGAGACAGTGCTAAAATTGGAGCATCTTTTTCATTCAGGAGAAAAAAAGGAACAACCAATCGAACTGGAAGATACCACAGATGATGTGGATCAACCACTATCTGAGTTAGTTGAAAAATACGAGAAAGTAATTATAGAAAAAACGTTAAGAAAGTTAGAGGGAAACAAAACATTAACGGCTAAAACATTAGGGCTTTCTGTCCGAAATTTATATTATAAATTAGATAAGTATCACTTAAATTAATTTTTCTAGGGGTTTTTAAGATGAGTAGATATCGTATATTGGTAATAAACCCAAGGTCATTAGTAACAGAAATCGCTCTATATGAAAACCAGGTTCCAATTATTATAGAAGATTTGCATCATGATTCCGAAAAAATACGAGAATTCTCATCAATTGTTTCTCAATATAAGTTCCGAACAAATGAAATTCTCTTATATCTAGTGGATAAAGGAATTAATCTTTCCAAGCTAGCTGCTGTGTGTGGTAGAGGGGGGTTACTTAAACCAATCGATGGAGGTACCTATATAATCAATGCTGCTATGCGTAATGATTTACTTGGACAAACAAGAGGTGAACATCCATCAAACTTGGGAGCTCTTATTGCTTATGAAATTGCAGAGCATTTAGAAATTCCTTCCTATATAGTTGATCCAGTCGTCGTCGATGAAATGGACAACATTGCTAAAATTTCTGGCTATCCAAAAATTACAAGAAAAAGTGTTTTTCATGCACTTAATCATAAAGCAACTGGCAGACGCGCAGCGATGGAGCTTGGCAAAAAGTATGAGAAAGTGAAGCTAATCATCGCTCATCTTGGGGACGGGATTACGATTGGTGCACATTCAAATGGAAAAGTAATTGATGTGAATAATGGATTAAATGGAGAAGGACCATTTAGTATGGAACGCTCTGGGACACTGCCTCATGGTGATTTAGTAGATTTATGCTACTCTGGAGAATTTACGTATAAAGAGATGAAGCAACAATTGTTGTATCATTCAGGGGTAATGGCTTATCTTGACAAACCACGTTCCCTTCAAATAGAAGAAGAGCTTCAAAATCCAGACAATCCTAACTATCTAATTTTTGAAGCATTGGCCTATCAGGTTGCTAAGGAAATTGGTAGTGCCAGTGCAGTGTTATTTGGGAAAGTAGATGCAATTATTTTAACAGGTGAACTTGCGTTTAGTAACCTTTTTGTAAAATTAATTATGGAACGTGTTAGTTGGATTGCAGATATAATGGTATATCCAGGTGAAAATGAGCGACAATCATTGGCAGAAGGAGTTTTACGAGTATTACGTAAGGAAGAAATACCAAAAGAGTATGGAGATAGAGAGGAGTGTGAAGATAATGGCAAAGGAATATGATCTTGTCATTCTAGGCGGAGGAACTGGTGGTTATGTAGCAGCGATTCGCGCTTCCCAATTAGGTTTAAAAACAGCAGTTGTTGAAAAAGGAAAATTAGGTGGTACATGTTTACATAATGGTTGCATTCCGAGCAAAGCACTATTAAGAAGTGCAGAAGTTTATGCAACAGCAAAAAAAAGTGAAGAATTTGGGATTATTACATCAGATATACGATTGGACTTTAATCGAGTGCAAGAAAGAAAATCAAGCATCATAAGCCAGCTTCATAGCGGTGTGCAATATTTAATGAAAAAAGGGAAAATTGATGTTTATGAAGGAAATGGAAGAATAATGGGACCATCTATTTTTTCTCCAATGCCAGGAACGATCTCCGTTGAAATGAATAATGGAGAAGAAAACGAAATGTTGATCCCGAAAAATGTAATCATCGCAACAGGCTCTAGACCGAAAACCTTACCAGGATTAGAGATTGATGGTTCGACTGTCATTAGTTCTGAGGAAGCATTACAAATGGAAGAACTTCCTAAATCCATTATTATCGTTGGTGGGGGAGTAATAGGGGTTGAATGGGCTTCTATGCTTGCTGATTTTGATGTGAAAGTAACTATTTTAGAATATAGCGATCGATTGGTGCCAACAGAAGATAAGGAAATAAGTAAAGAATTACAACGAATCCTAAAGAAAAAAGGGATCAAGATTGTTACAGGTGCGAAGGTATTAGCAGACACCGTCCAGAAAAATTCATCTAGTGTAACTATTCAAGCAGAAAAAAATGGTGATATACAGACGTTTGAAGGTGATAAACTGCTTGTATCTGTAGGACGCATCGGAAATGTGGAAGGAATTGGTCTTGAAAATACTGAAATTGCAGTTGCTAATAATGTAATTGAAACAAATAAATACTATCAAACAAAAGAATCGCATATTTACGCAATTGGAGATTGTATTGGAGGATTGCAACTAGCACATGTTGCCTCACATGAAGGGATTATTGCCGTAGAACATATTGCAGGCGAAAATCCACAGCCGCTCGATTATAAAACAGTTTCCAAATGCATCTATACAAGTCCAGAGATTTCTAGTGTTGGTTATACAGAAGAGGAAGCTATTGCGCTTGGATTTACGATTAAAAAAGGAAAGTTTTCTTTCAAAGCCATTGGCAAAGCACTTATTTACGGGGAGCAAGATGGCTTTGTAAAAATAATTACAGATCAAGAGACAGATGATCTATTAGGTGTTCACATTATTGGAGCACATGCAACAGACCTTATTGCAGAAGCAGCTCTTGCAAAAGTACTAGATGCAACTGCGTGGGAAATTAGTAATACAATTCATCCTCATCCAAGTTTAACGGAAGCAATTGGGGAAGCAGCCCTTGCAGTTGAGGGCAAAGCCATTCATAGCTAGTAAAAAAGTTGAAAAATGTTCATTTTAATATAGGGGGAACAAAGATGAATCAATTAGGAGGTAATAATATGACAATGGTTCATAATCGCCATTTAGAAGCTGGTTTAACAGATGATCAAGTATTAGAAATGTATGAGCAAATGCTCCTTGCAAGAAGAATTGATGAAAGAATGTGGTTATTAAATCGAGCAGGAAAAATTCCGTTTGTTATATCATGTCAGGGACAAGAAGCGGCACAAGTGGGCGCAGCCTTTGCATTTGATCGGGAAAAAGATTATATGCTTCCCTATTATCGGGATCTGGGAGTTGTGTTAACTTTTGGCATGACAACAAAGGAAATTATGCTGTCAGGCTTTGCGAAAGCGGAAGACCCTAACTCAGGGGGAAGACAAATGCCAGGACATTTCGGTCAAAAGAAAAATCGTATTGTTACAGGTTCTTCTCCGGTAACTACCCAAGTACCTCACGCTGTTGGTGTTGCATTAGCAGGGAAAATAGAAAAGAAAGATATTGTTACATTTGTTAGCTTTGGGGAAGGCTCATCTAACCAAGGAGATTTTCATGAAGGAGCAAACTTCGCTGGTGTTCACAAGCTACCTGTTATTTTTCTATGCGAAAATAATAAATATGCTATTTCCGTTCCAATCGAAAAGCAATTAGGTTGTGCGAATGTCTCCGACCGAGCAATCGGCTACGGTATGCCAGGATATACAGTTGACGGAAATGATCCAATTGAGGTATATCGTGTTACGAAAGAAGCAGTAGATAGAGCGAGAAGAGGAGAAGGACCAACATTAATTGAAACAATTTCTTATCGTTTAACTCCTCATTCTTCTGATGACGATGATAGCAGCTATCGTGCAAGAGAAGAAGTGACAGAGGCAAAAGCAAAGGATCCGTTACTAACATTTAGAGCTTATTTAGTTTCTACTGGTATATTGACAGAAGAAATAGATCAGCAATTAAATAAGAAAATTGCGGAAGAAATAAATGAAGCAACAGATTATGCAGAAAAAGCGCCATATGCACAACCAGAAGATACTTTGAAATATGTATACGGCAATTAAGGGGGAAATGAAAAGATGCCAGTAATATCCTATATAGACGCAGTGACTCAAGCCATTCGGGAAGAAATGGAGAAAGATGATAAAGTATTTATCCTTGGAGAAGATGTTGGGGTAAAAGGTGGAGTTTTCAAAGCAACAACAGGCCTTTACGAACAATTTGGGGCAGAAAGAGTAATTGATGCCCCACTCGCAGAATCTGCAATTGCAGGCGTGGGAATTGGAGCAGCGATGTATGGTTTAAAACCGATTGCAGAAATGCAGTTTGCTGATTTTATTATGCCAGCTGTAAATCAAATCGTTTCCGAAGCAGCAAAAATTAGATATCGATCAAATAATGATTGGACGTGTCCGATTGTTATCCGTGCACCTTACGGAGGCGGTATTCACGGTGCACTTTACCATTCTCAATCAGTAGAAGCAATGTTCGCTAATACGCCAGGATTAAAAATTGTCATGCCTTCAACACCATATGATGTAAAAGGATTGTTAAAGGCAGCTATCCAAGATCCTGATCCGGTTTTATTCTTTGAGCATAAACGTGCTTATCGATTAATTAAAGGGTTTGTTCCAGAAGAGGACTATGTATTGCCGATAGGCAAAGCAGATGTCAAGCGAGAAGGCGAAGATATTACAGTTATAACGTACGGATTATGTGTCCATTTTGCCTTGCAAGCTGCTGAAAAATTAGCGGAAGATGGTATTTCTGCACATATTTTAGATTTGCGAACGGTTTATCCACTTGATAAAGAAGCAATTATTGAAGCTGCTTCCAAAACAGGTAAGGTTCTTTTAATAACAGAAGATAATAAAGAGGGCAGTGTAATCAGTGAAGTTGCAGCAATTATTGCAGAAAATTGTTTGTTTGATTTAGATGCACCAATTATGCGATTAGCAGGGGAAGATGTTCCTGCAATGCCATATGCGCCAACAATGGAAAAATTCTTCTTAGTTACGCCAGAAAAAGTAGAAACAGAAATGCGAAAGCTTGCAGAATTCTAAATCGCATAAGAAGGAGTGAAAAGCGATGCCAATTGAAAAAATAACAATGCCTAAATTAGGTGAAAGTGTTACAGAAGGAACCATAAGCAACTGGATTGTTTCGGTTGGAGATGTTGTAAATAAATATGACCCACTTGCGGAAGTAATGACCGATAAAGTAAATGCCGAAATTCCTTCTTCTTTTTCAGGTAAGGTCAAAGAATTAATAGCAAAAGAGGGACAGACGCTCGAAGTTGGCGAAGTAATTTGCACCATTGAAGTAGAAGGGGACAATTCTCAGGAAGAACAACCTGCCAAAGAAGAGACGGAAGAAAAAGCAGCTGCGTCTATAAATACAGATACAAGTCAAAAAGCAAGATACTCACCAGCAGTATTGCGTCTATCTCAAGAAGCTGGGATTGATTTGACGCTGTTAACTGGAACTGGCGCAGGAGGAAGAATTACGAGAAAAGATGTACAAAAGGCTATACAAGAAGGGGTTCCACAAGGAAAAGAGGATGAGAAAGTGCCAGCAAATGGATCAAGTGTACCTGCTGATCCTATACCGAAAAAAGAAACATCTGTACATAATGTGCAAACACAAGCAGGAGATAAAGAGTTCCCGATAACAGGACTAAGAAAAGCGATTGCTAGCAATATGGTTAAGAGTAAGCATGAGATTCCCCATGCTTGGACAATGATCGAAGTGGATGTAACAAAACTTGTACAATACAGAAATAAAGTGAAAGATTCCTTTAAGAAGGAAGAAGGCTATAACTTAACATTCTTTGCCTTTTTTGTGAAGGCAGTTGCACGTGCATTAAAAGAATTCCCGCAAATTAATTCAACGTGGGCAGGAGACAAAATTATTCAGAAAAAGGATATTAATATCTCCATCGCAGTAGCAACCGAGGGGGCACTATTCGTACCAGTTATCAAAAATGCAGATGAAAAATCGATTAAAGGGATTGCAAGAGAGATTACAGAACTTGCAAATAAAGCAAGAACAGGAAAACTTACTGTTGATGAAATGCAAGGGGGCACATTCACAGTGAATAACACTGGATCATTTGGTTCCATTCAGTCAATGGGAATTATCAATCATCCCCAAGCGGCTATCCTTCAAGTGGAGTCAATTGTAAAAAGACCTGTTATAAAGGATAATATGATTGCTATATCAGATATGGTAAATCTCTGCATGTCATTAGATCACCGTGTATTAGACGGATTAGTTTGCGGAAGATTTTTACAAAGGGTAAAGGAAATTCTTGAAAATACTTCTGAGGAAACAACACCAATCTATTAATGCAAACAGATTAATTGAAAATGCATACTTTTTTTATAATAATGTAGTAAGAATATATTTCATAAAAGGAGCGAAATAATGAATATTGATTTTAATTTATTCATGAATGATGTTGTCCGTCAAGCACGCCAAGAAATAGTTGAGGCTGGATATGCTGAACTAACAACAAAAGAAGCAGTAGATGAAGCATTATCAAAAAAAGGTACCACACTAGTAATGGTGAATTCTGTATGTGGATGTGCAGGTGGAATTGCAAGACCAGCTGCAAGTTACTCCTTACATTATAAAAAAAGACCTGATCAATTAGTAACCGTATTTGCAGGCCAGGATAAAGAGGCAACAGAACAAGCTCGTTCGTATTTTACAGGTTTTCCTCCTTCTTCTCCTTCTTTTGCATTAATGAAAGATGGCGAACTAGTGAAAATGGTCGAGCGCCATGAAATTGAAGGCCACGATCCAATGCAAGTTGTGGAAAAACTACAAAACGCATTTGAAGAATATTGCGAAGAAGTAAAATAAACACTGTATATTGTGTAAAGAAGGCTCAGGATTCTGAGCCTTCAGTTTGTCGACAAAAAGATTTTTAGAAACTTACATTGAATTTTCATGCGTTGCTTGGAGTGGAAGGGGTGAGACTCCTGTGGGATTAGCGAGACAGCTTAGACCCTGCAGGCCAAAGGCAGACCGCGGCTAAGCGCGAGCCCCACGGAAAGCGAACCCCTGGAGCGGAAAGCAACATCCCTCTTCAAAGAGACTAATAAATATACTATAGACAAACCTCTATATCTAAAATTCAGGGGTTTGTCTACAGTCTGAAGGCTCAGGATTTTGAGTCTTTTTTGATGTTATCTACGAAGTGAATTCATTTCACGGCTTCTTTTATTATTCATATCTTCCTTAAAAGTTTTCGCTTGTAAATTCAAATAAAATTAAAAATGATGTATTGATTTAATTGAAAGAAAATTAAGTTTTTTCAGAATAGTATTTTATTTAATGGATTTGTATAAATCATATTGCATAATTATAAGTATGTGTTAAAATTCATATTGTTGCATGAATATAAATGAAAAGATCATTTAATAATTTGCAACAAACAAGCAATATTAATAAAGAATGAAAGCTTAAGTAAGTATAGGGGGATAATAATAATATGAAAAAATTACTAGCATTAATGCTGTTGTCTATAGTATTTATTTTAGGCGCATGTGGTACTTCTACTGATGAAAATAGTTCAAATAGTGATAGTGGATCTTCTGATGAAAAAGTACTTGTAATGGGAACTTCTGCAGATTATGCTCCATTTGAATATATCGATACCGCAAAAAGTGATGATATTATCGGCTTTGATATTGATTTAGCTAATGCATTAGGCGAAAAGCTTGGTTACAAAATCCAAGTAAAAGATATGGATTTTAGCGGATTAATTTCTGCATTACAATCTGGAAAAGTAGATTTAGTTTTATCCGGTATGTCTCCAACACCGGAAAGAGCTGAAAATGTTGATTTCAGTGATATATATTTTACTGCAAAAGACTTAGTTGTTACAACAAAAGATAGCAATATTAAAAGTGTTCAGGATCTTGAAGGGAAAAAGGTTGGGGTACAACTAGGGTCTATTCAAGAAGATGCAGCAAAAGAAATTGCTAAAACGGTAAAAGTTACTGTAGAAAACCGCGACCGTATTCCACAATTAATTCAAGAAATTAAAGCAGGTCGATTTGATGCAGCAATTATTGAAGATGTAGTTGCAACTGGTTATTTAAATAAAGAAGATACGCTAACATCTTTCCCAGCAATAGAAGCGAATGAAGACGCTGGTTCTGCTATTGCTTTTCCAAAGAATAGTGACTTAACAGAAAAATTCAATGCTGAATTAAAGAAAATGAAAGATAACGGAGAGATTGACGAGTTAGTTGTAAAATGGTTTGGTAAATAAGATAGGTTTAAGTGGGGGACAGTTTAGGGCAAACATTGCCCTAAACGTTTTCTTGTTTTTAAGCTATATCAATAGGTAAAAACACACCCCGTGTTTAATGAAAGGATTGAGATATTAATGGGCTTAGATTTCCAACAATTTATTCCGTCCCTGCCATATTTATTAAAGGGAATCACAGTGACATTGCAAATTGTCGTAGTGGCTGGAATTATTGGTTTTGTTTTAGGGATAGTACTTTCGATTTTTAAACTTAGTAAGATTCCAGTATTAAGCTGGATTGCTGCTATTTATACATCCGTATTCAGAGGGACACCTCTTGTATTGCAATTAATGATCATCTATTTTGGTGTTCCGCAATTAACAGGAATACAAATAGAACCAGCTGTTGCAGCAATTCTTTCTTTTGGCTTGAATTCAGCTGCTTATATTTCGGAAATTATTCGTGCTGGAATTTTAGCGGTAGATCGTGGGCAGAAAGAAGCAGCTATGGCACTAGGTGTTTCACCTAGACAAGCAATGTTCGATTTAATTTTGCCACAGGCTTTAAAGAATATTTTTCCAGCATTAATTAATGAAGCTGTTTCCTTAACAAAAGAGTCGGCGGTTGTCACGGTTATTGGTGTTACCGATATTATGCGTAGAGCCTATATAATGGGTGGAGAAAAATATGCATATTTGGAGCCAATGATTCTTGCAGGTCTTATTTATTACGTTCTAGTAATGATACTGACAACATTGGCTAAAGCTGTTGAAAGGAGAATGAGAAGAAGTGATTAATGTTGAAAATTTGCATAAATCTTATGGCTCTCTTCAAGTTTTAAAAGGGATAAATACACAGGTAGAAAAAGGCGAAGTAGTGACGATTATCGGTCCTTCTGGTTCGGGAAAATCTACTTTTCTGCGTTGTATTAACTTACTTGAAGTACCAACAAAAGGAAAAGTAATCATTGATGGCACAGATATTACAGAAAAAAACACAAATATAAAAAAAATAAGAGAAAACGTTGGAATGGTATTTCAACATTTTCATCTCTTCCCACACAAAACGGTTTTACAAAACGTGACTTATGCACCGATTAAGGTGAAAGGACTAAGTAAGAGCGAAGCGGAAAAGATGGGGAAAGAGCTTCTTGCTAGAGTTGGTCTTGCCGATAAAGCAAATGTATATCCTAGCCGTCTATCAGGCGGGCAAAAGCAAAGGGTCGCAATTGCTCGTGCCCTTGCAATGAATCCAGAAGTGATTTTATTTGATGAACCAACGTCAGCATTGGATCCTGAAATGGTAAAAGAGGTACTGGAGGTAATGAAATCTCTGGCGCACACTGGAATAACGATGCTTATTGTGACACATGAAATGGGCTTTGCAAGAGAAGCTGCCAATAGAGTATTATTCCTAGATGGTGGAGTAGTGGTTGAGGATGCCCCACCAGCTGAGTTTTTTACCAATCCTAAAACAGACCGTGCAAAAGAGTTTTTAGAGAAAATGCTTTAATAATGGATAGAAGAAGATTTCCTTGTCTTTAAGATGAAGAAATCTTTTTTTTGTTTCCTCTGTCTTTAGAAGTAGTAGAGAATAGAAAGGGAATAAAAAACTATTTTTCCAAAGAGCAGTATCCTTTTCGCATAAAGAAGCAACAATCACACAAACTAAGAAAAAAAGAGAGTGTGATTGGATGTTAAAACTAGCTTTGTCTATTCTCTTAACAATCTCCCCTGTATGGCCATTAGGGATAAATCCATTGCCAGGTGATCCTTTTCTTATTATTAATAAAAAAACGAATCAATTATCTTTAATAGATGAAAATCGCGTACAAACGACAATAAGTGTTTCGACCGGAAAAAAAGAAGACCTAACACCAGAAGGTTTGTTTACAATAACAGTCAAAGCGGCTAATCCCTATTACCGAAAAAAGAATATAGTGGGGGGACATGAGGAAAATCCGTTAGGAACACGATGGATTGGTTTTGATGCAAATAATACAGATGGAAGAATATATGGAGTTCATGGAACCAATAATCCAGGCAGTATCGGGAAATACGTGTCACAAGGCTGTGTTCGCATGCAAAATGAGGCAGTAGAATCAATTTATGATTTCATTCCATTAGGAACGAAAGTGCTGATTACAAACTCAGAGAAAAGCTTTCAGGAGTTAGCTGAGGAGTATGGAGCTATCGAATAAAAGGTTGGGACAAAAGTATTCCAACTAAATATAAACTCGAACAATTATATGGAGATTGCTAATCAAATTTTCGTATCATTGTTGGGTTTTTTATTCATTTTAAATAGGGTTTGTGGTAGTCACCCGCAGACTGAATACACTTCGCTTTCCATGGGGCGAGCGCCGAGCCGCTTCGCCTTCGCTGCAGGGTCTCGGACTTTCTCGCAGCTCCCATAGGAGTCTACGTGTATTCAGTCTGCTCCGTTTTTCCTACTAATTATATTTTCTTAAAAAAAGGATAGAACTAAACAACCTTTTAAAACGGAGTGAAATGAAGCGAGGACACTCAACTCCTGCGGGAAGTAGAGCAAAACCTAAGAGACCCCACAGGCTTTAGCCGAGGAGCTTAGGTTGCTCATCGGCGCATAGAGTGTCTGTAGCGTAATGGAAAGGAGTTGGTTTCGCTACTAAATTAGAGATTGTTCGTCTTTACGCATTATATATTTTGTTTTGTTCCAGCCTATTTCTTATGGAAAATAATCTTCCATTAAAATAACATCCCAATTCCAATTAACAGAGTAGATGCAAGCATAATAAAGATCATTAAATATACAACAATCTTTTGTAATCTATTTTTCTTTTTCTTCATAGTATCCTCCAATGTCTTAACCATTCTTACTGTCTATTTTACTAAGAATAGCAGAATGGTACAACTATAAACATATGGAATATTCGCTGAGCGAGCTTTTCTTTATTAGCAGGTAGAAAAATGAATTTCACGCCTATGATTTTTATTTGATGTTCTATTTTTATAGGCGTATACTAATAATGTCACTAATTTTTGGAGGAACAAAAAATGATTAATCAAGAGCGTTTATTAAATCAATTTTTAGAACTAGTACAAATTGATTCGGAAACAAAGTTTGAAAAAGAAATCAGTATTGTATTAAAAAAGAAATTTGAAGAATTAGGCTTAGAAGTAATAGAGGATGATACAACAGCTATTACTGGTCATGGCGCAGGTAATTTAATCTGTACGCTTGCGGCAACGAAGGAAAACGTTGATCCTATTTACTTCACATCTCATATGGATACAGTAGTTCCTGGGGTTGGAGTAAAACCGTCAATTAAAGATGGATACATAGTAACAGATGGTACGACAATACTTGGTGCAGATGATAAAACTGGTTTATCTGTTATGCTTGAAATACTTACTGTAATCAAAGAAAATAATATTCCTCATGGAACCATTCAGTTTATTATAACAGTAGGGGAAGAATCAGGCTTATTAGGCGCAAAGGCGCTTGATCCTAAGCTAATTCAAGCAAAATACGGTTATGCATTAGATAGTGATGGTAAAGTAGGAAATATCGTTGTAGCAGCACCAACACAAGCAAAAGTCAAAGCAACGATTCTAGGAAAAACGGCACATGCAGGCGTGGCACCTGAAAAAGGAGTTTCTGCTATTACAATTGCCTCTAAAGCAATAGCAAAAATGCCTTTAGGTCGTATAGACAAAGAAACAACAGCTAATATTGGCAGTTTCGCTGGAGGGAAACAAACAAATATCGTTTGTGACCATGTAGATATTCTTGCAGAAGCACGCTCTTTGGTAGAAGATAAAATGCTTGCACAAGTAGCTAAGATGAAAGAAGCATTTGAATCTACAGCAACCGAGATGGGCGGACAAGCAGTTGTCGAAGTAGACGTAATGTATCCAGGCTTTAAATTTGGTGAAGGTGACCATGTGGTGGAAGTAGCTAGAAAAGCAGCTGCAAAAATCGGCAGAAGCTGTGAATTACAACAAAGCGGTGGCGGAAGTGATGCCAACGTTATCTGCGGTTTTGGTATCCCAACTGTCAACTTAGCAGTAGGTTATGAAGATATTCATACAACAAATGAAAAAATGCCAATAGAAGAATTAAATAAATTGGCTGAAATGGTACTTGCAATTATTGAAGAAGTAACAGGTAAATAATCATATTTTCGACTCGGAGTGTTTCCTTTTTAGGGAAGCACCCTTTTTGTGTATATATCAAACAAATGTTTCTATTTTTGCTTGCATTTATCTAGAAAACAGAGGAAAATATTTTATAGGAAAATACTACTGTAAAATATAATTTTGGGGGAATATAAATGGAAGAAAAGAAGGTTGTTATATTTAAAGTGGCAAACGGAGAATATTCCGTAGATGTTTCTTATGTCATATCAATAGAGAAAGAAGAACAGATTACTCCTGTTCCTCAATTACCATCCTTTGTGAGAGGAATAAGAAAAGTAAGAGAGGAGCTTATTCCTGTCATTGATTTACAAATGGTTTTATACAATCAAAAAACAGAAGAAAATGAAAATAATAAATTAATTGTTGCGCGAACAGAAGATATTTCATTTGCTATGATTGTTAGCGATGCAAAAGAGATTCTCGATATAAAAGAAGAAGTAATTAAAGAGGTTGGCATTTCTGCATATCAGAAAACAGAATATATTACAGGAGTTCTTAATTTAGAAAATCGTTTGGTTTTAATGCTAGACCCAAATGTCTTATTAGAAACACTTGAAGGAGTAAAAGAAATTAAAGACTATATGAAAAATCAGCCTGCATAAGCAACAAGTAGGAAATAGGGAATTTATAATAGAAGCGTCTACAAATGATCATAAAGAATTGGTGAAGGCAAAATGAAGGAATTTTATCCAAAAAAAGGACGAGTTATCTTACACGTAGATATGAACAGTTTTTATGCATCTGTTGAAATGGCCTATGATCCACAGTTAAAGGGAAAGCCACTGGCAATTGCGGGAAATGAAAAAGAACGCAGAGGTATTATCGTCACTTGCAGCTATGAAGCAAGAAAATTTGGTGTAAAAACAACAATGCCTTTATGGGAAGCGAAAAAGAAATGCCCGGATTTAATTGTTTTGCCTCCAAATTTTGATCGTTATCGGACGGCATCCCTTGCGATGTTTCAAATTCTCCATGAATTTTCCGATACTGTCGAACCTGTTTCGATTGATGAAGGGTATGTAGATATTACGAATAGTCATGACTTAGGAACTCCAATATACATCGCAAAAACAATTCAGAAGCGAATTTATGAGCGTTTAGATTTACCATGCAGTATTGGGATTGCGCCTAATAAATTTCTTGCTAAAACGGCATCTGATTTGAAAAAGCCGATGGGAATCACGATTTTAAGAAAGCGAGATATTCCCAATATACTTTGGCCGATGCAAGTAGAAGAAATGCATGGTATAGGAAAAAAAACAGGGGAAAAACTAAGAGCGATTGGCATCGAAACAATTAAAGATTTGGCAATGGCTTCATCTATTGGACTTAAAGGAGCCTTAGGTATTAATGGAATCCGTTTAAAGGAAAGAGCCAATGGAGAAGATAATCGGCCTGTTGATCCAGAAGCAGCTAATGAATTTAAAAGCATTGGGAATTCCACTACTTTGCCTCGGGATGTAAAGAATCAACAAGAATTATTTCAAGTCTTGGCAACTCTAGCAAATAAAGTTGCTACGCGTATGAAAAGAAAGCATGTGCATGCTAATCATCTAGCGGTAACGATACGTTATGGAAATCGCAAAAATTATTCCAAAAGTAAAAAATTAGCAAATCCGATTAAGACAGAGGAAGAGATACTCCAATTTAGTAAAGAGATTTTTCAGTCCGCTTGGGATGGAAATCCTGTTCGCTTACTCGGCGTAACAGCATTTAATTGATAATAATATTGTAGTAAAACAACTTGATCTCTTTTCCTTTGAAAAAGATGCAGAGAAGGAATCGTTATGGACAGCTATTGATAAGCTGAAAGAGAAATATGGTTCATCTATTATTGAGCCGGCGTCTGAAAGAAATAATATTTCAAAAAAGGAAGAAGACATTGGTACCATGACTAGTTTTAATAAAGATTTTTTGCAAGGAAAGAAATTTTAGTCTAGTTAAGTATGTTGAAAAATTTTTTTTGAAATAAACGAGAAAAGTAGTTGCATTTTAGTTGCATAACTTAAAAAATCTTGCTAAAGTTAAGTGAATTCTACTATAAGGATACATAGTTTAGAAGGGACGTTAGGAAAAAATGACAAAACAGCAATTTGGTGTAATCGGTTTAGCGGTTATGGGTAAAAACCTTGCGATGAACATCGAAAGCAG
Organism: Niallia sp. FSL W8-1348; assembly: GCF_038006745.1. Classification (NCBI taxonomy): domain Bacteria; kingdom Bacillati; phylum Bacillota; class Bacilli; order Caryophanales; family Bacillaceae; genus Niallia; species Niallia sp. FSL W8-1348. The sequence goes on along the minus strand of NZ_JBBOVV010000002.1, from coordinate 783,570 downwards.
AGGTTATACTGTTTCCGTTTTCAACCGTTCAAAAGAAAAAACAGAAGAAATGCTTAAAGAAACAGAAGGTAAGAATGTCGTTGGAACATATACATTAGAAGAATTTGTACAATCTTTAGAAGTTCCACGTAAAATTATGTTAATGGTTAAAGCTGGTCCTGCTACTGATGCTACAATCGAACAATTAAAGCCTTTATTAGATAAAGGGGATATTGTTATTGATGGCGGTAACACATTCTTTAAAGATACGCAAAGACGTAACAAAGAATTAAGTGAACTTGGTATTCACTTTATTGGTACAGGCGTTTCTGGTGGGGAAGAAGGCGCTTTAAAAGGTCCTTCTATCATGCCTGGTGGGCAAAAAGAAGCATATGAATTAGTTGCACCTATTTTCCGTGATATCTCAGCAAAAGTTAATGATGAGCCTTGTACTACGTATATCGGTCCAGATGGTGCTGGCCATTATGTAAAAATGGTTCACAATGGAATTGAATATGGAGATATGCAATTAATCTGTGAAGCATACTTTATTATGAAGCATGTATTAGGATTAGAAGCACAAGAACTTCATGAAGTATTCGCAGAATGGAATAAAGGCGAGCTAGATAGCTACCTAATTGAAATCACTGCAGATATTTTCACAAAAGTAGATGATGAAACTGGTAAACCTTTAGTAGATCTAATCTTAGATACTGCTGGACAAAAAGGAACTGGTAAATGGACAAGCCAAAGTGCTTTAGACTTAGGTGTTCCACTTCCAATGATTACGGAATCTGTATTTGCTCGCTTCATTTCTGCAATGAAAGACGAACGTGTAAAAGCAAGTAAAGTACTTTCAGGTCCAGAAATTAAACCATTTACAGGTGATAAAGCAGCATTTATCGAATCTGTACGTAAAGCACTATACTTAAGCAAAATTGTTTCTTATGCACAAGGTTTCGCGCAAATGAGAGAAGCATCTGAAGAATATGATTGGAATTTAAACTATGGCGAAATCGCAATGATTTTCCGTGGTGGTTGCATTATTCGTGCACAATTCCTACAAAAAATCAAAGATGCATATGACCGTGATCCAGAATTGAAAAACCTTCTATTGGATCCATATTTCAGTGAGATTGCTGAAAACTATCAAACAGCATTACGTGAAGTAATCTCTGGTGCTGTATTAAATGGTATTCCTGTACCAAGCTTTGCAGCTGCTTTAGCTTACTTCGACAGCTACCGTACAGCAACATTACCAGCAAACCTACTACAAGCGCAACGTGACTACTTCGGTGCACACACATATGAGCGTCTTGATAAAGAGGGAATTTTCCATACTAACTGGATGGAAAAATAAGAATTGCTATAAAGCACACCACGATTTTGATTGTGGTGTGCTTTTTTAGATTGTATACGGAGATGCAGAAAGGAATGCAGTAAAAAAAGCGTTTATCAGTCGAATGAAAACCAAAAAGAGAGAGGCAAGTAGGAAAAAAGGCGTTCATCAGTTGGATGAACACCAAAAAGAAAGAGAAAAGCAGTGAAAAAGGCGTTCATTAATCAAATAAAACAAAAAAAGAATTTACACAAATTTTACGTACCCAAAGATTTTACATCACCCCAAAAATCTACCGATAAAGTACTTAAAAAATAATTAGCAATCAATAAAAAATGTGCTACTATACTCAGCAGCACATCAATCAAACAAATTATTTTTTCACAAAAATAAACTAGTGAATGGTGAAAAAATTTATCCTTTAAAAATTATTTCAATATAAACAACTTCGGATCTACTACCAATTCTAATTGGTGGCCCCCAAAATCCAAATCCAGAGGAAACAATCGCATGAAGTTGCTTCTTTTTCTTGTAGCCCCAGTCTAATTCAAAGACTCGTTTTGTAATCAGATGGTTCGGTGCCATTTGGCCACGATGTGTATGTCCTGATAGAATGACATCGATACCATCGTTCATTGCAGCTTCTAGTTCATCTGGCTGGTGATCCATCATGATAATTGGTAAGTGGTTATTTTCATTCTCAAGGAGCATCGGAATGGAAAGTCTTTCCTTGTCGGTTTTATCTTTACGACCAATTAATCGAATGGTTTCGTCAATGGTTACTTTTTCATCCATTAGGATTTGAATACCGATACGGTTCATTTCCTTTAAAAAAGTAGGAATCATTTTGCCGTAATATTCATGATTACCTAACACACCATAAATACCTAGAGGAGCTTGTAATTGCTTTAATTGTTCACCCATGTTCTTTTTCAGAAAAGGAAGAGGGTCATCATCTATGATATCCCCTGGTAAAAGAATCAAATCAGGCTGTAAGCCGTTTATTTTCGTTACTAGACGTTTTAGATGACTTTTCCCTGATAAAGTGCCAAAGTGCATATCAGAAGCCATAGCGATCCTCAGAGTGTCTCTATGAGCCTGTTTTTTATCTACTGTAAGTTTATAAGTTCTAATAACAGGGGAATAAGCATTGTATGTGCCGTAAATAAGTAAAAGGAGAAGAATTCCTGCTGCGATGCTTCCTACAATTTTTGTTGTATCTTCAGACGGAATAGATATGTTTAATAGAAGCCATCCTAAATTAGCAATTGGAAATAGTAAGATACCATATTCAAAAATAGCAAGCCAATAAGCGCCAAGTATTTTAAATATGGAGATTGACTTAAGGAAATGGCTGATAATATATGCGTAGGAAAAAAGAATAACAACTCCGATATAAATAGATGGATATGTTAATAAGTTTAATGATTCAAGCCAAACATAACCATTCCATCCTAAGTAGAAAACTAGTAGATTATATAAAATGAATACGAGAATGATAGAAAAAATTAATTTGATTTTTTTCATTTGGAACTCCTTAGAATAGAATTATAATCACGAAAGAAAAAACGTGAATACAAATGGATTCACGTTTTTTAGGTTTACTTGAAGTATTGGATTAGCAAACATCTACTTCAAATTGATTTACTGGCCACCAGAAGAAACCGTCTTTTTCTAATAATTCATCTGCTTCTTGTGGTCCCATTGTACCTGAAGCATAATTAGGAAATTGAGTAGCAGGATTTTGTTCCCAAGCCTGTGAAATTTTATCGACATAGCTCCAAGATAAGGCTACTTCATCCCAATGCGTAAAGTTAGTTGCATCGCCATGAAGGCTATCGTCAATTAGTTTTTCATAAGCTTCTGGAGTATTTATTCCTGCAATGCCTGTATTTGCATAGCTAAGCTTAATTGGTGTTGCTTCCATGTTTTGTCCTGCTTTTTTAGCATTTAAATGCAATGTAATACCTTCCTCTGGTTGAATATGGATGACAAGAAGGTTTGGCGTAATTTCTTGATCAGGACGATTGTATAAATTCATTGGAATGTCTTTAAATTGTATAACGATTTTTGTCGACTTGCTTTCTAATCTTTTTCCTGTTCGGATATAGAATGGAACACCAGCCCAACGGAAGTTATCAATCATTACTTTACCAGCGACAAAAGTTTCTGTGTTGGAGTTAGGATTAACCATCTGTTCTTCACGGTAGCTCGGTACATCTAAATCCTCAACGAAACCTTTACCATATTGTCCCCTTACAAAGTATTTATCTACTTCATCTACTTCGACAGGACGCATCGCGCGGAAAACTTTAACCTTTTCTGAGCGAATTTCATCTGGTGTAAGTTTAATTGGTGGTTCCATTGCAAGCAGTGCAACCATTTGTAACATATGGTTTTGAACCATATCACGAAGAGCGCCACTTGTTTCATAATATCTTCCACGTTCTTCTACTCCAAGTACTTCACTTGAAGTTACTTGAATATTGCTGATGTAACGGTTGTTCCACAGGTTTTCAAAAATTGCATTAGAAAAACGGATAGTTTCAATATTTTGCACCATCGCTTTTCCTAAGTAATGATCAATACGGTATACTTCATCCTCAGAAAATGCAGTTCGAATTTGCTCGTTAAGTTCTTTGGCTGATTCTAAATCATGACCAAATGGTTTTTCGATGATAAGGCGTTTATAGCCTTTCACATCTGTTAATCCATCTTGATTTAGATGAATCGCAATTGGGCCAAAGAATTCTGGTGCCATTGCTAAGTAAAATACGCGGTTGCCATTTAAGCTATATTTTACATCCAAATCATCTGCGATGTTTTTCAGCTCTGCATAAGAGCTTGAATCTGTAACATCATGAGAATGATAGCAAAAATAAGAAGCGAATGTCTCTAGGTCATCATTTTTAGAACTTGCAATTGCTTCAGAAACAGAATTAACAACATTTTGTTTAAACTGTTCTTGCGTTAATGTTCTTCTTCCTACACCTACTACGGCGAAATTTGCTAATTTACCTTTTTTATACAATCGATAAAGAGATGGGAAAAGCTTTCTATTGGCTAAATCTCCTGTAGCTCCGAAGATCATAATAAGTGCATTTGATGTTTGTTTTTCATTCACTTTCTTGTACCTCATTTCATTTATATATGTATGAAAATTATTAAATTGCTGTTTTACAAAGGTGCATTTATCTTAAATAATGACTGTTTTTGTATAGATTGTCGCTAGGTTTTTTCCAATAAATTTTTTAGAAAACAGCCTAAATAATACATGTACCTATACAGTTATAAAATTTTATCTTTTTCTTAAGGATATGGCAACACATTTGTTTGTAATTTTTGCAAATATTTTTACTATTTGTATTTACAGCAGAATTTTTTCATTCATCCAACATGATATTACAATATATTAGCAAAAGTTACTAGTTAAATGATTTAGTAATTTGGATAAACGCGCAGCATTAAAGTATACTTAAGACATCTATTCTGAATTAGTATTTAATGAACGAGTTTTATTTATACAGTGGGATGAGGAACAACGTAGAAAAAAGAAAGGGAGTAGTATGCATTTATGAAATTGCAATTTTTAGGAACTGGTGCAGGTATTCCAGCAAAATCGAGAAATGTTACAGCGATTGCTTTAAAACTTTTAGAAGAGAAGGGGAGTATTTGGCTGTTTGATTGTGGGGAAGCAACACAGCATCAAATACTATATACAAATATTAAGCCAAGAAGAATTGATAAAATATTTATTACCCATCTACATGGAGATCATATCTATGGATTACCAGGTTTTCTTTCTAGCCGATCTTTCCAAGGTGGAGAAACCACGCTAACAGTTTATGGACCTAAAGGAATTCACGAGTATATTCGAGTTAGTCTTGCTGTTAGTCAAACATATTTAAAATATGATTTAAACATCGTAGAGATTGAAGAAGGCACTATTTTTGAAGACGATGATTTTATCGTGGAAGCAAAAATACTTGAACATGGCGTAACAAGCTATGGCTATCGAATAATCGAAAAGGACCGTCCTGGAAAGTTAAATACAGATAAATTATTGCAATATGGAATCAAGCCCGGTCCTATATATAAAAGAATAAAGGATGGGGAGAATCTCACGCTTGATGATGGTACGATAATAAATAGCCAAGAGTTTCTTGGTACTGCTATCAAAGGAAGAATAATAACTATTTTAGGGGATACAAGAACCTGTTCTGCCACAGAGGTTTTGGCAAAAGAAGCGAAAGTACTGGTTCATGAAGCAACGTTTTCAAAAGAAGAAAGTTCGATTGCCACTGAATATTATCATTCTACGACAGTACAAGCTGCCGATACAGCTAAAAAAGCAAAGGTAGATTGTCTCCTGCTAACACATATAAGCGCAAGATATGATCAATCATTAACAGAACAACTGTTACAGGAAGCAAGAGCTATTTTTCCTAATACATACATTGCAGAAGATTTGGCGGAGTTTGAGATTTAAGCAAGTAAAAAAGGATGTCGTCAAAATAAGAGACAGCATCCCTTTTATCTATTCTTAACTGGTCGTAAAGGTCTGTTAAGTGTGACTAACCATCATTGGGTTGTGGAAAAGCCCCACTGATGGTTAGTCTTCTTTATTTTGACAGCTTAAGTTCATCTGTAAGTGCTTTTCCCATCTTTTTTGATTGGGCAGTCGCTTCTTCAATACAAGAGATAAAGGCATTTTGTACATCAAATTGCTCTAAAATTCTGAGTCCTGCTTCTGTGGTACCACCAGGACTAGTTACATTCTTGCGAAGCTCCTGTGGACTTTTGGAAGATACCGCAATCATTTCTGCTGCACCAATTAATGTTTGCACAATCAACTCGTTAGCTACTTCACGATCCAGTCCGATTTTTAGTCCGCCTTTCTCCATTGCTTCTACTAAATAATAAATATAAGCTGGCCCACTTCCTGATAGTCCAGTAATCGCATCTAATTGCTCTTCTTCCACAACAGTAACTAAGCCAACGGTTTTAAACAAATCTAAAACGAATTGTTTTTGTTCATTTACTACAAAGGAGTTGAAGGCAATCCCAGTTGCTGATTTTCCAACCATTGCAGAGGTGTTTGGCATGGCACGTGCAATTGGAACCTTTTGGTCAATTAAGCGTTGCAGGCTGTCCATACTAACGCCAGCAAGAACAGAGATTAGGAGGGTACGTTCAGATAAATAATCTTTCCATTGAAGAGTAGCCTCTCTTACATCTTTCGGTTTCATTGCGAGAATGATAACATCTGCATTTCCAATCACTTTTTCTAAATCGAAAGAGTAATTAATTCCATAGCGCTCCTGTAATTCAATAAGTCTGTTCTCATTGCCACGATTTGTAACGATAATATCGGTTGTCTCACTCATCTTACTGGAAACAATTCCAGAAATTAAGGCCTCGCTCATAGAACCAGCGCCGATAATAGCAAGTTTGTTCATTTTCTCTCCCCCTATAATAATGTGTCTAAAATAAGAAAAAAACCTTACGTTAAAAAGAAAGGACAAAAGGTTTTCCGTGGTACCACCTTAGCTTATATATAATCAGCATTCGCATATAATTATACAACTCTTCACCGGTAACGACGAATTATGTTTAGGTTTTCCTACCTACTCTTAAGTAGATTCAATCAGATGGACAATGATGAAGTCTTTCAGCCTAAGGAACTTCCTCTCTAGCAAGCCGTTTCCATTTACTATTCTTATTTCATCCTGTAAATTTATCATTTTCCGACAGAAGACTCCCTCTTCCATTATATGCAGGGCTGTAGCCCAACGATAAGGGGGAGATGAATGTCGGTTGGCGATAGCCAAAACACATCCTCTTATAGTAAAATAAGAACATATATTCGTGTTGGGGGAGTGAGCGCAATGATCGTTAATAAAGCATATAAGTTTCGTATCTATCCCAATAAAAAACAAATGGAACTCATCCATAAAACGATTGGTTGTGTGAGGTTCACATTCAATTTCTTTCTAGGTAAGCAGAAAGAGAAAGACGCTTATTGGTATATTGTTGAAGAAATGGTTCAAAATAGTCAGCTTCCAACAAATAATTGGAAAGGAAAATGGTTGAACAAATATGAAACAGTAAAGGCAATTCCAGAATTAAAGAAACACTATTCTTTTCTGAAAGAAGTGGATAGTATTGCTTTGCAGAAATCGGTTGAAAACTTGGCTGATTCTTTTGAACGATACTATAAAAAACAAAATAAGTATCCACGCTTTAAATCGAAGAAGAATCCTGTGCAATCCTACACGACAAAGCATACAAACGGAAATATTGCGGTTGAAGGTAAGTATATTAAGCTTCCTAAACTTGGTCTTGTTCGCTTTGCCAAAAGTCGTGAAGTTGAAGGCAAGATACGGAGTGCTACCATTAGACGCAATCCGTCAGGAAAATACTTCCTTTCCATCGGTGCAGAAGTGGAAGTGAAAGAGTTACCAAAAACAAATTCCGCTATTGGAGTAGATGTTGGGCTAAAAAATTTTGCTATTCTTTCAGATGGTACAACTTTCTCTAACCCTAAATTCTTTCGCACATTGGAAGAAAAGTTAGCTAAATTTCAACGAATCATGAGCAGACGAGCCGTTGGTGGCTCAAACTGGTATAAAGTCAAACGAAAAGTTGCCTGTATTCACGAGAAAATGGCAAATGCAAGAAGGGATTACTTGCACAAAATCTCCACTGATCTTGTCAAAAACCACGACATAATCGGGATGGAAGATTTGTCTGTATCCAATATGTTAAAAAATCACAACCTTGCCAAAGCCATTAGTGAAGTATCATGGTCAGAATTCAAAACCATGATGGAATACAAGGCAAAATGGTATGGAAAACGGGTGGTGACCGTTGCAAAGCACTTTCCGTCCAGTCAGCTTTGCTCCTGTTGTGGCTACCAAAACAAAGAGGTTAAAAATCTTGGCTTACGTGAATGGGAATGTCCAACATGCCATATCCATCATGAAAATCGAGATATTAATGCAGCAATCAATCTCAAAAATGAAGCGTTAAGACTTCTAACCGCAGGAACTGCGGGGGTAGCCTACTAAGATAACCGAAGGATACTTTGGTGTTCGTAGGAATTTCCCCCTTCAATCAGACTGTAAGGTTGATAAGGGGTAAGTAGTTCAATTGATTATGCAAGTTAGAAGGCTTTTCTGTCAATAGAAAAATAGGATGGTGGGAAAATTAGCCATTCGAATATTACCGGTAGCAATCGATTATTATGATCACAAAATTGTGGAAGCTTGGAAAAGAATGCATGCGGAAGAACAAATAGATTATATAATGACTAGTCAGCTTATTTGGGAAACAATGGAGGAAGAGAATCTTTTTATAGACCATAATTTTCTCGAATATCGGATTCGTCATCTTGTCTATTCTGGAGTATTTGAAATGAAAGGAATCCCCAAAAATAGGGGACGCTATTTTGTGCGCCTGAAATAGCGGAGTCAATAGCCTAGTTGTTATTTTAAATCTACTATGTAAAAATATAAATAGTATTTTATTATTAATGTTATTTGAATATAGTATGTGATATTTTAGTAGGAAAATAATCACACTAGATATATTTTGTTTAGGCTGTTTCCTAAAGGAATGTTGTTTTTTTATAGAAAAAAAGGATTAGTTGGAAAAATGGAGCAGCCGGAATACACGTAGGCTCCTGTGGGTTAGCGAGACAGTCTGAAACCCCAGAGGCGAAGCTGAGGAGACTCAAGCTTAGCCCCACGGAAAGTGAAGTGTATTCCGGCTGCGGAGCATAGCCACAAATTTTACAAAAACAGCCTTTTTTTAAGAAGAGTGCGTATTAACGAGGTGAAAAGATATGACAAACATACATGGAAAGAACATTGTAATAACAGGAGCTTCATCTGGCATTGGAGAGAAAATTGCACTAAAAGTAGCACAAAAGGGCGGACGACCGATTCTTCTTGCTCGATCTGAAGAAAAGTTAGCTGCTATTTGTGCCAATATAAATAAACAATTTCCTGTCCATGCTAGCTATTATCCTTTGGATGTAAGTAATACGAACCAAGTGAAGGAAGTTTTTGCGAAGATTTATCAAGAAGTCGACTTTATCGATATTTTACTTAATAATGCAGGGTTTGGCGTTTTTGATATGGTCCACGAAGCGAATATGGCAGACATTGATCAAATGTTTCAAGTAAATGTAATCGGAGTAATTGCTTGTACGAAAGAAGTATTGCCTTCTATGTTAGAAAAAAACAGAGGGCATATTATTAATGTTGCCTCCCAGGCAGGAAAATTAGCTACAGCAAAATCGAGTGCTTATGCTGCAACCAAACATGCTGTTTTAGGTTTTACAAACAGTTTGCGAATGGAAGTAGCAACTTCCAATATCAAAATTTCTGCAGTAAACCCAGGTCCAATTGAGACTGCTTTTTTCAATACGGCTGACAAAACTGGAAACTATGTTAAAAATGTTCAAAAATATATGCTGTCTTCCGAAACAGTAGCTGAAAAAGTAACGGGATTGATACTGCATCCAAAACGTGAGCTCAATCTGCCAGTGTGGATGAATTGGGGAAGTGTTCTTTATAATCTATTTCCAGGAATCGCAGATAAGCTGGTTGGCAGCATTTTGAATAAAAAATAAACACAGTTAAAAATAGGGAGAATCTGTAATATACCCATAAACTACATCTTGAACAAGATCATTGAGATCATGGGAAGGATGTTGTTTTTTTAAATGAATGATTTTATTTGCTAATTCCTCATATTCATTGAGGGGAAGCGTATTGGATTCAATGTGTTGCTAAAGGGATTTTTGTATCATTTTTTGTAAAAGTAATTTATCATTTAATTTTTCCTTATTATTAAATAGTATTTTATGTCATATAACTTATTAACTATGGAAGTGTAAAGAAAAAAATAGTAACTTTCTCCAAAGTATTATATACTAATTTCTATCTAATAAGAGAGTTATCGCTAATTTTCTTGAAAATAGTATGCTAAAAAGTGGAACAATTAAGGAGATGAGAGATAATGGAAAAAGCTACATTTGCTGGTGGGTGTTTCTGGTGTATGGTATCCCCATTCGAAGAACTTCCAGGAATTGGAGGTATTGTTTCTGGCTATAGCGGGGGGCATGTGGAGAATCCAACTTATGAACAAGTGAAAACAGGAACAACTGGACATTTTGAAGTGGTAGAAATCACATATGATCCAGAATTATTTCCATATGAACGTTTATTAGAATTATTTTGGCAGCAAATTGACCCAACTGATCCAGATGGACAATTTCAGGATCGTGGACCACAATATCGAACAGCTATTTTTTATCATAATGAAAAGCAAAAAGAGCTTGCTGAAAAATCAAAGCAAGCATTGGCTGAAAGTGGAAAATTTAAAAAGCCGATTGTTACATTAATTGAACCAGCAGCAACATTCTATCCTGCTGAAGACTATCATCAAGACTATCATAAGAAAAATAAGCAGCATTATAAAGAGGATAGAGAAAAGTCTGGACGAGATGAATTCATTAATGAGTATTGGTAAAAGGATAAAAAGAGGATTTGCTATCAAGCATTAATGATAGCAAATCCTCTTTTTTTGTGTAGGTGTTACTTTAATCATAACTATTATAATTGCGAAATTTTGTAATTAATCTCCTATTTCTAAAAAAATAGAATTTTTCAACCTAATGTCCTAAAGTATTGTCGATCTATGTCGATATGAAAAAAGGATTAGATGAAGAAAAGGGGTAGCTTCTATGAGATTTTTACAAAATATCAATATTTCTAAAAAAATATTGATCATCATTATGTTTAGTGCAATTGCATTAATACTAATTGGATTATTTGGAATGTATGGAATGAAAGAAATGGCTAGTAATTCTCAAAAAATGTATGAAGAGAAACTATTACCTAATACATATATTGCGAAAATAGAAAATTATCGCCGTACAAACGATAGCTATATTATCGAATTAATGATAACAGAGGATGAAAAGAGAAATCAGGAACTGTTAGAAGCGATAAATAAGAATATGGAGGAGTCAGATAAATATATTAAAAAACTTGATGCGATAAAGCTTTCACAGGAAGAGACAAATGCGTATAAGATCTTTAAAGATGTTTATGATGGCTTTGAACAATTGCAGGATCAAGTTATCTCTCTAGCGCTCAATAATTTTAATGACTCTGCCTATAACTTATATACAAAAAATCTACGTTCTAAAACAAATGTTATCAATAGTCAATTGGATGAACTACAAGAAACCAATCAGGCAGAAGCGGAACGAATTTCTAAAGAAAATGAAAGCTATTATTCAACGATGATTCTGGTAACAGCAGGAATTATCATCGTTTCCGTAGCACTTGCAGTCTTATTTGGTTTATATATATCATCAATGATTGTCGCTCCGATCAAACGCTTGAAAGCTCTAATGGAAAAAGGGGGACAAGGAGATTTTTCGGAGAGATCTTCATATATCGGAAAGGATGAAGTGGGTTCTCTATCTGATAGCTATAATACGATGGCAGATGGGATGAAGGGGCTTATTGAAATGCTGTCTGAAACGTCCCATCATCTTGCTTCTTCATCTGAACAATTAAGTTCTAGTTCCGAAGAAAGCAGTAAAGCAAGTGAACATATTTCGGAAACGATACAAGAACTTGCAGTAGGTTCGGAAACACAAATGAGGTTAATGGAGTCAAGTTCGGAAGGAATACGTAGTGTAAATGAAACGACTGGAAGTATAACAGAACGTGCCAAAAAAGTCGCAGAAACAGCCGAACAAACGTCAGATGTATCTGCAGAAGGTGCAAAAAGAATTTCAGAAGTAACTACACAAATGAAATCCATTAATAATAATGTAGCATCACTAGCTCAATCTATTTCTACATTGGAATCTCGAATTAGTGAAATTGGGGATATTACAAAGGTAATAACAGATATTTCTTCACAAACCAATCTATTAGCATTAAATGCAGCAATTGAAGCAGCAAGAGCTGGAGAGCAAGGAAAAGGTTTTGCCGTTGTAGCTGATGAAGTAAGAAAATTAGCGGAACAAACGGCAGGATCTGCTGAACAGATTACCAATCTAATTAGTCAAATTCAAACTGATTCAAAGAATACTTCTCTCTCCATGACAACCGCTGCAAATGACGTAGATGCAGGTATAAATATTGTTCAAGACGCAGGGGAAGCGTTCAAGAAAATTGAAGGGTCAGTTAATGAACTAGTTATATTAGTAGAGGAAGTAAGTGGATCACTTAATCAATTAAAAGAGCATACAAATACCATCAATGGTTCTATCTTAGAAGTAAATTCGATGGCAAGTGAAGCTGCAGCAAGTACGGAAAACGTCTCAGCAGCTACCGAGGAGCAAGTAGCATCCATGCAGGAAATAGCGGCTTCTTCTACATCACTAGCACAACTAGCATCAGATTTGCAAGATAAGATAAAACAATTTAAAATTTAAACAGAAAAAGGAGGCATGCAATAGACATGACTCCTTTTTTAATTAGGCTGTTTTCTAAAGGATTGTTGTTTTTTCAATCGGAAAAAAGAATTAGTTGGAAAATTGGAGCAGCCGGAATACACGAAGACGCCACGGGGATTAGCGAGACAGTCTGAGACCCCGGAGGCGAAGCTGAGGAGGATCAGCGCGAGCCCCACGGAAAGCGAAGTGTATTCCGGCTGCGGGTAATCGCAACAAACTTTACGAAAACAGCCTTTAATTAATTTATATCCACATATTCTTTTAAAAAGTTATCAATCGCCTTTTCATACGCTTCTTTGTTCTCATTATAGCTTTGAGCATGAAAGCCATTAACAGCGAAAAATAATTTTTTAGGACCTTGTTTTTTATCAAATAATTTTTGTGTCATTTCTGGCAAGATAAAATCATCTTTTTGACTATGGATAAACAGCATTGGGCTTTTAATGTTATCAATGACCGAAATGGGAGAGATATCCTTAATCGAATATCGGGCTCTTGCTCGAAGGAATATATTGGCGATTGGGATAAAAATTTTCCCTGGTAACTTTATTTCTTGTTTAATAAGATAATTTAATTGGTCGGTGAAATCTGAAAATGGACAATCAGCGATATAGAAATCAGCCCCATCTTCAATTCCACCAGCATAAAGAATCATGGTAGCAGCACCCATCGATTCTCCGTGGATACCTAGGATTATATCCTTTCCTTTCTCTCTTCTAACCCAATCTACAATTTGCTTTAAGTCAAATTTCTCATAATAGCCAAAGCTTGTATTTTTTCCGCCAGATTCTCCGTGTCTCCGATGATCGTAAATAATTCCATTAAAGCCTCTTTCTAAAAATAAGTTCATGTATTTAATGGAACTCGTTTTATTTTCCGTGACTCCATGTGATATGATGATATATTTCTTTGTTTCAAAAGGCTCCACTAGAATTGCTTTTAAATCATAACCATAGGGGGAGGGGAGGGTAATTTCTTGTTTAGTTAAATTATCAAATGAAACCGGGTCCAATCTGCCAGCTTCTTGCTCTCTTTTTAAAATAAAGTCATTGTCTTTTTTCTTCATATACATTAATCGATTGGAACAATAGACTCCAATAGATGTAATAAACAACAATACAGAAAATAGATAACGAAACAGCTTTCTCAAACCGATTCCTCCAGTAAGTTCATAAATTTAGCAGAAACTAATTTGAGTGTATCATTTCTCCATAGAGAAACAAAATAGACAGCTTGTTTATTTATGCAAAAATAGACATTGAAGGCTATAATGTTTATCCCTCACTTAACAGACAGTAAGACTTCCGCCTCAAGCTTATGAGAATACGAGGAAGATAGGTGAGAGATCAACTGTCCGTAAAGGTCCGATTGGTTCAACTAACCATCAGCGGGGAAGGAAGGAAAACCCCCACTGATGGAAGTTTCACTTTATGATAAAAAATTTTATGCAGGAATAAAAAAATGGTTACAAATTGAAGCTGTTTTGCATGGAAGAATAAGTAAATATTGATATAAAAACTGCACCATCTATTATTAGAAAGTGCAGTTAAGCAGAACTACTGTTTGGAGTTTTGTCTGTTTGGCGGATGAACGGCCTTTTCTAAATCTTCTGCGGCAATTGCTTGTTTAACAGTATCAGCATTTGGCTTCCCAGCTTGACTGTATCCTTTATCACGCTTTTGACTCATTAAGATTCCCTCCTAGAATAGAAATGATGACACTAGAAAACAATTGTGCTGTATCGAATTCTCTAGTATAACTTGAGTTAAAAAATATGTTATTATACATACAGCATAGGAAAAAGAAGGGTTGAATTATGGCAGAACATCACTTTTATTTAAAAGCAGATTGGCCGGGCTATCGTAATGATGTCGGCACAATAGAGAGCGGAAATCTAAAAACAAAAATATCTATTCCACAAGAAATGGATGGACCTGGTGTAGGAACAAATCCAGATGAAATGTTACTAGGTGCTGCGGCCACATGCTTTATTATTACTCTAGCAGCAATGATGGAAAGAAGTCGGTTGGAGAAGGAAAGTTTAACATTGGAATCAGAAGCAGTGGTAGATGTGACAAACGGTATATTTACCTATCAAAAGATTATCCACCGCCCAAAAATTGTATTAAAAAAAGAGGCGACTGAAAAAGATATAAAGCTTGCAGTAAAACTAGCTCAAAAAGCAGAAGAAAGCTGTATGATTACAAGAGCTATTAAAGGGAATGTCGAAGTCAAGCTAGAGGAAACAATTGAGGTTGCATTGTAAGGAGGATAACCAGATGGCAAAACAACGGAAAAATGTACAAAAATCGAAACAAGATGATAAGCCCGTTACATTAGGGGATCTTTTGAACGAGCAATTAGCGAAACAGCTCAAAGATAAAAAGCACGAGCTTAAAGAACAAGAAGAAGCCAAGCTTAAAGCGGATGAAGAAAGAAAAAGAGAAGAGCGAAGACAAAAAGAGAAAAATAAAAGCTTTGAAGAACTATTAAACGAAAATTCGATGAACTGGAAGGACTTTAAATAAGAAGAAAAGGCTGAGACAAAACAAAATATCTAATGGGTAAAGACGAACAATCTCTCATTTAGTAGCGAAACCAATAAGTTGCCTAATTCTTTTCAAAAGTAAATATAATTAGTAGGAAAAACGGAGCAGACTGGATACACGTAGACTCCTATGGGAGCTGCGAGAAAGTCGCAGGAACTTAAGAAGCGATGAGGCATGGCGCTCGCCCCATGGAAAGCGAAGTGTATTCAGTCTGCGGGTAATAAGCACAAATCTTCTTTCTTAAAATTAATAAAAAAACCAAACAATTATACGGAAGTTTTATCAATATCTGCATATGATTATTCGGATTTATATTTGGTTGGAATATTTTTGGCCCAGCCTCTTTTCCTAATAGTTTATTTTCTTACTGCCATTTTGGTGAATGCTTCTTCTTTTATATGACTATTTTCTGGGATAAGTAAAGCTTGGAATTCATTAAATAATATTTGAATTTCTGCTTGTTCATTGATCAAATCAATATTGATTTGATAATCTTGTTCGCTTTTATATGTCGTTATCTCCAGCCATTTTGTTGGATCATCATTACTTTGTAGATAGGTTGTTTTTGAATCGATGTATTTACGATAGATGTGGCTTACTTTTTCTTGTATGCGAAAATATTCCTCTAACTTATCCGGCATAATATGGTATTCATATACTTTTACATACATTTTCTCCCCGCCTTTAAAAAATATATCATTCTTTAGTTTGTTATCTTATTTTAGCATGTTTACAAAAACATTTATTGCTATCTACAAAATCAAATATTATCACGATTTATCATTGAATTCTTTTATAACTTGTTTGTATAAATGTTTGCCTATCTATTATGATAGGGAAACTATTAGTAAATATGGTTCAATTTATTGGAGATGATAGAATGTTAGAATGGAAATTAAAGTATGGCAAAACGATAATTGAAAGGAAAATTCGTTATAATTCCACAATAGAAGAATATCAATGCAAACTTATTCACTCAGATAATAAAAAAATTACCCTCTTACATCAAGTGGAAAAACCATTTGAAATGGGGAAGGGGAAGGAGAAACTAGTTATTCCAAAAGGGACATACACGTTTGCCTATTACTGGTTGGATCAGCCATATAATTTATATTTTTGGAGAGAGGAAAATGGAAAGTATTTGGGAGCGTATTTTAACATTGTGAGAAAAAATAGCATTCAAAATAATATTGTCATGTTTGAAGATTTAATTATTGATGTAGTAGTTAAACCTAATCATATATATTATATTTTGGATCAAGAAGAATTGCCTCAGCCATTAGAAACATTTGAAAATGGATATGTTCAAACTGCATTACATGCATTGTTAAAGAGGAAAGATTGTATTATAGATGAGGTCAGTGCTGAAACAGCAAATTTTTATCCATTGTAAGTTAAAATATGTACTTGAATTTTTCTTTGCCATTCATTGTTGCTCTCTCTCTATAACGTTACTTGTAATTAATGAAGGAGGATTATTAAAAAATGACACATTCGATGAGACTTCGATTCCTAGCTTTGAACAAGTAATTAAATATGTTCAAAGGCTCTGTTTTGTGTATACAGAGTAAACGGGATTAGTCTGTCCTTTTTTAATAATCTTCATTGCATATTGGAAACAATCATTAGTGACCATTATTTCTATTGGTGTATTCTTTCTTGTACAATATCAGTAACGACTGTGTTGTATGGATATGGAATGCTGTTTAAAAAGTAGATATTTCTACCTTTTTAAATTGCCTTTTTTATAAAAGGGCAATTTACTATAACGCTATCTTAAAAAGGTAGTTTTTCCCCTTTTATTGGAAAATAACCAATGGAGGGTAAAATAATGGAAAAAGTATTTCTTGAATTAGTGAATATAGAAGTTACGTATTTAGATCGGATTGTGTTAACAATACCAAGATTATCTGTAAATCAGTTTGATCAAATTGGTATTGTAGGAAAGAATGGGACCGGTAAGAGTACCTTGCTAAAATTAATGGCAGGTAGGATTCCGACAGAGAAAGGACAAATAAATCGTTTTGTAGATTTCGCTTATTTTGATCAATTAAATTCACCTGAAACAAAGGAAGTTAAGTATGACTTAATCGGAAAACTTTCTATCCCTAAAACGAAAATAGAAAATTTTAGTGGGGAAAGTTAACGAGACTCAAAATAGCAGAGGGTTTCTCCAATTATCGAGAAGGCTTATTGTTAGATGAACCAACAACCCATTTAGATAAGTTAGGCAAACAATTCTTATTGGAAGAATTAGAGTACTATTATGGTGCGCTTATTCTTGTCAGTCATGACCGAAGTTTTCTTGATAAACTAGTGACGAAAATATGGGAAGTTGTGGATGGTATGGTGATTGAATATATTTAGATATTGATTGTATCGAAGCTTTAGAGCGATTTTTAAAAGCCTATGAAGGAACAGTCATTCTTGTTTCACATGATCAAGCATTTATAGAGCGTGTTGCAGATTATATTTATGAAATCGAAAATAAACAATTAGTTTTAAAGAAATTTCAATAGGACTTTAAACCATGATAAAAATTGTGTAAAAGAAATAGAATAGCTCGAAGCCATGTTTAAATAGAACAACAAAGGAGAAGAAGGTATTGAACTGTTCTCCTTTTCCTTTGTCTTATCTAATAGTCTAAATGCTTAAAATACAATAAATATTCTTTTTCGTTATGTTTTTTAATCTTATACTTGCGTAGGTCGTTTTCAAGTTTTTTTTGATCTTTGTTTTTATTACTAAGTTTTAAGACAAGCTGATAAAAAATTTCACTTAAAATGTATATAGTTCCAGCAGAACCTAATTCCAGCCCGAGTGTTTCCGTTTCTGAAAGCTGTGTTTTTGCTAGTTCCTCTATTTCTTTTTTATATTCCTCTTTAATCACTAGTGTTGCATTAATTTAATTTCACTATTAAAAATACTCGAAATGTTCACTTTTATTATTTTATGCATAGAAAAAGTCCTTTATAATGGATAAGTCAGGTGGTAACCCGTCCAAATCCACTAAAAAAGGACCAATCTCATGGACAAGATTACACGAAAAACTTCATTTGGACAATGGTTTTCGCCAATTAATCTTCAATTATTTGAAGAACAGGTGAAAACATTGAAATTAGATTGCTATACGAAAAAGTTAACGACAGAATCATTCCTAAAACTATTACTTTTTGCACAATTAGAAGAAGTTGAAAGTCTTCATGCGTTAAGTGATTGCCTTTTTGATGATCATCTTCAAAAGGAAATCGACCTTGATTCTATAAGCATTTCTCAGCTCTCGCGCCGTTTAAATGGTCTAAATCCAGATTTGTTTCAAAGACTTTTCCTTGATTTAGTCGGACAAATTCACGCCAAAACACACTACACAAAACTTGTCATGCCGTTAAAAATTATTGATTCAAGTACTTTGCCACTAAATTTGACCAATCATAAATGGGCGAAGTTCCGCAAAACTAAGGCAGGCGTAAAGTTACACTTACGCCTTGTATTTATGGAAAAGGGAGAATCCTATCCCGAAAAAGCCGTGATGACAACGGCAAGCGAACACGATCGTGGTCAACTTGAGATTATGGTTGACGATAAAGAATGCATGTATGTGTTTGACCGAGGTTATCTAGACTACGAGCGTTTTGATCGCATGACCGATGAAGGCTACTTTTTTCTTTCTAGGCTACGAAAAAACGCAGTCGTACGGGAGGTTTATGATTTTAAACTACCCAAGGATTCATCTGTTTTGTCGGATCAAATGGTGTTGATTGGTACAACTCAAAACCGAGCTGAAAACTATTTTCGACTTCTAAAAATAATAGATTCAAAAGGTAATGAACTTCATTTAATCACAAATCGTTTTGACTTAAGCGCCGAAGAAATATCGGAAATGTATAAATCACGCTGGGCAATTGAGTTGTTCTTTAAATGGATCAAACAGCATCTCAGCATCAAAAAGTTCTACGGTCAAAGTGAATGGGCGATTCAAAACCAAGTGTTTATCGCACTGATTGTTTTTTGCCTACATGTTCTCGTACAACTTGAAACAAGAAGTAAGCGAAAAACCTTACAAATTAGCCGTTATTTAAGGGCTGCATTGTGGAAACCAGCCCATATCTGGCTTCGAAAGATTGAAGGGAAAGCCATCCCTTAATAAGCAAATTGTTGTTGTCGCACAAGTCTAATTGTAAAAAAAACCCAAATGGATGGAGCCACCTTTGAATAGGTATTTACCTTTTTGGCTCTAAACAAGGAGGATAATCAGACTGAAAATTGCGACAATATTTATGCAACACTAGTGCTCTTTAATTAAAATATGAGATTCTTTATTTGCAAAGGCCAGTAGTAAATCTTCTGTATTAAATACTTCAAAATAGGCATTTTCTTTTTCTAATTGTAAAAGTTCGTCCAACACTTTTCCTTCTGTTTTTGCAACTGTTTGGGCGATGGCTTGAATGGTTTTTACAGAATAGCTGCTAACTTTCTTTTTATTGACTGCAGAAAGTACTTGTTGGCTTAACCCAGTTTGTTTATAAACATCATAACGCTTTTTTTCATTTTTTTGTAAATAGACATCAAGTAAACTCATTATTAACCCCCTAAAGTACTAAAATATTATTTACTAAATAATATTTTAGTATAAATGGCTAATAATGTAAATGAATAATTGGAAAATTTAAGTTGTATAACCAAATTTTATTGTGATTACAATTTCCTTTGCTAAAATAAACAAATATAGGCATACAAGAAAAGATAACTTAAGAATTTTTTAGTAAAGGGGAATAAGAAGTGAAATTTGTTCTAATATTCGGGCCACAAGCAGTTGGGAAAATGACAGTTGGCCTAGAATTAGCAAAAATAACTGACTTAAAGCTATTCCATAATCATATGACAATCGATTTGGTTAGCACATTTTTCGATTATGGAACTACAGAGGGAAAGAGATTAGTTGAGCTGTTTCGTAATGAAATATTTGAAGCGGTATCAAAAAGTGATTTAGATGGCATCATCTTCACTTACGTATGGGCATTTGATATGAAAGAAGATTGGAATTATGTTAATCATGTATGCGAGCTGTTTGAATCAAGAGGAGGAACCATCTATTTCGTGGAGCTTGAAGCACAGATAGAAGAAAGAATCATACGAAATAAAAGTCCCCAACGATTAGAGCATAAACCAACTAAAAGAGATATCGTTTGGTCTGAAAATAACTTGAAAACTTCGATGGAAAGATACCGTTTAAATTCTTGGCCAGGAGAAATAAATCAAAGTAATTACTTACGAATCAATAATACAAACATAAGTGCTGAAGAGGCGGCAAAGCGGATAAAAGAACGATTTAATTTATGAATGCAATAGCAAAAGATGAGTTTAATAGAAAGAAGGAAATGCTTGGCTATTTTCCATCAATTTGGCATTATTGCCAATTTCGATAAACAAGAAGCATACATTCATTATGCCCCTGATCATTATAAGTGTATTGCAGTAAATGATGATATGATAGAAGAGCTAAAAGAGCAATTAGCGATGATGAAAACATACTTCCATACATATAATAGACCTGCAAATGGTTTAGCATACTGGGGGATAACACTCATTCCCCCTGAATCGTTACCACTTTTTTTAGAAATTGTTTTGTCCAATAAAAACAGAAGAAAATCTAAGGAACATACAGATTTAGCTATAAAAATACTAGAAGCACAAGAAACAAAAAAATACATGATACACTATGGAATTTAAACTATAATGCATCATGTATTTTCGCCGTATTTCTATTTTAATCTTTTTTTGTTTGGGATAATGTGGTGACGTCAAGAAAAGAAAGACCGAATGCAAAGCCAAGAGCTGTAAAAGAGAACGTAAAATCTTTATGCGAGGGAAGAAAAAAATAATTAAATAGATAACTAGTTAAGCTGAATAAGATAAATAGACAAACGAATTGCAATATTTTTCCCCTCAGTAATGACCAGCTAAATTTATTCTTCCACTTGATCGTCGCAATCCATAGTAAGTAAAAGATAAAACATATAATGAAAATAGAGTATCCAATAATAAAGTAATAGGTAAAAGTACTAGTAAAATCTTTATAGAAAATGAACAAAAGGATTCCCGTGCTTGCGAAAAATAAGAAATATAAAAAGACGGTTAACTTACTTGAAAATTTATTCATATTGCACCTTCTGATAGATTGTTTTTATCTTTTTCATTATTATTCATCCTTTTCTACCCAAAAAAATTCATCCAATGTTCAGTTAAGGACATAACAAAGATCAAGACAAAGATTTACTTAAAAAGGCAGAATCACTAAAAGACCCTCCCTTTTTAAGCAGATCTATATTTAGATTGTCTCGATTACTTCTTGCCATGTTGGAATGGAAGAAGCGGCTCCTTTTCGAGTTACTGCAATGGAAGCTGCCTTTGCTGCAATTTGCAAAGATTTTTTTATATCAGTATGCTGCGAAATTTGACTTAAAAAATAACCTAAGAAGGTGTCACCAGCAGCAGTAGTGTCGACTGCATCTACTTTATAGGATGGTTGTCTATGTTCTTGAACACTATCTTTATAAATCACGCCTTCTGTGCCTAAAGTTAACACTATTTTTAGCTGTTTGTTTAATGACAATAGTCTTTGAAAAATCTTGTCATTCATGTTTTCACCTGTAATTGCCTTTGCTTCTATTTCATTTAAAATTAAGTAATCAATTTTAGAAAAGCCTAGTTTGGTAATTGTTTCATTAATTGGAGATGGATTAAGGGCAATTTTTAATCCTTTTTTGTGTGCTTTTTCCACTATGTATTCTAAATCGTTGATTTCGTTTTGCAATAGCAGTAAATCGTCCTGCGAAAAATTCACTAGAACATCGTTAATTTGATCAATTGTTATTTCTTTATTTGCTCCGCCAAATAAAAGAATACAATTTTCCCCACTGGAAGAAACTTGAATAATCGCATGACCTGTTGTGGTCCCAGTTTCTTCAATCCAATCAATATTCACATTCGATTCAGATAAAATGTCTTTCAAGAATAGACCGTCTTTTCCAATCTTTCCCGTGTGGTAGACTTCTGCTCCAGCTTTAGCAAGCGCAATCGATTGATTTAACCCCTTGCCTCCAGGAAATTCTTCATAATTCGTCGAAGACAACGTCTCACCCGCAGAAACGAAATGAGGAACGGAATATACCTTATCAATATTTAAAGATCCAAAGTTTAAAATTTTCAAGCCATTCACCTCTGCATTTTAACTTATCTATAGAATAGCATTGATTTTACTTTATATAAATGGGAGAAGTTTGTTAAAGTTAGAAGTGAAGAGGAATTTTTAGGAAGTAATGTATAGTTCTTTACTTTATATGTATCTAGGAAAAGGAGTAATTATGCGAGTTGTCCGGCAATTTATAATAATAGCATTAATCTTTAGTATGTTAAGTGGATGTGAGACGAAGAAGATTGAATATGCTAGAAATGCTAATGTGATAACCATTAAAAATCAATCAAAAATGGCCGCTGAAACTTCAACCTTCTTATTAAAACGAGAAGAATCCAAGCTTACACTAAAGAGTGCAAATAATAATGTACAAATAGAATTACCCTCTAAGGAGTCTGAAATTAAGAGCGTACAATTATCCTACGATCAAAAATATGCAGCAATGGATATCTGGGATAAAAAAGGACTAAGTGTATATGTAGTTAATCTTCAGTCGGGAGAAACACTTAATCTTATCGAAAAAATTGGAGATGAGGATAACTATATGGGGTATGATCCTCCATTTGGGATTGCATGGTCTCCTAATGAAAATATAATTACTATGATAGGTGGCTACCCAGAAAGTGCCAGAGTGTATATGTATCATCTGGAAATGGATGAATGGAAACAGTATTATACTGCTTCACTTATATACGAAAATATATATGGAGTGAAGTGGGGGCAGGATGGACAGAAATTATATTATCTAGTAGATTCTTTAGAAAATAAAAGTGAAAAAACAGTAAATAGTACAGAAATAGAAGTAGATCATACTTTAATTGGTGGAACTATAGAAGAATATGAGCTTAGTAACGAAGAAATTATGAATGATTGGTTAGATACTGAAAGGGAGTACCGATAAACGATTTAAAAGGGGGTAGCAGTGAAATGACGCATGTATTAATTATTGGCGGCACAGGAATGCTTGTTGAGGTATCTAGATGGCTAGCTGAACAAGAAGGCTACAAAACATCTATTGTTGGGAGAAACCCTGTTCCTATGAATAGATTAGTAGATAACTTGAATGCTAAAACGAAAATAACTCCATTATTGGTTGATTATACAAATTCTACTGTATTTAGAGAGATGTTAAGTTGGACCATTCAACAGAATGGGCCAATTGATTTTATAGAAAAGAAAACCCTGGGCTATGCCTAGGGTTCCAAAAAGCTTACAGCGTGGTATTAAAAAAACTTCCTCGTGGTGCTAAAATATTTTTTGGTTCGCCAACCGAAAATAAATAGCCAGGAGGAAGTCCTTATGTCAAAAGACAATAATAGTTTAGCACACACAACTTGGAATTGTAAGTATCACATAGTATTTGCACCAAAATATAGAAGACAAATAATTTACGGGAAAATAAAGAAAGATATTGGGCAAATCTTACGTACCTTGTGTGAGAGGAAAGGCGTAGAGATAATAGAAGCAACTGCGTGTAAGGACCACGTACATATGTTAGTGAGTATTCCGCCAAAATTAAGTGTATCAGCATTCGTAGGATATCTAAAAGGAAAAAGTAGCTTGATGATATTTGATAGACATGCACAACTGAAATATAAGTATGGAAATCGAAAATTTTGGTGTACAGGATATTATGTAGATACGGTAGGAAGAAACAAGAAGGTAATTGAAGAATATATCCGTAATCAAATACAAGATGATCTAGTCGCAGAACAATTAACGATTATGGAATATATTGATCCATTTACAGGGGAAGAAGTGAAGAAAAAGAAACGAAAAAATTAGGAGAGAAGGCCTTTGAGGTCTGGCCAGTAGAAGTAGTACAATTGGCGAACCTTTCAGTAGCCCTTTAGGGTTTGGTCAGTAACAAAGGCTTTCAGCCGCAGAGAAAACCACCCGTTCTCACGGGTGGTCCTTATTTGGTTGTTGCATGGGTTCATTCTATAGGGGAAAATACATTGAATATAGTAAAGGACGAAGTTTCTAAGGATGGACATAAATGGTGTTTATTCCACATTATTGGTAGTAGTTCAGATTTATCGGAAATAAAGAAGGAAATAGCCATTCCAGAAAATTGCAGCTATTATCAGATTCAACTAGGTTTCATTTTGGAAAAAGACCATTCAAGATGGCTAACACATGAAGAGATTTCAGATGGGGTAATCGAAGCCATAAAAAATAAAAGGGAGAGAAAAATAATAGGCGTAATCGACCCATGGGATAAAAGACCATAAAATTTATCCCACTCAAAAAGCTCAGTAAGACCAAACGGCAATCTGGAGAAAATCACTCTCTCGTAATGAATCGTCCGATAAATGCACTAATCATCAGTGGAGGAAGAGGAAAATCCAACTGATGGAAGTTCCGTTATTAAATAATAAACAGGAGGAACCAATATGACAGAAGATTTCTATTGTGACGAGGTTCTTAGCGGAAAAACAACGGTTAGAAAAGTTATGGAAACAGAAAATGTCTTAGCTTATTATCATACAAAACCCTTCTATCCAATCCATATCGTTACTATTCCGAAAAAACATATCGCTTCTCTAATTACTTTAGAAGAAGCGGATAATAATTTACTATTGGAGCTTTTTGGTGTTATAAAACAAGTGGCTGCTACAGTAACTCAAGAGCATGGTGCATGCAGAGTTATTACCAATATCGGGAAGTATCAAGATTCAAAACATTTACATTGGCATATTGTTCATGGTAACCCACTAAAATAAATAGAAAAATCTCAATAAATCTATAGGAAAAGGGCCTTTCTAAAAAGACCCCTTCTTTGTTAATCTAGTGTATAAATTGAATGGAATAGTTGGTGTTAAAAAAGGAGTCTCTTCCTTAAAAAATAAGGAAAAGGTGAATATTAGTGCGAAATAGAGGTTCTGTTGTCATTATAGAAGAGAATAAAGTTTGTTTAATAAAAAGAGTAAGAGAAAGTTCGACTTATTATGTTTTTCCAGGTGGAGGAATCGAAAAAGAATAGAAACCAGAGGAAGCAGCTATACGGGAAGCATTCGAAGAGTTAGGTGTAACGGTTGGAATAAGAGAATGTCTAGCGGAACTAGAGTATCAAGGAACTCAAAATTTTTTCTTAGCGAATGTAGTTAGTGGAACGATTGGATCAGGAAAAGGGGAAGAATTTACTGATCGTAATCAAGATCGCGGTACTTATTTGCCGATGTGGGTAAAAATAGAGGATTTAACGGCTATTGATGTAAAACCAAGAGTGACAGCAAACAAAGTGGAGGATTTATTTGCTAGAAAAAGATTTTTTTTGTAATAATGACCTTTATTTTAGAAGGTCATTATTACTATCAGTATCTTAATTGTTCAATTGGTTTTAAAGAGTTAATGCTATTATTTTTACGAATTTAACGGTGAGGTAATGGTTGACCGAGTCGCTAAAAATAATATACCAGGGCAAAAACTTCTAGTAGATTATGGATTTACTTATGAAGATGTTAGTGAGCCAGATATAGTTTTGGTTAAATTAACAAAAGAAGATTTTATAAAATTATCTATTTAAAATAAAGCAATCAGTAGGTGAATGACATGAAAGTAGAACTGCGTACATTTAAAGAGAAACAAATAAAAGCCAGTGAAGTGATGGAGCTTTATAAAGATGCTGGGTGGTGGAATGAAAGAACGGAGCAAGATATGGAAAAAATGTTATCCCAAGCATTAGCGGTAGGCGCATGGAAAAATAATACGCTTATAGGCTTTGCAAGAGCTATATCAGATGGGATTTTTAGAGCTTATATTGAAGATGTAGTTATTCATAGCTCTTACAATAGAAAAGGAATCGGTACTCAACTTATTGATAAATTATTAAAGGAATTGTCTGATATAGATGTAATTAGTTTATTTTGTGAGGAAGATTTAATTACCTTTTACAGCAAAAATGAGTTTAAGAAAAGCAAGTCACAGTTTGTATTGCATAAAGTTAAGCGATGAAAAGGTATAATTTTATTGTACTTATTCATTATCAGAATAATCGAAATTTTTTTTACGGAGAGCAGGACGGAAGAAATAAAGCATAAGTTATTAATCTATATTAGGAGATATATTAAACATGGACTGTCCAATATTTGATACACTAGATTATTTACGGTTAGGGAACGAAAAGCAACAACATGCCTATTTAGCATTAAAGAAACTAAATATATACGAAATTTTACATCCTTATACGCCTATCCTATGTGGAACGATTCCAATTGGCGTGGATATAGATAGTTCCGACTTAGATATAATCATGGAAGTCCATGAAGTTGAAACTTTTAAACAAATTGTAACCGAGCATTTTGGTAAAATGAGAAATTTCAGCTTAAAAAGTTTAATGATTAGAGAAGTGGAAGTAACAAAAGCAAATTTCTTTTTTGAAGGATTCGAATTTGAATTATTTGGTCAACCAATTCCTGTTAAACAGCAATATGCCTATCTACATATGATAATTGAACATGCGATTTTAAAACTGGATCCGTCAGTAAAAAAGGAAATCCTTTCACTAAAGAAACAGGGATACAAAACAGAACCGGCTTTTTGTAAGGTACTAGGGTTAAAAGGAGATCCTTATCTTTCACTGATCCAGTATGGGAAAGTGAAGAGGTTCATTTAAATATGGGCGAAAAAGGGAAGGGGACATACAGTGGAAAGACAAATGATCGGTGAATATAAGTTTTATGCATCTAGTAATGAACTACAAGATAAAGAGAAAATTGTAATTCTTTATCATGGGTGGGGTGGATCTTCAAAAGGTTACATGGAGTTGGCAGAAGAAATGGCCAAAGAAGGATTTATCGTTTTAATACCTGATATCATCTATCATGATGAAAGAAAACCATTGGAAAATCACTTTGATTCCATCGTTACACGAAAGTACTTTTGGAATACAGTTCTCCAGACTATTGATGAATTTGATGAGTTTGTGAGAGTAGTAGGGTTAAAGAAGAAAAATATTATTTTAGTAGGTAATTCTATGGGTGGGTTCATTGCAAATGGTATCTTTGCAATGAATCCAAACATAAGTGGCTTAGTAAGTATAAATGGATCTGGTTCATTTGTACTTACCGAAAAAACATTTCGCCTGCGGGATAAAAGAGAAGGGATGACTCAAGAAGAAGAGAATCAATTAAAGAAATATGATCCAATGGACAAACCGAGCAGTTTATCGCCTGTTCTTCTTATGCATGGGGATAGTGACACCATTATACCGATCGAGGGACAAGAAAACTACTATAAGTATCTTACTCAAGAAGAAAAACGCACTAATATAGAATGGGAAATTTTTAAGAAGGTAAATCATGAATTTACTCCAGCCATGATGGAGAAATTAATAGGTTGGTTAAAATCAATATAGTTTTTAAAGGAAGAGGGATCCGATGGAATTAATCTTTATACGTCACGGGGAGGCAGAACATACGCTTGATCTACCAACTAGTCTAAAAATGAGAAATCCTTCTCTCACCAAGAAAGGAATGGACCAAGCGAATGTGTTAAAGGAGAACTTTCCTTTAACACATGAGGATATTGTTTTCATTAGTCCTTTGGTACGAACTATGCAAACAGCATTGCTTTGGAGTGAGGGGATTCATTGTAGAAAAATAGTAACTCCTTATATTTCACCAAGAATGTTCCCTATCTTACCTAATAAGCAGACATTACCATGTGATGAAATGATGGGAAAGGAGAGAATAATAGATTTATTTCCTTCCTATGAACTAGATGTCAATGCTCCCTTTTCATTAGAGCATGAGGGATTTAATACTGTAGTAGAAGAAAAATTTAGAAAATATGCAGAAGAATTTTTATCAAATTGCAGCCAGTTACAAAAAGAGAAAATCTATATTGTATCTCATGATGGCACAATAACATCCTATCGCCAGTTACTATTAGGCAGAGAATTAAGCAGAGACGATTTTCCTAAAGAGGCCGGCTGGTTTCGGATAAATTGTTAAAATGGGATGTATGTGAAATGTCGATAAAAAGAAAATTCGGGAACTATAAAGGCGGGGATCGGATACTAGAAAAACAATATGCTCAAGAATTTATAAAAACAGAGGAGTTTACAGGTTATGTATCTTTATTTCACACAATTAAAATAATAGAACCATTACGGAAAAGATATAACCAAAAAGAGGTTTGTATTCTCGGAAATGGCTATATGTGGCTACACCAGTATCCTCTCCATAAAAATCACGCCATCACTACGATGTTTAATAAAGGCTGTTTTGTATGAAAACTCTTTAGGTAAAAGGCAACACTAAGCTGAACCTTCTAAATTTGAACTTTTTTAAAAGGCTAGGAATGATTAAATATAGTGCTTTTGTTATTCATTAAGCAATTTGTTCATTAGTGGGTTCAATACGATACCCTTTCCTTTTTAAGTATTGAATCATTTTTTGTTCTTTACTTTGTTCGAGATCAACATAATCAGGGCCTAGTTCCTGATATGGTTGCCTTGTTTTTAAAATATTGTAAGCAATTGTTAGGATTAAATGAGCGGAAGCGATCCGTGCTTTCGATTTTCCTTGTCGTTTCATAATTCTTTTTCTATGTGCAGATATGCGATTATACTGTCTATCTGTAGCCATGGAACATTCAACAGCGGTGGTTCTTAATGATTTGTTTCCGTACTGAGTTTTACCTGTTTTTTTTTTACCGGCACTCTCATAATTTCCTGGACTCACTCCAGCCCATGAGGCTAGATGTTTAGAACTTTTAAATACTGACATGTCTACACCCATTTCAGCTATAAAGATTGCGGATGCATTTTTATCCACACCCGGTATGGTATCTAGTAGTTCGCACTCCTCTTGATAAGGAATAAGCGCTTGGTCTATGCGTTCAACTACTTTTTCGATTGTTTCATCGATGTGATTGATATGGTCCCAATGGAAACGTAACATATCAATATGATGTTTACGTATTCCACCGTTAAGGGCTTCTGCAATATCTGTTGTGCTCGCCTTAACTCTTGAATCAACCATTTGTTGAAGTTCAAACACACCTATTTTTTCGCCGTTTATTAGGGCTTCAATAATGCGACAACCAGTGACACCAAAAATGTCAGATAAAACAGAAGTTAGTTTAATATTTGCATCCTGTAGAATTTTGTGGATTCGATTGCGCTCAGAAGTTCGTGTATGGATGAGTTTTTTACGATACCGGGTTAAATCTCGCAAATCACGAATTTCTTTGGGCGGTACAAAATTTTTTTCAATTAGTCCAGAACGCAAAAGTTTAGCTAACCACTCCGCATCTTTTACGTCTGTTTTCCTTCCGGGAACATTTTTAACATGTTGGGCATTGGCGAGGATTAATTGGAAGTCACATTCTATAACATTCCAAACGGGCTTCCAATATACACCGGTACTTTCCATTACAGCATCCGTTATTTTGTGTGAGGATAGCCAGTCGCTAAGTGCCAAAAGGCCACTTGTGGTTGTTGGAAAGGTTTGAATCTCTTTATTTGGTTTTTTATCTAATGAACCAAATAAAACACAAGCAACTACTGTTTCTTGGTGTACATCTAGGCCTGCACACCGTTCAATCATAGCTTCCATATAATCACCTCAAAGATTTTTAATACAATACAAGCGACAGAAGTCATCATACAAAATTTTTGTATTCGTGTTTATAAACACATTAGACGGTTCTTTTAAACTGTCACAACCAGTTTTTCTAACGGGGTATCAACTTGTATTGATCCACCAAACAGTCTTCGGACTGGTCGTATTGTACTATTAATTATGGTCAGGTGTTAAGTGGTTTAGACTTTCTATCATGGGATAGGAGCAAGTTTTCATGATAGACGGTGGCGGCGGGTAACGCCGCCATGAGAGTTTTTCTAAAGGATTGTTGTTTTTTCAATAGGAAAAATGAATTATTTGGAAAAATGGAGCAGCCGGAATACACGAAGACGCCTGTGGGATTAGCGAGACAGTCTGAGATCCAGCAGGCCAAGCGGCTCAGATTCTTGGTAGGAAGAAAAGAAGCATATTGGAGAATGCGGTAATTCCTCAAGGTATGCTAATGAAACCCGTATAACATTACAAGCGTTCTCAAGCTAATCAAGAAATAGGGAGGATGAGTTAAGGTGTCAGTTAATTTGGATACAGAAAAAAACTGCAACAGTTTTTTTCTGAAATAGAGTATCAAACTATTGTTGACTTGAAAGTTAATTATCTTAAAGAAACTATTTCCCTTAAATTAATAAGTGTTAATAATGCTGAATTAATCAAAATTAATATTATATTTAATCAAGTCATGTCTTATTATATTTATCAAGAACCAGAGTATGATACGTATAGATTAAATGATTTTGATGAAAATTCCAATTTGCTACTAACTGAATCAAGCTATTTTCCACAAGGATTTGGTAAAATTAAGATTGAGAGTCTTAATAGTGAATTAAAAGAAATAGAAACACTTTCATCTACAACAAATTTCTATTTTCAAGTTAATAATAAGGACTACTTCTTTATCGAAGCAAACTCCGTAAGTATAAATGGTAAAGAGTATAGAAACTTGATTGTAGATGATAAAGAATTAAAGAAACCATTAGGTTGAAAAAATTTACCATTACTAGCTAGGAATGTTTAAATGACTCTAGCTTTTTCTCCTGCTAAATAAATGACCAACTTTCTTTTTGGGTTTAATCCAAAAGGAACAGGTTTCAGTATTTACTTGCTTGATCTATGGGTTGAAGATGTTGTAGAAAGAGAACGATATAACTCATTGATGACTTTCAGTTCAATAGCATCAACTTCCCCAGTTATTCGCATCCGCTGAGTTGTATAGGCGATAGCCATGCCTTCATAAAAGCGTTGCTTCTCTGCAGAATCACTGCTTTTTGCATGTTCTTCACAAACGGAAATTAACTGATCTAATTCTGCCAGCAAATCTTGAAAAGAATTATCTGTCATAATAAACACCTCTGTTTCAAATATATGGACGATAATATTTATAGAATGAATACAAGTGTACAAATTATTTAAAACGAACTAAATTCCTTTTTCTTGTTTAAGTTTGTTATTAATTGAGGGATTTCAATTAGTTCATCAATAATAAAATTAGTTTTCGCACCATTCCACTGGTCATTTCTTTTCCAGACTGTCTCCATTCCTGCTTGTTTTGCGGCAATAATATCATTTTTAGGATGGTCACCGATAAAGATACATTCTTTCGGTGTTATATTTAATTTCATCATAGCACGTTGAAATATTTGTTGATCTGGCTTTTTCATCCCTTCCCATTCTGAAATAAGAATCACCTCAAAATAGGATTTGATTCCAAGGGAGAGAATATTATCCATTTGAAATCTGCCATTTCCATTCGAAATAATTGCTAGCTTAAGATGATTTTGTTTTAGTTGCTCTAGCATTTCGACTAGCCTAGGAAAAGGGAGGCAATCTTCTTTAAAATAAGTGAGATAATCTTCAAGAAGGTCTTCTGAAGTTAATCCTTTTATCTGATAGTCTTCAACTAGTTGCGTATAAACTTTATCTTTCCAGACATAGCCATGGTTATCTAATTCAATAAATCGTTCACAATAAGTTCGTTTGGAAATAGGAGAAAGAAACTTCTCCAATCTGTCATATTGTTTTACAATAAACTGTTTTACCGATGCATCTCTATCAAGCATCGTTCCATCCAAATCAAAGAAAGCGGCTTTAATCACTGTTTTCATAACCCACCTTTCATCCTAGATAGTTATATTTTCTTTGAAAAAGAAAGAAAATCCTTCCTAATTAAAGGATTTTCATATGAGAAGGCGAGTTTGAATATATATATTTTAGTTTAGGCTGTTTTCTAAAGGAATGTTGTTTTTTAATAGGAAAAACAATTAGTTGGAAAAATGGAGCAGCCGGAATACACGAATGCTCCTGTTGGATTAGCGAGACAGTCTTAGACCCTGCAGAAATGTAGTGACCCCAAAAAATTAGACATATATTTTTTTGAAAATACTTTTAGTTATATTTTCTTCAAATAAACATAGCTTACTTTTTCATATTCCATCTTCTCTTCATAAAAACGATGGGCATCGATACGTTGTAAACCAGAAGATAAAGACACGATAGGATAGTCATTGTCGATGGCCCACTGTTGAACATAGTCTAATAATATTTTTCCATGACCTTTTGAACGATGTCTGCTATCTGTAATTAATTCACAAACCCATATAAATTTGCCATTGTATAAGGTGATCATGGGCATATATCCACAAAGGGCAACGATTTCCTTTTGATTGCAAAGGGCAATCATACGGTATCCTTCTTTTTGAACCGATTCAGACACTAATGCAAGATATGTGTCCAAATCTAATTGTGTTCTTAATTGCTTCATAACTGGAAATGCTGATTTCCATTCTTCCTCTGTAGTCAATTCTTTCATGAGTAATTGTTCATTTATCATATCTATTCCTCCATTTCTAATCTTTAATGTAATTGGAATTTGGTATAATCTAAAGTATCAGATTTTATCTTTTTAATGGTATCAGTTGAATAGGGGGGATTAGTTAGTGTTAGAATTAACACCCATTTTACAGAAAGATAGTAGGGAGCCGCTTTATATTCAATTAGCTGAATTTATTAAACAAGAAATTATGAATAAACATATTTTACCTAATGAAAAATTACCTTCAAAAAGAAAGTTATCAACTCATTTGCAGCTAAGTTTAAATACAGTTCAAGCAGCCTATGATCAATTATGCGCAGAAGGATATGTAGAAAGTATTCCGCGAAAAGGATTATTTGTTTTGAACATTGATGAAGAATATAGCTATCAACTAGGTAAAGAAATCCCGCATGTGGAAAAGAAGAAAGAACAAATGAAACAAGTTAAAATGGATTTCAACTCAGGTAAGGTGGATACTAAATGTTTTCCTTACAATAACTGGAGAAAACTATCCATGCAATCCATATATGAAGATCAAAATTCATGGTTTGCAAATGGAGATCCACAAGGAGAGCTAAACTTAAGAGAACAAATTGCCAAGCATTTGTATGAGGCAAGAGCGGTGCATTGTTATCCGAATCAAATTGTAATAGGGGCAGGTACGCAAGTATTAATTGGATTACTTGTTTTATTGTTAGGAAGGGATAAAATATTTGCACTTGAAAACCCTGGCTATCACCGAGTTAGAGTGGTTTTACAGGATATGGGGATATCAACAATCCCTATTCCTATTGATGAAAATGGTATGGAGGTTTCTCATCTCAATAAAAGTAAAGCAAATGTCGCCTACGTAACTCCGTCTCATCAATTCCCATATGGAATGATTATGCCAATTACACGCAGATTTGAATTATTAAATTGGGCAGAAAAAAATAATGGCTTTATTATAGAAGATGATTATGACGGAGAATATCGCTATAAAGGAAAGCCAATTCCAGCACTTCAAGGTCTGGATGGAAACAATCGGATTATTTATTTAGGAACCTTCTCAAAATCATTAATGCCTTCCTTGAGAATCAGCTATGCTGTTTTGCCAGAGCCCTTATCTAGTGTATATCAGAATCATTTCACGGTTTATAAGCAAACTGTTTCTCGTATGCATCAAGATACATTGTACCGGTTTATTAAAGAAGGCTATTGGAATAGCCATTTAAACAAAATGAGAACATTATATCGAAAAAAGCGGCAAGTATTACTCCAGGCTATTCATCGATATTTAGATAGAAATGTAGAAGTGATTGGAGAAAATGCTGGACTTCATATTGTTTTAGAAGTGAAGACTGATTGGAGTGAAGCTAGATTAATTGAAAAAGCATTGGATTTTGGAGTGAAAGTATATCCTATGTCTCCGTATTATTTTCAAAATAACTATCCCGGCAATCCTAAAGTAATTATAGGATATGGCGGATTGACAGAATTGGAAATAGAAGCAGGGGTAGAATTGTTAATGAAGGCTTGGGAGTTAGTCTAGAATAAGGAGCAATCTGTGTCTCCCCTAATCAAAGAAGGCTGGGACATAAGTATTTCAGCCCAAGTTAAAACCAAACAATTACACGAAATTTCGTACGATTGTTTGGTTTTTTAATTAACTTGTAAAAGCTGTTTCAGTTGTTATCACCCGCAGCCTGAATACACTCCGCTTTCCGTGGGGCTCGCGCTGAGCCGCTTCGGCCTTTTTTGGCCTGCAGGGTCTCAGGCTTTCTCGCTATTCCTACAGGAGTCTCCGTGTATTCAGGCTGCTCCATATTTCCTACTAATTCATTTTTTTCTTGAAAAAACAATATTTTTTTAGGAAATAGGCTTTAAAAACGGAGTGAAATGGAGCGGAAGACACTCGACTCCTGCGGGAAATAGAGGAAAGGCTGAGCCCCCGCAGCGCAGCGAGGAGGCTCAGCTTCCTCCCCGCGGAAAGCGAGTGACTGCAGCGCAATGGAACGAATTATTTTTTAAAACTTGATTATATTTAAAATCATAAATAACTAGTATCAAAACTTAGCCTTTATTTAAGAGCTACATTAGAGATTGTTCGTCTTTATAGAGTGGCTATTTAGTTTTGTCCCAGCCTTAATTACTATTTTTAATAGGATGAACTTTAAGCTTATTCCAAATAGATTGCCAATTCTTATTTCCTATTCGTGCCTCATAAATAGCAACCCGTTCGTTCGCTTCTGTAAAATAAGGAGTAGGTTTTAACACTAAGTTAATTACATCATCAATTCCACAAGGAGCAGTAAGTACTAAATTGTTATCATTATCTAGCATTACTCCAAGAGCGGTTGCCGTTTCTGGGAATTTGGAAATGGCATCTTCAGAGGATCGATAAGGTGGTAAATTATTAACGATATGCATTCTAGCTTGATTTTTGACAGACCAAGGGATTGCAGGCATTAAATAAAATAGCTTCTTCTCTAATTCCTTTTCGTACTTCTCATCTATTCTAGTAGGATCAAAATAAATCACATCTACATCAGGTATACTAGTCCGTTCATTAAAACCATGTAAGAAATCCCATATTTTTGATCGGACAAAACCAGCACATATCCACCAGTCAGGTAAATTTAAAGTACTAGTAGCTTTTATAATCTCCATCATTATTTTATCCTTTTTAATGATATGAAGGATCGATTCTTCACTCTGTAACATGCTAATTCCTCCTCTATTTATTTGCGAACGTATATTCTTATTTTGACATCCGTTTTTGAGAGGAGTTTTACTTTATCCCACACTTAATGGACAGTAAGACTCCCCCCTCAAGCTTATGAGAATACGAGGAAGATAGGTGGAAATCAACTGTCCGTAAAGGTCTTGGGTATGAAAGAAAACCTCCACTGATGGAAGTTTCATTTATGTTGTTTTTATCAAAGATTTTCCTTCTAGATTATTCTCATCATCCCATTCCGATTGTATGTTATAAAGGAGTATGAGTTAACTCTTTCTATCGATAACTATCATGAATAGGCGCAAACAAATCCTCAGCAGCTTCACGAACGATGGAAAAATGATCGACATTATAATGACCGTGTAATATCTTATTATGATGTTCAATGATTTTTTCTGCAGGAAGAATGGTAGAGTCAGTTGTGGAATGTCCGTTACCAACTAATGTTACATCCATCTTGTTTACTGTTGCTGTCCGGACAGCAGTATCAATACAATAAGGTGTTTCACAGCCCATAATAACAAGATGATTTATACTTTTTGATTGCAAATACTCTAATAATCCTGTCCCATAAAAGGCATTAGTAGCATATTTATCAAAGATTTTTGCTTCAACAGGGACATTCAAATCGGAATGAATTTGAAATCCAGGACCTTCCCCTCCAGCAACATCTTTATCTCTTACGAAAATAACTTCTACTTTTGTTTTATTTGCCTTTTCAATAACTAGATTAATTGTCTCTAATAATCCAGTTTTATTATAAATCTCATTTGTTTGCTCATTGCCATCAACAAGCTCTTGTTGCACATCAATAATTAATAATACTTGATTCAATCGAAAAACCCCTTTTTATATAAAATAAGATTGAGTCAAGTTTTTGTGGGAGTTTTTTTAGCTCCCTTTTTTATAAAGTAAAACCTCTAAGTTTGTATCCGCTTTCCAATTGGTTTTGTTCTTCCAACTGTTGATTCTCTCATTTTTTAAAAACCTTTTAATCCCTGTAAGGCAAAGTGAACGGGTTTTCCAATCGCTTGATTTAAGTATGGCATGTTCTGACGCACGGTTTCTGTTACTAATTTTGTGGGTATTTTTCTTTTCGGTCGATGCTCTTTCTTTGATTTTTCCGTGGCTTTTTCCCATTTTCCATATATCGTTTGGATAGATAGATCATCCTTCAACCCAATCCACAAACGTGCCATGCTCATGACGCCTTTTTTGCTCCATGCTCTTCCATTTTTTAATCGTTTGGCTAATTGATTCATCATTGCTTCTGCACTTCCCATTGGACGATACGCTGTCGTGTCCACGCCTTTCTCCTGTAACCAACTACGGTAATCTTTTATGGTTTCCTGATGATGCGTTAAAAAGCCGAGGAAATGTGCTAGTTTTTCTTCTTCTTCTGGTGTATCCATTGTTCCTACTGCGCTATTCAACTCTAGAAGTAATGTTTCTACCTGGTAGTTTTTTAACGCTCTTTTCATGTAGCGGTATCGAGGATGGCTCTTCATTAGTTGCTTCATCGAACGAGCGACATGAAAACGGTCCATGGTGAAAAAGGCGCGTTCCCGAAAATACTCCCGACATGCCGTTATCCAGCCTGCTCCATCGCCATTAATAATAAGCAAGGTTTGGGTTGGATCATACGCATAATGATTCTGTAAGAATGTTTCAAAAGCTTCCCAAAAGGGTTCTTTTTCTTCATAGAGAAAATGCCTTTTATTTCGGAGCCTGACTCGCTTTCCGTTTTCTTTCCATCCCTCATGTACAGCGGCGAATTTCAACTCCCATCCACGCTTTTTCTTTTCTTGACTCTTCACATATAATCCATCTACTTCGACAAACAACACCTTTTGAAAAGGACGTTTTTCCTTAGCGGGAAGTACGCTTGTATGAAGAAGATGTTGCCGTAATGCTTCGTGGCTCATCGCCGAATAGCCTAAAAATTGTTCGAACGTTTCCACCGCCTTTCGATAGGAGGAACCATTTGTCGCTAATTCTAGCCCCCATTCTTCTAATAGTGGACTAAACCCTTTATTCCCTTGAAACTGTAAATAATGATCTAACAGACAAATATATTTTTTGGTTACACGATCGAAATAATAATTACGCTTCAGCTCCACTGCTCCAAACGCTGTATCTACTCGTATTTCTCGTTTATCTCGTAAAGCAAATCTTCTTTTGTCTCGTTGCTGAGCAATCTCTAGATCCCAATTTTCTAATGTTTGAACAAGGATTTCTTGAAAGGTCATTTGTAGTGTTCGAAATAAAGTTTTTTCCAATTCTTTTAATGATGGCATTTTTGTGTTACATTGATTCATGAGAGCCTCTCCTTTTCGTAGTATTCTAGTCAAACTCTACTTTACAAAAGGAAGCTCTCTTTTTTAATACTTAATTTTTTCCAGCTACCGCGCTTTCGCTTGGTGGCCTTTTTGTCTAGTTGGGGGACTCGTCCCCCAACTAGACAAAAAGGATATTTATTCTCCCACAAACATTTTACTCATACTAAAATAATGGTAGATAATTTGAACCGCAGTTTCATTCTTAGATGTAGTATTCGTTATTGATGAGGGATTTTCCTTTTTTGGAATAGTAGAGATAGAAGAGTGAACGGCGAAATGGTTTTATAACTTCTTAAAGGTTACAAGCTCTTTATTCCTAATATTAATTTAATCGCATTTCGTTCTTTTTTCCCTTTTTTAAACCCTTCTTTTGAATCGATAATAATCACTGTTTTTCCAATCCAAATTCTAGTATAGAGAGAGTGAAGTTTAATAGGTCTCTTAATTCCTTTTTCTTCAAACTCTAATCCATTCTTTAATTCAGTTTCAGTGCGAATAAGCCATTTGTTGCCAATACCAAATTCGATGTATTTCAAAGAAATTCCTCGTTTCTATTATTCTCGTAAAATAAAGGAGCTTGTATAGACATGATTACTATTTTTCTAAAAGGCTAGGTGGAAATCGTTGTTCATAAGCAGAATAGAATGCCACTTTTTCGAAAGAAGAGGGCAAAACCAGTGTTCATAAACAAGATGAACGCCACTTTTCCGATAGAAGAGGGCAAAACCATCGTTCATGATCAAGATGAACGCCACTTTTTCAAAAGAAGAGGGCAAAACCATCGTTCATAAACAAGATGAACGCCACTTTTCCAAAAGAAGAGGGCAAAACTAGCGTTCATAAACAAGATGAACGCCACTTTTCCAAAAGAAGAGGGCAAAACTGGCGTTCATAAACAAGATGAACACCACTTTTTCAAGAGAAGAGAGTAAAACTAGCGTTCATAAACAAGATGAACACCACTTTTTCAAGAGAAGAGAGTAAAACTAGCGTTCATAAACAAGATGAACGCCACTTTTTCAAGAGAAGAGAGCAAAAGTAGCGTTCATAAATAAATAAATAAAAAACAATATAATTTACTCATCTCGATCTTTATACTAATTATACCAATTATAAGAGACATAACTAAATAGATACTTTGTAAAGACAAACAATCTCTCATTTAGCTAGTAAATAGCGGCTGCTTGCGCATACTTTTTACAATAGGAAATATAATTAGTTCGGAAAACGGAGCAGCCGGAATATACGAAGACTCCTGTGGGATTAGCGAGACAGTCTGAGACCTCGGAGGCTCAGCGCGAACCCCGCGGAAAGCGAAGTGTATTCCGGCTGTGGGGAATTGCACCAAACTTCATGGAAACAACCTTTTAAAAATAATTAAAAAAACCAAACAATTATACGGAACTTTCATTAGTATGTTCGTATAATTGTTTGGTTTTATCTTTGGCTGGAATACTTTTGTCCCAGTCTCTTCAAGCAACTTGTTTAGAAATAAACATATATTTTATTAACGATGTGCCTCATAAACCGATGCTTTCGAAACCTTTTGAATAAACGCTAATTCTTCCGCTGTTAATGGGGCACTATTCACGGCATTTGCATTGGCGTGAAGCTGTTCTACAGAGCTTGCACCTGCAATGATACTAGCAACAGCGGGCTGAGCTAAGTTGTATTGAATTGCTGCTTCTGTAAGTGTCCGCTTATCTAAGAATTTTTGTTCTAGTGTTTGCAAAACTTCTTTCAGTTCTTCACCAGAATAATTTAGATAGCCTTTTTCTGTTAGCTTATCACGGTACTTAGGGCTTAAAAGACCTTTTGCAACAGGTCCGCGCGTAACGACACTAATATTGTTTTCAGCGAGTAATGGGAGTACTTCTT
The DNA here is from genome assembly GCF_038006745.1 of Niallia sp. FSL W8-1348. Lineage (NCBI taxonomy): Bacteria > Bacillati > Bacillota > Bacilli > Caryophanales > Bacillaceae > Niallia > Niallia sp. FSL W8-1348. Next base: position 743,686 of record NZ_JBBOVV010000002.1, on the reverse strand, counting down.
CTTCTGGGCGCCTGTCTAAAATGCTAGATTGCATCATAACAGAAACAATAGAAGAACGTTTGACATATTCGCGAATGACATTGGGACGAATCGAAGAAATTCCGTAATAAAGAATAACTCCTTCGTCTTTTAATTCCTCAAATGCTTCAATTGTTTCCTCAATTGGATCTTCCATCATACCGCCGTGTAACTGATATAAATCAATGTAATCTGTGCCTAGTCGTTTTAGGCTTGTTTTAACTTGTTCTTTAATATAGGCTTTGCTTGCATCCCATGACCAGCCATCTTTTCCTTCTTCCCGCTTATTTCCTACCTTTGTTGCAATTATAATATCTTCTCGGTTGTTCTTGAAAAAACGACCTAGTAATTGCTCATTTTTTCCTTGATCATATAAATCGGCTGTGTCAAAATAATTAATTCCTTCTTCAAGTGCTGCTTCTAAAATCGGAAAAGCGGTTTTTTCATCGGTACCAAGACTCATACATCCCAGACCTAGTTTAGAAACAAATAAGTTAGAACTGCCTAATTGTGACTTTTGCAAAATGGAACACCTCTCCACTTAAGATATCTCTTATTGTACGAAAGATGAAGTTTATTCACAAAGAAAATGGCTTATTTTTTCGAACTGTTCGAATTTGCGTTTATCCAATCTTTTACATAGGTAAATTCAGTTTGGTATTTTTTAAGAATATAGCGGATTTCCCAAGGCTTCCCTGTTAAAACAATTCCCTTTTCGCGAATATATACTTTCAAGCTTCCCCAATCCTTTCCATTGAACAGAAATGAAGTATAATAATCTATATGTGAGAGCTTTTGCTTAATAGAACAGGAGTGGGTTAAATGAGTACATTAGAAGAAAAAACGTTAAAAACAGAGCATATTTTTAGTGGGAGAATTATTCAAGTGCAAGTGGATGAGGTAGAATTGCCAAATGGAAAAACATCCACACGAGAATTAGTGAAGCATCCTGGAGCAGTTGCGGTAATAGCCATAACAGAAGATAACAAACTTGTAATGGTAGAACAATATCGCAAGCCCCTAGAAAAAGTAATTGTCGAAATCCCGGCTGGAAAATTAGAAAAAGGAGAAGAACCAGCTCTTTGTGCAAGAAGAGAATTAGAAGAAGAAACGGGATATGATTGCAAATCTTTAGAATTGGTAAGTTCCTTCTATACTTCACCAGGTTTTGCTGATGAAATCATTCATGTATATGTAGCAAAAGGTTTAACGAAAAAAGAAGATGCAGCTGGACTGGATGAAGATGAGTTTGTGAATGTATTGGAAATCACATTGGATGAAGCATTGGAACTAATCAAGGAGCAACGAATTTTTGATGCAAAAACGATTTTTGGGGTACAATATTTACAAATTGCCCAATTAAAGGAGTAAGAATGAAGTCTTTTTACACTGATTTACATATCCATATTGGTAGAACAAAGAGTGGTAAGCCGGTAAAAATTACAGCATCACGTAATCTTACCTTAACCTCTATCATTGAGTATGCAAGCAAACAAAAGGGGCTTGATATGATTGGCATTATTGACTGTCATTCCCCTGAAGTTATTTTGGAAATGGAAGAGTTAATAGAGCATGGGAAGATGATGGAATTGCCTAACGGTGGGGTTAGGATGGAAGAAATTACGATTATTCTTGGGTCAGAGCTCGAAATATACGATTCTTCTTGCAAGGGGCCAATCCATGTATTATGCTATCTCCCGACTTTAGCTAAAATGAAGGAATTCTCGAATTGGATCGCGCGCCATATGAAAAATGTAACATTAAGTTCTCAACGCCTTTATATCAGCGGAAAAGAACTACAGTCTAAAGTAAAAGAACTAAATGGGCTTTTCATCCCAGCGCATGTATTTACGCCATTTAAAAGTTTATATGGAAGCGGTGTTTATCGATCCTTAAAGGAAGTGTTGGATGAGCAAATGATTGATGGGATCGAGCTTGGTTTGAGCTCCGATACGGAGATGGCTGATCAAATTACAGAATTACACGCTTTTTCTTTTATAACAAATTCAGATGCCCATTCCTTAGAAAAAATTGCACGAGAATATCAAGTAATGGAGATGGAGGAAGCTTCTTTTTCGGAATTCGCAAAAGTCCTTCATCAAGTAGAAGGAAGACGAATCGTTGCGAATTTTGGGCTAGATCCGAAATTGGGTAAGTATCATGAAACAGTTTGTATGAAATGTTACGCTCCTTTTTCAGAAACGAAAGGCATATGTAGTGAATGTGGGAGTCATAAATGGGTGAAGGGGGTAGCTGCAAGGATTACTGATTTAAAAGACGCTACTTCTACACCTAATAGACCACCCTATATTCATCAAATACCGTTAGAATATATACCTGGCTTAGGAAAAAAAACGCTACAAAAATTACTGGATTACTTTTCTACAGAAATGCAAATAATCCATGAAGCCCCATATGATAAGTTAGTGGAAATCATCCCAAAGAAAGTAGCAGATTATGTTGTTGCAGCAAGAACGGGAAGGTTAAACTTGCAAGTGGGCGGTGGCGGAAAATACGGCAAAATAAGGGTAGATAAATAGGGCAGATTTATTTTTCAATTAAGTCGTTTTCGTGAATTTAGGCTGCTCCGTATTTCTATATATTAAGTTTGCCTATTGAAAATATAATGTTCTTTTTGAAAACAGCTCTAAATTAAAAATCCCACAATCAAATATTCGTGGGATTTTTGGCATTATGTCAAAGAATATAGACAAATATCTCTTAATTCCTGCGTATCGGCACTAAGTGTTTCATTTTTCAATAGACCATCCAATGAAAAGCCGAGTTTTTCCGGAATAGCTCGGCTTTTTATGTTTGTAGAATCAACGCGAATCTCTATTCGATTAGCCTGAAGTGTTTCTTTTGCAAGCTTAATTAACGCTTTAGTACTTTCTGTAATATAACCATTTCCTGTATGGGCTGAATCGCACCAATAGCCAATTTCAAAAACGCGGACTTTCCAATCAATAGAATGCAGCCCAGTTGAACCGATAAACTCATTGGTTTCCTTTAAATAAATATGTAATCGTAAATCCTCTCTTAAAATATATTTAGCATACGATTCTCGTACACCTGCTTCGACTTCCTCTAATGATTGCTCCTTGTTAGCAAAAACCATCCAAGGTTTAAAGGCATCCTTTGACCGCTGAATACTTTCATAGACGTCCTTGCCATCTCCAGGCATACATGGCCGTAACACTAATCTTTCTGTTTCGATTGTTTCTGGTAAATCTATTAAAATCGGTTTCATTCCTCTCACCTCAGATGTTAATCTATCATATCTTCGTTATAAAAAACATAATAATCGGATAATTTTTTCATTTCTATTAATAATAGATTTGTAGTCATATGCCTACCTTTCGTGCATAAACATAAACTAACAGACTTGGCGGGAGGAAAGGCAATGAAAAAGAAAAAATATCAGAATATCCTAGTGACTCATATCCGTGATCATTCCTCAATTTATTTATTTATCATTGTATTGTTTTTAATGGGGGTTATTTTTGGAGCAATTGTAGTGAATAGTTTGTCTCTCTCCCAAAAGGAAGACCTCTACTATTATTTGACACAGTTTTTTGGACAGGTATCAAATGGACAAGTAGCGGACAGCAAAAATTTATTTTTTCAAAGCTTTTCGCATAATAGTAAATATATTGGCTTTATTTGGCTTTTAGGGATATCTATCATCGGGCTGCCCATTATTTTAATCCTCCTATTTATTAAAGGGATGGTAGTTGGTTTCACCGTTGGCTTTTTGGTCAATCAGATGGGATGGCATGGCTTTTTACTGTCGTTTGTGTCTGTTTTGCCACAAAATCTAATTGTTATTCCAATTTTTATAATTTCTGCTACACTATCAGTAGCGTTCTCTTTTAAAATGATTCGCCAACAATTCATGAAGAAAAAGGGAGAACCAATGTTGCCACTGTTTGCTAGATATACATTTCTCCTTATGATTGCATTTGTGGTAATTGGAATAGCAGCCGCAGTCGAGGCGTATATTTCACCACTTTTAATGAAAGCAGTCATTAATATGGTACAATCGAGTATTATCGTGGTGCCTTTTTTATAGAGAAGCTTGTTCACTCGTTCATTTAGAATGGTTAAAAAAACCGACGAGAGTTATTATAAGTTAATAATTATTATTAATTGTTATTTATAATAATTTTTATTAGGATTCTTTTCCTACTTCTGTTATAATGAGATGGACAGTGGCTAGGGAGGGACTTTCGGAATGGAAAGTAGATTAGATAGAATAAAAAAGCTGTTGCATTCTTCGAGCTATAAATTAACTCCCCAAAGGGAAGCAACAGTTAGAGTGTTATTAGAAAATGAAGAAGACCATCTTAGTGCAGAAGATGTTTACTTACTCGTTAAAGAGAAATCTCCTGAGATTGGATTGGCAACCGTATATCGCACACTAGAACTACTAACGGAATTGAAAATTGTTGATAAAATAAATTTTGGTGACGGCGTTTCTAGATATGACTTGAGACAAGAAGGTGCTGCTCACTTTCATCACCATTTAGTATGTATTGAATGTGGAGCAGTGGATGAAATTCAAGAAGATTTACTAGGAGATGTAGAAAAATTAGTAGAGCGTGACTGGAATTTTAAAATTAAAGATCATCGTTTAACATTTCATGGTATTTGCCATCGTTGTACGGAAAAAAGTGAGGATGTTTCATCCGCAGAATAAACCTTTTCAAATGAGAAGGTTTTTTATTTTGCTCGTATATTCTAATTAATGATTTATCTATTTATGATTCTAAATCATTGGTTCAAAGAACGATGTCTCTTGTAACAGTTCTAAGTGTATTTACAGTAGTAATTACTATTCTAGTATTAATTTTTATCAATAGACGAGTATCTCAAATTTAAGAAAAGTAATCAAAGTGAGCAATTCTGTTGCAAAAGGTAGATTGACTGAGGAGTCCTTGGAAGAAATTCTCAAGCTGAAATTGGGTTGTTATCAAAGTCTATCAATAAAAATAGAAGAAACCGTTATTAAAGACCAATTCATAAAAAAAGAAGAGTTAAAATAAATAATGAACGGAAAGAAAGATTTGTACTAGAGTTAGGAGTAGAATTAGAATTAACTCTGTAAAAAGAGCCACTAAAAAAACCGAACTGCTCCGGTCATGGAGACTGTGAAATAAGATATGGTCTAAGCGATTTTCCCTATATTGTATAGGAAAAGGACGTTTAGACCATTTTGCTTTTTTTGTTCTTAAAATATTTCTATTGGTCATAATCCTTAAGTTAAATTACATCTGATTCAGGATAGCTACCGTTTTACGAGGATAGTGAAAGATTAGCTGGAGATTCAGGACATAACGCTTTAAATTATATTTAATTCCATTATAATAAGAATAATAGGTCCATTAGGTATATTAATTGTCCAACCTGGCATAGCTTGTATTAGAGAAGCTATGGAGGGATTTTGGATGAGACGATGGACAAGAGCAATGCTAAATACATTAAAAGTGTTTCTCCTGTTTACAGGATGTACGATTCTTTTTTATTATGCGATTGTTTGGTTTAATCAAGAATATCAACAGCTGCATCGCTATGATGAGCCATCTGGTTCGGCTGTCAAGGTGAATGCTGATAATAGTCTAGAAACAGAAAAATATTCATGGAGGGATCGAATATTCCTGTTTTACTTAAATGGGGAGTAATCCTATGGAAGATCAATTAAAAGATTTTATGCATTATTTATTAGTTGAAAAGGGTTTGGCGAGCAATACACTTGTATCATATGAAAGAGACCTAAAAAGTTATATGAAGTATATGAAAAATGTGGAACGATGTGGTATACAAGAAATACAACGCTCTCACATCATTCGTTTTTTGGGATTTTTAAAAGACCAAGGGAAATCATCAAAAACGATTGCACGTCATATTGCCTCTATTCGTGCGTTCCATCAATTTCTTTTTCGCGATCGTGTGCTTGATGAGGATCCAACTGTACATATTGAGACACCGCAGGCAGAAAGGACATTGCCCAAAATTTTATCCATGGAGGAAGTGGAAGCACTTCTTGATTTTCCACATAAAAATGACCACTATGGACTAAGAGATAAAGCAATGCTTGAGCTTCTCTATGCAACCGGAATCCGCGTAAGTGAGTTAATAAATTTGAATATGGATGATGTCCATCTCACAATGGGATTTATCCGCTGTATCGGCAAAGGGAATAAAGAAAGAATTATCCCAATTGGAGGAGCAGCGACAAGAGCATTAGATGCATATTTAACTGGGGCGAGACCGGCGTTCTTGCAACAGAAAAAGTCAACGGAAAATTCCTTGTTCTTAAATCATCATGGCAATCGATTAACAAGACAAGGATTTTGGAAAATCCTAAAACGATTAGGTAAGGAAGCACATATTGAAAAAGAAATAACGCCACATACATTAAGACATTCTTTTGCAACCCACTTATTGGAGAATGGTGCAGATTTAAGGGCAGTTCAGGAAATGCTCGGACATGCAGATATATCGACAACCCAAATATATACTCATGTAACAAAAACTAGATTGAAGGATGTATATAGTCAATTTCATCCTCGCGCATAGGAAGTAATAGGCAATCTTGTAGTTGGATGAGATAGAACTTGATAGAGGCTGGGACAAAACTAAATAGCCAATCTGTAAAGACGAACAATCTCTAAATTATCTCTTAAATAAAGGTTTCTTTTATACAATGGTTATTTATGTTTTTAAATATAGTCAAGTGTAAAAACTAATTCGTTCCATTGCGCTACAGAAACTCGCTTTCCGCGGGGAGCAACCTAAGCCTCCTCGGCTAAAGCCTGTGGGGTCTTAGGTTTTGCTCTACTTCCCGCAGGAGTCGAGTGTCTTCCGCTCCATTCCACTCTGTTTTTAAAGGCAATTCCCTAAAAAATATTGTTTTTTTAGAAAAAATGAATTAGTAGGAAATATGGAGCAGCCTGAATACACGTAGACTCCTATGGGAGCTGCGAGAAAGTCCGAGACCCTGCAGGCCAGAGGCCGAAGCGGCTCGGCGCTCGCCCCATGGAAAGCGAAGTGTATTCAGGCTGCGGATATTAACACTAACTGTACTGAAACAACCTTTTATAAAACTAATAAAACCCGAACAACCATTTAGGATTCTTTGATAGTTGTTCGGGTTTATCTATGGCTGGAATACTTATGTCCCAGCCTTTTATTTTTGAATTTAAAAAAGGTATAATAAAGAAGTGAAATAGAAAACGATTTAAATATTTCTTAAATTAATGAAAATCCTTATTGAAAATGATGTCAGACTTCTGACGATTATGCTATAATTTTTTAAGGCTAATAAGAATATATACTGTAGGGTAAAATAGGGTGATTGAAACGGTAAAAGGAGGATATAAATGTCTACATATAAATACAATCGTGTTTTCTTAATTGTAATGGATTCAGTTGGAATTGGCGAAGCGCCAGATGCAAAAAAATTCGATGATGAAGGAGCGCATACATTAGGGCATATTGCAGAACAAATGAACGGCTTGCATATGCCGAATATGGCGAAACTAGGACTAAGTAATATTGATAAAATTAAAGGTGTAGAGCCTAGCACACAGCCACTTGCCTATTATACAAAAATGCAGGAAGCATCAAATGGAAAAGATACAATGACTGGTCATTGGGAGATAATGGGGTTGAACATAGAAACACCATTTCGTGTTTTCCCTAAAGGATTTCCAGATGAACTATTAAATGAAATCGAAGAAAAATCAGGCCGTAAAATTATCGGAAATAAACCAGCGAGTGGGACAGAAATTCTTGATGAACTAGGCGAAGAGCATATGAAAACTGGTGCACTAATTGTTTATACATCTGCAGATTCTGTGCTGCAAATTGCTGCACATGAAGAAATTGTTCCATTAGATGAACTGTATCGCATTTGTGAATTAGCGAGAGAATTAACATTGGACGAGAAATACATGGTTGGACGTATTATTGCAAGACCGTTTGTTGGCGAGCCAGGAAACTTTAAACGTACAGCAAACCGCCATGACTATGCACTAAAACCATTTGATCGTACGGTAATGAATGAGTTGAAAGATAATCAAATAGAAAGTATCGCTATTGGAAAAATCTCTGACATTTATGATGGTGAAGGAGTTACAAAATCATTAAGAACGGTCTCCAATATGGATGGCATGGACAAGCTAGTAGATACATTGAAAATGGATTTTACTGGTTTAAGCTTTTTGAATTTAGTAGATTTTGATGCTTTATATGGACATAGAAGAGATCCAATTGGATACGGAAAAGCTTTAGAAGAGTATGATGCAAGACTGCCAGAAGTGTTTGAATTACTTAAGGAAGATGATTTATTAATCATTACTGCAGACCACGGAAATGATCCAATCCATCATGGAACAGATCATACGAGAGAGTATGTACCATTGTTAGTGTATAGCAAAGCACTAAAAGAACCGAAGGAATTGCCACTTCGCAAAACCTTTGCTGATATTGGTGCAACGGTTGCAGAAAATTTTGCCGTAAAGCTACCGAAGCATGGAACAAGCTTCTTAAATGACTTAAAATAAGGGGAATAAAAATGAATTATAATGTGATAAAGCAATCAGCAGATTTTTTAAAGCAAAAATATGAAAATACACCGAAAATAGGTCTAATTCTTGGATCTGGATTAGGGGTTCTTGCAGAAGAAATTGAAAATCCAGTAAAAATACCATATGAAGATATACCAGAATTCCCTGTATCAACAGTGGAAGGACATGCAGGTCAATTAGTGTTCGGTTCAATTAATGGAATGGAAGTAGTAGCAATGCAAGGTCGTTTTCATTTCTATGAAGGTTATGCTTTTGATAAAGTAACTTTCCCAGTGCGCGTAATGAAGGAGCTAGGAGTAGAAAAATTAATCGTAACAAATGCAGCAGGCGGGGTGAACGAAACCTTTGCACCTGGTGATTTAATGCTAATTTCTGATCATATTAATAATATGGGAACAAATCCGTTAATCGGACCAAATGACAGCAACTTAGGCGTAAGATTCCCTGATATGTCAGAAGCATACTGCAAAAACCTTCGTGAAAAAGCACGTACAGTAGCAAGCAAAATTGGGCTAAAAGTTCAAGAGGGTGTCTATGTTGGCAACACAGGTCCATCTTATGAAACGCCTGCAGAAGTAAGAATGCTTCGTGTATTAGGAGGCGATGCTGTAGGGATGTCAACTGTACCAGAAGTAATCGTTGCTCGTCATGCAGGACTTAAAGTATTAGGAATTTCTTGTATTTCCAATATGGCCGCAGGTATTCTAGATCAACCACTTAATCATGAAGAAGTAATGGAAACAACAGAAAAAGTAAAAGTAAACTTTCTTCAATACGTTAAAGAATTAATTAAAGAAATAGGCGCATAATTAGCTTGACTATAATAGAGAGTTACCATTTGAACCTTACCGTTTTTATTTGGTAACTCTTTAGAATATATATTTTATACATCGCTTACATAAATCAAAGCCCTTGAAAAAGCAGTAATGTGACTTCTATTTTTGCAATTTAAAGAAAAAGATTTCCAATACAAAACGAAGGAGATTCTATTATGGCATTAAGAATGGTTGATTTAATTGAGAAAAAAAGGGACGGATTAGAATTAACGAAAGAAGAAATTTCTTTTATCATTCAAGGTTATACAGATGGCAGTATTCCTGATTATCAAATGAGTGCTTTTGCTATGGCTGTATTTTTTCGAGATATGACAGAATCAGAGCGTGCCGAGCTTACAATGGCAATGGTTCATTCAGGTGATGTCATTGATTTATCTGCAATTGAAGGAATTAAAGTTGATAAACATTCTACTGGAGGAGTTGGCGATACAACTACGTTAGTGTTAGGACCCCTTGTTGCTGCAGTAGGTGTTCCGGTGGCCAAAATGAGTGGAAGAGGGCTTGGACATACTGGTGGAACGATTGATAAATTGGAATCTGTAAAAGGATTTCATGTAGAGATAGAAAAAGAGGAGTTTATTAACTTAGTAAATAAAAATAAAGTAGCGGTAATTGGTCAAAGTGGTAATCTAACCCCTGCGGATAAGAAATTATATGGTTTAAGAGATGTAACAGCTACCGTTAACAGTATTCCTTTAATTGCTAGCAGTATCATGAGTAAAAAAATTGCAGCAGGTGCAGATGCTATTTGTTTAGACGTTAAAACTGGTGCTGGAGCATTTATGAAGACATTAGATGCCTCAAGAGAGCTTGCAGAAGCAATGGTACAAATAGGAAATAATGTTGGCAGGAAAACGATGGCTGTTATTTCTGATATGAGTCAGCCTTTAGGCTACGCAATTGGTAATGCATTAGAAGTAAAAGAGGCAATTGATACTTTAAATGGTAATGGACCAGAGGATTTAACAGAATTATGTTTAACATTAGGCAGCCATATGGTTTACTTAGCTGGTAAAGCGGAATCTACAAATGTAGCGAGAGAAATGCTGCAAGAGGTAATAGATAATGGTAAAGCGCTTGAAACATTTAAACTTTTCTTAAGTTCCCAAGGCGGCGATGTAACGGTTGTTGACAATCCGGATTTATTGCCAACTGCTAAATTTGTAATCGAATTGCCAGCAAAAGAATCTGGCTATGTCGCAGAAATAATTGCTGACAGCATTGGTACTGCTGCCATGCTGTTAGGTGCTGGTCGAGCAACGAAAGAGTCAGAAATTGATCTAGCAGTAGGCTTAGTTTTACGCAAGAAAATTGGCGACAAAGTGGAAGCGGGAGAATCACTTGTTACGATCTACAGCAATACAGAAGATATTGACGATGTGACAAAAAAATTGTATGAAAATATTAAACTTTCCCCAAATGAAGTAAAAGCTCCTACTTTAATTTATGAAGTAATTACAGAATAATAAAAAAGACCCACAAGGTAGGGAAGATAGCTATTTTTAGTTTAATAGCTGATACTTTGTGGGTCTTTTTGTTTTCTTTATTTAATGGGGATATCTATTTTTTTATGATACTCTTTTACATAATGCAATCCACCAATATGAAGTTCTAGCGGTTTGGTTTTGGAATCAAATACCAATGTTCGTTCATTTATTATTGTTTCATCATTGCTTGTTGTTAAGTGGTGATTCGTTGTCGTTTTTAAAGGAATCTTTTTTTTCTCCTCATTTATAATACTTACTTTATCCAATAAAATGGAATCATTTGTTGAGATGCTTATATTTACTGCATTATTTAATTGTATGTTATTTATCATTAAATTTGCATCCTCTAATGTTATCACTTTATTTTTCTCTATTCCTGTAAGAGAAATGGATTTATTTACTTCCTTATATCCTATAAAGTCTTTTATTTGGATTTCGAGTGAATCCACATCTTCTGGTAGGCCACCATATTCGATGGAAAAAGTATTATTTTTTCTAAAGGTTGAAGAACTACCATATCCTTCTAATGGGAGGGGCTGGCCATTTGCGATTAGCTTCACTCCGTCAAATCCGTGACTGAGACGGTCATAATTCTCCACATTAAACACGCCTTCTATTACCGTTTGGGTAGGGGTAGCCGTAATACTTTTGAAAGAAATTGTACCTTTATCTACTTTTATTTTTTTATTAATGGATTGCTTCATTTTTGTTTGTAATGCTTCCTTATGATTATAGGGAAAGATGATATCAGTTGAACCCTCGATTACTTCATAATCATTTTTCCAGTAAACATAGTGTAGCTGAAGTTTTTTGGAAAAAGCATTAATGGGATCAAAATTTAAAATTCCCGTCATTTTTGTTTCATCGTCGCTTATTTCAAAAACAGAGCTATTTATTCTGGCATTCGTAAAAAAACCAGTAATGCTCCGAGGAGTAAAAATACGATCTAAATCATCTGGCAAGCCTTTGTCATTTGCTAATGTAAAATAAACAACCAATCTATTTTCATCGGACATAAGTCCATTGATGGTTAATTCAGTCCCATTTTCTAATAAATAAGATTGCTCTATATTTTGTCCGAATCCTTTTTCGTTTAAATCTTTTAAGGATTGGGTCATAATCGTATCAAATCCTAATAGTTTTTTACCATAATAAGCAAATGTACTTGATTGATAAGTAATAAAAATCAATAAAATAATAGCAGCGGATAATGGGAACCATCGCTTAAAAGGAAAAGGTTTAGTGCGTTTAGTATAAAGTGCTTTCGTTAGTCTTTGTTCTATCTCGGAAGGCGCGGTTATTTCTGCTAACTTCTTTTTTTCTTCAAATAGTTTTTGTTCAATAGGATTCATTCTTCTTTCCTCCCATACACCCTCTTTATTAGGTTTAATCCATTGTGAATTCTTGATTTTACTGTTCCAACAGAGACATTTGTGATTTTAGCAATGGTTGCATAATCTAAATCATGTAAGTACTTTAATTTAATTGCTTCCGCTTGATGCGGATTTAACAATTTTAGCAATTGCTCTATGTCGATCGACTCAGCTGTGTATTTATAGGGATTGGTTGTTTGATTTGTATTGGAGTGGAACTCCATATCATCGACTAGTAACTCTTTTTGCTGTTTTTTCAATTTACCTTTGCAAATATTTACTAAAATTGTCTTGCTCCAGCTATAGAAAGATTCGAGATTTTTTAATTGACCAATTTTCTCATATAAGATGATTATCATTTCTTCCATTACATCCATTGAATCATGTGAATTCTTCATATAGGAATAGGCTAAACGATAGTAATCATCTTTTTGTTGCATTACTAACTGAAGTAAAGCTTTTTTATTTTGTCTTTTCGCCTTTTGTCCGAGTTTTTTCTCATTCATGCGTTCACCTCTTGTTTATAAGAGTATTATAGCGTTTAAAAAGTTCATTTTTTTCTAGAAAAATTAAAAGGGAGGGGCACGTTTGTCTAAAAAGAGACCCAATGGCAAAATGGAAGCCATTGGGTGTGTGTTTAGTTTATTGTTTTGTTAAAATAATTGGTCCATTTTTAGTAATGGCCAAAGTATGCTCGTATTGTGCAGACAGACTTCCATCAACAGTACGTGCTGTCCATCCATCTAAGTCTACTTTTGCATGATACATACCGATATTCAACATCGGTTCAATGGTGATAACCATGCCTTCTTTAAGTTGAGTACCTACGTGAGGAGGGCCGTAGTGAGGAATCTGCGGCAACTCGTGCATTTCTCTCCCAATTGCATGACCTACAAAATCACGGACGACCCCATAGCCTTTTGCTTCCGCATATGTTTGAATAGCATGCGAGATATCCCCAACTCGGTTTCCGATTACTGCTTGTTCTATGCCTATGTATAATGCTTCTTCTGTCGTTTTTAATAGGTTTTTCGCATCTTCTGAGACATTGCCTACTGAGTATGACCAAGCAGAATCAGCGAGCCATCCATCTAAGTTAACTACCATATCTATTGTAACAATATCGCCATCTTTTAAAGGCGTTTTGGAAGGGAAACCGTGACAGATGACATCATTAACAGATGCGCAAGTAGCAAAAGGGTATCCATGATAACCTTTCTGTTCAGGTGTAGCCCCTCTCTGTAACATGAAGTTTTCCACAAATATATCGATTTCTTCAGTAGTAATGCCAGGTTTAATTAATTTTCTAATTTCCTTATGACAATCTGCAAGGATTTCTCCTGCTTTTTTCATTTTTTCAATTTGCTCTGGTGTTTTTAAATGAATCAAAATATAACCTCCTTTTACCTTTATCCCACCCTTACTGTCCGTAAAGGTCCGATTGGTTCAACTAACCATCAGTGGGGGATGAAGGAAAACCCCCACTGATGGAAGTTTCACTTTATTCATTATAACCTACCCGTAAATACAAGCCTAACTATTCATACAGGATATGTTTCTTTTCTTACTCGTATAGAGCTATTCAAATTATTTTATGAATATTCCACATTGGCTGTATAAACTTGTCTTTTTTGGAAAAAATGGAGGCTATATAGAATGGAGGGTCAATAGATGAAACGCATCATATCAATGTTAATCATTACCTGTTTTATAACATCAATTTTGGCGCCAAGCACATTAGCTGCTGAGAAAAAACAAGAATTAGTTGATAATGTAAAATCAGCCATTTTAATTGATCGAGATACAGGAACTATTATGTATGAAAAAAATAGTGAGGAACAGCTTCCACCAGCAAGTATGACAAAAATTATGACTATGCTTCTTATTATGGAAGCTATTGATCAAGGCAAATTAAAGTTAGATGAAAAAATACGTACAAGTGAGCATGCAGCTTCTATGGGAGGCTCACAAATTTTCCTAGAACCTGGAGAGGAAATGACGACAGAGGAAATGTTAAAAGGAATTGCTATCGGTTCAGGAAATGATGCAGCTGTCGCGGTTGCAGAAAGATTAGCAGGTTCTGAAGAAGAATTTGTGAATTTAATGAATAAAAAAGCACAAGAATTAGGTTTGAAAAGTACTAAATTTCAAAATGTAACAGGATTACCAGTAGTCGATCATTACAGTTCAGCAAAAGATATGGCTTTAATGGCAAAGGAACTATTGAAGTATGAAGATATAACGAAATTTACTGGTACGTATGAAGATTATTTAAGAGAAGATACGGATAAAAAGTTTTGGCTTGTAAATACAAACCGTCTAGTTAAGTTTTATCCAGGAGTAGATGGATTAAAAACTGGATTTACAGCAGAAGCGAAATACTGTTTGACAGCAACTGCTATGAAAAATGGAATGAGGGTGATTGCAGTTGTTTTCGGTGCGCCAACATCGAAAGAAAGAAATGCTCAGGTAACGAAATTACTTGATTATGCATTTAGTCAATATGAAACACATCCATTGCATAAGCGAGAAGAAGCAATTGGCAAAGTAAAGGTAAGTAAAGGTTCAGAAAAAGAAGTGACTGCAGTCACAAGCGAACCAATTTCTATCCTCACAAAAAAAGGGGAGCAAATTGATAAATTAGAAAAAGAAATCACCATGAATAAAAATTTAAAAGCTCCAATTGAAAAAGGTCAGGAAATTGGAGAAATTACGTATAAGCAAGATGGAAAAACGCTTGTTACAAGTCCATTAGTTGCACAAAAAGAAGTGAAATCAGCTAAATGGTGGACATTATTTAAACGTTCTGCAGGTATGTTCACAAAAACCGAATAGTATTTTTTCATTTTGTCGAATCCGTTAATATTCCTTCTGTTTTTAGCGAATGAACACTAGTTTTGTCTGTGGAGAAGGAAATGTCATCAAAATCTAGAATAGTTTCTTTAAACCAAATAAGGAGGCTATTCTAGTGAGTCTTAATATTGAGTTGGAAGTAAAAAACAATGTACTTTGTATACGCTTATCTGGGGAACTGGATCATCACTATGCAGAAGAGTTGCGTACAAAAGCAACCACTGCCATAGAGAGCTATAATATTCGTCATATCGTGTTAAATCTTGAACATTTATCCTTTATGGATAGTTCTGGCTTAGGAGTTATTTTGGGAAGATATAAACAAATAAAACAGCTTGGAGGAGAAATGGTTATTTGTGCTATTTCCCCTAGTGTACAGCGTTTATTTGATATGTCTGGCATGTTTAAAATTATGAAGCTGGAAACAAATGAAGAATTTGCCCTACAACGATTGGGGGTAGCTTAAGATGAGAAACGAAATGCATATTCAATTTAGCGCACTTAGCCAGAATGAATCATTTGCACGTGTAACGGTAGCAGCTTTTATTGCACAGCTTGATCCAACAATGGATGAATTAACAGAAATTAAAACAGTAGTATCAGAAGCAGTAACAAATTGTATCATACACGGTTATGAAAATGATCCGAGTGGAATTGTTTATATTTCTGTTATATTAGAAGATTCATTTATTGATTTAACCATCAGGGATGAAGGGAAAGGAATTTTCGATGTAGAAGAAGCAAGACAGCCATTATTTACGACAAAGCCAGAACTTGAACGATCTGGTATGGGATTTACCATCATGGAAAACTTTATGGATGAAATCGAAATTCAGTCAAGTCCAGATAGCGGAACAGAGATTCGTCTGCGTAAGCATTTAATGAATAGCAAAATGCTAAGCAATTAAGGAGAATCGTCTATGGATGTGGAGGTAAAGAAAGACAAGAAGGAAACGTATCTAAAAGACCATGAAGTCAAGGACTTAATAAAACGAAGCCAAGATGGAGATCAATCAGCAAGAGATACTATCGTTCAGAAAAATATGCGTCTTGTTTGGTCAGTAGTGCAAAGATTTCTAAATAGAGGATATGATCCAGATGATTTATTTCAAATTGGATGTATCGGTCTATTAAAATCAGTTGATAAATTTGATTTAAGCTATGATGTGAAATTTTCTACCTATGCTGTTCCTATGATCATTGGAGAGATCCAACGATTTATTCGTGATGACGGAACAGTAAAGGTTAGTAGATCGTTAAAAGAATTAAGTAACAAAATTCGTAAGGCGAAGGACGAGTTATCTAAGCAATTTGGCAGAACACCAACAGTCGGGGAACTTTCCGAGTTTTTAGAGATACCTCCAGAAGATATCGTTCTCGCACAAGAAGCTGCAAGAACACCATCCTCAATTCATGAGACTGTTTATGAAAATGACGGTGATCCGATTACTTTATTGGATCAAATTGATGATGGTAATGAAGGCAAATGGTTTGATAAAATTGCCTTGCAAGAAGCCATTCGCGAATTGGATGAAAGAGAACGTCTGATTGTATATTTACGATACTATAAAGATCAGACTCAATCAGAAGTGGCAACAAGGCTTGGTATATCTCAGGTTCAAGTTTCGAGGCTTGAGAAAAAAATATTATTACAGATGAAAGAACAGATGGATCTTTAAATGAAAAGAGCTGCTAATCCTTTTTAAAAGGATTAGCAGCTCTTTTTTTGATAGCTAATTATTCATTTATTTTTTGGAGAAAAAATTACCATTTAGCAGACTTTCATATTTTTATAAAGATAATCGAATACTACAGTCATGAGGAAAACAACGTGTGTTAGGACGTGAAACTTTTGGCAGAGACTATATATCTTCGCATGAGACATCGCATTCAAAAAAAGTCAAATGATCGGATTTTCCTAAAAGATCTTGCACAAATTATTGCAACAGATGAATTGCTGTCAACACTAAAAAATGTATGTCTATACCATATTTCAGCACAAGATAAAAACATTATCATAATTGATAGTACACAAGTTATTCGTGAGATAAAAAGATTAGATAAGGAAGTAGATATCCAATTAATTGGACCACCCCAAACAATTATTGAGGTTGTTTTTGAGAAGAGAAAAGTGACACTCCCATTTTTTATATTAGTTTGGCTCCTGCTGTTTATTGGTTCAGGATTAACAATAATGAACTTTCATGAAGATGTAAGCATGCAAACAGTTCATCAACGAGTTTATAAAATGATAACAGGGAAAGAAGTAGAAAAACCGTTAATCTTTCAGATTCCATATTCCATTGGATTAGGTCTTGGTATGGTCATATTTTTTAACCATGTGTTTAAAAAACGGCTTAATGAAGAGCCAAGTCCATTGGAAGTGGAAGTATTTAATTATCAGCAGTCCTTGGATCAATATATGATTATGCATGAAAATAAAGAAAGTATAAAAAAATTAGATGATCATTAATATATTATTTGTCATCTTTGTAGGGTTAGCATGGGGGATTACCGTTGGTGCTGGTTATGTTGCTTTTCTAACAGTGTTTGGTATTATTCCAAGGCTAACACAACTAACAAAAACTTTTAGTAAAATTTATGCATATGAATGGGCTGCTGTGTTAGGAGCTGTATTAGGAACACTTGCTTTTTTGAGAGAACCGAGTTTTTCCTTACCTGCTTTTCTGCTTATCCTAATGGGATTAGCAGATGGTATTTATGTTGGAATGATTGCAGCAGCATTAACGGAGGTGCTAGATGTCTTCCCTCTTTTAGCAAAGAGAATTGGAATTGATGACCGACTATTAATATTAATGATGGCTCTTGTTTTTGGTAAGATCTTTGGCTCCTTGTTTCATTGGATATATTTTATTCCGTGATGACAATGTAATGGAAGAAGAAAGGAAGTATGGAAAATGGAAAATAGGAGAAGGGTAATTCTTATAACAGATGGAGATGAGTATGCCAAAAGAGCCGTTGAGATAGTAGCAAAAGAAATAGGAGGGAGATGTATTTCTACTTCCTTTGGCAACCCTAGCCACCATAGTGGAGAAGAAATTCTTTCCCTTATAAAACGAGCAAAAAATGACCCAGTATTAGTTATGTTTGACGACAGTGGTTTTGTCGGAGAAGGTATTGGTGAAAAAGCGCTTAAATACATAGCTACACATCCTGATTTAGAAGTTTTAGGGGTTATTGCTGTGGCAAGCAGAACGAGAAGGGAGGAATGGACGAAAATTGATGTTGCAATAGATCAAGATGGAGAATTAACGCCTTATGGTGTTGATAAATACGGAATTCCAGAAATGGAGTTAGGAAGAGTAAATGGAGATACAGTGTACATCTTAGACGAGCTAAATCTCCCTCTTGTTGTTGGCATCGGAGACATTGGAAAGATGGGAAAAAAGGACTCTTATGAAAAAGGTGCCCCGATTACTCGGAAAGCCGTAGAATATATTTTAGAAAGAAGTGGTTTTTATGAGCAGCAAGACTGAAAAGAAGATCCAAATATACGAGGATTTAGATAAAATAGAAAAGTATATGAAGGATCGGGTTGGACTCGGAACTAGCTTTGATCTAGGTGTTCGTAAAATAAAAGTAATGCGAAAAGAAGTCAATTTATATTATGTGAATGGGCTATGTGATAGTGTATTGATTGCTGAATTATTGGAGCAGCTCTTATTTTTAAATGACATTGATCGAAAATCACAAGCAAACAATATATTTGATATCGTTCAAAATCAATTAGTGCATCAAAGTGTCCAAAAGATTGAAAAAATGGACGAATTGGTTGACCAAGTTCTTTCAGGGTTGATTGCCGTTGTAATTGAAGGGTATGACCATGGTCTTATTGTTGATGTAAGAAGCTATCCAGGAAGAATGCCAGAAGAGCCAGATACAGAAAAGGTAGTCCGGGGTTCACGGGATGGCTTTGTGGAAAATATAATTGTAAACACGGCAATTACTAGAAGAAGAATTAGAGATGAACGCTTGCGCTTTGAAATTATGAGAATAGGAGAGCGTTCGAAAACAGATATTGCCGTTGGATATATTGATGGAGTAGCAGATCCAGATTTAATTAATATAGTCAAAAAGGAAATAAAAAACATAAAAACAGATGGAATGACAATGGCAGACAAAACAATAGAAGAGTATTTATTAAAGCAAGGCTATAATCCATACCCACTCGTAAGATATACAGAACGAGCAGATGTAGCTGCGACTCATTTATTAGAAGGTCATGTTATTATATATGTAGATACATCCCCGAGTGTAATTATTACACCAGCAACCTTTTTTCATCATCTGCAGCATGCAGAAGAATATAGACAAGCTCCAATGGTCGGAACTTTTATAAGATGGGTAAGATTTTTAGGTGTTATCGCTTCGATACTTTTCCTGCCATTGTGGTTTTTAGTGGTATTAGAACCATCTCTATTGCCTGAGAGGATTGCGTTTATCGGCCCAAATGAAACGACCAATATTCCAATTGTGGTCCAAATCTTTATTGCAGACTTAGGACTTGAATTTTTACGGATTGCGGCGATTCATACTCCGACACCATTATCAACTGCAATGGGATTAATAGCAGCTGTACTCATTGGACAAATTGCAATAGATGTTGGTTTATTTGTTCCAGAAGTAATCCTTTATGTGTCAGTTGCTGCCATCGGTAACTTTGCTACCCCAAGTTATGAATTGGGGATTGCCAACAAAATTGTTCGACTGATTTTGTTGATCCTTGTAGCATTCTTCCATACACCTGGATTTGTGATTGGCATGACGCTGTATCTTTTATTCCTAATCCGGACTAGAACACTAAATGTTCCTTATTTATGGCCATTTATTCCGTTTCATCCACTCGCTTTAGGACAAATTCTTGTTCGTCGTGCAGTTCCAGGCAACAAAGTAAGACCAAGCCATTTGCATCCGGGAGATCGTTATAAGCAGCCATAAGCGCTTTAAGACGACCAAGACACGATTACTATTTGACAGGCAGATTACTTTTCTTTTAGGAGAGGAGATAATTCTGCCTTTCTCCCGTATATTAGGTGATCAGCTATTGAGAATTGTCTCCATTTATGATACATTTGGATAATTAAAGTGGAACTTTAACGATTTGAAGAGAACTACAATTATTAATTTGTGGGATAAATAGGTAACGAAAACAGACAAGTTCTTCCACAATAGACTGTCTGTTTTTAATAGGGGACATATTTTATAGAGAATAGAGGGGAATTAATGCACTATTACGGAACTTCAAAAGTGAATGATGCAGGTCATCTTGAAATCGGTGGTGTAGATACGCTGCAATTAGTCGAAAAATTTGGAACACCAGTATATGTATATGATGTGGAATTGATTAGGGAAAGAGCTAGGGGATTTAAGCACACCTTTGATCAACTTGGAGTAAAGGCACAAGTTGCTTATGCAAGTAAAGCTTTTTCAACTATTGCAATGGTTCAATTAGCAGAAGAAGAAGGCTTGTCATTAGATGTTGTTTCTGGTGGTGAGTTATATACAGCAATAGCTGCTGATTTTCCTGTAGATAGAATTCATTTTCATGGGAATAACAAAAGTAAAGAAGAACTGTTGATGGCGATTAACTATCAGATTGGCTGTATTGTTGTCGATAATTTTTATGAACTAGAGATGCTTCAGCAATTATGTGAAGAAAAAAAGACAAAAATGTCTATTCTTTTAAGGGTAACGCCAGGTATTGAAGCTCATACGCATGATTATATTTTAACAGGACAAGAAGATTCAAAGTTTGGATTCGACTTGCAAAATGGTCAAGCAGAGAAAGCTTTGTTAAAGGCTACTAAGTCTCCTTTTGTGGAAGTTTTAGGACTGCATTGCCATATTGGCTCACAAATCTTTGACACAACAGGATTTGTCCTAGCTGCTCAAAAAATAATGGCGCATTTAATAGAATGGAAAGTGAAACATGCATTTGAATCAAAGGTATTAAATTTAGGTGGGGGCTTTGGCATTCGGTACACGTCGGAAGACCATCCAATTCAGCCAGCTGAATATGTGGAAGTGATTATAAAGGAAGTAAAAGAACAAGTAAGCAATCTCGAAATGACGATGCCTGAAATATGGATTGAGCCAGGGAGATCACTCGTAGGAGATGCAGGAACGACTTTATATAAAATTGGATCACGAAAAGAAGTACCTAACGTGCGGAATTATTTAGCTATAGATGGAGGTATGAGTGATAATATTCGTCCAGCTCTATATCAAGCTAAATATGAAGCGGTTCTTGCGAATAAACCTTTACAAGCTCCAGATGAAACAGTTTCGATTGCAGGAAAATGCTGTGAATCAGGAGATATGCTTATTTGGGATTTGCCTTTACCAAAAGCGGGAGAAAACGATGTACTTGCCGTATTCTGTACAGGTGCTTACGGTTATTCTATGGCAAATAATTATAATCGTATCCCAAGGCCACCAGTTGTGTTCGTGGAAAATGGCGAAACAAAATTAGTGGTGAAAAGAGAATCGTTTGAAGATTTATTACGATTAGATTTACCTTTTAAAGAAGCAGCTTCATTAAAAAAATAAGTATTAAAAAAGGGAGTCAATGAGACTCCCTTTTTTAATAGTGGATAGTTAAGCAAATTAAGAAAAGAAAGATTTGATTGCATCCACAATGCTTGCAAACACTTCTTTAATCTTTGCTAAAAATCCTTGTCCTTCTTCGCTATCCAAGTAGCCAGTTAACTTATCTTTCGCTTCGTTTAATTGATTACCCACTTGATTCCAATCGATGTTAAGTTCTTTCAGCTTATTAAAGAAAGAAATAAGACTCTGTAATTGTTCTTCGGTTAGTGTGATATTTAGTTCCTTTGCTGAATCTTGAACAATTGTTTGAACCTCTTCTACTGTTTTTGGTTTTTGCTCTGCTATTTGCTCTTTAATTTTAGCCATTAAAGCAGTGGCTTCTTCTTGTCCAATATCTTCTCCTAAATTTGCTGTTTCTACCATCTCTTCATTAGCAGCTTGCTTTACGTCTTCTGGGATAACTGTATCAGTTGACACTTCATATGCTTTGATAATTCCTGTCAGTGCTGCAGTACCTGAAACTTCAATAGGTGCTGTGATATAAATTTTTGCATCTTTTACCCCTGCAGTAATGAGGGCATTAATATACATCTCATCGGTAACCCAGTTTATATTTTTGGTTGTTACTTGAATACCGGTACCTTTGTCCCCTATTGTAATGGCAGAGGAAGAGATTGCTCTAGTACCAATTAACGATTTTGAAATATAGTTTCCTAAGTATTGATGCTCTTCTTGATTGGAAACAGTAATAATTTCTGCATTTTCTGGAGCTTTCATTTCAGTTAATAAAAGCTGCTTTTGTTCCTCTGTTAGGTTTTCTCCAAGGGTAATAATCATATCTCCAGCGGCGACATCCGCATAAGCTGGAATCGGTATTAATAGTAAGAATGCAAGTACCATAAGTAAAAGTTTATTTTTTTTCATTCAATTCCCTCCTGTTTTTCCAACTGCTGTATTAGTGTAAAAGTAGCGCTTATACATCTTTTTAAAATAGGACAATATTACGTCATGTAAAGTAACTACATCTAATAGACGTATCTTAACGGTAATAGGTTTCCTATTTATCATAATGTTTTCTTTCCCTTTATTATTCACCATAACTCCTAAAAAAATAAAGATTTGTGTAGCTTTTTGTGTTTATATGCATATTTTATATAGTAGTAAATAGATTTTATTTTGAAAAGTATTGATTGGAGCTTGTTTTAGGTAGAATAATATAAGATTCTCTTTGTAAAAATATACTTGCATGAATAATGGCGAGGAGGAACGAACAGAAATCGAAGATAGGTCCTTTAAAACGAATTATTCCCTCCATTTATCCCAAATTAGAGTGATAGGATGCAAAATATTGACCTTTATTATTTGTACCTTTTAGGGTATTTTGACCTAGGAAGCGATGAATCCTAAAGCTGATAAGATTTTCATTGAAGAATATCGCTAATTTATGTATGATAGAACCAATAACATATCTCCTATTTTTTCGGGGCGGTCCTAATAATTCTTACAAAAAAGGGAAGAGGATGATAAAAAATTCGTTTCAGTTTCGTTGCAGATGAATATTTTTTTATTTAACATCAAGAAAGATTGATTGAATCTTATTTTGAATGGGAAAACTGTTAGTGAATATGTTTTAAAAATGATGAGGGATATTAATGATTATTCGATATAAAAAGGCATTTGAAAAGATTGCAATGGGTTTACTATCTTTTATGCCTGCAGAAAAGGATTTAAAAGTATTACAACAAACAATTAAACAATATGAGTCGGAAGAAAATTGGCAGTTATTTTTATGGAAAGATGAAGAAGATATTATTGGTTTAATCGGTGTTATTTTTGAAGATGAATCTTCTATCACCATTCAGCATATATCTGTCAATCCCTCTCATAGGCATCAAGGGGTTGGGAAGGCTATGGTACAGGCGGTAAAAGGGCTTTATCCTAATCGAACGATGAAATCAAATGAGTTAATTGTAAATTTTTTATCTAAGTGTAATGACGGAGTTCAAGTAGATAAATAGAAATAAGAGGCTTTTTCTAGGTGGATTAAACCAATTGCATTGGTTTCCCCAAGGAAAAGCCTCTTTTTACTGTAGAACCAATGAATAAATCTTACCATTGTCTTTTCTTTTTCTCGAGTGCTTGTTCGCGCTCTTTTATAACGATACTTCTATCACGCATAACATGTCGGTGAACGATTTCCAAAGGAATTGGCTCACTTTTTTTCCATTTCATCCCCATGGAATGTGCTAATTGAGCACATTTTCTTTCTAACTGTGGGTCAGAAATAGGTAAATGATATGGAAAGAAGACCTGCTTATTTTTAATACAATCCTCTTGATTCTTTAATAAAAGGATTATTCTTGTATCATCAAGACCTAATTCTCTTATTGCCTCTTTTTTCTTTTCCAATAGTTTTCTGCTCTTTTGTATCGTTTTTTCGGCGCCCATAAAATTTTCTCTGCGGTGATGGTAGCAAGAGACTGCTATAAGAATAAATCCTACCCAAATAGACTCTTTGTTACGACTATCAACCTTTTTCCAAAAATCTTCTAAGATCTCATGACATTCGAAAAAGTCTTGATCACCATGAAAATGAACAAGAAATTGCATATATTCCGTTGGATACATATTCTTCTCCTTTTTCTTTTCCAATAGTTTTTATTAACAACCGATTATATGTTTGTTATTATAGCGATAAATGCTAAAAAAAGTAATGATAACACTTAAATAGTGAATTGGTTGATTTTTCTGTTTGATAACTATTGTTTTTCTTTAATATTAATACTATCATTATTAAGTTAAGGGTATTCTAATAGGATTTGGTGAGAATGATGCATTATAATGTGAAAATTGATAGTTTTGAAGGACCACTAGATTTGCTTCTTCATTTAATCAATAAATTGGAAATTGATATTTATGATATTAACGTGGCAGAAATTACAGAACAATATTTAGATTATGTTCATGCTATGCAAGTGTTACAATTGGATGTAGCAAGTGAATTTTTGGTGATGGCAGCGACTCTTTTAGCCATTAAGAGTAAAATGCTCCTACCAAAGCATGAAGAAGATTTACTTGATGACGATTTAATGTATGAGCCAGAAGAAGATTCACGGGAAGAACTAATTGAAAGATTAGTAGAATATCGTAAATTTAAAGAGGCGGCAGACGATTTAAAAGAGATGGAATTAGAAAGAGGTCTTATTTTTACAAAACCTCCAAGTGATTTATCGGATTTCAGCTTAAATAAGGAAGAAAATGCAAAACAAGAGTTAGATGTTTCTTTATATGACATGTTAGCAGCTTTTCAAAAATTACTGAAACGAAAAAAATTACAGGTGCCATTAGCGACAAAAATCACAAGACAAGAAATACCAATAGAAAATCGCATGGAAGAAATTGTTGGGTTCTTAAGAAATAAAAAAGGGAGAATATCCTTTGATGAACTTTTTCCAATTGCGACAAAATCACATATCGTAGTGACATTTTTGGCAATTTTAGAACTTTTAAAGCGCCGGCAAGTATTTGTGGAACAGGAAGGAAACTTCGCAGATATTTTTGTAATGGGAAAGGAAGTTGAATAAAAGGTTGAAAGTGAATGACTGGAAAGCAATCGTTGAAAGTCTCTTATTTGCTGCAGGAGATGAAGGATTAACAATTAAGCAATTGATGCATGTGTTAGAAATGGAACAATTAGAGGTAGAACAATTAATAGATGAGCTAATTAAAAGTTATCGTAAAGATAAAACAAGAGGAATTTCTATTATTGAAATTGCTGGTACGTATCAATTTGCAACGAAGAAAGAGCATTCTGATTATCTGAAAAAATTAGTGGAATCTCCGCATGCTTCGACTTTATCACAAGCTGCTTTAGAAACGTTGGCAATCATTGCATATAAGCAGCCAATTACACGTGCTGAAATCGAAGAAATTAGAGGCGTTAAAACAGAAAGACCGCTTCATACCCTATCAGCAAAGGCACTAATTAAAGAAGTTGGTAGAGCAGAAGGAGCAGGCAGAGCAATACTTTATGGAACAACAAAAGAGTTTTTGGACCATTTCGGTTTAAAGAATTTAGGGGAACTGCCTCCGTTAGCAGAAAAAGAGGAAGAATTTAATCAAGAAGAGGCTGATTTATTTTTTGAATCTTTTCAGCAAATAGAAGAGTAAGAAGGAGTATCTAGGCAATAGCTTAGATACTTTTTTATTTGTATTGCTATTGTCCAACTAATTTTATTAACGAGTTTAGGGATGCATCCATTTTAAAGACATGATGCTCATCCTTTTGTCATACCTTTTATAAGAACGATTTTGGAAAGAATGGAGTTGACATATAGATGAGTAGTTATAATGAATATGTTAGAAATGTGTTGATTTGGAATCAGGAATTAAAAAGTTTATTAGAAGCGGAAGCAGTTCAAAAGGAAGAAAGTATTTGGAAAAGGCTTGATAAGTTTTCACAGTTAATGGAAGGTGTACAGAGACGACCAATTGAAACAGAAGAATTAATTAGAATACAGCATGAAGCAGAAAATCTTCACGAACAGATGGAAAGCTATTTTGCACAGAGGCAGCAGATTGGAACGATATTTATGAAGGAACCAAACGTTGCAGCAGGGAAGCACCAATTACCTAAGTTACCTTACGCCTATGATGCTCTAGAACCTTATATCTCCAAAGAAATTATGGAGTTACATCATCAAAAGCATCATCAATCCTATGTAACAGGACTAAATAATGCAGAAGAAAAGCTGAAAGCAGCAAGAAAGAATAAGGACTATGCACTTGTAAAACATTGGTCTAGAGAACTTGCTTTCCATGGTTCGGGGCATTATCTTCATACTATCTTTTGGAATAACATGAGTCCAAAAGGTGGTGGCGAACCTAAAGGGATATTGATGGAGGAAATAAACAATTATTTTGGGAGCTTTACAGCATTTAAGGAGCATTTTACAGAGGCTGCTAAAGCAGTAGAGGGCGTTGGTTGGGCACTTCTAGTATGGTCTCCAAGAGCAAGGCATTTAGAAGTTCTTCAATCTGAACGACATATGCTGTTAACCCAGTGGGACACGATTCCCCTATTAGTACTTGATGTTTGGGAACATGCTTACTATTTGCAATACAAAAACAATAGGGGAGAATATGTAGATAATTGGTGGGATATCGTAAACTGGAAAGATGTTGAAAATAGATTTTTAAAAGCAAGTGAACTGAAGTGGAGACCTTATTAAAAGAAACAAATAATCAAAAAAAATAGTTTGATTATCTTCATCTTTCAGATGCAGCCATATTATATGGGCTGCATATTTTGTTTTACAAGTGAAGTGTTAATTTATCCGACTCTTAACGGACAGTAAGACTCCCTCCTCAAACTTAAGTAAAGGTCCGATTAGTTCAACTAACCATGAGTGGGGGAGGAAGGAAAACACCCACTCGTGGAAGTTTCACTTTATTAGTCATATGTCTGTCTTTTTTTTCATAAACTTGTACAAACCATAAAAGGAGACGAGGTTGTGTTAAATGAAATTACGTAAACTTATTATTCTTACGATCATTACCTCCATTCTGTTTCTTGCTGTTCCACAAAAAAGCAGTGCACAAATGTACGTCAATGCGCAAAGTGCTATCTTAATGGAACAAGATTCTGGACGAGTTATTTTTGAGAAGGATGCACATACGGAGCGAAGAATTGCTAGTATTACAAAAATAATGACAGCATTACTTGCAGTCGAGTCGGGGAAATTAGATGAAACCGTGACTGTTAGTAACAATGCAATAAAAACGGAAGGGTCGTCCATCTATTTAGAGGCAGGAGAAAAAATAAAACTAGAAGATCTTGTATATGGATTAATGCTCCGTTCTGGAAATGATGCTGCAGTTGCAATCGCAGAAACAGTGGGTGGAAGCTTAGATGGTTTTGTCTATTTAATGAATCAAAAGGCAGAAGAAATTGGTAT
The DNA here is from genome assembly GCF_038006745.1 of Niallia sp. FSL W8-1348. Classification (NCBI taxonomy): domain Bacteria; kingdom Bacillati; phylum Bacillota; class Bacilli; order Caryophanales; family Bacillaceae; genus Niallia; species Niallia sp. FSL W8-1348. Next base: position 716,001 of record NZ_JBBOVV010000002.1, on the reverse strand, counting down.
GAAGCACACTCATTTTGCTAATCCTCACGGACTTGACGATCATGAAGACCATTATTCCTCAGCGTATGATATGGCTTTGCTTACCCGTTATGCAATGAATAATGATACATATAAAAAAATTGCTGGCACAGAAAGCTATCGTTCGGAAAGTTCAAATAATAAGTGGGATCGTGTTTGGAGAAATAAGAACAAACTATTAACGAGTCTTTATGAATATTCGACTGGGGGCAAAACTGGCTATACAAAGAGAGCGAAAAGAACGTTAGTTAGCACAGCTGAAAAAGATGGAGTTGAATATATAGCAGTAACTTTAAATGATCCAGATGACTGGGATGATCATATAAATATGTTTGAAACAGCCTTTAAAGAGTATAAAAAAGTTCAGGTTCTGGAGGAAGGGAAAATAAAATCGGTTAAAAATAAATTTTATAAGAATAAAGTTTATATCAAATCCGACATAGAATACCCTGTTACAGACAAGGAAGAAGATCTATTTAAAGTAGAATACAGTCTGTTAAAAGTTAAAAAAAATTGGCAAAAGAATCAAGAGTATGTGCCTGAAATTGTTGGAGAAGCAAAAATCTATTTAGATGGTAAGCTTGTTGATCGTACACCGATACATTTTAAGCATGATAAGGCAAAGGAATCAAAAAGCTTTTTAGATTATTTTAAGAACATGTTTTTGGCAATGACTGGGGTTGGCAAGGATGGTTAATTATATTTGGGCAGCCCTAGCTATTATCGGTATTGTGTTCGCAGCAATAAACGGAACGATGGATGAAGTCAACAAAGCAATATTCTCAGGAGCTAAAGAAGCAGTAACCATATGTATTGGGCTGATTAGTGTTCTTGTCTTCTGGCTCGGAATGATGAAAATAGCAGAGCAGGCAGGATTATTGCGAAAGCTTACTAACTTATTTAGACCATTTGTAGCAAGACTTTTTCCAGAGATACCAAAGAATCACCCTGCAATGGGATATATCTTGTCAAATATGATGGCAAATATCTTTGGGTTGGGAAATGCAGCAACACCGTTAGGAATTAAAGCAATGGAGGAATTGAAACGATTGAATGGGGGCAAGAATACTGCAAGCAATAGTATGATTACCTTTCTTGCCCTAAATACTTCAAGTATTACATTAATTCCAACAACAGTAATTGCAATCAGGATGAATTACCATTCTGCGTCTCCGACAGATATAGTAGGACCAACCATTATTGCCACCATTTTCTCTTGTATAAGTGGAATTTTGATTGATCGCTATTTTTATCATAAGAGAATGAGAAAAGGGTGACATGAGATGGAGATTGTATCATTAATTTCATTGTGGATGATTCCTTCCCTCATAGGGTTTATTTTGTTGTACGGAACATTTAAAAAGGTACCCACATATGAAAGTTTTGTAGAAGGTGGGAAAGAAGGAATACAGATTGCTTTCTCTATTATCCCTTATTTAGTAGGAATGCTTGTTTCCATATCTATATTTCGAGCATCTGGAGCATTAGAATATTTTATGAGTTTTCTTAAGCCAGTCTTAGATTTTATCGGTGTTCCGTCGGAAGTAGCACCACTTGCGATCATTAGACCAATATCCGGAAATGCAGCATTGGGGATGACAAGCGATTTAATTGCTACCTATGGACCAGACTCGTTTATAGGAAGGCTCGCCTCTGTTATACAAGGAAGTACCGATACCACCCTTTATGTATTAACCGTCTATTTTGGAGCAGTAGGAATCAAGAAAATGGGAGACGCCTTAAAAGTAGGATTACTAGCAGATCTCGTAGGATTTATTGCAGCAATAATAGTAGTAACTTTAATGTTTGGAAAATAACTAGCCCGTGTCTTAGGATAAAGTTTGTAAGTAAACTTTATCCTAAGACATTTTTTGTTTTTTTCATTGAGCATTTTTTTTCGATTAGCACTAAAAAAAGGTTTGCGACAGAGAAAATACTCAGCAAATTGGATCCATGAAGACTCCTACGGGAATAGCAAAAAAGGCGAGGTTGCCGCAAAAATATTCAGGTTTCAGGTTAGAATGATAAATAAAATGTAAAGAGCCTTTGGAAGGGAAAATCGTTAAATGTAAATCAATTGCCTCTTAAATCAAAGATTTCTTTGAAATTTCATCAATTTATGTCATAATTCATAGGAATGGCAAAAAAAGAACGATCAAGCGTTTTGAATTAGTCTGTTTTCTAATAAATTGTTACTAATAGAAGAGGGTATATAACTTTAGAAATATGTTATAAAAAACGATCAATCATTTTTTACTGTTGAGAAATTGGATGAGGTGATATAGATGGAAAGACTACAAAAAGTAATTGCCCATGCGGGAATTGCATCAAGAAGAAAAGCAGAGGAATTAATTGTTGAAGGAAAAGTAAAAGTAAATGGAAAAACAGTGAAAGAATTAGGGGTGAAAGTAGGTTCTAATGATAAAATTGAAGTAAATGGCATCCCTGTTGAGAGAGAAGAACCGGTTTATTTTATTCTATATAAACCAAGAGGCGTAATCTCAAGTGTTAATGATGATAAAGGACGAAAAGTTGTCACTGATTATTTTTCTGAAATTGAAGCAAGAATTTATCCGATAGGACGCTTAGACTATGATACATCAGGCATTATTCTTTTAACGAATGACGGAGAATTTGCAAATATTATGATGCATCCAAAAGGAGAAATTGAAAAGGTATACGTTGCAAAAGTAAAAGGTATTCCTGCTCGTGAGAAAGTAAAACAACTTGAAAGAGGAATTATGCTAGAGGACGGTAAAACTGCGCCTGCCAAAGCAAAAATTCTTTCTGTCGATAAGAAAAAAGGAACAAGCATTGTGGAATTAAAAATTCATGAAGGAAGAAACCGTCAAGTAAGAAGAATGTTTGAAGCAATTGGAACACCTGTTATGAAATTAAAAAGGGAGAGATACTCTTTCTTAAACTTAAATGGCTTACAGCCTGGTGACGCTCGTGAACTCACTGCACATGAAGTGAAATTGTTAAGAGCAGAAGCTCAAAAGAAAAAGGGCTAAGGTACAATTTTAATATTTGCAATATGATAACAACAGAAATATACGAAAAGTTCATAAAAGTGTCACATTTGCTTATGGATGATAACAATATCTACATGATAATAATGCTATAATAATTGTGTCAGATAAGATAAATTCACTTATATAAATTACTATTTAACTGGAAAAAACGCAGTATAAATATGAGTCCATTTGATGAATAAGCAAAAGAAATTAAGATTTATTTATACATGCACCAAGCGAAACAACAAGTCGATTACAAGTTTCGTGTATTTTTGTTAGGAGGTATGAACGATGGAGAAAGAAATTAAAATCCTTGTGGTAGATGACGAAGAAAGAATTAGACGTCTTCTAAAAATGTACTTAGAAAGAGAAGAGTTTGTGGTGGAAGAAGCGGAAGATGGAATGAGCGCCCTTTCTAAGGCATTAAACACAGATTATGATGTTATCTTACTCGATCTGATGATGCCTGGGAAAGATGGTATGGAGGTATGTAAGGAGTTAAGAGAAAAGAAAACTACTCCTGTAATCATGCTTACTGCTAAAGGAGAAGAAGTAAATAGAGTTCAAGGATTTGAAGTTGGAACGGATGATTATATCGTAAAGCCATTTAGTCCAAGAGAAGTAGTTTTGCGAGTGAAAGCTCTGTTGCGTCGCTCTACAAAAACGACATTTGAACAAAGTGATAGTTCTTCAAAGGATGTTATCATCTTTCCAGCTTTAACAATAGATCATGATGCACATCGCGTATTGGCAAGTGGGAAGGAAGTGGGCCTAACTCCAAAGGAATATGAATTGTTGTATTTCTTAGCTAAATCACCAGATAAAGTATTTGACCGGGAATTATTATTAAAAGAAGTATGGCATTATGAATTTTTCGGTGATTTAAGAACAGTAGATACACATGTGAAACGATTAAGAGAAAAACTCAATCGTGTTTCAGAAGAAGCGGCTAGCATGATTGTAACTGTTTGGGGAGTAGGCTATAAGTTTGAGGTTAACAATGGATGAAATTTTGGCGAAGCGTAGTATTTAAGCTTTGGATCACCTTTTTATTACTAGTTTCCGTAGTACTAACGATTTTAACAATCATGCTTCTTGAGTATTTTGAACAATACTATAAGGAGCAAACAGAAACGGAATTAACCAATACAGCCACAAAAATATCCGAAATTATGAAAGAGCATAATAATCAAACTGGATTGGAAATTGTGCGGGAACTTTTGGATCCTTCAACAGGAGCAATTATTGTTTCCGCTCCAGATCAAGTCTATTATTACCCAGAGAGTCGCATGCAGGAACTTTCCTATTCTTTCATTAAGGGAAATGAAGCTTTAAATAACGTGATAACAAGTAATAAGACAGCGGTCGTTATGACAAAATTAAACAATAAAGACAATATACCTGAACAGGTAGCAATTGTGGGGTCTCCTCTTCATGTGAATGGGGAGGACGGAGCTGTTTTTATCTATCAGTCCTTACAATCGATGAATGAATCTAAACAATCCACAGCAAAATTCATTGTTTTAGCTGCCGTAATTGCCATTATTTTAACGACGATATTTGCCTTTTTCTTATTAACAAGAATCACTGCCCCGTTAAGAAAGATGCGAGAAGCGGCATTTGAAGTAGCTCAAGGTAATTTTGCGGCAAAAGTTCCTATCATGGCTCAGGATGAAATTGGTGAACTTTCGATTGCATTCAATGAAATGGCTAGAAAATTAAATTTTAATATGAATGCCTTAAGCCAAGAAAAGGAACAGCTAGACAATATTTTAAGTGGAATGGCAGATGGTGTGCTAACACTTAATCGAAATGGCGGTTTATTGCTTACCAATCCGCCTGCTGAAAAATTTCTACAGCATTGGTATTATGAAAAAGGCGAATTGAGCGATATGCAAGCTCAAATACCGGATGAATTGCGGAAATTATTTCAGCTTGCAGTTCATACAGGTAATGAACAAATAGATGAAGTAACTTTACAAGGTAGGAACTGGGTCATGATTGTTAGTCCTCTTTATAACAAAAAGGATATTAGAGGAGCAATTGTTGTTATTCGCGATATGACAGAAGAGCGTAAGCTAGATAAACTTCGAATTGATTTTATTGCAAATATATCTCATGAACTCAGAACGCCGATAAGTATGTTACAAGGGTATAGTGAGGCAATTGTGGATGATATTGCTGAATCAGAGGAAGAAAAAAGAGAAATGGCTCGGGTAATCTATGATGAGTCCTTACGAATGGGGCGTCTAGTTAACGAATTTTTAGATTTAGCCCGAATGGAAACTGGCTATATTGAGCTGAGAAAGGAACCAATTGATCTATATCCATTTATCAACCGAGTAGCTAGAAAGTTTAATGCAGTCGCTAAAGAGAAAGAAATAACGCTTACTGTCTCTGTTACCGAAGATATTGGCGAATATGACCTTGATCCAGATCGTGTCGAGCAAGTTTTAACCAATATAATGGATAATAGTATGCGACATACGCCAAGTGATGGAACTGTCTTTTTACGAGGTAGATCGGATGATTATGGAGTATATATAGAGATTGAAGATACGGGTTCTGGTATTCCTGAGGAGGATTTACCATATGTGTTTGAGCGTTTTTATAAAGCGGATAAAGCAAGAACAAGAGGGAATGCTGGGACAGGCTTAGGATTAGCTATTGTCAAAAATATTATTGATGCACATGGTGGCGATATTTCTGTTTATAGTAAATATGGTCGAGGAACGACATTTTTTATCTTTTTACCTCGAAATAGAGAAGAAAATTAGAGAAAGTGCCGATTCTTCTTGATTCACGCGAAACAATTTAACATAATAGAACGTATGGGGTGTCTTAAAAAGATTTTGACCCTACAAGCTATTTTTCCATTTTGTATGTATAATGTTTTTGCATACAGGTATAACTTGTGAGGTCAAACTTTTCTGGACTCCTTTTTTATTGTGTTTTTACGAAGGGATAAAAGAAAAGTAGAATATACATACGAATGAATGAAACTAATTAAATTAAAATACGACTAATATATTGAACGGGGGAGGGAATAAGATGAACTCCGTTTTTGATGAAATCTATAATAAGTATCATCATGACGTTTTTCAATTTTTATTTTACATGGTAAATCATAAAGAAACGGCGGAAGATCTAGTGCAAGAAGTATATATTCGTGTCCTGAAATCTTATCATCGCTTTGAGGGGAAAAGTACCGAGAAAACATGGTTGTTTAGTATTGCCAGAAATGTTGCAATAGACCATTTTCGTAAACAAAAAAATTGGAAAGAACGTATCATGGATAAGTTTGACTGGTCCAAACAGGAAATCAAAGCGGATGGGTTTCTTCCTGAAGAAATCGCACTGCAGGCTGAAGAAGTGAAAGGTGTTTATCATGCATTACAATATTGTACAGTAGACCAGCGCATGGTTATTGTATTTAGGTATATTCAAGAACTATCCATTTCTGAAACTGCCAAAGCATTAGGGTGGACTGAAAGTAAAGTGAAAACTACACAGCATCGAGCATTAAAGGCACTACGTACCATTTTAGAAGACGATGGAAAGGAGGATCCTTATGCAGAAACAAAAATGGAATGATGAAAAAATCATACATGTACTTAAGCATATGCCATCTATAAAAGATGAGCGAAGCGCGGAGTTTATCTATCGTACTATTCAAACAAAAAAGAAATTTGAGCGAAAATCGAGAAGACTCATGCCTATATTGGCTACAATAGGTACGATTATGCTTCTATTTATAATTAGTCAAAGTTTCTTTGATAGCAATAGTATCAATTCATTTAATAGTGAAAAGAAATCTGCAGAAAACTCTGTGATGATGAAAACAGAAAGCGCAGAGGAGGCAGAAAAGAAGGCAGATCAAAATTTTGATATAGCAGATCAACAAGCAGAAATGGTAACATCACCCACCTCAACGGCTATTTATAAGGAAGATGTAGGCGATCTGGAATTGTTAACTTATCCGATTCCTGATGTAAATGTCCAAGTAGTTGTTCCAATTAGTATTTTAGTGGCCAATCCAAACCATTTATCTAGGTTTGACCTATATGTACAAAATGTGAAGAAAGTGATAGGCGTAAATAAACAGTTAAGTGGTTCTTTACCTATTAGTCCAGAGCTATTATCCTACGATTTTAGTGAAAATAATATTGAAGTTAATGTAAAACAAGAATTTTCAAACTTTGGTTCTCACTCTGAAGACTTTTTTAATACAATGGTTCAGCAACAATTGCAAACAATTGGTGCGAAGAAAATGGAGTTTTATACAAATGGAAAGCGCGGGGCAGTACTAGGAAACAGGGAAGAAACAACGATAGAATATCAACCTTTAGAAAATAGAGCTTACTTTCTGTTAAATGGTGAATCAGACAACCAACCATTATATGTCCCTTGGGAAAAACCTTATGATTCAATTGAAAATGCTTTTGAGGCAATGGAAGATGATATTGAAACACATGGTTTAACGGCATCAATTCCTGATACTATTGATATTGATAAGGTTTCAAAAGATGAGAATAAGGGACAATTAATTGTCCATCTCTCAAATGAAAGTAATATGCAAGAAGATCAAAAAACGTTACATGCTATTGAATCGATACTTTTAACAGCAAAGGAATTTAAATATTCTTCGGTTAAGTTTGAGAATACCAAGGTTAAAGAAGTAGGTGGACTATCACTAACAAACGAATTAGCTGTTCCACTTGCTGCTAATAAAGTAGACATAGAGCAATAATAAAAAGGAGTATCCAATATATAACGGATGCTCCTTTTTGATATTTTTTAAAGATAAAAAAATAGAATAAAAAGAGTATAAATACATAAAATAAATTTTGTTATTTTTGTTGATAAATCTTCTTAGCTTTATTTGAATAAATGGAAATTACATTTTATCACGCTCTTAACGGACAGTAAGACTCTCCCCTCAAGCATAGGTGGGAGATGAACTGTCCGTAAAGGTCCGATTGGTTCAACTAACCATCAGTGGGGAAGGAAAGCCTCCACTGATGGAAGTTTCACTTTATTCCTGAATATTCTATAGTTCTAACAATTAACATGTACTCATAAGTTGAAAGAGAAGATGGGAGTGGGGACAGTTTTTTTAGAAGTACGCATTTTACATACTAAAATCATGGAGCGAATCTGTATTCCTGTAAGGAAGAAGGAGATTTTTCTATTTTTAAGGAGCAGTGAAGGAGGAATTCACTTCAATTCCTGCTCTTAAAGGCAAGAAATGATCTTTTTAATACAAGCGGAATAGGAGGATAACTAAATGGGAGACTATATTAGGAGAATACTTATAGCAGCTATAATGTTATTGTTTATTAGTTTATTATTTATAGGGGGGAAACATTCACAAGCACAATCGATCTCCCTATCAGAACGAACAAAGGCCTGGACTTGGCCAAGTGAAGGGATCATAACGGATACCTTTAATACAAGGAACGGTACACATAAAGGAATAGATATTGCTGGAGAACTAGGTTCTGAAGTGTATGCTGTAGATGAAGGGATTGTAACAAGGTCTTATTACTCTCAATCGTATGGAAATGTTATTTTTGTGAAGCACGAAAATGATTTGGAAACAGTCTATGCACATTTAAACAAACGATTTGTAGAAGAAAAGCAATTGGTGAAAAAGGGTGAGTTAATAGGTGAAATGGGCAATACAGGATATTCATCGGGAGTCCATTTACATTTTGAAATACATAATAAAGAATGGACTGTTGCAAAAGAAAATGCAATCAATCCAATTTTGGTGTTAGGAGATGTTGAGGTAGGACAGACTGTAAAAATAGCAGAGCAGGAAGAAGAAATAGAGGAAGTAGTATCAGAACCAATAGAAGAGCCTATTCATTCTCCTATGGCGGACTTGGTGCAAGAGGAAGAAAAAAAATGGGAAGAGGAATACATAAGGAGAAGTATGAAAGAAATGGAAATAAACTTGGAAGAGGATGAGTCTGAATTTACAACCATCCCATATAAAAAAGCAAGTATTTATTTAAAAAGTAGTAAGCATCTTATAGAGGAAAAAAGTGAGGATTATACATAGAAGCCGATAAGGGAAGAAACGTATATTATGTAGGTAAATAGGTTAAGTGTTGGAAGAATTTTCTGCGAAAAGAGTTCACAAGATACTATCGAGTAATGCAAGTGTAATAGTATTTTGTGAACTCTTTTTGAAAGACTGTTTTCTAAAGGATTGTTGTTTTTCAATAGGAAAAAAGAATTAGTTGGGAAAATGGAGCAGCCGGAATACACGAAGATGCCACGGGGATTAGCGAGACAGTCTGATACCCCGGAGGCGAAGTGAGGAGGCTCAAGCTTAGCCCCACGGAAAGCGAAGTGTATTCCGGCTGTGGGTAATCGCAACAAACTTTACGAAAACAGCCTTTTGAAATGAATGTAAATTATAATGTGAAAATGTGAACAATGTATGAAGTTATAAGCAAACTTCTTCACAAATCGTTATTGTTTAATGTATAATAACTAATGTAAACAAATTAATATTGGTCTATCTTCGGGGCAGGGTGAAATTCCCGACCGACGGTGATGAGTTATATACTCAAAGTCCGTGACCCTACTACGGTAGGTTGATTTGGTGAAATTCCAAAACCGACAGTAAAGTCTGGATGGGAGAAGATGGAGGTTCTGCAATCGTTCAAAATATTCTATAAGAACGTTTATTAAGTGTGCGTACCTTTAAACTACTCCCTCAAGTATAATATGGCTTGAGGTTTTTTATTTGCCGCATCTTAATAAATTGCTGAATCTTTCTTCTTAGGTAGATGGATCCTAAAAAGAAGGAGAGAAGAAAATGAAGAAAAAAATGAATGTAAGAAAGTATGTTTTAATAGGAATGATGAGTAGCTTAGCTTATGTGCTGATGATGCTTAAATTTCCAATTCCACCGTTTCCAAGCTATTTAAAAGTTGATTTTAGTGATATTCCTGCCTTAGTTGCTGCGCTTATCTTAGGTCCAGCAGCGGGAATCTTAGTAGAGTTGATAAAAAATATATTAGATTATTTAATTACAGGAAGTGATACTGGAGTTCCAGTAGGTCATTTCGCAAACTTTATAGCAGGGATTTCATTTATTTTACCGACTTACTTTATTTATAATAAAATTAAATCCAAAAAAGGTATGGTAATTGGTTTAGGGTTAAGTGTTTTAATAATGACCGCGTTGTTAAGTCTGTTTAATTACTTTATCATGTTGCCATTTTATAATGCATTAATGAATATACCGACTGACACTACAATATTGAAAAAAACAATTCTTTCTGCCATTATTCCATTTAATTTGTTAAAGGGAATAATCATTTCTTTAATTTTTGCACTAGTATTCTCAAAAATGGGTGTCTGGATTAATAAACAAATCCCATCTAGAAATGTATAACATAATAGGAGAAAGGCAGTTCAGTAATTTCTGAACTGCCTTTCTTGTTTTGTTAGTTGTAAAAGTTGAATTGAAAAGAGCAGAAAGGAATCCTTTCTGCTCTGTTTATGATAAAGAGGGATTATTCGTATTTTAGTGCATCACCATCAAAGGACTCGTCTGCAACTTTAATCGAATCTGTTGGACAACCTTCAAAAGCATCTAACATATCATCGAGTAATACTTCAGGAACTTCAACAGTTCCTTGATTATCATCTAACATAACGAAAGCAATACCTTCGTCATCGTAGTCGTAAATATCAGGTGCTGCTGCTCCACAAGCTCCACATGCAATACATGTGTCTTTATCAACAATTGTATATTTTGCCATGAGTAAAAAAACCTCCAGTGTTATTCATACGGAGTATATACATGACTAGCATACTCCTTACTATTATCTTATTGTAAGACTGAATCTTTAACTTTTCAATATAAAAGACAGATAAAAAGTAGAAAGTCGGAGTTACTTTTCTTAAAATAGTCAAAAACTCAACCGTTTTCTATCTTGAAAATCAACATATTATATGATTACAAAGTTCACTAAACAATAAAATTCATGGTAAAATAAAAGAAATGTTACAAACAAATTTCAACAAAATTTGTCAAACGACAGAGGAAGATGAAAATATGTCCTTTATAAAAATATTAATTCTAAATTGTTTATATAAAATGAATGGAGAAAGGACACTATACTCTATTCTTCATATATTGAATGGAAAAAAATCATCCCAAACTATCCAAGATATTCATATTTTTCAGTTGACCTCCTTATTTCAGGCATTTCCTGTATTAACAAGAGAAAAACTGGATCAAGTTGTGTATGAATTGATTCAAGAGGATTGGCTTGAAAAAACAGGAGAAAATCACTATTTAATTAAAGAATGTAGAAAACTAGAATTAGATAAGTTATTAAAAGCGAATCCTTTATCACTTCATTTAAAAGGCTGGAGGTATCATTCGTTTACACTCCCCTTTTGGGAAAGATTATCTTTATTCGTCCAAGTTTCTTCCCACTTGTCGGAAAAAAGTATACGTTATATGCCAGTCCAGAGAAATCTTGTTACACAACTGTGGCTAAAAGATACATTACATACTGTTTCTTTGGAAAGAAGTGAAATCAATCACTATCTGTATCAAGAATTAGTTAAATGTCTAGAAGAGGAAGAATTGAATCCTTCCATTCTCATAAACCGATTAACAGGGATTCATAGAATAGGACTTACTGGAGAACAAGTTGCTTTAGAATTGAATATGGATCCAGATTATTATCAGCTATCCTTCCTTGCTATTCTTCATTTTATGATAGAAAAAATCCTATCAAATAAGGAGGAATATCCACTGTTAAGCCAATTGATTAAGGAAAGTAAGAAACCATTTACACTAACAGAGTCAACAGCAAAGACGTTTGATTTTATACAAAAAGGCTATAGTATTGATGATATTGTTGTGGTAAGAAATTTAAAGCAAAGTACAATAGAAGATCATATAATTGAAATTTTATTAAATGTCCCTGACTATCCCATTCGTAATTTAGTAAGTAACGAAAACATAATAAAAATAAAAGCTTGTATTCAACAATCATCTTCTAAATCTTTAAAGGTAATAAAACAACAATTATCAGATGTTTCTTATTTTGAAATACGTGCTGTGATGGCAGGGTACGGTGATTTTTCATGAATTTAGAAGCAGCATTAAGAAAGTATTATCAACTAAGTCATTTTCGAAGTGGACAAAAAGAAACAATCCAATCCATTTTGAAGCAAAAGCATACTTTAGCTATGTTACCTACGGGAACTGGAAAGTCATTATGTTATCAGTTGCCAGGGAGAATTCTGGAGGGAGCAGTGATTATTATCTCTCCTTTGTTATCTTTGATGCAGGATCAAGTAGAACAAATGAAGATGAAAGGGGAAAAAAGAGTTGTTGCTTTAAATTCTTTCCTTACCTCGGTAGAGAAGAGTAGAGTACTACGACAAATTAGTCAATATAAGTATATTTTTATTTCCCCAGAAATGATTTCCTTACCATATATTCTTGATAAGCTTCAAAGAATGGAAATTAGTCTTTTTGTTATCGATGAAGCACATTGCATTTCACAATGGGGGTATGATTTTCGACCGGATTATCAAAAATTAGGGTATATTCGACAAAAATTGAATAATCCATTGACGTTAGCCTTAACTGCAACCGCAACGGAAGAGATTCGTAAAGATATAATTAACTCCTTACACTTAGATGAGGTAGAGGAGATTATTTATTCCGTTGATCGCCCCAATATTGCGATTAATATTGAAGAGTTAGTACACGGTCAAGAAAAAATGGAAAAGCTTCTTGACTATATTCAAAAACTAGATGGACAAGGGATTGTGTATTTCTCCAGTAAAAAGCTGGCTGAACAAACGGCAGCTTTTTTGAAGGAAAGATCTTCAAAACGCATGATGGCTTATCATGGCGGGATGTCACAGGAAGATCGAATCCTAGTACAGCAGCAATTTCAAACAGGACAGTTAGACGTAATCTGTGCTACTAGTGCATTTGGTATGGGGATTAATAAGGAAGATATTCGCTTCATTATTCATTTTCATCTGCCAACACAATTGGAGTCTTATTTACAGGAAATTGGTAGAGCGGGAAGAGATGGGCGTCAGAGTGTTTCATTCATTCTCTACACTCCTGGGGATGAGTGGATTGCTTATCAGTTAATCGAGTCAGAGTTAGCAGATGAATTACAAATAAATAAATGGAAATTATCTCTGAAAAAATATCCAACTTTTGAAGCTTGGCAGAAAAAAGAAGGTTTCCAATTAGAAATGTTATTTACAGAAACACAGTGGCGTGTGTTGGAGTCTTATTTGGAACCGAATAATAAAACAGTACCAGAATTATTGAGTTCGCTTGAAATGTATAATAATTTTAGGAATGAGCGCGTAACGGAAAAAAAACAAAAAGTCCAAGAGCTTATTGGCTGGTTACATTCTGCATCTTGTCGAAGAATGTATATAATGGATTATTTCGGAGAAAAGTACGAAAGCAAAGACAAAGAAAATTGCTGTGATAGATGTGGATTGGATTTATCTGCTTTCTTTAACAGCAGAAACACCAATCAACATAAAGTACAGGTGGATTGGCAGGAACAGTTAGCTTTTATTTTAAATATTAAAAAGTAGGCAATGTCGATGAATAAAGCAAAATATACAGCATTAATTAACCAATTGACAGACCGTGAACTATTAAAAAATGTTTATATGACACAGGTTATACTCATAATTGTAGCTTTTATTCTGCATATTATCGTTTTTCATTCGAACCCCCCCATTACTAAAGTTTTTAAGTATGAACGAACAGATTTTATCATTGGTATTATAGCTGGGTTAGTAGTAGTAGGGATAGATATTTTATTAATGCGTCGTTTTACTGAACAGTACCATGATGATGGCGGTGTGAATAAGCGGGTTTTTCAAAATAGACATCCATTACATATTGCGTTCATAGCATTAATTGTAGCGTTTAGCGAAGAATTACTTTTTAGAGGGGTAATACAGTCAAATATAGGTTTGTTATTAAGCTGTCTCCTTTTTGCCATTCTGCATTATCGCTATTTATTTAATCCGTTTTTATTTACCAATGTAGTATTAGTAAGTATTGGAATTGGTGTGCTATTTGAAGTGACAGAAAATCTTTGGGTTACAGTCATCATGCATTTTCTTATCGATTTCCTGCTTGGCTGTATTATTCGGTTCAATTTATTTCAAAAGGGTTAAAGATAAAAAGAGTACGCTTTGTGAAGCAGCTGCTTTATCCCACTCTTAATGGACAGTAAGACTTCCGCCTCAAGCTTATGAGGATACGAGGAATAGGTGGGAGATCAACTGTCCGTAAAGTCCGATTGGCTTAACTAACCATCAGTGGGGGGAGGAAGGAAAACCCCACTGATGGAAGTTTCACTTTATGTTTAGGAAATTATGGGGAATTGTAAGGATGGGATGTTTATGAAAAAAGAAGATCCATACAGGGTTCAAGCAGAAACACAGAAACAACGATTAAAGAAAGTGACAAATGAAGAAGAAGCAACAGAAAAACTCCAAGAGAAGGAATCGTCTTTACCTTCAAGAAGTACTGTTCATAAGAATAAAAAGAAAAAAATAAAAATACCGGTAATAAGCTTATTAGCATTTTTATTTATTTTATTACCAGTAACCTTATTATTAATAAATAGTTTGTTAAATGGGAAAGATTTTTCCAATCTTTTATCAACAGAAAGTACGACTGGGTTATTTGAAAATGTTAATATTCAAAAAGAAAATCGAATGAATAATAATGATGAAACACCCAGTGACGATAAGGGGGATGAACAAGAGGATATAGTGATAGAAAGTAATTCAACAGTTGAAGAAGAAGAGATAGCAACAGATAATATAAAAGAAAATGATATAGAACAAGAAGAGGATAAATCCAAAGAAAATAAGACTGATTCTGAGGAACCGGTAAATAATGTACCGAAGGAAGAAGAAAAGAAAACGGAAGAAGACACTCAGCAAACTAATTCTAAAGAAAAGATTGTCTATCATACAGTAGCAAAAGGAGAAAATTTATATCGAATTGCATTAAAATATTATCCTAGTGGAAATGGGATGGAAAAAATCAAAGCAGCCAATAATATGACATCAGATCAGGTTCAACTCGGGCAAACGTTAAAAATTGTAATCGAACCATAATAATTCTATTCTAACTTGTCCTTTATCTACATATAGTTAAATAAAGCATGATTTAAGTGTTAGATTTATAAATTTAACATGTGCTATTTAAAGGAGGGAGTGACTATGGAACGCTCGATCTTCCCTGAAAGCTATGAGTTAGATGGAACAACAAAAAAAGTTTTGCTGAAAATTATAGAGAAAAAAGAAAAATATGATAAGTTAAAAAACAGGCATTTACTGGTTATGTGGTTTACAATCTTTGCTGCTTTTTGTTATTTCATTTGGTTGTATAAGCACATTGCTATCCCGTATTCCCATTCATTCGCAGTCATGTTTTCTGTGTATGTTCAAGAAACGTTGAATTTATATATTCTCCTATTAATTATAGGTGCTTTTGGATATATGAATGTCGTTAGGCAAAAAAGGGATAAAGCGGAAAAGGAGTTCCATGATCTTCGTTGTGAATTTATCGATAAAAGCAAAGATCTATTCGGAAATAGTGAGACTTGGAATGTCCGTCATGAAATATATAATACAATCAAAAATACCTATGATATTAATTTATTTCATCAAGCTAAGTAAAAAATAGGTTGTTGCAGAAAAATATACTAATTAGTCAAAAATTAAAGCTGTTTAAAAGAATAAATAGACAAAAAGATACCTAAATAAAGGAGGTATCTTTTTGTCTATATAAGAAAAAACATAATTAAAAAATCTTTCGTTGCTGGCGATCTTCTTTAATAATTTCAACTGCTTCTCTAAAACGTTGAGAGTGTACGATTTCGCGTTCTCTTAGAAAACGGAGACTATCATTTAAATCAGGATCATCACTCATATTGATGATCCATTGGTATGTCGCTCTTGCTTTCTCCTCGGCTGCTATATCTTCATAAAGATCAGCAATTGGATCACCTTTTGCTTGAATATAAGCGGCAGTCCAAGGGTTGCCGGAAGCATCATGATAGAATAGCGCATGGTCATGATTAACATAGTGGTCACCTATACCGGCTGCCTTTAGTTGTTCGGGTGTAGCATCTTTTGTTAATTTATAAACAGAAACTATATTGCAACCTTTTTAGAAACGTGCTAAGATACTGATATATCAACAATATTTAGTAATTAGGCGGTGTATGACACTGAATACATTTGAAATGAACTCAGCCGTTACAAAGGCTAAACATCAAATTAAAAAGGTCGCAATTTATAGCAGAAAATCAAGGGATGATGAGACAGAGGAAGCCTTAAAGAAACAATTACATCATCTAATAGAAATATGTAATCAAAATAATTGGGAATATGATGTATATAAAGAAGTTGGTTCTTCTCAAGATAATAAAAGACCTGAATATAATAAAATGGTCAGTAGATTACAAAAGTATGACTATGACGCTGTACTTGTGACTGATCAGGATAGATTAACAAGGTCACAAGGGGGCTTTGAAGAAATTCAAGCTATCCTACAAGAGTATAACGTATTATTGATAACAGAAAAAAAGATTTTTGATTTTAACAATGATGGTGACGCTTTTGAAGGTACAATATATGCCTTTGTTGCTAAAATGGAATATGAACAAACTAAGAAAAGACTAGTAAGAGGTAAAAGAGACTCAGCAAGAAAGGGTAATTGGGCTGGCGGTAAAACTCCCTTTGGGTATAGTTATGATCAAGAAACAAAAAAGCTAGTACCTGATGAAAATGCTTCACTAATTCAAAGGATTTATTCTTTATACTTGTCAGGACAATCCTCTACAGACATAGAAAGACAATTTGAACTAGAAGGAATTTTAACCCCATCAAGTACAAAATGGAATAAGGCAAGAATCTCTACTATACTTTCTAATCCTGTTTACAAAGGTACGGCAATATATGGCAAGACAAGAGTCTCTAAGATAGAGAAAAAGCCGTCAGGTACACCAAAACAGCTAAAGAGTAATGAAGAAGATCAGATTATAATAGAAAACGCCCATGAACCTATTATACATCATGATGACTGGGAAAGGGTTAGACTTATTAGAGAGAGTAGATTGTCTAAGCCCCCAGCCGCTAGAATAGGTAAGGTTATATTTACGGGCTTAATAAAGTGTTCTATTTGTGGAAGGACTCACAGTTTTCAAAGAAGAAAAGGGAAAGAAGTAAGAATCACCTCTTGTCAAACTAGGAATTATGGTGAGGACGGCATTAAATACACTGTTTGTCAAAATAAAGGTGTTAGACTAGATTTGTTTGAACAAGTATTCTTTGCTAAGTTTGGTCAGTTCGTTAATCAGCTAGAACAGTATCTTGAAGATATAAAGCAGAATATCAAGAAAGATGAAGCTGTTAATCCTGTAGATCAGAAAGCTTTATTAGTTGCTAGTATTAAAAAAATTGAGGCTAGTATTAAAAAGGTACAAAAGGGCTTTATAGCTGAGATTTACACAGAAGAAGAGGCACAGAAAGAGATTAAGCAACTAAAGGCACAAAAAGAGTCCCTAGAGGCACAAATAGAAAGCTTAGATACTAAATCGCAAGGTGAGAAGTTAGACGAGTTACAGGCGGTTGTAAACAGGCTGAGACAGTTGTTAGAAGGGACATCTGACCTAGAGACAAAAGAAATAAACCAACTATTAACTTCCCTTATTGATCATATTGAGTATAAGAGAGTGGGGGATCACAAAGCAGAAATTGAAATGAAGATACACTATAAAGGATAGTCTGAGAAGTAGGGAAAAGCTTACTTCTCTTTTTTTATCGCTAAAAATAGACAAAAAAAGAACCCCTGACAAAAAGTCAGAGGGAAAAAATGAATCTTATTCAGTTATCTATATTATGTATCTATTCAAGTACAGCTATTAGTATGGACTTTGTTTTAGTTAAGGTTATTATTGCTTACGCCAATTCATTCACTACGTTCATTCATTGCAAATCTTTATACTCTATTACTATTATTTGATAGCTATCATTTATAGATTAGTTATTCTTTTAGTAGTATTAGTGAGGAACTTTAGTTCCGAACCCGTTAGGTAATTCTTTTAATCTTTTATTACTGTCTATCTTAGTTATCTTATTTAATATACTTATATAGGGGTGAAACACCCTCACTTTACAGGTTTTTTTAATGTTACAGTTGTATTACAATTATGAAAACACCAATGAAAGCTTGATATATAAGTGTTTGTTAGAGGTTGTTGAATTGTCTGAATATTACCTTTGAACCTGAGGGATTTGTCAGCAAAAGCTTAATCCCTGAATGAAGGATTATTAAAGGGGCTTAATCCCTGTTTTAGGGACTATTAAAGTAATAAGTAACACCCTATATGACTTTACTCTACGCTATCACTACATTCTCATAGCCCAACAAGTAACACCATATGTGATTGTAAGCTTATTTAAAGGAATTAAAAGAGGTCTGCACTTATGTACTTGCATTTTAGTATTGATTTAGGACCGCTACATATTTATCTTATTAAATGATTATTATTATAGTGATTCTTATTACATCACAGATGGTTGTGACTTTCATTTGTGATTAACAAAGTATCAAATTTGTGATTAACGCTGGAAGGAGGAACTTAACGTAGACGGAATAGTAAGTATTAGTGGCAAGGAGATACGGAATTTAGTAAGTTGTGAAACACAACGTGCTAACTTTATAAATAAACGAGGTTATTTTCTTGTAGAAACTAAAAGAGATCAATAAAGTAGTAAAGTCGGATAAATCGACTTTATTCACATATGGAGTGTCTTTAAGAGGGACGTATATTTTTCCAAAAAGGGCTATCTTACGTGTAGGAATGGTATTACGAGATTCAGAAAGGGACCTTGCACAATAGGTGTAATATTACACTTTGTTGACACGTCTACATTTCTGAGGTTTAGTAGTTGGTCAGGATTGGTCAAATAACACTTGTACGCTTGTTTTACACAGCGTCCCCCAAAATATTTTTTAGCACAACAAAAGGACTGATCACTCAGCCCCCTTATTAGTTACTCTCTTTTGTAATTCCATGCCTCTTTAATAGTCGATAGAACTTCATTCGATTTATTTTGTGCTGTTCACAAATCATAGTAACAGGTATTTTCCCTTCTTTATACTTTCTAATTGCCTCTTTAACAGCTAGATCATCTAGTGTTAGATCAGCTTTTCTTCCTATATGCTTTCCATTCTCTTTAGCAAGTTGCATACCCATTTTACGCTTTTCATCTAGTGTATTTATTTCAAGTTCGGCAACAGCACCTAGCACAGTAATCATAAATTTCCCCATTGGAGTAGATGTATTAACCCTATCGCCTTTTAAATCCAGTATAACGAAGGTGACATCTTTAGATTCTAATTCCTCAGCTATTAGAAGTAAATCCTTTACATTACGGGCTATGCGGTCTATACGGGTAATAACAAGAGTGTCACCAGCTTGTAGCCTCTCCATTAGTTTATTTAATCCTTCTCGTTCTTTATTCCTTCCTGTTGCCTTGTCCTCAATCAATTTAATATTTTCATCATGCTGTCTTAATAGTTGTCGCTGTGTATCTAAGTTTTGACCAGCTGTACTTACTCGGCAATAGCCCCAAACTGTACTCATGGATAGTATCTCCTTATTTGTAACGGAATGTTATGTATTAGTCTTGTTACACACTATATCACTAAATTTATTTCGTTACAACCTTTTGTTACAACTTTGATTAGGAAAATTCCTTGGTAACAGTGAACTTGTAATTGTCAGAAAACGGTGTGCTAGAAGTATACCTTCTGTTACATCATGAATTTTTAACTTTTTTATATGGACATTTTTTTTATATAGAAGTATCCCAAAAAAAAAGAAGCCCTATACAGGCTTAAAAACCCCTACCCCTATATTACCCCTACCTATGCATACCCCGCATTAAATAACCACTATACAGGGCCTCATATATACCCTACTATATACACCACTATATACACCACTACACATACACATACCCCCACATACAGCACAACACCACAGTAGCGGGCACACCACAGCACCCCACCAATCATACTGTCAAAAGTCAACACAAATGACAGTGAACAACAAGAAGCACAGCAACAAGGCATGAAAGCCAATCAAAAGTGACAATCAAAAGTGAATGAGAAGAAACAATGAATCAATGCATGATAGAACGGTCATTGCCTCATGTCCTGAATAGCCAATCATCGCCACACAAGGGCAAGGGGTACACAGGGGGGGAGGGGGTGTCTCAGGGGGTGTGTCTAGTGGTTGCAAAATATACACACTATTTTTAAAACCTTTTAGTGGAAGTAACTGGAAGGGTGGTTAAGGAAATCGCCACAATCTAAACTATATCACCTGAATAAAAAATTTCCACCAGTTTTTTGGAATCTTTTTCTTGCACAAGTGTTGCTGAGGGGGGATTAGTATGTTAGTTAATATTAACTTAACTTAACTGATTATAACTTAAATTGAGTTAATTTGATTTATGTTAAACTAATAAATATACCATACTTTGTGTTAGTTTGTAAATATTTTTGTTGCAATTTATTATAAAAACTGCTATATTTTTATGGGGGAGGCGTTCTATATGAAAAAAGAGTTTGTTATAAGTGGATTTAGATGTGATAAAGAGTTTCTAATGGAATTTGAGGAATTAAAAAGAAAACTAAGTTCACAAAGCCCAATCAAGAAACTTTTACATAACTCAGAGGTTATTGAATATGTATTAAGGGATTACATGCGTAATTATGATAATAGATACTCTGCTGAAAGAAAATTAGAATTGATAATGGA
Source organism: Niallia sp. FSL W8-1348 (assembly GCF_038006745.1). Taxonomy (NCBI): domain Bacteria; kingdom Bacillati; phylum Bacillota; class Bacilli; order Caryophanales; family Bacillaceae; genus Niallia; species Niallia sp. FSL W8-1348. The sequence continues at coordinate 695,075 of NZ_JBBOVV010000002.1, read as the reverse complement.
AATAGCAAGTAAAAAACAACACAATAAAGGAGACTGTAACAATGAGAAGTAAACAATACACTAATTTAGAACATGACATCAAAAAAGAAGTTATGGACCTAATAGAACAACTGAATGAAGAAAAGAAAATAGAATTACTAGAATTGATTGAAAGTAAGTATTCTAGTATGCTATTAAAGAGACAATGGCAAATGTTTATTAACACTGAGGTGGTTTAAATGAAAGCTGTTGAGATTATGAAAGCCATTGAAGAAATGGAAAACGGTGAAAGAATCAAGTTACTTGAACTATTAGCCGAGAAACATTTTGGCGGTTCTCCTTCTAAGCAAGAAATAGAAAAGCTACATTATAAGTTTTGGGAGGAATAAAAGGACATAAAAAAAAGGGCGAGGCTATTAGTTTAGCCCCGCCTTTCTTAAATGACTGATAACTGTAGGACGACTAATTCCAAAGTGATTAGCAATCTTTGTCTTAGATATTCCTTGTTCAGCCATTTTATACATTTGTAGTTTGTCATCAGTAGTAAGTTTCTTTCTAATATTCTTAGGATTAACTCTTGAAGTATCGACGCCGCATATATGTTCTTGATTAGCACTTGTAAGTAACCATAAAGGTTTAGAATACCATTCCTTCTTACAGTCACTACAATAGTGAAGAATACTTGCATTGAAATTGACAAAGCGTTCAATAGGTTTCACTGTTCCTTTATAGCGATTATCTAAAAGGACTTGATACTCTTTGTTTTCCTTGTCATACTTACCTAGATAAAGGTCTGCACTAGGAATTTCTTTTTCAGGAAATGAAATGATAGTGCTTTGTAGTTCCTCAGTAGGTAACACTTCATTTATTGCATGAACTTTATTCCTTTGATCCTCTTTAATCCTTTTAAGTAATTGTCGTTTAATTCTCTTTTTCCGCTTCTTATTGTTTGCCATTTCATAACCCCCTATATAGATAAAACAACAGTTAGAAGTCGGCAAGGTACAAATACCTTACCCCGTAAATTCTAACGCCTGAAACCCTTGATACTACTAGCTTCATTTAGTCCTAACTGTTGTTATTTAAGTGCGTTTTTGATTAGCCTTAATAAAAGTCTTTTTCCTTGCTGATCCTCTACAAATATCCGAACAGTACATAGCCCTGTTAGATATGGAATTAAAGCCCTTGCCACAACCTTTACACGACTTGTTTAACACCGTTTCCTTGCCATAATATACAGCCTCTACAGTCTTATCTATAGGCAATATAGCCTTTTCAAAGTAAGTACATGAACAGTCACTAGCAGGTATCTTTTTGCCTCTATATTCACCGCCCGAAATAAGTGGACATTCTCTTTCTAGTAGCGTGCATTTACCGTCTACTAAATTGGAACAGCTGGAATTTACTAATTGTTTGATTGTTGTCATTGTCTTGATCTCCTTTAAATAGAAAAACCACCAGCCATGAATAAGCTAGTGGTAGTAAGTAGTATTTTTTTTATCGTGTTAACTTATCATTTCGTGGTAAGCCAGCCCTTGCACGATCTACAGCAAGTCTAGTTTGTTCCGCGATAAACTCTTCTCTAAACTTTTCTTGACGTTCTCTATTCTCACGTTCAATGTCCATTCGTCGTTGCATTGCTTCTCTAACTCCATTCTCGTCAATTTTACTGTCCGTATGTTCATATACAGATAGACCGCTATTAGAAGGAATGATGTTTTCCTTATCTCTTAATTCATTCACAGCCAGCCCTATAGACATTCTTTCACTTGTTGGTAGAGTGCTAATTTGTTTAAATGCCTCAGGATCGCCCATTGCTAATCGTCTTACTAATTCAGGATTAAATTTACTCATTATTAAAACCACCTTAATTTTGTATTTTGTTTTAGTTCCCAATATTTCGAGATAAATTCTCGTTGTTCTTCTGCTGTAGTTAAACGACTTGCCATAACTAACAGCCCTTGCTTTTCAACTTCTTCTGACAATAGTTTAAATAGTTTCCTATTCTCACGAAATTCTTTAATAGCTTTTAGCATTAAAACCACCTTGTTAAATGTTTTGATTTTTCACTAGTTCTTTAATGTCATTCAATTCTTTATCGTCAATTTTTAATTTTCCAATCGCTAGGAATAGTCTACTTGAATAGTAATCAGAAATAGGGATCTTTTTAGTCTCAATGTCAGATAGCCTTGCCTGTGGTATGCCTACATAATCAGCAAACTCAATTTGATTCATGCCCTTACATTGACGTATAACTGGAATCATTTCCGCTGTTAGTTTCACTTACTTCACCTCACAAGTTAATAGCATAAATTATGCTTTTTAATTTAAAACAAAAGGGCATGACTAGAAGCCACGCCATTACTACAAAGGAGACCAAATTTAAATGTCAATTCACAGCCGTAGAAAGTCTTAAAGACTTCCCTATTAGATAGTTCATGAAATGCTATCTTGAAACAGGGTGAAATTAAAATAATTGCTTTTCTATGTCCTAAAATGCCTTTGAATTGCAAGTACCTAAGTGTAGAGAGTTTTAGCCCTTAGACGGTTATTAGACAATCTATTAAACTCATAGACTACACTAAGGACGGTGTGACATCATGACTAAACTCAAAGAGGCTAATGTAACTGTTGTAGATGAAAAGACAGTCATTGTTGAGGGTGTCGGTAAAGCTACAGATATAGGGGAATTGGACGTTAAAAAATTTATAGAAATTGCAATGGGATTGCCTTCATTTTGGAGGTAGTCCTTTTTTGTTTAAAGGGATATATTATAAGGAAGAGAAAAGGGAGTAGGGGTATTTTAAATGATAGCATTTTAGATTTCGTTAATTTATATATCATGGTAGCGATCATTTCTAAATGAGCAAATTCTTCTGTACCTATGTCTGTTAATAATCCAATAACGCGATCAGGTATAGAGTACCGCTGATTTAAGTATCTTAATGCTGCTGCAAGTTCTCCATCAGCACCTCCATATTGTTCAATTAAAAATTTGGCAAGCATTGGATTGCAAGTACTTACTTTTACGGGGTATTGTAATTTTTTTTCATATAACCACATAAGATTCCATTCTCCTTTATCGCAAAATTAAATTTTTGACATCATACTTGCCAAGGCCAAGGGGCAGAATCCCAATCCCATGGTGAACCAGATGGGCTGTTTCCATATTGCAATAAAGGACCATAGTTACTTTCATATAATTTTTTGAACTTTTCACGTTCTTTCACATAATGATTAAATTGATTAATGGCATCTTGATCATAATGGTGGGTATCTAAGTATAAGGTGAGTTCAACTAGTACAAAATCGATTGCTTGGAGTTGTTCTAATAATTGATAGTATTCCGGTGGAAGCTGCTTCATTCAATATCACTCCCTTAGCTCTTTTTTTCGTTAGGACCGTAGTAAGGATCGTAAAATGTTTTCCATAAGGTTCCTGCTTTTAATGCTTCCATTGGACTAAACTGAGGAAGATGTGGTGGCTGAAAACCTAAGTATAAATTCGGCGGGGTTGAATATACTTTTGTTTTTATTGGTGGACAAGGATCAAATGGGCTGATATAAGGGTGATATTCTTTGTAGAATGACGGCATAGAATTCCCTCCTTTTCTGGGGTTTACTTTACATCCTATGATAAAATTTTTATTTCCATGCTTGCTTTTAAAAAAGCTTCAACTACCCTTGTTGTTTTAGTAAAAAACATTTAAAAGGTAAAAAAAAGCGGGCAACTTTATATTTTGCCGATAAATATTCAGCAATCGTAATAAAAGAACTTAAACAGTGGTATATAAAGGGGAGAAGATTTTTCTTAAAAATGGTAATTCATGTAGAAGGTGTATTAAAATATAAGAATCATTCAATGAAAAAAGAGGAATTTTAGGGGGACTTTATGATATTCTTACTTGTTACTTTCATTTTACTTGTTTTTTTAGGGGTGGCTTTATTAATATATATGAGAAAAATTGCAAATGAGAATAATGTAAAATATGAGATTTTTTATTTTCCAAACTTTCCATCTTCAATCCGAGAAATTACCCTTTTCTTTATTTCAGATATTCATCGAAGAACTGTTGATGATACCATCATTAATGAAGCAATCAATGTTGCGGAGATTGTCATAATAGGAGGAGATCTTTTAGAAAAGGGTGTAAAGTTGGAAAAAACCCGGGAGAATCTACGGAAGTTAAAAAAAATTGGTCCTGTTTATTTTGTTTGGGGGAATAATGATTACGAAATTGATCGAGATGTTTTAGAAACTTTATTGAAAGAAGAGGACATTATCTTATTGGATAATAAAGCAATTTCTTTCCAATCAGATAAAGAAGAAAGTTGGTCCTTAATTGGGATTGAAGATTATTCTTTAGAGCATGATGATTTAGAAAAAGCGTTAGAGCAAACAAATGCCAATGATTTTAAACTCTTAGTGAGCCATAATCCGAAAATAATAGAAAAAATGAATGAGGTAGAACAGATTCCCCTCATATTAAGCGGGCATACTCATGGAGGGCAAATACGAATATTTGGTTTCGGACCATATGAATTAGGTGGAGCAAAAGTAATTGAAAATACGACTGTATTTGTTAGTAATGGGTATGGAACAACTAGTATTCCGTTAAGATTAGGAGCAAAGCCAGAAACACATATTATAAGTATTAAACATAAACAAAATGATGAATGAATTAAGATGTTTGTAGTAAGTACAATCAACCGTTCTTAGCGAAATATTGGCTTTTCAAGCAAAGCCTGAACCACTTTGGAATATTACTCACCGATTACTCCTTCCTTTCATAAACTGCAGTAAGAGTTTTTTCAAGGAGCAGGCAGGAGGCGTAGTCATGCGTTTGGAGAGATTAAATAGCAACAGAATTAAAATCCATCTGACCACCGATGATTTGTATGAACGTGGATTGACAAAGGAAGATATATGGAAAGACTCGATAAAGTGGCAGTATTTTTTTCATGAAATGCTTGAAGAAGCCAATGATTTATTTGACATGGAGATACACGGATCGGTAGCTGTTGAGATATTTTCAATGAAAGCTCAAGGCATGGTTATGATTTTAACAATAAGTGAAAGTGAATTGGATACGGAAGAATTATTATCTGAAGGTTTCTTAGAGATGCAAGTAACAGTAGAAGAAACAGTGGATATATTATATGAGTTTAAGGATATAGAAGATGTAATAAATGCCGCAAAGCAGTTAGTGCAAAATGCCTTTTATGGCGGTTCTTTATATCATTTTAATGGAATGTATTATTTATGCTTTGTTGATATTTCTTCGTTTAAAGAGGAACAAATTATTGCCATCCTAAGCGAGTATGGAGAAGTAAGTTTAAAGAGCATATACATCATTGAAGAATATGGAAATATAATAAAAAAAGAGAATGCATTGGAGACATTGGTGCATTATTTTTAATCCTCCATAAAGTAGATAGAATGATTCCATTTTTTTGAAGTTGTTCTCGGAGACACGAGATATGGAAACTTCAGCAGTTTATTGGAATTGTCTATCTTTTTTATGTGTTTAAAAGAACTTTAATACATAAAAATTTAAAACTTGATGATTGGTAAAACTTGTTGAAAGTGTTAAAATGAAATAGGGAAGATACATAAGATTATTCCCATCCTTTCATCTTTTTTGTTTAGCCACAAGTATTTTTATCGTATAAGGAAATAAGTTTTAGAGACTAATGAATTGATGATAATTAAATGAGGGTGAGGTAGGACAAAGAATCGTTTAATTGAATATACTGATATTAGAACAAGGAATAAAAAACAGTTATCCACAGTGAAAAAATGATATTTGTAGACCTTCCGTAACGAATAATCGCAAGATGATAGTGGAACTAACAAGTTCCTGAATAATTATGTTATTTCAATTGTATAATTTTGCTTGCATCTTGCAGGTAAAGGTGTATACTATGCTTTGAATTAGCTATTAAGCCCAAAATTATGTTTTCCATTTATCCCACTCTTAACGGACAGTAAGACTCCCCCCTCAAGGTTTTGAGAATACGAGGAAGATAGGTGGGAGATCAACTGTCCGTAAAGGTCCGATTGGTTCAACTAACCATCAGTGGGGGAGGAAGGAAAACCCCCGCTGATAGAAGTTTCACTTTATTAAAAATGCTAAATAATTATTCTTATAAAGAAGAACTACGGTTTATAAACTAGTAGTTTTTTAGGAGGATTTATTAATGGTAGCCAAAAAATCTAATGAGAAGAATCATGTAGAAGAGCAACACGATGTTTTGAAATCAACACAAACAGTAATTCATAAGGCTTTAAACAAACTTGGTTATTCAGATGAAGTTTATGAATTATTAAAAGAGCCGATTCGAATGATGACAGTTAAAATTCCTGTGAGAATGGATGATGGAACTGTAAAAATCTTCACAGGCTACCGTGCTCAACATAATGATGCAGTTGGTCCAACAAAGGGTGGTATTCGTTTTCATCCTAATGTTACCGAAACAGAAGTGAAAGCACTCTCTATCTGGATGAGTTTAAAATGTGGCATTGTCGACCTTCCTTATGGTGGCGGAAAAGGAGGAATTGTTTGTGATCCTCGTGATATGTCTTTTAGAGAATTAGAAAGATTAAGTAGAGGCTATGTACGAGCAATTAGTCAGATCGTCGGCCCAACAAAAGATATTCCTGCTCCAGATGTTTTTACTAATTCGCAGATAATGGCATGGATGATGGACGAGTATAGCCGAATTGATGAATTTAACTCTCCAGGTTTTATAACAGGTAAGCCACTTGTATTAGGTGGATCACAAGGACGAGAAACAGCTACTGCAAAAGGTGTAACCATTTGTATTCGTGAAGCAGCAAAAAGAAGAGGCATTTCCATTGAAGGAGCACGAGTAGTTGTCCAAGGATTTGGAAATGCAGGGAGTTTTCTAGCAAAATTCATGTATGATGCGGGTGCAAAGATAATTGGAATTTCTGATGCGTATGGAGCATTGCATGATCCTGAAGGGTTAGATATAGATTATTTATTGGATAGAAGAGACAGCTTTGGTACTGTTACAAACTTATTTAACAATACCATTTCGAATAAAGAATTATTAGAATTAGATTGCGATATCTTGGTTCCAGCAGCAATTGAAAACCAAATAACAGAACAAAATGCGCCGAATATTAAAGCAAGCATTGTTGTGGAAGCTGCTAATGGACCGACAACATTAGAAGCTACTCGTATTTTAACAGAAAGAGGAATTTTATTAGTTCCAGATGTATTAGCTTCAGCTGGCGGGGTAACTGTTTCTTATTTCGAATGGGTTCAAAATAATCAAGGATACTACTGGACAGAAGAAGAAGTGGAAGAAAGATTAGAAAAAGTAATGAGCAAATCATTTAAAAATATTTATGATACTGCTGAAATACGTCGTGTCGATATGAGACTAGCAGCATATATGGTGGGAGTTAGAAAAATGGCGGAAGCATCTAGATTCCGCGGTTGGATATAAATTTAACTAAACCTATTGCTGATTTTTTATTTTGGAGCTTTTTGGGGAAAACTTTAATCTTATTTATCCCACTCTTAACGGACAGTAAGACTCCCCCCTCAAGCATATGAGAATACAAGGAAGATAGGTGGGAGATCAACTGTCCGTAAAGGTCCGATTGGTTCAACTAACCATCAGTGGGGGATGAAGGAAAACCCCCACTGATGGCAGTTTCACTTTATAATTTTGTTAAAGGTTTAAAGGGGAAGTAATCCCGTTTTTTGTAAAAGGTTAGGAGTGAACGGTTTTGAAAAGAGAACAAGCAATTATCATTGGTGCAGGTCCATGCGGTCTTGCAGCAGCGATCGCTTTAAAGGAAATAAATATAAATCCACTAATTATTGAAAAAGGAAATGTCGTAAATGCGATACATGGTTATCCTACACATCAGACATTTTTCAGTACAAGTGAAAAATTAGAAATTGGCGATGTCGCTTTCTTAACAGAACAATATAAGCCTAATCGCAATCAAGCGCTCGTTTATTATCGAGAAGTAGTAAAAAGAAAAGAACTTCGTATAAATGCATATGAAGAAGTAATAGAAGTACAAAAAACAGAGGAACAGGATTTTATTGTAAAAACGAAAAAGTCCGAATACTTAGCTCCATATATTATTGTTGCAACTGGTTATTATGATCATCCGAACTATATGAATATTCCGGGCGAAGAATCGGCTAAGGTAATGCATTATTTTAAAGAAGCACATCCTTATTTTAACCATGATGTAACAGTAATCGGCGGGAAAAATTCAAGCGTGGATGCTGCGATTGAACTTGTGAAAGCCGGAGCAAGAGTAACGGTTTTATACAGGGGCAGCGAATATTCTTCTAGTATCAAGCCTTGGATTTTACCAGAATTTGAGTCCTTAGTGCGAAAAGGAACTATTAAAATGGAATTCCAAGCAAGTGTTGTAGAAATAAAAGAAACCTCTCTTTTATATGAAGTAAATGGAAAGCTTCATGAAATTAAAAATGATTTTGTGTTTGCGATGACAGGATATCATCCTGATCACGAATTTCTGAAAAAAATGGGAGTGGAAATCGAAAAGGAAACGGGGAGACCTGTGTTTGATCCAGAAACAATGGAAACAAATGTGAATGGTATATTTATTGCTGGGGTAATTGCAGCAGGAAATAACGCAAATGAAATCTTTATTGAAAATGGAAGGTTTCATGGTGTGCAAATTGCGAATGCTATTCTAGAAAAAACTAGATAGTCGAACACTCAGAAACAGGGGAAAAGGGGAAATGAAATGTTGGCGATTTTTTCAGCCGGAATAGCACCTGGTTTAGCATTGTTAAGCTATTTCTATTTAAAAGACCAATACGATTCCGAGCCAATATCGCTTGTCATGCGGTCTTTTATAACAGGTGCACTTCTTGTTTTTCCAATCATGTTTATTCAATACGTTTTTCAAGCAGAGAATGTCATTCCAGAAGGGATTTGGAGTGCTCTACTTACAACCAGTTTATTAGAAGAATTTTTTAAATGGTTTATTCTTTTTTATACGGCAGTAAAGCATGCTGATTTTGATGAGCCTTATGATGGAATAGTATATGGCGTTGCAGTGTCATTAGGGTTTGCAACCATGGAAAATATTCTATATTTAGTGGCAAATGGACTGGAGTATGCGATTGGAAGAGCTTTGCTTCCTGTATCAAGTCATGCCCTTTTTGGGGTTATAATGGGTTATTATTTTGGAAAGGGTAAATTTATTGTGCCTAGAGGGAAATGGCTTGTTTATTCCCTGCTTGTTCCTTTTCTGCTTCACGCTGTGTATGATTATATTGTATCTTTAGAGAAAAATTGGCTGATCTTGATTACCCCATTTATGTTTTATTTATGGTGGTTAGGCCTTAGAAAAGTAAAAAGCGCAAGAGAACTAAGTAATGAACCTATTCAAAAAATGACAGGAACTTAACGTTAAAAAGGCTAAAGGGTAATATTTACCACCTGGTAAAAGGAAGTTTCACAATCCTCTTTGGAATAGGATTGTGAAGCATATAGTATGTAAGAAAGTAGAGTGGAGTACATCCCTCTACTTTTTTTTTTGTATAAAAAACCAATTGCTACAAAAAATACAGTTAATGTTAATAGTAATTAGTTATGGGGGTAATAAGCATGAATAAAAAGTTTTTACTCACAAAAATAGCGATCATCTTTTTTGTTATGACAGGATTACTAGCTGTTCCTTTACATGAACAAAAAGTACATGCTTTTTCCGATCAAGTTATTCAGCATGGAGCGGTAGGGGATGACGTTATTGAATTACAAGCTAGACTACAATATGTAGGATTTTATAATGGGAAAATTGATGGTGTATTTGGTTGGCAAACCTATTGGGCATTAAGGCACTTTCAATATGAATTTGGATTGCCGATTGATGGTTTAGCTGGCGCGAAAACGAAAGATAAGTTAGCTCGCGCAACTAAATACAATGAGCAATTTGTAAAAGAACAAATAAATCGTGGGAAAAAGTTCTCCCATTATGGAGGGGTTGATTTAAATAAACAAAAGACTCCTTCTCCTAAAAAAGGAACAACACAAAATCAAGGAAAAAAACAAACGAATAACACAGCAAAAAAACCAAGCAATAACAAAACAAAAAAACCAAATACTACTGCGCAAAAAAAGAAAAATCAAAATGGTGCTGCACAAAAGCAAACAAATAATGCAGCAAAACCAAAAAACGCAACAGAAAACAAATCTGGTCAGACAGGAACAAATAATAATAACACTCCTGCACCGCAAAATACTGCCAATACGAATGGCGGCGAAAACACAACTGGGAAAAAAGTAACTGCAGCAAATGTTCCGAATGGGTTCTCGCAAAATGATATTCAATTAATGGCAAATGCAGTATATGGTGAAGCAAGAGGAGAGCCATATGTAGGTCAAGTAGCTGTTGCAGCAGTTATTCTCAACCGAGTTAACAGTCCAACATTTCCAAATACGGTTTCAGGAGTTATTTTTGAACCACGCGCATTCACTGCTGTTGCTGACGGACAAATTTGGTTAACTCCAAATGAAAGGGCAAAAGAAGCAGTATTAGATGCTATTAATGGATGGGATCCTACTGGACATGCTTTGTATTATTTTAATCCGGATACCGCAACAAGCGGATGGATTTGGGGTCGACCACAAATTAAACAAATAGGAAAGCATATATTCTGTAAATAGTGGGGTGAGACGATGTTAAGAGGAATATTAATAGGAGTATTAACACTCGGGATCGCAGGGGTAGCCTTTTGGGGCTATCAGGAGCACAAAGAGAAAAATGCAGTTTTATTAAACGCAGAGAATAACTATCAAAGGGCTTTCCATGATTTAACGTATCAAGTAGATTTGCTACATGATCAGATTGGTACAACTTTAGCAATGAATTCACAGGAATCCCTATCTCCTGCGTTGGCAGAAGTATGGCGAATTACTTCAGAAGCACATTCAGATGTAGGTCAACTACCATTGACACTGCTCCCGTTTAATAAAACAGAGGAATTTTTAGCGAACATTGGTGATTTTAGTTATCGGACAGCGGTGAGAGACTTAAATAAAGAGCCATTATCGGAAGATGAGTATAAAACGTTAAAGAAATTGTATAAAGAAGCTGCAGATATCCAAGACGAATTACGCAATGTTCAGCATTTAGTGCTGGAAAACAATCTCCGTTGGATGGATGTTGAAATGGCATTGGCAACAGATAAGCAATTAGATAATACCATTATTGACGGTTTGAAAACAGTAGAAGATAAAGTAAAAGGATATCAGGAAACTAGCTTTGGCGTTACAAGTGTAAATATGGAAAAGAAAGATGAAAACTTTAAAAATTTAAAGGGAAAGACAATATCAGAAAAAGAAGCAGAAAAAATCGCGAAAGAATTTGCGGAATTTAAAAATCCAGTTGAAGTGAAAATTATGGAAAATGGAAAAGGATCAAATTATGGCTTTTATAGTGTTACATTAAAAGAAGAGGGAACAGATGTAGAAGCAAGCATGGATATCACAAAAAAAGGAGGATATCCAATCTGGTCCATCGTATCCCGAGAAGTGAAAGAAGATAAGATAAGCCTTAATGAAGCGAATAATCAAGCAGTTAAGTTTTTAAAAGATCATGATTTTAAAAACTTAGCACTATTTGAGAGTATGCAATATGAAAATATGGGTGTATTTAATTTTGTTACCGAGATTGATGGGGTAAAAATTTATCCAGATAGTATTAAAATGAAAGTGGCCCTAGATAATGGAAATGTTATTGGGTTTGCTGCAGAAGATTACTTGATGGCAAATACAGAAAGAGAAATCAAAGATCCAGCGATTTCTAAAGAGGAAGCATTAAAGAAAATCAACAAACAGGTCGATATTATGGATGATGGTTTAGCAATAATCCTAAATGATCTGAATGAAGAAGTTTTATGTTATGAATTTATTGGAACATTAGGGGAAGATACCTATCGGATTTATATTAATGCCGATAATGGAATCGAGGAAAAGGTAGAGAAATTAAAGAATGCTGAACCAGTTTATGAAGAAGTAGTTTAAAGAAAAAAAGCTGTCGACATACTCTAATACGAGAATGTTGGCAGTTTTTTTATCCTTCAAATCAAGTGGAAAGACCTGCATGGATAGAAGTTTGACTTTCTGAATGGGTAGTATTGCCAAATATAAAACATTCATGCAATAATGATACTTAAATATAGGTATTTTGTTATAGTTATAAAAAATATGTGAGTCTTAATGACTATTATTAAGATATCGGTTTATTAAGTGATTGTGATAATTTACTCGTTTTTTAAAGAGGGGTAAGACTCAACCGCAAGCTGAGGAGAATCGAATCGAGGAAGCTAGCTTCTGTAAACGTCCGATAAACGCAATTAGCCATCAGGAAAGGGGCAGGAAAAACCCCACTGATGGAACTTGTATTTATATAAACATAAATACATCATAGATAAAAAATCTTAAGGTATTCATACCGTTAAAAAGAAAGTGTGAGAAAAAGTGATTTTTATTGGAGATACATTAATTATTGAACCGATTCATGGGGAATCAAACGGTGAACAATATAAAAGTCGTGTATTAGGTAAAGCAGAAAAATCGATATACATAGAGTATCCTATTCATCTTGTAACAAATAAACTGCTTTTTCTTATGAATGGTGCTCAATTGAGGGTTAATTTTGTGACAAGTGAAGGGATTGCTTATTTATTTCATTCCGAAGTGATTGGAAGGAAAAAGGATAATAATGTACCAATGCTTATTCTTTCATTGCCTGCAGAAAATCAAATGGTTAAAATTCAGCGTAGACAATTTGTAAGAATTGAAACGAGTGTTGATATCGCAATCCATCCATATGAGAAGGACGGTCAATTTGAACCATTTACAACCGTTTCTTTAGATTTTAGTGCCGGTGGGGCTGCTGTTATTGTGCCTAAGCATATAAGCTTACAGGAAAATAGTAAATTAAAAGTTTCATTAGTTCTGCCTTTGCAAAATGGAGAGTATAATTATTTGCATTTGTTGGCAGAAAGCAAAAAAATCTTTGATTATAATGAACATAGCAATAAAATGACGATTGAATTTTTAGAAGTTGATCCTGCGGATCGCCAATCAATGTTAAGGTTTAGCTTTGACCGTCAACTTTCCTTGAAAAAGAAAGGGATTGAAATCTGAATAAAGGCTTATAAATACTCCGATACTAGTCATATAAACTAAAAACGAAAAAGCAAAATAGCTAAGTTTTTAAGTATATGAAAGCTTTTTGGAAAGCAAAAAGGAGTTGCGTAAAGTGAAAACGGTGGAAAGAATTATAATGAAGATTATCATGTTTCAAATCGTTTTTTTTATGGTTGGTCAAATGCTTCATCAGTGGGATTTTATCCCGGAAATAAGAACAATCACTCAATATGAAGGTGTTATGGATTCTAATTTTATTTCCTTTCTCGAGACATTCGGAAGATAATAGCGATGTTTATTTTTTGTTGTCATATAGAAGAGATACATAAAAGAGAAGATATTTTTAATAAAAAAGTCTAGAGATTATGGTAAAATAAAAGATAAGTAAGCCATTTAAAAATAAGGGCTAGGCTTGTACTCCACATTAAAAATCATGTTTGGATGTAAAAATGCTACAAGCATAATAAATGCCTACTATACTTTAGGAGGCATTAATAGTGTAGAGTGAATATTATAAGAGAATTGGTATAATTGAGCCAGTAGTTCAGGAGGATTTATGGAAAAGAAAATTAGCATTGCAATAGATGGACCAGCAGCAGCAGGGAAAAGTACTGTTGCAAAGATTGTTGCCGAACAATTAGGATACATTTATATTGATACAGGAGCGATGTATAGAGCTTTAACCTATAAAGCAATAAACCATAACTTAAATTTAGAAGATGAAAAAAGTTTAATAAATATGTTAAATGAAACAGTTATTGAATTGTTCCCAGGTGAACAAGGTCAATTAATTTTTCTAGATAACAAAGATGTTACAAAGGAAATTCGTTCAAGTGAAGTGACGAACTCGGTTTCTATCGTTTCCAAGCATAAACTTGTTAGGGAAGAAATGGTAAGAAGACAACAAATGTTTGCAGTAAACGGTGGTGTGGTAATGGATGGTAGGGATATTGGTACCCATGTGATTCCAACCGCTGAAGTAAAAATATTTCTTTTAGCTTCTGTAGATGAAAGAGCAATTAGAAGACATAAAGAGAATGTACTAAAAGGTTATGAATCCGATTTAGAACAATTGAAACAAGAAATTGCTGCCCGGGATAAATTAGATTCAGAGCGTGAAATTGCTCCGTTAAAGAAGGCGGATGATGCAATTGAAATGGATACGACTTCACTATCTATAAATGATGTAGTTGAAAAAATCATGGAGCTAACACGAGAAAAAATTAGTAATTGATCTTTAACATATGCAAGCTTCAGGTAATCTTATAAACTAGTCTAGTAGTTCTTACTTGACAAAAAAACAAGTTTGTAAGAACTTTAAAGAGAAGGATTATAAAAATCGTATGCATGATTAATTTATTTTAAGCTGCATGTTCATTTTCGAAAGAGAGTGCATGCAGCATAGAGTCGAAGGAGGAGTACATATGTCTGAGGAATTAAATGATGTAGTTGTAAATAATTATACTGTTGGAGACGTAGTAAATGGTCAGATCACGAAGGTGGAAGAAAAACAGGTAATTGTTGCAATTACGGACAGTAAACTCGATGGGATTATACCAATAAGTGAATTATCTAGCTTGCACATTGAAAAGGCAAGTGATGTTGTTTCAGAAGGGGATCAGCTTGAATTAGAAGTGATAAAAGTAGAAGAAGATGCTCTTGTTTTATCCAAAAGAAAAGTTGATGCAGAAAAAGCTTGGGATCAACTTGAAGAGAAATTTAAAGCAGGCGAAGTTTTTGAAGCAGAAGTAAAAGACGTTGTAAAAGGCGGACTTGTTGTTGATCTTGGTGTAAGAGGCTTTGTACCTGCCTCCTTAGTAGAAGCTCATTATGTAGAAGATTTTTCTGATTACAAGGGTAAAACAATTTCTTTTAAAATTGTGGAATTGGAGAAAGATAAAAGTCGTCTTATTTTATCCCATCGTGCCGTTGTAGAGGAAGAGAAAAGCAAACAAAAGCAAAATCTCCTAGACTCAATAGAAGTTGGACAAACCCTAACAGGAACTGTTCAAAGAATCACGGATTTTGGTGCATTTGTTGATTTAGGGGGCATTGATGGATTAGTCCATATTTCTCAATTGTCATATGATCACATTTCTAGTCCAACAGATGTCGTTCAAGAAGGGCAAGAAGTAAAAGTAAAGGTGTTAAGTGTAGACCGTAATAATGATCGCATCTCTTTATCTATTAAAGAAACACAACCTGGACCTTGGGCGAACATTGCAGAACGTGCAGAAAAAGGTAGTGTACTAGATGGAACAGTCAAACGTATTGTTTCCTATGGTGCGTTTGTTGAAGTGTTCCCAGGTGTCGAAGGACTTGTTCATATATCCCAAATTGCACATAAGCATATTGGAACACCTCATGAAGTGTTGAAAGAGGGGCAAGAAGTCCAAGTAAAAGTATTAGATGTAAATGAAGCGGAACAGCGTCTTTCTTTAAGCATTAAAGAACTAACAGAAAAAGAAGTAGACGAGGAAGAAGTCTATGAACTTCCAGAAGAGTCAAAAGGATTCCAATTAGGTGATATGATTGGGGAACAATTGAAGAAATTGAAAAACTAATCATTTCTTACTCTTAATCCGAAAAGAAATTTGTAGGGGTGGCCATTGAGGTCACCCTTATTGTGTGTTTTCTACTTATTATCGTTTAATAATCTGCCTTCTTCTGGACTTTGTAATCTAGTTGCGCCATTGTAATGAAGTGCTTGATCACGGTCTGATTCAACTCTGTTGCTTTTTTTAAATTTTTTTTCCTGTCTATCCTTACCCATAAAAAAACTCCTCCTACCAATAATAAATTTAAAACGTTCGACTTCCTTTACAGAAGTTTAATTTTATTATTCTACATCGTGCAGAAAACTACTTAATGAAAAAAATTCCTACATAAATATACAAATACAGTTCCATTTATTACTTCTATCTTTTTCGTTTAAATTACATACTTCCGAGACATAATGGAAAAATAGGAGAGTGAGAATGATGGCAGGATCAATTTTTTTATTTTGTACCTGGTTTCTTTGGATATTTACGACTTTTTTTATGGATAAAAGGAACCAAAAGCGAACGGAATATTCCATTTATTTATTATTAGCGATTATTTTAAGTGAGTTGAATTGGGAGTGGCAACATGTGCGTTTTTCGATTTTACCCCTAGTTGTATTGGTCATTTCATTTTTTTATACAAGTCGTCTACACTGGAAAAAATCTATGTACTGTATAGTTTCGTCTTTTTTTGTGATGTTAGCTTATATTACATATGAGCTAATGGCGATTATTGATCCGATATGGGTATTTATCCCGGGAGTATGGCTTAAGGCAAGTATATTATTTATACTAGTCATCCTTTTACATAGAAATATCGTTTGTCAAATCCTTATTCTGTCAATCGGAAGTATGATGGGGGATATAGTATTAAGTTTTGTTTTAAGGAGCTATCAGATGAATTATTCGATTGGCTCTATTCATTTTTTTGATTCTTTTATGCTTGGTATGCTGGGAATGATATCTCTTTTTTATCTAAAAATGACGCTTGCAAGATGGGAACAGTATGTATTTATGCTTGAAAAGGAGAGACAAAAAAACGTATGAGTAATTTCGCTTATCCAATTCTATTTGGGGTAATTGTCGGGACACTATTAAGGATATATATGCTTCGAACTGATTATAGACAATATCCTACTTATTTACATGGAAAAATAATTCACATTGCCTTAGGCTTTATCGCTGCTGGTTTAGGTTCAGTAGCTATTCCATCTATTTTAAACAAAGACTTTACGGCAGTAACATTCTTAACTGTTGCTGCTTCCCAATTTCGTGAAGTTAGGAACATGGAAAGAAATACACTTACTGAATTAGATAGTTTTGAGATGGTTCCAAGAGGAAAAACATATATTGAAGGAATAGCCATTGCTTTTGAAAGTCGAAATTATTTAGTGATGTTTGCAGGTCTAGTCAGTACATTTGGCTATATTGCTTTCAACATCTGGACAGGAATCCTCGCAGCTATTTTCTCGGCAGTGGTAGCAAAAAAACTAATGTCTGGTGGACATTTAAAAGATATAGTAGATATTGAATATGTACAACCAACGTTTGCAGGTGCTGGTTTACATGTTGATACAATTTATATCATGAACATTGGTTTACCAGAGCGACAGAAGGAAGTATTAAAATATGGAATGGGGTTTATTTTAACCCCTAAGAATTTTAATGCAAGAGCGACTATTGCAAACTTAGGTCAAAGACAAGCTATTCTTTATGATGTTACTACAGCACTAGGCGTTTACCGCGACTCAGGAACACCTGCGTTAGTACCGCTAGCTAAAAGAGATCTGGAAGATGGGAGAGTAGCAATTTTCGTATTACCACAAATACAAAATGAAAAGAAAGCCATTCGAATTATCGGTGCAGTCCCAACATTAGAAAATGCTATTCGAATGCCAAGTAAGCGTGAAGAAAGAGAGGAAGAGTTAGAATGAATGTAGAAAAATACATTTTAGCCTCCATAACTACGAATCCTAATAAAGTTGCACCAGGCAGTGGTGTGTTTTATTGTGAAGATACAAAGGAACTGGAAACAATAGCGACTAATTTAGAAGCTATACTAGATGGGATTGCGCATAAAATCAGTGAAGAAGTCTTTATAATTGTTAAGCATTAATATCGAAACAACGCTATATAAATGATTGTTATGGAAAGAAATGCAGTTTTATGTTGCTAGGATAACTTCTCTTTGATAAAATGTTTTAGTTAGGGGTCTACCTTACAGTTTTCGGGTTAGCCCCTATTTTACTATTTTTTGTTAAAGGGTATTACTTGAACAGTCGATTATTGGTTTCGTTCTTGATAGAATTTAGGAATAAGTTTAAATAATTTCTACTAAAAAACGGAGCTGTAAAAACGGAAACTACTAAAAAAATTAGTAGTTACGTTCATAAAAGCAAGAAATAATCTAAGAATGTTCTTTAACATCGTGATTACCTTACGCTTGAAAGCATTTAATCGTAGGAATCATGTTGCATGGATAGAATGATTATGTATGAAGGGATGATAGCGATGGCTAAACCAGTTATTGCAATAGTTGGACGACCGAATGTCGGTAAATCAACTATTTTTAATCGGATAGTAGGAGAACGTATCTCCATTGTAGAAGATATACCAGGAGTAACAAGAGATCGTATCTATAGCTCAGCAGAATGGTTGAATCATGATTTTAACCTTATTGATACAGGTGGAATTGATATTGGAGATGAACCTTTTTTAGATCAAATACGTATGCAAGCGGAAATTGCAATTGAGGAAGCGGATGTAATCATCTTTATAACAAATGGTCGTGAAGGCGTTACAGCTGCAGATGAAGAAGTGGCAAAAATTTTATATAAAGCGAAAAAGCCTGTTGTCTTAGCTGTAAATAAAGTAGATAACCCAGATATGCGAGAACAAATTTATGATTTTTACGCATTAGGTTTTGGAGAGCCATTCCCAATTTCTGGATCACATGGTTTAGGATTAGGGGATTTATTAGACGAGGCGGCAAATCACTTTCCAAAGCGTGATACGAAGGATTATGATGATGATGTCATTAAGTTTTCCCTGATTGGGAGACCGAATGTCGGTAAATCTTCGTTAGTAAATGCAATGCTAGGTGAAGAAAGAGTAATTGTTAGTAATGTGGCTGGTACTACACGAGACGCAATTGATTCTGAAGTTACGGTTAATGGCGAAAAGTTTGTTATTATCGATACAGCAGGAATGAGAAAAAAAGGTAAAGTATATGAGTCTACAGAAAAATATAGTGTATTAAGAGCGTTACGTGCCATCGAACGATCCGATGTCGTTTTAGTGGTTATTGATGGAGAAGAAGGAATTATTGAGCAGGATAAAAAAATTGCAGGTTATGCTCATGAGGCTGGAAGAGCAATTATTATTGTCGTGAATAAATGGGATGCTGTAGAAAAAGATGAAAAAACAATGAAAACATTTGAACAAACAATTAGAGAACATTTCCTATTCTTAGACTATGCACCAATTGTTTTCCTTTCTGCAAAAACGAAAAAACGTATTCATACATTAATACCGATGATCAAGGTTGCCAGTGAAAATCATACACGCAGAGTAGAAACAAGTGTGTTAAATGATGTTATTATGGACGCTGTTGCAATGAATCCTACTCCAACTGATAAAGGAAAAAGATTGAAAATATACTATACTACCCAAGTTGCGGTAGGACCACCTACTTTTGTTGTATTTGTGAATGATCCAGAATTGCTTCACTTTTCTTATGAGCGATTTTTAGAAAATCGGGTTAGAGATGCCTTTGGTTTTGAAGGAACACCGATTAAAATATTTGCAAGAGAAAGAAAATAAAGAGGTGTAAATGATGAAAGATAAGAAATCCGTAGCAATGATTGGTGCTGGTAGCTGGGGAACAGCGCTATCATTAGTTCTTGGCGACAATGGTCATACTGTTCGACTTTGGGGAAAAGATGAGAAAAACATTGCAGAGATAAATAGCTTACATCAAAATAGCAAATATTTGCCTGGGATTACCCTGCCTAACGAAGTAGTTGGAACAACTTCGTTAGAACAGTGTATTCAGGAAGCAGATATCATTGTATTGGCCATACCAACCAAAGCAATGCGTGAGGTTATTCCGCAAATGCTTCCTTACATTAAAAAGCAGAAAACATTCGTTCATGTTAGTAAAGGAATTGAGCCAGGCACATTAATGAGAATTTCTGAAATAATGGAGGAAGAGATACCTGAAAGCATGCGTAAAAGTATTGTTGTGCTCTCAGGTCCTAGTCATGCGGAGGAAGTAAGCCTACGTCATCCAACAACAGTTACAGTATCTTCTAAGAAGATGGATGAAGCTGAACTTGTTCAAGATTTATTTATCAATCATAATTTCCGAGTATATACAAATCCGGATCTTATTGGGGTCGAAATTGGCGGTGCCTTGAAAAATATCATTGCAGTATGTGCAGGAATTGCAGATGGATTAGGATTTGGCGATAATGCTAAGGCGGCATTAATTACAAGAGGTCTTGCTGAGATGGCAAGATTAGGAACAAGAATGGGTGCAAATCCTCTTACCTTTGCTGGTTTAACAGGGATTGGAGATTTGATTGTTACTTGTACAAGTGTTCATTCTAGAAACTGGAGAGCAGGCAACATGCTTGGAAAAGGTCATGCGCTAGAAGAAGTGCTGGACCAAATGGGAATGGTTGTGGAAGGTATACGTACTACAAAAGCAGCACATCAGCTTTCTGAAAAATATGGAGTAACGATGCCTATTACAAATGCTTTGTTCCAGATTTTATTTAATGGACAAGATGCCAAAGCAGCAGTAGAGAGCCTGATGGCAAGAGGGAAAACGAATGAAATGGAAGATTTAATAAACATTCTTGCCTCTCAGTACATAGAATAAAAAAAGATGTTTAATACATAAAGCCTTTCTTTAGAAAGGAAGAAACAAACAAAATCTTTTTATGGAAATTTAGGCGTTTTAATGGTTCGAAAATGTATGTTATAACATAAAATGCTTTGAAGCAACCTAGTGGAATGAACAGGGTTTGGGTCAAATAGTCGATGGAAAATCAAAGTAAAAAGTTTCCCCTACTTTTTACTTTGATTTTTTTTATTTTCCATTTTTTAATCTAATCGATTGGTTTCACTCTCTATTGGGTCATGTGCACCCTTTTTATCCCACTCTTAACGGGCAGCCATCCATGAAGCAAACTTCACCAACAAGGATGAAAATCGAGGTGACAACCGTTTATTTTCATGGGAGTAAGAAGCCCATTGATGGAAGTTTAAATGAATGTTTGTACACCATGTGGGCTCGTTTTAATAGACTGGCTGCCCTGCTTTATGGTTATTTACTTGTCTTCCTAGCTGTTTTCCTAACAAAAAGTGTCATATCCCTTCTCTTCTTGTATATATTGAAGAGAAGGTTTTTTATTTTATGCATAAAGAAACAAATAGTCTTATGCTAGTTTCAATAAATATAACGTATGGATGGATATCATTTTTACGTTCATAAACAGAGAAAATGCTACTTTCAAATAAAACTAGCAAAAAAAAGGAGGAGAAAATAAAAAATAAGTCATAAAGAGATAGGACAACATCATAAATATATATTGTCTAATAGTATTAAATGGATAATTCTATCCCATGTACTAGGAAAAGTTCAGGAGGGGATCACTTGGAAAAGGTAAATATTTTTAAAGATATTGCCGAAAGAACGGGCGGTGATATTTACTTAGGTGTAGTAGGTGCAGTACGTACTGGAAAATCAACTTTTATAAAAAAATTCATGGAATTGGTTGTTATCCCGAACATGGAAAATGAAGGAGATAGAGCTCGTACAAAAGATGAGCTTCCTCAAAGTGCAGCAGGAAAAACAATTATGACAACAGAACCAAAGTTCGTTCCTAATCAAGCGGCCTCTATTAAAGTAGATGAGGGATTAGAAGTGAATATTAGGCTTGTTGATTGTGTTGGGTACACTGTACCAGGAGCACAAGGCTACGAGGATGAGAATGGTCCTAGAATGATCAATACACCTTGGTATGAGGAACCTATTCCGTTTCATGAAGCTGCTGAAATAGGAACAAGAAAGGTTATTCAAGAGCACAGCACAATTGGAGTGGTGATTACAACCGATGGTACGATTGGTGACATTCCAAGAAGTAACTATTTGGAAGCTGAGAATAGAGTAATTGAAGAATTAAAAGAGGTTGGAAAGCCGTTTATCATGATTATAAACAGTGCGCAACCATATCATCCTAATACGGAAGCTTTAAAAACAGAGCTTTCTGAAAAATATGATATCCCGGTTATTGCTATGAGCGTAGAAAGTATGCGTGAAGCAGATGTATTAAATGTTATGCGTGAAGCATTATTCGAGTTTCCGGTCTTAGAAGTAAATGTTAACTTACCAAGCTGGGTAATGGTTTTAAGAGAAAATCATTGGTTAAGAGATAATTATCAAGAAGCAGTTAAAGAAACGGTAAAAGATATTAAGAGATTAAGAGATGTAGATAGAGTTGTTTCACAATTTAGTGAATATGAATTTATTGAAAATGCTGGTCTGGCTGGCATTGAAATGGGGCAAGGAATTGCGGAAATTGATCTATTTGCACCAGATGAGTTATATGATGACATCCTGAAAGAAATTGTTGGGGTAGAAATTAGAGGAAAAGACCACTTATTAGAATTAATGCAAGATTTTGCTCATGCAAAAACGGAGTATGACCAAATATCAGATGCATTAAAAATGGTAAAACAAACAGGTTATGGCATAGCTGCACCATCATTAGTGGACATGAGTTTAGATGAACCAGAGATTATTCGTCAAGGCTCGAGATTTGGAGTCAGACTGAAGGCTGTTGCACCTTCTATTCATATGATTAAAGTAGATGTAGAGAGTGAATTTGCTCCTATTATTGGATCAGAAAAGCAAAGTGAGGAATTAGTAAGATACTTAATGCAAGATTTTGAGGATGATCCGTTATCCATTTGGAATTCAGATATTTTTGGAAGAAGCCTAAGTTCCATCGTGCGGGAAGGAATCCAAGCCAAACTTTCATTAATGCCAGAAAATGCCCGTTATAAACTAAAAGAAACATTAGAAAGAATCATCAATGAAGGTTCTGGTGGATTAATAGCAATTATTTTGTAAGAACTCTATTTTAGAGTTCTTTTTTTTGTGTATTTAAAGAACAAAAATTTTTAAAAGGTAGATGAGATTTTAGAAAAAATATCCTATATTTGTTTATATACCCGCTATTGATATAACGGAAACTACAGAAATATAGTAACATTTTCGCTCGGTTTTTGGATGTAAATGGAAATTTTATGGTTTTAATGTTACGCTTTTATTTCAAAATAAGAAAATATTGCTATCAATATATAAAATTTCTTGATATGCACAAATGATTATGATAATCTTTTAAAGGAATTAGCGTTATAAAAGGAGTCTTAATCTTTTTTATAAAAGTTAAGTCTCTTAATACTTGAATAGTTCTTAGTGTGATCAAATGCATGACATTTAAGAAAAAATTCAGTAGGACGTATATAATTCCGTTAATTTGTTTACAAATAAAGATATGAAACTAATTTTAAGCTTTTATTTGAAACACTCGGGAGGAGGTGAAAGGCATGAACAAGACAGAATTAATCAATGCAGTTGCTGAAGCAAGTGAACTATCAAAAAAGGACGCTACTAAAGCAGTTGACGCTGTTTTCGATACAATTTTGAATGCTTTAAAAGATGGTGATAAAGTACAACTTATCGGTTTTGGTAACTTTGAAGTACGTGAGCGTGCGGCTCGTAAAGGTCGTAACCCACAAACTGGTGAAGAAATTGAAATCGCAGCAAGTAAAGTTCCTGCTTTTAAACCAGGTAAAGCACTTAAAGACGCAGTGAAATAATTACATACAATAATAGTATTTCACTAAAACCGCGAAATTATCGCGGTTTTTTTATGTTATTTTTTAGTATAGTAAAGAAAAGATACTGCATTTTGATGCTGTAGATTAAATTAGTTACAACAAAACAGAGAGTGGAATCTTTCCCAAGTGGCTATTGTATCCCTTTACTTTCTGTTGTGATATAATATTTAAAATATATGATAGAAATTCAAATGAACTTTTACGTAAAGTTGTTGCACGGAACTTTAAGTTAAGTCTAATGAAGATGGCTTTGGCTTTTTACTTCTGTGCGTAGCAATAAACAGCTTTATACTTATTAAGCTATAAAGCAAAAGTGAGGATATTTATTTTCCAGAAACGATAATCAGGAATAAATGGGAACAAGGGTGATGTTATGGCTATTCAAGAATTATTAGAAAGTGTAAAAAGAAGAGTGGTTGAAAAAACCTCGAATCATTATTTGCAAAAGCATATACCAAATCCAATTTTAGATGAACATAAGCTTCTACTAACAATATCTGTTCTGTTACAGGTAAAGATAAAAAAACAAGACATTATTACATATGCAACAACAATTACACTTATTCAGATTGCCCTTGATACCCATGAGCTTATTACAAATGAAAAGATGCATAAAGGGAACGAAAGAAATAGACAGCTAACTGTATTAGCAGGGGATTTATATAGTGGGCAATATTATAAAATATTAGCCGAAATCGAAGACTTTAGAATGCTAAAATTCCTAGCGGAAGGAATTAAAGAGGTTAACGAGAATAAAATATTCTTTTATCACCAGAATGCAAACTCAATCGAGCAGCTAAAAGAAAGTCTGAAAACTATTGAGGGAGCGTTAATCCAAAAACTTGTCGACTATTATCAATTAGATGGATGGAAATTATTCGTCAGAGAATTTTTATTTCTTTCTCGAATCCGAAAAGAAAAAGAGGAATACAATCATACAAATAGTTCAATAGTAGTCGATGCTTTTTGTGAGTATGAGAATAAGAAATTATTACCTATAAATAGTAATAAAGTAGCGGTGTTAGATAAACATATAAAAGAGACAAGTTTTCGCTTAGAAGAGTTGCTAGAAAATCTTCCTGATTTACAAGCAGAGTTGAGAGAAAATGTCTATCAATTATTGAAAGTAATAAACAAACAACAATTGTACGTAGAGGAAGGGTAATAAAATGCAAGAGCAGCAATCTAAAGAAGAAAAGGTACATAATGTATTTGAAAAGATTTATGGTAATTACGATAAAATGAATTCTGTTATTAGTTTTCAACAACATAAATTGTGGCGAAAAGACACAATGAAAAAAATGAATGTACCAAAAGGAGCAGCATGTCTGGATGTATGCTGTGGAACAGCTGATTGGACAATTAGTCTAGCCGATCAGGTTGGGCCTTCTGGTAAAGTGATTGGGCTTGATTTTAGTGAAAATATGTTGAGTATTGGGAAAGAAAAAACAGCTGATTATCAAAATATAGAACTTCTTCATGGTAATGCAATGGAATTACCCTTTCCTGACAATCATTTTGATTTCGTGACAATTGGCTTTGGCTTACGAAATGTTCCTGACTATTTAACTGTTTTAAAAGAAATGAGAAGAGTAGTAAAACCAGGAGGGATGGTAGTATGTTTGGAAACATCTCAGCCAACAATGCCGATTTTTAAACAAGGATATTATGTATATTTTCGATATATCATGCCTCTTTTTGGTAAATTATTTGCGAAAAGTTATAAAGAATATTCTTGGCTCCAAGAATCTGCACGTGATTTTCCAGGAATGAAAGAACTTGCTACTATGTTTAAAGAGGCTGGTCTACATAAAGTGACTTATAAACCGTATTTCGGCGGAGTTGCTGCAGTTCATTTAGGTTATAAGTAAACGAGTCAGAATTAGGATTTAAACAGTCTAAATACGTGTGCACTTATAGTGTCTAATCGTGAAAATCTTACAACACAAATGTTGAGTATTTCAGTAAACTTATCATCATGTATTTAGACTACATGTTAATAATCCTAAACCATTTGAGACAGATTATTTTTACTTAAGCATTTTATAATGTGAAACAATACATAATTATTTCAAAATATCGATACAAGTTGGGTGAGTAGTTGGTGAAATTAAAAATGATGTACTCATTTTTGAATTCGGATATAGAAAAAATTGAGCGAGCATTGGAAGAAACAGTACAGGCAAACTCTTCCATATTACATGAATCTTCCTTGCATTTATTGCAAGCGGGCGGAAAAAGAATTCGACCGATATTCGTATTGCTTGCTGGACAATTTGGGAACTATGATATTCAAAAAATAGAGAAAGCAGCAATTTCTTTAGAATTAATTCACATGGCTTCTTTAGTTCATGATGATGTTATAGATGATTCGGATTTAAGAAGAGGACAACCTACGATTAAAGCAAAATGGGATAATAAAGTTGCCATGTATACAGGGGATTATATTTTTGCCAGGTCAATGGAAATAATGAGTGAGATAGATAAGCCTGCTGCTCACCGAGTCCTTGCTAATACAATAGTGGAAGTATGTATCGGAGAAATACAGCAAATTAAAGACAAATATCGATTTGATCAGAATATCAGAGATTATTTTCGGAGAATAAAACGGAAAACGGCTCTATTAATATCAGCAAGCTCTTTAGTTGGTGCAATAGTCTCTGATGTAGAGGAAAAGTATCAGCAAAAGTTATATCAATTTGGCTACTATGTGGGAATGTCCTATCAAATCATTGATGATGTGCTTGATTTTGTCGGGACGGAACAAGAATTAGGGAAACCTGCTGGAGGAGATTTACTTCAAGGCAATATTACCTTACCTGTTTTGTTTGCGATGGAATATGAGCAGGTTAGGCAAAAAGTGATAACTGTTCACGAAACGATGCCTAAGAACGAATTAATGGACATTATTGATAGTATTAAAAGTACAGATGCTATTGATCGATCTTTACAGGTTAGTGATATGTATTTAAACAAAGCGTTGCATACCATTCGTGATTTACCAAGCGGAAAAGCAAAATCAGCACTTACTAATATTGCAAAGTATTTAGGAAAACGCAAATTTTAGAAGAAATGGGAATTTCCCAAAGTAATCATCCTATATGAAAGCGTTTGAAAAACCTTTTGCAAAATTTGGATTTTTATGTTAAGTTTTTCATGAATGACCATGTTTACTAGTCTAATACATATGGTAGGAGTGAGCTTATGGAAAGAACATTTCTAATGGTAAAGCCAGATGGGGTACAAAGAAATCTAATAGGAAAAATAGTAACCCGATTCGAAGAAAAAGGTTTTCAGCTTGTTGGCGCAAAGTTTATCCATGTTTCTGAAAATATAGCTGAACAACATTATGCAGAGCATAAGGAAAAGCCTTTTTTTACAGAATTAGTAGATTTTATCACTTCTGGTCCTGTTTTTGCTATGGTTTGGCAAGGAGAGGGAGTAATTGCAAAATCAAGACTAATGATGGGCAAAACCGATCCTTTAGAAGCTTTACCAGGAACCATTCGAGGAGATTTTGGCGTAGTAAAACATAAAAATATTATCCATGGATCAGATGGAAGAGAAAGTGCGCAAAGAGAAATTTCCCTTTTCTTTCGA
This sequence comes from Niallia sp. FSL W8-1348, assembly GCF_038006745.1. Lineage (NCBI taxonomy): Bacteria > Bacillati > Bacillota > Bacilli > Caryophanales > Bacillaceae > Niallia > Niallia sp. FSL W8-1348. Next base: position 667,852 of record NZ_JBBOVV010000002.1, on the reverse strand, counting down.
GAAGAAGAGATAGTAGAGTATAACAAATTATTAGATAGTTGGATTTACTAATATTAGCTTACGATAGCTGTCCTATGCAGGGCAGCTATTTTATTTCACTACACACGCCACTAACCGGGTCCCTGCGCTTTTCTTGTCTCCCAAGGGCTGATGGGCTTTTCTAGTAATTATATGAATTATCGGAATAAAATTTGGCCCTTTTGCGGGAAAATCGTATATACTAAAAAAGAAGTAGATATTATGATGGTTGAGAGGAATTTACATGGAGAAGGATTTTCAAGATTTTATAAAGAATTTCTATCGAATATCAGGAATAGATTTATCTTTATATAAAGAAGCTCAAATGAAAAGAAGGTTAACCTCTCTTTATGAAAAAAGAGGCTTTACTTCCTTTGCAGAGTATTTTAAGGCAATACATACAGATAAAAATTTGTTAGACGAGTTATTAGATCGAATGACAATCAATGTCTCCGAGTTTTATCGAAACTTTAAACGCTGGGAGGTATTGGAGAAAAAAATATTGCCCGATCTCCTCCAATCAAAATCACAGCTAAAGGTTTGGAGTGCAGCTTGCTCAACAGGAGAAGAGCCGTATACTTTATCCATGCTCTTAATGAATGAAATGAAGGCAAGGGACTTCCAAATTCTTGCGACAGATATTGATATTAACGCACTAGAAAGAGCGAAAAAGGGTGTTTATTTAGAACGAGCATTGAATGAAGTGCCAATTGCTCAAAAGGATAAGTGTTTTGAAAAAGAAGGTACAATGTACAAAGTTAAAGAAGAAGTGAAAAAAAATGTTATGTTTAAGCAGCAAAATTTATTATCTGATTCGTTTGGTGGACCATTTGACTTAATTGTTTGCAGGAATGTTCTGATCTATTTTACAGAGGAAGCGAAAGATCAGCTTTATCATAAATTTGCCCAAGCATTAAGACCTGGTGGGATATTCTTTGTCGGTAGTACGGAACAGATTTTTACACCTGCCAAATATGGATTAGAAACAGCGGATACTTTTTTCTATCGAAAAATATAAAAAATTTCCATCCATGGAGTTTTTTTCTTCATCCTCCCCGGATGGTTAGTTGCACTTATCGAATCTTTACGGGAAAGTTCCAGTCTCGCTTCATCGATTTTCGGCAGTTAGCTGACTGGTTAGCTGCTCGTTAAGAGTGAGGAAAATAATGGCAAAACAATGATGTCATTTTGTCGTTGTTTTGCCATTGTTTGAATCAGTGTTTTTTTCTTATGTGATAGGAAAACGATATTCTAATATTTTGCAAAGATTTTTAGATTTTCTCTATTCATAACAGGATTGGTATGTTATATTGGAACATAATCACTTTAAAGCGTTGAAGGGAGAAAGGATTTATTTATGAGATACTTAACATCTGGGGAGTCGCATGGTCCCAAATTAATTACGATTATAGAAGGACTTCCTGCTGGAATGCCTTTATTAGCAGAAGATATAAATGAGGAACTAGCTAGAAGGCAAAAGGGGCATGGCAGAGGAAGAAGAATGCAAATTGAAACAGATACTGTTGAAATTGGCGGTGGTATTAGACATGGCTATACATTAGGTTCACCTGTTTCTCTAATCGTAGAAAATAATGATTGGAAGCATTGGACCAAAATTATGGGGCAGGATCCGCTTGATGATGCAGAAGCAAATGATATAAAAAGAAAGATTAGCCGTCCAAGACCTGGGCATGCCGATCTAAACGGGGCCATTAAATATGGTCATCGTGATATGAGAAACGTGTTAGAGCGTTCGTCAGCACGTGAAACGACAGTTCGTGTGGCAGCAGGAGCGGTAGCGAAGAAATTACTTGCTTTGTTAGGGATTAAAGTTGCTTCTCATGTAGTGGAAATTGGTGGTATAAAATCAAAAGTTGCAGATTATGAATCGATTGAAAAGCTTAAGGAAATCACAGAAAATTCTCCAGTTCGCTGTTTAGATGAAGAAGCGGGACTGGAAATGATGAAGGCGATTGATGAGGCAAAAGCGAATGGCGATTCGATTGGCGGAGTTGTCGAAGTGATTGTGGAAGGCATGCCGATTGGTGTTGGCAGCTATGTTCATTATGATCGTAAGCTAGATGCAAAGCTTGCCGCTGCCATAATGAGTATTAATGCATTTAAAGGAGTAGAGATTGGCATTGGTTTTGAAGCTGCGAGAATGCCTGGAAGTGAAGTCCATGATGAAATTATCTGGGATAAAGAAACCGGTTATTCACGTAGAACGAACCGTTTAGGTGGTTTAGAAGGTGGAATGACTAATGGAATGCCGCTAGTTGTAAGAGGAGTAATGAAGCCGATTCCGACCTTGTACAAACCGTTAAAGAGTGTTGATATCGATACAAAAGAAGAATTTACAGCAAGTATTGAACGAAGTGATAGTTGCGCGGTTCCAGCTGCGTCAGTAGTAGCAGAGCACGCTGTTGCTTGGGAGCTTGCTTCAGCCATTGTTGATCAGTTTTATTCTGATCGTTTCGAAGGACTTGTAGCTAATATTGCTGAGCACAATAGACATGCGAGGGAATTCTAATGCACACTGTTTCTATTCAAACAGCGTCAAAACAATACGATGTATGGATTGGGGAACATGTTATTAATCAGCTAACTTTTTTTATACAAAAGAATTTTGCTGACGCAACAAAAATCTTGATTATTACAGATGAATCGGTAGAAAAGCTGCATTTGAAGACAGTAGAAAATAAACTTTCCTCTTTTCCTGTTATTACATATACAGTACCAGCAGGAGAAAAGGCGAAAACTTTTGACGTTTTTTATGCTTGTTTGACTTATATGCTCGAACAACATTTAGACCGTAAATCATTAGTGCTAGCATTGGGTGGGGGTGCGGTTGGTGATTTAGCTGGTTATGTAGCTGCGTCCTTTATGAGAGGAATTCCTTTCATTCAGATACCTACAACTATTTTAGCTCATGATAGTGCGGTTGGGGGGAAAGTCGCTATTAATCATCCTCTTGGAAAAAATATGATTGGTGTTTTTAATCAGCCAGAAGCAGTTATCTATGATACAACTTTTCTAACTACGCTACCACTTCAAGAGCTGCGTTCAGGGTTTGGAGAGGTAATCAAGCACGCATTAATAAGTGATGTAGCGTTTTATCATGAATTGCAAAGTCAGATAAGTGATTTATCAAAAGTAAATGTAGGTTATTGGTCAGCGATTCTGGAAAAAGGAATTCTTGTTAAACGGGCAATTGTAGAAAAGGATGAAAGAGAAGCAAATGTACGTGCCTTTTTGAATTTTGGTCATACGTTAGGTCATGCAATTGAAGCTGAGATGGGTTATGGGAAATTTACGCACGGGGAAGCAATTGTTATAGGAATGATTTTTGCGTTAAGATTAAGCAAACAGAAATGCGACTTAGTATTTTCTATTGAGGAATTCATAAAGTGGCTTAAACAGCTTGGATATGCCTATGATATTCCAGAAAATTTAGAAATAGACCGTTTGATTGATCGAATGAGACAGGATAAAAAATCGGTAAATGGAACGATCCGTTTTGTCCTTTTGAAAGAATTAGGAATTCCTGTTCTAGTAGAGATGAATGAAGAGGAAATAAGAAAAGAATTAGCGTTATTCAAAGGTGGGAAGTAGATGATTAGAGGAGTTAGGGGAGCTATAACGGTTGAAAATAATATCGAAGCAGAAATATTATCAGCTACAGAAAGCCTTTTTAAAGAGATGATTAAGGCAAATAAGATAAAAGCAGTTGATGTAGCATCAGTATTCTTATCGGTAACAGATGATATAAATGCTGCTTTTCCAGCTAAAGTTATTCGAATGCAAGAAGATTGGACCTACGTTCCAGTAATGTGCATGAAGGAAATAGCTGTTCCGCAGGCGTTAGAAAAGTGCATTCGTATTATGATGCATTGGAACACTGAGCTTCGTCAAGATGAAATCCAGCATACTTATTTAGAAAAGGCTATTCAATTAAGACCAGATTTAACAAAACAATAAAACTACTCGGGGTGAAAAAAATGAAATGGAAACAGCAGCTTTTAGGTTTAAAAGCTTATCAACCAGGTAGAACGATAGAAGAAGTGAAAAAACAATTTAATTTAGAACATATTGTAAAACTTGCGTCTAATGAGAATCCATTTGGAAGCTCTCCCAAAGTATTAGACGCCTTAAAAAAAGTCGATGGTTCTTATGCTTTATATCCGGATGGATATGCTACAAACCTTCGTTATGCGCTAGCTGATTTCTTAAAGGTTACACTAGAAGAATTAATACTAGGAAATGGTTCAGATGAAATCATTTTAATGATATCTAGAGCTTTACTAAGACCAGGTTTAAATACGGTAATGGCTTGCCATACGTTCGGCCAGTATAAGCATAATGCAATTGTTGATGGGGCAGAAGTCAGAGAAGTTCCACTTACAGAAAAAGCGGAACATGATTTGCCTGCTATGCTTGCAGCAATTGATGATAATACAAGTGTTGTTTGGCTATGCAGTCCGAATAATCCAACTGGCACATATATTCCTGAAAAGGAATTACTCACTTTTCTAGAAAAGGTTCCAGAAGACATTCTTGTTGTGCTGGATGAAGCATATTACGAGTATGTAGTTGCAGGCGATTATTATGATTCTATTTCTCTAACTAGACAGTTTAGTAATCTTATCGTGTTACGAACATTTTCAAAAATATATGGTCTTGCGAGCTTCCGTGTAGGATATGGTGTTGCGAATGCTACACTATTAAACACGTTAGATCCGATTAGAGAACCGTTTAATGTCAATACATTAGGTCAAATCGCAACAGAAGAAGCATTAAAGGATCAGGAGTTTGTGGAAAGTTGTAGACAGAAAAATAGAGAAGGATTAGAGCAATTATATCGTTTTTGTGAGGAAAATAACTTATCCTACTACCCATCACAAACAAACTTTGTTTTAGTTGATTTTAAAATAGACGGCGATGAAGTATTCCATTATTTAATGAGTAAAGGATTTATCGTACGTTCTGGAGTTCCTTTGAAATTCCCTACTTCTGTTCGTATTACAGTCGGATCAAAAGAAGAGAATGAAGGATTGATTAAAGTTATGACGCAATTTCTTACTGAAAAGAAAGTAGCGAAATAATAATGCGAATAGAAGGCGGTGCTAGAATGAACGGTCGCGTCTTCATAATAGGTTTAGGACTTATAGGTGGATCGTTAGCTTTATGCATAAAAAAAGAACACCCAGAAAGCATCATCACTGGTTACGATATTTCACAGGATAATTTGAAATTAGCGAGCATGCTAGGTGTTATTGATGAACGCTCAACAACAATTGAAGAAGGAGCAAAATCGGCTGATCTCATTATTCTTTCTACACCAGTTAAAGAAACAGAAAAAATCATGGAAACTCTTTCTAAAATGGAGTTAAAACAAAATGTATTAATAACAGATGTTGGGAGCACCAAGTCTGTTATAACGAAAAAATCGCAAGTGCTATTAGATAAAGGCATAACCTTTATAGGAGGACATCCGATGGCGGGATCTCATAAAAGTGGAGTGTCTGCTTCAAAAGTGATACTTTTTGAAAATGCATTTTATTTATTAACTCCTCCTGAAAGAGTTAATGATCAGCATGTTCAACACTTGCTGAAATGGTTACAAGGAACGAATGCAAAATTTCTTGTTATTTCTCCAGAAGAGCATGATTTATTAGCAGGTGCAATCAGTCATATGCCTCATATAGTTGCGGCATCTTTAGTTCACCAGGCAGATCATATTAGTGAACAACATAAACTGGTAACAAGATTAGCTGCTGGTGGATTCAGAGACATAACTAGAATTGCCTCTAGCAGTCCTTCTATGTGGCGAGACATATTAATACATAACAAAAACGTATTAATGGAGTTAATGAATGACTGGAAAAAGGAAATGGATAAAGTCCTCTCATTTATTGAAAAGGAACAAGCAGAGGAATTATATGACTATTTCGCTAGAGCTAAAAAGGTAAGGGATGGCTTGCCTCAAGATCAAAAGGGTGCGATACCGGCGTTTTATGATTTATTTGTTGATGTACCCGATTATCCAGGGGTAATATCTGAAATTACTGGTTATTTAGCAAAAGAAAATATAAGTATAACTAATATTCGAATAATGGAAACTCGGGAAGAGATTTTTGGAATCTTGGTTATTAGTTTTCAGACAGAGGAAGATAGAGTAAGAGCACAAAAGTGTATTGCTTCTTATTCAAATTATGATACTACGATTGGATAGAACGAAGGTGAATCAATTGAATTTAATAACACTTAAACAAAATACTTACGGATTAAAAGGAGAAATTACAGTACCAGGTGATAAATCAATTTCTCATCGTTCCATTATGTTTGGATCGATAGCAAAGGGGAAGACGAGGGTTACCAATTTCCTTTTAGGGGACGATTGCTTAAGCACTATCTCTTGTTTTCGAAAATTAGGAGTATTAATAGAACAGAATGAAGAAGAAGTAGTTATCCACGGAAAAGGTACAGAAGGACTACAAGAACCAAAAGAAATTTTAGATGTTGGGAATTCTGGTACAACTATCAGGTTATTAGCGGGAATATTATCAGGTTTGCACTTTCATAGTACATTAATCGGTGATTCTTCGATTGGTAAGCGTCCAATGACAAGAGTGGTTACTCCATTAAGAGAAATGGGTGCGAAAATTGATGGAAGAGAAGATGGTAAGTATACTCCTTTATCTGTTCGCGGGGGCGACTTACAAAGTATAACTTATCGTTTGCCAGTAGCAAGTGCCCAAGTAAAATCCGCTATTCTATTTGCTGGTCTAAATGCAGATGGTGTTACAAAAGTAATTGAGCCAGTCGCTACAAGGGATCATACCGAAAGAATGATAGAGCGATTCGGTGGAGAGATTAGCAGACAAGGAAATGAAATTTATGTAACAGGTGGTCAGAAGCTTACCGGAACGGACATTCATGTTCCTGGGGATATCTCTTCAGCGGCATTCTTCCTAGTGGCTGGTTGTATTGTTCCTAACAGCTATATTACGTTGAAAAATGTTGGCCTAAATCCGACGAGAACAGGAATATTGGAAGTTCTTCAAAACATGGGAGCAACCATGGAATTTCAAAAAAATGATGCTGATATTTTTGAACCTACAGCAACCATTACAGTATCAACAAGTGATTTGAAGGGAACTACGATTGGAGGAAACATCATTCCGAAATTAATCGATGAAATCCCGATTATTGCTTTGTTGGCAACACAAGCAGATGGTGTAACGATAATAAAAGATGCCCATGAATTAAAGGTAAAGGAAACAAATAGGATTGATACAGTAGTGTCAGAGCTAAAAAAATTAGGTGCAGATATACAAGCAACAGATGACGGAATGATCATCAAGGGAGGAAAGAAGCTCACTGGAGCGAAAGTAGACTCTCATGGTGACCATCGTATTGGCATGATGCTTGCAATTGCTTCACAGATTTGCGAAGGAGAACTTATCCTTGAAAATGCGAATGCGATTGCAGTATCCTATCCCTCTTTCTTTTTGCATCTTAATAACTTAGCTGTTTAAAGATAAAAAATCGTCGATGAACTTTATGTTTATCGACGATTTTTTGCTTCTACAGAAAATCAGAAAATCTTGATTTGTGGAATATTTGCTAACTCTAAATCATAGCTTGTCTAAAAGACTAGGTGGTGATTTGGGATGCAATATATTATTGAAGATATACATTTATTAAAGCGGCAAAGGGTAAAAAAGACTTCAATCCTTATCGAGGAAAATCGAATTGAATTGTTGAAAGAAAAATTCCACTCCTACCAATACATGCGAATGGATGGAAATCCTTATATAATGACTCCCACTACAGTTATTTTAGAAAATCAAGTGAAGCAAATTACTTCTACTTCTCAACAAAGAAATTATATAGAAGAGAATTTAATCAAAAAAGGATGTACAACCTTTCTTTTTTATTTAGAAGTAAAAAGAGAAAGGGAATTGCCCATACAATTAAAGAAAATGAAGAATCAACTACTAAATTGTGCAATTGATTATGTAACAGGAGTAAAAATTCCTTTGAAATTATTGTCACCTAGTTTTGTCCGCGCTTGCAAAAGAGAAAAACTTCCCGTCTTATTTATAGAAATTGAGGAAGTAAAGGCATTGTATCAAGTTCCATGGGGCTGGATTAAAGAGGCGCTATTCCCTTATAATGCACCATTAGTTCCGATTTTTTTAATGGAAGATGAGCAAGAAAAGAAAATGGCTCAAAATATATGGTCAAGATTAATGAGAGATGTTAAAATACCATCTATTCCCCATGAAATAAAAGAAGGGATAGCAATTGCCTATCCTGATTTAGTAAAAATGGGGATATATCCATTTAAAGGAAATATTTATCAAGGTGGAGAAGTAACATATAATTTATTTGCTTTCGACGATTCAATCATAAATATTGAAGAAAATGATTTGTTTCATTATCATTATGATAGAATACAAATGACTATTCACAAAGGAAAATGTATTCGAGCAGGGGATAAAGTATTTTACCGTCCCGGCTATGGTGAATTACTTGAAGTAAAAGTACCTTCCTTCCTGACAATATAGAAGGAGATTAGAGAGGATATCATATGGAAAGAGTTAATGAAATTATCGCTTTATTAGAAGACGGACAACAAGAGAAAGCGTTGAAATATTATCAAGATGTATTGAAATCGGGTAATAATGAAGAAAGATTTGTGCTAGGAGAGGAACTATTTCAGCTAGGATTTTTGGAAGAAGCAAAAGATCTCTTTTTAGTTTTACTGGAAGGTTATCCCGAAGAAGGAGAATTGCTTGTCTTAGTTGCAGAAGCGGAAATGGAACTAGGGAATGAGGAAATAGCAATTTCTTATTTAGAACAAATCAACCCGAATGATCCTTCTTTCCCTCAAGCATTGCTATTGCTTGCAGATCTTTATCAAATGGATGGGCTGTATGAGGTCAGTGAACAGAAATTGAAAGAAGCAAAAAAAATCCTGCCAGATGAAGTGATTATTGATTTTGCGTTAGGGGAATTATATGCCGAACAAGGGAAAATTACCGACGCAATTAAGTCCTATCAAAAGGTATTACCTACAGAGGAAAATATCGCTGGAGTAAATATCAATGGAAGAATCGCGGATAATCTAAGTGCTGGAGGAGCATTTGAGGATGCTATTTCTTATTATGAAAAAGCATTAGAAGAAAAAATCGAGATAAATACACTTTTTAATCTGGCTTTGACAGCTTCGCAAGCTGGTTTATATACGATTGCTATTAATCGCTTTGAAGAGGTAAAAGGTTTGGATCCCTCTTACCATTCTTTATATCTATATTTGGCTCGTGCGTATGAACATGAAGAAATGCTTGATGATGCGTATAATACGGTAGTCGAAGGGATAAAGCAAGATGAGTTTAATAAAGATTTATACCTATATGGTGGTAAATTAGCTTTAAAACTTGGGGACGAACAAAAAGCGGAGGAACAATTTAGAGAAGCGCTTGCGATTGATCCTGAATTTACAGAAGCAGTTCTTTTGTTGAATAAGTTATTTTTAACACAAGATCGATTTGAAGATGTTCTAGAGCTAATTGAGATGATGGATAAGCTCGAAATAGAAGAGCCACAGCTACATTGGGATGCTGCCAAAGCATTTCATGGAATTGAAAAATATTCAGAGGCATTAAACAAATATCAATTAGCATATACTTTCTTTAAAGAACTTCCAGATTTTCTATATGATTATGGATATTTTCTTTTAGAAGAAGGAAAAAGAAGGGATGCTGCCGAAATTTTTAATATGCTTTTACAAACAGATCCAAGTAATGAGGAGTATATTGAAATATTGCAACGCCTTATGGATAACGAATAAGTGTTTGGATGAAAATCTTTGAAAATCATTGTACCAAGAGGCTTATTGGCCGCTTAAGAATTGTCATTTCCTTAGGAGCGATGCAGGTAAAACAGGTTGGATAATAAAAATTTGTTGCAAGCAGAGGAGGGAATTACAAAATGAAAACCCCTGTATCTGTCAACGAAAAAAAAGACTTCATTCGTTGGTTTTTGAATCACTATCAATTGAAGAGACGGGAATGTGTATGGATTTTAAATTATCTTATGAGTCATGATCAATTGATGGAAAAAGTCCATTTTGTTGAAAATGCAGAAAAATGTCCAAGAGGTTTAATTATGTCCACGCATTGTGTAGATGAAGTACCTTTTAGATTTTATAAAGAAAATGTGATGACAACAGATGCAGAAAAGTCTTTTCATGATATTAGACTAAATCGAGATGAAGATATTTACATTCAGCTCAACTTTTACGCATCAAATCAAGTTCATCAGTATGCGGCTGTGTTGGTAGAAAATCCATTTATGCCGAAAAAGCTGCAAATTACCGAAAAAGATAAAATGATTGCAGAACAGTTTTTAGTAAACAGTATAGAAAAATTCCAAAAGGAAAAAATTCTCCAGTTAATTGATGAAGCGTTAGATAATGGCGATAAAGAGATGTTTAACACCTTAACGAATCAATTAAAATACTTGCAAAATAAATAAAAAATAAATAGTTAATCCCGAATGGTTAGAAACTATTCGGGATTTTTGTATGTACTCTCCCATTTTCCTGTTCATAGTAAACTATGGTAAAATAGTATGAGAAGGAAAAGGAAAAGGAAAAGGGGAAAATAGAGTGAGATATATTTATATGATATTAAGCAATCGATCTTTTTTAGGATTATTGCTCATTATTAATATAGTTGGAACGGCATATGGGTATTATTGGTACAAAACTCAGTTAGCAGAAACACCGACGAGGTTTCTACTCTTCGTTCCTGATAGCCCGACAGCTAGTCTTTTTTTCGTGTTTGTATTAATAGCATTTCTGTGGAAAAAGAACTGGCGGCTTATGGAAGCATTAGCATTAGTTACATTGTTTAAATACGGAATTTGGGCGGTTGTAATGAATTTTCTTGTCTATTTTGAAACAGGAACAATCGGGATTGATTCATGGATGCTCATTTTTTCACATGGGGCTATGGCGATTCAAGGTTTGCTGTACATTCCTTTTTATCGTTTTAAATGGGTTCACATCATTCTTGCAGCTATATGGACTTTACATAATGATGTAATAGATTATGTGTTTAAAATGATGCCGAAATATAGTGTCTTGGATCAATATATGGCAAATATCGGCTACTTTACATTCTGGCTGAGTATTTTAAGTCTAATGATCGCATTCTACGCATTTAAAAAAAGCGAACAAATGCAGTGGAAGATTCAATAGAATTATGATTTTTTAGTCTAACCTTGTCCAACTCATCATACATTTTTAATAGTAGATAGAGGAGGGACAAGAATGAAGGCTAAATTGGTTATGTTGTTAATGATATTGATTTTACTTTTGCCTATCTCTTATTCTGTGTATGCAGACCAAAAATCGCCTGCTAAAGAATTAGATGAACTAGATACACTGTCAGATGAGGTATTGCAGCTTGTACGATCAGAACGCTATGAGGATGCAAAAAAAATTCTTGACTATTTTTCGAATCAATTTAGCTCAGCAACGGTAAATGGGAGTGCATTTACGCTTGATGAGCGGAGAATTTTAACTGGTACACATGATGAAGCGGTAGAGGCAATTACCAATCCATCGATTAATAATGATGAACGGATTAATTCAGTGACGAAATTTCGATTGGCAGTTGATGCTGTTTCATCAGGGGAGCAACCTTTGTGGACACAAATGGAAGAGCCTGTAATGACAACTTATCGAGATATGAAGGATGCTATTATTTCCGAAGATAAAGAAAGATATAACGAGAAGTTAGATTCTTTCCTATCTTTATATCAAATTATTCATCCGAGTCTTAAGCTAGATGTTTCTACTACGCAATTTCAAGAATTAAATTCCCTCGTTGAATTTATGAATACGTATCGCTTACAAGTCTTTAATCAAAAAGGTCAGCTAGAAGAAGTAAGTCAATTAGAAGGCGAATTACAAGATGTTTTCAATCAGTTGTATGAAGATGAGGCAGATCCTTCTTTATGGTGGGTGATTATTTCTACAGGAAGTATTATCATCCTTACTTTATCATATGTAGGGTGGCGAAAATACCTCGGGGATAAAGCGGAAAAAAGGCAAGCTAAACAAAAAAGGGATAATATTTGACTTTGGTGTTTTTCCTGCTTACAATAAAAATATACTACAAGATGAAATAGGGGGAAAAACATGATTTTTGTATATTTCATATTAATAATTCTCATACCTATTTGGGCACAAATGAAGGTGAAAAGCGCATATAAAAAATATTCAAAAGTAGCTTCTTCTTCACAAATGTCTGGTAGAGAGGTAGCGAGAAGAGTATTGGATTCCAATGGGCTATATGATGTATCTGTAGAAGAAACAAGAGGCGTCTTGTCAGACCATTATGATCCTCGCTCTAAAGTGGTACGTTTATCCACTGAAAATTATCACGGCCATTCTGTTGCAGCAGCAGCTATCGCAGCACACGAAGTTGGTCACGCTATCCAAGATCAACAAGAATATTCTTTCTTGCGATTCCGTTCGGCATTAGTACCAGTGGCTAGTTTTGGAAGTAATGCATCTTGGATTTTTATCATGATTGGCATCTTCGCAAGATTGGATGGAATGTTATTACTTGGTATTATCTTAATGGCTGCCGGTGTGTTGTTCCAATTTGTTACACTTCCAGTAGAATTTAATGCTTCAAACCGTGCAATGGATCAGGTGGTTTCATTAGGGATTATTAGAAATGATGAAGAGAGAGAAACGAAGAAAGTACTTAATGCAGCAGCACTAACCTATGTAGCAGCAGCAGCAGTAGCGGTTCTCGAGCTAGTTCGTTTACTTTTAATTTATACAGGTATGTCGAGAGACGAATAGAAAATAAAAAAGATGCAAAAGGACTTACCTTTTTGCATCTTTTTTTTGTTGTGATTAATATCTATTTATTTTGATTCTTCGAAAAAATATAGATTCCAAACTTTTCTAGGTGTATAATTAACAATGCCATTTACATAAACGAATAACAAGGAGAAAGAAGGGTTTTTTTGCAAACTGCTGAATATTTACAAGGTAAAAAGCAACAGGAGCTGACGGTTTATCGGATTTTATTTGCGATTAGCCTAGGGCATTTTTTGAATGATTGTATGCAATCTGTTGTGCCAGCTTTGTTTCCTGTTATCCAGCAGTCGATGGGGTTAAATTATACTCAAATTGGCTGGATTGCTTTTACCTTAAACATTACATCATCTATTCTACAGCCGTTTTTTGGGGTTTTGGCAGACAAAAGGCCTACACCTTACTTATTGCCAATTGCTATGTTCTCCAGCTTAATAGGGATGTTTGGGCTTGCACTTGCACCCAATTTTTATTTAGTTTTATTATCGGTTTTATTTATTGGTTTTGGCTCAGCAATTTTTCATCCAGAAGGTTCACGTGTTTCCTATATGGCAGCAGGAGCAAAACGAGGGCTTGCCCAATCGATTTATCAAGTCGGCGGGAATGCTGGTCAATCATTAGCGCCAGTTTTTACGGCATTTATTTTTGTAAGAACAGGCCAATTTGGAACTATTTGGTTTACGCTTCTGGCTACAATAGGAATCATAGTATTATTTCAAGTATCCACTTGGTATAAAAAAGAACTGTATATTAGAAATCCACAAAAGAAACAACAAACGAAGCGTGCATTTGTTGTCAATAAAGAAATTATTGTTGCGATATGCTTATTGATTTTCCTAGTATTTGCTCGTTCTTGGTATGGTGCGGGGATCAGCAACTTTCTTCACTTTTATTTAATTGAGAAGTTTGGTTTAAGCATCGAAAATGCACAAATATTTGTTTTTGTGTTTTTACTTGCTGGTGTTATCGGAACTTTCCTTGGTGGGCCGCTGGCAGATCGTTTTGGAAAAAGAACTATTCTTCTATTTTCACTAGTAGGCTCTGCTCCCTTTGCCTTACTTCTACCACATATGCCTTTTTGGCTAATTGGACCTTTATTATTTATAATTGGTTTTATTTTGCAGTCTAGCTTTAGTGTAACCGTAGTTTATGCTCAAGAGCTGCTCCCAGGTATGATTGGTCTTGTATCAGGATTAATTGTCGGATTAGCGTTTGGTATGGGAGCTCTTGGTGCAGTAATCTTTGGCGTTATCGGAGATGCATTTAGCTTGCAAGCGATTATGATTATCTGTAGTATTCTCCCACTTCTGGGGATATTAACGTATTTACTGCCAAGTGATAAGCGTGTTAGTGAAATTCATTCCACATTAAAATAAGAAAACAGGATAGAAAAGTAATCCTGTAATAGATAGCTTAATTAGATTAGCCTTGAGACAAATACGGTCGATTTTTTGTGTGAAAAAACCACAGAATCGATCGTATGTTCGTTTTGTGTGATATAATAGTTTTAAAAACATAGGAGGGCTATGATGATGTTTGCCGCTTTAAATGTGAAGGAACGAATGGAGCATTATAAAATAGCTGGCTTAAGTCTAGCGCTAATCCAAGATGGTAAGATTAATGGTACTGAACAATATGGTTTAAAGGAAGCGGATACAGAAGATAGAGTTAATGAAAATACAAGCTTCCATTCCTGTTCCATTAGTAAATTCATGACAGCAATCCTTGTTTTGAAACTAGTAGAACAAGGTTATCTTGATTTAGATGAAGAAATTAATGCTAAACTTACTTCTTGGAAGTTAAAAGCTAGTGAGCAGATAAAAGGAAAAACGGTTACTTTAAGAGATCTTCTGAGCCATCAATCAGGAATTATTGATCCTGAAGGAAGTTTTAGCGAATGGAAAGAAAACGATGAAGTTCCTACTATATTAGATATTTTGAAGGGGAGCACAACCTATTGTAGGGGGCCGATTAAGGTAGAATGCGAGCCAAAAAGTGAATTTCATTACTCGGATGCAGGATTTTGTATTATTCAACAATTGATTGAAGATACTTTAAAGAAATCTTTTAAAGAAGTGATTAAAGAATCCCTCTTCCAGCCGTTGCAAATGAATAAAAGTTTTATTGATATAACTGGTCTTGAAAATATCTCTTCTGGTCATAACAAAAATGGAGAGCTTATCTCCAGAAAATACCCTTTTTATCCATATCCAGCAGCCTGTGGTATTTGGACAACGCCTTCCGATTTAGCAATATTAGTGTTGGAATTAATGAATGCTTTGGAAGGAACAAGTCAATTAGGAATATCGATAAAAAATGCGAAGGAGTTGGTTAGCCCTCAAGGAAATGTAAATTGGACAGGACTCGGTGTATTTTTAGACAGTTTCGATAAAGATGTTGAAATTTCTTCATTAGGATGGGGGATTGGTTTTCAGTGTATGCTTGTTGCCTACCCGTCATTAAAAAAGGGTGCGGTAATTATGACAAATACAGATTTAGGTGTTCATCAAATGAAAGGGCTGATAGGAGAAATTTATTCTTCCTTTTTTGGTTAATAGTAAAAAATTGTATCCACTTTATATCTATTAAAAAAAGATAGATGTAAAGCTGAATACAATTTTTTAAAAATTATTTCTCGAGAGGCTGTTTATACTCATCTAAAGTAAAACCTTCGCCCATTACATCATGAACGACACTAACAGACACAAATGCATGTGGATCAATGCTTGTAATAATACTTTTTAAACGAACAATTTCTGTTTTTGCTACAACACAATAAAGGACTTCCCGGTCTTGTTTAGTGAAAGAACCATGTCCTTTTAATACTGTAACCCCACGATCCATTTCGCTCATAATTTTATTAGCAATTTTCTCATTTGAGTCAGAAATAATCATCGCTCCTCTTGCCGCATATGCGCCTTCTTGAATGAAATCAATGACTCTTGTTCCTACAAAAACAGCTACTAATGTATACATCGCTTCTCTGTATGAAAGATAGGTAAGTAGTGACAGAGCGATAACACAAAAGTCGAAAACGAACATTGTTTTTCCCATACTCCATCCAAAATACTTAAAACCTAATCTCGCAATAATATCTACTCCCCCAGTTGTCCCGCCATAGCGGAAAATAATTCCTAAGCCGACACCAATAAACGTTCCTGCAAATAATGCCGCAAGAGTTAAATCTTCAGTGAGAGGAATATGTAACTCGATTTTTGGAAGTTGAAAAAACCATAGGAAAATAGACACCGCTACTGTTCCAATAATCGTGTAAATAAACACATTTTTACCTAATAATTTCCACCCGATAAGAAATAAAGGAATATTTAGCAGTAAATTTGTGATCGAAGGATCCCAATTCCATAGTGCGTATAATAATAGTGTAATTCCTGTAAAACCGCCTTCAGCCAAATTGTTTTGCATATTAAAATGAACAATACCGAAGGAAAATATCGCAGATCCTAATAGGATAAATAAGACATTTTTGATTTTAATATTTTTAAACATCGACTCGCCTACTTTCTCTCTGTACAAAATGCATTGCTATTAGCGTATCCATTATATCGAATCACATTCAGTTGGGCAATGGAGGAAGAATAAATGAAACATAATAAGAGATGGAACATAAAGTTAGTACATTTTTTACGTAGTTATAGATTTATCCCACTCTTAACGGACAGTAAGACTCAACCGTAAGCTTATGAGAATACGAGGAAGATAGGTGGGAGATCAACTGTCCGTAAAGGTCCGATTGGTTCAACTAACCATCAGTGGGGGAGGAGGGAAAACCCCCACAGATGGAAGTTTCACTTTATCCCACTCTTAACGGACAGTAAGACTCAACCGTAAGCTTATGAGAATACGAGGAAGATAGGTGGGAGATCAACTGTCCGTAAAGGTCCGATTGGTTCAACTAACCATCAGTGGGGGATGAAAGAAAACCCCCACAGATGGAAGTTTCACTTTATCCCACTCTTAACGGACAGTAAGACTCAACCGTAAGCTTATGAGAATACGAGGAAGATAGGTGGGAGATCAACTGTCCGTAAAGGTCCGATTGGTTCAACTAACCATCAGTGAGGGATGAAAGAAAACCCCCACTGATGGAAGTTTCACTTTATCGTCAAAAATATTTGTAAAAATGGTTTAGATTAGCTAACATGGAATTGGATAAGATTACTTATTGACTTAAGAGGTGCTTATATTGAATCAGGATAAAACAGTTAAAGATATTCAAAGAGAAGTAGATGAATACATAGGACAATTTAAAGAAGGCTATTTTAGCCCGCTGGCAATGCTTGCTCGTTTGACCGAAGAGTTAGGAGAATTGGCAAGAGAAGTAAATCATTACTATGGAGAAAAGCCAAAAAAAGAAACGGAAAAAGAAAAAGAAATTACGGATGAGATTGGTGATATGCTGTTCGTGTTAACTTGTTTAGCTAATTCTCTAAATATTGATTTGGAAGAAGCACATAATCGTGTTATGCATAAATTTAATACACGTGATAAAGATCGCTGGACAAGGAAAGACCAATAAAAAGCTGTTTTCTAAAGGATTGTTGTTATTCAATAGGAAAAAAGGAGCAGCCGGAATACATGTAGACTCCTGTGGGATTAGCGAGACAGATGAACCCCGGAGGCGAAGCTGAGGAGGCTCATCGCGAGCCCTACGGAGAGCGAATTGTATTTCAGTTGCGGGGATTAGTCACAAACTTTACGAAAACAACCTAAAGAAAAAATACATAGTAAGGAGATAACACATTGAGTAAAGTAAAAATCGTAATCGCAGGACCTAGAGGCAGAATGGGAAAAGAAGCTGTTTATTTAATGGGAAGAACGGAGCAATTTGAGCTTGTTGCAGTTTTAGACCACAAGAATGAAGGGAAAAGCTTAAAGGAGATAGAAGGCTTTTCCTCCTATGATGTACCAATTTATACGGATATTGAAAAATGTTTACAAACAGAAAAGCCGGATGTCCTTATTGATTTGACAACGCCAGAATTTGGAATGCACCATGCAAAAACTGCTTTAAGCTATGGAGTTAGACCAGTAGTTGGAACAACTGGATTTACAAAAGAAAATTTAGCTGAATTAGAAAATTTATGTGAAGAAATGGATCGTGGCTGTATCATAGCTCCAAACTTTGCTTTAGGTGCTGTGCTAATGATGAAATTCTCTAAAATGGCTGCACGCTATTTTGCAGATGTGGAAATTATGGAAATGCATCATGATCAAAAGTTAGATGCACCATCAGGGACTGCTGTAAAAACAGCCGAGCTTATTGCGGAAGTCAGAGAAAGTAAAAAACAGGGTCATCCAGACGAAAAAGAAACAATTCTAGGAGCAAGAGGGGCTGACTTTGATGGTATGCGAATCCATTCCACTCGTTTACCAGGTTTAATTGCCCATCAACAGGTAATGTTCGGGGCAGAAGGAGAATCGCTAACGATTAAACATGATTCCTTTAATCGCACTTCGTTTATGTCAGGCGTTAAATTTGCGGTAGAAGAGGTATTGAAAGTTAATGTATTGATATATGGGTTAGAAAATATAATGGAGTAGGAGTGGATTTAGGATGAACATTGCTTTAATTGCTCATGATAAAAAGAAAAATGATATGGTCGCTTTTGTCGTTGCTTATAAAAAGATATTTGCAAAGCATACATTATACGCAACAGGAACAACAGGTGCGAGAATTCAAGAAGCAACAGGGTTAGATGTACATCGATTTCATTCAGGGCCGCTCGGCGGAGACCAAGAAATAGGTTCATACATCGCTAATAATGATATGGATATGGTGTTTTTCTTTAGGGATCCTTTAACAGCGCAGCCTCATGAACCTGATGTTACAGCATTAATCCGTTTATGTGATGTTTATTCTGTCCCACTAGCAACAAATATGGGAACTGGAGAAGTATTAATTCGAGGACTCGAGCAAGGAGATATAGATTGGAGAAAAATAGTTCATGGAAAGACAGAACCAGTGGCAAAAAAATTCACAGAAAAACTCAATGACAAGTAATGAAATCGATATACTAGCATTTGGTGCTCATGCCGATGATGTTGAAATCGGTATGGGAGCAACCATTGCAAAATATGCTTCACAAGGCAAAAAAATTATCATTTGTGATTTAACAGAAAGCAATCTTTCTTCAAATGGAACGGTAGAAAGACGCAAACAAGAAGCAAAAGAAGCAGGAAAAGTGTTAGGAATTGTTGATAGAATCACATTACAGATTCCTGATCGTGGATTATATTTAGAGGAAGACATCATTCAACAAGTGGTGGAAGTAATACGTGCGTATAAACCTAAGATAGTTTTCTCCCCTTACTGGGAAGATAGACATCCAGATCATGGGAATTGCACGAATATTGTGAAAGAAGCTGTTTTTTCTGCAGGAATAAGAAACTACAGTGCAGGTAACACAAATGCGCATAAAGTTCAAAATCAATACTATTACATGATAAATGGTTTTCATAAACCCGATTTTGTCATTGATACAAGTGAGTATATGAAGAAGAAGGAAGCTAGTTTAAATTGTTATCAAAGCCAATTTGTAAAAGGCGAAAACAGTGTGGACACTCCGTTGACAAATGGTTACATCGATACAATTGAAGCAAGGGAAAAGCTTTTTGGAAAAGAAGTAGGTGTCCTTTATGCGGAAGGATTTATTAAATCTAACCCAATATTATTAAATCAAGATTTATTAGGTGGAGACAAATGAAAAAATTAAAAATTGGCATAACCTGTTATCCGACAGTTGGCGGCTCAGGCGTTATAGCAACAGAATTAGGAAAAATGTTGGCAGAAAGAGGGCATGAAATTCACTTTATCTCCTCCAGCATTCCTTTTCGTTTAAATAAAATGTATCCCAATATTTATTACCATCAAGTGGAAGTAAATCAATATGCTGTTTTTCAATATCCGCCATATGATTTAGCGCTAAGCAGTAAAATGGCTGAAGTAATTAATCGAGAAGAGTTAGATTTGCTACATGTTCACTATGCGATCCCTCATGCTGTTTGTGCTATATTAGCTAAACAGATGAGCAACAGGGATGTCAAAATAGTTACAACCCTACACGGAACCGATATAACAGTATTAGGATATGATCCATCCCTTGCAATGGGAATTCGCTTCGGAATTGAAAAATCTGATCTTGTAACAGCTGTTTCAAATTCTTTGATTGCACAAACATATGAGGTAATTGAGCCAAATAAAGAAATTATACCTGTTTATAATTTTATTGACGAGCGAATTTATCGAAAGGTCGATGTAAGTCATTTGAAAAAAGAATTCGCTATTTTGGATACGGAAAAAGTCGTTATTCACGTCTCGAATTTTAGAGGTGTGAAAAGAGTTACAGATGTTGTAAAAGCATTTAAACATATATCTGATCAAATTCCAGCAAGATTATTGCTTGTTGGTGATGGTCCTGAAATGTCGAAAGTAACCAAATTAGTAGATGAATTCCAATTGAGACATAAAGTATTGTTTCTTGGAAAACAAGAAAATTTGGAGGAATTATATTCTTTAAGTGATTTAATGCTTCTTCTATCGGAAAAAGAAAGTTTCGGCTTAGTAGCGTTAGAAGCGATGGCATGTGGGGTTCCGGTTATAGGGACGAATGTTGGCGGTATTCCAGAAGTAATCGTTCCAAATGAGACAGGATTTATTTGTGAACTTGGCGATGTGGAAGATATTGCGGAGCATTCAATTAAGCTTTTGACAGATGAAAAGAAACATGCGCAATTTGCGCAAAATTCTATTTCGAGAGTGCGCGATTATTTCCGTGCAGATATCATAGTTGACCATTATATAGAGATTTATAAATCAATCTTAGAAACTGGTGAACCGAATGATAAATCCTTTTAAAGAAGCTCTCCCCATTATTAAAAAAATCGAGGAAGCTGGTTATGAAGCTTATTTTGTAGGAGGAGCAGTACGAGATTATTTATTAAATATACAAATTAATGATATCGACATTGCATCCTCTGCTACACCGGAAGAAATTAAAGCTATCTTTCCTCATACCATTGATGTCGGGATTGCCCACGGGACAGTTATGGTAATATGGAACCAAGATACATATGAAATAACAACTTTTCGAACAGAGTCCACGTATCTAGATTATCGCAGACCCGAGCAAGTATTCTTTGTACGCGAATTAAAAGAAGACTTAAAACGCCGAGATTTTACGATAAATGCAATGGCGATGGACAAAAATGGTCAAATTATCGATTATTTTAATGGCGAAGATGCCTTAAAAAAGAAAGAAATTAAAACAGTCGGCAATCCAAACGAACGCTTTCAGGAAGATGCTTTAAGAATGATGCGGGGAATTCGATTTGTCAGTACCTTAGGCTTCCAGGTAGAGATGGAAACACTAAAGGGGATCGTTGACAATCAGCAATTGCTTTCGAAAATAGCAGTAGAAAGAATAACCGCTGAATTTGAAAAACTTTTACAAGGTCGATGGTGTTCTGACGCTCTAGAAATCATGATAGAAACAAAGCTGTATCGATTTTTACCAATGCTTGAATCAGCTGAAAAAGCGATTTCTCAGTTAGCGAAATTGCATCTGACCAAACTCGAATTGCCTGAAAAATGGGCTGTTTTACTCTTATGTTTGGGAGTAAAGGATAAGCAGCAGATAGAGCTGTTTTTGCGAGCGTGGAAGCTGTCAGTTAAGCAAATAAAGACTGTTCAAAAAATAATCTATTGGATTTTGCAAAGAGAACAGATGTCAACTTGGTCAAGACAAGCGCTTTATTTTGCTACATTATCTATTGCAGTTAGTGCAGAGAAAATATATCACCTTCTATGGAATCAAGATATATGTTCAGATATTTCTAGCTTAGAAGAGCAATACAGGAAGCTGCCAATTAAATCAAAGGAAGAGCTTGCGATTAGTGGGAATGATCTTTTAAGATGGACAGAAAAAAGGCCTGGACCGTGGATAAAAGATGTGCTGTCACTAGTTGAGTCGAAAGTCGTGGAACAAAAACTTCCTAATGACAAGCAATTAATAAAGGAGTGGCTACAACGATGTCATCAGATATAAGAAAAGGATTGATTGAAGCCTTTACTAACAGCCCTGATACGTATTTATCTGGTGAATCACTTGCTGAACTTTTAGGCTGTTCACGAACAGCGATTTGGAAACATATTGAGGCATTACGAAAAGATGGCTTTATTTTAGAGGCTGTCC
This sequence comes from Niallia sp. FSL W8-1348, assembly GCF_038006745.1. Lineage (NCBI taxonomy): Bacteria > Bacillati > Bacillota > Bacilli > Caryophanales > Bacillaceae > Niallia > Niallia sp. FSL W8-1348. The sequence continues at coordinate 645,712 of NZ_JBBOVV010000002.1, read as the reverse complement.
GTAAAAAAGGTTATCGAATTATAAGTTCACCGGAAAAAATTGTCCCAAATAAAATTTTATTTGGATTAAATACAAAGTTCACAGGAAGAAATATCTATTTTGAAGAATCAGTAAATTCGACTCAAAATATTGCCCAGAGACTTGCGCTAGAAGGGGCAGAGGAAGGCACGATAGTTGTAGCAGAAGAGCAATTAGGTGGTAGAGGGCGTTTAGAAAGAAAGTGGCAATCACCTAAATATAAAGGAATATGGATGAGCTTAATTCTAAAGCCTAGTATACCGATAATGAAAACGCCACAGCTAACACTGCTTACAGCTGTGGCAGTCGTTCAAGGGATCCAAGAAGTAACTGGAGTACAAGCAGATATCAAATGGCCCAATGATCTATTGGTGAATGGAAAAAAGTTAACAGGTATCTTAACAGAGATGCAAGCTGATAGCGATAGGGTCCATTCTTTAATCATCGGAATAGGGATAAATGTTAATCAACAACTTGAAGACTTTGCCGCAGAACTTCAGCCTAGTGCAACTTCTATTTATCTTGAAACAAAAACAAGCTGGGATCGAGCAAAAATTATTCAAGGGATTATGATGCACCTTGAAAAATTATATCTTCTATATTTAGAGAAAGGCTTTTATCCTATAAAAATATTGTGGGAAAGCTATTCCATCAGTTTAGGGCAAAAGGTGACTGCCAATACGCTAAATGGAAGTATTGTTGGGTTTGCTAAAGGAATTACTGATGATGGTGTTTTATTGCTTGAAGATGAGCAAGGTGTAATCCATTCCATTTATTCAGCGGATATTTTAATGGAAACATAAATTGCCCATAGTCAGTAGAGTAAGGTTTTTGTTATAATGCTTTTGTCGGGCAGTATCTTAATGAACTGCACCCATTTGTTTAAATGTGCATGAACCATAATTTAATCTGCCTAGATCCACAATTGGACAAGGACAGAGGGATGAAAATAGAAACATAAAACAATCCTTCTATGCTTTGTAGAAGGTTTTTTGTTTGGCTGTTTTCTAAAAGGATTGTTGTTTTTTCAATCGAAAAAAAGAATTAGTTGGAAAAATGGAGCAGCCGAAATACGCGAAGACGCCACGCGGGGATTAGCGAGACTGTCTGAGACTCCGGAGGCGAAGCTGAGGAGACTTAAGCCTAGCCCCACGAAAAGCGAAGTGTGTTCTGGCTACGTGTAATCGCAACAAACTTTACGAAAACAGCCTTTCGTTTAAAACCATTCCCTCTTCCTATTTAAAAGGAGGAAAAACTTAGTGAAAGCTACAACAGACTTTATCAAAATGAAGCAGAAGGCTGAAAAGATTACGATGATCACAGCATATGATTATCCTTCAGCTAAATTAGTTGAACAAGCAGGAACAGATTTAATTTTAGTAGGCGATTCTTTGGGAATGGTTGTACTTGGATATGAGTCAACAGTACCTGTAACGATGGAAGATATGATTCACCATGGAAAAGCGGTAAAACGCGGAGCTAAAGATACGTTTATCGTAATGGATATGCCGTTTATGAGCTATCATTTATCTAGTCGCGATACACTAATTAATGCAACACGCTTAATGCAAGAAACTGGCGCTAATGCTGTGAAAGTAGAGGGCGCGGATGATGTTATTGACCAAATAAAAATCTTAACAAATGCCGGGATACCAGTTATGGCACACTTAGGTTTAACACCTCAATCAGTAGGTGTATTAGGTGGATATAAAGTACAAGGGAAAAGTTCAGATGAAGCAAAACTGCTTGTTGAAAATGCATTGAAATGTCAAGCGGCAGGAGCCTTTGCGATTGTATTAGAGTGTGTGCCGATGCAAGTTGCGAAAGAAGTAAGTGAAAGGCTGGAGATTCCAATAATCGGTATTGGTGCTGGAAGCGATACAGACGGGCAAGTTCTTGTTTACCATGACATTATCACATATGGTGTTGAGCGTGTTGCAAAATTTGTGAAGCAATATACGAATGTGAACGAAGCGATTTCTCTTGCTATCGACCAATATATTTCTGAGGTTAGAATTGGTGCTTTTCCTGAATTAAAGCATAGTTTTCAAATGAAACCTGAAGAAGTGAAAAGCTTATATGGAGGAAAAGCCTAATGAACATTATCACTAACCCACAGCAATTGCAGGAGCTTTCAACTCAATTAAAAAAGGATCAAGTAACAATTGGATTTGTTCCAACGATGGGTTATCTTCATGATGGTCATCGAGCACTTCTCAGAGCTGCCAGAGAGCAAAATGATATTGTTATCATGAGTGTGTTTGTGAATCCATTGCAGTTTGGACCAAAGGAAGATTTAGCTTCATATCCACGAGACTTTGAGCATGATAAACAGGTGGCAATGGAAGAAGGCGTAGATTATTTATTTCATCCAGCTGTCGAAGCAATGTATCCTGTGCAAATGTCTGTGACAGTAAAAGTGGAACGACGTACAGATTGTCTATGTGGCAGATCGAGACCGGGTCATTTTGATGGGGTAGCAACGGTTTTGATGAAACTGTTCCATTTAGCACAACCGACAAATGTTTATTTTGGCAAAAAAGATGCACAGCAAGTTGCTGTTGTAGATGGATTAATTGAAGACTTTCATTTTCCTATTAATCTAGTTGCTGTTAATACTGTTAGAGAAGAAGATGGATTAGCAAAGAGCTCTAGAAATATTCGCTTAACTCCAACGGAAAGGCAAGAAGCTGGAATTCTATATAAATCGCTTAGTATTGCTAGAGGTGAATTAATAAAAGGGAATGTTGATGTAGAAGCACTAAAGAATTCCATTATTGCACTCGTCGAAAAAGAGTCAAGTGGAAAGGTCGACTACTTTGAGATACTAACCTATCCTCAATTAGAGCAGCTAAAGGAGCGAACAGGGAAGGTTATAATTGCGATTGCAGTTCAATTTAGTAATGCGAGATTAATAGATAATATTATCTTTGAATTAAGCAATGCACCTAGATAAACATATTACGATAATGGAGGGTTATCCAAATGTTTCGGATAATGATGAACGGAAAAATCCATCGAGCAACTGTAACGGAAGCAAACTTAAATTATGTTGGCAGTATTACAATCGATGAGGATATTTTAGATGCAGTTGGAATGGTAGCGAATGAAAAAGTCCAAATTGTAAATAACAATAATGGAGCAAGATTAGAAACATATATTATCCCTGGAAAGAGAGGAACCGGGACTATTTGTTTAAATGGAGCAGCAGCAAGACTTGTACAAGTCGGTGATATCGTTATTATTATTTCTTATTGTTATGTTTCAAACGAAGAGCTAATTCATCATCAACCTAAAGTTGCTATTATGGATGAATATAATCGCATTACAACTATTCTTCACCAAGAACCAGAAAAGACAGTCTTGTAATAAATCGAGGCTGGAATATAAATCTTTCAGCTAAAGATAACCCCCAACAATCATACGAAGTGTTAACAAAATTTCGTATGATTGTTGGGATTTTTTATTGTGTTTTTTCTAATTTTGAATTCAAACTATAGGAAGAACAATAAAAAGAATTCTTACATAAAGAACTAACATCTTTCCCTTTTCTCATTTTTATGATACCGTTTGAATGACTGAAAGTTTGAGGTGGACGTAATGAGTAACAAATTTGTAGTAGTTGATTTGGAGACAAACGGTAATTCACCGAGAAAAGGGGATCGAATTATCCAGTTTGCCGCGGTTGTTATCGAGAATGGGAAAATAGTAGAGGAATACTCTTCGTTATTAAATCCTCTCCAGCCGATTTCACCGTTTATTGAAGAATTGACTGGGATAACAGATGAAATGGTGGATTCAGCACCAATTTTTGAAGAGATAGCTGATAAAATTGTTTGTTTATTAGAAGATGCATATTTTGTCGCACATAATGTGTTGTTTGATTTATCTTTTCTAAATGAAGAGTTAGAACAAGCTGGCTTCAGGCAATTTTATGGACCTATTCTTGACACAGTCGAACTAGCAAGGATTTTATACCCAACTGCAGACAGTTATAAATTAACGGATCTTGCAGCACAAGAAGGGATTGTCCATAGTAGACCACATCAGGCAGATAGTGATGCTTATGTGACAGCAGAACTATTGCTATTATTATTGGAGAAGCTGAACGCACTGCCTCAAGTAACAACAAAAAAATTAGAATTCTTAAGCTCATCGCTAAAAAGCGATTTAGATATTTATTTACAAGCTCTGCTGCAAGAGAAACAATCAAAAGTAGAATATATACCTGAAAACTGGGAGGTATATCGGGGATTAACCCTTAAACGCTTGCCTAATAACCTAGCTGGTAATCAAGGAAAAGACTATTCAGTTTCTTTTGATATGGATATAATTGAAAAACGCATGAGAGATTCATTGTCTTTTTATCAGAAAAGAGAAGGGCAATTAAAAATGATGAATGTGGTTCATCGAGCACTAATGGATAATCAGCATGGACTTATTGAAGCTGGAACGGGCGTTGGAAAGTCACTTGGCTATTTAGTACCGGCTGCTTATTTTGCGATAGAGCATAAAAAACAAGTAATTATTAGTACATTTACTACTCAATTACAAGAACAACTTTTTCGTAAGGATTTGCCGTTGCTTAAAAATCTTCTTCCTTTTCCCATTACTTATACCTTGTTAAAGGGAAGAAATCATTATATTAGTTTAGATAAATTTGAAGTCTCTTTAAAAGAACAAGAAGATAACTATGATATTGTCTTAACGAAAATGCAAATTTTAATTTGGTTAACGGAAACAGAAACAGGCGATAAAGATGAATTGAATTTAACGAGTGGTGGCAATAATTATTGGGAAAAAATTAAAAATGACGGCAATTTTTCGTTGCCTATTTCAAAAGAGTGGGCACAGAAGGATTTTTATAGAAGGACTCGTAATGCTGCTCAAAAAGCGAATTTGATTATTACGAATCATGCTTTGCTAGTAAAAGATCTTACAGCAGATCAACATTTACTTCCTGCCTATGATTATGTCATTGTCGATGAAGGTCATCACTTTGAAAAAACAGCGATAAAGCATTTTGGCTTCCGTTTTTCCTATATAGCTGTTCGTTTAAGTATTAATGCAATTGGAACGACTGATCAAAAGCAGCTTATGTACCATTTAGAAAATATGATTGGTGATTCATCTACATCTGAAAAGATCGAGTTCAATCAGTTTATCCTTGCTCTCCATGTAGAATTAGATGAGCTATTTCGATCGGTGCTTTGTTATGTGAAGAAAACAAATCAGCCAAGAAGAGATGGAAAAGGAAGCTATCGTATAAAGAAAAATGATTTGGGAGATTGGAATGGGGTTAAAAGTGTTGCAGAAAGGCTTGTGTTTCTTTGGAAAGATGCAAGAGAGGCTCTTTTAGAAAAAGTTCAGCGGCTAAAAGATCAAGATAGAAAGATCACCTCATCGCAAATGCTCGTAGTGGAAAGAATTGAGTCTATTTTAAATGATTGGTTAGTGTATATAAATCATTTGCGGGAAATGTTCTTACGAGAAGGAGACCATATTGCATGGTTAGAATCAGATAGAAACAACTACCCGAATAATGCCGTTTTATATACGCAACCTTCATCTGTAGCAGAAACTTTGCAAGATATGTTCTTTAGTAAGAAAAAAAGTGTTGTTTTTACATCAGCAACTATAACTGTTAATAATTCATTTGAATATTATATAAAGGTTTTAGGATTAGGAAAAGATTTATTGCAAGTGCAAATCGATTCGCCGTTTAACTACTCTCAACAGGTACAATTGCTTATCCCAACGGATGTACCAGAAGTTAATACGGTATCATTAAATGAGTATGTGTCAACTATTGGTGAACAAATAATTAAAATCGCTCAAGCTACAAAAGGGAGAATGCTAATTCTTTTCACGGCAAATGATATGCTGAGAAAAACGTATGATTATATGAAAGAAAGTGGCTGTCTAGAAGAGTATGCCATCTTGGCGCAAGGGATAACAAATGGAAGTAGAATGAGATTAACACGTAATTTTCAACGTTACGATAAAGCGATATTATTGGGAACAAATAGTTTTTGGGAAGGGATTGATATTCCTGGAGAGGATTTAACCTGCTTAATCATTGTTCGATTGCCGTTTTCCTCACCGGAAGACCCGCTTACTGAAGCGAAAAATGAGCTAATTAAGAACAAGGGTGGAAACCCGTTTTTAGAAAACAGTCTTCCCGAGGCAGTCTTACGTTTTAAACAAGGATTCGGCAGATTAATTCGTACAGAAGAAGATAAGGGATTTATTATTGTATTTGATCGCCGCATTGTGTCTACATCCTATGGAGAGACTTTTTTGCAGTCCATTCCAGCTGTTCCAATTAAACAGCAAAATAGTGATGAAATGGTTAAGTTTATTGAAAACTGGCTAATGTAGGATATGGTACAAAAGAATGGAGGCATTTTAAGATTGTAATTCTTTTTACATAGGCTGTTTCCCAAAAGATTGTTGTTTTTTCAATAGGAGAAAAGAATTAGTTGAAAAAGTGGAGCAGCCGGAATACATGAAGACGCTACGCGGAAAGCGAAGTGTATTCATGTATTCCGGCTGAGCGTAGTAGGAAACAAGCTTTACGAAACAGCCTTTACTTAAATGCCTAGCAAAACATGAAGGAATCTGTTTGAATAATTAGTTGTTTACAAGACAAAAACAACTAATTATTAAATAAAATAATTTCTTTCTATTTATAAATACTGTTATAATAACCTATGAACAAAATACTGTTTTAAAGAAGTGATATAAAAAATGAAAAAATGGATTTGGATAATTATTGTTGTTTTCCTTATTGGACTAGCTGTAAGTATTAATACATATGTTAAAGCAATGAAGCCTGTTAAATCAGCGAGAGAAACGGCGGAAGAAATTGCTATGAATGAAACAGATTTGAAAAATATGGACAGCTTTCAATTATATAATGGAAAAGAATCCTATTATATTTTAGAAGGAAAAAACGATGATAATGAGGATATTATTGTTTGGATTAATGAAAAAACACATCAAGTAACAGAAAAACGAAAAAAAGATGGGCTGACCAAACAAGAAGCGCTTAATATATTATTATCGAAGCAATCGCCAGAAAAGGTCAATGCTGTCCGACTAGGAATGTATGATGGGTTGCCTGTCTGGGAGATTTTTTCTCATACAGACAAGGATTCCATAAACTATCATTGGATAGATTTTGAAACAGGAGAAATCCTGTTAACAATTGAAAATTATTAACCAATAGGAGTGGTAAATAAAAATGAAAATTCAATTAGCAGAAAGAGTTAATGCTTTAACGCCATCAACAACATTGGCCATTACTGCAAAAGCAGCGAGTTTAAGAGCAGATGGTCATGATGTAATTGGTTTAGGCGCTGGAGAGCCTGACTTTAACACTCCTCAAAATATTATTGATGCCGCTGTTAGAAGCATGAATGAAGGGCATACAAAATACACTCCTGCATCAGGTTTACAAGCATTAAAAAAAGAAATTGCTGCAAAATTAAAGAGAGATCAACAGTTAGAATACGAAGCAAATCAGATTATCGTCACAAATGGTGCTAAACATGGATTATACACTTTGTTCCAGGTTATTTTGGACAAAGGAGACGAAGTTATTATTCCTACTCCATATTGGGTTAGTTATCCAGAACAAGTGAAGCTTGCAGAAGGAGTACCTGTTTTTGTGGAGGGGTATGAAGCAAATGAGTTTAAAATTACTCCAGACCAATTAAAAAAGGCAATAACTTCTAAAACAAAAGCTGTTATCATTAATTCACCAAGTAATCCAACTGGAATGATTTACACGGAAAAAGAATTACAGGCGATTGGTGATATTTGTCTAGAACATAATATCTTGATTATTTCAGATGAAATTTACGAGAAATTAGTTTATGGAGATAGTAAGCATGTGTCGATTGCCTCTTTATCACCATCACTAAAAGAAGTAACCATTATAATAAATGGTGTTTCCAAATCACATTCGATGACAGGCTGGAGAATTGGGTATGCGGCGGGTTCTAAAGAAATAATAACAGCAATGACTAATCTTGCCAGTCATAGTACTTCGAATCCAACAACACCATCTCAGTATGCTACGATTGAGGCATATGCAGGTCCACAAGATTCAGTGGAAGAAATGCGCCAAGCGTTTAATGAGCGCTTAGATATTATTCATGGGAAATTAAATAATATTCCTGGTTTTTCTTGCTTAAAGCCGAAAGGGGCATTTTATTTATTTCCAAATGTGCAAAAGGCAGTTGAATTAACAGGCTTTAAGTCTGTTGATGAGTTTTCCACAGCATTGTTAGAAGAAGCACTCGTTGCGGTTGTCCCAGGGTCAGGGTTTGGAGCAGATAGCTATATCCGTCTTTCTTACGCGACGTCCTTGGAAAAGTTAGAAGCTGCTGTAAGTCGAATGGAACAGTTTGTAGAAAAGAAAATGGTCGTTAACAAATAAGCGATTTTTGTAGAGGATGTCAATAAGGATTATCGAATCTTACTTGGCATTCTCTTTTCTATTCACCATTTTTAATGGGAGGACGTGTGAAAATCGCTTTAATAGAGATAGAGGTATTGGTTTTTAAATATGAATTTTGTTACCTAGAAGGATCGATAGTGTTGATTGTCTTAGGATGTAAAGGTATAATGTTTTGGTAGAATATTTTTTATCTTAACTAGTATGTTTTCTACTAAGTCTTCTACTAACGGTAGGAAGAAGCGGTTTTAGATATCCTTTATTTTCGTATAGAGAGAACCGCAGTCTCTATTTAAGTACATATATTTATTTGTTTTTGGAGGAGTTAATTGTGATTAAAGCAACTATTGCCGAGTTACCAAAATATGTTGATAAAGAGGTTAAAGTAGGTGCATGGATTGCCAACAAGCGATCTAGTGGTAAAATTGCCTTTTTACAGCTTCGTGATGGATCAGGATTTGTACAAGGAGTAATTGTTAAAAGTGATGTAGCGGAAGAAGTATTCCAAACAGCTAAATCTATTACACAGGAATCATCTGTATATGTTACTGGTACGGTCCAAAAGGATGAACGTTCTCCGTTTGGATATGAATTACTTGTAACAAATGTGGAATTGATTCATACTTCTACAGACTATCCTATTACGCCAAAAGAGCATGGAACAGAATTTTTAATGGATAATCGTCACTTATGGCTGCGTTCAAAACGTCAGCATGCAGTAATGAAAGTAAGAAATGAAATAATTCGTGCTACTTATGAATTTTTCAATGAAAATGGATTTGTGAAGGTAGATCCGCCAATTTTAACTGGAAGTGCTCCAGAAGGTACAACGGAACTATTTGCAACAAAGTACTTTGAAGAAGATGCATATCTGTCACAAAGTGGACAGCTTTATATGGAAGCTGCAGCAATGGCGTTAGGAAAAGTGTTTTCATTCGGACCAACTTTCCGTGCAGAAAAATCAAAAACGCGTCGCCATCTAATTGAATTCTGGATGATCGAACCAGAAATGGCGTTTGTAGAGTTTGAAGAAAACTTAGAAGTTCAAGAACAATATGTTTCTTATGTCGTTCAGTCCGTGTTGAAAAATTGTCAATTAGAGCTTAAAACACTAGGAAGAGATATTTCTAAATTAGAGAATATTACTGCGCCATTCCCAAGAATAAGCTATGATGATGCGATTACATTCTTACATGAAAAAGGTTTTGATGATATTGAGTGGGGAGATGATTTTGGGTCTCCACACGAAACGGCTATTGCGGAAAGTTTTGATAAACCTGTGTTTATTACACATTATCCAACTAAAATTAAACCTTTTTATATGCAGCCACATCCAGAAAGAGAAGATGTTGTGCTTTGTGCAGATTTAATTGCTCCTGAAGGCTATGGAGAAATTATTGGTGGTTCTGAGCGTATTCATGATATGGATCTTTTAAGTAAGCGCGTCGAAGAGCATCAATTAGATCCAGAAACTTATAAATGGTATTTAGAGCTAAGACAATATGGTTCGGTGCCACATTCTGGTTTTGGTCTAGGGCTAGAAAGAACAGTTGCTTGGATTTCGGGAGTAGAGCACGTTCGTGAAACGATTCCTTTCCCAAGACTATTAAATCGTCTATATCCATGATCAAAGAGTAGGGTAGAAAATACGGAAAGTTAGTCTAAGGAAAACCTCACATCGAATTTTCAATGTGAGGTTTCACCTTGTTCACAATCCTCATTTTCTCCCTTCTTCTTTTTGGTAAGCTCCTCACTTCTAGCAACAAATATTACAAAATAATCTTTTGTTAACTATTGCTAGGTTTGGGTGATTTTCATTATTACATGCTTATGGCCAACATGATATACTTGATTAGAGGTGTCTTTAATGAATCAAACAATTTTTTTAAAATGGTTGCAAGAAGGGAATATCAATATTCCTTCCACACTTCTAACAAATTACAAACAATTGAAAATAAATGAAAAAGAATTAGTCCTTTTGTTACAGGTGCACTATTATTTAGAGCGAGGTAATGATTTTCCGACACCGGCGGAAATATCTGCACAAATGACTATAGATATTAATGAATGTCATGAATTATTGAGCCAGTTAATCAGAAAAGGTTTTATTGAAATACTGGACGGTAACAGTGATACCGGAATTCGGTATGAACGCTATTCATTAGAGCCTCTTTGGAATAAATTAATAGAACAATTTTTGCTAAATAATAAAAAAGAAGAAGAAGCTTTAATAGAAAAAGAGGAATCAGATTTATATACTTGCTTTGAACAGGAATTTGGAAGACCTCTATCTCCTTTTGAAATTGAAACGCTAAATATGTGGGTAGACGATGATCAGCATGAAATGGTTATTATTAAAGCAGCTCTTCGTGAAGCAGTAATTTCGGGTAAATTAAATTTTCGTTATATTGATCGGATTTTGTTTGAATGGAAGAAGAATGGTATTAAGACAATCGAACAAGCGAAAAGCCACGGGAAAAAGTTTAGACAGCATCAGACAGCTGGATATAAAGTCGAGCAGAGAGAGGAATCATCAAGTAAAAAAGCAGTACCGTTTTATAATTGGTTAGATCAATAATGCTAAGATTGATACAGTAAGTAAATGTAAGTGAATGACTGATTATTGTGAAGTGGAAGGCTGACTATTAGAGATAATAGGAAAGTAGGTTGCTTCCTTCCTTTACACAATGTTCATTCATATAAAAGTTTGACTACGTAAAACTGGGATTGTTATAAGAATAAATGGTTTAGACTTCATTACAAGACATATCTAGTAGAAAAAAACTACTTGGATAAATGAAAGAATCTCAATCTATTCTTAGGACGACCTTTTTTTGTATGGTTGTTTTCTAAAGGATTGTTGTTTTTTCAATAGGAAAAAGAAATAGTTGGAAAAATGGAGCAGCCGGGATTAGCGAGACAATCTGAGACCCCGGAGGCAAAGCTGAGGAGGCTTAAGCCTAGCCCCACGGAAAGCGAAGTGTATTCCGGTGCGGGTAATCGCAACAAACTTTACGATAACAGCCTATTGTATAGAAGAAAGTTTATTCATTTCGGAGGATTACATGCTAAAAAAAGATGAAATTAGATATTGTCTGGATACGATGGGGGAAATGTTCCCAGAGGCACATTGTGAATTGGTTCATTCTAACCCCTTTGAATTGGTTATTGCCGTATCGTTATCCGCACAATGTACCGATGCACTAGTTAATAAGGTAACTAAAAATTTATTTCAAAAGTATAAAACCCCAGAAGACTACTTAAGTGTTCCCATAGAAGAATTGCAGAATGATATTCGGTCCATTGGTTTATATCGAAATAAAGCCAAAAATATTCAAAAGCTTTGTCAAATGGTTTTGGAAAAATATAATGGTGAAATTCCAATGGATCGAGATGAATTGATTAACTTACCAGGGGTCGGAAGAAAAACGGCCAATGTAGTCGTTTCTGTTGCTTATAATATCCCCGCTATTGCTGTCGATACACATGTTGAAAGGGTCAGTAAACGATTAGGAATTTGTCGATGGAAAGACTCTGTTTTAGAAGTAGAAAAAACTTTGATGAAAAAAGTTCCGAAAGATGAATGGTCTGTGACACATCATCGTATGATTTTTTTTGGAAGGTATCACTGTAAGGCGCAAAATCCTCAATGTGCGGTTTGTCCACTTTTAGCTTTGTGTAGAGAAGGAAAAAAAAGAATGAAGACTAAAGGTGTTGTATAATGGATAATCATCAATTAGATGCACCAATTGAGCTTTTATATGGACCGTTCCCGGTTGTAAAAAAATTTCCTTCTATCGTGACTGATTGCTTAGTATTAACACCAGCTTTTTTACATGAAGCTAATTATTACCATAATAAAGAAGGTTATCAGCCTTGGAATACAGCAAACTTTTCTGAATGTGTAAAATTGGTTTTGGAAAAGTGGAAACAGCTTAAACAGGAATTACAATCGTTTGCAGAAGAGAGGGATACGATTAGACTTCAGCAGGGACTAACGATTGGAATGGAATACTTTTTAGAATGTTTATATTGGCTTAACGAAAAACCAGTCGTATTAAGAAATGGTTTGGTAGACAGTAGCTTAGAAATAAAACCTTTCAATTTAGAAGATCGGCTCCAGTTTATTCTAAAAAGATTAAATGGGTATCATTCCTATAAACAATTGGATGAGCTGTTTAAAGAATTAGAAAAACAGCATGCGATCAAATTAATAAGATTGAATAGAAAATCTAAATAAAAGAAGAGGACCATTCCGGTTGGAATTGTCCTCTTCTTTTACACGTCAGTTTATCCTACTCTTACTGTCCATAAAGGGGCCGCTTGGTTCAACTAACCATAAGTGGGGACCCACACTTATGGAAGTTTTACTTTATTGGGAATCATTTCGATTCTGTTCTCTATTTCGGCTTTGGTTTTGGTTAGCATCATTGGAATTCGTATTATTTTGACCATTGTTGTTACCAGTATTGTTTCCACTATTATTTCCACCATTATTGCCATTATCGTTGTTATTCCCGTTATTGTTACTTTGATTGTTGTTATTTTCTTCCCCATTATCAGAGTCTTCATTGTCTCCATCATCCTGATTGTCATCAGAATCTTCGCCATTAGGATCGTCTTGGTCATCCTCGTCATCTATTGTCTCATTTGGATCCTCAGGTGGCTGTTCCTCGATTTTTGCTGGGACGGAAATACTGCCAGATGCAGGATCACTATCCTGATCATTTTTAATTGCTTTTACAGTAAAGGTATAGGTGCTGCCAGGCGTTGGTTTGGCAATCTTTAAGCTTGTGTCAGAAGTAACAGTCAATTGCTCATTAGCTCCACCATCAACACTTACACTTACGTCAAATTTGACGCCCTCTTTGTCACCATAGTCCCAAGATAGATCGATTTCATCACTGTTCTCATTATAAGTTGCTTTCACTCCAGTAGGAGTATTAGGTTTATTGTACTTTTGTGATACTTCGTTCAGAATATTTCCTTTAACGGCATACTCGGTTTGGATTTGACTACTTGGTGTATAAGAACTTGCTAATCTTGCCGGAAACGTACCTTTTTCGATTTTTACTGTTTCAACACTATCAGGCTTCTTAAAATCAGCTGTTTCTACATCTTCCGAAATATGGCTCATCACTGCTTTGAAAATCTGTTGAGCAATTTTCTGGTTTGGTCCAGGAGTGAGTGGGTTTTTGCGTTCCGTGTATCCAGTCCATACGGCCATAGTAAAATTAGTTGTATAGCCAGCAAACCAAGCATCTGGAACACTTCTAGAATCTGTTATGCCCCATTTGGTTCGTTCTTCTTGCGAATAGTTGGTCGTTCCTGTCTTACCAGCAACAGGCAATCCTGGAACATTAGCAAGATTTCCCGTTCCATCACTGCTTGTAAGTACACCTTTTAACATATCAGTTATGAGGAATGCGGTATAATCCTGCATCACTACTTTTGATTTAGGCTCCATATTTATTTTAGTACCATCTTTTAATTTAAAGGAGCGCACAGCATGTGGTGTATTATATACACCTTCATTACCAAAGGCACTATATGCTCCAGCCATTTCTAGTGTGCTAGCTTCAAATGCTCCAATAGCATAGGATTCATAGGCATTCTCTAGCGGAATGCCTAGATTTACTGCAAAATCTTTAGCTTTTTCAGCACCGACTGCTTGGAAAGCTTTAAGAGCAGGAATGTTTCTTGACATTTCTAACGCTTTTCGCATAGTCATAGATCCCTTATAGCTATTATCCCAGTTACTAATTGGTGTTCCATTTGAATAGGTAGTACGCTCATCTACAATCGTTTGATAAGTTCCCCATTTTAAATGTTCAACAGCTGGACCGTAGTCAAGGATAGGCTTAGCGGTTGATCCAGGCTGGCGCTTCATATCTGTTGCATAGTTTGTCCCGAGCTTTACATCTGGATCGCGGTCACCTCCAAGAGCTAAAATTCCGCCTGTTTTCGTATCTAGTAAGGTAATTCCAGCTTGGAATTGTTCGTCAGGGAATGGGACAATCTCTCCTTCGTACATTAATTCTTCCACATATTCCTGTGCTTCTTTATCCATCGTTGTATAAATTTCTAATCCATCTGTAAATACATTAACATCTGGATATTTTTTCTCGATTTCGGCAATAACTTGTTTTATAAATGGATCATACGGTAGATCATTTGTTTGACGATCCTCTTTTGCAACTAATGAATCTTCCACAGAAGTCTTTTGTGCTTCTTCCATTTCTGCTTTTGAAATATATCCATGTTGATGCATTAAGGATAAGACAATATTACGTCTTTTTTCTGCCCTTTCTGGATTATTAAATGGATTATAGGCATTTGGCGCCTGTGGCATTCCTGCTAAGAGGGCAGCCTCTGGCAATGTTAACTCGTCTAAGTTTTTATCAAAATAAACTTTTGCTGCGGTTTTAACCCCGCTCATATTTTCAGACATAAAGATTTTATTAACATACATTTCAAATATTTCTTCTTTTGAGTACTTGCGTTCTAACTCTAAGGCAAGCCATGCTTCTTGTGCTTTACGATTTAATGTTTTTTGTGGCTGGTTAAAGAAGAAGTTTTTCACAACTTGCTGTGTTATCGTACTTGCGCCTTCTGAACCAAAACCATTTCTAAAGTTTGCTATTACTGCCCCACCTAAGCGGATAGGATCGATTCCATGATGTTTAAAGAAGCGTGAATCTTCGGTTGCGATAAACGCATCTTTTACTAAATCAGGGATATCTTCATAGTTTACATAGTCCCGATTTACGGCACCTACTTTTGCTATCTCCTTATTATTCTTGTCATAGATCGTAGAAGAAATAGGGTCCTTTAAAGTCTCTGGATTCAATTCGGGTGCATCTTTAACCATTATGGCAAATGTTACTCCGCCTGCAATAATACCAATGATACCGATTGTTAATAAAATAAGCAGAACGCGTTTAAACAAATTCTTACCACTTTTTTTCTGTGCTTTTTTAGGAGCATTTTTCTTTGAGGTTTCCAGTTGTTTGCGGCGCTCCTCTCGCGTTTGATATTTATCTGTCATAATTGTTCCTACCTTTCTTTCTAAAAACAAAAGGAATTAGTTGAATTCATAAATAGTATCAATCACTTTAATATAGTCAATTCGAGGCTGATAACCTAGGCTAATGGAATGACCATTGATTGCTAGTTCTTGTTTTGTGATCGATTTTCTTCCGCCATTTATCATTCTTTCCCAAAATATAAAGAGTTTTCCTGCATCTAAGTAGAATATTTCATTTGTTTCTGAAAAAGAGATAATGACAAAGCAAATTCCTTGTTGTTCACATACCATCCGCATATGTTTAATTTGGTGTTCATGGAAGTTATTAAGCGGAAAAGAAGTAGTATGCTTCGTTTCTTTCGCTTCAAAGTCGACATATTTTCCTTTATAAACACCGTTATAGTCTGTAGTGGAAGCTTGTTTAAAATAGGCTTCTTTAATGACGGCAGCACTTCTCTTCGGATAATCGACTTGAACGATTTGAACAGGTGTCGGCTTTTTATGTATGACGGCCTTCCCAAATTCTAAGTAATACTTATTCGTTTCATTCAAATCATCTTCTAAGTTCATTCCTCGGTTACTATAACTTATTTTTTTTTGCGATTTAGTATTTACATTTTTTACAGGTGTATATCTTTTTCCATTTGGATAATGAATCTTCATTTTTTCACCTCACAAAGATTCTTTCAAAGTATAACTTATTGCAATCAACAAACAATAATACCATAAAGCGTTCATAAGAGGTGAACAATTTGATAGGTAAAAAATCATATTTTTCTTCGTTAGAAGAAGAAAAACTTATAACTAGAATAAGGCTAATTACCGATAAGTGCAACTTAGACAATATTTCAAGGACCAAAGCCTATCTCTGCTATTATAACAAAAATAAAGAAATCCAATGGGCATTTCTTGCAAGCCAAGTTTCAAGAAATGCTGGCTGGAATATGGGTGATTTAAATGGACTATGGCTGCCGCAAGTAGTTAGTCAGGAAAAAAGGAAGCAAATCTACTTGACCTATGAGAAAGCAAACTGGCTTATTTTTAATGATGCATTTCCTCAATTACTACTCTATGAATATTCGACGAAAAAAAACTTGCCAATGTTTCATTTATTAAAGTTTTTTCAAGTTTCCTCTTTTATGGAAGAAGAATGGTTAAAGTATTGGGAGACAAAGAATAAAAAAAGATTAATGAATAGTTTAATTATCAATGAACAAAATGTGATTCAACAACCTGTCATTGAAAACGCAAGAATCAAGCATCATGTCCTTCATTACTTTCCGTATCTTTTTCAGGATTTTCTCCATTTTAATGCCGTACTTTTTCCAACTTTACAAGGGAAACTTTACGGGGCTAGCGTTTCTAACTTCACTTCTCTTAACGAACGAATTAAGCTAGGGAATACATTAGCAAGCCTTTTATTTAAATCTAATTTATATCAAGAGTTCTATGATTTTGCAAGAAAAATAGAACATACTGGTTCAAGATATGATTATGAAAAATATATATACCCAAAATTAGCCAATACGACACCCATACTCCGAGTTGCTTATCCGGTAGTCAAGCATCGTGAAGGGAAAAGAAAGGATTGGTATAAAAAGAAAATAAAGAAAAAGTGGCAAACATGTAGCGAGCATAATGAACCCTTGCTTATAACGGATTGGTACTTGAAAAAGCAGCAAACATTACATGAACTGATTCGTCAGGGAAACAAGTGGTTTTAACACATTAATAATAATTTTTTGTCGAATTTTAAACCAGTTATAAAAAAATAAACTTTCTTTGCCGAATCTCTTCTAGTTTTGTCAACTGAGCAGGATAGTTCATAAAAAAAAAGAAAAGAGTATGTATTAAAAATAGCTTGGAGGGATTTGTATGGAAAAGAATTATACAAAGGAAAAGTTATTGATTATGTTGGAGGAGATTCAAGAGGAATTAGAAATACTAGATGCTACACTTTTGAATGCAAGGAATCAAAAAACACAACTAGTAAAAAAACATATGACTTCATTAAATAATATAGAAAAAGGAATGGCTGCTATGGAGAAAAAAATTGCAGCAAGCCAATCGGGGCTTCCTTCTAATGTTCCTCCAAGACAAATGCCTCTTTACTTGAACTTAGCAAAGTAAATCGTTAAAATAAAGTAATTAACGATAAAGGGTAAATGGAGTGGCAAAATTGACCGAAAACCATCAACTAATGGAACATACAGAAAAACTTCTTGAGGCAGTGGAATATTCAATAGAGACCTTCTATAAAGTGAAGGAAACTGGAGCAAATGGGGATTTTTATGAAACCGTACGCCCGTTTGCGAATCGCATCAAAGATTTAAATGAGGAATGGAAGGAAATGGCTAAATTATGGGTGCAGAAATCAAAGCCTGACTACCTAAATGGCATTCAAATTAATACAGCATCTGATCATATAGAAATTATTTCAATCCAAGCTTTTTTTGCCCAAACGAGTAAGAAACGTTTTCTGGATTCTGCAAAATCTGTAAAGTATATACTGCAAACTTTACTTGATGCTCTAAAAGCGGAAGGTCAATAAGGGAATATCAAAAGGGAGAAGAAAATTCTTTTTTTTTGTCTTTTTATTTATTATATAAAAAACCTAAGTATCAGTGCCTTTTGAAAGGAGTAGTATAGGTAATGAGTAACTGTTAGCAAGAGAAAGCAGGCAAAGGTAACAGAAGAGCCTTTGCTGCCGAAACGTTCCATATGCAGTCAGCAATTAAGGGGAAATATCCCTTACTAAATAAGTGTTTTGGAAAATGAATGCACAGTCTAGGCGAAATCATCATATAGTAGATAAGGATATCTTTAACGTGGGAGGATAGAATTTCATGTATAGAGCATCTAATCGCCAAAGAAGGAATGTACCTTATCAGACCGCTTATACTCAACCAAATATACAACAAATGCCGACCGATAATAGACAGTACCATCCATATATGAGCCAGGGACAATGGAATGGGGCAGGAATGAACGGACAAAACTTCTATAACATGCCAATGCATCCGAATTATCCAAACAATCAACCAAGTTATTATCACCCGCAAAATGCTTATAAAAACAATACACAAGACATCTTTCAAAATCCACTTCATTATATGGAGAATGGTGACATGAACCAGTACTCTTCTAATCATATGAATCAAAATCAAGGATTTATGAATCCATATCCAAAGCAATCGTTTATTCCGAAAAAACAAGGCAATATGAAAAGTATCATGAACTCTTTTAAATCACAAGATGGATCTTTAGATTTTAATAAGATGATGGATACGGCTGGTATGATGATGAACGCGATGAACCAGGTGACAGGATTGGTAAAAGGGGTCGGCGGAATCTTTAAAGTATAAGTACATTACGACGAAATAAGAAGAGGCTGGGACAAAACTAAATAGCCAATCTGTAAAGACGAACAATCTCTAATTTATCTCTTAAATAAAGGTTTCTTTTATACAATGGTTATTTATGTTTTTAAATATAGTCAAGTGTAAAAACTAATTCGTTCCATTGCGCTACAGAAACTCGCTTTCCGCGGGGAGCAACCTAAGCCTCCTCGGCTAAAGCCTGTGGGGTCTTAGGTTTTGCTCTACTTCCCGCAGGAGTCGAGTGTCTTCCGCTCCATTCCACTCCGTTTTTAAAGGCAATACCCTAAAAAATATTGTTTTTTTAGAAAAAATGAATTAGTAGGAAATATGGAGCAGCCTGAATACACGTAGACTCCTATGGGAGCTGCGAGAAAGTCCGAGACCCTGCAGGCCAGAGGCCGAAGCGGCTCGGCGCTCGCCCCATGGAAAGCGAAGTGTATTCAGGCTGCGGATATTAACACTAACTGTACTGAAACAACCTTTTATAAAACTAATAAAACCCGAACAACCATTTAGGATTCTTTGATAGTTGTTCGGGTTTATCTATGGCTGGAATACTTATGTCCCAGCCTTCATTTCTTTTTCTCTACTTACCAGCGGTGTGCTTTTGCATTACTTCTTAGAATAATATTTGTTTGAGACATTTGCGTATGCCCATTAACTTGGGACTTAGAACGTTTCGGTCTCGTCCAATTGTGATGAAAAAGCGCAGAGTGAGAATCCAACTGATCTTTATAACTCATCTTATCACCTCAGGAAGTAAGATTAGAAAGAAATTAAATGGATGTAAAAGGAATCTCTCCTTCTCCGTTAATGGAAGGAGAGTATTTCTTACGTGCATCCACTATTAATATGTGCAGATAATATAATATTTACTCTCTTGGTTTACGGATTTTGATCTTCAATCATTATTTTTTTGCCTTTTTGTTTTGGAACTTTAATTGTTAGCAAGCCATTTTTATAGGAAGCGGTCACTTTCTTTTCGTCTATAGGGTGTGGGAAAGCAATGCTTCTACTCCTCTTATTAAACGTTTGACTTGTATGAAAGGTTTTAGCTTGGGTGTTTTCTTCTGTAATGATTTCCTGATGGTTCACACTGATTGTTAAATAATGGTCATAAATGTCTAGTTGAATTTGCTCCTTATTCATTCCAGGTAGCTCCGCTTTAATAGTTGTTCCATTTTCCGTTTCATTCACGCTAATTGGAAAAGTCATATTGGGAAATGGATTGCTAAAAAATTCATCCATTTGTTGAAGAAAGTTTTTCACTGGCTTTTCCTGAAAAAACTGATTCATGGAACGCATGAAACCATTAAAGGGTTGAGGGGTTTTCTCTTTTTTGTTTGGATCCATTGGGAAATTTGAAGACATAGTACATCACTCCTTACATAAAAAACATGAACGAAAGATTAATATGTTTTCTCCCCATTAAAATAAAGGGAAGAAAACTGCAAATGAATAGGCCTTTTTCTACTTATACTATGCCTAATAAAATGGATTGGTGTTTGATTCCTCTTTTTTACTTCATAAAAAATGAATAAGATTTGCTTATAAAAAAAGTGGTATATTAAATGAAAGCCAGTTTTCTCAAAAATGTTGTTTCTTCAATAGGAAAAAAGAATTAAATGCAAAATGGAGCAGCCGGAAAGCAAGTGTATTCCGGCTACGGGGAATAGCCATAAATTTTACGAAAATAGGTTTTAGAATAAAGCCAAATGAAAGGTAGAAAGGAAGTTTGTATAAATGAAAAAAATCACAATTGGAAACGAACAACTATCCTATATAGAGCATGGGCAAGGAGATACGATTGTTTTAATACATGGATTTTGCGGAAGCGTCGATTATTGGGAGTATATTTTGCCCTTACTATCTGATAAATACCATGTAATTGCAGTAAACTTAAGAGGACATGGCAGCTCAACTTATAGTGGAGCCCCATTTGAGATAGAAGATTTAGCGAACGATATGAATAAGTTATTAAAAAAATTAGGTATCGAACAAGTGTATATGTTTGGGCATTCCCTTGGTGGATATGTAACATTGGCTTTTGCAGAGCTTTTTGGAAAGAGCCTAAAGGGATTTGGTTTAATACATTCCACAGCATATCCAGATACAGATGCAGGAAAAGAAGGAAGATTGAACGCAATACGAAAAATTCAAGATCTTGGAATAGAAGAGTTTGTTAATGGGCTAATTCCTAATTTATTTGCCGACGAATCTCTCATAACTTTACCTAACGAAGTGGAAAAGGCGAAAAGAATTGGCTATGGAACAAACGGAATTGCGGCAATGGAGACACAGGCAGCAATGAGAAAAAGACCAGATAGAAATGGAGTAATCGAACAGGCAAATGTGCCAGTTTTATTGGTAAAGGGGACAAAAGATAAAGTGGTTTCATTAGATCGTGTTGCTTCTTCTTCAAACCAAAATGTTTCAGAAGTTAGATTAGATACAGGTCATATGAGCATGCAAGAAGCTCCCGAGGAGTTGGCAAAAGCAATTCGTTCATTTATCCCAAGTAAGACTCTAACCTAAAAGCTAATGAGAAATACGAGGAAGATAGGCGGGAGATCAACTGTCCGTAAATCCGATTGGTTCAACTAACCATCAGTGGAGAGGAAGAAAAATCCCCACTGATGCAAGTTTCACTTTATTTCATCAAATAGTAAATAATGGTTCTTTTTTTCTTTTTAAAACCTCTTTCAAATCGAACGTCCATTCGATAAAATAGATATATTAGAGGTGAAACAAATGAAAGTACGTAAAAACCTACAAGAAATTATCAAGGAACTAAAAACAAAGGAAGAATACAAGGAAAGAATTTCCTATTGGCATACAATCGAAGCAAAGGAAGCTGTAACAGTTCCACTACCCGATGATTTATTGCCAAATTTAAAAGATGCTTTGCAAAAGCGAGGAGTAACACGGCTTTATACACATCAATATTCGTCATATCAGGCGATTAGAGAAGGGGAAAGCATTGTAGCTGTTACACCAACTGCATCAGGTAAAACCCTTTGCTACAATCTTCCTGTCATTCAGTCCATTGCAGAGAACAAAAATGCACGGGCGTTATATATGTTCCCTACAAAGGCTCTTGCACAAGATCAGAAAAGTGAATTAAATGAATTAATTGAAAGTGCTGAACTACAGATAAATAGTTATACATATGACGGAGATACACCAGCTTCTATTAGACAAAAGGTTCGAAAAGCTGGACATATCGTTATTACAAACCCAGATATGCTTCATTCTGCCATTTTGCCACATCATACAAAATGGGTATCACTATTTGAAAATCTCAAATATGTCATTATAGATGAGTTGCATATTTACAGAGGCGTTTTCGGCAGTCATGTAGCTAATGTTATCCGCAGATTAAAGCGAATTTGTGCGTTTTATGGAAGTAATCCTATCTTTGTATGCACATCAGCAACTATAGCAAATCCAAAGGAATTAGCAGAGAATTTAACCGAACAACGTGTACATCTAATAAATAATAATGGTGCTCCAAGTGGAAAGAAACATTTCGTTTTTTATAATCCTCCTATTGTGAATATTCCCTTGAATATAAGGAGAAGTGCTACTTTAGAAGTGCGTCAAATAGCAGGAGAGCTGTTGAAAAATAAAATTCAAACAATTGTTTTTGCCAAAAGTCGTGTTCGTGTAGAGATTTTGCTTACCTATTTGCAAGGTCTTGTGAAATTTCAACTTGGTCCTAAATCGATTCGTGGCTATCGAGGCGGCTATTTGCCAACAGAAAGAAGAGAAATAGAGCAAGGGTTGCGACAGGGGAATATTTATGGAGTTGTCAGTACAAATGCATTAGAACTAGGTGTTGACATTGGACAACTGCAAGCCTGTGTTATGACAGGATACCCTGGTACGATTGCGAGTTCATGGCAGCAAGCAGGACGAGCAGGCCGTAGACATGATGAATCCCTTGTCATTATGGTGGCAAGCTCAAGCCCCCTAGACCAGTATATGGTAGCGAACCCTGACTATTTCTTTAGCAGAAATCCAGAAACAGCGAGAATAAATCCTGACAATCTTATTATTTTAATTGATCATATGAAATGCGCTGCATATGAGCTTCCTTTTAAAGAAGGAGATACATTTGGAAAGTGTGAAATTAGGGAAATACTCGAGTTCTTGACAGAAGAGCGAATCCTTTTTCAAAACGGGGATAAATGGTATTGGATGAATGATTCTTTTCCAGCACATAATATAAGTCTTCGTTCAGCATCACAAGAGAATATTGTGATCATTGATATCTCAGATGTAAGTAAAAGCAGAGTAATTGGAGAAAGTGATCGTTTTTCAGCAATGACGCTCTTACATGAAGAAGCAATTTATATGCATCAAGGAATTCAATATCAAGTAGAGAAGCTTGATTGGGAAGAAAAAAAAGCATATGTCCGTGAGGTAAGTGTTGATTATTATACAGATGCAAATTTAGCGGTATCTTTAAAGGTTTTAGAAGAAGATAATAAAAATAACTATCCTAAGGCGGAAACTGGCTTTGGTGATGTTAGCATTATAGCAATGAGCACCATTTTTAAAAAAATAAAATTTGAAACCCACGAAAATATTGGTTCTGGTCCGATTACGCTTCCAGAAGAAGAACTTCATACGAACGCAGCTTGGATTTCCTTTCAGCCAAACGAGCTAGAATGGGAACAAGAGCAAACAGAGCAAGGCTTAATAGGGGCAGCCCATGCCTTAAAGCATATAGCACCATTACTTGTAATGGCAGACCCTCAGGATTTGCATGTAGTTCCACAAGTAAAAGCAGAGCATAATGAAAAAGCAACGATTTTCTTTTATGATCAATATCCTGGTGGAATCGGCTTAAGTAAAAAAATATTTGAAGAAATGCCTGCTGTATTAAGAGAAGCAAAAAAAATGGTGAAAAATTGTTCCTGTGAGTATGGCTGTCCTTCCTGTATAGGTACGGAGAGTCATGGAAATAACAGTAAACGAGATGTAATTAAAATTCTCTCTCTTTTAGAGAATAGTAATTTTTCCATATAAGGGGATTAATATGTCTATTAAAAATAAATTAAGCAGGATGAAGTCTCATTTGAAAAAAGAAGAACAGCCCCTCCTTGTGAAAAATCCCGTGGGAAATAAGAGCATTATCCCATTCATGGAGCAGTGGAAGCAGGAGAATGTGTCTCCTTATTGGTTAGATAACGAGTATTGCTTAATTCGCGAAGTTCGATATTCACTTGATTATACGCATGGCAACTATACGTTCCGAGAGTTTTGCCACGTTGTCGATGATTGGAATAATGCAACCTATGACCATCCACTTTCAGCAAAAGGCCATCAAGCGAGTGATTTATTCTTTTTTGATACAGAAACGACAGGACTTGGAGGAGGAGCAGGGAACACTATCTTTATTCTTGGATATGCACAGCTTATAAAAAATGAGATTGTTTTAAAACAGCATGTTTTGCCACATCCTGGGGCAGAAATACCTTTATTTAATAGTTTCCTAGAGAACGTAGACTATTCGACTTTAGTAACCTATAACGGTAAGGCATTTGATTGGCCTCAGGTGAAAACAAGACATACGTTAATTAAAGAGCATGTACCAAAGCTTCCTGAATTTGGCCACTTTGATTTATACCACGCGGCAAGAAGGATGTGGAAGCATCGTTTAGAAAGAACGAAATTGTCGATAGTAGAAGCAGAGATTCTCGGAGTAAAGCGAGAAGATGATGTACCTGGGTTTCTTGCTCCCATGATTTATTTTGATTTTGTTGAACGAAAAAATCCAGAAGGTATGCTTGGCATTCTTAAGCATAATGAAATAGATATTCTTTCTCTAATCACTTTGTATACACATCTAAGTTACCAATTGTTAAGAAAGGATCAGCAAATTAGTGCGAAAGAAACGTTAGAAGTAGGAAAGTGGTACACGCTTATCGGACAGACAGATATTGCAAAGCAAAATTTACAGAGTATTGATGAACAGAATAAAGAAGAGTTGTTAGAGGCAGCCTTTTTATTGGCCAAACAGTATAAAAAAGAGAAGAAGTTTGAAGATGCCATTATTTTATGGCGGAAAATTATCGAAACTTATACAAAGAAGACAAACCCGGTAGTTGTTATACAATCGCTGATTGAACTTGCTAAGTTTGCGGAACATAAAGAGAAAAATATCCAAAATGCATTAACTTATACAGAAAAAGCGCAATTTATACTTCGAGAGCATCAAGAGCTACTTAGAATAGAACCAGAACTTCAAAAAAGGTACGAACGTCTAGAAAAAAAACTGCATACGATTAAAAGAAATCAATTATTCCATTAATAACCTAGTTGTTTGTATGCTCGTTCCCTATTAAAATAGTAAGTGGTTCATTTATCCTACTCTTAACGGGCAGCAATTCCTCGAGCTCAAGCGATAGTTAGTTAGGGGTTGAAACTCTTGCCTAAAGGTCCGATAAGTGTAACTAACCCATCAGTGGGGAGAAGGAAATACCCCCAATAAATGAAATACTAATTTGGAGTGGACGAATTTGTATAAAGTAGTTATGTGTATGTTTTTTGTTCTTGTTTGTTTAACCATTATTTTATTTACAACTCTAAAAGACAGCTTTTATGCACATTTATAAAATGATTTTAGGTAGCTCTTGCATGAAATATAAAAAACCAAAGCAAAATAGGTGTTTGTATTAGTACAAGATTATCCCTTTCTACATAAGTTGTTACTGTAAGATAATTAATTTATTGAGAGGAGATTTTCTTATGCATTGTAAACCTAATAACATTTTACCTGCAGTAGTTCATCCAACTAAATGTTGTGTGAATAGCACATATTCAAATAATATTGTGCCACATATTCATCCCACACATACAACTACTGTAAATCATGTGAACTATGAGCACCAACATTATTTCCCACACACTCAATCTGCTGAGACTGTGGTAACTAACACTCAAGCTAATATGGGTCCTGCTCCAGCTCCATATCCAGTAGCTCCTGTTGCACCTGCTTATCCAACAACTGGAGGAATTCCATTTACTGCTACTGGTCAATTGTTCCCAGGTCAACCTGGAACGCCTGGTATGCCTGGTGCATTTCCTTTTAGAAAAAAATAAGTAAGAGGAAGAGGCTGGGACAAAACTAGATAGCCAATCTGTAAAGACGAACAATCTCTAATTTATCTCTTAAATAAAGGTTCCTTTTATACAATGGTTATTTATGTTTTTAAATATAGTCAAGTGTAAAAACTAATTCGTTCCATTGCGCTACAGAAACTCGCTTTCCGCGGGGAGCAACCTAAGCCTCCTCGGCTAAAGCCTGTGGGGTCTTAGGTTTTGCTCTACTTCCCGCAGGAGTCGAGTGTCTTCCGCTCCATTCCACTCTGTTTTTAAAGGCAATTCCCTAAAAAATATTGTTTTTTTAGAAAAAATGAATTAGTAGGAAATATGGAGCAGCCTGAATACACGTAGACTCCTATGGGAGCTGCGAGAAAGTCCGAGACCCTGCAGGCCATAGGCCGAAGCGGCTCGGCGCTCGCCCCATGGAAAGCGAAGTGTATTCAGGCTGCGGATATTAACACTAACTGTACTGAAACAGCCTTTTATAAAACTAATAAAACCCGAACAATCATTTAGGATTATTTGATAGTTGTTCGGGTTTATCTATGACTGGAATACTTATGTCCCAGCCTCTTTCGTGTAGACAAAAAAATATTCTGGAACCGATTATTTTCGTTCATTTTATCGAATACTTATCATATAATGAAAACTGTAATTACAGACTAGCAGTAAAAATGAGAGCGATTGTCTCAGAAAAAGCATAATTTCTTTATCCTACGCTTAACGGACAGTAAGACTCCCCCATAAGCTTTTTTAACTAACCATCAGTGGGGGAGGAAGGAAAACCCCAACTGATGGAAGTTTCACTTTATGGGATTGTA
This sequence comes from Niallia sp. FSL W8-1348, assembly GCF_038006745.1. Classification (NCBI taxonomy): domain Bacteria; kingdom Bacillati; phylum Bacillota; class Bacilli; order Caryophanales; family Bacillaceae; genus Niallia; species Niallia sp. FSL W8-1348. The sequence goes on along the minus strand of NZ_JBBOVV010000002.1, from coordinate 618,889 downwards.
TATTTATGATATATTTTATAGTAACAATGGTAAAGATGAAGGAGTTACTTATACGATTATGAAAATAGCCGTCATTTCTGGCTATAAGCCTTATGAAATTGGAATTTTTAAGCGAGATGAACTAGCTGCAGAATACATAAAATTAGCAATTAGAAAGAACTTACAGGCAATGCTAGAAGAAGGACTGGAGTGGGTGTTAATTAGTGGGCAGCTTGGTACTGAACTATGGGCAGCTGAAGTGGTATATGATTTGCAGATGGAAGAATACCCAGACCTAAAGCTGGGTGTTATTACTCCGTTTCTTGAACAGGAACAGAACTGGAAAGAGGCAAATCAAGAATGGTATGAAGAAATAATCATGCAGGCTGATTTTGTTGATTCTGTTTCAAAAAAGCCATATGAAAGTCCTCGACAACTAAGAGATAAAAATATATTTCTACTTAAAAAAAGTGATGTGTTACTACTTTTTTATGATGATGAGAACCCTGGTAGTCCCAAGTACTTGTATGAACTCGCACAAATGTATCAGGAACAAAATACTTATGAAATTCGTAAAATTCAATTTTCAGATTTACAAGATATTGTGGAAGAAGCAAGGTTTAATGAAGAGTATTAATAGATTTATTGACAAAAATGCATATATTTGAAAAAATAATTGAGATAAATGGTAATCGACTGAGGTGAGCGATAAATGCTATCAGATAAAATGAAATTAACAGCAAAAGATATTTTAGAGAAAGAATTTAAAACAAGTGTTAGAGGTTATAAACCAGAAGAAGTAGATAAGTTTTTGGATTTAATTATTAAAGATTATGAAACCCTTCACCAAGAAATTGAAGAACTACAACAAGAGAATTTACGTTTGAAGAAGCAGGCAGAGGAAGCTAGCCGCAGACAACCTGCACCAACTACAGCTGGAACTACTAATTTTGATATCTTAAAAAGATTATCTAATTTGGAGAAGCATGTATTTGGAAGCAAGTTATACGATTGATTTCATCACCAAGAAGCTATTCTTTTTATCCACTCTTAACGGCCAGTAAGACTCCCGCCTCAAGCTTATGAGCATACGAGGAAGAAAGGTGGGAGATCAACTGTCCGTAAAGGTCCGATTGGTTCAACTAACCATCAGTGGGGGAGGAAGGAAAACCCCACTGATGGATGGTTCACTTTATCCAACAAGATAGAAAGTTAATAATTACCTATAATAACCATTGCAATAGATAGGTAAAACAACTATAATAGCTATTGTATCAATAAAACGCTTTGGTAATCGCTGCAAACTTTGTTTGTAGAGGAAAGTCCATGCTCGCACAGGCTGAGATGCTTGTAGTGTTCGTGCCTAGTCAAAAAATAAGCTAGGGCAGCATATCTATGCTGACGGCAGGGAAAATACCTAAGTCTTCGGATATGGTATGAATACCTTGAAAGTGCCACAGTGACGTAGCCTTGTCAGAAATGACAAGGGTGGAACGAGGTAAACCCCACGAGCGAGAAACCCAAATTATGGTAGGGGAACTTTCTCTGAGGAAATGAACGGAAGAGAAGGACAGAAATTATTTTCTGTAGATAGATGATTACCGCCTTAGTACGAGATGAGAGTCGTATGAGTACAAAGGAACAGAACATGGCTTATAAAGCGTTGAGTTGATTTATGATGAAGATAACATTACAAAGGGTGACACGTAGATTTGTGTCTGATATGCTGTAGAATTTCGTTTTAAACAGTATGTCATGCATATAATCTGGTCATCCTTTTTATATGGAATATACTCAATTTGTTGGAAAAAATAGTATCGCATTTATACATAAAAAAATTATTTTAATGACGACAAAGGAGATTTTATGAGGGAATTTGACTTAATTGCTACTGCAGCTATGGGCCTTGAAGCAATAGTTGCAAAAGAAGTAAGAGGGCTAGGATACGAGTGTACAGTAGATAATGGGAAAGTTTTATACAAAGGTGATGAAAGAGCTATTGCAAGAAGCAATATGTGGTTACGTACAGCTGATCGCGTAAAAATCAAAGTAGCAGAATTTAAAGCTACTACATTCGATGAGCTTTTTGAAAAGACGAAAGCGATTCGTTGGGAAGAATATCTTCCTGTGAACGCACAATTTCCTGTTTCGGGTAAATCGGTCAAATCAAAGCTGTTCAGCGTATCCGATTGTCAAGCGATTGTAAAAAAGGCAATTGTTAATCGAATAAGCACGCATTATAAGAAAACAGGTTGGCTAGAGGAAAATGGTGCATTATTTAAGATAGAAGTTGCTATTTTAAAGGATATAGTTACATTAACGATTGATACTTCAGGTCAAGGGCTTCATAAAAGAGGCTATCGTGCTGGACAAGGGGAAGCTCCTTTAAAAGAAACACTCGCTGCCTCCTTAATTTTGCTAACAAATTGGACAGCGGATCGACCTTTTGCAGATCCTTTTTGCGGATCTGGGACAATTCCTATAGAGGCTGCATTAATCGGGCAAAATATTGCGCCTGGCTTTAATCGTGATTTTATTTCTGAAAGTTGGGACTGGATGCCAAGTGAAGTATGGGATGAAATTCGTACAGAGGCAGAGGATAACGCGAAATATGATCAGCCTCTTGAAATCTTCGGATCAGATATCGATCATCGTATGATTAAAATTGCTCAAGATAATGCCTTTGAGGCAGGACTTGGAGATCTTATTACTTTTAAGCAGATGCAAGTAAAAGATTTTACCACTATGAAAGAAAATGGTGTTATTGTTGGGAATCCGCCATACGGAGAGCGATTAGGAGATAAACCATCTGTTCAAAAAATGTATCAGGAAATGGGACAGGCTTTTGCTCCACTTGAAACATGGTCTATTTACATGCTTACAAGTGACGAGGAATTTGAAACACACTACGGCAGAAAAGCAACAAAAAAACGTAAACTATTCAATGGTTTCATCAGAACAGATTATTACCAGTACTGGGGCAAACGAAAAAGAGACTAAAAATTTGGGAATAGCCCTCCAAAAGATTACATCCTTTAAATAAGTATATTTTCTGAGAAACAGTATATATTTATTCTATACGTAATTTGCTGGAGGGAAAATTTATGAAAGACAGTACTTTAGATTATACAAAAATAATCGGCGCATTAAATTCTTCGATGGATTTAATAGAAGGAGAAGGCATTTCGGATGAAACCGTGATAGAGCAGCTATCGGCAGCTCAACAAATGGTTCAGCAGGCAATGACTTATTCCTTATCAAGAGATAGAGGATAACAAAAGGATTAAATCGTTTTGTTATAACGGCAGCATAGTGCATAGATGTTCTCCTATGAGAAATGCGAGCAAGTCCGAAACCTCGCAAGGAGGCTTTGATCGCCTCGAAAAATAAAGGTAATATTAATTTGACTACCTAAAAGTTTAAATGGAAAGTCTTTAGAAAACAAATCATGGATTGTTTGATATCCAAAAAAATATCCAATTTTGTAAGAGAGGGTGCCTAAATCTTGTGTGGCAACCCTCTTTTCACTTGAATATTGGTCTAAAATTGACTATGATTAGGGTTCGTCATTAAAAACAAGTGTAATAACCCATTACTTATTAAATAGATAAAGATGAAAACAAGAAGATTATTTCGTAAAGTCGGAGGGGTACTCATGCAAAATAGCATGCCATTTGAAGTATCAAAAACAGAATCATTTTATGACAAGTTGGGAGAATGGATCGGGGATGTCTTTTATGACATTCTTCCAGAGGCAGGGTATGAATTACGCGATGAGCAAGTATATATGGCTTATCAATTAGAAAAAGCATTTAAAGACAAGAAAACGATTTTCGCAGAGGCAGGAGTAGGGACTGGAAAAACGTTTGTTTATTTACTATATAGTATTTGTTATGCCCGTTATGTAAACAAGCCTGCTATTATCGCTTGTTCAGACGAAACATTAATTGAACAACTTGTTAAAAAAGAAGGCGATATTGCAAAGCTCGAACAGGCACTTGGGTTAAATATTGATGTTCGGTTGGCGAAATCGCGAAATCAGTATTTATGTTTAACCAAATTAGATCAAAAAATTACATTTGAAGATACGTATAATTCCATTTACGATAGCCTTCCAGATTTCGTGCACGGCACTGGTTCGATGCAATCTTTTGCACCATATGGTGATAGAAAAGACTATCCAGATCTGAACGATAAAGATTGGGAAGGGGTAGCATGGGATTCTATGCAAGATTGTTTTACATGTGATAAGCGCCATCGTTGTGGGCAAACATTGCATAGAGACTATTATCGAAATGCCAAAGATCTAATTATTTGTTCTCATGATTTCTATATGGAACATATTTGGACAAAAGAAGCTAGAAAAAGAGAAGGGCAGCTGCCTTTATTACCAGATAGTGCATGTGTCGTTTTCGATGAAGGGCATTTATTAGAATATGCAGCACAAAATGCTCTAACATATCGTTTGACTGAGCAAAACTTGGAGAATCTATTAACTCGTTTAATGGCAAATGATGTGCGAGAAAAGACATTAAATATTATTGAAGAAACAATCTACCAAAATGAGCAGTTTTTTAGAGAATTAACAGATGCATCTTATAAAACAGAAGGCTCTGATAAACAAGAAATCAAAAAAACGGATCGAGTAATACAAGCAGGTAGAAAATTAGCAGGCTATATTTCAGAGCTAGAAGAAGAGCTTGTCTTCGAAAGCGAAATGTATGTCATCAATGAATACGACTTAAAAGTTGTGGAGGAATATTTAGAACAGATATCTCATTCATTAGGCTTATTTTTAAAAGAAATGAATGGAATAACATGGTTTGAGGAAAACAATGGCGAAAGAACGCTTGTCATTATGCCGAGACTTGTTCAAGATATTATGCAAGAGGAAGTATTTAGTCAACAAAAGCCGATTATCTTCTCCTCAGCGACACTGTCTGACAATAAATCCTTTGAATACATGGCAAATAGTATTGGTGCAACCAATTATTTATCATTTTCTGTGGATTCTCCTTTCGACTATGAAGAAAATATGACTGTTCATATCAAACCATTTGCGAAAGAAGCGGACAAAGAAAAACAAGAATATTGTTATGGAGAATTAATAAAAGCAGAAGGTCGTTCCCTTGTTCTTTTCAATAGCAAAGAGGATTTAGCTAGTTTTCAGGAGAATTTACCCAATGATTTCATGCTGCCAATTTATTTTGAAGGGGAAAGAGAAATCAGTACCCTTGTTTCTAAGTTTCAAAATGAGGAAAAATCAATTCTTTGTGCAGTGAATTTATGGGAGGGGCTAGATGTGCCAGGTAGATCATTAGAAAACGTCTTTATCTATTCCTTGCCATTCCCTCCAAACGATCCTGTGTATAAAAGTAAACGAGAAAATGTAGAAAATCCATTTTTAGAAGTGGATTTACCATATATGATTTTAAGGCTACGTCAAGGCATTGGTCGATTAATTCGTACACATGAAGACAAAGGATCTATTCATTTATGTATGAATACGGACGAAACTGAACTTGTAAAGAGTTCTGTGCTAAAGGCATTGCCAGTAAAACCAAATTAATTAGTTTGCATGTCCCATAAGTTTATCTAATGTTGTTAAGCAATACTATAGATAAACTTATGGGACATTTTTGTCTCTAAAGGGAAAAGTATTTGTTATCTATGTGGTCTTCAATGAAAATTAATTATTAATCATATTTAGTTCATTAACCAATATGTTATGATAAAAGAATAATAGGAAAGAAAAGAGGAGAGTATATTGTCTACTAATCAAAAAGAGATAGAAATACAATTTTTAGATTATGTGAAGAAAATAGGTGCATATAATGAAGCGCTCGCTTTAATTTATTGGGATTTGCGTACAGGTGCCCCAAAAAAGGGAGTAGACCAGCGAACAGAAGTAATTGGGGTATTATCCTCTGAATTGTTTGCCTTATCAACTTCTACAGAACTGGAATCTTACCTTTCTATTCTCTCTGAAGAAAACATTCAAAAGGAATTATCGCCTATCACAAGGAAAACAGTAGAGGAAATGAAGAAGGACTTTGATCGCAATAAAAAAATTCCAGCCCAAGAACATAAAGAATATGTAATGCTACAGTCGAAAGCAGAAAGTGTGTGGGAAGAGGCGAAAGAGAAAGCTGATTTTGCCCTATTTCAGCCATATTTAGAAAAGTTAGTTGAAATCACTAACGTCGCATAAATTCTAACTGAATATTCTGTTTTCTGATATTCCCGTTTGAGAAGAAAAACGAAGACACGCGAACAGAGGTAGTAATCATCCATTTTTTTACTATAACCTTTGGCGAGGGCGACAGAAACGGTTAAACCTTTACGGGACAGCTCTTCCTGCTATTTTTCGAATCCAAATACGTGCTGGTTTCCAGGGTGCTGCTTTTAGCCACCGACTGATTTGTAAGTACGTCCGTGAACTATTTGTACTCAGCTGAGCCAGTACATGTAAACAGTAGACGATCATCGCGATGTACACTTGATTATGCACAGCTTGTTCGCTTTGTCCGTAGAACTTTTTGATGTTTAAATGTTGCTTCATCCACTTGAAAAACAGCTCGATTGCCCAGCGTGATTTATACAATTCAGCGATTTCATCTGCACTCAAGTCGAAGCGATTCGTTATGAGGTGTAACTCATTTCCTTTTGAATCCAACACTTTCAATTGTCTGAATTCATTACCTGCTCGACTTTGTGCTGTGCCCAAGGAAATCATTTCATCTGATAAAACGGTTGAATCTTTTGGAAGATCAAATTCCTCGATTTGATGAGTTACAGCGTTTTTCCGCAAGCGTGAAACGAAGAAGTAACCATCGTCGGTCATGCGGTCGAATCGCTCGTAATCCAAGTAGCCACGGTCAAAGACGTACATGCACTCTTTGTCGTCAACGAGTACTTCTAGCTGACCTCGATCATGTTCGATCGCATTCGTTAACACCGCTTTGTCTGGATAGGAACAACCCTTTTCTAAGTAAACAAGACGTAAATGAAGCTTAATGCCTGACTTTGTTTTGCGGAACTTAGCCCATTTATGATTGTTCAAATTCAGTGGCAACGTACTCGAGTCGATGATTTTCAGTGGTGTTGTCATTTTACGTCGCTTATCAAAATCCGTTTTCTCATGAATTTGCGCGACTAAATCTAGAAACACCTGCTGGAACACCTCTGTCGGTACTTGATTTAATCGACGTCCTAATTGTGAAAAGCTAATCGATTCCAAATTCGTTGCTTTTTGTAGGTCGTCTGAAAACAATGTATCACTGACAGCACGCAGACTTTCGGTTTCATTCAGCTGCGCAAACAGCAGTAATTTCAGGAATGAAGCGATGTGTAGCTTCTTTGTATAGTAATTTAATTGATGGGTTTCAACCAATTCTTCAAGTTTTGTGGAGGAAATCGGTGAAAACCATTGTTCAAATGATGTTTTTCGTGTAAACTTATCCATGCTTATGTCCTTTATGTTGGATTTGGATGGTTTACTACCGTCCAACCATTATAAAGGATTTTTTTGTGTATCATTAATATTACAGAAAATTCAGATTTCCGGAAGGCGTTGTATTATTTTAATGCGACGCTAGTGAGTTGAAATGAATAAACGGTTCATTGAATATTGGGGATATAAAGATAATAAATATGATGTTTTATTAGATATGTATGAGCCAGGAATGACAGTTTCTATATTAGATGAAGTATTTTCAAATGTAAGAGAGAAAATAGTGCCATTAGTACATAAAATTGCAGAATCAACTAATAAGCCATCAACAGACTTCTTATATGAGCCATTTTCCAAAGAAAATCAAGAAGCATTCAGCCTCAAAGTATTGCAGCAGGTAGGATATGATTTTGATGCAGGGAGGCTAGATCAAACGGTTCACCCATTTGCTACAGGAATTAATCCAGGTGATGTTCGTATCACGACTAAATATGACGAATCAGACTTTAGAGTAGCTGTATTTGGAACAATTCATGAAGTTGGTCACGCATTATATGAACAAAATATTTCTAAGGAATTAGTTGGTACGCCATTATGTTCAGGAACATCTATGGGGATTCATGAATCTCAATCTCTCTTCTATGAAAATTTTGTCGGAAGAAATCTTTCTTTCTGGAGACATAATTATGAAACATTAAAATCATATACAAATGGACAATTTGATCAAGTTCCTGTGGAAGAATTCTATCGAGCTATCAATGAGTCAAAGCCTTCACTAATTAGGATTGAGGCAGATGAATTAACATATCCGTTACATATTATGATTCGTTATGAAATAGAAAAGGGATTATTTGATGGGGATATAGAAGTAAAGGATTTGCCGAAGATATGGAACGAGAAATATAAATCATATTTAGGTGTTGTTCCTAAAAATGATGGAGAAGGTGTGCTCCAGGATGTACATTGGGCTGGCGGAAGCTTTGGATATTTTCCTTCCTATGCACTAGGTTATATGTATGCAGCACAGCTAAAACAGATAATGCTAAAGGATATTCCTAACTTCGATGAATTATTAGAACAGGGAAAATTATTACCTATTAAAGAATGGCTTAATGAAAAAATTCATCATTATGGTAAAACGAAAAAACCACTTGAGATATTAAAAGATGTTACAGGTGAAGGATTAAATGCTCAATATTTAATTGACTATCTATATAAAAAATATAGTGATGTTTATCAGTTAGAGCAATAAAGAAAACTTTATCCATGCCCCACCTGATTTCGCGAATTTTCGCAGCTTGCGATTGGAACATACTTCCCATTAAGAATGGGAAAAAGATTAAGCATATATTTGAATAAGCATCTATTTTGTGGATCCATGATAACAACAATTTTGCGAATAGATCGAATATGACAAATCGGTTAATCTTTTCTAGTTTTGGCACATATTCCACGAATGATAAATATACTAATATATGTTTATGAAGAAGTGGGTGTGATAAATATGGTGAATTATTATTGTAGTCACTGCCTGAACATCTATACAGAAAAGACAATATGTAAATGCTGTGGGCATAAAGCAGAGAATCTAATAAAAATTGAAGTACAAAGCCATACAAATAATAAGTAAAACAAAAAAAGCAGAAAAAGTAAGTTACTTTTCTGCTTTTTTGTTTAATTCTGTGACTGATGCAGTCTGCTCAGAGCACCATATGAAGAGCAGAAAGGAGACGATTTCCATCAGTAAAAGAGTATCTAAATGAAAAATCAGTGTTAGGAAAACACTGATGTAAATTTAATTTAAATCTCTAAGATTAATACAATGGTCAATTGACCAATATTTTGAAGTGAAATTGGTAGGCTAAGAGCCTTTTCAAAACCAGATAACTTTGTTTCTCCAGCTAAAACAGTAGGTGGAGTAATATCTATTTCAATTCCATTTTGTGATACAAAAGTAGATAAATTTCCAGCAATCATATTACCCAATTCCCCAGAGAATGATTCAAGCATTTCTCCTTCTAAAAACATACCAAACATAGATTCGCCAATCTTACCAAAAACTTGGTTATTTCCGTCAATAATGATTCTGCCACGGAAATCTCCAGTTAAGCCTATTAATACCCCTAAAGATTGTAAAATAAAGGGTGAAACAGTTAAAGCTGGCTTCTCAATTTGTAGTTCACAGGGAATAACACCTTTTACAGCCTCAATAGTTGCATTTAAGATTTCAGTTGTACTTTTTGTTAATGTCACTTACTATTCCCCCATCCTTCTAATAAAAACATCTTATCATAAAATAGACCTATTTTGTTCAAAATTTTTCTGGAAAATAGGAGGATAATCATGGTACATTTTTCCTAAGGGTGTTGATGGATAAGCTTTTCGCCTATGCATATGTGAAAAAATAATCGAAACTTTTTTCTTATTGAAAATGATTTTCATTAATGATACTATATAAATGAGATAGAAAATTATTCTCATTAAGGAAAAGAGGTGTAACGAATGGTAGCTTTTCCAATTGGTTTAACGGTAATTGGTTATTTATTTGTTATGAAATATGTCTTGAATAATACAACGAAGGCAACAAACCCTAAACAATAGATATACATAAACTTTTGATAAATACTGTTTTTTCTTGTCAACACAGCTCACCAAAATAGGTGGGAGTGCTGACAAGGAAAAGCAGTTTTTTATTGTCGTTTTATTCCACTCTTACTATCCGTAATTGTCCGATTGGTTCAACTAACCATCAGTGGGGGAGGAAGGAAAAACCCACTGACGGAAGTTTCACTTTATAAGAATCATGTGATTTTTTGTCTTCGCTTTCAATTTTCAGTTAATTTTTCTTTATTGTTACTTGGAAAATAGTTAAAATAAAAGAAATACAGGATGAAAAGGAGTCTATCATGCTTTCAACGAATACAGATATTTTACATAAATGGACAGCATTTTATCAATATTTTTTGGCACATGGTGATCAGCAAACGGCACAAAGGTTGAAACAACTAATCAAGAAAGCAACAAAAAAAGAATTTATAGTGACTTTTTGTGGACATTATTCTGCCGGAAAATCAAGCATGATTAATAAACTTATTGGTACACAGGTTTTACCAACAAGTCCCATTCCAACAACCGCCAATATTATCCGTGTGAAAAAAGGAAGAAACCAGTTAAAAGTTTCCTACCGTTCTAATCAAGGAGATGTTTATACAGATGTTCTTGATATAAAAGGAGTACTTCAGGCAACAGAAAGAGTTGAGGATATAAAAGAATTGGAAGTTCAGTTAGACACGGAGTTGCTTTTAGAGAATACTATTTTAATGGATACTCCAGGGATAGATAGTACAGATCAAGCTCATCAATTAGCAACAGAATCTAGTATTCATCTTGCAGATATTATTTTTTATGTCGTTGATTATAATCATGTGCAGTCCGAAATAAATTTTGATTTTACGAAACAGTTAGTTGATTCTGGAAAAAAATTTGTGTTAGTCGTTAATCAAATGGATAAGCATCGAGAAGCGGAAATTTCGTTTCAAGATTTTAAACAAAGTGTTTCCGATTCCTTTTTATCTTATGGTATTAAGCCAGAAAAAATATTTTTCACTACATTAATCGAAACAAATTATTTTTATCAAGGATTAGAGGATTTAAAGAGGTTTATTATAAAAAAAATGAATGAAAAAGATTCCATTCTTCCCATTTCAATGGATGAATCCTTTCAAAAACTTTATAAAGACCATATCTCTTTTATTGAAGCAAAGACTGCTGAACTAATCGCTCCTTTTGAGGAACACTTATCAGGTTTAACAGAGGAAGACTATCGTTCTTTAGAATCAACCTTGTGTATAGTCGAAAATGAAATTCGAACAATAGATGATAAAGAAAGTGAAATGGTAGGCTCTTTAGAAAATGAATGGAATTCGATAATTAAAAATGCATATATTATGCCTTTCAATCTTCGTGAATTAGCAAAAGCATATTTGGAAACAGAACAGAAAAATTTTAAAATTGGATTATTTGGCAGTAAAAGTAAAACACAAAAAGAAAGAGAGGAAAGACTTTTAACATTTTACAAAGAGCTAGAAAAACTAGTCCAAATTCAATTGATAACGCCGCTATCACAGTTTTTTGAGAAACAGGGTAAATCCGAGTATTTTTCGATTATTAAAGGGCTTGCGTCTCTTCTCGATGCTCACAAATTAAAGGAGTTAGTAAATAAGGATGCACAGCTTTCGGAAAACTATGTTCTAGTTTATTGTGAGACAGTTGAAAATGATTTAAAGCAGTCTTTTAGAAAAGAAATCGCTCAGCTTTTTGCTCAATGGAAAGAAGAGCGTCAACACCAATTACATAAGGAAAAAGAAACGCTTATTACAGAGCAGAAAAAATGGCAAGAATATGCAAATACTAAGCTAAAAAAAGAAGAGGTAGAGACCGAATGGCAAGAATGGAAAGAGAATCTCGAACAGCTTACTATAGCACAAACAGTTGATGAGAGCATTTTGCGAGTGTTACTAGACTCAGATAAAGAAGAGATAACATATCAATCCTTCTCTTCTATAAAAACAACATCACCGGAAAAGAAAATAAAAATGGCTGAGAATCAAAAGCTAGAGGTAAAAAATGAATTGGATACAGACCTAATAATAAGGCAGTTACGTTTTTTAAGTAGTAACCTTCAAAAGGTAAAGGGATTTACACATATAGCTAAAAATTTACTTGCCAAAGCCTCAAATATTGAAAATCGTACTTATACTATTTGCTTATTTGGTGCCTTTAGTGCAGGGAAGTCTTCTTTTGCCAATGCCTTACTAGATTATCCGATTCTACCAGTTTCACCGAACCCAACGACGGCAACTATAAACCGAATTTTGCCAATTGATGAAGAACATCCTCACAAAACGGTGATTGTTAAATGGAAAACAGAGTCTGAAATGCTTACAGAGATAAATGACTATTTACAGTTAGTAAAGGAAGAAGCTAGCTCTATTGAAGTCGCACAAAATTTGATAAAAAAGCTGGTTGCTAATCCAGTTGAGAGATATGCAAATGAATTTCGCTATCTTCAAGCTTTTATAAAAGGCTATTCTGTTCATCGCGATCACTTGGGCAGTGAAATTAATATTGATTTAGAAGAGCTTTCTAATTATGTTGCAGTGGAAGAGACTTCTTGTTTTGTGGCATCGATTGATGTTTACTTTGACTGTATGATTACTAGAAAAGGAATTACGCTCGTTGATACGCCAGGCGGAGACTCTATTAACAGTAGACATACGGAATTAAGCTTTGAATTTATGAAAAAAGCAGATTGTATTTTTTATGTCAGCTACTATAATCACGCATTTTCCAAAGCTGACCGTGCTTTTCTTGTGCAGCTTGGAAGATTAAAGGATGCCTTCGAAAAAGATAAAATATTTTTTGTAATTAATGCAATAGATTTAGCGAAGGATGAGGAAGAGCAAGCAGCTGTACAGGTGTATTTACAAGAACAATTACAATTATATGGAATTCGCTCTCCGAGAATTCTTCCTGTATCTAGTCTTTATTATAAGCATCATATATATGGGAAATGGATGAAAAAAGCAGAGGAGCAAATGTATGACTTTATCGAACATGAATGGTTATCGATGATGCTTCAATCTGCCAAAAAAGATTATGAGGGAACAAGGGAACTTTTAAAGAAATTAATAGAATCAGCATTTGCAAAAAAAGAAGTAGCAGAACAAGAGTTATTTAGAATGGCGGAAGAAAAACGAAATATTCTCTCCCAAATTGAAACAAAAAGTTTTCAAGATATTTTAGGAAAATTCAAAATGGAAGTAGAGGAACAATTATTTTATTTAAAGCAGAGAGTTATGTTCCGTTTAAATGAATTAATGAAGGAGGCATACCATCCATCCATTTTGCGAGGGGATAATAAGAAAAGAGAAATATCCCTTGCGACGGCTTCCTTTCTAATACAGTTGAATTTTGAATTTGAACAAGAATTACGAGCAGTAAACGTAAGGTTAGATCAACTATTTTTTAAACAAAGAAAAGAAGGTTATGAGGAAGTTCAGCAATTGGTCCAGTCCCACAATGGGGAAATTCGGTTACAGGAAGAAATGGAACATGAATTGGCTTCAAGTTTAACTTATCATGCTCCTTTTAAAGAATTAGATAATGCTCTTAATAAAATCGGAATTAAATATTACAAAAACCCAAAAAGCTTTTTTGAAAATAATGAACGAAAGAATATGGGGGTAGAGTTGGAACAATTAGTTGATGAGCATGGAAATAGTTTTATAAAAGAACAAATCCACTTCTTCTTTACTTTTTATAAAGAGTTATTTGAACAACATATCGATAAACTTCTTAACGATGTAAATGAACAAGTGGCTGAATATTATGATGGCAAAACGGCATTATTGACGGAACATGAAAATATAGAAAAGCTTGAATGGATTTTAAAAGAATCAACACAAATAGATTCACAGCAAACGAATAAATAGGACTTACTATGGGAGGAATGAAGATGGAAATCGTAAAAAGTGTTGATTGGTTAAAAGAAAATTTAGAAAATGATTCAGTTAGAATTATTGATTGTCGCTTTGATTTAACAAATCCTGACAATGGTACAGACTGGTATAAAGAAGGTCATATTCCGAATAGTGCTTATTTTCACTTGGAAAATGATCTCTCCAATCTAATAAGCGAACATGGGGGAAGACATCCATTACCAGATATGGAAGAGCTTGTCGAGAAGTTAGAACATATAGGGATTGGTCCGGATACTATTGTTATTGCCTATGATAATGGGGAGGGGGCATTTTCTGGGAGATTTTGGTGGTTGTTAAACTATATAGGTCATCCATATACATATATTTTAGATGGCGGCTATAAAGAATGGATAAAGAAGGGCTATCCTATTACAAAAGAAGTCTCAACTTTTTCAAAGACTACTTTCACTCCTGTTATTCAGACACATATGATGGCAACTTATGAGGAAGTCTTAGCCCAAGTAAAGGCAAAAAAGCAAGATAGGATACTAATTGATTCTAGAGAACATAAACGCTATACAGGAGAAATAGAGCCAATCGATAAGAAAAGTGGACATATTCCTGGGGCGATAAACATCATATGGACAGAAGGATTAAAAGATGGATTCTTTTTATCAACTAGTGAGCAAAAAGATAGATTCTCTAGATTAGATCCGAACAAAGAATATATTGTATATTGTGGTTCTGGCATAACGGCTACCCCTAATTATATTTCTTTGAAAATGGCTGGACTAGATAAGGTAAAGCTTTATCCGGGTAGTTTTAGTGATTGGATCTCCTATGAAGAGAATGAAATTGAGACTTGTTTGCCAAGTAAGTCTGAAGAATAAAAAAGTGGGAGACCTTAGGTTTTACACTAGTAGAAACAAAGTTAGATGAAATGGGAAGAGAGTATAATAGTCTTGAACTTATATTAAATAAGCTGGATTAGATGAACAGGAAACTAATGGGAAATTTAGTTTCCTGTTTTTTAACTTACAAACAGCTTATTTTAAATTCAACAAAAAAAGGAGAAGAAAAAGCTACCAGCCACAACCTTGGGTCAATCTGTTATAATATACTAATGGAAATAAAGGAGAGATGAAATTTGAGCAATGAGAAAAAAGCTAACCTAATGCTAGTAGATGGAATGGCTCTGTTGTTTCGTGCATTTTTTGCTACAGCAGTTACAGGTCAATATATGGTGAATTCAAAAGGAATCCCAACAAATGCCATTCATGGTTTTGTAAAACATTTTTTCACAGCAATTGAACATTTTAAGCCCTCCCATGTAGCGGTTTGCTGGGATATGGGAAGTACGACATTTAGAACAGAAATGTATCCTTCTTATAAAGCGAATCGTTCAGACGCTCCTGTTGAACTAATACCACAATTCGATTTAGTAAAAGAGGTTGTTGAAAGCTTTAATGTACCGAATATTGGTATTAGTGGCTTTGAGGCCGATGATTGTATTGGAACGATTGCGAAACAAATGCAAGGTGAAGCGAATGTTACCATTCTAACAGGTGATCAAGATATCCTTCAATTACTGGATGACCATGTTTCTGTTGCCTTATTAAAAAAAGGATATGGTAATTATATGCTTTATACTCCAGTAAATTTTCAAGAGGAAAAGGGAATCACTCCACAGCAAATGATCGATTTGAAGGGATTAATGGGTGATACGAGCGATAATTATCCAGGTGTTAGAGGAATTGGTGAAAAAACAGCTTTAAAGCTTCTTCAAACTCATCAAGATATAGAAGGAATACTTACTAATTTAGCGCTACTAACTAAGGGACAGCGAGCGAAAATTGAAGCCGATCTTGAAATGCTGCATTTAAGTAGACGTTTAGCGGAAATTAAATGCGATGTCCCGGTAAGTTGTTTACTGGAAGAAAGTTTTTTAGACATAAATCCGAATCTTGCTATTCAGAAATTCGAAGAACTAGAATTTAAAAGATTCCATCATTATGTAGAGAAGAAAGAAGAACTTACTTTATTTTAATAAGAAAATAATATTGTGAACTGCCACTACCACTATGTTTAAAGGATGAACAATAATGGTAGTGGCTTTTTATCCCACTCTTAACGGACAGTAAGACCCCACTTCAAGCTTATGAGTATACGAGGAAGCTAGGTGGGAGATCAACTGTAAAGGTCCGATTGGTTCAACTAACCATCAGTGGGGATGAAGGAAAACCCCCACTGATGGAAGTTTCCCTTTATTAATTCTTATTTTGTGTTTTTCTTCTTTGCCGCATTTTCTAATTTGCTTTTGGGAGATGGAGTGATATCTGCATCTTGGCCATAGCCTTGTGGATTGACACCGCCAGCAGCTTTCCCTCTGTTTCGTTGGTTTTTACTCATTATATTCACCTCTTCACCTAATAGTGGAAATAAAAATTCATTCATAGTATGAGCAAGCAAGAATAATATCATCCATAAATAAAGAGACTATTTGTTAGAGGTGATTATATGAATAAGGGTGTCTATGTAGCCTTAATAAGTATTGGAATGGCGCAGTTTCTTAAAATCCCCATTCATTTTTTGAAGACGAAAAAATGGGATAAAGGCTTGTTTTTTCAAACAGGTGGAATGCCAAGCTCTCACTCTGCAGGAGTATCTTCTCTAACGACTTTCATAGCACTAAAAAGAGGCATGCCAACGATTGACTTTGCTTTATCTCTAATTTATGGGTTGATCGTTATGTATGATGCGCAAGGCATTAGAAGACAAACAGGTGAATTAACGTTAAAAGTGAATGATTTAGGAGATTTAGTTGATAAAATTAATACAGATAAAAATATTGCTTTTAAAGAGAAGCAACCAAAAAAATTGAAAGAAATGCTTGGACATCAGCCTCAAGAAGTGCTTGGCGGTGCCTTATTAGGCATACTGATTGGTTTTCTAGGACATATATTAACAAAAAAGAAACGATCGTTTTTACATCGGTAATAAGAGGGATAGAGAGTCGAAAATGATCCATTTGATTCTCTATCCTTTTTTGATTAAATCATCTAAAGAATAGTAATGAATAATATATGACAAACGTCATTAAAGCAGTGGAATAATGTTGAAAAAACTAGAAAATTGTCGTGATATAAAGTAACATATAGGTAAAAGGATAGAGGGGAATGTACATTAAGTTTGAAAACTGTCGAGGAGTATTTGCTCTTTTTAGAAAGTAAAGGCTTTTCCTTTGGTGAAGATGCGATAGGTTTTATTTATTTTGGCAAAGCATATACAAATACTACAGATGAACTTGTTATAACAGCTATTGAATGTACGCTAAAATTACAAAAGAAATTTGATGGAAGTTTTTTTGTTTCCTTACTAGAGATGTTTAACGATAATGAACTGAAAACCAAAAAAGAAGTAATGAGCTTTATAAAAAAAAATCACTTATTTCCGCTTTAACTTGTCTGTATAAAGTGGATAAAGTTATTTTCACTAAACGGAGGCTGTGACAAAAGCATCCCAGCAAGGATAAAACCAAACAATTATACGAAGATACTAATAAAAGTTCCGTATAATTGTTTGGTTTTTTTATTTGTTTTAAAAAGGATGTTTCCATGAATTTGGCTGTGGCTTACTAGCAACAAGCTTTACGAAAAATAAAATAGTACATTATTTCTCCATAACCTTTTGAAAAGCAGCAAATAATACTTTCTTCGGTAATTCAGCAAAAATCATTCCAAGTAAAATCAATATACAGCCGATTGCTGAACTAGTTGTTAATTGTTCATTACTAAATAGGTAAGCAGTTGCTGCTGCGAATACAGGTTCAGTTGCAAAAATTAAAGCAACTCTGGTAGAATTGGTGTATTTTTGCAAACTTGTTTGAATGATAAACGCCAATGCGGTAGCAAGAATAGAAGTGATTAATAAGGCAATGATGACTTCATGATGAAGCAAGATATCGATTTTAAAATTTGCCTTAGGGTTCTCGAATAAAATGCTACCCATTATCCCTAAAACGGATACCGTTAAAAGTTGAACAATCGTTAATAATAAGGTTGGATGTTCTTTACTATATTTGCCTGTTAAAATGATTTGCAAAGCAAAACCAATGGCGCAAATGAACACAAAAAAATCCCCTATATTAATGGAAAAGGTATTGCTCATCGTTAAAAGATAAAGTCCTATAGTAGCAATAGCCACACCAATAATATGGTTAACAAGTAAAGCTTGTTTCAGAAAAAGATACAAAAATAAAGGAACAAGCACCACACTCAATCCAGTTATAAACCCAGCCTTCGAGCTTGTCGTATATACTAAACCGATTGTTTGAAAGGCATAACCAATAAATAAACATAATCCTAAGCTTATTCCAGATTTTAAGCAATGTATATTTAATTGCTTTAGTTGGGAAGGCTTAAAAAGAAGTAACCATACAAATAAAAATAGGGCTGCCAAGAAGAAGCGAATCCCATTAAATATAAGTGGTTGTAGAAAAGCAATTGCATTTTGCACGATTACAAAGGTAGCACCCCATACTAGTGCTACAAATAAAAGGGAGACGTCTGCCAACCGAGCGGAAGTATGTATTTTCAATGGACGAATTCCCTTCTTTATTTATTTTTTCTTATTGCAAGTCTTGCTAATTCATCAGCCGTCCTATTATCTTTACTAGGGATCCATTTAATAAAGAATAAATCTAATTCATTTATGAGTTTTAATGATTTTTCTAGCAGCGGAGCAAATTTTTTGTTTTTAGCGAACTCTTTTTCAATTGCACGACTAACAAGTTCAGAATCAGTGCGAAAACTCACTGTTCGATAATCATTGTTTAGGCAGATTTCTAATGCATTTATCAGAGCATGGTATTCAGCTTCGTGATTACTCATTAATCCGAGTGGAATCGAATATTTTTCTGCAGAACCATGGCCTTTTATGAAGATACCAGCACCACTTGGACCAGGGTTTCCAGCACTTGCACCATCAATATAAACTTCAATCATTTTGATACCTCCAAAAAATTTGGTATGATTAAACAATGATTATATACGAATTGTTTTGCTATTTGTTTTCATACAACTCGCATAAAATGTATATATATCATTAAACATATAACCAATTATGAAAAATAATTATTCCTGTTATTAGATGGAAAAATGGTATAATGACAATCCAGTCTTATTTGCAATAAAGTGAAATGAAACATAACAAGCGATGTAAAATATTATAAATGAAAAAAAGCTTAGATGGGAATGTTTTTTATTATTTCTAAGAAGAATGGATATTTCCTCCAATAACGGGGCAATAAGATCCGCAGTATCATTATCGAAGTCACTCTATATGTAGAAAGGTTGTACCGTTATGAAATATAAATTGGAATACAAATTTCAACGAAAGAAAAAGAAGGATTCAATCTATTTTACTTCAGATTGGATACAATCAACTACGGCCCTTGAAGTAGGAGAGGAACTTGAGAAGCGGAATGATGTAATAGATATGCTTTTTTATGATGAAAAAGGAACAAGCTGGACATTAAAAGAATTACGAAAGCTAAATGAAGAAATGGAAGAAGAGCCGCATGACTTTATCATTTATTTTGATGGTGGCTATCATAAGGAAACGAAAACAGCAGGAATTGGAGTTGTGTTATTCTTTCAACAAGGAAAAAAGAAGTTTAGAGTTCGCGCAAATGAGTTATTTCATGATATTCTTTCCAATAATGAAGCTGAATATGCTGCGTTGTTTCACGCCTTAAACCTACTTGAAGAGCTCGATGTGAAAGACGTTACTTGTGAAGTAAAAGGGGATTCCCAAGTAGTTTTGAAACAATTAGAAGGCGAATGGCCATGCTATGAGGAAGAATTAAATAACTGGCTTGATCGGATTGAAGTAAAGCTTAAAAAACTCCATTTAAATATGATATATTCTTCTATTGGAAGAAATGAGAATAAGGAAGCAGATAAATTGGCAACCCAAGCATTAGAAGGGAAACGCATCTATAGTAAAATGCAATTGCTCTAATTGTCAGGTAAAGGAGAGGTGAAGCTTGGAACGAAAAAAACTGATTGAAGAAGCAGATGGATTAATGAAAGACTATTGCAACGACTGTTTTTTATATCGACAAAATAAGATAGAGTATGGGAAAAGAAGAGCTCACCGCTTCTGTATATCACAATGTACAGTAGGGAATAAGCTAAGAGGATATGGGGAGAAACTATCAGGTGCGAAGTGACATATGTGCTTCCACCTTTTAGCATATACCGCGTAAGCCTTTTTGGAGAAGGTATTTGAAAAATAAAAGGGAATTTCTCTAGAAGCACCACTCCTTGAAAAATCCCCTGAATACTATTATTAATATATATAATTATTAATTATAGTTTAACAACATTAGCAGCTTGAGGTCCACGGTTTCCTTCAACGATTTCGAAAGAAACTTCTTGTCCTTCTTCTAATGATTTAAAGCCTTCGCCTTGAATAGCAGTGAAATGTACGAATACGTCGTCTCCACCTTCAACTTCGATGAATCCAAATCCTTTTTCGTTATTGAACCATTTTACTTTACCATTTTGCATAATAAATATCCTCCTAAGCCTTTCAAGACACTAGTTAGTGCCTATAAAATAAATATTCTCATAGAACAAAATAATAATAGAAAGTAATTATTCAGAATTTTGTTAAATGATGTCTATAATATACACGATTACCCATATGTAGTCAAGGTTTCAAAGCGTTTTTTCCGAAAAGTTAATCAAATTAATGGAAGGGCTTTCTTGTTTTGTTCGCGAAAAGTAAGCGGATACAACACTTATTACTTTATTAATAAATTTACCTATGTATCGGTTATTTTTAGCGTGAATGTAAAATCATGATAATGGGTGAATATTCCTATATATATATAAGAAATAATGAACATTTGACTCGTTCACTATCTAAAAATAATATATCTCATAAATAATAAATTTCAACATATTATGAAGTAGCAGTTTTGTTTTCAGGAAATAGAATAAGAGGGTGGCTTAATGTATCGATTTTCGATTGAAAAAGAAAATTGGATCTTGCGATTTACACCGAATATTGTTTTGGAGGACGACAGCAAACAAGCAATTGTCAAAAGCATCCTCCAATTAGGAAATGTTTTACCTACATTTTCGCATGGAGAGTCCTTTGTCATAATGGTAAAAAAAATCGGCTTAATCGTATTCAATGTAGAAAAAATCCCATCTCTTATTTTGACGGTAGCAAATATTATTGAAAAAGAAAATTGGTATATACAAACAGACAGTAAGATCAAAAAATACTTTATGTAGAGGATGGGACATAACTAAATAGATACTCTGTAAAGACGAACAATTTCTAATATAGCTAGTAAATAGCGGCTGCTTTCGCATACTTTTTACAAGAGGAAATATAATTAGTTGGAAAAACAGAGCAGCCGGAATACACGAAGACTCCTATGGGATTAGCGAGACAGTCTGAGACCCTGCAGGCCACAGGCCGAAGCGGCTCAGCGCGAGCCCCATGGAAAGCGAAGTGTATTCCGGCTGCGGGGAATCGCACCAAACTTCATGGAAACATCCTTTGAAAAACAAATAAAAGCCCGAACAATTATACGGAACATTCATTAGCATCTTCGTATAATTGTTCGGAATTATCCTTGGCTGGAATACTTATGTCCCAGCCTCTTTTAATGCCTTAATAAAAGTAGGAAGGTTACCTCGTGTTGGTAGTAAATGTATGTTTTCGCTTTCATGCTTGTGTGCAAAGAAGGGAGAGCTGACAGGCGTTTTAGTGAATAGATGGATGCAAAAATTTCCTGTGAAAAAACGAAAAAAATATCCTTGAAATCATTGAATTAAAGGGGGAAATGTGTTTTTATTAACATGATTACTATTATAAAAGCAAGTTTGTTTTTCAATGAAATAAACTTTTGCAAAAATTAATTAAAAAATAATAATAAAAGGGAAGATTTATTAAAATGATTGAAACGATTGTAAAGAGCAGTCAAAGTCCGTATTATGAAATCTCAAGAGAAGACCAGATGATACTAAGTCCGTTTGAAGGAACTGTAGATGAGATCCTAATGAAGGAAAATGCTTATTTCTATGAATGGGAAACAATTTTAACCATTAGAACTTTAGCAGGAGAAATAAAAGATGTGAGCGTTCCTTTTAGTGGATCCGTTGTCCAATTATTGGTGAAACCTGGTGATAAAATTGCTATGAATACGAGGTTAGCTTCTTTACAAGATGATTTACTTGTTACTGGTTGTGATTAATGATGCAAAGAGCATGGAAAAACTTAAAAAAATATAAAATTGGTTACCGAACCTTTAAAACAGCTGTGGCAGTAAGCATAGGTATATCTATAGCCCAATTTTTACATTTAGATTTTTATGTTTCTTCAGCGATTATAACCATTCTGTGTGTTCAAAACTCTAAGAAAAAATCACTTCATAGTGCATTTTCTCGTTTTATCGCATGTATGCTTGCCATTCCATTTTCCTATATATTCTTTGAAGGTATTGCGTTTGAACCATATATTATAGGATTATTGTTATTGTTATTTATTCCAACAACTGTTTTACTTAAAGTAAATGAAGGAGTAGTAACAAGTACGGTTATTATTCTTCATATCTACTCCACTAATCATATGACTTGGGAAGTAGTCCTAAATGAGCTAGGGTTAATTGTAATTGGAATTGGCGCAGCATTACTTGTAAACAGCTATATGCCTAGTTTGGATAAAGAAATGAAAGTACATCAAAAGGATATAGAGCAGTATTTTAAAGCGCTTTTGATGGATATGGTTGTATATCTTCGGACAAATGAAATGAAAGAAGATTATGTATTAAAATTAAAACGTGCTTCAGATGAAGTGCAATATGCAAAATCAGTAGCCTATAGAGACGTTGAAAATCATTTTTCTCGTAAAGAGAATTATTATTATAAGTACTTTACGATTAGAGAAAAGCAATTAGAAATTATTTCTAGGCTTTTTGACCGAATTTTAGCTGTCGAAACTTTAGATACTCAACGCGAGCTTGTGGCAGACTTTTTAGAAGAACTTAGTTTATGTGTTCATTCAGGGAATACGGCAGTTCTGTTTTTAAGTAAACTCCAACGAGTCGAGGAAATGATTAAACACGACAAGCTGCCAAGTGATTGGCGTTCTTTTGAAGAACAAGCCCATGTCTTTTTTGTCATAAAAGAATTGGAACAGTATTTACAAATTAAAAAATCGCTAAAAGTAGCATATTAACATGCTTTCGTGAACTAAATAGGAGATCGACTGGGACTTAAATGAAAAGAAAAGTCTCGGTCGATATTTCCTTATTCCCCATACTGATTACTTCTTTGTTTGCTATTAACATATTAAAAAAGGAATATACCCTTTAAAAACTAAACTTTCAAAACTACCCCAGTTGCATTTTAACCGTTTTTCCCCATTCTATACAATTAGCTTTATAACGATTATAATATTATTTTGTATAAAAATAGGATGAATATTAGTTGTGAAAAAAGGTGATATAGATGAAATTAATATTAGCAGAAAAACCATCTGTATCGAAAAATATTGCAGATGCTTTAAAAATAAAAAATAGACAAGATGGCTATTTTGAAGGAAATGGCTATATAGTAACATGGGCTTTTGGTCATTTGTTACAATTGAATGATGCAAAGGACTATGATGAAAAAATGTCTACATGGAAACTAGAAAATTTTCCATTTGTCCCTACTAAATTTCAATACAAAGTTAAGTCCGATCCAAAAAATAGAGATAAACCGGACCGTGGTGCTGAGAAACAGCTTAAAATAATACATAGACTGATGAAAAGGCCAGATGTAGATACAATTATTTCTGCTTGTGACTATGATCGAGAAGGGCAGCTTATCGGGGACAGTATTATTTATAATTTAAGAACAGAAAAAGAAGTCTATCGTTTACTATTGAATGAATGGACGCCTAAAGAGGTATTAAACGGCTTAGATAATCTTCGTTCCAATAAAGAATTGCGTCCTCTTCAAGATGCAGGAGTTAGCAGACAATGGGCTGATTGGTTAATTGGCATTAACTTAACATCTGTTGCCACTTTAAAATATCAAAAGGGCAAAGGGAAAGCTTTAAATATTGGAAGAGTTTTACTTCCAACACTAAAAATCATTTATGATCGTGATAAAGAAATTGAGACCTTTGTACCAGAAAATTATTATAAACTACAAGCCATGTTTTTAACTGAAAATGGAAGCAATTATATAGGTACCTATTTAGAAAATAAAGAAGAAAAATTTAAAGAGGAACATTATTTAAAAGATTTAGAGGAAAAAATTAAGGGCAAAACAGCGATTGTAACCGAAAAAAAAGTACAGAAAAAAAAGGAATATCCACCCTTCTTATTTAATCTTTCCAATCTTCAAGGCTATATAACTAGTAAATATAAAGGCTGGACAGCAGATAAAGTATTAAAGGTTGCACAAAGTCTTTATGAAAAAAAGTATATTACGTATCCAAGAACAGCAAGTATTGCACTAGAAGAAAGTTTGATTTCGAAAACAGAGAAAGTAGTAAATCTCCTTGCTGACAGTTTGCCTATCAAAGAGGAAATTAAATTTTTTCCATCCAAACGAATTTTTGATAATAAAAAAGTGGAGAGTCATAGTGCGATTATTCCAACGTATGTGCTACCAAAACGATTAAGTCAAGAGGAAGAACAAGTATATGAAGCAATAAAAAACCGATTATTAATGCAGTTTATGCCGGTTGCTGAAGTAGAAGAAACAAAAATTATTACGAGCATGAATCAAGTAGAACTAAAGGGCAGCTTTATAACGAAGGGGAAAGTCCAATTAGTGGAAGGCTGGAAAAAGATTGAAAAAATTCAATCGAAAGATGTCATGCTTCCATTGGTTCAGTTGCAAGAAGAAGTATTTACAAGTGAAGCAACAACGACCACACATACTACCCAGCCTCCAAAAGAGCATACGGAAAAGACATTGCTTCGATTAATGGAAACGTGTGGGAAAAACTTTGACGCAGAAAAAGAAGAGGATGTTTTGTCTATCTTAAGTGGTTTCAGTATAGGAACGCCAGCCACTCGAGCAGAAACGATAAAGAAATTAAAAGATATTGGCTATATTGAAGCAAAGAATAAGAATTTAGTTTGTACCGATTTAGGAAGAAGAATCGTTGAAATCTTTCCGATTAAAGATCTGTTTAATTTAGATTTCACAGGCAAGCTGGAAAAAGCACTTTATGATATTGAAAAAGGGCAATTTAGCAAACAGCAATTTTTGCAAATTATTAACAACTTCACGACAAACGCAGTAGAAACAATAAAGAAAGAAGAAGAAATCATTATTCAAGAAGTAACCTATACCAAACAAACAACAGAGGTATTAGGGAAATGTCCCCTTTGTGGTCATGCTGTTGTTGAAGGAAAAAAAGGGTTTGGTTGTAGCAATTGGAAAAATGGCTGTAAGTTCGTAATTTGGAAAAATGATAAATTTCTTGCAACCATGAAGAAAAAACCGACGAAAACAATGGTTAAAGCATTACTGAAAAATGGCAAAGCACCCGTTAAAGGATTAGTAAGCAAAAAAGGGAATAAATTTGATGCCATAATGAAATATGAAAAGAATCAAGACAATGAGTATTTTAGCTGGAAAATGGAATTCTCTGAATAATTTTGCTGTGAAATTGTTTCAGTGCTAAAATAGAATGATAAAGTAGCTTTGAATTATACAAGGAAACAAGAGCTCTTTAAGGTAAGCTTTTGATTGAAAGAATCTTGTTTCCCCTTTTTTTTTATAGTAAAATGCAAAAGACATATTCTTTTAATCCATCGCCTTTTTTAGAGAGATAAAATTTATAGGAAAATAGTGCATACTGCTTTACTTTAAAACGTTTTCTTAAAAAATTTAATTTTCTAAGGGGTATTTTTTCTTGTTTAAAAAAGACTATACATACATAGATAACATAGACAAGTATAAATGAATAAAATAGAAAAAAAGGAGAAATCCTGGTAAAGGAGGGGTTGAATTGCCGACACCTAGTATGGAAGACTATATTGAGCGCATTTACAACCTAATAGAAGATAAAGGATATGCACGAGTATCAGATATTGCGGAAGGCTTATCTGTACATCCCTCCTCTGTAACAAAAATGGTTCAGAAATTGGATAAGGATGAATATCTAGTTTATGAAAAATATAGAGGCTTGGTTTTAACGCCAAAAGGAAAAAAAATCGGGAAACGACTAGTCTATAGACATGAGCTATTAGAGCAATTATTAAGAATTATTGGTGTCAAAGAAGAGAATATATACGAAGATGTGGAAGGAATTGAACATCATTTAAGCTGGGACTCGATTGATCGCATTGGAGATTTGGTTCAATTTTTTGAGGAAAACCCAGAACATACAAAAGAATTAAAGTTAATTCAGCAAAAAAACGATTCGATCGAATAAGGGAAGGGCAATTCTCTCTAGGTATGTGCTACTTAACATAACAGTAGCATGGACGCCTACAGAGAATTGCCCTTATTGGTTAATGAAGAAAGTCAATTAATAGATAGGGGGGTAATTGTCAAAGTTATCAATTATAGAAAAGGATAGATCTTCTTCCTTTCTTTCATTCTCAACAACTTCTACTCCATCGATAACGCCTGTTTCGATATCCAGTAGTGCTTTGCGATAGGAGATTACTCTTCCATTAGAGGTTTTAAAACTAATAATGTCTCCTAGATGATTTCTTTCAACTGCAATTATTTTTTCCATACAAAGTAGCTCCTTTCCTCGTGAAAAATATAAATTTTATTCCTAGCAATTAATGTATATGAAATAGTATATACAAACATATTCAAAATTATCATTATTTACTTTTGTGTTTTATGCAATCGTAGAAAATATATTTATCCCACTCTTAACGGACAGTAAGACTCTTGCAGTAAGCTTATGAAAATACGAGGAAGATAGGAGGGAGATCAACTGTCCATAAAGGTCCCCTTGGTTCAACTAACCATCAGTGGGGGATGAAGGGAAATCCCTACTGATGGAAGTTTCACTTTATCTCTACCCCAAATTTATATTTTCATTCCCGTTTCTAGATGATATCCTAAAATTAACAATTTAAAAGAGGTGAGTGTATGGGGAGATATGGATTAGAGGAGTTCTTAACAAAAACAGAGCAAAAAGATAAGGATGAAGGAATTTTTGAACTAGAAACAGAGAGAATGCTCGAAATAAATTTAACAAATCAAATATGGGCAAAAGCAGGAAGTATGGTTTCTTATCGTGGAAACATTCGATTTACAAGGGAAGGTATTTTGGAACATGGACTAGGAAAAATGTTTAAGAAAGCATTAACAGGCGAAGGTGCCTCTCTTATGAAAGCAGAAGGCAATGGAAAGCTTTATTTGGCTGATCAAGGAAAGAAAATTTCCATCCTGCATTTAAATGGGGATTCTATCTTTGTGAACGGTAATGATTTACTTGCTTTTGAACCATCGATTAAATGGGATATTAAGCTAATGAAGAGAATTGCAGGGATGCTTTCTGGTGGTTTATTTAATATCAATCTATCTGGAAGTGGCTTGGTTGCAATTACTTCTCACTATGAACCACTAACACTAAGAGTTACTCCAAATAACCCAGTTTTTACAGACCCTAATGCAACAGTTGCGTGGTCGGGAAACCTACAGCCAGAATTTGTAACAGACATAACCCTTAAAACTATTTTTGGTAGAGGTAGCGGAGAATCCATTCAAATGAAATTTTCGGGAGAAGGCTTTGTCGTGATTCAGCCATTTGAAGAAGTGTATTTTTCCAATGGTGGCGGCAATAATGGCTAAGTTGTGCATCAAATTAAATTGTAAAGGAAAGAAAGTATTGCCTGTTAGGCAGTATTTTCTTTCCTTTTAACTTGATAAGTTAATAGTATTATTTCCACTCGTAAGGTGTTTCTTGATAGACATAATAATTTAGCCAGTTGGAAAATAATAAATGAGCATGAGAACGCCAACTGTTTAACGGCTTCATACCTGGATTGTTATTTGGGAAATAACGTAATGGAAGATGAATATTTAATCCTTTATCTTTATCTCGTTTATATTCCTCCGCTAGTGTACAAGAATCGTATTCTAAATGACCTGTAATCATGATTTGTTTTCCTTTATTTGCACTGATGATAAATGCGCCAGCATCATCTGAGGCAGATAATAGCTCTAGGTTCGAATGGGCTTTAATTTCTTCAATTGATACATTTGTATGCCTTGAGTGAGGGGCTAAAAAGCTGTCATCAAACCCACGCATTAACTTATCCGACGGATTTAATACAGAGTGGGAATAAATTCCGTAACATTTTTGATCTAACTGATACTTATTAATCCCAAAATGATGGTAGAGAGCTGCTTGTGCTCCCCAACAAATATGAAGAGTAGATGTAACATTTGTTTTAGACCATTCCATTATTTTCGTTAATTCTTCCCAATAATCAACTTCTTCAAAGCTCATTAATTCTACAGGCGCACCTGTAATAATCATCCCGTCGTATTTATTTGTTTTTATTGCTTCAAAGTTACGATAAAATTGTTCCAAATGGTATGGACTTGTATTCTTTGATTCGTAAGATGCTGTTCTTAAAAAGGATATATTTACTTGTAAAGGGGTATTCCCAAGCAAGCGTAAGATTTGTACCTCTGTTTTTTCTTTTTGGGGCATTAGGTTTAATATTAATATGTTTAATGGTCGGATATCTTGTGCTTTTGCCCGACCTTCTTCCATTACAAAGATATTTTCATCTTCTAGTATTTCACGTGCTGGTAAGAGATGAGGAATTTTTATTGGCATATAGGTATTTCTCCTCCTAAAGATAGAATCATCTTATAATGTATTTCTATGATGGAAATAGTAGTGTTACACAAAGATATACGGTCGTTTTTCTTAGAAATAACCGAATATCTTAAAAGTTATCAAATGGAATGTTTCTTTATCATGGCACTTTCTTCAACATAGCTTATTATAAATTTGATTTGAATATGTCGCAATCATAATGTTTTGAATTTTAGAAAAGATAGATTATTTTATCCCACTCTTAACGGAGGGCACTGAAAAACTGGCTAGTAATGATGATGGACAATAGCCACTTTTTAAACATAAGATGATGGATTTGTTTTCCGAGGCATCCGCTCGCTTTCCATGGGGCGAGTGCCAAGCCTCCCATAGGAGTCGAGCGGACGCCTCTCCAAACCAACCTTATTTTCACTTTCAAATATGCTTGCTCTTCATTTCACACGAAAAAAAAGACTTTTTCAGTGGCCTCCTCTTAACGGACAGTGAGACTCAACCATAAGCTTACGAGAATACGAGGAAGTTTGGTGTGATTAACTGTCCGTAAAGCCTCGATTGGTTCAACTAATCATCAGTGGGGGAAGAAGGAAAAACCCCAACTGTTGGAAGTTTCACTTTATAGAAAATTATAAGGAGATTGCTAGTAGAAATAAATAAGGATTGGGAACTAATTGAAGAGAGCGTAGAAGGATTTTGTCGAAACGTGTACTTATAACGTCTCTTTTATTGTACAATACTAATTGAAGGTTGAAATTGCAGGAGGAAAATCATGGAGGTAAAGACGAAAATGAAATCTGACATCGAAATTGCTCAACAAGCAGTAATGAAACCAATTATACATATTGCCGAGAAACTTGGCTTATCAGACGATGATATTGAATTATATGGAAAATATAAAGCGAAAATTTCTGCAGATACATTAAATACTTTGAAAAAGAATAAAGCAGGTAAACTTATCCTTGTGACAGCTATTAACCCAACTCCCGCAGGAGAAGGGAAATCGACCGTTACAGTTGGTTTAGGTGATGCATTGAATAAATTACATAAAAAAGCAGTTATTGCGATGAGAGAACCTTCCTTAGGTCCAACAATGGGCATAAAAGGAGGAGCAGCTGGTGGCGGAAAGGCACAAGTGCTTCCAATGGAGGATATAAACCTGCATTTCACTGGAGATCTTCATGCCATTACAACGGCAAATAATGCTTTAGCAGCTTTAATAGATAACCATATTCACCAAGGGAATGAATGCCGTATTGATCAGCGCAGAATCGTATGGAAAAGAGCTGTGGATTTAAACGACCGGGCTCTAAGAAAAGTAGTTATCGGGTTAGGTGGTCCATTACAAGGAGTACCAAGGGAAGATGGCTTTGACATTACCGTTGCTTCTGAAATTATGGCCGTATTATGTTTGGCATCCGATATTAATGATTTAAAAACTCGATTATCACGAATGGTCGTTGCCTATAATATAGATAAAGCTCCTGTGACAGTTGGAGATTTGAAAGTTGAAGGAGCACTTACTTTACTACTTAAAGATGCAATTAAACCAAATTTAGTTCAAACGATCGAACATTCTCCAGCTATTATTCATGGTGGTCCATTTGCGAATATTGCCCATGGCTGCAATAGTGTTATTGCGACAACTGCTGCGGTAAAATTAGGAGATTATGTAGTAACAGAAGCTGGATTTGGAGCAGATTTAGGGGCAGAGAAATTTTTAAATATTAAGTCGAGAAATAAAGAGATAAATCCTGAAATTGTTGTGATAGTTGCAACGATTCGAGCGTTAAAAATGCATGGAGGAGTTTCTAAACAAGAACTTGCCATGGAAAATACCGAAGCACTTCGAACTGGTTTTGCAAACCTGCAGAAGCATGTGGAGAGTATTAAGGAATTCGGCTTACCATTTGTTGTAGCCATTAATAAATTTATAACAGATACAGAATCAGAAATTAACGTGTTGAAAGAGCTATGTGAACAAGCAAACATTCCCGTTGCTTTAACAGAAGTATGGGAAAAAGGTGGAGAAGGTGGCTTAGAACTTGCTCAAAAGATATTAGCTATTTTGGAAAAGAACGAACATACATTCCAAAACTTATATTCTCTTGAATCCACAATAGAAGAAAAGATTCTTGCGATTGCCACCAAAATTTATGGAGCGAATAGAGTGGAATATTCTTCTAAAGCAAAGAAACAAATTGCTGACTTTGAAAAATTCGGCTGGGGTAATCTCCCTATTTGCATGGCGAAGACACAATACTCCTTATCTGATGAACCGTCATTAATCGGCAGACCAGAAGGGTTTTCGATTACGATTCGTGAGTTTAAGCCTTCTATTGGCGCAGGATTTCTCGTAGCCCTTACTGGAGATGTCATGACAATGCCTGGTTTACCAAAAAAACCAGCTGCTTTAAACATGGACGTTGATGAAGATGGAAAAGCGGTAGGATTATTTTAAAATAGTCAAAGTAAAGCGCAAGGATTATATACCCACAATGTAAGAGATTTCTTTTATATGTAAGTAAAAGGCTTGCGCTTTTATAGGCAGCCTGTTTTCTAAAGGATTGTTGTTTTTTCAATAGAAAAAAAGAATTAGTTGGAAAAATGGAGCAGCCGGAATATACGAAGACGCCACGGGGATTAGCGAGACAGCCTGAGACCCCGGAGGCGAAGCTGAGGAGACTCAGCGCGAGCCCCACCCCCACGGAAAGCGAAGTGTATTCCGGCTGTGGGTAATCGCAACAAACTTTACGAAAACAGCCTTTCTAAAAGATCGGTATTCTTTCAATAGGAAAAAGCAAAGGAGAAAAAAGAATGTTTGATCCCACTGCCTTTGAAAATATGAGAACAGTGATGGAAGGTCTTATTTATGACCGCGATTTGGATGGGGATATCATCGTCCTAGATCGTAATGATTTATTTAACAGTAGTAAACTCGCAAGGAAGTATACAATAACATTTCGATTGAAAAATCAACAAAATGCAAAAGTAATGTTTGAATTATTTGCTGATTTACATAATTTATCGGCAGAACTTTTAGCTACTAAAAATAAGAAAAGTTTAATTGGTGCTTCCATCTATATTCATCTATTTTTAAAACATAAAAAGGACACAGAGATTTATACACTGTTACAGCATACATTAGAAGATATTTGGGGAAAGGACATGAAGATCATCCAAGAAGTTAGTTTCTATCCCCTTGATTCTGATGATATTGTCCATAATCATATTACCATTGATTTTAAACGCTTAATTACAGAAGAACAGATTGATGATATGATAACCATGATGGAATTTATGGAAAAAACGTTACATTCGTTGCAATCTCATGATTCATTATTAACTGTATAAGGAGAATGTTGTATGAGCATTTATGATTTCGAAGTAAAAACGATGGATGGAGAATTGCGCTCATTAAGTGATTATAAAGGAAAAGTCTTATTAATTGTAAATACAGCAAGTAAATGCGGGTTCACTCCCCAATTTAAAGAATTGCAGGAGCTGTATCAAGCATATAAAGAAAAGGGCTTTTCCGTGTTGGGTTTCCCGAGCAATCAGTTTATGAATCAAGATCCTGGAACAAATGAAGAGATTAAAACATTTTGTGAAATAAACTTTGGTGTAACCTTTCCGATGTTTGCAAAAGTTGATGTAAATGGCAAAGAGGCAGATCCACTATATCAATTTTTAACAAAAGAAGCACCTGGAGCATTAGGTGTAAAAGCGATTAAATGGAATTTTACAAAGTTTCTAATTGATCAAAATGGAAAAGTGCACGAACGGTATGCACCAAGTACGAAGCCTTCAGAAATAATAAAGGATATCGAAAAGCTATTGAACTAATATAAAAAGGGAGTCTAATCATTTTTAGTGAACAAGCTTATTTCACTAAAAATGATACTAGATTCCCTTTTTTAAAACCATTAACGATAGGAGAAAAGGCGAATAAAGCCGCTTTTTTTCTGCTTTGTTTCTTTTTCACTCACTATTGATTGTTTCGTTTTTCTCGATTTAGCTAGATTTTCTTCTTTTCCTTCTAGAACTACTGGATTTTCTAAAAATGCAATTTGTTTTTCTTGGCTTTCAATATGTTCCTGCTGACGTTCAATATGTTCCTGTTGCTTTTTTAATTGCTGGACTAAAACTTGATTGAAATTTTTTTGAAGTTCCAATTCTTCTTTGATTGTTTGTAAATCCTGAAGAATTTTTTCCGTGGCATCCGTGGCAATTGGGATAGAGGCGGGAACAGGACTTGTAAGCTCATCTTCAATTTGTCTTAGAGACATTTGTTTTTCATTACGCATTTGTTTTACTTTGACTAAAATATCCAAGCTTTTTTGGTCAAAATATCGATAGCCATTTTCGCCAATAACGACGGGAATGAGCGTTTTTAATTCTCGTAACCAGTTTCGTACAACCCCAGGACCTTCTTCAATATATTCTGCCGCTTCTTTCACACTTAATAATTTTTCTTCTTTAATAGAAAGTTCTTTTGTTTGTACACTTAACATTTTATACACCCCTCAATAATAAATAATTGATACTAAACCATTGGCTAGAAGGACGTTTAAAAGACTTGTATGTATAAATTTCTAGATAGACAAAAAAAATCCTTTGACGACCTTTGTCTAGTTTTGTTGGATTATCATTTAAATTATTAGAAAAATTATTATTGCGATATCTTTACAAAAATTCTTAATAATAATACGATAGAAACGGAGCGTTGGAAAAACATTCCTATAATTGAGGAAGGAGGAGATAGCTATGAAACATAATAAAGAAGTTAATGTACAAACAAAAATTCAAAATAAGAGGAATGAGGGTTCTTAGTGGAAAAAGTACAAGAAGATTCACAAACAATAAAAATTGTCAGCTATCACGATGGATTGGCTCGTAATGTGGCGGATATGTGGATGAAGAGTAAAGATTCATGGGGAGGAACAGGAAAAACAGAAGAACAAGTGCGTGATCAACAGCAAAGCTCAGATAATCTTGATACTTTCTTAGCGGTTCTTGGAGAGGAAGTAGTCGGATATTGTGGACTTTCTGTTTATAAAGAAGATGTAGGAGCATTGTATGTCCCCTTGTTAAATGTTCGTCCAGACTTACATGGCAAGAAAGTAGGAAAAAAATTATTATTACATGCCCTTAATGTGGCGATAGAGCAAAAATGGCCGAGGCTAGATTTATATACATGGGCAGGTAATTTAAAGGCGGTTCCGTTGTATAAACGATGCGGTTTCTTTTGGGAGGATAATGACAAATACACACACTTAATGAATTTCATCCCAACAGTTAGAAATGATGATTTACTAAATCATTATTTAAAAGAGATGGACTGGTATGCAGATTTGCAAAGAAATCTGGATATAAAGCCAGATGGAGTGTTGGAAAATGGCTTTACCCATTATGAATATATTTGGCAAAAAGAGCAGGAATCCGTTATTGTAAAATTTGAAAAGACAGGTAGAGGGATCAGCTCTATTGAAACAAAAGATTTTCAGATTGAATTAACAATGAAAAATCATGAATGTATAGAAGAAATAGAGCATCAAGTCTATTTAAAAATAAAAAATAAGACGACAAATCTCGTTTCTCTGCAAGCTTTGGCAGAAAACCATGGCAGAATTCAATGCAGTTTTTCTAAAACAATAGAGGTAAAGGCGAACGAAGAACTATCCTTTCCAGCGTCTTTTGTGATAGCAGAAGGGGTAGAACCTGTGGAAGGAAAAACGTTTCCAGTATTAAAAGTTGCTCTCAGCATAAATGGTATGAAGACTAGTTTACAAGTAGGAGTCTTACCTAAATCGCCACTTTCTATAGAGACAAAGGAAATAGAGGCTATTTTAGCTAAAGGAATGAATACTTATTTAGATTTAGAGGTAAAAAACAATTTAGATAAAGACATTACCGGAAGACTTACCATTCCAACGAATGAGCACTTGCATTTTACGGGTGATAAGTTTACTTTCACACTAGCAAAAAAAGAGAAAAAATGGATACGAATTCCAGTCCGAGTGAAAAATTGTGGTAGTTTTAAAGAAAGGTTTACATGTGAAATTTTTGAAGTTGAGCAGGAAGTATTAACGATCGAAAAAGAAATTAGCATTGGCTTAAAGGGAATTGGAGAACAGTTTATCGTTGAAAATGATAAGAATTGGAAGGTATACAATGGTCCACATCAATTTTCGATAAATAAAGTAGACCAAACGACGGAAATTGTAGATACAGACTTTGCTATATTTGCACCATCCATTGGTAAACCTTTTTCAAATGAGTTGTCTAAACAAAAACCTTATCAGGTGAGTACAGCAAAAACTGGGAATAGTATTGCTTTAAAGCTATTCTTTAAGTCTAGTGACTATCCTGGTATGGATATTATTCTAACGAATCAACTATTCGCAGAAGGTTTTATTAAACGTTGGGTAACGGTTACTAATAATAGCTTGGTAAAAAAGGAAGTTAGCTTACAGGAAACATTTTATGATTCTTGGCAGAATCTATATTTTCCTATAAATGGTAGAGTTGTTTTCTTTAATGAATGGAATACCGTACTTCCATTTGAATTAAACTCGAAAGATATAACAGGAAATTGGTATTTTTCTTCTAAAGGCTCTATTCCATTTGGAGTCGCATGGGATAAAGATGCCCACATCAAAATGGACAATTGGAAAATGCATATCGAGTCTACTCGCGAGCTCAGAATGAATGAATCATTCGATTTTTCACCTATTTGTTTGAACATCGGCGCTTATCGTAAATGGCAACAGTGGGAGTTAGCTTCTGAAGGAATGATGAGAGAGCGAGAAAGCACGGTTGTCCAGGAAACGGTAGTTGAGTTTAACGAAGGAAATCTTATTTTAAATAAACATAATGACTTGAAAGTAAAGGTGAAAACCTTTAGAAATCAACCGTTAAATGGAGATATGGCAATTACTATTAATGAAAAGCAAGAAGATCCATTCCCGATTAATTCAGAGGAATCGGAAATATACCAAATCATGCCCCAGAATGCTGTTCAGACAGGTATAAATAAAATTCAAACAACTATTTCCTTGCCGACAAAGGAAATAGACACAGATGGTTTGTTTTTTGTGCCAAGTGAAAGGGATATTACAACAGAAAGTTTAGAAGAAGAAGGATTAACTGTTTATCGTGTTTCAAACGGGATAGTGTCTTTTAAAGCTTCTCCTGATTATTATCCAGGTGTTTATTCACTAGAAGTAAATGGGAAACAATGGCTAGACCATTCCTTTCCTAAACCTATTGCAAAAAGCTGGTGGAACCCATGGGGTGGCGGCATAAAAAATGGACCACCGGATTTAAATGCATTTTCCTTATTAAAGGAAGTGACAACTTGTGAGTTTACTAGTTTAAAGGATATTCATCAAAATGAATGGTCAGGTTTGAAGCTAGTAACAACAATTCAGCATCATCATAAATGGAAGGGACTTAAGTATGTTCAATATTTTGTCACAATGCAAGGCTTACCTTTACTTATAACTTTTGTAGAAATAATAGATGATGCGGGCAATCGAATGGCAGAGGAGAATTGGCATACAAACCTGTTTATAACCTGTAACGAACAGGAAAAAAGTGTGCTCCATATTAAAGATGATAAAGTGAGAAATAAACAATTTATGGTGGCTGACGAAGAACAAGAAGTCAATATAAAGGATCATTACTATTTATCGCTAGGAGCAGAAAAGCTTTACTATATCGCAAGTGATCAATCAAGAGATATAGAGTTTTATAGTAATAAGGATGCGATACAGTTGATTTCCTTTGCTAAATGTAAAAGAACAAATAATCGCTTACTCACAGAACCAAACTATTTATTGTTTACAAAAGAAGAAATTTCTCCATCTTTAGTTGATCAAGTGAGAAGAATAGGATTTTAAGAAAGGGAATACATGGATGAAAATAATTGATGCCCATATACATTACTCAAGTATAGAATCGTTTAAAGATACGGCGAAGAATCTTTCTTTTGTAGATTATAGTTATGAAGGAATTAAAAAAGAAATGAAGGATGCTAATATTGTCCTTGCGATTGGAATGGGGGTTACAGAAACTCCACAGATGGGTTTTCCTGATTATCATGCACAAACACCGATGGGGCTAGATTTAGATTTATTGATTCCTGAAAATGTAGTCTATTGTGCTGGCATAAATCCATATGATATGGATGTGTCGGCACAGGAAAGGCTTGAGATTGAGATTCAAAAGCCGAATGTGGTTGGAATTAAAATTTATTTAGGCTATTATCCGTTTTATGCTTATGATGAAGTGTATGAACCAGTATACAAACTTGCAGAGAAGTATCAATTACCAGTCGTTTTTCATACAGGAGATACTTATTCGGAGAGAGGATTTTTAAAATATGCTCATCCTTTAGCTATTGACGAAGTGGCTGTTAAGCACCGTGATGTTAATTTCATGATGGCCCATTTTGGTGATCCATGGACATTGACTGGTGCCGAAATAATTTATAAAAATTCAAATGTGTATGCAGATTTATCTGGTTTAATCGTTGGAACAGAGAAAGAACTGGAAGAGGCTCATGAAGGGATTTTTCTTGACCATTTGCGCCATGCCCTCGTTTTTTCTCATTCATATGATAAGCTGCTTTTCGGCACAGATTGGCCGCTAGCTCCATTTGCTCCATATATCAACTTTGTTAGAAAGCTAATACCTGAAGTTTATCATGAGGATGTATTTTATCGAACAGCATTGAAAGTATTTCCCAAAATAAAACCTTTTATAAGCACAGAATAAGGTTTTAATAGAGATGAAAAAGCTAAGTTGGAATGGTGAAACAGTTCCGACTTGGCTTTTTGTATATGGAGTGTGACACTCTTTCTTATTCGAAAAACTAGTTTTCATGATACAATATGTTCATAATAGGATTGCTGGATGTGAAATGAAATGAATATTATTACCAAAGTAGAAAAATTGGTGAAACTAGAGATGGAAAAAGATACAAGCGGCCATGACTGGTATCATGTTGATAGAGTTCGGAAAATGGCTTTATTGCTCTCCGAAAAAGAGGGAAATGGCTATTCCAGGTCAATCGAGCTTGCCGCGTTATTACATGATATTTCAGATGAAAAATTAAATAATTCAAAAGAAGAGGGTCAACAGAAGTTGGCTAACATTCTAGCATGTATTTCGATAGATAATCACGAGAAGGAGCAGATTATCACCATCATATCATCGGTTGGTTTCAAAGGGGGAAATGGGATATTTCCCGAAAGCCTAGATGCAAAAATAGTTCAAGATGCTGATCGATTAGATGCAATCGGAGCACTTGGTATTGCTAGAACATTTGCTTACGGTGGAAGCGTAGGAAGTCCTATTTATGATCCTTCCTTATCGATAAGACAAAAGATGACAGAAGAGGAATATCGGAAAAATAACTCTTCATCCATTCATCATTTCTATGAGAAGCTATTAAAAATCAAAAACCTTTTACATACAGATAGTGCTAGAAAAATCGCAGAAGCAAGGCATCTGTTTATGGAAAGTTTTCTACAAGAATTTTATAAAGAATGGAATGTACAAGATGAAAAGTATTTTAATTGAAAATGTAACAAAAACATATGGAGAGAAAAAATTATTTGAAAACATTTCCTTTTCGATAAGTGAAAAGGAACGTGTCGGTTTAATTGGCATAAATGGTACTGGAAAATCTTCTTTATTAAAAATCGTTGTTGGTATTGATCTTCCAGATGAAGGAGAAATAATAGCACCGAAAGATTATCGGATTGCCTATTCTGCACAAAGTCCGGAACTAAGCCCTGAGCTTACTGTTTTAAATCAAGTATATGCTGGTGATGCGCCAGTGTTATCACTAATTAAAGCGTACGAAGCGATATTAATAGAAATCAACAATGATCCGGAAAACAATCAGCTTCATGAAAGGCTGTTTGATCTGCAAAAAAGAATGGATGCCTTAAATGGCTGGGAAGTTCATACAAATGCAAAAACTGTACTAATGAAGTTAGGAATTACTAATTTTGAAAAGAAAGTTGGAGAATTGTCAGGGGGGCAAAAGAAAAGAGTAGCTTTAGCGCAAGTTCTTATTCAAGAGCCAGATTTACTAATTTTAGATGAACCAACAAACCATCTTGATTTTGAGGCTGTTAAATGGTTGGAAGACTATTTAAGCAGATATACTGGTGCGCTTTTATTAGTAACACATGATCGGTATTTTTTAGATCGTGTCACAAATAGAATGTTTGAACTCGATGGAGGAAATCTCTATAGCTATAAAGGAAACTACGGTGATTTTTTACAAGCGAAAGCTATTCGGGAAGAAAATGAAGCAGCGACGATTGACAAACAAAAGAATTTATTTAGAAGAGAATTAGAATGGATTAGAAGAGGAGCAAAAGCACGTTCTACAAAGCAAAAAGCAAGAATTCAACGGTTTGATGCTTTGGATGATACATTGGCTAATGTTAAAGCAAAAGACAAACTGGATATCTCCCTTAAAGGAAGTAGATTAGGAAAACAAGTCTTTGAATTGGTTGACGCAAGCAAATATTTTGAGGATAAAATTATTTTGGATAACTTTAATTTACTTGTAAAACCGGGAGATAGAATTGGGATAATCGGTAAAAATGGAACGGGTAAATCAACTTTCTTAAATGTATTAGCAGGCAAGATATCACTTGATTCTGGTGAAAGAGTGATTGGGCAAACCGTAAAAGTTGCCTACTATACGCAAGAAAGTGAAGATATGGATACTTCTAAAAGAATGATTGAATATCTAAAAGAAACAGCAGAAATAATCGAGGCATCAGACGGTAAAGTGATTACAGCTGCACAGATGCTGGAAAGATTTTTATTTCCTCCCCATACACATGGTACTATTATCGGAAAGTTATCTGGAGGAGAAAGACGACGACTTTATTTATTAAAAATACTTATGGGGGAACCAAATGTTCTTTTATTAGATGAGCCGACAAATGATCTGGATACACAAACTCTAATGGTGCTTGAAGATTACTTAGATGACTTCAAAGGAGTCGTTATTTCTGTATCCCATGATCGCTATTTCCTCGATAAAGTTGCCGAACAGCTGTTGATTTTAAAGGGAAATGGTGTAATAGACACATATTATGGAAATTATAGTGAATATTTAGAGGTAGAAAGAAAAGAAGAACAACAAATAAAAGAAAAATCGGAAACACCAGTTCAAAGAAAGGAACCAAAAGAGAAAAAAGTAAAGCTTAGCTATAACGAACAGCGAGAATGGGCATCCATTGACCAGGACATTGAAAACGTAGAAGAGCGACTAGCAAGCATCGAAACAGAACTAGCCGAAACAGGCAGTGATTTTGAAAAAGCTGCTCAATTAATGAAAGAACAAGAACAGTTAAATGAGAAATTAGAACATCTTATTGAGCGATGGAGTTATTTATCCGAAATAGCCGATATGTCGTAAGAGTTATTTACTTACAAAATGTCTTCAGTATGCTAGTACTCATTTGATTGCTTATACAAAAAAGGTAATGGAGTTTTGGTAAGCATTATATCATGGCGAAAAAAGACAATACGAAAGCTATTTCTTTTAAGAAAAGGAATAAATCATGATAATATAAGTGTTGTAAGAAGAGGGGGATGGATTATGAGAATTATTTCTATTGAACCAACACCAAGTCCAAATACTATGAAAATTAACTTAGACCAAGAGTTGCCAATGGGAAAGAGTAATAATTATAAGGGAGATAATTCATCGGAAGCACCAGAATTAATTCAAAATATCCTTTCTATTGAAGGAATTAAAGGTGTCTATCATGTAGCTGATTTTCTAGCAGTGGAAAGAAATGCCCGCTATGATTGGAAGGAATTACTTTCAAAAGTGCGCAATGTCTTTGGGGAGGACGAAGCTGCTGAGGAAGTGCAAGAGATAAATGAGCACTTCGGAGAAATCAACGTTCAAGTTCAAATGTATAAAGGTATACCAATGCAAATTAAATTATCAGATGGCAATGAAGAAAGAAGATTCGGCTTACCTGAACTATTTATACAAGCCGTTTCAGCAGTGCGTACTCCTGAAGATAATGTTGTGATGACAAGAAAATGGAAAGATTTTGGCGTGCGATATGGGGAATTTGAGGAAATTGGTAATGTTATGATTGAAGAACTCGTTGCTGCATATCCACAAGAGAGGATTAATGCAATTATTGAACATGCTAAAAATCCACAAACAGAAGCAAGCGAAAAACCTATACGAGTTAGAACTAAACTAACTTTTGCAGATTTAGAAGATCCTGATTGGAAAGTTCGATATCAAAAACTAGAACAAAGCGAAGATCCTACAGTAGATGATATCTCCGTTTTAACGAAAGCACTGGATGATGAAAAACCATCTATTCGCAGACTTGCAACTGTTTACCTAGGCATGATTGAGGATACTGCCGTTCTTCCTTCTTTATACAAAGCTTTGAAGGATAAAACAGTAACTGTACGACGAACAGCAGGCGATTGTTTGTCCGATTTAGGATTTCCTGAAGCGATGGAAGAAATGATGCAAGCACTAGATGATAAAAGCAAGATTGTTCGATGGAGAGCAGCGATGTTCTTATATGAAGTTGGGGATGAAAGAGCCCTTCCGGCATTAAAAGTACATGAAAATGATCCGGAATTTGAAGTTAGCTTGCAAATAAAATTGGCAATTGAACGAATCGAATTAGGGGAAGAAGCGAAGGGGTCTGTATGGAAACAGATGACGGAAGCAAGAAAATAAACAGGTTTAAAAGATTGCAGGAAGACCATTTCTAATGTATATTAATGGGATATAATAACACGGATATTGGAGGGATTTAGTATGTCAATGGCATATGATGAGTATATGAAACAAGTGGTAAAACCGATGAGAGCAGAACTAACACAAGCGGGTTTTGAAGAATTGCTAACAGAAGAAGCAGTGGAGCAATTTATCGAAACAAACAAAGGAACTTCTTTAGTAGTCGTTAATTCAGTTTGTGGCTGTGCTGCAGGTTTAGCAAGACCAGCTGTTACACAAGCAGTGCTTGCTTCAGAAAAGAAACCAGATCAATTAGTAACAGTGTTTGCTGGTCAAGAAAAAGAAGCAACAGCAAAAATGCGTGAATTCTTCGGTGATATCGAGCCATCTTCTCCATCAATGGCATTAATTAAAGATAATCAAGTCGTTCATTTCATTCATCGCTACGATATTGAAGGAAATACAATGGAAGCAATAATGGAAAACCTAGTATCAGCTTTTGAACAATATTGCTAAACAAAAATAGTTCATGGAAAAAGGGTTTACCTTTTTTTCATGAACTTTCTTTTTAGACTCTTATTGTATATTAGTGAGCCACTGAAAAAGTTTTTTTTTTTCGAACGAAATGAAGAGCAAGCATATTTGAAAGTGAAAATAAGGTTGGTTTGGAGAGGCTTGGCGCTCGCCCCATGGAAAGCGAGCGGACGCCTCGGAAAACCAATCCCTCATCTTATGTTTAAAAAGTGGCTATTGTCCATCATCATTAACTAGCCAGTTTTTCAGTGCCCTCTATATTAGTAGGATATAGATAAGAGTTCTCTGGAATATTTGAATGACTTGATAATAATGCAAAATTTCATTTAAAACATCTACTTTCAACAAACAATAAGAACGGTTTTAACATTCCGTTAAAAATCTGTATTATAAAGAATTTAGGAGAAAAAACATGCTTGTAACAACCGCAGGTAGAACAAATAATGAAATGCAGATGCTTGCAAAAAGAATTGCAGCTGAATTTAACTGCAAATTTGTAGTTAGAGAAAAAGTATCTATCGACTACTTAAAACTACAATATCAGTCAGATATCCTTGTTATCGGAAAAAATCGTTTTGAATTTTATCCATTTGATATAGCACAACCATTCTTTTTTCATCCAAATTCAGCTGTGTTTCGAATTAAAAGACTAATAAAAAAGGAATCAGATCCATTTATCACAGCAAGCAATTTAAAAAAAGGAAATAGTTTTTTAGATTGTACTTTAGGTCTTGCTTCCGATAGCATTGTTGCAAGTTTTGCAGTGGGAAGTAATGGCTATGTAGAGGGGGTAGAAGCAAACAATGTGATTGCATTTCTGGTGGAAACGGGGTTAAAAGAATGGGAGACAAATCACTCTGCAATAGATGAAGCGATGCGAAGGATAGTAGTGAAGCATTCCAATGCGTTAGATGTGCTAATCAAAAAAGAAGATAATAGTATAGATTGTGTCTATTTTGATCCCATGTTTGAAGAAACTATTTCATCTGCTGGAATCCATCCTTTAAAAAAACTAGCCCATTATGAAGAGTTAAGAGAAGAAATAATCCATCATGCAAAGCGTGCTGCAAAAGAGAGAGTAGTATTGAAAGATCATTTTAGAAGCAGGAGATTTGAGCAGTTCCAATTTGAGCAGCAAAAACGTAAAACAGCAAAATTTCATTATGGAATTTGGCTAAAAAATGAACAATGAAAAAATAATCTATATATATAGGATAATAGTAGAAGATATACTAGTAAATAATATATACTTAAACTATCACTAGTGTTGCATTAATTTAAATTCACTATTAAAAATACTCAAAATGTTCAATATTATTATTTTGCGCAAAGAAAAAGTCCTTTATAATGGATTAGTCAGGTGGTAACCCGTCCAAATCCACTAAAAAAGGACCATCACATGGACAAGATTACACGAAAAACTTCATTTGGACAATGGTTTTCACCTATAAATCTTCAATTATTTGAAGAAAACGTGAAAACGATGAAATTAGATTACTATACGAAAAAATTAACGACAGAGTCATTTCTAAAATTACTACTTTTTGCGCAGCTACAAGAAATTGAAAGTCTGCATGCGCTGGGTGATTGTCTTTTCGATGACCAGCTTCAAAAAGGGATAGACCTTGATTCTATTAGTATTTCTCAGTTGTCACGGCGGTTAAACGGCATAAACCCTGATCTATTTCA
Source organism: Niallia sp. FSL W8-1348 (assembly GCF_038006745.1). Lineage (NCBI taxonomy): Bacteria > Bacillati > Bacillota > Bacilli > Caryophanales > Bacillaceae > Niallia > Niallia sp. FSL W8-1348. Next base: position 575,154 of record NZ_JBBOVV010000002.1, on the reverse strand, counting down.
AAGGCTTTTCCTTGATTTAGTGTCACAAATTCATGCCAAAACGCATTACACGAAACTCGTGATGCCGTTAAAAATCATTGATTCAAGCACATTGCCACTTAATTTGACCAATCATAAATGGGCTAAATTCCGCAAAACAAAAGCAGGTGTAAAGTTACATTTGCGCCTTGTGTTTATGGAAAAGGGTATATCCTATCCTGAAAAGGCCGTTATGACAACGGCAAAAGAACATGACCGTGGTCAGCTTGAAATCATGGTGGATGACAAGGAATGCATGTATGTGTTTGACCGTGGTTATCTAGACTACGAGCGCTTTGATCGCATGACTGATGATGGCTACTTCTTTCTTTCACGGCTACGCAAAAATGCAGTCATACGGAACGTTTACGATTTTAAGCTACCCAAGGATACAGCTGTTTTATCAGACCAAATGGTGTTGATAGGTACGACTCAAAACCGTGCTGAAAATTACTTTCGGCTTCTAAAAGTGATGGACTCAAAAGGAAATGAACTTCATTTAATTACAAATCGTTTTGATTTAAGCGCCGAAGAAATTTCAGAAATGTATAAATCACGGTGGGCAATTGAGCTGTTTTTTAAATGGATCAAACAACATCTCAGCATCAAAAAGTTCTACGGTCAAAGCGAATGGGCGATTCAAAATCAAGTATTTATCGCACTAATTGTTTTTTGCCTACATGTTCTCGTGCAAATCGAGACCAGAAGCAAGCGAAAAACCTTACAGATTAGCCGTTATCTAAGGGCTGCATTGTGGAAACCAGCGAATGTTTGGCTTCGAAAGATTGAAGGAAAAGCCATCCCTTAAATATGCAAATTGTCGTCGTTGCAAAAGTCTAATTGTAAATAAATTTCCAAATGGATGGGGCCACCTTTGATTGGGTATTTACTTTTTTGCCTCTAAACAGGGAAGGTGAGTAAACTGAAAATTATGACACTATTTATGCAACACTAGTGTTAAACTATTAATAATTTTTATCCCACTCTTAACGGACAGTAAGACTCCCCCCCCTCAAACTTATGAGAATACGAGGAAGATAAGTGGGAGATCAACTGTCCGTAAAGGTCTGATTGGTTCAACTAACCATCAGTGAGAGATGAAGAAAAACCCCCACTGATGGAATTTTCACTTTATTACATATTCAAAATCATCAGGATGAACGGAAAGCGAGGTGTAATAAATGCCTAATTGGATTCGTAAAAGCCTGGTCGTATTTGTTTCTATTTTAACTTTTGGTCTTGTTTCTCCATCACCGGCTACTTTTTTTAATAATAATAACGATAATGACAAAAAACCAATTGATGAAAGAGAAATGCCTTTTGCTAGAGAAAGTGTGGAAGAAGAAGCTGTATTGACAGATAGTACAGAAGAATACTTCACACGAGAAGCTTTTATTAGCAAAATGATGAAAGAAGCGGAAGAACAAAGCTATTTAAAATTTGGACCAAAGATTAAACCAGTAATTGAAGATGAGTTTCGCTTAGTCGTTCTCCCTAATATGGAAAAAGCAATTAATGAAGTAACAAGTATTTTTCCAGAAGAAGAATTAAGCTATTTAACGGTCACAGAAATTCCATCATCTGGTACAAGTGAACGAATCTTTCACATAACAAGAGAATATGAGGATATTATCCGTTTTCATGTAAGAAGGGATCGCCCCCCACAGGAAGGGTATTATTTTAACTTCCATTATCATACGTATCATGATCAATTCCAAACTCACTATACACTTGGAGAAATATATTGGAATAAAAATACTCCGCCAAAGTGGATGAGTTAAAAGGAAAGACTATTATCAAAAAGATTGGATCTGTGATTATATTTTAAATTGAGAGTGGATTGAAGCAAAACATGCTTATTCCTGTTGCAAGAAGAGGAAAGGTCTGGAATATGATTTCTAGCTTAATTTCATAAAAAAATGACAAAATATATGAAAGCAGTCTAAGATAAAAGAAGATGAAACTTTTTCTAATATGATTACGTAGAGAAACTATACTGAAAAATTTGGAGGTAGTAATATTATGGCAATTAGTTTATCTAAAGGACAAAAAGTAGATTTAACAAAAGGAAATCCAGGTCTGTCAAAAGTAATTATCGGATTAGGATGGGATGTAAATAAATATGATGGCGGAAATGACTTTGATTTAGATGCATCTGTTTTTTTACTTGGAGAAAATGGAAAAGTAACAACTGATGCAGATTTCGTCTTTTACAATAATCCAACTGGTGGTAATGGAGCAATTGTTCATTCAGGAGACAATCGTACAGGAGCTGGGGACGGTGATGATGAACAAATCATCGTTGATTTAAAAGGTATTCCTGCTAATATTCAACGTGTTGCTTTTACAATTACAATCCATGATGGAGAAAATAGAAATCAAAACTTTGGACAAGTTTCTAATTCTTATGTCCGTATTTTAAATGAAGAATCAAATGAAGAATTAATCCGATATGATTTAGGAGAGGATTTTTCCATCGAAACAGCATTAGTTGTTGGTGAATTATATCGTCATAATAATGAGTGGAAATTTAGTGCCATTGGCAGTGGATACCAAGGCGGTTTAGCCACATTAGCAACTGACTTCGGTCTGCAAATTGGCTAATATTTTTAAGCATATTTTAGGGGGAAACAAGTTTCATGGGAATATTTGAGACGATTATTGATACATATGCACAGTTTTTTAACTGGCAAATGTGGGGAGAGGTATTAACAGACCCAGTTAGCTGGGGTTATATTGGAACACTTGTAATATTAGAAGGGTTGCTGTCGGCTGATAACGCATTAGTGCTTGCTGTTATGGTTAAGCATTTACCACCAGAGCAAAGAAAAAAAGCATTATTTTATGGGTTATTAGGTGCTTATTTATTCCGCTTTATAGCTATAGGTATTGGTGTTTATTTAATCGAATTCTCATGGGTAAAAGTACTCGGAGCGGCATATTTAGCATATCTTGCTATTAAGTATTTTGTGGATCGTAGAAAAGCAGCTAATCAAACGGAAGAAGAAGAAGACAACAAAGGAATCAATAAAAACGGGATTCTTATCCGTACATTTGGTCTATTTTGGGGAACCGTAATTTCAGTAGAATTAATGGATATTGCTTTTTCTGTAGATAGTGTTTTAGCAGCATTTGGAGTAAGTAACCAAGTTTGGGTGTTATTACTAGGTGGTATTCTTGGCGTTCTTATGATGCGTGGTGTAGCGGGTGTTTTCCTAAAATTAATTGATAAAATTCCCGAGTTGGAAGCAACAGCTTACATCCTCATCTTAATTATTGCGGTTAAGATGTTACTAAGTGTTTTTGAAATTCACATCGATCATGTTTATTTCTTCGGATTGTTAGTATTAGCATTTGGTGCAACTTTCATTGTCCATTTTAGAAATAAAAAGAAAGCGGAACAACAAGGAGAAGCTTAAACTATTCCTAAGGATATTTCTAGTTGCTTGTTACCGTTACTACTAGAAATATCCTTCTTTCTATTAGGCTGTTTCTTAGAAGATTGTTGGTCAAATAGGAGTAAGGCTCTAATAAGAAAAAACGGAGCAGACTGAATACATATAGACTCATGCAAGATTAGCGAGATAGGAGCGTCGAGGAGAGACGCACCACTCGCACGATGGAAAGTGTAGTGTATTCACTCCAGTTATAGCAACAAACTATAAGAAGTCAGCCTTCTATTAAAAGAAAAAAGTTTTTATTTGTACCCTTCGCCTATATACCTGCCTTGTAAAAAACCTTCACATGCTGTAATAGGCAGCAATCAAACTCCGTTAACTATCTTATCTAAAAGTAATTATTTTCAAAAAATGAATCTTATTGTAAAATAGTAATAATTCCCTATACGTATATACTGTTTTAATTTTCAGAATAGTTTATAAAATGGATGTTATTATAAGTGAATGGAGCAAAGGAAATGAAATTATTCTCTGACTTAAATAAAAAACAAATCGAACGTCTTTTCTTTAAATTGCCAGAAGAGGTGTTTAGTACTTCGGAGAAGGAAGTATTGTCCTATGCGCTTGCTTCAACCCTATATATGCCTGCCACAAGACCAAATATTTATCATGATTTGTTAATAAAAAAGCATCCTGCTTTAACGTCTATGGTTATTTGCTTGGAGGATTCTATAGGCGATCATGAAGTGGAGGTGGCAGAAAGAAAATTAGTAGAAGAGTTAACGCATATTTACCAAGCGCTAGAAGAGGGAGTCTTAGTGAAAAATGAACTACCACTGATTTTTATTCGAATTCGTTCTGTTGCTCAGTTCTTGAAGATTATGCATGCGCTTGGTGACAAAATAGCTTTACTAACTGGAATTGTTATTCCAAAATTTGAAGCAGTAGCAGGAAAGATCATCTTAAAGGAAGTAGAAAATTATAATAAACTAGGACATTGTTTATATGCCATGCCGATTTTAGAAACCAAGAAAATAATTGAAAAGGAAACGAGGATGGAAGAGCTGCTCTCTATAAAAAAAGTCCTCGATCATTATAAGCATCTCATCTTAAATGTACGCATTGGTGCCACTGATTTTTGCGGATTATATGGGATTCGCAGAAACGCTGAAACAACGGTTTATGATATTGCTATTATTCGAGATTGTATTTCTGATATTGTTAACCTATTTACACGCGCAGATAGTGCTTATGTTGTTTCTGGGCCTGTGTGGGAATATTTTACGACTAAAGAAAGAGTTCTGATTCCACAATTAAGAGAGACACCTTTTCGCAAGCGGTATGGAAAAGCTGGCATGAATATGCGAACTCAACTTATAGATAAGCATATGGATGGATTAATTAGAGAAGTGATGATGGATATTACAAATGGATTAACAGGGAAGACCATTATTCATCCAACACATATAAAGCCAGTACAGGCCTTAAATGTTGTTTCTTATGAAGAGTATTTAGATGCTTGCAATATTATTGATAGTAGCAATGGTGATATAGGTGTGATGAAGAGTAGTTTTTCAAATAAGATGAATGAAATTAAACCGCATTTCTATTGGGCTCAGAAAATTATATTAAAATCAAAGGTTTACGGGGTGTTTCATGAAGGAACTACATACATTGACTTACTTAAACAAGAAAATTTCATTACCAATCATTAATGATTTACAGATGAACATTACAGTAGAAGAAAACCCATTTGATCTTCCTATAGAGGATTTTTTTAAAATGGCGGCAAGAATTAATAAGAAGCGGGCATTTTTATTTGTCAGCAAATTATTAGGTAAGCATTTACCGATTGAACCGAATAAAGGTCTATTGACGGGGTTTTTGCTTGCAGCGAGATATGAGGAAATTATTACTGGAAATGTCTCATCAAAAAGAGCTGAGTTGATGACTATTTATCGGAATTCCTCTTTGCATTTTATTGATGAGCCATTTATCGGTAAGGAAGTATCTAATCCTATAATTATCGGATTTGCAGAAACAGCAACGGCATTAGGACATTCCTTTTACAAAGCTTTTCAAAACGCTGTTTTTTTTCATACAACAAGAGAAAACATAAATGAGCTAGTTCCAATCATTTCTTTTGAAGAAGAGCATTCACATGCTACTTCCCATCGTTGTTATGTTAAAGATGAAATCCTTGATAATCAACGAGAAATCATTCTGGTCGATGATGAATTAACAACGGGCAAAACCGCAATCAATATCATCCGGGATTTACATAAGAAATATCCCAGAGACAAATACAGCGTTGTCTCCATCTTAGATTGGCGCTCTAATGATTGGCAGTTGGAAATGAAGGCTCTCGAACAGGAATTGGACATAACAATTCAAGTAGTTTCTCTACTTAAAGGAAATTTTGAGCTAGTTGGAGAACATACGGATTTAGTTTTGCAAGAAGAGATACTAGGAATGATGGTAGAGGAACCTCTAATCGAATATATAAGTTTAGAAGATTTTGCGAAAGAGCGAATAGTTTCTACAACATCTACTAGCCTAGCAGGAATTCGAAATGAATTTGGCTACTTAAAGGATACAGGGAGATTTGGTATCCATACAGATGAAAGAACAGATGACTGGATTAGACAAGCTGCCAATGATCTAAAAAAGAAGCGCTTGGGAACGACACTTTGTGTAGGAACAGGAGAATTTATGTATATACCTATGAAGCTAGCAAGTTTTATGGGGGAGAATACATATTATCAATCAACTACAAGAAGTCCGATTTACCCAAATGATGAAGAGCACTACGGAGCTATGACGGGATTTCGTTTTACGAATCCAGAAGATGACGATGTAATAAATTATTTATACAATATTAAAGCTAATCAATACGATGATATCTTCTTATTTTTTGAGAGAAAAGTGAGCGGTGAAAGATTAAATGAGTTACTAGCTAAATTGAAAGTTATTCAAATGAAAAAAATAAATATCGTATATTTTAGTGGGAGGTAAAGAATGAAAATAAACGCACAACAAAAAGTAAAGTTTGGCTCCTATGATAAAGAAGATGTTATCTTTCTTTTAAAAGATTTAAGTGGAATTTCTTTAGAAGGATCTACCGAAGACCGAGAAAAAAAGATCCAAGGCGGAGCGCATTATAGTGAGACTTTACCAATTGAATATAATCCACCAGAACATTATTTGCAGTTGTTTTGGGAAACTCTTCATGATTATAAAGACAAAGTAGCCCGTAGTATTGCCATCGTGGCAGAGCAAATTTATCAAAAACATAGAGAACAAACGGTATTAGTTTCTTTGGCAAGAGCAGGGACACCTATTGGGATTTTAATCAAACGCTATTTGAAATGGAAGTACAATGTATCATTACCACACTATAGTATATCCATTATAAGAGATAGAGGCATAGATGAAAATGCTATTCATTATATGCTAGAAGCGCATAAAGGGTATGCCCTACAGTTTATCGATGGCTGGACAGGAAAAGGGGCTATTTCGATTGAATTAACGAAAGCATGTGAGATATTTTATCAAAAATATCAAGTCCGTTTAGATGATACTTTAGCCGTTTTGGCTGATCCAGGTTATTGTACAACACTTTATGGAACACGAGAAGATTTTTTGATTCCAAGTGCTTGTCTGAATTCAACCGTATCAGGTCTTGTAAGTCGTACTGTCTTAAATGATGCCTATATAGGACAAGCTGATTTTCATGGAGCGAAATATTATCAGGAATTAGAGCCTTATGATGTATCGAAAGTATACTTAGACAAGATTACAGAGGCTTTTCAAAAGGTAAATCCAGCTTATATAGCGGAGAAGATTAGCGCAAACCATCTTGATCAAACCGTGGATTTTAGAGGGATGCAAGAAGTTCTTGCCATTAAGGAAGAGTTCCACATTGATAGCACGCATTATGTAAAACCAGGTGTAGGAGAAACAACAAGAGTCTTATTAAGAAGAGTACCATGGAAAATTTTAATGAAGGATCCAGACAGTCCATATGTAAAACATATTGTTATGCTTGCAAAAGAAAGAGGCGTAGAAGTTATCCCCTATCCTAATATGAGCTATACTTGTTGTGGATTGATTAAAAAGGTTGTGCAAGAAGGATGAAATTATTTGCATCAGATTTAGATCGAACATTAATTTACTCGAAACGTGCTTTAAATGAAATGGAAACTCCGTGGAATCCACAGATGATTGGGGTAGAAGAGAAAAATGGTGAGCACGTTTCTTTTATGACGAAAGAAAGCTATCATTTGTTGAAAGAAATTGCTGCTAAGCATCTCTTCGTTCCTGTAACAACAAGAACCTATCAGCAATATAAGCGGATTTTTATAATGGAAAAAGAAATTCCTGTTACCTATTGTGTAACGAGTAATGGGGCAAGGATTCATTATCAGGGAGTAGTTTTGAAGGATTGGGATGAAACGATTCAACAGCGTTTAAAAGCAGATTGTTGCGAAAAAGAGGAAATATTAGAGAAACTTCAGCAGTATGCTCTTGATGGTGAATTAAAGATTGCCGATAATCTTTTCTTTTATTATGTATTAAATGCAAAAATAGACCAGGATAATAAGAAAGAAATAACCAAATTAGCAAGTGATCATGGCTGGAATATCTCTTTACAAGGACGAAAACTTTATTTTATGCCTAGTCCTATTTGTAAAGGCAAGGCCATTTCGTATATAAAAGAAAGAGAAGGAGCAGAGCAAACAATCGGAGCGGGTGATTCATTATTAGATTCTCCCTTCCTAAATGTTTGTCAAACAGCTTATATTCCATGTCATGGAGAGCTGACATTGGAAGAATCAAGAAATGCGACACATGTATTAACAAATCAAAAAGGTGCATTTGCCGGAGAAGAAATTGTGAGAAATGTTCATAAACAGTTTGTTTTTTAAGCAAAGGTTGAAGGCGACCGCAAAACGATCGCCTTTAGTACATGATTTCTAATTAATAAGGGAGTGTAAAATAGTAATGAAGGTTTACATTGATGATAAAATAATCATCAAAATTCATCTGGGGGATCTTTTATCCATTTGAGCAATAAACAATATATCGCAACAAAGAATAAATAACTGCAAATAAATATAATAATCCCAAATAAAATGGATTCGAAAAATATAGCCATAAAAAAACTAATAATAAGAGAAATAAAGATTAAATCAACAAATACATACATATTAGAGGAAAGAACATTTTGTACATAATTTAAATCTGCTTCAATTTCATGATACGTGTATTTTCGAAAGAATGATCTCATAGTTAGCACCTACTCGCCTATTGTACTGTATTATATGCACACTCAAAAGCTTTGGTGCTTAAATCAATGGAATGTAGAGGGAAAGTAAAAAATATTGTTGAATAGCCTTTAGTCCTTTTATAAAAAGGTGAAACTTTTGTATGAGTAAAATGTTTGTGGGAGATGTTGTACCCTGTTTCTCAATGGATGGGGCGTAGATCCATCCATTGAGAAACAGGTCACCAAACGGAAGTGCGGTAGATGGAAAATAAAATCAAATGAAAAAAGGACTCTCTTCTTGTATAGTAAAGTCTGCGAAAACCACAAATACAAGGAAGAGGAGTCCTATGAAAAAAGATACCATACAATTACCCACATTAAAAGAACTGGAAAAAGATTTATTTGTTATGCTTCAAAAGACATTTGGTGAAGTTCTCACGAAGCAACTCGAAGAAATGGATCAACAGATTGCAGAAAATAGAGATAAAAAGAGATTTTACCTTCAGGATAAGCGAGCCGTAGAGATGGATACTTCATTCGGTTCTATTATCATCAATCGGAATTACTATAGGGACAGGGAAAAGGGTGGATACGTTTATCTCCTTGATCACTATTTAGAGTTTGAGGGGTCAAAAGGTTTCAGTCCCCTAGTTGAAACGATGGCAATGGAAATGGCAGTTCAAGGTACATCCTATCGTCATGCTTCCTCCATGATTGAGAAACTACTAGGTTACAAAGTAATCAGCCATGAGACTATTCGTCAACACCTTCTACAAACAGAAGTTACTTTCGTCAAGCCGACCGACCAATTGAGGAAAGTGCTCTTTGTAGAAGTAGACGGACTATATGTGAAAAGGCAACGTGGAAAACGACGTGGGCGGGAAGAAAAGATTGCTTCCGTACATGAGGGCTGGATAGTCAACGGGAAACGAACATCCTTAATCGCAAAACGTCACTATGTCCACAAAGGTAAAGAAGCGTTCTGGGAAGGATTTGAGCAGTTCTTAATAGATAATTACAACTACAATCCGAGTGAACATCACCTCGTAATTAATGGGGATGGAGCCCAGTGGATTACGGCTTGTCAGGATCACTATAAGAATGCATTCTTTGTCATCGACCGATTCCATGTAGCTCGTGAGGTTAAAACGCTTTTCAAAGGCCATAAGAGATATAGAGTCATTCGTAAGAAACTGGCTCAATATGATGCGAAAGGATTCCTAGTGGAACTTAATAGTGCAGTTGGTACTCTTGAAAACGAAAAGAAAGAAGAACGGTTAGAAGAGTTCATACAACAGCTGTCAAAATATCCTCAGGCCCTTGGAGATTATCGCGAATGGTTGAAGGAAAAAGACATAGACACAAGCCACTATCGTCCAATGGGAAGTGCGGAAGGAACGATGAGTGTATTCGCTAAACGGCTTAAAAACGGCCGCAGCTGGTGCGATAAAGGAATACAAGCATTTATTGACTTTATGGTTGGTATGAAGGATGAATTAGAAATCAAGACGATTTTAGGACGAATTAACCCTAACGATCAAACCGCTTCTGTTTCTCAGCCAAAATATTATGTGGAAAAGTTAAAGAGTTCAGTCGGAGAGCTAACAAGAAATAATTTATCATATTTAAATCGGCAAAAAGGAAAGCCGATATACCATGCTTTACAAGCCTTACGAGGTTTTTAAAAAATGAAGGAAATGAACAAAAACAAAACTAAATTGTTTAGATAACGCTTTCATTTAGGTGGGAAATATAACTAAATAAGAGGGGAGTTTTTCTATCCAAAAAAAACTCCCACAAAAACTTGACTCAATCGAAACTTTTTTATGAAAAAATCGTAAAGAAATATAGAGTAGAATATTTAGTGTTAACGTATAGCTATGCTATGATAAAGGTAGATATTTATCTTTGGTTTAAAATTAGGAAGTGGAGATAATGAACAAAGACTACTATACAATCAATAACGTATTACTTCCTTTGTCTAAGGAAAATTGGTTTGATATCTTGTTAAAACCAATTAACGAACGACCGTTATATGATACGAATAACCGTATTTATACTTTTGGTCAGGCAGTAATAAAATTATTAGGAATATCATTAGACGAGGATGAATATTATAATCAGCTGTATAATTGGATACATAAAGACAATACTGGTTTACACTTGCTAACCGATGAAACACTGGATAGGACAATTGATAATCAGCATTTTCAATCGATTCAAAAAGTATTTAATCGGATGCATGAGCAAAATTTGTCCATTAATCGATTTGTTGCTTTTCTTGACGGGGAGAATGTATTACTGAAATCTTCCGTTCCTGCTATTCATCGGAAATTGCGAGAAAGCTTTATTAAAGTCATTCAGCATTTTGCTGAAATTGAAGAAAATGGATTGAAGAATAATGATTTAAGAAGATTAGTAGTTGATGTTGTAAAATGGTCGATTAATCATTTGCAACCTGCCCTGGAAGACAGTAAGGTCAGTGAAAATATGCCTAAGTTTCTTTGGTATGGAGATGCGAATAAAAGTCAGTCCTATTTTATTTATTATCTCCTTACATTTGGGTGTGACATTGTTATTGTCCATCCAAGAGGGGAGGATATTCTGGGAAAATTGAAGCTGAATAAGGAACTGTTTTTTCAGCATCAATATCCGCAAAATAAAGAGCCAGAAAGCTTTCCCGCAGAGGAGCGAAAAAGAACAGCAACCGTAGCTTATCGGGCATCGAGGGAAATTGAGAGTATTCTTCACCACGAAGGATCCAATCTTTATAAGCCATGGCAATTTAGAGACTATATCCCGATATCCATCACATTAAAAACGACGTATGATGAAATATTTCTCTTGGAGAAAGAACTCGCTATGATTCGGCCAAACTTTAATGTAATGAATGGAGAAGTGCATATCCCTTCCGTTTTTGCTAAAATATTTGGTGTTAGTAAAAATAGAAAAGAATACTGGGATCGAATACATGGAATAGTCAATAAAGAAGAAACATTATTAATAAATAATTTTCCGTTTACAAGAGCGATTGTTAGTGATTACCGATACCATTATCGTGGGGCTTTAGGAAGAGATGGTATCCTTGAGACAGAAAAGATGATGACAGCGCATTATTGGAGTTATAAACAGCTGCCAGCTGGCTTGCAAAAGGGAATTGCTACTGCCATTTCAAGAGTTTGCGCAAGACCAGCACTTAAGAAACAGTCTAATGAATCAGATGAGGATGTGGCAATTTTTCTATTTTCACAATGTTTACTCATTCCTGATGAATTTTTAAAAATGCTGCAAAAATTTGATTACTCTCAAGAGGTACCAAGTATCGTATTATTTAAAACAGAGAAAAATGGTGTATTTACGAGAGAAGATGCAGCAATGTTACTTCTAATGAATGCATTAGGTGTGGATGTGATCCTCTATAACCCACCAGGCCATGTAGATATGGAGACCTTTACGAAAGACACGCTTTTTGATGTGCATTGGTTAGAAGATGTTGTGTTTGATATGGAATATAAAGAGCCATCCTTTCTAAAAAGAGGCATATTTAGCGGGTTTTTAAAGAATAGAAAAGGAGAATAAAAGATGAATATGCAACCATCGAATATAAATAATGAAACCAACCAAGTTACTGAGTTATTAACAGCAGAAAAAGTATCAGAAATCAAATTAGCGCTTAGAAATGAGCCAGAGGTACAAAAATTGGCTCAGTCTATAGATGAAAAGGATCAAATTCAAATACTTGAATTTGGTAAAGAACCTGCGACACAAATTTCTAAATTCTCCGATAAAATCCTTAATAATATGAGAACAACAAAAGTGGAAGACTCTGGTGAATTATTAAAACAACTTGGCAGAATTATGGATAAATTTGATAAAAAAGATTTTGAAGACACATCAAAAGGCTTCTTGGGTAAACTGTTTAAAAAAAGTGAAAAAATCATGGAAAAGCTTTTTGGAAAATACCAGTCTATGGGCCAAGAGATTGATAAAGTATATGTAGAAATTTCGAAATATCAAAATGAAATGGTTGATTCTACAACGATGCTCGATGAAATGTATGAGCAAAATTATCAATATTATCTTACTTTAGAAAAATATGCTGTTGCAGGGAATATGAAATCAGAAGAATTAAAAATGCAAGTACTTCCTCAAGTAGAGGCAAAAGCTATTGCTGGTGATCAGCTAGCTGGTATGCAACTCGATTCACTCAGAAATGCAATCGAGCTATTGGACCAGCGTGTTTATGATTTGGAAATGGCAAAAATGGTCGCTTTGCAAACCGCTCCACAGATTCGCTTATTACAAAGAGGAAATACGAAATTAATTGGCAAGATTAATTCAGCTTTTGTAACCACTATTCCTATTTTTAAAAATGGTCTTATTCAAGCTGTTGCAGCAAAAAGACAAAAATTAGTCGCAGATAGCATGAGTGAGTTGGACAGAAGAACGAATGAGATGCTTGTTAAAAACGCGCAAAATATTTCACAGCAAAGTGTTGATATTGCAAGACTGGCAGGCAGTCCGAGCATTAAAATAGAGACAATTGAAGAATCCTGGAATATTATCATAAAGGGTATGCAAGAAACAAAATCTATTGAAGAAGAAAATAAACGCCTGAGAGAAGAAGGCACAAAGAAATTAGAAGAATTACAAAATAACTTTAAGCAAATGAAGCTGCAAGGGTAATTCATTTTCAATTTTAATTAAAGGTTTGTTATTTTTAACGTATTGTAAAGAATCACAAACTGAGTTGTTTTTTGCAGGGTCACTTGTGACTCCTACGGGAAGCGAGTGACTCAAAAAGCTTCTACAAATAGGAGAAAAACACCTCTTAAATAAATGAGGGCTTTATATATTTCAGGATTGAGCAGAAACCTTTTTTGAAAAAGATAAATTATTATACATGGGAGTGGAGAAAAATGGCGATTAATTTACAAAAAGGACAAAGAGTCGATTTAACTAAAGGGAATCCAGGTTTAAGTAAAACTTTAATTGGTCTTGGTTGGGATCCCGTTCAACAAAGCAAAGGTGGAGGCTTGCTAGGCGCACTTTTTGGTGGCGGACAGGCAGCAAGTATTGATTGTGATGCTTCTGTGATTATGGTTAATGAGCAAGGAAAAGTTCAAGCAAATAGTGATGTTATCTACTTTGGAAATTTAAAAAGCCGTGACGGGAGTGTCCAGCATAGTGGTGATAATTTAACTGGAGACGGTGATGGTGATGATGAACAAATCCAGGTTGAATTAAGTAAAGTACCTGTACATATTCATAAACTAGTTTTTGTTGTTAATATTTATGATGCAGTAAAAAGAAAACAACATTTTGGGATGATTCAAAATGCCTTTATCCGTATCGTTAATCCATTAACAAATCAAGCACTTATTCACTATAATTTAACAGACGATTATGCAGGTAAAACTAGTTTAATAGTTGGCGAATTATACAGAAACGGACAAGATTGGAAATTTGCAGCAATCGGTACAGGCACAAATGCAGGTAGTTTAGGTGAACTAGTCAAATCGTTTTCATAGAGATCAGAATAATGATTGTTACAAATAATCTATTAATCAACTAGGGAGGAATAGAAATTGAGTATTAATCTTTCGAAAGGTCAACGAATTGATTTAACTAAAACGAACCCCGGATTAACGAGAGCAATCATTGGGCTAGGTTGGGATATTAACCAATATGATGGCGGAACTGGCTTTGACTTAGACGCATCAGCTTTCATGGCAAATGAAAATGGCAAAGTTGTCAATGATGAGGATTTTATCTTCTATAACAATCTTATCCATTCAAGCGGAGGAGTAGAACATACTGGTGATAACCGTACTGGTGAAGGGGATGGGGATGATGAGCAAATCATTATTGATTTTACAAAAATTCCTAGCCATGTAAATAAAGTAGGTATTGCAGTAACTATCCATGATGCAGAAACAAGAAGACAAAATTTTGGACAAGTTTCCAATGCTTTTGTTCGTGTAGTAAATGAAGAAAATAATGTGGAAATATTACGTTTTGATTTAGGAGAAGATTTTTCTGTGGAAACTGCGGTTATCGTATGTGAACTCTATAAACATAATGGAGAATGGAAATTTAACGCAGTCGGCAGTGGCTTTTCTGGAGGACTTGCTGCTTTATGCCGTAATTATGGTTTAGACGTATAAAATGACCGAGTTTGATTGCTAGAAACTCAAGCATACAATTTTCATAACAACAGACTATCCAATAAGAATGACTATAGAAGAATATAAATTTCTTTCTATGTATACATTCTTTTGGATTTTTTTGTGGACTGTAACCCAATATTAACTAGTTTGTGTGTATACCTTCCTATGCTATAATTTTTAATAGATTAGTATGTTCTTAACTGATTTTAGAATCTTATTAGATAATAGGATGAATAACGCAATAGGTGTATTGGGAGGAAGAAGGATGAGATGGCTCAAAAGATTAGCACCAGTATCTATGATAGCAGCAACAAGTATTCTTATGGGAAACTCACAGCTTCCGAATAATGAAATATATTTAAAAACATTATCCGAATTAACGATTGTTAAAGCACATCTTTCTACAGACGCAAAAGAAAATTTAGGAAACATTATTATTTTGCCAGAAGAATCGTTTGATCAGAAAGAAGCAGCAGTGATAATTGAAAGATTAAATCATTTACCACCTTCGCTTTTGAAAAAAGTCCAATCTCGTGGAATAAAGGTGAAATTATTCACTGGCAAATTAACTGATAATAAAACTGCACAAAAATTTACTGGCATTATTCCAAGAGGATATACTTCTCAAAAAACATGGGATGATGTACCTGGCATTGGTGGAGGAAAAGTGGTGCTTGTTAAGATTGGTGCAAGCGAAAGAGGCCAAGGCCATAGTTCTGTAAATTTGGAGTATCATGAATTAGCCCATTCGATAGACTATAAAATATTAAAAAATGCTAGTAAATCAGAGGGATATAGAATAATGTGGAATGAAGAAAAATCTCGATTATTTCCAAACAAACCATACTTTATTCAATATGCGGAGGAATATTTCGCAGAAACCTTTGCCATGTTTTATATAGGGGGAAAAGAAAAGGAAAAATTATTAGAGTTTGCGCCAAAAACATATCATTATATCGCTTCTATTAAATAACTTTTATGATAAAATAAAACGAATTAATAATCTGGCAATAAATAAGTTAGTCTATTAAAGACATACAACTAGGCTAAGTAAATGAAATCGCAACTAAATAAAAAGGGTGTTATAAAATGAGACAATATTTAGATCTATGTGAGCATATTTTATCAAATGGTGTAAGAAAGGAAGATCGTACAGGAACTGGAACGATTAGTACGTTCGGTTATCAAATGCGATTTGATCTTTCGGAAGGTTTTCCATTAATTACTACAAAAAAACTCCATTTACGTTCGATTATTTATGAATTACTTTGGTTTCTAAATGGTGACACAAATGTGAAATACTTACAAGATCATAATGTCCGAATTTGGAACGAATGGGCGGATGAAAAAGGAAATTTAGGTCCAGTGTATGGACATCAATGGCGTTCTTGGACAACGAGAGAGGGGAATACGATTGATCAGATATCTGAATTAATCCATACGATTAAAACCAACCCTGATTCAAGAAGATTAATTGTAAGTGCTTGGAATGTTGGAGATATTGAGAAAATGGCGTTACCGCCATGTCATTGTCTATTTCAATTTTATGTAGCAGATGGCAAATTATCCTGTCAGCTATATCAGCGTTCAGCAGATGTATTTCTAGGAGTACCTTTTAACATTGCTTCCTATGCACTGTTAACACATATGATTGCCCAAGTTTGCGATTTAGAGGTAGGGGATTTTGTTCATTCCTTTGGAGATGTTCATATTTATACCAATCATATTGAGCAAGTAAAGCTTCAACTTACGAGAGATCCTAAGCCGTTACCACAGTTAAAAATCAAGCAAGACGTAAAAGATATCTTTTCCTTTGCATATGAAGATTTTGAAATCGTTAATTACGAAGCACATCCACATATTAAAGGAGTGGTAAGTGTATGATTTCGTTGATTGTTGCAATGGATAAGAACAAGGTCATAGGCGTAAACAATCAATTACCATGGCATTTACCAGCTGACTTAAAGTATTTTAAAAAAGTAACGACTGGGCATCCGATTGTGATGGGTAGAAAAACAAGAGATTCTATCGGTAGAAATTTACCAAATCGTGAAAATGTCATCATAACGAGAAATCCTGACTATCAATGTGAAGATTGTACGGTTCTCCATTCAATCGATGAATTTTATGAGTGGAGCAATGCACATGCTGAGGATGAGATTTTTATCATTGGTGGGGCCGAGCTTTTTTCTGAAACAATTAAGAAAACAGACAGGTTGTATATAACGGAAATTGATGCAGAATTTGAAGGAGATACTTTTTTTCCAGCATTAGATTGGCAGGAATGGCAGGTTGTAAGTGAGCAAAAAGGGATTGTTGATGAGAAAAATATTTATCCACATACTTTTTTTGTGTATGAGAGAGTGTAAGTAATCAGAAAAAGAGCTGGTATATAACTAGATAGATACTATTGTGCTACAGACACTCGCTTTCCGCGGCGAGGAAACTGAGCCTCCTCATTGCATGCACCGCGGGGTCTCAGCCTTTCCTCTACTTCCCGCAGGAGTCGAGTGTCTTCAGACTACGGGCGATTACCACCAACCTTCTTTTTTCCAGGAATAAAAAACCCAAACACGGATACGAAATATTTTTTCAATCTTCGTATCCGTGTTTGGTTTATCTTTGGCTGAAATACATATGTCCCAGCCTTTTCTTACTATAAGTAAATTTCCTTTAAACATAAAGATATACACAGAAATACATTAAAGCACTGCCAGCTAATACAAATAAGTGCCAAATGGCATGGAAGTATGGAATCTTCTGCATAACGTAAAAGATACTGCCTATTGTGTATAGGAGGCCGCCACCGATAAGAAGCATAAAGCCAGTCGTACCAATTGCATGATAAAGCGGAACAATTGCCGTTACAATGAGCCAGCCCATAATGACATACAGAATTGTTGATGTAACAATATATTTTTTTACATAGTAACATTTAAAGACTATTCCAATAATAGCTAATCCCCAGACAATACCAAATAACGTCCATCCTAAGCCGCCACGTATAGCAACTAAAACAAAGGGAGTATAGGTGCCAGCGATTAAAAGATAGATGGAGGAATGATCTAATATTTCAAAAAGATCCTTTACTTTTTCATGGGTGATGCTATGCAGTAATGTGGAACATAAATAAAGAATAATCATCGTGGCTCCAAAAATTGAAAAACTTACAATTCTCCATGGATTTGCAGATTCAGCAGCATTAATAATAAGCATGACTAATGCTGGTATACTTAAAAGTAATCCAATCCCATGGGTAATACTGTTAGCAATCTCTTCCTTTAATGAGAAATCTTTTATTGAAAAATTCATGTATATAGTCACTCCTTATCCCTTCATTGTAAAGTATTTCAGCCATAAAAACAAACATTTGCAGAACATGGCATTAACAATAAATTCTACGCAATCAAAAAAGTTTAAAAAAAAAGAAAATTTAAAATTTTATTAGGAGTAACAGAAAAAATCATGGTATAATGTACAAATTAAAATGGTTAGAAATGAGGGTGTGGAAATGGAACAAGATGTAATGAAAAAATGGGTGCAGTTGGAGGATATTATTATTGCATACCAAGGCATTAAAGACATAGTAGCCCATACTCCCTTACAAAAAAATTATCGTTTATCTGAAAAATATGATTGCAATGTTTATTTAAAAAGGGAAGATTTACAGCATGTGCGTTCCTTTAAATTAAGGGGAGCATTTTATTCAATGAAAATGCTAGAAAAAGAAAAAATGAAAAATGGGGTAGTTTGTGCTAGTGCAGGAAATCACGCACAAGGTGTGGCGTATTCATGTCGTTATTTAAATGTTCATGGGAAAATTTTCATGCCTGCAACCACACCAAAACAAAAGGTTACGCAAGTTAAAATGTTTGGTAAAGAAAATGTGGAAATCATTTTAACTGGTGATACATTTGATGATTCCTACGTAGAAGCGGTTGCTTGTGCTGAAGCAGAAGACAGAGCATTTATCCATCCATTTAATGATGAAAATGTCATCGCAGGACAAGGAACAATGGCAATTGAAATAATGAATGATATTGATGTGCCAATTGATTATGTTTTTGCAAGCATTGGTGGCGGCGGTTTAATGGCTGGTTTAAGTACATATATAAAAAGCGTTTCCCCATCTACAAAAATGATTGGTGTTGAACCAGCAGGAGCACCTTCGATGAAGGAAGCTTTAATAAGAGATAAAGTAGTAACGTTAAATAAAATTGATAAATTTGTAGATGGAGCAGCAGTCAAAAGTGTCGGACAAAAGAATTTTGAAATCTGTCGAGATTACGTGGATGACATTCTTTTAGTACCTGAAGGAAAAGTTTGTACGTCTATTTTATCTTTATACAATGAGCATGCTATTGTTGCTGAACCAGCAGGAGCACTACCAGTTGCTGCCTTAGATTTATATAAGGAGAAGATAAAAGGAAAAAACATTGTGGTTATTATTAGTGGAGGAAATAACGATATTGATCGGATGCAGGATATTAAAGAGCGTTCGTTACTATATGAAGGATTATTATATCACTTCATCGTTAATTTTCCCCAACGGGCGGGGGCACTAAGAGAATTTTTAGATGATGTATTAGGACCAGATGATGATATTGTCCGATTTGAGTATGTAAAAAAGAATAATAAAGAAAATGGTCCAGCCGTAGTTGGTTTGGAGTTAAAAAAAAGGGATGACTATAAAGAATTAATAGAACGGATGGATAAAAAAGGTTTTCCTTATACCGAAATCAATCGAGATTCCAATTTGTTTCATCTACTCGTCTAACATATAAGTAACCTAATTTCAGTTTGTCGACAAAAAGATTTTTAGAAACTTAAATGGAATTTTCATGTGTTGCTTGGAGTGGAAAGCAACATCCCTATTCAAAGAGACTAATAAATATACTATATGAAAACCTCTGTTTCTAAAATTCAGGGATTTGTCTACAGTCTGACCTAATTTGCCTTGCATGTTAAAAGTAATTAGACATGTGAGGCTTATTTTGGAGAAAAATACGATGAGAGAAAAAAGGTTAAACTCTTCTTCTCTGCTCCACTAAGATGATACCCTTTTGACTAAAACAGACTGCGGTTTATTGGGATCTAACAATTCTACTTCTAAGAGTTATGGTTTGTCTGCAGTTAGACAGCTTAGAAAGGCTGATTGTATTATTGGGGAGTTTACTTTATAATATTTCCTTTAAATTAAGTTTTTCCCATAAAGCGGAAGTGTAATGTGATTTAATTCACAGGTTACGAAAAGTATAATTTGTGGTATAGTGAATTATATATGTTCAAAAAATAATAGCAGAGCATATAAATAAATTAATAATAAAACTTTAGTAAAGAAAGCGCTTAAATGAAAAACGAATGACAAATAGGGAAGTGTAAAATGAAAAAAATCAAAATTGTTACAGATTCAACAGTTGATCTATCACAGGAAATGTTAAATAAATATGAAATTGAAGTAATATCTTTATCTATTTATATTGATCATAAATCTTATTTGGATAGAGTGGATATAACACCAGCTGAATTTATCGATAAAATGGTAAAAGCAGAAGAATTACCAAAGACTTCACAGCCATCTGTTGGCACTTTTGTTGAAAAATATGATGAACTTGCTGACGAGGGATATGATATTATTTCCATTCATATGACAGGCGGAATGAGTGGTACGGTAGAATCAGCGAAAAGTGCCAGTCAATTAACAAAAGCAAGGGTATTTGTAGTAGACTCTGAGTTTATATCTAAAGCTTTATCTTTTCAAGTATTAGAAGCTGCAGAAATGGTTCAAGCAGGGCATAACGTTGCTGAAATTTTGCAAAGATTAAATCATGTAAAAAAACATACAAAATTATATGTCGTTGTAGATACATTGGAGAATTTAATGAAGGGCGGTAGAATCGGAAAAGGGAAAGCTTTTTTAGGTTCTTTATTAAATATTAAACCAATTGCAACACTTGAAGATGGTGTATATACGCCTATTGCAAAAGTAAGAAGTCGTTCTCAGGCAGTAAAGTTTTTAGCTAGTGCTTTTGTAGAAGATAGTATTGGCAAAAAAATTAAAAGTGTCGGGATTACACATGCTGGTAGTCTTGAAGTTGCCCTAAAGTTAAAAGAAGCAATCGAAAAGGCTACTGGTTTCAATAAAGTGGATATCGACTATACGACACCAGTTATTTCGACTCATACAGGACAAGGGGCCATTGGTTTTAGTTACTATATCGAATAGTAGTATCGTTCTTCATTATAAAGTTGAAATAATAGCATACTTGTAAATATAACAGAGAGCCCATCTTTATTTTATAAAGATGGGTTTATTTATAGTTGAGGAAATACATACCCTTTACTTGAGCTGATGGTGTGCAATTCTATGAGGATTATTGCAAATTATACAAAATGGGATTTCTCTTAAAAAAAATGGAGTAATTAAAGGGAATTTAAGTGAAAATGTCGAATCAAAATATAATTAAATTACAAAACTATTTTTAAAACTATTTAAATAAATGAAGGATATGTAAACATGTTAATTTTTTACAGTATGTCTATTAAACACGAAGGAATACAAGAAATAGGTGGCCAGTATGATAAAAAAAATTTGCAATATTCCGTTTGTGAATAAATATCAATTATTATCTTTTTTTCTGCCCTTCTTCTTTCTAATGGTTTTTATAACCATAATTTTCTTTCATCATTTTAAAGAGCTAAAAATACATGTTGAAGAAGATGGAGAAGAAATCTTAACATTACTAAGTGAAAATGTTTCTTTGAAAATGAAGGAATGGAAGAATCTTGATTCTGAACAACTGTTACAGGTTTTATATTCGTCTGAATTTAGGGAAAACATAGCAGATATGGAGGAAAGCCTTTATTTTTCAATGACTGCAGAAAATGAAAATCAACCAAGTATTGCCGTTATTTCTTCACACGATCAAATAAAGGAAATCAATTATGTAGATACATTAGCTGAGAATATTATGCCTATTTACAATAAAACACAAATATTGCATGAAATGCAGCATAGTAGCATATACAAACGTAAGGAAGATTATTATATGAGTTCATTCACTCCTATTAATGACGAAAAGGGACAATTAGTAGGAGTTATAGGAGTGGAGAGAAAAGTTAGTGAACTCTTCATTTTTCTAAAAAAATTAGCTGTCCAAACAATCTTATTTATACTTGTTAGTTATCTCTTCATTTTCCTTTTTATCAGAAGATGGTTAAATAAAATACTCCGTCCTATTAACAAGATGATGATAGGTTTAAATGAAATAAGTGTAGGGAATTTTGATGTTAAAATGGAAGTAATTGATAATCCTGAATTACAGGGCTTAATGAAAAACTATAATGAAGTTGTCGATAATCTTGCTTCCCTTTTTTATCGATTAACTAATACAGCGAAAGAACTTGGGACGATTTCAAAGGATTTTCAATTAACTACGATGGAAGAAGCTCTTACTCAAATGGATAATATTGTAGAATTTTTGAAAACGAATCGGGAACTGCAGAAAGCGGAAAAGATGAACGCTGTTGGTCAACTAGCTGCTTCCGTTGCACATGAAATAAGAAATCCAATGACTGTAGTTAAAGGTTTTTTGCAAATATTTTATGCAAAAGAACATATGAGTGAAGAGGAAAGAACATATATTAAACTAATGATTGAGGAAATGAATCGTGCAGAAACGATTATCAATGATTATTTATCGCTTGCGAAACCTGATGTAGATCAATCTCAAAAGATCGATGGTGCAGATTTAGCGAATAAAGTGATTGATTTAATGCACTCTTATGCAATGATGGGCAAAGGGATTCATTTTATAAAGAATATACAGCAAGTATACATAGAAGCAAATAATAACGAATTGAAGCAAGTGTTAATCAATATTTTAAAAAATGCAATTGAAGCAATGAAAAATGGTGGAACGGTTACAATTAGCCTCTCTTCAACAAAAGAATATGGCGTATTTGAAATAGCCGATACTGGTATTGGCATGACAGAAGAAGAGATAAACCGATTAGGTACTGCTTTTTATTCATTGAAAGAAAAAGGGACTGGAATGGGGCTAATGGTTTGTTACCAAATGGTTGAACAGATGAATGGACGTATCGAAGTACAAAGTGAAAAGGGAAGAGGAACGTCTTTTAAAATTTTCATTCCGCTCTCACAAAACTAGTAACAAAGAAAACGTCCATCAGTGGGTTTTTACTATCCGTTAAGGGATAAGACTAATTTTTGATAAATTGAATGAGCAAAAACAAGAGAATTATTTTACTCTTTTGAAAGTGAAATTGGATGCATAGCGGGAGATTATTGGTAAAAAAATAAGTACATAAAATAATTTCGAACCCTCTCCAATATGCTATACTATAAAAATGAAGGTAGGTGAAATGATGAAAAAACCATTTACCTTTCTTGTTTTATTAATTTCTCTTTTAATGCTTGTTTCCTGCTCTAATCAGACACTATATAATACAGAAAAAGATATCGTAGTAACAGAAAAAAAGGATATTCCAGTAAGTTTTTTACCACAGGAATTATCAATAGTATCTGTTGGAGACTCTCTTACACAAGGTGTTGGCGACAGCACAGGAAAAGGTGGGTATGTTCCTTATCTGCAGAATTTGCTAGAAGAAACAAAAGGGGTAAATAAGGCGGATTTTATTAATTATGGTGTAAGGGGCAACAGGTCAGATCAGTTATTAAAAAGAATTAAAACAGAGGAAGTTAGTGAATCGCTTAAAAAAGCAGATGGTGTCATTCTTACTATTGGTGGAAATGACATTATGAAAGTGGTACGAAAAAACTTCACCAATTTACAAGTTGATTCTTTTAATGAACAATTAAGTGACTATGAAAGAAACCTAAATGAGGTATTGTCAATTATACGAGAAAACAATCCTAATGCTGTTATTATATTAGTAGGGGTTTATAACCCATTTATAAAGATGTTTTCTGATATAAAAGAAATGAATCAAATTGTTGCAGATTGGAATCGTACGAGCGAAAAAGTATTAGCACAATATGAGCATACTTATTTTGTTAGCATTGAAAATATTTTTGAGAATCCAACTTCAGATTTGCTGTATGAAGATTATTTTCATCCTAATGACCAAGGGTATCAGCTTATTGCAGAGGCTATATATAATAAGATGTTAACAGCACCGTTAGCTGAAATACTAGAGAATTTGCAAACAGAGAATTGAGGAGAAAAGGTTGTTTAACAATAAGTGGAAAGTAGCATTTTTAACATTAGTAGGTGTTCTCGTAGTTTGTATTATCTTTTTAGCTATTATGATATTTAAACCTGTCGAGAAGTCACCAATCATCAAGAAAAAAGAACGGGAAGAAGTACCTTTTGCTGTTACGACAAATCGTGAGGACTTAACTAAGTTAATTAATCATTATCTAGAAAAGGAAGGACTTAATGGACCCATTCATTATGAAATTAATATAGCGGATCAAGTAGAGTTATACGGTACCTTGCCAATATTTAATACAGATATTCAAATGAAGTTGTCCTTTGAACCCATTGCATTAGAAAACGGAGATTTATTATTAAAGCAAAAAGAAATCAGTATTGGCCAGCTGCCACTGCCAGTTTCTTATGTTATGAATTTTATCGCCAATCAATATAACTTCCCAGAATGGGTTGATATAAACCCAGAGGATGAAGAAATATATGTTCATTTAACAAAAATGGACCTGAAAAATGGAATGCTTATAGAAGCGAAAACATTTGATTTAGAACAAAATATTATTCAATTTAACTTGTTACTGCCAACTGAATAAGCATAATACTAAGGGCTATTCCATTTAAAGTCTCATGTGAAAACAAAACGATTAAGCAAGCTAGATTGTTTTTGCAGAAACGTGATGGAATAGCCTTTTTTTTAACAGGAAAATAACAGTAATTCACATCGTTTGTCTTCGTGTCCTTCCACAATAATTGCACTGTATGTTTTATCAGCTTCTAACCGTATTGGTGGAAATGCGATTATTACTTCTTTTGTTTCTGCATTTCTTGCCTCTAAGTTAACGGTCATTGGATACAAACCTAAATAAGAGCTAGCTCCTTTATAAAGGATGGAAGGAAAGATGGTATCGCCTTTTTGAACAGCGATATCAATTGTTGGCAAGTTTTCTGCCAGTTGAATAAATCGTAATTTTGTTTCGTTAGGTGGGACAACTGGATATTCGGGAAAAGAATGGATCTTTATTTTCTTCTCAGAGCCAGAAAAAGCGAAAGTATGATATATGTTGCTCTCCACACTAATTTTCTGACTGCATAAGGCATCAATCATTTTTCCAGTTTCATAAATATCAATTTGGTATTTTCCTGCCGGCAATGTTAAATCATTGCTCATTGTTTTAAAGGACACCTCTTTAAACATACGCATACCGTTAATATAGATATCAACAATTGCCAAGTTTTGCGAACCATGTAATATTCTTATTTTCCCATATTCTTTCTGCCGATCAACATCAGCTACAATAGCAGATTTCTCCTCATGGCTAAAAGCATGTTTTAAGCTTAGAAGGTGTTTATGATAATAATAAACATGTAATTCTGGATTCGTATATTTATAATAATCACTTAATACATTATACATACCAGCTTCATGTATCGAGTGATAGTGATTTTGTGGCATAGAAATTCCTCCTATTCGTTATCTTTAATGCTGTTTTCTAAGCGATTTAAAAGTAAATCTTGTAAGTTGACTTTTTAGAAAGAGCCTTCTGAAAATAGAATATGCCAAAAGATTAGGGAAAGTGCCTAATGTCAGAGAGGGAAATTTACTTTACAATTTGTTGGAAAATTTATATAATAAAGTTATTAAATGAAAGGGGCTGATGTTTTATGAGCAAAAATACATTTTTTAAGTCGAGTATTTTATATAGCATACAGCCCAAACGGTTATCACAATAGTACGTATTTTATTCTTGGCCGCATTTTATGTGGTTAATATGCGTTCTCTTGTTAAAACTTTTAATTGTTTGTAAGAAAACCATGGGCTGTATGCATCATGGTTTTTTATTTTGCAAATATTTGGAGGTCAATACATGGAATTAACGCATATCGGTTTTAATGATAATGTAAAAGAAGCATATGAAAAGATAGCAAAGGTAAATCAAATAATTGGTAGAATTTCTTTAGAACATAAAAGAATGTATCGTGTGTGGACTGTTTACGGAGAACTGTTATGTGAGGTTTCCGGAAAATTAGCTTACGGTGCACAATCAAGAGAGGGATACCCTGCTGTAGGAGATTGGGTTATTCTTACCCCAAGAAGTGCCGAAGCAAAAGGAACGATTACTAATATTTTGCCGCGAAAAAGCAAATTTTCGAGAAAAGTAGCAGGGAACAATACAGAAGAACAAATAGTAGCAGCAAATATAGATATGATTTTTTTGGTCAATTCTTTAAATGAAGATTTAAATATAAGAAGATTAGAGAGATATGTAACCTCAACATGGGAAAGTGGTGCGAGTCCGGTTATTGTGTTAACGAAAGCCGACCTAACAGCAGATTTAAGCGAAAAATTAAGGGTAGTTGAATCAGTCGCTTTGGGGATACCTGTAATAACGATAAGTGTTGTAAATAATATCGGATTGGATCAGTTGAAAACATATCTTCATCCTGGAAAGACAGTTGCTTTATTAGGATCATCTGGTGTGGGGAAGTCGACATTAACGAATTATTTGTGTGGTTATGAAAAACAGGAAGTACAAGAAATTAGAGATACAGATGCAAAAGGTAGGCATACTACGACTAACCGGGAAATGGTGTTATTACCAAATAATGCGATTTTAATCGATACTCCAGGGATGAGAGAGCTTCAATTATGGAATAGTGAAGACGGGATTTCTAACAGTTTTTCAGAAATAGAAGAGCTTGCAGCAAGTTGTAAATTTAGAGATTGTCAGCATGAAAAAGAAATGGGGTGTGCTGTGAAACTTGCTATTGAAGAGGGAGAATTGGAAGAAGAAAGACTGCAAAGCTATAAAAAATTATTAAGGGAATTAGCTTTTTTAGAAAGACGTCAAGATAAAAAGGCAAAGTCTGATGAGAAGAAGAAATGGAAAAGCACGACAAAGCAATTTAGGAAGAGATGATCTGTGTCATCTATGAAAATGGATGAATCCTTGTTTTATCCCACTCTTAACGGCCAGTAAGACTTCCGCCTCAAGCTTAGGAGAATACGAGGAAGATAGGTGGGAGATCAACTGTCCGTAAAGGTCTGAATGGTTCAACTAACCATCAGTGGGAGAGGAAGGAAAACCCCCACTGATGGAAGTTTCACTTTATAAAAAGCAAGGGATAATTAATTATTTAATCAATAAAGGCTTTATTTTTTGCATATTTCTACATTAAACATTAAGCTAATAGTGTGAAATCAAACATATAAGGGAATAAAAAGAGGAGAATGTTTTTAAAAGGGGCTGTTTAAGTGGAAAAGAATACGGAATTAGCAACATTTGCAGGTGGCTGTTTCTGGTGTATGGTTAAGCCTTTTGATCAAGAGCCTGGAATCATGAAAGTTATTTCAGGATATACAGGTGGTCATAAAGAAAATCCAACATATAAAGAAGTTTGTTCAGAGACGACAGGACATTATGAGGCGGTTCAAATTACGTATGATCCGAGTGTGTACTCTTATGAAAAACTTCTTAATATCTATTGGCAACAAATTGATCCAACTGATCCTGGTGGTCAATTCTATGACCGTGGACAATCTTATCAAACAGTAATTTTTTATCACACTGAAGAGCAGAAGAACTTAGCTGAAGCATCGAAGCAGCAATTAGAAGCAAGCGGAAAATTTAACAAACCGATAGCAACAAAAATACTTCCAGCTTCAACATTTTATCCTGCTGAAGAGTATCATCAGGATTATTATAAAAAAAATCCTGAACATTATAATCGTTATCATATTGGTTCAGGTCGTGCATCATATATTCAATCGAATTGGAGAGAGAATTAATGGAAAAAAATAAATTAAAAGAAAATTTAACACCAATCCAATATGAAGTAACTCAAAATAATGGAACTGAACCACCATTTCGTAATGACTACTGGGATGAGTTTTCAGAAGGTATTTATGTAGATGTTGTTTCTGGAAAACCGTTGTTTAGTTCTCTAGATAAATATGATGCGGGTTGCGGTTGGCCAAGCTTTACAAAACCAATCGATGAAGAGGAATTAATAGAAAAGAAGGATACAAGTCATGGCATGATTCGTACCGAAGTGAGAAGTAAAGAAGCGGATTCCCATTTAGGTCATGTGTTCAATGATGGACCAAATCCAACTGGTTTACGTTACTGTATGAATTCAGCTGCGATGAAATTTATCCCCAAAGAAGAGCTTGAAGAAAAAGGTTACGGAAAGTACTTGCGATTGTTTAAATAGAAGGAGAGGCAGACCCCGCACTGGAACTTAAGAAGCGAGAGGCTTGGCGCTCGCCCCATGGAAAGCGAAGTGTATTCCGTCTGCGGGTGATCACCACAAACCTTCCTTTTAAAATGAATAAAACCCCAAACAATTATACGAACTTTTCTTAGCATGTACGTATAATTGTTTGGGGTTATTTGGTTGAAAATGCTTTTTCTCAAAAGATCATGTTAATTAGTAATAATAGAAGAAATTTGAACTAGTTGTTGATCTGTTATGTTATACCTTGATTTATTTGCAGATAATTGAAAGGTAACTGTATGATTCCGATCGGTTAATCCACTCGTGACATATAAGGATCTTTCTTTCTTAAACGGCCACCATGTGGATATAGTTGTCACATAGTTATCATCTACAAAAACATCTATCATGCCACCTTTTTCACTTCTAATTACGTTCACTCCTAAAAAAGATCCGGAAAAATGATATTCAATATCAGCGCCAATTTTATTCGATGTATAAAAGCCTGCTTCGTTTTTAAAAGAAGGATCAATTGAATGAAATGGATGAAGAGTATTCATTTCTAGACTAGATACTTCTTTAACTGGAATAGTGGAAGTGAGAACGGTTTTTTTCTCCCGAATTGCTTTGTTCATTGTATCAACAACTGCTTGTGCATATAAATAGTAACCATAATCATTTGGATGTACCAGATCATTTGTTAAACGTTCAGTGGATAGACCAGAGTTTCGAAAAGGAATTCTCATATCGATATTGGTAGCATAAAATTCTTTTGATAATTGTTTAATTATGTGAACAAAATCCTCGTTATCTAGACTACTTTCCGTAATTGTCACTAATTCTGCATGCGGATGACGGATGACGATTTCTTCTAATAAAGATTGATAAAAGAAGTAAAATTGCTTATCGTCCATATATTTTCGATCATTTTCTCCAAACACAATGAATACTAAATCAACATCTTTAGATAAGCTATTTTTCAATTTATATAAGCCTTCAAATGCTGTAGCGCCACTTTGTACAACTAAATGTCTTTTAAAAGATCCTCCGTATTTTTTTGTTAAACTTCTCTCTACAAGTTGAAACCATTTTCTATGGTTATTGCTAGCTCCTGAGCTACGACCTATACTATCACCGACAATTAAATAGTTGACCTGTTTTCCATCAGCAATTTTTTTATAGACATTTCTTTCCGGTTGTTTCGAATCAATTAATAAATAAAACATACTTATAATAACGATAAAAATAAGCGAGTAAATAATGTATTTTAATCCCTTTTTCATATTGCTTTTTAATTTTTCCTCCTTTTTAAAGAAAACACAGTACTATTACGATTAAATTACCCTTTTAAAGGACAAGGTAAGCAGTAATTTACTGGTGTTTAATAACAGAAGACAGTGATTGATAGACAATAAGATATCCTGATCAATATGTGCTTGTTTCAAATTAGGTAAATCACTTGCACCATTATTTTCATTTATGTATAGTATACGTTATATCAATTGATCAAGGAAGGTGAGAGCATGACTAAATCCTTTTATCATTTTTTAATGAAGTTTCGACATCCTGAACCAAATGATCAAATTAGTGAATTTGCAAATGAAGCTTATCTTGATCATGATTTTCCAAAGAATAGTTTTGACTATGATGAGATCAGTGAATATTTAGAATTAAATGGTCACTATTTGCAAAGTATGCGTGTTTTTGATGAGGCTTGGGAACAATATCTATTTCAAGAAGAAAAGAAAAATTATAGTTATTGATGACATCCAGCAAGAAATTGTTTGGATGTTTTTTTATGCAAATGGAGATGTTTTTAAACTGCTGCCGAATTTATCTAAAGGTCCTGTAATTGGAAAGAAAAAAAGGAAGAGCTATTGCTTGTACTTATAAGCACAAATGTATTCTTCCTATGTATAGATAGACATATAATGAATAAACAGTTTGAAGTGTCTTTAAATCGTTTGATTCAGGAAGAAAGGAATTTATTATGAGCGAATATTAGAGTATTGCATATGATGGTAGTAACAAATGAATGTGAAAGTCTAATGAACAAAAAGGATGAAAATTAAATGGTAACTGAAGATAGGTTTATATTCCTTTAAGATCCCCCATCTTCATTGATCAAATGTTCTATTCAAGGTGTGGGGGGAAAACCGCATAAGTTGGCAATGCCACCCAATCTTGTTTAGAGAGGATTAGTAATTATGGCGAATCGTAAAAAACCTAAATTTAAAATTGGTGATACAGTAGTTATCACTATTTATGGAACAGTTGGCAAAATTACAGATGTGAAGTATTTAGATAATATGCATGTATATGAAGTGAATAAAAGTGAAGGGTTATATTTAGAATCCAGTTTACAAATGCTTTCTGAGTATGATGGTGAAATAATGGATTCAGAGAAAATAGATATCGAATATCGCTTCTTTATTGGCGATTTAGTAAAAGTGAAAGGATATGGATCCAATCTTTTTAAGATTATGGGATTCCGAACAGAAATTTGGAGATATAAAACAGATGCATGGGAAGATGTAATTTACGAGCTTTCTAGAGTTAGTGATGGAGAATGGCTAGAGGCAGCGGAAGATGAATTAACCTTGGTGGCAGATGCGGATAGTGCGGATTCATTTATACAAAAATTAGGTTTATTATATATAATGGATAAAAAACAAAAGTCTATCGACTTAAAAAAAACAAATAGTTCTTTCCACAAGACTGAAAAGGAATTGTTAGAAAGAACGAAGGAAAAGAAAGAGCTAATTGACGGATTGTTAGATATCTATAATGATTACAGTATTTTATATTCTTTATTTAAAGATCCAGAGTATGAACAAGTAATGAAGTTAACCCTCCGAAAATTGAAACAAGTAAGCAAAAAAACGGATAAAGACAATAACACAAAAATCTAGAATAAGAGATAAATAAACATTGGAACACTACTAATTATCAGAAGAGAAAATAATTTCTTTAAAAGGGAATGAAAAATAGCAAGAATTTGACTGTCTTCTTCGTTTAAATCTACTTTTATATCTTCGACTAGGTATTGGATTTTATTCATTAATAGTGCCTCCCTTTTTTTATAGTAAATCTATATGTTTCAGCTTTCATAAACATGTCTAATTTCACTAGTGTTGCATTAATTTAATTTCACTATTAAAAATACTCGAAATGTTCACTTTTATTATTTTATGCATAGAAAAAGTCCTTTATAATGGATAAGTCAGGTGGTAACCCGTCCAAATCCACTAAAAAAGGACCAATCTCATGGACAAGATTACACGAAAAACTTCATTTGGACAATGGTTTTCGCCAATTAATCTTCAATTATTTGAAGAACAGGTGAAAACATTGAAATTAGATTGCTATACGAAAAAGTTAACGACAGAATCATTCCTAAAACTATTACTTTTTGCACAATTAGAAGAAGTTGAAAGTCTTCATGCGTTAAGTGATTGCCTTTTTGATGATCATCTTCAAAAGGAAATCGACCTTGATTCTATAAGCATTTCTCAGCTCTCGCGCCGTTTAAATGGTCTAAATCCAGATTTGTTTCAAAGACTTTTCCTTGATTTAGTCGGACAAATTCACGCCAAAACACACTACACAAAACTTGTCATGCCGTTAAAAATTATTGATTCAAGTACTTTGCCACTAAATTTGACCAATCATAAATGGGCGAAGTTCCGCAAAACTAAGGCAGGCGTAAAGTTACACTTACGCCTTGTATTTATGGAAAAGGGAGAATCCTATCCCGAAAAAGCCGTGATGACAACGGCAAGCGAACACGATCGTGGTCAACTTGAGATTATGGTTGACGATAAAGAATGCATGTATGTGTTTGACCGAGGTTATCTAGACTACGAGCGTTTTGATCGCATGACCGATGAAGGCTACTTTTTTCTTTCTAGGCTACGAAAAAACGCAGTCGTACGGGAGGTTTATGATTTTAAACTACCCAAGGATTCATCTGTTTTGTCGGATCAAATGGTGTTGATTGGTACAACTCAAAACCGAGCTGAAAACTATTTTCGACTTCTAAAAATAATAGATTCAAAAGGTAATGAACTTCATTTAATCACAAATCGTTTTGACTTAAGCGCCGAAGAAATATCGGAAATGTATAAATCACGATGGGCAATTGAGCTGTTTTTTAAATGGATTAAACAACATCTCAATATCAAGAAATTCTACGGTCAAAGTGAATGGGCGATTCAAAATCAAGTGTTTATCGCACTTATTGTTTTTTGTCTTCATGTTCTGGTACAACTCGAAACAAAAAGTAAGCGGAAAACCTTGCAAATTAGCCGTTATTTAAGGGCAGCATTGTGGAAACCAGCACATGTCTGGCTTCGCAAAATTGAAGGAAAAGCCATCCCTTAATCAACAAATTGTTGTCGTTGCACAGGTCTAATTGTAAATAAATTTCCAAATGGACAGGAGCCGCCTTTAGAAAGGTAATTACTTTTTTGGCTCTAAGTAGAGTAAACAATTAAACTGAAAATTATGACACTATTTACGCAACACTAGTGGTCTAATTTATAAAAAGAATATTTTTGAATTAGTTCCTATTATTTCACTTGAAAAAAAGTCTGTTTTATCAGATAATTTTTTTAAGAAAGCATTATTTTTAAAATGTCACATATATTCTTTAAAAAGGGGGCGATAAGCTTGAAAGAAATCGACGTGATTATTGATACAGAAGAAATAGCAGAGTTTTTCTTTCGTGAGCTATTAAAAAGGGGATTCGTTCCCACTGAAGGTGAAATTGAAGAATTGGCTGACATTACATTTGAATATTTATTGGACAAATGCATTATTGATGAAGAAATTGATGAATAGAAAATAAGAATGGTAAGGAGAAATCCTTGCTATTTTTTTATTGTAAAAATGTCGCAACATAAAGGTGTGTAGAAAATCAAAATTTTTCTTAAACCATCGTGTTAATCAATAGGAATAAACTTCCCACCTGTTTTTATTTCAGATTATCCCACTCTTAAAGGGCGGTAAGCCTTACCTTTAGCTTCGGAGAATGGAGGAAGCGAGGGGGGAAACTCTCCCGTAAAGATCTGATAAGTGCAGCTAACCATCAGTGGGAGATGAAAAATCCCACTGATGGAAGCTTTTGTTACCTTTTTCTTCTAGTTGCAGAATACTCTTTACCATGTGCTTCGTGTTCTGCGATAATAGCCTCTTTTGGAATATGATTATTTTTCTTTGGAGAATTGATTCGATTTCGATGTTTTTTTCCCATAATAATCCCCCTCCAAATCATTTGTTCCATATTAAGATTGTTTTGCCTCAAAGCTAGAGGAAAACTAAATATAGTATAACCCTCTAAAAAAATGTTATCCTAAAATTAAATATGTTTTACAGCATATTAGAATATGATATAGTACAAATAGTGAAGTTTTCATAAGTAGAAAAATTTGGATTTAAATAAGTAATGAAGTATTAATTGGAGGAAATAAATGAGTGTACATATTGGTGCAAAAGAACACGAAATTGCAGAAACAGTCTTACTTCCAGGAGATCCGTTAAGAGCCAAATACATTGCGGAAAATTTCTTGGAAAATGCAACATGCTATAATGAAGTCCGCAATATGTTTGGTTATACTGGAACATATAAAGGGCAAAGAATTAGTGTACAAGGGACAGGCATGGGTGTACCATCTATTTCAATTTATATTAATGAACTAATTAGTAGCTATAATGTTCAAAATTTAATTCGTGTTGGTACTTGCGGTGCTATTCAAAAGGATGTAAAAGTAAGAGATGTAATCCTTGCTATGAGTGCATCAACTGATTCCCAAATGAATCGATTAACATTCGGCGGTGTTGATTATGCGCCAACAGCTGATTTTGAATTATTAAAAAGAGCGTATGATAGCGGACTTGAAAAAGGACTATCCTTAAAAGTAGGAAATGTCTTTACAGCGGATATGTTTTATAATGATAATTCGGAGTTAGAAAAGTGGGCTAAATACCAAATTCTAGCGATAGAAATGGAAACAGCAGCACTTTATACAATCGCTGCTAAATTCGATCGTAAAGCACTATCTGTTTTAACAGTAAGCGATCATATTTTAACAGGCGAAGAAACAACTGCACAGGAAAGACAAACAACATTTAACGAGATGATAGAAGTGGCTTTAGAAGCGGCAATTAAATAATTGTTAACAGATAAAGGTATGCTTTTTGCATACCTTTATCAAATCATGTGCAAGAAGAAAATTTAACGATATGTAAGGTGAATTAAATGAAAAAATCAGTAGCAATCTCTTCTCTAGCATTAGCATTAGCTATGTTAACGGGATGTGAAAGAGTAGATTTAACATCAATAAAAGAGAAAATTTCTTTTTGGGACAAGAAAGCAGATGAGCAAGATAGTGAAACATCAGTTAACACAGAAGACCAGGGGAAGGAAGAGGAGCAAAATACTTCCGAAGATGTGCCAGAGGAAGAAGAGTATCCTTGGACATTAGAATCTGTCTTTTTTAATGAAATTAAAGTAGTAGATGGAAGAAATATTATTCAAAACCCAACAAATATTGTATCTCTTGTCAATAAAGAATTCGGTTTGCCAGATGGATATACACCAGAAGATTTAGTACGGCCAAATGTAGAATTTTCTTTTGGTAATCAGGATATTGAAAAGAGCTATATGAGGCAAGAAGCAGCTAAGGCATTGGAAGAAATGTTTAATGGTGCAAAGAAAAGCGGCGTAACGCTTTATGCAGTTTCAGGATATCGCTCCTTTGATCGCCAGACAGAACTATTTGGAGCAGAAGTAGATCGTGTTGGAGAAGAGAAGGCTGTGCAGGCAGTTGCATATCCTGGTAATAGTGAACATCAAACAGGTCTTGCCATGGATATATCCAGTCAAAGTGCTGAGTTCCTTCTAACGGAAGAATTCGGAGAGACAAAAGAAGGTAAATGGTTAAAGGAAAATGCTCATCTATATGGCTTTATACTCCGTTATCCTAAGGGAAAAGAAAACATTACACAGTATAAATTTGAACCATGGCATTTTCGATATGTTGGGAAAAAATCTGCAAAAGATATTTTTGAAAATGACTGGACGCTAGAAGAATACTTTAAGGTTGTTCGAAAAATATAAAAAGTAAGCAGGAAAGAAATATATATTTCCTTTCTGCTTTATCCCACTCTTAACGGACAGTAAGACTCTCCCCCTCTTTTTTTATGAGAATACGAGGAAGATAGGTGGGAGATCAACTGTCCGTAAAGGTACGATTGGTATCAGTGGGGGATGAGGGGAAAACCCCCACTGATGGAAGTTTCACTTTATTAAAATGGAGCTTCCTTACATTTGATTAAATAAAATTAAACATGGTATTCTATCTTTATACATAATTTATAACTCTCTTGTTAACGAAAGTGGTGAAACATTTGGATAACGAACAAAATAATACGGAAAAGGAAATAGAACAAGAACAGGAAAATGAACAAGGGTATTTTAAAATAAAAAAGTTTTATTTTGTAATGCTTTTATTTGTAGTTGTAATTGCAGCTGCTGGAATTACGACGATTGCCTTTTCCTTTGGGGATGAGCCTGCTGTAACAGTAAACAATCAAAGAGATGAATTTAATAAATTATATACTGCCTATGACACATTAATGGACAGCTACTATAAAGATTTAAGTTCAGACGATCTCGTTAATGGAGCTATTGATGGTATGTTTACAGCTTTGGATGATCCTTATTCAGATTATATGAATGAAGAAGAAGCAGCAAGCTTTCAACAAAGTATTTCCTCCTCTTTTGAAGGGATAGGAGCTGAAATACAACAGTTAAATGATAGTATAGTTGTAGTATCTCCTATTAAAGGTTC
Source organism: Niallia sp. FSL W8-1348 (assembly GCF_038006745.1). Taxonomy (NCBI): domain Bacteria; kingdom Bacillati; phylum Bacillota; class Bacilli; order Caryophanales; family Bacillaceae; genus Niallia; species Niallia sp. FSL W8-1348. Next base: position 539,037 of record NZ_JBBOVV010000002.1, on the reverse strand, counting down.
TCCAGCTGAAAAAGCAGGGATTAAGCCGAATGATAAAATTCTTACGGTGGATGGAAAGTCTCTTCAAGGAATGAGCTCATCAGAAGCAGTTCTATTAATCCGCGGTGAAAAGGGAACAAAAGTAGAATTGGAAATTGAACGATCAGGTGCAAGTGAACCATTAAAAATCACGATTACAAGAGATACAATTCCAATTGAGACGGTTTATGGGGAAATGGATAAAGATAAAATTGCTAAAATCCAGATTACCAGCTTCTCGGAGCATACTGCATCGGAGCTAGTTGACATTTTAAATAAATATCAAGAAGATGGTATGAAAGGAATTGTCCTTGATTTAAGGCATAATCCTGGAGGTCTTTTAGAAGAAGTCAAAAAAATTGCAGGGCTTTTTGTTCCAGATGGGGAAGTTATCTATCAAATTGAACATAAAAACGGTACAGTCGAAAAAGTTACTTCACAAAATAGTAGTAATATGGATATTCCACTTGTCGTTCTAATTGATGGAGGTAGCGCAAGCGCTTCTGAAATTTTAGCAGGTGCTGTAAATCAATCTGCTGATGTACCATTAGTTGGAGTGAAATCATTTGGAAAAGGAACAGTACAGCAAGCGAAAAGCTTTACAGATGGTAGCAATATCAAGTTTACGGTTGATAAATGGTTAACACCGAATGGTAGCTGGATCCATGAAAAAGGAATTGAGCCAACACATAAAGTAGAGCTTCCAAGCTATGCAAGTCTTACAATGATTAACCCAGAAAGCAAATTAAAAATAGGCAGTAATTCAGAGGAAGTCAAAATCGCACAAGAAATGTTAAAAGCTTTAGGCTATGACATAGACAATACGAATGGCTACTTTGATGAAAGCACAGAAAATGTTACGAAAGAGTTTCAAAAGAAAGAAAAATTAAAGGAAGATGGAGTTATTACGGGTGAGACAACCACCGAATTAATGAATAAACTCCGTGAAAAAATTCAAAAATCAGATACACAAATGAAAAAGGCAGTAGAAGTATTAAAAGAGGAAATGAAAAAATAAGGGTTAAATTAAACCAGAAAAGGGTGACACATTATTGTCATCCTCTTTTTCTTTCTTATAAAAATAATAAAAGGAAGTTTATAAAATGAAACAGACAGATATATATGTACTTTCTGGATTTTTAGGAAGTGGAAAGACGACATTGTTAAAAGAAATACTTAAAAAAGAGAAAGCGCTTGGTCGCAAAGTAGCTGTCTTGATGAATGAATTAGGAAAAATCTCCATTGATTCCAATGAAATCGATGGAGATATTCCGTTAAAAGAATTACTTGGAGGATGTGTGTGCTGCACAATCCAAGATGAAGTCGAAGCGCAAATTCAGACATTATTGGTGCAAGAAAAACCTGATGTTATTTATTTTGAAACAACTGGAGCTGCACATCCAGTAGAAACAATAGATGGTATCCTATCTCCAATTTTTGCAGATCAGCTTCGATTCAAAGGGATAATAACAGTGATAAATGGAAGACAATGGCTTGAACGATCTACATTAAGTGCCCCAATTCAGCAACTTATTATGGAACAAGCTAGACATGCAAGTTTAATAATCGTTAATAAAGAAGACCAATTAACAGAAGCAGAAAAAGCAAAAATTACGTTTGAACTGCAATCGATTTGCTCACATGCATTTACCGTGTTAACAACTTATTCTAAATTCCCTTTTGAAAAATTACTGGAAATGGAAAGTCACATATATAGTGGCATTACCAAGACATCGGTTCATGCCTTACATTTAAGTACGTTTGTATATACCTTTAAAAAGAGTATTGCAGCAGATCAATTTGAATTCTTTTTAAGAGAGCTTCCTAATACAATTTACCGTATTAAGGGCTATGTTAAATTTCATCAAGCCAAATATCCAGATTTGTTTCAGTACTCATACGGAATGCCTTTATTTATGCAAGAGGAAATGAATATGCCATTAAATATGGTGTTTATTGGTGAAAATATCGATTGGAAAAAAGTAGAGAATGAATTGAACCTCTTATAAGATTTAGGATATATAGTAGATAGTACAAGCAAATGACCGATAGTGTCATTAATTGGTAATTATTAGTGATGCGAAGTGCACGAGAGTACAGAGGAGAAAATGGGGCAAACTTTCATTATTGAAAAATTATAATGAAGGTGGTTCTCAGTGTATAAAAAAATTCTACTTTTTCTATTTTGTAGTACTTTCATAACTTCCGCTCATATAGTGAAAGCAACAGGAGAAAATACTTCCTCACCAATTAGTTTTGACATTCAGTTATTGTCATGGGATATGATTAATGAATGGCTTCCTAGATACAGCAAGTTTACAATTATGGACATTGAAACAGGTAAGCAGTTCAACGTTCAGCGAAGAGCAGGAAGCCAGCATGCAGACGTACAGCCGCTTACTACAGAAGATACAAAGATAATGAAGGATATTTATGAGGGTAAGTGGAGCTGGCGTCGGAGAGCGGTCCTCATCATGGTAGAGGATCAATGGTATGCTGCATCCATGCATGGAATGCCACATGGTGCAGGTGCTTTGGCAAATAATTTTCCTGGTCATTTTTGTGTTCACTTTTTAGGAAGCACAACTCATAAAACAGATAAGATGGATTTTTCCCATAAATTAATGGTTTATAAAGCAGCAGGGCAATTAACGGAGTATTTAGAGCAATTGAATCCCAATGATGTAGCTACAGCATTTATTGCTGGCATAAAAGAGCAGGATACAACGATACTACAATCTATTTCAACGAAGCAAGATTGGTCTTCTGAACTAACGATGATAGAGAATATAAAAATGATGGACATGAAAGAGTTAGAGCACGAAGATTATGAGCAAGAGTTGCAAGTGAACCTTTCAATCGATTGCAATGTGTATGTGAAAAACGAAAAATCTAGAAGAGTAAGAAAAGAGCTATTACTGATTAGGAGTTCACCGTTAGAAGGATGGAAGGTAATTGTTGAGAAACCTCTGTTAGAATAGTTGTCCAAATAAAAGACATCCCGTACTTTTTATTATAAGAAGACGGGATGCTTTTTTAATAGGTTTAGGAATGAAAAGAAATTATCCCTTCATTTCCCCAAATTTAATAAATGTTTTTTCCTCTTCAACCAATCCACATGCAGCGCATTGAATGCGATAATCAGGACCAGAATATCCCATATGAAATGGGGATAAATTCTCGGATGTGTATTCCTCTACAACAGTACCGGTTTGCGGATCTAACTTAACCGATTGAGGGACTTGCTGAATAATATTAAAGCGACTGCGATTCGTTTTGCAATTGGGGCAGCAATACGGTGTATTCATATCATTACTCCATTCTTTATAGATATTAATCCTTTTTATTTTTCCAACTATGCCGTTTTTTATGCAATTTTCCTGTTTAGTGACTTGTAATAAACACTACATTTTTGTAAACCTTTTGTCTTTAATGTTATTTTGGAGCTGGTCAAAAAAATATGTCAACTATTTTTTTTTGACCAAAATACGGAGGATGAAGAAAAAAAATCAATTATTGTTTTTTTTATCCATCTTTATTTATAACCAAATAAACAACAGATATTTGTTGATCTACCTATTAATCTATTCTATTTTCTTTTTATCTATTAATTTATTCCGCAACATTATTTTTCATCTGTATTTTTTATCCAAAATTATGACAAAAATCGTATGATATGATGTTGTTGTAAGTCGAAAACAACAAAATCTATTAATTTTTCGATTTGGATAACCAAGGAGGAAATAACCGATGAAAAAGAAAAATGTAATTTTTTCAGTAGCAGCAGCATCAACATTAATGCTGGCAACACCGCTTGCAAATAAAGCAGAAGCAGCATCTATTCAACCTCAAGAAGCAAAAATAATCTATCAATCTAATAATTTATCAGAAGAGCAACTAAATAAAATCCTTAACAATATTTCTACTAATTATCAAGTAGATATAGATAAAGTATGGAACGATCTAAAAGTTGCAAAACAACAGACGCACAATAAACAAAAGGAAGTAGAAAATCGTCCGCTAGAACAAAAAGACACTACAAATAAACAAAGTAAATCAAATCCTAAAAAGACTACTTCACAAAATAATGCAACAACCGATTCGGCTAAAGACAGTTCTGCAAAAACAGCAACATCAGTAAGTGCTTATGAAAAACAAGTAGTAGAATTAACAAACAAAGAAAGAGCTAAAAATGGCTTACCTGCGCTTACATTAGATACTGGATTAAGCAAAGTGGCAAAAGCGAAGTCACAAGATATGAGTGCAAATAATTATTTTGCTCATACAAGTCCAACATATGGAAGCCCATTCGATATGATGAAGCAATTTGGTATATCGTATAAAGCTGCAGGAGAAAATATTGCTAAAGGTCAAAAAACGCCAGAAGAAGTAGTGAAAGCATGGATGAATAGTGAAGGCCATCGTGCCAATATCTTAAGCAATAAATTTACACATATTGGTGTTGGATATGTAGAAAACGGAAACTACTGGACACAACAATTTATCGGAAAATAAACTTCGATTTTAGTTTTACAAAAAGATTAGATAAAATACAGCTTCTCAGAAATTTATTTTTGATGAAGCTGTATTTTTTTTAAACTAGAATAGGTCTAAAGTTTTATTTATCCCACTCTTAACGGACAGTAAGACTTCCCCCACTGATGGAAGTTTCACTTTATCAAAAAAATTAAAATTATAGAAATATAAGCTTCTGTTAATCAAAATAGTGGTTTTTTTGTCGATAAATTTATATAATGATTTTTCCTGAATATCTACTTTTAGAAAAAGCACACTAATTAATAGAGATATCAGAGAAGAATTTATTGTATAGGAGAAATTACAAGTGGAAATTAGACAAGGACATATAGATGATTTGCCAGTAATTATGGAAATCGTACAAAAAGCTTTAGTTATCATGCAAGGAGAAGGAAATGATCAATGGTCACATAAATATCCAAATGAAACTAGCTTCAAAGTAGATATTGAAAATAATAATCTTTTTGTTGCCATAATAGATGATAAAGTGGTTGGTTCCATTACGATCGATCAAATTGGCGGTAAAAACTATGAGGAAATAGAGTGGACCTATACCAATAAGGAATATATGGTTATTCATCGATTAGTTGTGGACCCTGATATCCGTGGAGGTGGAATTGCCAGTAACTTATTAGCTTTTGCTGAGGTTTATGCCATTGAACAAGATATATTCTATTTAAAGACGGATACATACTCATTAAATGATAAAGCACAAAGTTTATTTGTGAAAAATGGATATAATAAAGTTGGCGCAACTTATTTTGAAGGAAAAGACAAGCCATTTTATTGCTATGATAAACTATTTCTATGATATCAGTTTTAAGCTAAATAAGTGCAAGAAGGGAGAGGGAATCATTATATTCCCTCCTTTTTCATTTCTTTCTGTGGAAAAGAAAGCTGCAAAATCCCATTCTCATATTTCTTCTTAATATCCTTTTCCTTTATATCCGCAGGGATTTTAATATTTTTGGCAAAATGTTTGTTCTGTCGTTCTTTTAAAAGGTAGGCACAATTAGGAATAAATGTTTGATAATAGCCCTCTATGTGTAGAACTTGGTTATTTAAGTGAATGGATAACTGATTCACATTCATTCCTGGTAATTCTATTTCGATAAAATAATGGGATTTATTTAAATAATAATCACATGCGGGAAAGGCATCACTGTTTTTAATAGATGTAGATTCATGTGTGATCCAATCTTTGTTGGTTGACCCAAACATTTCTTTCCAATAGTCTTCCTTATGGCTATTCTCAGAAAATTGATAGATTTTTTTTAAGTTATCAAAACTCATGAAAATCTCCTCTTCTTGTTAATTCATTTCTGTCACATCAATCTCAGAATATTGAATATCAATATTCTTTTGAATCCTTATTTCTAAAATATCATCCTTATACAGTGCAACAGAGCCTTTTTTTCGTACAATCGCTGGCAGGGTAATGGTATGTTTATCTTCAAAGGAAGGAATATGTTGAATGATTAATTGATTGGATGTATAAAAAATTTTAAGATGCTCTAACCAGTTGCTATCTAAAATAGGGATTCTTACATAAACATGATGATGGGTTTCAAAAACAACATAGTTAAATTTTTCGGAATGATTAATGTTATCGTTACGAAAATTTTCTCCTTTAGAAAAACTCTGGAACATTTTATCTGGTTCCATTTTTTGGAGAGAATCAGGCATTAGTTTATCCATCATTTGCTGCACATACTTTTGAATATCCTGTGGATTCATTTGATCCATTCTATTTTTTGCATCTTTATTAAAAGGGAATAAATTCCAAGGGAACATTGGAAATTCATCCTTTCTCACTTTACAAATATATGCTTATTTTTCATTGTATTCATGGATGCAAAAAGTGTGTATTTGCCTAATTTGATTTGCAACAGAGGTCAATCGATTTAGAAATGTATACTTAAAGATAAGGTGAATCATATGTTATCAAAAATATAAGTGATTTCAAAGGAGCCAATGAAAAAACTGCGCTACAGAGGCGCAGTTTTTTAAGAGTGAATTTGTTTATAATTAAACTTTTTCTTTTGAATTTGAACTAAACGACTTGTTAAGAATATGGCGCCGGTTGCAAGACCAACGATAAGTCCGATCCAATAACCGAATGGCCCTAAGTTTGTATAGGTAGCAAAAAGATATCCGCTCGGTAGACCAATCACCCAATAGGAGATAAAGCTCATCAAGAGAGTCACATTTACATCTTTATATCCTCGTAACGCTCCTTGAATCGGTGCTTGGATGGCATCTGAAAGTTGAAAGAAAATCGCATAAATTAGAAAATGAGCTGTTAAGTGGAGTACTTCCCAGTCTTTTGTATAAATTTCTGCAATGTCTGTTCGGAACGTTAAAAGAATGATCCCACTTATAATAGCAATTATAACAGCGAGTACGACGCCTAACCAACTATAAATTTTTGCATCCTTCATGCGTCTGGCTCCCACTTCATAACCGACAATAATGGTTAACGCAGTTGAGATGCTTAAGGGAACCATATATAAGAGAGAAGCAAAGTTAATGGCTGACTGATGTGCTGCAATTGTATTCGTATCGTAACTACTCATTAGAATAGTTACAGCACTAAATATACTTGTTTCAAAGAATACAGAAAAGCCAATCGGAATCCCGATCGTTAATATCTCTTTCCATTTTAACCAAGACATTCTCGAGAAATGAGCAAATAACTGAAAGGAGCTAAAAGGCTGTTTTTTATGAACAATATAGACAGCCATAAAGAACATAAACCAATAGGTTAGACTAGTTGCGTATCCAGTACCTACACCACCTAGTTCAGGGAAAATCCAAATTCCATTGATAAGTGCATAATTTAAGACAATATTAATTGGTATTGCTATTAAAGTGATAAACATAGTTATTTGGGTTTGGCCAAGTGAATCGATAAAGGAACGAAGAACAAAGTATAAGAAAATGGGAATAATTCCAGTGCTTAGTGCAACTAAGTAATGGTAAGTAACTTCATATACATCCTTTTCTAATCCAATGCTAGTTAAAACAGGATCTAAGAAGAAATAACCAATAATTAATAGGCAGACAGCCATACTAAAGGAAAGATATGCTGCCTGGATAACAGAAAAACGTACACCTTTGTGTTCGTTTTTTCCCATTAATTGCGAAACAATGGGAGGCAAAGCGAGTAGTATGCCACTAAGTCCTGTATAGATAGGTGTCCATAAGGAGCTTCCTACTGCTACTCCAGCTAAGTCAACGGGACTATAATGCCCTGACATTGTCGTATCAAAAAAGCTTAATGCAAAAATACCAACCTGTGTAACAAGAATAGGCAATAAAATAATAATCATTTGAGATAACTTTTGTTTTATTGAATAAGTTTGTTTCATCTGCTTGTCCTCTTTCTTTACAATAACGTTTCGTATTATATCATAGAAAAGGGGTATGAAGGAGAAGGAAAAATGGAAACTTCAAAATTGTTTGTGAAAAAAAGAGTGGTTTTGTAAGAATAGTTATTCATAATTGCTTGCAAAATTAAATTGCCCCCCTTATGATGTTTATAAATATTATTGGAAATGGATGAGGAATAATGTCTTCAGAACAATTAGAATTAGATAGAGCAGCCATAGTTTTAAAGCTTTTAGGTGATAAGACGCGTTTATCAATGGTAGGTATGCTAATGATTCATGACTGCTGTGTGTGTGAATTTGTCGATGTGATTAACATGTCTCAACCTGCTATTAGTCAACATTTAAGAAAATTAAAAGATGCTGGAGTGGTTAAAGAACAACGTAAAGGTCAATGGGTAATCTATTCCTTAGACCAACAAAACAAATATTTTTCAATGGTGAGTGACATACTAAAATACATTCCTAATCAAGAAGAAAAATTCATTTGGTTAGAAAAACAGGGGTTAAGAATATCCTGTGAGTAACAGTTGATAAATATAAATGAATTGATATGTTGTCTTTTTATAGATAACATATAAGTATATAATTATATGTTAAAATACGTTATGCATATTCTAATGAAATTTGATGTAACTTATGGAGGTTGACAGATTTTGCTACAAACCATTTTGGCAATCATTATCTTTTTATTAACATTAACTTTGGTTATTTGGCAGCCGAAAAATCTTTCAATAGGCTGGTCTGCTTGTGGGGGGGCGATATTAGCGTTACTTATTGGTGTAGTGGATTTTAATGATGTAGTGGATGTAATAGGAATTGTTTGGAATGCTACACTTGCATTTATTGCTATTATTATTATTTCGCTGGTTCTAGACGAAATTGGATTTTTTGAATGGGCAGCATTACATATGGCTCGCGTTGCTAAGGGAAACGGAGTCAAAATGTTTATTTATGTTTCTATATTAGGTGCAATAGTTGCGGCGCTATTTGCTAATGATGGGGCGGCACTTATTTTAACACCAATTGTATTAGCGATGGTACGAGCATTAAAGCTAGATGAAAAAATGGTTTTTCCATTTATTATCGCAAGTGGATTTATTGCTGATACAACTTCTTTACCTTTAGTAGTTAGTAATCTTGTTAATATTGTTTCTGCTGATTTCTTTGGAATTAGATTTGTTGAATATGCGACTAGAATGATTATTCCAAATCTCTTTTCCTTGGCAGCAAGCATTCTTGTCCTATACCTTTATTTTCGTAAGAGCCTTCCAAAGGTATATGAATTAAACCACTTAAAGGCTCCAATTGAAGCAATTAAAGACCCAAAAATGTTTCGTATTTCGTGGTTAATTTTAGCATTTCTTCTTACTGGGTATGTAGGTAGTGAATTTCTTGCTATTCCGGTATCGTTTATTGTAGGTATCATTGCTATTGTTTTTCTTGTTTTTGCCAGAAGAAGTGCTGCAGTATCGATTAAAGATGTAATGAAAGGAGCACCGTGGTCAATCGTATTCTTTTCAATAGGAATGTATGTGGTTATTTATGGACTTCGCAATGTTGGATTAACAAACCTGCTTTCTACAGTAATTCAGGCAGCGGCAGATCAGGGCCTTTTTATTGCGACCCTAGGAATGGGATTTATGGCTGCTATTATATCTTCGATTATGAACAATATGCCCACTGTTCTGATTGATGCATTAGCAATAGCTGATACAAATGCAACAGGAGTTATTAAGGAAGGTTTAATTTATGCCAATGTAATTGGCTCTGATTTAGGACCAAAGATTACACCAATTGGCTCATTAGCTACTTTACTATGGCTTCATGTTTTGTCACAAAAAGGGGTTAAAATTTCATGGGGAACTTATTTTAAAACAGGTATCATCCTAACAATTCCTACCCTTTTTATTACGTTAATCGGTTTATATTTATGGCTTTCTTTTCTTTCGTAGTTGGCCTGTTATGAATATTAAATAGGTTGTTTGCCAAAGATAGGTGCTTCTTTAGTAAGAAAAAATAAATTTTTGTAATAGGAGGATTGACATGAAAATAATTATTATAGGATCAGTAGCAGCTGGAACATCAGTAGCAGCAAAAGCGCGTAGGAATGATGAAAATGCGAAGATCACCCTTTATAATGCTGATTATGATATTTCTTATTCTGCTTGTGGAATCCCATATTTCTTAGGAGGAGAAGTAGAGGACATAGAAACATTGATACCGAGAAGTCCAGCTTGGTTTAAAAAGCGGTACAATGTCGATGTTTTTGTCCGATACGAAGTCACGAAAATAGATACAACTCAGAAAAAAGTTCAAGTGAAGAATTTGGAAACAAATGAAACTATAGAGGATGTATATGATGTTTTAGTTTTCGCTACGGGAGCTTCACCAATAACTCCAGCTATCCCTGGAATTGAAAGTAAGCAAGTTTTTCAGGTTCGTACCATTCAAAATACAGTAGCGATTAATCAATTTATTACAGAACAGCAACCCAAGAAGGCTACAATTATCGGGGCGGGGTATATTGGTTTAGAAATGGCAGAACAGCTAACCCGTAGAGGATTAGAAGTAACATTAGTACAACGGAGTAATCAAGTTTTGACACATATGGATAAAGATATTGCTTCACGTGTACAGGAACACTTAATTAAAAACGGGGTTAATCTGCTATTAAACGAGGAAGTTACAACGATAAGCAAAAAGGAAATACAAACAAAATCAGGGAAAACAATGGAAACAGATCTTGTTATCCTTGCTACAGGTGTTCGTCCTAATGTGAAATTAGCAAAAGCTATTGGTGTAATGGTCGGTGATTCAGGGGCGATAGTCGTTAATAACAAGATGCAAACAAACTTACCAGACATATATGCTGTAGGAGACGTTGCTGAGAGTTATTCGTTAATAACAGGGAAACCACTGTATCGCCCATTAGGTAGTACCGCAAATAAAATGGGGAGAATAGCTGGTGATGTGATAACAGGTGGTTCATTAGAGCATAGAGGGATTTTAGGAACTGGAATCCTTCGAGTTTTTGACTTAGCAGTTGGACAAACTGGAATGAACGAAACAGAAGCATTGAAAGAAGGATATGATATTGAAATACTCCATAATATAAAGCCAGCTAGAGCAGAGTATCTTGGGGGCAAGGAGTTAGTCATAAAGGCAATTGCTGATAGGGAAACAGGTAGAATATTAGGAGTGCAAATAGTTGGGGAAGATGGGGTAGATAAAAGAATCGATGTGTTTGTAACAGCAATTACTTTTAAAGCAAAAGCAGAAGATTTATTTCATCTCGATCTTGCGTATGCTCCCCCATTTAGCACAACGAAAGATCCAGTTATGTACACTGGAATGGCCTTGCAGAATGCGATTGAAAAGAAAAATAAATTAATCACACCTAAAGCTTTAACGGAAAGAATCCATAACAAAGAATCCATTCAAGTTATTGATACACGTGGTGCCAAACAATTTAATGTTTCATGTGTCGACAATGCGATTAACATACCACTAGTGGATTTGCGTAAGAATTTAACCAAACTCGCCCCCAACTTGCCGACAGTAATCTATTGTAATAGTGGAGTAACGGGAAATGCTGCACAGAATGTATTGCGGAATCTAGGATTCACCGAACTTTATAATCTATCCGGTGGAAATAAAAATTATCAATACTACAAGAAGAATCAATAATTTAAATAAAATAAGATCAGTTGATAGGCGAATGGACTATCACTGATCTTTAGTAGATTATGGGAATAAGCTTACGCCTCTCTGCAATCATTTGTCGTCTCTTCTGCATTTTGACGTAGAGTATATAGAGTAAATAAATCTTTAGGAATTTCAAATAATTGATATGGAATGCCAGAACCATTTAATGTTTGCAAAAGATTGCTTCTCGTTTCATTAGCGGAAATCACATAAGGAAGCTTTTCAGCTGCTTTTAGTGAACGGATATTATTGCTTCGAATCCGCATTAGTATACTTTCAATAGTAAGATCGAAGAATGCTTCTGAGAAAAATAGATCTTTTGCTATTTGATTGTATCCTTTTCCGTGATATGGTTTCCCCAACCAAGTTCCGAGAAAGCCGATATTTTCGTTAATATCATAGAGATTAATCGTACCAATCGGATTGTGCCATTCATCTAAAATGGTTCTTGAAATGAGTTCTCCTCTTTCTTCCGCTTCTATTGTTTGTTTCGTTAGAAAAAGATATTCTTCATAAGAATTAGCTTTTTGACGCACGAAAGGGAAGACATCTGGATGCGTCATTAAAGGATACAATGCTTGACATTCCTCAAGGTCTCTTTTCTTTAACACAATAATCCCTCCATTATGAGGGCAGAACTTACTCATGAAAAAAGAAAAGCCCACCCTCGAAATTTTTAATCCATTTGAAAAAAAATTTCGGGGTGGGAATCGAACCCACTAGAACCAAAGCGGTGGCGCACCATTTGCCTTCCCATCTTTAATTATTATCGCATGATAACAAATTACTTTTCTATATCATACAAAATTTCAGCGAAATTGAAAATAGGAAAATACAAACAAAATGTAAATAATTAATGAACAATTATTAAGATAGAATTTACGATTCTTAATATGATAATAGGGAACATATTTTATCCCACTTTTAACGGGGAGTAAGTTTTCATTATCGGACAAATATTATCTAAAAATGAAACCTTTAATGAGAACAATCGTATATAATAACATAGCAATCATTAATTTTAGTTGGAGGTAACTTTCATGGATTTCAATAAAGATAAATCATCAAATGATGATAGAATTTTTGCAATGTTGATTTATGTATCTAGTTTTTTTACAACTTTTATCGGACCATTAATCATATGGCTCGTTAAAAAAGACTCTCCATTTGTTGATTATCATGGGAAGGCATATTTTAATTTTTTAATTTCCTATGCAATCTATTCCTTTGTTGCATGGATTCTTATATTTGTTTTAATAGGGTTTATTATTTTACCTATTATCGGAATAATGGCGTTTGTATTTACGATTATCGCCGCAGTAAAGTCTTATGAAGGACAGGACTATCATATTCCGTTAACTATTCGTTTTATTAAATAATTCATTTTGTAAAGCGCATTTTCATGATGGCAGCATATTCCCTAAAGTACAGCACTAACTTTACCGATTTTGGTGTTTTTGCGGCTAGGGGGTATGCTGTTATTTTTAGTTCTTTCGCTATTTCTAGCGCTCTGAACAAATGGAAATCATTACTCACAATAACTGCTTCGTTAATGGAAAAAAGCGTTTTTGTGTATTGTAAGTTCTCGTAAGTACTAGTTGATTTATCTTCTACAAGAATTCTTTCTTTAGGTACCCCCTGTTCGATAAAAAAATTCAGTAAAGCAGCTGCTTCTGTCATTTCTTTCCCGTTCTCTTTTCCACCAGTAACAATAATGGTTGAAGATTGGTTTTTCTCCCAATAATCAAATGCGGTTTCTGCACGATATGGAAGCGCTTTAGAAAGCTGGTCGCCATTTACCTTTTCTCCTAAAACAATTATATAAGAAACGTTTTTTGGCGGTTTAATGGAAGCTGTCTGTTTTATTTTCATATAAGTATATGAGACGTAGATGATAGAAAAAATAATAGAATCGAAAATAAAATGAATATGTTTTTTCTCAAAAAAATCATCTCCAATTAATCATAGATTGGAATAAAATTAATAGAATAGATAGTAAAGATTAAGAAATGAGCCCAAATTCACAATTCTTTCATGTGATAAGAACGGAAACAAAGGAGCTTTCATTATGAATATTGAAAAATATTACAAATATACAGCAATATCAGCCTTAAACGCTAGTTTAATTAGTTGTATTCCTATCTTTCTATTTGTTGGTGTCTTTATAATTAGTCATTCAAGTATCGCTTTTCTCCTTCTTTTGGCACCATTTGGAATATACAGTGTAACATGCTTTAGCCAGTATTATTTACATAAAAGGCGATTTGAAAAGCTGAACAAATTCCTTAACGTTGGCAAAGCAAGATCGATTTTGAAAACAAATACAGTTGTTTTATCCTTTTTACCTGCCCCCTCCTTACGTATGATTGTTTTTGATAGAGATGGACAGGAGATAGGAGAGATTAAAGATGAAAAATTTTCATTAATCCGCTGGTATCTTCCATTTTTATTTGATCATTTTTATACAAAATCATATGGATTTTATAATACGGAGGACGAGCTCCAATATATTTTTACCATAAAAAAAGATCGGATAGAGATTAAAAATAAGAATAAGAAAACAATCAGTAAAATCATAGAGCTTAAAACTGATAAACGATTAGTGAGCAACTTTTTGTATGGAGATAATATGATTAGGATGAAAAAAAGCTTTGGACATATGGAATATCACTTTGAGAAAGAAGATGGACAAACATTAGCGCACTTGAGAAAAGGGTGGATGCCAAAAGAATGGACGAAGCGTTTTATGGATCCTAACCAACCGCTTTTGACAATTGATCATCATGCATCTGATAAAGAAATTATTCATGTTTATGCTTTATTAACGAAAATATTTGCGTATAGCAATCATTAACTTTCGACGAAATCATTATGGTAATAGTTACAAAAAAGTGCTGAAAAAATAGGAAAAAGTGAGTGTTTTCTCCTAAAAAATATTGGCAAAGTAATGGTAATCTGCTATTATAAGTTCTTGTGGCTACCTTATTAAATACAAAAAAAGTCATGTCAATTTTAGGCATCTTTTCTTGTATGGAAAAGGAAGCGGGTAGGGAGAGGGCTATAACTAAATAGGTATATCAGATGAAAACGTTTATTTTTTCGTTTTTTAAGCTAAAGGAAAGTCAAACATCCATAAAAACGGAAGTCCTTGCAGGGGTTATTGGATTTTTTACTGTTGTCTATATCGTGGTAGTAAATTCCTTAATTCTGGCGGAAGCAGGTATCCCTTTAGAAGCAGCGATAGTAGCAACCATTCTTACTTCTGTTGTCGGCTGTTTTTTAATGGGTTTTTATGGGAATGTGCCTGTTTTGCTAGTACCAGGTATGGGAATTAATGCCTTATTTTCTTACACAATTGTAAAATCAATGTCTCTAACTTGGCAGGAAGCTTTGGCAGTTGTATTTGTCTCGGGTATTTTGTTTATGATTGTTGCCTTTACAAAATTGGCAAAAGTTGTGAGCGATTCTATCCCTGTTTCGTTAAAAGAATCAATTACGGTTGGTTTAGGCCTATTTTTAATGTTAATTGGTTTGGAAAAAGGCGGCATTGTAGAAAGAGGATCAAATTCGATTATCGCTTTAGGATCTTTTAGTGATCTACATGTACTAGCAACTGTGCTTACTTTTTTAATAAGTATCATTCTTTTCTTACGAAATGTGAAGGGCAACTTTCTAATTACGATTGTTGTTGGGACGCTAATTGCTTGGATGTTTGGGCTAATTGAAGTAAACAGCGGGAATAGTCAATCGATTCACTTGCAAGAATACAAAACTGTGTTTGGTCATTTGTCTTTTGATAAACTGCTAACGATTCCGTTTTGGATTGCTGTATTTTCTCTAACAATGGTACTTGTTTTTGAAAATATTGGTCTTGTAAATAATCATGTGCAATTTATTAATAGACCTGAACGTTTTTCGAAAGCTTTTCGTGCTAATTCCATTTCTGTATTTCTTTCTAGCTTTTTTGGCACAAGTCCAACTGTAGCGACTGTGGAAAGTTCTGCAAGTATGACCGCAGGTGGAAAAACAGGTTTGACAGCAGTAACGACAGGTGTTTTATTTATTTGTTCTGCATTTTTTATTCCTGTTATTAAATTAATTCCAGACAGTGCTATTGCACCAATCTTAATTATTATTGGGGGATTAATGCTACAAAATATCCGTAATCTGGATCTAAAGGATCTAAGTGAAAGTTTTCCTAGCTTCTTTATTATTGCCATGATTCCGTTTACTTATAGCATAGCTGATGGCATGGCTATTGGGTTTATTCTTTACCCAATTTTAAAAATAGCATTAGGCAAAGCAAAAGAAGTTTCACTTCCTTTGTATTTAATATCCTCATTGTTTTTGATTAATTTTGTGCTCCAATATACACATTAATCAAATAAAAAGACCATCCTTTATTTAAGAACAATCTTTGTTCTTTTTATGTATCGTTCGAGCTTTTTTCGTATAGCTTGTTGTTTTTTCAATCGGAAAAAAGAATTAGTTGGAAAAATGGAGCAGCCGGAATACAAGAAGACGCCACGGGGATTAGCGAGACAGCCTGAGACCCCGGAGTTCAAAGCTGAGGAGGCTTAAGCTTAGCCCCCACTGAGAGCGAAGTGTATTCCGACTGCGGGTAAACGCAACATACTTTACGAAAACAGCCTTTAGAAAAGAGTCTTTCCTAAAACGTCGTAATAAAGGATGGTCTTTATCATTTCTTATCATTTCAACTTAGATACCCCCATAACATACCAAAATAAGACAAATTAAACGAGAAAATTTGCCATCTAACACTCAAGGTTCGACAACCTTCTACTTATAAATTTATTAAAATGACAATAGCTAATGGCGTAATAGATCGGTAGTGTCAAAAGATTTATGAAAACTACCTAAAGGGTTAGTTTCTCTCCTATTTACTGGATGGAGATGCGCCGCAATCGCTCTTGACAAACACGCCAATGGTTTGAGGATTGTTTAACAAGGGCGAAGGGAACAAAAGAAGGCATACCAAATAAGCCCTTGGTTGTTTCCATTTTAAACCATTGGCAAGTTCGGTTTGTCAAGAGTTCGCTCCGCCGATTGCTGAATTAGCTTAAGGGCTCAGCTAAACAAAAAGTTAGGCTTGTCTTTGTTCTACTATCCATTGTTGTGCTAATCCAATGAGCTTTGTCCAACGTGCTGGCATTGTTGGAAGCCCCTTGAGTTCTGGATTCACTACGGGCACTTTTCCTTCTAAGGCGGCATGCGGACGCAAAAAGTTAAAGTAGGCCGTAAATAAGGTGACGTATGAAATGGAACCATGTTCAGAGCCGAATCCATGAGTGGAGCGATAATTGCCCTTAAAGGTGCGGTTAAGTCTCTCAATTATTTGTTTCAGTGGTCTATATTCGGTCGAAACAGGGTCCTCATTGGTTAATCCAATGACCTGCTTCACATCGAATGAAATCCCATGTTGAGCGAAGAAATGTTGGGCTAAAAGATAGATTGGATTCCCGTCTACCACAAAGGTCAGATTTTCTGGAATCTCTTTCATCTTGATTAAGACCTCATCAATTGCTCGAATGGCTGTTGCTGTGTCTCGATTAGGCGACACCGGATACGAAAGAATAATCTTTTTCACGGCGTCAAAAAAGAAAAATAAATAATGCCATCGACCGTTTACTCTGATATACGTTTCATCACCGCAGAATTGGTCTGAAAGTTCATAGGGATAGTGATCCACATAAGGTTTAAGTAATAAAGCTACGCTATTTTCGTAGTTCAATACAGTCTGATGTGAAATCATCACTCCGTGTACGTCCTGCATAATCGCAGCTGTTTTACGGGCCGAAAGGCCATAGTTTACATGATAGGTTAGGATTAATCCTAATGTATGTGGTGATGCATAAATCTTTGATAAGTCAACGGCCGGCAGTTCTGGTGATTCCTTGGATAACGGCTGGAAATCGATATGAAACTGACGGAAAATGTATCTTAATTTAAATGCTTGAGGGTCCTTTTTGAACCTTTTCTTTTCTTTTGAAGTCATCCCATTGAGCTTCTTTTGATAATAAGAACAGTCATTGTTCTTGCACTTAAACACGTGAAAATCTTTTCTTTCTTTTATTTTCTCGAGAGTTTTGGAACAATGAGGACACTTCAGGATGGCTTCCTTAGAATAACGGTTCTTTTCACTGAAGAGCTCTGTACACACCTTGCATTGATACTGGCCTTTATCTCCATTGTTGGCATAAAGATAATCTGATGGAGCACCACACTTTGGGCAGTTCATGGATTTAGGTACGGAAACTTTTGCATTCTTACGCCTTTGAACAGGTTTAAGTGGTTTCCCGTTCTTCTCTAGATATTCACTAAGAAGAACTCGATAATCAAGCTGTTCCAGAACTTCAATGACCGGAAGGTCGTCCACTTGAAGTTTTCGATATGGTTTATTTACTGGCTGTTCAGTAGGCTTATCAAACATACTCTTACCAATCAATAAAGTAAGCAATGTTCGAATTAGTTGTTCTTGATAGTTTATAAAAGTTAATAAATAGGTTATAATTTGAGGGTACAAATTGTCACTTCCTTTTCTAGGTTGTTGAGAGTGTCGTAACCTCAATTATCCTTAGAATTCAGGGGGTGGCAATTTTTTTGCTTATAAAGCCCTCTCAGATAGGATTTAATAACCTATTTACTATAAAAGTTTTGACAATACGAATAGATCGACGGAGGTAAATGAATGGAAGTTTTTGTGGCGAGGCAGCCACTATTTAATCGAATGGAAGAAGTTTATGGATATGAATTACTTTATCGTGATAATAATATTAATTCATTTCCGAATGTAGATGGAGATCAAGCGACTACAGGTTTAATTATTAATAGTTTTTTAAATATTGGGATGGAAAAATTATCAGATGGAAAACCTTGTTTTATCAATTTTACAGAAAACTTGTTAGAACTTAGGCTTCCTACATATTTTCAACCAAGGGACATTATAATAGAAATTCTAGAGACAGTTGTTCCAAGTCAAAAAATTATTGATATTTGTTTAGAACTTAAACAATTAGGTTATAAATTAGCTTTAGATGATTTTATCTTTGACAAAAGCAATGGATATGCACATTCCTTATTATTATTAGCAGATATGCTTAAAGTCGACTTCAAGCATACATCAAAAGAAGTACGGGAAGAGTTGGAATCGCTAGCTAAAAAACATGATATTGAATTGGTTGCAGAAAAGCTTGAGACAAGGGAAGAGTATGAACAAGCCAAAAAAAGTGGTTATCACTATTTTCAAGGCTATTATTTTTCTAGACCATTAATTATGACTTCCCACGATGTACCAACTTATATCCACACGTATTATAAAATTCTAGAACTTTTGAATGAGGAAACCCCAGATATTAATCGCATTTCAAAGTTGATTGAACAGGATATTTCTTTATCCTACAAGCTTTTGAAATTAATAAACACATTAGGGTTTGGGATGAAACAAAAAGTTACTAGCATAAAAAATGCTATTATTTATATAGGTCTTATAGAGCTTCAAAAATGGATTTATATTCTTACAGTTAGAGAAAAAGACTGGAAGAATGGCATCTCTTTTGAAGTGATGCATAATTGTTTAATTCGTTCTAAAATGTGTGAATCAGTAGCAAAGTTAATACCAGAAAGATTGGAATATGGAAGTTTTTTTTTAACAGGGATGTTTTCTCTAATGGATACTATTATGAATCAAGATATGGAAACCATTCTATCAGATTTGCCTTTAGATGAATCAATTGTCCATGCCCTTTCAGGAAAGAAAAATATGCAGCGAGAAGTGCTCCAATTGGTAATTGCAGCAGAAACTGCAGATTGGACAAGCATCGGACTCGGTTGTAAAGAATTAAATATACAAGAAAAAGAATTGTTTAAAGTATATGCAGAATCCATTTCATGGGCTAAAAAGCTTTTAGATGAAGATTATTTATAATGATACTATAATAAAGGCTGGGACAAAACAAAATATATAATAGATGATTGAGTCAAGTTTTTGTGGGAGTTTTTTTAGCTCCCTTTTTTATAAAGTAAAACCTCTAAGTTTGTATCCGCTTTCCAATTGGTTTTGTTCTTCCAACTGTTGATTCTCTCATTTTTTAAAAACCTTTTAATCCCTGTAAGGCAAAGTGAACGGGTTTTCCAATCGCTTGATTTAAGTATGGCATGTTCTGACGCACGGTTTCTGTTACTAATTTTGTGGGTATTTTTCTTTTCGGTCGATGCTCTTTCTTTGATTTTTCCGTGGCTTTTTCCCATTTTCCATATATCGTTTGGATAGATAGATCATCCTTCAACCCAATCCACAAACGTGCCATGCTCATGACGCCTTTTTTGCTCCATGCTCTTCCATTTTTTAATCGTTTGGCTAATTGATTCATCATTGCTTCTGCACTTCCCATTGGACGATACGCTGTCGTGTCCACGCCTTTCTCCTGTAACCAACTACGGTAATCTTTTATGGTTTCCTGATGATGCGTTAAAAAGCCGAGGAAATGCGCTAGTTTTTCTTCTTCTTCTGGTGTATCCATTGTTCCTACTGCGCTATTCAACTCTAGAAGTAATGTTTCTACCTGGTAGTTTTTTAACGCTCTTTTCATGTAGCGGTATCGAGGATGGCTCTTCATTAGTTGCTTCATCGAACGAGCGACATGAAAACGGTCCATGGTGAAAAAGGCGCGTTCCCGAAAATACTCCCGACATGCCGTTATCCAGCCTGCTCCATCGCCATTAATAATAAGCAAGGTTTGGGTTGGATCATACGCATAATGATTCTGTAAGAATGTTTCAAAAGCTTCCCAAAAGGGTTCTTTTTCTTCATAGAGAAAATGCCTTTTATTTCGGAGCCTGACTCGCTTTCCGTTTTCTTTCCATCCCTCATGTACAGCGGCGAATTTCAACTCCCATCCACGCTTTTTCTTTTCTTGACTCTTCACATATAATCCATCTACTTCGACAAACAACACCTTTTGAAAAGGACGTTTTTCCTTAGCGGGAAGTACGCTTGTATGAAGAAGATGTTGCCGTAATGCTTCGTGGCTCATCGCCGAATAGCCTAAAAATTGTTCGAACGTTTCCACCGCCTTTCGATAGGAGGAACCATTTGTCGCTAATTCTAGCCCCCATTCTTCTAATAGTGGACTAAACCCTTTATTCCCTTGAAACTGTAAATAATGATCTAACAGACAAATATATTTTTTGGTTACACGATCGAAATAATAATTACGCTTCAGCTCCACTGCTCCAAACGCTGTATCTACTCGTATTTCTCGTTTATCTCGTAAAGCAAATCTTCTTTTGTCTCGTTGCTGAGCAATCTCTAGATCCCAATTTTCTAATGTTTGAACAAGGATTTCTTGAAAGGTCATTTGTAGTGTTCGAAATAAAGTTTTTTCCAATTCTTTTAATGATGGCATTTTTGTGTTACATTGATTCATGAGAGCCTCTCCTTTTCGTAGTATTCTAGTCAAACTCTACTTTACAAAAGGAAGCTCTCTTTTTTAATACTTAATTTTTTCCAGCTACCGCGCTTTCGCTTGGTGGCCTTTTTGTCTAGTTGGGGGACTCGTCCCCCAACTAGACAAAAAGGATATTTATTCTCCCACAAACATTTTACTCATACTATAATAGATAAAGACGAACAATCTCTCATTTAGTAGCGAAACCAACTCGTTCCATTACGCTACAGACACTCTATGCGCCGGGGAGCAACCTAAGCCTACTCGGCTAAAGCCTGTGGGGTCTAAAGATTGCTCTACTTCCCGCAGGAGCCCGAGTGCCCTCCGCTCCATTTCAATCCGTTTTTAAAGGTTGTTTCGTTTCATCCTTTTTTTAAAGAAAATATAATGAGTAGGAAATACGAAGCAGACTGAATACACGTAGACTCCTATGGGAGCTGCGAGAAAGTCCAAGACCCCGCAGGAACGAGGAGGCTTGGCGCTCGCCCCATGGAAAGCGAAGTGTATTCAGTCTGCGGGTGATCACCACAAACCTTCTTTTTTAAAATTAATTAATTGCAGGTTAGACAAAGGAACAGTAAAATGAAAGAAGATTGAAATGAGCTTGGAGGAATTGGAATGAATATAAAGATAACAAAATGTCATGGTAGTGGCAATGACTTTTTAATTATAGATGAGATTTCGAATGCCTATCAGTTTACAGAGGAAGAAAGAGCACAATTAGCTATAGCATTATGTGACAGGCAGTCTTCTTTAGGTGCAGACGGAATTCTTTTTGTCATGCCAAGTAGCGTTGCTCATGCTAGAATGAGAGTATTTAATGCAGATGGATCCGAAGCATCTATGTGTGGAAATGGCATTCGCTGTGTTGCTCGCTATGTTTGTGAACTACTTCAAGTAGAAGAGGCTGTAATTGAAACGATGAAAGCTAATTTGGAAGTGAAAAATGAAACGGATATTTATCCAAATATTCCTACGTATTTGGTAGAGATCTCTCCTGTTTCTTTTCACACAAAAGACCTTCCGTTACAGGTGAGCACTGATACACTAATAAATGAGAAAATCACAGGGTTAAATCAAGATCTTTTATTTACTGCATTAGCAGTACCAAATCCACATTTAATTACGCTTGTAAATAAGGCAGTTCTTGAATCCGATATACAAGAAGGTTTAAGTAAATATGTGAATGGACCAAATGAATACTTTCCAGATGGAGTTAATGTTAGCTTTGTTTCAATCCTAGATAAAGGCAGTATTTATGTCCGTACATATGAACGAGGTGTTGGCTTTACAAATGCATGCGGAACCGCGATGTCAGCTTCTACCCTTGTTTCCATATTAAATGGTTATAATGAGGAAAATAGCTATGTTGATGTGTATAATAATGGTGGCAAAGTTCGATGCTATGTACATAATCAAAATAACCAATATCGAATCGATTTAATCGGAAATGCAACATATGTTTATCGAGCAGATGTTACATTTGACTGGAATGCACTTGATGGTTTTGAAGTAGCGAATAAGCAGTACTTTGAGGCTGAAGCTATTCAATATAAAAAACTACAAGATGAAGCAAAAAAGTATGTAGAGACTCATTTAAAGTAATTTTTGGGAAAACGTTTTGCTTGATAGGAATAGAATGATAAGGTTAGGTCTATTCAACATTTCGTTATGTAGAATAGGTACTAACCTTTTTCATTGCTTTAGAGCACCTAAAAGATAGAAATGTAGCCGTTTAGTATAATATTGTTCAATTAGCAAATGGTAAGTAAAAAAGGAATAGGTTATGAAACCAATAAAGCCATTTGAACCAATATTAACAGAAGTAATTCCAAAAGGCGATCAGTGGATTGCTCAGGTAAAGTGGGATGGAACAAGAATCCTCACTTATTATGATGGGGATAGAACGCAATTATTTAATCGAAAGAAAAATGAAAAAACACAACAATATCCAGAGCTATTAAAACCAAGTTCATTTATCCAGGCAAAAAATTGCATTCTCGATGGGGAAGTAATTGCATTACAGGATGGAAAACCGTCGTTTTATGAAGTAATGAGGCGTGATAGGTTACGAAATCTCGAACGATTGAGTGAGTTGCAAGAAAAAGTTCCCATTACATATATGATTTTTGATATCCTCTTTTTGGATGGTAACTGGCTAGTAGACAAACCTTTACAGGAAAGACAGCAAATATTAAGTGAAAAAATTTCTGGAAATGAAGTTGTGCAACTTGTCGAAAGTTTTTCAGATACACAAGGTTTATTTGAGGTTTGTCAGCAGCATCAACTGGAGGGAATTGTATGTAAGGACCTTGAAAGTTCTTATACAATAAATGGAAAAGATGCTAGATGGCGTAAGAGAAAAAAAGAGCAGGATTTAATCGCTATAGTAGGTGGAGTTACGATAAAAAATAATATAGTCCATTCTCTTCATCTCGGATTATTTGATAAGGTGGGTAAGTTATTCTATATTGGAAGTGCTGGCTCAGGCAAGCTGTCAGCAAACGATTGGGTCACTATAACAAAAGTAATGGAGCCGATTATCATACAAGATTGTCCTTTTTTTAATCAATGCGATGTGAAGGGAGGAGTTTGGTTAAGACCAGCGCTCACTGTAAAAATTTCCTTTTTAGAATGGACAGAAGGAAAAACTTTGAGGCACCCTGTGATTGAATCATTTGTAACTGTCCCAATTGAAGAATGCAAATTAGAATAACAGTAAAGGGAGTTATCATGTTAATCGATACTCCCTTTACTATTATGTGGATTGCTTAATACTTCTAGTACTTGACGGAATGGTTGTTTTTCTTTTACTTCAAAATAATGAGCAAATGGGTTGATTCCTTTATGCAATCTTTGCAATACTACATTCATGGAAAAGTGACTAGGATGTAAATCATCTGTTAATTCATTCCATTCAAGTGGACATGCAACAAATCCGCCTTTATTACCGCGAATGGAATAGGGAGCAATAATTGTCTTGCCCTCGCTATGCTGGATATAGTCAATATATAATCTGTTTTTGCGGTTTTTTTTCAATCTTTCAATGGTGAAAAGTTCTGGATTCTCAACAATCATATAGTTAGCAATAAATTCTGTGAACAAACGTACTTCTTCGTAAGTGAATGTTTTTTCAGGAAGTGGTAAATACACTTGAATGCCTTTATTTCCTGATATTTTTAAAAAGGATAAAAGCTGCAAGCGATCAAGAATCTGTTGAAGAGCTTTTGCAGCTTGAATTGCCATATGAAAATGTTCAACAGACGGCGGATCAAGATCAAACACAATTTCAGATGGCATATAATCCGAATAGATGGTTTCAAATGGAATATGAAATTCAAACGCTAATTGATTTCCTAACCATAAAAGAGTTTCTAGGTTATTACAAACAATATATTGAATCCCTTCATGCATAGATGTTTCTACATAGGAAGGGGCATAATCTGGGCATTGTTTTTGATAGAAAGATTCTCCAAATAGACCATGGGGAAAACGGATCGTTGTTAGTAGGCGATTTTGTAAAAAAGGAAGAAAGTAGGGGCTGATTTCTTTTAAATACAAAATATAATCGAGTTTAGTAATGGACGTATCGGGAAAAAGAGGTTTATCAGGATGGGTAATAGTAGTACCATCTGTTTCCAGAATATTTTCTAACTTACAGTCTTGCCAGTTTTGATTATATAAAAACTTCTTAAAAATTGGATTAATTATCTTTTGTTGTTCGAAGGAGGAAAATTGTAATTCTACGCATATTCCTGGTTCCATATAATAAAAGTCGTCATCCTCTATTTTATAATGTTCTTGTATGATAGATATAAGAGCTGTTTTTTCTTCTTTTTTTAATCCCTTTTTAAAAGAGCCGACAGCGATAATGTGTTTATTTAAACAGACGCTAACACCAAATGTTCCTGTTTTTTTATGATAGCTACTAATAAAAAATCCAGCTGAATGCATATGTAATCCCTCCTGAATGTATTCTATTAATAGTATTCCTGCATATCTCGTTCTGTATGAAATGTATGTGTTGCCAATAATTAAATAGTATGAAAAAGACTTGGTAACACAATGTATTAATAAAGATAAAAAGCTAACTATTTAACATATGTTTAGCTTGGATTGAACTAAAAGAGAATGGAGATAGAAGTATGCATACAATGTGGAAAGGAAATATAAGCTTTGGTCTAGTAAGCATCCCAATTAAGCTGCATTCTGCTATAGAGGATAAAGACATTAAGTTAAGAACGCTTCATAAGGCATGTCATGCTCCGATTAAATATGAAAAGAAGTGTTCCGCTTGTGAAAAAGAAGTGGCCCCAGAAGAAATAGTAAAGGCATATGAGTATGCTAAAGGTAAATATGTAGTCCTTGATGAAGAAGATTTGGAAAGTCTACGGAAAGAAAACGAAGACAAAGCAGTAGAGATTATTGACTTTGTAAAAATGGATGAGATTGACCCGATCTATTTTGAAAAATGTTATTATATGTCGTCAGGAGAAGGGGGAAATAAAGCATATGCTTTGCTGAGACAAGCATTACAAGAAACAGGGAAAGTAGGCATAGCAAAAATTATCATTCGTTCTAAAGAGCAGCTGGCTATTATTCGTGTATATGAAAATACACTTGTGATGGAGACAATCCATTTTCCTGATGAAGTCCGCAAAGTAGAGGATGTTCCTAATGTGCCGGCAGCCAATCAAATAGAAAAAAAGGAGTTAGAAACAGCCATTTTATTAATAGACCAATTAACAACAGAATTTACTCCTGAAAAATACATCGATGAATATCGAACCGCACTACTTGAATTAATTGAAGCAAAAAAAGCTGGAAAAGAAGTTGTTACAGGTGCGGATAAACCAAAAGAATCTAATGTGATGGATTTAATGGCCGCACTTCAAGCTTCGATTGACAATACAAAACCAAAGAAAACAGAAGAAAAGAAAAAAAAGCCAACAAGAAAGAAAGTTGTTAAAGAGGCTTAAAATGGAGATGGTGCTAGCTTTGAAAAATAAGCTAGCACCTTATATAACAGCGAGGTATTTACATGGAAAGAAAAATTACGACAAAGTATATAGTATCAATGATTGCGATTATCCTAATTTTTTGTAGTCTTTTTTATGTGATTGCAAAACATGTGACTAGTACTGATATCCTTTCATTTGATAATACTATCATCAAGTTTATTCAGTCTTTTATTTCAAGCGATTTAACAATGTGGGTTTGGACGAATTACATTTTTAGGATCTGTATTCTTTATCGCTGTTGCAATAGCAATTATAGCGGCTCTTTTGTTATGGAAAAAAAAATATGCGTTAGCTATTTTTATCGTTTCAGTAAATGGTCTTGGCGCACTTTTAAATAAGTTGCTTAAATGGTTATTTAAAAGAGAGCGTCCAGATATTTTGCCTGTTATAATAGAGAAAGGCTATAGTTTCCCTAGTGGACATTCAATGGGCTCCCTTATTTTCTTTGGCTCATGTGCATATCTGTGTATACATATTGTAAAATCAACTGGGAAGAAAGTAGTGGCGTATATAATCGCCAGTTTATTTATCCTGCTAATCGGTGTAAGCAGAATATATTTAGGGGTCCATTATCCGACAGATGTTGTCGGTGGATATGCAATAGGGATTGCTTATTCAGCAGTTTGTATTTTAGCTTTTCGTCTCTATGAATATAAAGCGAAGCGGTGAGAGGATTGTTTTAAACCTATAAATAAGAGAAATAAAAGAAGTGAATTATGGGGGAAGAAATGAATGAATCAGCATATCATACCAGCATCATCAAATATGAAAGAATTCGAAGCTTTTTTAAAAAGCGATTATGAAATTGGCGTGTTTTTGGAAGTGCATATTTCTCAATTAAAGCATATTAGCCTCCTTGCGAAACAGGCAAATAAAAAAATGATTTATCATGTTGATTTAATTCAAGGATTAAAAAGCGATGATTTTGGCACAGAGTTTATTTGCCAGGAGTTTAAGCCATATGGAGTCATTTCTACAAAATCATCTGTCATTTTAAAAGCAAAGCAGAAAAATGTAATAGCTATACAAAGAGTATTTTTGCTGGACAGTCATGCCATTGCCAAAAGCGTTAAACTCGTTCAAAGAACCCATCCAGATTATATTGAAGTACTACCAGGAACAATGCCTTGGATGATTAATGAAATTAAAAACAGTTTAAATGTGCCAATTCTTGCAGGGGGTTTAATTCGAACAGAAGAAGATGTTAGAAAAGCAATTGAGGCAGGTGCCACGGCAATTACTACTTCCAAAAAAGAATTGTGGCAAGGGATAAAGTGACTAACGGTATTAAATGTATTTTTACAGTGGGAATAATAAAAATAATTGACAGACCAACAGTAAGCGTTTACAATAATCTTACAAGTTAATTTAATGTGTTGGAGAAAAGGAGATGCACACAGTAGTCACAATTAAGTGGCTGTACTCTGTCGTGCACTCCTTTTTTTGCGCATTTTTTTAATTACTATCACTCTGTGCTTCAGGTGTGAAGATAATGTTACATTAGAAAAGAAAGCTAGAATGGAAACAAAAGGAATTTTTGTGAAAACTGAATGAACAGAGTGAAAAAGGAGAAGGGGGATTTTATGTCTGCTTTTATGGGAGAAGTTATTGGAACGATGATTTTGATTGTGTTTGGAGGAGGAGTAGTCGCAGGGGCGAATTTAAAGAAAGCGTTCTCTAATGGCGGTGGCTGGATTGTCATTACCATTGCATGGGGATTAGCTGTAACAATGGGTGTATTTGCTGTAGGCAGTATTAGTGGTGCTCACTTAAACCCAGCAGTTACGATTGCTCTTGCGATTACAGGAGATTTCCCGTGGAATGAAGTAGTACCTTATATTTTGGCACAAATGATTGGTGCATTTCTAGGAGCATGCATTGTTTATTTACACTATCTTCCACATTGGGGTGCAACAAAGGATTCTGACGCAAAACTGGCTGTATTTTCAACAGGACCAGCTATCCCACATACTTTTTCTAATATTTTAAGTGAATTGATTGGAACGTTTATGCTAGTGCTTGGTTTGTTGTTCATTGGAGCAAATAATTTTACAGAAGGACTTAACCCAATTGCTGTAGGTTTATTGATTGTTGTAATCGGAATGTCATTAGGAGGCACTACGGGTTATGCGATTAATCCAGCACGTGATCTTGGTCCAAGAATTGCTCATTTTGTGTTACCGATTGCGGGAAAAGGATCCTCTAATTTCCGTTATGCGTGGATTCCAGTAGCTGGACCGATTCTTGGCGGTTCTCTAGCAGCTATTGTTTATACTTATCTTTTTAAAGGTGTTGTCTTATCAAGCTTTTGGGTTGTTATAGCGATAAATGTACTTATATTATTGCTTGCATTTTTTATTACAAAAGGGGAAAGTAAGAGTATTGGTAAAAAAGTAGCGTGAATATTTACTAAGGGGAGGAATTATGATGGAAAAATTTATTTTATCACTAGATCAGGGGACAACAAGTTCAAGAGCAATTATTTTTAATAAAAAAGGGGAAATAGTTCATGTAGCCCAAAAGGAATTTACGCAAATTTTTCCTAAGCCAGGTTGGGTAGAACATAATGCAAATGAAATTTGGGGTTCTATTCTGGCTGTGATTGCAACCGTTTTATCTGAATCAGATATTAAACCAGAACAAATAGAAGGAATTGGGATTACTAATCAGCGTGAAACAGCAGTTGTTTGGGATAAGAATACTGGAGTTCCAATCTATAATGCTATTGTATGGCAATCAAGACAAACAAATGGGATATGCGAAGAGTTGAAGGAGCAAGGATATAATCAACTTTTCCGTGATAAAACAGGGCTTTTAATCGATGCCTATTTTGCTGGAACGAAAGTTAAGTGGATTTTAGATCATGTAGATGGTGCAAGACAAAAAGCAGAAGATGGTGAGTTGTTATTTGGGACGATTGATACATGGCTCATTTGGAAATTGTCTGGAGGGAAAGCTCATGTAACAGACTATACCAATGCTTCTCGTACGTTGATGTTTAATATTTATGATTTAAAATGGGATGAAGAGTTACTAGAAATTTTAACTGTTCCAAAATCAATGTTGCCGGAAGTAAAAGGATCATCAGAAATTTATGCTTATACGGTGGAAGGGCATTTCTTTGGGAAGCAAATTCCGATCGCTGGTGTAGCAGGAGATCAACAAGCAGCTTTATTCGGTCAGGCATGTTTTGAAGCAGGAATGGCAAAGAATACGTATGGAACAGGTTGCTTTATGTTAATGAATACTGGAGAAAAAGCTGTGAAGTCAGATCATGGTTTATTAACAACAATTGCATGGGGAATAGATGGAAAAGTGAATTATGCGCTTGAGGGAAGTATATTTGTCGCAGGTTCTGCTATCCAATGGCTACGAGACGGGCTAAGGATGTTAAAGGATGCAAAAGATAGTGAAGATTATGCAAGCAGAGTAGATTCTACGGATGGAGTCTATTTAGTTCCGGCATTCGTTGGTCTTGGTACTCCATATTGGGACAGCGATGTTCGTGGAGCTATGTTCGGCGTGACTAGAGGAACAACAAAGGAGCATTTTATTCGTGCAACACTTGAATCACTCGCTTATCAAACGAAAGATGTTCTTTCTGCTATGGAATCAGATTCGAATATTCAAGTAAAAACATTAAGAGCAGACGGGGGAGCTGTGCGAAACAATTTCTTAATGCAATTCCAAGGAGATTTATTAAATGTGCCAGTGGAAAGACCGGTTGTAAATGAAACAACTGCGTTAGGGGCAGCTTATCTTGCAGGTTTGGCAGTTGGCTACTGGAAGGATCAAAATGAAATTGCGGAGCAATGGAGTCTTGATCGCTCATTTGAACCAAAAATGGCGGAAGAGACAAGAGAAGAATTATATAATGGATGGAAGAAAGCGGTTAAAGCAACAATGGCTTTTAAATAAAGGATTTTGGAAAATGAAATCTTTGTTATTTATGAGAATTATTTCTAATGAATAGTATAAATACTATGAATATATAGAATAATATGTTATAATATAATTAAGTTAATAATATTTGTCTGGAGAATCGGAGAGACCACAAGGCATTATCATCATAATGGTAATGTAGCTTTGTGGTCTCTTTTTGTTTACTTAAATGGCAGATTGATAACGTATATTGCTGTTTTTAAAAGATGGAGATTTAATTAACCAACAAGGTGTTCACTTATAGGGAGGTTTTTACTTTGCAAAAAAAACCAAGTAGTAGAGAGAAAATAGAAGAACTATTAAGAAATAAAAAATTTGATGTCCTAGTTATCGGTGGAGGCATAACTGGATCAGGGATAGCCTTAGATGCAGCAACAAGAGGAATGGAAGTAGCACTTGTAGAAATGCAGGATTTCTCTGCAGGGACTTCAAGTAGATCGACAAAATTAGTGCACGGAGGACTACGCTATTTAAAGCAATTTGAAGTGAGGATGGTAGCAGAAGTAGGGAAAGAAAGGGAAGTTGTTTATGAAAATGGGCCACATGTAACTACACCAGAATGGATGTTACTACCTATCTATCAAGATGGAACTTTTGGTAAATTTTCAACAAATATTGGTTTAAGAGTGTATGATTTTCTTGCAGGCGTAAAAAAGTCTGAACGAAGAAAAATGCTTTCAAAAGATGAAACGCTATCGAAAGAGCCATTAATAAAAAAAGATGGTCTTAAAGGTGGCGGATATTATGTTGAATATCGTACAGATGATAGTCGTTTGACAGTAGAAGTAATGAAAAAAGCAGTAGAAAATGGGGCAGCGACCATTAATTACACAAAAGTAGAAAACTTTTTATATGATAAAAATGGAAAGGTAGAAGGTGTGGAAGTAAGAAATCTAATAACGGATATAGTTTATCCTATTTATGCAGATGTAATTGTTAATGCTACTGGGCCATGGGTAGATACATTAAGAACTATTGACGGAAGCAGAAAAGGAAAAACACTTCAACTCACAAAAGGTGTCCATTTAGTAATTAATGAATCTGTTTTCCCGCTGAAACAAGCGATTTATTTTGATACTCCTGATGGAAGAATGATTTTTGCGATTCCTCGTGATGGGAAAACATATGTCGGAACGACCGATACTTTTTATAGTGATGATCCAATCCATCCTTCCATGTCTGAAGAAGATAGGGATTATCTTTTAGGAGCAATTAAATTTATGTTTCCATCTGTATCTGTTTCAGCGGAAGATGTAGAATCAAGCTGGGCGGGAGTTAGACCATTAATCTTGGAAGACGGAAAAGATCCTTCCGAAATTTCACGAAAAGATGAAATTTGGGAGTCGGAAAGTAAACTTATTACCATTGCTGGAGGGAAATTAACTGGTTACCGCAAAATGGCCGAAACAGTTGTTAATCTAGTTGCAGTTAGACTGGAAGAGAATACTGGGAAAACATATAAAAAATGCATGACTAAATCTTTACCCATCTCAGGTGGTGACGTTGGTGGTTCTAGTGGTTATTCCACCTATATTAAAGATGTAGTATCAAAGGGAGTGGAAGCGGGTCTCTCCAAAGTAGATGCCGAAAAAATTGCAAAATTATATGGCAGCAATGCTCCGATTCTATATGAACTTGCAAAAGAATCACTTGCAAAAAATGAAGAGCTTTCACCAGTTCTTCTTGCAAGAATTCTTTATGCAATAGAATACGAATTTGCTATGACACCAACAGACGTATTGTTAAGACGTACAGGAATGTTGCTTTTCGATATCGATAAAGTGAAAGAAGTAAAAGAGTCTGTAATTAACTATATGGCAGATTATTATAACTGGAACGATGAAAGAATCAATACTTTAACAGTAGAACTAGAAGCAGAAATTCACAAAGCAACAGTACCATTTGAAGGATAATGTAAATAGAAAAAATTACTTAAATTCTTTTCTCTTTCTATCATTCATTTTTCCAAAGTTATTGATGGAAAGCGAAGTGTATTCAGCCTGCAGGCTAAATACACTTCGCTTTTTAGAAAACATGGCTCGAGCAACCATTAAATAAACATTTTTACAAAAATAGGGAAACTAAATGTTGACTCCAATCTAATTCTGCGCTATGATGTTTATTGTATGTATTTGAGGTTTAACAGAATTTTGTAGAATTATGTGTAAGGTAACAAGAAATTTATAAGTATACGGAACAACTATATAAGAGCATTCAAAACAATTACACTCCATTTATCTTCAAAAACACATTTAAAATCCTTCCTAATGCGGATTAATCCTTCCATTATTTTTTCAAAAATGTATTTTTGTGTTCTGCACAATTCACCCTAAATTCAAACTGGCACGGCCTAGGAGCCGTAAGGATGAAAGAGAGGTAGGGCTTTCGTTGTTTTAGGCATTTACACCAATTTTAGTTTTAAGTGTATTTCCTTAAATATATGCATAGCTAAAGATGTATTCATTATAATGGATACTGTGATAGGATCTTCTAAACTTGAGTTTATTAAAGTTTAGAAGATCCTTTTTTCAATTACTTAGAAAAAGACGATACTTTTCGTTCATGATAATTGAAATGATCGGAAAATTTATTTCAATTAAAATCGAGCTATGATATGATACAAAGGTACTTATCAATACATAGTAACTGACGACATAAATGGAAATAACCATATGGGAGCTGTGTATATGTATAGCCGGTCGTCTGGGCAGAAGAGCAGAAAAAGCACTTCTTTTTATAATTTACCAGGAGGTATATACATGTCGGAAAAATTGATTTTAGACGGAAATGTAGTAGCAAATGCAGTAAAGGAAGAATTAAAAGGAAGAATTAGTGCTCTAAAGGAAAAAGAAATAACTCCTTGCTTGGCTACAATATTAGTTGGAGACGATCCCTCATCGGCTACTTATGTACGAATGAAGGGTAATGCATGTGCAAGACTTGGAATAGAATCAAGAAAAATTGAATTAGACAAAGAAACAACAACAGAAGAATTATTAGCAACGATTGATAAATTAAATAAGGATAAAGATGTACATGGTATTTTATTGCAGCATCCGGTACCAAGTCATATAGATGAACGAAAAGCTTTTGAAACAATTGATATCGAAAAAGATGTGGACGGGGTAACTAGCTTTGGATATGGTCAAACTGCTCTTGGATTTGGTAAATATCCATCTTGTACGCCAGCTGCAATCATGAAAATAATCGATCATTATGAGGTGGAAGTTAGTGGAAAGCATGCGGTTGTTGTAGGTCGCAGTCCAATATTAGGAAAACCAGTTTCTGCCCTGTTATTAAATCAAGATGCGACTGTAACAACTTGCCACTCTAGAACCGTGAACCTCGAAGATCATGTAAGACAAGCAGATATAGTTATTGCTGCTGTGGGAAGACCAAACTTTATTCAAGGTGACTGGGTTAAAGAAGGTGCAGTTATTTTGGATGCAGGCTATAATAAAGGTAATATTGGTGATGTGGACTACGAAGCTTGTTTAGAAAAGGCTGCTGCTATTACACCAGTTCCTGGAGGAGTAGGGCCAGTTACCATTAGTATGCTCTTAAAACATACAGTTGACTCTGCGGAATCAATTTAATCTAAGGAGATTTTTAGTTCAGGTAGAATGAAATGTATTTGTTTTTACATTGATCCCTTTAATTTTCTTAAAGAATGAATCACTTAAAGTTTTGAAAACGCTATTGACAAAAAGGGAATAAAATTATATTATAAATGTAACGCAATTAAGTTCGGTATATGTTTTAAGGATAAGGTGGTCGTAGCTGCAATGTATGTAGGCGATTTTCTTCTACATCATTCCAACTATGGCTTTTTCATGTTGAATGACGTATCGATTCCTAAAAGTTATATTAGGTGCTTAGTGTGTAACACATTTTTGGAGGTTTTACAATGAACACAGGTAAAGTAAAATGGTTTAATGCAGAAAAAGGTTTCGGTTTCATCGAGTCTTCTGAAGGTCAAGACGTATTCGTTCACTTCTCTGCTATCCAAACAGAAGGTTTCAAAACTTTAGAAGAAGGCCAAGACGTAACTTTCGAAATCGTTGAAGGTAACCGTGGACCACAAGCTTCTAACGTAACTAAAGCTTAATAAACAATCAAAAAAGGTGATGCCTTTCAAAATGCATCACCTTTTTTAATGATGTTTACTTGAACTTTTTTATAAGGATAATACTATAAAAGCTTTGTTATATATTTTATGTTTAGGCTGTTTTCTAAAGAATTGTTTTTTTATCGGGAAAATGAATGAGTTGGAAAATAGAGCAGCCGGAATACACGTAGACGCCACGGGGATTAGCGAGACAGTCTGAGACCCCGGAGGCGAAGCTGAGGAGGCTCAAGCGCGACCCCCATGGAAAGCGAAGTGTATTCCGGCTGCGGGTAATAGCGACAAACTTTACGAAAACAGTTTATTTTTAAAATGAAAGCAATAAAATAATTAAATTGTGATCTGATAATTAACTTAGCATTTATATAAAATTCTCCATCAACTTCATTATATTCATCCGTTAAAAAACCACACAATTTCCCACTAAAGTATGGTATAAAGGCTTTTAATTGATCCTATTTACCTTAATGTTTTGGAAAATGAAAAAAAGTGAAATAAAATGGAGAGTATATATTTATAACAAAATAAAACAATACACTCTAGGTTGGTATTTTCTAAACAAATAATGTCCCTTATAATAGGGCAATGTTTTTAGGTTTATAATAAAGAGTAATCATGCGCTAAATTAGTGGAATCCATTCATTTATTAAATGATAAAGATCCTTCCTGCGACATTTCTGGCCCTATATTCTAAGGTAATATCAATCAACGGAGTACAATTATTAAGGAGGAAAAAGTATTGACAACTTTTTCAGATTTTAAATTAAGTAATAGTTTAGAAAAAGCATTATCAAACATGGGATTCGAAGAGCCAACACCAATTCAGGCTCAAGCAATTCCGATTGCATTATCAGGAAAAGATATGATTGGACAAGCACAAACTGGTACTGGTAAAACAACTGCATTTGGTGTCCCTTTACTTGAGAAAATCGAAGTTGGTAAAGCTGTACAAGGTTTAGTTCTAGCACCAACGAGAGAATTAGCAGTCCAAGTAGCAGAAGAGTTAAACCGTATCGGTTCTGTAAAAGGAATCCGTACTCTACCGGTATATGGTGGACAAGACATTAACCGCCAAATTCGCGGATTAAAAAAGAAACCGGAAATTATTGCTGCTACACCAGGCCGCTTAATTGACCACATTGAACGGAAAACAATTCGCTTGCAAGATTTAAAAATGATTGTTCTTGATGAAGCAGATGAAATGCTTAACATGGGATTCATAGAAGATATCGAAAGAATCTTAAGTGAAACTCCAGAGTCACGTCAAACATTATTGTTCTCAGCGACAATGCCGAGAAGAATCCAAAGCTTAGCAGAAAGATTCATGGTTGAGCCTGAAGTAGTAAAAGTTAAGGCAAAAGAAATGACAGTAACAAACATTGAACAACATTATATGGAAGTTCAAGAACGTCAAAAATTTGATGTATTATGTAGTTTACTTGATATTCAGTCACCTGAGCTTGCGATTGTCTTTGGTCGTACAAAAAAACGTGTAGATGAAGTAGTGGAAGGTCTAATTAAACGTGGATATTCTGCTGAAGGAATACATGGTGACATTCCACAAGGGAAACGTGACCAAGTTATCCGCCGTTTCAAAGAACAAAGCATTGATATAATGGTTGCTACAGATGTTGCGGCTAGAGGATTAGACATTAGTGGTGTGTCTCATGTTTATAACTTTGATATTCCACAAGACCCTGAAAGTTATGTTCACCGTATCGGTAGAACAGGACGCGCTGGGAAAAAAGGTCTTGCTATCACATTTGTTACTCCTAGAGAGCTTGATCATTTACGTATTATTGAAAATGTAACGAAGAAATCAATGACTAAAAAACCAATTCCTTCTCTTACAGATGTATTAGCTGGAAACCAACAAGCTACCATTAATAAAATTACAAAAACAGTAGAAGAGAATGAGTACGCAGAATATAAGCGTGTTGCAGAAGGGCTATTAGAAGAAACAGATTCGGTAACATTACTTGCAGCAGCATTAAAGCTTCTAACGAAAGAACCAGATGCTACACCAGTTAGATTAACTGCTGTTGAACCATTACGTTCGAAGAAGAAAGATAATCGTTCTGGTGGTGGCGGTAATCGCAGACGTCGTTCTGATCGTGGAGGAGAACGCGGCGGATATGACAGAAAACGCCCAAATGCTTCAGGTGAAAGAAGACCTAGAAATCGTAATAGAAGCAAATAATTATTTTCATTATTCTTGTTGCTATTCTTTTCTGACTTGTGCTTGGTTTCATTTAAAACGAGGAATTTTTATTTTCCTCGTTTTAAATGAAACAAAATGGGTAAACTAGTTAAACGAAGGGTATTTTAAATATATCCTTGTTATTTAAATCTAGGAGGCAATAAAAAATGGCAACAGGTAAAGTAAAATGGTTTAATTCTGAAAAAGGATTTGGATTTATTGAAGTGGAAGGTGGAGAAGATGTATTTGTACATTTTTCAGCTATCCAAACAGAAGGATTCAAAACTTTAGATGAAGGTCAAGAAGTTAACTTTGATATAGAAGAAGGTAGCAGAGGACCACAGGCTGTAAATGTGACAAAACCATAATTGTAATAAAGAGTCCATGGGGGCTCTTTTTCTTTGTATGTTTTCTAAAATGCTGTTTTCGCAAAGTTTGTCGCTATTACCCGCAGTCGGAATACACTTCGCTTTCGGAGTCTTCGTGTATTCCGACTGCTCTATTTTTTCCAATTAATTCTTTTCTCCTGTTGAAAAAACAACAATCTTTTAGAAAATAGCCTTTTCTTATAAAAGGTTTGTCTTTGCTAATTGAACTGTAATTGTTTAAAATAATAGAGAATAGAAAGAGGTGCTTAACATGAAAGAATTTACAGTGCATTTCCATGCGGAAGATGGAGTCGATCAAATGATTGTTCAAAAACTAAGCGAGGACGATTTTAATCGTGTGACAAGTGGTGGAACGAGACAATTATTTGAATTAGATACAAATATCGGATTCTTTATTTATTTTGATGCTGAGGATGAGACTGGAAAAGAATCATATTTAGTTCTTCAGTATGAAGAAGAGAAGGAAGATCCAACTGCATGCTTTAGTTTTCAACTAAAAGATTTTTATCAATTTGTTGCCTTGCACTTAAATGATTTACAATATGAAGAGGATGAGGACGAAGACGAAGAAGAATTCGGTCCTATTCATTATCTTGCTCATTTAATGCATCATATTGTGGAAGATGGAAAAACAGTAGAAGTTTAATTTTACAAATCAAAAAAGCTGAGTGGGGTATTATCCTTCTCAGCTTTTTTGATTCTTTAATTTTCTTCTAAGTAATGCTCCTTACAAAATGCTTGTATTTGCTCTAATTCGTCTTCTTCTAAGCCGTAATCCAAATATTTATTTTCCAAGCTATTATAAAAATGATAATTCAATATACGTGATCCATTATCGTCTACAGAAAAAAGAACTTTTATCTGTAAATGATCTTCAACCGCTAATTCATCCTCTTCATCGAACTCGACAGTCAGGAAATACTCGTATCTTTTACCAGTTAAGATACCGGTAGGATCTTTGATTTCCTCAATTGTATATTCTTTAATATTCACTACCTAAACCTCCAATATTTCTTACCATACAACCTAATAGTGTTTTCACTCTGAAAATAATATCATATAAAAGAAGGAATAGCTAATTGTATTGATTTAAAGCTTAAAAAACCCAATTGTGTGAAAAAGAATTAGGTTAGAAAATTTCTTTGAAATAATATTTGCAATAGATATATGAAGTGTGGCATAATGAAAAGTTTGACTTCTTTATTATTTTATGTTATATTTAATACTAGTTGTTAGTTTTGATTTATATTTTGTTTGGCACTTGTTTAGGGATTTTTTATTGTTTTCTCTGGTTTACAAGTGTTTTTTATTTTTTTATGGTGTTAAAGTCTATGGCTGTTCAACCTAGTATTTAGTTTTCGCAAAAGCAATTAATTTGCGAATAGAATGAATGATGAACAACATAGCTATTAACAAAAAATTAGCTTCCTGGAGGTGCTTCATTTGGCAATGGGATTTGGTAGAAGAAATAATGAAGAAATTGTTAAAGAAGAAGTGGTGGTTTGGGATTGTGTTTCAGAAACTTGTAAGTGTTGGATTCGTGATAATTTCAAAAGCAGTGAGACACCAAAGTGCCCAATCTGCGGAAGTGAAATGGTACAAACAACTAGAGAACTTCAAGTAGTTAATAATAATAGCATATATTCAAAATAAAAGAGGAATTTTCCAATAAGGATGGACCTCACAAGATTTTTCCATTCGATAGAAATAATCGTTTGGTGAATCTTGTATGGTCAGATCCAATGGTGGAGAGGTCTTTTTTTTTGCAATATTATACATCTTATTAAAAAAAGCAGAGAAAATGATATTCATTTTCTCTGCTTTTTTATCATGCAGTAAAGCTAAGCATTAATGGAATTAATGAAGTTCCCCACAAGACAGTAATCCATGCAGCCAAAATCATTGCTAACGTTGAGAAAGTTGCTTCTTGCTCTCCGAATTCCATCGCTTTGGATGTTCCGACTCCATGTGCTCCCATACCGAGTGCTAAACCTCTGGCAATCGGAGAACGAAGGGATAACCATTTTATTGCATAGGGACCGATAATTCCTCCTAATACACCAGTGATAATCACAAATATCGTTGTTAATGTTGGAAGACCACCAATTTCTTCTGAAACGACAATGGCGATAGGAGTAGTTATCGAACGAGGTAAAATACTCATAATAAAGTCACTGTTTAAACGAATTAAAATCGATAATAAATAAGAAGAAATAATTGCAACCAATGTACCCGTTGTAACACTAATAATAATAATGGAAAAGTATTTCTTTAATAAATGTAAATTTTTATAAATTGGCACAGCAAAAGCAATGGTTGCAGGTCCTAATAAGTGCGTTAATGGCTGTGCTGATTCCATATAAGTTGTTGCTGGTATACGAAAGACAGTAATAAACAAGATAAGCAATAATGGAGTTATTAACAATGGATGAAATAATGGTATATTCCATTTTTTATAGCATGCTTTGGCTATACGATAAAGCATATAAGTGATAACAGTTAGAATAATTATTTTCATCATTTGCTAAAACGTCTCTTTCTATTGTAAATTTTTTCAGCAGTAAATCCGGTAGCCCCCATTACAATAAATGTGCTTATTGCGATAAGTAATACTGTTTCAATTCCCTTAATATTTAGAATTTCATTGTAATTAACAATTCCGACAGCTGATGGAATGAAAAATAACAACAATTCCGCTAATAACCAAGCAGCTCCTTTTTCGACCCATTCTACTTTTACTAATTTTAGTTTTAATGCAACAAATAGGACTATCAATCCGATCATTGAAGCGGGAATTGGTATAGTTACGATCAACTTAATTGCTATTCCGATAAACAAAAAAATATGAAGGAATAAGATTTGACCAGCGATTATCAATATATTCTTCAAAAGCAATCACCTTCTGATATTCATTTGATGGAATGAAAGCTTCCATCCTCTTTGCTATATGAATATCATACGCTTATCATTGCTATTCGTAAAATACATACTTATTATAGTTAATATAACTAAAAGTTATAATGGGTAGCTTCTAATCGAACGGGAAAGGAATTCATTCATTATTAAGAACAAAGTCAATGAATCTTCTGCTAGCTACAGATAAATACCGATCCTTTTTAGTTATAATCACCAGTTCCCAATTCGTTACTGGTTCTAAGTCAATAAATCGTACTTGATTATTGTTTGCTCGATTGCAAATAGATTCTGGAAGTATCGAAATTCCCAGGTTTGCGGCAACAATCTCAACCATAAAGTCCCATTGGGAGCTCTTAAAAATAATGTTTGGCTCAAATCCTTCTTGAATAAATTTTCGTCTCATTATTTCATACAAAGCGAATTCCTCACTGTAGAAAATAAATTCCTCTGCTTTTAATTCTTTCATATGAACCTTTTTTCTATTTGCAAACCGATGAGATTCAGGTACAATTAATTTCAACGCTTCTTTTACAAGGGGAAAAATATGAAAGGAATCATCGGTTAAAGGAAGTACCGCAACACCCATCTCGAATTCACCCTCTTCGACACTTTTAACAACTTTGGCAGCCCCATACTCTCTAATATTAATTTGGATGTTCGGATATGCTTTATGAAAGGCAGCGATTATTTTTGGGAAAAATAAACTACCGATAATCGGCGGGAGGCCAATATTAATATTACCTCTCGTTAAATTCGTCATATCGTGCAGGGTAAATGACATTTCTTCTACTTGGGCAATGATTTTTTGTGCATATTCGAAAACAACAGAACCAGCATCCGTTAGCTCATGGGTTTTATTGGAACGGTGAATTAAAGTTAAACCGATTTCTGATTCTAAACTTTTGATTGCTTTGCTTAGAGCAGGCTGGGATATATGAAGTTTATCAGAAGCTTTTGTCATATTTTTTTGTTTAACAACTTCTACAAAATAATGCAGCTGTCTTATTTCCAATTGTATTCCTCCTTTTATGATGGAAAAGGGCTGTCTCACTTTAAGAGACAGCCTTCCAACTTATATATACTGTTTAAATGCCTGGAAAATGGTTATTTTGGTATTTTTTTCAGTAGGGATAAATTTCTGATCATCGATCCGATAAACATAGTACCAGCTCCTCCAAAAAGAAGGATTAATAAAGTTTGCTTGCTTATAAGATCAAGTGGATAGAGAACACTACCTAAGATTGCGAGAAAACCAATTAACGTTAAAAACCAACCAAATTTTGTCATAATAAACTTCCTGTCTTTAAAAATATATTTAACTAATTACTTATTTTACGCAAATCAAGAGGGAAGTACAACTATTGTAGAATTCTTTTTTATCGAATTTGTTAAATCTAACAGTTGCCATAAGATTATCCCATTTCTAACGGCCAGTAAGACTCCAGCAAGAAGAGCAGGAACAAGGTAATGAAACTCTTCCCTAAAGGTCCAAAAAGTAACCTCCAATGAGTATAGAAATACTTATTATTCTTATTTTTTTTGTTTTTGAGGAGGATTTTAGGTTTAAACCTAATAGGAAGGTGGTATAGATAGATTATCAACTTAAGAAAGGTGTGTACATCATGAGCATTTTTCACGAGTCAAAAGACAAGATAATTTTTACGCATAATTGGAAGGATAACTTAATCGCGCACAAAAAGTACGAAAATCTCTATAAAAAAAATCATGCAGAATTGATATATAGTAATTTTTACCGCACCAAACCACGCAAACAAAATGAAAAAAATAAAAGACTAGGGTGGACTGCATCCTAGTCTTTTTTATGCTTCGATATAATTATAATTGCTAATATTTTATTGAGCCATAGATGTTTCTTTCAAATAGTCAGAAAAGACTTTTTCCACAAGAGTTTGTTCTTGGATGTCATCAGAACTATGTAAATCCTTAATACAGACTACGTAAACTGATTTCACAAATAAGTGAAGTGCTTCATCATCGCTTAATTTCTGGATTTTCTTAATTAGTTGATGATCAGTAATGTAATTAACGATACGACCAAGGAATTCCTTCGGGTAATCTTTTGGCTGTTTGCCTGTTTCTTCTTGAAAAATTCCCCCTTGTCCTTCAATTTCGACATGACGTATTACTTTTTCTAATTCTTGAATACTAAATATCTCCATTGATCATACACCTCTTTCCCTCTAGTATTATAACAGGCTATTAAACAGTAGTAAATTGGTGTTTTTACACTATTTGAAAATGCTTTGTTTTCTAGTGTTTCAAAGGTGTTATATAAAAGATTCAGAGAATGTGATGATAAGGCTTTTTTACTATTAGTTAATGGCTATCTAACTATAAAATTACGTAAAAACTCCACAAAAAAGCGAATCTAATGGTACAATAGTTTTTATAAATTTAACTTGTCCTTTTTCTAGTAATAATGAAAAGGAAAGAAAAACAAGTGTGACAAAAAGGAGAAATAATGGATAATAATAAAATGTATCATATGGTAAAAGATTTTCATGAAGCATTTGGCCATGTAGTAGGAACAAAGCCTACTGCTATTGATGAAAAAACAGCTGTTAATCGAGCTGTTTGGACAGGAGAGGAATTGGTCGAATTTTTATATGCAACGGCAGAAGGAGACGAACATACGTTTAAAGTATTATATGAACAGTTTTTAACGGGATTAAACAAAGCAGCAGATAAAATACTTACAGAAAAGAAACCCATTGATGATAAATTAGTAGCACAAATGGATGCATTAACAGATGTAGAGTATTTTAATCAAGGAAGTTTTGTCATTGCTGGGGTAGAACCATTTGCCCTTTTCCAAATTGTGCAAGAGGCAAATATGGGAAAGTTATTTGAAGATGGTAAACCAAGATTCAGAGAAGAAGATGGGAAAATTATTAAGCCGCCAAATTGGGAAAAAGATTTTGCTCCAGAAGGCCGGTTGAAAGCAGAAATAGAAAGACAAAGAAAAAATAAATAAAGAAAAGGAGGATGGGACATAACTAAATAGATACTCTGTAAAGACGAACAATTTCTAATATAGCTAGTAAATAGCGGCTGCTTTCGCATACTTTTTACAAGAGGAAATATAATTAGTTGGAAAAACAGAGCAGCCGGAATACACGAAGACTCCTATGGGATTAGCGAGACAGTCTGAGACCCTGCAGGCCACAGGCCGAAGCGGCTCAGCGCGAGCCCCATGGAAAGCGAAGTGTATTCCGGCTGCGGGGAATCGCACCAAACTTCATGGAAACATCCTTTGAAAAACAAATAAAAGCCCGAACAATTATACGGAACATTCATTAGCATCTTCGTATAATTGTTCGGAATTATCCTTGGCTGGAATACTTATGTCCCAGCCTCTTTATCCTACTCTTAAGGGGTAGTATGACTTTCAGCTCAATCGGAATGTAACAAATCATCCTTGGTTGATAAGGAAAACCCTTACTGATGGAAGTTTTCTTTATTTAAAGATTATTCTTTTTGAATACAGAAGTAGGGATTAATATTGTAGGGTTTCCAGAAGAATATGGACCCACTTCGTATTGTTGAAATATTAATTCAATCCCTTTGTCAGCTAAATAGAAGTTTGTCTGATTAGTTACTTTAAAATTAGTAAATTCCGAAGGATGGGAATAGAAAATTTCGGGACGTTTTTTCATATATGCCAATGCGTAATTTGTTACCTTCTCATACTCTACCTCTGAGGAGAAATAGTCGTCTAATGTTAATTGGTTCCCTGATTTAAGATCAAAATTATATGTCGTGATAACAGTATTACCGTGTGCACCGCCAGTAAATTGGTAATCACTTAATAAAATACTCAATTTATTGTTACTGTTATATTTAACCTGGTAGTTAGTAATATACTCATATTGGCATGTTGCTGGTGATTCTTTACACATGGGCTCTTTTTTTATCTTCACCATATCTTTCATTAATTTTTCATATCGATTATAGGAGTCTTGAATATGTCGAAAAAGAATTTTGTTAACTTTGTTTTGCGCTATATTATTAGGCGCACTAACAAGAGATGGATATTTTAAATTCTCTAGATTTTTGTATTGTTTTGTCATGACAACATTTGGTGTTTTTATTGCATAGGCAGATAGCGGTTGAATTGAAAGGATAAGGATCTGCATAACAATAATTAGTTGAATAAGTAATTTCGCTTGCTTGTTCATATAATTCTCCATTCTTCCGAGTATTAGTACTATTTTCTTACTAATGTGAATGGATATGTATGGTGATAATTGGAAAAACGCTAAACCATGTAGATTATTCCACATTTTTTAGCGTTTTTTCAATAGATTGTAGGTGCTCATTTAAATCATTTATAATCGTCATTTGCTGTTTGTGAATAGAAAGGCTGTTTTTTTCTACCTTTAATCTTTCAATCGCTCTTGCTTCTTTACGCTTTAGAAAACGTACTGTGATAAAAATAAGAAGCAATGGAATGAAAATATAAAGGATTAAGGTTGGCAAAGCTAAAAAAATTAAGCTCATTTTTTTCTCCCTTAATTTGTCTCGTTTAACATTTTTTCAATGTTGACAATTTTTTCTTTTACTTTGTTCAGTGTGTCTATCTGTTCTTTTTGATACGCTACATTTTCTTTTTCGATG
This sequence comes from Niallia sp. FSL W8-1348, assembly GCF_038006745.1. Taxonomy (NCBI): domain Bacteria; kingdom Bacillati; phylum Bacillota; class Bacilli; order Caryophanales; family Bacillaceae; genus Niallia; species Niallia sp. FSL W8-1348. Next base: position 494,687 of record NZ_JBBOVV010000002.1, on the reverse strand, counting down.
TTTAGCTTTTCATCTGCACGTGCTTCCGCTCTCTTCATATATCTCGCCAGATAAAATAAAAAACCAAGTATGAGAAGAATCGGAAGTAGGATGATAAAGATATTAATAATACCGAATATCTCCATTTAATTACCTCCTAAATGATTTGATTACTATTCCTTTCTTTTCTTAATCGTGACACTGTCAGCCAAGTCTGTTATTAGTTCTTCTGTTAAAGGAAGATAAAATGGAATTAACTCATAGTACTTCATTGCTTTTCCATCCTCAGAAATTTCATGATGTCCATTAATCAATTTTGCGTTTTCTAATTTTTGTAGATGTAAATATAACAAAGGTCTACTGATTCCTAGTTCTCGTGCTAACTGACTGACATATTTTCTTTCTTTTTGCAAGATGGCGACAATTTTTAATCGATAAGGATTAGATAATGCTTCCAGGACGAGTAGTAATTGGTCTCCGTTTTTTATATGTTCCATATGTAAGTATTTTATTACAGGTGTAATTAAAAAACAAGAGACTAATTGGAAAATATCTTATGTTTTGCAAAGAAAGAGTAGAAAGAGGATAATTAAGTTTGAATTAGCAAAAAGAAAATGAAACTTTTAAAGTAATTAATCAGTACATAAATAAAAGAAGATGGAGGCTGATAAAATGGGTTTTTTAAATGGGCTAATGGGGAATGCAAGTGCAGCAGACGTAAAAGAATTAGAAAAGGAATTAAGCAAGGTAATTGGGTCAAGTGAAACAATTGAGTTAGCATATAAATTAGTAAGAGATCTGATTGTGTTCACTGACTTACGGTTAATTCTCGTTGATAAACAAGGATTGACAGGAAAAAAAGTCGAGTACTTATCTGTTCCATATAAAAGTATTTCTCGATTTAGCATTGAAACAGCAGGTCATTTTGACTTAGATGCTGAATTAAAAGTTTGGATTTCAGGGGCAGAATTGCCAGCTATATCCAAACAGTTTAAAAAAGACAGCAGCATATATGAAGTGCAAAAAGCACTCGCAAGTTATGTAGCAAAAGCATAATACAAAAGGAACAGTTCTGTAACTACAATAAACCGATACGGGACTGTTCCAAAAAAATATAGAAGGAATGTAATGTTCTTTGTGGAATATTTATTTAGTATAGTGGGAATAGGATAAAAGATTAGTGCATGCGGGGAGAAGGAAGGGAATTTGTTTTAATGAGGGGGAATAAAATGAATTCAGAAGCGAAATTCACAGGGAAGTCCGCATTATACGACCGTTATCGTCCAGGTTATCCAAAACATTTCATGACGGAGCTTATTACAGAGTATATCGGTAGCAAAGATCATTTTGTTATTGCAGATGTGGGAGCGGGTACGGGTATTTTTACGGAACTTATTGCTAGTATTGGTACAGAAATTATCGCGGTCGAACCTAATAATGATATGCAATCCATTTTAAAAGAAAGAATGGAAGGGCTACAACAGGTAACTTGTATAAATGCTTCTGCCGAAAATACTGGCATCTCTGAAAATAGTGTTGATTTAATAACGGTTGCTCAAGCATTTCATTGGTTCGATACTGCTGCTTTTAAAAATGAATGTGAACGTATTTTGAAGAATGATGGCTATGTGATGCTTATTTGGAATAGTCGAGACCATACGAGTAAGTTAAACAAAGAAACAGCAGAAATCTCAAAAAAATATTGTCCAAATTTCCAAGGATTTAGTGGTGGAATTAATATTGATCATTTGGATTTACAGCAATTTTTTACGAATGGTTACGAACATTATGCTGTATCAAATCCATTAAAAATGAGCAAAGAATATTTTATTGGCAGAAACCTATCCGCTTCCTATGCACCAAAAAAAGATGACTTTTTGTATGATGAATTTGTTGAGAAATTAGGATACTTATTTGAAAAGTATAGTAAAGATGGAACCATTTTAGTTCCGAATGACTTACATGTTTATGTAGGCGTTATCATTTAAGGTGTTTGGGAAGAAAACTGGTTTATCCACTCTTAACGGGAAGTAATCTAATTTAAAAACATATTGACAATTAATGAAGAAAAAATTACAATCAACCTTAATAAAAATGATGGCGTTGATAAGGAAAAGTAAATAAGGCAGTATTTTATAGAGAGCTTCCGATGGTGGAAAGGAAGTAAATGAACCTTATTGAAAATGACCTTTGAGCTTCGTACCGAAAACGATAAGTGAGTAGACTACGACGAGATAGGCACTCGTTATAACAGCAGCAGTATCTCTTTTTGAAGACGTACTGATTAGAGGCAAATAGTGCAAATTGTTTGCGAAGCTAGGTGGTACCACGGGTAAACTCGTCCTAATCTTTTTAGATTAGGGCGTTTTTTTATGTGTTTTAAAGAGAGGAGGAATTAAATTCGCTAGTGTATTTTTGAACAGATGCAGACAAATTCAATTGTAGGCAGCCGAATTAGACAAATTATTTGGGAGGAATAATGATGACAATATTAATAGGAGGCGCTTGGCCCTACGCAAATGGCTCTTTACATCTTGGACATGTGGCAGCATTACTACCTGGAGATATTTTAGCAAGATATTTTCGCCAAAAAGGAGAGAATGTCCTTTATGTTTCCGGAAGTGATTGCAATGGTACACCAATTTCCATTCGAGCACAGCAAGAACATATCACTGTTCAAGAAATTGCCGATCGATACCACCAAGAATTTCACCAATGTTTTTTGCAGCTAGGCTTTTCTTATGATCTTTATACAAGAACAGATGCTTGGCATCATCATCAATCGGTTCAGGAGATTTTTTTAGCCTTATTAAAGAATCAGTATTTGTACAAAAAAACGGTCGAGCAAGCTTATTGTCAAAAAGATAATCAGTTTTTACCTGACCGTTTTGTAGAAGGAATTTGTCCTCACTGTAAACAAAAAGCTAGAGGCGACCAATGTGATTATTGCTCAAGCATATTAGATCCTCTTGAATTAAAGGAAAAGCGATGTAAAATTTGTGGTGAGGAGCCAGTAATTAAACAAACAGACCATTTTTATTTTGCTTTTAGCAAGTTTCAAAAGGAGATGGAATCCTATTTAAAAGAAGCGATAGATAAGGAGCTATGGCGCGAAAATGCACTTGCCTTAACGAAACGATATTTACAAGAAGGACTTCCAGACAGAGCAGTAACTAGGGATTTACCTAATGGGATTGATGTCCCGCTAGAGGGCTTTGAAGGCAAGAAGATTTACGTCTGGATTGAGGCAGTCTCGGGATATTTAACTGCAAGTATCGAGATTTGTAAAAAGACAGGTCTTAATGTGGAAGATTATTGGAATGACAAAACGACTTCTTATTATGTACATGGAAAAGATAATATTCCCTTTCATACGGTTATTTGGCCCAGTATTTTGCTCGGGCTAGGGAGAAAATCTTTGCCAACACATATCATCTCCAGCGAATATTTGACATTAGAAAAAAGGAAGTTATCGACTAGCCAAAATTGGGCTGTTTGGGTCCCCTATATATTGCAGAAATATAATCCTGATTCCATACGCTATTTTTTGACCATTAATGCACCGGAAGCAAGAGACACTGACTTTTCTTGGCGAGAATTTATTTATAGCCATAATAGTGAATTATTAGGAGCATATGGGAATTTTGTAAATCGGACATTGAAATTTATTCAAAAAGCGTACAATGGTAAGATTCCGAAAAGACAGGTTTCCAAAAGCATTATTGCTGTAACGGAAGAAGTTTATCAAAGCTCAGGTCAATGGATTGAAAAAGGAAAAGTAAAAAAAGCACTAGAAGAAATCTTTTCTTACATTCGTTATGCCAATCGATATTTTGATCAAGAGAAGCCGTGGGAACAAGTGAAAACGGAAAAAGTGGCTGGGGAAATTACTTTAGCCAATTGTACTTATATAATTGTAAATTTAGCACAGCTTTTAGAACCTTTTGTGCCGTTCTCCACACACAAGATTAGAGATATGTTAGGGATTAGAAAAGTGGAATGGAAGCAGCAACAAACACTTCCGCCTGAAATAAAGTATGTCATCCCACTCTTTGAGCGATTGGATGTAGAACTAATAGAAGAAGAGCTACAGATATTGCTAGAAGGAGCAAAAAATAAGGACTAGATGTTCTTTTACTAATAACATCCCTTTTCCAGTAATTCTTGGAAAAGGGATGTTTTGTTTAATGAAGTAAATCGAATACGCTGTAGAAAATTGCTGTTTTTTCAGGAAAGATACAGGAAAATGGCTAGCAGCTATCGAATAAAAAAGTATTATTGTTTTGTTTTTAACCTTTTTATAAAGCATGGAATATATTATGTTAAATACATTACTTTGTACGGAAGCTTGACTATTCGGCAATATATTCATTGTTATGGAATAGACTAGAGTAAATAAACAAAGAGTGAAATGTAATGACGTTTGTAGTAGCTGGAGTGAAGTAATAAATAAGTAGGAGGGAGCGGAAATGAAGTGGACTGAGTTTGTATCACAGGGAAAGAACAGAGTCTTACCAGTTATTGTTGAGGTATACGGGAAAAAATACCCACATTATGCAAGTAAGCTTTATCCCATATGTTATACAAGCTTTAATGATTTAGGTATTCTTTTTACACCTTGTGGATTGTTGAGAAGAAAAAAGAAGCGGAATTTGCAAACGGTTCGTTATAAAGAAATTGTTTCAGTAGAATTTAATGTGCAACGTGTCCCAACTGTTTTTTTATACCTTTTAGGATCATCGCTTCATTTAGATATTATTATTCACTTAAAGGATTCTTCCACTTTGCATTTGGAGAGTGAAGATATTAGCCTTTTTCCGGAGTTGGTTAAGCTATTAAAGAAACACAAAGTGTTTATTAAAGATCCTTTAAAGCTTCAATCGATTCTCAAAGAGCAACATACAATGGAAAAGTTTTATAGCTATTTAGATCAGCATTTAGAAACAGACCCCCATCATAATGGCAGAGAGCCGAAAATAAAATAAGAACGGATAAGTTTAGATCTTCCTTTGGTCCAATGCTTCTAAGATAGCTATTGTGTTTTTATTGTAAATGGAAACAGAAAAATGCATGGCTGGTACAGTCATATGTCTTCGATTTGGATTCATGTTTTGTTTTCTTTTTAATGTCATATCTGAATTGCCTCATTACTTTTTATATACAGGTTTTCCATTGTTTTAGTGTTTTTATACAAATATTAAGTAATTGTAATGTAGTCTACGCTGTTCTCTAACTTTTTACTCTTTTTCTTGTGATACAAAAAAAAAGCAGAGTCTTAGAAAATGAGTAATTTCTTTCGTAAAGAACTCTTCTCATTTCCATAGACTCTGTTTAATTATGCCCGTTTAGCTAGTAAGTTTAATGCTTTTTTATTCATGTCATGAATATCTTCAAAAGTTTCTGACACTGCTACCGTCATTTTTCTCCTATTCGGATTCATTGATTTTTTTGGCTGTTTCTTCGATTTATTGAATGGGGTAGGAGTGGGAGCAGTTGCAGCGTTTTTTTTGTCTGCCATATCAATTCCTCCTTTTTAACAAAATTTGATGATGAAATTCTTGCACAAGCTACTAATCTCCAAAACTATAAGTTTATTAATTGTGAAAAATGCTCATGCTTTTTTATCTATATATTATTATACTACAGAACATCTAAAATGGAGACTTAAACCATGTACCAATCAAAAATTTGTGCGAGGTTAAGGATATGGGAAGCATCAATTCCGTCGACTTCCACAAAATTTGAACTAATTCCTATCAACATATTATAACTTTCCCCATAATATGCAACGATAAAAACATTCTTTGCCCGTTCTTCTTCATTTGTACCATGACTTGGGTCTTTTAAAGGGATACTTTTCCCATCAAGCAGGTATTGGACCATGCTATCTCTTACTTCTCTATCTACAAAGTTAATATTATAACAAATTTCTACACTATTAAAAGCTGCTTCTAGGTTGCGTTTTAATTCATCAGCACTGGCACTTATGGCAAATGGAAAAATTGCAATATGAAATTGAAAAGTGTCTGCGTATAGATTTAAATAGGCTCGTAGTTCATCTTTATATTGGCGCCAGTGTTGGGGAGGATTGCGATCCATAAAATGATCAGCAGTTCTGGAAATAACTTCGGTAAAGTTCTGGACTTTTTTTGCGTTGTAGCCTAAAACTTCTTCATTTTTGCGAATTGTTTTACGTATGTAATTGCTATGCTGGAATTCTGTGTTCCAAATCTTAAGAATGTCTGGTGTTTGAAAAACGGCTATATCAAGAAAAACAGCCGCACAAACAAAAGACAAAATCGTTTTCCAGTCAACAATTTGAAGTTGATCTGAAAAGATTCCAAGACAGATTAAAAGAAAAAACAATACATAATATGATTTTCGAATCGCCTGAAGATTCTCTACGTATTTATCTGTTCGCCACCAAAAATAGATGAGTGAAAGCACGATCAACAAGATAACTGCAGAAATAAAGCCAAAATAGATTGCTGTCAAAGGTTGTCCTCCCAATATTTTCATATCTATTATTATAGCATGCATTCAGTATAGGAATGAATATTAATAAAAATGAAATCGTTTTCTAATCTCAGGCGTATAGATAGTATCAATGCAATCATTATCCGATATTTCCCCTAGGCTAATTCTAGGATTTCTATTATAATAAGAAAAAAATGGTAAACCGAAACTTAGTAAAAACGAACATAGAAAAGAGGAATAGGATGTTTCCAATATTAGAGACAGAAAGACTGATATTAAGAGAGATTGAAAAAGAGGATGCTGCAGATTTATTTGCCTATTTTTCTAATGCTGAAGTAATGCGCTATTATGGCCAGGAGGCATTTTCGAGCATCGAGCAAGTCGAAACAATAATTGGGCACTTTTCGGAAAGTTTCCGAAATCATCGAGGGTTAAGATGGGGCATGCAAATAAAAGGAACTTCCCGACTTATTGGCACACTTGGTTTAAATAATTTAGTTCTTTCCCATAAAAGAGCGGAGATTGGATACGAAATTCATCCCGATTATTGGCGAGCTGGATATGCTTCAGAAGCGGTAAGAAAAGTTGTCTCCTACGCATTAGAAGAGCTTCAATTAAATCGGCTAGGAGCGATGATTTATTTAGAAAACGAGGCATCAAATAAACTTGCTCAAAAGCTTGGTTTTCAGCATGAAGGCATTTTGAGGAAATATTATGAACAGAATGGGAAGGCATTTGATATAAATGTATATTCCATCGTTAAAGACGCCTAAATCTGTATGATGGGATGAGAAAAGTGGAATCTAGAACAACGATCTATTTAGTCAGGCATGCACACTCCGTATACTCCTCAGATGAATTAGGTAGACCTTTATCGGAGAAAGGTATATCGGATGCTAAACGAGTAGCAAAACGAATGGAAATGGAATCTGTCGATATCGTTTTATCAAGTCCATATAAGAGAGCGATCCAGACAGTAGAAGGAATTGCAGAATATTTCCACGCAGACATCAAGCTTATCTCCGATTTTAAAGAACGGGTGTTAGCAAAAGGATCTATTAGTGATTTTGATACTGCAATCGAAAAAGTATGGAAAGAAGAATCTTTTGCCTGGGATGGAGGAGAGTCTAATCTAACTGCACAGAAAAGAGGTGTCCGAACATTATTTCAAATACTAAAACAATATGAAAATAAAAGGATTGTTATTGGTACACATGGAAATATTATGGTTCTAATGATGAACTATTTTTCAAAGGAATATGATTATCAATTTTGGGAAAATTTACAAATTCCGGATATTTATAAATTAATATTTGATGGTAATCGATTAATAACTGTACAGAGAATATGGGAGGACAGTAATGGATAAGCATCTATTCTTATTGGGTGGGGGCCCGCCATTTACTTGCAAAATGGCAAAAAAATTTACGGAATTGGTCTCTGCACGAGCTGGGAAAATATCTTTGCTTATTCTAGAAAGAGCAAATTGGACAGATTATATGCCCAAGTATACAAAAGTATTGAAGGAAAACGGGATAATGGAATTTCAATATATACCTTTACCAACTGTTTCAGTGGAAGAGGCTAAACAACTACTATTGAATAGTGCAGGAATTATCATCGGTGGCGGGAATTCTGAGCTTTATGCAGAGTATATTGCCAATACAACTATTTCAAAAATACTTAAGGAACAATTTTCGGCAGGAGTACCAATCGCCGGGTTTTCAGCTGGTGCGCTGATTAGTATGGAGAAATGTATTATTTCAGCAAAAGATAATGCGGATGGAGTTTTTAAATATAAAGCTGGATTAGGTTTGTTAAAAGATACGGTTATTGCCGTTCATTTTAGTGAGTGGATGGATGAAAGCCATTTAAGAACTGCGGTCAAAATGTTTCAACCTCGCTTTAATTTTGGAATCGACGAAGGCACTGGAATGTATTGGTGTAATAATACATTAATGGGGACAGAAGGAAAGGGAGTTTATCGGTTAAAAAAAGATCATCTTGAAAAAATAGATAAACCAATGTAGATAATCATTTCATAAAATTTTACACAATCAAATAATTAGCATAAAAAAACTAATTATCAATAGGTAAAATACTTATGAAAAATGGAGCATTATTCCATCTTAGGTTGACGACAATCAAAGCAGCTGGATGTTTAAACTCTCCTGTACTTTATTTGTAATATTGTCAGAAAAATCTGTTGTTTTTATATAAAAAGAATGGTTAAAATAAATGGGAGAGAGGAGAGGTAGTATGATACAAACAACGGAACAGATTTACATAAGATTATTTGAAGAAAAAGATGCAGAAGGATTATGGCAGCTCGAATTAACGAATAGAGAATTTTTCGAAGCTTATTCCATTGCTCGCAAGGAAGAGTTTTATACATTAGATTTTCAGCAGCAATTAATTAAAACATGGAAAGAAAATGAGAAAAAAGATGTCGATTATCATTTTGGGATATTCTTAAAAGAATCAGATGAGTTAATTGGAAGTGTTAATCTCTATATGGTAAGAAGAGAACCTGCTCACAATGCTATTGTTGGTTATGTCCTTGATAAAAATCAAAATGGTAAGGGTTATATGACTATCGCTGTAAAGCAATTAGTTAACTATGCATTTAATACCCTTCATTTGCACCGATTAGAAGCAGGTGTGATGCCACATAATATTGGATCGATTCGTGTATTAGAAAAGGCTGGTTTTCACAAAGAAGGAATAGCAAAAAGTAATGTGAAAATTAATGGACAATGGAAAGATCATCAAATACTGGCTATTATTAATCCTAATGATTAAGTAAAAATAAATAATAAGGAAACTTTTTCCTGCTTCGTCCGTAAGTAGTTTTAGAAGCAGAAGGAGGAGGAAGCCGGATGATAGCAGACTTACAAACAATTGAGCAGCAATTAAAAAATAACGAAACGATAAAAGGAACAATCAGATGTTCATTGGAAGTGTTTATTTATAGAAAGATAGTTCGTCTAGGTATCCTTGCAGCAACTGAAAAACGATTAATCTTCTGTGCGGATTCCATTACTGGAAATGAATTGAACGAAAGCTTTGAGTATGTAAATATGGAAGATATTCAGTTAAAGCAGGGAATGTTGAATCAGTACATAGCGATTAAATATAAAAAGGACACATTGAAATTTAAACAAATTACGAGTGAGAATGTAGAGGACTTTATTACGAAAATTAAATCGTATAATAGCCTTCGATTAGATGTTTAAGATGATAGAAAATGTATCGAAGTAAAGGCTATGTTTTAGATAGTAAATATAAGTAAAAAGAATACGACAGGCCGAAAAGGAAATTATTCGGAGCCTATCGTATTCTTTTTACGTATTAATAGTTGCTTCTGAGGTAGGAGTGAAGTTTGTGATTTCTAAGACGACAGGAGTGTCTGCAATAATAGTAGAACCATCTGGAACTGTTATGACTAATCCTCCAACACCAGTTGCACCTGCTGTATATGTTAGAAGATCCTCCATTTGAAGTACTCCGTTAACATATACATTGAAATAACTATTATCAGCAGTTAGTTCTGGTAATGTTGTTGCTGCATCGCCAGTATCTGTCATAAAATCAGCTGCGTCAATATCTAAAGTACCAGCACCTGTAATAGGGTCAGTAACAATATAAAAAAACCGATCAACTGTTGGAGCAGTGTCAATGTCAAGTGCGGCACTAACAGCAAGCTTCATAATTTGTAAGGGCATACGTTTCACCACCTTATACCATTATACTTCATGTTATGAAAGTAAACTGATAATGACTAGACATAATGGAAATATTCACAATATGTGCACCATCTGACTCTCTATTTATAAAATAACTATTATGGTTAAAAAAGGTGGGGAAGATGGAAAAACGACAAAAAGTGCCAAAACCATATTTGATGATGCCTGAAATACCTTCTGCAGAGATTTGTATACACATACCTAAAAAAATAATGGTATTAGAATATTTCGCTATTGCAGATGGAAGTAAGCATATTTTTACAGAAGAAGATGGAGTAAAAGAGTTAGGAAAACAAAAAATTCTAGATCCTTCAAAAGTTTCTTACATGAATTTGTTTATTAACGCTGTTTTACAGCCAAAGGAAAATTATGAAGTGTCCCAAGGAATGATCTGTCTAAAAACAGAGGATGTTCCGATATGTGGAGCAACTGTGGTGTTGCAAATGTTTATAGTATGATGATAAAGGTCTGTCTTAAAAATGAAGGCAGGCTATATTTTAATTCACAATAATGTGTTTAAAGAAGAAAGGGTGACTGAGATGAAAGTAATCTCGATTGGAAAAGGAAACACTATCTTAAAATATGAATCTGTTGCTTCTAGCTACTGTAAAATAATGAAGACAGAGGAAGCAACGAACATTGGGATTATCTCTATAGAGCCTAACGGAATCTTAGGCTATCATCAAGCTCCAGTTCCACAACTATTCCATGTTGTGGAGGGAGAGGGATGGATTAGAGATGGTTCTGAAGAGAAGATTCCAATTAAAAAGGGATATGCTGTATTTTGGGAGCAAGGAGAATGGCATGAAGTAGGTTCAGATACTGGCTTGACTGCAGTAGTTATTCAAGCGGTAAACTTAAAAAATCCTTTTTAACAATACATAACTAAATATCCAGTCTCTCTCATAAAATATAAACAGAAAAAGACAAATTACTAAATGGAGATGTGGGGATTAAAATGAAGAATAAACGATTCCTATTGAAGATTTTCTTTCTTGGAATTATCGCTTTCTTTTTTATTGATTTTCTAATTCATGCAAGAATTATGATTGTTTATCCAATGAAGATTAGCTTTATATTTTTTATCGTTTTTATTGGTATATTGTTTTATTACTATCATCGAATGCGAAAAAGGTAGCTTGTACCATAAAAAATTTCATTTTGGGTAAAAAAATCATCTCATGGGAAAACCCATGAGATGAAAAATAAACATCGTTATTTTTGCTTTATTACTCTTTTATAAATATAAAGCCCGATGAAAGCAAGTCCTATAATGGCAATAAGCGCGTATGCGACATTTGAGTATAAATCCATGTAATGAACGATATCTTCCCATGAGTCACCCACTGCCGCCCCAATGCGAATTAGAACAAAATTCCATGTGAAAGTACCAATTGTTGTTAAAAATAAAAAGATACCAAAATTCATTTTTGCCATACCTGCTGGAAGCGAAATTAAGCTGCGAATAAGTGGAATAAAGCGACAGAAAAAGACTGTCCAATAGCCATATTTTTCAAACCAACGATCTGCTTTATATAGGTCTTCTCTTTTTAATCGGAGGATATGCCCCCATTTATCAACAATTTTTTCTAATCTTTTTATTTCTAAAATGGAACCGATGTAATAAAGAATGATTGCTCCAAGAACCGATCCAATTGTAGAAACGATGACAACTCCTGTTACAGTCATCCCTGTTTTTACAGTCATCGCACCTCCAAAGGTTAAGATTACTTCTGAAGGAATAGGGGGGAAGATATTTTCGAGCGTAATTAACAAAAGTATACCTATGTATCCGAAATTTTCCATTGTTTCTAAAATCCAATTTTCCATTCACTGCACTCCTTAAACTACTATTTCAATTGTTTTCCTATTTACACACATAACCGTATCTTATCATAAGGAGATAAAATCTTCTAATAATATCTTATTTATACGAGATACATATCATTCATTTTTCCTATAAGGTGATGTTGTTATTTGGTAAACATGCAAAAATAAGGATGAAAAAATGAAGAGTTTTCTAGATTGGAGCAAGCAGATGTTTGATTTTGGAGGATACACAACAATGGTATTATGAATCATTCCCAGAAGTAATGGAAGAAGAATTAGATGATGAAGAATATGCATCTTATCAAACAACGGAGCGCTTTCCCTATATTCTATTGGGTGCAACCTCAAAGTGGGGAAGTGGCTATGAATCTACTATTTATATTGAAACAGATGGAAAAGGCATGATTATATCAACTGAAAAGAGTCAGTACTATTTTCGAACCTCTAAATCTATCTTAAGAGGGAGGTAGTAATAAAATGAGGTATAAATGGTTATGGTGTTTACTAGTTGTAGTAATGATTGCTATATGTTTGTATATTTTCCTTCCAATAACTGATAATCATCGTACGCCTTCTTCAATCCCAAATGAAAATCGTTTAAAGAAAATGATTTTAGACACTGGTGAATTAAATATAGATACTATTTTAAAACAAATTGCCTTAGATGGTAAGCATGTTTTTATTCCTCATCTTTCTAGTGATAAACAATATGGCTATAGTTTATTAGAATGGAAAGATAATAAATGGGAAGTAATCTATATAACATCGACAGGGGAACCACTCCTATGGAAAATTGAAAATGAATCCGGTACAATACCGAACTCATTTTGAACAAGTTGCCTAATGAAATAACCGTGTCTAACTTTTAGGGGTCACTACACAATAGATATCAAAAACGATTAAACGGCCTTAGCCCTATGGAATATAGAGTTAAAGCCGCTTAGATCTTTTTTATTATTTCCACTGTCTACTTGACAGGGGGCAGTTCACTTTGCATGTACGTATAATCGTTCGGGGTTATTTGATTGAAAATACTTATGTCCCTGCTTCCATAAAAGTTTAGTTCTCAAATTTTGGCTTCATTTTCACAATAAAGACAATAGACAGAACAGCAACTACCCCTAAGAATATTTCAATTACAACTAGGTTTGTCACAGTTCCTGCTTGATAAAGTGCTGGCAAGAAATTAATAGCAGCATGAATAAGTATCGCGTAAATAACATACTTAAATTTTTGCTGTCTAACCGCATATAGTACTAAAATCGATAAAGCAAGATGCAAAGCTAATGCAAAGACTCGTTCTAAACCGCCAGTCGCAAACAGCATTATATTTGCCTGTTCAAATTGTTCCTTTATGCTGTTAATTTCTTCAGGGGTGGCTGCGGCACCTAATATCGTTTCTAAGTTTCCGGTTTTTATCATGGAGGAGATAAGCAGAGAATTCAGCGCACTCATACCACCAATAAATATAGCTTCTATTCCACCATGTCCTAATCCATAGGAAAGTCCATCATTAAATTGATGATGGTTTTTCAATAAAACCGTAAAAGCAAAATAGCGCCCAATTTCTTCAAAAAGACCAGCAGCTAGGCCTCCATATAATGCAAAGATATAAGGATTCGTGCTCCATTTTAATTCAGTGCCAGTTGGAGCAAGCACTAGGAAATGAACGACTTTTTCTAAGATCTGTGAAAATACAATAAAGATAAGTATACCAATAAGTAAAGACTTCCATGACATCATTTTTTTTCTTTGTAAATATACCATAAGCAAGATAGGAAGTAACACAGCAAGTAATACTTGTAGAGAGATTCCTATATAAACAGAATTCATTATTTTTTCCCCTCTCATGCTATTTTCATCTGTTATATTAAGTCTATAACAGATTGAAGTTGTACGTCAATGAGTATTCGGTTAAACAAATTCTAAAAGAAAATAAAAAAGGAAGTGATCAAAATGATTGAATTAAGAGGGAAATATAATACTGCTAAAGTATTTACGGATCAATTAGAGGAAATGGCTGAGACACAGATAAAAGGAATTATGTAATCAGGAATTTGCTCAAAACAGCAAGATACGAATTATACCAGATACACACGCTAGAGTCGGTTGTACAATTGGAACAACAATGACGATTCAAGACAAAATTGTCCCTAATTTAGTCGGGGTAGATATCGGCTGTGGGATTGCAGTAGCGAAAGTAAATATAGGCACAAAAGAAATTAATTTTGACGAATTAGATGAGACTATCCGCAAATTTATTCAAGTGGTTTCTCCATCAGAGATAAAGCACATTCATACATGGAGCAAATTAATTTAGAGGAAGTGAAAGCGCCAATAAATCGTAGAAGGGCAGAACAAAGTATTGGCACCTTAGGTAGGGGAAACCATTAATCCATCTTAGAGACCCCAAAAATAGGAGCCTCACTTTCTATTTGTTTTTCCTAGAATAGTATTCTCCAAACTAACGTATAACACCATCGTTCAAAATGGCATGTACCCCTTTTACACGATTAACAATCTGTGTAATCCGTAAATCAACAGTAACACTTGCTAATGCAGTCGCTTCAGTTCGGGAAATAGAATAAAGTTGCGTCATTAAAGAAATCATATCAGCCAAAGCAATCTCCGTTGCTTTATTTAAATCTTCATCAAATCCGAATGTAATCCAGCCTGTTGGGGTTTTGGCTCTCGGATAGGTTAATTGTAAATCTTCTCTTACCACTAGCGTAATATCTACATGATCCATTGGACATTCAATCGCAGTGCCGGAGATTTCTCCATCCCCTTGCAATGCATGTCCATCTCCAATAGAAAAAAGAGCATCTTCAACTGAAATAGGCAAAAATAAGCTGCTACCTTTCACGATTTCCTTACAATCAATATTGCCACCACAATATCTAGGTGGGGAGGTAGAATGGACTCCGGCTTCTTTTGGAGCGACCCCGAGAACCCCCATAAACGGCTGCAAAGCAACATGAAATGATTTAGAATGAATGGAAGTAGAACCAATCATCTTCTCCGAATCTAATTCCCAATCCAATTGAATTCGATCTGTATTAGCGATGCCAATCGCATTATTTTGCCAATTCGCCATCCCGCCAGCCCAATTGCGTCCATACCATCCAGGAACTATATCGTTTAATTTTACTTCTAATACCATCCCAGGTTTTGCTCCTTTAATAGCAATTGGACCAATCATAGGATGCTGTGGTTTTTCCTCTTGTTCTCTTGAAGAGTAAATACGATATTCCTCGTTTTTTGAGGTAGAATAGCCCCATTCAATATCCAATGTTTTTAAAGTAATCGAGTCACCTGAATCCACCGTTAAAATCGGTTTATAGCTACTGCTGAAGGAACCATGTAAATTTTGCTGCTTCAATGATAATGAATGGTGCATAAATTATCCTCCTAAAAGTCATTTTCCCTTCTATTCGATAAAAATAGGCACAATCCTTTAAGACATCAAAAAATACTTATCTTCTTTTTGATAAACTATAAACTTTCGTAGCAATAATATTTGGCGTTATCCGCTCTTTTAAAGTTGGAAAAACAGAACCAACATATTCTTCTGGATTGCGAATATATGCTTTTTCGTACATATAAATGGTAAACGAACAAGATACGCGAACGTAAATATCTCCATCCATATCGTATGGTTCTGATATCGAAATAACTTCAAAGGAATCATCAAATTTATTTTTTTTACCATTAATTTTCTTTGTTACATTGTCTTTATATTTCGTTGTTCTCATTGGCTTGTAATGAAAATCAACAATACCAATTGCCTGAATCATTTCATCCTCCCAGATATATCTTTAGAACAAATATTATACCATTTATTTTTAAGAAATTTAGAAGGATTTATTATTTAAAAATTCAAAATTCATGTTAGTATGAAAAAAGAAGGGATTAACTTGGTTTTATTTCTTGATTGTAACTTTCATAGGAATGACAATTACTCTTTTACAAGGAGGTAGCATGAAAAAACGTATTATTGGAATATTCGTTTTTAATGAGGTTGAAGTTTTGGATGTTGCAGGACCATTCGAAGTTTTTTCTTTAGCTGGAGGGGATAATAAATTATTCTGTGTCTACACCATTTCAGAAAAAGGAGGAATGATTACAGCAAGGAATGGATTGAAGATAGAAGCAGACTATTCTTTTGAAAACCAACCTGCTCTAGATATGCTTGTTGTACCTGGTGGATATGGTGCAGAAGAAATCGAAATACATAACCGTGCGGTAATTAATTGGATTCAAGATCAATCGCACCGAGTAGAATATATGACTTCTGTCTGTACTGGAGCTTTTTTATTGGCTAAAGCAGGTATATTGGACGGGATAAAGGTGACAACTCACTGGATGGATATCGATCGATTGGAAAGGGAATTTCCGAATATTTTGGTGAAAAGGAATGTAAAATTTGTGGATGAGGGAAAAATTTTAACTTCAGGTGGAATATCAGCGGGGATCAATATGTCTTTTCACTTGGTAGTGAAATTATATGGAAAAGAAGTCGCAAAGGAAACTGCCAAAAGGATGGAGTATGATATTAAGTTAGATTGAGAGACAAATATATAGGTAGTGTCAAAACTTCTATGAAAAAGTAACCTGAAGTCTTTTTCTTCTTTCCTTTTTGAAGTGGAGAGGCTCGCAATCGCTCTTGACAAACACACCAATGGTTTGAATTCAGGTTATCAAGGGCGAAGGGGACAAAAGAAGGCATGCCAAATAAGCCCTTGATTTTTTCCATTTTAAACCATTGGCAAGTTCGGTTTGTCAAGAGTTCGCTCCGCCGATTGCTGGTTCAGGGCTCAGCTAAACAAAAGCTAGGTTGTTTGTTCTATAATCCAATCTTGAGCTAATCCAATTAGCTTAGTCCATCTTGCTGGCATATTGGGAAGCTGAAGTAACTCTGGATGAATCACAGGTACTTTTCCTTCTAAGGCTGAATGAGGCCGTAGAAAGTTAAAGTATGCGACAAACAAAGTGACGAAAGAAACAGATCCATGATCAGATCCAAACCCATGAGTCGAGCGATAATTTCCTTTAAACGTTCGATTGAGTCGTTCAATAATTTGCTTGAGTGGTCGGTATTCTGTTGATACTGGATCTTCGTTGGTTAATCCAATGACTTGCTTCACATCAAACGAAATATCATGTTGGGCAAAGAAATGTTGGGCTAATAGGTAAATCGGATTGCCATCTACAATAAACGTGAGGTTTTTAGGGATTTCCTTCATCTTTAGAAGAACCTCATCGATAGCCAGAATGGCTGACTGAGTATCTCGATTAGGAGAAACAGGATAAGACAGAATAATCTTTTTTACGGCATCAAAAAAGAAGAATAAATAATGCCAGCGACCTTTCACTCGAATGTAGGTCTCGTCTCCACAGAATTGATCAGAAAGCTCATAAGGATAATGGTCCACATAAGGTTTAAGCATCAGTGCTACGCTATTTTCGTAATTCAAAATGCTTTGGTGGGAGATGGATACACCATGTACATCCTTCATGAGTGCAGCTGTTTTACGGGCTGACAACCCATAGTTCACATGGTAGGTCAAAATCAGTCCCAATGTATGTGGCGACACATATAGTCTTGATAAATCTAACTTTGGTTTCTGAGGTGAACGCTTCGATAAGGGTTGGTAATCGATACGAAACTGACGGAAAATATAACGCATTTTAAATGCCTGTGGATCCTTTTTAAACTGTTTTTTCTCTTTTGAAGATAGTCCATTTTGTTTCTTTTGGTAATAAGAACAGTCGTTGTTTTTACACTTGAATACATCGAAATCTTTTCTCTCTTTGACCTTTTCAAGCGTTTTAGCACAGTGAGGACATTTTAAAATTGCCTCTTTTGAATAATGATTTTTTTGGTTAAACAAACATGTACACACCTTGCATTGATACTGTCCCTTGTCTCCGTTATTTGCATAAAGAAAATCAGATGGAGCACCACACTTTGGACATTTTATGCTGGAAGGAACAGTTGTTTTTGAATTTGAGTGTCTTCGAACAGGTTTAAGGGGTTTCCCATTTTTCTCCTGATACTCATTCAAAAGAAGTTTATAATCAAACTTTTGTAGGGTTTCGATGATTGGGAGGTCGTCTACCTGTAGTTTTCGATAAGGCTTATTTACAGGTTTTTCTACAGGTTTATCAAACATACTTTTCCCAATCAAAAGAGTTAATAATGTTCGAATAACCTGATCTTGGTACTTAATAAAAGTAAGTAAATAGGTTATAATTTGAGGGTACAATTTGTCACTTCCTATTCTAGGTTGTTGGGTGTGTGGTAACCTCAATTATCCTTAGAATTCAGGGGGTGGCAATTTTTTTGCTCAAAAAGCCCTCTATTATAGGATATAATAGCCTATTTCTATATAAAGTTTTGACAATACGAATATATAGGTGGGGGTTAGATAATGAAAACCATTTCCGTCTTGCATTACGATGCGTTTACAGAGCATCCAAATCAAGGAAATCCTGCAGGAATAGTTTTAGAAGGGGAAAAATTTAACGAGTCAGAAATGCAAAAAATAGCGGAGAAAGTAGGCTTTAATGAAACATCCTTTGTTTTGCCATCAAATATTGCCGATTTGAGAATACGTTATTTTACACCAGGACATGAAATGAATCTTTGCGGTCATGCAACAATTGCTACAGTTTTTGCGTTAAAAGCAAATGGGCATCTTCCTGAAAAAGAGACGATTTTGATTGAGACGAGAGCAGGGATTCTACCTATTCGAATTAATCAAAAGGAACAGTCAACCCCTTCTATTATTATGAAACAAATACCTGCACAATTTAAAGAATTTAACGGTTCAAGAAAAGAATTGGCAGAGGCAATTGGCATCGCAGAATCTGATTTAGATGTAAATCAGCCTATCCTTTATGGAAGTACAGGGATATGGACATTGCTTGTTCCAATAAAGAGTTTACATGTATTTTCACAAATGGTTCCAAAAAATGATTTGTTCCCGTCCATTTTAAAAGAGATTCCAAATGCATCTGTTCACCCATTTTGCCTCGAAACTTTTGAGGGAGAAGCAACAATGCATGGTAGACATTTTTCATCTCCTTTTTCTGGTACGATAGAAGATCCTGTCACAGGAACAGCTTCTGGAGTGATGGGAGCCTATTACGTTACTTATATAAATGATAAGGGAAAGAACCAACCTATTGTTATCGAGCAAGGCAAGGAAATAGGTCGGAATGGAAAAGTTTCTGTCACCGTTTCCGATAAGGATGATCAACTGGATGTTGAGATAAGTGGGACTGCAGTATTTGTTAAGGAAATTAAAATAATATTAGAATGATATATTGATTAGAAAAGGAGATTTAGATGGAAAGATTAGAACCAATAGAAGCAGCTCGTCTTTTTATTGATAAATATTTTACTAATTGCAACGCAGCGGTTTTAGCGGGAAGTGTGGTAAGAGGACAAGCGACAGCAACATCGGATCTTGATATAGTCGTTTTTGATGAACAAATCGAATCTTCCTTCAGAGAGTCTGTATGTGAATTTGGGTGGCCTATCGAAGTCTTTGTACATAATTTATCCTCTTACAAGGATTTTTTCTTAATGGATTATCATATAGCGAAACCATCTATGCAACGAATGGTAACAGAAGGAATCGTGTTGAGGAATGATGGCGTTCTAAATGATATAAAACAAGAGGCAGAAAAAATGTTAGTAGCTGGTCCTAAAGAATGGTCGGAGGAAACAATTAGAACGAAGCGATACTTTATTTCGGACGTATTAGATGATTTTATTGGTTCTACTAATGAACAAGAAGCTATTTTTATCGCAAGTTCGTTAAGTATGCTTCTTCATGAATTTGTCTTAAGAGTAAATAACCAGTGGATAGGAACTTCGAAATGGATGGTTCGATCTTTACGTCAATATGATTTAACTTTCGCTGATAAATTTATTGAGGCGTTTCAAGTTTTTTATCGAACAGGGGAAAAGACAAAAGTAATTTTACTTGCGGAACAAGTGCTAGATCCATATGGTGGAAAGTTATTTGCTGGGTTTTCACTTGGGAAGAAATGAAAAGAGATGTGCGGATAACCAAAATGTTAAATTAAAAATGTGTGTTTAGCAATCTATCTTGTACGATTGATAGGAGGAAGTTTAGAGGAGGGGGGATATAAGATGACTATTATTGGTGTGCATCATGTCCAAATTACGATTCCAAAAGGTACTGAACAAGAGGCAAAGAATTTTTATTGTGAAGTATTAGAATTAACGGAGATAGAGAAGCCATTATCCTTACAAGGTAGAGGTGGTTTTTGGTTAACACTTGGAAACATGGATGTTCATGTTGGTACGGAGGATGGATTTGATCGGTATTCAACAAAATCTCATCTTGCTTATCAAGTAGATAGTATGATTGTATGGAAAAATAAGCTTAGTAAACTAGGCGTAAAGATTGCAGATTCTATTGCGATTGAAGGATATGAGCGCTTTGAATTCCGTGATCCATTTGGAAATCGTGTAGAGATAATTGAAAGAAAGAAATAGAAATAGCTGTTCTTTTGCGATTGAGAGATAATAATATGCTAAACTAGTAGAAAAATACATAAAGGAGTCAACCGATGAAAGAAGGATTTATCGAAGTAACAGGTGGAAAGGTTTGGTATGTTATCCATAATCAACAAGCAACAGGAATACCACTCCTTATTTTGCATGGTGGACCTGGCTCTAGTTCTTACTCTTTACAAGGATTAAAAGACCTAGCAATCAATCGACCAGTCATTTTGTATGATCAGTTGGGATGTGGAAAATCGGATCGACCAGAGGACGATTCACTCTGGACGTTGGATCGATTTGTCGAAGAAGTTGGGCTTGTTCGGAAAGCGTTAGAGCTAAATGAGGTACATATTCTTGGTCATTCATGGGGAACAACTCTTGCAGCAGCCTATTATTTTAGTGAGCCAGAAGGAATTGGTAGTATTATTTTTTCAAGTCCTTGTTTAAGTGCTTCGTTATGGGAAGAAGATCAAAAGAAAAATCTTACTTTATTACCGAAAGAAATTCAAGAAACGATTAAAAGCAGTGAAGCAAATGGAACGACTGATTCATCAGCCTTCCAAAAAGCAATTGAAGTGTTCAATGATCATTTTGTATGTCGATTAAAGCCTTATCCTGAACATCTTAAACAGGGCAAGCATTTTAGAAATCCCCATGTATATCAAGTAATGTGGGGACCATCGGAATTCACGGTACAAGGCAACTTAAAATCCTTTGATTGTACGGAACGATTAGCGGAAATATCGATTCCAACTTTGTATACATGTGGGCGATTTGATGAAGCAACTCCAGCATCAACGGAATATTTTAGTAGGAAAACACCAAATGCATCTTTCCATATCTTTGAAAAAAGTGCCCATATGGCCTATATAGAAGAACCAGAACAATATAGACAAGTAATGAGTAGATTTTTGTCTCAAATAGACCATTAAAACAAAAGAATCAAAGTTGGAGAGCCGAAAGGAGTAATAAACCTTTTGGCTTTTACTGCGCAAATAAGAAAAAATTCAGCAAATCTTTACTTATTCTTTCTGTTTTTAGGCGATTATTGGTATACTACAGAATAGAGGTTCTACATCTTGGAAAGATGTAAATAACGATTTTAAAAGTAAAATGAGGGACAATGTGTGGAAAAAAGATCATCAAGAAAAATTGCAAGATATTCACTTATTATTATGGGAATCGGATTTATTTTAACATTCCCTTTTCAAGATAATATGTGGATTCATTTATTACATGGCGGCTTTGAGGCTGGACTTGTTGGGGGATTAGCGGACTGGTTTGCAGTTACAGCTTTATTTAGACATCCACTCGGGTTACCAATACCTCACACTGCACTATTGCCAAAGAACAGGGATAGAATGGTGAATGGATTAGTGAGTGTTTTAAAAAAGGATTGGTTATCGAAGGAAAGTATTCAGGATAAAGTGAAGAATATTCCTTTTACTGAAAAAGTCACAGCAGCTATTAAAACAAGAATTCAAACAGAACCAGTCAAAAAAGCAATGATAAAAGCTACACAACAAGCAATTAGCAATATCAATGTAGAAACGATCACTCCGTTTGTTCGAGAGCAAATGTCATCTGCTTTATCCAATGTGCAAATAAGTAATATTTTAACACTGCTTACTAATCAGTTAATTACCGAGGAAGTAGATAAAAAAGCATTGGATCATGTTTTAGTAAAAACAGAAACTTGGCTAAGAAAAGAAGAAACAGCTAGAAAACTTGGTTCTGTTTCGATGAATGTACTAAATAATGTAGAAGCAAGTGGCATGCTTCAATTCGCATTAAAGACTTTGCAAAATATTTTAACAGAAGATAAGTTAGGGCAAATTGTCCAAAATCTTTGCTTAAGTGGAATGCGAAGTCTCCAAAAAGAAGGAGAGCAAAATCGAGAAGCGCTCATTCTTTATATTCGCAAGGAGATTGAGAGCCTTCCAGAAAACGATAAGGTTTTAGAAGGAATCAATACATGGAAAGATAAAGTGTTAGACTCACTTGAATCTAATCATACGATCTTAGCAAGCCTTAAACAGGTACAAGAAAAGGCGATTGAACTTCTTGAAAACGAAGAATTCATGGAAACAAAAGCAATTCCGTTTATTTTGCAATTAGTAGAAAAAATCGAAGCAAACGGCAAAAAGATCGATCCGTGGATTGTTCAACAAATCTCTAATTTTATCGAGAATAATCATGATCAAATTGGTAATTTAGTAAAAGAAAATCTCGACAAGTTAGATAATGAAACACTGGTCGATATGATTGAAAATAATGTCGGCAAAGATTTACAATGGATCCGTGTAAACGGAGCTGTATGTGGTTTTATTATTGGCCTGTTTTTAAGTGGCATTCAGTTAGTGGCGAATATATTATAAGCGTATAATTTATACCACTCTTAATGGACCCCCCTCCCCCCTCAAGCTATGAGAATACGAGGAAGGTGGGAGAGCAACTGTCCGTAAAGGTCCGCGATTGGTTCAACTAACCCTTAGTGGGAGATGAAGGAAAACCCCCACTAAGGGAAGTTTCACTTTATGATCGAAAAAACGACAAATACATTTTCGAATAAAGGTTTTGAATTTCATCTACTAAAATAAATAATGAGGCTGGGACATAAGTATTCCAGCCAAGGATAATTCCGAACAATTATACGAAGATGCTAATGAATGTTCCGTATAATTGTTCGGGCTTTTATTTGTTTTTCAAAGGATGTTTCCATGAAGTTTGGTGCGATTCCCCGCAGCCGGAATACACTTCGCTTTCCATGGGGCTCGCGCTGAGCCGCTTCGGCCTGTGGCCTGCAGGGTCTCAGACTGTCTCGCTAATCCCATAGGAGTCTTCGTGTATTCCGGCTGCTCTGTTTTTCCAACTAATTATATTTCCTCTTGTAAAAAGTATGCGAAAGCAGCCGCTATTTACTAGCTATATTAGAAATTGTTCGTCTTTACAGAGTATCTATTTAGTTATGTCCCATCCTCTATTATTTTTTATGAAACCTTTTTAATATACAGTTCTCTCTTTTGTGCTATTTTTTGATAAGCTTTTTGAAGAGAAAAGTAAACTAATGCTCAGCAAACCGGCTATTCCAACGATGCTATAGATAATTCGGGATAATCCTGCATGCTGCCCTCCAAAAATAGCTGCAACTAAGTCAAATTGAAATAAGCCGATAAGTCCCCAATTAATTGCTCCGATAATCATAAGTATTAAGGCAATTTTCTGTAATACACTCATCTTTATACCTCCTTTTAGATTATGTTTACTATTACCTATATACCACCTTTCAGCAAAAGTAAAAACTAAGAAATATTACCAGTTTAAGAGGAAAAAGTTTATAATATAAAAGACTTAATTTTACAAAAATATAATCTTAATATTGGAGTGAAGATAAAACATGGCAAATGAAGAGGCGCAAACACCTATTCGCAGTACTGGGATAGCAGTTGTGTTATTGAAAAAATAGAGGGGATGTATAAAGTCTTATTATTAAAAAGGGCAACACCGATATTGAAAGATATGTGGTGCTATTATATAGGAGGCAGCTTAGAACAAGGAGAACAAGCTTGGCAAGCAGCTTTAAGAGAAGTGAAAGAAGAAACGGGAATTACAAATTTACTACTCTACAGCATGAATACATTTGATCAAATATATTCTCCGCAAGAAAACTACATTTATATTGCACCTGTCTTTGTTGGTTTCATAGAGGAAGATGACCATGTTAGGTTAAATGATGAGCATAGTGAATATAAATGGTTATCCTTTAAGGAAGCAATCGAATATGTTTCATTACCAGGAAACGATGAAGTTCTTACACATATTGAAAAACATTTCGAAAAAAAATCACCTTTGGACTGGCTACGTGTTGGAGTCACTAAGTAAGGAGAATAGTATGGGAACTTATATCTATAAGGAAAGAACATAGTAATTGGAACACATGGTGTAGTAATGACATTAATGATGGGCTATTATGACAATCAGTTTGACTTGGATTTTTTATTAAATACGACAAAGCCGGATATCTACCGAATGGAATTTCAAGGTAATAAACTCATGCAAGTGCAAAGGTTGGGGTTATTAGGAAAAAACATTGATTTATAAAGGAGAGGATTTCCATTATGAATGAGCAAAGCTCGGCTAATAAAGTGGCTTGGGAATATCGCGCCTATGAATTTTGGATGCAGAGGGATGGTCCTCCAAAGGATAAAGCGATTGAATTAAAGAAAAATCCCTTAGGAAGTTTAAAAAAACATCAAGTGTATTTTAACAATGTGGAAGGGAAAAAGATAGCGAATTTATGTGGTTCAAATGGGAGAAAAGCTGTACCATTAGCCTTATTAGGCGCAGATGTGACAATATTTGATATATCAGTGGAAAATGAACGTTATGCAAAAGAATTAGCTTACTATGCCAATATTTCCATCACCTATGTTGTTGGAGATCTTTATGATATAGATCTAGAAACTTACGGAAACTCATTTGATATGCTCTATTTAGAAGGCGGAATCTTACATTATTTTAAGGATCTTGATAAATTAATGTCGATTCTGTCCTCGCTTTTAAAAAAGAATGGAACGATGATTCTAAGTGATTATCACCCTTTTCTAAAATGCTTGAATGAAGATTTCACTGTAAAGCAAACATATTTTGATTCAGGATTACAAACAGGAGATGTTGCTTTTAAACAATTTTTTCCTGAAGAAGAACAAGTGGATTTTCCTGCTGTTTCTATCCGGTTGTATACACTTAGCGAAATCATTAATTCATTGATACCTGCTGCGTTTAAGCTAGATCGATTTGATGAACATCGTGGTTGGAAAAATGAAAATATTCCATGGGAATTTACGATTGTTGCTAGGAAATTATAAAAAAATGGGGATTAGTAGATAATGATATACGAAAGTGGTCTTTTAAAAGTTCGTAAATTAGAAAAAAAGGATAATATTCTTTTAGTTAAGTGGCTTTCTGACCCATCTGTCCTCGAATTTTATGAAGGGAGAGATAATCCGTTTGATTTAGATAAAGTGAATAAAGTGTTTTATTCTTCTGAAGACGATGAAGTGAGATGCATCGTGGAATATGATAATAAAGCGATCGGGTATATTCAGTTTTACAAAATAGATAGTGAAACGAGTATGTTATATGGTTATAAGACAGAAATAATATACGGAACAGACCAATTTATTGGTGAGCGTAACTATTGGAATAAAGGAATTGGAACATTACTCGTCACGTCAATGATTAACTTTTTAATTGAAGATAAGAAAGCAGACTATGTAGTTATGGACCCACAAGCAAGGAATGTAAGAGCAATTTCATGCTATGAAAAGTGTGGATTAAAGAAGGTCAAAATTCTTCCGAAACATGAATTGCATGAAGGCGAGTATCATGATTGTTGGTTGATGGAGTATCGCAAATGAACTATCAGTGAGGAAAAATATATTAATTTAAATGGGGAATAAGAATGAATCGAAAAACTCCAAAATCGGCTAACAATAAAGCAATTTTGGAGTTTGTGGAGGTATTGGCGAATACTTTGGGATATCCCCTTTAGGTATTCGTCTGATTTTTGTCCCACTCTTAACGGGCAGTAATCCCCCAGCTAAAGTTGAGAAAAATTGAGGAAGCTAAGTGGGGGAATAACTGCCCTTAAAGGTCCGATAAGTGCAACTAACCCTCAGTGGAGGTTGAGAAAAACCCCCACTGAGGGAAGTTTTCTTGATAGTAACACTGCCACTTTCCCTTATCATCTATATTATTTTGGTAAATAGTTTACAGATCCACCAAGAAGTTTGTAATTATATTTTAGGAAGTGTCTAATAATGATAAATAATTTAAAGTCAGATTGTCAAAACTGCTTTGGACTGTGTTGTACAGCATTGCCATTTGGAAAATCAGCAGACTTTCCAATTAATAAAGATGGAGGAGAACCCTGTATCCATTTATGTTCAAATTATTCTTGTCTCATCCATGAAACATTAAAGGATAAAGGTTTTCATGGATGTGTATCTTATGAGTGTTTTGGTGCAGGTCAGCATGTTTCACAGTCTATTTATAACGGTATGGACTGGCGGGAGGGAGAACATGCAAGAGAAATGTTCGAAGTCTTTCCTCTTGTTCAACAATTGCATGAAATGCTTTGGTACCTTCATCAAACACTAACATTAAAGGAAACTTCGTCTTTTCATGGCAAACTTCAAAAGATTTATGAAGATACAGTTGAGCTAACAGTAAGAAAGCCAAAAGAGATTTTAGAAATAGATATTGTTTTCCATCGCAGTAAAGTTAATGCACTATTAATAGAATCAAGCAAAAAATATAGAAACAATTGTGTGAATAAAGGGAAAAAGAGACAGTTAAAGAATAAATCAAACTATATAGACACTAACTTTAATGGTTTAAATCTACAAGGTGAAGATTTTCGTGGGAAACTAATGATTGCATCTAATTTAAGCAAATGTGATTTAAGGCGAGCAGACTTTATTGGGGCAGATCTTAGAGATGCTGATATAAGTGGTGCAAATTTAACAGACGCTCTTTTTCTCACACAGTCACAAATTAATTCAGCCATTGGGAATGTACATACTAAAATACCAAACTATCTAGAAAATCCAAGTCATTGGACGAAGAGTAGTATTTCTTAATTTTTCGTGTGACAAGTTACAATCTAGATAAAATACTAAACTGAACTCATTTTCTGATTTAGTTTTTTTAGGTCTTAAGTGTCTATCTGCGGATAAATGAAATGATAAAAATCATGAACTTTCATAAATAGTATTCATGAAATGGAAAACTCGGATTTAGAGAAGCATAAATATTATAATGAAGGAACTTATTTCTTGGAATATCAATAGAAAGAGGAGATTGGTTATGGTGAGACTAAATACTTTATATCAGCATAAAGTGAAAGGCTGGCAATCAAAGCAAATTATTTTTCAAATCCCGCCATCCATCGGAGAAACAATAATAATTGATAAAGCTTACTACAAAATTGTAAATATTATGCATTATGCAGAAGATGGATCTGTAGAAGTAGTAGCTAATGCAGAATAATAATCGATTAGAAAATTCTGAGATATGCTGAGACTTCAGGTATATAATTGTTTTTTGTTTTGTGTATACAAATGCCTATTCTTCTCATTATTACAGTAAATGATGTCTAATTCTTTTCATTTAAGCTATAATAGTAAATAGACACACTCTGAAGGAGAATGTATGAAAACTAAGGCTAAGATTAAAGGTGTTAAGTATAGCTCAGACTACAAATTTCCAAGATACAAGGTCAAATTAGAAACACCTGAGGGGAAAGTATTAATTATTGCCTTCGATCATACTTTATCGTCCAAATCAAAAGGATACGTTCCATTAAATGTTAATTATGATGGTGAAGACATGGGCAATAAATTGTCATGGTATTCGAAAAAAATCGAAAATATGACAATTAATAACTTTCTAAGAATTTTAGCTGGTAAAATCGATAAATTTTATAAGGTAAGCTAGGAGACTCTCTGTTTGAGAGTTTTTTTCTTGCGTACATATAGTTTTGTATCATTTTAATAACGTGCACAATAAAGTAAGCGGTTACATTTTGCTTATCTGCTTCATATTATATAGTAAATATTAAATAATCGAATGGGTTAGGAGAATGAATATGATATTTGAAGCGCTTCCGACATTAGTTAAGATTTTGTTTTACTTATTTTTTGTATTAACGATGGGGAATTAGCGAGGACAAACCTTATTTCAAATAATTGGCTGGATTCAGTAAATGAACTCAGCTTTTTCATGTCTTAAAGTATGCCGATATGGATAAATAAAAAGGTGCTATAATTATTTAGGAAAATTATGCAAATTATAACGATAAAAGTGTACCCTATTGTAAATCCATGTCGCTTAACTAGCGATTCTGTAAGGGGGGGAAGAAGTGATATCGAATTCCTTATTAAACGAGGTAGAGGAGAATGATGTAATTAAACTTTTGGTATATCTCTCCAAATAAGATAGCAGATAATTAAATAATTGGTTAAATGCTTCAATTTAATAGAAGCAATACTTTTATTCTCTCCTACGATACTATAACGGATATAATTAAAATATACGGTGCTTTTCTTAAATCAAAGGGAAGGCTTTTTATTTTACAGAGTTATGGTGAAAAGGGTCAGGTTAGTATAAAAACAGGTTTTTCAATAAAATATATTTATACAAATAAACGTGAGAATCCCACGCTTATCATTGCCTTTTTTTTAATTGTAAATTGCCTTTATTAAACATAATAAGGCCATTAATTCGCTCATATAGGGCATATAAAGGATATAATAGTCCTATAAATACAATAATGGAAGGTATTTTTCGAATAATGGGTATAATGCCAGATAGCAAAGATATTAATGTTTCTGTTAAGTAAATAAATAAAGGAATTATTATTATCAAGCCAATTAGGAGAAAGGGTGTGACTTTTGTTTCTTTTAATTTTGCTTTGCAGTACGGACATTTCATCGTAAATGGTGATGAAAAATCCTCAAAATCATCAAGCGTTATTGCTTGTTCACAATTTGGACATGGGACAGAGGTTCTCATTATCAATCTCCTTAAAACGAGTTTAAATATAGTATAATTGGAAATTACATGCTGAGTAAATGGATAATATCGGTAAAAGGTTTTGAATTTCTTGTATCTTATATCTTTTCTAGAACTATGCTGGTAGGAGTTCCAGTAATAATGAAGAGAATCTTTATTGTGTAAACTTGCAAGGATAATGGCAGAATGAATTCTCGAAATTCTATTGAATATCTATATAAACCTAAGTAGGTTAAAGAAAGTGACTCAATGTACAAGATTTTCCTTTGGATTTTAAAAAAAAAATTAACATAAGATCATACGTTCTTATGTTAATATATATTAAAAAGGGAGTGGATTAGTGTGGCAGTAAAGAGTGAAAAAGAAATTTTATTATTGAATAGCAACATAAATTTTAAATCATTGCTTGAAATAATTGACTCTGTACCTACCAGAAAAAGGGTAACTTCTATTGAAACTCAAGAGAGAGATAAGAATTTTCGTGATGTATTAATGCACCTTTATGAATGGCAAGCTATGCTTGAAAGGTGGTATAGAGAAGGCATGGATGGAGATATTCCTTTTATGCCAGCAGCGGGTTATAAATGGAATACTATAAATCTGCTTAATAAACAAATTTGGGAAAAGTATCAAGATGTAACTTTGAATCAGGCTATTAAGAAATTGAAGTTAAGTCATGATAGAGTAATGAAACTAATTAAATTACATACTAATGAAGAACTCATAACAAAGAAATACTACAAGTGGACAAAAACAAGCAATTTATATACCTATTTTGCTGCAAACACCTTACAACATTATACTTGGGCTATAAAAAAATGTGAAGTCATTGCAAAGATTATAAAAGAAACAGAAAATGACAAGGCGGTAAAATAATAAACTAAACAAAGGGGCATTGACCGAATGAATGGATGAATGCTCTTTTTTCTCAGTACTCCTTTAATAATTTGAAGTTGAAAACGAATAACTTTGTGAAGAAATGTACTTAAACTATAGGGGGCAGGATACTTCAATAAATAAGGGAAGCATTTTTCTACTGATGATATAGGGGTTTAGCGGTAGAAGAAGATAATTTTAAATGAGGAAATATATATTCATTAAACCATTAAAAGGATGAGACAATGAAAATAATTAATAGTAAAACAATCCAACCATCTGTACGAAAACTTCTTTCATTTGCTACCTCAGATTTTAAAGTTGACCTAGAATATCAAATATATTTGAAATCCCAAAACAGAAAATTATTTGGTTTTGAACTTCAAGGGCAGATTATTGGCTGTATAGGAATTGAAAATATTAGGTTTAACGAGTGTGTTATTAAACATATCGCTGTATTTCCAGAACATAGTGGAAAAGGTACTGGTAGCAAAATGATTGGATTTCTTTCTGAAGAATTCACTTTGATCACTGCTGAAACGGATAAGGAGGCAATAGATTTTTATAGAAAATACGGTTTCTCGGTAACAAGTCTAGGTGAAAAGTATCCAGGTGTAGAACGGTTTTTATGTGAATATAAGACTTAGATTTTATTGCACTAACAAGGCAGGTTAGTCAATTTATATTGGAGGATGAAAGATGGTGAAATTATTAGAATTAGCGAGTAACGAAGTATTACAACAAGTATCAGAAATCTATAAAACAGTTTGGAATAGTGAGGATAATTCAATAAAAGAACGGATTTTAAAACATAGCTCATATAGGGGATTTAGAGGATTTGCATTCCTATCTGACGAAGATAAAGCAATAGGTTTTTCATATGGTTATACTTCATTACCTGGACAGTTTTATCACGAGTTACTTGCAAAGGAATTTAATTCAGAAGAATATCATAATTGGCTACAAGATTGTTTTGAAGTTGTTGAGTTAGCAGTCCATCCATCATATAGAAAACAGGGTTTTGGTAAAATGCTAATTGAAAAATTACACCTAAATTCACAATAGCGATTTTCTTCTTCACTTAATAATTTTAAGATGCCACTAATTCCTATCGTGTCTAACATATGATTGACATATGCCCTAGGAAACCCATTTAATTCATCAATGAAAAATCCAGAATCTAAGGCAATACATGGACGCTTCACGATTTCATATGCTTGTAATACTTTTTCTCTTGCAATATCTTTAATATTATCTGTTCTTGGTTCACTTAATTCTGCGCTGATAGGAGTTACTTTAATACTTTTTAATTCATTTTGAGCAGAAGCGATTTTTCCTTTGTTGGTGGTGACAAATACAATCTCTTTCATTTGAAAAGTTTCTCCTTATGCTTCGTTTTAAAGATGAGAACTACAATTTAATTCCATTCTTATTAATAAATATAACAAATATACGAATGATAAGAGAATAGAGAAGTTTGTAAATAGTTGATTAATGGTGTTATGCAATGAGTAAAGCTGATTTTCGCACTAATTTTTTGGTATTTTTCATGGACTATTATGCAAAATTAGGAGAAAATGAAAAAAAGGTAGCAAATAGATTTCCCTTTACTTGAAAAAATGATTGAGTTTAATATTAATGATAATAAAGAAGAATGTACGATTTTTTGGAGAAAAGAGTAAAATTTAGAAGGGTGTAATTGGATGACAAATAGGGAACTAAATCCTAAAGTTGAGGAATTTTTAAGCAAAGATAGTCAGTGGAAGGAAGAATTTGAGAAGTTAAGACAGATTGTTCTTGATTGTGAGGAACTTACCGAAGAATTTAAATGGATGCACCCTTGTTACACATTTAACAATAAAAACATTGTTTTAATACATGGATTTAAAGAATATTGTGCGCTCTTATTTCACAAAGGTGCCTTGTTAAAAGATTCTCACGGGATTCTAATTCAACAAACGGAGAATGTACAGGCGGCGCGCCAAATTAGATTTACTAATTTACAAGAAATAGTAGACAAGGAAGTAATTATAAAAGAATATATTCATAATGCTATTGAAGTGGAAAAAGCAGGTTTGGAAGTGAAAGTAAAAGAGCACGAAGCATACATCCTTCCTGCAGAACTTGAAACTAAATTTGCAGAAATACCTGAATTAAAAAATGCATTTGAAGCATTGACACCGGGACGTCAAAGAGCATACATTTTTCATTTTTCACAACCGAAGCAATCCAAAACACGAGTATCAAGGATTGAAAAAGCGATGGAGCGAATTTTGAATGGTAAGGGGTTAAATGATTGTATATGTGGACTATCCCAAAAGATGCCTAATTGTGATGGATCGCATAAGTTTGCGGGGAAAAAATAAATAGCTACAGAGGGACGGTTCTATTGCTTTGCAAGGAACGGTTCCTTTTTCTGTTACACGAAAATATTTAATTTATTGAAGGAAATTAATTATCTATGTTGAATTCTACTTAAAATATTATCAGTCTAGTTAATAAAAAGGTATTAGAAATTCAAAATTAACGGAGGAATAGCATATGCATTTTAAGTCTCCACAAATCAATCTATATGTTGATGATTTGGAAAAATCAAAAAAATTTTATCAGAAACTGGGATTTAGACAAACCTTTGCTGCTGAAATCGATGGTAAGGAAGTACATTCTGAACTGTTATTAGATGGTTTTAATTTAGGTATAGCTACAAAAGAGTCTGCAAGAGAAATTCATGGGTTATCTCCCAGCAAAAATATGGGGATTGAAATTGTATTATGGACAGAAGATACGGATTTGGCTATTCAGTATGCGATTAATAATGGTGCAACTCTACTATCTGAACCACATAATTTTTTAAATGACTTAAGATCTGGCTGGGTACAAGACCCTGATGGTAATCCTATACAAATAGTTTGCAAAAGGGAGAAATGATAATTCTCTAGAACCATCCCTCTCTTCTTTTTTAAAAGAAGGAATATTCTGTCTAAACATAGAAATATACATAAAAATATGTTTAGAGAGGTGTAAGGATGGACCAAATTAGTTGTATATCCTACATATTGCATCAGTCTCGTGAAGAAAACATAAGAAAAATAGCGATTGATCTGTTAATTGGAGACATTTCGTTAAAAGAAGCAGAAAAGATTTCGCCTCAAGTGAAAAAGCAATTGAAAAAGGCAGAAATATTGTATAAAAGTCATAAGGTGGATTTAAAAGCTGTTTCAACATTTGTCCAGGACTTTATGTTTGTGACAGGATAGCTTACACATTGAAAAATAAAAGATAAATCTAATTTTAAAGTGTTTCTTTCGATAAGAAATGCTTTTTATTTTTGTTTTACTTATCCAAAAACAATAAAAAACAAATCAAAAATAATAAAAATTTATTGTAAAACGATAAACAATATGATAAATTCAAATTGAAATAAATATGAGAGGTGTTTTTTATGAAACAAGTGTCAACGCTCTTTTTAAAAATTGCTGTTATTCTTATTGGACTGCCGATCCTTGCATTGTGCATCTTTTTAGTACCGGAAATTGGCAATTTCGTAGCTGCGTTATATCCAAATAATGCTTATATAAAATATCTTGTGATGATTGATTTTTATGCAGCAGCAATTCCTTTCTACTTTGCACTGTATCAAGCATTTAAACTTTTAAACTATATTGATAAGAATGAAGCTTTCTCGGAGTTATCGGTAAAGGCTTTAAAGAAAATAAAAAACTGTGCCATTTCCATTAGTGTAATTTTTGTATTAGGTTTGCCGTTATTTTACCTCATTGCAGAAATGGACGATGCTCTTGGTGTCATTCTAATTGGACTAATTCTTATTTTTGCTTCGATGGTGATTGCCGTTTTTGCCGCAGTACTTCAAAAGCTATTAAAAGAAGCAA
The DNA here is from genome assembly GCF_038006745.1 of Niallia sp. FSL W8-1348. NCBI lineage: Bacteria > Bacillati > Bacillota > Bacilli > Caryophanales > Bacillaceae > Niallia > Niallia sp. FSL W8-1348. The sequence goes on along the minus strand of NZ_JBBOVV010000002.1, from coordinate 460,767 downwards.
TCGATATAAAATCAGAAAATGACTTAATAGTCTGAGGTGAAAACAAATGGCAATTATAATTAATATCGATGTAATGTTGGCTAAAAGAAAAATGAGTGTAACCGAATTATCAGAGAAGGTTGGAATTACAATGGCCAACCTATCTATATTAAAAAATGGTAAGGCAAAAGCTATCCGAATATCGACGTTAGCTGCTATATGCGAAGCTTTGGATTGCCAACCAGGCGATATATTAGAATATAGAAAAGATGGAGAGAGCTAATGATACGTGCATTAAAGCAGCTCGTCTATTTTGGCTGGGAACAAGCTTTATCCTGTGTATTTCCTGTCGTAATTTTTGCCTCTTTGGCTTTTACAAAAATAATAGATCTTCCCTTGTTGCCAAGATACGATTGGCTGCTTCTCATCTGCCTCCTGATGCAGTGGGGAATGGTCCGATCTGGACTGGAAACAAAAGACGAGCTAAAGGTAATTACTGTTTTCCACTTAATTGGACTTGCACTTGAACTTTTTAAGGTACATATGGGTTCCTGGTCGTATCCGGAAGAAGCTTATACAAAAATTTTTGGGGTACCATTGTACAGTGGGTTTATGTACGCAAGTGTAGCAAGTTATTTATGCCAAGCCTGGAGAAGGTTAAATGTCAAATTAGTTAAATGGCCACCGTTTTTAGTTGTAGTGCCTCTTGCTGCTGCCATTTATTTGAACTTTTTCACCCACCATTATTGGCTAGATATTCGTTGGATCTTATCTGGATTAGTAATAATCGTGTTTTGGAAGTCATGGGTTTTATATGAAGTAAATGGCACAAGTTATCGAATGCCACTTGCACTTTCTTTTGTCCTAATCGGTTTTTTTATTTGGATAGCGGAGAATATTGCCACTTACTTTAGCGCATGGGAATACCCAAATCAAGCGGAAGCTTGGAGTCTTGTGCATTTAGGAAAGGTAAGTTCATGGCTCTTATTAGTGATTGTCAGTTTTCTTATTGTCGCAACGTTAAAGCAGGTAAAGGAGAAAATGCCTAATAGTTAATAGTAGTTATTAAAAAGTGTAGCATGTCAATTTTATAAAAAAGTAATCAGAAATGCCCATTTTACTAAAAGCTCCTTGATGTGAACAAGAATAATATTCATTTTGATAAATAAAGTCTTGGAGCTTCTTAGTAAGTTAATCTTTGAGTAAAGATATATTTTTAGTTTAATTCACTAGTGTTGCATTAATTTATTTTCACTATTAAAAATACTCAAAATGTTCAATTTTATTATTTTATGCAAAGAAAAAGTCCTTTATAATGGATAAGTCAGGTGGTAACCCGTCCAAATCCACTAAAAAAGGACCAACTCATGGACAAGATTACACGAAAAACTTCATTTGGACAATGGTTTTCACCAATAAATCTTCAACTTTTTGAAGAAACCGTGAAAACGTTGAAATTAGATTACTATACGAAAAAACTAAAAACAGACTCATTTCTAAAATTACTCCTTTTTGCACAGCTACAAGAAGTCGAAAGTTTGCATGAGCTAAGCGATTGTCTTTTCGACGACCAACTACAAAAAGGCATTGATCTTGATTCAATCAGTATTTCTCAGCTCTCACGCCGATTAAACGGTATAAATCCAGATTTATTTCAAAGGCTTTTCCTTGATTTAGTCGCACAAATTCATGCAAAAACACATTATACAAAGCTTATTATGCCGTTAAAAATCATTGATTCAAGCACATTGCCACTTAATTTGACCAATCATAAATGGGCAAAGTTCCGCAAAACAAAAGCGGGTGTCAAGTTGCATTTGAGACTTGTGTTTATGGAAAAAGGGAGTTCCTATCCTGAAAAGGCTGTTTTAACAACGGCAAAAGAACATGATCGTGGTCAGCTTGAAATCATGGTTGATGATAAAGAATGCATGTATGTGTTTGACCGTGGCTACCTAGATTACGAGCGCTTTGACCGAATGACAGATGATGGTTACTTTTTTCTTTCAAGGCTACGGAAAAACGCAGTCATACGGGAAGTTTATAATTTTAAACTACCCGAGAATTCAGCTGTTTTGTCAGATCAAATGGTGTTGATTGGTACGACTCAAAACCGTGCTGAAAATTACTTTCGTCTTCTAAAAGTGATGGATTCAAAAGGAAATGAACTGCATTTAATTACCAATCGTTTTGATTTGAGTGCCGAAGAAATTTCAGAGATGTACAAATCACGGTGGGCAATTGAGTTGTTCTTTAAATGGATCAAACAGCATCTCAGCATCAAAAAGTTCTACGGTCAAAGTGAATGGGCGATTCAAAACCAAGTGTTTATCGCACTGATTGTTTTTTGCCTACATGTTCTCGTACAACTTGAAACAAGAAGTAAGCGAAAAACCTTACAAATTAGCCGTTATTTAAGGGCTGCATTGTGGAAACCAGCCCATATCTGGCTTCGAAAGATTGAAGGGAAAGCCATCCCTTAATAAGCAAATTGTTGTTGTCGCACAAGTCTAATTGTAAAAAAAACCCAAATGGATGGAGCCACCTTTGAATAGGTATTTACCTTTTTGGCTCTAAACAAGGAGGATAATCAGACTGAAAATTGCGACAATATTTATGCAACACTAGTGATATTTTAGCTTATGTTTGCTTAAAGAAATCAGGGGAATCATTGGAAGTTACACCGATTCAATCTTTTGAAGACTATTTCATTGGTATATACAGAAAAGAGTAAAAAATGTATTCTTAGTGTATAAGTAAAAATGATATTTCGGTTTTGAAAAGGTGAAAGTATGACAAATATAAAAGATTTAGCAAAAATGGCAGGAGTTTCCGTAACGACCGTTTCTCGTGTTTTAAACAATCATCCATATGTAAGGGAAGAAAAGCGAAATGCCGTTTTAGAGGCAATTAGAGAAAGTAATTATCAACAAAATCTCAATGCCGTTCATTTAAGTAAAGGGAAAACACAAATGATTGGTGTTGTTCTTCCTTTCTCAGATCACCCTTATTTTGCATTGCTGTTAAAAGGGATCGCTAAACAAGCATTGGAAAATAATTATAAGCTTGTTCTATTTCAGACTGATTATATGGAAAGTAGAGAGTTGGAAGCACTGCAAATGTTAAAACAAAAGCAAATTGATTCTCTTATCATTTGTTCGAGAGCTTGTGGATGGTCTGTAATACAAGAATATCTACAATATGGAAAGATTGTATTGTGTGAAGATGCTAACGATAAAGAAGTCTCCTCTACATTTGTTAACCAATATAAAATTTTAATGGAAGCGTTAGAATTTCTGTATAAAAAAGGACATCAAAAAATTGGTTACACGATAGGGAGAAAAACGGGACCAAGCAGCAAATTTCGTGCACTAGCATATCAGGATTTTCTGATCAGGAGCCATCTCCCTTTTCATGATGAATTTATCTTTGATCAGTGTTATTATTTCGAAGATGGCGAAAAAGTCATGAAAGAAATTCTTAATATGAAGACACCTCCTACTGCATTGATTGTCACAAGTGATCAAGTTGCTGCTGGAATAGTAATTTATTGTCAAAAACAAGGGGTTAAAATACCGGAAGAACTTGCAATAATTGGTTTTCATAATGAGCCTATTGCAAAAATGATGGAAATATCTTCGGTTGAAATTCCACTTGTAGACATCGGGAAGAACTTATTTCAACAAGCAATTAGCGATGATATAACTAAAAAAGAAATGTTTTCTCATTTTATTGAAAGAACTACGGTTTAAAAACAAGCGATTATACTAAATATCCATGTACTCTTCATTAGGAGAGTGCTTTTTTATTTGAATTTTTAGTACAATTTGACAATTTCTGCGTTAAAATTAAATTATTCTAAAACATTGCCAAAAATGATTTCGATATTTTGAGGGGGAAAAAGATGAGTGAGAATGTTAATTATAAATTTTGGACTGTTTGCTTGGTTCAAAACGGAGATTATGTACTGCTATTAAATAGACAGCACGATAATTTTAAGGGATATATACCTCCAGGAGGAAAAGTAGAGTTTCCTGAAAGTTTTACGGATGCAGCCATTAGGGAGGTTAAGGAAGAAACGGGTTTAGAAGTGAGCAACCTTATTTATAAAGGACTTTATGAGTACGTTAATCCAGAAAAAAATGACAGGTATATGATTTTTAATTATATAACTAAATGTTTTAGTGGAACCTTGTTGGAAGATGCACCCGAAGGTAAACCTATTTGGGTTAATATAAATGAAATCCCTAGCCTTCCAATGCAAGCTTCTATAAGAAGAAGATTTCCTTTGTTTTTTGAAGATGGAACTTTTGAAATTCAGATTGAATGGGACAATGAGAAAAACCAAGAGGGTAAAGTTACCATAAAGAAAACCTAAGTATATGATAAAAGGAGTAAATTTCTGCTTTTAATACTAATTTAATGTTGAATTTATTGCGAAATATTATATCTTTTCCCCTGCTAATTCTGTTTTTTCTAGTGGGGAAACAGAATTTTACGCATCCAATTTTCATAAAAATTATTTAAATCAATTAAACATTTATTAATAAATGGTAAAATATGAAAAAAGAATCGAATAATAACATAATTGATTTTGAAAGGAAGTGATCGAATGAATAAAGGTATTCATAAAGAGAATATTCGTTATTTAAGCATATCAGGTAATAGAATGGAAGCGTTGCTTATTGGTAATAATGGGATACCTATTGTTATTCTTACTGGGTTAGGCTGTTCTTTTTATGAGTGGAATAAAATAATTGGGCCATTAAGTGAAACGAATAGAATAATCATGTTTCATAGACCAGGGTTAGGTGAAAGTGAACTTCATACCAACATACGCAATACAGAAATGGTAGTAAATGAAGTAGTTGAATTACTTGATGTATTAGAAATTGAAGAGAAAATAATCCTCATTAAATACGAAAAGTGAGTTAATCTTAGCAACTAATTCAAGTCATTTTGTATATCTAGATAGACCGGATGTAATTATAGTTGCAATTAAAAAAGTTATAGAGAGAATTTAATAAAACAAAAGCTGAATTTTTGAATACAAGCATAGTATTTACGGTTATGACCTGTATTTTAATAATATCTTTTAAACATCAACACATATCATCCGCCCAAAATCTAGGTTAATATTTATATGTAAACTTACATAATGTTAATGTTAACATATAATAGTAGGATACTTAAAAAGGGGAGATTTTATGTATAAATTACGTGGTCATCATTTATTATGTCTTTTAGGATATAGGGGAATGGGGTATTCCGCTGAATATATAGAAAATATGACCCACTTGCATCACACTTTAAGAATGGAACCGAACACAATCATTCATTTAGTAGATGAACCAGATTATTTATGTGAGAAATATCCTAATTCAGGTAAATATCACTGCCATGATACACATATTTATAAAAGAGATGCATTAATCATGGAGAAATTAGCGCTTCAAGTTGGACAGAAAGTTAAATGGAAATACATAGAAGAAAGAGTTTGTCAACATATAATTCCTTCTGATCTTGCAGAGATTTGCGAAACGTGTTCATGGCGTTCATACGGAGTTTGTGAGATAGGCATAAAAGATATCCATCTCGGTAAAGGGTTAAGAGAAGTGAAATAAATCAAGAAAATTAATAGATTTGCAGCTTATAGGAAATAGAAAATAATAGCCAATGAAACGTAACACAATTCTATTTGTATGTTAAGAAGAGGTGTTATGTTAATATGGTTTTTCAATCAAAAGGATATCGTTTCTTCTAATTATTAATCTCAGTATAATAGTTTTAATTATTGCGATTTAGTGAAGGTGGAGAGTAAATGAAGAAGAAAATAATATTAGTAGGAACATTTCATTTCGAAGAAAATGTGGCTTTAATTAAAACAAAAGAAGATGAAGTAAAAGAACTTGTTGAATTGTTGGCAGAATGGAAACCATCTAAAATTGCAGTAGAATGGGAAAAAAATGAGGAGAATCTACTAAATGAAAGATACAAGAAAATAAGTAATAAGTACTCTATAGATGAAATCGAACATATTGGATTTAGATTAGCAAAAAAATTAGAACATAATAAGCTGTATGGAGTAAACTGGGAAGGAGAATTAGTACAAGAAGATGTCAAGAATCTTTTTTAATGAAATACAAGAAAATTATTCGGAACTTTTTGGAAAAATAGAGAGTTAAAATATTAATGGTCCAGTAATTTCTACCAACTATTCATTAATAGAATCATTTTGTCGTTTAAATGAAAATATTAATATCCAAAAATTAGAACAACTTTATTTATCTCTTGTCATAGTAGAAAATAAAAAAGGTGAAAAAATAGGAATCAATTTTTTAGATAAATGGATGAAGAGAGAACTGACAATTTTTAAAAATATGATAGATATTTCAAGGGATAGCACGGAAGAATGTATTCTTCTTGTTATCGGTAGTGATCATATATGGATGTTAAGAAGGTTATTTGAAGGATTTGGCTGGGAAGTTATTAATCCTTTCTTAAATTTGGAAAATAAAATGGAATGTATGATGGATAGAATAAAAGGTTTTCATTAAACAGTTAATTAGATTAATTGGTAGTTAAGGAGAATACATAGATGAATTTTAAAACAAGTGATGGTTTACAAGTATATTATGAAATTAGTGGAAGCGGGGATCCATGCATTTATCTTCACGGAGGGCCAGGATATTGGAGTAAATCTTTTCAAGTATTTGCACAGGGTCTTTTAGAAGGAGATCTCCAAATGGTGTATTTAGATCAACGTGGATGTGGCCGATCAGAACATTCTTTATCGCAAGATTATTCTTTAAAAAGATTAATAATGGACATAGAAGAGTTAAGAATTGGATTAGGAATTGAGGAATGGTATGTAATGGGGCATTCCTTTGGCGGCATTCTTGCAGTTAACTATGCTGCTCAATTTCCGGAACGAACAAAAGGGGTTATTTTAGCAAATGTAACACTGAATATGTATGATTCCTTTGAACATCAAATAAATAGAGGACTTGAAATTTTACAGGAGCAAAGAGATGTATTTCCTTCTGAACCACTGAAAGACTATATGGAACTTGTTTATTCGACTCTTTTGAAATTAATCGAGAAAGGAGTTTACTATCGCTTTCAATATGAGGATATGGAAAAGAAAAAGGAAGTCGATATACTTGATAAAGAGTTAAGAACAGATCCTTATTTTCAGAAGAAAATTTTTTCATCAGCGGAGTATTTTCAAAATTTTACTGAATTAACGGAAGAAATACAAAAGCCAATATTGATAATAGCTGGAAAATCTGACCATGCGGTTGGACCACATCATCATTTATCTTTTAGAAGTAAGAATGCGAAAATTTATTCTATAAATGGTGGGCATCACCCTTATATCGAAAATCAAAAAGAATTTAAAGATGCTATCTTGGGCTATGTAAAGAGTTAAATGAAACTTGGCAATAATCTTTTGTCCCATGGTAATATGGGGAAAGAGATTTCGTTAGGAGTGAATTTCATGCTTTCTTCATTAAAAGCGATTCAAAAAGTGAAACAGGGAGATAAAGAAGTACTTCGTCAATATAAATGGCTACAGTATCTCTATCTAACAAAGGAAAAGAACATTAACTTAGAACAAGTTAATTCTCTTGAAGGAATAGAAAGTCATCCAGTTCTGTCCTATATTGAAAGAGCGCTAACCATTTTAGACAACAGTACACGAGTAAATCAAGTTGGAAAATGCATCATAGAAGAAGTGTTGATTTGGAGTGATGTCGCAAAATGTGGTTCACCATCTAAAAGAAGGTATTGGCGTGAGCGAGGATTTCAATTAGGCATACATAATATTGGTTCTGCGCAAATTTATGCAGAAGAAAAAAAGAACGTAGCAATCAACCAACGGAATTTAGCACAAGAAGAGCTCGTGTTCACACTCATTTATACGCACGGATTAACGGGACAATTTATTAGAGGAGAAGTTCGCTATTGTCAATTAGAGCCTTTAATTTTATATATGAATAAAAATACAATAGTAAACCAAGATGACATGTACAATATATTGTATGTCATGAATCAATGTATCATCGAAGCTGTTTCGCCGCAAATATGGAGAGATGTTCAAGAAGAGGTTAAAGAAATTATAGGCTCTATTTTATCAGGAAAAAGGGAGAAAGAGTTATCGTTAAAAGAACGAATAAAAAGACTAAGAAATGCCGCTATTCAAAACGGCGAAAATTTTGATATGGGGTATGAGCAATTTTTTAAGGACGAGAAGCTGAAAGCGTTGTTTCAAATATTTTTTCGCAAAACTGATATGTGGTATGTGGAGTCAGCACTTCATGATTTCACCCTTGAAGAATTTTTAAAAATCTTTCTATTAATATATCAAAAAGTCAATCCATTAACAGTAAAGCAAATCAGCTTTGAACCGTTTATGAAAGACATATATTATGACTATAAAGGCAAAAAAACAATTAATTTATATAAGAAGCGAATCATTGAGGCTTACTTGAAAGAACAAATGATGGAGAAATTAGTTGCAGGACACGATAGCAAAAATGACCATGTAGAATTAACAATTGTTCCACTTGATTCTTTAAATGAAAATATAGGAGTAGCGTTTGCTTATTCAAAAGCAGGAGAAAAATTAATTGAGTTTTGCCAAGAAGCGGAAAAATCCCCCCTTTATGAACGTGCAATTATTCTCCTATATGATTTTTTCGGTTTTCGAAAGGATGGATTTGATCGCCTGCAAAACGAGCAAAACTATCTTACCGATATGAATAATGCCAAAAATTATAAAAAGGCAATTGCCGACTATGCAGTGGGAAATAAGATGCTTGATATAGGTGCAGGCGGCGGGATCATGTTAGATATTTTATCGGATAGTCATCCTAAGGCAACAGTAATTGGCATTGATATTTCTACAAATGTTATTGAGTCATTAGAAAAAAGAAAAATAAGAGAAAAGAAAAGTTGGTATGTTAAACAAGCGGACGCACTTCAATTAAAAGAAACATTTGCGCTTAATAGTATGGATACCATTATATTCTCTTCCATTCTTCATGAGATGTATTCTTATATTCCATATAAAGGGATAAAATTTAATCCAGAGGTTATTTCCGATAGTCTAACAAGTGCATTTGAGGTATTAAAACCAGGTGGCAGAATCATTATTAGAGATGGTATTATGACAGAACCGAAAGAAGAATTAAGACAAATTGAATTTAAGCTGCCAAATGGCATGGACTTTTTTAAACGCTATGTAAATGATTTTAAAGGAAGACAGATCACTTTTGAACAAATAAACAAATCCACTATTCAATTACCGATTAATGATGCGATGGAATTTCTTTATACGTATACATGGGGAGAAGAAGCTTATCCGCACGAAGTACAAGAGCAGTTCGGCTATTTTACCCCTACAGAGTATAAAGATGTTATTCATAAGGTGATTGGAAAAAAGGGAAAAGTTCTATTGTTTGACCATTATTTACAAGATGGGTACGGAGAACATCTTTTACCGAAAGTGAAATTGATGGATGCATCCAGGAATGTAGTTAAACTTCCTGATAGTACTTGTTTTATTGTTATCGAAAAATTAAGTCGATAGGGGATTAAAATGGAATACTGGTCTTTAGTAGAAAACCCAACAGGGGAGGTTTACCAGCAATTAATAAATGTACTTTGTAGTTATTCAGATAAATTTTATTTTATTACTAGAAAAGAATTAGGTTATGACATGAAAATAATAAAGAACTTTGAACCTTATATAGTAGAGACATATAAAACAAAAAAATGGGCAAATACTATGACGGATGGTCCATCTGCAACTGTTTATGTTATTGATGTTAATCCAGAAACTTGTTTATTATTACAACAATTGGCCAATTCTTTATATGATTGGGTTTCGCCTAAATTGCCAGAAGATCTTACGTTTATAAAAAATAATCATCCCTGGTTTACAAGTACAGCACATGAAGAGTTTGCGATTTTCTCCATACGCTCGGATTATTATCGAAATATTATGAAGAAAATAGATGGCTTAACTATACAGATGGAAGAATAGTTCTAATTAAAACGAACTAAATAGAACAAATAAAAAGAATAGAAATTCACCTACTTTCACATAATGAAAAAGGATCTATTTTAACAAAGGAACCGCTATCTTCTGTATTTCATATGAATATAAAAGGTTCTTTTTATAGAAAGTAGGTGGAACTATGGATATAAACAGAGCGAGGCAAATACTTTCGTCATCAGCTGAAATAGAAGTACAGTATAATGGTGTTTCTGTTTGGATAGATGACATTAAAGAAGAAGACGCAACTGCAATCGTTCATCTTGTAGGTGGGATTGAAGAACAAACAGAAGTAGATATCGCAAGCTTGGAAGAAGTATAAAGTTCAAGAAAGACAACCACTAATATTAATAGTGGTTCGTTTTTTTTTTTTTTTTTTTTTTTGAAATTATTAGCTCCTAATTCTCATTTCCTGGTTTTTTTTTTGATAGATAATTATTTATATCGGTAAATGTAAATATGGTAAAATAGTATTCAAATGGTTTAGAAAAAAAGAGGTGAGATACATGCAAATAAGTCTTAAAGTCTATGGTGAGCACGCAGGGATGGTATCCCATCTTATTGCTAAAAACCCGCATAATCTATATGAAAGAAAAGAAAAGGGTGGATTAGTGCGGATTGTTTTTACGAAAAACGAGGAGAGAGAAGTCAATATATTATTTTTCGTTACAGTAGATAATGTTGAATTAACGAAGAATCAAACGAATTTTTCGTCTATAACTCACTATATTAATGATAGAGAAAGCGCTGTTAGTAGTATTTTCTGCTCTGTTTTACGAAAAGCAGTAGGAACAGCACTAAATGGAAAGCCAAAAGAAGAATTTAAAGATTGGGTAAACTTTGCTTTTTCACTTGAAATTACTTTTGGGCCTCTTTCCACAAATTTATCCGAGAAAGAGATAAGGGAGCTCTTTGAACCTTTAGGATATGAAGTGAGCATCGAAAATGGAAAAGTACTTTTGCCAGCAGCTTTTCAGAAAAAAAGTTCAGCCAAGTTTATTACCTTAAAAGCAAATCAGACGATACAAGATTTCTTTCGGCATTTATTTGTATTAATTCCTGTCATGGACCAATATAAGCATTATTTTATTGATGAAAAAGAAGTCGATAAGCTAAAGCGCTACGGGGAGGGCTGGCTTTCCTCTCATCCGAAAAAAAGTTTTATTATAAAGGAATCACTTATTTTTTCAGACTTAATCGACAAATCAAGGTTATTAGATTCAAATTCTAATAACCAAAAACAAGAAACAATTGTAAAAAAGAAAAGCTTAAATCAATGGCGTTATGAGAAAATAGTTGAAACGGTAAAGATACTTCCTCATAATAGCCGGATTGTAGATATGGGTGCTGGAGAAGGAAAGTTAACTGCGCAATTAGGATTTGTTAATGGGATTAAAGAACTAATCGCTGTAGAGCCCTCCGAAAGAGAACAGCAAAAAGCTAAAAAAAGAATCGAAGCATTAGTGGACAAGCCAGATTTTCTTTTCCCAACCTTTAAATGGGGTTCTTTATTCTATTATGATAGCGAATTGGAGAATAAAGATATATTTATTCTCTGCGAAGTGATTGAACATATTGATGAAAATCGATTATTTAAGACGTTTGAAACAATTTTCACGAAATATCAGCCGTATCATTTGATTATTACAACGCCTAATCAAGATTATAATGTTGTCTATGATATGAAGGAAGCAAAAAGGCATAGCGACCATCGCTTTGAATGGACTAGACAGCAGTTTCAAGAATGGGTGAGCTATTGGCAAAATCATTCAACCTATGAGGTGCAAATAGATGGAATTGGCGAATTTGTGGAAGGATTTGGTTTTCCTACACAGATGGCTATTTTTTCAAAGAAAAGAGGTGTATAAATGAAAACGATAAGCATTCCACATAACAGTATAGTCTTATTGATTGGCCCTTCGAATAGTGGGAAATCTACGACATTACAAAATTGGGTAAGAAAAGGCTATTTGCAAGCGGAAGAAGTAATTAGTTCTGATCATTTTCGAAGATTGGTCAGTGATATTGACTTTTTAGACTGGACAAATCAGCCTAAAGAAGTAGCTGCCAATTTGATGGAAGAATATAGCCAAATATCGAGAGTAGCTTTTGATATGATGGAAAAAATGATTGGAGCAAGAGCAGCATTAAATAAGCGCTCGTTTATAGATGCAACCCATTTAAAAGAAGCAGAGCGCGAAAAATATCGACTTCTTGGTAAGCAATTTCATGTTCCAGTAATAGCAATTTTCTTCGATATTTCCTTGCCTGTTCTCCTTGAAAGAGATGAGAAACGAACTCATCCGAGAGGGAAGGGAAGAGTGAAAAGACACTTTGAAATAATGCGCCAAGAAATTCGCAAAATCCAAAAAGAGACCTACTATGCAATTTATTCTTTAAGAGAACGGGATGAGTCTGTGCAAATAGATCCAGTCGTTTCTTCTTTATATTTAAGTGCAGATAGTGGTTTGGATGTTATCGGCGATATTCATGGATGTATGGATGAATGTTACGAATTGCTTGAACGGCTGGGATACGTGAAAGAGGAGGATGGATTATTTAGACATCCAGAAGGGCGAAAGTTTGTTTCAGTAGGCGATATTATGAGTCGTGGACCAAAATCTGCCGAAGCGCTATTCTTTTTTTCTGCGCATCTAAAAAATAATCTTGCCTATATGATCGACAGTAATCATGGTTGGAAAATAGCAAGATGGCTAGACGGCAAAAAAGTGACACTAAGTCATGGTGATGAATGGATTGAAGAAGCCTTTTCTGCATTTTCTCATGAATATACGGATAAGCAGATAGAGGAAATAAGAGAAGATTGGAAAACAATACTCCTTAATGCCCCTTCTCATTATGTATTAACAAGAAATGGAATTAAAACAGCCATTATCGCCCATGCAGGTATTAAGGATAAATATATTGGAAAAGAATCTGCTGGAATTTCTGATTTTACGAGATATGGAGAAACCTTAGGGATGGATTCAGACGGAAAGCCAATTCGCGGAGACTGGTATCGAAAACATTTATCAAAAGAATTAATCATCTGGGGACATGATCCAAAGCCAGAGCCGCTCGTTGTGAATAATACGATAAATATTGATCAAGGCGTTGTTTTTGGCGGCAAGCTAACGGCTATACGCTATCCAGAAAGGGAATTTATATCAGTAAAGGCGCAACAAGATTATGCCCAAATCGAAGATAATCCATTAAAAAAGTGGCAAGAAACAAGATTAGCCTTACCAAACGTTCATCGATTTATAAATGGTTTTAGTGTATGGACAGACACATATGGAGAAATTAACTGTCCACAAAACAATGTGAAAGCAGCACTGGACAAAGTTTCTCATTATACGATTCCTATGGAAGAATTAATCTATATTCCGCCAACCATGAGCCCTACACCGAAGAGTTCGTCGATAGAAGGATATTTAGAACATCCGATAGATGCCTATCACTATTACAAAGACAATGGGATAGAACAAATGGTTGTGGAGAAAAAGCATATGGGCAGTAGAGGAATTCTTTTGTTATACAAAAATCAAGAAACAGCTGAAAAATATATCGGTAAAAAGAGCTTGGGAACTATCTACACGCGAACTGGGAGAGCTTTTTTCTCCCATGAACTAGAAGAAGAGATCCTCACTAAGCTGCACAATGATTTAACAGCTGCAAATTATTTTGAAGAGAATCAGACAGACTGGGTATTGCTTGACGCTGAAATTCTCCCTTGGAATTTAAAAGCGAAAGATTTAATTATTCAGCAATACGCTCATGTCGCTGAAATGAGCCAGATGGATAGAGACAAGATACATCAGCAGCTTCTTCTTGCACAACAAAATGGCATGGATGTTCAAAGTTGGATAGAAGAATTTGAGCAGAAACGAAAAAATGCGCAAAGCTTTAGTGAAGTATATAACCAATATTGCTGGGAGATTCAGCGTTTAGATGACATAAAAATTGCACCATTTCATTTACTTGCACATAGTAAAGAAAGCTTTTTTCTAAAAACCCATCAGTGGCATATGGAGCAAAATGAATATTTTAGTACCATAAGCAGTCTTTTTATGAAAACAGATTATATGATTGTAAATGATGAAGAATCACTGACAAAAGCAGTGAGATGGTGGGAAGAGATAACTGCAGACGGCCATGAAGGAGTTATCTTTAAACCATATCATTTCCTCGCTAGAAATCAAAAGGGCAAATTACTTCAACCGGCTATTAAAGTAAGGGGACAGAAATACCTTCAAATTATTTATGGTATGGATTATTTAGAAAAGGATCAATTACGTCGTCTTAAAGACCGAAAAACAGGAAAAAAACAGCGTAATGCCTTAAAAGAATTAGCATTAGGGTTAGAAGGAATCAATCGCTTTATACAGCTTGAATCTCTGGAACGGATTCATGAATGTGTTCTTGCTACACTGGCGCTTGAAGAAGAACCTATTGATGCAAGATTATAAGATGGAACCAGTATCCATGCAAAAAGCAAATTCAGAGGACGTTTTCATATCACTCCCTGAATTTGCTTTTTTATCTTTTAATCGCATCTATAATAAGAGAGGGAAATAAGAGTTTTTCCCCATTATTTCGTGGATCATACTTTTTTGACCGGAAAATGACGCCATCCTCCCCATCCCAGTCATTTTCATGGAAAGTTCCTTTTTCATCACAATATTCCAATAATTTAGTATCAAATCCTGCTAATTCAAACATCCGACTTAATGTTCGATAATTATGAACGATTCTATGAGTAGAGACAGGATGATCCTTTGGGCCTGGTCCACCTACTTGAACTATTTGTTGATACGACTTATCTGGAAAGAAACCATCTGGAACAGCACAACGAATGTATCCTGAGGGCTTCAAGTATTGATAGCAAAGAAAAGCTGCTTGAACGCCTTCTTTAAAGGTTAAGTGCTCCCACACATGTTCAGCTAAAATAGCGTCAATCGAAGATTTGTTAAAGTGTATCCAGGTTGATTCATCTAGTAAATTCAATTCTTCTTCTTGTGTATATATCCAGCCAGGATTATTCCTGTATTCTCCTGCACCTATAACAAGCTTTATAGACTTTTCATTCATTTAAATTCCCCTCCTTTTTGCTTAGAAAATTTTAATTACACTATAATATATAGTTTGTAGGTCACTAGTGTTGCGTTAATTTAATTTAACTATTAAAAATACTTGAAATGTTCAATTTTATCATTTTATGCAAAGAAAAAGTCCTTTATAATGGATAAGTTAGGTGGTAACCCGTCCAAATCCACTAAAAAGGACTATCGCATGGACAAGATTACACGAAAAACTTCATTTGGACAATGGTTTTCACCAATAAATCTTCAATTATTTGAAGAAAACGTGAAAACGTTGAAATTAGATTTCTATACGAAAAAACTAACGACAGAGTCATTTCTAAAATTATTACTTTTTGCGCAGCTAGAAGAAGTCGAAAGTCTGCATGCGCTGAGCGATTGTCTTTTCGATGATCAACTGCAAAAGGGCATTGATCTTGATTCTATCAGTATTTCCCAACTCTCACGCCGTTTAAATGGCATGAATCCAGACTTATTCCAAAAGCTTTTCCTTGATTTAGTTTCACAAATTCATGCCAAAACGCACAACACGAAACTTGTGATGCCATTAAAAATCATTGATTCAAGCACATTGCCTCTCAATTTGACTAATCATAAATGGGCAAAATTCCGCAAAACAAAAGCGGGTGTTAAATTGCACTTACGCCTTGTGTTTATGGAAAAAGGTATATCCTATCCCGAAAAGGCCATTATGACAACGGCCAAAGAACATGACCGCGGTCAGCTTGAAGTAATGGTTGATGACAAGGAATGTATGTATGTGTTTGACCGTGGTTACTTAGACTACGAACGCTTTGATCGGATGACAGATGACGGCTACTTTTTCCTTTCTAGGCTGCGAAAAAACGCAGTCATACGGGAGGTTTACGATTTTAAACTACCCGAGAATACATCTGTTTTGTCGGATCAAATGGTGTTGATTGGTACGACGCAAAACCGTGCCGAAAATTACTTTCGTCTTCTAAAAGTGATTGATTCAAAAGGAAATGAGCTTCATTTAATCACAAATCGTTTTGATTTAAGTGCTGAAGAAATCTCAAAGATGTATAAATCACGCTGGGCGATTGAGTTATTTTTCAAATGGATTAAACAACATCTCCATATCAAAAAGTTTTACGGCCAAAGCGAATGGGCAATTCAGAATCAAGTGTTTATCGCACTTATTGTTTTTTGCCTGCATGTTCTCGCACAAATCGAGACAAAAAGTAAACGAAAAACCCTACAAATTAGCCGATATTTACGGGCAGCTTTGTGGAAACCAGCACATATTTGGCTTCGAAAGATTGAAGGAAAAACCATTCCTTAATAAACAAATTGTCGTCGTCTCTTAAGTCTAATTGTAAAAAAATTTCCAAATGGATGGATCCACCTTTAGTTGGGTATTTACTTTTTTGGCTCTTAACAGGGGACATATTTAAACTGAATATTCTAACAACATTTATGCAACACTAGTGTTTGTAGGTGAGCAATAAAAAAATGTTAACGAGTAACAAATGAAAAATATGACTAATGGCATAGGAACCTTCTCCTATCTATTGTAAAATAAGGGAGCAGATAAGGGATTACCTATTTTTTCTTGTAAAGATGTATGCGTATACAAAGAGAGGGGCGATTACAATGAAAAAATTTTATATTCGAAAAAATAAAGGAATTCCGCTAAAAAAGAAGCTTATTTTTTCTTTTTTAGTGATGTTATTAATTCCAAGTATCCTAATTGGTGCATTTTCCTTTTTATATGCAAATAAGCAAATGGAAAAGGACTTTATAAACAATGCAAGTACTAATTTAAACATGCTAGATACATCGATAACTAACCTAATGTCCGCAAAGGTTTATGATATCTCGGCACTGGCAGAAACGCTGACGAAGGAAACAATCGAAAAAGATTCAGCGATTATTCAGAACACAATTGAACAATATAGCCAAGTCCATCCTGAAGTCTCGAGTATCTATATAGGGACAAATGATGGAAAGCTTTTTCAGAAGTCTACAGAGGAACTCGATGATCATATGGATCCTAGATTGAGAGACTGGTATAAAGCAGCTGTTAATAAACCAGGGGAAGCCGTTATCATGGATCCTTATCTATCCCCAGTTTCTCAGAAAATGGTTATTACAATAGGAAAAACAATTGCAGACAATGCAGGAGTTATGGCCGTTACGATGAATTTAGATTACTTAGCAGAGCTATCAGGTGAGATCACGTTTGGTCAAGAAGGTTATGTTATTCTTCTTGATCAGAAGAAACGTTTTATCGTTCATCCTGATGAAAAACAAGGAGACATTGTGAAAGATGCTTTTTACGAAACGCTTTATGAGAGACAAGCTGGAACATTGGATTATTCAGCAAATAAAGTTAATCGAAAAATGGTTTATCAGACGAATAAACTGACCGGATGGAAGCTAGCTGGAACGATGGAAAAATCAGAAATTGTCAATAATTCTAGAGGTCTTTTGTATACGATTGCAGGGATATTAACAGGATCTCTTATTATTGGAGGAATAATGATGATGCTTATTGTTTCCTCTATCATCAAGCCGATAAAAAAATTAAAAGAACAAGCAATTGCAGTTAGCAAAGGTGATTTAACAACCTCCATTAATATTGCAACAAAAGATGAAATTGGCGATGTAGCGGCTGCTTTTCATACGATGCAGCATAATTTGCAACAACTTATCAAAAATATTGAACATAGTTCAGAGAATGTCGCAGCAAGTGCGGGTCAGTTAACATCAAGCGCTAATGAAGTAACCATTGCTTCAGAGCATGTAACCAATACAATTCAACAAGTTGCAAGTGGCGCGGAAATACAGACAAAAGGATTAGATAATAATGTAGATAATATCAAATCTGTCTTAGAAGGAACAAATCAAATTGTTGCCTTTAGTAAGAAAGTGTCCGATCTTTCAACTGGCACAATAACAAAAGCCCATGCCGGCGGAAGTTCTATTCAAGCAACACTAGAACAAATGCAAGTAATAAGTGAGACCGTAGCAGAATCAAATAAAATGATTAAAGAACTAGTCGAGCAATCCAAACATATTGGGAAGATTACAGAAAGTATTACCACAATCTCAGAACAAACAAATCTATTAGCTTTAAATGCGGCGATAGAAGCTGCCAGAGCAGGAGAGAAAGGAAAAGGGTTTGCGGTTGTTGCTAATGAAGTACGCAAACTTGCTGAGCAGTCAGGTGAATTTGCGAATAATATCTCTCAATTAATTAATAGTGTTGAGAAAACGACCGAAAATACGGTGCATCGAATGGCAGAGGTATCACTGGCAGTTCAAGCAGGGTTAAAAGTAACAGATGAATCAAATACAAGGTTTCAAGAAATCGTTCATAGTATGAAGGAAATGACACCACATATTCAACATGTTACCGATACTTCAAACGAAATGGCTATAACGTTAAATGAAGTAAGCATTTCAGCTGGTGAATTAGCCCAAATTGCTTATGATAATGCTACTTCCTCTGAAGAAGTCGTTTCTTTAACGGAAGAACAACTAGCCGCTATGGAAGAAATTTCTGGGTCGGCAAAGAACTTATCAGAGATGGCGAAAGAGCTTAGGAAGAATCTTCATCAATTTACCTATTAATCTGTCATAATTAAAATACCTCCTGCATAAAGTAACGATAGGCTTTATATGCAGGAGGTATTTTAATGAAAAAAATTAATGTTTATTTAATAAATGGGTTCCTTGGAAGCGGAAAAACAACAACTCTATTAAAATGCATGGAGTATTTTAAGGGGAAGAATAAAAAGTATGCGATTATCCTTAATGAACTTGGTGAAACAAATATAGAAAAACACCTATTTAAAGATGAGTCACTCTATGAACTGTTAAATGGCTGTGTATGCTGCTCCATCAAAGAGGATTTAAGAACAACGCTCGATGAACTGGCAGAGACATTACATAAAGAAAACATTGAAGTCGTTTTATTAGAAGGTACAGGAGTAGCAAATCCTTCCGAAATAATGGAGACATTTAATGAAAAGCAATATAGGGAAGTTTTTGAGATTGCTGAAAGTATTTGTTTGATTGATAGTTTGCATTTTACGGAATATACGAGTATTTTTTCGAGCAGCAAAGAAGTGAGACAGCTGCAAAAAGAGCAAATTGAAAACGGAACAGTACTTGTCCTAAATAAAGTTGATCAGCTTTCTAGCAAACTTGCTATTGAAAAGGTTGAAAAGCGAATTAGAAAATTAAATGCTGAAGCACCATTACTATATAGTAATTATGGAAATGGTGTAACGGAGTATCTAGAAAGCCAGCAAAAAAACAGCAAGATCAAAGAACGTTCCATTTCTGGTCACCATCATCACCATCACCACCACCATATTAAAGCAATAAAAGTGGAGCAGACAACTGCAATGACGAAAAGAGAACTAAGAGATTTCTTGAAAAGCAATCAAGATAAATTACTTCGTGCCAAAGGGACAATCAAAAATAGTGATGATCAATCATGGTATCATTTTCAATATGCTTCTGGATTGCTAGAATGGCAAAAAGTTAACGAATATCTTCCGAATCGAAAAGGCGAGATTATTTTAATAGGAGAACGATTATCTGAGAAAGTTACTATATAAATTTTTTTCTAAGTGTATCTTATCGAATCTATCATAAGATACACTCATTTTTTGCATAGATAGAATAGGACAAGCATAGACATGTAATAAGTGATTGTAAAAGGTCGAACGATGGAAGAAAAGGAGTATGCTATGTCTATCCCAACACGTGTAAAAGATATTCTTATATTTGGCTTGTTTCTGGCTATGATGTATTTATTTTTTTTCGGAGATATTTACGTTGCGAATAAATGGAATTTCGTATTGCCAGATCAGATAAAAACCATTTTTGTTTTATTTCTTGGAATTATGCTTGAGGCCCTACCATTTTTATTATTAGGAGCAATTGCCTCTTCTGTTATTAATCTATATATTTCTGAGGAGTATATTGCTAGAATCATGCCCAAAAATCCATTTGCAGCTATAGGTGTCGCATTAATTGCTGCAGTAATTACTCCTGTGTGTGAATGTGCGATTATCCCAGTTGTGCGCAGGCTTATTCAAAAAGGAATTCCTGTCCATATCGGTGTCGTTCTCTTAATGGGAGCACCAATCCTTAATTTTATCGTGTTTGGCAGTACTTATTATGCCTTCCAAAATAATTTATCGATTGCATACGGACGTTTTATTATTTGTATCTTGGCAAGCATCATTGTGAGTATCATCGTATATATGCTTTTTTCGAAACAAAAGGTATTAAAAACACACAGAGAAGATTTAATGGCAGTTGTTCCTATTAATGAAAATAAAGGTGATTCCAAGTGGAAAGGGATCTTACATCATACATGCCATGAATTCTTTACGATTGGCAAATATTTTATTATTGGAGCAGTATTTGCTAGTGTTGCACAAGTTTATTTAAAAGATAGTTATATAATGCAAGCTGGAGAATCATCAATCGAAGGCACCGCTGTGATGATGGGACTAGCATATGTGTTATCGCTTTGCTCTGAGGCAGATGCTTTTGTTGCAGCTTCCTTCTCAAAGATGTTTACACCTGAAGCAATTATTGGATTTTTAGTGTTTGGACCTATTCTTGATTTTAAAAATACTTTCGTTATGATGGCTTCATTTCGGATAAAGTTTGTCCTGCTATTTATTTTGATTGTTACGATTGTTGTCTTTATACTTTCTTTAGTATCAGGATTGTTTTTGGCATAAATTACAAATATAAGGAGGGAAAACGATGAAAATCAAATGGAGTCCAACCTGGCAATTGGCAAACGAACTGCAAGGAATTGTGTTGATTGGCTTCAGTCTCCTTATTTTTAAATTAATGGTGACAGGAGAGGTAGTGCGACTTGTTGCCCCGAAGATGGTGCCATTGTTATATATAACCATGGCCCTGTTATTTTTGCTTGGATTTTTTAGATTGCTTAACAGTAATTTAAAGGGGGCTGATTGTGATTGTGATGTGTGCGACGAAAATGCCTCTTTAATGAATCTTACTTTTTCTTATTTATTATTTTTTAGCCCTTTATTTTTGTTTTTCACCCAACAAGATATGTCCATTAACAAAAGCATTCTCCCAAATACTCAATTTGAGCATGGTCAAACTTTTTCTGTTAGTCAAGTTAATAACGAAGCAGCAAATGATGAAGATATGATTGCAATAGAGGACGATAATTATTTACAAACGATGGACATGATTAATACAAATTTGGACAATTTAGTTGGGAAAGAAATAATGATTACAGGTTTTATCCATCGAGAGGAATCGTTTACCGACAAACAAGCAGTTATTGCCAGATATGTGATGACTCATTGTATCGCTGATCTTGGGTTGTATGGCTATTTGATTGAGGGAGAAGTAAATGAATTACAAAATGAACAGTGGTATGTGATAAAAGGAAAATTGGAGAAAAAGGAATACGAAGGTCAGTTAATGCCAGTTATTAAGGTCGAAAAGGTAGAAGTGACGGAAGAACCTGAGGAAGAATACTTATATGCATTAGACTATTAGCCTACAATTCTTGCATTATTCCTATTTTTTCGCTAAAATTTAGATGAAATCAATTGAATACGTAGCGGGAGCTTGTGGAAACAGGCTGAGAGTATGGCTATTTGCTGCCATTGACCGGATGAACCTGTTGGATAATGCCAGCGTAGGGAGGTGTATGAAATAGACGAACACTTTGCTTAGGCGTAGTGTTTTTATTTTTGTCATAATTACTGACAACTAGCACGCCGCTTCCTTTTTATAACGCGTGCAAAACGTTACAGTCAGTTATGGCTTTTTTTAGTTTGCATTCCTTTACATTGTATGAATATTGCGAGCAATCAAGTTAATAAGGATAACAGAAAGGAAATGAGTTTGAGAGATGAATGAAAAATATGAAATGTTGATACCGAAAGTACTAACAAAATTACGAGCGCAAGTTCCGTTAGTTCATAATATTACAAACGTAGTAGTCACTAATTTTACAGCGAATGGCTTATTAGCAATTGGGGCTTCTCCAGTAATGGCATATGCAAAGGAAGAGGTTGCAGATATGGCAACAGTAGCGAATGCCCTTGTTCTCAATATTGGAACATTAACTGCTGAAAACGTAGAAAGCATGATTATTGCTGGAAAGGCTGCAAATTTGGCTAATACTCCTGTTATCTTAGACCCGGTTGGGGCTGGAGCTACTAGATATCGTACGGAATCTGTACATCGTATTATGAAGGAAGTGGAAATCACTTTACTACGAGGAAATGCAGCAGAAGTAGCGAATGTTGCTGGTATTAAAGCAAAAATGAGAGGCGTAGATTCTGTTAGTGAACATAATAATAGCGAAATCGCGCTAGAAGCTGCAAAGCTATTACAGGTACCAGTTGTTATAACAGGAGAAAAAGATATAGTAGCTGTTAACGAGAAGCTATCTATAGTACATAATGGCCATCAGATGTTAACAAAGGTTACGGGGACAGGCTGCTTACTATCTTCTATTCTTGGAGCATTTATCGCTGTAGAAGAAGATGTTTTCCTTGCTTCAACAGCAGGTTTAGTGACATATGGGGTTGCAGCTGAGCGTGCCTTTGAAAAGACGAAAGAAGAAGGACCAGGAAGTTTTCAAATTGAGTTATTGAATCAATTAATGAAAATTAAAGAAGAAGATATAAAAAAATGGATGAAAGTAGAGAGTATAAGGGGGTAATTCAATGACCACAGCAAAAGCTTTAACAATAGCAGGATCAGATAGTGGAGGTGGGGCTGGAATTCAGGCAGACTTAAAAACTTTCCAAGAACTTAAAGTATATGGAATGAGCGTGATTACCGCAATAACAGCGCAAAATACCCTTGGTGTTGATGGAGTATACCCAATGATGCTCGAGGCAATAGAAAAACAATTAGAATGCATCGCTGTTGATTTACAGCCAGATGCCTTAAAAACAGGAATGTTATTTAATAGCGAAATAATTGAATTAGTAGCCAATAAAATGGAACAATACAAATGGAAAAATTTAGTTGTTGATCCAGTCATGATTGCTAAAGGCGGAGCCAATTTACTACAGCAAGAAGCAACAGAGTCCATGAAAAGGAAGCTTCTTCCCCTTGCCACTGTCTTAACACCAAATATACCTGAGGCAGAGGAATTAACTGGGATAAGCATTCGAAATATGGAGGAAAGAAAAGAAGCGGCTAAAAGATTAAGTGCCATGGGGGTTAACTATGTCATTATTAAAGGCGGACATGGGGATGAAAAGGAAGCTGTCGATTTGCTATTTGATGGCAGCCATTTTTCAAGTTTGGTAGCGGAAAGAATTCCAACCAAAAATACGCATGGGACAGGCTGTACTTTTTCTGCTGCAATAACGGCAGCTCTTGCAAATGGCTATTCTATTAACGATGCATTCCAATTAGGCAAGGATTTTATTCATCAAGCAATAAAAAATGATCTTCATATAGGAAGCGGGCATGGACCAACCAATCATTGGGCTTACCAAGAAAGCAAACGATAAGAATGCAATTTGGAGGATATATGACATCTTATACAAAAGAACGAATGAAACAACTGCTCAAAGTATATTTTATTATGGGAAGTAACAATAATAGTACACTTGCTCCAGAAATTATTTTAGAAGAAGCATTAAAAGGTGGTATTTCTATTTTTCAATTCAGAGAAAAAGGAACTGGGGCATTAAAAGGAGCGGCCAAAATTCAATTAGCAAAAAGAATGCAAGAACTTTGCAATCAATATCATGTTCCATTTATTGTGAATGATGATATTGAACTAGCCTTAGCATTAGATGCAGATGGCGTGCATATAGGGCAAGATGATGAAAACGCCATAAAAGTACGGCAATTGTTTGCAAATAAATTAGTGGGAGTATCTGCTCACACTATAGAGGAAGTTAAAGAGGCAATCGAGGCAGGTGCTGATTATATAGGCATAGGTCCTATCTACCCGACGAGCACAAAGAAAGATGCTAAAGAAGTGCAAGGAACCTCACTTATCGAAAAAGTCAAAGAGGCAAACCTTACTATACCAATCGTTGGTATAGGGGGGATTACAGCCGAAAATGCTTTTCCTGTTATTCAAGCTGGTGCCGATGGAGTCGCCATTATTTCAGAAATTAGTATGGCGGATAATCCCTATGAGCAAACAAAGCGATTAAAGAAAGTAGTGTTTGGCCAAGGGTAATTTCTATAAATAAGTAAAATGGAAACAATTTAGGTTTTTTGCGGAAAATAGACATTTACCCAACCCAAATATACATCTCTGCATACAATAATTTTGTAAGAGGAGCTAGTAAAGAAAAACATAAAAAGCTCCTTCCTCGTTAACCAAAAAAAGATATGGTTAATATACTACAAAAATGAGAAAGGGAGATGTATATATGTACGGTTATGGTGGATATGGTTATGGATGCGGATATGGAGCTGGACCTGGTGTAGGATACGGCGGCGGTTTCGCATTAATCGTAGTATTATTTATCTTGTTAATTATCGTTGGTGCAACTTTTATTTGCTAATATAAGATGAAAAGCTGACCTTGTGTCAGCTTTTTTTACATTCTAAAAAGAATAGCCTTTATTTTAGCTATCCAATAAATGGTAGCGGTTTCGGGAAAATTAATAAAAAATACATACAATTATCGCGGAAAAACAAATAACTAAGTATAAAATCGAATAAGTTATAATATTTTAAGTTTTAAGAAAATTAATTTTCAAAATCTTATTGACAGAAAATATAATATGGGTAAAATAAAGTTATTAGAGTGTTAGATTATATGACACTTGATGGTAATTTTATATACATAAAGGGGGAAATGGTAAAATGGAAAATTTGGAATTTTTGATGAACAGCTTGTGGACGATGATTGCTGCAATTTTAGTTATTTTTATGCTTGGTGGATTTATATTATTAGAAGCAGGTTCCACAAGAATGAAAAATGCGGGACATATTGCTGGTAAAACCATCTTCACATTTGGAATTGCTTCCTTAGTATTTTGGGCTGTGGGCTATGGCTTTATTTTCGGAGATAATGCGAATTTCTTTGTAGGGATGAGTGACTTTTTCTTCAATGGAGGTGAAGTTGGTCAAATTGATGGCGATGGATTACAAACAACTGTATTCTTTATTTTCCAACTAGCATTTGCAGGAATTTCCTTAACGATTGCGCTTGGTGGATTTGCAGAACGTGCGAAATTATCTGTTTATCTTATCTTCTCTGTGTTATTCGGTATTTTAGTTTACCCAATCATCGCCCATTGGATTTGGGGCAGCGGCTGGTTAGCGGAGCACGGAAAACAGGACTTTGCAGGATCCACTGTTGTTCACTTAACTGGTGCGGCAGCAGCGCTTGCAGCGACAATGCTTTTAAAACCACGTATTGGAAAATACAATGCTGACGGTTCAGCAAACCCAATTTTCGGGCATAACCAAGTATATACGGCATTAAGTGTATTAATTCTTTGGGTAGGTTGGTTTGGTTTTAATGCAGGTAGTACAGTTTCTGTAGCTGACGGTTTCTTCGGATATGTTGCTTTAAACACAAACTTAGCAGCAGCAGCAGGTGGGGTTGCAGCGTTACTAATTTCTTGGATTGTATTAGGGAAGTCAGATATCACTACAATGCTGAATGGTGCATTAGCTGGACTTGTTGCAATCACAGCATCTTGTGCATTCGTTGAGCCTTGGGCAGCGGTTGTTATTGGTTTAATTGCTGGAGTGCTTGTGTTTTATAGTGTTCGCTTCTTTGAAAGCAGAAAAATCGATGATCCAATCTTTGCATTATCCGTGCATGGAACAGCGGGGATTTGGGGAACATTATCCAATGGTTTATTTGCTACAGCAGAGTTAGCGGAGTACACGGGAGTAGGTAAAGCTGGTCTATTTGATGGCGGTGGATTTGGTCAATTAGGTGTTCAAGCGCTTGGCGTACTTACTTGTGGACTATTCGCTTTTGCAATAAGCTATGCCATTCTATTTGTTATCAAGAAAGTTAGCGGTCTACGTGTAACAGAGGAAGAAGAAATCATGGGCTTAGATATTAGTGAACATGGTTCATACGGTTACCCAGAAGCTTTCTTGCCAAAAGAAGAAACAAAAAGCCTATAATACATGGCGATAGTCGGATTTAAGTAATAGGCGATCGAATGAATGAAGATAGGAGTCTCGCTGAAAAGTGGGGCTTTTATCTTTTTTAAGTGGTCTATAGGAAAAGATTAAATGATATGATAGACATAGAGAAGATATTAATAATGATTATCGAAGGAAGTGCATGGATGTGCTCTAATACTATTGGACTAAGTGAACTGAAAAAAGATAAGAAATTATTTTTGCGATCAAATTCTTATAATAATAGTGAATTAAATGATTTTCACGATCAAATTTTTAAACAGTTATTTCATTTTGTCCTGGCTGAGTATACGAAGGCTTTTGGAGATCCGCCATGTTCGTTTGTTTGGTTTGTAACAGGGAGCGCTGGAAGAAAGGAACAAGGCATTTTAAGCGACCAAGATCATGGAATCATCTATGAAGTGAAAGATTCGTCCTATAAGGAGTATTTTTTAAAATTTGGAGAATTTCTAAGTGATGCGTTAGATGAGATCGGATATCCCTACTGTGAAGGGAATGTTATGAGCAGTAATTTTGTTTGGTGCAAATCCTTAGAAGAGTGGAAACAACAATTGCAACAATGGATGGAAAAGGAAAACTGGGAATCTATTAGATTTTTACAAATTTTTTATGATAGTAGAAAAATATTTGGCGAACATGAATATGTCCAAGAACTAAGAAATTATATCCATGCGTACTGTAGATTACATCCCAATCTCTTAAAAAGATTTATGAATAATGTAATGCGTATAAAGAAAGGTGTTGGAATATTCGGTCAGTTTTTCGTGGAAAGAACTGGAAGTCACAGAGGATCGATTCATTTAAAGCATACTATGTATTTGCCTTATGTGAATTCAATCAGGCTCCTTGCAATTAAGGAAAGTATTCAACGAACTTCAACTATTGATCGGATACAGGCATTGCGGGATATGGAAATATATGATGAATGGCTAAAACCATATGAATCCTCTTTTAATAGAATTCTAGAATATCGGATTGATTTATTTCGAGAAGCAAAAACATATGAGGATGTTCACTATCTAAGTATTAATCAATTAACGAAGGAACAAAGGCAGGAAATAAAAACATTAATGCGCAACGGTATTAAATTATATCATCAAGTACACAGGATAATCGAAAAAGGGTGTTAATATGGGAGTAGAATCGTTTCTTCAATATATGAGAGATTTATATGGAAAAGTTAATTCTAGTGTATTGCACGCAACCTCGAGTGGAAGTAATTCGCAACAAATTGCCTTTATGCGACAGCTTCAAAAGGATTTAAAGGTTGAAGTTGCTTCCAGATTGCCGTTAAGTAATTTAAAAGCTGTTGTTTTTGACATTGAAACAACAGGTTTTTTACCAGATAAAGGTGATCAAATTATTTCTATTGGCGCGGTAAAGGTAGAAGGTTGCGAAATCCTCGATGAACAATTTTATACACTAGTGAATGCTGATGTTGAGATACCAAGAGAAATAAGTCGCTTAACAGGAATTGAAACAGAAAATTTACTTGATGCTCCACCCTTATCAGATGTACTTGTACAATTTTTTGAATTTATAAAAGATGATACGCTTGTTGCACACCATTCTTCCCATGAAAAAAGCTTTATGCAATCTGCTTGCTGGAAAAGCTTTAAAACACCGTTTAAGCATCGGATTGTGGATACTTCCTTTGTATTTAAAATTGTTGAACCTAAACAACGGATATTAACATTAGAGGAATGGTGTGAGTTTAGTGATATTCCTGTAATTGATCGTCACCATGCATTAGGGGACGCAAAATTAACAGCCATTTTATGGTGTCAATATTTACAAAGGGTGCAACAGTTAGGGTGCCGTACGTTACAGGATATTTATGAAAGGTTAGCTTTACGATAACATCGATGAGAGAAAGTTTAACAATAAACTGGTGGTGATTTATTGATGGACAGGTTTGAGACAGAGAGACTACTGTTGAGAGGATGGCAGGAATCGGATTATAAAGATTTATATGAGTATGCACAAAGGGAAGAAGTTGGTCCTTTCGCCGGCTGGTCCCCGCATAAAAGTGAACAAGAAAGTAAAGAAGTGATCCGTTATTTTTTACAAAATAAAAATTCTTATGCCATCGTATGGAAAGAGGAAAACAAAGTAATTGGAAGCATTGGTTTTCATAAGCGGACACCAGATGTTAAGCAATCCCATCTAGCGCAACGAGAAGTTGGTTTTGCTCTCCATCCAAAATATTGGGGAAGAGGGATTGTTCCTGAAGCGGTAAATCATCTTTTAAAATATGGTTTTGAACATTTGCATTTGGATTTAATATGGTGTGGACATTTTGACTTTAATACAAAGTCAAAACGAGTAAATGAAAAGTGTGGTTTTCGCTATAAATTTCAGAAAACGGACCGTTATAAGCTTTTTAACAATCGGTTAATTACAAGTGTCTATTATTGTATGACAAAAGACGATTATTTTGAAAAAAAACAGCTTAAATCTACAGCTGATTTATCCCATACGAATAGGCTATAAGCAAAATTCTTTTAATAAAAGTTAAGAGGATGGGAGGACGTTGGGACCTAAGTATTCCAGCCGTGGATAAAACCAAACAATTATACGAAGATGCAAATGAAAGTTCCGTATAATTGTTTGTTTTTTGTTTTTAAAAGGATGGTTCTAGAAAGTTTGGTGCTATTCATCCATGGGACTCGCGCTGAGTCACCTCAGCTTAGCAGTGCATCCCACTTATTGGACGCAATAAGTGGGGTGTTTTTTGTATGGAGAAAAAAGAAAAATGGACAGTAGAAGGAAAGTTGTCTGTTGTTCAACTATATGAGAGTGGAAAATATTCTTTTGCTAAATTAGAGATTATTCGTCTTTACAGAGTATCGATTTAGTTACGTCCGAACCTCTTAACAAAGTTATAGTTTGTTAACCTCATTATCTACATCATTTACCTTCACATATAGCCATAACTATTGATCGAGAAATCTACCGACTTCCCTAATTGCATGGACTCAAGGTGATTTTAAGCATTTTTCAGAAAAATCCCGTTCGTTTTATCCCACCCTTAACAGACAGTAAGACTCCCGCCTCAAGCGTATGTTTCACTTTATTGTTAATTGTATATCTTGCCGACTTTATTTGTAATTCAGCGGCTTTTTTGATTGTTTCCTCTACAAATCAAGCGAGTGCTTGATTTTAAATTTCTTGGTACTATTTATGTATAAATGGCGAATTAAAGAAATAAAATCGCGGAAGTTTTGCAAAAAAAAGTCGCTTCTAAGAAGCGAAAAAAGAGACATTGGATTAAAGAATTGATTCGATAACTATATATAGTGGATTATTAATTTAAATCAACTATATATTGATTTGATAGTATCATACAATCCATTCTTACGCAATTACTTTCTATTAAAATAATTTAGTAAACGAGAAGAACAATATAAAATACCAAAATAAAAACTATGCCAAAAAGTACGAGATATTTAGACCATATCGGTGGAAGTTTTTTTCTCTGTTTATTTTTCATAAATCCGATAAAACTCAGATAGTTTTTATAAATAACAAAATAAATCAGTGCAAAACCTATGTATTGAAGGATAAACAATCCAGATAGCGCTTGTTTACCATCTAAAAATTGCGCATTGGGAAATGAGACACCAGTAATCATTTTTATAATACTATCGTTAATTGTTCCAAAAATCGCGAACAAGAGAACAGCAGAAAATAGTATTTTTACAAATTCCAAGTAGAAATAAGAGACCTTTTTCATAAATGCATTCCTTTTCCTTATTTATATTTTTTGTACCAGAACAAAGAATACCATAAATAAGCGATAATTGATAAAGAAAACTTCTATCAGTGGGGGTTTTTCTTATCCCTCACTGTTGGTTAGTGCACTTATCAGACCTTTACGGGAGAGATTCAGCAACCTAGCTGTCTCGATTTTTCGCAGCTTGTGGTTTGGTCTTACTGATGTTAAGAATGGAATAAATAAAATAAATAGTTTCGGGCATTATACATGTAATTATAGACTGGCAAACTAATAAGAAAATTCAAATTCTACTAAAAACGTTCACAAAACGTCAAATTTATGATAATATTTGATTGTTTTTGAAAGAAAATGCTTGAAATGTGAAATCGTTTACAGTAAGATGTAATTAAATCAAAGACATACCCGAAAAGGGAGTGTGATAATTTTGTTAACACCTGAAAGGCATGAACTTATTTTACAATTGCTTAAACAACAAAACGTTGTCAAGATACAAGAGTTAATGGATATTACGAATACATCTGAATCAACCATAAGACGTGATTTGACTCAATTAGAGCAAGAAGGTTTTTTGAAAAGAGTTCATGGTGGCGCAGCGAGGCTTCAAGGGAAAATAAGTGAGCCAAGTATGAGTGAAAAAGCGTTCAAAAACATCCAAGAGAAAAAAATGATCGCCGCCTATGCAGCAAATCTAGTAGAAGATGGAGACAGTATTTATTTAGATGCAGGGTCAACTATTACAGAAATGATACCCTATTTAAAAGATCGTGACATTGTAGTGGTAACAAACGGTCTTATGCATTTGTCCACATTACTAGAAGCTCGAATCCAAACCTTTATTACAGGTGGTTATGTCAAAGAAAAAACAAACGCTTTAGTAGGACGTGGCGCTATATTGAGTCTTGATAACTACCGATTTGATAAATGTTTTATGGGAGTCAATGGTATTCACCCTGAATATGGGTATACTACTCCTGATCAAGAAGAAGCTATGGTGAAAAGTAAGGCACTAACATTATCAAGAGAAGCTTTCTTTGTCGCAGATGACAGTAAATTTTCTGAAGTGTATTTTTCGAAAATTGCTGATTTGCACGAAGCTTCTATTATTACAAACTCCCTGGATGAGGAAGTAAACGATTTTTATTCAAGGAAAACTAGTATAAAGGTTGTGAAAGAATGATTTATACCCTAACCTTAAATCCTTCTGTCGATTATATTATCGAGGTACCAGAAGTGCATTTAGGAGAGCTAAATCGATTAGAAAAAACAAGTAAGTTTGCTGGTGGAAAAGGAATAAACGTTTCCAGAGTATTGAAAAGAATGGGAGTACAAAGTAAAGCATTAGGATTTGTGGGCGGTTTTACAGGTAGCTTCATTGAAAATCAATTACAAGCAGAAAATATTGAAACTGATTTTGTTAAAGTAGAAGAAGACACGCGAATTAACGTTAAGGTAAAAGCTGATACTGAAACGGAATTGAACGCGAGTGGGCCGACTATCTCCGAAGTTAAATTCCAAGAGTTAAAAAATAAGATAGCTTCTTTAACCTCAGAGGATCTTCTTGTTTTAGCAGGAAGTGTACCATCTACTCTGCCAAAAACCACCTATGAAGAATTGGTGAAGATTTGTCATGAGAATAATGTATCCTTTGTTGTAGACGCAGAAGGAGATTTACTAAAAGCAGTCTTGCCATACCGACCATTTTTAATTAAGCCTAATCATCATGAACTTGGTGAACTGTTTGGAACAACTATTACTACTGCTGAAGAAGCGATTCCATATGGAAAAAAACTATTGGAAATGGGCGCACAGAATGTCATTGTTTCGTTAGCTGGTGAAGGAGCAGTATTGATTAGTCAGCACGAAGAATTAATAAGTACGGTACCAAAAGGAGAAGTAAAAAGCTCTGTCGGTGCAGGGGATAGCATGGTGGCAGGATTCCTATCAAAATATGAGGAAACACAGGATATGAAAGAATCTTTCCGCTATAGCATTGCTTCAGGTAGTGCAACAGCATTTTCGATTGGATTATGTACAAAGGAAAAGGTAGAGAGTCTCCTTTCACAAGTTCAATTACAATCATAAACGGAAGCCATTTTACAAGAAAGAAATAGTGAAATGGATAAAATATAATGAAAAAGGGAGCGTTATAGGATGAAAATTACCGAGTTATTAACGCAAGAGACTATCCTTTTAAATATTGAAGGAAACGGGAAACTGGATGCTATCAATCAGTTAGTGGATACTCTTTATTCGGCAGGGAAATTAACAGATAAAGACACATATAAGCAAGCCATTTTAAAAAGAGAAGAGCAAAGTACAACTGGGATTGGAGAAGGGATTGCCATTCCCCATGCAAAAACGAGTGCCGTAAAATCACCGGCAATTGCGTTCGGTCGATCAATTAGTGGTGTTGATTATGAATCACTTGATGGACAGCCAGCAAATCTATTTTTTATGATTGCTGCACCAGATGGAGCGAATAACACTCATCTTGAGGCATTATCAAGATTATCAACTTTATTACTTAAAGAAGAAGTTCGTTCTAAGTTATTAAATGCAACGTCTAAACAAGATATTATATCTATAATCGATAGCTATGATGTAGAGGAAGAATCGGTCGAGGAAAATATTGCAGATAAGAAGAATTTCATTGTTGCAGTAACTGCTTGTCCAACTGGTATAGCTCATACTTATATGGCAGCAGATTCTTTAAAAGCAAAAGCAGCTGAAATGGGAGTAGATATTAAGGTTGAAACAAATGGATCTGGCGGTGCAAAAAATGTTCTTACGGCTGAAGAAATTGAAAATGCAACGGCGGTAATCGTAGCAGCTGATACGAAAGTACAAATGGATCGTTTTAACGGCAAACATGTGCTGGAAACACCTGTTGCAGATGGTATTCGTAAACCTGAAGAACTGATTAACCGTGCTCTTAAGCAGCAAGCTCCAGTTTATCAAGGAGGCTCTGGTTCTAGTTCGGGCGAAGGGAAAGCAGAAGGAAAAAAAGGTATTGGAAGTCAAATCTATAAACACTTAATGAATGGTGTATCCAATATGTTGCCATTTGTTGTCGGTGGCGGGATTTTAATTGCGATCTCTTTTATGTTTGGTTATAACTCTGCTGATCCGAATGATCCGAGCTATAATGCATTTGCAGCTGTAATTAAATATATCGGTGGAGATAATGCGTTTGCACTATTAGTGCCAGTTCTTGCTGGATTTATTGCAATGAGTATTGCTGATCGTCCTGGTTTTGCACCAGGTATGGTGGCTGGATTTATGGCAGCTCAAGGTGGCGCAGGATTCCTTGGTGGCTTAATTGGCGGATTCTTAGCAGGTTATTTAGTGATTGGCTTGAAAAAATTGTTAGAAGTTCTACCAAGATCATTAGAAGGAATTAAAACAATTCTACTGTATCCATTATTAGGGATTTTCTTTACTGGACTTATCATGAATTATGTGATTATGGAACCAGTCGCAGCAATTAATACAGGAATGACTAATTGGTTATCAGGTCTTGGAACTGGAAATGCGGTAATTTTAGGAATTATATTAGGTGCGATGATGGCCTTTGATATGGGTGGTCCAATCAATAAATCTGCCTATGTTTTTGGTACGGGTCTTATTGCAAATGGTGTATTTGAACCAATGGCTGCGATTATGGCTGGTGGAATGGTTCCACCACTTGCAATTGCATTAGCAACTGTATTATTTAAAAAGAAATTTACGAAACAAGAAAAAGATGCAGGCTTAACAAACTTTATTATGGGACTTTCGTTTATTACAGAAGGGGCAATCCCATTTGCTGCAGCAGATCCATTGCGTGTTATTCCATCTGTTGCAATTGGGGCAGCAGTTACTGGTGGATTATCAATGTTCTTTAATATTGGATTAAGAGCCCCACATGGCGGAATTTTCGTTGTTGGATTAGTTGATGGAAATCCATTGTTATATCTTTTAGCAATCGTTATTGGCGCTATTATAGCTGCTCTATTATTAGGACTATTGAAGAAACCTGTTCAACAAAAATAAAGGAAACTTTAGAAAAGCGGTAAATTAACCTTTAAGTTAATTTACCGCTTTTTAGTTTCTTCTTTTACACCTAATAAAACCAATGAAGAATCTTAAAAATGTTCTTCATTGGTTATTTGTTGTTTCGTCATGTCTTACTTTGTCTGTGTTTCTTTTTCTTCTTGCTTTAATCGGAAGAATGCAGCAAGGGCAGCGATTAAAGCAAAGGAACAAAGCAGATAGAATTGAAAATTCTCCATATGCTTCATTAAAATGGCCATAATTGGTGGCCCTGCTGCTACTCCGATAAAGCGCATGCTACTATAAATACTAGTGATGGTGCCTCGTTCTTCTTTTTCGATACCTTCTGTTATAAGGGCGTCCAGAGGTGGCAAGCTAGCACCAATACCAATACCAGCAATGGTAAGAAAGACGATGATAAACCACATGTTTTCCGAAAAATTAAGAGCAATCGTACCGATAATGATTGCGACCAGACCGATAAAGGTAATCCACCTCATTAAATTTTTGTCTTTTTTTATTTTTTTGCCTGTAATGTAAGAAGTAAGGCATAAGGCTCCAAGTGGTATAGCAAGATATAGCCCTTTTTTAATATTTTTTATCTGATATTTCTTTTCTAATATATCTGATAAGTAAAACATTTCCGCAAAAAGAACAAACATAACAATAGCTCCAATAAAGAAAATGGCGTATAGCCATTTTTTGTCTTTATGCATTGTTTCTTTCGTATGTTGGATAAATTGCTTAAACGGCAGTGGTTTAACTTTACTCTTTGGCGATTTGACAAAAAACAAGATCAAAACGATTGAAATCAAACAGAAGACCGGAATAGACATGAATGGGATAAACCAAATAAAACCCGCCAAAAAGGCACCAAGAATTGGACTAAGAACTTTCCCAAATGTATTCGCTGTTTCAATAACCCCTAATGTGCTACTAACTTCCTCCTCCTCTTTAAACAAATCACCTACTAACGGTAATACTATCGGAAATGCTCCTGCAGCTCCTACCCCTTGTAATGCACGTCCTATAAGGATCACCCAGTAACTATTATCCATCAGCCATGCAGCAATACCTGAAATCACTCCACCAATAGCTGCAATAATTAAACTTGGGATAATAACCCGTTTACGCCCGATATGATCAGATAAATAACCTGCTACAGGTATAAGAATAATCGCAAGAACAGAATATACTGTAATAATCATACTAACTTGAAAAGAAGATATATTTAACTTTTGTTCAATTGATGGCAATACTGGAATCAGCATGCTATTCCCAAGAGTCATTACTAATGGAATGGAGGAAAGTGAGAATATTGCCATTTTAGAAACCTTTACATTTTGCTTCTTCGCTGTCTTGTGTGCTTTGTTTGTAAGGTTTACTATTCTTTTATCGTCATTTACATGATCCATTTTCATTCTCCCTGCTTTCAAATAGTTAACTATAGTTAATATGTACAGACAAGCTCAAAAATAATGCACTTTCTATCATCCAAAAACTGGGTTTGTGTATTCAGTTTATTTGAACTTTTCGTTTAATAGTGTGTTATTATGGAATAAAAATAGTGGTGGTGTCATGTTAGTGGGAAAAGTTATTGCACTTAGTATTGGCAAGGAAAAATCATTCACATGGAAAGAAAGAAACATTCAGTCAGCGATTGGCAAAGAAAAAGTGAACGAAGCGATTCTAACGTTTGACGGCTTTGTTGGAGATGGAGTTGCCAACACAGCGTTTCATGGTGGGAAAGAAAGGGCAGTATGTTATTATCCTTATGAGCATTATAAAAAATGGGAAGAAGAATTTAAAGCAACGATTAATCCTCCTGCCTTTGGGGAAAATATTTGTGGGACGGAAT
Organism: Niallia sp. FSL W8-1348; assembly: GCF_038006745.1. Taxonomy (NCBI): domain Bacteria; kingdom Bacillati; phylum Bacillota; class Bacilli; order Caryophanales; family Bacillaceae; genus Niallia; species Niallia sp. FSL W8-1348. The sequence continues at coordinate 424,852 of NZ_JBBOVV010000002.1, read as the reverse complement.
TTACAGAGCATAATACATATATTGGTGACATCTTTTCTTTAGGAGATGCTGTTGTTCAAGTAACACAAGGGAGAGTTCCTTGTTCAACTATTTCAAAATATAATCAGATTGATACATTTTTAAGCAGGATAGTGGAAACATGCTATACCGGTTATTTTCTAAAAGTATTGGAAGAAGGAGTAGTCAGTGAACGGTCTACCTTTCAACTGTTAGATCGTCCCCAAGATAAAGTGTCTGTTTGGGATGCTACAAAAGTGATGCTTCTTGATCGGAAAAATAAAGATGCCATGTTATCAATACTACAAATCGAGCAATTGGCGGAAGATTGGAAAAATCGTTATAAAAAGGCACTTGAAAAAATCAACTGATTTTTTCGAGAAAATGGTTGACTTTTATTTTATTGTTCATTATCATGTAAGTAATATATTGAACGGCAATGAAGAAGAGTAGTATCTTTATTAGAAACCTCAGAGAGCTGGTGGTCGGTGCAAACCAGTGTGGACGATAAAGAGAATGGACTTCTGAGCTTCTAAACCGAACCTATTGTAGTAGGCTTTAGCGAACGTCTCATCGTTACAAGAGACAGAAATTTGTCGATATTCGACTGATTTCTTAAAGTGAGCTTAATTTTATTGAGCTAATGAAGGTGGCACCACGGGTTTCTCGTCCTTTTTATAGGAGAGAGACCCTTTTTTATTTGTAAAAAATATTTGAAACAATAAAGCGTTGAAGAAGAGTAGTAAGTATAAGAAGGATGTTTAAGAGAGTCGGTGGCTGGTGTGAACCGATACATCAATTGTGCTGAATGGACTTCTGAGCGGAGGCTTGAAATAAAAGTAGGGCCTAACGGTATCCCCCGTTACCAGGATAGAGTATAAAATGTACTCGATAAGCGAGAGTGAATCCTTCACTCTAACCAGAGGTGGTACCGCGGTTCATGAATCGTCCTCTATCTGCAAAAGACCAATGCAGATAGAGGACTTTTTTTATAGAGTTTTAAACGGATTAGAGCTTTTCTAATAGCTATAACGAGGAGGATTTATGATGGAAAATAATATGTTGTTAATGGATGAAATTCAAGGAGATACACTTACCCCGATAAGTATTTATCAAAGGTTGTCCGGAAAAAAGAAATTCTTGCTGGAAAGCTCTTTAAAACACGAAGATTCAGGGAGATATTCCATTATCGGATGTGACCCAACCTTTGAACTTATTGGTAAAGGCATGGAAACAGTCATACTTGAAGGCGATAAACGAGAAGTAAGACAAGAAAGAGCGCTTGACTTAGTCAAAGAATTATTACCTAAAAATAACCTAACACTTCCCTTTCAACTACCAGTTAACGCAGGAGCATTCGGTTATGTTGGTTATGATAATATAAGGCACTATGAAAACATTGGTCCAGAAGTTAAGGATGATATTGGAATCCCAGATGTACATCTGATGTTTTTTGAAGATTTAGTAATTTTTGATCATTTAGAACAAAAAGTTTATTTAGTGGCAAGTCCATTAAAAGAAACAACAACAGCAAAAGATCTAAAATTTCGTCTACAGATAAGAAAGCTAGAGATTACTGCTCCATTTAAAGAGGATTCTCCTAAAGTGAAACTGAGCCCTTTTGAAACATGTATATCGAAAGAGCAGTTTATAGAGAAAGTTAATAAGGCGAAGCAATATATTTTAGAAGGAGATATTTTCCAAGTAGTTCCATCACAAAGAATGACAGCAGATATGGAGGGATCTCCGTTTTCTTATTATCGAAAACTGCGCATCAAGAACCAGTCACCTTATATGTATTTCATCGATTTTGACGATTACGCAGTACTTGGGAGTTCACCTGAAAGTTTGATTAAAGCAATAAATGGAAAAGTCATAACGAATCCGATTGCAGGTACTAGGCCAAGAGGTGCGACAAACGAAGAGGATACCAATTTAGAAAATGACTTATTAAAGGATGAAAAGGAATTAGCTGAGCATAAAATGTTGGTTGACTTAGCAAGGAACGATGTTGGAAAGGTAAGTACCTTTGGGAGTATCTCCGTTGATAAGTATATAAAAGTAGAAAAGTATAAGCATGTTATGCATCTAGTTTCAGAAGTAAGTGGAAATTTAAGAAATAATTATACAAGTGTTGATGCACTGATTTCTTGTTTGCCTGCTGGAACTGTATCTGGAGCACCTAAAATACGGGCAATGCAGATTATAAATGAATTAGAAGGAACAAAAAGAGGGATTTACTCAGGGGCAGTTGGCTATTTTTCAAAAAATGGAAATATGGACTTTGCCTTGGCGATTCGTACGATGGTTATTAAAGACAAAAAAGCATATATCCAAGCTGGTGCAGGCATTGTACATGACTCTGTTCCAGAAAAGGAATATGAGGAAACCATTCATAAGCTAAAATTATTTTTGGAGGGACAACATGATTTTATTAATCGATAATTATGATTCTTTTACGTATAACTTATTTCAATATTTAGGGGAATTAGGAGAAGAAATAAAGGTTGTTCGAAATGATGAAATCACTGTAGAAGCTATTCGAAGTTTAAATCCTGAGCGCATTGTTTTGTCACCAGGACCAGGTAGGCCAGAAAATGCAGGCATTTTAATTGAGCTTATCCAATCCCTCTATCAGGAATATCCGATATTAGGAATTTGCTTAGGCCATCAGGGAATTGGATATGCTTTTGGATCAGAAGTAGGAAAGGCGTTAAATGTAATGCATGGAAAAACATCCATATTAAAGGTGACTGGTAATTCTGTTTTTCGTCATATCGAACAACCAATCGAAGTGATGAGATACCATTCTCTTGTTATAAAAAAGGATACATTGCATGAGGACTTTGAAGTATTAGCTTATTCAACGGATGATAACGAGATAATGGCGATTAAGCATAAGCAGTATCCTCTTTATGGCTATCAATTTCATCCTGAGTCAGTTGGAACAGTTAGCGGAAAGCAATTACTGCAAAATTTTATCAATGAAACAAGAAAGGAAGTTCAAAGATGAAACAATATGTGGAAAGATTAATGGCGAATGAATCATTAACGGAACTAGAAATGGAAAGTGCTGCTGCCCTTCTTTTTTCAGATGAAATAACTGATACAGAGATTGCTGCCTTTATTACAAGTTTAAAGATGAAAGGCGAAACAGTAGAAGAAATCGTTGGTATCGTAAATGCTGTACGTAAGCAAACCTTATCTTTTTCTGAACCAATTAGCGGTTGTATGGATAATTGTGGAACAGGTGGAGATAGGTCTCAAAGTTTTAATATAAGTAGTACTTCGGCATTTGTTTTAGCAGGAGCTGGAATTCCAGTCGCTAAACATGGAAATCGTAGCATTTCCAGTAAGACAGGGAGTGCAGATGTTTTAGAGGAACTTGGAATTAAATTAAATGTGACACCAGAACAAAATATGCAACAATTAGAAGAAGTAGGGATTACATTCTTATTCGCCCAACATGTGCAACCGAAAATGGGCAGAATTATGAAGGTTCGCAGAGAATTAAAACTACCGACTATTTTCAATTTAATTGGTCCACTAACCAATCCAATTTCCCTTGAAACGCAAGTATTGGGGATATACAGAAGTGATTTATTGGTTACATTTGCAGAAAGTTTACGAAAGTTAGGAAGAAAACGAGCAGTTGTATTAAATGGAGCAGGTGGTATGGATGAAGCTTCCTTACAAGGTGACAATCAACTAGTCATTCTACAGAACGGAAAGATTGAGGAAACTTCTCTCACACCAGACGATGTAAATTTACCCTATTATACGAATGAAAAAATACGTGGGGGCGATGCAAAGGAAAATGCAGCTATTTTATTGAATGTGTTAAAAGGAAAGAAGGGTGCATATCGAGATACAATCCTTTTAAATGCAGGAATCGGCATCTATACGGCAGGAAGAGCTGAAAGTATTGTTGAGGGAGTCAATTTAGCAAAGGAAAGCATTGACTCTGGAGCAGCGCTTCATAAGTTATCCCAATTAGTAGAAACAAGTAAAGAATTTGAAGGAGCTGGGATTTAAGTGACAACCATTTTGGATAAAATCATTGCAAAAAAAAGGGAAACGATTGAAAATTTATATAAACGAAAAGAAGAGCTAAAAACAAGAAATCAACATTTAAAAAAGAAGTCCTTTGTAGAAAAAATTAAACAAGCAGACACCTTAGCCATCATTGCTGAATTTAAGCGGTCATCACCTTCAAAAGGTGACATTAATATCGATAAAGATCCAACGGAACAAGCAAAAATGTATGAATTATATGGTGCTGATGCCATTTCAGTTTTAACAGATACACCTTTTTTTAAAGGGACATATGAAGATTTAGCTAAGGTTAGAGAAACGGTAAATTTGCCGATATTGTGTAAAGATTTTATTATCGATAAAATTCAAATCGACTTTGCCAAACATTTTGGTGCTGATCTTGTGTTATTAATTGCCGCAGCATTAGATGATGAAACACTCGATGAACTATATACGTACGCAACGAAATTAGGGCTTGAAGTATTGTTGGAGGTTCATAATGAAGAAGAATTGGATAGAGCTTTAAAAACAGACGCACAATTAATTGGGGTCAATAATCGGAATTTAAAAACCTTTGAAGTAACCCTTGAAACGACTGAAAAGCTGGCAAGAAAAATAAAAGAAAGTGGCAGATATATGGTTAGTGAAAGTGGTATATCTACATTTGAGGATATAGTAAAGGTTACTTCTTGTGGAGCTAATGCCATTTTAGTTGGTGAAACTTTTATGAAAGCTTCGGATCTTGAAAGCAAAATGAAAGAAATGAAAGTCGCTGTAAAGGCGGAGATAAAATGAAAGTGAAAATTTGTGGAATTACTACGAAGGAAGCAGCTGCATGTGCGGTAGAAAATGGAGTAAATGCACTCGGCTTTGTGTTTGCTGCTAGCAAAAGAAAAATCAACGCGGAACAGGCGAAAGAAATTATCAAAATACTTCCAACAAACATATTAAAGGTCGGCGTTTTTGTCAATGAATCTAAAAAAAATATAGAGAAAATTGTGAATGTTTCAGGGATTAATGCGATTCAGCTTCATGGCGATGAAACAGCAGACTTTGCTACTGATTTTTCTTTGCCAATTATTAAAGCATTTAGTATTTCATCACAGGCTGATTTACAACAAGTAGTCTCCTACCCATGTGATTATGCCTTACTAGATAGTCCAAAGGGGAAGTATCATGGCGGAAATGGAATAGCTTTCGACTGGAGTATTCTCAAAGATTATGACTTTGGTAATAAGAAAATTATTCTTGCAGGTGGGTTAAATGAAGATAATCTCATTGAAGCAGTAAATACAGCAAAGCCTTATATGGTCGATGTTAGTAGTGGAGTAGAGACCGATGGAAAGAAAGATCTAGTAAAAATAAAAAATTTCTTACAAATCGCAAATACAGTTCATATTTAAGAAAAGAGGGAGCTTAACATGACAGAAACATATGCATATCCAGATAATAAAGGACATTTTGGAATGTATGGAGGAAGATATGTTCCAGAGACATTGATGCAGGCAGTAACAGAGCTGGAAGCAGCATATAAGAAGGCACAAAAAGACGCTGCCTTCCATGAAGACTTAAATAAACTTTTAAAGGATTATGTGGGTAGAGAAACACCGCTCTATTTTGCAGAGAATTTAACAAAATATGCGGGTGGGGCAAAAATTTATTTAAAAAGAGAAGATTTGAATCATACAGGTGCCCATAAAATTAATAATTCTCTAGGGCAAGCTCTTCTTGCGAAAAGAATGGGAAAAAAGAAAGTGGTTGCGGAAACAGGAGCTGGACAGCATGGCGTAGCAACTGCTACAGCATGTGCACTATTAAACTTAGAATGTACGATTTTTATGGGGGAAGAGGATATTAGAAGACAGAAATTAAATGTATTTCGAATGGAATTATTAGGTGCAAAAGTAATAGGGGTTACTTCAGGGAGTGCCACACTTAAGGATGCTTGTAATGAAGCATTACGCTACTGGGTAACAAATGTAGTAGATACCCATTATATATTAGGCTCTGTAATGGGACCACATCCATTTCCAATGATGGTGCGTGATTTTCAAAGTGTCATTGGGATAGAAGCTAAAAAGCAATATATTGAAAAAGTTGGCAACCTACCTGAAGCAATTGTTGCTTGTATTGGTGGAGGAAGTAATGCGATGGGGATTTTTTATCCTTTCATTGAAGATGAAAGTGTCGCTTTATATGGGGTAGAGGCTTCAGGACATGGTCTTCATACAGATAAGCATGCTGCTTCTTTATCAAAAGGCAAACCAGGTGTGTTACACGGATCTTATATGTATTTACTGCAAAATGAAGATGGGCAAATTCAAGAAGCACACTCTATTTCAGCAGGTTTAGATTATCCTGGAATTGGTCCAGAACATAGTTTTTTACATGATATTGGACGGGCAACCTATGAGTCTGTTACAGATGACGAAGCCTTTGAAGCACTTCAGCTGCTTTGTAAAGTGGAAGGGATTATTCCAGCCTTAGAAAGTGCTCATGCAATTAGCTATGCGGTGAAACTGGCAGCTAAAATGAATAAAGAAGAAGGAATAATTGTTTGTTTATCTGGAAGAGGAGATAAAGACGTAAATACAGTTATGGAAAGAATGGAGGAGTAACAATATGATAACAATCGAAGCTGCCTTTAAAAAGACACTCGAAAAAGGAGATAAAGCATTTGTTCCATATATTATGGCTGGAGATGGAGGGCTGGAGACTTTAAAAGATAAAGTTCTCTTCCTTGAAGAAGCAGGTGCAACTGCCATTGAGCTCGGTATTCCATTTTCTGACCCAGTAGCGGATGGCCCTATTATTCAAGCGGCAGGTATCCGTTCGCTTGAAGCTGGAACGACTTTGAGAGGTGTTTTCGAAACAATTCAATCCTTTAGATCATTAACTAGCATACCCCTTGTCATAATGACCTATTTAAACCCAGTTTTAGCCTATGGACCAGAGTCATTTTTCCAAGACTGTGAAAAAGCAGCAATTAATGGATTGATAGTACCTGACTTACCAGTTGAAGAAGAAGTGCTACTAGAAGAACTAGCAGCAAAGCACAATGTAGAAATTATCCGATTAGTAACCCTAACAAGTCCTATCGATCGGATTGAAAATATTTCAAAAAAAGGAAAGGGATTTTTATACGCAGTTACAGTTACGGGTATCACGGGATCTAGAACAAACTTCCAAGCTCATTTAGGTGCTCATTTATTAAAGGTGAAGGAAGTTAGCCCAATTCCCGTCCTTGCTGGATTCGGAATTTCTTCGCCAGAACACGTTGCGAGCATGGCAGAATATTGTGATGGTGTTATTGTAGGGAGTAGAATCGTTGAACTATTTTCACAGAATAATTTAGATGAAATAAAAGCGCTAATTGCTGCAAGCAAAAAAGGAAATACATTATCTGCTATTTAAAATAACAAATTCTCCTTCATTCTAATACTTGAATGAAGGAGAATTTGTGTTTAAACCATTCCTCAATAAAAAGGACTGTTCCATAAAGTGAAACTTCCATCAGTGGGGGTTTTCCTTGATCCCCCACCTAGCTTCCTCGTATTCTCATAAGCTTGAGGGGGAGTCTTACTGTCCGTTAAGAGTGGGATAAATGGTTGGCCTATCAGTAAATTACTCTCCAAAATTAAGATTTTTATATAATTGTCTGTTTTCCTTAGTCAGCTCGTTAATAAGAGGTGACACAGCATACTGTTTAAAAGTAAATTCAGGAACAATGTAGGAAAAGTATCTTAGAATTGACTCGTTTTTTATCCGGAGCATCCTAAGGCTTCCCATAAAAACTTCTTTCTGGATGGCGTATTTAGAAACGATGGAAATTCCTAAATCAGCTTCTACCGATTCTTTAATAATCTGTGTACTGCCAAATGAGCGGATTATTGGAGGATGAAAGGCATGGTTTTGAAAAAAATGATTAACGATTTCTCTTGTTCCTGACCCTTCTTCTCTAAGTATCCAAGTTTCATCATATAATTTCTCTAAATCTACAGATGAAAGATGGGCGAACCGATGATTCTTGCTGACAATGACGACAAGTTCATCTTCTTTAAATGGAGTTATCGTTAAATGGGGATGGCTTTTTAAATTACTATCAATGATTCCTAAATCAATCTCTCCCCGAAGTAATTGGGCAATAACACGATTGGAATTTCTTATACTTATCATGGGATCATCGCGTTTTTCGTCCAATTTTAAATATTCAGCAATCACTTTTGGAAGTAAATACTCCCCGAATGTAAAGCTAGAACCAATGGCGAGAGGACGACTTTTCTTTTCTGAAAGATGTTCAATTAAATCATTCACTTCCTTGTACTCAGATAAAATCTTCTTTGCATGAAAATAGAATAGCTCTCCTGCTTTAGTAAGTTTTACATATTTATTCGTTCTGTCTAAAAAGGTAACATTATACTTTTTTTCAAGTGCTTTTATGGAAAGCGTTACTGCAGATTGAGTAATATGTAAGCTTTCGGCTGCCCTAGTAAAATTTAGTTTTTCAGCAACTGTTACGAAGGTCAATAAATGATAATCCAAAAAAACACGCTCCTTTATAAAACAATAGAATAGCTGATGCGAAAGCAAACTTTTAAAAATTAGATGGAGAGAATATTAAGAGTGTTCCAAAAAAAAGGAATAGGAAACTGATTCTATCTATTATTATACTAAAAACTAGCAAGGATAAATATATAAGTTGATAGAATTATTGAAAAATAATGAATATTTACTAAATTGATTTTTGTCTGTTTTTATTAATCATCCATATCTCCTAGTTTAAGAAGCATAGTTCGGTATTTATTTCGGAATTTTAAATATTTTTCTTGTGGAAAAAGCAAATAACCTCTATAATCAATAATGATTCTCAATATGAGTTATAGCAGAAAATGGAAACAAAACTATTTGATTTGAACATTTATCCCACTCTTAACGGGCAGTAAGACTCCTACCTCATGCTGGGTAAAATCAAAGAAGCTAGTGGGGGATAACTGTAACTGCCTATAAAGGTCCGATAAGTGCAACTAACTATCAGTTTGGCGTGAGGAAAAAACCCCATTGATGGAAGTTTTCTGTATAAGAATAAGGGGAGTTAAAAATAACTGCTTAAAGGGAACAATAGGAACAAAAAAATAGTTGACTAGAATGATACGAAAATCTAGAAAAGGATAGGTGTGAAGGAGAACAATCATGATTAAACGCTTTTTTTCATATTATAAACCTCATAAGAAATTATTTACGCTCGACTTTTCCAGCGCGATAGTCGTTGCATTATTAGAGCTCGCTTTTCCACTTGCGGTATCTTGGTATATTGATGAATTACTACCAGAAGGAAATTGGAGTTCCATTTTATCTGTAGGCGTAGGTCTGCTTCTATTATATGTAACAAGTACCTTTCTTCAATACATTGTTAACTATTGGGGACATAAGTTAGGAATAAATATTGAAACGGATATGAGAGGTCAATTATTTACCCATGTACAAAGACAGTCGTTTTCGTTTTTTGACAATACGAAAACAGGACATATTATGAGTCGGATTACCAATGATTTATTTGACATTGGAGAACTTGCTCATCATGGACCAGAGGATTTATTTATTGCTATTATGACTTTTGTAGGCGCGTTCTGGATTATGTTGACGATCAATGTAAAACTAGCAATAATCGTTATCTTTATCGTGCCGATCCTTGTTTGGCTCATTACATACTGTAATCGAAGCATGAATAAAGCATGGGGACAAATGTATGGAGATATTGCAGATGTAAATGCTAGAGTAGAAGATAGTGTATCTGGTGTGCGTGTTGTACAATCTTTTACAAATGAAGAGTATGAGATTTCTAGATTTACAGTTAACAATAGAAGATTCCGTAAAGCTAAAATTGGCGCATATAAAGTAATGTCCATTACCTCATCCTCTGTGTATATGTTAATGAGATTCTTTACATTAGTCGTTTTAGTATTTGGTGCCTGGTTAACTTTTAATGAACAAATGAAAATTGGGGAATTAGTATCCTTTATCCTTTTTGTGAATATATTACAAAAACCAATTGATAAAATTAGTGCAATATTAGAACTATATCCTAAAGGGATGGCTGGCTTCAAGCGCTTCTTAGACTTGTTAGATTCAGAACCCAAGATTCTAGATCGTAAAGATGCAATAGAGATAAACTCCTTAAATGGTGATATTGCATTAGCGGATGTAACCTTTAGCTATGACAGTAATCCTGTTTTAACAAACATTAATTTGTCCATAAATGCCGGAGAAACAATTGCATTTGTCGGTCCTTCTGGGGCTGGAAAGACAACTATTTGTTCTTTAATCCCACGCTTTTATGACGTAAATAGTGGAAGTATCAAAATTGATGGTATCGATATTAGAGATATGACGATGAAATCATTAAGGTCACAAATTGGAATTGTTCAACAAGACGTCTTTTTATTTACAGGCACGTTAAAGGAAAACATCGCCTATGGAAATTTAAATGCAACAGATGAAGAAATCCATGAGGCGGTTAGAAGAGCGCATCTCGAAGATTTAGTGCTTAAATTGCCAGATGGCTATGAAACGCAAATTGGTGAAAGAGGATTGAAATTATCAGGTGGACAAAAACAAAGAATTGCGATTGCACGGATGTTCTTGAAAAACCCACCAATTCTCATATTAGATGAAGCGACTTCTGCACTTGACACAGAAACAGAATTAATTATTCAAAACTCTTTAAATGAGCTAGCTAAAAATCGAACTACACTAATTATAGCTCATCGTCTTGCGACTATCCGTAATGCGGATCGTATTGTTGTAGTAACGGAAAATGGGATAGAAGAAGAAGGGAAACATGATGAATTATTAGAACGTAATGGTATTTTTGCTAATCTTCATCGTGTTCAATATCAACGCTAATTTTCGGGTCTGTACTTATAATAGTACAGACCCTCAGACTGTCGACAAACCCTGAATTTTAGAAATAGAGGTTTGTCTATAGTATATTTATTAGTCTCTTTGAATAGGGATGTTGCTTTTCGCTCCAGGGGCTCGCCCCGTGGAAAGCGAAGTGTATTCCGTCTGCGGGTGATCACCACAAACCTTCTTTCTTAAAATGAATAAAACCCCAAACAATTATACGAACTTCTCTTAGCATGTACGTATAATCGTTCGGGGTTATTTGGTTGAAAATACTTATGTCCCAGCTTATTTTACATCATAAAAAATACTGTTCTAATTATCCGATATGCGATATATTGGATATAAGTTTTTTGAATATTAAATCAGAAAGAGGGGCAAGTGGTTGAGACCAATTATTTTAGGGATATTTGCTGCGTTATTTTTTGCAGTCACATTTGTATTAAATCAGTCCATGGAAATAGGTGGAGGAAACTGGATATGGAGTGCATCCTTACGTTATTTTTTCATGGTTCCGCTATTGCTTGTAATAGTAGTGTGTCGAAAGAATGCATCGGCAGTTTGGCAAGAATTAAAGAAAAACCCAGTTTCTTGGATGCTCTGGAGTACAATCGGGTTTGGAATTTTTTATGGTGGAATTTGTTTAGCAGGTGCTTATGGACCAGGATGGCTTGTAGCAGGAACATGGCAGATCACGATTATTTCTGGAACACTTCTGGCACCTTTATTTTATGAGGAAAAAATGAGAAGAGATGGAAGTATTCAAATAGTAAGAAGGAAAATCCCCTATAAAAGTCTATCCTTTTCCATATTAATTGTTTTAGGTGTCATTATTATGCAATTAGAATTCGCTGTATCCATTTCGTTAAAGGAGGCTTTATTTTGTTTTATACCAATTCTTATCTCAGCATTCGCTTATCCATTAGGTAATCGGAAAATGATGGTGATTTGTAATGGGAGGCTAGATGTTTTTCAACGTGTATTAGGGATGACAATTGCAAGCATTCCTTTTTGGCTCGTATTATCGCTTATTGGTACGTTTACTGTAGGGATACCCGGAAGGCAGCAAATTATCCAATCTGCTATAGTTGCCGTATTTTCTGGGATAATTGCGACAATATTATTTTTTGCAGCAACTGACTTAGTGAAGGACAATATGGTTAAATTAGGTGCAGTAGAAGCAACACAATCATTGGAAATCTTATTTGCTTTAATAGGAGAAGTTTTATTTCTTTCCGCTCATTTACCGAGTCCAGTAAGTTTTTTTGGAATTAGTCTGGTTATGGTTGGAATGATTTTTCACAGTGTATATTCGAGTAAGAAAATACACATAAATAGTAGCGTGGAAGCATCATGATGTTCTTTAGAGTATTCGTTAATAATTTGTTAAGATTCTTAAGGTTTATTAAGTTTATTTGGAGTTATCGGAATTTTTTACTTTTTCCAATAGAATCGTTATACTATGTTAATGAGTAGGAATAGATATTTACAAATTTAGAAGTTTGATTTAGTTAGTCCGAAATAAGTTGATTTTTAGGTGCATCGTGGTTTGATTAAGAAGTCATAAAGGTAAATTTACGGAATTTCATACATAGTAAATGTAAGGACAAAGGCTGCTTTGTTTTAAAAATCAAACTTAAGGTAACAAAACGGATAGATATAGAGCCTTTAAGAATACGGTATTCTGACAGTCGTGTTTTTTGGCTATCACTTCTAAAATTAATGATTAGGAGGAAAAGCAAAATGACAAAGAAGTTAGAAGAGAAAGAGATTAAATTAATTGCACTGGATATGGATGGTACGTTATTAAACGAAAAAGGTGAAATTCCGGAGGAGAATAAAAAAGCAATTAAAGAGGCTCATGATCAAGGGGTGCATGTAGTATTAAGTACCGGTAGATCCATTGCGACCTGTAGAGATCATGCGAAAAGCCTTTTATTAAAAACCTTTTTAGTAACAGTGAACGGTAGTGAAATATGGGATATGAATGGGAATTTAATCGAAAGAAATCTTGTAGACGCTACCCATATTCAATGGATGTGGGAATTAGCACAGCAGCATAAAGCAAATATGTGGGCAGCTAGTTGTGATCAAGTATGGATAGATAAAATGCCTGAAGATGTAAGTAAATCAGAATGGCTTAAATTTGGCTTTCACATAGAAGATGATCAAGTCCGTGAACAAGTTTTAAACAGTTTAAACGAGAAAAACTGTTTTGAAATTAGTAATTCATCACCAGTTAACATTGAGGTAAATGCATTAGGTATAAATAAGGCAAGAGGGCTCAAAAAAGTATGTGAGCTATTACATATCACAATGGATCAAGTATTAGCAGCTGGGGACAGCCTAAATGATATTAGCATGATTAAAGAAGCTGGGATAGGGGTAGCAATGGGAAATGCTCAAGAAATTGTAAAACAAACAGCAGATGTTGTGACTTTAACGAATAATGAAAATGGTGTTGCATACGCGATTAGAAAATGGGCATTAAAAAAGGAAGTTGCCGAAGTAAAAAAATAATCCATTCTAATTGTCATACTGAAATATGTTTTTCTATTATTAATAAATTTCAAAAAACGATTGAAACGATTGAAAAAACTGCTTATAATTAGTAAAAAGAAAACGGAACGAAGCGAAAGGACTAGTATGTGAGTAGCTTTCATAAAAGAGAGTGGAGTTTATAAGCTGAAAGACTTCATGATGAAAGTACACAGAACCTACCTTTCAAGTCCTATTAAAGTAGGCGCATCTCTTGCGTTATCAGACAGAGTGGAATCAATATTTTTATTGATTCAATTAAGGTGGTACCACGGAAAGCCCTTTTTCGTCCTTTGTTTAGGATGGAAAAGGGCTTTTTTATTCCATTGAAGCAGGTTTAATAAAGTACGGAGGAAATAGAATGGAGAAGAAAAGAATTGTCGTAAAAATTGGCAGCAGCTCTTTAACGGATTCAAAAGGAGCTATCGATCAATCTAAACTAAGTGACCATATCGCAAGTATTGCAAATTTAAGAAATAAAGGCCATGAAGTCCTTTTAGTGTCTTCAGGAGCAGTGGCTGCTGGCTTTGCAAAGCTCGGTTATCCTTCAAGACCGGTGACATTGAAAGGGAAACAGGCTGCAGCAGCAGTTGGTCAAAGCTTATTGATTCAAAGCTATAATGAACAATTAAGTAAGTTTGGAATAGTTCCAGCACAAGTCCTCATTACGCGAAATGATTTTTCTAAGCGGGATCGGTACCGAAATGCTTATTCTACATTGACTGAATTGTTAGAAAGAAGCATATTGCCAATTATAAATGAAAATGACACAGTATCAGTAGAAGAGTTAACGTTTGGAGACAATGATATGTTATCAGCTCTTGTTAGTGGGCTTATCCATGCTGATCAGCTAATAATTCTAACAGATATTAATGGGTTATATGACAAGAATCCAAAAGAAGACTCCTCTGCGAAACGAATCAATTATTTGCCGGAAATTACGGAAGAATGGAAGACTGCTGCAAAAGGTTCTGGCTCTAAGGTTGGTACAGGTGGTATGAAATCAAAGCTGATTGCAGCGGAAACGGCTAATACTTTAGGAGTAAAGGTTTTTATTGGAAAAGGGGAAGGGGAAAATAAGTTAATCGATATAATGGAGGACAAAGGTGATGGAACTTATATTGGTTCTGCTGCTTTAACATCGATAAATAGTAATCGTCAATGGATTTCCCTCCATTCTACTGTAGAAGGAAGTCTATATGTCGATGAAGGGGCAGAAATAGCTCTAATGAATAATGGCAGTAGCTTGCTGCCAGCAGGTATTTATAAAGTGGAAGGTTTCTTTGAAAAAGGAAATGTTGTGGAAGTGTATGGAGTAAATGGCGTTATCGGAAAAGGGGAAGTACTTTATTCTTCTGAAGAACTAAAAGAAATTATTTTACAAAGGGCAGAAGAACAAAAAATAGAAAAACATCCAAAATTGGAAGTCATTCACCGTGATAAATGGGTGAAAATGTGAAATGGGAGAGATGAAAAATGGGCGAGGTTTATCAAAAAGGCAAATTAGCGAAGAAAGCAAGTTATCAATTACTAAATTACACAACCGATGAGAAGAATGAGGCATTACTACTAATCAGCAATCAATTAATAGAAGAGAAAGATTTAATTATAAAAGAGAATAAAAAAGATCTTCAAAGTGGGGCAGAAAATGGTTTATCGACTTCCATTTTAGATCGTATCATGCTTGACGAAAAGCGAATTGAGGATATGGCTTCAGCACTAAAGGAGTTGGTTAAGCTTAAGGACCCTGTTGGCGAAGTAGTAGAAGAAATGGAAAAAGAAAATGGACTGAAAATAAGGAAGAAAACTGTCCCAATTGGTGTGATGGGGATGATTTATGAGGCAAGACCTAATGTCACGATAGATGCAGCGAGCCTTGCGCTGAAAACAGGAAATAGTATTGTCTTAAGAGGTAGTTCATCTGCAAAACATTCTAATATGGCACTAGTTAACACGATTCATAGAGCGCTTGATAAATCTGTACTGCCAAGAGATGCTGTGCAGTTGATTGAAGATACGAGCAGAGAAACAGCGAAGGAACTCTTTCATTTAAAGGAATTTTTAGATGTGTTAATACCTCGTGGGGGAAAAGGATTAATTGACACGGTAGTAAAAGAAGCTACTGTTCCAGTCATTGAAACAGGTGCTGGAAATTGTCATTTATTTATTGATGAAACAGCAGATAGGGAAATGGCATTTAATATTAGTCTAAACGGAAAAACCCAGCGTCCGTCTGTTTGTAACGCTTTAGAGACTATTTTGATAGAAAAAAATTGGTTTGATCAATACGGATTGTCTCTCTTAGAGGCACTGCATAATAATGCTGTAGAGATTTATGGAGATAATACAGTGTGTTCCTCTTTTTCTTTTGCAAAAGAAGCAACAGTAGAAGATTGGTATACGGAATATTCCGCTTTAAAGATTAGTATAAAGGTAGTAGAGGATGTTATAGATGCAATCAGCCATATTAATACTTATGGCACAAAGCACTCGGAAGCAATTATTACCGAAAACAAAGAGAATGCCGAGCTATTTTTGTCAGGAGTAGATGCCGCCGCAGTCTATCATAATGCTAGTACGAGATTTACAGATGGATTTGAATTTGGCTATGGGGCAGAGATTGGCATAAGTACGCAAAAGCTTCATGCGAGAGGTCCAATGGGGCTAAATGCATTAACATCTGTTAAATACTTTATTTATGGAGATGGCCAAGTTAGAAAATAACTGCATTTTATCCCCCACTTAACGGATAGTAACCGTAAGCTTCTGAGAATACGAGGAAGATCAACTGTCCGTAAAGGTCCGATTGGTTCAACTAACCATCAGTGGGGGATGACGGAAAACCTCCACTGATGGAAGTTTCACTTTATCTTATAAAATGTTTGATGCAACAGGACATATCATACTTTATTAAGATTGGATGATGATAGTGCAGTATTTAAGTATTTTATTACCAATTTTCTTTATTTTTTCAGTTGGATTCATTGGACAAAAAATGCTTCATATTGATATAAAATCCGTTTCGGCTGTTTCTGTTTATTTGATGACACCATTGTTGTCATTTAGTGTATTTTATGAAACAACTTTTACAATGGACTATTTGTATATGACTCTTTATGCCTTAACTTTAGTATTAGCTATTGTTGCAATTGTTTCTATCATTGGTTATTTTAGGGGTTATTCGGTAAGAAAGACATGTGGAATGATCTTATCCTCTGCATTTATGAACAATGGCAATTATGGCACACCACTTGTTTTATTTGTTTTCGGTGAGCCAGGATTGCATTATGCTGTTATCCTGATGGTTATTCAGCAATTAATTATGGTAACGATAGGTGTCTACTATGCAGCAAAAGGCTCTGTGGAAGACGGGAATGGTAAAGACACATTAACGAAAGTACTTAAAGTACCAGTTATGTATGGGGCTATACTAGGTGCCTTTTTTCATTTCTTCCATATTCCTGTTGGAGAAACGATGCTTGAAGCGATTAAATTAGTTGGGAATGCAGCTATTCCGACAGTAATGCTTGTTTTGGGAATCCAGCTTGCTAATGTAAGTGTAAAAAATATTGCTTATCGGCCTTTATCCATTTCTTTGTTTTTAAAGTTGATTGTATCTCCAGTTATTGCATGGCTGTTGACATTTATTTTGCCAGTAGATGAGATGTTAAAGCAAATAATGGTCTTACTAGCTGGAATGCCAGCAGCAGCGAATACGACACTCTATGCTGTCCAATATGGAACAGAACCAGATTTTGTTTCCAGTGCCACCTTTTTTAGTACAATTGCAAGTTTAATAACTTTACCGGTTATTTTGTCCTTGATTTAATATATTTCTCCATAAAATCTTCATATTTTATAGATATGATTATGTTATAAATGGAGGGATGATAAAATGGGATTGTTACAATTACTTACGTTACTAATTTGTCCATTAATGATGCTATTTTGTATGAAAGGCATGTTTGGACACAACAAGCATCATCATTCACATACATCAAAAGATTTGGATGATAGAGTAAAAAGCCTTGAGTTGGAAAATGGAAAGTTGAGAAAAGAAATCGATACTCTTTCAACGATTGAGAGAAAAGAATCATAGAACAATAGAATGGAATTTATCCCAATTTTAACGGGCAGCTTATCCATCAGTGCGGGATAAGGGAGGTTGGGATATAATCATTCTAGCTAAAGATAAACCAAAACTATTATACGAACATGCTAAAAAAGGTTCGTATAATAGTTTTGGTTTTTTTCTTTGTTTTTAAAAGGGTGTTCCATGAAGTTTATTACCATTACCCGCAGCCGGAATACACTTCGTTTTCCGTGGGACTTGCGCTGACCCGCTTAGAGCAATGGAACGAACTAGTTCTTACATATGACTACATTTAAAAGCACAAATAACCAAACCAAGTATGCGAAAGCAACCATTATTTAATAGTTAATTAGGGATTATTCGTCTTTACAGAGTATCTATTTAGTTCATTATGTCCCAGTCCCTTTCCTATTTATAAAGAAATCTGCACGATAATTGCACATATATAAAGTACTCTAATTATGGACATAACCAAGTTAGGAAGGATGATAATCATGATTAGAAGGAAAATTATATTTAGTCTAGTATCTTTAGTAGCAATGTTTGCCTTAGCTGCATGTACTGGGAAAGATGATGCAGCTCCAAAAGGTGATTCAAGTTCTAATATGATGGAAGGTCATGAGGGAATGAATCATGCAGGTACAAGTGATGTTCCGGAAGGTCTAAAAGAAGCTCTGAATCCAACTTATCCAGTAGGTTCAAAAGCTATTATCCATGCAGATCATATGCCGGGAATGAACGAAGCTGAAGCTACCATTTCTGGTGCTTTCGATACTACTGTTTATACAATAACTTATACGCCTTTAAATGGGGGGGAGAAAGTAGAAAATCATAAATGGGTCATTCATGAGGAAATCGAGAATGCTACAAATGACAGCTATCAAGCAGGAGACGAAGTCATAATAAATGCTGAACATATGGAAGGGATGGATGATGTCACAGCAACTATTGATTCAGCAGAAGAAACAACTGTTTATATGGTAGATTATCAAGATACGGAGACAGGGGAGGATGTTACTTATCATAAATGGGTAACAGAAAGCGAATTGTCACAAGTAGAATAACTAATAATCCCCCTCTCTCAAAAATAATCAAAGAGGGAGGGGGATTATGATACTGTTAAAAATAGGTAGTGAAAGTACTAATGCATACAATATCAATCCTGATCTGTCCATTTATAGCCAACACCCCAAACAGTTTGTAAATAAGTATCTGCAGGAAATCCTGTTTTTCGCAGCTTGTCCCGTAGGTTGCGAATATGAGAATCAATGGTTCGGTCTTCTGTTGATACATCATATCCCCAAATGGTTGTAATTAAATGCTCTCTTGAAAACACCAAGTTTTGATTGGATAAAAATAAGGTTAATAAGGAAAATTCTTTTGGTGTAAGGACAATTTCCTGTCCATTAAAAGTTACTTGGAAGGAGTTTTTGTCTAATTTGAGACCTTTAAAGATAATTTTTTTTGAATCTGTTTTCAATCTACGTAAAACGGCATTTATTCTTGCAACCAATTCTTCTTCATCGAATGGTTTTGCGATATAATCATCAGCTCCATATTCTAGCCCTTTAACTATATCGGCTTTTTCGCTTCTTGCTGTCAACATAATGATAGGGGTATTCCAGTTCTTCCTTATTTCTCTACAAGTTTCCAAGCCATCCATCTCTGGCATCATAACATCTAATAGAATTAAGTCTATCTCATTGGATTCGATAAAGTTGATAGCGTCCATTCCTGAATTGCATTTGATGCATGTATAGCCTAATGGAGACAAGTATAAAGATAATAAATCTAGCATAATCGGTTCATCATCCACTAGTAATAAAGTTTTCATTGTTCATTCTCCTTAAAAATAATTTCAAATTCGGTACCTATCTGTTCCTGACTTTTTAAGGTAATTTCAGCTCCGTGCGCATGAACTAGCTCTTGAACAATGGAAAGTCCTAAACCAGTGCCACCAAGCGATCTTTTTCGTGATTTTTCCACGCGATAGAATCTGTTAAATATATAAGGAATATCTTTTTCAGGAACTCCCTTTCCGTTATCTCTGATTAAGAAATGAATCGTTTTCTTCTCTTTCCAAACCTTCAATTCTACTAAACCACCAGTTTTTGAATATTTTATGGCGTTATCTAATAAGTTCAGGAGAATTTGTTCGAGTCTAATCGGGTCGGCATGTAAATTTAAGCTGCTTGGATTGTGAACATTAAATATCATGTTTTTTTCATTAATAGCAGGTGTGAGCTTTCGTTCAAGTCTTTTTAGAAAAATACTTAAATCAATTTTCTCTTTTTTTATGACAAATGAATTTTTATCTATTTTAGCCAGCTCAAATAAGTCTTGAATTAATAGATTCAACCGATTTATTTCTGTCACAATAATCGCTAAGTATTTCTCCCGTTCGTCTGTAGGAGGATTCTGTTTTAGAAGGATATCTGCATATCCCTTTATATAGGTTAATGGTGTTCGAAGTTCATGAGAAATACTCGCTAAAAATTCATTACGCTCTCTTTTTAAATAGTTTAAATCAGTTGCTAGTGTTTCAATAGAAGTGGCTAATTCACCTAATTCATCTGCTGATTTCTGTGGTAGGGTGACAGCGAAATTTCCTTTGTTGATTTGAGAGGTTGCTTCTTTCATTTGAATTAAAGGCTTGGTAATACCACGCGATAAGAAAATGATAATAATAATGGTAATAAAAACAGAGATGAAGCCTATTAAAAGAAAATGTTTATTTAAACTTTGAATGAGATTATGTACCGACTCAGTATCCTGAAACATAAATACATAACCACTTGTCTGTCCATTAATCTTTATGGGACTCATTGTAGAAATAACCGGTTCTTGCCGCCAATTCCCTTCCGCGATTTTCCCTTTGTATGGAATATCACCAAATTCTTTTTTTATATATTTATCATATGAATGGTTAGTTATGGACGAACTAAGTATATTCTTTTTTTCATCTGTAATTACTACGTCCGTGTTTGATTCAGATTCCATCAAAATAACATGTTCGATTATTTCTTTGTTAAAATGCTTTTCTAATACAGTTCGATGTGAGTTTCCTCTTGATTGTAGAGCATTTAATTCCTCCTTTACTCTATTTTCCACAACTGCTTCATGTAATAGGAAGAGCATAAAGGTAATAAGTCCGAAAATAATGCAAAAAAATATGATTCCAATTTTTATTGAGA
The DNA here is from genome assembly GCF_038006745.1 of Niallia sp. FSL W8-1348. NCBI lineage: Bacteria > Bacillati > Bacillota > Bacilli > Caryophanales > Bacillaceae > Niallia > Niallia sp. FSL W8-1348. The sequence continues at coordinate 404,092 of NZ_JBBOVV010000002.1, read as the reverse complement.
GTTTCTTCATCGTCTATCTCCTAATATTTCAGCTACTTTCTCAAGTATAAAGGATAAATTTCAAGATTTTATGGAGAAATATGAAATTTTTATAGAGGGTATTAATAGTTTGAAAGCAAAACAAGACTCACATTGCTTCTTAAAAGCAATGGAGTCTTGTTACACATAAAGAAAACTTCGGTCAGTGGGAAAATATCCAATAGAAAAAAACTTGCTTAATGAATGGCAGATTTAGAGAATTTCCCACCATGTGCTTCTTGTGTATCCATAATTGTAATAAATGCATTTGGGTCAATTTCTTGAACAATGCTTCGAAACTTTGCTACCTCTAATCGGGTAAACACTACATATAATACTTCTTTTTCCTGATCCAAATAGCCACCTTTTCCTTTAAGCTTTGTTACTCCTCTTCCTAGCCGGTCAGAAAGTGCTTGGGCAATTTCTTCATATTCATCCGAAATAACCATCGCAGCTTTTGTATCATCAAATCCTTGAATAACCGCATCAATTGCTTTACTTGCAATATAATAGGTAAGAATTGAAAACATTGCTTGTTCCCAACCTAAAACAAAACCAGCCCAAGAGAAAATGAAGACATTAATAAACATCACAAATTCTCCAACAGAAAAGGGGATTTTTTTAGTAAGCAGGATGCCTAATATTTCTGTACCGTCTAATGCACCTGAATTTCTAATGACAATGCCAACACCTGCACCTAGCAATAACCCTCCAAAAACTGTAGCAAGTAGCGGCTGGGTGGTAATTGGTTCAAAGTGTTCAAGCAAAAACTCAATGATTGCGAGCATAATGATTGAATAAAGGGAAGAAATACAGAAGTTTTTCCCAATATATTTATAGCCAGCAAATAAAAAAGGTAGGTTGATAATAAAGACAAGGATTCCGAAGTTTAAGCCATAACTATATTTAAGAATCAGTGAAATTCCAATAACTCCACCATCAATAATTGTATTTGGAGCTAAAAATAAATCAATTGCGATTGCTGCAAAACCTGCACCTATTGTTAGCATCAAATATCGAATGATTAAGTGGGCGGTACTTTCTTTTTTATGGGTTTTTACCATGAGTAGATCACCTTTCAACAAACTTTATTAAAAAAATTATCTCATTCTTAACGGACAGTTAGACTCCCCCTCAAGCTTAGGAGAATGCGAGGAAGATAGGTGGGAGATCAACTAACTGCCCGTTAAGATCCGATTGGTTCAACTAACCATCAGTGGGGGATGACGGAAAAAAAACACTGATGGAAGTTTCACTTTATCATTTTATATAGTATCAGAAAAAAAACGATAAAAAAAATTTAGAAGAACAAATAGTATTTAATATTGCATAATAACAATTCGAACGATACAATATTAACATAGTACATTTTAATTCTAGGTAGGTGAAATTATGTTTAACAGAGAGTTAGTAAAAGGTAGTACATCCTTAATACTTCTTCAGTTATTAGCAGAAAAGGAAATGTATGGATATGAACTAGTAAAAGAGATGGAGAAAAGAAGTGACTATTCCTTGCAAGTCAAAGAAGGGACATTATACCCAGCGCTACATAAATTAGAAAAACAAGAATATGTGAAATCTTTCTGGAAGGAATCAGAAAAGGGGCCAGCGAGAAAGTATTACCAAATTACAGTGGCTGGTGAGCAAATATTAGAGCAAAAAACAGCGGAATGGAAAAACTTTGTGCAAACGATTGATAAAGTCATTGGGAGAAAAGGCGTATGATTGCTTCAAAAGAATCCTACATGCAACAGCTGCGGGATTTACTAAAAGAGCATGAACAATCAGAAGAAATATGTAGGGAATATGAACTTCATCTAGCGGATATGTTAGAAGATATTGTTTTAGAAAAACAATATACAGAACAAGAAGCAATCACCATCGCAATAGAAAGATTAGGATTCCCAAAGGAAATTGCTGCATTGTATCAAGAAGAGCTAACGATGACTGCCAAAAAAACGCAATGGAACTTCTTTTTTGCAAATTTGTTTTTCTTTGTAGGAGGTATTGGGTTGACGGTAATTTATCATCACCTATCTAATCCAACAATCAGCAAATTATGGTTATTCCTAACAAGTATTCCGTTTTTTCTTATTATGCTTTATTTATTCTTTTGGCTTTTGCTTGGATATGAAGTGGGCAAGGAATTTGGACTTGGCGGAAAAAAACTATTAATGAAGACCTTTTGCATTTCGTTAGTTCCTAATCTTTTACTTATGTGTTCCGTTGTCTTTAAGATCATTCCGTCAACAATATTTGATCCATTATTAACACCAGAATTTATCCTTATCTGTATTTCTTTTACGATTATGTTATATCCAATATGTTTTCTCGCATTTCGCTATGGAACAACGAGATCGGTATAAGTTGTTCTTTTGCATCCTACCTAGTATTACTGTGCAATGAAATTCTATTTATTTTTTATTTGACTATATAGAATAACTATGTAAGGGGAGAATAAAATGAACAAGAAAAATTTTATTTATTTCATAGGTTGTTTTTTACTTGCAATTATTGCTGAAGTGACATTGTTTACAGAGACAATCGGTATTTCTCTTAGTATTTTTGTTGTTGTCTTTTATGTTTTTTATTTTTATCTAACGAGGAAACAAACACATACACATCGTCTAATAGGCATTTACATATTCGTATGCATATGGTTACTAACATTATCATTTGTTTTTATTGGTAATCCTTATTTTTATCCCTTAAATCTTTTAGTTGTTTTTATTTTAATTGGATTTCACACTGTGTTAATTACAAGTCCCGCTTTTCTTCATTGGAGTAATATAGACGCCTTTCTTTATATTCAAAAGAAAGTATCTTCCTTTTTTAAATTAGGAAAATATTTAACCTTTCTTGTTCGAAAATCGGTAAAAAGACGTGCCAATGAAAGGGATTATGTAGCAATGAAAAGAATATTATTAGGAATTGTTATTGTTATGCCAATTTTGATAATACTGATTTTCCTGCTCAGTATGTCAGATCAGCATTTTAGTACGATGGTCGAAACAATAATTACCTGGCTTGTTTCTTTTAAAGTAGATGAAATAAGTACGTTAATACGAATTGGTTTTATCTTTGTTTTTCTATTACTATTAATGAAAACAATTAGTAAGAAGTCGATTATCATCCCAAAAGAGAGAAAGGTTAAACAAGGAAGATGGGAACAAGCAACTTTATTAACAATTTTACTTTCTATTAATGGACTGTATATATTTTATACCGTCATACAATTTCAATATTTCTTCAATGATGTATTAATAAATGGTTTCACCTATGCAACCTATGCGAGAAGGGGGTTCTTTGAACTTATTATCGTAACAGTTATTAATATATCCATTATTTTATTAGTAAACAGATTTGCTAAAAACCGTACTCTTTTCTTAAAAATAGTTTTATCCTCTTTAATTGTTTTTAGCTTTATCATTCTTTTGTCTGCTCATTTACGATTGTCTTTATATGAACAGGCGTATGGCTATACGTATTTACGTTTGTTTTCTCATTCTTTCATTATCTTTTTAGCGGTATTTTTCTCGTTTACACTAATAAAAATTTGGGTGGAGAAACTTCAACTTATACGCTTTTTCTTATTGTTGTCCCTATTATATTATTGTGGACTAAATGTAATGGATATCGATCGATTAATCGTCAGCAAGAATTTGCAGCGCTTTGACGAAACAAATTTAATTGATTTTTCCTATATAGATGCATTATCATATTCAACCATTCCAGTTTTAGTGGATTATTACGAAAGCAATCCGGAAATGAAAAGTGTAAAACATTTATTGCTTGCTAAAAAGGAACTCCTTCAGCAGAAGAAACAAAAATGGCAGAGCTATAATATTGTGGAAGACCGTGCTAGAAAGTTGCTTGGAAAAATCGATTTTGATAAGAAAATTTCTGAAAATCAAAATGTAAAAAATAACAATTAGAGGAAGAATAATTATTTTTTTATGACCCGTATCTTTTTCGCTATCTCAAACGTTCTATATATAAACAGTAAAAGGAGGGATGTATTAATGAGGAGGGAAATACAAAATATAGACGATTTATATCAAAAACTTGATCATTATTGCAAGTACCTTTCGCTGGATAAATGGGAGCGGGAAGATTTAATCCAGGATGCTATTTTAAAAGCGCTGGAGAATTATAAAGAGAAAGATATTACACCTGCTTTGCTTAAAAAAATTGCCAATAATCAATTGATTGATAAGATAAGAAAAAAGCAAGAAATGATTGGAATCAAAACAAACGAAACAGGAATAGAAAAAAACAGTTTAACTTCCATGATGCTGGCAGAATTACTAGCTGAAAAACTGACATTTAAACAAGGAATTGTTTATATGCTCGTAGAAGGATTTCAATTTCGCTTAAAAGAAGTTGGCGAATTGTTAAATATGACAGAAACTGCTGTGAAATCGATATTATTTCGGGCCAGAAATCAAGTGAAAAAAGAAAATACAATAGTGAAAGTTCCTTATGATGAAAATAAGGAAATCATTCGAAGCATGTACTATGAAGTACTAAAGAAAGAAGATCCAGCTATTCTAATTAATTCTATCTATAAAGACATCATTTTAGTGAAAAAAGCGAAAAAATATTTGTCTCACCAAACAATGCTTATGGCAGCTTAAAAAAATTATCGGTACGGGAGGCTATAAAAATGAGTACAATTCCTTATGTAATTGAACAATCAGCAAATGGAGAAAGATCCTATGATATTTATTCTCGGCTTTTGAAGGATAGAATTATCATGCTTGGGGATGAAATCAATGACCAAGTAGCTAATAACATTGTGGCTCAACTGCTATTTCTCGCAGCAGAAGATCCGGAAAAAGATATTTCTTTATATATTAATAGTCCTGGTGGCTCAACTTCTGCTGGCTTTGCTATTTATGATACGATGCACTATATTAAACCAGATGTTCGTACAATTTGCACAGGCATGGCTGCATCCTTTGGGGCGTTACTGCTTCTCGCAGGTGAGAAAGGAAAAAGATATGCTTTACCGAATAGCGAAATTATGATACATCAGCCGCTTGGAGGAACGAGGGGACAGGCGACCGAAATTGAAATATCAGCGAAAAGGATATTAAAGTTGAAAGAACATATTAATCAAATTATTGCAGATAAAACTGGTCAAACTATTGAAAAAATTGCCAATGATACGGAAAGAGATTATTTTATGAGTGCAGGGGAAGCCAAAAATTATGGGATTGTGGATGAGATAATTACTGCAAAATAAAAAAGGAAGAAGGTATCCGTTTATTAGTGGATGCCTTTTTTAATGCTTTTAAGGGAACTAGCGCCTAGTCTCTTTTCATGTATAATAGAAAGAGAAAATAAAATATTAGGTTGGAAAGTTAAAGGTGGCAAAATGGAAATTGTAACAGTGCAAATTGAAACACCATTTGAAAAAAATTTACTAAATGGTAATCCCTTAATATATAAAGACGCTATTGCGACTAACCTTGATTTAGAAGAAGGGCAAATTATAGATGTTGTAACGAAAAAGAATAAATTTATCGGCAGAGGCTATTACGCCATTCAAAATAAGGGAATTGGTTGGATTTTAACTAGAGAAAAGAACAAGTCAATTGACCGTACTTTTTTTGAAGAACAATTAAAGAAAGCGATTGATAAAAGAGTTACCTATTTTAAAGATACAGAAACAACTGCTTTCCGTATTTTTAATGGGGAAGGCGATGGAATAGGCGGATTCTCTGTAGATCTCTATCAAAATTATCTTCTAATACAATGGTATAGTATTGGAATATACAAATACAAAAGCTTGATTGTTGAATCTTTACTGCACCTCTTAGATGTGGAGGGAATTTATGAGAAAAAAAGATTTGACGATAATGGAACTTATATGGAAGATGATGATTTTGTCGCTGGGAAAAAGGGCGATTTTCCAATCACTATTTTAGAAAACGGTGTTAAATATTCGGTGAATTTAAATGAAGGTGCAATGACAGGGATTTTTTTAGATCAAAAAGATGTTCGTAAAACTATCCGTGATAAATACGCGAGAGGAAAGAATGTCCTTAATACCTTTTCCTATACAGGTGCATTTTCAGTCGCGGCAGCTGTTGGTGGCAGTGTATCGACAACGAGTGTCGATTTAGCAAATCGGAGTAAACAAAAAACAGCGGATAATTTTCTGTTAAATGGAATCGACGTATCCAAGCAAAAAATTATGGTAGAAGATGTTTTTCATTATTTTAAATACGCTGTAAAGAAACAACTTTCCTTCGATATGGTTATATTAGATCCACCAAGTTTCGCTCGTTCAAAAAAGCATACGTTTCGAGCTGCAAAAGACTATACGAATTTATTAAGGGAAGCAATTGCCATTACGAATCAAAATGGAATTATTGTTGCTTCCACTAATTGTGCAACCTTTGATATGAAAAAGTTCAGAAGTTTTATTGAAGCAGCTTTTAATCAGCAAAAAGAAAGGTATCAAATTGTTGAGCAATTCGGCTTACCCAATGATTTTGCGAATATTAAAGAAGTAAAGGAAAGCAATTATCTAAAAGTTGTTTTTATAAAAAAATTGAAATGATATTTTAGGATATTATTTTAACGTTGAGATCCAAAAAAAGGATTTTGCTTCTATGATGCGAAATCCTTTTTTTTATAAAAAGAAGGGTTTACGTTGTGAAGAAACACTTGTAATCTAATAAAGAAAGATTACTTTTTTTAGGCTTTGCCCTAAATAAAATATTTTTGTTTAAAAAGGAGAAACAGTGAATGACGATTAAAGCAATTCTTTTTGACTTGGATGATACGTTATTATGGGATAAAAAAAGTGTACAAGAAGCTTTCTTAAAGACTTGTAAATTGGCAGAAGAAAGATATAATATTTCAGCTGAACGTTTAGAAGAAGCGGTACGAAAAGAAGCAAGAGCTTTATATGAAGGCTATGATACCTATGCATTTACGAAAATGATAGGTATTAATCCATTTGAAGGACTTTGGGGAGAGTTTCTAGAAGAACATGATTTCTTTCCAAAAATGAGAGAGCTTATTCCTGTTTATCAAAAAGAAGCATGGACAAAAGGATTGTTAACATTAGGGATCCATGATCACAACTTCGGTGAAGAACTAGCTAAAGCTTTTCCAGAGAACAGAAAGAAATCACCTTATGTTTTTGAAGAAACATTTTCAGTTCTTGATCAATTAAAGGGGAAATATTCTTTATTATTATTAACGAACGGATCTCCTCATTTGCAAAATACAAAGCTATCCATCACACCAGAGATTTCTCCTTATTTCGATTATATTGTTATTTCTGGAGATTTTGGGAGAGGAAAGCCTGATCCTTCCATCTTTGAGCATGCCGTTTCTCTAGTAGGTGTAGACAAATCAGAATGCTTGATGGTTGGTGATAATTTAATGACAGATATTTTAGGGGCAAACCGTACGGGAATTAAGTCAGTCTGGATTAATCGTGAAAATGTTATAAACCAAGAAATCCAGCCAACATATGAAATTCATCATCTTCAGGAATTATTCTCTATATTGAAACAAAAAGAATAAAAGTCTGGTAATCATAAGGAGTGTTTTATTGTTCCTTGTGGTTACACAGACTTTTTCATTTTTTATATAGCGAATCTTTAGTCTAATTTTCTGACCGGTCGTTTGGCAAGATATGTCTATATGGAACAGGTGACGCTAAAATAACAGAGGTATTAATGGTGCCGTATGGAATTAGACGATCAACCAAGTTTCTCATTCCGTCTATTCCAGAAACAGCTGCTTTAATTATATAACTCACAGTACCGGTTACGCGATGGCATTCAATAATATCCGTTTCTGTTTTGATAAACTCCTCAAATGCATGAGGCTCTTCTTTTAGTTCACTAATTTGAATAAATAATAGTGTTTCTCTCCCTAACTTTGCAGGAGATATTCTTGCGCTAAATTCTAAAATAATCCCTTTTTCTTGCAGTCTTAATAACCTTTCCGAAACGCTTGGACGGCTTAAAGCTAATTTTTTGGATAAATCACTAACTGTAATTCTTGCATCTTCCTGTAAAATTTTAAGTAGTTGTATGTCAACTTTATCCATTTTAACGAATGCTCCTTTTTGCAAATTGAATGTAATCGCACAAATATTCATGCGAAATTGAAGATGTACAAGATAATTACATTCATATTGGTATGTAAAAATGCTTCGATATATTCTATCATTATATATGTAAGAATTACACCCAAAAAACCACATGTTTATAGGATTTCATCAATGAATCCTCGTTTACCTTCCACTTATAATCATTACTATAGGAGTGTATGTAGTTGAAAAAAATAATTGTTATGATGTTTGGATGTTTAATTACATCATTTGGTCTGTATTTATTAAAAGGATCTGCGATTGTCACTGGAGGAACAGCAGGACTTGCATTAAGTGTATCTTATTTGCTACCTATTTCTTTTTCCATCTTATTTACTTTAATAAACATTCCATTTTATATTTTATCTTATTTTAAAATGGGCAAAAAATTTACTTTGTCCACCATATTAGCGGTTTCGTTAGTTACTTTCTTTTCTTATTTACTTTCCCTCATTCTTCCGCCATTTGCCCTTTATCCTTTATTAGGTTCCATGATCGGTGGTGTTATTATTGGAATAGGAACAATTATTTTGTTTATGAATGGTTCGTCCTTAGGGGGCGCACAAATTCTCTCTATTACGCTTCAAAAACAATTTAATTGGAATATGGGGAAAACAAATTTTATTTTTGATACAATCGTTATTTTAATTGGCTTGTATAGTGTTGGACTAGTTAGAGGCCTATACAGCATTGTATCAGTATTTATTATTTCCTTTATGATGAGTACTTTTAAGGAAAAAATAGCACATCGAAATACAAGCAAAAGTAATATAGAAAAAGTTCCTACAGTTGTTGAAACACAGTCTGTTTAACGGCAAAATAAAGAGGCTGGGACATAAGTATTCCAGCCAAGGATAATTCCGAACAATTATACGAAGATGCTAATGAATGTTCCGTATAATTGTTCGGGCTTTTATTTGTTTTTCAAAGGATGTTTCCATGAAGTTTGGTGCGATTCCCCGCAGCCGGAATACACTTCGCTTTCCATGGGGCTCGCGCTGAGCCGCTTCGGCCTGTGGCCTGCAGGGTCTCAGACTGTCTCGCTAATCCCATAGGAGTCTTCGTGTATTCCGGCTGCTCTGTTTTTCCAACTAATTATATTTCCTCTTGTAAAAAGTATGCGAAAGCAGCCGCTATTTACTAGCTATATTAGAAATTGTTCGTCTTTACAGAGTATCTATTTAGTTATGTCCCATCCTCTATTTTTATAAAGTTTATTATAAAGGAAAAATTAATTGACAGTGATAATCATTTTCATTTAAAATAATAACAAATAAACGAAAAGAATAGGAAGGTGTAAGATATAATGAAAAATGATTTCATTGTTTTAGCTCCATTTCAATATATGATCGAATGTACCTGTCCTAGACCTGAACATTCATTCATTCTAGATTTACATAAAGGTGATATCATTACGGTTACTGAGGAAAGAAAGTACGTTGATTCACTTGGCTGGCTTTTACTTGTCATGATAAAGGATTATAGTTTTTTCATGTTTGTGGATGAAATCGAAGAATTTATCTCCAGTAAAAAGATTACATCTTTACTGGACATGGAATTGAGAATGAATTATTTAGAATATAAAGTAAATGAGTCTTTAGATGGCTTGAATAAAGAGCAATTTGATTTATTTGCAAGTGAACTTAATGATTTAAAATCTATTCAAAAAGATCTTGCGGTGATCTAGCGTTATAAATGGTAAAGTAGCAATTCCAATCTGTTGTTGGGTTGCTTTTTATTTTGGGTACTTAAGATTATGAATGTTAGCTGTTGGTATGTTTGGCTGCTACGTTTGTAGTAATTCTAAGAAATTTCTCTAAAAAGTCTTGATTATTTGCAAACGCCGGAATAGGAGATTACAATAGAGTGGTATTAGAAGAAGGCAAATGTTTGCTTAGGAGGATTATTAGAATGAAAGTCAAAATAAACAGACACGCGGTAAAAGTTCTCAATCAAATGCTAGAAAAGGCTGAAGAAGGAGAAATGATTCGCGTATACATAACTGAGAATCATGGAAACCATGCTCATTATGATCTGAAATTGGACCAAAAGACTGAGCATGATGAAATTGTTCAATCTGATAAGGACATTCCTATTTTATTGGATACAAGAGAGGCAGAGTTCTTGGATGGTGTATGGATTCAATATTTCCATGTTCCACAACCAGGTTTTACAATTTATAATCCATCAAAAGAACATCATCATCATTAAAAAAAGGAAGTGGAGACACTTCCTTTTTTTTGGCTGTTTTCTAAAAGATTGTTGCTTTCTCAATAGAAAAAATCAATTAATGAGTAAATCTGAGCAGCCTGAATACACGTAGACTCCTGTGGGATTAGCGAGACAGCCTGAGACCCTGCAGGCCAAAGGCAGACCGCGGCTCAGCGCGAGCCCCACGGAAAGCGGAGTGTATTCAGGCTGCGGGTCATAGCAACAAAATTTACGAAAACAGCCTTTTTTTACACTTCCTAAAAATTAATTTCTCAAAAACGATATTTCCATCCTGGTTATTATATGCTAATGTTTTCTACTAAATGGAACCTGTACTAAATAAAATCCGTCAAATTTAAATAACTTTACGCAAAAAGGTTTACACATTTAAATATTTAGGTTATATACATTATGTAACCAAAATTATGAGATTCAAGTAAATATAATGAATAGCCTATTTATTTCCATAAATACTCAAAAATAGATTGAAAATACTCTGTTTTTTGTTATCGATGAATAATTGATATAAATATTAGATAAATTATTCGAAATCTATCTTTTCTATCTATTAATTATTGATTTTTGTTAATGAATTTTTAAAAGATTAGTGATAGGATTAATGGTAATAAAGTATTTATGTAAAAAAATTTAGATTAAGGGATGGTAATCTAATGACAACAACGATAAAAGGAAATGAGAGCAGTTTACCTTTACGGAAAGATGTCAAACACCTTGGTAATATTCTTGGTGAAGTGCTTATCCACCATGGTGGCCAAGAATTATTAGAAAAGGTAGAGGTAATTCGTAAGTTAGCAAAAGAACTGCGCGAAACAAATAATGAACATACATATAACCAATTAAAGCTTGAAATGGAAAAATTAGATAAACCTGTTCGCCGACAAGTAATTCGTGCGTTTTCGAAATATTTCCATTTAGTGAATGTTGCTGAATTAAATCATCGCATTCGTCGAAGAAGAGAATATCAATTGAGTCAAGAAAAAGGCGTACAGCCGTATTCAATTGATCGTGCAATAATGGCATTTAAACAAAAGGATTTATCGGAAGAAACGATTCAAGAGGTGTTAAATACTCTTTCGCTAGAACTAATCATTACTGCACATCCAACAGAATCAACAAAACGTACAATTTTAGAGATTCAAAAAAGAATTGCTACTATCATGAAACAGCTTGATAATCCAATGTTAACGAAAAAAGAGCGACAACAGTTAGACGAAGATCTTTTTGAAGAAATCACGATTATGTGGCAAACAGATGAGCTTCGTCAAGAACGTCCTACTGTAATGGATGAAGTAAGAAATGGGCTTTATTATTTCGATCAGACTTTGTTTGATGTTTTGCCAGAAATTCATCAAGAAGTTCAGGATGCGCTCCTCGAAAACTATCCTAACTTTGAGTGGAAAGTACCTAATTTCCTATGGTTTGGTTCTTGGATCGGGGGAGACCGAGATGGTAATCCGAATGTAACTCCGGATGTTACATGGCAAACACTTCATAAACAAAATGAATTGGTAATTCAGAAATACATGGATGCAGTTGACGAATTAATGAAGAAATTTAGCCATTCTACCAATCGTGTAAAAGTTAGCTCAAAGCTAATTCAATCCATTATAGAGGAAGAACAGTTATATTTGACTCCTGAAAAAAAATGGCCGGTTGAAAAAGAAGTTTATCGCAGAAAGTTTTCAGTAATTTTGGAAAGATTAAGGGAATATGGGAAGTCTGATAAAGGCTATGTGAAAGTACAAGAGCTATTAGATGATTTATTTTTAATCCAAGAAAGTTTTGCGTTGCATCAACCTAAAGCACATCAGCAAAAGGATTTACAAAAAATGATTCGTCAGGTTCAACTGTTTGGATTCCATTTAGCAACATTGGATATTCGTAATCATAGTGGGGAGCATGAAGCTGCTATTGATGAGATTTTACGTAAAGTTGGCATAACAGATGATTATAAAAACTTACCGGAAAACGAAAAGTTGCGCATACTTGAAACTGTCTTAAATGATCCACGTCCGATTCTTTTATTAAATGAGGATTATTCAGATGAAACACAGGAAATGATTAGTACATTTTCCATGATAAGAGAGGCGCATAAGAAATTTGGAGAACGTGCTATTAATGTATACTTAGTAAGTATGACTCGTTCACCAAGTGATATTCTAGAAGTGCTTGTATTAGCAAAAGAAGCTGGAATTTATCGCTTACATGCAGATGGCACGGTTGAGAGTCGTTTAAATGTTGCACCATTGTTAGAAACGATTGATGACTTAGTTGCTGGACCTGAAATTATTGAAACATTATTCCGTATGCCCGTTTATCGAGAGCACTTAAGACAGCATAATGATCAACAGGAAATTATGTTAGGATATTCTGATGGTAGTAAAGATGGCGGTACCTTAACAGCGAATTGGAAATTATACAAAGCACAGCGTGAAATTCATGAAATGGCAAGTAACTATCAAATCGGCTTAAAGTTTTTCCATGGTCGTGGTGGTTCGCTTGGTCGTGGTGGCGGTCCATTAAATAAAAGTATCCTTTCTCAACCAGCTGAAACATTAGGAGATGGGGTAAAAATCACGGAACAAGGGGAAGTATTATCTTCGCGTTATTTATTGGAAGATATCGCTTTTAGAAGCTTAGAGCAAGCAACTTCCACTTTGCTTATGGCAATTGCCCATATATCAAAGGATATTAGCGAGCATAAAGAGGAAAGAAGTCTTTGGGAAGATTGCATGGAAGAAATTTCTGCTATTTCTCTTGCTAAATATCAATCGTTAGTATTTAATGATCCTGATTTTATGACTTATTTTAAAGAAGCAACACCTTTAAATGAAATAGGTAATTTAAAAATTGGTTCGAGACCAATGAGTAGAAAAAATAAAACAACGTTTGACAATTTACGTGCAATTCCATGGGTATTTGCTTGGACGCAAAGCAGACAACTACTTCCAGCTTGGTATGCGTCTGGTACAGGACTTTCTGAATTCGCCCAACAAAAGCCAGGCAATCTTGAAATTCTAAAGCAAATGTATGCGAAGTGGCCATTCTTCCGCTCAACAATCGATAATTTACAGATGGCTTTAATGAAGGCAGATTTAACAACTGCTAGAGAATATTCTTCTCTTGTTGAGGATGAAGCAATTGGGAATCGTATTTATCAAATTATTAAAGAAGAATATAATAAAACAAAAACGATCTTGCTAGAAATAACAGGAATTGAAGAATTACTTGATCACACTCCTTCTATTCAAGAATCAGTTTATAGAAGAAATCCATATGTAGATCCATTGAATTTCTTCCAAGTAGAGTTAATTAAACAGCTTCGTGAACAGGAAATTCCAGATAAGGAATTATTGAACCAAGTTCTTTTAACAATTAATGGTATTGCTGCCGGTTTACGTAATACAGGTTGATTTAGAAATAGAGAAGGCAATATAAACAGACTGGGACAAAACAAAATATAAGTGTATTCAGGCTGCGGGTGATCACCACAAACCTTCTTTCTTAAAATGAATAATACCCCAAACGGATTATACGAACTTTTCTTAGCATGTACGTATAATCGTTTGGGGTTATTTGGTTGAAAATACTTATGTCCCAGCTTCTTTTTTGACCTTTAAAAAAATATAAGTTTTAAAGCAAATTTGTGTCTAGCTGTAAGTACTTTGGAGCTGATGTGTATGTGATTAAATTATTTATATGCTGCTAAAAATTCTTCAACTTGTTCAGGTGTTTTTGCATTAGCACTATGTAAATGACCGATTTTTTCGCCGTTTTTAAAAATTAGTAGGCTTGGTATTCCCATTACATCGTATTTTTCAGCTATTTCTGGCAGTTCATCTTTATTTAGGGTATACCATGTTTTGTCATTATTTGCTTCAACGATATCGTCAATGAACATATCCATTCTTGTACAATCTGGACACCAAGTCGTAAAAAACTTTACAATATTTATTTCTCCATTATTAATAATTTCTTCAAATACATCTACTGTTTTAATTTCTTTCATTTTTAAACTCCTCATTTTAAAATATTCCTTTTAACTATTAATAAGTTATTATTATTTATTATACACATTGCACACACTTATTTCCTGCAAAAATGCTTCCTTTTTTATTTTTATATGAAAGACAAGCATTTTATTTGCATTATGACGTTAGAAAGATAAGAATATACAAAGTAGGAGATTAAGGCTGCGAAGAGATAGATATCGAAAAGAAGTTATATTGCCATTATAAAGTGAAACTTCCATCATGGGGGAGTTTCCTTCCTCCCCCATGATGGTTAGGTGAACCAATCGGACCGGACAGTTGATCTCCCAGTTATCTTCCTCGTGTACTCATAAACTTGAGGCGGGAGTCTTACTGTTCGTTAAGAGTGGGATAAAATTATGCGAAAGCAGCTATTTTTGGACAGTTTTTTTCGTTATAATAAACGAGATGTTGTCATATGATAAAAAGGGTCAATTTTACGGTTTCAAGTAAGAGGAGGTTACAAATGAGCTCAACAAAAATAAACATTGCACCAGTGGAAAATACGTACATACGGTTAATATTAGCAATCGAAAATATGGATAAAGAAAAATTAGTAGATCTAGGTGATTCCTATTTACTGAAACTGAATAAGAAAAATAAAAGCGGTAACGAGCTGCACTTTTCCATGCTATTTAATAAAAAGCTAATGAACAAAGTAGCTCGAAGTACGAATCCAACTGTTAATATTACGAAGAATAAAAATCTTATTTCTCTTGAAATTACTATAATGCTTGATTTAACAGAGCCAACGAAAGAAGATAATTACTACTGGATTAAAAAAGAGTTCGCAACCACGCCAGCTTTTGAAATCTCCTACAAAATGAACGAAGAATATTTTGATAAAAAAGTTTTACAGCATCTAAATAAACAGGATGCTAGTGAAGAAAGTACAGAAGTTTAAAAAGGATCGGTCTCTTAACTTGAGACCGATCCTTTGGTTTAAAAGAGTATTTCCAATTATTCTGTAATTAATCCTAGCCATTTTAAACCATTGTATATTCCTGAATCTGTCACAGAAGTTGTTTTATGTTTTGCATACGAGAACAACATCTCGTGAGCATTTCCCATTGCGAAGCCTTCTCCGACTACTTGGAGCATTTCTTTGTCGTTAAGGCCATCTCCAAAGGCAATGGAAGATGCTTTTTCGATGTCCAATTTTTTTAGAATAAGGGATACGGCAAATCCTTTATTGACTTTATCGCTAATGACATCATAAGAATGCCTGAATCCATCAATGTTTACTTGCGAAAGGTGAACGTCAGGGAATGCTTCGTATAAAGCAATATCTTCTTCTTTTAAGTTTACAACGGTTATTCCAAGGATGTTTTCTTTTTCATCTGTCGTAAAGGCTCTATTCTTCTTTAGATGGAATTTTGCACTAAATTGTTTCGTCATTTCTCCTTCAGGATGTGAAAGTAGATTATGAGTATTTGTATATAAAATTAGTTCATTTCCTTTTTCGTTTGCAATCTCTAAGTATTTGGTTACTAAGTCAGGGCTCATTGGTTGTCTAAATACATCTTTACCATTATGTATAGCGTAAGCGCCATTGTATCCGATAAACGATTGAATGGCAAGTGTTTCACCAATATTGGAAATTTCATGTAGTGGTCTACCCGTTGCTAAAAAGACTTCTAATCCTTTTTCTTTCATTAATTGTACTGCTATTTTCGTTGAATCTTGAATCGTATCTTCCGGTGTTAAGATGGTTCCGTCAATATCAAGAAATAAAATTTTATAATTTGTAGACATTTTTACCTCCAGTTAATACATACTATTACGTTTCTCCATACCATACTATCATATAAAAAGCGCAAAAGAAAAAGAGTAACCAAAAATTGAAAAATTTTTTGATTACTCTTTAAGTATTTATACATAAGATTTATCGTTATATACTTATGTAAAAATCAAGAAAAAATTCTCCACCATTGACGCCTTTTTTCTTGAGAGGCAGCAGTATGGCGAAAGGTTTGTACTAATTCTTGAAAATTTCTTTCTCTTTGTTTGATTTCTTTATTCATTTGTTCTCTTTCTAACCGGAGAGTTTCCATTAAATATTGATCATTTTCATTTAACTGTTCCACTGTTTTATTTAATTCTTCGTTCGATTTAGAAAGATGTTCAATCATTGATTTAATTTCCTTAGTGGAAGAAACATTTGATGTCCATTGTTTGGAATATGTTTTTCTTTCCGCTTTTGATATTTGAGAAAGTTTCTTGATTTTAGACTGAATTTCTTCATATCCCGTTGCTGTTTTTTCCGTATTTTTATGTAATAGTTCAGAAAACTCTTCCAAATGTTCGCTAGTTTTCTCCTGTGTTTTGTTCACTGAATTTGTAATATGATGAATTGTTTCTTCACTGCCAGCTTTAATTTCCTTCGTAATTGTTTCTAATACTTCTTTTTTAAGCCCATTACGGATCTCATCTTTGACTTCTTCTAGAAAATCTTGCTTGTAATTTTCCAAGGAAGAAAGAAGGATGCGGAAATTTTGTTCAGCAGTAGGTGATGGTGTAGATTCTATAGACTGAGCCGAATCTATTTCCTTTTTATTAACAACTTCGAAGCTTGTCTGTTCATCGTCTGCTTCCTTTTTTGGTTTTTGAACTTCTTCGTCTTTAGGTCTGTTTATGAGCATCGTCAATGTTTCTTTGACTTCTGCTGTTTTCCGTTTTTCTTTATATAAATTTTTTACTTCATGAAGTAATGTAATTTCTTTTTCTGTATAAATACGTGCCCCGGTTTTAGTTCTAGGTATCACGATAATTCCTTGTAACTCCTTTTCCCATTGTTTTAACTTAGTTGGCGTTGCAGTAAGTTTTTTAGATGCTTCTCTAATCGTATATGCTTTCATTTCTCTCTCTCCTTTGTTATATATCAACGTAATATATATGCCTCTTTATGTATTTATTTAGAGAATCGTGATGTAAATTCCTGCAACAAGACAAAAGCTATCAAAACTTCTAAATTGTTGACAATTTTCCCGATTTTTCTATTTTAGGAAATCATTTTGTTTGATGCTTTCTTCCTCTTGGTGTAGTTCTTTTCGTTAATGTATAAACTAAGAGAATCGAAAGGAATGCTGGGAGTAAAGGGGAGACAACCATATGAAAAAGAAATTTTTAATTATTCTTTCCGTCACACTTATCCTTTTTATGCAAATAAACGCAAAACATATAGAAGCAAATAGTGCGATTGTTGATGAATCAACCGTTAAACTGCGAATTTTGGAAACAACCGATATTCATTCTTACCTATTGGATTATAATTATGAGAAAAAAAAGAAAACGATTGAATTCGGATATAACCGAGTTGCTAGTTTAATCGTACAGGCAAAAAAAGAGCAAAGAAATACTCTATTGTTTGATGTTGGTGATGTCATAAAAGGAAGTCCATTAGCGGAGTATGTAGCAAGTTCCCCTATGTTTTATTCAACGGATATTCATCCGGCCTACAAAAGTATGAATTTAATGGGATATGATGCAGCAACAGTAGGTAATCATGAATTTAATTTTGGGTTGGACTTTTTATTAAACACATTAATGGGTGCTGATTTTCCCTATACAAATGCGAATATTTATGTGGATGATCGAAACGGCTACGAACAGGATGATATTCATTTTTTTCAACCGTATTTATTATTGGATAAAATGGTTGTAGCTGAAAAAGGAAAAATGGAAAATTTAAAAGTTGGAGTAATCGGATTGATCACTCCAATAACACAGGAATGGGATAAGGAACATTTTAAAGATAAACTTATTATAAAAAATATGCGTAAAACAGCAGAAGAAATCATTCCGCAAATGAAAAAAGAAGGGGCAGATTTAATCATTGCCTTAGTACATGCAGGCTTATATTCTGATCAGGATTATTGGCCAAAATCAGGTAATAACGTAAGAGATATTAGTAAGGTGGAAGGAATCGATGTTATCCTTTATGGACATTCACATGGCATTTTTCCAGTAAAGGGAGAAAAAGGACCAAAAGGAGTTAATCATGAAAAGGGATTGATTAATGGAAAACCAGCAGTGCAAGCAGGAAACTGGGGAAATCATCTTGGTATTATTGATTTAACACTTAGAAAAAAGAAGGGGAAGTGGGTGATAGCAGATTCAAAATCAACAGCAAAGCCAATTATTCGGATTATCAAAAAGAAGAAAATATCAATTGTATCGCCAATGCCGCAAATTGAATACATCCTTTCCCGTTATCAACATGATACATTGGAGTATATGAACAGCAAGGATTTATTGAATCATTTAGATTAAAACTATATTTGAAAACGAGGTTATACAAGCAATAAAGTTGAAGGGGGAATAAACAAGTACAAAATGTTATTATTTCATTTTGTACTTGTTTTTGTGTATGATAATTCTATAGATATTTTTGTTTAGCTCGTAATAGTTGGAGGGAATTGCAGTGAAAACAACCATGAATTTGGTTAATAAAGAAAAAATTAAACAGATATTAAAAGAGATGGTCGATGATGCATATGAAAATATAAAGGGAGAAGAGGTTCTACTTTGCATGGAATGCTGTGACGTCGATTTATATATTGCTGCAGATTCTTGTGAACCTTTTCTGGAAGCAGTTAGAGAAAATTTTGCATTAGATGAATTAGGCGAAATTATTGATAGGGAAGCTTATCATATTTTAATGAGGGAACTGGATGAATATTATGTGGATTTGCATATAAATTCAGGATACTATGATTACTTTCCAGCAGGCAACTATAAAGTAAACGGAAGGGAAGAGGAGTCAGAAACAAATATCCTCGCCCCAAAAGGAGTATTTTACGCACCCTTTGAAGAGGCGGTTATTAAATAAGAAAGTTTTCTAAAAAAATGCTGTTTTTTATCAGAAAAATGAATGAGTTGGAAAAATAAAACAGTCGGAATACAAGTAGACACCATGGGATTAGCAAGACAGTCTGAGACCCTGGAGGCTCATTGCGAACCCCACGGAAAGTGTATTCCGGCTCCGGGTTATTAGCAACAAATTTTCGAAAACAGCCTTAAATAAAGAAAATTCCATCAGCGGAGACTTCATCCTCCATTGGTGGTTAGTTATATTTTCCCATTTCATGCGTTTTTTTCCGCTTTTCATATTTATGAATCGAGTGAGGCCAATTTAAAATCCCATCATCTTTATCAAATTCAATGATAATATCGGATACGCCCTTTTCTGTGAGGATTTGTTTTTCAATTCGTTGTCTGATTTTATCAACTTGCTCGACCGTTAACTTACTATCGATTTCGATGCTAAGTTCGACATGAAAATCTTCTCCCTCTTTATAAACAGCAAGGCCTTGAATATCTCGTACATCTGGATCTTTCATAGCAATATTGCCGATTACACCTTGCATCTCCAAGTCAGCTTCACCAATTGCACCTGCGGCATTATCCAAGAATACTTTACCGACCACAATAAACATAAAGATTCCAATAATGATGGATACAATGCCTTCCGCTTGCTTAAAGTTTGTGTACTCCGATACGATTACTGCTAGGATTGCTAATATTCCTCCTGCTGTTGCCACGGAATCCTCTAAGAATACCAATTTAGTTGCTGGTTTTGCTGATTTCAAATAGGTAAAGCTAGAAGTGAATAATTGTAAGCCTCTAGTTTTTAAGCCAGCTGTTGTAACGATTTCTCTCATTGCCTTTATTAATACGGTAAACTCTAAGCAAACAGATATGGAAAGGACAATGATAACAAGAAAAAAGCCAGTCGATTCCTGTGGTCTAATAATATGGTCAATTCCTTCACGCACTGTTTCATATGCCATAATACCGACGATAAGAACAGCAAACAATAAAACAATATTGACAAGTCTGCCGAATCCACCAGGGAATCGTTTTGTAGGTGCTTTTTTACTCAAGGCAGAACCAATAAATACAAAAAACTGATTGGCTGCATCTCCAAGAGAGTGCATCGTTTCTGCAAACATTGCAACATTACCAGTGAGAAAATAAGCAACTCCTTTTAATAAAGAAATAATGGTATTTACAAGAGCCGCAAGGAGAGCGGAACGATTGCCGTTCTTTAATAACAATATCAATTCCTTCATTATCTTTAGTACCCTTCTTCCCTACCTATGATGCAGTCATAGCCAAATAAAAAGAGAACTTCCCTCTATATACAACCAATTAATAAATGGTTTTATGTTTATGGGAAGTCTCTATTAGCTTCTATAATTGTAAATATTACAATTAACAGAAGTCTTTTTGTAAGTCTTTGGTGCTATCACACGATTGTTGAATATGTATGTCTAAGAAGTAATAATAGTGGTTAAGTTTTAAGCTAATTCGCTTTTTTCAACTGCACTATTCCAATCAGGAAAATAATGTAGCGCATGGCGCATTAAATCTGGATGGCTTTGTTTTACTTTCTTTTTATTCATATTCATGCCACTTGTACGTAATTGTTGAATAGCCAACATTACTTCATCAGCAGTCATGTTAAGATCCATTGACTTACCTCCTTTTGATTTTGTTCTTATTGTTTACAAGTAATAAGAAAAATATACGATAGATAATAATATTTCTTGGGAAAGCGCAAAATACGCTATTCGAAGACAAATGATGACTAATTCTCGCAAAAATGATCGAATAACTATACAAATATACCACTTGATTGTACGAATGAGTGTTCATTCGCTATAATTGGGAGGGATATAGAAAATAGAAGGACGTGATTTAAAAAGTGAATAGGAAAATATTGCTTATGTTTCCTTTAATTGTACTAATTATTAGTTTTATAGGAATAAATACAGTTTCTGCCCATGCTTATATAACAAATTCCAATCCTAGTGAAAATGAAATATTAGAGGAAGCTCCAGAAAAAGTGTACATAGAATTTAATGAAAAAATTCAAACTGGTTTTACAATATTAAATGTTTTAAACTCATCAGGGGAAAGAGTTGATCAGAAGAATATTGTGATTAACCCCGATACGGAAAAATCAATCGAAGTGGATTTAAAACCAGAGTTACCTAACGATATTTATACAGTAGAATGGAGAGTAGTTTCGGCGGATGGACACTCTGTTTCCGGGATGCTTCCGTTTAGTATTGGTGAATTGCCTAAGGGGGCATCATTTCCAACACAACAGGAGAATGGGAATTTAACAACATTCATTAGTATGATGATAAATAAAGGTTTCCTTTATATCGGATTTTCTTTATATATGGGACTTTTCTTATTTTATACGATTTGGTTTCAGAAAAAAAACTTGTCCAGCACATTAATAAAACGAACAAAAACAGTTTCTATGACTGCAATCATATTGCTTGCGATTAGTATTTTCACTTTCCTTGTAATACAAACACAAAGTTATGCAGGTGGTGGCATAGTAGCTTCCATAAAACCTACCAATTTATTAGAAACATTGTCAAGTACGAAAGAAGGAACCATTTGGATTATCCAAATTATCCTTTTAGCTATCCTTTTTGTAGGACAACGATCTATTTGGACAAAAGAAAGTTACTTCGAAAGAAAACACTGGTTTATTCCAGGGTTGGCTTTTTTAGGTATTATGGCTTCGAAGGCGTTTCTTGGTCATCCTTCCAGTTCACCATATGAAACAGTAGCAATTTTGTTTGATTTTTCTCATTTATTAGCAGCATCCATATGGCTTGGCGGAATGCTTGTTATTGTACTCTTTTTGAGAGAAGGGATATTTGCTAAAGAAGGCGAAGGTCATGACATGTACTGGGCAACGATGGAAAAGTACTCCTTATGGGCTCTTTTCTCAGTTGCAGTTTTAGCTATTTCGGGAGTAATAAATGCTTCTTTATTAATCCCTGATTTTCATTCACTAGTAAGTACGGCATACGGAAAAACCTTGTTAATTAAAATTGGTTTGCTTGTATTTATGCTTATATTTGGAGCGTATCACTTGGTTAGTAGAATTCTATTAGGAAAGAAAGATTTCTATAAAAAATCAATAAAAATTGAAATCGGTCTAGGTATCTTAATATTACTTGTGACTAGTGCATTTACACAAATTCAAACACCAACCTTGCCAATTGATTTGCCTTTTTATAAAGAAGCAGAACTTGGTGGTTATAATGAAAATATTAGTTTATCGATTACACCGAAAAAGACTGGTGTGCAAAATCAATATGAAGTATTTGTATTTGATAATAATCGCAATCCAATCGATCCAATCGAACAAATTACGATTACGTTAAAGCATGGAGAAAAAGAAACTTCATTTCCTCTAACACAGGAAAAGGAAGGACACTATTTTGCAGAAAATCTCCAATTAAATCAGCCAGGAAAATGGGATGTGGAAATACATGTTTTGACCGATGAATTAGAATCGCTGGACTTTTCTTATCCTATCCAAGTAAGATAATGTTTCATTGATAGAATAATCGGGAATGGAAATAGGCAAGTATTTCTCGGGAAAGCGCAGAATCAGACAGGATTTTTAAATTAAACAGTCGTTTTATGGCGAAAAATAGAGGAAGTCGGCGGTTTTAGTAATAAACAAGTCCCCACAGATGTGGGGACTTGTTTATTACTGATTAGAATTAGAACTCCAATTTGTATGGAGCGCACTTTTTTTAACAACGGAATTATACAATCGATAACCAACAATTCCAGCGATAAACGTAAGAATGATATCTTTTACTAACGGAAGAACCATCCAACTCCACAATAGTTGATAAGTAAAGCCTTCTGGTGCAGCATACCAAAGTTTATATGCCATATACATCCAGCTAGTTCCGATTATGTAATTAATGATTAAACCGATGAATCCGCTAAAAATATAGACAGGAACAGATTGTTTTCTTTCAACTATTAATCCAACAAAGAAAGCAGTAATGATAAAAGCTAAAATAAATCCGAAAGATGGTTTTGTAATCGTAATAAGACCACCTGATATACCTGCGAAAATTGGAATGCCGATGAGACCAACGAGCATATAAACAATCATTGCAACACTACCGAGTCTTTTTCCTAAAAGTAATCCTGCAAGGATAGCAAAAAATGTTTGAAGGGTCACTGGAACACCTCCAATTACTAGAAAACTTGCTACATTCGCACCAACTGCCATAAAAGCAACAAATAAGGCAATCATCGTAATATCAATTGTTTTCCACTGTTTCAAGCTTGTCACTCCCTTTTATAATATTTACTTTATTTACTATACTTCCCGAAATAATTTATGTCAACCTAAAAATAATTTAGTTAACATATTAAACGTACATAATTTCTCATTCCATGTTCATACTAAAAATATGATGAAAGGAGATGATTGCATGAAAAAAATAAAGTTTCCATTCATAGGCATCTTATTGCTGAGTGTATTTCTTATGCAGTTACTTCCTCTACAAACAGAAGCAGAAGCATTACCTTCTTATGTTAAATGGGGCAGAATTGCCATGACAAAGGCTCAAGAAAAATACCCTAATAGTGAGGTTACCGATTATCTGCATGTTGGTAAGGAAGATAAAAAAGGAACTTCAGTGGAAAAGTTTAAGCTTATTGTAAAGCAGGATCAAAAAGAAATAGGTGTATTTGTCAACTTAACTTTTGATACGCGAACAGAACGTTTATTATCAGTTGAAATGAAAGAAACCCAACCTTAATATCCAAAGAACTCTCTAAAAGAATTGGTTTTAGGGAGTTTTTTTGTTTTAATGGAAGAAAGAGAAAGGTGGGGGAGAGTTATGATTGTTGGAAAGGTACATAAAATGATGCGTTATCCTGTAAAATCTTTTACCGGAGAAAGTATTTCGAAAGCACGAATCATGTCTTATGGTATATATGGGGATAGAAGTCATGCTTTTATCGATAAGTCGAGTAAGGACAAGCATTTAACGATTACTCAATATCCTAAAATGGTTACATACAAAGCAGCGTTTATAGGGGATGATTGTTTAGAAGCTTTTCCTAAAATGAAAATTAGTGCAAGCGATGGTTCGGAATACAATTGGGATGATTCAGCTTTATTAGAAAGGCTGGAAAAAGAAACAAATCGAACGTTGGAAACAATCACCTATTCTCCAAACTATGTTCCGTTCCCGGCAATTGAAGAAGACAATATTTTGTTAATCTCTACACAGGCACTATCCGAATTATCTTCTTCGTATGGTGAAGTAATTGATGAAAGGAGATTTAGAGGGAATATCTTATATGATTTACAAAATAGTATGAAGGAAGAAGACTTGATAGGAAAACAAATAAAAATTGGTACAGAAGTAATTCTTGAAATCAACAAGTATTGTGAAAGATGTATGATTATTACGGTCGATCCCGAAACAGGCACAAGGCAACCAAAGTTATTGAAACAACTTGTGAAAGACCAAAATAATCATTTTGGTCTCTATGCGAGTGTCATTCAAACCGGAACTATCTATGCTGGCGATGTAATTTCTATCTAATCAGAAGGATTAAGAAGGGACTGTGGACTTACGTCTGCAGTTTTTTATCCCACTCTTAACGGACAATAAGATTCCCTCCTCAAGCTTATGAGAATACGAGGAAGATAGGCGGGAGATCAACTGTCCGTAAAGGTCCGATTGGTTCAACTAACCATCAGTGGGGAGGAAGGAAAACCCCCTCTGATGGAAGTTTCACTTTATATAGACATAGAAATCAAAAATAATTCCATAAAGAACTAACAGCCTTATTAATCAAACGATTGATTAATAAGGCTGTTTTTAAATAAGGCTGTTTTCGTAAAGTTATACACTTCGCTTTCCGTGGGGCGAAGCTTGAGTCTCCTCACCGGGGTCTCAGACTGTCGCGCTAATCCCCGTGACGTCTTCGTGTATTCCGGCTGCTCCATTTTTCCTACTAATTCTTTTTCCTATTGAAAAAACACAATCCTTTAGTAATATATTGCTATCAGTCCTTAAAATATGATATAGTTACCTAGGTAATTAATTTTAGATCGGAGAAAGAGATGAACACGACTCATGAATTATTCCATTCTATCCAGCAGCTTGCAAGGCAATTTACAAAACACTTAAATACAGCATTAGAGCCCTTTGATATTTATAGTTCGGAATGGGCAATTTTGTTTGTATTAAAAAAGAACGGTCCGCTTACTCAAAAGGAAATTGCTGAATATTTATCCATAGAAGCACCACCTGTAACACGTACGGTGAAAAAGCTGGTTGAGAAAAAATATGTGCTTCAAGTAAAGGGAGAAGACAAACGCACGAACAAAGTGTTTTTGACGGACGTAGCATTACAAAAGTACGAAGAATGGGAAGTCGCTGTTTTACAGGCAAACCAAGAATTGCTTGCACAATTGCCAGTTGATTCTTGGGTATATTTGCAACAAACTATTTCGCAGTGGTCTCAATCATTAGCAAGCAAGGAGGAAAAAAATTGAATAAAGAACCATTATGGACAAAGGGGTTTATCCAAATATGGATAAGTAACTTTTTTTTATTTATGACGTTTTATTTTTTATTAGTATCATTACCAATTTATGCGATTCGAGAACTGAATGGAAAGCAGTCAACAGCAGGATTGATCGTTACGGTCTTCATAATTACTGCGATAATCATTCGACCAATAGCAGGTAATTTAATGCAAAAGTTTGGAAAGAAGGCCATATTTATAACATCCTTACTTATTTTCTTACTTGCCGCAATTTTTTATTTATTTACTGATTCTATTGAAGGTTTACTTGTGGTTCGTGCCTTGCACGGGATTGGATTTGGGATGGCTACCACTGCAACTGGAACCATTGTTGCAGACATTTTGCCGAGTTCCAGAAGAGGAGAGGGCATGGGGTATTATTCCATGAGTATGAACTTAGCAATGGTTGTTGGTCCTTTTATTGGATTGCAAGCTATTAACTCATGGGGAAATACAACACTATTTACATTAGCGCTTATTTTTGCATTTTTAGCTATTTTAACAGGTGGGTTCATGAAATTTGAGCCAGTGGTAGAAACGGAAACGGTCGAGAAAGAAAATAATAGTAAGAAGGGATTTAAATTCGAGCAAATCATGGAAAATACAGCGGTGAAAATTAGTATCGTTGCTGCGATGTTTGGAATCGTTTATTCGTCCATTCTTTCCTTTGTTTCTGTCTATGCAGAAAATATAGGGCTTGTTAGTGTATCCGGTTATTTCTTTGTAGTTTATGCAATTTTTATGCTTATGGCAAGACCTTTTGCAGGAAAATGGTTTGATCGATATGGAGCAAATAAAATCGTTTATCCATGCATCGTATTATTTGCTATTGGAATGATTGTCCTTGGAATGGCTCAATCAGAATGGATGTTTTTACTTTCTGCAGCATTAATTGGCTTAGGATATGGCTCTATGTTCCCATGTCTACAAACAATCGCCATCCAAAAAGCAGCTCCACAGAGACGGGGACTTGCAACAGCAACATTCTTATCAATTTTTGATATCGGGATTGGCTTTGGTTCATATATTGTCGGAATTATTGGCGACGCAATCGGCTTAAATACTTTTTATTCTTTAAGTAGCATTTATATTTTGATTGGTATTGTTTTTTATTACTATTTACACGGGAAAATGATTGGAAAAGAAACAATCGTAACCAAGAAAGAAAAATATAATACAGGTGCATAAATTAAGAAGGCTCTCTTTTTTCGAAACGGTAATGTTTCTCGAAAAGAGAGCCTTCTTTTGATATTTTTATTTAGCCTTTTTGACAATCTTAGTAACGGTTTTGCTGACATTCCCAGCTTTATCTTTTGCTGTTATATTCAGGGAGGTTTTTTCCTTTTGTTTCTTTTTTTTAATGGAAAATACCCCTTTGTTATCTGCTTTTCCTTCTGCCAAAACTTTATTTTTAATTTTAATGGTTATCGTTGCATTTGCTTCAGCTTTGCCTGTAATCTTTGTTGTTTTAGTAGTAACATTGTTTACACTTGGAGCAGCAGGAGCTATTTTATCAGCAACCGTAATTGTTTTTTGTTTGCTTGCATTTTTTGCTTTATCTGTAGCAGTTAGGCTGATCTTGGTGTTCGCTTTTTGCTTTTTGATTTTAATCGTATACTTTCCATTCTTATCAGCAATAGCAGAACCGAGCGTAGTTTTTCCGACTTTAGCTGTAACGGTAGAACCAGTCTCTGCTTTACCGGAAATTTTATCAGACTTATTACTAATCGTTCCATTTACAGATGGTACAGAAGGAGGCGTGTTATCAATCACTTTAATTGTTGTTGCTTTACTTTTATTTTTCGCTCCATCTGTAGCTGTTACGGAAACAACTGTGTTTCGTTTTTGCTTTTTGATTTTTATAGCAAATTTTCCGTTTAAGTCTGCATTTCCATTACCAATCGCATTTCCATTTACAGTTGCGGAAATACTAGCAAAAGCCTCACTCGTTCCTTTCAGCACTACATCATTATCGCCAAGTTTTTGAACGGTAGGAGCGCTTGGTGCTTTTGTGTCATTTTGAACCGTTGTTCGAATGGATGTACTAGCCTTCCCATCTTTACTTGAAAAATGGATATAAAGAAGTTGGTTTGTTTGAGTCAGCGGTATTTCTGCTGCAAATTTCCCGTTTTTATCAGTTGTAGCCGAATAAGTTTTACTGCCCAGTTTTACACTTATTACACTTCCTTGTTCAGCTGTACCTGTAAGTAATCGAGTACTATTATAAATCGGTGCAACCTTAGCTTTTAATTGCAAGGCACTAAAAGCAGAATAGGCATTTAATCTGCCCCAACCAGATACTTTATCAAAGCCTACTGGATAGCTATCTACAGGAAAGTCCTCAGGAAATTCTTCCATATACTCGTTTTCAGGATTGTCATTTTCTTTAAAGATAATGGATGTAGCTGTATCTGTTAAATATTTTTCTACTTCTTTCGGTTTTAGGTTTCCGTTTAAAGAGAGCAGTAATCCAGCCACAGCAGCAACGTGTGGGGTAGCCATAGAAGTACCACTGTAAAGCACTAAATTACCATTAGGAACAAGACTTGGAATATTAGAACCTGGTGCTACTAGATCCAGCTCTTTTCCATAGCTTGAATAATCGGCAACGATGTCTAAATCATTTGAGGCACCAACTGCCGTAACATATTGAGAAGAACCTGGATAATCAAGACCTTCATAGCCTCCATTTCCACTAGCGGCAATGATAGTGACGTTTTTGCTATAGGCGTATTGAAGCATCGATTCAAGCACTCTGCTATACCCACCGCCTAAACTCATATTAATTACTTTTGCGCCATGATCTACTGCATATTTAATTCCTTTAGCAATTTGTTCTGTATCCCCCGAACCTGAGGCGTCTAATATTTTTACCGGCATTATTTTTGCATTGGAATGGATGCCAGACATGGAAAAAGCATTATTTATGCCAGCAGCGATAATACCACTTACATGGGTTCCATGATTATTGTCATCATATACATTCGTTGATTCATTGATAAAATTATAGCCAGCAGTAATTTTATTTTTAAAGTCAGCTAAAGAAGCATCGACACCAGTATCTAATACAGCGATTGTCGTTTGTTTCATGTTAGAAGATTGCTGAAGCTGATATAGTTTTTCGAATTGTATATCAGCCCCTTTTTTCCCATTTGTTTGTGCTGTATTTTTTAATGACCATTGATAAGGGGCAGACACATCACTTGGCAAAGTCAATAATGAATATTGTTGCACTGGCTCTATATACTCGACTTCTTTGGCTTGCTCCATTTTGTTAATGAGAGTATTAGCACTTTTGGCCGTATATTTACCTTGATCTAATTCAATTGTAAACATGCCGTCTGCAATTTGTTCTGTGCCTTCTAAACCATTAATCGTTTGTGCGGTTGCTTTACCTAGACTGTTTTTTAAGGAAGAAACAGTTCTTCCTGCTTTCATTTTGACGATAAATTTATTATTCATTTCTTTGTTGCTAATAGTGGAACTAGAAGCCCCTAATGTCTTAAAAATATCGGCAATGGTTTTGCCTTCTAATTTCGACAAATCTATTTTTTTAGCTATTTTTTCCATTTTTGTTTGTAAAGCAGCAGGTGATGCTTCGTTAGCAATAGCATATAAATTATTTATTGCCTTTGCTTCGTTTTTGCTTATCTTGTAATTGCTAGTTGTCCCATTTTCTAGCAAGTTAGTGAAAATTGGTTTTAATGTTGTTAAATTTGTTAATACTTCTTGTCGCAATGTTTTATTAAATATCATTTTTGCTGTCAGAAAAGGAGAGACTTGATAATATAAGCTAGAAAGATTTGTCCCATTTTCTGTAGATGATAAAATGGTATCTCGAATGGTTCGTAATTGTGTAAGCAATGTTCGATTATCTTTTGTATCCAGCATGCTTAATTCGACTGGACATGCTTCTTCCACTTCAACGGTAGGTGCCAACTTTGTATCCTTTACTATTAAGGAAAAATCTCCATTTGTTTCAGGGAACTCA
Organism: Niallia sp. FSL W8-1348; assembly: GCF_038006745.1. Taxonomy (NCBI): domain Bacteria; kingdom Bacillati; phylum Bacillota; class Bacilli; order Caryophanales; family Bacillaceae; genus Niallia; species Niallia sp. FSL W8-1348. Next base: position 374,307 of record NZ_JBBOVV010000002.1, on the reverse strand, counting down.
TCCTCGTCTATGTATTCCTCATCCTCTAAGTTGGAATAATAGTCTACTCTAATATAATATGGTCCATCCCATGCAATTGGAAAATAGATTACGCCTGCATAGTCAATAAAGCTAACTGTGTTATATTGGCTAAAAGTATTACTTAATTGCGCATTTTCTTTACTAGAATAGACAGAAATATTCATTTCTTCCGTAGAATTTAATTTAATCTCTAAATGAGTTGCGTTTTTTACGACTGATGCAGGATCAATCAGAAACCATTTTACATTTTCATCTGCTTGAAAAGATGATGTTATTTCTTTTCCAATGGAAAGAGTTTCAGCATGGGTGATGTTTTCCATCGCTTTTGCTTCTTTCATCGGTAGGATGTTAAAAACTAATGAAACAATTAGTAATAAAGCAAAAAAAGATTTCCAATTACACTTTTTCATAAATTTCCCCCTATAGGTGATATCGTATTGTCAAAACTTTTATAGTAAATAGGTTATTAAATCCTATCTGAGAGGGCTTTATAAGCAAAAAAATTGCCACCCCCTGAATTCTAAGGATAATTGAGGTTACGACACTCTCAACAACCTAGAAAAGGAAGTGACAATTTGTACCCTCAAATTATAACCTATTTATTAACTTTTATAAACTATCAAGAACAACTAATTCGAACATTGCTTACTTTATTGATTGGTAAGAGTATGTTTGATAAGCCTACTGAACAGCCAGTAAATAAACCATATCGAAAACTTCAAGTGGACGACCTTCCGGTCATTGAAGTTCTGGAACAGCTTGATTATCGAGTTCTTCTTAGTGAATATCTAGAGAAGAACGGGAAACCACTTAAACCTGTTCAAAGGCGTAAGAATGCAAAAGTTTCCGTACCTAAATCCATGAACTGCCCAAAGTGTGGTGCTCCATCAGATTATCTTTATGCCAACAATGGAGATAAAGGCCAGTATCAATGCAAGGTGTGTACAGAGCTCTTCAGTGAAAAGAACCGTTATTCTAAGGAAGCCATCCTGAAGTGTCCTCATTGTTCCAAAACTCTCGAGAAAATAAAAGAAAGAAAAGATTTTCACGTGTTTAAGTGCAAGAACAATGACTGTTCTTATTATCAAAAGAAGCTCAATGGGATGACTTCAAAAGAAAAGAAAAGGTTCAAAAAGGACCCTCAAGCATTTAAATTAAGATACATTTTCCGTCAGTTTCATATCGATTTCCAGCCGTTATCCAAGGAATCACCAGAACTGCCGGCCGTTGACTTATCAAAGATTTATGCATCACCACATACATTAGGATTAATCCTAACCTATCATGTAAACTATGGCCTTTCGGCCCGTAAAACAGCTGCGATTATGCAGGACGTACACGGAGTGATGATTTCACATCAGACTGTATTGAACTACGAAAATAGCGTAGCTTTATTACTTAAACCTTATGTGGATCACTATCCCTATGAACTTTCAGACCAATTCTGCGGTGATGAAACGTATATCAGAGTAAACGGTCGATGGCATTATTTATTTTTCTTTTTTGACGCCGTGAAAAAGATTATTCTTTCGTATCCGGTGTCGCCTAATCGAGACACAGCAACAGCCATTCGAGCAATTGATGAGGTCTTAATCAAGATGAAAGAGATTCCAGAAAATCTGACCTTTGTGGTAGACGGGAATCCAATCTATCTTTTAGCCCAACATTTCTTCGCTCAACATGGGATTTCATTCGATGTGAAGCAGGTCATTGGATTAACCAATGAGGACCCTGTTTCGACCGAATATAGACCACTGAAACAAATAATTGAGAGACTTAACCGCACCTTTAAGGGCAATTATCGCTCCACTCATGGATTCGGCTCTGAACATGGTTCCATTTCATACGTCACCTTATTTACGGCCTACTTTAACTTTTTGCGTCCGCATGCCGCCTTAGAAGGAAAAGTGCCCGTAGTGAATCCAGAACTCAAGGGGCTTCCAACAATGCCAGCACGTTGGACAAAGCTCATTGGATTAGCACAACAATGGATAGTAGAACAAAGACAAGCCTAACTTTTTGTTTAGCTGAGCCCTTAAGCTAATTCAGCAATCGGCGGAGCGAACTCTTGACAAACCGAACTTGCCAATGGTTTAAAATGGAAACAACCAAGGGCTTATTTGGTATGCCTTCTTTTGTTCCCTTCGCCCTTGTTAAACAATCCTCAAACCATTGGCGTGTTTGTCAAGAGCGATTGCGGCGCATCTCCATCCAGTAAATAGGAGAGAAACTAACCCTTTAGGTAGTTTTCATAAATCTTTTGACACTACCGGTGATATATTACAAATCTATTAAATCACCTTTCTATCATTTTGTCCTCTTATTTTTTGTATTTTTAGCAAAAAATGTATATCTTTTTTTGTAATCTACTAGGAAAATTCCCACTAATTTTTTGCTTTTATTTTCTATTTTTGAAAATCGAAACCGTTTTATTACGGAATATGTTAGAATAGTTTTGTAAATATTGTAAAGAAGGAGTTCCATTATCAAATGAACGAGCCATTATTTTTTAAACCAGTATTTAAAGAAAGAATTTGGGGAGGTACTGCGCTCCGTAGCTTTGGTTATGATATACCGAGTGAAATAACAGGGGAATGCTGGGCGTTTTCCGCACATCCGCACGGACAAAGTATGGTTAAGAACGGACCGCTAGCAGGTAAAAATTTAGAAGAATTATGGGAAAATCATCGTGAGCTTTTTGGAAATATAGATGGTGATCGTTTTCCATTATTAACAAAAATATTAGATGCAAATCAAGACTTATCTGTACAAGTCCATCCGAATGATGATTATGCAAAAGTTCATGAAAATGGGGAGCTTGGGAAAACAGAATGTTGGTATATTATTGATTGTCAGGATGGGGCAGAAATCATCTTTGGCCATCATGCAAACACAAAAGAAGAATTAAAAGCGATGATAGCTGAAAACAGATGGGATGAGCTATTAAACAAGGTACCAGTAAAGAAAGGCGATTTCTTCTTTGTACCTAGTGGAACAATTCATGCTATTGGAGAAGGTATTATCATACTTGAAACACAGCAAAACTCAGATACAACTTATCGTGTCTATGATTATGATCGTACAGATAGTGAAGGTAATAAAAGGGAATTACATATTGAGCAATCAATTAATGTAACAACAGTCCCACACCAATTAGCAGCAACTTCTCCAACCGTTGAGCAAAAAGGAGATTTGGAAATTACCAACTTTGTTGAATGCGATTATTTTACAGTTGAAAAATGGGCATTAGATGGAAAAGCAAATAGAGAGCAAGAGCAATCTTTCTTATTATGTAGCGTAATTGAGGGAGACGGCTCTCTAGAAAAGGATGGGAAAGAATTTGCTTTCCAAAAAGGAGATCATTTCTTGCTGCCAAATAAATTTGGTGCATTTGAATTAAATGGGAAAGCAGAGTTAATTGTTTCCTATATTTAAAAGTAGTTTGTTTAGATAAATAAAAAGAGTGTCTAGTTGACACTCTTTTTATTTATTTAGAGATCTAATTTAGACCAATATCCTAATTTCACATGTCTATTCGTATTGGTTTTCTTTTTTCAAATGTATAATAGGAAGAGAAACCAGCTTCTTTTGCTAAATTAAGTGCTTCTGTGAAGCCTGCGCCAACATCTTCTTTTTTATGGGAATCAGAGCCAATCGTTAGTATTTCGCCTCCTAATTCTTTATATAACTTTAAAACTTCTAGAAATGGCAATGATTCATTTAATTTTGTTCTCCAACCAGAAGTATTAATTTCTAATCCAATTCCTCTTTTTATAGCCATTTTTAATATGGAACTAATAATTTCTTGATAGTCTGCAAAGGTATATATTCCTCTTGTAGCATGCGCATATCGTTTCATTAAGTCAAAATGTGCAAGCACATCGATATCTGCATATGTAACTAATTCATACATCTCTTTAAAATAGGCGAGATAAATATCCTCGTTTGGGTGTGCGTTCATATATTTACGAAGTGTTAGACCAGCAAGATTATGAACAGAGCCGAGTACATAATCAAAAGGAATTGTTGATAAAACAGCTTTATATTGTTCGCGCATTAAATGTGGTTCGCATAATTCAATTCCTATCTTTATTAGAAGTTGATCTTCATAAATAACTTGGCATTTCTGGATATCTGCTAGGTAGTTTGGCCAATTCATATGTCCATAGGTAGGAGCATTTGGATTGACCGAAAAGTGTTCCGTAAAACAAATTTCTTGCACTCCTTTAGTTATTGCCTCTTTGCAAATTTCCATCATTATTGCTTTCGAATCAAAAGAATGATTGGAATGGTGATGGTAATCAATATAATACATAAGAATCTCCTTTTTATAGACCATTTTATCCCACTCTTAACGGACAGTAAGACTCAACCATAAGCTTATGAGAATACTAGGAAGATAGGTGGGAGACCAGCTGTCCGTAAAGGTTCGATTGTCTCAACTAACCATCAGTGGGGGAGGAAGGAAATACCCCACTGATGGAAGTTTCCCTGTATTTGACCAGTAGATAATATTTTCTCTATAGTCTATTTTATCATAATGTTTTTTTAAAACATGAATTGCCAAGGAAGTAACTTTCCTTTATGATGAAAAAAAGATTTCAGAAAATTGTTGTTTTAAACTTACTAAACAGGTAGGAATAATATATAATGAATAATTATCATGTGTAATTAGGGGGAAGTGGAGATGACTGAGGTAAAGACAATCAAATGGAAGGACGATGATCTCATACTGTCTGTCGATTATCCAAATAAAATCTACAACGAATATAAAGTAATAATTATCTGCCATGGGTTGATTGGCAGTAGAGTTGGAGTAGACCGACTGTTTGTTAAGGCAAGTAATTTACTTACTGAAATGGGCTATTTAGTGATTCGATTTGATTATAAGGGATGTGGAGAATCTAGTGGTGAATATGGCAGGAATCGATTGTCCGATTTAATTGACCAGACAGAAGCAATGATTCAATTTGCGTATGATGAGCTCTCGATAAAAGAACTTATTTTACTAGGGCATAGTCTTGGTGGCGCAGTCGCATTATTCACTGCAATCAACAATTCGCGCGTTAGCCGTTTAATTCAGTGGGCTGCTGTTGGGAAACCAGCATTTGATATTAAACGAATATTTGGAGAGGAAAGGTTGTCCGAATTAGCAGAAAAAGAAGTAGTTGATTTTTATGGTTATTCGTTTTACCAAACATATTTTGATTCTTTATCGGATTATTTCCCGTTAGAAAGCTGTCGACAGTTTTCTGGAGATGTTCTTATAGCGCACGGAACAGCAGATAAGGATATTCCGTATCAGTATTTGAATGAATATAAACAAGAGTATTTACGAAGAGATAAAGGAACGGTTGAAACATTACTTATTGAAAATGGAGAGCATACATTTTCATCCTCAAGTCAATTTAATCAATTAATAAATGGAACGATCAAGTGGTTAGAAGGTAACTAATTAAAAAAACGCAGATGGATAGATTCAGCATCCATTTGCGTTTTTTTAAGTGAAAATAATTATTTTACTTATTTTAGTTTGTTATTGTGGAAACTTTTAAGTAAATAACTTAAAATAGAAAGAGAAGAAATGAATTTGAGGGGATAATATGGCACAAGAACAAAGATTAATAGACATTGTTCACTATTTAAATCAGCATGAAAAAATTACTGTGGAAGAAATTTGTTCCCTCTTTCACGTTTCTCGTGATACAGCTAGACGTGATTTAGTAAAGCTTGAAGAGGAACAGGCAATTATTCGAACAAGAGGTGGTGCACTATTACCTAAAGTTCATCGGAAAGTAGATAATTATCATAATCGATTGAAATCCGTTTCAGAAGAAAAGAAAGCTATTGGAAAAATAGCGGCATCCTTTGTTAGAGATAATGACCATATTATTCTAGATGCTTCTACGACCGTTCAGGCAATGGGAAATTATATTAACCAAGAATGTACGGTGATCACAAACTCCATTAATTTGGCTGATATTTTATCAGATAAACAATTGCCGAAAATTCACTTATTAGGTGGAGTAATGCAAAAAGAACATCGATATTTATATGGAAATTCTGTAATTCAGCGATTAGATAAATATTATGTAGATAAAGTGTTCATCGGTATTGTCGGTATATCCGAAAAAGGACTTACTATTGTCGACGAAGAAGATGGCGCAGTTAAAAAGAAGATGATGAAACAAGCAAAGCAAGTCATTGTAGTAGGGGATAATAGCAAGATTGGCATTACCGACTTTTATCAGTTTGCTAAGCTTTCCGATATTGATCTCTTTATCACAGATAAAGAACCTGAAGACTGGTTTATAGAATTACTAAACGAAAATGGTGTTGAATTATTGGTGGCAAACAGAAGGGATGGAGAAGCATGATTTCATGTATCGTAACAGATTTAGATGGAACACTTTTAAATCATGAAAGCAAAATTAGTCCTCAAAATGTGGAAAGTTTGAAAATGGCACAAGAAAAAGGCGTAGAAGTGATTGTAGCAACAGGGAGAAACTATCCAGATGTTATCGAAATTTTTAAAGATACCGGTTTAAAAACATGGATAATTGCGGCTAATGGGGCAACGATTCATGACCCTGAAGGCAACCGTTTTGATCATGTACCCATGGATAAACAGAAAGCGATGAAATTATTGCAATGGTTGGAAGAAAGAGATTATTATTATGAGGTTTTTAGTAATGATTATCTATATTCGCCACAACGAGGGAGACAATTAATTGAAATAGAGCTTGATCGACTTTGTACAGCTAATCCAGAAATTAGTCGAGCAGAACTAGAGAAACATGCAATTACCCAATTTTCACAAACAGGTTTTTCGTATATTAATAGTTATAAGGAAATAGAAATGCCTACTATTGATGTATACAATATTTTAGCCTTTTCCTTTGATAAACAAAAATTGGATGCAGGTTGGGAAACATTCAAAGATGATCCATCGATTACACTCGTGACATCTGGTACGTATAATTTTGAATTTGAGCATAAGGATGCATCAAAAGGGAATGCATTAGTAAAACTAGCAAAACATTTAGGTGTTCCATTAAAAGATATATTAGCAATGGGTGATAGTATGAATGATTTATCAATGTTAGAAAAAGTCGGCTATCCAGTTGCTATGGGGAACGCAAGAGAAGATGTAAAAAATGCTTCAATTGAAATTGCTGAAACGAATGATGAGCATGGCGTAGCTAATACGGTTAAGCGACTTGTTTTATCTTCAATTGCTATATAATTTATAAAAAAGATTTTTAGAAACTTAAATGGAATTTTCATGCGTTGCTTGGAGTGGAAAGCAACATCTCTATTCAAAGGGACTAATAAATATACTATATCCAAACTTCTATTTCTAAAATTCAGGGGTTTGTCTACAGTCTGAAAGAAGAAGGCGAATCCTTCTTCTTTTTTTATACCATTTAAAAACATATTCCCGAAAGAAATGATAATTATCGACTAGTAATCGTTTTTTCTAGAACTATTGCGCCTATTAGTAGGGGTTCAGCACTATTTTTTTTAGCGATTTTGAGATATAATAAGTAGGTAGTAAAAAATATAGTATCTACTACTAATAGTAGATGATATAATTTAAAATGATGATTTTATTGTGGCTTATTAAAATCTTACATATAGTGAAAGATCACATAAATAAACATGAAGTTATTTTGCACATAAAGGAGAAAGAAAAAATGTATGCATTTACGAGTCGATTTGCAAATGTTGTTTTAAAAATTTTTGGGAGAACAAAAGTAATTAATAAAAATAAATTACCGAAGGATACTGGTTATGTCGTAGCTTGTTCCCATATAGGATGGGTCGATGTTGTGGCACTCGGTACTTCTTTGTTACCAAATGAAATTCATTTCATGGCAAAAAAAGAGTTATTTGCTAAACCTCAATCAGCTAAATTTTTTTATAGCATAAATGCCTTTCCAGTTGATAGAGAGAATCCTGGTCCCAGCAGTATTAAAACGCCAGTTAAACTACTAAAGGAAAAGAAGATTATCGGGATTTTTCCTAGTGGCACTAGGACTTCAGAGGATGTCCCTTTAAAAAAGGGTGCTGCTACAATCGCTAATTTGGCAAGGGTACCAATTGTTCCAGCTGCATATAGTGGTCCAACTGATTTAAAAGGACTGTTAAGGGGAAAAAAAATACATGTTATATTTGGTGATCCAATTTCCTTAAAAAATGAGGATGGAACAAAGAAAGATCCAGCTGATATTACTAAAGAATTAAGTGATGTAATGGCCCAATTACAAAATGAATTAGATAAAAGAGGCGGTCAGAAATGATGAATCTACAGAAAGTAAAGGATATACTAAGTCGTTATCCTCTGCCTCTAGTAGATGAAATATTAGAGTTAAAAGAAGGACAAATGGCTGTTGGGGTTAAGCAAATCAATAAGGAAGACACATTTGCAACAGGGCAAAACCCAAATAATCCAATTATGCCAGGCGTCCTTATTATTGAAGCGATTGCGCAAGTTACGGCAGTAGCTATTCATAGTGAAGAAAAACATAGTAATAAATTTGCTCTTCTAGCAGGGATAAATCATTCTAGAATACGAAAAGCGGTTTTTCCGGGTGATGAGCTGTGCATGGAAGTCATGGTAGAAAAGGTGAAAAATAGCTTTGCGAAGGCAAAAGGAAAAGCGACCGTAGCTGGCGAACTGATTTGCGAGGCGGAGTTTCTTTTTGCATTTCAGTAATATAAAAAGCCACTTTACTAAAAGATTATAGTTAAAGTGGCTTTTTATATTGGCTGTCATCTTATCTTCATCAGTAAATTTTACGCATTCAAATAATTTACAAAACTTCAAATCATTCATTAAAATAATTACATTTCCCTATCAAATATTTCATAGATTACAAGACTATTCTTTAGTAGATTGGCATATATCTGTAATGAGAAAGGGGATGTACTTATTATGCAAACCTCCAAAACACGTACATTAATTCAATATTTGAATACAACAATATTAGGAATTATCCTAATGTTTATCCTTATTGCAGGAATCACGACCTCTATTTTTTCCTTCAAATTGACTTCAGATAATGTTGCCAGTATTTTAAAATCGGTAAATTCAACAGAAATTTACACGGAAATATTTCATAGTGAAAATCATCTATTTCCAAAATCAGATGGGAAAGGACTTTCTCTTGGAAATATCTTGTTCCAAATAGCAACTAATATTCGTTTAGATGATACGCGTACACTTTTAGGTAGAGAATTACCTGCTTTGACTTCTTTTCATACAGAAATTGTTGTCGCAGAAGAAGGGACAAGCCTTGCTAATCTACCATTTGAGTCTACTCCTTCAGAAGAACTTATGAAAAATCCGAAAGAAGTGGATGAAGAAAAAGTAGAGAAGGAAGAAAAACCATCAGAGAATAAAGCACCAGTTGCTACTCCTAAAAATAAAACGGTGTTAGTCTACAATACTCATAATTTAGAAGCCTATCTACCACTTTTAAAGAATGCGAATGAAAATGAAGCAGTAAGTTCGGATGAACGAGCAAATGTGGTTGGATTGAGTAATAAACTAAGTAATCTATTGCAAGACGAAGGAATTGGAGTTCAATTAGATAAAACAAATATTAACCAAAAACTTCTTGATAGAGGTTGGAACTTTTTTTCATCTTATGCGGTTTCAAAAGAGGTAGTTGAGACAGCAGTTAGTGAAAATAAACATTTAAACTATTTAATTGATATACACCGAGATTCTGCAAGAAAGAAAACTACTACAGCAACAATTGATGGAAACAGCTATGCAAAATTGCTTTTTATTATTGGTGATGCGAACAAAGGTTATGAAAAAAATCAGGAATTTGCGAAAAAGCTTCATGCAGAATTGGATAAGAAGTATCCTGGTATTTCTAGAGGCGTATTCTTAAAAGGAAAAGAAGAAGGGAATGGGGTATATAATCAGGACTTCTCTGATCGTGCTATTCTTCTAGAAGTCGGTGGAATAGACAATACACAAGCAGAATTGAATCGCAGTATTGAAGCATTTTCCGAGATTTTCAGCAAAGTATACTGGGAAGAAAATGACGCAACACAGCAATAATGTAAAAAAAGATGATCCTCATTTTAGGTTCATCTTTTTTTACAGACAAGAAAATATAAGGTTTCTTAAGTCAATTTGGTATTTAGTTTAAGCTCCAATCGGTTTGTAAAGTCCCTGCTATTCCTTTTCATAAGTAAAATCAGCTCAACGACCGTTACCGTGTTTATTTTATCGCAGAAAATGTCTGTCCCTCCATGAAATGTAACTAAATGGGTGCACTTCGCTTTTCTTATTAGTCAAGCCTATTTTTGTTCTTTTTCCTGTAAATATTGTTTATATCTTCTTAGCGCTGCTTCACTTGTTAAATGAAACTGCTGCATTACGTTCTCATCGCACACACCGTTTGCTAGTTCCTCTAAAATTGCTGTATTTCGGAAATTAACAGCTGAAATTTTTCGCAAACCAGCTCTTCTTACTTCATCTTTAATCATTTCTTGAATTGCACGGACAGACAATCCTTTTGGCTTTTGTCGATCATAATCGTATTGAAAGGAATAAGAAATATTGTTGAAAGCGACAAAAACGGGATCGTTGGAATAATACTTTGGCCGAAACGATTCTGGAATAGAAAAATAGTAATCTCGTAATTTTGCCATAATGTCGTGAGGAAGGGAAAGAATTAATCGAGTTGTGTCTCTACTAAGCGTAAGCTCACCTTGTGCAAGGTTTAAATCCTTCATCTTGATACTATGTAGATCAAAAGGTGTAAGACCAAAAGTTCGTAACAATGCTACAATTGTCCAATTTCTTGTCAACAGATAATTTCGAGCTGATTTTTTTGTAACTTCTGCATCTTTTGTTAATAGCATTTGCGCTAGTAGGCTATATTCATTTTGGGTTATAAAATCTTTGTCCGTTAGAGTACGTAATGGGGCAGCTTCAGCTAGTTTGTGAATTTCATGAGCGCAGATACATTGGTGATAAATCATTAATCGACTAAGAACAGATGCTAGCCTACGTATAGTAGCTTGCGACAATTGCTTTTCCTTTAAATAATGAAAGTAGGCGCGAATATCATCAGCTCGTAATGCTTTTATTGTTTCAAATTTAGTGTTTTCTTTGTAGATATCGAGCCAGCTGAAAAATTTCTTTAAGTCAGATTCGTACTGTTTTAATGTAAGTTTGCTTCGTCCAGATTGGTTTAAATTCTCCATATAATCAAGTGCATAATCAGGCAAGGTAATCATCATATATGTTCCATCCTTCTTATGAATTTTTTTCAAACAATCCGAAATGCAATAACCTCTCTTCTTATTTTAACATAGGTTAAAGAAGGAGAGAGAAAGGGGATTTTTAAATTGATCAGAATTAAAGTTGGTGAATCTATATACCATTATAATACTGAATTGGAGCATTATTTTTCAAAGATAAAGAATCATATCATTGGAAATAACTTAACCTTTTCTACACCTTATGGAACTAAAAAGCTGCTATATGCTGACTGGACAGCAAGTGGCAGATTATATAAAACGATTGAAGAAAAGATTACACATAAATTAGGTCCCTATGTTGCTAATACGCATACAGAATCAAATATTACAGGTACGTATATGACAAAAGCGTATAAGGAAGCAAAACGAATCATTAAAAAACACGTTCATGCAGGTGAGAATGATATTATATTGTTTGATGGTTTTGGCATGACAGCAGTAGTCAACAAATTACAAAGAATTATAGGATTAAAAAATTCATGTGCTAAAAAGGAAAAAATAGCTGTGGTCTTTGTCACACATATGGAACATCATTCAAATTACTTATCTTGGCTCGAGACAAATGCTGATGTCATCATGGTTAAACCGAACAAAAAGGGCGATGTAGATATAGACCATTTAGAATCATTGCTAGTGGAATATAAAGACATCCCATTAAAAATCGGGGCATTTACTGCCTGTTCCAATGTGACTGGAAGAAAAACAAATTATCACGTGCTTGCGAAAATCATGCATAAGCATAAAGGCTATTGCTTTGTCGATTTTGCAGCATCTGCCCCTTATGTATCGATTAATATGCATCCGGCTAATAAAGAGGAAAGATTGGACGCTATTTATTTCTCTCCCCATAAATTTTTAGGTGGTCCTGGCACTAGCGGCGTATTAGTGATGGCAAAGGAACTTATTTATTCAAGCATACCAGATCATCCAGGCGGAGGAACAGTAGATTTCACAAATGAATGGGGAGATATTTTATACAAAAAGGATGACGAAGAAAGAGAGGATGGGGGAACACCTGGGTTTCTACAGGCAATTAAATCTGCACTCTGTATTCAACTAAAAGAAGAAATGGGAGTAGAAAGAATAGAACAAAGGGAGAAGGAATTAGTACATCTAGCAATAACAGAACTAAAAAAATTGAATAAAGTTCGAATTTTAGAAGAGGAAAATGAAGATAGGTTAGGGATTATTTCGATTATTTGCGAAGATATTCATTATGATTTAGTCGTGAAGTTACTTAATGATCGCTTTGGCATTCAAGTAAGAGGTGGTTGTTCATGTGCGGGGCCTTATGGACATTATTTACTACCGATTACGCATAAACAATCCAAAGAATTAAGTAAGGAAATACAAGATGGGGATTTTTCGCACAAGCCAGGCTGGGTTCGAATTTCCCTACATCCTACGATGAGTAACGAGGATGTGTATTATATTGTAGCTGCGATTAAAAAGATTATAATCTATCAGGAAGAATGGAAGAGAGATTATGTTACGAAGCCGTCAAGTTGTGAGTATCAATCAGTCAAAAGAAACGAGATGGATTTGAAGGATTTGTTTACCGTGTGACTTTTTAGAAGCTTATCGCTAAACAAGAAAGTTTTTCAAGCTGACTATATTATATATTAGAAAAAATACATCTAAAAATAATAACTATGGCGAGCAAATTTTTACTGATTAAAGGATGAATCATATTAATTAGAGGCAAAACGGCAACCCAAACAATTTAAGAAAGTGTTTGGGTAATTTCTTTTGAAAAAAAAGAAAAATTCTGTATTTAATAAAAATACATATTTGAAGAACGATTTATGCTATAATAAATTTAATTTGATAAAAAGCAAACCACAAGGGGAGCGTAATGCTGAGAGTGATCCATTGATCTGACCCTTCGAACCTGTTAGTTAATGCTAACGTAGGAATGTGGGAAGAATGTATATAGTAGAAACTATATGATTCATTTCGCGCGTAAGTTCTCCTTTTGGTCTGCACAAAAAAGGAGATTTTTTTATGAAAAATATGAAATTAGTTGTCATGATAGAAGTGGCGATCATGGCTGCAATTGCACTTATTCTCGATTTATTGCCATCTATTCCTGTATTTAATACTTCAATTTCTTTTGCAATGGTACCTATTTTTATCGTTGCATTCCGTTGGGGCTTTAAAGCAAGTACGATCGCAGGATTTTTATGGGGGCTTTTACAGATTGTTGTTGGTGATCTGCAAGCATTAGGCTTTTGGCAAGTTATTTTAGAGTACTTATTCGCGTTTGCTTGTATTGGATTTGCTGGTTTATTTGCTTCCTCTATACAAAATGCTTTAAAAACGAAGCAAAAGGGATTAGCAATTGGTTTAATTATTTTGGCTGTAGTCGTTGGGGGTTTTACTCGCTATATTTGGCATTTTATCGCAGGAGTAACTATTTGGGCAAGTTATGCGCCAGAAGGAATGTCGCCATTTATCAATTCCTTGATAGTAAACGGTGGATCTTATTTAGGAGCAACCATTCTATGTTCAATCGTACTTGTACTTTTATTAATTTCAGCTCCACGTATCGTACTTGATAGACCATCAACTGGTATATCAAGAAATTAAAGATGAATAGTAAATAATTTGACGTTCCTTTAGGAGCGTCTTTTGTTTTAATGTGGTATAATATTCCAAAAAACAGGAGGCGTAATGAAAAAATATAAAGATAGTTTTGCACTAGCGTCGCATTAAAATAATTCAAAGCCCTTTATAAATCTGAATTTTCTGCAATATTATTCATGCACAAAAAAATCCTTTATAATGGTTGGGTGGTAGTAAACCATCCAAATCCAAAATAAAGGACATACGCATGGATAAGTTTACACGAAAAACATCATTTGAACAATGGCTTTCACCGATTTCCTCCACAAAACTAGAGGAACTTGTGGAAGCCTATCAATTAAATTACTATACAAAGAAGCTGTACATTGCTTCATTCTTGAAATTACTCGTATTCGCACAACTCAACGAAACCGAAAGTCTACGTGCGGTTAGTGATACGTTATTCTCGGATGACCTACAAAAAGCAACCGAACTAGAATCAATTAGCTTTTCGCAACTGGGACGCCGGCTAAATCAAGTGCCGACAGAGGTGTTCCAGCAGGTGTTTCTAGATTTAGTCGCGCAAATTCATAAGAAAACGCATTTTGAAAAGCGACGGAAAATGACAACACCACTGAAAATCATCGACTCAAGTACGTTACCATTGAACCTGAACAATCATAAATGGGCTGAATTCCGCAAAACAAAATCAGGCATTAAGCTCCATTTACGTCTTGTTTACTTAGAAAAGGGCTGTTCATACCCGGATAAAGCGGTGTTAACGAATGCGATTGAACATGATCGAGGTCAGCTAGAAGTACTTGTTGACGACAAAGAGTGCATGTATGTTTTTGACCGTGGTTACTTGGATTACAAGCAATTTGACCGTATGACAGACGACGGGTATTTCTTTGTCTCACGCTTACGAAAAAACGCCGTTACACATCAAATCGAGAAATTTCACCTTCCAAAAAATTCAACTGTTTTATCAGATGAAATGATTTCTTTGGGCACAGCACAAAGTCGGGCTGGTAATGAGTTTCGACTACTGAAAGTGATGGATTCAAAAGGGAATGAGCTGCACCTCATCACGAATCGTTTCGACTTAAATGCGGATGAACTCGCTGAACTGTACAAATCACGCTGGGCAATCGAGCTGTTTTTCAAGTGGATGAAACAACACTTGAACATCAAAAAGTTCTACGGACAAAGCGAACAAGCTGTCCATAATCAAGTGTACATCGCGATGATTGTCTACTGTTTAAACGTACTGGCTCAGTTGGGTACAAACAGTTCACGGACGTACTTACAAATTAGTCGGTTGTTAAAAGCAGCACCGTGGAAATCCGCACACATTTGGATTCGAAAAATAGCAGGAAGAGCTGTCCCGTAAAGGTTTAACCGTCTCTGTCGCCCTCGCCAAAGGTTATAGTGAAAAAATGGATGATTACTACCTCTGTTCACGTGTCTTCATTTTTCTTCTCAAACGGAAAAATAATAAAACAGAAAATTCAGTCAATATTTATGCGACGTTAGTGATAGTTTTGTATTTTATTTTTTACTAATCATCTTTTTTATTATTTATTTTAGAACACTAGTGTTGCATAAATATTGTCGCAATTTTCAGTCTGATTATCCTCCTTGTTTAGAGCCAAAAAGGTAAATACCTATTCAAAGGTGGCTCCATCCATTTGGGTTTTTTTTACAATTAGACTTGTGCGACAACAACAATTTGCTTATTAAGGGATGGCTTTCCCTTCAATCTTTCGAAGCCAGATATGGGCTGGTTTCCACAATGCAGCCCTTAAATAACGGCTAATTTGTAAGGTTTTTCGCTTACTTCTTGTTTCAAGTTGTACGAGAACATGTAGGCAAAAAACAATCAGTGCGATAAACACTTGGTTTTGAATCGCCCATTCACTTTGACCGTAGAACTTTTTGATGCTGAGATGCTGTTTGATCCATTTAAAGAACAACTCAATTGCCCACCGTGATTTGTACATCTCTGAAATTTCTTCGGCACTCAAATCAAAACGATTGGTAATTAAATGCAGTTCATTTCCTTTTGAATCCATCACTTTTAGAAGACGAAAGTAATTTTCAGCACGGTTTTGAGTCGTACCAATCAACACCATTTGATCTGACAAAACAGCTGAATTCTCGGGTAGTTTAAAATTATAAACTTCCCGTATGACTGCGTTTTTCCGTAGCCTTGAAAGAAAAAAGTAACCATCATCTGTCATTCGGTCAAAGCGCTCGTAATCTAGGTAGCCACGGTCAAACACATACATGCATTCTTTATCATCAACCATGATTTCAAGCTGACCACGATCATGTTCTTTTGCCGTTGTTAAAACAGCCTTTTCAGGATAGGAACTCCCTTTTTCCATAAACACAAGTCTCAAATGCAACTTGACACCCGCTTTTGTTTTGCGGAACTTTGCCCATTTATGATTGGTCAAATTAAGTGGCAATGTGCTTGAATCAATGATTTTTAACGGCATAATAAGCTTTGTATAATGTGTTTTTGCATGAATTTGTGCGACTAAATCAAGGAAAAGCCTTTGAAATAAATCTGGATTTATACCGTTTAATCGGCGTGAGAGCTGAGAAATACTGATTGAATCAAGATCAATGCCTTTTTGTAGTTGGTCGTCGAAAAGACAATCGCTTAGCTCATGCAAACTTTCGACTTCTTGTAGCTGTGCAAAAAGGAGTAATTTTAGAAATGAGTCTGTTTTTAGTTTTTTCGTATAGTAATCTAATTTCAACGTTTTCACGGTTTCTTCAAAAAGTTGAAGATTTATTGGTGAAAACCATTGTCCAAATGAAGTTTTTCGTGTAATCTTGTCCATGAGTTGGTCCTTTTTTAGTGGATTTGGACGGGTTACCACCTGACTTATCCATTATAAAGGACTTTTTCTTTGCATAAAATAATAAAATGGAACATTTTGAGTATTTTTAATAGTAAAAATAAATTAATGCAACACTAGTGATTTTAGAATAGTCTATTATTTCTATCCCACTCTTAACGGACAGTACGACTCCCCCTCAAGCATATGAGAATACGAGGAAGATAGGTGGGAGATCAACTGTCCGTAAAGGTCCGATTGGTTCAACTAACCATCAGTGGGGGATGAAGAAAACCCCCACTGATGGAAGTTTCACTTTATAATAAATGGATTGACTATACAATCGCTACAGATATTTTTCTTATCCTATTTTTAGCAATCGTAATAATGCCGTTATCGGCAATAAGTACCCACCATTTTATAAAGATAATAAAAAATTAGGAGAAAAAAGATGATTAAGTTAAAAAACGGACTGGAAATACAGGTGCGAAAATATCAAGAAGATGATTTCCCATCTATACACGCATTAAATAGAGAAGAACAGTGGAATAACTTAGTAGCCAAAAAAGAAGATACAATATCCGCTTGGAATCATTCTAATATTGCTTATGTTGCAATGTTAGATGATAAAATAATCGGCTATATTAGGGGGATGACAGATCAATCAATTACTATGTATATTTGTGAATTGCTAATTGATCAGACATATAGGAGCTTAGGGATTGGACATAATTTATTATACTATGTCCATCGTTTATATCCAAATACTAGAGTAGAAATGCTGGCATCCAGTACGTCACATACCTATTATGAAACCAAAGGTTATCGTGCTTTTTATGGATTTCGAAAGAACTTTACTGAATATAAGTGAATCTTGTTCTACATTAGGATCGGATATAATGAGGAAGTATAATTATTTGATTAATATGGGGAGAGCCATCTGTCAATGTCTGGTGGTTCTTTTTTTGTCGAAATCTGTGTTAATATGAAACTAGCTCTGTTTTCATTACGGCTATTATTCTAGTAATTGAAACAGCAAAAGGACTACTTCAAGGAGGTACAAATGACACAAATAAATTATTCCTTTCAAAAAAAAACGCCAAATAAAAAACTCTTTATTGGTTTTATTCTAGCTGTATTATTAGTTGTAATCTCTACTATCCTGTTAATTTTTTACCCATTCGGTAATAAAGATAAGATAAATTACTTTCAAGGAGAAAACCCTATCTTCTTAAATGGGGAACAGATCGGCAATGCAATCTTTGATAAGGATACGGTATATTTACCTTTAAAAATATGGCAAGAAAAAATAGATGACAGCATTACGTATGATGAAAATAGTAATTCCGTTATTGTGACGACAAAAGATAAAGTGATTCAATTTCCATCCGATTCCGTTTCCTATTATGTAAATGATAAAAATACGGAGCTTTCTTTTCATCCATTAAGAGATGAGGATGGAACGATTTATGTTGCACTTGATCCATTAGCAAGTTTTTATCCAATCGAATACACCATTTTAGATGATAAGCATGTTGTTCTTTTAGAAGAAAATGGCCAAGAAAGAGCGGATGGGATATTTACATCTAAAAAGGTGAGAAAAGATTTCACAAGATTGCGTTCAGAAGCAACATTATACTCTCCTTATACAGATGACTTAGCTCCTGGTGAGCATATAACAATTGAAAAAGAAGAAGAAGACTTTTATTTTGTTAGAAAAGAGAATGGAATCGCTGGATTTGTGAAAAAGAAATATGTTGAAAAAGGTAAATCAGCGGTTGTTCAAGTAGAATTAGAACAGAAGGAACCAAAACTGAATAAAATCAACGGTCCTATCCAATTAACTTGGGAAGCCGTATACTCTAGAAATCCAGATACTTCAAGCATTCCAAAAATGAACGGTGTAAATGTTGTTTCTCCCACTTGGTTTAAGCTGTCGGGAGATGACGGCAATGTTAGTAATCTAGGATCAAAAGCATACGTAGATTGGGCGCATAAACAAGGCTATCAAGTATGGGGATTGTTTTCTAATAATTTTGATCCTGATAATACACATGAAGTATTGAAGGATTATCAGAAAAGGCAAGCAATAATTAGACAACTTTTAGTCTATAGTGAAATGTATAATTTAGATGGGATTAACATTGATATTGAAAATGTTCGCGAAGAAGATGGTAAATATGTCACTCAGTTTGTGAGAGAAGCAACGCCATATTTACATGAGGCGGGAATTACAGTGTCCATGGACATTACGTTTATCGCTGGCGGAAATTATTCTGCATTTTTACAGCGTGACCACCTAGCTGAAATCGTCGATTATTTAGTTGTAATGGCATATGATGAGCACTGGGCGACAAGTCCAATTGCTGGGAGTGTAGCGAGTTTCCCTTGGGTAGAGGCTAATTTAGAAACCTTACTCGATATTGTTCCAAATGATAAGCTCGTTTTAGGTGTACCTTTATATGCTCGTTTATGGGAAGAGAAGGAAAGCGGAGAAATATCTTCTAAGGCACTTTCAATGGCAAAGGTCGAGGAATGGTTAGAAAAGTATAAAGTGACACCAACGTACGATGAAGTTAGCGGTCAAAACTATGGGGAATATTTTGACGAGAAAACAAAATCTACCTATAAAATTTGGCTGGAAGATGAACTATCTTTAGCAAAAAGAGCCGAATTAGTAGAAAAATATGAGTTAGCTGGACTTGCAAGTTGGTCCCGCACTTTTGCAAACGAAACAGCATGGAATGCACTATCCTTAGAAACAAAGAAACAGTAACGAAGAAACCACTTTCTTTTGAGGAAAGTGGTTTTTGCATTTTATACACTATATTTGGAAATAAATGCTTGTTGTGAGGTTCATTTTAATTATAATATGGATTTAACCGTTAAGTAATGATGAAGTTAACAAGAAGGAGCATATTTATGAATAAATCCAAGGATAATTTAACTAGTAACTTATTAGAAAACTTGTCTTTTATATTTGATCAAAATCAGGATAGAGAAAAGGCCATACCGATGGAAAAATATATGAAGAATCATTTCAAGTTTTTAGGTATTAAAACACCGGAACGAAGAGCGCTGATGAAACAGTTTTTTTCAGAAACAGACCTTTTAAAGTTAGACTTTCAGCAAAATTTTGTGCAAAGTTTGTGGGAGAAAAAGGAGCGTGAATACCAATATGCAGCGTTAGATTATATAAACAAATCACTGAAAAAAATAAGTAAGCAGGACCTCCCCTTATTTGAAAAG
Organism: Niallia sp. FSL W8-1348; assembly: GCF_038006745.1. Classification (NCBI taxonomy): domain Bacteria; kingdom Bacillati; phylum Bacillota; class Bacilli; order Caryophanales; family Bacillaceae; genus Niallia; species Niallia sp. FSL W8-1348. The sequence continues at coordinate 354,331 of NZ_JBBOVV010000002.1, read as the reverse complement.
TTGATTATGACGAAATCTTGGTGGGATACAGTTGATAGCATTGCTCCTCATGCCGTTGGTCATATTGCAAAGATCGCTCCAGAAGTGAAGGATGAAGTAATAGAGACTTGGGCTTATGGAGATCATTTATGGCTGCGAAGAGCTTCTATACTATTTCAGCTTAAATATAAAGAAGATACAGAAGAAAGTCGCCTGTACCGATATATCTTGCATAATGCATCAAGTAAGGAATTCTTTATTCAAAAAGCGATTGGCTGGAGTTTAAGGGAATACTCAAAAACCAATCCAGAATCAGTTAGACAGTTTATTCACGAACATAGTTTATCTAAGTTAAGTATACGTGAAGGCAGTAAATATATTTAATTAAATGCAACTTTCTTTAGAAAACTAGAAAAATTTGCTATTGTTAAAGTGGCATGTAGGAATGCTTTCTGTAGTTTTTTCTTCCCTGATTTGGGGAAACGTATAAAAAATGATAGAAAAAGGAGCGGTTAAAATGGCTATTAATAATCCAAGTCGTGAAGAAATTGGTGAAATTTTAAAAAAAGCAAAGAGAATTGCGGTTGTTGGTTTAAGTGATAATCCTTCTAGGACCTCTTATATGGTTTCAGAAGCAATGAAAAATGCTGGATATGAAATTATTCCTGTTAATCCAACTGTAGACGAGGTACTTGGAGTTAAAGCGGTTAAGCAGTTAACAGATATTGAAGGACATGTCGATATTGTCAATGTATTTAGAAGATCTGAATATTTGCCAGAGGTTGCAGCTGAGTTCGAAAAAATAGATGCAGATGTATTTTGGGCACAATTGGGACTAGTACATGAAGAAACGTTTGATGATTTAAAAGAAAAAGGGTATACGGTAATCATGGATCGTTGCATTAAAGTCGAACATGCGATGACAAAATAATAAAAAAAGGCAGAGTGATTTGAACTGACCTAGCGAAATGAGACATATATAAAACACCTAACCATTATTAAATTTAACACTTTTCGACTAATTTGATATTGGTTCTTTACTGGAAATAATTCAGGCACTTTGTCACTTTACTTGGAGCCTCTGCGGGCATAGATTCTTTAGCCAGGAAGCCAGCTATCTTCAATAGAATCTGGCTTAGCCTAATTAGGCTATCATGCCCGCCACTCCAAATAAAGTGCACGTCTTTTTTACATGATAAGTGAACCCTAATCCCCATTAAGCTGCATTTAACCCAAATTCTTTTGGAGTTAAGTAGCCTAATTTTGCTTGAATTCTATCTTCATTATAATGATGAATATATCCTTCTACTCTAGAAATAACCTCTAAATTCGATAACGTATTAAACTTACAATACTGAAATTCCTCGGCTTTTAGATTTGAATGAAAAGATTCAATCACCGCATCTCTAAAGCCCCTAAATGAACTTGGACAGTAAGAGTAATAAGTATTATACTACTTAATGTACCAAGGAGGCTGACAACATGAAACGAACAAAACACTCAAAAGATTTCAAATTACAAGTCGTAAAAGAAGCCACTGAGACCGGCAATAATTCCTTAGTAGCCCGTCGATATGAACTGAATCCCAACATGGTAAGTCGTTGGATTCGTGAATATAAAGACGGCAAATACGGTGAAGTAGATGTTGCTGTACTGCCAGATCTTGATTCTAAAGAGTTATCCAAGGAAAATGAAAAACTTAAAATAATTTTAGGTGAAAAAGACCTTGAAATCGCTATTCTACGAGACCTTATAAAAAAGAAAAACCCTCACTTGCTGAAAAACTTGAAGTAGCCGATAATTGGATTCAAAAAGGCTACCCAATCGCAAAAGTGCTGAAAATTATCGGTATTTCTCGATCCACATATTATTATCAAAAGAACTATCGTGTGGAAGAGAAAAAAGTAAGTGAGGGACGTCCAGCACCCGGTTATTCCATCAAAGAGGACGGTCAAAAAGTATCAGACGAACAAATCAAAGAATACCTACTTGAAGAAATTGCAGGTGATGCCTTTAACTATGGCTACCGCAAATTAACTAAATTACTTCGTCGAAAATACAATCTCATAATCAATAAGAAAAAGGTTTATCGATTATGCAAAGAACTAGATATTTTACGCCCACAACGGCAAAAGAAAGTCTCATATCCTAGAAAACTAGCTCGAAATCGTACGATTAAGAGTTCGAATCAATTGTGGGAGATTGATATTAAATATGGCTACATCGAAGGTGAAGATCGATTCTTCTTTGTATTATCGATCATCGATGTTTATGATCGCAGTATTGTCGAATACTATATGGGATTAAGCTGCACGGCAAAAGACCTAAAGCAAACACTTTTACGGGCATTATTCAAACGCCAACAGATTAATGAATTGGAAAAACCTGTGATTCGAACAGATAATGGACCACAGTTTATTTCCCATACCTTTGAGGAATTTTGTGAAAAATATACACTAGAACATGAAAGAATTCCGCCAAAAACTCCAAATATGAATGCTCACATTGAGTCTTTTCATAGAATTTTTGAGGATGATTGTTTATCAAGATGGCAGTTCGAGACGTATGCACAAGCCTATGAGGCAGTCTCAGAGTTTATGGTGTTTTATAACGAAAGACGCATGCATTCTAGCATTTTAGACTTATCGCCAAATGAATTTTATGAAAAGCAACAATGTGAAAACATGAAAATCAAAGAGGTACGGGTTTAATCGCCCCTTCCATTTTTTCTTCCTTTTGTCCCAAAGTTTATTTCAGCCATTGCTGGAATGGAATCAAGGGCGACGCTAGTCGGGCGCAGCCTTTACCCTTGAAGGAGTGGAGGAAATGGCTATCCTCTCAAAAGGACAAAAGGAAATGAAATACAATGTAATTTTAAGATAAAGCGAGATTAAGAGAGATACTGTCCAAAATACGGGGGTTAATCCGGCATTATCCCAACAGTTTCCTCTTCTGGACATACTACTTATCATATGATTTTCTTTCACATAATTTTGAAAGGTATATGAAGTATACACACTTCCTTGATCAGAATGAATTATAACTCCTTCTGGCTGATACCGCTTATCTAGAGCTTCCTCCAAAGTATCAATTACTAAAGGTGTTTGTTGATGGTTATAAACCTTATAAGCTATGATTTCATTATTGTACAAATCCATAATTGGAGACAGATATAGAGTCTCGCTACCATATTGAATATACGTAATATCCGTTACCCACTTCTCATTTGGTTTACATGCGCTAAAATCTCGATTAATAATATTAGGTGCGATTACTTCACTCTCTCCTTGTGATTTCCATCTACGTTTCGGCTTCACCCTACACTGCAAATGATACTTCTGCATAATCTTTTGAACTGTATTCCTATTGAGATGAATATGATGATCTCGCTTTAAAATAGCTCTAATTTTACGGTGACCATTTCTATATTTTGTAGCCTTACAGATTTCAATAATCAGCTCTTCATGCTCATTTTTATGTTCCCCAAAACCTTTTGTCCAACGGTAATAACTAGAACGAGGAACCTCCAATACTTTTAAAATGGAGGTAACACTATATTTTTCTCGAAATTGTTCAACCAATTGTACTACTATCCTTTTATCGACACCTTTCTCATCGCCAAATACTTTTTTAAGATTTCATTCTCCATCTTTAGGTGAGTAAGTTGATTATTAATTCGCTCATCCTTGCTTAAAGATTCCGGACCATGTCCGAATGTGTATTGTTTACCGATTGGTTGGTCAAACCGATAAATCTCCCCATTTTCATACCATCTCATCCATGTTTCAACTTGAGATTTATTCTTAATTCCATACTTACCCATAATTTCTCTTGTTGTTAATTTCCCTTCAAGCTTGTCCCTTACTACCGCCCATTTGATTTCACTTGTATAAATATTTTTGCCCATGCAAAAACACCTCCGATTAATATTCCATACTTATTTCAAGTATGGCCATTATGGAGGTGTTTTATATTGTCTCACTAATTTAGGTTAGTCCAATTAAGAAAAAATCATTCTGCCTTTTTTTATTATTTTATAAAGGAATAGTGAATAAAATTGGTTAATTTGAATGGATAAAACGCTGTCATTCGCTAAAAATGCACATTGTTTTTCGAAACTTATTCGTTTTTCCAAAGAATCTGTGTTAACATAATATAGATAAAAAGAGGGAATCCTCTTTAAAAAAGTTCTTTTGCTTTTGCGATGATTGGTATAATATTGGTTTTGCCGGGAAAAAATCGAAAGATAAAATTTGAAAAAAAACGTGGAAAATGTAATTATGTGCTACAATACGATACGAGAACGAATGTTCTGTTTCGGGAATTGGTATCAACAACTGTTTATAATAATTCAATATAATTGAAAGAAAAAAGAAGGTTGAAAGAAAAGCCTTCTTTTAAGCTCGTCTAACAAGAAAAGAAGTTATCCGATAAATTTTTTTGATTTTAGAGGATAATTAGTTTTTTAGACGAATACATAAACAATTGTTCGACATGATACATAGAAAGATAATATGTCGGATTTGTAGAAGTGAAAGGGGTATGTCAGTGGCAAAGAATCAGCAAGCATTCGAATATAATGATGATGCCATTCAAGTGTTAGAAGGTTTAGAAGCTGTAAGAAAACGTCCTGGTATGTATATCGGGAGTACAGATTCTAGAGGTTTGCATCATCTTGTATATGAAATTGTAGATAACGCAGTCGATGAAGCACTGGCTGGATTTGGAGATACGATTATTGTAAAAATTCATCGTGACAATTCCATAAGTGTTAAAGATAGAGGACGTGGAATGCCGACTGGAATGCATAAGATTGGAAAGCCAACTCCTGAAGTTATCTTTACCATTCTTCATGCTGGAGGAAAATTTGGACAAGGTGGCTACAAAACAAGTGGTGGTCTACATGGCGTAGGGGCTTCGGTAGTTAACGCATTATCAGAATGGGTTGTTGTAAAGATAAAGCGTGATGGCTTTATTTATGAACAACGTTTTGAAAATGGCGGCAAACCTGTCACAACATTAGAAAAAGTCGGAAAAACAAATCAAACTGGAACAACGATTCACTTTAAGCCAGATCCAGCGATTTTTTCAACGACTACTTATAACTATGAAACGCTTTGTGAGCGATTAAGAGAATCTGCCTTTTTATTAAAAGGATTAAGAATTGAAATTATTGATGAAAGAAACAATGAGCAAAGTGTCTTTCATTATGAAAATGGAATCGAAGCATTTGTTGAATACTTAAACGAAGAGAAAGATACACTTCATCCAGTAGTTAGCCTTGAGGGTGAAAGTAATGGAATTGAAGTAGAATATGCTTTTCAATTCAACGATGGCTATTCAGAAAATGTTTTGTCATTTGTTAATAATGTCCGCACGAAAGACGGCGGTACACATGAGGCTGGTGCCAAAACAGCAATGACTCGGATGTTTAATGAATATGCACGTAAAGTTAGTCTTCTCAAAGAAAAGGATAAAAACTTAGATGGTTCTGATATTCGTGAGGGTCTATCTGCAATAGTTTCCGTGCGAGTACCAGAAGACTTACTACAATTCGAGGGACAAACAAAAGGAAAATTAGGGACTAGTGAAGCAAGATCTGCTGTAGATGCCGTTGTATCGGAACACTTAGCCTATTTCTTTGAAGAAAACCCTGAAGTCAGTTCGCTTTTAATTAAAAAATCGATTAAAGCAGCACAAGCAAGAGAAGCAGCTCGAAAAGCAAGAGAAGAAGCAAGAAGTGGGAAAAAGCGTAAGCGCGGCGAAGCGGTTCTTTCGGGTAAGCTCACACCTGCCCAATCGAAAAATCCACAGAAAAATGAATTATATTTAGTGGAAGGAGATTCGGCGGGTGGTTCAGCAAAACAAGGAAGAGATCGTCGCTTCCAAGCAGTACTGCCTCTTCGTGGGAAAGTAATCAATACGGAAAAAGCAAAGCTTGCAGATATCTTTAAAAATGAAGAGATTAATACAATTATTCATGCGATCGGCGCAGGCGTTGGTGCGGACTTTAATGTAGAAGACACTAACTATGACAAAGTCATTATTATGACAGATGCGGATACAGATGGGGCACATATTCAAGTACTTCTATTAACGTTTTTCTATCGTTATATGAAACCACTTGTAGAAGCTGGTAAAGTATACATCGCCCTACCACCTCTATACAAGGTAAGTAAAGGTTCTGGAAAAAAAGAAGTAATCGAATACTCATGGAGTGACGATGACTTGCAAGATGCGATTAAAAAAATCGGCAAAGGTTATATTTTGCAGCGATATAAAGGACTTGGCGAGATGAATGCCGATCAATTATGGGAAACAACCATGAATCCGGAAACTAGAACGTTAATACGTGTTAAAATAGATGATCTTGCACGAGCGGAACGTCGTGTAACAACTTTAATGGGTGATAAAGTAGAACCACGGAGAAAATGGATTGAAGCAAATGTTGCATTCGGATTAGAAGAAGAAGGTAACATTCTGGAAAACGAAAATATTATGGTCACTGAGGAGGAGAGCCCATCATGAGTTCATTAGAGCAATACCGTGATTTGCCTTTGGAGGATGTTCTCGGTGATCGTTTTGGACGGTATAGTAAATACATCATCCAAGAGCGGGCTTTACCTGATGCACGGGATGGACTAAAGCCTGTTCAGCGTCGAATTCTTTATGCTATGCATGAAGAAGGTAATACACATGAGAAAAACTTTCGAAAATCAGCAAAAACAGTCGGTAACGTTATCGGTAATTACCATCCACATGGAGATTCATCCGTTTATGAAGCTATGGTGCGTATGAGTCAAGAGTGGAAGGTTCGGAATGTTTTAATTGAAATGCACGGAAATAACGGAAGTATTGACGGAGATCCACCGGCAGCAATGCGTTATACGGAAGCAAGACTTTCGGCAATTTCTGCAGAATTACTGCGTGATATCGAAAAAAGAACCGTAGATTTCATTCCAAACTTTGATGATACATCGAATGAGCCAACTGTCTTGCCAGCAAAATTTCCAAACCTTTTAGTCAATGGCTCGACAGGTATTTCAGCAGGATATGCAACAGATATACCTCCCCATCATTTAGGTGAAGTAATTGATGGTGTAATTGAGCGAATGGATTCGCCAAATTGCACAGTAGAAGACATTATGAAGCATATCAAAGGTCCAGATTTTCCAACAGGCGGAATTATCCAAGGGGTAGAAGGCATTAAAAAAGCGTATGAGACCGGTAAAGGAAAAATCATTGTCCGTGGAAAAACCGATATTGAAACATTACGAGGCGGTAAACAGCAAATCGTGATTACGGAAGTTCCTTATGAGTTAAATAAAAGCAATCTCGTTAAAAAGATCGATGAATTGCGATTAGACCGAAAAGTCGAAGGGATTGCAGAAGTAAGAGATGAAACAGATCGAACAGGCTTACGAATTGTCATCGAGCTAAAAAAAGAAGTCGACGCAAATGGAATTTTAAATTTCTTATTTAAAAATACAGATTTACAAATTACGTACAGCTTTAATATGGTTGCCATTTACAACAAGCGTCCAAAGCTTATGGGCATTATTGCATTATTAGATGCGTATATAGAGCATCAAAAAGAAACAATTAAGCGTCGTACAGAATTTGATCTGCAAAAAGCAAAGGATCGTCAACATATTGTAGATGGATTAATAAAAGCATTGTCAATTCTAGATGAAGTCATTGCAACTATCCGTGCATCAAAGGATAAACGAGATGCGAAAAATAACTTGATTGCCGCCTTTCAATTTACTGAGCCACAAGCAGAAGCAATCGTGTCACTACAATTATATCGTTTAACAAATACAGATATAACAGCATTACAAGCAGAAGCAGAAGACTTAGCGAATAAAATTGACGAGTGGACTGCTATATTAGCAAGTGAAAAGAAATTGCTTTCCGTTATCAAAAAAGAACTAAAAGACGTGAAAAAGCGCTTTGTAAGCGAAAGACGTACATTAATCCAAGATGAAATTGAAGAAATCAAAATCAATCTGGAAGTATTAGTAGCAAGTGAAGACGTTATTGTAACGGTTACAAAAGATGGCTATATTAAACGTACGAGTCAACGTTCTTATGCAGCAAGCAATGGTCAAGATTTTGGCATGAAGGATACAGATAGAATTCTTGCTAAAATCGATGTAAATACAACTGAAGTTGTGTTATTGTTCACAGACAAAGGCAACTATTTATATTTACCAGTTCATGAATTGCCTGATATTCGTTGGAAAGATTTAGGTCAACATATTTCAAATATTATTCCGATTGATCGAGATGAATCGATTATTAAGGCAATGCCAATTAAGGACTTTGAAAGACCTCAATACCTGCTTTTCTTTACGAAAAATGGTATGGCAAAGAAAACAGAATTGATTAACTATAAAGCACAGCGTTACTCAAAACCATTAGTAGCTATTAATCTTAAAGGTGACGATGAAGTAGTTGATGTCCATCTTACAAATGGTAAACAAGAAGTGTTAATTGCCACACATATTGGTTATGCACTACGATTCCATGAAGAAGAAATTAATATCGTTGGTGCTAGAGCAGCTGGTGTCAAAGGCATTAATCTAAAAGATAATGATTATGTCATAGCTGGTAAGGTTATTACGAATCCTCAAAAAGAAAGTGTCGTTATCATGACACAGCGTGGTTCGATAAAGAAAATGAAGCTAACTGAATTTGAGTTCTCTGGAAGAGCAAAACGAGGTTTAATCATGCTTCGTGAATTAAAAGCGAACCCGCATCGAGTTGTTGGTATGGCTATACTTGAAGCACAAGATACTGTTTATCTTCAAACAGAAAAAGGAGAAATAGAATCTGTTAAAGTTGGCGAGCTCCGCTTTAATGATCGTTATTCAAATGGTTCCTTTGTTATTGATGAAACAGAAGCAGGCAAAATTGTAGAATTGTGGGAAGAAAAAATTACTCACGATGAAGCGTAAATAAAATAGTTTGAGGGGTTCCCAATTTGCAAAATGTCTTTGCAGGTTGGGAATCTTTTTTTTGAGAGTATTTGGTTTTGATTGTAGAGAAAGCAGCAATTTTAGAGCGGGAGGGATAATGAGGTATACAGTAGTAAATGAATGAAAACCACTTTTGCCAAGAACGATAAGAAAAATGGCGTTCATCAGACGAATGAAAACCACTTTTGCCAAGAACGATAAGAAAAATGGCGTTCATCAGACGAATGAAAACCACTTTTGCCAAGAACGATAAGAAAAATGGCGTTCATCAGACGAATGAAAACCACTTTTGCCAAGAACGATAAGAAAAATGGCGTTCATCAGACGAATGAAAACCACTTTTGCCAAGAACGATAAGAAAAATGGCGTTCATCAGACGAATGAAAACCACTTTTGCCAAGAACGATAAGAAAAATGGCGTTCATCAGACGAATGAAAACCACTTTTGCCAAGAAAGATAGGAAAATAGCGTTCATCAGACGAATGAAAACCACTTTTGCCAAGAAAGATAGGAAAATAGCATTCATCAGACGAATGAAAACCACTTTTATTAAAAATATCAGGAAAAAGGGAGTTCGTCCCTCCTCCATCCAATGTCACTATACCTTATGTAATATTTAAATAACAAATATCCCGTTATTTTATAAATTTTCTTTTCCTTACTTACATGATTTTACCAAAAAAGGACATCCTAAAAAGTATTAAGATGTAGGGAGGTTTTAGCATGAGAAGAGAATTACTTGTTGCTTTATGTGCTTTCTTTTTAATGACTTTAACTGCTATTACTGGTGTATATGCAATGGAGAAGGATGAGAAAACAAACAAATTAATCTTTGAAGAAAAAACGGATATAACAAATGACGACCAAGAAGAAATGATTCAATTAAAAGGAGATGGATCGGATCAGCCTGAAAATAGCAATTTCTTTAAGGAATTGTTACTAAAGGTCACGAAGGAAAAAGATAAGCCAGCGATATTAACTGTAGAAGGTGGATTTGATCCTAAATTACATATCATCGATATCAATGACGATCACCAGAAAGAATTATTGCTGACTGTTTCTGCGAATGAGAGAGGAACAGAAAAAAACTTTTATTTCTTTCAGCTACAGGAAAATAATATAGTAGAATTGCAAAAGCCAGAGTTGGCTTCAGTTGAAAGTCAGTTTAAAGATGCATATAAAGCAGAATTAAAAATAAATAAAGAAAAGACATATATCTTTGACTTATATGATCGCAGAAATCACTATGAAAAGCTTGGACTTTACCATAAAGGAAGATTAAATGAACCAACTGAATTAATTCTTTCCCCCTTTTCTGAGCTAAAGGTAACGAGATATAATAATCAAACTGCAATTAAAGGGAAACAGAGAATAAGTGGGTTAGCAACGGTTGATACGATTGGTTATTTAGAAACTTGGTGGACTTGGAATAAAGAGGATTGGGTTTTACAAAAAGTCAAAGTGAAGGAAATTAGTTATAAAGGAAACTAATGTTAACAAAAATAAAATAGATCCTTCATTTTATTGGAAAATAAGTAGTATAATGAAAGTACTTATTTTTAGAAAGGATCGAAATCATGTCATTACTTTTCTTATGTTTAACCGCTATACTTGGAGGATGGGTGTTTCAAGTATGTCAACTTCCGCTTTCTTGGCTGCTTGGCCCCATGTTCGGTACAATTCTTTATGTCCGCCTTGCAAAACATTCTCCGAAACTACCTTTCTCTTTTCGAGATATAGGACTTCTTGTCATTGGATATATCATCGGAAAACAATTCACAAAACAAACACTAATAGAAATGGGAATTCACCTACCTTCTATGCTTTTAATGACTGTTGTCATGATTGCCTTTAGTTTAATTCTTGCCTTTATTACCTCTAAATTAACGCATAGTAATTTAAAATCGACGGTTGCTGGTTGTATTCCAGGTGGACTTTCCCAAATGGTTGCCATTAGTTCCGAAATTAAAGGAATCGATCTTACCGTAGTAACGATTATTCAAATCAGTAGAATTTTATCTGTTATGATTCTCGTGCCACTACTTGTATATAGTCCAATATTGTATGGAAACCAAGCGATTGCTACGGTAACAGCTGCTGTAGAAAGCGCAAGTTATCATTGGGTGATTTTTCTGCTCCTTTTCTTTTGCTATCTCATCGCAAATTTAGTGAAAAAATGCAAATTCCCTGCACCTTTTATGATTGGGCCGATGCTTCTTATTGCAACTATATCGATTGTCGGAGTTGATTTGCCAGCGATTCCAACTTCATTAACGAGTTTAGCGCAAATATTAGTAGGTATTGATCTTGGATTGCAAATTAAATTTGGTAATATCGAAAATAAAGCAAAATTTTTAAGCGTAGTAGCGGTAACGTCCTCATTACTTGTTCTTTTTTCTCTCATTCTTGGTTATATCCTTGTAAGTGTAGACCGTGATATCTCCTTATTGACTGCTTTTATTGGTCTCGCACCAGGTGGAATGGCAGAAATGGCGGTGTTAGGACAATCTGTTCACGCTAACCTACCGATTATTACGACCTATCAGTTATTTCGATTATTATTTATCTTGTTTTGTGTGCCAATCATTATGAAATGGGGATTTCAACGTGTAGAACAAAGATTAGAAGAGCGAAAAAGTTAATCGTGTTTATATTGTTTCAAACTTAGAAGTAGTAGCCCCAATAGTTACAAAATGGTCAGCTATTTTAATAGATTGGAAGGTTTTAAACTATAGGTTCAACGCTATTGGATTTTATAGAAAAAACGGGATTTGAAACAACTAGTATTAGATTTTTTAAGAGTTTTATGTCATATAGTGTCAATTATTTGATTACATGAATTCTAGTGTATATAAATGAATATTGGGGTTACAACTTGAAATACTTATTTTTTTATTAAGGGTGAGTTCGGTAATGAAATTAAATAATCCTATACGCGCGATATTTTTTGACCTAGGTTGGACAATTTTTCGACCTTTTACAGGTAATTGGAAAATTACTACAAAAGCTCTGGAGTATATTAATTTGGAAAACCTACATTCTATCTCCAAGGAAAGGCTTCATATAACATTTTTGAAAGCAAATGAATATTTGAAAATGGAAATTTACAAGACTGAATTGGAGGAACTTGAAAGGTATATGAATTATTATAAGACAATTGCTGACGAGCTACCTGAGATTAAATTAACATTACAACAAGCTGAAATCATTGCCTATGATAGAGTATATAACGATTCCAATTATATATTTTATGAGGATGCAAAAAAAACAATGGAAGCATTAAAAGAGAAGTATAAAATTGGGATTATATCTGACACCGATCCATCCATTATAAGAGTCCTCAAAAACGCAGGATTTTATGATTATTTTGATGATATGACGTTTAATTTTGAGCTTGGCGTGAATAAACCTAACCCAGTTATATTTGAACAAGCACTTAAAGGAATGAATGTACCAGCAAAAGAAACCGTATTTATTGATGATTATGAAATAAATTTAGATAGTGCTACTAACATTGGGATTCAGACAATATTAATCCTTTCAAGACCGAATGCTCAAAAAAGCTCAAGATATTTAACTATTAATAAGTTATCCGATTTATTGTTTATTTTATGAAAAATGTAACAATTGGTAGTTCACTCATCTTCGCTAATTTAAACAAATAAGCTGTGAATAATCTTTAAACATACATTAAAGTTACATTCAAAAAAAGACGAATCAGCCTAAATGCTATAAAATAGGATTGTAACATATAAACGAATTTTTTTAGAAGAAATAAGAAGAGGTGAATGAGTGGCATATCATGGTTCCTCCGTATATGACAATGAGCAATTTTTTGAAAATTATCGAGCAAGACGAAATCGAGATACAAGCCCTAATAATAATATAGAAAGGCCGATCTTATTTGAATTATTAGGAGAAGTTAAAGGCAAATCGATTCTCGATTTAGGATGTGGAGATGCTAAATTCGGGATAGAATTATTAGAAAAGGGTGCAGAAAAGTATACAGGTGTAGAAGGTTCAAAGAGAATGTTTGATGAAGCTTCCAGTCATCTAAATGGAACAAACGGTTACGTTAACCACTCCACATTAGAAGAATGGAATTTTACGAACTCCAAGACTGATTTGGTTGTTTCAAGGTTAGTATTTCACTATATAAAAGATTTATATAAGATATTTCAAGCTGTCTATAATAATTTAAACGATAATGGGAAATTTGTTTTTAGTGTACAACACCCGCTACTGCTGTCTTCTATAGAGAGTGCAACCTCTTCAGAAAAAAGAACAAATTGGATTGTAGATAATTATTTCTCAATGGGAGAAAGAACGGAGCCTTGGATAGGTAAGGATGTAGTAAAATATCATCGAACAATAGAGGAATATGTTCGAATGTTGAAACAAGCAGGCTTTAAAGTAACAGATTTACGGGAAGGAATGCCTAAACAAGAGCACTTTCAGCACGAAAAAGAGTTCGAAAGACGGAAAAGGATTCCGCTTTTCTTGATTTTATCCTGTGAAAAATAAAGAGAAAGAAAGGATGTTCGAAATGGAAAAGGAATTAAGGTTATATTTTATTAGACATGGAGAGACCCAATATAATATCGAGAGAAGAATGCAAGGGTTTTGTGATTCCCCGTTAACAGAAAATGGGATATTACAAGCGAAATCTGTAGGCGCTGGTTTAGTAGATGTTCCTTTTGAGGCTGCTTATGCGAGTGATAGTCAGAGAGTATTAGACACTGCTAAATTTGCTTTAGGTACTAGGAATATCAAAATAACAAAAGATGCTAGATTGAAAGAAATGAATTTTGGTATGTTGGAAGCAATGCTACAGACAGATATTATTACAGAGCATGGAGATATTCTTGAGAGACTATTTTCTTTTAAAGATGTGGAAAGTAAAGTGCAAGATGGCGAATCATTTACTGAATTATTAAATAGAACAAACGCTGCTGTTGCTGATATTATAGCTGCCCACAGAGATACCGGCGGAAACATAGCAGTCTTTTCTCATGGAGTAACTATTGGCTATTTAATGAAATCCCTTTTAAACACGGACGGATTTCCACACCATGACAATTGCTGTGTATCCGTTATTCTTGTAAAAGATGGTCAAATAATGGTGGAAAAAGTAGCGGATGCCTCTTTCCGTGACAGTGGAAAGTTAACTTTGAGCATGGAAAACTAAAAACGAAGAAAATAATTCCATGAGCTTCTATCAAAGTTTTCTCTATTTGTAGAGTCAAATAGAATGACCATTTACTACAATTTCATGCATAATAGGACCCTTATAGAAAGGAGGAGTTTTATGGTGAAAACTGCTCCAAATAAAATCCATATTATCGGGTCCGTAGGTAGTGGAAAGACAACATTGGCGAGGGATTTATCAAAGATGATGCAAATTCCTTATTATGAATTAGATAATGTCGTTTGGAAGCGAACGGAAAATGGTGATAGTAGAAGAACGGAAGAAGAAAGAAAAGAATTTTTACATTCAATCACAGAAACGGATAAATGGGTTATTGAAGGAGTTCATAGTGAACCATGGGTTAGCAAAAGTTTCTATCAAGCAGATATAATTATTTTCTTGGATACTAATTATGCTATTCGAACATATCGGATTATAAAAAGATTTTTTAAACAAAAGCTTGGTCTAGAAAAAGCAAATTATCAACCAAATTGGCAGATTTTCTTTAAAATGTTTAAATGGAATAAACACTTTGAGCAAGTAGGGAAACCTTATTTTTTTAAGACATATGAAAAGTATCAAAATAAAATCTTTGTAGTTAAGAATAATAAAGCTATTTATCGGAAATATTTTTTGAAAAGTGATTGACATTATGAATGGCCGGAAGCTCCAATTGCGGAAGAGACTGAAATTATTGCATTATGTGAAAGGATAATAATATATTTTAAAGAAGTTATGCTTGAGGAAGTGAAATATGGAATATAAATGGGTAGGTAGTGATAAGCATTTTGTTGATCAAATTAATATTCTTCAGCTAAAAAATAACTTAGTAGTTGGCCGATTTGGAGGGAATTCATCTTCAGGTCAATATAAAAATGAGGACGGTTGCTTAATCTGGATAGATGAACAAAATGATTGGGAACTAGTGACTCTCTTAGATGCACATGATACAGCGCAGAGTGCAGATTTAGTCATAAAAAGTATTGATGAAAAACGAAAAGAGATAAAAATGATTCTACAATTATCGTTAAATCAAGTGTTTCCACAAATTACTTCCTTTTTCTTAAACCATTTTTCCAACGAGGAATTTCTAGAAAAATGCAAAATGATTCAAGGAGAAACTGCATGCTTAATCGTTATACGAAAAGAAAACTTTCTATGGTGGTTATCGATTGGTGATTGCATCCTTGCATTAAATCATCCAGAACTTGCAAGATTAGGAGAATACCAGCAAAATCATCGAAGTTTTTATGAATGGATTGGCCAAAATAGTACCTTCCATCAAGGAGTGCCCTCTTATAGTTTAGGAGTGAAAGAATTAAGGAAAGGAAAAACACATATATTTCTGACTACAGATGGTCTTACTGAATGTCCCAACAGTGATTATTATACAATTGCCCCTATCTTTCACCCATTTGGAAAGCTAACTAATCAAGAAGGAGTCTATAGCTTATTAAAAGACATAAAAAAGAACAAAGTTCGTGATAGTACAACAATCATTTCTTGGTTCGTAACCAATAAAGAAGAGTCTACAATGCCAAGTGATTTAAATAGGTAAAAGAAATCACCTACTTCCCTTAAGTCAATAGATAAGAAAAAATACATCTTATTTTAAAGGATAAATAAGATGTATTTTATTTCAAATGTGTTATACTTAATTGGTGATAATGATTAATTAGTATAACTTATTCAAAGGGGCGAATTGAATGACTATATCAGTTGCGATTAATGGGTTTGGGAGAATTGGAAGAATGGTTCTTAGAAATGCAATTAATGACCAAAATATACATATTACTGCTATTAATGCTAGTTATTCATCTGAAACGATAGCACATTTAATAAAGTATGACACAATTCATGGCAAGTTCCATGGTAAAGTAGTTGCTATGGATGATTCGATTGTTATCAATGGACAAAAAATCCTGTTAGTGAATAACCGTAATCCAGAAAATTTACCTTGGAAGGAACTAGATATTGATATTGTTATAGAAGCGACAGGTAAATTTAATGCAAGAGACAAAGCAGCCTTGCATTTGAAAGCCGGCGCAAAAAAAGTTGTATTAACAGCACCTGGTGTAAATGCGGATGCAACCATTGTGATGGGTGTGAATGAAGAGACTTTAAATATTAATAAACATTACATTATTTCCAATGCTTCGTGTACGACCAATTGCTTAGGACCAGTCGTTAAGGTTATAGATGAGCATTTCAAGATAAAAAATGGATTAATGACGACCATTCATTCCTATACAAATGATCAAAATAATATTGATAATCCGCATAAGGATTTGCGCAGAGCAAGATCTTGCGGACAAAATATTATTCCAACTACAACAGGTGCTGCTAAAGCTTTAAAACAGATTCTTCCTCACTTAGAAGGAAAACTTCATGGAATGGCATTGCGAGTACCAACCCAGAATGTTTCACTAGTGGATTTAGTCGTTGATTTAGAGAAAAATGTAACGTCAGAAGCTATTAATCAAGTCTTTGAAGAAGCAGCAAAAGGAAAGCTTAAAGGTATCCTTGCTATTACCGATGAACCTTTAGTATCTGTTGACTTTAACACAACTACCCAATCAGCCACCATTGATGCTTTATCTACAATGGTTATAGGACAAAACAAAGTAAAGATCCTTGCATGGTATGACAATGAATGGGGCTATTCAAACCGAGTAGTAGATTTAGTAAAACTCGTTGGAAGTAAAATGCGTGTGGAGATGGATAGTCAAGCAGTCTAAGAGAAATCTAGATCAGTAACATAGAAAAAGGATAGTTGTACAAGGTTATTTACCAAACGTACAAACTTTCCTTTTTCTATGTTTTTCTGTTATCTTCCATACATTTCTTTTTCATAAAAACAAATAAAACGCATATTTATATTTAGGGATGAAAGGAGGAATTTTTAAATAGCAGAATTAGGGGAGGAATGAAATTGAAGATAAGACAAATTAAATCACAAGCGAGGCAATCATTAAGAGGCTCATGGGGAAAAGGTGTTTTATTAACCTTAATTTATTTCCTTATTAGTATCGTTGTAACGACATTAATAGAAATTTTATTTAGTGGCGGGATTCATAATTGGCTTTATCAAGACTATTCTCCGCTTGGCTCAGAATTAATCAATTTTATTATCTATATCTTGTATATCCCGCTCACAGTAGGTATTCTCTGGTTTTATTTAGGACTTGTACGCGCGGAAAAACCTGAAGTTCCTCAAGTTTTCAGTATTTACATAAATGCTAATCTTTCTTTAAAGCTTATTGGAACAAATATTATGATCGGCATTTTTACTTTTTTATGGACTTTATTGTTAGTTATTCCTGGTATTATTAAAGGTCTAGCATATTCACAGACATTGTATTTGTTTAAAGACAATCCAGAGTATGGAATCTTTGAAGCAATTACGGAAAGCAGAAGAAGAATGGATGGATACAAGTGGAAATACTTTTTATTAAACTTAAGCTTTATTGGATGGGGTCTGCTTTGTATACTTTCATTAGGAATCGGCTTTCTTTGGTTAGTTCCTTACATCTATACCTCTAATGCCACTTTTTATCATAATCATATTTCGGAAAAAGAGGTTATTGAACTTTAAAATATTCGTCTTACAAGCAAATATATTTCGCAATCAGATGACTGCTTTATTTAGGACTACAATCGTGGTCCTATTTTTTTTATGAATCTGGTATCCATCAAAGAAATTTTGTTTGTTTTATTTTAAAATAAAAACTTTCTTACATCTTTACTCGTATGTAATTGTAACAAGTGAGGGAGGATGTACAATGTCTCTTATAGATGTAGCGATACAATCGGCGGGATACGAGCAAAAGAAAGAAATTATTAAGGATATTGATTTTTCGATTGAGAAAGGAGAATTAGTTGGTTTAATTGGGCCGAATGGGGCTGGTAAAAGCACCACGATAAAGAGTCTATTAGGACTAATAGAACATATAGAAGGAAAGATATCATACATAGAGGACTTAAATTATTCTTATTTACCAGAACGACCCATTTTTTATGATGAATTAACATTATGGGAACATCTAGATTTTGTGGCAGCAGTGGAAGGATTAGAAGAAAAACAATACAAGCAAAAAGCAAATGAGTTACTAAATCAGTACAAACTATGGGACTACGCCCATGAAAATCCAACTAAATATTCTAAAGGGATGCAGCAAAAAGCGATGCTTATCCTTGCGATGATCACTAATCCTTTCCTTTATATTATTGATGAGCCATTTATGGGTCTTGATCCAAATGCAATGAAGCTTTTTTTTGAATCGATCGAAATGGAACGAAATCGTGGGGCTGGGATACTAATGTCTACCCATGTGTTAGACACAGCAGAAAAAATTTGTGATCGATTTCTTATAATACATAATGGTCACCTAGTTGCAAAAGGAACGTTAGAGGATATTCGGGGACTGTGTCAGTTACCGGATGGCTCTCTGTATGATTGTTTTCATTTGCTCGCAGAGGATAATGAAAGTGAATAGTAGAAAGCTATTTTTTTCACGGTTGATCAAGAATTGGCGCTATCAATGGAATGTGTTTCGATCCATTGCAGATTGGACGGTAATTATCTATATTCTTGTCCCTGCAGTTATTTTTTGTGGAATCATCTACCGTTCATGGTGGATTGAATTACCTGTTTGGATTCACAACATCCCTTTTATCATACCGTTTTTCTTTTTAGCCGTTCTTGCTTGGATTGGCCATATTCGTACCTATCTTGTCGAAGCGGATAAAGTATTTTTAGTAAAACAACTTGATTTGTTATGGAAATTAAAAATATTAAGTTATTGTAATTCCCTTTTTTGGCAAATCCTTGTTATGGGCGCAGGATTTCTATGCCTCTTACCGTTTTTGCTTCAATATTATTTGTTAAGCTGGCAGGAAATCCTTGTATTATTTGTCTATTTTAATACCTTACATTCTTGCTTTCTATTACTTAAATACCATATCAGAAAAATTGCTTCCATTTTTCAAAAAAGTTTCATTATGTTTTTCCTATTTTTGATATGTATTTGGTCTAGCCAATGGATTTATCGTATCGTTGCTAACCAATATTATGTTCCGGTTTATGTTATTTCAGGTATCCTTCTTATTTTGTCGATTTTCTTTAGTCTAAAAGCCTTACATAAGATAGGTTCTCTTGACTTACATATTGAAATGGAACAGGAACGTAAAACAAGCATGGTTCAGTTTATTTATTTGGCAGCACCTGAAATAGAAAAGCCAGTGATCATGAACAGAAAAAAGCCGCGTACATTCAAAAATTCTAAACGGATTTTTAAAAAACGCACACCATCTAACGGTTTTATCGAATTATTTATTAAAATTATTCTGCGTAATTCTAGTTATTTATATGGCTATTTTATGTTGATTAACAGTACAACATGGGCAATGATTATCGTACCGCCATTATGGCTAAAAATAATTATTTTTATCGGTTTTTCTATCATGATGTATGGATGGTTAATTAGTTTATGGAATAAAGTGTGTCAATACCATCCATTAATGAAAAAGTATATGGAAAGTGATGCCTTTTTTTCTGCAAGGAAAAAGGGCGTAATGGTAATGATTGCTCTTGCTTTAGGAATCGTATTCTTTTTTAACTATGTGGCTTGGTATGTTATGAAGATGGTAGGTGTTTAGATTGTTTAACTTTATTTCAATATTGGAGGTCATATTATGGAACCGAAATGGTTGCAATGGGGAAAACAGCTTCAAGCAATTGCACAAGCAGGTTTAACGTATTCGAAAGATGTATATGATTTGGAAAGATTTGAAGACATCAGGAAATTAAGCATGGAGATAATGTCGGAATATACAAAGATGGATACAACTAGTATACGCGAACTTTTTGCGAATGAAACAGGTTATGCAACTCCGAAGGTAGATATTAGAGCAGTAGTCTTTAAAGATGAGAAAATTTTGATGGTGAAA
Source organism: Niallia sp. FSL W8-1348 (assembly GCF_038006745.1). Classification (NCBI taxonomy): domain Bacteria; kingdom Bacillati; phylum Bacillota; class Bacilli; order Caryophanales; family Bacillaceae; genus Niallia; species Niallia sp. FSL W8-1348. The sequence continues at coordinate 334,233 of NZ_JBBOVV010000002.1, read as the reverse complement.
GAAAAGACAGATAAATCTTGGGCATTACCAGGAGGCTGGGGAGATATTGGCTTAACACCAGCAGAAGTAGCCGTTAAAGAAGTACGAGAAGAATCGGGATATCAAGTAAAAGCGGTAAAACTAATTGCTGTAATGGATAAGAAGTGCCATCCACATCCCCCTTCTCCATATCATGTGTATAAAATGTTTCTTCAGTGTGAGATTGTGGGAGGAGAGGCGAAGGAAGGAATAGAAACTAGTTCGGTCGAATTTTTTTCAGCAGATGCACTTCCTCCTTTATCGATTCCTAGAAATACGGAATCACAAATCCAATTAGCGTTTAAGCATCTTTATAACCCGGGAGAGGCTGTATATTTTGATTGATTACCTAATTTGTCTTAACTAAAATCAATTGGTTGATTTGTAATTTTTAAATAATTAAAATAAGAGAGAAATGAAAAAAATTAGAGGATGGATTATTATGAAAGAAAAAGAAATACAACAATTTCGTCAATCAGACCATGAGATTGATCCCATTTTTTTAAATCGATGGTCTCCCCGTTCATTTTTAAAAAAAGAAGTACCAGAAGAAATGCTAATGCGCTTGTTTGAGGCTGCTCGTTGGGCACCTTCTGCCAATAATTTGCAGCCATGGCGTTTTATTATTGCTCGAACACCAGAAGAACGAGCACTATTCCATTCATTTATTTTTGAAAGAAATTTAGAATGGTGTAAAAATGCTCCAGTATTAGCAGTGCTTATTTCGGATAAACAGAACGGAATGCATGCTTTTGACAGTGGGACAGCATGGGGCTTCTTATCTTTGCAGGCTATTAAAGAAGGTTTGAAAACACATGCGATTGGTGGATTTGATAAGGCAAAGGCTCGAGAAGTCTTAAATATTCCAGAAGAATTTGATATTCAAGTAACTATCGCAATAGGGTATCAAGGCGAAAAAGAGGCATTGTCTGAAGACTTTCAAGCACGAGAGCAACCATCTAATCGTCGTCCTTTATCCGAATCGATTTTAGAAGGGAAGTATAAATAATAAAAAAACAGACGCACTAATGATACAAATGCGTCTGTTTTTTTAGCAAAGACTAATATGATGTTTATTTATTAAATCTTGTAGGGTTGGTCGTTCGTTTCCCTCGCGTCCAATTACATGTGTCGCTGTAATGAGAGAATTTAGCACAGCTTCTTCAGTAGCTTCTCCAACTGCTCTAAAAGCTTTATCTATATCCTCTTCATGAATTGTTGATACAGGCACACTCGAATATGGATTTTCGTGCGGAATTTTTGTGGCTGTAGAAAAACCAATTACTACTTCACCGCTGCCTGTCGTAATGATGGAACCAGTACGAGCGAGTCCAGTGACAGCACGCTTAATAATGCGATTTAATTGTCTCTCTGAAACAGGAAGATCTGTTGCGACTATTATAATGACTGATCCCTTATCCTTATCATTTTTTGCTTGAATAAGATGCTCTTTTAGTTCCTGCCCAATTGGCTTTCCAGCTATCACTAAATCGCTCAATATTCCGAAATTAGTCAAGGTTAAGACACCCAATGTATAGCTACCATGTTTCATATCTATTATACGTGATGACGTACCAATTCCTCCCTTTAAGGAGTAACATAACATGCCGCGACCTGCTCCAATTGAACCTTCCTCAAACGTAGGTGAGGCATTGACAATCGCATCGAAAACATGTTGTTTGGTGATATTTCTTGCTCTTATATCATTCAGGAACATATCATTACATTCACAAACAATCGGATTAACGGTTCCTGTAGTCTTACCGATTTCCGTATTATTATCTAGCATATATTCAATTAATGCATCTGCAGCAGCACCAATGCTTAATGTATTTGTTAAAAGGATAGGGGTTTCGATTGTTCCTAATTCATTTATTTGCATCAAACCCATCGTTTTTCCAAAGCCATTAATAACATGACTTGAAGCAATTACCTTTTCCTTAAATACGTTTCCTTGATGTGGCAATATTGTTGTAACACCTGTTTGTGTATCACCATTTTTTAAGGTAACATGGCCAACTGTAACGCCATCGACATCTGTAATGGCATTTTTGCTTCCAGTTTTTAGTTTACCTATCGTAACTCCATAATCCCGTATCCGCTTTTGTTTGATCATAAATAACCTACCTTCCGTATTGATAGTATTATTTTTTCAAAATGAAAGAAATTTATCAAGTTTTTCACAAACTCATTCGAAATAATTTATAAAAACAGTCGTTTCATCTTGTAAGTGTTTATTAGGAGCGAAAATGGCGAGAGAAACAGCAAGACGAATGGAATATGATATAAAGCTTTAATATGATGAAAACAATAAATGATAAAGATTGCTGGTGAAGCAGTCTTTTTTGTACTTTCCTTCTTTAAATGCTTGCTAAACAATACACTATTCAAAATAAGAACAAATGTTCTCTCATGGTAAAAAACGAATAAAACGGAATGAAAATGAAAGAAAAAGAATAATAAGTTTGACAAAACTTAATAAAACGGAATAATATAAATTTAGATTTTAATGAGAAAGGGTAGCATATGTTAGCGGAGGAAAGAAGACAAAGAATTTTAGAAATTATAGCAAGAGATGGCAAAGTAATCGCCAAAGATTTAGCAGCTAAATTTGAAATGTCCCTTGATTCGATAAGAAGAGACTTATCCATTATGGAAGAACAAGGATTACTGCAAAAAACATATGGTGGTGCCATTCTTCCTGAACCAACACCTAAAGTGCGGACAATGTCGCAACCAGATGCAATTAGATACGGAGCAGGTGCTCCACATGAAAATGCTATATCTAAATTAGCAGCTTCCTGCATTAAAAAAAATGATACTGTTTTTATTGGAGGAGCAGGTATTCATTATGGAATGATGAAATATTTGCCAACTGATTTCCCTTATACAATCATTACCAATTCTCTAAAAATTGCCGAACATATTAGAACACGAGAGAATATTAGTTCCTATTTAATCGGTGGAAAGCTAAGGGGTGTTTCATCTGGTAGTATGATAGATTGTCTGGCTATGGAAATGATGCGTAAATTTTCTTTGGATATTTGTTTTTTAACAGGAGGAGGAATTAACGTAAAAGGTATTAGTACTTCTACTCCTGAAGCTGCAGCATTTGCACAGACAGTTTCCAGTGTTGCCAAAAAAGTGGTATGCTTAGCACCACATGAAAAGATAGGAATTGAAATGTTTATGCAATCCGTACCAATAGAGGATATTGATATCTTCATTACAGATTTAGGCGCTCAGGAAAAAACAATCCAGGAGATAAAAGAGAAGAGACTGAAAGTAATCTTTGCTGATTTACATTAGTTAGAAAGAACGGAATAGGAGATTCATAATGAGATGGATGAAGATAGAAGGACCTTCAAAGCTAGAAGGATCCCTAACAGTACCAGGATCGAAAAATAGTTCACTAGCGATTCTTGCTGCAGCATGCTTAGCTAGTGAGCCAGTAACGTTAAAGAATATCCCAAATATTGCAGATTTTCGTGTATTGCGTGAAATTGGGGAAGAAATTGGATGTGTCATGAATCGAGATATTCTAGGAGATGTTCATATTGACCCAACTAATATAAATAACCCCATTATTGAACCAGAAAAGTCTGGTAAATTTAGAACAGCCTATTATTTTATTGGTGCATTACTTGCTAAATTTGGGAAAGTGTCCCTTGGCTATCCAGGTGGAGATGATTTTGTAAGCAGACCAATTGATCAACATATAAAAGCATTCGAGAAAATGGGAGCTACCTTTACTTTCCATAAAGATTATTATATTGTAGAGGCTACTCGATTAAATGGCGCAACCATTTATTTTGATACAATAACTTCAGGCGCAACCGTTAATAGTACGCTAGCAGCAGTACTAGCTGAAGGAGAAACGATCTTATTAAATGCGGCAAGAGATCCAGAAGTAACGGATACAGCATTATTTTTAAATCAAATGGGTGCAAAAATTACAGGCGCTGGTACGGATACAATTAAAATTAAAGGTGTTAAACAATTAAATGGCTGTAGCTACAGTGTTATTCCCGATCGACTTATTGCAGGAGCTTTTCTCATATCTTCTGGGATTACAGGAGGCACTATTACAGTAGAAGATATCATTCCTGAGCATCTTACATCCTGTCTTACAAAATTAAAAGAAATTGGTGTAGGCATTGAAATAAAGGAAAATAATATTACGTCCTTTTTGGACGGAAGAATTAATGCGACAAGAGTAAGAACTGCTATGTTTCCAGGATTTCCTACAGACTTACAGCAGCCTTTAACCGTATTACTAACACAAGCGAATGGAAGAAGTGTACTGCGGGAAACCGTTTATCCAAACCGATTTAATCATGTATATCAGTTGAATAAAATGGGTGCTAGTATAGAGGTAGCAAATGGAGTAGCGCATATAAAAGGGAAGTCTTCGTTACAAGGCGCATTAGTTAATGCTTCGGATGTTCGTGCAGGAATATGTCTTATGCTTGCAGGAGTAATTGCGGAAGGAACGACAACGATTACAGGAATCGAACATATTGAACGTGGCTACGATGAAGCAGTTACAGCATTTAATAGCCTAGGTGCAAATATTTCATTACATCAGTCTGATGAAATAACCGATGATCTAATGATTGCAGAAGTAAAAAAAATTAATTAGTATATCGAAATTGTATAATCTCACATACTTTAATATAATGATAGATAGATAATAATAACTCTAGCTGATTGGAAAAACCAAAGGCATCCTTTTTAGAGGATACCTTTGGTTTTTTTTCGTTTGTTAGACAATTAATTCTTTCTATGTATCTTGTAAATGTGTAATGAATAATTTTATATTGGAGGAAAACGATGTCTTATAGCTATGTTTCACATTTAGAATGTCCAAAATGCCAGGCTGTGTTAGAGGTGACAGAGGTTCAGCAGCTTTGCGCCTGTGGCTCTCCTTTGTTAGTTCGTTATGATTTAGAGAAAGTAAAGGAGCATGTTTCGAAGGAAAGCATCGGAAGACGACCAACTAGTTTGTGGCGCTATCATGAACTTTTACCAGTTAGTGCAAAAGAGAATATAGTTACATTAGGAGAAGGATGGACGCCGTTAGAAAAAATGCCCCAATTAGGAAAGCATTATCAGCTATCTAATTTATACATAAAGGATGAAGGGATTATTCCAACTGGTTCTTTTAAAACAAGAGGGGCAAGTGTAGGAATTTCCAAAGCGAAAGAGCTCGGGGTTAAACAACTTGCCATGCCGACAAATGGAAATGCTGGCGCTGCATGGGCCCTTTATGCAGCAAAGGCAAACATTAAAGCAACCATTGTTATGCCTGTAGACGCACCTGCAATAACTAGAAAAGAAGTGTTTATTTCTGGAGGAGATTTGCATTTAGTCGATGGACTTATTAGTGATGCTGGCAAAATCGTCGGCAAATTAGTCGCAGATAAAGGGGTATATGATGCTTCTACCTTGAAAGAGCCTTACCGTATCGAAGGAAAGAAAACAATGGGTTATGAGATTGTAGAACAATTTGGTTGGAATGTACCTGATGTTATTTTATATCCAACTGGTGGAGGTGTCGGTATTATTGGCATTTACAAAGCTTTAAAAGAAATGCAAGAGCTCGGCTGGATTTCAGATAATAAACTTCCTAGACTTGTAGCTGTTCAAGCGGAAGGGTGTTCCCCTATTGTGGAAGCTTGGAAAAATGGCGAGACAGAATCTGCTTTTTTTGAAAACTCAGAGACCTGTGCTTTTGGAATAAATGTACCAAAAGCTTTAGGAGATTTCCTTGTGCTAGAAAGCTTATATCATACAAATGGCTGCGCGATTGCTGTTTCAGAAACCGAATTACTTACTGCACAAAAACTAGTTGCTGAGCTTGAAGGTAATTTTATCTGTCCAGAAGGTGCGGCAACCTTTGCCGCTGCTGAAAAGTTAAGAAAAGAAGGGTGGATAAAGGAAGAGGAAGTCGTCGTTTGTTTAAATACTGGTGCAGGAATAAAATATCCAGAAACGGTAGAACTAGCAAATATCCCGACTTTACAGCCAGGAGAGTTTATTGAAAGATAATCCAAGCAAGCTTATTTCATTCTTATTAAAGGGTTAAAAATAACCGCCATTTGTATAGGCGGTTATTTTTAACCCTTTATTTCGGCATTTTATATTGATATTCTACTTCATCCATTGTTTCGTTATACTCCACATATAAGTCATGGCCATTAAAAAACCAAACATCTGTTTCTTCAACATAGAACTGAATCTCTTCTACTGTGACACTAGATATCGCATCAACTGGAGCCTCTATAGAAAATCCTAATGAAAAGTTCTCTTGAACTGGACTATTTCCATATATCATCGGATAAAAGCGCACATGACTTCCCGCTTGTAAACCAACTTCATCCTTAAACCATGTTAACGCAGCATTGCTAATGTGTATATTCAATGTATGTTTCCTCCTTAATAATAAAATGCTGTATTTTCTATTCATTTTCTATCATATCATTTCATTACCTAACAATGTAAATGCTTTATATTTATAAAACTATGTATTATTTCTAAAATCTTTTAGCTGATAAGAAAAGTTAGGAGGGAGGTGAGAGAAGAATTTAAATTTAATGGATAAGATTGGATTTAACGCTGAGTGAGAAATAATCACTTGTCTTATTAATTATTTGAAAAGCAGGATTTAAAAATAACGATTCTAATATCCAGGATAGTTAGAAACTAGTAGAGGCATAAAACTAATTAGTTTTAAACATGGAAATTTTGGGGTATTTATCAAATAATTCTTTATTATTACAAAAAAATAGTTATAATGATAAGGAGTAATATAAAGGAGGATACAAATTGAAGATTTCAGAAATTAAGTATGATGCAAGCGGTGTTTGTCAAGATAGTTGTCGCATTTAACTTGTTTACTAGTGTAAGAACGTAAGGGTAACTACCGCGCTTTGCTTGGTGGCCTTCTCATCAAAGAACAGAATTCATTCTGTTCTTTGATGAGAAGGGAATGGGTAGTTCAAGCTCAGTCGCAGTGGGGCTATTTTGTTCCATCCTTTTCTATCTTGTCCTTTATTGGGTTTAAAGCCACTGAATCATGTGCACTCCAGTCTCTAGTTGAGCGCGTCCAACGTTCTGGATGCTTTTGTTTCGCTAGTTCATAAACTTCTTTGCGCTTTTTCAGTATCCCAATATGCGCACCTGTGTGGCATTGTTCTGGCGTCACAAAATTTATACCACTGTGTAAATGTATACAGTTATACCAATTCACAAATCTTAATGCCCATTCACGTGCAGCCTCAAGTGTTTCAAAGCCTCTGTACGGGAATTCAGGTCGATATTTCAGAGTCCGAAACATTGCTTCAGAATAGGGATTGTCATTACTTACTCTTGGTCTTGAATAAGAGCTTTGGATCCCTAATTTTTCAAGTAATACCTGAAATGTTGCGGCTTTCATGGGACTGCCATTATCGGAATGTAAAACGAGTGGTTTACCTTGGATTTTTTCACTAATAATCGTCTTCTTCATTAAATCTTCAGCGTGTTTTGCCTCCTCTGACTCCCAAATCTCCCAACCTACGATTTTTCTACTAAAAATATCGATAATTAAGTAGAGTCGATAAAACAAGCCTTTCACCGGCCCTTTTAACCACGTTATATCCCATGTCCATACCTGGTTTGGGGCTACTGCTAAATGACTTTCTGGTAATCTACCCTCGGGCTTTTTGCTTCTTCCCCGATGATTTTGCATTTTATGCTCACGAAGAACTCTATAAAAGCTAGATTCGGAGGCGATATAAATGCATTGATCTGCTAATTTTGGCACGATTTGAGTAGGCGGTAGGTCTACAAATTCCTCTTTTTTAACAACCTCCAGTATCTCTTGTTTTTCCTCTATCGTTAATTTATTTTTTGGCTCTGGACGTAACGCAATAGGGCGTTGATCCTCCTTGATTCCACCTTCTGAAATCCAGCGTTCATAGGTGCGAACGCTAATGTTCAATTCTTTACACGCCGGGGCTAATCGCGCACCATTTTGGTTTGCTTCTTGGATGAGTTCTACTGCTAGTGCGCGATCTGACGGGCTGATCATTCGTCCTCTTGGTCCCCCCAGATCGCTTGGGCCTTTTTTCTTAATAGTAATAAGGCTGCAGCTTCTGCCAATGCTTTTTCTTTTTTACGCAAATCTTTCTCTAATGCCTTTCCTCGCTTTTTCTCCTCTTTTAATTCTTGATTTAACTGCTTTGTTTGACTAGATTCTCGCCCATTTGCATTAAGGCATGAATCTCGCCATGCGTCAATCTGTTCTTTATAAAGTCCCTTTTTTCGACAATACTCCGCTAGCTCCGCACCATTCATTGAGTATGTTTCCATAACTATGAGAAACTTATCTTCACTGCTCCAGTGTTCAGAACTTTGTCCATCTCCGGGTGTGGGGTTTCCAGATGATCTAGCCTCTTTTCTCCACTTGTAAAGCGTGGGTTCAGTAATGCCCAACTCTTCACTTAATTGGCCAACCGATTCATTAGTGGGGGGCATCATTCTCTTAATAATTGATGCTTTCTCTTCCTTTGTATAACGTTTACCATTATTACTTTTCATGTCGATCAACCTCCGTGTATGATTTAAACTATACACTAAAGTTCCCTACGACATCTATCCTAACAGAGGGGGCAAGACAATCATTGAAAGGAGAATGGGGAAAGGTAGTAGGACTTACTTTCTTATATCTTGTTTTAAGTGCTGGTATAAATCTCTCGATTGAAATATATGCTAGTGGCGGATTCATAAACTGGTTAAATCAAGAATACACACCACCACTTGCATCGATATTAACTGCCATTATTAGTGTTATATTAATACCTTTATCTATAGCAATAGTATGGTTTTATCTAGATCTTGTTAGAGAAAAAAATGCGGAGATTTCACAAGTTTTCACTATTTATACAGACGTAAAGGTAATGTTAAAAGTGATAGGTGCGTCTATCATGGTAGGTATTTTTACTTTTTTATGGTCCTTATTATTAATAATTCCTGGAATTATTAAAGGTCTAGCATATTCACAAACTTTTATGTTATTAAAAGATCATCCAGAATATTCGATTTTCGAAGCAATTACAGAAAGCAGAAGAAGAATGCATGGATACAAGTGGAAATATTTCTTATTAAATTTAAGCTTTATTGGTTGGGGCATTTTATGTCTAATTTCATTAGGGATAGGTTTTTTATGGTTAACTCCATATGTTTATGCATCTAATGCAACTTTTTATCAGAATTTAATTGCTGATACCGATGAAAAAGAAATACTTTAATTTTAATAATGAATTTCTACAACAACCGAAAAACATTGTCACAATGATGATTTTCGGTTGTTGTATTTTTAATTGAAGGTGAAGGTTAATAATAAAAAAAATTTAATTTTGTCTCACTATCTAAAGTATACTTTAATATGAGATGTGATTTAGCGAGTTTTAAATTGCTGTGTATAATATATATTATGTTCGGGGCGTTATAATAAATATAAGAATATAGTAAAACTACATTCTCTCTACTCTATTCTTATACTGTTTATCTTTAATATTAGTTAAATCAATAAATTTCGTACTATATTCAATGATATCATTCATATATAATTGGTGTGATTTTGCAAATTGTTTTGCATCTTCAAGCAATTGCTTATCATAAGTTGTTTTATACTGAACACGATCTTTTGGTCTAGATTCCTTAGAGAATTCTACAATTCCGGTTGTTAATAAATTTTTAAGTCCGTTTTCAATTAAATAATTAATATGTGTATCGTATTCTTCAGACATTCGATTTAATTTATTAATGATTTCTTTACTAATATTAGTTCTGAATTTAATCCTTGTTTGATCTGTTTCTTGAATCAATTTTCCGTTTACTAATCTCCACAAAATGGTAATCCTCCTATAATAATGAATATTTCTTGTGTTTGCTGTTAATCCTTAGATCCAACTCTCTTTAAAATCCTCTATATATTTTCTAATATTTGTAGGCGTTTTGCCTGTTACTTTTTCATAATCATGCTTAATTCCTTTTGCAAGGCCAAGTTTTGTCTGCATATGAACACCAACGACAACATTTACAAATCCTTCATCTTCACCTATTTTCTTCATATATTCCCTAAATTCTTTGACTGATGGGTTTGTATATTGAATTTTTACTCCAAGCACTTCGGTCATTATACTTGCAACATCAAAAAAGTCGAGAGCTTCATTCCCTGTTACGGCATAAATTTGGTTTTTATGCTTTCCTTCATTAACTAGCGTTAAAGCAGAGATTTCAGCAAGATCTCTAGTATCAATAAAGCTTGTTTTCCCTTTACCTGCTGGAACAAAGATACGTTGTCTTTCTTTAATTTCCTTACAAAGAAAATCATTTAAATTTTGCATAAAATATCCGGCGCGAACAAATGTATAAGGTATGTTATAGCTTTTTATTAGCTTTTCCATTTTGTAATGGTGGATAAATGGCATGAATTGGACGTCTTTTAACGATAAATAGGTAATGTGTTTAATCTCTTTATCCTTTGCCTTTTCTAAAAAAGTAGCGAATGGAAGGTTTTCACCAGGTGGGTACATTAAAAAAATGCGGTCAATATTTTCAAGAGCCCCATCAAATGTAGTTGGATCTGAAAAATCAAGACTAACGTATTCATATATATCACCAAACTTAGCTCTAGCTCTTTCAACATTTCGAACCCCACATAATATTGGTATATCTATGTCTTTTAAATAGTTAGCAACCTGTAATCCAACTTTTCCCGTAAAACCTGTTACTAAAATCTTCATCATATATCTCCCCTGTTGTTATAACTATCTATTCTATCTGAGATCTTATTTAACATGCGTATTGTGTTTAATAGCTCTTCTTCAGAAAAATCATGCAAAATGTATTGATACAACTCAACATGCTCTCTTTTTTTGCTTTGTACAAGTTTTTTTCCTTTTTCAGATAAAACTAAAGTGACAACTCTTCGGTCTATTTTACTTCGGTTCCTTTCAATTAATCCTAAGTTTTCAAGCTTATCAGCAATGCCAGTTGCAGCACCTGATGTCACACCAAAATGCTCTGATATTTCCCTTGTTCTAATTTCACCTTTATTTTGAATCATAAAAAGAAATATCATTAAGTTATGGGTAATCACTCCTTCATCTCTAGGCTTCATAATTGAAACACTTACTTCACTTGCTCTTTTTAATGAAGTTAATAAATTTTCAAAGATGTTCATACAATGGACCTTCCTTTATAAATACTTTAGTAACTAAGATACTTTATTTTTAAGTATATTACTAATTAAGATAATATTCAAGTTGTAACGGTAAGTAATGAAGATGATATCTTCAAGGATAATGATCAATGATCAAATAATGAAAGCCGGTGGAATCCTACGAAGAGTAAAATTCCACCGGCTTTTTCATCTCAGAGGAGGTCTTGTCCCAGTCTCATATGAATTGTTTTACCTATTAACTTTGATAAAATGATAAATTAAGGTTTTATAATCTTCTTTCACTCGAGGAATAGTTACACCAGCATAATTAAGTTCACTACCAGAATACATTCTACCAGTGTCCATTTCCTTATATGTTGCATAATCATCTAGATAATTAACAGGTAAATAGTTTACTGGTACAGCAGGACGAGCTACTCCGTTAAAATAAATGACTATTGCTTCTTCCTCATTTTTAAACATCCAAGCCGTTTCAAAATATTCTCCTGGGGACTTTAATCGATAAAATTCCCCAAATTGAAATAGTTTTCTATGCTGTTTATAAAAGGATATTTGGTTTTCTATTTCTGTGAGTTCCTCTTTTGATACATCCATTAAGTTAAGTTCATAACCAAAATTGGCACTCATTGCTACTAAACCTCTAGTTTCAAGAGAGGTTATCCTTCCTACTTGATGATTCGGTACAGGTGAAACATGTGCGGCCATCATAATGGGAGGATAAAGCAAACTGTATCCATATTGGATTTTTGTCCTACATAAGGCATCTGTATTATCGCTCGTCCAATTTTGGGCCATGTAATACATCATTCCAGGATCAAATCTTCCCCCTCCACTTGAACAATTTTCAAATAGTACATTGGGAAATTGTTTCACTAGCTTCTCGAGAATTCGATATAAGCCAAGTATATATCGATGACTTATCTCTCCTTGTTGATCTTTAGGGAAGGCTGCACTCCCAATATCGGTTAAATGACGGTTCATATCCCATTTAATATAATCAATTTTGCCTGTTTCTAAATGTTCTGTTAATACATTTATTAAAAAGTCTTGCACTTCACGATTTGATAAATCTAGGACTAGCTGTCTTCTTCCTTCTAAAGGTGAATATGCAGGGCTATGTATAACCCAATCAGAGTTTGCTTTAAATAGTTCGCTATTTCTTGAAATCATTTCTGGTTCAAACCATAAACCAAATTTCATTCCTTTATTTCTCACCATCTCAGCTAAGCCAGCTATTCCGTTCGGTAACTTTTCCTTATTCTCCTTCCAATCTCCAAGCGAGGAAGTATCATCCATTCTGTTGCCGAACCACCCATCATCTAAAACAAACATTTCCATGCCGACCTGTGATGCTAATTCAGCTAATTTTTCACATTTTTCTTCTGATATATCAAAGTAATTAGCTTCCCACGTATTTAATAGAATCGGTCGTTCGCGATTTCGAAAGGGCTTTGGACATAGATGTTCTTGATAGAGTTTATGAAAAGTGTTGCTCATATGATTTAATCCCTGATTAGAATAAACCATCACAGCTTCTGGTGTTTCAAATTTACCTCCAGGTGAAAGCTTCCATGAAAATCCTTCTGCATTTATGCCGAGCTGTACTCGTGATGAACCATATTGTTCTACTTCTACTTGTGCTTGAAAATTCCCACTATAAATGAGATGAAATGCACGTGCTTCTCCACTAAATTCATCTGTATTTGGGTTTAAAAGTGCTAAAAATGGTTGATGTTGTGGACTACTTACACCACGAGTACTTTCTATTTTTTGAATACCATTATGCAATCTCCTTCTGCTAATGTTTGCCTCATTCGTATGGGACCCGTAAAGAGTTAACAAATCAAAAGTAGTTGACGCGATATCTACTTGAAGACTTCCTGCATTGTCAAGGAATACTTCTTGATTACCGTAATTTAAGAATGTTACATGTCGTGTTATTACAGGTAGTTGTTCATAAAGATGATAGAAAAGCTTCATTTCCAACTTCTGAATATCATCATAAAGGGTAATAGTCAGTGTAGTAACTTCTGAATCTTTGCCTTCTAATGTGGGTAACCCCTCTATGCGCTTTTTCCCAGTTTGAATTTCGAATTTCTTATAAGAAAAATCTGTTCGTGTATGATTCGTATGAGAACGTATTGTATAATTCGAGATTCGGTGATCACCGCTTTGTTGCGTACTTGTTTCCAGAGGTAGTGCATTTAAGCTAAACACTCTCTCATCAGGAATTGGATTAGTTGCAAAACCACGATCAATCATTTGAAGCTGGGTGCTGCCATTAAAACTTTCTAATCTTCTACCCCAATAACGATGGGTGACGTATTTTTCTTTTTCTATTGAAATCACATAACTCAATATTTCGTTTTGTAGATGGAGTGTTTTTCCATCTTTTTCAAGAAAAATAGGCAAATTAATACCTCCTATAAACAAGTTGTTTCTTTCTATCTCAATTGGTTTCTTATAATCTAGTACATAGATTACTTAAGGTTATTTGTTTACTGATGGGATTAACGTGATTGCTTTTTCTCCAACAGTCAGTTCTGCATCGACCATGCTTTTAACCTCTTCATAAGCTTTGGAATTCGTGACAATTATCATCACAGTAGAATCAAAACCGGCTTCGTGAATCTTCTCGATATCAAATTCGCCAAGCAAGTCCCCTTTCTTTAACTTCTGACCTTGCTTAACATAGGTTTTGAACCCTTCCCCTGCTAATTTTACTGTGTCTATCCCGATATGCAAAAGAATCTCTGCTCCCTTTTCCGTTTGAATGCCATAAGCATGTTTGGAATCGTTTGTAACAGTTAGAATACCTTCAGCTGGGGCATATATTTTGCCGATTCGAGGGATAATAGCAATTCCTTTTCCCATTGCGCCTGAAGCGAAAACTGGATCATTTACAGTAGCTAAATCAATAGCCTTCCCCTCAACCGGAGCAGCGATTTCTTCGTTTGTTGCTATATTAGTAACAGGAGTAGTGCTTCTTTCTGTTGTACTGGTACTTCCAGTATTAATAGATGAAACTTTTAATTTATTTCGCCCATAAATCATTGTTGCTACGAATGCGAGTATAAAACTAATTAATATTCCAACCATAAACATTGGAATTGATTTTGGAGCTATTGCAATGAAACCAATTAATCCTGCAGGACCTAAAGATACATTACGTACTCCTGTAAAGCCCATGAATGCTGCTCCTATACCAGCTGCAACCAAAGCAATAAAAAATGGGAATTTCAATTTTAAGTTAATCCCAAACATCGCTGGTTCAGTTATACCTAACATAGCTGAAAAAGATGCTGATGATGCTAGCCCTTTTTGTTTTTGATTTTTTGATATAAAGAAAATAGCTAAACATGCCGCTCCTTGTGCTACGTTAGCAGCAGAAGCTATCGGAAAAAGAAAACTTCCGCCTGTTTTGGCAATATCTGCAAGTAGTTGTGTCTCAATTGCTGGGAAGGATTGATGCAAGCCTGTTAATACAACTGCAGAATAACCCAAACCAAATAATCCATACCCTACTCCACCAAGCGTATCGATTAACCAGAGCAACCCATCTGTTAATTGATTTGAAACACCACGTAATAAAGGTCCAACAAATGCGAATGTAACAAATCCTGTAATAATCACGGATAATAATGGTGTAAAAGTAAAATCGATTGCATTGTTTAAATGTTTATGGAAGAACTTTTCAAGTGTTGCCAAAATCCAAGCAACTCCAATTACCGGCAATACTTGACCTTGATAACCCGCTTGAGCAATTTGCAAGCCAAAGACATCCCAATATGGCATCTGTCCCGTAGCTAATGCCTCTGCTACGCCATAACCATTTACTAAATTAGGCATAACAAGCATCATACCTGCTGCTGCACCAAGGTAAGGATTTCCTCCAAAACGTTTTGTTGCGGAAAAACCAATTAAAATAGGCAAGAAGGCAAAGGGAGCTGAAGCCATTAAGTTAACAATATCTGCAAAACCTTGTATACCTGGTATCATCTCTACAATCGATTGTGGACCAAACAAACCTTGTCCAGTTAAAACATTATTTAAAGCCATCAATAAACCACCAGCTACTAAAGCAGGTATTAGCGGTACGAAGATATCAGATAATAGCTTTACTAGTTTCATTACAGGATTGGTTTCTTTTTTCTCCGTAACCTCTTTCAACTCTTCTTTTGTAGCTTCGCCAACACCTGTGATAGTAATTAATTCTTTATAAACAACATTTACATCACCAGGACCGACGATGATTTGGTATTGGCCATTTGCTTTAAAAGTTCCCTTTAAATCAGGATCCTCATCCAAAGAGATTTGATCGATCTGCTTCGTATCTTTAACAACTAAGCGTAGTCTTGTTGCGCAGTGTGTAGCAGCAATTAAGTTGTTTTCCCCTAAAGCTTTTGCTATCCGTTCTGCCACTTCTCTGTGTTTCATGTGAATTCCCCTTTCTATTAAATCGCTTTCAAAACCTTTTGCACGATAAACTTAACACCATTTTTATTTTGTGTCAAACGTTTATCATATATTTGAATATTTTTTTATAAATACTCTTAAATATTGTTATAAAACAAGGAAAACGTTTGACATATATTTAGAGGCGTTTTAAAATTCCATTAAGTAACCTAAGGATTTATAACGGAGGAGTTTAACTTACATGACAGAAATTATTAGCAAATGGACACGGGAACTTAGATATAAACCTTATTCTGAATGGGATGATGAATATGTGGTAGCTTTAACAAATTCAGTAGCCAGTTCTAAATGGCGAACTGGCTATCATATTGAGCCAAAAACTGGACTATTAAATGATCCGAATGGCTTCTCTTTCTTTAATGGCAAATGGCAGCTATTTTTTCAATACTACCCATTCGGGGCTGCTCATGGCCTAAAAAGTTGGTATCACTTAGAAAGTGAAGATCTCATTCATTGGGAAGAAAAAGGGATTGCCCTACAATCTGACAATAATTATGACTCTCATGGAGTATATTCTGGCTCAGCTTATCCAATCGATGAGGAAAAGCTATTCCTATTTTACACAGGCAATGTTAGAGATGATAATTGGAATCGTTTTACCTTTCAAAATGGTGCTTTTATGTATACAGACGGAACTATCGAAAAATTTGACAATCCATTAGTTAACCAGCCGGAAGAAACAACAGATCATTTTAGAGATCCCCAAATCTTTCGTTATCAAAATCAATTCTATATGATTATTGGTGCACAGAAACAATCAGATAAAACAGGAGCTATTTTTCTCTATAAAGCATTATCAAATAATATAAAGAACTGGAACTTAATTGGGGAATTGACTTTTTCTCGTTCTGAGCTCGGTTTTATGATTGAATGCCCTACCCTTATTTTTATTAAGGAGGTTCCTGTCTTACTTTTCTGTCCACAAGGGTTATCACAATCAATACACCCATACGAAAATATCTATCCGAATATGTACATTATTGGAGAAACATTTGAGCCTACTAATGCAGCAATTACCAATGCTACAAGTCTGCAAAATCTAGATGAAGGCTTTGAAGTCTATGCAACACAGGCATTTAATGCACCTGATGGGAGAGCTCTGTCTGTTAGTTGGATTGGTTTACCAGAAATAAGCTATCCGACTGATAAGGAAGGCTATCAAGGTATGTTGAGTTTAGTGAAAGAACTGACCTTGCATAATGGTAAACTGAAACAATATCCAGTAGATGAAACAAAAAGTTTGCGTCAAATAGAGCATATATTTCATCGTTCACTTGACACAAAAACCAATCGTTTTGAATTAGAATTGACGATACCCAAAAATGAAATCGTCGAACTAAAACTCTTTTCAAATGCTGATGAAACCCGCTATTTAGCCTTTACACTCGATTCAGTAAATGGTAAAGTTTCTGTAGATAGAGAATTTGCAGGCGAGCGCTTTGGAGAAGAATATGGCTTTAAACGAGAAGCGTTTGTTACCAAAAAGGAAGAAATGAAAATAAATCTATTTGCTGATACTTCTGTTTTTGAGTGCTTTGTAAATGAGGGTGAACGGGTTATTTCTGGGCGTGTTTTTCCAGATGAATCACAAACATTTGTTTACCTTCATTCTAAAATAGATCTCAGCGGAAAACTATGGAGACTAAATAATCAGAAGAGGTAGAATAAAATGGTTGCAAAATTAACCGATGTAGCCAAGTTAGCTGGAGTGAGTCCTACAACGGTAAGCCGTGTTATCAATAAAAAAGGCTATCTTTCAGAAAAAACAATAGCTAAAGTTCATGAAGCGATGAAAGAGCTTCATTATCATCCCAATAATCTAGCGCGCAGTTTACAAGGGAAGTCCACAAAACTAGTAGGATTAATCTTCCCTGCCTTGAATAATGTGTTTTATGCAGAACTAATCGATCACTTAGAGCGAGAGCTGTTTAATATGGGATATAAGACAATTCAATGCAATAGTGAACATAATTCGGATAAAGAACGTGAATATATTCAGATGCTCCAAGCAAATCAAGTGGAAGGAATAATTGCTGGTGCTCATAATCTAAACCATGATGATTATACAAATATCAAGGCACCTATTATTAGTTTTGACCGTTTTCTTGCATCAAGTATACCGATTGTGAGCAGTGACAATTATCAAGGTGGTGTTTTAGCTACTCGTTCTTTAATAAACCACGGTATTCAAAAAATAATCATGTTAACGGGAAGCAATGATATTAAATCGCCAACCCACTTGCGTACTAAAGGGTATATAGATGAGATGAATAAAGCTGGTTTAGATCCCAAAGTAATTTCAATAAACGGAAGCTTTACTCCCTTAAGAAAATCAGTAGAGATATCTAAAATGCTTAAGTCAGAACAGCCAGAAGGAATCTTTTGCTCAGATGACATGAAAGCTCTTTTAGTTATAAATGAAGCGGAAAAACTTGGTTTATCAGCACCTAAAGACTTTAAACTTGTTGGTTATGATGGAACCTCTTTTATTGAAAACTATTTTCCTAAACTAACTACTGTCAAACAGCCTCTCGGAGAATTAGCTAAACTTTGTGTAGAACTACTTATACAGAAGATAGAAGGAGACAATAATCAAGAGGATCGTTATGAAATTCCCGTAAAACTAATAAGTGGGCAAACAAGTTGATCTTTCATCTCGTTTGCCCATTTATTTTATCAGATACGATATCCATTATTCTTTTATTGTTTCTTCTCCTTTTCAAATGTGTAATGATAAAGAAATGAAAATCTTGCTAACGCTGAGTTCCAGTCTATATTTTGTTTATTGCTAATGGCATAAAGTAAATTATGAAAAACTGGTTGTAATCCGTAAAATTTACTAACTCTGTCAAACAATGATTCCGATGGCTCCGTAGATTGATAATGAGCTAATACATCTCTTGTAAACTTTGGGCCAAACGACCAATAGATTCCTGCAAAATCAAAGGCGGGATCTCCTATTTGAGCATCAGTAAAATCGATGACACCAGTTATCCTCTCCTTTCGTTCCTGATAAATTATGTTTGATATGGTTAAGTCACCATGAATAACTACTTTTTTATTAAGTGAATCTGGATAATCATCTAGGAAATCATCAAATATATGGCTAATTTGTTCTTGTTGTTGGTTGCTTAAAAAAGGAAATAATTCTTTCTTAATGTTACCGTATAAGTCTTTCCAATACGTTAATGTGTGGATGGTTGTTAGATTTGTTCCCTCTAATTCTAATAAATGAATACTATGTAATTTCGTTAGAAAATCACCTATTCATTTTGCATTCTCCTTATTTTTAATTAATCAAGCATCAAAGCTATTTTCCCGTCTACATTTTCTATTAAAGTATTTACATCTGCATATCCCCAATACCGTACATACATGACGATATTTCCTCTAGAAGCAAATACTTCTTTCAAACTAAATTCCGGATCCTCATGCACTATTAACAGATCAAAATCAGAATGCTTTATTTGCACATAGTCTTCTCTGCTATAAGTAAACCGTTCTCTACTTATTAAGTCATCTATTAAATTGTCTGTTAGCCCTGTTATTCTCAACTGAAAAATTCTTGTATCCATACTGGGAGTATATTCACCGCTCCCATCTTCCCACCTTTTTCCTGGTACCACTCCGTTTTCATTTGTCTCATATTGTAATGGTGCTAAAGGGCTCCATTTAGGGGTAGCGTCAGGAAAATGCGGATTTACAACGTTAAGGAAACCAAAATATAAAAAGTCTAATTTCTCGGTGTTATAAGTGAAAAATTAGGCTTTAGTTACTTCATTAAAGCGCCTGATTGTTGAAGACTAAAGTTTATATTCACCAAGAAAATTGATGTGCTCTTATCCTAACAAATTTTATTTAGGACTTACATGTATGCCTTCACTCTCTCGCCAATCTGCGTAAAGTATACGCTTTACATTATCATATCCATTGGTAGTTAATTGGTTATCTAACCACTGTTGATCAAATCCGAGTTCATGTAAATTATCCCATAAAATTTCCCCATCTATAATTAACGATGTTGGGAGGTCTACTGGACTTTCTGGAAGATTGAGATCTTGCTTGTCTGGTTTTTGATACTTGGATTTTAATAATAAACTTATTTGCCCATTAGCTTCCAATATACCGTATTTGACTTCGCGAACTGAAAAGACATTATTTTGACGGAGTATACTCAATACTTGATTTACATCCAATTTGTTCTTTGTAAGTAACTTTCTGTCCATAACACCATCTCGAATGATGATGTTAGGATTGCCTAATAAGAGAGAACGTGTCGATTTATTTTTTAGAGTCATAAACTCTATTCCCAACATAAGAAACGTCCACAATCCGATGGCATATAAAAAATGAAAAATCCCTACCTTATCTTCATAAATGGTATTTCCTAAAAAATCTCCAAGTACTAACACAAAAACTAAGTGAAACGGGGTTAACTGATAGATGGATGTTCTGCCTGTTATGATAATGATAAAAAATAAAGTGGCAAAACCAACGATGACTTTGATCGTCAGTAAACCAATATTAACTTCTTCCAAAGTTTTTTCCTCCAATTTAAATTTTACTTAGTTGTAAGATCTTCGGATTAACCCCCGAATTTTGGACAATAACTCTCTTATTCTTTCATTTCCTCAGTTTTTTATTTTATAGATTTCTTTCATTATTCTTCAAAAAGGCCATGTTGCTTGACATGGAGCCTCTGCGGGCATGATTCTCCTGCCAAGAAGCCAGCTGTTTTACAACATTGGCATCGCCGAACGAGGCTATCATGCCCGCCACTCCAAATCAAGCTGATGCTTTGAATGAATACATCCATTACACCCGAACCTCCTTGATCACCAATGAATCTTGTTTTTGATAGAATTCCTTTGGTGACAAATCTAGTATACTAGAATGCATACGTCTCTCGTTGTAGAACTCCATAAAATTCATGACTTCTTGATATGCTTCTGTGTAGGTTTCAAACTGCCATCTGGATAGGCAATCGTCCTCAAAAATGCGATGGAAAGACTCAATATGAGCATTCATATTTGGTGTTCTTGGTGGAATTCTTTCGTGCTCAATTTTGGAATCTTCACAAAACTTTTCAAAAGTATGGGAAATAAACTGCGGTCCATTGTCTGTTCGGATTACAGGTTTTTCCAATTCATCATATTGTTGGCGTTTTAATAATGCCCTTTTCAGTGTCTGTTTGACATCATCTCCAGTGCAGCTTAATCCCATATGATAGGTAATGATGCCCCTGTCATAAACATCGATGATGGACATGACAAAGAAAAAGCGATCCTCACCTTCGATAAAGCCATATTTAATGTCAGCTTCCCATAGCTGATTAGATCTTGTAATAATGCGATTTCTTGCTAGTTTCCTAGGGTATGAGACTTTCTTTTGGCGCTGTGGGCGTAAGATGCCCAATTCTTTACAAATCCGGTATACTTTTTTCTTGTTAATTTTAAGTTTGTATTTTCGCCTTAAGACCTTAGTGAGTTTGCGATAACCATAGTTATAGCAATCACCGGCAATCTCTTCTAGTAGAAATTCTTTAATCTGTTCGTCTGATATCTTTTGACCGTCCTCTTGGATCGAATAACCTGGTGCTGGACGTCCCTCACTTACTTTTTTCTCCTCAACACGATAATTCTTTTGATAATAGTATGTGGATCGAGGAATACCTATGATTTTAAGCACCTTTGAAATCGAGTAGCCTTTTTGAATCCATTTGTTAGCTACTTCATGCTTTTCAGCAAGTGAGGGTTTTTCTTTTTTATAAGATCCCTCAGGATCGCTATTTCAAGGTCTTTTTCACCTAATAACATTTTAAGTTTTTCATTTTCTTTGGATAATTCTTTGGAGTCTATATCTGGCAGCACAGCCACATCTACTTCACCAAATTTACCATCTTTGTATTCACGAACCCAGCGACTAACCATATTGGGATTCAGATCATACCGGCGAGCTACAAGGGTATTCTTCCCTGTGTCTTGGGCTTCCTTGATGACTTGTAATTTAAATTCTTTAGAATGTTTTATTCGTTTCATGATGTCAGCCTCCTTGGTACATTAAGCAGTATAATAAATATTACTCTTATTGTCCAAGTTCATTTTGGGGCTTATGAGATCTTGAGGTTTAGATAAAGAGGCTAGTTTTAGTATTAAAGCTCGAGTTACAATTCCAACCATGATGTAATATATGAATGAATATCTGTATCTCCACTCTAAATAATTAACAAGTTTGACCCACTCGCAAAAGGGTTCACCTATATAGGCATATGTTAGTGCCATAATGATCTGGGCTAAAATAAAAGATTTCCATGTTCTAAAATATTGATATAACAACATGTAAGCTACAGGTACCATTGAAAAATCAAAAGGAAAGGCCCAGGGAATAAAAGGTAGGAATGCAATGGGGTAATCCCAAAAACTGTACTGTGCACCAACTACATCTAATAAGGTTGTTGTCAAGATAATTATGGTACCAAATAACAAAATTTCTAAAATAATGTCTCGTTTAACAAGTTTAGCCCATATAACCCAAGGCACAACTAAAAAAACGACTAGTATCCACCATTCCCAAGTTAAAAACTCATTTTTTAGCCAACTATTTAATTCTAAATGATAGAGCTTATCTTCTAATAAACGTATTTCCTTAAGATTTTCAAATATATTATCTATTGATATCACCTCTATATTTAAATGAAAAGGTAACAGATATTTTTGAATTCAAACTCTTTGAGCTGCCTTTTTAGTATTACCGTTTTTTAGTAATGAATTTCCATCGTAAATAAGAAAAAACCCATGTTGGAAGTTCTTTTTCAAATAAGTCAGAAATATATTAAAAACAAAGTTAAATCTAGATTTAAGATAGAACAATAAAAACAGGATACATCAACTTATAATAATGGAGAAAGCACGCGAGCACCCTGTTCAACAATGCGCTCGGTCAGGGATCGTTGCAACAAGTCTTCAATTCTTAATGGTACAGAATCAGTAAGATCCCTCTCGAACTGCTCTGTGAGTTCCCTTGCCACATCAGCACTGTACACGACTTGACACACCTCATAATTCAGGCGAAAACTTCTCATATCATAGTTTGCTGAGCCTACGGCAGCAATCTCCTCATCGATGGTCAACACCTTCGCATGTATCATTCCTTTGTCGTACTGGTAGATTTGAACTCCAGCTTCTATAAGTTCTCCGTAATAAGTACGGCTTGCAAGACCCACGATTTTTTGATTATTGTGGCGAGGAACCAGCAATCTTACACGGACACCACGAGTTACTGCTGTCTTTAATGCCATGATAATATCCGTTTCTGGTACAAAATAGGGAGTTGTTATATCAATAGTCTTGGTCGCCTGTGTTATACATATAAAGTAAGCTTGACGAATAACTGGGGTAGGAATTCCAGGGTTTCCTTCCAACGTATGGATGTACGCTTTTTGCAATTCTCCTGTCTTTGTTTGGGTATTGTCTGTTTTACCTTCTATAGGCCATAACTCAGATCCGAATTCGGCAGGCCATCTTGAAAGATCTATGCTGCCGGTTGGATTGATTTCCTTTGATTTATATTTTGGGATTTTAGTGGCCTTTTTCGTTGCCTCAGATTTTGTTTTTGACTTTATCCGTTCTGGTACAGCGATATTCCAATGAACGTCGAAGATAGTCTGCAAGTCGCCTGTTGCTTCCCCTATAATTTGCAAATGAGTGTCCCTCCAAAATCCTACGTCTGGCTTTAATCCTGTATATTCATACCCAACGTTCATACCGCCAGTAAAGGATTCCTTTCTGTCAATCGTCACAATCTTACAATGATCCCGATAATTCCAATTGGACAAAATCCAGGGAAATCGCAGAGGAAATATTGTCCTGCATTCTATCCCTGCTTCAACCATCTGCCGGATTTTTTCACGCGGGAATTTATAACTCCCCAAGCTATCTCTCATAAAACGAACCTGCACTCCATTTAATGCTTTTTCGATTAGCAGTTCTGTGATTCGATTACCAATTTGGTCGTTCCGATAGATGAAATATTCCAGATCAATGGTTTCTTGGGCTTTTTGTAGGGATTCGATAAGTTGTTCATATTTTGCTATCCCATTGTTAAACACTTGGACTTGGCCCATTCGAAGCCCATTCACAGTGAAATGCCGTAAAGCATTGGTAATTACCGATGCTGAAGCACCGAATGTCTCAGGTAATTTGTTAGATTCATTTTTAGAAGAGGTCAATCTTTTCCGATGAATAATCTTGGGATTTGATGTGCTAAGATATAGCCAGAAACCAATGATAGGCAAAACAAGGACGATTATTATCCAATTCAAAGCCTTGGCAGGACGACGAACTTCCCAAATTGCTATGAATAAGATAAAGAACGTATTTAACAGGTATAGATAAAAAATCCACTCCAACTGGAATCCCTCCTTCTGTTTCTCTTATCATGTACAAACTATGTAACCAGTATACGTATGGAATATGAAGGGATTGTCTGTTATATATTATGGACTACCTTTATAAGAACTTGTATAAGATATTAAGAACGAAAAAAAGAGAATTAAGGTTGGGAAAGTTCTGACATCAAGAAAGGCTTAATGATCTGGGCACTGTCCTAACTAGAGACTTAGTGATTTTGAAAATTACCATCTGGTAAATTCCTAAATATAGGTATAATTTTTTATAAATTTGGAAAATGAAATTGGTAAATGCAATAAGGAGTAAATAAGAGAAAACATTAATTTATATTGGGAGGAAATCGTCTTAAAATTAGTCGTTAACATCTTTTTTGTTAATGTTTAATGAATGATCGGTATCTCTAACAGCAGCATAAAAAAAATCTTTGATTTGAAGATATCACTTTGCCTTTAGTTCTTCCTTTAATCACTTTTCATTTTTGTTGATAAATTTTAATTTACGCTTTTGCACTTTCCCTTCAATGACAACGACTATGGGTAATCCGCGGTATTCCACTTTCATATGTAAATCTTTTGGAGTAATAGGAACTAATTCTTTTCTTGGAAAAATGCTAATTTCACCTGTTGCTTCCAAAATCGCATATTCATTATCGTGAATATCCGGATATCCTGTTGTTCTTAAATTAGACAACAGCTCAGGTAAAGGATATCTACTTTCCTTTAAATTTCGATTAAGATAAAAAAGAATCGCTCCAAAATCATGAGGGGTAAGTTGGGATAGAGCTGATTTCCCTAAAATATTTACTGCTACAATAAACACAATATAGATAAAAATAACTTTAACTAAAAAAATAGACACTTCTAACACCTCGTAAAAAAATTCACCTTAGTCCGAAATTGGACTAAGGTTTTTAAACTTATTTCAATTAAAAATGGTATCTTTTTTTCGTCATGTATGAATCTAAGCTAAATCCTTATCCTTTTAAAATAGGGGTCACTTTATCAATGGCTTCTTGTAATTTTTCACTGTTTAACCTATACATTTGTTTGGCGTCTTTTGATTCCGTTCCAAGAGCAAATAGTTCTAAGTCTGCTTGACATTTTTTCAAGGTTGAAAGAATTAAGGGTCTTTCTTGTGGGGGGGCGACTTGTAATTTATCGTCAAACAGATCAATCGTTAACTCTCCGTAAGAATTAACCTGTCCCAGAAATACATTTTCAATCGTTACCCCTAGTTTTTCTAATTCAGTTTGTAGCCAAGCCCGACTTCGTCCAATCGTGGCTAGTGGTTCATCCATTATTGTACCATCCATAATAATGGTCTGAGGCTCCTTGATTGAAGCAA
This sequence comes from Niallia sp. FSL W8-1348, assembly GCF_038006745.1. Lineage (NCBI taxonomy): Bacteria > Bacillati > Bacillota > Bacilli > Caryophanales > Bacillaceae > Niallia > Niallia sp. FSL W8-1348. The sequence continues at coordinate 308,754 of NZ_JBBOVV010000002.1, read as the reverse complement.
CCTTCAAGTTTATATCCTTTGCTGTTAAAGGTTGATTTTCTTTCTTTAGCATCACAGATAAATCACCTGTTGCCTCTAAAACAGCAAATTCTACATCAGAGACTTGAAAGACATCCTTCCTGCGAAGTAGCTCTAACAGTTCATCTGTCGTATATCTTTCCTTTTTTAAATTATCTTCCATAATCTTCCCATCTTTGATAAATACAGTTGCTTTTCCTTCTATAAAATTGCGAAATCCTTTCCTTTTTAAGGAAATTAAACCAGTGAAAAAGGGAATAGCCGCAAAAATGACAATTCCAATAATTCCGTGAAAAATCTTCCGTTCAAGTCCCGTAGCCACTTCTGCACCAATACTTCCAATAGACATACCGGTGACATATTCAAAGAAAGATAGTTCTGAAATTTGCTTTTTCCCTAACCATTTTGTAATGAAAAATAAAACAGCAACAAATAATGCTGAGCGTACAGCTATATCTAACCATTCAGGCACTGCTTACACCCCCTGTAAATATAGTTTTTCTAGAAACCTTTGTACTGAAGTTCCTCTCCTTCTAGTTCTCCTACTCTTTTTTTTAAATCTTTTGTTACTTCGTGTACTACCATCATAGCCTCATGCAAAGTTCGCTTCGATTCATCATCAAGAGTCCGTAATGCTAAACTTGAGAGACTTGCTTCTACCCCTTTTAGACTGGCAAAACACTGTTTAACATCTGATCCTACTGTCATCCTAATTCTCCTTATCCTTTTGGCTTAAAAATTAAAGCTCCTATCATGCCGAAAACAATGGCAGCTGAAATACCAGAACTAGTTACTTCAAACATTCCTGTCAGTACACCAACTAACCCATGTTTTTCTGCTTCCTGCATCGCACCATGAACAAGCGAATTCCCAAAACTTGTAATCGGAACGGTAGCCCCTGCCCCAGCAAAATCAATCAAAGGCTCGTATAGTCCAAATCCATCTAAAAGAGCCCCAATCACTACAAGAGCACTTAAGGTATGACCTGGTGTCAATTTAAATACATCAAACATAATTTGCCCAATGATACAAATTAAACCGCCTACGACAAAAGCCCAAAAATAGATCATGTTAATTGTTCACCTCCGTATTCAATTGACACTGCATGGGCGATACAAGGAATTGTTTCATTTTGCTGAAAGGACAACGGTGAAAGCAAAGCACCTGTAGCCACAACTAACATTCGTTTAAATTCACCTTTTTTCATGCGGTTTAATAAATGCCCATAAACTACCGTTGCTGAACAGCCTGCACCGCTTGCTCCTGCAAGAACGGGTTGTCCTTCCCGATAAATCATAAGGCCACAATCTTGGTATTGTTCTTCACTAATAGGAGTTCCATGCTTTTTAAATAGATCCATGGACACTTCCTGTCCGATTTGGCCAAGGTCACCGGTTACAATTAAATCGTAATAAGATGGCTCAACATTTCGTTCCTTTAAATGGGCTTCAATGGTATCAACCGCAGCTGGCGCCATAGCTCCTCCCATGTTAAATGGATCTGTCAATCCCATATCGATTACACGACCAATTGTGGCAGATGTGACATGAGGTCCTTCCCCAGAATCACTTAATAGGGCTGCACCTGCACCAGTAACCGTCCATTGTGCCGTAGGTGGCTTTTGTCCACCATACTCAGTTGGATACCGAAATTGTTTTTCAACAGCTGTATCATGACTGGAAGCTCCTGTTAACAAATATTTCGCTCCTTTTGTATTTACAATATAAGCACCTAGAGCCAGTCCTTCCATCGAGGTAGAGCAAGCACCGAATAAGCCAAAATAAGGAGCTCCAATCGTTCTGCTAGCGAAACTTGTTGGGGTGATTTGATTGATTAAGTCCCCAGCTAGGATAAATTGAACTTGATCCTTTTGTATGCCCCCTTTTTCCATGGCTTTTTGGCAAGCCTCTTCAAAAAGGATTTTATGTGCTTTCTCATAGGAATCCTGCCCAAGCCATAAATCAGCATGAAGAGTATCGAAATCATCTGGGATAGCACCATTGGCTTCAAATGGTCCACCAACGGTTCCAGTGGAGATAATGACAGGCTTTTGTTCGAAGATCCATGTACGATGACCTGCTAGCATTATAAACCACCCCATCTGATTAAAATTGTTTTAATTAAGGCAATGATAAAAGCAGAAAACACACCAAATAAAATGACAGAACCGGCTAGTTTAAACATATTGCCGCCTACGCCCAGTACAAATCCTTCGGTTCGATGTTCAATGGCAGGTGATATGACCGCATTGCCAAAACCTGTTACAGGTACAGCTGTTCCAGCCCCACCAAATTGGGCCATTCGATCATATACGCCAAAACCAGTAAGAAGCATTGTAATAAAAATTAACGTACCCACCGTCGGATTTCCGGCCGTTTGCTCAGTAAAATCGAAATAATAAATGTAAAAGTCTGAAATAAGCTGACCAATCAAACAAATAAGTCCACCGGTTAAAAAGGCCTTAATACAATTTTTAACAACCGGTCTTTTGATCTCTCGTTGTTTTTGCAATTTTTGATATTCCTGTTGCACAGGAGTAAGTTGTTTCTTTTGATTGTTAGACATAACTCGATCCTTCCTCTTTAGGTTTGTTCCTTCATAAGACTTTTCAGTTTGTTCAAATCATTTTTTAAGTTCTTCTTATTCATATCGTTTTTTTTCAGTCTTTGCTCGACCTTTTCAAGCTCCCAGAATATTTTTTTATCAGTCGAAACAAAAACTTTATAGTCGGGATACTTTTTTTCTAAGTCGGATTTTACTGACTTCTCGATACTCTTTAATCGAAATCGATCAAAATTCTCAACTTTAATCGCTGCCATAAGCTCTTTATCAGTATTCACAGCTTTTACGTCTGTAATATCTTCCTTGGCAATTATCTTTTCTTTCGCATGATTGGCAACGGATTGATCAATTGGCTTACTTGTATGTACTTGTGAAATACCAAAAGTACTATTACCTTGAGTAAATTCATTTTGATTACCATTACATCCTGATGCGAAACCAATGACCATTATAATAAAAAGTAGGTTTTTCAATGTGGTTATTTTATCTTTCAAAAAAACACCTCCATTTTTTTTCATTATTTGAACAGCTGAAAAAAGGTTGGTTAAGAGGCCAACCTTTTTTCGCCTTACTAATTACTGTTGTTTGTATTGAGGTTCTTCTTGTTCGATTTGTTGAACACGTGGTTCAATGCTGTCTACAACGGATTGGGTTTGCTTAGCTGCATCTTGGTAAAGTTGCTTAGCTTGTTGATTATCTGTACTAAGAGCAAATGTTTCAAAGCTAGCTTGAGCACTTTTCAATCCTGCTAGAGCTGTTTTAACGTCATTTATTACTGTCATGATAATTTCCTCCTTGAATTTTTTTTACTCTTTTATTTTGCTTTATGGAGAATTTTTTATTCAATGATTTTTGGGAAATTTAAATCTAAATTATTTTTGACGTATAGCTCCATTTTTTCGATAATAACCCCTTTTCCATATCCCCATCATTTCTTCTATTTCTCGTTGACAGCAATAGCTCTTATAACTTTTCATTTTTTCTTTTCTCAACTTCAATTTCTTTTACACCCCTACCTTTATAAAATAAGATGATTGTATTTCCTGAAAGGACTAATATTTTTCCCATTTTTCGGATATTATCCCAAAGTTTTAAGAGTTTCTCCCTCTTAATCATCCTATTTATGGGTATTTAACATTGAAAATGTAATAACAAAGATAAACGCATGCATTTGTCGCCGTATTAAGGTTTGTCTAATACATAAAAAGGAACTGTTTTGTTATTAAACATCAAATTTTTCATACATTTTAGAAGGTGAAAAAATGACAACAAAACAAAAAAGGAAATCCTTTCAACGTTTAACGTTAAAACCAAAAAAGGACATTGAAGAAATAAAATTTGGGATTAATCTGAGAGAAAAAGGGTAATAACTGACAAGAAACCAACCTCTTAAACTAGACACAATAATGGTTTAACGCTGTCCATTATGATGTATTGGTTCTACGATCCTTCTATCCATATTCTGTATAAAATAATTTTTTTAACAGACACTATAAAAAACGTTGAAGGAAATGATAAGAATGACAGAGCGTAATAATAATGAGAGCTTGCCAGGTTATGAAAAAATTAAATCGATTCTTAATGAATCACCCGACTTGAATTGTCGAAAGATTGAAGCTGGACAAGTGGGGATTCATATTATTTTCATGAAGAATTTAATTAAGCCAGAGATTCTAAATGAATATGTCATTAAATACATTGAACAACTTTCTGTAGAATACTTACATTACACCTATTTAATGAAAAACATTCCTATAGAAGAAATAATGGTAAATATAGAGGAACAAGAAGTTATCTCTTCCCTATTAAATGGATTTGCTTATATTTATTTCTTAGAAGAGAAAAAGGGATTCATGGTGAACTGCGCAAATCCCATTGAACGCTCTATTGAGAAAGCAGAAACAGAATCGTTAGTATATGGACCTAAAATTTCGTTCACTGAATCATTAACTTCTAACGTTAAGATAATCAGACAAAATCTAAATGATTATAATTTGTGCACGGATGAAATAAAGATTGGGGAACGCGTTCAAAAGCAAGTAAGAATTGTATATATAAAAGATATTGCGAACGATGACACTCTTCAGACACTTAAGGAAAGGATTAAACAATTAAAAACGGATAATATAAGTGACAGTGCCGTTTTGGCTCAATGCCTAGAAGATAATCATTACTCTTTATTTCCACAATTTATATTAACAGAGCTGCCCGATCGATTCATCTACTCGATTATAAACGGGCGAATTGGTGTTTTTATAGATGGTAGCCCAGTAGGGATTATAGGTCCTGCTAATTTTTTCTCATTTTTCGAATCAACAGAAGATATCTATTTGAGATGGTCTTTAAGTACATTTATTCGTTTTATCCGATTTTTTGCTATGGTAGGTTCTATTTTTTTAACAGCCATTTATGTGGCTGCCATGACTTATCATTTTGAACTCATACCATCTAAATTGTTATTTATCATTGGACTATCACGTTCACAAGTTCCTTTTCCGCCCTTATTAGAAGCACTCTTACTAGAATTGTTAATTGAGTTACTTAGAGAAGCTGGTGCCCGCCTTCCTTCAAAAGTAGGACAAACAATGGGAATTGTAGGAGGTATTATCATTAGCCAAGCAACGGTTGAGGCAGGATTAACTAGCAATATTTTAATTATCATTGTTGCATTTAGTGCATTAGGGGCATTTTCGGCTCCTATTTATGAAATGGGCACTGCTGTCAGAATTGCTAGATTTCCAATCATTATTTTAGCAGGTGTTTGGGGGTTAAATGGAATCATTTTTGGTATATGTATTCTAATGGTTCACTTGTTAAAATTAACTTCTTTAAATAAACCTTATCTTGCACCTCTATATCCGCTAAGAATGAAAGATTTGCAATATTTTTTAATACGTCTCCCCCACCATTTTTATATGAGGCGACCGTTAGTAAATCGACCAAAAGACTCCATTCGCCTAAAGGAACGATTAAGAAATATAACAGATTTAGATGAATTTTGAGGTGCAAAATGAAATCAAATATACGATTTGTTAACGCCTTTATGGCGTTTTATATCATACACACTTCGCAAATTGGTATGGGAATTCTTGGAGTTCCAAGAATTGTGTATCTAGAATCAAAAAAAGATGCTTGGATATCCATTTTACTATCTGGTTTATTCGTTAGCTTGATTACATGGTTAATGATTTCTATCCTAAAAAAAAATGAAGGTGGTACTCTTTTTGAAATTCATGAACATATATTCGGACGCTTGATTGGTAGTATTTTTAACTTCCTTATTGTCATTTACTTTATTGCCGTCCATTATTCGATTACCATTAGTCATGTCGAGTTGTCACTAACATGGGGATATGAAGGTGTCTATGAATGGGTCGGGGTATTGGCTTTATTAATATTAACCATTTATGCTGTATCCGGCGGATTTAGAGTAGTGACCGGTGTTTGCTTCTTATCCTTTTTATTGACTATATGGCTGCTATTTGTTGTGTACCAACCACTTCAAACCATAAACCTAACTAGGATTTTACCTATTATGACGACAACTCCTTCAGAAATTATGAAAGGAGTTTTCAAGAGCAGTTATACAATGTTAGGTTTCGAGACGTTATTTTTTATTTTTCCATTTATAAAGGAGAAAAATAAACTACAGCTGTTTAGTCAAATAGCAGTCTGGTTTACGACCATTCTTGTTTTAATAACAACTGTTGTTTCTATTTTATTTTTTAGCGCGAAAGAATTAGAGAAGAATGTATGGCCTGTTGTCAGCATGATTAGCACGGTCCATTTTCCATTTATTGAGCGCTTTGAATTTGTTGCGGTTCCATTATGGATTTTAGTTATTTTTCCAAACCTATGTATCACTCTGTATATTTCTTCCATGGGTATTAAACAGATTTTTCATATAAAACAGAAATATGGAATATGGCTCATCTCCATTATCCCTTTTATCTGCAGTTTTTTAATTACTAAAAGAGTAGATAATAATTATTTTTTTGATCAAATTGGCAAAATTGGATTTTTTCTGTGGTTTATCTATCCGATTTTCTTGTATGGAATAACCATTATAAAATCAAAAATCAATACTCGTTCCAGAAGGAGTTGAAAGAATGAAAAAAATTGTTATTCTGCTGTGTTCTCTTCTTTGTACTGCATGTATGGCCCCTGAAAAAATAATAGAAATGCAAGGAATTTCAACGATTATTGGTTTTGACTTGCTTGATGACAATACATACAAAGGCACTATCAGTTTGTTACAATTTGACCGAAAAGAAGAAAAGACAAGTGTAACCCTTTCTGCCGACGGAACGACTAATAAACAAATCAGACAAAAAATAGAGGAACAGACAAGCCATGATATTACGTCTGGTCAATTAAGGACCATACTGTTTAATAAAAATATGGCAGAAACAGTAGGAATTTCTTCTTTTCTGGATACTATGCAACGAGATAGCAGTATCAGTTATTTAATCTTTTTGGCCATTACTGATAATGCTGAGGAGACGATTAAAAATAAAAACTATGAAGAATATCCCGAAATGGGATCCTATATCTATCAACTATTGGATAAACACGAAAAGAAAGAAATGTTAGTCAACTCCAACTTACATGATTTTATAACCACACTATATGAAATTGGTATCGATCCTACCCTACCCATGATAAAAAATGCAAATGGGGTAGCACCTTCTATAGATGGTGTTGCATTATTCAAAGAAGATAAAATTGTTGGATCTATTTCGTTGATAAACACCCTTTACATAAAATTATTCACAAATAATAAGGCATTTTTAGGGGATATAACTGTAGAGATTGCTGCTGAAGAACTAGAGAAAAGAGGTATGGCCGAACTCAACCTTCCTAAAAGTGATATTTATAAGATTACACTTCATCCAATAAAGTACAAAGGAAACATTGAAATAAAGAACGAAGAATTGGTTCATTTAAATGCAACGATTTCCGTTTCAACATTAGAATTTCAACCATCTATTTCTGTGAAAAATAAAGATTCACTAAACAAAATGGAGCAACTAATTGGTGAAGCCCTAAACAAAGAATTTGGATATATACTTGAGGAATTTAAAAATTTAAATACGGATCCCATTGGCATCGGAAGAAAAATAAGAAGTGTTAGAAAATATTCCTATTTAACTGAGGAAGATTTAAGACAAAAATATTCAGCACTAAAGATAAAACCAAATATAAAGGTGGAAATTAAGCGAACTGGAACAGTTGATTAACATATTTTTAGGAACAAAAGCGCTAACACCGACTTAACACGACCCAAGTGTTGATGAACTCCAACATGGTTTTTTTCTTATTTACGATGGAAATTCATTACTAAAAAACGGTAATACTAAAAAGGCAGCTCAAAGAGTTTGAATTCAAAAATATCTGTTACCTTTTCATTTAAATATAGAGGTGATATCAATAGATAATATATTTGAAAATCTTAAGGAAATACATTTATTAGAAGATAAGCTCTATCATTTAGAATTAAATGGTTGGCTAAAAATGAGTTTTTAACTTGGGAATGGTGGATACTAGTCGTTTTTTTAGTTGTGCCTTGGGTTATATGGGCTAAACTTGTTAAACGAGACATTATTTTAGAAATTTTGTTATTTGGTACCATAATTATCTTGACAACAACCTTATTAGATGTAGTTGGTGCACAATACAGTTTTTGGGATTACCCATTGCATTCCTACCTTTTATTCCTAGGGCCTTTCCTTTTGATTTTTCAATGGTACCTGTAGCTTACATGTTGTTATATCAATATTTTAGAAGATGGAAATCTTTTATTTTAGCCCAGATCATTATGGCACTAACATATGCCTATATAGGTGAACCCTTTTGCGAGTGGGTCAAACTTGTTAATTATTTAGAGTGGAGATACAGATATTCATTCATATATTACATCATGGTTGGAATTGTAACTCGAGCTTTAATACTAAAACTAGCCTCTTTATCTAAACCTCAAGATCTTACAACTAAGTAAAATTTAAATTGGAGGAAAAAACGTTGGAAGAAGTCAATATTGGTTTACTGACGATCAAAGTCATCGTTGGTTTTGCCACTTTATTTTTTATCATTATCATAACAGGCAGAACATCCATCTATCAGTTAACCCCGTTTCACTTAGTTTTTGTGTTAGTACTTGGAGATTTTTTAGGAAATACCATTTATGAAGATAAGGTAGGGATTTTTCATTTTTTATATGCCATCGGATTGTGGACGTTTCTTATGTTGGGAATAGAGTTTATGACTCTAAAAAATAAATCGACACGTTCTCTCTTATTAGGCAATCCTAACATCATCATTCGAGATGGTGTTATGGACAGAAAGTTACTTACAAAGAACAAATTGGATGTAAATCAAGTATTGAGTATACTCCGTCAAAATAATGTCTTTTCAGTTCGCGAAGTCAAATACGGTATATTGGAAGCTAATGGGCAAATAAGTTTATTATTAAAATCCAAGTATCAAAAACCAGACAAGCAAGATCTCAATCTTCCAGAAAGTCCAGTAGACCTCCCAACATCGTTAATTATAGATGGGGAAATTTTATGGGATAATTTACATGAACTCGGATTTGATCAACAGTGGTTAGATAACCAATTAACTACCAATGGATATGATAATGTAAAGCGTATACTTTACGCAGATTGGCGAGAGAGTGAAGGCATACATGTAAGTCCTAAATAAAATTTGTTAGGATAAGAGCATTTCTTGGTGAATATAAACTTTAGTCTTCAACAATCAGGCTGTTTTTTGCAAGCAAAAAGTGCAGAAAAATGCAGCGAAATTTACATAGGCTTGCAGCTAGTGTTTACATTAAATTCCATCTTGTGTTTTGATTGAAGAAAGTGCATTTTTCAACCGGTAACTTTCCCCGGTGAACGCAATGACATGGGCGTGATGCACTAATCTATCCACCAGGGCAGAAGTTAAACGATTATCCCCAAAAACTCGATTCCATTGACCAAATTCCAGATTAGAGGTTACAATCACACTCTTATGCTCATAACAGTCCGCAATAATGTGAAACAATAATTCTGATCCTTGCTTTTGAAAAGGGACGTATCCCAATTCATCTAGTATAAGCAAATCGCACTTCTCAATCTGGCGTTTTATCTTGTGTAAAGAACCTCCTTTCATCGCTTCCTCTAATTGGCCGACTAAATCAGCTACTCGGAAGAAACGGACCTCATACCCCATTTCACAAGCCTTTACTCCCAAAGCCATTCCCAAGTGCGTTTTACCTTTATGTAAAGCTTTACATAAAGGAAATTATCGAAAGATATTGTTTATGGAAAGAAATAAGCTTAAATCCAGACTTTTAGGAAGATTTATGTTTATTTCTTTCCATAATTCACCACAATGGATGATGTTTAAAAATATTATCTAGGTGGTGCCTTATGAATGAAAAAACTCCTGTTGAGGAACTAGTTTTCAATGTATTAGCAGAACTTGAGAGACTGAATTATTCCTATAATTCGATCTGTGGATATCGAGCATTTTATAAGCGTGTTGTTGCTTTCGCAACAGAAAAGAAAGAGAAATATTATTCTGAAGAACTAGGTAGTGAATTCTTAAAAGTAAAGTATGACTGCACTATCAATTATTATGTTGAAGCAATGCCGAAATTTTTAAGAGGCCCTATTCGAAGAATTAGAGTCCTTGGTGATTATCAGTTGCATGGAGTCATAATACGGAGGATATTTAAAAAGCCAGGTTATGTAAAACCAAGTCAATTCGAAAAAGAACTAGTTGCGTACGAAAAAGAATGTGCTGAAAACGAGTATTCAAAAAGAGGACTTCGTACACGTATGCAAAGACTGTACTTTTTCATACATTATCTAGATGCACGTGGTATTCAAAATGTTAATGAGATCACAGGTGAAACCATATCTGATTATGTCAAAACAATCTTTGCACATCATGAAAAAAGTATGGCATCAATTTTGACGACGCTAAGAGTATTCTTACGTTTTCTTTTTCTTAATCAAAATACGCAGGAAGACCTTTCATTAAAAGTACCAAAACAAAAGAAATACTATTATCCACCTATACCTTCGGTATGGAAACAAGAAGACGTAGTCTCAATGCTTGAAAACATTGATAGAGGAAATCCAACTGGAAAAAGGGATTATGCCATCCTTCTCCTAGTAGCACGTCTTGGAATTCGAGCAGGAGACATTAAATCCTTAAAACTTACAGATCTTGATTGGGAAAATAAAACCATAGTACTAAAACAGAATAAAACCAAAAGAATGGTTTCTTATCCAATACTTAATGATATTGGTTGGGCATTGATTGACTATCTAAAGGAAGCTCGTCCAGTAAGTGATTCACCATTTGTTTTTTTACGGATGAATGCACCGTATGAGGCATTTGGTAGAGATGCCAATCTACATAACATTATAACTAAGCATACAAGAAAGGCTGGTATCACTGTCTCGAAGGAAAAACGCCATGGTTTACATTCACTTAGGCATACATTAGCAAGTTCTCTCCTAGAACAAGGTACCCCTCTCCCTGTAATCTCAGAAGTTCTTGGGCATATCAACTCAAGATCTACGGCAGTATATTTACAAACTGATATCAAAAGTTTAAGAAAATGTGCTCTAGATCCAGAGGAGGTATTTAAAAATGACTCAAGATAAAGTTATTTTTACAAGCAATCTTAGCGAGCTTTTAAACGGATATGTAAAGGAACAGAGAGCTATTGGTTATAAATATATTAAAGGTGCTTCTCTATTGAAATATCTTGATATTTTTCTCGTCGAAAGTCACTTGACCGAGAAACGGCTTACTAAAGAAATAGTATTACAATGGACTAGAAAGAAACCGAATGAGACTGATAGTACTAGAAGCGGAAGAATTTCAATAGTTAGAGGCTTTGCAAAATACATGGTTCGACTTGGGTATGAAGCTTATATTTATCCAGCTGCAGCTGTGACAATTACAAGATATTCTTATATGCCACATATTTTTACTGAAGATGAAATGAGAGATTTATTTATTGTTTGTGATAATGCTCCAGTTTCTAAAGCATCACCTAATAGAAATATTGTCCTACAGCTACTAATAAGAATGTTATATGGATGTGGTCTTAGAATCTCAGAAGCTCTAAAGTTGAAACTAGATGATGTTGATTTAGAAAACGGAACTCTATTAGTTCGAAAAGCCAAACTCGGTAAGGAAAGACTTGTTCCAATGGCAGAAACATTGACAGAGCAATGCCGTCAGTACTCACATAAGGTTCATAGTTATGGGTCCTCTGAAGATTACTTTTTTCCATCACCATATGGCGGGCATTATAAGGAGGGTACTGTATATAAGCTCTTCAGGGATTTACTATGGAAAGCTGGAATATCCCATAGTGGTAAAGGCCCAAGACTTCATGATCTAAGGCATACTTTTTCTGTTCATTGTTTAAAGAAGTGGGTACTAAATGGAGAGGATTTAACAAATCTCCTTCCCTATCTTTCTACTTACTTAGGTCATGTCGATTTAAGAGGTACCCAACATTATCTAAGACTTACAGCTGAATTATATCCAACGATTACTGCTTCTATTGAAGAACACTATTCAACCTTAATACCGGAGGTATTTTTTCATGAAGCAGACTGATTTCGCTAAGACTTTGACTCGCTATTTATCGCAATATCTTCCAGGACAGAGAAATGTCAGTACAAATACAATCAAGTCATATCGGGACACGTTTAAACAGATACTGAAATTTTGTGATACGGAATTACAAATCAGCCCCGAATCCTTGACTTTTAATATGATAAAATCCGATACCATACAAGACTTTCTAGTTTGGCTTGAAAAGACAAAAGAGATAAGCATTAATACACGTAATCAACGTTTAGCAGCTATTCACAGTTTCTATCGATATGTGCAGATGGAAAATCCAGAAAATATGTTTGAGTGCCAGAAAATATTATGTATCCCATTCAAAAAGAGAGAAATAAAGCCAATAGATTATCTGACACAAGAAAGTCTAAAGGTTTTATTTGAACAACCGAACACAAATACAGCTAAGGGTCGTCGTGATTTAATTATTATGGCCCTTCTTTATGACACAGGAGCACGAATACAGGAATTAATCGATTTAAAAGTTGGAAATATTCGTCTAGCTAAACCAGCTACTGTTTTATTGATGGGGAAAGGTGGCAAGGCAAGATACGTTCCTATCATGGGGAAAACTAGAGATTTATTAGAAAACTATCTTAAAGAGAATTATTTGTTGGAAAATGGTAAACAAAATCATCCATTATTTTATAATAGTGCCCGCCAGCCCTTTACACGGCCGGGAATAACATATATTTTGGAGAAATATTTAATAAAAGCCAAGGAATTACATTCAGAAATAATGTTCCCAGATAAATTGAAACCTCATATGATGAGACACACTAAGGCTATGCATCTATTAGAAGCTGGGGTTAACCTTATTTATATTAGGGACTTATTAGGGCATGTCAATGTAAGTACAACTGAACATTATGCCAGAACTAACTCTCAAATGAAGAGGAAAGCGTTGGAGGCAGTCTATATGGAAGTTGTTAAGCAGAATGTTCCCGTTTGGGATGAAAATAAGGATTTAATGAATTGGTTAAAGGAACTCTGTAAATAAAATGTTATGGAAAGATTTTAGATGAAGGAACTACAGTATTGTAGAAAATTGTTTAGAGTCTTTCCATAAGCATAAACTTTCGATAATTACCTACACCTGGTGGCCCTAATAAAATCAAATTGTACAGCTGTTCTATCCAAGTTAAATCTTTTAATCTATTTAGTTGTTTGTTGCTTAAAGACTTTTGTTCTTTTAAATTAAACTCCTCAAGTGTTTTGCTGAAAGGAAAAGTTGCCCACTTTAATCGGTTGTTTAGTTGCTTTTCTTCTCTTCGAGTTTGCTCATAAGAAGTGACATCTAACAGGAATTGAGTAAATGAAAGGTCTTTTTGCTCAGCTTCTCTGATCAAATGGGGGAGATGCTTGGCAGTTTCAACGAGTCTTAACCCTTTCATTATGTCTTGTAATTGTTGGATTTGGCTCATCGCTATTCAACCTCCATTAAAACCGTGTAAGTATCTACTTTTCTTTTGTATGCTTCTGTTTCTAAAACCCATTCTGATAGCCTGTTCAAATTCTTAACTTCTTTCTTTTTATCAATAACTGTTTCATGTACCTGGCGCTGACGTTTCACATATGCAATGATATCGCCAAAATCAGTTGCACTGTATAATTTCCTTTTTAAACACTCTGCTAACGCTTTAGTCAGTACTTCGTTATCGATACCTTTTGTTTCGCGCAAGATGATTTGCAACTGGTCTTTAATGTAACGAGGATTTTTTTCCCTAACCTTCTCTAAATATTTAAAGGCTAGTTCTTTATCTTCAAATCTCTCAGCCACTGTATTAATGAATGCTCCAACACCTTTGTACGATCCCTACTATGTTTTTTATCTTTTATTAACAGCCCTTTCCCTTCGGGAATTGAATGTTTTGCAATAATTTCGCCAGTATCAGGTATATAAATAACTAATTCTTTAGTCTCCGTTTCCTTGATACATACTTTTTCATATTTGTTATAAGTTCCAAGTGGAAGAGAGTACCGATTAGATTGGTAACGAATAGTATTGTCCTTATGAACACATCTTGCTATACTTATCTCATAGTTATTTTGAATATCTATATTTTGGGAGACTGGTTTTAAGTGTTGCTTTTCCAGGAGGAACACTTCGAATGGTCTCTTTTTTGTTGTATTGTGTATTTTATAGTTACCCGTTCTGTTCAGCCATTCCCATCCTTGCTCATTCCAAGAGTCGATGTTATGAAACACTCTATGTTTGGCATAGTTTTGTTTGATAAATCCAACTACATTTTCTATTCTTCCCTTACTCTCAGGGTCAGCTTTTCTACAAACCCGAAGGTTTATTCCTCTGGATTCTCTATACTGCTGAAATTCTTTAGTTAAAATTAGATCTCCACCATTTTCGCTAACAACAATTAAACTATCTTGGTCATAAACGATCTCATTGGTCATTCCTCCATACCATTTAAACGCGTTCTCATGGGCTTGTATAACATCCCGTGTTGTAAATGGTCTATCCAACCACTCTTTATACTTTTGTCTAGAATGTGATAAGACAAAAGCTATAAAGTTGAGTTTGGCTTCCTTATTATCAACAGTTTTTTGTCTCGTATGACCAAAATCTACTTGCATTTGTTCTCCCATTGGGGGATCAGGAATTGCCTCATACATTCGAGGAGATGTTTCCTTATTTATTTTGTATTCTTCTCTTAATGCTTTTACATATGTTCTTACTGTACTTTCTCCAACAGTTAGATCTTTATATTTCTCTAAAAGCCAATCATAAACTTGTGCTGCTGACATATCCGGATGCATTCTCAACCAAGATAAAATCAGTTCTTTATATGGATCTAATTTTTTCTTTTTATACTGAAGAGAATCAACCCATTCCGCCATCTCCGAAGGAGATCTCTTTAAGTGCCTGTAAACAGTTGTTCGAGAAACCCCTAACTTTTCAGCTATCTTTGTCTGACTAAATCCTTGCTTTAATAATTGCTTTATCTCCATGTACATTTCCCACTTATCCACCTTCGCTAACCTCCACTGCAAGTATGAACTATGATCATTTTACAGTGATAGGTTGATATTTTTTGCTGGTATATTTGGGTAAATAAGCGTTTCATCTTATCAAGCAAAAACTGTACACTTTATTCTAGCAGTCACATCTCATTAATTTAAATAATTTAACTTGCCTATAAAGGAAATAAACATAAATGATTTTAGTTTTGCACGAATTATTTCGTCAGCTCAAGGAAACTTACCTTATTACACAATAAATAAAAAAACGGAGTGAACTAAAAAGGGATTTATATATATATGGGATCAAGGGAGTAATAGTAACTTTACTGAAGTTTAAATTATTTTTTACTTATGGGATTTCGGAGCATTAAAGTACCTAAAGAATTACTTTCTTTAGATACTTTAATGCCTTTTAAGAAAGGGGGAAAGTGGAGGCGATTATCCCCTAATAAATGAAGTATTCCCTAATATATTTAATTTTTCCTCTGCATTCTTATTCTTAACCTTAAAACCCCGACATATTATTAGATTAAAAATGAGAAAAGGTGATTGTTATTTTTCAGAAATTAATAGCTACTCTTATTGGAAGTCTGTTATTAGGAGTTGGTGTGAATGGGTTTCTAGTTCCTCATCATTTAATAGATGGTGGAATCCTTGGGATCGCACTATTACTTCATTATTTTTTTAAATTTCCAACTGGTATTATAATGGTGGGGTTAAGTATCCCTATTTGTATATTTTCCTCAATAAATAAAAAAGAGTATTTTTTTAGTAGTTTGCAAGGCTTATTGGTTTCGTCCTTATTTATTGATTTACTTGTTCCTCTTCGTTCTCAATTTTTTATTCCCCAACTTGCAAGCGCACTAATTGGAGGTGCAATAATTGGAGTTGGTGTTGGTCTAATGCTGCGATATAAGACAAGCACTGGAGGAACTGACTTACTAGCTGAAATTATTTCTGAAACTTTTTCGTTAAATATTGCACTTGTAATCATACTGATAGATGGAATTATTGTGTTGGCATGTCTGGCTTTATTAAAATTAGATACCTTCATTTATTCATGTATAGCTATTACCTCTGTGGGTTTAATAACATCCTTAATTAAAGGAAAATAATTTTTTATTGAGAGTCCCAACAACAAACGTGGAAACATACGCTAAGCAATATCGACATGAAGAAAGCCGATTTTTCCTACGGTGTAGTTAATGGGATGGGAATAATAAGCCTATAAGATTAGTGTTATGATTGTTTTTTTTAATTACATAAGTCTATTGTTGATGGGTATTTTAAAATTATTAGTTTATATTGCGGAGGAGTTTTATGAGGAAAAAAATTCGCTAATACTAATAGTGTTTTTAAGTACTTTCATTTTAACAATTACGGATCTTATTGGACCATTTAATACTATTGGCTCTGGTACAGCAGCCTTAAAGGAGAAAAATGATGAACTTTACAAAGAAATTAAAGTGTATAGAGAGGAACATAAAATTGAACCGATTGATGCAAAAGTCGATAGAGTGTGGAAGGCAATTCCTGGATACAATGGATTGGATGTAGATATTGAATCTAGTTATAAAAAAATGAAATCAGATGGTAATTTTCACAAAAACAAAGTTGTTTATAAGGAAAAACCTCCAAATGTCCATTTAGAAAATCTAGCACCCATCCCGATTTATAAAGGAAATCCAGAAAAGCCTATGGTGGCGTTATTAATAAATGTTGCTTGGGGTAATGAGTACATTCCAACGATCCTTACCACACTAAAGGAATCCAAGGTCAAGGCGACATTTTTTTTCGATGGTAGCTGGGTTAAAAAGAATCCTGACCTAGCTAAGATGATCTATCGGGAAGGCCATGAAATTGGAAATCATGCTTATAGTCATCTAGATCTTAAGAAGCGATCTAAAAGTGATACCATACAAGAGTTAGAAAAGACGAATGCTCTCATTGAAGAAACCATTGGCATAAAACCGAAGTGGTTCGCACCTCCCAGCGGTTTGACAAACCCTCTGAGGATCTTCCAGTAAGAAGATCCTTTTTTGCTGCTTACTCAATTAATGTACCTTTTAGTTAAGTTAGTATTTTACAATCTTTCTTAGGTAAATACGGTTACTAAAAAGTTTATTTTAGTTTTTATAAATATTCGAATCTTTTCCTCAACGAGGACTATAAACGCTTTCACATGTTCCAAGCGCTGGTTCATAAAAACAATGTTGTTTAAATTGACCAGTAAAAGGTTGGTCATACCATGTTGGAGGACACGGACCATATGGATTAAAGTACCAAAGAGCATATTTCGCTGGGTGATCTCTCCAATATTCCAAATTCTTTCTTGCTAATCTTCTTTCAGATTCTCTTGCTCTTTGATAAAATACATTACCTTTTTGAACAGCTTCAAAAGAGTAATTTCCTCCTTGTACGTGAAAAATGACATCTCTAATTGTTCTTAATTCCTTAAAGTCAGCACAATCTGCTACAACACGGTTAACAATGACATTTCCAACATATAGCATTCCTTGTGGTCCTTCGCCTTCAGCTTCTGCTCTCATCATCCTTGCCATTAAATCGACGTCTGCATTTCGGTAAGCTACTCTTGCCATTTTTCCACCTCAAAAATACAGTATGAAAAAAAGAATGCATTTATGTCCTTGTTTATAAAATAAGAATACTTGGTTTTTAGGCCCAGTACCAGCGTTGCTGTAACCAGGGGCAAAGTAATAATTAAAGAAGTACACGACTTGGATTTGCTGTTTCCCTAAAATTTTTTCAATACCAGGGTCGTTTTCCAAAAGGAAGGCAGGAAATAAATCAAGATATTATTGAATACGTTGCAAAGCAAGTAGGAGTACCTGCAGATTCCTTTCAAGAATATGATTGGAATGGACGCTCTATAAAATATCACCGTGCTCAAATCCGGGAATTTATGGGGTTTCGAGAGAGTACATCTGAAGATATGGGACAAATAAAGTTATGGCTACAAACGAACATTTTACCTCAAGAAATGCAAATGGACCGGGTTCGAGAACATGTCCTTCACCACCTCAGACAACAACAGCTTATTCCTCCGACTCATTACCAACTAGAACGAAATATTAAATCAGCTATTCGTCAATATGAAGAACATATTTCACACACCATTTTCATGCAGCTTTCAGAACATTCCAAAACCCAATTAGATGCCTTTATACGCACCTGCTCCCATACAGAACTATTAGAAGAGAATGAAACCATTCTTAGTTTTCGAGAACTTGTATCTGATCCTGGAAGAATCGGATTAGATAGTTTATTACAAGAAATCGCAAAGCTACGAACCGTAAGGAATATACAACTTCCTTATGACTTGTTTAATGGGATACCACCTAAAATGATCCGATCATATAGACAACGTGCCGTCTCTGAAGATATTCGAGAATTACGCAGGCATCCCGACTCTATCCGATACACGTTATTAGCAGCTTTCTTCTGGTGTAGAGGAAGAGAAATAACGGATAATTTAGTGGAACTTATTATTCAGATTGTTAATCGTATTGGAGCTCGTGCAGAACGAAAAGTCGAAAAAGAGTTTTTACGCGATTTCCGTAAGGGTTTGTTGATGTCAATGAAAAAACGTGTTAAGAATCGAAAAAGAAAGCTTGTATGTACCTGTGAAATACTTAAATCGTTATTATTTTCACCCAACTGATTCTGGCTTCCGTTACATCCTGATTCTATTCCGATAACCGTTAATACTAAAAGACTGATCTTTAATTTGTTTTATTTTATATATCATGAAAAATCACCTCTGTGTTTTATCCATTATTGAGAGAGTAAAAAAGGTTGGTTTACTCGACCAACCTTTTTTGTCTTTTTAATTATTGTTGTTTGTATTGAGGTTCTTCTTGTTCGATTTGTTGAACGCGTGGTTCAACGCTTTGTAAAACCGATTGGGTTTGTTTAGCAGCATCTTGGTAAAGCTGCTTCGCTTGTTCATTATCTGTACTAAGAGCAAATGTTTCAAAGCTAGCTTGAGCGCTTTTTAATCCGGCTAAAGCTGTTTTAACGTCATTTATGACTGTCATGAATAACACCTCCTATTATTTTTTTTTGAAACCTTTCTTAGAATGTTTGAAGATAGAAATATTTATTCATAGAAAGTTTTTAAAATTCGAATTATATTTTTATTCACTAGTGTTGCATAAATATTGTCGCAATTTTCAGTCTCATTATCCTCCTTGTTTAGAGCCAAAAAGGTAAATACCTATTCAAAGGTGGCTCCATCCATTTGGTTTTTTTTTACAATTAGACTTGTGCGACAACAACAATTTGCTTATTAAGGGATGGCTTTCCCTTCAATCTTTCGAAGCCAGATATGGGCTGGTTTCCACAATGCAGCCCTTAAATAACGGCTAATTTGTAAGGTTTTTCGCTTACTTCTTGTTTCAAGTTGTACGAGAACATGTAGGCAAAAAACAATCAGTGCGATAAACACTTGGTTTTGAATCGCCCATTCACTTTGACCGTAGAACTTTTTGATGCTGAGATGCTGTTTGATCCATTTAAAGAACAACTCAATTGCCCACCGTGATTTGTACATCTCTGAAATTTCTTCGGCACTCAAATCAAAACGATTGGTAATTAAATGCAGTTCATTTCCTTTTGAATCCATCACTTTTAGAAGACGAAAGTAATTTTCAGCACGGTTTTGAGTCGTACCAATCAACACCATTTGATCTGACAAAACAGCTGAATTCTCGGGTAGTTTAAAATTATAAACTTCCCGTATGACTGCGTTTTTCCGTAGCCTTGAAAGAAAAAAGTAACCATCATCTGTCATTCGGTCAAAGCGCTCGTAATCTAGGTAGCCACGGTCAAACACATACATGCATTCTTTATCATCAACCATGATTTCAAGCTGACCACGATCATGTTCTTTTGCCGTTGTTAAAACAGCCTTTTCAGGATAGGAACTCCCTTTTTCCATAAACACAAGTCTCAAATGCAACTTGACACCCGCTTTTGTTTTGCGGAACTTTGCCCATTTATGATTGGTCAAATTAAGTGGCAATGTGCTTGAATCAATGATTTTTAACGGCATAATAAGCTTTGTATAATGTGTTTTTGCATGAATTTGTGCGACTAAATCAAGGAAAAGCCTTTGAAATAAATCTG
The DNA here is from genome assembly GCF_038006745.1 of Niallia sp. FSL W8-1348. Classification (NCBI taxonomy): domain Bacteria; kingdom Bacillati; phylum Bacillota; class Bacilli; order Caryophanales; family Bacillaceae; genus Niallia; species Niallia sp. FSL W8-1348. The sequence goes on along the minus strand of NZ_JBBOVV010000002.1, from coordinate 288,402 downwards.
GATTTATACCGTTTAATCGGCGTGAGAGCTGAGAAATACTGATTGAATCAAGATCAATGCCTTTTTGTAGTTGGTCGTCGAAAAGACAATCGCTTAGCTCATGCAAACTTTCGACTTCAGTCAAGTCCATAAGATTGTGTAAATTCATTCCTTCGGCATACGATGTTCATCAGTTCTTTTGTTTTTGGTATCAAGAAGGGGTACCCCTTCTTGATACCAAAAATTCGCGCGCTTCGCTCCTATTTATTGCTCACAGGTAATTTTCTTTTGCTTAGTATTTCTTCATAGTCCATTAACACAGCTCCGATTAATCGAAATGCTGATTGGGTGTTAGGAAATATTCTTATTACTTTTTCTCGTCTTCTCACTTCTTCGTTTATTCTTTCTAGTGAGTTTGTACTGCGAATGTGCTTGTGGTAATGGGTTTCCTCATTTAAATATTGTATGGCATCCTCAAATCCTTCATCGAGAATCCCTATTACTTTTTCTAGCTTTCCATTTCCTCCATACTGCTCTATAAATATTTGTTTATATTTTCTAGCTTCATGCACACTAGCTACTTCAAATATTCTCTTTATAGATAACTTTACTTCTTCCATATTCTTTTTAGGTAGCTGATCAAAGAGGTTTCTTTTAAAATGTACTGTGCAGCGTTGCCAGGTAGTTCCTAAAAACTCTTCCGCTATTACCTTTTTAAGCCCTTTGTGGGCATCCGATATAATCATTTTTGGTGATTGCAGTCCACGAGATAGTAAATACTGAAAGAACCTTCCCCAAGCTTCATAACTTTCTGTATGATCCACTTTTAAGCCGAGTATTTCTCTTTGATTGTCACTATTTATCGCCGTTGCGATATAGACAGCCTTTGATACAACCCGTTGATTTTCCCTCACCTTGATGTACATGGCATCTACAAATATATAAGGATAATACATGGTGTTAAGCGGCCTATTCGCCCACTGATTGACGATTGGATCAAGCTTCTCCGTTAAACTAGATACGAATGATTTGGAGACCGTTTCTCCACACAGTTGTTCCACAATATTTTTAACTTTTCTTGTAGAAACACCATTCACTACCATTTCAAGCATAGCCAATACAAAAGCTTGGTCACATCTAGCATAGCGTTCAAAAACACTGGTTGAAAAATCACCATTCCGTGTTCGTGGAACTCTTAGAGTAATCTTTCCGATGCTTAGTAATAAATCTCGTTCATAATAACCGTTACGGTAGTCTTTTCGATTTATGGTACGTTTGTATGGATCAGCTTGTAGATGATCATCCCGTTCTTGTTCCATGAATTCATTTAACACCAACACAATGGACGCTTTTATTACTGCATCAATATCAGAATTCATAACGGATTCTTTTAAATCGTTAATATTTAGGTTAAACTGTAAATGAGTCATAATTAATTCCTCCACACTGTTTTCGTCACTGATAACATTGTTGCCAAAAGGAATTAATTTGACTCTTTTCTTTTTACACAATTATACGGACTTAATCTTCGACTTCTTGTAGCTGTGCAAAAAGGAGTAATTTTAGAAATGAGTCTGTTTTTAGTTTTTTCGTATAGTAATCTAATTTCAACGTTTTCACGGTTTCTTCAAAAAGTTGAAGATTTATTGGTGAAAACCATTGTCCAAATGAAGTTTTTCGTGTAATCTTGTCCATGAGTTGGTCCTTTTTTAGTGGATTTGGACGGGTTACCACCTGACTTATCCATTATAAAGGACTTTTTCTTTGCATAAAATAATAAAATTGAACATTTTGAGTATTTTTAATAGTAAAAATAAATTAATGCAACACTAGTGTTGTAATATAAATATTTTAAAACATGAGGATTTTTGAAATCGAGTGAAATATAAAATGGAGGAATATATTTTAGGTGAAGTTTTTTTGGGTTTACTGACAATCAAAGTCATAGTAGGTTTTGTCACCTTATTTTTTATCATTATCATAACCGGTAGAACATCAATCTCTTAGTTAACCCCGTTTCACTTAGTTTTTGTATTAGTGCTTGGAGATTTTTTAGGAAATACCATTTATGAAAATAAGGTAGGGATTTTTCACTTTTTATATGCCATCGGATTGTGGACGCTTCTCATGTTGGGGATAGAGTTCTTGATTCTAAAAAATAAATCGACACGTTCTCTCTTATTGGGCATATAATTACATAACTGTGGGTTTTTGGTCATTTAAAATCAGGATAAAATTGGAAGTTATAAAAAATATTCTTATACATCATTCTAATAAAGTAAAAATTAAAGGCGGCGTTATTTATAACAGTAAAAAATGACGCAAAGACAGGGCTAGCTTCGAAACATTTGCAATCAACAAGCTAAGCAGCTTTACCAAGAGGCTACACACTCAATCCGTTCTACACAGCGTTGAACCACGCGTTCAACAAATCGAACAAGAAGAACCGCAATAAGCCCAAGATGGAAGCCAAGCTTCCCAAGGCAGTACGCAAGGAGCACAAAATCAATAAGGAAATGAGTTTACAAGCAAAAATAATGAACAACAAGTAAGACAACAAAACAAACAAGCCCAGTCTCATAAAAAAATAACTGAAGCACACGTTCGTAAAAATTACAATTCTAAGCTTTATGTCGCAACATTCTTGATATATTACAGAGAGCGAATAAAAACTAAGCTTTCTTACCAAGAGTTGTTTTATAAAAAATATAAAAGGAGCAAGTGTTATGCGATTACCCGAAGACTTTATAAGAGCTAGGCATAAAAAAGAAGGGTTAAGTTTAGATCAATGCTTTTCAAATCCTATCATACATAGGGAGATACATGGGAATAAGGTATTCGTTCCATTGGATTTAAAGAGAATTTGGAATCAATAAAAGTTTTTAGCAATGAAATATAGCAACCGTTTTGATTATAAGGCTATTTTATATATAAGGGATCCCACCAACAAAAAGCGCTTAAAACATACGCTAAGCATAATTCGTCATGAATAAAGCCGATTTTTCCTCAACTTACGAGAAATAATCGGCTTTATGGATAAGGGGACAATCGATTGTCAAAATGAATCCATTCCTAAATACTATTTAAAAACCGGTTGATGTGAAACCATTACCATAATCTAAAAAAAGAGTATTATTCGGGGTGACACAAAAATAATTTATTCAAGTGGATTAACGGACTAGTGCGCCTAATATATGTGATATATATAAAGATATCTTACCATAGTGTAACGGGAGGGTAGTGATTTAGTACAGGATATCTGATGTTAAAAAGACTCCGGCAGGAGGAACGCCGATCTGATATATAGGAGGTTCAGTGAGTGCTGTATCAGTTGTAGCAATCCAAGTTCCGTACTCACCTGCAAGCAAAGAGGGAGGTTTCATAATAAACCGTCCACTTAAAACGAAATGACGAATTCTAATCGAGGGATCATCAAATATAATTAAGTTACCAAAAAATGAGGCATATGGTGAATCAAAACTTATTTGTTTGGTGTTTTCTTCCCAATACCCATTAATTTGAATAGGTGTACCACGAAAATTAATTGTACCAGATACTTTATTATTACCTGTAATAGAATTAATGATGAGTACTCCCCAAATAATGGGTCGACCGGCTATAGAAGCCGAAATACCCCATTTTGATGGAAAAGGTATACTAACCATGAGTTTCTGTGCAGTTTGCAAAAGTTGATTCCTCGTTTCGTAATAATCATAAATACAAGAGTTTAAAGTTTAATTTCTATCTATACATCAGAGTGTTAAAAAAAGAAAGAAAGTCTAATAAATTATTTTAATATTTATTCATTTTGAATCTTCCATATTCGGTTTCGAACATTTCATTTACTTCCCAAGATTCAAAGGTTTTATAAGCTGTTTGTTGATCAAAGCCTTTTCCCAGAAGGTAGGCCATTGCGGCAATTTCAGTTAGCGCATGTTCATAGGAAGTAAGAGCAACTTCTTTTAGACCATAATCAACAAAAGGCTTTATTGCCATTAATGTTTCACTTTTCAAATCCTGATCCGAATTTTCTCTCTCATCGGATTCATTACCCTCTAGATTTGGATGTGCTTCTTTGTATAGCACCTCCCACTGTTCATACAGACTTGTAGCTGACTCAAAGTCCTCAGAGTCTACTGTTAAATTTTTTTGTAATTTACTCATTAAATTACGCCATGTCTCTTCCCATTCCTCTAAAGTTCTTAAGTCAAAGAGTTTTGAGAACTTCGGTTTCACACTTTCCCAATGAACATAAATGTCGCTACACCATCCCAATAAATATTTATAGTTTTCCGTTTGGGCTTCCATTTTTTTATCACCCTTTTTAAATTTTTTCACTTCTAAAAAAAGAAGCAATATCGCGTGTAAAATGAGGTTAAATACCTTTTAAAACCAATTTACAGTTCTATGGTATGTTTCACTTATGTCCCTAGACTAGGCATTTGTCTCATTTAACAAAATAAATTTTGTTTTCTTTCCGAACGGATAAATATGTTGCATTCTGCAAGTATAATTTTCCTTTGCAAACAAGGCCGGTGTTAAAAGTATAAAGGCATTTTTAAAACGTTCTTAACAAACAGATAAAGAGCAGGTAAGCTGAGGAACTTGATAAAAACCTGAAGGGGTTCCGTCAGGAAAATACGGATTTACAACGTTAAACTATTTTTTGGGAAACAAAAACCTTGCTTCCCCAACGCTAAGCAGAAGAAGCAAGGTGAGTTAATAATTTCACTTGCCAGATCACGAGGTGGATTCACCATGTTCATGTAATTTATATCTTCCAGGGTAAACAATATTCACCTCAACCTTTACATGGCGCAGGGAATCTTGGTTTAAAACGAGTTGCTGTTTTCCTGTGGCAATGCTCTTCCATTGATGTGGATGTTTGCGATACAAAGATTCGCCCAAATTGTAAATATCTATACCCTCTTTAAAAGCAGTTTGATACGTTTTGCGGATTTGCTCCTCTATTTTTTCCTGAGCCATTTGTGTGAGTTCCTTTTCGGTAAGGTCCGTATGCAATTCATTGATCCCCGCCTTCACTTTTACTGAAATATCGAAATACGCCTTGTTCAATTTCACAATAGGAGTCACTTCATATTTGGGTTTTTCTGCGACAAGAACAGCCGCAAGCTTCTCTTCGGTAAACAAATCAAGAGGTACTCGGATCGTGTGAGTACTTAGCCAGGGCATTCCCGACAAATCCTTAAGATCCATTCGTCCATAATAATTGTTTAGATCATATACTTGTACGCCTGAATATCTAAGCAGCTCTTTTGGTTTATTACTTTCCTGCCATTGACCTTTGCGAAGCGATAATTCCGGTATATAACTGGTTCTAGCCTTTTCGTTTGAGTCCAGTACAAATTGTTGCAGGCGGACCGGAGCAAGGATAGAGAACTGTCTGAAACTTTGCTCGGGATTGTGAAGAATGGATGCCTTTGGCGATAATCTAAAAAATGGAGTTGCCAGCAAGATTTCTTCAAGAGGCTCTCTTGTACTAAACAGCCAGGCCAAGTATCTTATTTCACGATAACGGTTGATCAATTCCAGCACTTCTCCGACTTTGTTTTCCTTCATCAATCTCTCGCTGAACAAGATGGCAGAGATTTGTCCCCAGTTTAAGCGCTGTTGTGATGTACTGTACAAATCATTTGCCGCCTCTGTAAACGAGGAACCTTCGCCTTTGCCCACCCAAACCGGGGGCTGCTCCGCTTTTTGCTGTCCCTCCAGCTTGGCCACTGTCAAGAAATCAAGCAATTGCACATATAAGGTGTATTGGCCATCGACATAGTCTATTCCAACAGCCGTAGCATAGTTCATGTTTTGCACTTCATATCTGCTCCAGCAACCGGTTAGGGTGAGAAGAAGGAAAAGTGCAACCATACTTTTATATCTCCTCATTTTTGCTTATCCCCTTGTCTTGTAGAATCTCGTGTCTTCAACATGTCCGGTCGAGTGTTTCGCCATGGCCAAGGTAATCGAAACAAAGCGTTGGCCAAGTCTTTAAATGGAGGTGATATTGGGGCCAAGTAAGGCAAGCCGCATGAACGCAATGAGGCTAAATGGCTGAGCACAATAAATAATCCAAGAAAGAAGCCATAAATGCCAAGCGTGGCAGACAGAATGAAAAGAAAAAAGCGTAAGGTACTAATCGTTCCAGCCAATGATAGGCTCGATAAAGTTGAACCAAAGATTTGTGTAATTGCTCCGATGACAACGATACCTGGGGATAAGAATCCAGCACGAATGGCTGCATCCCCCAGGATAAGTCCTCCTACAACTGTTACCGTGGACCCGACCGCAGAAGGCAATCGGATACCAGCTTCCCGCAATATTTCTAAGAAGAGAAGTGCAATAAACATTTCAACTGCCACATCAAAAGATTCCCAACCGGTTAATCCCCAAAGTGGCAAGCAGATAATAGGGCAGCTGATCTTGATGATAGGAAAGAATGGCAACAAAAAATGCAGGAAGCAGTAGCGATACGGACAAACCAAGTAAACGAAGCGTTTGACCAAATGTAGTTGACAAAGCAGTAAAGTGGATATCTTCGGGTGCTTTCACAAGCAAAAATAAATTGGCAGGCGCAATCAACGCAGCCGGTGTACCATCCACAATCAACGCTACACGGCCATTTAGCATACAGTTAACGGTAAAGTCTGGTCTTCCTGTATACCCCATCAAAGGAAATAATGCTTTTGTCGGTTCCATTAATTCTTCTAGCTGAGTGGCGCTAAACGCTCCGTCAATGTGAAGATCATCTAATTTATTCTTTATATCTTGAACAATCTTAGGATCAACAATGTCACGCATGTATAGAATCGCAACGGTTGTTTTCGTGCGAACGCCTACTTTTTTCGTTTCATAAACCATGCTGGTTGATTTGATTCGTTTCCGAATTAACGCCACATTGACTCCCAGTTCCTCCACAAATCCATCCTTTGGCCCCCGTACCGAGACCTCAATACTGGATTCTTCCGGATTTCGCGCGGGTTTTTTTGAGATATCGAGGGAGAACAAGGAACGTAGGGTCGGAGTATACAAAAGCAGTATGCCTTCAAAAATATCCGTTTCGGCCGTTTGCTCCCACTCTTCAAGCGTAACGAGTTCTAATTGTAATTGACTCGACTCGGCTATTTCCTCCTGATGATGAAAACCATTGTTTTCATAAAATCGGGTCAAATGAGGAAGCGCAGTTTCATGAATGAACGTTTGGTTGTCACTTAAACCCTCACAATAAAGCAACAGGATTCTCGATTGTTCATCATTAGGGTTTAATTTGTAAACATGGTGCTTAACATCTTGACACATTTTAAAGTGTTGGATGAGTGATTGTTCATTAAGTGGTTGCAAGACGGTTGCCTCTGTATTAGGCGTTGGCCTCTTGCTTTCTGCCCCCTGATTTCCAAATAATCTTATCATTCGTCGGAATAGTTTATTCATCCTAGCTAGTCACTCCTTTTGGCTAATTCTTGAGATGATTATTCGACCGATATACAGGATCAAGGTCCCTGCTGTAAAGATACAAAATGAAGGAAAATAAAATCTTCCTAACGAGTCTAGAAAAGCCATGTCGCTCATCGGCAGCAAAATGGCAACAAGCATGGCCAATGCGCCAAATAACACGGGTAACCATCTGCGTTTTTGTAAATTCCACAATTCTCCCAAGAGATAGATAGAAAGGGACACACGAATAAATGTACCGGATAGCCACTGATAAATCGAAAAAAAATTGACATGCTCCACATATTCTCCCAGTCTCACGATTCTCCATTGAGCGTAAGCGGGGTATCTTTGGTTAGCCGCTTCATCAGGGCCAAATATAGCAATCGATCCCATTAATGGTCCTAACGTAAGTCCTGTAAGGATGAAGCACATCAACATCAAGCTTTTAAATCCTGTTTTTTTTGTTAATTTGTGCTGAATCAGCAACATCAAGAAAGACAACTCCAGCAATCCCCCGGCAACGTAAGGAACACCTTTCCATAATGGAGTTGTCCCGTTTTCTAACAAAGGAAAAAGCAGGGTATAATCTTTAAACTGAAAATTGGCAATCGCCACAAGATGACCTAGAATAACAACAAATGGCAACAATATTCCGCTCACAATTGCAATTGTACGGAGTCCTTGAAAAGCAGCAAAGAAGCTTGCAACAAGTGTGGTTCCCGCAAGAACTAGTATCGGTGTTTGCGGCAAGTAAGATGCGATTGTCCATGTTAGAGTATCTTTTAAGGAAATAAAGCCCATGAGCCATAATAACAAACTATAAATAATTACTAAGATTGCAGATAAAAACTTTCCAAAGTGCTGATCTAGCCACTTTTTCATGTGTTGATTGTTCATGTTTTGAATGATGTAGTTCAAGCAACCAATCCAAACAGGTGAAGCGACAAAAACAAGAAGCACTACGAGCCAGGCATCTCGCTTTGATGCTTCGAGTAGTAAAGGGATAATAATCACGTGGTTCATTAATCCAACCGAAAGCATAATAATCATGTATGACTGAATAGGAGTAATCTTAGGAAAAAACTCACCTCAAATCCAACAATTGGAAATAGAAACATCATGAGCTATAATTCCCTCAACAACTTCGTTCTATTCATCTGATATTAAGCTAGTCCTGGCTTATATCGGCCGGACTAACTTAGAGCAAGAAAAAAATGCTAAGCCCGTCACATCAAAGACTTAGCGTATATTTTGTTCATCCAGCCTAGTTATCCATTTTGATAAAACTTTAACGTGCTCGCAGTCAAGCAACCGTTTTCCCAACGAAACTACACATTTTCAATAATAATCCTTTGTGCTGTTCTCAGGTTGCGTTTTACAGTTCTCAACACATTTTCTTCTTCTGCGTAAGCACCTACTTGCACACCGTCAACAATTACACGTTTAATAGCCATATTTGCTTTTCAGATTAGTCGATTTTCTCTTCAAATTAAACGCGCGTGCTAACCCATTAACATGCCCTTGGGCAACCGCTTGCCGCCAATTCGGGTCTCTTAATTTTTGGGCATCGCTTGCATGATCAATAAATCCGTTCTCCGTTAATAAAGCGGGCATTCTGGTTTCTCGCAGTACATGGAAATCGGCCTTTTTTTTACCACGGTTATGCAAGTTATTTACTTTGACAATTTCTTCATGCATAATGTCCCGAATTAACGCTGTTCTCGATGAATCAGACAAACTGTTATGAATATAATCTTCATACCCATGAGCTGAACCGTTAAATGCATTAACGTGGATGGATAGAAAATAATCTGCACCCCAAGCATTCGCATCATCTGTACGTTCTTTCAAGCTGCGCGTAATATCTGCTGTTCTACTCATTTTAATTTGCAGGCCTTCATAATGGTTTTCCAAGAGATTTCGGATGCTATGGGAAATATTTAAGGTAATTTCTTTTTCCTGCATCCCATTGCCAATAGCTCCTGGGTCCACTCCCCCGTGACCAGGATCTAAATATAATTTAAACATTTTACACCACCTCGTACAAATACAATATGATCGAAGAGTAACGGAGGTATAGGCATTCGTCTGAGGTACATATAAAAATAGGTGATGATAGGCATTACATTTCATTGAATCAGATGATTTATTTTAAAGCTAAGAAATTTTCCAAATGCGAGACCATATGTATGAGCAGCAGGAATTAATGTTCCATATTTTTCGTGGGTCAGGCAAACTCTTGTTCATCTAGACAGTAGGCTGATTGATTATTGATGCTTCTTTCTTAACAAAACACCTAAGTGATTCTCTGTGCATATACTGTATCATTACTACAGGATTATGATTAAATACAACTCAATCCATACATAAAATAATCAAGGAGAGGTTAATTTTGAAAATTCCAAAGACAGCCAAATTTAGTATCCCCTTTCCATCCGTATGGGGGATTGATGCTTCTATTGCGGGGAGATCCATTATTAGAGGTATACTTACCATTGATTCCATTGTAGACAACAAAGTAGTAGGTACAGTTAATTTTCGTGGTATACCTATTCCGATTAATGGGTATTGGGACGAAAGTGCTAAACAAATAAGTTTCGATTCACCATATGCCTCCTTTTTTGGCAACTTGACAATATTTGATGAGACCGCTATAAGCATTCGGCATTTCATTTTAAGTGGACGGTTTATAATGAAACCTCCCTCATTGCTGGCTGGTGAATACGGAAATTGGATTGCTACAACCTTTACAACCCGTTTGGGACCTCCCATATATACTAATGTTTTACCACCTGCTGGTGCCTTTTCAGTCTCAAGTATGCTCTTGGGACAGCAATTTTTTTAATTAGACCATGACTTTATAAAAACAACCTTCGTTTGTGATTGACTAAGGTTGTTTTTTGTAAAGTGTTCTCGAAAAATACAGCCTTGCTTTAAATCTGAGTTTAGCGTATATCTCCGTTAAAATGTACTCGGAACCCTTTGATGATCGTGCCTAGTTAGATAAACAAATATTGATACTTCCTTATAGAAATAGCCTGCTTGGTTAGGTACGTTGTTTCACAATCCCCGGAAATTTTTAATATAAGTAATGAATGCTTATTTTTTTCCTTCCGATAGCTTTCTATATAAAGAAGCTCTAGATACATTTGTAATTTCACAAATTTGATTTACAGTCATTTTCCTTCTTTATATAGCTTTACTGCATAATTTATTCCTGCGTGATTTTTATGATATTTCTTTAACCGTCCTTTAAACTTCCCTTCTTTCTTTGCGAGCTCAATTCCTTCACGCTGACGCATACGAATAAGGTCTCGCTCTAATTGGTTAACACCAGCTATTTCCGTAATTAAGAATTGGCTATATGGATTATTTTCTGATAAATCTAGCCATGTATCCTTAAGTGATTTTAAGCTTGCCTTTTTATTTCGTATTAAATCAATCAATTCAAATAAATCTTGCGTACTTCGAGTGATCCGAGTTAAATCTGTAACATAAATAATGTCACCTTCCTGTAAATCCTCTAACATTTTTTGAAGTTGTTCACGATCTTTTGTGGCTCCTGAAATTTTTTCTTCATAAATAATATCCATTCCAATTTCGTTCAATTGCCGAAATTGCCTTGAAGGATTTTGGCTAGTCGAACTGACGCGTACATAACCGATTTTCTGCAAAATTTCACCTCGTTTTTGAGACAAGTCTTATGAGACACTCTTAACTATGATTTCATCAGTCTACTATACTTGTATCAAGAGAGTACACTCTATTGATACATAATTGAGATAATAAATTGAAAAATACAGAAATGGGATGATACTGAATGAAAATTGCGAGAGGTAGAGAATTGCTTACACCGGAACATAGACAGGGTTTTATGCAAATCCATGAAGATGAATAGATATTGGGGACCTAAATCACCTTTTCCAAACGTGATTTAGAAATAATTAATAAGCGAAGGAGAGAAGAAAACCGTTTAGGGTTTGCTGTTCAATTAGCTGTTCTTCGGTATCCCGGTTGGCCATACACCCATATCAAAAGTATCCCAGATACAGTCATACATTATATATCGAAACAAATCGGTACCACTCCATCTTCGCTAAGTCATTATCTTCAAAGAGAAAATGCACTTTGGGATCATTTGAAAGAAATACTAAGTGAATACAACTTTGTAACTTTTACCCTAAAATAATATCGAATAACATTTAAGCATCTTCATCAATTAGCTTTGGAAAACGGTGATGCCATTTATTACATGAATGCATATATTTTCTAAGAAAAAACAAAATCATACTGCCTGCTATCACTACACTTGAAAGAATGGTGTGGGAGGCGAGAGAAATGGCTGAAAAGAAGCTGTTTAATACAGTTAGTCAATCTCTAACAAGTGAGCAAAAAGAAAAGCTTGAAGAAATCATTACTTCGCAACATTCATCCGATTCCAATAAAACGATACTGGGTTGGTTAAAGGAACCACCGGGTCATCCTTCATCCGAAACATTTCTAAAAGTAATAGAACGACTCGAATACATACGAGGTATGGAATTAGAAACGGTACAAATTAATCATTTGCATCGCAATCGCTTGTTACAGCTATCTCGCTAAGGTTCAAGATATGAGCCTTATGCGTTCCGTGACTTTCAAGAAAATAAACGATACTCGATGTCTATTTATTACACCTTACTCAGGATTTAACGGATAAAGCCTTTGAAATTCATGACAGACAAATACTCAGTCTGTTATCAAAAGGAAGTAAGGCTCAAGAAGAAATTCAGAAACAAAACGGGAAAAAGCTGAATGAGAAGGTTATACACTATACGAACATCGGACAAGCTTTAATCAAAGCAAAACGGGAAAAACTAGACGTTTTTGAGGTTTTAGAATCGGTTATTGAATGGAATTCTTTTGTTTCTTCAGTGGAAGAAGCTCAGGAGCTTGCACGTCCTGCCGACTATGACTATTTAGACTTACTGCAAAAACGATTTTATTCTCTTAGAAAATATACGCCAACCCTATTAAGGGTATTGGAATTTCATTCCACAAAGGCGAATAAGCCACTTTTACAAGCTGTAGAGATTATACGAGGAATGAACGAATCTGGGAAGCGAAAAGTGCCTGATAACTCACCTGTGGATTTTATTTCAAAACGGTGGAAAAAGCATTTATACGAGGATGATGGTACAACAATCAATCGGCATTACTATGAAATGGCTGTTTTAACAGAACTTCGGGAGCATATTCAGGCAGGAGATGTTTCTATTATGGGCATTAGACAATATAGAGATTTTGAGGAATATTTGTTTTCCGAAGATACATGGAATCAAACGAAGGAGAATACAAGATTATCGGTTAGTTTATCATTCAAGGATTATATTACAGAGAGAACTAGCAGCCTTAATGGGAGGTTACAGTGGTTAGCTGCTAATTCCAACAAGTTAGATGGAGTTTCTCTTGAAAAAGGAAAGCTGTCACTTGCACGATTAGAAAAAGATGTTCCAGAAGAAGCAAAGAAATTTAGTGCAAGCCTGTATCAGATGCTACCAAGAATAAAATTAACCGATTTACTTATGGATGTTGCCCATATAACAGGATTTCATGAACAATTTACACATGCTTCTAACAAACGAAAACCAGATAAAGAAGAAACAATCATTATTATGGCTGCTCTTTTAGGAATGGGAATGAATATTGGCTTGAGCAAAATGGCTGAAGCAACACCCGGGCTTACATATAAGCAACTAGCCAATGTGTCTCAATGGCGCATGTATGAAGACGCAATGAATAAAGCCCAAGCTGTATTAGTAAATTTTCATCACAAGCTATAATTGTCTTCTTATTGGGGAGACGGCACAACATCTTCGTCAGATGGTATGAGAATGCAGCTAGGAATTTCATCACTACATACAGATGCAAATCCACATTATGGAACGGGGAAAGGAGCCACCATCTACCGTTTCACTAGTGATCAATTTTCTTCTTACTACACAAAGATCATTCATACTAATTCAAGGGATGCGATTCATGTTTTGGATGGTTTGTTGCACCATGAGACGGATCTAAATATAGTAGGCATTATACAGACACGGCTGGTTACACAGACCAAATATTCGGACTGACCCATTTATTAGGATTTAAATTTGCTCCAAGAATAAGAGATTTATCAGATTCAAAATTATTTACAATAGATAAAGCAAGCGAATCTCCAAAATTAGAAGCCATTTTACGTGGACAAATAAATACAAAGGTCATTAAAGAAAATTATGAAGATGTTTTGCGATTAGCTCATTCTATAAGGGAAGGAACAGTTTCAGCATCCCTTATTATGGGGAAACTAGGTTCCTATTCAAGAAAAAACAGCTTAGCTACCGCCTTGCGTGAGATGGGCCGAATAGAAAAAACGATCTTTATTTTGAATTATATATCGGATGAATCATTAAGAAGAAAAATACAACGAGGATTGAATAAAGGAGAAGCCATGAATGGATTGGCAAGGGCTATTTTCTTTGGAAAACAAGGTGAGCTTAGGGAACGAACCATATAGCATCAATTGCAAAGAGCCAGTGCCTTAAACATCATTATCAATGCCATCAGTATCTAGAATACTTTACATCTAACAAAGGCAGTTGAATATCAAAAACGGTCAGGTAGTTTTAATGAAGAATTATTGCACCATATGTCACCTCTAGGTTGGGAACATATTAATTTACTTGGAGAATACCATTTTAATTCGGAGAAAATGGTCTCGTTAGATTCTTTAAGACCCTTGAAACTTTCTTAACGTTGTTAAAACTGGGGGAATAGTCGGGGAAATGGGGTTAGCGTTGTAAATCCGCATTTTCCTGACTGTACCCCATTTATAAGACTAGCGATTGCTCCAATCAACCTTGTTATTCATATAGGACGAATCACCACGCATTAAAGCTATATTGTCTTCTACGTCGGCTAATCTGACAAACGGTAAATGATCGCTCTCTAAAGGTAATGTTTTTGTTTCCTCTTTTACAAGCTGTAGAAATGGAATGAGTGCACTAAATACTGCAGCAACTGAAAATAGTAAGCCAATGATAGAATTAAAGCGATAGTGCTTTTTCCAAGGTGCATCGTGGTCAATGGGGTTTCCACTTAATAAGTTTTTTCGTAAAGCACGGATAGAAATGGCTGCTTGTAAGGAGGTCAATACAGTATATCCAATGATTATGGTTAAAAGGGTTTGTTGTAAAGCGAAGCCTTCCATTAAAACTAAAGTAGGTGTTTTATCAAGAAACCATATAGCAGCTAGCATACAGGTCATAAAAACTATAGCAATTGTACCTATCCAAGCGTTTGACCCTAACTTTTTATCAAATTTTTTTAAAGTATAGGCCTGTTCTGCTGGATCTGTATGAAGTTCTGGTGCATTACGTTCATTTGGTGATGAAAAAACGTGAAAATATTGATAGCTTGTTACATAATCCCATCCACTATCAGCATAATTGCAGTTGTTCTGGAGAAAGACTCCTTTTTGTTGAAACATCTATTCTATATTTTGTTTTTTTCGTTTCCCCTTTTTCGAACTTGGCAAAATATAAACCCATCTTTTTCAAATGATAGCCCTTATTTGCCATATCTGTAAACCAACATTCATGTTCTCCGATTCGCCAACAATTACTGGGTCTGAGTTTTCGAACTGTTTTTTTCAAAGTATTCACCTCTCTAAAATTTTTCCATCTAGAATTAATGCTTTTAAACGATTAAATTCTTGCCGAAGAGCATGCTCCCCATCTTCTGTAATTTGATATGTCTTTCTTCTGCCATCATCTTCTGCTAATGAGATTAATCCATCTTTTTGCATGCGGGAGAGTACTCCGTATAAAGTTCCTGGCCCCATTTTCAATCGCCCATTTGATACTTCTGTTATTGCTTGCATAAGCTGATACCCATGATTAGGATGCATTAAGGCAAGAAGAACATAATACATTGCTTCTGTCATCGGTCCTCCGTTATATGCCATTGATTCTATTCCTTCTTTCCATTTAATAAGTATTATGTATTACGATATATCGCTTAACATAATAATACTCTTTCCAATATTTGTTGTAAATATAAAAAGATAACCTCCATTTTTTACGTTGGGAGGTTATCCAATATTTGGCTTCATATAAAATGAATATCTTTGTGATTATTATTGATAAGCTTTTATTCCAAGAAGTTCATCCAACCCTACAATTTTGAATCCACGCTCTTGAACCGCTTTAATTATTTTTGGCAACGCTTTGGCTGTTTCTGTTTTTTCTGAATCAGAATGCATCAAAATAATATCGCCATTACGCAAAATATCTGTTACATTTTTAATTATATTTTCTGCTTCCATTTGAGACCAATCAAGTGTATCGATCGACCAAATAATAATGGAATATCCCTTGGTTGTCGCATTGTCTATTAACATTTCATTTGTTTCTCCATAAGGTGGCCGTATCATCGCTGGTTCTTTTCCGATAATGGAATAAATGGCATTACCTGCTTGCGTAATTTCATTTATTTGTTTTTCCTTGGTTAAAGTAGTCAAATCGACATGATGATAACTATGACTTAATATTACATTTCCGTTATCATAAGCATTTTTAACTACTTGCGGATACTTTTCTGCTTCACTGCCAATAAAGAAAAAATTCCCTGTCACTTTATAGTTATGCAAGATATTAATAACTTGAGGTGTAACATTATTGTCGGGTCCATCATCAAATGTTAGCGAAATTTTCTTTTCATTTGGTCCGTTTACATATAAATTGGGTTGATTTTCTTTCCATTTCACGATGTCATTCCTCCAATTTTGCATCGTATTCCAAGCATTCGTCGTTAACTGATTGGAGTTACCTTTAATATCTAAAATATAGTTATCCTCATTTGGCAGAACAATAGTTTGATTATAAACAGATAAATGGTCAACCTTTTCTGTTTCATTAGAAAGGATGAACTTAAGCTGGACCTCTTCTGAAAAGGAGTAAACTAAAATTTGTTCTCCCTTTCCCGCTCTAATCTCTGCAGGTTCTCCTAATACTTTTTTTAAATCAGATAAACTAATGGTTTTCAACTGTTTATTATAGGAGCGAATATCATAAATCTTTCCCTCTGCAGTAAAGCCAAACACGGTATTCTTATCGTCATAGGTTGCGTAATAACCGTTCCCAACATGATCCGTTTTGGCTGGCCCTGGCCCTCCCCAATGGCTTTTTACCTCTTGCATGGTACTTGAAAATACATTAAAGGAGCTTGAATCTGCTTCTCCCTTTTTTGCGTGATTAACAATAATGGACAAATATTCGGCAGTAAGATCACTATTTTTTTGTTCTTGTTTCGTCGCACTTTGTTGAAGAGTCTCTGATTCCTTCGTTTTCTGTGCGCTACATCCCACAATGAAAATGAACTGAAAAATAACTACTACACTAAGCAAATGTTTTACCTTCAGTTCCCCTCCACTTCCCTTCAAATTATTGGTTACCTCCTCTTAATGTAAAGGGTATGGCAACTATTTGCAATGAATAAAAGAACCACATCTACAACCCTATTTTTGGTTCTCATCTGATTTTAATAATTGTTCCTTATAATGAGAAACTCATGTACTCATACCAAAAAGTAGGTGTTCCTAGAAAATGAATGTTGAAACATTATTACAATTAAATACGATTTTTATAAGTATTATTATTGAGGCATTGCCCTTTATCCTAATAGGAGTTCTTATTTCTGGAATCATTCAAATCTTTGTTTCAGAAGAACTTATTGCAAAAATCATCCCGAAGAATCCAATTCTTGCGATTCTAAGTGCTTCTTTAGTAGGGAGTATTATCCCAGCATGTGAATGTGGAATTATTCCCATTACGCGGCGTTTAATTTTAAAAGGTGTTCCTGTACCTGCGAGTATCGCCTTTATGTTAACTGGTCCGATTATTAACCCAGTGGTGATTTTCTCTACGTATGTGGCGTTCGGAAATAGCTGGAGAATGGTTATTCTTCGCTCTGTGCTTGCGCTTATTTGTTCTATTCTTGTTGGTCTTATTCTTCATAAGACGGTAAAACAATCTCCATTGAAAAATAACAAAATAGAACATATACATTTTCATTCCTTCAAGGAGCGGATCGACGCAATGTTCAAGCATTCAATCGATGAATTTTTCTCTGTAGGAAAATACTTAGTTATTGGCTCGTTTATTGCTGCAGCTGTGCAAACATTCGTGAAAACCTCCACCCTTGTTTCGATAGGAACGGGTCAGGCTTCCTCGCATCTAGTTATGATGGGACTTGGCTTTATATTAAGTCTTTGTTCCCAAGCAGATGCATTTGTGGCAGCGAGTTTTAGAAACAGCTTTTCGGAAGGCTCCATCCTTGCTTTCCTTATATTTGGTCCAATGTTAGATATTAAAAATACATTAATGTTGTTAAGCACATTTAAAGCAAAGTTTGTCATGTTATTAACTGGTGTAATTACAGCAATTGTATTTCTTGTAACAATTTTCCTATAAAGAGGTGAAAAAATCATGCTTCGGGTATTTGTGTTAATTGGCTTCACTTATTTATTTTTACATTTACATGCAACCGGCGATATTTCGAAATATATTAATATGAAATATTCGTATATTTCCGAGTCTGCTATTTATATATTTGTTCTCTTTACAATTATATCTGTCTATAACTATGTGAAAAAAGATAAACATAGCCATGATGGGACATGTGATCAATGTGGTCATGATCATTCCCATGAAGAAAATAGCTGGTGGAAGCGTGGATTAACGATTATAACTTTGCTGATTCCTGTTATAACTGGTTTAATACTGCCAGTAGCAACCCTTGATTCTAATATCGTCGAAAAAAAGGGATTATATTTCCCTGCATATGATGAAGACGATGAATATAGCCAGCATCAATTCCTACAGCCAAATACAAGCAGCTATTATGGCAAAGAAGGATATGCAGAAGTAATGGATAAAGGTTTGGATAAAATAAAGAATCTCAAAGAAATTACTTTAGGTGAAGATAATTTTTTAAATGATTTAGAAACCATTTATAATTATCCAGGTGAATTTATGGGTAGACAAGTTACTATCACAGGTTTTTCTTATCATGAAGAAGATTTAACGAATAATCAGTTGTTCTTGTTACGCTTTGGCATTATTCACTGTATTGCAGATGCTGGGGTGTTTGGAATGCTGCTTGATATTCCAGAAGAGATGAAGGCAGATAATGATCAGTGGTTACAAGTAACGGGAAAATTGGAAACAATCTATTATCAACCATTTAAGAAAACTATACCTATTCTTAAAGTGACAGATTGGAAATCAATAAATCAGCCAAATGATCCATATGTATATAGACAATATTAAATAAAAAGGGAATGTTCGTTTGTTCGCAACATTCCCTTTTTATTTATATATTGTTCGCTAAATCTCTTGTATTCAGTCATGAAAGGTTCAAGTATATTTCTCCATTCGGATATCATCCCACATTTTATCTTGGTAAAAGGTAAATTGTTTGTTTTTGCCGATTTCTTGATAGCCCAGCTTTTGATACAACTTATGGGCATTTTTATTAAATTCAAATACACCGAGCTCAATTCTTTTGAGACCTTGTTTTTTTATCTCTTCTTCCAAGTATTTCAGTGAAATAGAGCCGACACCTCTCCCTCTCGCTATTTCTTCACCAATGGTGATGGCAATCCATGCTGTTCCTCGTTCCTTTTTATATAAATGCATCGGATCCACTGTGTAATTCATTTCTCCAATCAGTATGTCTCCAAGATAAATTTCATACATTTGATATTTCGTTAGGCGTTTTTTTATTTCTTCTTTTGTAATCAGTACATAGCTTTCTATATCATCTTGATTTCTGCAAGGATGAATTAATGGGACTAATTTTGGGTCATTCTCCCATTTATTTAAACTGGCTATTAGTTTATCTGTTGGCACACCTATTTTTTTAAAGGAAATTTTCATCTATGGTTCCCTCACCTTTGTATAGTCTTCTCTTATTATAAGCGAAGACACAGGAACTTTGTTCGTATTTTTTGCAGGAAAGAAAGGATAAGTTTTTTGAAGTCGATATGGTAACTATCTTCGAACAGCAAAGAGCTGATGGGCTTCATAATCGTTCATCTTGCTTCAACCCTACGATCCATGATTCCCTCCACTTTTCTTTTGAATTGTCCTAAATGTTGCACTATGTTTTTTGTTCTATTTTATTTTGTTTACCCATATTTATTGTATGATGAAAAAACTTTGTTAAAGGAGTGACGTCGATAGATGGTTACCATTCACTTTTTTGAGAATAGTACGAATGTATTGACCCAATTACGGCAGGAAATACCAAATATTGATCAACAAGTGAAGATTAAAGGCCGTAAAGGTAAGGTACTGTCCATTAATCAAGTAAAAGACCATGTATATCAGGTCAATATAGAATTTGAAAAAATCGTAAAAAAGGCAGCTGTTGCAGCAGATAATAAAAAAAGAAGACGCTAGAATTTGGAGAAGCCATTTTTTTAGGCTTCTCTTTGTTTATTCTAAGTGAGTATTTCTTGTTTCTATTTAAGATACATAATTCCTAAAGAACAACAAACCATAAAAGTAAACTATGTTCTAAAGGAGAGGATCTTATGCTAAGTAATAAAGTCAGTCGTGTTGCATTAATTGGTACAGGTTTTGTTGGTTCTAGCTATGCTTTTGCATTAATGAATCAAGGGATTGTCGATGAGTTATTATTAATCGATCTCAATAAAGATAAAGCTTATGGTGATGTAATGGATTTGAATCATGGGAAGGTATTTGCTCCTAATCCAATAAACATTAAATATGGTGAGTATAAAGATTGTACAGACATGGATCTAGTTGTCATCTGTGCTGGAGCAAATCAAAAGCCTGGAGAAACTCGACTTGATTTAGTTGAAAAGAATTTAAAAATCTTTAAATCGATTGTCGATCAAGTAATGGAAAGTGGCTTCCATGGAATATTCTTAGTTGCAACAAACCCAGTAGATATTTTGACTTATGCTACTTGGAGATACAGTGGCTTGCCGAAAAACCAAGTTATTGGCTCTGGAACGATATTAGATACTGCTCGATTCCGCTTTTTGCTTGGAGATTACTTTAAAGTTGCTCCAACCAATGTTCATGCCTATATTATAGGGGAACATGGTGACAGCGAGCTTCCAGCTTATAGTTCTGCCGATGTTGCTGGTATTCCTGTATATAAGTTAATGCAAAGAGCTGCTCATTATAAAATGGAAGATTTAGACGAAATTTTTGTTAATGTACGTGATGCAGCTTATAAAATCATTGAAGGAAAAGGTGCTACTTATTATGGGATTGCAATGGGGCTTGTGAGAATAACAAAAGCAATCTTAAGTAATGAGAATAGTGTCTTAACTGTTTCCACCTATTTAGATGGCCAATACGGGGAAAAAGATGTCTATATTGGTGTTCCTGCGGTTATAAATCGCGAGGGTATACGTGAGATCGTTGAATTGGAATTAGCGGAAGATGAACAACAAAAATTTCATAAAAGTGCAAGTGTTTTAAAAGATATTCTTAAACCCCATTTTAGCTAAGCACTGAATTCAGATCAAAATGCTTCTGAAGGTATTACTTCCCATACAAAAAGCCCACACTCAATAAACCTAATTTACATACTTTATATGGTAAGTAAATTAGGAAAGGTGTGACAGAATGAATTGGAAGAAATACCTTCTTATAGCAGCTGCTACTTTCTTGATTCTTTTTTCTGGAATTGTTACTGTTTTGCTTTTTCAAAGTAAGGTCGAAGCAGACAAAGAACAAAGCAATGCAGTTAATTCACACGGTACTGCTACAACGGAAAGCAACCAAGGCAATGTTAATATTTCAGTAACGAACAATATACAAAATATAGTAAGTGGTGAATCAAAAGCAACGATTGAAAATAAGGTGAAAAATGATATTCAGGACAAAGATGCTTCCATTAATAATAAAATTGAAAATCAGTCAGAAAACGAAGCATCGGTAACAATCAATAATGCTATCGAGAATATTTTAAAAGGTCAGGTTAATGGAACAACAAATAATAATATTACTAATAATATCCTTTCTAATGGCAAAACAGAATTAGCGAATAATCTTTTAAATAATTTAGATTTAAATGTAGATGTTAATGTCTCCAATGAAGTCAATACAAATGGAAAACAAGAAGCTTCCAACAATGATAAGGAAGATACAAGTAATAATGATGATGGCAATAAAAATGAAGAGAATAACGGTAGTGATTCAAACGGAAATAAGGAAGAAGATAAGGAAACTTCCTATTTATGGGGCATTGATTCTGCAAGTGAAACAACAGAAGATTTTTATGCTTGTGTAAGAGATAATTTCGGTGATCCGAAAGTCGTTGCGCGCTATTTAGGAACAAATGAAGGGGTATCACATGGATTAACCTCGGAACAAGTTGATTTAATTCATTCTAATGAAGCGGATATCTTGCTTATTTATAATGGTTTTACCGATGCAACAGGCTTTGAAAATGGGGTAAATGAAGCGAAAAAAGCGGTCGAATTAGCACAAGAACTTGGTGCTCCAGATGGAGTCGCTATTTTTGCGGATATTGAGCGAAATTATCCTGTTGATGCTGCCTTTATTGAAGGTTGGTATGACGAGGTAAGCAAGTCAGCCTATGAACCTGCTATTTATGGTATTTTTGATTCAGGAGAGGCACTTACAAATGCTTTTAATAAGGCCGCTGAAAATAAAGGAGAAATAAAAGAGAACACGTATTTATGGTCTGCTTCACCAAACATTGGGATTACAACAGAAGAAGAAGCACCAGAGTATAATGTAGACGCACCAGAGGGTTCCCTTGCTTACGGCTGGCAATACGGTATTAATGATGAAACATGCAATATAGATACTAATTTGTTTAACAGTAACCTAACAGATGTATTATGGAAACATTAAATAAAGTAACATCTTACTAACGAGTCTTCGGAAAGTAAGATGTTTTTTATAAAGAGAAGCAACAGGTATTTACTTACTTGATGCTTCTCTTTATTAGTTGATCAACACAAGATCACAACAAACTTTACGAAAAGCAGCCTAGATTTTATCTCTCTTTTTTAATTGTTTGGAAGAAGTTCTTGGACGGATAAATAAAGAACTAGTAAATGAACTTAAAAGGATTGCACTTAGCACGATCATTCCAACACTTATTGTAACCTTTTCTATTAAGTAAATGGAAAATACGGGGGCAATGGAAGCCCCTATAAATAAAATAACGGTATAGCAGGTAATAGCTAAGTTCTTGTGTTTACCTCCCCATTCATGGATAAGCGCTATATTCGCAGGAATGGACACAGAGATTCCTCCGATAAATAAAATAATCGCGATGCCGATTAACCACTTAGAACCTAAAAAGGCTAAGATGCAAATAGAGAAAATGGCAATTAATAGGCCTGATCGCAAAACGAGTTGCTTACCATAAAGTTTGATCAAAAAATTAGATGCGAGTGTAAAAAAGACGCCGATCATTCCAACTAATTTTAGATTGAAAATTGTTGTTGGCGTAAATGCCTGTTCTTTAAGAAAGGGATCGATGAATGTAGAGAAGGAAACATAGGAAAACAGTAATGTTGCTGTTATCCAATAGCAGAGGTAAATGTGCTTTTTCGCGAGTAGTTCTTTCATTTGTAAAATAATATTTTGGTTTTCCACTTGTATTTGATGATTGCTGGTCTTTGGCAAATGATAAAAAATAAAAATCAGCATGAGGAAATAGAGAATTCCAAAAACAATAAATACTGCTTGCCAATTCCATAAGTTAAGAACGGAACTACTAATAAATGGCCCAATGATTCCAGCAAGCAAGAATCCGGTATTGATCCATGCTATAGCAAGCACCTTTTTTTCAACTGGAAACCACTCCAAAGCAAATCCGAGTGCGTTAGGAGCAAAAGAAGCAGCGATAAAGCCTTGTATACCTCTAAAAATAAGAAAAAGTACATAATTAGGAGATAGAGAAATGAATGGTGTAATGAAAGTCATTCCGATAAAGCATACTAAAAAAAGATGATATCGCTGCACTTTGACTGACAGCAATCCAAAGAAAATTAATCCTACCGCATAGCAAAAAGAAAATATACTGCTGCTCCAACCACTGTGAAGAGGTTGGATTTTGTATGTAGCCATTAAAGCGTTTAATAAAGGGATTGTTACATACAAACTGGAAACAACAAGTAACCCGCCAAAGAAAAGCGTTCTTAATGTTACTCTTTGCTCCCGCTTTTCTTTAGATTCTTCCGTAAAATAGAATGAGTTCATTTCCTGCCTCCTTTATTTGGAGATACACTATCTTAAGTATATTAGGGTTCACAGAAAGTTATTATCGATTGCGTCTCCATCCACCATTAATTTCAAGTCGAAATCGCATAAAGTCATTAATTAATCTGGCGGTCTTTCCTTCTTGATTACGTTCCCTTATCTTTGATTGAACACAGCGTAGTAATCTTTCATCACAATAGCGACAAGATCCGTACGCTTCTACACATTGATCATGTCTGTGGCAGCAGGAATCAACATAGTTTATTGGAGCACCAGGTCCACTGCATCCTGGTCCACAATAGCGATAACCACTAGGCAGGCAAATTTTAATTGTATTTTTTTTGCTTCTTTTCTTTTGCATTATTCATTCCCCTTTCCATATAGATTATGAAGCTTGTATGAAATGGTATGGGGAAACAATCTATATAGGAAGTAGAAAACAGAAGATTGTGTTTTAACCAAAAATAAAAAAGCTTGTCCAATAGAGTAAACCCCTTTTGGACAAGCTTTTTATCAGCTTTGCTTTTTGAAGATAGTGGAAATAATATCATCGGTCGACATATCGCTTTTGATTTTAAACGATCCAAGTTTTAAATAATTCGCTACCCCTTTTTTCTCTACTTTTTGTGAGAATTGTAGTGGCGTTTCTTTAATAAACTTCTCTTCATTTAAAATACTTCCAACATCATAGCTAGTCATACCGCTTGTAACTCGAATAGTAATTGTTTTTACTTCCTCTTTTTTCTCTTCTTCTTTATTATCATCTTTCTTTTCATCAGAAGAATTAGATTCAGATGCTTGTTTTTTTAGCTCTTCTTCTTTTTGTTTGGCTTCCTCAGATGTTTGAACAACATAGCCGCTGCTCGTTAAAATTTCTTTCATTTCTTCCACAGTTGGTGTGTTGGCTACATCGCCATCCACTTTTTCTACCTTTTCGACATTGTTATTTTCTTCTGCATTAACAGAATCATCTTTAGTAGAAAAATAGACAATTCCACTAACAGAAGTTGCTAAAAGTAATCCAGCTGCGAAACTTGTAATTATTGTTGGTTTCATTGTAAAACACTTCTCCTTTCCTCTTTTGCAAGTAAGTAAGGAGCTAACATCTCTTCTACTTCAGCTTGAGTAAGCTTCTTTTGAGCGGCAATAGTTTCAACTGAATACTTTCGTCTATGCAAGTCAAGTACTTCTCTTAAAACAGTGCGGTCTTTGGAAGCTAGCTGAACGCCTGCTTCTTTTTCCATAATTTCTATGTCTAACTCAAGATTGCGTATTTGTTTTTGCAACTGTGCTATTTCTTCCATCACAGAAAGGTGAATTACATCTATTTCACGTTGTTCTGATTTTGACGTTTGTTTTGCTTTTATAACGGAAGTAATGAGCAAAATGGCTGCTGCAATAAACAAAATGGCTAATGTCCATTCCATTTTAAAGATCCTCCCTCTTTCAGAATCCACTTTCCTAAGTATCTATTATACATTCTTTTTTAATTTTTTTCGATCATATTCTACAAAATCCTTCAATAGTTAGACAAGTTGGGATAATTATGCAACTTTTATTATATGAATATAGTTGAAAACATGCTTTAAAACAATAGATTTATGCTATTTGAAAGTGCTCGTTTCAAAATTGATTTACCACTTTAGGTATATAGTCTTATAAAAAAAGATTCATAGGCAAATGCCTATGAATCTTTTTTAATTTGTATGTGTAATTTGAAAACCGTTTTTTCCCGTTTTCTTCATATGATACATAATCTTATCAGCATTTTGCATTAATGTTTCTACATCTTTTCCATGATTTGGATAGATGCTAATTCCGATACTGCATGTAATCGAATAAAGTTTATTATCCATTCTAAGCGGGTGACTGAAAATAGCCACTAGCCTTTGAGCGTAATTTTCTAACTCTTGTTCTGTGTTCATGCCTTCTATTAGAAGAATAAATTCGTCTCCTCCTAAACGACAAAGGAAATCTTGTTCTCTTACTGAACCTTTCATTCTTGAAGCGATTAGCTTTAGAGCTCGATCCCCATATTTGTGTCCAAGTGTATCATTAATTTGTTTGAAATCATCAATATCGATGAATAGCAAGGCAAATGTATGTATCTCGTCTCTGTCCTCCAATAAATTAGAAAGGGTTTTATATAAATAACGTCGATTAGGTAGCTCTGTCAAGGAATCATATAATGCTTGCCGCTTTATAATTGTTTCATAAGCCTTTCTTTCTGAAATATCTCTTGCGATAGTTGAGAGGAAATGAACATTTTGATGGCTTGCTTTATGACTTACGATTGTTTGGGATACAGGTATTTGTTTTCCAAATGAGTTAAAAAGGGTATTTTCTCCCTTCCATATACTTTTCTCTTTAGAAAGTTCATTTTCATTATGTTCTACAAACTTATTCGTCCATAGTTGTGCATTAACAGATTGAAGATTTTCAACTCCCTCTGGAATACCTAGAAAGTTTCTAGCTGAGGGATTTAAATAGGTCGTATTTCCATTGCTATCAGCTGTTGCAATAAAATCAGGAGAAGCTTCAATGATATCTAGCAATTGTTGTTGACGCACTTGATTCTTCTTCCATAAGGTAATGTCACGGTTTATACCTCTATATCCGATTGTTTTGTTCTTCTCATTTAGTACGGGCTTTGCATTGGCCTCAATAAATACGTCATAACCATCCCGATGAATCATCGTAAAATCAAGATTATGTAAGCTGCTATTCTTCTCCTTAGCAGTTGAAATAATTGCTTTTAAAGTTTCGACTTCATCGGTTTTAATAAATAAAAACACTGATTTTCCAAGTAGTTCATTAGCTGAATACCCTAATGTTTCTTCTACTATCGAATTGGAATACGTAAATTCCCAATGTTCATTTATTTGCCAAATCCAGTCACTAACCTGCTCTACTAGCATCTGAAAAAAATCAAGAGATGGCATATCATTATCTTTCCTACCATTCATAGTTAAGTCTCCTACTAAAGAATAATTATATAGGCAAATGGGTATTTTCTGTATTTTCTATTATTTAACTATTATATCATTATTAGTCTATTATTAAAAGATTGCTTTGAAATCAAGAGAAATGTGTGCTATTTAATTTTGCTTTCATATGACATTATAACCGATATTTAAAAAAGTTTGCTAAATATGTGGTACATGCGATTGAGTCAAGTTTTTGTGGGAGTTTTTTTAGCTCCCTTTTTTATAAAGTAAAACCTCTAAGTTTGTATCCGCTTTCCAATTGGTTTTGTTCTTCCAACTGTTGATTCTCTCATTTTTTAAAAACCTTTTAATCCCTGTAAGGCAAAGTGAACGGGTTTTCCAATCGCTTGATTTAAGTATGGCATGTTCTGACGCACGGTTTCTGTTACTAATTTTGTGGGTATTTTTCTTTTCGCTCGATGCTCTTTCTTTGATTTTTCCGTGGCTTTTTCCCATTTCCCATATATCGTTTGGATGGATAGGTCATCCTTCAATCCAATCCACAAGCGCGCCATGCTCATGACCCCTTTTTTGCTCCATGCTCTTCCATTCTTTAATCGTTTGGCTAATTGATTCATCATCGCCTCTGCACTTCCCATTGGACGATACGCTGTCGTGTCCACACCTTTTTCCTGTAACCAACTACGGTAATCTTTTATGGTTTCCTGATGATGCGTTAAAAAGGCAAGGAAATGCTCTAGTTTTTCTTCTTTTTCTGGTGTATCCATTGTTCCTACTGCGCTATTCAACTCTAGAAGTAATGTTTCTACCTGGTAGTTTCTTAACGCTCTTTTCATGTAGCGGTATCGAGGATGGCTCTTCATTAGTTGCTTCATCGAACGAGCGACATGAAAACGGTCCATGGTGAAAAAGGCGCGTTCCCGAAAATACTCCCGACATGCCGTTATCCAGCCTGCTCCATCACCATTAATAATAAGCAAGGTTTGGGTAGGATCATACGCATAATGATTCTGTAAGAACGTTTCAAAGGCTTCCCAAAAGGGTTCTTTTCCTTCATAAAGAAAATGCCTTTTATTTCGGAGCCTGATTCGCTTTCCGTTTTCTTTCCATCCCTCGTGTACAGCGGCGAATTTCAACTCCCATCCACGCTTTTTCTTTTCTTGACTCTTCACATATAATCCATCTACTTCGACAAACAATACCTTTTGAAAAGGGCGTTTTTCCTTAGCGGGAAGTACGCTTGTTTGAAGAAGATGTTGCCGTAATGCTTCGTGGCTCATCGCCGAATAGCCTAAAAATTGTTCGAACGTTTCCACCGCCTTTCGATAGGAGGAGCCATTCGTCGCTAGTTCTAACCCCCATTCTTCTAGTAGCGGACTAAATCCCTTATTCCCCTGAAACTGTAAATAGTGATCTAATAGACAAATATATTTTTTAGTCACACGATCAAAATAATAATTACGCTTCAGCTCCACAGCTCCAAACGCTGTATCTAATCGTATTTCTCGTTTATCACGTAAAGCAAATCTTCTTTTGTCTCGTTGCTTGGCAATCTCTTGATCCCAATTTTCTAACGTTTGAATAAGGATTTCTTGAAACGTCATTTGTAGTGTTCGAAATAAAGTTTTTTCCAATTCTTTTAATGATGGCATTTTTATGTTACATTGATTCATGAGAGCCTCTCCTTTTCGTAGTTTTCTAGTCAAACTCTACTTTACAAAAGGAAGCTCTCTTTTTTAATACTTAATTTTTTCCAGCTACCGCGCTTTCGCTTGGTGGCCTTTTTGTCTAGTTGGGGGACTCGTCCCCCAACTAGACAAAAAGGATATTTATTCTCCCACAAACATTTTACTCATACGGTACATGCTTCCCCTTCTGAATACCTTTAATATAGACGTTATATTAGGGGGCTCTTTGATGGATAGTATTTTGTATTATATTGCCTTAGGTTTGTCACTAGCAGCGCCTATTGGTCCTGTAAATGCTGCTGTTATAAATAGAGGACTTAGATATGGGTTTCGCCATGCTTGGATTCTCTCGCTAGGATCTCTGTTGGGTGATGTATTCTTTATTATTCTTGTATACTTTGGAGTTGCAAAATTAGCAAATATCCCAATCGTTCAAACATTTTTATGGCTATTTGGTGCATTTGTCCTCATTTACACTGGAATCGAAGGCGTCATGACAAAAACGAATACAATCTCGCGAAGTAGTAAAGATAATAATTCTATGTTTCGCTCATTTATCACCGGTTTGCTTATGAGTATCATGAATCCTTTATCTATAATTTTTTGGTTAGGTATATACGGTTCTATCTTAGCTTCAACCATACATAATTTTAGTACAAGCACTGTTCTTCTCTATACTGGCTGTATGTTATTTGGTGTAGCCATTTGGGATCTAACGGTATCCATTTTAGCTAGTTTTTTCCGAAATGTTGTCTCTGAACAATTAATTACTTTTGTGAGCAGAATTTCAGGCCTAATTTTGGTGCTTTTTGGCGGTTATTTTGGAATGCGGGGAATTCAATTCTTTTTATAATATATTTTGCTAAAATGATTATATTTAAAGGGCTGTTTTCTAAAGGATTGTTGTTTTTTCAATAGGAAAAAAGAATTAATAGGAAAATTGGAGCAGCAGGAATACACGAAGACACCACGGGGATTAGCGAGACAGTCTGAGACCCCGGAGTGATGATACTGAGCAGGCTCAAGCTTAGTCCCATGGAAAGCGAAGTGAATTCCGGCTGCGGGTAATCGCAACAAACTTTACGAAAACAGCCATTTAAAAAAGAATTTCCTCAACTTATTTATAATAGGTTGAGGAAAAACCTCCAATTGCCCATCTTAGTTAGCTAGCTTTTGTTTTTACTAGACTTTGTAATTGTTCCATTACATTTTCAGTAACAATACCGCCATGATAGCATACTACTTGTTTAATAGGATACGCTAAAAATTTTTCTATTGATTGAATCGCAAGTTCCATATCTGGCGTACTTACCGGATTAGGAGGCTGAAGATGCCCATTTGTAGCAAGTAAGGTATCCCCAGCAATTAAAGTACCTGATTTTTTATGAAATAAACTAATATGACCTGGGGTATGGCCCGGAGTATGAATAATTTCTATCCCGCCATTAATATCTAAGGTTTGAGCATCTTCTAATGAAACAGTAACCTGTGCTTTTGGGGGATGGAGATAAGTGAATTTTAAGAAATCTGATAATTCCTCCCATTGTTCTTCAGTGAATTTAGCAGGATTTGTTTTTAATAATGGTAAATCACCCTCTATATATGGAATTTCTTCTTTATGTGCATAGATTGTTAAGTGTTGCGTACAGGCAGTTAATATTTCTGGCAGGCTTCCAATATGATTAATATCTTGGTGTGTTATCAAAATTCCAGTTAAATCTTCCAAAGATTTATTTGCTTTATCCATGACAAGATTTATTTCTTCCATATAACCTGGCATTCCAGTATCGATTAACAATGTTTGTTTTTCATCCCATATAAGGGTTGGGTGAATGACAAAGGAATCTTTTTCAATCGTCAAAGTCTCTATTCCTTTTAATTCTGCCATAGTATTGTTCCCCATCTCTGATTGTTTTTTTATAAGTATAGCGGTTTCGTTTTAAATAGTAAAACATTAATTAAATAAGAAAGAAGATGTTTTTGAATTGGAAAAGCCGCTCTGTGAATAGAGCGGCTTTGATTTTGTTATTTCATCAGTTTACACATATTATTGGTGAATTCAACTGGATCTTCAATCGATAACCCTTCAATTAACAATGCTTGGTTATAGAGAAGATTTGTGTAGAGCGTTACTTTATCTTTATCATTTTCAAACGCATCTTTTAATGATTGGAAAATTTCATGGTTTTTGTTAATTTCTAAGACTTTATCTGCTTTAATGTTTTGATTATCTGGCATCATGCTTAGGACCTTTTCCATTTCAATCGAAACTTCCCCTTCAGCTGTTAAGCAAACAGGATGTGATTTTAAGCGTGTGGAAACTTTTACGTTTTTTACTTTATCGGAAAGAATGTCCTTCATATAATCGAATAATGCTTTATTTTCTTCCGTTACTTCTTTTTCCTCTTTTTCTTCTTCTTGGTCAAGACCTAAATCACCGCTAGATACAGATTTAAACTCTTTCTCTTTATAAGTAGCAATCATTTTAATTGCAAATTCATCAATGTCATCAGTTAAATACAGAATTTCATAGCCTTTATCTGCTACTAATTCTGTTTGTGGAAGCTTCTCTATACGATCGATAGAATCACCAGTTGCATAATAAATGAATTTTTGATCTTCTGGCATTCTTTCTACATATTCATCTAACGATACTAATTTTTTTTCTTTAGATGAATAGAATAATAGTAAATCCTGAAGCATCTCTTTATTCATTCCAAAATCATTATAGACACCGAATTTGATTTGTCTTCCGAATGATTGATAGAAGGATTCGTATTTTTCCCTTTCATCCTTCAGAAGGCTAAGGAGTTGACTTTTGATTTTCTTTGTTAAGTTCTTTTCAATACGTTTTAACTGGCGATCTTGCTGCAGCATTTCTCTAGAAATATTAAGCGATAAATCTTCAGAATCGACCATACCTTTCACAAAGCTAAAGTAATCTGGTAGCAAGTCACCGCATTTTTCCATAATTAAGACACCATTTGAATAGAGCTCTAGTCCCTTTTCGTACTCTTTCGAATAATAATCGAACGGTGTTTTTTCCGGAATATATAAAATCGCGTTATAACGAATAGCCCCATCTACACTAACATGAATATGCTTTAATGGTTTATCATAGCCATAGCGTTTTTCTTCATAGAAATTTTGGTAGTCTTCTTCTGTTAATTCGCTCTTATTCTTTCTCCAAATTGGAACCATACTGTTGATGATTTGTTCTTCTATGATTTCCTCATATTCATTTTCTGTGCCCTCTTTTAATTTGCTAGAAGTCACATCCATTTTAATTGGATAACGAATAAAATCAGAGTATTTTTTAATAATTGTTTTTAAACGATATTCCTCAAGAAATTCATCATACTGATCGTCTTCTGTATTATCTTTCATTTTAAGGATGATATCTGTACCAATTGTGTCTTTATCTGTTTCTTCAATTGTATATCCATCCGCGCCTTTAGAGAACCATTTATAGGAAGTATCGCTATTTAATGATTTTGTAATCACTGTTACTTCATCTGCTACCATAAATGCAGCATAGAAGCCAACACCGAATTGACCAATAATGTCATGTCCATCTTTTGCTTCATTTTCCATTTTAAAGGATAAGGAACCACTCTTCGCAATCGTACCTAAGTTCGTTTCTAACTCTTCCTTCGTCATCCCAATACCAGTATCAGAAATAGTTAATGTACGATTTTCTTTATCTGCTTTAATTTTAATAAAATAATTATCTTTTTCAAAATTAATAGTGTCATCTGTTAAGGCTTTATAATAAATCTTGTCAATCGCATCACTCGCATTAGAAATCAATTCTCGTAGGAAAACTTCTTTTTGAGAATAAATAGAGTTAATCATCATTTCTAATAATCGTTTCGATTCCGCTTTAAATTCTTTTGTTTCGATCATTTTCCGCACCCTTTCTGTTTGATTACTATGTAATAATATTAGCACTTAAGAGTCTTGAGTGCTAATATATTAATTAAATATCATATTTTATCTACCATGTCAATAATTAGGATATTAGTTGTAGAAATTGTGTGGTAGAGTTTTAAGATTAGATTTTAAGCTGGATGAGTGCTTAGAATGGGATAAAAGTGGTGATTTACGAGTAGTAGTAGGGTTTTATTCCGGTATATCAGCCAAAATAGCTTGGATATCAGCCAAAATTCCGATATATCAGCCAATACTGCTTGGATATCAGCCAAAATTTTGATATATCAGCCAAAATAGCTTGGATATCAGCCAAAATTCCGATATATCAGCCAATACTGCTTGGATATCAGCCAAAATTTCGATATATCAGCCAACACTGCTTGGATATCAGCCAAAATTCCGATATATCAGCCAACACAACTTGGATATCAGCCAAAATTCCGATATATCAGCCAACACAACTTGGATATCAGACAAAGCCTCACCACTACATTCATAAAAAAGACCACCCAACCTTGGGTAGCCTATTTTAAAAGAAAATCAATATGGATCAGAAGGATGAGACATGCTTTCTGCTTCACCTACTGCTTTCTCCATTTTATCTTGATTGGATTTCAATACTTTTTTAATGCCTTCTGCGATTCTTTTTCCGTAATCCGGATCACATTTTGTACAGTTTTCAATCATAATCTCTTGAATTTCTTTTCGGCAGTTTGCTAAAGCATTGGAAAGATTGGAAATCAGTTCCTCTCTTTCAAAATCAGTAAATCTTCGGTATGTTTCTCCAGCTTGGCCAAAGTTATTTTCGCGAGAAATTGATTCTCGCTGTAATTTCCCTTCGACATAAGGCTCATGTTCTTTACCAGGGTTTTTCGCTTCTTTTAATCCACCAATCGTTGACGGTTCATAATTTATATGTGGGTTTTGGTGTTTGCCAAATTCAGTTCGGAAGTCCATTTGACCCCCTTCTTGATTTGTTGCAACATGTTTCTTTGGTCGGTTAATTGGTAATTGTAAATAATTGGAGCCAACGCGGTATCTTTGTGTATCAGAGTAAGAAAAGGTTCTCCCTTGTAATAGTTTATCATCTGAGAAGTCTAATCCATCAACAAGAACACCTGTACCGAATGCGGACTGCTCTACTTCCACAAAATAGTTTTCTGGATTTTTATTGAGAACCATTTTACCTACAGGTAGCCAAGGGGAATCTTCTTTATACCATAATTTTGTTGGATCAAGTGGATCATAATCCAGCTCAGGATGCTCGTCATCCTCCATGATTTGTACGAATAATTCCCATTCAGGGTAATCGCCATTTTCAATAGCTTCATATAAATCTTGCGTGGCATGGCTATAATTCATCGCTTGGATTTTATCCGCTTCTTTTTGGGTTAAATTTTTTATTCCTTGTTTCGGCTCCCAATGATATTTTACCAATACAGCTTTTCCTTCTTCATTTACCCATTTATAAGCATGCACACCAGAACCTTGCATATGGCGATAGCTTGCAGGGATACCCCATGGGGAGAATAAAAAAGTAATCATATGCATTGATTCAGGAGATTGAGACAGAAAATCAAACATTCTTTCTGGATCCGAAAGGTTTGTGACAGGATCTGGTCGAAAAGAATGGACCATATCAGGGAATTTTAAAGGATCACGAATAAAGAATATCTTAAGGTTATTGCCAACTAAATCCCAATTTCCATCTTCCGTGTAAAACTTAATGGCAAATCCTCGAGGATCTCTTAAAGTTTCAGGAGAATGTAATCCATGTACCACTGTAGAAAAACGGACAAATAAAGGCGTTTTCTTCCCTTTTTCTTGAAAAAGTTTAGCCCGAGTGTACTTGGAAATTGGCTCATCTCCAACAGTACCATAGCTTTCAAAATAGCCATGCGCCCCAGCGCCTCGCGCATGAACGATTCTTTCCGGAATTTTTTCTCTGTCAAAATGACTTATTTTTTCGAGAAAATCATAATTTTCCAGTGTAGTTGGCCCGCGGCTTCCAACTGTCCTAACATTCTGGTTGTTTGTAACAGGGTGGCCTTGGCGATTCGTTAATTCATCTTCTTGGTGTTGATTGTGCCTTTGCTCATCTTTCATTAACTTGCATACCTCCTTTTTATGTACTTCACTAGTTTTTCCAGATTAAAGAATGGGTATGCATAGTAAATAATAAAGAACCACATTTTTATCATGTGGTTCTTAAAGAAGCAGAGACATACCAGGTGCATCATGTTCTCTTTCTGCAAAGCCTAATTTTTTATAAAAAGGATGCTTACCTTTAGCAGAAAATAATTGGATTGATTGGATACCTGATTCTTTACATTTATAAATTAGTTTCTCAATAACTTGTTTTCCTAGTCCGTTTCCTTGTTCGTCTGGGTGAACCATGACATCACAAATTAATGATTGATATACACCATCAGAAATCATCCGACCAAAAGCGATTAGCTTTTGATCATTATAGATGGAGATAGAATACCAGCTATTCTTAGCTGCTTCATATAATTGTTCACGTGTATAATTACCTTTTTTATTTTTTAATAAGCCGCTGTCCTCATGTAATCGGGCAAATTGAGAGAATGATGGTAGTTCTTCCGTAATTAGATAATCCATGATAATATTTTCCCCTTTATATCCGTATCTTCATAATAATATTTATACATTATTATGAATTAATATTCAATCATTTTTTCGAAAAAAGCATATCTTTTTCTAGATATGCTTAATGGTATATTAGGTTGTCTTTTTCTCCTGTTTCCCTTTCCAAATTATCCAAATAAAATATCCTAACATGATTGCTATCAAAGTAGCAGAAGATATAATGGACTTTGTTTCTTTAGAAAAAGAAAGAGGTTCTACTATGACTATTGGAAGGTATATAATCACTGGGAAAAATATAATCCATGTTTTACTCCACCATGCAAACCAGCATATATAAGCAAATGGTATAATAAAGAAAATGGTTTGTTTGGCTAAAGTATCCATCATAAAAATGGGTCCATAATTATTTCCATAAAACGTCAATCCAAAAAATAGCCCTGTCAATAATATTTGTATAAGAAACAACAAGCCGAATGTCTTTTTGTTGGATACACTTCTTGAAGAAATAAATCGAAAAACGACAACATACAAACCAAGCATGAATAAACAGATAAATATTGAACCGATACCAACAAATAAGGAAATTTGATTTTCACCTAGGATAATTTTTCCGATAAGCGTGTATGCAATTAAACAAATGAATACATGCGGTAAAAGTTTCCCCCATTCCTTGAGATCTGTCTGCATTTCGCTAGCTAAGCTCTCCATATATTCTTTTGGGGATTCTCCTGTTACCTCATGGATATTCTTCCCATTTGCTTCTGCTTCTCGTAAATGATCGGTTAATTCTTCGACAATCTCGTTAATTTCTTTATCTTTCTTACCAGAAGAAAGTAAATATAGATGTAGGTTGTCAATAAATGCTGCTGCTTCTCTCGATAGTTTCATTTATTTCTCCTCCTTTATCTCTTTTAATAAACAATGCACACTTGTTGCAAGCTCTGTCCAAGTGTCAGCAAATTCAGCTAAAACTTCTTCCCCTTTATCGGTAAGAGAATAATACTTACGCTTTGGACCAGATGGAGATGCTTTTGTTTCAACTGTCACAAGCTCTTCTTTTTTCATCCGTAATAGGACTGGATAGATACTTCCTTCACTGATCATCGTAAATCCATAAGCCTCTAATTTTTCAATCATTTCATAGCCATAAATCTCCCCTTTGGAAATAATCGCGAGCAAGCATCCTTCCAAAACTCCCTTTAACATTTGACTTTTTGACATCGGAAAGTATCCTTTCTTTCTAACTATATGGTTATACAACATAGTTAGTATTTTGCAATACAAGATAGTTTGATTTCTTTAATATTAGCATATAGTATTTTGCGATGCAAGATAGATTTTTAAAATTAGGCTTATCCTTTTCATTTAGGTTTCATAGTGGACTTCCACTCCTTCATACAGTAAGGAGAAGGAGGTGAAGTAGTGAAAAAAGTTATTAATATTTTCTTCATTCCCTTTCTGCTTCTGTTTACAGCTTGTTCAGCAGATCCAGTGAAAGAAGATTTAGTTCAATATATCAATGAAGATATGAAAACGGCCTTTGAATTAGAGGTTAAAGCGGTATCCGCGTATGATTCCGTTTCTGGAATTCATTATTCGGATGACTGGACGATGTATGATACAATCCAAACTACTGTAATCCCGAATTATAATGAATTTATTAAAGAATTGAATCGGGTAAAAGTGGAAACAGAGGAATTAAGAGAAATACATGAAATATATATAGAGGGCGCTGATATACAGTATAATGCCTTTGTAAAAATACTTACAGCGCTAGAAACACAGGATATCGCTCTTGTAGAAGAAGCGAATTCCATGCTTGAGGAAGCACGCAAATTGATTCGTCAGTACATTAATGAATTAGAAAAACTTGCAAAAGAGCATGAGGTGGAATGGGATGATAGTACGGTGAATGAATCACTATAGCATAATCCATTTCAAAAAAATCCCGGTAAAGTAAACTATAACCGTTTACTTTATCGGGATATATTTGTCCACTTTTTAATTTGTATTATTTAACCCACTTATACTATCTTGTAAAGGTTCGAAAAGTACAACTAACCATCAGTCGGAGATGAAGTAATCCCTGATTAATGGAAGGTTTCTTTTAAAAGGACTTTTTTTCTTTACCTCTATTTACTTTGTTATAGAAAAGAATTCCGCTTAATAGTAATAATACCCCGAAACTAAACGTCTTAATATCAGCAGTTCCTGCAATAATCACCCAAATAGAATAAATGGATGCAATCAATCCAATAACAAAGTCTACTCTTCTCGCTTTTAGAGAGTCATATGTTTCACCAGAGATAACCAATTTTAATTGGAAGAAAGACGAGATTAAATAAGGAACAAGATAACTTAGTGTTGCAATATAAATAACAAAATCAAATGCCTGCGAAATACTTCTTGAAATAGTGGAGAAAATAAATAATTGTCCTAAAAGATTGGTAACAATTAAAGAGAATGTTGGTATTCCCTTTTTATTTTCTTTTAAGAAGGCAGGAATGAATATACCTTGTTTTGCGGCTGCATAAGGTACTTCTGCGCTTAACATAATCCAACCAATTGTCGACCCAAATAACTAATTAAGCCGATCGCTGCAAGTACTTTACCAGCAATTGGTCCTAATACAGCTTCAATCGCATCAATTAAAGGTTTTTGAGAAGCAATTAACTGATCTTGTGACAGAATTCCCATTACAAGTGTGCTGATTCCAATGTAAATCGCTAAAGCAATTAACAAACCAAAAATCGTTGCTTTTTTCACATCTGATTGTTTTTTTGCTCTCGAAGCAAATACAACGGCAGACTCCACACCGATAAATGCCCATAAAGTTGTAATTGCTGCACTGTTAATTTGTCCAAATAGTCCAACAGAGTTTCCAGCTGCATTTATTTTCGGTTCCACAAACGGAAGGATGTTACTTTTCTCAAAAGCGAATAAAGCAATGATAATAAATAACATAAATCCAATTACTTTGGCAGAAGTAGCCAATATGTTCAATCTGCCGGCATTTTCTAATCCGTTTAAGATGATGAAATGAGTTCCCCACAATAAGATTGTACACACAAGGAAGGTTAACGCATTTCCTACATATAATGTGAAAGAACCAACATCTAGTAAAACTGCTTCACTTGTTAAAACGGGGAAAAAGGTTGATAAATAGCCGGCAAAAGTAGTAATAATAGCGATATTACCAGCAAGGTTTCCGATCCAGTAGCCCCATGTAGACATAAAACCAGCTAAAGTCGATTTCTTTGATCCTGGTTTAAATAGCTCTTTTGCATAAATTTGTGGACCGCCGGTTAAATTTGGCTTGCGAATCGCCAAATTACCAAATACTAATGCGGTAACTAACACACCGAAACCTGTTAATAGCCAAGCAAGGATTACCCCAGCTGGACTTGCTACTTCTGCTAATGAACGAGGAAGCATAAAGATTCCTGATCCAACCATATTTCCAACGACTAAGGATATTAATACCCCTAATCCTAATTTCCCTTTCGTACTCATTGTTGTCTCCTTTATGATGTATTTGCTCATGTTTGACATAGGAGATTTACTTTGAAGCCTTATATCTAAATACAATAAAATGTATTTTTATTATTTCCAAGGCATAAAAAAACACACCTCTAAAATGGTGTGAAGTTAGAAAACACCATCAGATAAAAAGGATAGTTCATCATAGTAAGATCCTATGACAGTCCTGCACCTATTCGTATGCAGTCCCAGCTACTATTATCAGAGAATAATAGTGCTTCGGCGATTTTTCCTTTCAAAAACAATCAATAAGCTCTCTGGCTCTCCCTTTTATTACTTATAAAAATCGCGACCTCTACCTCATCTTGAGCTGATAAGGATTTTTGTTATGAAATTATATGTACTAGGTTACGAGATATACTTATGATTGTCAATGGATATATAAATAGAGAGAACTATTGTTAAATTCAAAATTATTGAATCTAAACTTATACATTTTAGAACAAGCTTTCTATAAATAGTTATTTACCTATTATTTTTTCCCAAATTATAGTTCTTCGAAACAAAACCAGCTCTGTTTTTTTGAACAGAGCTGGTTTTGTGTAAACTTATAAAGTTGTAATAATCGGTTTATCTTTGGTAATAATGACAGTATGCTCATATTGGGCAACAAAGCTTTTTTCTTTAGTAGAGAATGTCCATC
The DNA here is from genome assembly GCF_038006745.1 of Niallia sp. FSL W8-1348. Lineage (NCBI taxonomy): Bacteria > Bacillati > Bacillota > Bacilli > Caryophanales > Bacillaceae > Niallia > Niallia sp. FSL W8-1348. The sequence goes on along the minus strand of NZ_JBBOVV010000002.1, from coordinate 249,308 downwards.
CATCATTTTTCTCATACACTTCTTCAGAACCTGTTGATATAAATGGTTCAAAAGCGATAACCATTCCCTCACGAAGTAATTCCGTATCCCATGAATCGAAATAATTAAGAATATGATCTGGCTTTTCGTGAAGGGATGTTCCAATTCCATGACCAGTCAGATTTTTGATTACTGTAAACCCGTTCTTCTTAGCTGTGTTGTAGACAAATTTTCCGATTCGATTCTTTTTTGCTCCTGGTTTAAAACACTTAAGTCCTTCTTCGAAAGCTTCTTGTGCAACTTCGCAAAGCTTTATGAGTTTAGGATCACCATTTCCAACAACAAATGATTTTCCTGTGTCTGCAAAATAACCATTTTTACTTGCAGATACATCAATATTGACTAAATCCCCTTCTTGAATGATGCGATCTCCTGGTATACCATGAGCAACCTCATCATTTACAGATATGCAAGTATAACCTGGGAAATCGTACATATCTTGAGGAGCAGAAACTGCACCGTGTTCAGCAAATAGCTTGCCTGCTAAATCGTCTAATTCTTTCGTCGTTACTCCTGGTATTGTTTTTTTTATTAATTCCTCTCTGATAATGCTTACGACTTTTCCAATTTCTTTTAAACCGTTAATGTCTTGTTCGCTCTTTACTATCATTTAAATTCTCCTTGTATAGATCAGTTCTCGATTCTTATTCGCGTATACTATTATATGCTAAATTGAGTACTAAGTAAAAGGAATAAACCGAGATAACAACTATTCAGACATCAAGTTGAGAAGGGCAGAAAAAAATACGAGTAGCTAACCTACTCGTATTTTTTTGATCATTCCCCTTTGTATTCACCGGTATTTTTCAAAGCTTTTTCTTTTTTGACTTTGTCTTTATGAATTTTATTTGTTGCTGCGCTACCCATTTCATGAGCAAATTCTTCATTTAGCACAGCAGAATCAAATCCTTTTTTATTCTTTTGTTGTGGGTCTGATTTTTTATTTTTCTTGGCCATTTTGAACCCTCCTTTTATCCTCTTTATTATGGAGAAGGAAGAGTTAAAATATGCATTTATTTCCCTACTATTACTTGGTACGTTTGTTTTGATAATATCTTGATCTATCTGTCTCCTTTTTCTTTAGTAAAGCATCTTCTTCCAATAGAGGTAAGAAAGTCTTATAACTATTTGAATTAATCCACATATCATTTATCCCTTCTACATAGCATGTACAAGAAAGGATGTGGGGGAGGTGGATGTTCAGTATAACAATACTGCTTATTTATATAATATTAGCGTTTACATTATCTGCGCCGATTGGTCCAGTAAATTCTGCGAGAATTGATAAAGGAATTAAAAATGGTTTTTGGCATGCTTGGATTGTTGGCTTTGGGTCTATGCTTGCTGATGGGCTATTTATGGGAATGGTTTATATGAGAATGGTTCATTTCCTTGAAATAGATATCGTTCAAATATTCCTATGGCTTTTTGGTGGATTTATTTTAATTTATACTGGAATGGAGAGTGTAATTGGTGCTCAAAACCTCAAGCTTGATTCGCTTAGGGGAAAAGATTCTTTATTTAAATGCTTTTTAACCGGGTTCGTAATGTTTATAACTAGCCCGCTATCTATTTTATTTTGGCTAGGAATATATGGATCTGTTCTAGCTAAAACTGCTCAAGAAAATGGGACTAGTTCCTTGTTGATTTATAGTAGCATGATTTTTCTTGGGCTTACTTTATGGGATTTAATTGTAGCAGCCTTAACAAATGGTTTCAGGGGCTTATTACACTCGCAACATTGAGAGGAATTTCGATTATTTCTGGTGTTTCGTTAGTTTTATTTGGCTTGTATTTTGGCTATCAGGGAATTATGAAATTATTCTTTTCTTCTTAATAAAGGGTTGTTTTCGTAAAGTTTGTTGCTATACTTGCAGCCGAAATACGCTTCGCTTTCTGTGGGACTCGCGCTAATTCCCGTGGAGTCTATGTGTATTCCGGCTGCTCTATTTTTCCACCTTATTCATTTTTTTGATTAAAAAACAACCTAGTAAAAAAGGGGTCTTAGTTATATTACCTATTGCAGACTAAGTCCCCCCTTGATTCTAATCAGCTAATCCCCAAACAGACACACTCTTAGCATTTACAGGAAAGTCACCATAACCATCTTCACCAATTTTTACGCGCTCTTTTCGTGTATTCGTAAAATCAATCCACTCTTCCCCACTTCGAGCTTCACCAACAAACATTTTTTTACTACTTTCATCTTTATTGGAAATGACGACTGCACAACCGGATCTTTCTATTTTTGTTTCACCATGGCGAACCCATCCAATTACATGAGCATTATCAAAATAATCGTCTTGTGGGCCGTAGGCTTTTTTCTTGCGTACATATAATAAGGGATCTATTGCAGCTTTTTTTCCTTCAATTGAATGCTCTCCGCTAATTCCAAAATAATCTCCATAGAAAATTGTCGGATAGCCATCTTTTCGAAGTAAAATAAGACTATAGGCTATTTGCTTAAACCAATCACCTACCCAAGATTCTAACGCTTCGCCTGGCTGTGTATCATGATTATCAACAAATGTAACACAGTTAAGCGGATTTTCCTTTACTAATGTACCATCAAAAATGGTAGAAAGATCGTAGTCGCTTCCTACAATAGAAGCAGTATGCAATTTATAATGTAGTGGAACATCAAACAAATCAATTTTATAATCCATTTGTTCCAAAAATTCCTGGCATTCATTGATTTCTGCTTTCCAAAATTCTCCTACAAAATAAAAATCTTCTTTTTCTTTTAGTAAGGAAGTGGCGAATTTTTTAATGAATTCGTGGTTAATATGTTTGATTGCATCTAATCGATAACCATCACATTTCACTGTTTCATAAAGCCATTTTCCCCATGTAATCATCTCATTTTGTACAAGTTCATTATTATAATCAATATTGGCAAACATTAAATAATCGTAATTTCCAAATTCATCATCTACATTTGTATTCCACATCTTATTGTCACCGATAATTCTAAAGACCCCTGCTTTTTTTTCTTTGTTATCATAATCTGTACCGTTAAAATATTGAAAATTCCACTTGAATGGTGAATACGTTTCTCCTCTTCCAGGGAAAGTAAATTTCGTCCATGCTTCTATATCATGCGGCTCAGAAATTTCTTCTTCTCTGTTTTCAGGATTTACTTCAATCGCTTTAAATGTTTCTTTTTCATCTGCAGCAGCCTTATGATTCATAACTACGTCGACATATACTTGTATTCCAACATTATGACATGCTTTTATTGCTTCTAATAATTCCTTTTTTGTTCCATACTTTGTCCGAACGGCTCCCTTTTGATCGAACTCTCCTAAATCATAAACATCATAAACACCATAACCATTGTCGTCTTTGGAAGCCCCTTTCGTAACAGGTGGAATCCAAACGGAATCAATTCCCGCTTCTTTCAATTCTCCTGCTTGCTCTTTCAAACGATTCCAATGTTGTCCATCTGCATCTAAATGCCATTCAAAATATTGCATCAATGTTTTGTTCTCCATTTATCTTGTCTCCTACTCCAAATAATTTGTAGCTTTTCTCACATAATGATGGATAAGCTTTGTATGAAGTAATACTACCCACTATTCTCTCTTTTCAAGCGTACTTAAGAAATTGTATGGGGCGATTAGTCGATAATAATAATCGATTGTTGTTTTCATATAATTTTTAGTAAGTAAGCAGTCTAAATGAAAAAACATAAAGAAAACTAACCATCATTGTGATTCTCATCCTCAATGATGGTTAGTTTTACTTCTCGGATCTTTACATGCAGTAAGACCTCCACCTAGATTCCTTGACTTTCCGCAGCTCGCAGTTGGACCATACTATCCGTTAATAGTGTCATTAATATTTTAATAATGAAATTGTGCGATTAATTTTTTTAAATGGTCAGCTGTCTCAGCAAGGCTGCTTGCTGAAGCGTGCACTTCTTCGAATGATGCTAGCTGTTCCTCGGTAGATGCAGATATTTCTTCTGATAATTCAGCATTTTGCTTACTAAATAAAATTAATGCTTCAAAGGTTTGGGCAAGTATTTTAATATGTTTATAAACCTCCTCAGAGGAAATAGTGACATCCTCGATAAAAGGTGCTGTTTCATTCATGCTAGTAGATATAGCGTTGAATTTCTTTTTGACAGAAGACATAATTGATAGTCCTCCATCGACTTGCTTATGTACGATATTCATCCTGTTGATCGTAGAGTGTGTATCAGATTGAATTCCTTTAACTAAATGTTCAATTTCCGTTGCGGAATGATGGGTAGTCTCTGCTAATTTTCTAATTTCCTCTGCTACGACAGAAAAACCTTTTCCACTTTCTCCTGCTCTTGCTGCTTCAATCGCAGCATTTAATGCTAATAAATTTGTCTGGTTAGCTATAGAGCTTATTAATTGAATAATTGCTTCCACTTCTTTGGAACGCTTATTTAGTTCATCTATTTGTTTATCTGATTTAACGACAGAATCAACAATTAATTGCATTTGTTCCTCTGCCTGATTAATAGCTAGTTCGCCTTCCTTTGCTTTCTCCACCGTCATGGAACCTAACTTAGATAAGTACAGGGAATTTTCTCTTATTAATCCCGTTCTTTCTGTAATATCTTTTAATTTTGTTGTATTTGTTTCAATTTGTTGTTTTTGATGATCTGCTTTTGATGCAATTTCCTGTGTAACAGACACTAAATCTTCTACCACTTTTGTTGAGGAAGAAGAACTTGCGGTAAGATTATCGCTTGATGCAGCAACTTGAGTGATGCTTTTTTCCATATGTATGATTAGTTGCTTTAAATTTTCTTGCATTTGTTGAAAAGATTTTGTTAGATGACCAATTTCGTCTGTCCTTCTAACTTCCATTTGCTGTGTTAAATCGCCCTTCCCAACAAGACCCGCTTTTTCTCTTAGTAGATTCAACGGTTTAAGAATGGATTGGATGTTAAAATAAATAAGAATAGAACCGATGCAAAGAAATACAAAAATAGCCAAGAAGGATGCTTTTAAAATTGGTGAGGAAGCATTAGAAACCTCATTTGAATACATGGATCCGGCAATCTTCCATCCAGTAAGATTATTGGTGAGATAAGTAAGTTTTTTCTCTTTGTTATCCAGGGTATATGTAAAAGTACCATTCTCTTTAAGTTTCATCTGTTGAATATAGTTTTCTGTGCCGATTTCACCGATTTTTTCTGTTGGATGTGCCATATAAGCATTATTTTTGTCTATAAGAAATACATATCCTTCTTTTCCTATTGTGATATTGTTCACAATTGTTTGTATAGAACTAAGTTTGATTTTTAAACCGACTACCTTGTCTCCATCCTCTGTACTACCAGCGATTGTAACGACCATTTCATTTGTACTCGCAGATATATATGGATCGGAAATATAAATTTCATCTGGCCTTTCCTCTGCTCTGATAAACCATTCACTAGCTGTTGGATCATAATTGTCTGCTACTTTTCCTTCTGGCTTCTGAACATATTTTCCTTTTTTCGTGGCATAAAATATGCTGTCAATATCATCATAAAAATATTGATAGTTTTCAAGGGTAGCATTAATAAAATCATCTGATACAGCGTTATTTATATCTCCCCAATCTTTTCGAAGCTTGTCCACTTGCTTCATCTTCGTTGAGAGCTCTGTCGTAATATTCTCATCTAATTGTTTTATCTGTTGGTAAGCATTGTCCATTATTTCATGCTCTAGTTGATTTTTTGAATTGAAATAAGAAAAGATACCAATGAAAATAGTGGGAATAAACAGTAGAAGAAAAAAGCTAGTGTATAATCTCTTTTTAATCGTTATTCTGTTCTGAAATAGGTCGAATTTTTTTCTCATTTTCGATTAATAGCTCCTTTATGTATGAAAGTAGGACTTATTTATTATAATGGAAATTTTTCCACCTATAACGAAAAGAGGAAATTTGTCATAAATACGCCTTAATTAATAGGAAAAAAGACCTTACTTTCTCTAATGTTCAAAGTGAAAGTAAGGTCTTTTCCTAGTTAAATTATTTGTTTTTTTGAAATTCCTCTTTGATTGCTGCCAATAATTCTTTATCTGTAAGGATTTCTAGGCCTGTAAGTGCCATTGATTTTGCTCCTAGAATCATCGCATCTCTTCCTTGATCTGTCATCGCAGCTTCTCTGAATTCATGTGTATGGCAAGCATATGCTTCATTACAGATTTTCACGTATGGATGAATGGAAGGAACTACTTGGCTTACATTTCCCATATCAAGAGAACCTGATCCATCTCGTTGTTCGTGAATATCAGTTTCTTCTACTCCTAAAGAGATAAGCTGCTTTGTAAATACAGCAGATAAAGTCTGATTAGTAATCATGTCATCATAGGAGAATTCATAAAAACTAGATTTAACCGTAGCTCCTGTTTGCAGTGCAGCACCTTCTGCACATTGTTTGACTTTTTCTACTAATATATTTACATCTTCTCTTTTCCCAGCTCGCACATAAAACTGTGCTACTGCATAATCAGGCACAATATTTGCAGCTTTTCCGCCTTCTGTGATGACACCATGAATACGGGCATCAGGCTTTATATGCTGTCTTAAAGCATTGATACTATTAAATGTGTGTAATACAGCATCTAGGGCATTAATACCTAAGTGAGGGCTTGCAGCAGCATGTGCTGACTTTCCAAAAAATTCAAACTGGATAGCATCCATTGCAAGGGAATCACCACTCTTCAAATAATTGTCTAGTGGGTGAACCATCATCGCTACATCTAATTCTTCGAAAATTCCTGCTTCCGCCATTGTTACTTTCCCGCCTTTTGTTTCTTCAGCAGGTGTTCCGTACACAATAACTTTTCCTCCTGTTTCTGAAAGAACTTTGCTAAGACCAATTCCAGCAGCTATCCCCATTGTTCCGATTAAATTATGTCCACATGCATGACCTAATTCAGGTAAGGCATCATACTCTGCCATAAAGCCAATCACAGGACCGATTTTACCACTATCAAAGGTTGCTTTAAAAGCAGTAGGTAAATCACAAATTCCTGTTTCTACAGCGAATTGATGTTCTTTCAATGTATCAGTTAATATTTTGCAAGCTTTAAATTCCTCATGACCTAATTCAGGATTTTCGCCAATATAAATACTTATATTTTTAAATATCGATTCATTTTCATTAATTGCATCTAAGATGATTTGTTTCATCATTTTCGCACCTTTCTATCTTTCTACATTACTAGTTTACCAATTTTCTATGAAAAAGCTACTAAAAAATGTTTAAAAATAATTGTAAAAGTATATTTATGCATTATGGGTTAGACATTTACTTTAAATTGATAGGAACTATCCACAAAAAAACCGGTACATCCCTTATCGTAAAGATGCCCAGCGAATTTTTTGATTTATTTTATACCACTTATACTGTCCGTAAAGGTCTGATTGGTTCAACTAACCATCAGCTGGGGAGGAAGAAAACCCTTACTGATGGCAGTTTCACTTTATATTTTTTCCATAAAAAATCTCATTCATTTCCTCTGTAAGTTTTTCCGTTATAAAGATGCGATCTGATGTAGATAGTTCATCTTCTTTATAGCCAAATAAATAATTATTTAAGTCAAATTGTTTCAACTTACATTTTGTATGAAAAATGTTTTCTTGATAAATATTTACATCAATCATATCAAATTGAGACTTCACATCGTCTGGAATATAGTTTTGAATGGAATTAATATCGTGATCGATAAAGAGTTTGTGCCCCTGTATATCCCGGGTAAATCCTCTTACTCGATAGTCCATAATCATAATGTCGGTATCAAAAGAATAGATTAAATAGTTTAATGCTTTTAAAGGCGAGATTTCACCACATGTAGAAACATCGATATCGGCACGAAAGGTACTGATTCCTTCATCTGGATGATATTCAGGATATGTATGTACCGTTATATGGCTTTTGTCGAGATGCATAACGACTGAGCCTGGAAGTGGTCCTGGTGATTCCTCAAAAACTTCCTTAGGTGCTTCTGTTACTGGTCCCTCTGAAACAAGTAGAGTGACGCTAGCTCCTTGTGGTTCATAGTCTTGTTTTGCGACATTTAATACATGCGCACCGATAATATCCGAAACATTTTTTAAAATTTTTGTTAGTCGATCTGCATTATATTGTTCGTCAATATATTGGAGATAAGCTTCCCGTTCACTTTTCGTTCGGGTATAACAGATATCGTACATATTAAAACTTAATGATTTCGTTAAATTGTTAAATCCGTGTAACTCTATACGCTGCTGAGGTGTTAAACTCATGTTTATCCCCCTTTTCCTAACATGTGAGTATTGTTATGTTACCCGAACAGGGAGTGGATTAACCAAAAAAATCACTATTCTCTCTTTCGTTAAAACGAGAGGTTAGTGATCATTTGGATTTTTAGAACATACTTAAATCATATTTTTTTGCGAGGATTTCTAATAACTTTAATCCTGCCACACTGTTACCTTTATCGTCCAAAGCAGGACCTGAAATTCCGATGCCGAAACGAGCTGGAACTGCTCCTAATATTCCGCCAGAAACACCACTTTTTGCTGGAATTCCGACTCGGACGGCAAATTCACCAGATGCATTGTACATTCCGCATGTTACCATAAATGTTTTGCAGATACGCGCAATAGAGGATGGCATTAATTGTTTGTTTGTTATTGGTTCTTTGCCATCTAAAGCGAAAACTATGCCAATTCGCGCTAAATCTAAACAGTTCACTTCAATAGAGCATTGCTTTGTGTATAAGTCTAATAATTCCTCTACATCTTCATTTATAATGCTGTGTTGTTTCATAAAAAAACACAGTGCTCTATTTAAATGAGAGGTTTCAAATTCGGATTTAGCCACCTCTTTTGAATAACTTATTTCTTGATTTCCCGACAGAAGTTTGACGAAATCAATGATTTTCTGAAATCGTTCTTCTACTGAACTACCTTTAATCATATGGGTAACAGCAAGTGCCCCAGCATTGATCATTGGGTTAAGCGGTTTTGATGGATTACTCATTTCTAGCTTAACAATTGAGTTAAAGGGATCCCCCGTTGGCTCATAGCCAACTTTGCTGAAAACGAATTCTTCCCCTGATTCTATGAGTGCTAGTGCTAATGTGATGACTTTTGAGATACTTTGTAAGGTGATTTTCTTATGAATGCAGCCTGCTGAATAGCAAGTACCGTCAGAATGATAAATTGCTACAGATAAATCAGCTGGATTGGCTTTACTAAGTGCGGGGATATAATCGGCAACCTTCCCTTTACTTGAATATTGTTTTGCTTCTAACAGAATGTTTTCTAATTCTTCATTTGATTGACAAGGCATTTATTCACCAACTTTACTACAGATTTTTGCATACATTTTACCAATATGAGTTTAGTATACCCTTAGAAATGTAAAAAGAAAATGGTTACTATCTAAAGATATAATCTTTCCAATTCAGTTGGTGTTAATGCTTTGCTATAGAAATACCCTTGGACTATATCGCATTGATTATCCTTAAGAAAATCGATTTGATCCTTTGTTTCTACACCCTCAGCGATTACAATGAAATTCATATTATGTCCCATATCAATAATAACCTTTGCTAAAGAACCTTTATGTCTTGGATGGCTGATATCATCAATAAAAGTTTTATCAATTTTAATCGTATCAATAGGCAGTGATCTTAAATAACTTAAAGAGGAATACCCTTTTCCAAAATCATCAATTGATATTTGAAATCCTAGTCTTTTTATATTATCTAATTCTCCTTTTGCTAATTCGATATTTTGCATGATGCTTTCCGTAATCTCTAATTCAATTTTTGCTGTATTTACTTGTAATCTTATTACTTCTTGCTGAAGAAAGGGAAGGAAATCAATATACTGAAATTGGCGAGCTGAAATATTTATAGCCATTTTTACATCTTTCTTTCCATTTGAGTCCCATTGCTTTTTTTGTGTAAATGCTTGTGTTATTACCCATTCGCCAATTGATAATATTAAATTTGATTCTTCGGCGATTGGAATAAATTCATCTGGAGACAAATAACCATATACTCCCATTGATGGAAGTTTCACTTTATTAGTTATCTTGTTCTTTTATTTGAGAATTTATTTTTATTAGAATAGGATGGGTGTGTTTGAGGAAAGCGAAAAAAAGGTAAACAGCAGGAATTACGCAAGCCTTCCTGCTATTTACCCTATAGCTCTAAGAAAGATTTGTTGTTTCTACTTGAATTCGAGGAGTATTCCATGTATCGAACCATTTTTTTGTAGCGGCAATAATGATAATAATCCCTAATATTAGCATGATGATGGAAAGCACAGCATTTAGCACATTATAACCTGCTGCTTCTGGATTTAAATAAACGTTCTTCACCATCCAAACACCGGCGTAATTTACGGTTACGAATAAATAGGCCATTGGGATTAAACATGTAAGCATATATCTTCGCTTATCAGCCATTTTTAGTATAACGGTTGCGCCAATAATAAGGCCGATTGTTGCCATTAGCTGATTGGATACACCAAATAGTGCCCAGACAGAGCTAATATCACCAGAGAATAAGAGGTATCCCCACATAATACATGCCAATGCGCTTGCAAAAATGGAACCAGGTAACCAATCTACTCTCTTAAGCGGTTTGTAAAATTCTCCGAGAAAGTCTTGAATTAAATAGCGTGCAGTTCTCGTTCCAGCATCAATGGCCGTTAGAATAAATACCGCTTCAAACATAATTACAAACTGGAAGAAATAAGAAGCAAGATGAGAGAACCAAGAGATTTCTGTGAATATATAGGACATTCCAACGGCTAATGTAACCGCACCACCAGTTCTGCCTTCTAAATCAATGCCGATTTCACGACTTAATTCTGGCAAGTTTGAAACACTCATCCCAAGTGTTTGAAAAACCTCTGGTGAGGAGTTTATCGCGAAATAATCACCAGGATGTAGAGCTGTAGCAGCAATAAGCGCCATAATACCTACCAAACATTCTACAAGCATCGCACCAAAGCCCACGACTTTAATATCGCTCCACTTATCAAGCATTTTCGGTGTTGTACCTGAGCCAACAAATGCATGGAATCCGGAAATAGCGCCACATGCAATCGTTATGGAAATGAAAGGCCATACTGGCCCTGCAATAACTGGTCCACCGCCATTTACAAATTCCGTAAATGCAGGAAATTCAATAGCTGGGTTGATGATAAACACACCGATAATAAGAGCAATAAACACGCCGATTTTCATAAAGCTACTTAAATAATCCCGAGGAGCCAATAGTAGCCAAACAGGAAGTGCAGCTGCAAAAAATGCATAAATAGGAAGAATAATAGCAAGTGTTTTTGTATCAAGTGTTAGCCAATCCCCAAGTACTGTACCTTGAATCATCGGTCCGACAAATACACCGATCATTAATAAGATGAAGCCAATAGTCGTACATAGTTTCAAGTTTCCCGTCTTTTTATAAAATATCCCCACTCCCATAGCAATCGGAATGGTGATTCCTACCGAGAACGTGCCCCAAGGATTTCTCTCTAAAGCATGCAGCACTACCATGGATAAACCGGCCATTGTAATTGTAATGATAAATAGCATCGCAAGACCTGTACAGAAACCCGCGACTGGGCCAAGTTCATCTTTTGCTACTTCAGATAAAGATTTCCCTTTTTTTCGCATACTAGCAAATAATACGACAGCATCATGAACAGCTCCCCCGATAACAGCACCAATCAAGAGCCAAATTAATCCAGGCAAATAGCCGAATTGTGCTGCAAGAATAGGTCCTACAAGTGGCCCAGCTGCAGCAATGGCTGCAAAATGATGTCCAAAGGTTACCCACTTATTTGTTGGTACGTAATCTTTGCCGTCATTTAATTCATGGGCAGGAGTTTTTTCCTTATCATTTAGTTTCAATACTTTTACCGCCATAAAGGTCCCGTATAAACGATAAGCAATCATTAAAATACATGCAGATGCTATTACGATTGTAACCGCATTCATTTTTATCTACCTCCTTTAATGGTTTTATTATAAAAAATGAAAAGGAGGAAAAAGCGTTTTCATGATAAAATGCAGAGAAATGATTTTGAAATGCAAAACTGACTGGATAAAATACAATGGTTTTATCCAGTCGGTTAAGTTATGTATTTCGAAAAGAATGAGGTTAAAATCCAAATAACAGCTTAATCTCTTTTGTATAGTTTCTACTTAATGGCACTTTCTCTCCATTATCCATACATAATAAATAGGTTGAGTTAAACCATGGTTCAATTTCGCTAATTTTTTCTTTATTAACCAAATAAGAACGATGTACTTTCATGATTGGGCTGTTTACTAATTTTTGTTCTAATTGCGTTAAAGTAAAGGTAATGACTAATTGCTCTTCTTCCGTAACAAGCAATGTTTTGCCATTTTGTGCACTAATATAGACAATCTTATTTAAATCAATGATCTTAATTCTGTCATTTGTCGTGACGGCTAATTTATTTTTTTGTATTGGAGTAGTGCTTTGGTTATTTTTTGATGTGTCATTCTTTTTCGTGCCTCTCCTATTTTGCAGTTTTACAATGGTTTGATTTATGCGTTCTTCTTCAAACGGCTTTAATAAATAGTCAACAGCATTCACATCAAAAGCTCGAAGTGCATACTCATCAAAAGCCGTAGCAAAGACTATTTCTGGTGCATTTCGTTTTTCTTTTATGCGCTCTGCTAAATTCATTCCGTTTTCTTCTCCAAGCTGGATATCTAAAAAAATAACATCTATTTCTTGATCATCTATTACTTGTAAAGCAGTATCTAAATCATCACATTCTGCCACTATCTCCATTTTATTGCTTCTTTTTAAAAGATACCTTAATTCATCTCTTGCTAATGGTTCGTCTTCCACTATTAATGCTTTAATCATCTACTCCCCTCCAGATCGTTGGTTCCTTAGATGGTAATGTAATCATCACCTTTGTTCCTCTATTCCATTCACTTTCAATCGTAAATCTCCCTTTATCTCCATATATCTTTTTCACTCTTTCCTGGATATTCCAAAGTGCAGTACCAGTACCAGTGCTAGAGGTGATATTTTTTTGACCAATCATGTAAAGAGTATCTTCACTCATGCCTTTGCCATCATCTTCTGTTATTAACACCATCTTGTCGTTATCTTTATAAGCACATATCGTTATCGTTCCTACTGTACCTTTTGAAAAAGCATGCCGAATCGAATTTTCTACTAAAGGCTGTAAAGTAAAAGGCGGAATAAGAACTTTTTTTAATTCAGACTCCACGGATTCATTTAAAATAAATTTATCAGGAAATCTAGCTTCTTCTAATGCTAAAAAGGCATGGACATGTTCTAATTCCTGACTTAAAGGGATTAACATATTTTTGGAACCTTGGATGTTACTGCGGAAATAGGTACTTAATTTGTGAATCATCTGCCGAGCCTTTTCCCCATCTGTGCGGATAAGCGCCGAAATTGTGTTCATGCTGTTAAAGAGAAAATGAGGATGGACTTGTGCTTGCAGTGCTTTAATTTCTGCATCCTTCAACAACTTTTGTTGTAGCTCTGCCTCTGCTAATTCAAGCTGTAAGGAAAATAACTTACTCAATCCTTCAGCTAATGTATATTCTACTAATTGAATGTTTTTAGGATTGGCAAAATAAAGTTTTAATGTGCCGACTGTTTTATTATTTGCTTTTAAGGGTAATAGAATGGCTGCGTGTAGTGGGCAGGCTTGATTGCTACACTGTATTTCATCTTTATTTTTGGCGATTAATATATTTCCTTCTCTTAACACTCTTTCTGTTAGTTTCGTAGACGTTTTTTCTAAAGGAATATGGTGATCTCCACCAAGGCCTTCATGTGCCAAAACAATCGACTTATTTGTTATAGACACAGCATCAGCATTGGTTGCTTTTAACATAATTTTAGCAACCTGTTTGCTAGATTCCGGGTTTAGCCCTTGCCGAAAGTAAGCTAAGGTAGATTGTGCAATATTTAAGGCAATATTTGTTTGTGCTGCTTTTGTTTTTTCCTCTTCTAAGAGAATGTTTTGAATAATATAAATAAAAATTAGCATCCCAAAGCCATTAATGACAATCATAGGAAAGGCAATAATCTTAACTAGTTCGAGTGCAAGTTGGAATGGCGACGCAATCAAAAGGATAAATACCATTTGAATAATTTCCATCGCAATGCCGATAATCACTGCTTTGCTGGCAGAATCTTGTTTAATGGAGTATTTCTTACCGATTAAGCCGGTCAATAACCCTGCCATGATGGTAGACAAGCCACAGGCTAATGCAGTAAAACCGCCTAATGTTAAGCGATGAAGACCAGCTATTAATCCCACGCCTAAACCTACTAATGGCCCACCAACCAATCCACCAATAGCAACACCCATAATTCTTGTGTTGGCAATAGCACTTGAAACATCTAATTCATGCTGCCATGTATGCGTGCTAATGCTTCCTTTTAATATTTCTACTCCAGTATAGTTACTAATAACTCCGAAGGCGCCAAAGATGAAAATTAAAGATAGTTTATCTTGCCATTGTGATTCATTATGGATAATGGAACGGAAAATCTTGATCCTCGACAATAAGAAGGCAAAGATAACTAAAATACCGACTCGTTCAATCATTAGTGGAAGTAGCTGTAGCAATATATTCCCCACCTTCCTATTTTACTCAACATCATTATAGTAAATTACAAGATTTATAGAAAGCCTTTTCAAGAGGTTTATAAGAAATTCTGTATATTTTTATTTCGACTCACTCGTATGATATGATTAACCAATAGGTGTGAAAGGTTGGATGATTATATGGCAGGAAAAAAATATTACGTAGTATGGAATGGCAGAAAAGCAGGGATTTTTTCTACTTGGGCGGAATGCGAAAGACAGACAAAAGGATTTAAAGGAGCATCATTTAAATCCTTTCCAACATTAGAGGAAGCAGAAAAAGCTTTTAATGAAGGTGGAAATGTAACAAAAACTGCTTCAAAAAGTACTACTTCTAAAAAGCAGGCTAGCACTTCTTTTGAGGCTATTGAGGAAAATAGTATATCAGTAGATGCGGCGTGTAGTGGAAATCCTGGCTTGATGGAATATCGAGGAGTAAATACGAAAACAGGAGAAGTTCTCTTTCACTATGGTCCTGTATTCGGTACCAATAATATTGGGGAATTTTTAGGGATTGTCCATGCATTAAGTCTACTGCAAAAACAAGGTAAGAACACAACTATATACAGCGACAGTATGACAGCATTATCTTGGGTTCGTAATAAAAAAGCAAATACTACATTAGTAAGAGATAAACGAACAGAGGAATTATGGAAATTAATGGAGCGCGCAGAAAAATGGCTAAAAGAAAACAGTTATTCAAATAAGATTTTAAAATGGGATACCAATAAGTATGGG
This sequence comes from Niallia sp. FSL W8-1348, assembly GCF_038006745.1. NCBI lineage: Bacteria > Bacillati > Bacillota > Bacilli > Caryophanales > Bacillaceae > Niallia > Niallia sp. FSL W8-1348. The sequence goes on along the minus strand of NZ_JBBOVV010000002.1, from coordinate 233,879 downwards.
GAGATTAAGGCCGACTTTGGTCGCAAATAACGAACTTTTTGTCCGATATGATAGCGTAAAATAAGCTTCTCATAAAAAAATACGATGAAGAAGCTGGGACATAAGTATTTTCAACCCAATACCCCCAAACGATTATACGTACATGCTAAGAAAGTTCGTATAATTGTTTAGGGTTTTATTTATTTTAAGAAAGAAGGTTTGTGGTGATCCCCGCAGCCTGAATATACTTCGCTTTCCATGGGGCAAGCGCCAGCCTCCCCGTTCCTGCAGGGTCTTGGACTTTCTCGCAGCTCCCATAGGAGTCTGCATGTATTCAGGCTGCTTTGTATTTCCTACTCATTATATTTTCTTTTAAAAAAATGATGGAACGAGTTGGTTTCGCTACTAAATGAGAGATTGTTCGTCTTTATCTATTATATATTTTGTTCTATCCCAGCCTCTTGTTGTGATTGAAATCTTGATTTTAACTACTTCTTATCTTAAAAGGGATAGATATTCAAAAGCAGTTAATCCATATACACTTTTAAAGTGTCTATTTAAATGGGTTAAATCAACAAAACCGCATTCTGTTACGGCTGCATATATATCTTTATTTTGTTCAATTAGCTGTTTTGCATATTCTACTTTACTATTTAGGAAATATTGGTAGGGAGAGGTTCCAGTATGAGTCTTAAACAATCTAATAAACTGAAATTTTGATAACTGGAGCTCTTTACATATCTCTTCTAACTTAAGTACATTTGCTAAGTTACTATGAATCATATCTTTTGCTTTTCTAATTAACACATTGTCTTTCTTAATGGATGAAGATGGATTTGTTTGTATAAGTCTATCTGTAAGTGAAAGTAGTAATTCAGCACACAGGGCCTCCTCTTTTTCGTTTAAAATTGCATGGGACAGCTTTAAAATTTTTTCTTCAAGTTGAACATCATAAATAATAGGTTGTGAAAATTGAATCAGTTCCTTTTTCTCTAATGCCTCTAATAGTAATTTTGGATCCAAATAGAGCATTACATAATCAAGACCTGTTTTATCATGGGCCATTCCGTCATGTGCCTGTTCTGGGTTGAAAAGCATTACTCCATTTGGATAAGATAACTGTAAACTACCATCTAAGGTATAGTGTTGAATTCCTCGCAATGTTACCCCTATCGCATATTCTTTATGAGCATGTTTTTTATAAGTAAAATCACGCATACTTGCTGATAGTGCCGTAATGCCAGCTGCTTTTTTATACAAAAATCTATCCATATTGTTCACCTCATAAAAGCTTGCCTACATCCAGTTCATTATTCCAGAATAAGCTAAAAATATTGCCATTAATATATTCACGATTTTCTTATGCCGCTGTAAAAAGCGCTTAAAGATTGTACCAAATAAAACCCATGTAATAAAAGCTAAAAATCCAATGATAGTGATCACAATAACTCCCATTGTTATGGCAGGTAGTTGCATATAGTTTGGCAATATAAAACTGGGAATCACGGTAATAGTAAAAAGAACTACCTTTGGATTAAAAAACTGCATAAGGAAACCTGACTTAAAGCTAGCTGAATGTTCAACGTTTTCTTTCGAAGAATCAGCTTTATATAGTTGATAAGCCAAATAAAACATATAAAAACTTCCTAGTATCTGCATACCGATAATTATTTTTGGGATGACCTCTATAAGCATAGAGTTTAACATAGCTGATAATACAAGTAGCAAACCAAAGGCAATAGTTGCGCCATATGTATATTCTAAAGCTTTTTTCGTTCCTTTATTATGCACGGTAGATAAAATGACAATATTAGTAGGTCCTGGTGTAAAAGTAACAATAACACAGTATAGTAAAAAAGCTGTAAAATCCATGAGCAAACTCCTTTCTTATGATTCTCATGGCATTATACAACGTCTTATTCATAAGCATATAGTACATTATTGCAGGTGAAAAACATGTTTAATTCCTTATTTAGCAAATAGTAGCTCTTATTTCTTTTTTACTAATTATTCACATTGATCTGATAGTATTATAGAATAGGTTATAGAAAGTAGCTACCATTATAGGGTTACTTCCCGTCCAAGCGGGGAATAAATGATTGTTTACATAGGAGTGAATGTTTTTGGCAAAGAAAGTTTATTTTAATCATGACGCTGGTATTGATGATCTAGTTTCTCTATTTCTTCTTCTTCAAATGGATGAAGTGGAGTTAATCGGTGTTTCCGTTATCCCGGCAGATGGCTATTTAGAGCCTGGTATCAGTGCTAGTAGAAAGATTATTGATCGATTTGGAAATGGAGCAATTGAAGTTGCTAGATCCAATTCTCGTGGAGTTAATCCTTTTCCGAAAGACTGGAGAATGCATACTTTTTATGTTGATGCCCTTCCGATATTAAATGAAAGTGGTGTTGTAAATGCACCTGAAAGCGAACTTTCTGCACATGAGCATTTAATCAAAGCAGTAAGGGAAAATCCTGACAAAACAACGCTTCTGTTTACTGGACCGCTAACTGATTTAGCAAGAGCTATTGAGATTGCCCCAGACATTCAAGCGAAAATTGACAAATTAGTATGGATGGGTGGAACATTTTTAGAGGTCGGAAATGTACAAGAACCTGAGCATGACGGTACTGCTGAATGGAATGCTTTCTGGGATCCTTGGGCAGTAGCAACCGTTTGGGCTAGCGATTTAAAAATTGAAATGGTTGCTTTAGAAAGTACAAATCAAGTACCATTAACCATCTCTGTACGTAACCAGTGGGCGTCCTTAAGAAGATTCACAGGTGTAGATTTTGTTGGCCAATGTTATGCAGCCTGTCCACCTCTTGTCCATGTTGAAACGAATTCAACCTATTATCTATGGGATGTGTTAACTACAGCAACAATTGGCAAAAAAGAACTTGTTAAAATGAAAGAAGTAAAATCAATCGCATTAACAGAAGCTCCATCCCAAGGGAGAACATTAATAAGTGAAGACGGTCGACCTGTTTCTGTTGTGTATGATGTAAATAGGGATGACTTTTTTGAATATATTACAGATTTGGCGAAGACTGCTAAAAAGGACTAATTAAAAAACCTATTTTTATGAAGTTTGTTTCTATTACTCGCAAGCTGAATAATTGATTTCCCCTTAAGAAAACAACAATTTATAGAAAATAGCCATTAAAAAAGACCATTTCCTCGTCCTATTTTTTTGAAAGTAGGAACAGTGTAATGGTCTTTTTACATTAATATTCTGCTAATGTTTCAATTATCCGATCTTCAATGTCTTTTCCTTTTTCTTCATCGACAAGGTGATTTAATAAAATAGAGAATATATATTTTTTCCCATCTTTACTCTCCATATAGCCAGACAATGAACTTACAGCGGTAAGCGTTCCAGTTTTAGCTAATACTTTCCCTTTTGTGTTATCAGAATTCAATCTATGTTGAAGCGTTCCGCCAACCATCCGATCTTCATTACCTGAAATCGGTAATGACTGACTGAAAGTTGGAAACCATGGCTCTGCCTGTACTTCATATAAAAGCATGCTTAGATCATCGGCAGATATAAAATCTATTGGAGAAATACCTGATCCGTCACGAATAAGCATATTATTTGGGTCAAGGTGGAAAGCCACTAATTCTTCTTCTAGTACCTCAATTCCCCTTTTAAAACTACCTTCCCCTTTCTTAACCACGCCCATTTCTTTAATTAGCGTCTCTGCGATTGTATTATTACTTAGTTTCATAAATGGAATAAGTAACTCAGAAAGTGGAATCGAAGAATGAGTTGTAATTATGGAAGCAATTTGTGGTGTCTTTCCTTTTTTGACCGTCCCTTTCCAGTGAATTCCTTCTTTCTTTAATGCTTGTTGAAACACGTCTAACGTGTATCTTGTAGGGTTATTAACGGAAATCCACTCTTTTTTTACGGAAGCGTTAATTGGTAGTCTTCCTGTAACAGTAACAACTTTACTGTTATGGTTCCTTTTTACTTTTAAGCTTGTTGCTGATTCTTTCGCACCTGTTTTGGCGTTATTTACAATGTTAATTTCATTTGTGTTAGGGAATGTATCTATTACGACCGGATCGCTTTCGTTTTTTCCAGGTTTTATTTCAAGTAATACAGTGCCAGCATCATATTCTTTATCTGGTGAAAGCGTTAATGCAGAGATTGGAGCGCCATAATAAGTGGTTTCATCGCTCCATGCTAAATCGATGGAATATGGCATGTCATCATACCACGAATCATCGCCTATAATATCCCCATCAATATAACGAATTCCTTTCTTTTTTATATCCTTAGATAGCTTGTCTAGATCTGATGCTAGGAGACTTGTATCACCATTTCCTTTTATGTATAAATTTCCTTTTAAACGGCCTTTATCCACCCTTCCATCTCCATAAATTTCCGTGATAAATTGATAATCTTCCCCTAAGACTTTTAAAGCGGCTGCCGAAGTCAATAACTTCATATTGGATGCAGGGGTTAAACGCAAATCACTCATATGTTCAAAAAGAATAGTTCCTGTTTCTTGATCCCGTATGCTAATTCCTGCTAAACTTCCCTTTAATTCAGGTTCTGTATTTAAAAGTGATTCCAATGCGGTAGATAATGTTGCTTTTTTATGATTTTCTGCTGCCAATGCTATCGGAGATAAAGGAATAGGTGTGCTGCCAGACAGGAAAATGGATAATAGTATTATAAGAAATAGTCCCTTTTTCAATAAAGGCATTTTCTCACTCCTTATCATTTCATTGTTCATTCATGGATAAGTTGGGCTAAAAGAATAGTCTGTCCTCTTTTTAATAATTTAATCCTATTATATGCAGTCAGATTCTTAAAACTGACAGCCAGGACAATAAAAGCACTTTTTCGATGATATTTTTATCAACACTATTTTGTTCTTGCAGCGTGGACATATTTCTCCTTCTCTATCATATACTTTGCAACGTTCATCATAACTACCAGTTTTTTTATCGCCTACATAAAGTGGATGCTCCATATATCCTCCTATTGTAGTTGCTGATTTTAATGTTTGCAGCATGGAACGATAGAGCTTTCTATGTTCTGTTTCCTTTAACTTTTCTAGTTTTCTCATCGGCAAAATTTGTGCCTCATAACATATTTCATCAGAATAACAATTGCCAATTCCTGAAATGAAGTGTTGGTCTACTAATTTAAGCTTTATCGTTCCTTTTCTTTCCTTAAGTATATTTAGGAAAATTTCTTCTGTAAATTGAGGTTCTAACGGTTCTGGGTCAAGATCGCTTAGCATTTTGTTGCATTCTTCTTTCGTCAATAAATGAAGATACCCTAATCTTAATCCAATAAAGTATAAATGTTCTGCTCCAAATGATAACTGGACTTGAATGGTTCGTTTGGGCTTTTCCTCTTCACTCCCATAAAACATCCACCCACCAAGCATTAAATGTAATAAGAGAACCTTTTGATTAGATAGATGGAATAGTAAGTGTTTTGCTCTTCTTTCGACTTGAATAATGGAAGCATTGTTTAATTGGTTAATAAAAGATTGGGCTGGCATATTTATAGATTTATCTCGATTAATCGTAATAGAGGTAATCGGTCGACTAATAATTAATTCATTTAAGAGGATTTTATAGTTTTCCATTTCTGGCAATTCAGGCATCGTATCTTCTCTCCTTTGTATTTCCTTCTTATTTTTTTCCAGAATGATGAAAAACTATTTATCAAAAAAACAAAAAAACCATAGATAGCAGAAAAATTTCTTCTCTACTTATCTATGGTTTTCAGATTATTTTGTTGCATTCGTTTGTTTTTCTATGCGATAACCAAGTGCTTCAATCGCATAATCAATGCCTTGCTTCTAGGGTCAGTCCTGAATTTTACAAGTAAAAGCCCTATAAAAATCAACGAGGCATAATCATTTTGTGGATGTACTTACTAAATGATTATGCAGACAACTTTTCATTTAATGCAAATAAAAATAAATAAGCTAATTTTAATGCTTCCCCAATTTCCATCTCTTTTCGGAACCCACTAATTTTTTCTAAAGAAAAATTGAAATCCCAAAGGCCATCATTTCCATTGAACATTAAATGGTAAGAGGAATCATCTCCTGTTAAATGATTTTCCAAAAACGTTCGAATCTCCTTTTCTGCCTTTTTAGGACATTTTAACCCACATAAAATTTCGTATGTATCAAAAACAGAATCAACTTCTAAAGACATAGAATCAACGGAAACAATGTCAAATGCTTTCGTCTCTACATAGAGGTAAAATTCTATATTTCTCTCTAAATAACGTACTTCTTCTTTTAGAATCGTTTTTTGAACATTTTCTGTCACTACTTCGTCGGTTTCTTTATTGGCAAGCTCCATATACAAATCAGAAAAACGTTCAGCTGTATGTTCAACCACTATATTTTCGTCTATAAGACCTTCTTTTTTAACATAATTCAATTCCTCTTCAAAAAGAACTATTTTTTCTTCCGTTTGTAATTTTCTTTCCTCTAAATACTTATTCATTTCTTTTTTTAGCATGGTATGAACTCCTTTCACTATCACAACTATAGATTTTTGTACCAAAATTAAATTTTATCCGGCAATAAGACCCTTACCATAAGCTTGCGAAAAATCGAAGAAGCTAGGGGTTGAAACGTTCTCGTCAAGGTCGGATAGTGCAACTAACCATCAGCGGGGGATATGGAAAAACTCCCACTGATGGAAGTTTTCTTTATCTTTTTCCCGTTCGCTTTGTTGGTTTTGTCCATTTTTTTGTTGGAGATTGAGTTGAATTTGCTCTATTCTTACTGTTATTTGAAAATGGTTTACGTTTACTGTCACTTCCCTTTTTATCTGATGTGGCTGAGCGGGAAGATTCATCTTTATTTTTAGTAGAACTTTGTTTTTTGTAAGTCTTTTTCTGTGGTTTCTTTTCCATTCCTTTTTTATCTGAATCAGATTTTTTAGGTTGTTGGATTTTTTCGATTTTAATATCTAATTGATTTTCTATTGAATCTAACAAAGGTCTATCATCAGAGGAATAAAAGGTAACCGCATATCCTTCGGTGCCAGCTCTTCCCGTTCTGCCTATTCGATGAACGTAGGACTCTGCATCTTGAGGAATATCGTAATTATAAACATGTGTAATTCCATCAATATCTAACCCTCTTGCAGCAACATCTGTCGCAATTAATAATTGGAATTTTCCATCCCGAAATGCTTTCATTACTTGCTCTCTTTTTGTTTGAGACAAGTCACCATGCAATTGACCGCAGCTAAATTTATTTGCGAGCAATACTTCATATAATTTTGTTACACGACGCTTTGTTCGGCAAAAAATTACGGCCATATAAGGATTTGCTTCCTTAACTAAGGTCATTAACGTTCCCTGCTTGGCGCGATCAGTTGTATGTATACTTACTTGCTTAACGGTTTTTGCAGGTCCTTGTTTTGCTTCCACGGTAAAATATTCCGCATTTTTCGTATATTTCTTCGCAAGCTTTTCAACGTCCTTTGAAATGGTTGCAGAAAATAACATTGTTTGTCTTGATGTAGGGATATGTCTCATAATATAGCTAATCTCATCTAAAAATCCAATATGAAGCATTTGGTCTGCTTCATCTAGTACAAAATAGGAGATTTTACTTAGATCAATCGTTCCTCGTTTTATATGATCAATTAATCTACCTGGTGTAGCTACAACAATTGATACGTCTTTCTGTAAGACTTTCAATTGCTTGTCCACGTCTTGTCCTCCGTAAACAGCTAGAACCTTTACTGTCTCTTGTTTCATTTTCATGATTTCATCTGTTATTTGAATAGCAAGTTCTCTAGTTGGCGTTAAAATTAGCGTTTGAACGTGGTTTGCATCGGCATCCATTTTTTCTAGTATCGGTAGTACAAAAGCAAATGTCTTTCCTGTTCCTGTTTGTGCTTGCGCAATTAAATCTCCACCTTTAAGGAGTGGTGGAATCACCTTTGTTTGAATAGGGGTTGGATGTTTAATTCCTTGTTTTTTGAGCTTTTCAATGGTTGATGGAGACAATCCGATGTCTGTAAATGATTGCATTGTTATACCTACTTTCCCTTCGTATATACGATTTCTATTTTCTTATTTTGGCTTTTTCTACTGAAATTATCAGTTGAAATCTTCTTTGCAAAATGAAAAGACTACAAGCAGAGACGAACATGCAAACTCTACTTGTAGCCTGGCATATGCATATATTAATAGCGATTTAATTCTTTTATAATTTCCTCTAAGGCATCTTGGCTTTTGTTCTTTTCCATTTTTTCAATCATTACTTGCTTGTTTTCTTGAATTTGTTTTAAGGTGTTAAGGAAATGGTCTTTCGTTAAAGCTTCCTCTTCTATCATATAGGAGTAGCCATTTTCCGTAAAGACTTTCCCATTTAATATTTGATCGCCTCTACTTTGCTGTTTTGTTAATGGAATAATAAGCATCGGTATTTTTAATGCAAGAAATTCAAAAATCGAGTTTGATCCACCTCTTGTAACGACCACTTCTGTAGCAGCTAAAATATCAGCTAATTCTTCATAAACATACTCAAATTGTTGATAGCCTTTTATCCCAGTATGCTTTTCTGAAAGATTTCCTTTGCCACATAGATGAACGATTTGATACGTTTGTAATAGTGTTTCTAAATTATCACGAACCACTTCATTTATTTTCTTTGCTCCTAGACTTCCTCCCATAATGGTAAGGATCGGTTTCTGACTTGTAAATCCAAGAGCGAGTCTCCCTTTTGATACAGAACCAGTGAGAATTTCTTTGCGAATCGGAGACCCGATTGCTTTGCTTTTTTCTTTTGGTAAATAGCGTAAAGTCTCTTCGAAAGAGGTGAATATTTTCGATGCAAATCGCACCGATAATTTATTTGCCAACCCAGGTGTTAAATCACTTTCATGGAGTATAACGGGAATCTTAAGTTGGCGGGCTGCGATAACAACTGGTACGGATACAAATCCACCTTTTGAAAAAACAACATTTGGTTTAATTTTTTTCAGTACTTTTCTAGCGTCATAACAGCCTTTTATTACTTTAAAAATATCTTTAATATTCTCTTTAGATATATATCTTCTTAACTTTCCACTAGAAATGGGATGATAGGGTATATCAATTTTTTCGATTAAATCCTTTTCGATTCCTGCTTTACTACCGATATAAGCTATATCCCAATCTTGCTTGTTTAACTCATTAATAATGGCAATATTAGGCGTAACGTGGCCTGCTGAGCCCCCACCTGTAAACACAATTTTCTTCAAAATGTATTCGACTCCTATTCTTTGGTTCATTTTCGCAGCGAAAAAGCCAGATGTTATCTTTTTCGAATCTGGCTTCTAACTAGTTTAAATATATGATGGTTACACTAATTTCAGAATCTCTTCAATGGCGTATGCAACCCCATCATCATTATTACTTTTTGTAATATCACTTGCTCTTTTTTTGATTTCCTCAGGTGCATTTTCCATGGCAAATGATCTTGTAGAAACTTCAAATTGTGTTATATCATTCCCTCCATCTCCAAAGGAATAAACCTCATTAAAGGTAAGATTTCGAAGGTTTTCATAGCGACGAATTGCTTTTCCCTTTTGTGCTTCACTTGAGGTGATTTCACAGTTATTTGGAAAGGAGGATGAAAACGAAATAGTCTCCTGTTTTCTTAATACTTCTTTTACTTTATCAATTTTTTCTAATTGTGTTTCATCAACAACAGCTACTAATTTATATATTTTGAGATCTTTTAAGTGTAAAATAGCCTCATAATCTTGCTGATCAAACAGCGCTTGAATCTCATCCCAAGACTTTCCTCTTAACAGAGGAAGAGTACCAGGAAAACCGCCTTGGTTCGTATAAACAAGAACACCAACTTCAAGTTTTTGTAGTGTTTGTAGTAAGGTTTGATACAAATCAAGTGAGATTTCCGTTTCATAAAGAAGTTTTCCTGTTTCATCATACATCATACTGCCATTTAAGCAAAAAATCGGTAGCTCTAATTCCTTCACTCCTCTTACTTTTATAACATCTGCGTATTGTCGTCCTGTATTTAAAATAACATCTATATGATGTTGCTTAAGTTTTCGAATAACGTTTCTATTTGCTTCTGATATTTGATGATGGTCATCCAATAAAGTTCCGTCTAAATCAATGGATACACATTTCATTTTTCTTTTCCCCCTAGCAATTGCAACAATTGATCCTTCCATTATTGTAGCATAAATTTTTCGTTTTTTTCTTTTTCTCTATATTGTTTTCGAAGCTTTTCATACTACTAATAATTAGTATGGTTTTTTATTTGTATCTAATGGTTCTAATATGGATTCAATATCTGCCCTTTTTGGCTCTAAAAATGGTGGTAGTGCTAGAGATTCACCTAGATGTTCCAGTTCTTCATCTGTCGCAAAACCAGGTCCATCTGTTGCAATTTCAAATAAGATACCATTTGGTTCTCTGAAATAAAGAGACTTAAAATAAAAACGATCTACAAAACCTGAATTTTGAAAACGTGCATCATTTATTTTTTAAATCCATTGATAGAGTTCGTCTTCATTGTCCGCCCGTAAAGCTACGTGATGAACACCGCCTCTGCCAAGTCGCTGTACTTTCAAGTCAGTGCGTTCCTCTAGGTGAATTTCCGCCCCAGAACCTCCCTCACCAGTTTCGAACACCATTATAGGTTGTTGATTCTCAATTGTGGATGGAAAGCTATTTTTTAAGCGAAATCCCAGCAAATCTGTTAATACGCGAATAGTCGATTCTGTGCGGCGTACAGTTAATTGTACGGGCCCAAGTCCTGTAATCGCAAATTCTGTTGGAACTGGACTTTTATCCCATGGAATACCGGATTTTACACCGTTATCGTTTTCATCGGATACTAAGAAAAAGCGTTGTGTTTCAAAGTCTCTAAATTCTAACGTTAATCTGCCTGCTCTTTCGCTAATTTCTCCATGTTTTACACCATAATCATCGAAGCGTTTCAGCCAAAATTCTAACGCTTTATTACTTGGAACACGTAAAGAAGTTGCAGAAATGCTGCTCACTCCTTCTCTGTTGGGGGCCATATGTGGAATTTCAAAAAAAGTCAACTCTGTTCCCGGATTCCCCTGTTCATCTCCATAAAATAAATGATAGACAGATGGATTATCTTGATTAACTGTTTTCTTTATAAGGCGAAGACCTAAAATATCGGTATAAAATGGATAGTTCTCTTTTGCTTTCGCTGTCATGGCAGAAACGTGATGAATTCCTTTTAAATTCATATGAAGTTTCCTCCTTCTATGTATGTATGAATAACTTTCTACTTTTTTGAAAGTTATAATCTAACTATAGGTACAAGGAAATGATAGTTGCAGACGAAAAAGGGCATCTGCACCATAGTGAAGTGTTTTTACTCATCTTTCAACAATGGTAGCATTAATAGGATGCCCGTTTATTTAGGGTTATATTTGTATATCAAGTTGTACTGGACAATGATCGCTTCCCATTACATCGCAATGAATATTAACATCTGTTATATTGTCTTTTAGTTGATTAGAAACGATAAAATAGTCGATTCTCCAGCCGATATTTCTTTCCCTTACTTTAGCCATATAGCTCCACCATGTGTACACATCTGTTCGCTCTGGATATAAATGTCTAAAGCTATCAACAAATCCTAATTCCAATAAACTGGTCATTTCATTTCTTTCTTCTGTTGTGAATCCTGAATTCCCTATATTTGGTTTCGGATTTTTTAAATCAATTTCTTGATGAGCAACGTTTAAATCACCACAATAAATGACTGGTTTGATTGCCTCTAATGATAAAATATATTGTTTTAGTTGCTTTTCCCATCCTACTCGATAAGATAATCTACTTAAATCACGTTTCGAATTAGGTGTATAAACATTTAATAGAAAGAAGTTTTCAAATTCTAAGGTAATGGCTCTTCCTTCTAATTCTTCAAAATCTTCTCCAACTCCATATGTTACAGCAAGCGGTTTTTCTTTTGTGAAGACAGCAGTCCCTGAATAGCCTTTTCTTTCTGCATAATTCCAAAACTGATGGTAGCCCTCTAACTCTAATTTAATTTGTCCTTCTTGTAGTTTTGTTTCTTGCAGGCAAAAGATATCTGCATCTATTTGTTGAAAGAAATCTATAAAGCCTTTCTTCACACAGGCTCTAATTCCATTCACATTCCAAGTTACTAATTTCATCTAATTCTCCTCACTATATCAATCTTCTAATAAATAAGACTATCATGAAATAGAGATTCGATAAAGGATAATATCTTGGCAGAAAAAGTTCCTATCCATTCTTATATTTAGTGAGTTTAACTAAGTTGTATTACCACGTGATTATTTGTAATGCTGGATGCAAATAAATTAATAACTAATTTAGTTATTGGAGAACTGCTAAATAAAATAGTAAATCGCCTAGTTACACTAGCCTTTGACTTTTATGCTGTAACATGGCAATTTACCTTGTTTTTTAATTAACATAATGTTATTATGATAAACTCAATTGCCCTTTACTAAATTTTCGGTAGAATGCTGATAAAGAAGTTGATTAATTCCTTCCTTTATTTCATTTCCGTACATTGGCATTCCATGTCCTGAATATAAAATATGTGGATCAAGTGCTAATAATTTTTCTATTGATGTGAAGCTAGTTTCTACATTCGGTGTGAAGTATGCTGGCGGTCCATGAATTTCTTTTTTCTGCATTAACACGGCAAATAACGACTCTTGTCTAACGGTAATAAGTGCATCCCCTGCTAATAGCAGACCGTCTTTTTCTCTAAATAGGGAGATATGACCATCCGTATGTCCCGGTGTATGGAGCCATTTCCATCCTTCTAAAAAGTATAAGGAATCTTCAGCTGAAATCACTTTTATATTGGAATGAAAAGCAATTCCATCGCGTGGATAAAGTGGGGAAAGAAAAGACATCATCCCCTTTTCTTTAAATGGTGTTGGAGGAGGATATTTTTTCTCACTTTCTAAATAGGACATTTCTTTTTCATGAATATATACGGGAACATCCCATTCTCTCACTAATGTTTGCAGTGCTCCGATATGGTCGAAATGTGCATGTGTTAAAATAATTGCTAACGGTTTTTTATCTTTAAAAAGCTTCTTTGAATTTTTCAAAATGAATGGAGCAGAAAATGGAACTCCTGTATCAATAAGTACCCACTCTTCCTTTGTTTCCCCTAATCCAGCAATATACGCAATATTGGCTATGGCTGTTCGATAGCCATAAACATTTTCTGCAATCTTCATCTAAGGAGACCTCCTTCTTACTTATAGTGTGACCAAATGAAAGAAAGAAACACATCGATTTTTCCTCTTTGTTAATCCTGCCTTCGTAGTGTAAATATGACTTGTAAGAGAAAATGATTGATAATTCAAATGAAACAGTGTACTATACAGTTAATTAAATAGTTATGGTTACACATTAAGTGTGATCGCCTTCGGGGTCGGGTGAAATTCCCAACCGGCGGTGATGAGTATCGGTATACTCTAAGCCCGTGACCCGTTTTATATTTAATATTGACTCCTACTATTCATTTGTTAATAATATTTTTAGCAGTGAATCAGTTTACATATGGTCAATACATAAAACGGTGGATTTGGTGAGAAACCAAAGCCGACAGTATAGTCTGGATGGGAGAAGGCAAAATTCATGACCAAAGTATATGCTTTATAGAATTCGTCAAGGAAGTTTTTTCTTGTCTGCTATAGGTTTGTTTTGTTATATTTTTTACGGTTTGTTCAACCAAATTGCCACATATTTATACTTGTAATATGGAGAGTAGCGGCAATCGGCAGCGACTGGTAGCCAATATAACGTAAAACAATTTAGCCTTTCTATAATGCAATATGTTTATTTAAGTATACAATGACCCCGTATAATTTTTTTATACGGGGTTTTTTATTTGGTATTTTATTTAAAGTTTAGTTTATCTAAGTTGGTATGGCAGAAACTTATGCTCGATGCCCCTTATTAAACTTTAATTGATACATGTAAATATTTTTTGACCCCAATACACTATTTAAGAGCTTCGATTTTTCTAGAAAGGAGGAACTTCCTTTGTTTACAGGGCTAGTGGAAGAATTAGGTGTTGTGAAGCATAGTAAAAAAACGGGACATACAATTTCTCTTTCGATTCAAGCTGACCGAATTATGGAAGATATAAAAATTGGTGACAGTATTGCAGTAAATGGTGCTTGTTTAACGGTTACTTCCTTTAACAAAGGATGGTTTACAGTGGATGTGATGCCAAATACTTTCTATGACACGACATTGCAGCATCTTAAAAATGGTCAATCCGTCAACCTTGAACGTGCTATGCTAGCTAATGGTAGATTTGGTGGACATTTTGTTTCAGGTCATGTTGATTGCACAGGAACCATTTTGTCTACAGAAAATATAGAAAATAGCACATTAGTAGAAATTCGCATCCCGGAAGACAAGGTTCATCTGACAATGGAGAAAGGTTCAATCACAATTGATGGAACTAGTTTAACCATCTTTAAAACGACAGCTAACTCCATCTTTGTCTCACTAATTCCGCATACTTCTATCGTTAGCATTATTGGGCATAAGCGAAAAGGTGATCTTGTAAATATTGAGTTTGACCTTTTGGCCAAATATTTTCATTCGCTTATGGCGAGATCCAAAGAACCACTCATAAAAACAGAGTCAAAACTGAACGCTTCATTTTTAAAAGAAAATGGCTTTTTTTAAAAACAATTTACAGTGAAAGGAAGAAAACAATGTTTGATTCCATTGAAGATGCTTTATCAGATTTAACAAAAGGCAAAGTGGTTATTGTTTGTGATGATGAGGACCGGGAAAACGAAGGTGATTTCATTGGGTTGGCGGATCATGTCAGCCCAGAAATGATTAATTTTATGGCAAAAGAAGGTCGTGGGTTAATCTGTGTACCAATTCCGCAAAATCTCGCTACTAAACTTGATCTCCCTCCAATGGTAACAAGCAGCAGTGATCCGCGAAAGACTGCTTTTACCATTAGTATAGATCATAAGGAGACTTCAACGGGAATTAGTGCACATGAACGCGCCTTCACCATAAGCAAAATGGTTGATTCAAACGCAATCGCTGATGACTTTACTAGACCTGGTCATATCTTCCCTTTGATAGCAAAGGATGGTGGTGTGCTAAAGCGGAACGGACATACGGAAGCTGCTGTTGATTTGGCGATCCTTGCTGGAGCAACCCCTATCGGCATTATTTGTGAAATTTTAAAAGAAGATGGAACAATGGCAAGAGTAAACGATCTGCATCTATTGGCTAAAAAATGGGCTCTAAAAATGATTACGATTCAAGATTTAATTCAGTATAAAAAAAGTTTATTACAAGAGGTGGAGTAAAAAATGAAACAAGTATTTGAAGGAAATTTAATTGGAACTGGCTTAAAAATCGGAATTGTTGTATCGCGTTTTAATGAATTTATCACGACAAGACTTTTATCTGGAGCGGAAGATGCTCTTAGCCGTCATGGTGTGAATGAAGACGATATTTCAGTTATGTGGGTACCTGGTGTATATGAAATACCTTTAGCAGCAAAAAAATTGGCTGCGTCTGGTAAATATGATGCAATCATTACAATTGGGACTGTTATTCGCGGAGCAACACCACATTTTGACTATGTAAGTAATGAAGTAGCAAAAGGAGTGGCTAATGTTTCTTTAAGTACAGAGGTCCCTGTTATCTTCGGAGTCCTTACTACTGAAAATATTGAGCAAGCGATTGAAAGAGCCGGTACGAAAGCTGGAAATAAAGGGTATGAGGCTGCTGTTAACGCCATTGAAATGGGTAATTTATATAATCAGTTAACAAACGCTTAAAAGAAAGAATAAAAAGGCTGGGACATAAGTATTCCAGCCATAGATAAACCCGAACAACTATCAAAGAATCCTAAATGGTTGTTCGGGTTTTATTAGTTTTATAAAAGGTTGTTTCAGTACAGTTAGTGTTAATATCCGCAGCCTGAATACACTTCGCTTTCCATGGGGCGAGCGCCGAGCCGCTTCGGCCTCTGGCCTGCAGGGTCTCGGACTTTCTCGCAGCTCCCATAGGAGTCTACGTGTATTCAGGCTGCTCCATATTTCCTACTAATTCATTTTTTCTAAAAAAACAATATTTTTTAGGGTATTGCCTTTAAAAACGGAGTGGAATGGAGCGGAAGACACTCGACTCCTGCGGGAAGTAGAGCAAAACCTAAGACCCCACAGGCTTTAGCCGAGGAGGCTTAGGTTGCTCCCCGCGGAAAGCGAGTTTCTGTAGCGCAATGGAACGAATTAGTTTTTACACTTGACTATATTTAAAAACATAAATAACCATTGTATAAAAGAAACCTTTATTTAAGAGATAAATTAGAGATTGTTCGTCTTTACAGATTGGCTATTTAGTTTTGTCCCAGCCTCTTTATCATTGTTATTAAAGTTGGAAATAAGAAATCAACATTCCTCCAATGGCTCCCGTAATAACGATTATCCATGGTGGCGATTTCCAATAGACTAGCATCGAAAACAAAACAGCAGCAAAGGCAAAATCTGTTGCATTTAAAATACTACTAGTCCATATGGGATGATAAAATGCAGAAATCAAAATCCCAACAACAGCAGCGTTTACTCCCAATAAAGCACTTTGAATCTTAGCATTCTTGCATAAAGTGTTCCAAAATGGAAGCACCCCGATAATTAATAGAAAAGCGGGCAAAAATATCGCAAATGTCGCAAAGATTCCCCCACCCCATCCATTAATGACTGTTCCGATATATGCGGCGAATGTAAATAATGGACCTGGAACAGCTTGGGTTGCACCGTATCCTGCAAGAAACGCTTCTTCACTTAGCCATTCACTTGGAACAAATTCACGCTCTAATAGAGGTAATACTACATGTCCTCCTCCAAAAACAAGAGAGCCAGATCGGTAAAAACTATCAAACATTGCGATCCACGGGTAAGCAAATATCTCACGAATAACTGGTAATAGGAATAAAAGAACAAAAAATAATCCTAAACAAAAACTAGCAAATTTTTTTGAAATGGGAAAGGAAATATATTCATGACTTTGTTCGATCGATTGTTGCTTATATAGGAAATGACCGATTACAGATGCTAGTATAATAACCCCTATTTGCGAAAAGACACTTTGCCATAATAATGTGATTACTAATGCGAAGAGTGCTATCGTCTTTCTTTGCAAGTCGGGTGTTAAATTCTTCGCCATACCGAGTATTGCATGGGCAACAATAGCAACTGCGACCATTTTAAGGCCATGAATCCAACCAGCATTTTCTATATCTAAACCTTCTATCAAACTTGCAAATATTATTAATCCAATCACGGATGGAAGTGTAAATCCTAAAAAGGAGATAATTCCGCCAATCAGTCCTCCCCGAATAATTCCTATCCCTATTCCTACTTGACTACTGGCAGGACCAGGGAGAAATTGGCAAAGAGCTACTAAATCGGCATAGCTTTTTTCATCTAACCATTTCCTACGACGGACATATTCATCATGAAAATAACCTAAATGAGCTATGGGACCGCCAAATGAGGTAAACCCTAACTTTGTGGAAATAAGTAAAATTTCTAAAAAAGTTTTACTTTTCTTCGACTGTTTTGCTTTCTCCAATGATAAGCCTCCAATAACAATTAGTATCTTTATCATATAGGATGAAAGATATTTGACCAAGTTAAGCAAAAGAAACTTTACAAAAAATTTATAAAGTGAAACTTTCATCAGTGTGGGTTTTCCTTCATCTCCCACTATCTTCCTCGTATTTTCCTAAGCATGAGCAGGGAGTCTTACTGTCCGTTAAGAGTAGGATAAAAAAAGCTAATGACGATTTCATCAGTGTATCAAATCGTCATTAGCTTTAAGTTTACATAATATTATTATCATAAACCCTCTATTGCTTTACTTACTGCTATTGTTAATTCTTCTGCTATTTCCTCTAATTTAGGTTGCATGAGGTTATTGGTGACAGTTGGAAAAGTACCTGTAGAGTTAATCTCTAAAAAACCAGTCATTCTTGTACGATTCGCATCTTTTTCTTCAACCATAAAATAGCCATTTCCATCAAAATGATCATTGATCCCTTGCAGCTGAAAGGTAACTTTGGAAGGTTCTTTCCATTCTAGTATGGTTACTTCCATCTCTACTTTTTTCTTAAAGAGTCCCATATCAATTTTAAACTCCCAAGTTGAAACCTTTTCGTTGATAATGTGATGATTAATATATCCAGGCACCAATGGAGCCCAGTTGTTCATGGAGCGAACAAAATCCCATACTTTTTTCGCATTTGCACGGACGATAATTGAATGTTTCTTACTTGGCATGAAAACACTTCCCTTATCTTTCATTGACAGACGAATCCCTTCTCCCATTTACAAGCTCATTAAAACTAGCTTTGCCGTAAAAAATAGGGATTGCATTTTTATCACCCATCAAAACTATATATATTCTGCCAAATGTCCGAATATGAGTATAAAATAAGTTAACATAATATATTTATAGTAACCTTATAAGTAATCGGATATTTCTAAATCCATCGCTTTCTCTTTTTGGGAATCAGAGACATGGGTATACTTTTGAGTCGTATTTAAATTCGTGTGACCAAGCAGTTCCTGTACAGTCCTGATGTCTCGACCATCTCGAACTAAATGTGTAGCAAAACTATGTCTTAATTTATGGCTGGAGATTCCTTTTTCCTTCCATTTTAATTCTGGATATTCCTTTGACATCTCATCAATAATTCGCTCTGTAATTTCCTGAATCCTCCTTCTGGAAATTCGCTTTCCTCTCCGCGAGATAAAGAGTGCATCCTCCTGCCCTTTCATCGGAAAAATCCTATTTTCTTCTATATATACATATAATTCTTCCATTAACTTTTTCGGTAAGGGTATGTATCGTGACTTATTCCCTTTTCCTAACACATGGATCCCTCTATTTTGATGTATAGAAGACAAATTAAGAGAATGTATTTCCATTACTCGTAAGCCTGCAAATGCCATTAATCCGAGGATCACTTTATTGCGTCGTTGATGCTGTTTTTGCGATACTTTTTCAACCATATCAAAAAATGATTTTAATTCATCCTTTTCTAGGTAGCTTGGTAGTTTTCCCTTCTGTTCTTTTGCACTCTCCAAATCGATTGCTGGATTTTTTTGCACAAGTTCATAATCTACTAGACATTTATAAAAGGAACGAATCGCTGTTAATCTTCTATTTCTTGAAGTAGATGAATTTGCTCGCTTTGTTTTTAACTCATTCATAAATAACGTTATTTGTAATTTCTTTACTAAATTTAAATCGATGTATTCTTCTTTTTTTCGCGTAATAAATTCTAAAAAGAAATAAATATCGCGCAAATAATTTTCAATAGTAAATCCACTATAGTCCTTATTATCCATCTCCGTCCGAAAAAGGGTCAATTCCTCTTCATACCAAGAAGACAGCGTTTCTTTTGTAATCATATATATGGCCACCTAATCTGTAAAATAGTAAGTTTAGTATACTATATTTCTATAAAAACCGCACATAAGAGATATTATGCGCGGTAATGATGATAAAACTCCTACAAAAGAATTATTAATAAATTTGAATGCAATTACCTATAGTGTTTTTTCGTTTAAATTGGGATAATTAGGAATAATGATAAGAGGTGGTAGTTTGAAGATTTTATTTCTTTTGCTAAGCCTATTAAATTTTCTCGATGGAATATTCACTTTTCTTGGAATCCAATTTAATCATATATCTGAATCAAATCCGATTATGAATCACTTATGGGAAATTTCTCCTTTCTTATTCCTTTTGTTAAAAATTTGTTTATCTTTATTTCTCTTTTACCTAGCAATCTATTTTTATAGTAAAAATACTCGTACCTGGATTTTTCTCCTATTTATTCCATTAGCATTATATTCTTCCGTTATGGTTTTGCATATTGTTTGGATGACGAATATTTAGTTTACAATAATTTTATTATGTAATTTAAAGTCCTCCTTTCTTTTTACTAGAATAACCATTAAAATAATAATATACAAACAGTAAGGAGTTAGGATTATGAGTGTACATAAAGAAATTACCAAACATGTAGAACAAGTCAATTCTCGTGTCAATCATTTTAAGCAATTAGATCAGCTACGTGAATCCTATATTGAAGAAGCGATACTGCTTTGTAAAGCTGGGGAGAATTTTTCGGTTGATAAAATAAATGATGTAACCGAGCAAATGAATGAATTAGCTAGACTTGGTGTTGTTCCATCAAGAAAAAAGGTTACTAAAGCAATGGTAGTAGAATTTACTACTCGTTCTATATAAAGTGAAACTTCCATCAGTGGGGGTTTTCTTTCATCCCCCCACTGATGGTTAGTTGAACCAATCGGACCTTTACGGACAGTTGATCTCCCACCTACTCTCATATGCTTGAGGTGGCCTTCTTAGTCTTACTATCCGTTAAGAGTGGGATAAAATAAAAACAACCTTGTTTGCTCGTGAAGTTCACGGCCAAGGCTGTTTTTTATACTCAAATATTCTAGTAATTCTCTATGACTGGATAAAAACGAAGGATTGCTTTTCCAATAACTGCTTCTTCAGAGATACAACCAAGTTGTCGACTATCGGTACTTTTTTGCCGATTATCACCAAGTACAAAAATATGTCCCTTTGGTACTTTTATCTTGAGATTTTCCGTTAATTTTTGATTAGGGAGTAAATGTTTCTTTTTTTCCTGTAAGTAAGGCTCATCATATTTATGACCGTTTATATAAAGAGCGTCATCCTGAATCTCGATGGTATCGTCTGGTAAGCCGATTACTCTTTTTATATAGTCCTCCTTCTCAATCGGTGAATGGAAAACGATTGTATCAAAGTGCTTTATTTGCCCCACTTTAGAAACGATAATTCGATCTTGATTCTCATATGTCGGTTGCATGGATTGCCCTACTACTTTTACAGGGGTAAAGATAAAGTTCCGGCATATAAAAACGAATACTAATGCACTAATAAGCGCAATAATCCATGACTTTAGTTCTTTATTAAACTCTGCATTCATGTAGATATTCCTTCCCCCCTTTCCTATACAATCATTATCAATTCACCATTTTATACATTAGAATATCGTCTACATATTCATTTTCAGCTATTTTAAACTCCTTTATTTTGCGACCTTCTTCTATAAATCCCATACGTTTATAGAAAGATATCGCTCGATAATTTGTTGAGAAAACTCTTAAAGGAATTTAATTCCATTATAACATATGATTTGTTTCCATTACTCTTGCTGTTTTCTTTTTTTTCTAAAAATAATCCAAACAATTACAATAACTGCAACTGGAATTAGAATCGGAGATAATCCAATAGCGAGTACTACTACACTTGATAAGAAGGAGATAACCCCGTTTATTGTACTGACAAACTGGCTTTTCGCTTTTTGCCAAGTATTTAAGGAGTCGCTATTTTTGATGTTTCCGACCTTTACTAACTCTTCTTCTAATTGAATGGTAACAGTGGAATAGTCGACATTATTTTTTAAGTATTTCATTCTCCCTAAGATTTGCTCTTTTTGCTCTTGTACAGTGGCTAGGTCGTTTGATATTTTCAGAAGATCTTCTGTTTTCTCTGCCTGGTCCATTAACGTTAATAGTCGTTTTTCTACTGCTTCTTTGGCTTTTAACCGAGACTCAAGATCAACAAATTCCTCTGTGACATCATTACTGCTTATATTTTTTTCGATTACTTTTATACTATTTTTTTCCACTTCATTAATATAGGATTGGAAATTCGCTTGTGGAACTTTCACAATAATCGATCCATTAATATAATCAGTGCCACTATTGTAAATAGATGATTGTACTACATAACCGTCAAGTTCGGTTGCTTTTTTCTGAATTTCTTCTTCTACTTGATGATAGTCCTTAACTTGTAAGGATAAATTAGCATTGTAAATCATCATGCGGTCATTTTCTGTTATTTCTGTTCCACTAGTATTCTTAATCTCTTTATCAGCGGATGCTAATTGGTCTTCCGTCACTTCTCCTTCATGAGAATCCATTTGTGCTATTTCATTATTTGCAGCTTTCTCCGTACTATCTGCGCTTTTATTTTCTGATTCTTGGCTGCTACATCCTGCCATTAAAAGTAGAAAAAATAGAATGCCAATAAAGGAAGTTCTATACTTTTTCATCCTTCATACCTCCTAAGTTTAGTTACTCATTAGACGGATATTAAAATAATAAGTTTCAATATTATTACATATTTATTACAAAGCTGCTTCGTAAAGTTTTCTTTCTTAAAGAAAACAAAAATTTTACAATCAACTGGATATACGCTAACACCAATTCTCTATTCTGTGTATATGATAATACAAGTTTACTTTCGGTGATAATTACTTTTGATGAACATACAATGGTATAAAATGAGTTGGAAATATGCTTAGATGGAGGGATTTTTGTGGAGTTAGACAGGCACAAGGAAATAACCTTTCAAAACTTGCAAGAAAAAAATATGACGTTTGATATTGTTTTTCAACGTATCCTTTCCTTTATGTCTAGAAATCCGGCTGGAAATTATCAATTGATGATTGGTACAGATTCCCAAGTGCATGCGAAGCATACCACCTTTATTACAGGAATTGTGATTATGAATAAAGGGAAGGGTGCATGGGCATGTATCAGAAAAGTTGTTTTACCGAGAAAAGTATTAAGACTTCATGAGAAAATTTCCTATGAGACGACGTTAACCGAAGAAATTGTTAGTCTTTTTACCGAAAATAAGAAAAACCAGTTAATAGATGTTGTGCTTCCTTTTGTTTATCAAGGAGCAACTTTCTCTATTGAAGGACATATTGATATTGGAGCAGGTCGGAGAAATAAAACACGAGATTTTGTAAATGAAATGGTAGCAAGAATTGAATCAATTGGGATTGAACCAAAAATAAAACCAGATTCATTTGTTGCTTCCAGTTATGCCAATAAATACACAAAGTAGTCTCTTCTTGCATTAAAATAACCTGTCCTAAAGCAGAACAGGTCTAAACAATTAATCTTCTTTTGTTGCAGCAATCTCTTCGGAAACTTTTTTGTTCTTATTAATAAAATGAATGATAAAGGTGATGATAAACGCAGCAATTAGAATCGCAAAAAATACATAATGATCTAATTCAAAACCAAAGATACTTGCGAACATTTTCGCCGCGATTATACCAATTAAAACAAAAGCAGTATTCTCTAATTCTGGTACTTTTTCAATTAAAACTAAGAATAATTTAGCGACCGTTCTCATCATTAAAATCCCAAGCATTCCACCAATTAAGAGGATCCAAATTTCATTTGATACAGCAAGTGAGGCTAATATGCTATCAACGGAAAAAGCTAAATCCATTAATTCTACAGAAATAACGGTAGCCCAGAATACTCCGAAAAGTCTTATTGTCCAACTATTTTTTTTCATCGCTGAAGCATCCTCGTCACCATCACCAAGCCAGAAATGCTTAATTACAATCCAAGCTAAGTATGCTGCTCCAACTACTTTAATCCATGTAAAGTGGATTAAATAAACGCCTATTCCAATAAAGAAAAACCGGAAAAAATAGGCTCCAAATAAACCATACGTTAATGCTTTTTTTTGTTTGTCAGGCGGTAAATGTTTAACCATCACCGCTAAAACGAGTGCGTTATCCGCTGATAATAAGCCTTCTAAAATGACTAACGATCCAATTAATCCCCATGAAACTGGATCTGTTAATACTTCTTCCCACATCTCCCAATCAAAAAATGAAGCATAGGTTGATAATATTTGATGTAAAACGTCCACTTAAAAAGCCTCCATTATATATATGTAATGATATGGAAGCTATTATACTCCTATCATTTTCAGATAGCAACTTTATTTAAGATATTCCCATTATTCTTCATAAATCATCTTTACGGTCATACCACCATCTACCATGAGGTTTGTCCCTGTAATAAAATTATTTTGCGGATTAGTTAAAAATAGACAAGCCCTCGCAATATCTTCTGGTTTACCTACTCTTTTTGACAAATGCTGTTCATGATCGATTTCGCGAAGATTTTCATAGTCTTTTGTTTCAATCCATCCTGGTGAAATACTATTTACTGTTATATGTGCGTCTGCAAGACTATTTGCTAATGCATGTGTAATGGCCATAATACCACCTTTGCTAGCACTATAGCTTTCCGTATTAGGCTCAGACATATATGCTCTACTAGATGACATATTGATAATCGAGCCTTTAGAGTCCTGATCTCGCATGATTTTTGCGACTTCTCTTGAACAAAGAAACACGCTGCGGAGATTTGTATTTATTACATCATCCCATTCTTCAATCGTTAAATCGTAAAACGATTTAAAAACTCCTTTGCCCACATTGTTTATCAGAATATCAATCTTTCCAAACTTCGTTTTTGTTGTATGAACAAGATGAATGATTTCCGTTTCGCTTCGTACATCTGTTTTGATAAATAATGCTTTTTCCTTTTGTTCAATAGAATCAAGAAGTTGCTTCCCTTGGCTTTCATCTATATCTGCCAGCACAACATATGCTTCTTCCTGCAAATAAGCTTTTGCAATTGCTTTACCGATTCCATTACTAGCACCAGTAACAATTACAACTTTATCTTTGAACATCCTATTCGCCCTCCATCCATATAAAAAAAAGCAAGCTAATTTCTCAGCCTGCCTCTTTGTATTTATTCTTCAGTGATTTCTACTTTTTCCATTACATCGCCATTTCTCATCGCCTTAACAGTAGAGATTCCAGATGTAACTTGTCCAAATACAGTATGAACACCATTTAAATGTGGTTGTGGGTCATGAACGATAAAGAATTGGCTGCCACCTGTGTCACGACCAGCATGTGCCATAGAAAAAGCGCCTTCAACATGTTTATGAGGATTTCCTTCTGTTTCACATTTGATTGTGTATCCAGGACCACCTGTTCCATTACCATTCGGGTCTCCGCCTTGGCTTACGAACCCAGGAATAACACGGTGGAAAGTTAGACCATTATAGAACCCTTTTTTAATAAGTTCTACAAAATTAGCTACTGTTCCAGGAGCTTCATTTGGATATAATTCAAATTCAATTTTTTCACCATTTTGCATTAGTATGTATCCTTTTGTTGCCATGTTCAACATCTCCTTATTTCAAAATCAACTTTTATCATATCATCTTTTGCTAGAGAAAGAAAATATTACGTCCCTATTATCGATTATTCTTTTACTGGTTCCTCATAATCAATTCCTTTTGTATCTACAGTAACTTGTTTCATCTTCATTTCTTTTAATGGCTTATCGTTATTCTCATCTCTATCTGTAGAGACAATTTTATCGACGACATCCATTCCTTCTATTACCTTACCGAACGGTGCGTATTCGCCATCCAAATGAGGTGCATCTGCGACCATAATAAAGAATTGAGATCCGGCTGAATCTGGCATTTGAGATCTTGCCATACTGATAACGCCTCTTTCATGCTTTAAGTCGTTTTCAAAACCATTCTCCGAAAACTCTCCTTTAATAGAATATCCAGGACCACCTGTTCCATTTCCCTTTGGATCGCCACCTTGAATCATAAAATCGGGAATGACGCGATGAAAAATCAGCCCATCATAAAAGCCTTGATTTACTAATGAAATAAAATTATTCACTGTATTTGGCGCTTTATCTGGATAAAGTTCTACTTTAATTTTCGAATCATCCTCCATAATAATAGTAACGATAGGGTATTCGTCTGAGGAAATCGCTTTTCCTTGTGATTTTTCTCCTTCATTTAGTGGTTCCGTGTTCTTCGTTCCACATCCTGAGAGTAATAATAAAAGGATGGATAAACTAAAGAATAGCATCATCCAACCAGTCCGTTTTCTACACACCATGACTTTTCCTCCTATGCTTAGATTCCTCCCTATTTTAGCGAAATCTTCTTTTCTGCACAATAAATAACCTTTAATAAAGAAAGTTAAAAAAGAGGCTGGGACATAAGTATTCCAGCCATAGATAAACCCGAACAACTATCAAAGAATCCTAAATGGTTGTTCGGGTTTTATTAGTTTTATAAAAGGTTGTTTCAGTACAGTTAGTGTTAATATCCGCAGCCTGAATACACTTCGCTTTCCATGGGGCGAGCGCCGAGCCGCTTCGGCCTCTGGCCTGCAGGGTCTCGGACTTTCTCGCAGCTCCCATAGGAGTCTACGTGTATTCAGGCTGCTCCATATTTCCTACTAATTCATTTTTTCTAAAAAAACAATATTTTTTAGGGTATTGCCTTTAAAAACGGAGTGGAATGGAGCGGAAGACACTCGACTCCTGCGGGAAGTAGAGCAAAACCTAAGACCCCACAGGCTTTAGCCGAGGAGGCTTAGGTTGCTCCCCGCGGAAAGCGAGTTTCTGTAGCGCAATGGAACGAATTAGTTTTTACACTTGACTATATTTAAAAACATAAATAACCATTGTATAAAAGAAACCTTTATTTAAGAGATAAATTAGAGATTGTTCGTCTTTACAGATTGGCTATTTAGTTTTGTCCCAGCCTCTTTGTGATTACGTTAAAGATTTTAATAGATAACTAGCTAAATATGGAGAATGAATACGGACTGCAAGGGAAGGTGGCTTGCTTTTATTCACCAATTCTGATGGAAAGCCAAACCAAACTACCTTTTGATCGATAACGACCATGGGAAATGGTATTTCAGAAGTAGATACGATCTTTGCCCGACCGAAAAGCTGCTTCCACTCTTGTGTTAAGATTTCTTTCCGTTGGGGAATGGATAAAAACACCTCGCTTTTTGAGCGCTCCATGTCTTTTTTTAATAATTCTATCCTCTGTCCATGCGTCCAAAATAACTTTGGATTCTTTTTTTGAATCCACTCGCCAATTTGTTGATTAGTTATCACACTATTAACCATTTCCTGATGGTTGACAAGCTGACGAATCGTTTTTCTATTATCAATTGTCGTTTTCATATAATGTCTGTTTACTATATGAATAAATTTTCCTTTAGCCCTACTTATCGCAACATTAATTAAACGCTCACTCTCTTTTCCTGTTAAAAGCATTCCTGGTCGTGAAAGTGGATTACCTTCCACACTATCAAAGATAATTACATCTCTCTCGCTGCCTTGAAAACGATGAACTGTTGCTATTGTTAAGCGCTTTTCTTCGAGTGCTTCAGGGAAAAATTCATATGCCATTGCTTCTACTATTTCAGCTTGAGCTCGATATGGTGTAACATAGCCAATACTAGTTCTTTTCTCACTTAATGCCTCATTGATAACTTGTAAAGCTAGTAAAAGATGCATATAATTCACTCGTGATTTCGAGCCTTTTTCAAAAGTTGCATAAACTCCGAAATGACTAGAATCTAGTAAGACACTTGCGCTCCCCTTGAAAGGTGGTTTGTCAGCAATGGATTTTCTTTTCTTCTCCACGTGCTTATGATCCCCTACCAATGAATGATAGATATATTTATTAGTAAATTCTGAGATGCTTGGATGCATTCGTCTTTGCTCGTTTAGTAGTAAAAGTTGGGGATGCAATGATGAACGATGCACAGTATTTGCTACACCTGTTGCATGAAAGACATCTTCCTTTAACCATTTGTCTACCAATGCATGGCGACTTGATGCAATCGGTGGTAGTTGTTTAAAGTCTCCACATATAATGATTCGTTTTGCAAGGGATGCAGCAAAAGCCACTTGTGGAATATATGCCATGCTGGCTTCATCTAAAATGACTAAATCGTATTCATCTTCATAAATGGCAGGATCTGTCGCTGCTTTGGCTAATGTAGTACCCACAATCTTCGCTTTTTGCATAAATTGTAATTCTCTTTTACGGATTTTTTCCATGACACTTGCCAATCTTTCTTCCATTTCTAACAGCTGAGAAGAATCTCTGACTGTAAACGAACTTGCAAGATCTTGTTTAAGCTTACGTTTTTCTTCGATAAACTGTTGTCTTTGCTTTGCAAGATCCATATCTTTTTTATCAAGCAAAGAGCTAGATGTAATTTGCTCTTGTTCCAGATTGCCATTGCTGTTATTTCCCCCGTATCGCAGGATATCGCCCAGTTTAAAACGGCCTTTTTCTTTTATCGTTGAGGTTATTTCTGTCAGTAGTACATCAACTGCCTGATTACTTTGGGCTAAAAGCAGTATTCTTTTCCCTTTCCAATAACGTTGTAATGCCACTCTTGCAAGTGTGTACGTTTTTCCTGTTCCTGGTGGTCCCCATACAAAAGAGACTTGATTATACTTACATCTAAGCGAAAGCTCATGAACATTATTTTTTAGCTCTTCACTAGGATGCTTAGTTGCTTCGCTAGGATGCATTAATTTTACTATTCTACTAAGCTTCCGTTTATTCTTTTTTATCAAATCAAAGCGAATTTGCAGCTGTTCTAAAAGTTCCCAGGGATCATGGGACAAATAGGCTTCAGCAATATCCTCACCAATCATCTTTTCTAAAATGACTAAAAGGCTCTTACCATCTGCCGATAATACTCGTCCTTTAACTGCCAGAGATCCCCAGTGGATGATTACATTTGAGCCAATGGGAACCTTTAGATTGCCGATACTTTCAAAATAATAGGTATAATCATTTTCTGTATTTAATCGTATCCCATTATATAAAGCAACTTTAGATTGACTATATTTTTTTAAATAATTTATTTCTATTTGCAGCGCTTGTTGCCACTGTTTGATTGTAGTGATAATGTTTGTCATTTTTCACTCTAATTCCTTTTCTTAAAAAATCGATTTTTCTATTATAGCACTTAAAAGAAAAGAAGGATAGAAACAGGAAAATCCAGTTCTCTCCTTCTTGCTTAATTTTTTTCTTCCATTTGTTTTTCTATATATTCATCGATTTTTGTATCTAACCGTTCTAAACTTTTTAATGCGCGTTCTTTTGTTATCTTACGATAGTGATGATGGCCACCAGGCTCCTCGTCCTTCTCATCAGCTAATTTGACTATTTTTTGCAGTGGTGATAGAGTGACCGATCCTCCTGGAATAAAACTATCTGTATGAAAAAGGACCGCTAACGCTATTTCTTTTGCTTTTACAGGATTTTCTCCTAAACGAATTAATAATTTATGCGCTCTTTCCGCACCCTTAATTGGATGAATGTCATTTTGTCTATATAATTTATAATCCCATTTTCCATCTTTATACCAGGTGTAATGACCCATGTCATGTAAAAATCCGGCTTTAGCTGCATTATCGACATCGACATTTGATTCTTTTGCCATTTCAAAAGCATGATAAGCAACTGCCAGAGCATGAGCTAAACCTGATCGGGTAATATATTTTTGGGCAATATGATGGTTATAAATATCAATAAGCTTAACATCTCTCATCTCCGACACTTCCTTTCTTTATAAAAACCTCCCTACAAGAGAGAATTTATTTTCTTATTTGCTTTCTCCTACCCCTATTAAACCGATTAAAAAAGTATTTTTCCTATTATATTATATTTTTTATAAAATGATAATAAAAAACACCTAAATATGCGAATTTACTTGCCTTTTAAGTGAAAAGTGTTTTCTTTAATTAATTTGTTTAGTTTTTAAATTTTTATAATATTTTGAATAGGTTGTGATATGGGAGAGTATACAAAAAGATGTGATCTATCGTCCATCACATCTTTTTGTATTTTTATGCATTTACAGTAGGTAAAATGGAAGCTCCCATTAAGTATTCATCTACTTTTCTAGCAACTTCTCTTCCTTCGTTAATTGCCCACACAATCAAACTTTGGCCTCTTCGTGCATCTCCAGCTGCAAAAACACCTTCAATATTTGTTGTAAAATCACCGTATACTGCAGCAACTTTGCGGTTCGATGTTTCTAGACCAAAATGCTTTAATACAGGTTGTTCTGGTCCTTCAAAGCCGATTGCGATAAAAACTAATTGTGCTGGCCAAATTTTTTCCGTACCTGGAATCTCTTTAAATATAAACGTTCCGTCTTCTTGCTTTACTTTTTCCATCGAAACTGTGTGTAATTCTTTTAATCTTCCATCTTCGTCTTTTACCAGCTTTTTCGTTTGAATGCCATACTGTCTTGGATCTTCGCCAAATTTTTGTTCAGCTTCTTCATACGCATAATCTAAGGTGAAAATATTTGGGGCAGCTGGCCACATATTCTCACTTGTTCGCACAACGCCTAGCTTTGGATGTTTACCAAATTGAACAACGCTTTTGCAGTTTTGACGAAGGGCAGTCGCTACACAATCAGCACCTGTATCACCACCGCCAATAACAATAACATCTTTTCCCGCAGCATCGATGAAGTTTTTGTATTGAAAATTAGAATCTAATAAACTTTTCGTAACGCCAGATAAATAGTCCATTGCAAAGTGAACACCCTCTGCATCTCTGCCTTCCATCACTAAATCCCTTTGTTTTTGAGCACCAGTACATAGAATGACTGCATCATACTTTTCTCTTAACTGTGAAGCTGTTATGTCTTTTCCTACCTCTGTATTGGTAATAAAATCAATACCCTCTTGTGTTAGTAACTTCACTCTTCGCTCTACTTCTTTTTTCTCGATTTTCATATTCGGTATGCCATACATTAATAATCCGCCAGGTCTATCCGCTCTTTCATATACTGTTACAGAATGCCCTGCTTGATTTAATTGATCTGCACTTGCAAGCCCGGCTGGTCCCGATCCAATGATCGCAACTTTCTTTCCTGTTCTCCTTGCAGGAATACGCGGTTGAATCCAGCCGTTTTCAAACCCTTTATTAATAATAGTTCGTTCAATATTTTTAATCGCAACTGCTGGGTCAGATATAGCAACCGTACAAGATCCTTCACATGGAGCTGGACAAGCACTGCCGGTAAACTCAGGAAAGTTATTCGTTTTTAATAATCTCTCTAAGGCTTCTTTCCATCGCCCTCTATAGACTAAATCGTTCCACTCAGGAATTAAGTTATGGATTGGACAACCTGATGTAGTTCCCGCAATTTCCATCCCTATATGGCAGAATGGTGTTGCACAGTCCATACATCGTGCTCCTTGTCTTTGAAGTACCTCATCAGAGAAAGGAGCAGAATATTTTTTAAAATCTTTTAGGCGGGAAAGCGGATTTCTTTCTTCCGCTTCCTCCCGATTAAATTCGATGAATCCAGTTGCTTTCCCCATCCTGTTCTCTCCTTTCTACTGCACTAATACGGTTATTTTATTTGTTTGTTTTTTTTTGTCTTGTTTGGAATTATTCTCAAATGCTTCCATTGCAGCTGCCTCTTCTGACAGGCCGCCTTCCAACCCTTTTTGAATATTTGCAATCATTCGTTTATAGTCTTTCGGAATCACTTTCACAAACTGTTGTACGTATTTATCCCAATTAGCAAGCACTTGTTGAGCTGCTAAACTATCTGTTAGTTCCATATGTTTTTCAAGGAGCCCTTTTATTCTCTCTATTTCTGCTCGTTCTTCTAACATTTCAAAGATAATCATTTCTTTATTGCATAATGCTTTAAATTGTTCAGCATCTTTAGATAATACATAGGCTACTCCACCTGACATACCAGCTGCAAAGTTTTTCCCTACATCTCCTAATATGACCACTTCTCCACCAGTCATATATTCTAAGCCGTGGTCACCTATGCCTTCTACAACTATACTCGCCCCACTGTTACGAACAGCAAATCGCTCTCCTGCTTTTCCGTTAATAAAAGCTTCCCCACTTGTTGCACCGTAAAAAGCCACATTTCCAATAATGACATTATCTTTGGCGTCAAAGGAATTGACAGATGGTGCTTTTGCGACAATTCTTCCGCCTGATAACCCTTTTCCAATATAGTCGTTTGCATCACCGGTTAAATATAAACTCATGCCTTTAGGGATAAAAGCACCAAAGCTTTGGCCTGCTGAACCGGTGAAATGTAAATTAATTGTATTTTCTGGAAGACCTTCTTCCCCATATAGCTTCGATACTTCACTACCTACGATAGTGCCTGTTACGCGATTTGTATTTCTGATTGTATAATGCAAATCCAACATTTCTTTATTAATGATTGCTTTTTGAACGGCTGGAAGAATTTTTTGAATATCTAAGCTTTCATCAATTTTATGATTTTGTGGTGTTTCAAACGTTCTAGGTCCATCCACTTGATATAAAAGCTTCGATAAATCTAAATCTTTTGCTTTCCAATGTGTTTTTGCTTCTTCGCTGACTTTTAGTACATCTGTTCTACCAACCATTTCTTCCACTGTGCGGAATCCTAATTGTGCCATCAGCTCACGTACTTCTTCAGCGACAAAACGCATGAAGTTAACGATATGATCTGGATCGCCAGCAAATTTATAGCGTAATTCTGGATTTTGTGTTGCGATACCTACTGGACATGTATCTAAGTGACAAGCACGCATCATCACACATCCCATAACAATTAGCGGAGCTGTTGCAAAGCCAAATTCTTCTGCTCCCATAAGAGCTGCAAGCACAACGTCTTTCCCTGTCATGAGCTTACCATCAGTTTCCAAAACAACACGATTTCGTAAACCATTTAGCATAAGTGTTTGATGCGCTTCTGCTAAACCTAATTCCCATGGAAGACCCGTATGTTTAATACTTGTTTTAGGTGATGCTCCTGTTCCCCCGTCATATCCACTTACGACGATTACGTCTGCTGCCCCTTTTGCAACGCCAGCAGCAATCGTACCAATACCGCCTTTTGAAACTAATTTAACGGAAATACGTGCATCTCTATTGGCATTTTTCAAATCATGAATTAGTTGAGCCAAATCCTCGATCGAATAAATATCATGATGCGGCGGTGGGGAAATTAATCCTACACCTGGTGTGGAACCACGGACCTCTGCAACCCACGGATATACTTTATTACCTGGTAATTGCCCGCCTTCACCTGGTTTTGCACCTTGCGCCATTTTAATTTGCAATTCTTTGGCGTTAATTAAATAATGACTTTTTACACCGAATCGTCCCGAAGCAATCTGCTTAATATTACTTCTTCTGTTGTCACCATTTTCATCTATCATATAGCGGGATGGATCTTCTCCACCTTCTCCACTGTTACTACTTGCGCCTAATCTGTTCATCGCAATTGCTAATGTTTCATGTGCTTCCTTACTTAACGATCCAAAAGACATTGCACCAGTCTTGAATCGTTTTACAATGGATTCGACTGATTCCACTTCATTAATATCAATCGGCTGTCTAGTAGCATTAAAAGCTAATAAATTTCGTAAAAAACTCATGCTTTCTTCGTTGGCTGCTTCAGAGAATTGTTTGAATAATGAGTAATCCCCTTTTCGACATGCCCATTGTAAAGTATGAATGGTTTTCGGATTAAAGGCATGATGTTCCCCGCCTTTTCTCCATTGAAAGTCACTGCCGGAATCTAGCGTTTCATCAATCGATTCTTGATAGCCTAATTGATGCCTTTTCGATGCCTCTTCTGCAATAGTATTTAAACCAATACCACCAAGCTGTGATACAGTGCCTGTAAAGTATCGATCAATTACTTCTTTACCGATGCCAACAGCTTCAAAAATTTGTGCTCCTCGATAGCTTTGTACAGTAGATATACCCATTTTCGACATTACTTTTACGACACCTTCTGTAATCACTGTATTATATCTTGCTACCGTTTCTTCATATGAAAGGGATAGAATCCCATCTTCTATAGCTTGATTGTAGGTCGCATACACTAAATATGGATTAATCGCATCTGCACCGAAACCAATTAAACTTGCAAAATGATGAACTTCCCTTACTTCTCCAGACTCTACAATAATACTTGCTTTCGTACGAAGTCCTTTTTTAATTAAGTCTTGATGCAATGCACTTACAGCAAGTAAAACCGGAATCGCTTTTTCTTCCTTGTTCATTGTTCGGTCTGATAGGATAAGCAAAGATACACCTTGTGCAATTGCTTCTTCTGCTTTTTCTACGAGAAGATTTAAACTACTTTCTAAGTTATCTGTAAACAAGGCATCTAGAGTTCTTGCCGTGAATTTTGAAGACGTATTGGCTCGTAATTGCTCTACATTACTATTTGATAAAATAGGTGTTTTTAATTGGATTCGATAACAATTACTTGCATCAGGATGTAATAAATCACCTTCGGCTCCTAACCAAGAAAGCGTTGATGTAACTAAGTGTTCCCGAATCGCATCAATCGGCGGGTTAGTAACTTGCGCAAATAGCTGTTTAAAATAGTTAAATAAGGATTGTGGCTTATTAGATAACACGGCTAGTGGTGTATCATTGCCCATTGAGCCAATTGGGTCTTTTCCCTCTAAAACAACTGGAAGCAAATTCTTTTGGACATCTTCATACGTATAGCCAAAAGCTTTTTGTCTTGCAAGTAAATCAGCGAATGTTTCTGCTTTTTCTTCTTTTGTTTCCTCTAATCGAATGACTTCTTCTAACCAATCAGCGTATGGATGCTCGGAAGCAATCGTATTTTTCAATTCCTCATCAGAAACAATACGTCCTTCTTCAAGATCAATTAATAGCATTTTCCCTGGACTTAAACGCTCTTTATAAAGGACATTTTCTTCTTCGACTGGTACAACTCCAACTTCTGAAGAAAATACGATATAGTCATCTTTCGTTACATAATATCTCGCCGGACGTAAGCCATTACGGTCAAGAATAGCACCGATTTGTTTTCCATCTGTGAATGTAATGGCCATTGGACCATCCCAAGGTTCCATTAAGCTACTGTGATACTCATAAAAATCTCTTTTTCCCTTTGTTATATGCGGATTTTCTGTCCAAGGCTCTGGAATCATCATCATTGCTGCATGAGCAGGTGTGCGTCCCGATAAGATAAAGAATTCTAATGCATTATCAAATACAGAAGAATCACTTCCGTTAGCATCCAAAATTGGCAGAACCCTTTGTAAATCCTCTCCAAAAACTTCTGACACAAATTGCTGCTCTCTTGCTTTCATCCAGTTAAAGTTTCCCCGTAATGTATTAATCTCACCGTTATGAATTAAATATCGATTGGGATGCGCTCTTTCCCAGCTAGGAAATGTATTGGTACTAAAGCGAGAGTGGACAATCGCAAAAGCAGATACAAAAGTTGGATCTTGCACATCTAAGTAAAAGCTTTCTACTTGATCAGATGTTAATAATCCTTTATAAACAATCGTGCTGGAAGATAAACTTGCAAAGTAAAATTCTTTTCCTTCCGTTCTACCCCAATTTTCCGCTAATTTGCGGATAATATATAGTTTCCGTTCAAAAGCTAATTTATCTTTGTTTGCTTGATTTGATTGAATGAATACTTGGCGAACAACCGGACAGCTTTTCTGTGCGACTTTTCCGATTTTTCTGAAATCTGTAGGTACAGTTCTCCATCCTAAAAGTTCTTGGCCAACTTCTGCAATATATTCGTTAATTTTTGATTCAATTAAGTCTCTATTAGGATCTTCTTTGGAAAAAAAGATCATACCAACAGCATATTTGCCGCTCTCTGGAAGAGCAATATTTTCTAACTCTTTTCGAAAAAAGGCATCAGGTATTTGCACCATTAAGCCAGCCCCATCTCCAGTTAATGGATCACTTCCTTGCCCGCCACGATGATCCAATTTACAAAGCATACTTAAACCTTTTTTTACAATGTCATGTGTCGCTTCCCCTTTTATATGAGCGTACAGTCCGATTCCACACGCATCATGTTCAAATTCCGGTCTATATAAGCCCTGTGCTTTTTCCATTTGGTTGTACGTCATTTCAACCACCCCTGTCAGATTTTCTAACAACTTTTTCAATTCAGATAATTTAATTATACTATACAAATTCATATGTACAATATATCATTTAGATAGAACTAATCTAAAAATTAGATGATAAAAAGTGCAGGCACTGAGACAAAAACCATACAAACTAGTCAACTAAGTGAACCAAGTTCTGCTACAATGGCACTAACTAAGGCTTAAGGTATTTTTTTGTGTTTACTTATGCCTTGAAAGTTTGTTAGGTGAGACTATTTAAACACAGCAGGATTTAGTTTAATTTTATCCTACTCTTGATGGAGAGTAAGCCCGCTCAAACAAAGGAAAATCGATGAGTGTTGAAGCTCTCCCGTAAAGATCCCATAAGTGCAACTAACCATCATAATTAATAAAAAAGAAGGTCGTTAAAATGGAACTTAGACAATTAAAATACTTTATTGAGGTAGCGGAAAGGGAACATGTTTCAGAGGCTGCTGAACATCTTCATGTTGCTCAATCTGCTGTTAGTCGCCAAATTGCAAATTTAGAAGATGAATTAGGCGTTCAATTATTCGAACGAGAAGGTAGAAACGTAAAATTAACTTCGATTGGAAAAATTTTTTTAACCCATTCTCTTTCCATCATTAAGTCGGTTGATCAAGCTATTGAACAAGTAAATGCCTATTTGGATCCCGAAAGAGGTTCCATTAAAATAGGCTTTCCAACTAGTCTTGCTAGTCATTTGCTGCCAACCGTTATTTCTGCCTTTAAAGAAAAACACCCGCATGTAAAATTTCACTTGAGGCAGGGCTCTTATCATTTTTTAACCGAAGGAGTAAAAAACAGAGATTTAGATTTAGCCTTCTTAGGTCCTGTTCCAACAGACGACTTTTTATTAACGGGAAACATTCTGTTTACAGAAAAAATCTTTGCCTTATTGCCAAGTAACCATGTGTTAAGTGAAAGAAGAGCACTTAGATTACGTGATTTGCGTAATGATCAATTTGTTTTATTTCCAGAAGGGTATATATTGCAAAAAATCGCTTTTGATGCGTGTAAACAAGAAGGGTTTTTACCAAATATAAATGCAGAAGGCGAGGATTTAGATGCGATAAAAGGATTAGTTTCTGCAGGAATGGGTGTGACACTTTTACCAGAAAGTACTTTCTATGACAATGTTCCAAAGTTTACAGTGAAAATTCCAATTGAAGACCCCATTATTAGCCGAACGGTTGGTATTATCGTCCCAAGCAATCGGGAATCTCCTCCATCTGTTCAAACCTTTCGCAGATTTATCATCGACTTTTTTACTATATTAGAAAAATACCAGTAATAAAAGCAACAAGAAGGGTCAAATCTTTTAAAAAAAATTTTGACCCTTCTTTTCACCCGTTTTTTATTTTCCTAAAACTTCCTTCACTAAAGAATGGAAAATAGTAAGTGCATGATCAATTGGTTCTGGTGTAGTCAAATCGACGCCTGTTTTCTTAAGCAGTTCAAGAGGGTAATCAGAACTTCCACTTTTTAAAAAGTTTAAATAGTTTTCTACGTCCTCTTTCTTTCCTTCTAAAAGTTTGTCTGCAATATTAATAGCAGAAGCAAATCCGGTCGCATACTTATATACATAAAATGGTCGATAAAAATGAGGGATCCTCGACCAGCCATACTTCACTTGCTCATCTACTACTAAATCACTCCCATTGTATGCTTTAAATAATTCCTCATAGGTTGTATTGAAAAAATCCAAGGAAAGCGGCAATCCATTCTCAGCTTGCTCATGGACAGTTTTTTCGAATTCACTAAACATTACTTGAGTAAAAAATGTTCCTTTAAAGCTATCGATAAAATGATGTAGTAAATGCTCTCTTTTATCTGGATCTTTTTCTATTTTTAATAAATGCCTAATTAGCAAAACTTCATTAACCGTAGAAGCCACTTCTGCTACAAAAATGCTATATCCTGCACTTATTTGCGGCTGATGCTTGCTACTAAAATAAGAATGCATACCATGCCCACATTCATGAGCTAAAGTAAATAGACTATCTAAATCGTCTCGATGGTTAAGAAGAATATATGGGTGCACACCGTATAAACCTAAATTATATGCACCTGATCGTTTTCCTGGTGTTTCCCGCACATCTAAGTAACGCTTCTCTTTAAAGCTTTTTAATACAGAAATATAGTCTTCCCCTAACGGCTGTAAGGCATCAAGCATTATTTGGAACGCTTTATCGTAGCTGATTTCTTCTTTTGCTGCTTCTCCAACTAGTGGCACACTTAAATCATAGGCATGGAGCTCTTCAATCTGCAGTCGCTCTTTACGAAAATTCATATAGTCATCCAAATAAGGTAAGTTTTTTCTAGTTGTACGAATTAAATTATTGTACACTTCAACAGGAACTTGATCACCGAATAAGCTTTTTTCCAAGGCTGAAGGATAATTTCTTAGCTTTGCCGTTTTTACATTATTTTTTATTGCTGCACTAAAAGTAGCAGCTATCGTATTTTTTAGACCAATATAGGGCTTATAATACGCTAGATAAGCTTCTTTTCTTACTTCTCTATCTTCATTTTCGATTCGTTTCGCATACATTCCCCTTGTTAATTCAACCTTTTCTCCATTGTCATTTGTTACTTCTCCAAAGGTTATATCCGCATTGTTGATCATCCCGAAAACATTGCTAGGAACAGCTAATGATTCCCCGAGTTCTGATAAGATTTCTTCTTTTTCCTTGCTTAAAACATGTTTTTTATAGCGAAAGGATTCCAATAAATCCTTTTCGAAATAAGCTAATCCCTCTTCTTCTTTTATGTATGCTTTTAGTTCTTTTTCATCTAACGATAATAAATAGGGCATAAAAAAGGATGTGGCACTGCTATATTTTTGGCCGACATAACGTGTTTTTTCAATAAGGCTTTGTGCATGGGTATTACGCGTGTCTAAATCTAACAGCAGCATTCCGTATGCGTAAACTTTTCGATAAATAAAACTAACTTCCTCCGATAAAGATAGGTAAGTTAATAAGTTAGCTCCATTGGTAATTTTTCCATTGAATGCTTTAAGCCCATCAATTTTTTCCTTTACCGCTTCTAAATCCTTTTCCCACTCTTCTTCTGATTCATATATATCGCCTAAATTCCACTTTTCAAAAATTGCGACTTCTTCCCTTGTTTTAAATAGTTGCATAAACTTCCTCCCAGTTTTTCTATTGACTGTTTTTGTCTAGTTTGCTGCCTGTAATCTTAGACTAAATAGATTAGACTTTAAGTATATGCAGTAATCATACATAGAATTATCCTTTCGTGTAAAGTAGAAACGTTTCTATCCGCATTTTGGCATTTTCTTGTTAACAATTTTTATAAAGAAATTATATATATAAAGAGTCGTGATATAGAGACTTCCCCTGCGATATTATCATGTTAACTTCAAAGAAAAAGCTTGCTAAACTTCAAGTAACTATGTTATATTAATCAAGCGATGAGCTATATTGAATAAGTCAATGAACGTTATTACGCTATGTGGAGCGTAGTTTATTGCCTCAATACGTAGGATACATTTAAGTATCCCAGAAACTGCCGATAAACTTATGTTTATCGGCAGTTTCTATATTATACAACTTATTATCAATTCCAAATAAAAAGCTATCCTTTTTCACAGGTAAAGACCTCACTAAATTTCTTAGATGAAATATAGTAAGGTCTAACCTTTTAGGATAGCGGTTATGATTATTATTATAATTTTACTATGGTTTATTAAGTAGTTAATTGATTTAACTCTTCCGTTAAGCGATAAAATAATTCTCTGTCACCAGCGATCAATGTTTCATCAATTTGTCTTTTTAGTTCTACTTTTCGAAAATCGTAAAGGGCTTTTTCTAAGACCATTTCAGCAAATAAAGAATCAACAACATTTCCTACAGACTGTTTTGGTGCATTTAATAAATACTTTTCCATTCGAATCAACCCCTTGTTCTTTTTTATAGTATAGCAGTAATTTTCTGATAATTCAAATACTTTTTTGAGGTAATTTATTCCTTTTAAAAAATATAACAAGCTACTTACTTTAACAAGTTCCCATCATTAAGGATTATAAACATAAAATAAAGAAATCTTCCCATCATTGGTGATTTTCTTTATTGAAATTATGAATTCAGCAAGAAATCCTGCTGTCGCAAACTCCGTTATTATTTTGATATTGGCTATTTCCAAATTTTCATGTATTCTTGATAGAGATTAAGAAAGGGGAAAATAGAAATGGCCTATAAAATGATCGTATTAGATATGGATGATACATTATTAACAGATGAACATATAATTTCTGAAGCAACAAAAAAAGCACTTATGCTTGCCCAAGAACATGGTGTAAAGGTAGTTCTTGCATCGGGAAGACCAACATATGCCATGCAGGAAGCTGCAAAAGAGCTAAAGCTTGCGGAATATGGTAGTTTTATTCTTTCATTCAATGGAGCGAAGATAATAAATTGTAAAACGGGTGAAGAACTGTTTAGCAGCACACTTGCTCCAAAAACCGTTCATCAGCTTTTTGATTTAAGCGAAAGAGAAAATGTATGGATTCATACGTATATGGAAGATGAAATCATTACACAACAAAATAATCCATTCACGGAAATCGAAGCACAAATAACAGGATTACCTATAAAAACAGTCGCAGATTTCAAGGAAACTGTTTCTTCTCCTGTTGTAAAGGTATTGATGGTAAAAGAAGAGGATCACTTAAAAGTAGTAGAAGCTAAATTACAAGCAGAGTTAGCAGAACATTTAAGTGTGATGCGCTCCAAGCCATTCTTCCTTGAGTTTACTGAATTAGGAGTTACAAAAGGGACAAGTCTAGCGTTTCTTATCGAAAAGCTTGGCATTACTAGAGAAGAAGTTATTGCCATCGGGGATAGCTATAATGATGTTGCAATGATTGAATTTGCAGGTCTCGGCGTAGCAATGGGTAATGCGCCAGATGATGTGAAGGAACTTGCAAATTTTGTCACAGATACGAATAATAACGATGGAGTTGCTAAAGTTATCAATACATTTATTTTAGAGCCTTTAGCTGCTGCTAAGCAATTAAACTAAGAAAGAAGCTGGGACATAACAAAATATATAATGCGTACAGACGAAGCCGAAGTGGCTTGGCGCTCGCACCATGGAAAGCGAAGTGTATTCAGTCTGCGGGTGATCAGCCCAAACCTTTTTTCTTAAAATGAATAAACCCCAAACAGTTATACGAATCTTTCTTTGCATGTACGTATAATCGTTCGGGGTTATTTGGTTAAAAATACTATGTCCAGCACTTTTCTTATATAGATTATCTAATTATTATCGTGCAATATGAAAAAGGGTTTTTATTCTTCCTCATCAGGATCATTAAAGACTTTAATCGTTTTAAAAGCCAAATTTATTTTAAAGTGAAGATTCCAATTACTGCGAAGAACCTCTATCTCATGGTCTTGAACAGAAACACATAAGACAACGTCCCCATCCCAATCCATTAATACATATTCGTTTTGGTTAGAGAAAAGTTTATAGTCTTTATGTGCTATTAAATTCCATCCAAAATTTAGCGTGTGGCTTTTATTCGCCATTAAGATGCTCCTTTATTTTCCTTGGAAAAGGAATTATTTCACTTCAACGGTCCATCCAAATGGATCTTCTTGTCTTCCATTTTGGATGTTAGTGATCGTATCATATAATTTTGTTGCTAATTCGCCTGTTTCTCCGTTATTAAGAACAATTTTTTCTTCATTCCAGAAAAATTCACCTATTGGAGAAATAACGGCTGCTGTACCAGTACCAAATGCTTCTTCTAATTCACCTTTTTTATGAGCTTCGAATATTTCTGCAATCGTAACTTTTCTTTCCGTTACAGGAATATTCCAATATTGTAGCAACTCCATAATACTGCTTCTTGTTACACCTTCTAAAATACTGCCATTTAATTGTGGGGTTACTACTTCTCCATTAATTTTGAAGAATACGTTCATTGCCCCTACTTCTTCAATATATTTCTTTTCCACGCCATCTAACCAAAGAACTTGAGAGTAGCCTTTTTCTGTCGCAATTTGCTGTGCTTTTAAGCTTGCGGCATAGTTACCAGCCGTTTTTGCTGAACCAGTACCACCAGCAACAGCGCGTACATATTCATTTTCTACAAAGATTTTTACAGGCTTAACACCTTCTTTATAATACGAACCTACAGGAGATAAAATGATCATAAATTTGTAGCTAATAGATGCTGCCACTCCTAAAAATGGTTGAGTGGAAATAATAAATGGTCTTATGTATAAAGAAGTTCCTTCCCCATTTGGAATCCATTCTTTGTCGATATTAATTAATTGTTTTAATGCATTTAATGCAAACTCTTCATCTATTTCTGGAATACAAAGTCTGTCATTTGATTTATTTAAACGCTCCATATTCTTTTCTGGTCTAAATAAAAGGACTTTTCCTTCTTTTGTTAAATAAGCTTTTAATCCTTCAAAAACTGCTTGGCCATAGTGGAAAATAACAGAAGCAGGATCTAAAGTAATTGGTTGGTAAGGAAGAATTTGTGCATCATGCCATCCTTTATCGACTGAATAATCCATCATAAACATATGGTCAGTGAACACTTTACCAAATACTAATGTAGAAGGATCCGGTTTTGGTTTCTTTTCTTTTGCTAATGTTACAGTGATTGTTTGTTCTGTCACGTTCCATTCTCCTTATCTTAAACATTATTTCTATTTATTATAACGCAAAGTTCTGATAGAGAAAGCAGTTTTAGTAAAAAGTTATAAAATATTTTTGAGAAACATCGATATCATCTGTTTCTATCGGCAAAATAAAGATAACTTCTATCAATCGGTGTTTTTCTTCATCCCCTA
This sequence comes from Niallia sp. FSL W8-1348, assembly GCF_038006745.1. NCBI lineage: Bacteria > Bacillati > Bacillota > Bacilli > Caryophanales > Bacillaceae > Niallia > Niallia sp. FSL W8-1348. The sequence continues at coordinate 191,297 of NZ_JBBOVV010000002.1, read as the reverse complement.
CAGACGGTTAGTTGCACTTATCGGACCTTTCCAGGCAGTTATCCCTCACGTAGCTTTCTAGATTTTCCGCAGCTTAAGCTTAGCGGATTACTGCCCATTAAGAGTGGGATAACACAAAAAAACAACCATAATCTACACGAATGTACATTTGGTTGCCTATACTAATTCCAATGCTTTGTTTCTTCTAATAGTTCATCAATCTCTATGTCGATTAAATTCCAAGTGGATATATCTTGCTCTAAATCGGTTGTATTTGTTAAAATTTCGTCGATGTCGGTTCTAATTAAATGCATGATAGCCTCCTTTAAAACCGTTTAATTCTGTCTAGAGTTTATGTTAAATAGCATTTTCCATGATGGAAACGGTTATGTATATTATAGCAGTATTAACGTTTACATATAATAAAGATGCTTTACAAATTGATTACATGTTCGGTACAAAACAATGAAAAACATAATTAGAAGGAGATATTGCCAGAACATGATATAATTATAACTTATTAATATTGATGCTGTTTTATATTATAGGTATAAAGGGAAAGTAGTTAAAATACAGCGATATTCGTTACTTTTGGTCTATCTATATTAATAACCTTATTTGCTTGATTTATTCGTATTTTATTTGGTTATAATGGGTAGACAACGGGAGGTTTTAAAATGACAAAACTATTAAAATGGGTTATTACCATTCTGATCATATACGGAGCTTATAATTTTTATTTTAAAGAGAGCAAAAATAATGCAGTAACTGAACAATCTCCTACGTTAGAAAATAGTATCAATCAAAATTCAATTACTTCCTTTATTCAATCAGTTACAAAGGAATTAGGTAATTTAAAATCGCTCTTTAATGACGCTCAAGATATTCTTCCTGACTGGAATGTAGAAGAAAATGCTGAAGAAATAGCAAAACCAGAGTTAGTCACACCAAAGGATCATCCTTTTTCGATCTATAATATTTCTCTTGGGGATAATAAACAGGCAGTTGAAAAAACGCTTGGTAGCCCCCAACGAGTAACTACTAATGAATATGGAATCTCCTGGTTTACGTATCATCATAATTATCAAAATTTTGTTATGATAGGCTATGACGAAAATAATCAAGTAGCTGCCTTATATACAAATCAAGATTTAATCGCTTCTACTAACGGCATTAAAAAGGGAACAGAAAAAGCAAAAGTGTTAGAAACATTAGGAGAACCGCTAACAGAATTAAGAAAAGGGCTTGTTTCTTACAAAATGACGAATGACAGAGATTATGAGATGTTCTCGCTTGATGGTTCCTATGTTACAGTATTTTTTGATAAACATGAGAATAACACAGTAACTGCCCTTCAAATCGTAAGTTCTTCTATAGAAGAAAATCGGAAGGATTTTTATGTGGATGGCAGTGAGGAACTGAAAGAAGGATTTGAATACCAATTATTTGATTTGACAAATGCGAGTCGAGTTAATAACCATTTAAAGCCTTTATCATGGGATGAAGCAGTCAAAGAAACAGCCCGCAAGCATAGTTTAGATATGGCGGAAAATAATTATTTTAGTCATACTAATTTAGAAGGTGAGTCTCCGTTTGACCGGATGCTGAACGATGGCATTCGATATAGCATGGCAGGAGAAAATTTAGCCTACGGACAGAATAGCAGTATATTTGCCCATGAAGGCTTAATGAACTCCATGGGTCATCGGGAAAATATTCTCCAAAAAGATTTTGCCTTCCTAGGCATAGGAGTCGCCTTCAATAACAATGCTCAACCATACTATACAGAAAACTTTCTTACAAAATAAAACCAACCGGTCTATTCGACTTGGTTGGTTTTTCTTCTATTCTTTCATTTAATATTTAAAAATAAACGGTTAATTCAAACAGAATGTGCGAGGCTAATGTAGAATAAAATGTTCCATCTCGCTCATCGAAAAGTGAGCATCCCGAGTGAATTCATCCTTATTTGAAAATGCACTTTACACAATTAAATTACCAATCATCCAAATTAAGAAAAAACTAATCACAATCGATAAATTGGCAGCAGTTCCGACAAAATGTTGATTATATTTAAACTCCACACTATATGGAAGAACACTTGATGCCATCGGTAAAATTAAACCAATCAAGATCGTATAACGAAACATATCTTCTGCTGGCCATAAAAGATAAGCAAGTATCCCTAAAAATAAGCCAGTACCATATCGAATCCCAAGTACTCTTCCAATCCCCTTCCAATGCTTCTTTTCAAAAGAAAAATTCAAATAAATACCAAGTAGCAATAAAGATAGTGGCATATTTGCCTTTGAAATAGTGGACGTTACTTCAATCACCTGATGTGGCATATGAATACCAGTTATATTAATGAAGAAAATAAAAACATAGGTCATTAACGGAATGGACTTTCCTAATTTTCCTACTACCTGCTTCGTTGTCATTACTGTCCCTTCTTGTGAATAATAGCTACCAATTAAATAGCTAATCCCAAAGGTAACGAGTGCATTTCCAATATCAAACATGCCAAAATATTTAATCCCTTCAGCACCCCAAATCCCTTGAACTAAAGGATAGGCAAAGATACCAATATTAAATCCTGGAATAAGCATGCCTAGCATCCCTTTTTCCTTGTTTGCTTCCTTTCGAAATAAAAAAAGGCCAATAATCGAAATAAGAACTCCATAAAATAACCCTAAAAATACTAATATAAGCAATGACTTTTCAATAATCACGTTATGTAAGGTAGAGATAATCAAGCACGGTAGAGTGATATTAAAGATTATTCGTGCTAACCCTTCCCCATCCTTTTCTTTAATAATATTTCTCTGTTTAAAGAAATAACCAATTGCAATGATAATCACTGAATAAAAAAATTGGGTATTGAAATTTTCCATTTCTCTAAATTCCCCTAACTATGCAACAAATTTCCAATGAAACTACTATACTACTAATCAGAATGCTTGCAAAGGCTTAGACGGAAAAAAACTTGATACGAGATAAGAAAATTTCTTATCCATCGTATCAAGTTCTAGTTAAAACGTCATTTTAAAAACTACTGCTTTCTGTTACTGTTTTATTTAGTTCTTTTAATCTACGAATATCTAAACGAATTAACAAAGAAACAGCTAGTGATACAATAAAAAGACACGAAAATACCAGTAATGTTCCTTGATAGCTTCCTGTAGTATCCCGAATCCATGACACAATGCTAGGTCCTGCAACACCTGCTGCTGACCAAGCAGTAAGAATATAGCCATGAATAGCACCTAACTGCTTTGTTCCAAATAAATCACCAATATAGGCAGGAATTGATGCAAATCCTCCACCATAGCAGGACATAATAATAAATACGATGATAGAAAAAGCGATATAATGATGTAAATGCGGCAGAGCAAAGAATGCTACTACTTGGATTGCGAAAAACAAGGTATAGACATTTGGTCTGCCAATATAATCAGAAATGGTTGCCCATGCAATTCTACCAAACCCGTTAAATACACCCATAATCCCTACTAGTGTCGCAGCACCAGCTACGGATAATCCTGCTAATTCCTGCCCCATTGGAGAAGCGACTGCAAGGATGGCAATTCCACAAGTGATATTGATAAACAACATAATCCATAATGCCCAAAATCTTTTTGTTTTTACCGCTTCATTTGCAGTTAATTGGGATAAATCTTCTTTTACCTTGATTTGACCAGTTTCCATCGATTGTTTAAATCCAATTGGCATGTACCCTTTAGGTGGTGCCTCTAAATATTGTGCAGAACATAAAATGATTACAAAATAGATTGCACCTAGAATATAGAAAGTATTCGATATACCTACTGTATTAATCAAATGATTCATAACAGGGCTGCTTATCATAGAAGCAAATCCGAATCCCATAATTGCTAGCCCTGTTGCTAATCCTCTACGATCGGGAAACCACTTAACCAGCGTTGATACAGGTGTAATATAGCCAACTCCTAATCCGATTCCGCCAAACATACCATAAGTGATATAAAGTAGAGGTAAAGATTCAATACTGGTGGCAAATCCAGCACCTACCATTCCTAATCCAAACAAAACAGCAGAAAGCCTACCTGAAGCACGAGGACCATATTTTTCAACAAAATGACCGAGAAATGCTGCTGATAAACCTAAAAATAAAATAGCGATACTAAACGTCCAAGAAATACTAGTTAAGCTCCAGTTGTATTGAGATTCAAGCGGTTTTGTAAACACACTCCATGCATATACAGATCCAATTGAAATATGAATACCAACTGCAGATAAAGCGATTAGCCAACGATTTTTTGTTTTCATTTTTGTTATACCCCTAATATGTTATTTGCCGATCATTAATAATTAATTAGTTAATAGAGTTATAGCTTATAATCAATAGCTAGTAATTCCGCTGCTTTTCGGACACCATCTAATGCTAATTCAACGGTTTCATTTGTATGCAATACTACTGCCATTCTTCTTCCCTTTGTCGTCTTTGGTTTACCGAATACACGGACTTGTGTGTTTTCAACAGATAAAGCTTCTTTTATTCCAGTTATGGAGTATGTTTCACTTTCTTTTATTGCTTTTAATGTCTTACTCGCACCAGGAGCATGCAATTTCACACCTGTAACAGGGTAACCGAGAATCGCTCTTACATGTAAAGCAAATTCGGAAAGATCTTGTGTTATCATTGTTACCATCCCTGTATCGTGAGGTCTAGGGGAAACTTCACTAAAATAGACACCGTTCGCTGTTAAAAATAATTCCACACCAAATAGTCCATATCCACCTAAGCTATCCGTTATTTTCTTAGCAATCTCTTCTGCCTCAGCCAGTTGTTCATCTGACATAAAATGAGGTTGCCAAGATTCAATATAATCCCCATCTTTTTGTATATGTCCAATGGGAGGACAGTAAGTTGTGCCATTAACCGAACGGACTGTCAAAAGGGTTATTTCTGATTCAAATACAATAAACTCTTCTATAATTACTCGTGTTTTTTTCCCTCTTTCGCCATTGACTGCTTCCTGCCATGATGCTTCGATTTCATCCACACTTCGGCAAATACTTTGCCCTTTACCAGATGAACTCATAACCGGCTTAATGACACAAGGAAATCCAATAGTATGTACTGCTTCTTCCAGTTCTTCTATGCTATTTGCAAAGGCATACTTTGCTGTAGGCAAGTTCAATGTCTCGCTTGCCAATCTTCTAATTCCTTCGCGGTCCATCGTTAAATATGTAGCATGGGCAGTTGGAACTACTGTATAGCCCTCTTTTTCTAAATCTAGTAGTGTCTTCGTTGCAATCGCCTCAATTTCAGGAACAATATAATCAGGCTTTTCCTTTTCGATAACCGCTCTTAATTGGTCACCATCAAGCATATCTATTGTGTAAGAACGATGTGCAACATGACTCGCTGGCGCATGGTCATATCGATCAACAGCAATCGTTTCGACACCTAAACGCTGTGCCTCAATGATAACTTCCTTCCCTAACTCTCCAGAACCTAAAACAATGATTTTTTTTGCTTGTGAAGTATTTGGTGCTCCTACCATGATGCCACTCCCCCTAAATAATAAATTATTCCTTTATTCAGCATAATAACGTAAAATTATTGTCTATTCAAGCATTTTTTTCTTAATTTCCGAACATTAAGAGGTTGAACGTTATAATAATTCGGTTTTATTCCGTCGGAAAAATCGCTTACTTTTAATAATTCAACTTTTTTATTTAGAGTAAGCACAAAAAAAGCATTAGAAATTTCCAATGCTTTTCAAGCGTAACCTAAAGTGAAACTTCCATCAGTAGGGTTTTCCTTCCTCTTCCACTGATGGTTAGTTGAACGAATCGGACCTTTACGGACAGTTGATCTCCCTCATATTCTCATAAACTTTGAGGTGGGAGTCTTACTGTCCGTTAAGAGTGGGATAAAGAAAGCTTTCGAGGGAGTACTTCATTAAAGATATTTTTTTATTTTGGGCTAGATATCTTATTACCCTTAAGAGTTGAATAAACGATTTGACCTTGACTTATCGTTGCTTTTACTCGTCCACGAAATGTTTTTCCAATATAAGGACTTAACTTATTTTTATAATATAAATCTTCTTTTTGTAAGGTAAACTGTTCATTTAAATCAACGATTGCTATATCACCATCACTCCCTATGGAAAAACTACCTTTATTAGGAAATATTCCAAATCTTTTTGCTGGATTAGCACTTGTGATTTTTGCAATCATTTCTAACGGTATACCTCTTTTCCAATAGCCTTCTTCTAATAAAACAGATAGAGTCGTTTGGCATCCTGAAATTCCTCCCCACGCCTCTAATAGAGTCCCTTCTTTCATAGAAACCAGTGACGGGGAATGATCTGAACCAATCACATCTATTTCCCCCTTACCAATCGCCGCCCAAAGGTTATCTATTTCCTGTTTAGTTCGTAATGGTGGAGCACATTTTGCAACCGAACCAAGTTTCTCTAAGTCATTTACTGTTAGCGATAAATAGTGTGGACAAGTTTCCACACTTATATCTACTCCTTTTGCTTTAGCTGCTAATATCGGTTTCAAAACCTTGGAGCTACTTATATGAACGATATGTACTTTACATTTTGTTACTTCTGCATAAGCGATAATACGTTGAACTGCTTCTATTTCAGAGTAAATTGGTCTCGCATTTGCAAAGGCTAAAGCAGAATGATCCCTTCGACTAATAATCTCCTCACTCAAAAAACTGGTGATTGTATCACTTTCAGCATGTACTGCTAAAATACTTTGTAGTTCGGCGATTTTTTTCATAGATTGCAGTAAAGTCCGGTCATCTGAGAATTGAAAATCTTCTATTCCGCTATTGGACATAAAAGCTTTAAAGCCAATCACCCCACATTGGTAAAGTTTTTCTAGTTCGTCTAGATTACCAGGTACCACTCCACCCCATAATCGATAATCAATAAGTGATTTTTCTTTGGCAAGCGCATCTTTTTGTAGAAATGCCTCCTTCGTTGTAGTGGGAGGATGACTGTTTAATGGCATATCAAAGAATAAGGTTGATCCACCAGCTGCTAAACTTTTACTTCCCGTCTTAAAGCCTTCCCATTCACTTCTTCCAGGTTCATTGAAATGCACGTGGGTGTCAATAACACCGGGAAATAAATATAGTCCATCTGCATCTATGCTGTGTTTTCCTTGGTTTGGCATAATATGTGCATCAATTTCTACTATTTTCCCTTCTTTTATCCCTACATTAGCTTTTATTTGCTTTTCCTCATTAACAATCATTCCATTTTTGATTACTAAATCATATTCCCACAAATTCATTCAACTCCCTCGATAGGTTTGATATCCCCAGCCAGATAATAATAAAGGAATGTGATAATGCACTTGTGTTTTGTCTGTATAGAAACGAATCGGAATCGAAGTTAAAAAATTATTTTTACCTTCTGCTCTTTGAAAATACTCTTTAACCAAAAATACTAATTCATATTCCCCATCTTCCACTTTTTCTAATAATACAGTCTCTACTCTGCCATCCTCATTTGTTAGTCCGTTTGCTATAAATGTTCTAGTCGAATTTGTTATTTCCCATAACTCTACTTTAATTCCAGCACCTGGTTTTCCTTGAGTTAAATCCAAAACATGGGTTGTAATTCCTGTTTTCATCCTATGCTCCTCGTTCTTCTGTTTGTAGTTTGACGATGTCGTCTAATCGGAATTTCGCTATCGCAAATATTTGCGTTAATGCTGTTTGAAATTCTTCTTCTTTTGTATGGTTAATCCTATTCTTCATCGACTGGTAAATCGTTTCCTTTGTATGTCCCTTTACAGCTAGGATAAAGGGAAAACCGAATTTATTAGCATAGGATTTATTTAATGAAGCAAATTCTTTATATTCTTCTTCTGAAAGAGAATCAAGTCCTGCTCCTATTTGTTCTTTAACAGAAGAATCGGTCATCTTCAATTTCCCTCCTAAATCTGGATGTGCTCGAATTAATTCCAACTGATCACCGATCGGTGCCTCTGTTACTGCCTGTACCATTAATTGATGAAGCGTATTTAAGTTCGGAAAAGGGCGATAATCCCAAGTTTTATTTGCAATCCAAGGACTATGTTCAAACACCCAACCAATTTTTTCGATAAATTCTTGACGATTCATTTTATTTATTGCTGCTATTGAATACATATCTCCATTCCTTCCACTATCGGTTGATTAATTCTTTTGTGTTAATAAATCGACTGCTCGCAGAATTCCTTCGTATCCTGTACATCGACAAAGATTTCCGGATAATGCTGTAAGGACTTCCTCCTTTGTTGGTTGCTCTTTCTCATCTAGCAAACTTTTTAACGCCATAACCATCCCAGGGGTGCAATAACCACATTGAAGGGCTCCAGCTTGTAAAAACGCCTCTTGAATAGGATGTAGCCTATCTTCTGCTAAACTTTCAATCGAGAAAATTTCCGCATCTTCTATCTGATAAGCCATTATTAAGCAGGAATTAACTAATTTTCCGTTCATAATAACAGAACAAGCTCCACATCTGCCTACTTCACATGCTATTTTCGTTCCTGTTAGCGCTAAACAATCACGAAGAATATCGACTAGACGAAAAGTTGGAGGGAGTGTTAACTCTATTAGTTTTCCATTGATTTTAAAGCTTGTTGTTTTTTCGGTTATTTTATTTGTATCCATCTTACTCCTCCTAACCTATTAAAGCCTTTTGTTCGATTGCTTTTAAAATCTCATCTGGTTGCACAGGCAATCGATTCAACCAAAGTCCTGTAGCATCATGAATAGCGGAAACAATAGCTGGTGCAACTGCAACAGTCCCTATTTCTCCTACGCCTCTTGGTCCATATGTGTCACCGTTAACTAATCCTTCAATTGCAAAGACATTTGTTTCCTTTGGGATATCTAAAATCGTTGGGATTAGATAAGTGTCTAGGTTTTCTGTCATATATCGTCCATTTTCCATGACAGCATCTTCCATGAGTGTGAATCCCAGCCCCATATTTGCTCCACCTTCAATTTGCCCTAAATAGCCCATTGGATTGACAACGGGTCCTGCTGAAATAACATGGTCCATTTTCGTAACTGCCACTCTGCCTGTTAATAGATCTACTTCTACTTCTGCAGCCACACCAGCAAAAGTATATAAAAAATGACCGCCATCAATAGCATGGGGAGTAGTAGGAAAATGATAACTAGTAAAGACAGTTGGAAGTTCTTCTAAAGACGTCGCTAGCTCTCGATATGTTAGTATAAGTCGCTGCGGCTTTTCTGGTTGTTCACAGAACCAAATCCCACTTTTACCAAGAGAGAGCTTCTCTTTCGTCATGTTAGTTTGTTTTTCTGCTGCATTTAACATTTTTTCGATAAAAGCTGCTTTTAATTTAGCAATACCTAGCCACACCATATTGGTTCCTCTTGAGGCAGTTGATGATCCCGAATGGGGAACTTTCGCCGTATCTCCAATAACGATTGCTACATCACTAGAATCACAGTTAAAAGTTTCGGTCATAATCATATCTATCGTTGGAATCAAACCTTGCCCACATTCTTCAAAGCCAAAAGAAACCTCTAATTTACCAGCACTATTTAAGGATAAGCGTGCACCAGATGGGTCTGGCCTACCATAACCAAGACCTCCGCCATGCATCGTAATACTGTAGCCTCTCCCTTTTATCTTCCATTGACCTGAAGGAATCGTAGCTGTATTTTTTTGTAGAATCGGAGATTTAATGATTTCTGTAAGAACAGCTTTCGCTCCATCAGTTGGAACAATCTGCTGTTCAACTGGACCAGGGTCCATTGTTTGTCGTAAGTTTTTTAAACGAAGCTCGGTTGGATTTATGCCTGATTTTTCTGCTATACGTTCCATTTGTGTTTCTAAAGCAAAGGTTATTTGATTTCCGCCGAATCCTCGAAATTCACCTGCCACACCATTGTTCGTATAAACAGAATACCCTTCGACCTCCACATTCTCGATGCGGTATGGACCAGCACTATGCTCTACAGCAAAGTCTAAAACGGCTGGTCCTAATGTAGCATAGGCCCCAGTATCTGCAATTATTTTTACTTGATGAGCAATTAGATTACCAGACTCGTCGCTTCCAGTCTTCATAAATATTTTCATCGGATGTCTTTTTAAACCAGCTTTGATTGAAACTCTTCTAGATTGATGAATTTTTACAGGTCGTTTTGTTTTTAAGGCTAAAATACTAATATATGGCTGTATATTCAGTTCATCCTTGCCTCCGAATGACCCTCCAATTGGACTGGAAATTATCCTAATCTTTTCAGGAATAATATCTAGAATTCTAGAAAGCTGCAATTGATCTTTAAATCCATGCTGTGTCGGTGCGTATATGGTTAATCCACCATCCTCATCAGGAACAGCTACACCGCCTTCTGTTTCCATATACACATGCATTTGTCTAGGTGTATGGTACGACTCTTCTACAATGATTGCACACCGATTAAACACTTCTTCTAACTTCGCCTCTCCTTTCTTAAAAGCAGCTTTATGAAGAAGATTACCGCCCTTGTGTAATTTTACAGCTGATTTATCTAATGCTAATTCCGGATCTGTTACTGTTTGTAATGGACTATATGTTACTTTAATTAACGAAATTGCTTTTTGTGCAATTTCTTTTGTTTCTGCAGCTACTGCCGCGATAGCATCACCGACATATCTCACTTTATCGACACAAAACACTGGCTGATCCTGAATTACTATTCCAAAGCCATTTAAGCCTGGGACATCCTTATACGTAATAATAGCCGTAACTCCTGTGAGATCTTCTGCTTCTTTTGTATCAATTGATTCAATTTTTGCATGAGGATGTTCACTTCTCAAGATCGCACCATAGAGCATTTGTGGGAACACCATATCGGTCAAATATTTCAGTTTTCCTGTTACTTTTGGTTCCCCATCCCTTCTTTTTTTCCATCTAACGCCTGCACTTGTAATATCAAGAACCATATGACTTACTCCTTTCTCTGGCGATTTAGGAAGTCTTTTATAGTGGCAATAAATAGGTTTGCAGCAACCTGTTTACGATATTCCTCTGTTACAAAAGGATCAGTGTAAGAAGAAAAATCTGCTTGGATGACTTTATTTAAGTGCTTCCAGTCAGTTGTTTCTCCACCATTTATAAGCTCTTTCTCCGTTTCTGTAAGTCGACAAGGAAGATGTGCCCCTCCACCAATCGATAGTCTTGCTGTTTTAATAATTGTATCTTGAAACTCCAGATAACCCGCGACAGAAATAATCGCTGCTGTAAAGCTCTCTCGCCTTCCAATTTTTCTAAAAAAAGAATAGGTTGATATATTGGTAACATGTATAGGTATGAAGATGTTTGTTAGTAATTCAGAAGATGACGGGTGCGGTTTTACTAGCCATTCTCTTAATGGAATTATATATTCATGTTTACCATTGAAAAACGATAACTGTGCCTGTAAAACCAGCAAGACTGAGATTGTATCACCAATTTTACTGCAAATATTTCCACCTATTGTTCCGCGATTTCGTACAGCAGGAGCTGCAATCTTTTCACAAGCTTCTGTAAGGATAGATGCGTTTCTTTGAACTAACTGGTTATTCAAACAATCTGCTATTGTCATGGCGGCCCCGATCTTTAAGTATCGCTGTCCATTTATATCTGTTTCAGTTATTCCTTTTAATGGCTGTAATTTTTCCGTGCTAATAAGGTGTACTGGCTTTTCCACTCCGGCTTCCCAATTTATTTGGAGAATCGTACCGCCGGATATAATAAGACTATTTGGATTAGATAGATTGCTAACATCTGATAATACATAAGGGATCTCGACAGTTATTGGATAAGCGTCAGCAGAGATTTTCATCTTATTTCCTCCTTACTAGCGCATTGTAATAATCTATTTTCGTATCGATATCAATAAAGAATAATTCTTCAGAAAATTCAATTTTTCCACCTTGTATCTTACCATTGTTTATTATTTTCCTTGCCCCCATATCTCCTTCTAACAGCTTTATTTTTGAATATACTGATGGAAGAAAAAGAATAGGTGGCATTAACACACCATTATACATACTAGCTGCAAACTCTTCAGATGAATGTATAGGAGTGTTTACTATTTTTCTAATCATCTCTTCGGTAATGAAGGGCTGATCAGCTAAACATACTAAGATTTTATCTGCTTGTTTTTCGACGGCTACTTCAAATCCCTTCTTTAAAGAAAAGGACTGCCCTCTATTTGCATCCTTACAGCGAATTATATCTCCTTTCTCTCCATTTAAACTCCTTTTATTTTCTATTGAAATCCAATTGACTGGATCAGTTGGTTTAACAATAACGAAAACATAATCGATAAATGGAGCAGTCAGCAATACGGACAATGCAGTATTGCCAACTGTTTCGTTTCCGAAGGCGAGCGACAGTTTATTTTCTCCCATCCTACTACTTTTTCCTGCAGCTAAATAAATCGCTGTAATCATAGCTGCTCTCTTGCAACAGCTTTTTTTTCATTTTTTGTCTTAATCAATTCTGCTATAATGCTAATTGCAATTTCTTCGGGACTTTCTGAATAAATTGGTAAACCAACTGGATAGTGAATCCAATCTGGCTTTATTATTCCTGCTAATAATCTTTCAGACCTTTTTCTTGATCCCAGTAACCCAAAGTATTTCACCTTTCTTTGTAGCAAATACTTCACTATTTCTTGATCTTTCATAAAGCTGTGACTCATGGTGATAACATAATCATTTTCCGTGGGATTTATTTCTTCCATCACTTTTGAGGGAGTACCTATATGATATTCCTTCGCATATGGGATTGTTTCTTCTGAACAATAAGCTTGACGCCAGTCAGATAAAATAACATAGAATCCAGCCTTGCTGGCAAAATAGACAACAGGCTTGACGTCTGGTCCAGCTCCGTAAATGATTAATTTTGGTCGTGGATATAATATCTGATTGAATATTAATCGATCCTCTGTATCTAAAGAAACAATTGAAGTATTCTCTTCCTCTATATTAGTTTTGAGTGAATTTTCAATATATTTATTTACCTTATTAAAAACTTTAACAAGTTTTACCTTGTGTCCATTTTGCAAAAGAGAGTTTAATTGTAGAAAAACATTCCTTGTTTCAAATGTGATCGGTTCAACCAAAATATAAATTTTTCCATCACACCCTACCCCCTGCCCCCACGATAAATCATCTTCAGAACGTAAGTCGTATTCCATTAGAAAGGCCTCATCTGATTCTTGCATAGCTATTCTGGCCAACAAATCCTGTTCGACACAGCCACCAGTTAGTAAGCCTTTCTCCATGCCTTTATCTGATATCAGCATCATCGTTCCTTCTTTGCGATAAGCTGACCCTTCTACTTTTACAATCGTGGCTAAATAACTATGACACTCCGTTACAAGGACTGAATCAATAACAGAATAATGATCGGAAGACATGCGCATTCCTCCAAAAGGATAATTTTCCAAAATAACGACTGTTAACTTTTATTACATCTCATGTTATTACATCATATTAATGGCTTCATTTTTATATGTCATTGGACTAATTATATAATTAATTATTTGCTCATTAGATATTTTGACCAAATTTTCTAAATTATTAATCAACTTAACTCTTTCTCCTTATAACTTATTCTCGGTGAACTAATGTATGGATGATAATACGAAACAACGCTTGTATAATATAAGCTCCGTAAATATAACAATTACTATAAGAACTGAATTGGTACAAGACACTTTATAAATACAGTAAATTATATTTTACTTGCTTAGTATATTTACATTTTCATGAATATCAACTATAATGCACGTAGCTTGAATAAAAATACATTCTTCTTTTCGTCTTTCTTATTTATACTTTTATTCAATTAAATGAGGTGGACTATGAATAAAGAAATAATCAAATTTATTAGGAAAAATTACGAAATGACACAGAGAGACTTTGCCCGTGTTCTAAATTGTAGCTTTGCATTAATTGCATTGGTGGAAGTCGGAAAGCGAAGAGTTAGTAAAGATCTAGAAAATAAGATTAGACAAACATTTAATATTGACGATCAAGATATCGCATCCATTACATCCATATTAACAGAAATAAGTAAAGGAATTCCTCCCTTTATGTAATTTTCCAAGAAGAAAATAGAAAGTACTTACAGTCCCAATGATTCATTCGATGTAGATATTTTCTATTTTCTTCTATTTCAAAATTATTTCACGGTGCACTCTTTCTCCCCCATCCAAATAGGATAAAGAAGGATGAAAGGAGGAGTAAAATGCCCACAAATAACCCGGTTAATCCGTCCTCAAAGGTTTATCTTCCGAAACTTCCTGCTGAAACGTTAAATAATCAATCCCATTTCCAGCAAAATTTTTTACAAGATTACTTATTAAATCAACGTATCCAAAGTGAACATTTAACTACATTATTAAAGAGTTTTCAGGAAGAATCTTTCGAAAGACAGGAGAACCATTTTAGGCAAATCAGTGAAATTGATTATAAATTAGAGCTCAACGATTCTATTTCACAAGATTTATTAGAAAAACTTGCTGTACTAGATAAGGAAACTTCAAAAATCGAAGAACAACTAGACTTTCTTGCCCAACTCGCACAAGAGCAAAAGGAAATAACGAGCGAAGAAACCCTTCGTCAAACTGCTTTATTCGATCAATTGCTGTTTCAAGAAAAGGACATTTCTACAATCTCAAGTAAAATGGATAATTTTAATCACCTTGCTACAGAGATGAAAACGAAATTAGATGAAACAGAATCGAGTTATCAACAAATATCCGAAAAGCTAGATATCCAAGAAATATTTCATCAAACACTTCTACAAAGTATGGAAGAAACAAATGGAAATGTGAATAAACTGAGCAGACAAATCGAACATGTGAAAGAAATTCTTTTTGAACGTGTTCACTATTTAGCCGAAAAAATTGAAAACAATGTAAAAAGCATAGCCCAGCCAATTCAACGCTTCTTTCTTCATTCTGAAAAAGACAAAACTATTAAGAAGTAAGTAAGCAAATAAAAAGACTGTCTGTAAGGATATCACCTTTCAACTAAGTGAAAGGTGAATCTTTACGAACAGTCCTTTTTTTACTTAATCAAGTATTTTTACAGATACTTGCTTTCTTCCCCAGTTTAACGCTTCAGACTTTGTTGCTACATGTACGTCGATTTTCTTGCCTTTTATTGCTCCGCCGGTATCTCCAGCTATCGCTGTAC
Organism: Niallia sp. FSL W8-1348; assembly: GCF_038006745.1. Lineage (NCBI taxonomy): Bacteria > Bacillati > Bacillota > Bacilli > Caryophanales > Bacillaceae > Niallia > Niallia sp. FSL W8-1348. Next base: position 176,097 of record NZ_JBBOVV010000002.1, on the reverse strand, counting down.
CGTACCCTTCTACATATACTGTCGAACCTAGTGGAATGACGCTAGGATCAACGGAGATCAGCTTTTTGTTTGGATTATCTTTTAAATTTATGCCAGTCGCAGTGACACCAGAACAGCCTTTGCAATCTGCTGTATATGCAGTAGCTTCCACCGTGATTTCTTTTGATTTTGCAGTTGTATTCGTATTTGCATTTGTTGTATTTTCTGCTTTTACGGCTTTGTTAACAGTTGTTGTATTGGTTTTACTGCTTGTGGAACCATTATTTTTTGAAACAATCAATACGTCATCTTTATGTATTGTATCGCTTTTTAATTTATTCCATTCTTTTAATTGATCAACTGTTGTATTATATTTTTGAGAGATTTTCCAAAGATTATCTCCTGCTTTTACTTTATGTTTTTTCTCTTCTTGAATCGTTAGTGTATCATTTACTTTAATGATGTCACTATCTAAATCATTCCATTTCTTTATATCATTAATACTCACGTTTTTTTCTTGTGAAATAGACCAAAGCGTATCTCCTTTTTCTACTTTGATTTCCTCCGCACCTACAAACGGAGCAGCTGTTGTAAGTATCGACGCACAAGTTAGAATAGAAAAGATTTTTTTCATTTTATACCTCCTTGAATAGCTCCAGTTGAGCTAACAGGTATAATCTTATCATGAAAAAGCTCAAAAAAAAGAACAGGTAGTTGATAATTCGATTACGTATATGACAATCCAATAACAAACACAATACGAATCGTCAGAATAATCAATTAACAAATGCCTGTTTTGTGATGAAAAATTGATGTTATTTTAATCCACTGAAGGTAATGTGATATGGAAGCTTGTTCCTTTATTTTGTTCACTATCAATATATACCTTGCCATTTAGATTTTCAATAATTTTAAAACTAACCATTAATCCTAGTCCGTTACCGTCTTTTTTTGTCGTGAAGAACGGTTCGCCTAGTTTTTTTATTTGTTCTTTGGACATACCTATTCCACTATCTTTTATCATAATGGTAATGTCTTCGTCCTCTCTTTTCACGGTAATCTCAATAGAACCACCGTTCGGCATTGCTTCTACAGCATTTTTTATAAAATTCAAGAAAACCTGCTTTAATTTATTTTCATCGCACTCTACAAAGAGATTTGGCTCTTCATAGATACGATTCAACTTAATTTTACTTTTTCGCAGCTGATAATCTAAAATAGAAACAACATTATCAATAATTGGAAGAAGTGGCTTCCTTTCTAACACAGAAACAGTTGGCTTTGAAAGAAGCATAAACTCTTCTACAATGGAGTTTACTCTTTCAATTTCATCTAGAATGATATCGAAATATTCCTGTCTATCCTTTTCTGTTTCATCCATACTTAAAAACTCAGCATAACCTTTTATAGACGTTAGTGGATTACGAATCTCGTGGGCAACACCAGCTGCCAATTGTCCGACAGCTGCCAACTTATCTTGTCGATGAAGAACTTCCTCTGTTCTTTTCTTTTCCGTAATATCATTCCTAATAGCTAAATATTGATAAGGTTTATTATTTTTATCTAGAAACGGCACGATAGTTGTATCCACCCAATAATAGGTACCATCTTTTCGTTTATTGCGGATTTCCCCTTTCCATATTTCGCCTTGCGCTATTGTCTGCCAAACGTTTCGGAAAAACTCTTTCGAATGATAACCTGAATTAACAATGCGGTGTGTTTTCCCTATTAATTCCTCTCGAGTATAGCCAGATATCTCACAGAATTTAGAATTAACCTTTGTAATAATCCCTCTTTTATCGGTAAAAGCAATGATGCTTGATTGCTCTAAAGCATATGTTATATCACTAACTTCACGAACAGACTCTTCCAATTGAAGCTGCACATTTTTTTGCTCTGTTATATCTCGCCGAATGGCAACATACTGATATGGGGATCCCTCTTTATTTAAAAAAGGAACGATTACAGTATCAACCCAATAAAGTGTACCATCTTTTGCTTTATTAAGTATTTCGCCTCTCCATATCTCCCCTTTGTTGATGGTGTTCCATAGTTCACGAAAAAATTCAGGCGAATGATGGCCCGAATTAACAATACGATGATTTTGTCCAAGTAATTCCTCTCTACTATACTTGGAAAGTTCAACAAATTTATCGTTTGCATAAGTAATCATGCCGTTATTATCTGTAAAGGCAACGATGGCGGATTCATCCAGTGCATGCTGCATATCTCTAACATCGATTGTCCCAACATCTATTCGCTCTCCGATTAATGTACTTGTACCAATTAATCCACCTAAAACTAAGACAGACACAAATAATGCAATATAAATGATAAAACTGCTTTCGTAAGAATCTTTTGCAACTGAAATTTCTGGTGCACTTATGTTACTTAAAAGAATAAAATGACTAACCATACATACACTTGTCATTAATAAACTACATAATGGTCGAATCCATTTTTTTAGTAATACAGGTATATTGACCGGATAAAAAGAAAGCCAAATAGAAAGCCAGAAACCTATATATAATAGTATAAAACTGATGAATAATTGCGGAATTTGATAGTACACCATACTACCTATTGAGTAAAATCCTATGATTGAAACGGATAATAAAGATAGACTAAAAAAGAAAGCCGATACATAAATTCTTCTTTTCTTTTTCTCCTTGTCCAATAAGGCATAAAACGCCATTCCACTAAAACAAATACCAACTACCATCGATAAGATCGTGATCGGGATATTATAGTTTGCGGTTGCATATACATTGGTAATCATCATGTCAATAAAACTCAATATCCAAAATCCAAATCCTATTGTAAATGTACTTGCTAGAAATAAAAATCTACTATTTTTCTCCCTGTTCTTCACTAATTGAAACAAGTCAAAGGAAGAATAGCATGCCATATAGACGATTAGGATGCTAATAAAAATCAAAATGGAGTTAAACAACAAAAATCCTCCTAATCTATTCCAAAAAATAACACACCCTTAAAGTTCCGGAAATGGACTATCTTTAAGTTTGCATTCTATTTGATTGTAAATCAAATAAAACAGATAAGAAAGTATTTTTCTATAAATCATTCACAAAATAGTCACATTACTGTTAATTATAGGAGGGAACTTAGGGAAAGTTAGCAAATAAGGAGTGTTTTAATAATGAGGAGGAGGATAGAGTTAAAATGATATCAGTGGATGTATCATTCACACTGTTGCTCATTAACCCTATCGCTCGGGTTAAGATTAATTACTAATTTGGGGAAGCTCTCTCATTTCCACTGATGTTTGATCTCCACACAATGGACAAAGAAGATCATCTGTTGCAAAATCTTTCCTCATCCAACCATTGCATGAATTACATGCATATACTTCCATACTCATTAATATTTCTTCCGGCTTTTCTTCTGCACCTTTTCGATGAAAAAACATATGAACGCCCCCCTTTTTACTATATTATTGCCAGTACATCCAATATTTATGTGTTAGTATGATTATTTCTGCTTTTATCCCACTCTTAACACGAGAAGTAAGCCCCCCATTGATGGAAGTTTTCTTTATGTGAAATCATTAATTGACATGTTTGATATATCTACTAAAAATTCTTCTAATTCTGTAACTCAGCTCCATATTTATGGTAATATGATGAAAAACGGAAGAGAAGGAGCCGCAAATGTCTACAAAATTATATTATTCCAATCCATACGAAACAAAGTGGACAACCGATATAGAGAAAATTATCGAAGAAGAGAACCGAACTTTTGTCATTTTAAAAGAAACAGCTTTTTATCCAGAAGGTGGAGGTCAGCCAGCTGACACTGGTACTATAAATGGAATTCGTGTAATAGATGTTCAAATAAAGAATGACCAAATTTACCATCTAGTTGAAAATAAGCCAGAAGAACAGACTGTTGAATGTGTAATAGACTGGAATAGAAGATTTGATCATATGCAACAACATACAGCACAGCATTTATTATCAGCTGTTCTTGAAGAGTTATATAGCATTCCGACAGTGAGCTTTCATTTAGGAAAAGAGTATACAACTATTGATGTGGATACAACGGATTTAACGAAAGAACAAATAGAAACGATCGAAACAGCCTGTAATACATATATTATGAAAAATTTGGAGATTAAAACTTATTTTACAAACCACGAGGAAGTAAACAAATTTCCTTTAAGAAAGCTACCTGAAGTGACTGGTGATATCAGAATTGTCGAGATTGAGGGAATAGATTATTCAGCATGTGCAGGAACACATGTCCAAAGAACTGGCGAATTAAGCCTTTTTAAGATTATGAAAACGGAAAAACACCGCGGTCAGATTAGAGTATTTTTCCTTAGTGGCTGGAGATCTCTTTATGACTATCAAACCTCTCAAACGATATTGGACCATTTAAGTAGCCATTTTAAAACAAACAAGCAGCAGCTGGAAGATCGTATTAATAAACTAGAATTAGAGAAGAAAGCCTTAAACCGAGAAGTAGAAGTTCTAAAATCAGAGAATACTGCCTTTTTAGGAGAACAAATACTTGCTGATCAAAACGAAAAAATAATCTTTTTGCAATTTGAAGAGAAAACCATGAAGGACTTATCGACTCTTGCTAAATATATAATACAACAATCTAGCTATATCATTTTATTAAGTTCGCAATTAGAGAAGAAAGTGCTATTACAGCATAATGGAGACTATTCCCTTCATTGTGGCAAACTGCTTAAAGAAGCAATAAAAGATTTTGAAGGAAAAGGTGGTGGAAATGAGCTGTTAGCACAAGCTACTTTCCCGTCCATCCAGCAACTAAATGCATGTACTAGTAAAATAAAGGAAACTTTACAAAGCATTTTATAAATAAAAAGTCATTGGTGGATTTGATGATAAATCCTCCCCAATGACTTTTTATTAATTCAATATCTGTTGCCCACGCTTTTCTAACATAATAGCAACTTTTATCATAAAATAACTAATTTCTTCTGGAAGTTCTTCTTTAAGTGGTTTTAATTTATCCATACCAACTTTTTCAATAGCTTTTACAACTTTCACTTGATCTTCAGGCTTAATAAATTTTGTCCAATCAACTTCTAATTGTTCTTCCCCACAACGAAGTAGATGATTTTCTATCGTTTGTAGATTTAATTCTCTTTGTTTCGCTATTTCTTTCATCGCTAACCCTTTTTTCCATAAATCTAGGGTTACTAAATGAGAATTTTCTACACTTTTCTTCGAGCGTTTTTCCTTAATTGTTCTTGATTCCTTATTCTCACTATCTTCTAATTCAGATAAATTATGCTGGTCATTTTTAAACTTAACAATATGCTCGATCATCGTATCTCCATATTTTTGTAGCTTATGATCACCGATTCCTTTAATTTCTCTAAACTCTTCATGCGTAACAGGCATGGTAATGGAGATAATACGTAAAGTTTGATCTGAAAAAACCACAAAAGGTGGAACGTTTTCTGCCTCCGCCAATTGTTTACGAATCTTTCTCAAATACTCAAATAAAGTATTATTTTCAGAAACTTTTACCGTCACTACCTGCTCTTTTCGTTCAACGGTTGTTTTACCTAAAAGAACATCCTTTCCTTTATTTGAAACTTTTAATATCGGCATCGCACCTGTACTTACATCAATATATTGCTCAGAAATTAAAAACTCAATAAAATCACTTATTTCCTTGGCTGATTTCTCCTTCATAAGCCCATAGGTTTTAATACGATCTAATTGAAAATCTATCAATTTCTTGTTTTTAGAGCCTGTTAATACTTGGGCAATCATAGTTTTTCCGAATCTTTCGCCCATTCTAATCATACATGACAATACTTTTTGGGCATCAACCGTAACATCAATTATCGTTCTTTCATCTGTACAGTTTGAACATTGCCCACACTTTTCTGCATGCTCATCACCAAAATAATGCAAAATATATTCTTGAAGGCAATCTTCTGTATGACAAAAATTAATCATCGATTGCAATTTATCAATATCTTGCTTCTGTTTATCTGGATCATTTATTGTCTGGTCAATTAAAAATCGTTGGATGCGAATATCTTGGGCAGAATATAGTAAAATGCACTTGCTCGGTAAGCCGTCACGCCCTGCTCTTCCCGCTTCTTGGTAATAGCCCTCCATGTTTTTTGGAAGCTGGTAATGAATTACATATCGAATATTACTTTTATCAATACCCATTCCAAAAGCATTTGTGGCGATCATAATCGATACATCATCTTTAATAAACGCTTGCTGTTCCGCCTCTCTTTGTCCATCACTCATTCCGCCATGATATTTCGAAACGGAGTAGCCCTTTTTTAATAACCGATCATGTAGTTTCTCAACCTCTTGTCTTGTAGCTGCATAAATAATTCCTGACTCTTCTTTATTTTTCTTTAAAAATGATTCAAGAAACTTCCCTTTATCTTGTCCCTTTATTATCGAAAAAGATAAATTATCGCGGGCAAAACCAGTTTTAATTGTATTTTCCCAAGGAATATTTAATAATTGACATATATCTTCATGAACTTTAGGTGTTGCAGTTGCTGTTAATGCAGCAACAATTGGTTTATCAGATAATCTATTAATCATAAAGCCGATTTTTGCATAGCTTGGACGAAAATCATGTCCCCATTGCGAAATACAGTGAGCCTCATCTACTGCGATAAAAGAAATCGTAACTTCTTTTAAAATCTCAATAAAATAATCTGCCTCTAGTCGTTCTGGAGCTAAATAAAGTAATTTATAATGTCCATTTTTAATATCGTACACTCTTTCCTGCACTTCATTGCTATGTAACGTACTATTTATATACGTAGCTGGAATACCAACTTCTGTTAGTGTATCTACCTGGTCCTTCATTAAAGAAATTAAAGGAGAAATAACAATTGTTAATCCTGGAAACATCATCGCAGGAACCTGATAACAAATTGATTTTCCTCCGCCAGTTGGCATAATTCCTGCAACATTTTCACCATCCAACAAATGTTGAATAATCTCTTCTTGTCCTTTTCTAAAATTATCATATCCAAAGTACTCTTTTAAAATACTACGCGCTTTATCCATCATCATAATATTCTCCCCGCTTTTAACCGAACATTTCTTTATCTCATTGTATCACTAATTAAATTTAATTTGAATGAATCATAAAGCATATGATTGCTTGTCCACCAACAATAATAAATTTTTCTCCATTCATTTAATAAACAGCCTAACTATGCCTATTGATTTATTAATTGGTTTGGCATAGCCAGACTGCTCTTTTTATACAAAGTTCATTTCAGCTTTTATAGTCTAAATAAAGCAGTACGTTACTCTTTTTCTATTTACAATCATTAATTATAACCAAGCTGCTCCAACGATGATTAATAATATGAATAATACAACGATCAATACAAAGCTATTTCCGAAACCACCACAAGAAGCTACTGGAGCTGCAACTGGTGCAGCATACCCGCATCCACAATCATTATAACCATATCCACCATAACCGTAACTCATTTATAAAACACTCCTTTTTCTATCTTTCTTAATATGCAAAACCAACGTAACTAGAACCTACAATTATTAATAAAATGAATAGCACTACTAGTAGAGCGAAACCTCCACCAAAACCAGCTGCTGGGCCACCACTCATTTATTCCACCTCCCTCATACACATAAGCATCATATGAGTCTTGAGTTTGTCCTGTTTGGGCGCTTCAAAAAAAGTTAGATAAGTTTCTCAATATGTAGGAAGATTCCTTCCTGAAAGGAATCTTTCGTTTGATTGATCAAAAGAAAGGAATAAAAGCTAATGCAGCAATTAATCCTAATGAAACACCAAATGCTGCGGCCCCAAAGCCCCATCCCCATCCCCAACCCCAGCCAGGTCCGTAACCACGTCTAAATCCATATCCCAATCCTCCATAACCGCGGCGATTACCGCCAATCGGTCTAATATAGACTTTATTTGGAGTAACTCTTTCGATTATTCCTGTATGAACCTCACCACTATGAGTACGGATGCGCACACATCTTCCGACACCTCTTGAGCACTGATTATAAAAATTATTAGCAGACATTATATGACACCTCCAACCGTTAATCCTTAATATCCTATGTACAAGTCTAAAAAAAGAATGGACAACTTTCATGAAAAAAGCGCGGATATTTTTTACCTGTACATAGAAGTAAAATCGTTAGCACTATGTCGTATCTTGAAGATCTATTGAAATAGAGAATATAAAGCTTGAAAGACATATACATATTCCTATTTAGAAATGCAAATAATTTAAAGGGCATAATTAGATATTGAAAAATATAATTTATTGAGACAAAAGATGAAATAAAGTGAAACTTCCATCAGTGGGAGTTTTACTGTCCGTTAAGAGTGGGATAAAAATAATCCTATATATAAGGTAGAAATTTAAGTAAAAGGAGATTTTACTATGTTACAAGCGGCAATGTGGGGAGCAATTGCAAGCTTTTCATTGCTTGCAGGTTCTATAACTGGATTATTTCTGGCCATTCCCAAAAAAATTATTGCTTATTTAATGGCTTTAGGTACAGGTATTTTGATTGGTGCTTCTTCCTTTGAGCTTTTAATAGAATCTATACATAAAAGTGGAATTGTAAAAACTGCGGTTACTTTTTTAGCTGGAGCTGGTTTATTTACCTTAATTGAAATTTTTCTCTATCAAAAGGGTGGCTCCAATCGCAAGAGATCACATAAAAATCCAGCAGGGCATTCTGGGTTAGCGATTTATGCGGGGACATTGATGGATGCTATTCCTGAATCGATGATTATCGGCTTAAGTTTATTAAATACTCACAAAGTGGATTTCCTCTTCCTAATAGCCATTTTCATCAGTAATTTTCCTGAATCTTTATCTTCTACAGTTGGTTTAAAACAGGACAACTATTCAATTAGGAAAATTTTATTCTTATGGAGTAGTGTTATGCTTATTTCTGCTATTAGCAGTTCGGTTGGATATTTATTTTTAGAAAATGCATCACCTGTTATGCTTTCAGGCATACAGTCATTTGGTGCTGGTGGTTTAATTGCGATGGTTTGCTCGACTATGCTTCCTGAAGCATTTGAGCAAGGAGGACCTACTGTGGGATTTGTTGCGTGTGTAGGATTAATTTTTTCTTTAAGTATGAGCCATCCGGGATAGAGACTGTCGCAGAGCATATATTCCGACAGTTCTCCTAGTCCCTTTAAATATTAATTATTATTTTGCTATCGATCTTGACGAAGCAACTCGTAAAGCAGAATCTTTGTCTTCCTTTTTCTTCTTCGGAAAAATATAGAGATTTAACGCGCCTACAAAGAATGCTCCTCCAACAATATTACCAATTGTTACAGGTATTAAATTGTGCAATGCGTTTGTAATTGTAATAGTTTCTGGATGAGGAACAATTAGTGCAATAGAGAAAAGTGCCATATTTGCCACGCTATGCTCATATCCTGAAATCATAAAAGAAAACACGATTAATATAGTTGCAATAATTTTCCCAACATCGCCTTTAATGTTCATAGGGATCCAAATAGCCAAACATACTAACCAGTTACAAAGTATCCCTCTTATAAACAATTCTACTGTTGTAGCACTCATTTTTGAATTCGCAACATCCATTAGCCATGTTGTTTTAGGAGCCAAACTAAATAAACCGGAATAATAGATCAATATAGCAAAAAATAACGCTCCAACCAAATTGCCAAGATAAGTAGTTACCCAATTATAAATAGTATCCTTCCAACTAGTGGCTCCAGACAAAGTACTCATTGCAAAAGCCATCGTATTACCGGTAAATAGTTCTCCACCACCATATGAAATAAGCACCAAGGCCAATCCAAAAAATAAACTAGTCATCATATACGTAGCCGGTGAATGAACATCAAAAAAGGGCTGTGCTAAACGATAACATAACATTAAAGCAAAACCAATGTATATGCCTGCTAATATTGCCTTCACAAAATAACGAAAAAAAGATTCATCAATCGTTTCTTTCTTTTTTATCGCATAATTAATTGCTTTATCGATTGGGTGTATATCCATTGCGATACCTTCCTTTCTGTATATAGCTATTATACAAAAGGAGAATCGCTTTATTTTGTGAAAAAATGAACATTTTATAACAATTAATTAAATATATGTACTATCGCTATTTTAAATTTTAATTTGTTGTTGTTAGTTTATTATTTTGTTGAATTGCTACCGAAAATTGAGACCTTGGCTTTGTAAAGCTAATTTTGATACCGGATTTTTTCATTTTATTAACCAACTCAACTAGCTGTTTTTTAGCCATATAAACTACTCCTTTACTTCTTAATAGTTTTAGTGTACTAGAAATTTATGAAGAAATTATGAACAAATCATAAATAATTTTAGACTATTTGCTATTGGTGAAAAGACCTACTAAATACTTAAACCCTTCTTCTTTATAAATTCTATCCATGGAAAGAAAACCCTTTATTTTTTGATATTTTTTTACCCTATCTTTCTATTATGATAAACATGTTTTCTTTTTTCTATCGGGCGTATTTCATATTTTTGTTCATTTATTTTGAAAACTACTTTCTTCTAATAATCTTAGAATAGATTTATTTAAACAGATATGTAGGAAGTTTAACGAAAATAATTCGCTCTTCCATTCTAATAATGGTATAATTTGAAGGATATTGTAGTTTGGAGGATTTTTATATGATAACAGTTACGAATGTAGGTCTTCGATATGGTGATCGTAAATTATTTGAAGACGTTAATATTAAATTTACACCTGGAAATTGCTATGGATTAATCGGAGCAAATGGTGCTGGAAAGTCTACTTTCCTAAAAATACTTTCTGGTGAGCTAGAGGCACAAACAGGAAATGTTTCTTTAGGACCTGGGGAAAGACTTGCTGTTTTAAAGCAGAATCACTTTGAATACGAAGAGCATGAAGTACTTAAAGTAGTAATCATGGGTCACACTAGATTATATGAAGTGATGCAAGAAAAAGATGCTATTTATATGAAAGAAAATTTCACGGATGAAGATGGCATGAAGGCAGCTGAGCTTGAAGGAGAATTCGCTGAATTAAATGGTTGGGAAGCAGAATCAGAAGCAGCTATTCTTTTAAAAGGCTTAGGTATTGGTGAAGATCTTCATTATAAAACAATGGCTGAATTAAATGGTTCTGATAAAGTAAAGGTTTTACTAGCTCAAGCTCTTTTCGGTGAACCAGATGTACTTCTACTAGATGAGCCTACTAACCATCTTGATATAAATGCGATTAAGTGGTTAGAAGAATTTTTAATCAACTTTGAAAATACTGTCATTGTTGTTTCCCATGACAGACATTTCTTAAATAAAGTTTGTACCCATATTGCGGATTTAGATTTTAGCAGAATTCAAATCTATGTTGGTAACTATGACTTTTGGTATGAGTCCAGTCAATTAGCTGCTAGAATGGCAAATGATGCAAACAAAAAGAAGGAAGAAAAAATCAAAGAACTTCAAAACTTTATTGCTCGATTCAGTGCAAATGCTTCTAAATCGAAACAGGCAACATCTAGAAAGAAATTGCTTGATAAAATTTCATTAGATGACATTAAACCATCATCTCGAAAATATCCATACGTTGCCTTTACTCCGGAGCGAGAAATCGGAAATGATTTATTAAGAGTAGAAAACTTATCAAAAACAATTGATGGGGTAAAAGTTCTTGATAATGTAAGCTTTATTATGAATAAGGACGATAAAATTGCGCTTGTTGGTCCAAATGAATTAGCAAAAACTACCCTTTTCCGTATTTTAACTGGTGAATTAGAGCCAGATAGTGGTACGTATAAATGGGGCGTTACAACTTCTCAAAGTTATTTCCCTGCTGAGAACTCAGAGTATTTTAGCGAGGACGATGCTACACTGGTTGATTGGTTACGTCAATATTCTCCAAATGACCAAACAGAAAGCTTCTTAAGAGGATTTTTAGGTCGCATGCTGTTCTCAGGGGAAGAAGTATTGAAAAAGCCTAGCGTTCTATCTGGTGGAGAAAAAGTTCGTTGTATGTTATCGAAAATGATGTTAAGTGCAGCAAACGTTCTACTACTTGATGAACCAACAAATCACTTAGATTTAGAATCTATTACGGCTTTAAATAATGGATTAATCAACTTTAAAGGTTCTTTAATTTTCACTTCTCATGACCATCAGTTTGTGTCAACAATTGCTAATCGCATTATAGAGATTACTCCGCAAGGACTGGTTGATAAACAAATGAATTACGATGAATATTTAGAAGATGAAGCACTACAAAAAAACATTGCAAACATGTATAAATAAGTAATAAAAAAACCGGGTTCGCCCGGTTTTTTAACGTTTAATCACTCTTCTTTTCATAAAAAATATACACCCTAATGCAATAGGAAGAATAAATATAATTCCTGGAAATGAAGATTTTTTTTCGTCCTTTACTACATCTTCAGTAATTTCCTCTTTAAAAGTCTCCTCTGCTGGCATTACTTTAGCTAATTGTATAGATTGAAGAATATCGCCATTGTCATTTTCTATCATTAATAAGCCAGACGACGTTACTTCTTCCTCTCCTTTTGTATGTGGAACAGTGATTTTCTCTTCTTGCATCGTTTCATATGTTGTCCCTTTAACAAAAAACGATTTTCCTGCTGGAATCACTTTATGTGTATATTGATTAAATCCATATTCCAATAACTCTTTTGTATCATTATATACGTCACGCTTATAATTCCCTTTTAAAACAATAGCGATTAAACTTAACTCCTCATTTGCTGCAGTTGTTGCCAATGTTTGTTTGGATTCATTAACAAAACCTGTTTTCCCACCAGTTACTTTGTCATATGGCCTAGAACCATTAACCATTTGATGATGGCTGACTAATGTTGTATCCCAAGATAAACCATCCCATTTTAGTTCATCAGTTCCAAATATTTCTCGAAATATTTCATTTTGCATGGCATATTTGGTGATTAATGCTAAATCATTAGCAGTTGTATAATGATCCTTATGAAAAAGGCCATTTGGATTTTTGAAATGTGTAGAATGAACGTTTACTTTCTCTTTTAAAAACTGATTAATATTTTGTTCAAACTCATCTATGGACCCATCAAGGTATTCTGCAATGGCTATTGCAGCATCATTTCCTGAATTAATTAACATGCCATCAATTAAATGCCTTAACGTTACTTGTTCACCTTGTTCTAAGTAAACCCTTGTCCCTTCTGTTGAGTATGCATTCTCACTAACTGTAATAATATCGTCCAAATTCCCTTTTTCAATAGCATAAATGGCCGTTGCTATCTTTGTTAAACTTGCTGGATACATTTTTTTATATCCATTCTTTTCAAATAAAACTGCTCCAGTATCACTATCCAACAAGAAAACTGCTTCACTTATTAAGTCTAGTTCCCTACTTTCCGTCGCCTTACTTATTGCAGGAAAACTAAATAATAGTAAAACGAAACATATTGCAATTGTCGTTTCCCTCATTTTCCCCCACCTATTTATTTTCTATATTTAAATACCATGACTATTGTACCAAATAAATGAGAATAATAAATGACAATTAGAATATTGTCACAAAAATGAAATCCTTTTGTTTTTGTGATGAAAACTACTCAAATATGTGCAATCTATGAAAAAATAGGTTACTCACTGGATAGTCCTCTTAAAAAAGCAGCTGCATTTTTCTTTATATTCTTTCCAACTTCAAGCAAGAAAAGAAAGACTGCGATTAAAAACGGCAAAAGATAGTAGCCAACACGGTATAAGAATAATACGATCAGCATCTGTTCTGATTCCACCCCTAAAGATTCGATCCCCCACAAAAACACTAGTTCAAAGGATCCCATCCCTCCTGGAATCATACTGATAATACCCGTACATGCAGCAACTAAAAATAGCAAGAAAAAATCTCCAGCTGAAACCGGTAATTCAATGATTTGGGCGATAAAATATAAATAGGCAAATAGAAAAATCCATTCTAATAAAGACACAGCTATTAGGCCAATCATTTGGTTTCGGTCAAAGGCAAAGCTATGTAACTTTGCTTTCTTATAACTAACTAATAAGATAGGAAAGATTAACCCTACAACGATAATAGCTGCAAATATCCATAGATGCTCTCCTATTAAATTCAATCTTCTGCTATAAAGAATAGCAATCCATGCTAATAAACTAATTCCTGATAGATAGAATAAGGTAACTACGGCAATCCCTTTAAATAATTTTTTTCGATCTGTTTCATATTGTTTATAAAAATAGTTGCGTAAAGCAATTCCTATTAGTCCACCAAACCCGATTAAATTAGAAAAAGAGTTACTAATAAAAGAATATTTCCCGACCTCTACAAAAGGAATATCTTTCTTTAAATGCTTTACAAGAAAAAAATCGTAAAAAAACATGGGAAGAGTCGCCATAAATCCGCCTAATACAATGTAAAACAAACTATGATAAGGAATTGTCTGTAAGTATCCATATATAAGGTGCATATCCGTTGACATAATCATATTTTTAATTTCGCGTAAAATGATGATAAATATGACAATCGGTAGTAGTATCTTCGCCATATTAATCCAGATTTCTTTTTTTCTGATTAACATATTTACCACCTCTTACATTTCGATTGTTTCTACTCTAGTAATTGAGACCTAGAATTAATCATACCTTATCTACAATAGAAAAGAAAAGGAACTTTTTTCTACGTTCTTATCAAATAGATTTCCTTTCCTATCCAATAGTATGGACAAAATGATTGTCACTATTCTATTAAAAGGAAAACTTCTCCTCTCCTTCTAAAAATAAAAACGTCCTATTGTATAACAGTTAGTGAAAAACGAAAGAAATCTATATAACAGTTATTTAAAGGTTTTTCCCTTTCTTCTTTTAATTATTTTGAGAAAACACGCTTTAAGCAGTTGGTACTACTGGAGTTCACATTTACGACACAGAATATTCGCAAGATGTACACATTTATTGTGATTGTTCTCACACATTATCTGTTATAGTTAAAACAGAAAGAAAAAAGCTTTCTGTTATATATTTTTATTAAATCATGAGGTGATTATAATGGAAAAAGTTGAAACAACTAATTATTGGGAAGGCTTTAAAAATGGATCATGGCAGAAAGAAGTAAATGTTCGTGACTTCATCTTAAAAAATTTCAATCCATATTATGGTGACTCTGCTTTCTTATCAGGTCCTACATTAGAAACTACACAATTATGGGAACAAGTAATGGAATTAAGTAAATTAGAACGAGAAAGAGGCGGCGTTTACGATTTAGATACAGATATCGTATCAACGATAACTTCTCACGGTCCTGGTTACTTAGATAAAGCGAAAGAAAAGATTGTCGGTGTACAAACAGATGAACCTTTCAAACGCTCTTTCCAACCAAATGGCGGAATTAGAATGGCTGTCCAAGCTTGTGAATCTTATGGCTATAAAGCGGATGAAGAGCTAGAAAAATTCTTTAGTGAACACCGCAAAACTCATAATGCTGGAGTATTTGATGCTTATACAGATGAAATGAGATTAGCTAGAAAAGCTGCTATCATTACAGGTCTTCCAGATGCATACGGCCGCGGTAGAATTATTGGAGACTATCGTCGCGTCGCGCTATACGGTGTTGACTTCCTAATCAACGAAAAACAAAAAGATAAAAGAGCGACAAGTTCTGTTATGACAGAAGAAACAATTCGATTAAGAGAAGAAGTTTCTGAGCAAATTCGTGCCTTAAACGAATTAAAAGAATTGGGTGCAGCTTACGGTTTTGATTTATCAAGACCAGCAGCTAATGCTCAAGAAGCTTTCCAATGGGTATATCTTGGCTACCTTGCAGCAATTAAAGAACAAAACGGTGCAGCAATGAGCTTAGGACGTGTATCTACTTTCTTAGATATTTATGTAGAAAGAGATATAGAAAACGGTATATTAACTGAAAAAGAAGCACAAGAAATTGTTGATCACTTTATTATGAAGCTTCGCCTAGTTAAATTTGCTCGTACACCTGATTATAATGAATTATTCAGTGGCGATCCTACATGGGTAACAGAATCTATTGGCGGTATGGCTAATGATGGAAGACCTTTAGTTACAAAAAACTCTTTCCGCTTCCTTCATACATTAGATAACTTAGGACCTGCTCCAGAGCCAAACTTAACTGTTCTTTGGTCCACTCAATTACCGGAGAACTTTAAAAAATTCTGTTCACAAATGTCTATTCAAACTAGTGCTATCCAATATGAAAACGATGATGTCATGAAACCTCAATGGGGCGATGATTACGGCATAGCTTGTTGTGTATCAGCAATGGAAATTGGTAAGCAAATGCAGTTCTTTGGAGCACGTGCTAACCTAGCTAAATGTTTATTATATGCAATTAACGGTGGTAAAGATGAAAAGTTAAAAGTCCAAGTTGGACCTAAATTCGCTCCAATCACTTCTGAATATCTAGATTACCAAGAAGTATCGGAGAAATTTGATAACATGATGGAATGGTTAGCTGGACTTTATATTAACACATTAAACGTTATCCACTATATGCACGACAAGTATAGCTACGAAAGAATTGAAATGGCTCTTCATGACACAGAAATTCTTCGTACTATGGCTACTGGTATCGCTGGATTAAGTGTTGTGGCTGATTCCTTAAGTGCGATTAAGCATGCAAAAGTAAAAGTTATTAGAGACGAAAATGGTCTAGCTGTTGATTTTGAAACAGAAGGTGATTTCCCTAAATATGGAAACAACGATGATGCTGTTGATAGCATTGCAATCGGACTTGTCGAAAGCTTTATGAAAAAATTACGCAAGCATCAAACATATCGCAATTCTATGCATACTATGTCTATTTTAACCATTACTTCCAACGTTGTTTATGGTAAAAAGACTGGTAATACACCGGATGGTCGTCGTGCTGGTGAACCATTTGCTCCAGGTGCTAACCCAATGCATGGTCGTGATACAAAAGGAACTTTAGCATCCCTATCTTCTGTTGCTAAATTACCTTACGATTATTCTCTAGATGGTATTTCTAACACATTCTCTATCGTGCCGAAAGCACTTGGTAAAGAAGATGATGTACGTGTAAACAATTTAGTATCTATTTTAGATGGTTATGCAGCAAAAGCTGGTCACCACTTAAATGTTAACGTATTTAACAGAGAAACATTATTAGATGCTATGGAACATCCAGAATTGTATCCACAATTAACGATTCGTGTATCTGGATATGCAGTTAACTTTATTAAATTAACTCGTGAGCAACAACAAGACGTCATTAGTCGTACTTTCCACGAATCTATGTAACAAAAAGGACGGTTGAGGGATTTTCGCATGATCCCTCAACCCTACTTCTTACAGTGCTACTTTAATGGCTCGCGGGTTTATTATAAGGAGGAAATAATCATGAACGGTAATATACATTCAATTGAAACATTTGGAACGGTGGATGGTCCTGGTATTCGCTATGTAGTGTTTACACAAGGCTGCTTGCTTCGCTGCCAATTTTGTCATAATGCAGACACTTGGGAAATTGGTACTGGAAAGCAAATGTCTGTAGAGGACATTATCAATGATTTAAAAACATACCTTCCTTTTATCGAACCTTCTGGTGGAGGTATTACTGTAAGTGGTGGGGAACCATTATTACAAATTCCATTTTTAATCGAACTATTTAAAGCGTGTAAAAAACTCGGCATTCATACAACCATTGACTCATCTGGTGGCTGTTATTCAAAAGCCCCTTCTTTTCAAGCGCAATTAGATGAATTAATGAAATATACGGATTTAGTTTTACTCGATTTAAAACATATCGACCGTAAAAAACATATTAAACTAACAGGAATGGGTAATGATCATATTTTAGATTTTGCTACCTATTTATCCAGCAAAAAAATCCCGATCTGGGTACGCCATGTATTAGTCCCAACCATTAATGATAACGAAGAAGATTTAACTAGACTAAGTGATTTTATCGCTACTCTAGAAAATGTAGAAAAAATTGATATTCTTCCCTATCATAAATTAGGTGTTTATAAATGGGAAACGCTCGGTCTAGAATATCCACTTAAAGGAATAGAACCACCTACGCAAGAATCTGTTGATTTTGCGACTACTATTTTAAACAGAAATAATTAAAAGCATTTTCCCAAAAAAAGAGACTTGAATTTCATATTAGAAGTTCAAGTCTCTTTTTCAAGTATGCTATTTAAGCACTTCTGTCTGCAAATGGAGGATATGGTGGGTATGGTGGGTGTGGATGACGTTTTTTTCCTATCGCTAGTTCGTATTCAAAAGATACAGGAATATTTAAAAATACAAAATCGACATCTAAACCAAGAATTTTAAACATTTATTTCCCTCCTTTGATTTTTTTCGTACAAAACATTTAAATTAATTGCATTTACATATTTTGTACTTTCCTTATAGGGTATGCCAAAAAGTAGTACATGCTTGTGCAGAGTAATTATTTTGATATTGAAAGTCACTAGTGTTGCATAAATAGTGTCATAATTTTCAGTTTACTCACCTTCCCTGTTTAGAGGCAAAAAAGTAAATACCCAATCAAAGGTGGCCCCATCCATTTGGAAATTTATTTACAATTAGACTTTTGCAACGACGACAATTTGCATATTTAAGGGATGGCTTTTCCTTCAATCTTTCGAAGCCAAACATTCGCTGGTTTCCACAATGCAGCCCTTAGATAACGGCTAATCTGTAAGGTTTTTCGCTTGCTTCTGGTCTCGATTTGCACGAGAACATGTAGGCAAAAAACAATTAGTGCGATAAATACTTGATTTTGAATCGCCCATTCGCTTTGACCGTAGAACTTTTTGATGCTGAGATGTTGTTTGATCCATTTAAAAAACAGCTCAATTGCCCACCGTGATTTATACATTTCTGAAATTTCTTCGGCGCTTAAATCAAAACGATTTGTAATTAAATGAAGTTCATTTCCTTTTGAGTCCATCACTTTTAGAAGCCGAAAGTAATTTTCAGCACGGTTTTGAGTCGTACCTATCAACACCATTTGGTCTGATAAAACAGCTGTATCCTTGGGTAGCTTAAAATCGTAAACGTTCCGTATGACTGCATTTTTGCGTAGCCGTGAAAGAAAGAAGTAGCCATCATCAGTCATGCGATCAAAGCGCTCGTAGTCTAGATAACCACGGTCAAACACATACATGCATTCCTTGTCATCCACCATGATTTCAAGCTGACCACGGTCATGTTCTTTTGCCGTTGTCATAACGGCCTTTTCAGGATAGGATATACCCTTTTCCATAAACACAAGGCGCAAATGTAACTTTACACCTGCTTTTGTTTTGCGGAATTTAGCCCATTTATGATTGGTCAAATTAAGTGGCAATGTGCTTGAATCAATGATTTTTAACGGCATCACGAGTTTCGTGTAATGCGTTTTGGCATGAATTTGTGACACTAAATCAAGGAAAAGCCTTTGAAATAGATCAGGGTTTATGCCGTTTAACCGCCGTGACAACTGAGAAATACTAATAGAATCAAGGTCTATCCCTTTTTGAAGCTGGTCATCGAAAAGACAATCACCCAGCGCATGCAGACTTTCAATTTCTTGTAGCTGCGCAAAAAGTAGTAATTTTAGAAATGACTCTGTCGTTAATTTTTTCGTATAGTAATCTAATTTCATCGTTTTCACGTTTTCTTCAAATAATTGAAGATTTATAGGTGAAAACCATTGTCCAAATGAAGTTTTTCGTGTAATCTTGTCCATGTGATGGTCCTTTTTTAGTGGATTTGGACGGGTTACCACCTGACTAATCCATTATAAAGGACTTTTTCTTTGCGCAAAATAATAATATTGAACATTTTGAGTATTTTTAATAGTGAATTTAAATTAATGCAACACTAGTGATTGAAAGTATATAAAATAAGAGGAATTGAGATTAATTACTCAATTCCTCTTATTTTTACTATTCTTTCCACCACTCATCAAACATAGATGCTGGAACTTGTCTCTTATGCTCTGTCATTAAATAGCGTGCTTCAATTTTCTCCGCCACATCTTGTGTAACTTCTTTTCCTTCTAAATAATCATCTAATTGATCATACGTTATACCTAGTTCCGTTTCATCTGCTTGTCCTGGTTTATTATCTAATAAGTCAGCTGTCGGAACTTTTAGGTAAATAGCTTCTTCCGCTTTTAGTTCTTTTAATAATTGCTTTCCTTGCCTTTTCGATAAACCTGTTAACGGTAGTACGTCTGCACCACCATCCCCGTACTTCGTAAAGAAACCCGTAACAGCTTCTGCAGCATGATCAGTGCCAACTACAAGTAAATTTTCTTGTCCACCTATTGAATATTGCGCAATCATCCGCATTCTAGCTTTTACATTCCCTTTATGATAGTCCGCTAATGGAGTTTCACTCATTCCATCATATACTTCTTTTACTCCATCTACAGGAGTTTTAATATTAAAAACATACTCTTTATCCGCTTTAATAAATTCTAGTGCTCGTTTCGCATCAGCTTCATCTGTCTGAACACCATAGGGTAGTCTAACTGCAACAAATGTTGCATCATGCCCTTCCTCTCGAAGTTGTTCAACTGCAAGCTGTGCCAATCTTCCAGCCAAAGATGAATCTTGTCCTCCGCTAATTCCTAATACGAAACCTTTTGAGTTTGCTTTTTTTGCATAATCTTTTAAAAATTGGACTCTTTTTTCAATTTCTGCTTTTGGATTAATATCAGCTTGAACATTTAAATCCTTCATAATTTTTTGTTGTAAATTACGCATGATTTTTCCTCCTTATTTGCGGTTTTGAATAGATATCTTGACCTTTTCTATGTGGTTCATTTTATTTTCCCAACATAACGGACTTAAATCCACCGGATACTCTTCTGGATTTAAGGAACGCTTATATTCATCCCAAAGGATTTCTAAGCTTTGCTCAGAATATTTTTGGATAGAAAAGATATCTGGCGTCTCGTATACTAACTTACCATCCTTAATTACATCTTGGTGTATATCTACTGCTGTAAAATTTGTAACAAATTTGCTGATGTACGTATGGGTCGGATGGAACATCTTTAAGCGCTCATCTGTTTCCGGATGTTCAGATTCCATACAGATATAGTCTCCTTCTGATTTCCCATTGACATCATTTATAATTCGATATACCCTTTTTAATCCAGGTGTAGTCACTTTTTCTGGATTGCCGCTGATTTTAATCGTATCTTGCATATTACCGGCTTCATCTTCTATAGAAACGAGTTTATAAACGCCACCAAGCGCAGGTTGATCGTATGCTGTGATTAATTTTGTTCCAATTCCCCAAATATCAATTTTTGCTCCTTGTGCTTTTAAGTTAATAATCGTATATTCATCCAGATCATTACTTGCTACAATCTTTGTATCGTAGAAACCTGCTTCGTCCAACATTTTCCTAGCTTCTTTCGATAAATAAGCTAAATCGCCACTATCCAAGCGGATTCCCCGAAAATTTATACTATCTCCTAATTCCTTTGCTACACGAATGGCATTAGGAACCCCAGAACGTAATGTATCATAGGTGTCAACTAAAAATACACAATCTTTATGTCTTCTCGCATATTTATGAAAAGCAATATACTCATCATGATAAGCCTGTATCATCGAATGTGCATGGGTTCCTGAAATCGGAATGCCGAATAACTTTCCTGCTCTTACATTTGATGTTGAACTAAAGCCACCGATGAAAGCTGCTCGTGTTCCCCAAAGGGCAGCATCCAGCTCATGGGCACGTCTACTGCCAAACTCCATTACAACCCCATCGCCAATTACATTTTTAATTCTTGAAGCTTTCGTTGCAATCAATGTTTGGTAATTCACAATATTCAAAATGGCTGTTTCCACAATTTGTGCCTGTGCCAGAGGCGCTTCAATTCTCATTAGTGGTTCATTTGCAAAAACCACTTCTCCTTCAGCTGCTGAACGGAGACTTCCGGTAAATCGCAAATCTTTTAAATAGGCAAGAAAATCCTCTTTAAATCCCTCTTGCCTTAAATACTCGATATCGCCTTCTGAAAATTGGAGATTCTCTAGATACTGAATCACTCGCTCTAAACCAGCAAAAACAGCATAGCCATTATTAAAAGGCAATTTTCTAAAATATACTTCAAAGACTGCATTTTTTTCAGCAATACCGTCCTCCCAGTATGTTTCAGCCATATTTATTTGATATAAGTCAGTATGTAACATTAAACTGTCATCTTTATAATTAAAACTCATTAATAGTCCTCCTGCAAACCCTAAACGACTAAAGGATAGTAGCTCCTAGTACATTTTTAAAGTGATCCAATGCCCATTGATGGCCAATTTCATTAAATGAAGCAACGGCATTTTCATATATATGGATGTTATAGCCAAGATTATAAGCATCAATTGCGGTATGGAGCACACATATATCTGAACAAACGCCAACTAGATAAATATCTTTAATCGATCTTTCTTGCAATTTTATATGTAAGTCTGTGCCTGCAAAAGCACTATATCTAGTTTTATCCATCCAATAAACATTGGTTAAATCCTTATGGTCCTTATATATTTTTTGAAGCGTTCCATATAAATCTCTTCCCTTTGTTCCAGCGATATTGTGAGGTGGGAAAAGCTTAGACTCTGGATGATATGGATCATCTAACGTATGCAAATCGATTGCAAAAACGGTATAATCTCCATTGTTGATAAAATTCTGAGTGATTTTCACTAATTCTTTTTCTATTACAATGGCAGGTTCTCCGCATGGTAGATTACCTTCAACAAAGTCAAAGGTGTAATCTATATTAATTAGAGCTTTCATTAAATCCCCCCTTAAATTTCAGAACTCATTAAAAGACAGTACTCGTAAAGATTGTTGCTATTACCAGCAGACGGAATACACTTCGCTTTCCGTGGGGCTCGCGCTGAGATTCCTCAGTTTCGCCTCCGGGGTCTCACCTGTCTCGCAAGCATCTACGTGTATTACGGCTGCTCCATTTTTCCGACTAATTCTTTTCTCCTATTGAAAAAACAACAATCTTTAGAAAGCAGCCTATTAAAAACATCATTTTTAGAATACACCTTGATTTATATTTAAACTATCCTTTATTATACCATTCATTTTATTTTTTCCTATTAGAAATAGTTAATTCTTCTGATTTTATTCAAATACTCCTTCTTATAAAAGTTGCAAAAAAGTTTTTATATAAAGCCTTCACAAATTGTCATAAAAAATTCTAAATCTCTTTAAAATTCTACTATAGCCCCAGTTGAAAATTGCTTTTCATCATTGAATTAGATATAATTTTATTGTTCACTAATAACGAGGTGTATAAATGATTGATTTATTATTAGACTTTACGTTTTTTCCTAGTTATCAAACGGTTTACTATACATTTTTAGTAGGTCTAGTACTGAAATATTTATGGGATTGGAACATAAAAATAACTGTTCAACAAGAGTTTTTTGCTTCAGAACAGCAACTATCTTTAGATGTTTCGATTACGACAATAAATATGAATGTTCAAAAATATAATACTCCTATTTTGCACTGGATTGTTAAAAATATCCGTAAAAGAATAGAGAGCTCACATGATGATCCTGAGAAACCAAATTCCTCCTTTGTTATCTAATATTTAACTAACAAATTTGGAGGAATTACGTTGAAAAAATTATCTAAAAATACTTTATTAATTATGCTATTAGGTTTATCTACTGTTTTATTAAGTGCCTGTTCTTCATCCACAGCAGGAAATAATGATGGGTTTTTCCATAAAATATTTGTTGAGCCTTTCATTGCAATTATTCATGGAACAGCAGATGTCTTTGTAGGCAGCTACGGTCTTGCGATTATATTGATTACATTAGTTATTCGTTTGGTCCTAATGCCTTTAATGCTTAAACAATATAAAAACCAACAGCTGATGAAAGTAAAAATGGATTCAATTAAACCTGAAATGGAAGCAATTCAGAAAAAAATCAAAACCACAAAAGATCAAAAAGAACAGCAAAAACTGCAAATGGAAATGATGGATTTATATAAAAAAAATAATATTAATCCTTTGAATATCGGTTGCTTGCCTATGCTAATACAAATGCCAATTTTAATGGGCTTCTATTATGCTATTCGTGGTTCTCAAGAAATAGCAACCCATTCATTCTTATGGTTTAATTTAGGTCAATCTGACCTTATTTTAACAGCGTTAGCTGGTATTGTTTATTACCTGCAGTTTAGAGTATCACAAAGCACGATGACCCAAGAGCAACAAAAACAAATGCGTATCATGGGATTGATTTCGCCTATTATGATCGTAATGGTGTCTTTAAATGCCCCAGCAGCATTACCGCTTTATTGGACGGTTGGTGGTATATTCCTTATTTTCCAATCTCTATTAGGAAGAAAGTTATATCCCCCTCAAACTAATACTGCTAAAGTAGTTACAGAGAAATAATAGTTCACTTTAAAAGCTTTAGGGCATTATTCTTATTTACCTAAATACTGGCATATTGTATAATTAATTGTACATTAATTTAAAAGGTGATGGAGTTCACCTTAAACGCGTTAGAGCTGATGACTCCTACTAGAGATGTAACCTGAAATGGTTCTTTCCCTAGTAGGAGTTTATTTTTTTTTATTAAATGTACCATACTAACGTAAAAAGGAGAGAGAGAATTGAATAAGTTAAAACAAAGTATTGTAACTATTTCTTCTCAAAAAATGCAAATTGGTCTACTATTTTATATCGTAAAATGGATCATTTTAGGTGGAAGCGTAGGACTTTTAGCTGGTTCAGCTTCTGCATTTTTTTTAGCAAGTTTAGACTGGGCAACAAAAACGCAGCAATTTAATTCATGGTTGTTATTTTTATTACCAGTTGGAGGAGCCCTCGTCAGTTTTCTATATTGGAAGTTCGGTCAAAATTCCTCGAAAGGAAATAACTTGATTATTGAACAAGCACATGGTGCAAAGGAAAGTGTATCCTTTCGGATGGCACCTTTAGTCCTTTTTGGTACATTAATAACTCATTTATTCGGTGGATCAGCCGGACGTGAAGGGACTGCCGTACAAATGGGTGGTGCTTTTTCTGAGTTAGTAGGAAAAATATTTAAATTAGATGAAATGGACCGGAAAATTATCATGATTTGTGGAATTAGTAGCGGGTTTGGCTCTGTATTTGGCACCCCACTTGCAGGTACAGTATTTGGGCTAGAAGTATTGGCAATTGGTCTTATTAGACATGAAGCAATCTTCCCCAGTTTTGTAGCAGCTTTTGTAGGAGATATCGTAACTAGTGCCTGGGGTATACATCATCACCATTATAATATCGGTAGTATTCCAGAATTATCATGGCTGTTGATTCTAAAAATTGTGATAGCTTCCGTCCTTTTTGGTTTAACAAGTACATTATTCAGTGAATTAACTCACTGGCTAAAGAAGACTTATACAAAAATATTTCCAAATCCAGTAATTAAAAGTTTTTTTGGTGGAGTTGTTGTGGTGATTCTTGTTTTTATCGTGGGAACAAGAAAGTACTTAGGGCTTGGTATTCCTTTAATTGATCAAGCATTTGAAGGAACAGTATCTTTCTTCACTTTTTTAATAAAATTAATTTTCACAGCTTTAACACTAGGGGCGGGTTTTCAAGGTGGAGAAGTTACTCCATTATTTGTTGTAGGTTCAACATTAGGAAGTGTTTTAGGAGATATTTTATATGTCTCAGCTCCATTTTTGGCTGCACTAGGATTTATTGGGGTATTTTGTGGCGCAACAAATACACCAATCGCATGCTTTATTATGGGAATTGAATTATTTGGTTTAGAAGCAAGTATTTACTTCTTTATCGTTTGTATTATTAGTTACCTATTTTCTGGGCACACAGGAATCTATACTTCTCAACAAATTGAGATTTCAAAAAACAGATGGATTGAAATACCGAAACAATCAACATTAGCCTCCATAAAAAACCAGAAGAGTAAAAAAACTAAAAAGACCTAGTATATACGAAGGATTAGAATTTACTTTTCTGTCGATATTTCCCAATAGGATAAAAGGAAACTTCCATCAGTGGGGATTTTCCTTCCTCCCCCACTGATGGTTAGTTGAACCACTCGGACGTTTGCACAACGCTTTTGTCATTAAAGACATCTTAAACTTTTATATGCTTTGAAAGTAATCTTTGTAAAAACCGCCGACTTTTCCAGTGTTGTCCACAACAAAGTAAAATTCCTCTGTTTCGTTTTTTACTTCGTATTCTTTTCCTACTGTTAATACTCTATTAACAATGTATTTACTTGCATCGGTATGTATACATTTTACTTTTTTGATGGATGATTTACTTTCCCAATTTTGATGTATCATTTGTTTAGCTCCCTTCATTCTAGTACTATCCTAGTATAAAGGGAAAACGATACATAGCGCAACAAGTTCTCATTATGAAACCAAATTCTGTTTTTCCTTTGTCATCCATTTCATCTTATTTCTTTCAAAAGTAAACCATTTGCCTGTATCTGCTTGGTAAAAAGTCATATAACACAAGCCATTAATCCAATCTAAGCGTTTGAAATCCATAGCATAATAGGATGTATGATTATACTTGATAGCATATAAATTATTATGTTCTTGAATAAACATATTATGACCTTCTTTCCATGATGTCGATATTATTCTATACCACAAAAAAACGGTCCATTAAACCAAAAAACTATATTGGTAACATTTATTATAAAGAAAACTTCTTACAATGGAGTTTTTCTCATCCCCCATCTAGCTTCTTCGATTTTCCGCAAGCTTATAGTGGGGTTCTTACTGCTCGTTAAGAATGGGATATAGGTTTATTTCGAAAAGCTCTCCAACTATCCTCCATAATTTCGTTTACAAGCATTTCTTCTTGATTACAGACATAAACAAATGCCTCCCAAGTTTTATCCTCTTTATGTACGGTAACTACCTTTCGCTCATATAAATTATCTGTTCCAATAGGATTGTAATCTTCAAATTCATCTAAAATAGGTACATCTATTACTGGGACTTCATAAAGCTCACCTAACACTTTTTTATGGTCATCGATTATCAGAAAAGGATATTCTAACCTTGCATCAAATAATCTGCCATATATCCACACATTTTCAGCAAGACAAGGATAGTTCTTCATCATATAATGATTTACTTCATCCTTCAGCAAGGATCCATATACAAAAACAAGTACTGTTTTTTTCATTCCTTACTTTCCTCCTATTTAAATAATGCATTTTTATTAAGAGACGGTCCAAAAACATTATTCTATTATAAAGAAAACTAACCATCAGTGTAGAGCCAACTACCGGTTAAGAGTGGGAAAGAAAATAATACAGAGTGTTTCTAATTTCAGAAACACTCTGTATCTATATGTTAAACAATTTATTAAGCTTCAAACAATAATGATTCTGGATCTTCTAATAGGTCCTTAATTCTTGCTAAGAATGTAACTGCTTCTTTTCCATCAATAATACGATGGTCATAGGACAGAGCAAGATACATCATTGGTCTATTTTCCATTCTTTCGGCGTCTATCGCAACTGGTCGTAACTGAATCTTATGCATTCCTAGAATACCAACCTGTGGTCCATTAAGGATCGGCGTGGATAACAAGGATCCGAACACACCACCATTAGTAATGGTAAATGTACCACCTTGTAACTCACTTAAGGAAAGTTTATTGTTTCTTGCTTTACTAGCAAATTCTAAAATTTCCCCTTCAATTTCTGCAAAGTTCTTTCGATCTGCATCTCTTAAGACTGGCACCACAAGTCCTTCATCTGTTGATACTGCAATACCAATGTCATAGTATTTTTTTAAGACAATTTGATCACCTTGTATCTCTGCATTTAATAATGGTGCTTTCTTTAGAGCTGCAACGACAGCTTTCGTAAAGAAAGACATAAATCCAAGCTTCACATCATTTTCTTTTTGGAATGCATCTTTTCTGCGATTTCTAAGGGCCATAACATTTGTCATATCTACTTCGTTAAAAGTAGTAAGCATTGCTGTATTTTGCTTTACCTCTAATAGTCGATTAGCAATCGTTTGTCTTCTTCTTGTCATTCTCACTCTCTCAACACGACTATCTGTTTCAACAGAAGGAGCTGATTTTTCAGTTTTTGGTGCTTGAGCAGGCTGTGTCGGTGCAGCTGCAGCTGACTTTTGATCGAATGCTGCAACATCCTGTGCTCTTATTCTTCCTAATGGATCATTTGTCTGGATAGCTGTTAAATCAATCCCACGTTCCCGAGCCAATTTGCGAGCAGCTGGGGAAGCAATCGGAATTTGTTTATTAATTGTTGTATCTGCTTCTGTTTGCAGTTCGGTTTTCGGAGCCTCTGCCTTTACCTCTGCTTCAGGTGTTTTTTCGACAGCCTTAGGTTCTTTAGCAACTCCCTGTGCGTTGACAATCGCAATTGTTTCACCAACTTGGACTGTATCCCCTTCATTTGCTTTTAATTCTTGAATAATCCCACTTTCTTCTGAAATAATTTCTACATTTACTTTATCTGTTTCAAGTTCAACGATATAATCGCCTTTTTCCACATACTCCCCTGTTTTCTTTAACCATTGTGCTACGGTTCCTTCGGTGATAGATTCAGCTAATTCTGGTACTTTTATCTCTGCCATTTTAAACTTCCCCCTCAATTCATTCCATTGTCAATGCTTCATTTACGATTCTTGCTTGATCTTTTCGATGAACTATTGGATCCCCTTCAGCAGGACTAGACCTTCTTCTTCTGCCAACATACTGCAAGGAAATAGAACTTGAAATAAGTTTTCTAATTCTAGGTTCAATAAAACTCCACGCACCCATATTTTTTGGTTCTTCTTGAACCCAAACTATTTCTTTTAAATTTGGATAGCGTTTAACAATTTCCATAAGCCTTTCTTCTGGGAACGGATAAATTTCTTCTACTCTTGCAAGATGGATTGCCTCAGTATTTTCAAGCTTATGGTATGCTTGATATAAATCAATCGATATTTTACCTGTTGAAAGAACTAAACGTGTCACTTTCTCTTGTTTTTGCTCCGCTTTATCAACTTCCAAAATAGAATGGAAAGCACCTTCGCTGAATTCTAAACCGTTGGATGCAACATCGGCATTACGCAGCAAGCTCTTTGGTGTCATAATCACTAATGGTCGTACTTCTTCTTTATTAAGAATCGCTGCCTGTCTTCTTAAAATATGAAAGTATTGAGCAGATGATGATAAATTTGCGACAGTCCAGTTATTTTCAGCTGCTAAAATTAAGAATCGCTCTAATCTTGCACTTGAATGCTCTGGCCCCTGACCTTCGTAACCATGTGGAAGGAGCATAACTAGCCCAGATTTTTGGCCCCATTTTGCTCGCCCAGCTGCAATAAATTGGTCAAACATGACTTGTGCAGCGTTAGCAAAATCGCCAAATTGTGCTTCCCATAACACAAGCGTTTCTGGTGCATGCACATTGTAACCGTACTCAAATCCTAATACTGAACCTTCTGACAATGGACTGTTATGAACAGCGAATGATGCTTTTGCTGTAGATAACGTGTGCAATGGAGAATACTGATTTCCTGTCACATAGTCATGTAGGATAATATTGCGATGGGCAAACGTCCCACGCTCTGAATCCTGACCTGAAAGGCGAATTGGGGTACCATCCACTAAGATAGTAGCATAAGCTAGTGTCTCGGCTAATGACCAGTCAATTTTCCCCTCTCCCTCTAAAGCGTCATTTCTTCTCTTTAAAACTTTTCCTAATTTATCAAAAATTTGAAATTGAGGTGGATAGGAAAGCAACTCTTCATTAATTTGTTTCAATTGTTCAATTGGTACTGCTGTATTTATTTTTGGCAATTGTCTTTCCACAGAATTAGGTGGATTTGTTATAATTGGATCTTCATTTTTCTTTGGTACTCTATCATGTGCTTCTTTCAGCTTCTGAGTAACTTCTTCTTTTATTGCCTTTACTTCGTCTTCTTTCACTACATTTTCCGTTACTAGTTTATCCCCATATAACTTTGTAATAGTTGGGTGATTGTGGATCAACTTGTACATTAATGGATTGGTCGTCATCGGCTCATCCATTTCGTTATGTCCATACCTTCTATATCCAATTAAATCGATTAAAAAGTCCTTTTTAAAAGTTGCTCTGTATTCACATGCTAGTTTTGCAGCTTTAATACAAGCTTCCGGATCATCTGCATTGACATGAATAATTGGAATTTCAAATCCTTTTGCTAAATCACTTGCATATCTAGTAGATCTAGAATCACTAGATTCCGTTGTAAATCCAATTGTGTTATTAGCAATAATATGAATGGTTCCACCAGTTCGATACCCTTTTAAGCCAGTTAAGTTTAATGTCTCGGATACGATACCTTGCCCTGGAAAAGCAGCATCCCCATGTATCAAAATTGCAAGAGACTTATTTGAATCCTCTTCTGGAAATCCAGGTTTCGTTCGATCATCTTGAGAAGCACGAGTAAAGCCTTCTACTACTGCACCAACGAATTCAAGATGACTTGGGTTATTTGCAAGCGTTAAGCGTACATTTGATACATTATTGGATTTAAGTTGTCTATCGAGACCTAAATGATACTTCACGTCTCCTGTCCATCCAAAGCTAATACCAATTGACCCTTCAGAAGGAACTAACTGCTTATTAGGAGCGTGCTGAAATTCAGCAAATATCATTTCATATGGCTTTTCTAAAACATGTGCTAAAACATTTAATCTCCCTCTATGTGCCATTCCAATATTAATATTTTGGGCACCTTTTAAGACCGTTTCCGAAATAATTTCATCTATCATCGGTACCATTGTATCGAGACCTTCAATCGAGAATCTCTTTTGCCCTACATACGTTCTATGTAAAAAACTTTCAAATTCTTCTACTTCTATCACTCTTTTTAAGAGTTTTTTCTTTAATTCTTTATGGCAAGCTGGTTTTAAGCTTCCTGATTCGACTTTTGCTTGTAGCCAATTTTTTTCTTTAATATCATTTACATGATAATATTCAAATGCGATTGTCTTCGTATAAATCTCCTTTAAATACTGGATTGCTTCAAAGCCATTTGTTATATGCTTAGGAGCATCTGGACAAATTAACGGTGCTGGTATTTTTTCTAAATCTTCTTTTGTTAAGTTAAAACGAGACAGCTCGAATAACTCATATTCCCTGTTATGATCGTTTAAAGGATAGATATCAGCCGCTAAATGCCCATAAGCTCTTATCTTATTCACTAATGTAACTGCTGCAATAATTTTTTCAACTTGAACTTCGGATTGTATAGATAAATGATTCGTGCTAGTTTGTTCTTGATTATCAATAGGTGGTCCCCATTGATCAAAATGCTTTTTCATTTCTTCATCAACTGAATTTGGATCTTGAACATATTGCTCATAAAGCTCCATTACAAGCCCTAAGTTCGGCCCATAGAACCTTGGTTGGTATGAGACTGTACCGTCAGATGGCTTCTCCATGAAAATTTCCCTCCACCACATTTAATATCATTTTTATCTTCCCTTTGTTATTGCACAATACACCTTATAGTGAAAAAACTTTTTTAAAACGTTTACATTTCTATTCTATCATGGTTTAATTACGTCTTCAAAAGTTTTACACATATTTATGGTAAAAAAATTAAAAATATTTTTTATCGCCCCTATCTTCAGAAAAAAAACAATCTTACTAGTTAATCTTATGCAATAAATATCATTACATGACAAAGGAAAAAGGAAGTTCACTCCTTGTTTTTCTCAAGAGTAGACCTTCCTTTTTTCCTTCTATAGGTTAAAACGAACAATTACTTTTGTCCCTTGTCCAACCTTACTATTAATCTCGATCGTTCCTTTGTATAATCCGACAATTTTCTTCGCAATTGCTAAGCCAAGACCTGTTCCACCTTGCTCTCTACTCCTTGCTTTGTCTACGCGATAAAAACGATCGAATACTTTATCGATGTCTTCTTTTGGAATTCCGATTCCGTGGTCACTTATTTCTAGGACAAAATGATGGTCTGTTTCGTGTGTATGAAGAAAAATATTTTTTTCATGTAAAGAATATTTAACTGCATTATCAAGTAAAATGGTGGTAATTTGTTGTAAATGTTGTTCAGACACCTTATAAAGATGCAAAGAATCTAACTTCATCTCAAAGTTGAAATCCTGATGCAGCATCATAAAATCATGAATAGTATGTTCCAAAATCCATTTTACCCTTTCAGGAGTTAAGTCAGGATCTACTCTATTTTGTTCTAATTTTGATAAATCTAATAAACTTATAATTAGCTTTTTCAATCTAGCAACTTCCTCAGTAGATGCTTGTAATGACTCATTTAGAATATCTTGGTTGTTTTTTCCCCATCTATTTAACATGGATAGATGTCCTTCTAGGACTGAAACCGGAGTTCTCAGCTCATGGGAAGCGTCTTCAATAAATTGTTTTTGCTGCTGAAAAGATTGTTCAATTACATCCATCATCTCATTAAAAATAATCGTTAAATCAGAGATTTCGTCTTTTTGCGGATAGACTGGCATCCTTTCCTTAAAACCACTACTTTTAATTTTTTTCATCGTTTTCGTCATAGAATTCATAGGTTTTAATAATAAATAGGAAATAAAATAACCAATCAATGCACTTATTATCAAAGCAGCCACTGCAAACATCGTCATTGCAAATTGTAAATGTTCTCGAACTTTATCCAAAGATTCAAGCGACCTAATAATCTCGACTCTTCCGTTAAATGTTGGAGCTCGTACTTCTTTACTGTAAACTAAAGAGTTCTGGTCACCGATTGAAATATAATGAAATTGCTCATCATTATACATTTGATTAGGCTCTATAATAGGGAAATCTCCATTCATATCGGAAAGAATGGCATGTCCATCCTCATCTAATACACGGATAAGCTGATTATTATTATTTAATTTTTCTAATAAAGAAACATTATCAGTAAGCTCTTCATCCGTGAAATCTTTATCTTGTACACTCAATTGCTGGACTACCTGCTCCATTGCTTGTTTTACATCGGTTTCTTCCTGATTTAATAACCAAGAAGAAACCGTATGAAATTCAAAAAATGAAAAAATAGAATAAGTTAAAAAAATGCAAAAGGATAATCCGAGTGTTAACTTCCACTTCCAAGGTAAAAGAGATATTTTTTTTATAAATTTCATCTCATCACATATCCTATTCCTCTGACCGTTTCGATATATACTTCTTGTCCAGTTGGATCAAGTTTATTTCTTAGATACCTGACATACACATCAATCACATTTGTTTCCACTTCAGATTCATAGCCCCAAATTTTTTCTAATAAGATATCTCTCGATAAGACAATATTAATATTCGTCATAAACATATAAAGTAAATCATACTCTCTTTTCGTTAAAGATAGAATCTCTTCACCTTTCTTGGCAATATGGGATTCTACTTCAAGTGTTATATCCTTATAAGTCAGCTTCGTCATTGTTTGATTGGAAGAATTTATTTGTGGATCTATTCGGCGAAATAAAGCACGTAATCTAGCAAGCAGCTCTTCGATTGCAAAAGGCTTAACTAAATAATCGTCAGCTCCACTATCTAGACCAGATACTCTGTCTAGAACACTATCACGTGCAGTTATCATTAATATAGGGGTATTTTTTGTTTGGCGGAGCCTTCTGCATACTTCCATTCCATTTAATTCAGGCAGCATTAAATCTAGTAAAATGATGTCCCAATCTTCCTCTAATGCTTTTTGTAAACCACTTCTACCATCTGAACAAACTTCTGTTTTATATCCTTCATACGTTAATTCTAATTCAATAAATCTCGATAGATTTTTTTCATCTTCAATAATCAAAATTTTTTTCATTATACCACGCTCTCTATTAAACATAGGCAGCGTTATAAGCGGTATGTTGAAATTTAATTTTAAAAAATTTCAACAAAACTGCTTTAACTTGCCTAAAGATATTGTTATTTTATCATGTTAGAAGCTTGATATACAAAATTTGTTCCTACTCTTTTGAAAACATTGAATCCATAATGGCATGTGCCATTTCTACAAATTGAAATCCGAATAAGGATGCAGCAGTTATAGAACTAAATACAATCATTGCGATGCGAAGAAAATGCATATTTCATCTCTCCTTTATTTTGAACTTTGGCTGTGGTATTAACTATATTTTTTAATAATACCCAATTCTTAGCCTATTTTAAGCAATTATTTTTCCTGTTAAGATAACAAGTTTAATTAGTTTTCCAATATGGTTAAGTGAATAAAACAAATAGTATACCTCCTATTCTAAAAAAGCATGAAAGTAACATTAAAATTTAATGAGAAGAAAAAATTGGGCATAAAATTTAAGAAATATACCCATTATAAAGATAGAACTCCTTTCGCTCTATAGACTAATATGGAAAAGCTCGGTTTAAGAAAAATATATTATTTTTAAGATAGGTTTGTTTAAATTGTTGCTTTTCATTATTATTCAAAATCGAGTAGAATGAGTATTTACTTAAAATGAATGGATTAAAATGGGGATTAGTTAGTTTAGGAGGACTTACATTGAATATTGGAAGAGCAATTGAAATTATGAATGCTGCGGATATTGTGGATGTTAGTTATCAAGGTGAAAAGATAATTATCCAGAATGTAGATGAAAAAACAAAAAAAGCAAGAATTTACACAAAAGCAAAGCCAGATTATGAGTTGGAAGTCGATGTCTATCAACTTATTGAAGAAATCTAAGTGTATATTCTTTTTATTTATAATAAGAAGAATATAGAATCTTTTCAGAAATAACAAAATAATTGTTGCCAACTGGTAAAATATATAGTAAATTAATATTCAATTACATAAGTAATTCTTATCAAGAGAGGTAGAGGGAATGGCCCGAAGAAACCTCAGCAACCTTCAGTATTCTATTACATACTGAAAAGGTGCTAATTCCATCAAGCATAAAGGCTTGAAAGATAAGAAGAATGACCATTAAATAATCAAAGTCTTCTTCTTATTAACGAAGAAGACTTTTTTCATGTCATTTTTCTTCTCTTCTTGATTTGTATGGATTACATAAATAAATTCACATTATGAGAATAGGAGAGTTATAGAATGTATAGTTTAGAGACAAAATTAGCACAAATTGGAAATCGAAGTGAAAAAACAACTGGAGCAGTAAACCCACCTGTTTATTTCTCAACTGCTTATCGTCATGCTGGAATTGGGGAATCAACTGGCTATGATTACACTCGTACTGGAAATCCCACTCGAGAAATTTTAGAAAAGGCAATTGCCGATTTAGAAGATGGAGATCGCGGCTTTGCATGTAGCTCCGGAATGGCTGCTATCCAAACAATTCTTTCGCTTTTCCAAAGCGGTGATGAATGGATTATTTCAAAGGATTTATATGGTGGTACCTATCGTTTGTTAGAACAAGGATATAAAAAATGGGGTCTTCGATGTACGTACGTTACTACCTCAGATACAGATACTTTACGTGCGGCAATTTCCCCTAATACAAAAGCAATCTTCCTTGAAACTCCTACTAATCCATTAATGGAACAAACGGATATTTCAGAAGTGGCTTCCATCGCTAAAGAACACGGTATTCTACTTATTGTAGATAATACTTTCTATACTCCAATCATTCAACAGCCTATTCGCTTAGGGGCTGATATTGTTATCCACAGTGCGACAAAATATTTAGGTGGACATAATGATGTTCTTGCCGGTCTTATCGTTGCTAAAGGAGAAGCATTATGTAATGAACTTGCTTTACATCATAATTCTGCGGGAGCTGTTTTAAGTCCCTTCGATTCTTGGTTATTAATGAGAGGCATGAAAACATTAGCATTAAGAATGGAAAAACATGAGGAAAATGCTAAAATTTTATGTTCCTTCCTTAAAGAACATGATGCTGTTGTTGATGTTCTCTATCCTGGTCGCGGTGGTATGATTTCCTTTAGAATTCAACATGAATCATGGGTAAATCCATTTTTACAAAATTTAACGTTAATCTCCTTTGCTGAAAGCTTGGGTGGTGTAGAGAGTTTTATCACATACCCTGCTACCCAAACCCATGCCGACATTCCATTAGAAGTTCGATTAGAGACTGGCGTTGATAACCGTTTATTACGTTTTTCTGTCGGCATTGAAAATGCAAATGATTTAATTAAAGATTTAGATAAAGCATTTTCCATTGCAAAGGGAATCGCTAAGGAGGTAACAATATGAGCACACCATATACATTTGAAACAAAATTACTACACAATAAGCATAAATTTGATCCGGAAACTGGAGCAGTTAGCGTGCCAATTCAGCACGCTTCTACCTTCCATCAAAAGGATATAGAAACGTTTGGAAAATACGATTATAGCAGAAGCTTAAATCCGACGAGAGAAGCTGTGGAAGAAGTCGTTGCAGAACTCGAAGAAGGCACACACGGCTTTGCCTTTTCTTCTGGAATGGCTGCTATCTCTACTGCTTTCCTATTATTATCACAAGGAGACCATGTCGTTATTTCGGAAGACGTTTATGGAGGAACGTACCGTATGGTCACAACGGTATTAAATCGCTTTGGTATTGACCATACATTTGTAGATATGACCAACTTAGCAGAAGTAGAAGCGGCTGTTTTGCCTAATACAAAAGTATTTTATGTTGAAACCCCTTCTAACCCATTATTAAAAGTAACCGATATTGAAGCAATAAGCTTACTCGCCAAAAAATACAATGCCTGGACCTTTGTAGACAATACTTTTTTAACACCCGCCTTACAAAAACCATTAACACTCGGTGCAGATGTAGTCCTACATAGTGCTACTAAATTCTTATCAGGCCATAGTGATGTTATTGCTGGAGTTGCGGTAGTTAAAGATGCAGACCTTGCCAAACAAATTGGCTATTTACAAAATTCTTTTGGTGCGGTTCTTGGCGTACAGGATTGTTGGTTATTGTTAAGAGGAATAAAGACATTGCACGTACGCATGAAGCATTCATGTGATGGCGCAAAAATCATTGCAGAACATTTACAGAACCATCCATGCATTAAGAAAGTTCATTACCCAGGTTTTGAAGACCATCCTCAATATGCGATTCAAAGAAAACAAGCGTTAAATGCAGGGGCTGTTTTTTCCTTTGAATTGCATTCAGAAGAGGCAATGCGCACATTTGTTGAAAATGTAAAACTTCCTGTATTTGCAGTTAGTCTTGGTGCTGTAGAGTCAATCCTTTCGTATCCTGCTAAAATGTCCCATGCTGCAATGGACCCTGCTGCAAGAGCAGAAAGAGGGATTACTGACTCCCTTCTTCGCCTATCAGTTGGATTGGAAAATCCACAAGATTTAATCAATGACTTTGATACAGCCCTAAAAAAGACGGCAGCGCTACATTATATTTAATGGAGGAT
The DNA here is from genome assembly GCF_038006745.1 of Niallia sp. FSL W8-1348. NCBI lineage: Bacteria > Bacillati > Bacillota > Bacilli > Caryophanales > Bacillaceae > Niallia > Niallia sp. FSL W8-1348. The sequence continues at coordinate 138,727 of NZ_JBBOVV010000002.1, read as the reverse complement.
TATGATGAGTTTTCTTGATAGACTAAAAAATGAAATTTTAATAGCCGACGGTGCGATGGGTACCCTCCTCTACTCCTATGGAAAGGACACATGCTTTGAAGCATTAAATCTTTCGCATCATGAACAAATTCAACATATTCATCAAGCATATATCCATGCAGGGGCAGATATTATTCAAACAAATACATATGCTGCCAACTATTTAAAACTACAAAGATATGGGCTTGAAGATAACGTAAAGGAAATAAACAGTGCTGCCGTTAAAATTGCCAAACAAGCAGCAACAACTAATAAGGTCAATATTTTAGGAACAATCGGCGGGAACAGAGGGATGAAGCCACAAGCTATTAGTTTGGAAGAACTAAAGAGAAGTTTTCGTGAACAGCTTTACTGTTTGTTACTAGAAGGGGTCGATGGGATTCTACTAGAAACATTTTATGATTTGGAAGAATTAGAAACGGTTCTACAAATTACTAAAAAAGAAACAGATCTTCCAGTCATTGCCCAAGTTTCGATTCATGAAATAGGCATTTTACAAAATCAATCCTCCCTTTCTTCTGCGTTTGATAGACTAGAAAATTTGGGAGCAGATGTGATTGGCCTAAATTGCAGATTAGGTCCCCATCATATGATTGCATCACTCGAACAGATACCATTACCAAAGCATGCCTATTTATCGGCCTATCCAAATGCTAGTTTGCCAACTTATATTGACGGAAAATTCGAATATAAAGATAATGCAGAATATTTCCGAAAATCTGCTGAAGAATTTAGAAAGCAAGGTGTTCGCCTTTTAGGAGGTTGCTGTGGGACAACGCCAGAACATATTAAAAATTTTGCGGAAGCATTAAAAGATGCTGTCCCTATTACTGAAAAAGCAATTCCATCTAATGCTAATGCACCACGAGTTGAATCTATTCTTCTTAACTCTCCTCCCCTGCGGGAATATACACCTTTGGAGGAGATTGCTAAAGAAAGAGCTTCTGTTATCGTAGAATTAGATCCACCAAGAAAATTAGACACAACACGCTTCTTTGAAGGCGCAAAAAAACTAAAAGAAGAAGGCATTGATGCTATTACACTTGCAGACAATAGCTTAGCGTCTGCTCGTATATCCAATACAGCTATTGGTACATTAGTAAAACAAAATATCGGTCTTCGTCCCCTCATTCATATTGCCTGTCGTGATCGCAACATGATTGGATTACAATCTCATTTAATGGGGTTGCACACACTGGGACTCCAAGATGTATTAGCAATAACAGGAGATCCAGCTCGAGTTGGAGATTTCCCTGGTGCATCTTCTGTTTATGACATGACTTCTTTTGATTTAATCTCGATGATTAAGCAATTAAATGAAGGACTCTCCTTTTCTGGAAAAAATCTAGGTCAAAAAACAGCTTTTTCTGTCTCTGCAGCCTTTAATCCAAATGTTCGGCAAGTAGATAAAGCAGTGAAAAGACTAGAGAAAAAAATAGAATGTGGTGCTGATTACATTATCACTCAGCCTATTTATTCAGAAGAAAAAATAATCGAATTATATGAAGCTACTAAGCATATCGACAAGCCTATTTATATTGGTTTAATGCCTTTAACAAGCAGCAATAATGCAGAATTTCTCCATAACGAAGTACCTGGAATAAAGATAGACGATTCGATTCGTCAAACAATGGCAAATTTAAAAGATAACCCAGAACAAGCAACACAAGAAGGTTTGAAAATTACAAAGTCGCTAATCGATACTGCAGCCACCTACTTCAATGGTATCTACTTAATAACACCATTTTTGCGATATGAGCTTTCAGTAGAATTGGCGCGCTATACGAAAAGACGAACTGCAGCAACTAGGAGGACAACTAATGCCACAAACTTCATTAGCTGAAAAACTTAAACAAAAAATCTTAATAATGGACGGCGCAATGGGTACAATGCTCCAACGAGAAGATTTAACAGCAGACGATTTTGGAGGAGAAGAATTAGAAGGTTGTAATGAAAATCTTAATCTAACAAAACCAGATATTATTACGAAAATCCATGAAGCCTATCTTAAAGCCGGTGCAGATATTATTGAAACAAATACATTCGGTGCTACGAAGATTGTCCTAGATGAATACCATCTAGGGCATCTTGCTTACAAACTTAATGTTACGGCAGCAAAACTCGCCAAAGACGCGGTCAGAAAATATTCTACTCCTGAATGGCCAAGATTCATTGCTGGAGCAATGGGTCCGACAACGAAAACATTAAGTGTCACTGGTGGAGCCACATTCGAAGAGCTTATTGCTTCTTATGAAGAGCAAGCAATAGGATTAATCGATGGAGGTGTAGATATCCTTCTTCTCGAAACTAGTCAGGATATGTTAAATGTAAAGGCGGGTTTCCTCGGAATTAAACAGGCGTTTGCAAAGACAGGTAAAGAACTTCCATTGATGATTTCTGGGACCATTGAACCGATGGGTACTACACTTGCGGGCCAGTCGATTGAAGCCTTTTATATTTCTGTTGAACATATGAATCCTATCGCAATCGGTTTAAACTGTGCAACTGGTCCCGAGTTTATGCAAGATCACATTCGTTCCCTGTCAGGCCTCTCTAAGTTTGCTGTTAGCTGCTACCCAAACGCTGGCTTACCTGATGAAGAAGGTCATTATCATGAGACGGCTTCCTCTCTTGCAAATAAATTAAGCGGTTTTGCTGAAGAGGGCTGGCTAAATATCGTCGGTGGTTGCTGTGGAACTACCCCTGAGCATATTCAAGCAATTGCAGAGAAAATGAAGGAAATTGCCCCTCGAACAGTCGCTGAAACCACCTATCATATGGTTTCAGGAATTGAGCCTTTTATATATGATGATCCTACATTAAGACCAATTATGGTTGGCGAACGTACGAATGTCATTGGTTCTCGGAAATTTAAACGATTAATACAAGAAGGAAAATACGAAGAAGCATCTGAAATTGCAAGAGCCCAAGTAAAAGGCGGAGCCCATGTTATCGATATATGTTTAGCTGATCCTGACAGAGATGAGCTACAGGACATGGAACATTTTATGAAAGAAGTTGTGAAAAAAGTAAAGGTTCCACTCGTCATTGACTCTACTGATGAAAAAGTAATCGAAAAAGCTCTCTCCTATTCGCAAGGGAAAGCAATCATCAACAGCATTAACCTAGAGGATGGCGAAGAAAGGTTTCAAGCAATTGCCCCTCTCATCCACAAATATGGAGCCTCGGTTGTTGTAGGAACGATTGATGAAGATGGTATGGGAGTTACCGCAGAAAAGAAGCTGCAAATCGCAAAACGATCCTATGATTTATTAACCAAGAAATATAAGATTAGTGGTCAAGATATTATTTTTGATCCGCTTGTGTTCCCTGTAGGTACTGGAGACGAGCAATACATTGGATCTGCTTTAGCAACAGTGGAAGGTATTAAACAAATTAAGGAAGCTTGTCCAGATGTTCAGACCATTCTTGGAATAAGTAATGTCTCTTTTGGTCTCCCTCCTGTCGGTCGTGAAATATTAAACAGTGTCTTTCTTTACCACTGTACACAAGCTGGATTAGACTATGCCATCGTTAATACAGAAAAGCTGGAAAGATTTGCGTCTATTAGTAAAGAAGAAATTGAATTAGCTGAAAAGCTATTATTTGAAACAACAGATGAAACGTTAGCTGTTTTTACGGATTTCTACCGGGGTAAGAAGAAAGAAAAAATAAATTCTCTTGAAAATTTAACCTTAGATGAACGATTAGCCTATTATGTCGTTGAAGGAACAAAAGAAGGATTACTTGATGATTTAGCAATCGCGCTCACCACTTACAGTGCGCCACTAGATATTATTAATGGTCCGTTAATGAATGGAATGAAGGAAGTTGGCCGTTTATTTAATGATAATCAATTAATCGTAGCAGAAGTTTTGCAAAGCGCAGAAGTAATGAAAACCGCCGTTTCTTTTTTAGAAGGCTACATGGATAAAAATGTTTCTTCATCCACAAAGGGAAAAGTTATCTTAGCAACCGTTAAAGGAGATGTTCATGATATTGGCAAAAATCTCGTCGACATCATTCTCTCAAACAACGGTTATGAAGTGATTGATCTAGGAATTAAGGTTCCGCCAGCAGAGTTAGTTTCCGCTATCAAAAAGGAACAGCCAAACATTGTCGGTTTATCAGGCCTCCTTGTTAAATCTGCACAACAGATGGTGTTAACAGCAGCAGATATGAAACAAGCTGGTATCGACGTCCCTATCTTAGTTGGTGGAGCAGCATTATCAAGAAAATTTACCGATACAAAAATCTCACGAGAATATGATGGACTGGTATTATACGCAAAAGATGCCATGAATGGTTTATCCCTTGCTAATCAGCTAACCAATCAAGAAGAATTCTCTTTGCTTAAACAAGAGCATGAAAAAAAGAAGCAAACTCTTTTAGCAATGCCGACAAAAGATTATGTAAAACCCGTTATCACAGGAATTAAAAGAAAAACAATTGATCCAAAAGCCCCTGTCTTTGTACCTCAGGATACAAAGAAGCATATAGTAACGAATTATACAATTGGGCATATCAAACCATATATTAATAAGCAAATGCTATTAGGTCACCATTTGGGGTTAAAAGGTAAAATTGACGTTTTATTAAAGCAGAAAGATGAAAAAGCGGTCCAATTAAACGATATGATTGAACAACTTTTATTAGAAGCAGAACAAAATAACTGGATACTGCCAAAAGCGGTTTATCGCTTCTACCCTGCTCAATCAGATGGCAATAAAATATATATATATGATCCAGACGATGTTTCTAAACGACTAGAAACTTTTGATTTTCCAAGACAAGAAAGAGAACCATATCTTTGTCTAGCAGACTATTTAAAACCTATAGATAGTGGTGTTATGGATTATGTTGCTTTTTTTGCAGTTACAGCAGGTACTGGAATCCGACAAGCAGCAGAACAATTAAAGCGTGATGGAAGATTTCTCGAATCACACGCCCTGCAATCACTTGCATTAGAAACAGCGGAGGGCCTTGCAGAATTTATTCATCGTCAGATTAGAGATAGATGGGGATTCCCTGATCCAACAAACTTTACTATGAAGGAACGCTTTGCAGCAAAATATCAAGGACAAAGATTTTCATTTGGGTACCCTGCTTGTCCTGAATTAGAAGATCAGAAAAAACTGTTTGGGTTACTTTCACCTGAAGATATTGGAATAATTTTGTCAGAAGAGTGTATGATGGAACCAGAAGCCTCTGTTTCTGCAATGGTATTTGCCCATCCAGATGCACGTTATTTTAATGTGTTATCTAGTTCTCTTAGTTAATAAAATTTAGTTCCATATTATTATAGTTAAAATGCAATCCAGCTGCTTTTATTCAGCTGGATTGTTTATTTAATTAGGTTGGGAAGTAAATTCAATGTTTTTGACTTTTAAATATTGCTTTCATTCCCTTGATGAACGCCAGTTTTCTTGCTTCTACTTTCAAATGCGGTGTTCATTCCTTTGATGAACGCCAGTTTTCTTGCTTCTACTTTCAAATGTGGCTTTCATCCCCTTGATGAACACCAGTTTTCTTGCTCCTACTTTCAAATGTGGTTTTCATTCCTTTGATGAACGCCAGTTTTCTTGCTTCTACTTTCAAATGTGGTTTTCATTCCTTTGATGAACACCAGTTTTCGTGTTTCTACTTTTATCTTTTAGCAAAACTGTATATTCTCTTTCATTCTCGATGCTTAGTAAAATACTTATAATTGGTGTCCAACAATAAATTTATTCAAATCTATTTATATTTCCAATATTATGATAAACTTACAATTAATTATTTCAAAGAATCGAAAGAAGGTTGTATACATGATTCGTGAACTTACAGAAAAAGATCATGCTAATGTGATGAAATTTTTACTACAAGACCCTTCCATTAACCTTTTTATCATTGGAGATATTGAAGCATTTGGCTATCATTCTCCATTCCAAAAGCTTTGGGGAGAATTTCATGATGGGGACATAAAAGCTGTACTACTTAAGTATTTTGAAAGCTATATATTTTACTGCAAAGACAAAAATCATTTTGATTCAGAGGCTTTTGCAGCGATAATGCAGTCAAATACTAATCCAGTAACGTTATCAGGGAAAGCAGACCTAGTTGAGAAATTTGAAAAACTGCCTAATCTAGCATTAGGGAAGAAACGAGTAACTTATTTCGCTCAATGCGAAACAAAAAGAGAAATACAAATAACGGAAACAATTAATAAAGCTACTATTGCTGATATTGACAGAATTGTTGTATTACAACATTCTATTGATGAATTTAACACAACAGTCGAAACAAAAAATATGCTAAAAAAAGCAATTGAATCAAAAACAGGTCGAACTTATTTTCTTGAAAATAATCAAGGTGACATTATTTCAACGGTCTCTACTACTGCAGAAAATTCCCAATCAGCTATGATTGTCGGTGTATGTACGCATAAAGATTATCGGAATCAAGGTTTAGCAAGTAAACTAATGACAGCCCTAGTTAATGATGTATTAGACGAAAAACAATATGTTTGCTTGTTTTATGATAATCCTGCTGCTGGTAAAATTTATAAGAATGTTGGGTTCATGGATATGGGATTATGGACAATGTATCGTTAATTATTTTTTCTGCGTCATGAAAACTAAAAAAGCATATCAATTTTCATTGATATGCTTCCGCCTTCTCGCTTACTTAAGCAACAATTCTAAATCAGTAAATAGCGCTACAATTTTCTGCAATTGTCTCCATTCTTTTGATTGCAAATTTGCTAAATCAACCGTATAGGTAGAGTTAACCGTAACCAATCTAGCGGTACATTTAACAGAATCTATTCCTAGTAGCTCATCTTCCCAATTCCAAATTTTCAATCGGTATAAGTCCATCTTTAAGATATCATATTCTTCTGGCTCCATTTTATTAAAAACTGGCGGAATGACAATCGGAAATTGACTCCATTCTTGAATTAAATAATTTCGAAGATCAAAATCGATATGAATACTAAAAGAATGCTCTTGATTTACCTTATATTCCACAATTAGCTTCGTAATTTCTTTATCTGGATGAATTGATACTAAATCATCATAAACCTCGAATAAGTCTTTTTTCCGAGAAAGGACAGACTTTATGGAGGACATTGAAATAGGTGTGTCTTCCTCTCCTAAAAAACTATTTAATTCATTATAAATAGTGGAAAGGCTTGTTGGTCCTTTTTGTTGTAAAACATCAATTATTTTTTCATATAATGTGCTCATCTGTATTTCCTCCACTATCTTAATCGACGTATTGATGACTGCTTGTCCCTTTATGATATAGCATATTCCAAAGATATTCCATAGCTAGTTTTTTTGAAAGGAATAGCACCGGTACTTTATAACAAAAAGATCATTAAGATAATTGTTCTTTTTGTCCTCCCGTTAAACGGAGCATTTCCTCAAAAATAAAAGCACTCATTTTTTTATAGCCTTCTGAATTTAAATGAATTCCATCATCACTAATAAAATCAGAAACATCTCCAGCCTTGTTAAGCGCTGAGCGAACATCAATACTAGGAAGATTTAATTGGTCAATTAATTTATTCAAATGTAAATTGTATAGACTATGCCAATGTTCAATTCCTCCACAACAACTAATCCAATGACTAATCGTGGTTCCATATCTATCTGCAATAAATTTATAATATCTAACAGGATCAAGTGGTGGTAAAGTTAACAAAATCGGCGTGATATTTGATTGCTTCATTTTTGTTACCATCTGACCGATGTTTTCGATATATTGACTAATTGGCACAATTGGGTCATGGTTTTTATCAGGATTCTCAGCTACTTCCTGCCATTTAAAATTGCAATCATTTCCACCTACATTTAACAAGACATAATTCGGCTTCTCAGAAAGAACATCCTTTTCCAATCGCTTTATTAACAAATCAGAATTATCATTAAATACACCTTTATTTAAGACAATTGTATCCTCTGGATTATTTACTGAAAATAATTTTTCAAGAAAAGCGGGATAATTGTCTTTGATAATTCTTACCCTACCTTTTACAAATGAGACACCTCTTGTTAAGCTATCTCCAAAACAAATAATTTTCATTTAACATCCCTACTTTTTTTCATTCAATTACTATACTTTATTATAACAGAAAAAAGGTTGTGCGAGAAAACTTCTGATTGTAACAAAATATCCACAATAATAGTTTCTCCCCCATTATTCTACATAAAATAAGAAGGCTGTCTCCCAGAATTTTGGAAAACAGCCAATTTAGTATGTCTTTATGAATTTTGTCTATCAAGAACGATATCTTCTTCCTTCTCTCCTTCAGGAGAAGCTTGGTTTGATGTACGTAGTGGAATTTCCTTTAAGAAAAACACTAATAAAAAGGCAACAACTAATACGATCGTTCCAGTTAAGAATACAGTTGATAATGTATCACCTAACGCATCTCTAATTCCCTGAATCATTTGCGCAAATATCGGTTGAACATCTGCTGGAAGGTTTGCTTCTGTTTGTTCAAGTAATGGTTTATTCATTAAAGCTTGTGGATTGGCAAAACCAACGATTTGCTCTGTCACTTTTGGATCCAATGTTGCCAAATCCTTCACCACAGGCGAATTTTGCATCGTGTCTTGTAAGTTTGTTTTTAAATTGTTAGCCATAACCGTTCCCATCACGGCAATACCAATTGTACCACCTAAGTTACGGAATAACTGAGTAGAAGCCGTTACTACTCCTAACTCTTTATGAGAAACCGCATTTTGTGTAGCAATTGAAAATACTGGCATACCAATACCAAGACCTAATCCAAAGACAATCATACTTAAAATCGCCATAGGAACACTGTTCATAAAGATCATAATTGCCATACCAGCAATCATAGTTGGTACTCCAATTAATGCAAAGCGTTTATATTTCCCAGTTTTTGAAATTAACTGACCAATAATTGTACTGGAGATAACCATAACGATGGACATTGGCATCGTTACATAACCAGCGTAAGTAGGTGAAATACCTAGTACACCTTGAACAAAGAAAGATAGATATATCATAGCCCCCATCATTCCAAAGTTCATAATAAAACCAATAAGATTAGAAACTGTCACGATATTATTTTTAAAAAGATGTAAAGGTAATATTGGATTTTTCGCTTTCTTTTCTACAAAAACAAAGACAAAGGCGAAAACAATACTAGTAGCAATTAAGCCTAAAATTTGTGCAGAACCCCATGCATACTCTGTTCCTGCCCATGAGAAAGCTAATAATAGTGGAACAATAGCAACCGTCATAAATAAGGATCCTAAATAGTCAATACTTTGTTTTCCAGTTCCCTCTACTTTAGGGAATAATACCGTAATCATACCAAAAGCAATAATACCGATTGGTAAGAAGATCCAGAATAACCAATGCCAATCTAGATGATCAACTAAATATCCCCCTAGAAGAGGCCCAAGTACGCTGGAGAAGCCAAATACGGCTGTTAATAAGCCCATCCATTTACCACGTTCTCGTGGCGGAAATAAATCTCCAACTGCTGTAAAGGCAGAAGATTGAATAATACCAGCACCAATCCCCTGGATACCACGATATGCAATAAATTGGAATACATCATTGGAAGTACCTGTTAAGAAAGCACCAACCATAAATAATAAGATTCCGATTAATAAGAAAGGCTTACGTCCATACATATCAGACAGCTTTCCAACTAGGACAGTAGCTATTGTAGATGTAAGCATGTAAATATTTATTGTCCATGTATAATAGTCCATGCCATCTAAAATGGAAATAATTTTTGGCATTGCAGTACTAACAATTGTTTGGTTAATCGCTGCAAAAAACATCGCTGCCATAATGGCAATCATAATTGATAATTTTTTCTTTTGTGTTAAATGTTCCATTGCATTCTCTCTTTTCTTTATGAAATTGTTAAAAGTTCTCGTTTAATAATGTAAAGATTCGTTTCAAGTGTTGAATATCTTCTTCTGTCAGTTTGCGAAAATGTTCTTTCATTTTATTCTGCTGCTCTTTTTTCATATTATTTACTATATTTCTTCCCTTTTCTGTAATGGTAATATTAACTACCCTGCGATCTGATTGAGATCGCACTTTTGTTATATAGTCATCGGCAAGTAATTGATCTGTAATACTAGTTACCGCAGCATTTGTAATGTGCACGCTTTTGGCAAGATCGGAAACATTTTGAGCTCCTTCTTTATCAAGATGAAAGAGTAATTTATATTGAGTAATATTTAAATCATTGCTATTTTTGTTAAATTCACTTGTGATATTTTTGATAAATGTGCCAAACATTGCTGCAACTTCAAAAAGCTCTTCGCCATTCCGCACTTATCCCCCATCCTTTCCTAAACATTTTACTAATTAATATTTAAGTAGTTAACTATTAAGCACTTAATAATATAGAACTAAATTAATTACATGTCAATCATTATTTTTCGTTCCTTTATAATTTTATTATTTCGAGTAGATTGAAAACTATTTCCAACATTGGTTACTAGGCAAAATACCGATATTCGCAAAATCCAAATAAAAATATGCCTTACTTAGCTATTGATAATTCCAGTAATATCAAATAGCTAAGTAAGGCATTTTTGCTAGATATTTAATTTTGCTGGAATGGGTTATTCCATTCCATTAAAACAGCATAATTCAATGAATCTTCATCTTCTAAATAATTTGGCAATACAGTAACTGGCATTCTGCCACATCGTAACAGAAAAGAAATAACAGGATCTTTTATATGTCCTGACATAACCTCTTTCAAATAGGCATCTGCGGTAAGGTCTTTAGCATATTTTTTATAGCCTGGCATTCTACCGCCACCAAGCAATCGATCCAAGCCTAATTCTATGACTAAATAGTAGGTGCTTTGCATGAGAACTTTTCCTAGACCAAGTTTTCGGAATTTAGGTCGAATGCTAATATCTACAACATATAATGCATTTCCTTGTTCATCATGTGTTGAGATATATCCATTATTTGTTATGTCCTCCCATGTATGAATAGGAGTCTTAGAATCATAAGAGACACGCAGACAGGTTAAAGAACCAGCAAGTTCTCCACTAACTTCCACACAAATTGCTCCTTCTGGAAAATGGGCAAGATGACTGGATAATTGCTCAACATTCCACCATAATTCTTCTGGAAAAGGCGCTGGAAAACATTCTGATTGAATAGCAATTAATTCTTTAAAATCTTTTTCCTGATAATTTCTTACAGTACAACAAATTGGAATATCAGCATCATAAAGAAAAAATTCACTGTGGATCACATTCCTCATCCTTCCACAGTCGAATTCCAATCAGGATATAGATCTGTTCTTCTATCTCTCCAAGTTGTTACAGAGCCTTTCTCTCTTACTTCATATAATAAAGAAAGATCTAAGTCTGCAGTGACAACCATATCATTATTAAGTTCACCCTCGACAAGTATTCCTTGTGGAGGAAATGGAATATCGTTTGGCGTAATAACAGCTGCCTGCCCAAAATTTGCACGCATAAAGTCTACGTTTGTTAGTGTACCGACTGTTCCTGTTACAACTACATAAACCTGGTTTTCAATTGCTCTTGCATGACAAGTATAACGGACACGATGAAAACCATGGCGGTCATCTGTACAAGAAGGACAAAAAATAACATCTGCTCCTTTTGCTTTTGCCATGCGAACAATTTCTGGAAATTCAATGTCATAACATGTGAGGATCGCGACTTTTCCTTTTTCTGTATCAAATATGCGGAAAGAATCACCTTTTTCCATATTCCATTCATAAACCTCTGTAGGCGTAATATGAAGCTTTGCCTGTTCTTCTATTCTGCCATCTGGATAAAACAGATGAGCTACATTATACAATTTATCTTCTCTGCGAATAACATGAGTTCCACCGATAATATGCATGCCGGTTTGAACAGCAAATGATCTAAACAAATCCTGATATTGTTCAGTAAATCCAGGTAATTCATTTATTGTTAAAGCGTTATTTTCATCGCCCATGGATAAAAGCTGCGTCGTAAAAAATTCAGGAAATAAAACAAATTCCGCGCCAAATTCAAGGGCTGTTCGAACGTAATGCTCACATTGTTTTGCAAATTCTTCAAAGGACTTAATGTTTTCCAACTTGTACTGTACGGCAGAAACTCTTATTTTCATTTTCCATCTCCCTTTATAGTGGTATTTTATATCTCTCTACGGGTAAAAACACTTCATTATATAAGAAGAGTCCTTTTAATAAAATAATTATTCAAAATATGATTATGCGTTATTTCTGTTAATTTTTCAATCGTTTCGTGTTATTTTGTTTATTGCTATTTTCTTCTTATAATTATGTTCTTAAAAGTACAAATGTTCATATTATTTATGATAATACATTGTTTGGATTGCAAGAAAAAAAGGAAGAGAGGGATAAGGAGGGAAATTTACTATGGCAGTTGTTATTTATGCAATTCTATTTTTTATTTTACTAGAAGAGCTAGTAGTCTTAGGGGTAAAAAGATACATAAACGGTGCTTTTCGAATAGAAACTTATTTCCTAAGCCTTTACAGAAAGTATAGAATGAAAGCTAATTTGAAAAAGGCTAGTTAATCCATTTTCATCATTTTGGATTAACTAGTAATGAATGAATGATTAATTAAATAATAATATCGAAAAAAATTAAAAATCGTAGTCAAATGGCCTCTATTTATCCAACTCTAAAAGGGCAGTAAACCCCTCATTTTCTTTATAGCATGTGATTTGACTACGATTATACATGATTGCTTTTAAAAACAATCATTTTTTATTATGTTTATTAAAATTGATTTAAAGATTTAACGGCAAGTTGTTCGATTGTCATATCATCCATTGGTGGGTTATGTAATCCAGCTCGCACATCTCGATAGTATCGTTGCAGTGGACTTTTGGCGGACAAACTACGTGCGCCGACGATGCGCATGGCAATATCTACTACTTCGATTGCTGTATTCGTTACAACTAATTTTACAGCACTTAATTCTGGGAGTAATTGAAATTGTTGTTCCTTGTCTGATTCATCCCATTTTTTACTAACGGAATATAAAAAGTGTTTGGCAGTTTGCATTTTCAATTCGATTTCACCAATTTTTGTTCGTACGCTTGGAATGTCACTAATGGTCCCTTTGATGCTATTAGGAGAATAATTTTTTGCAAAAGCGACTGCTTCTTTTTGTGCTGCACCTGCAATTCCCAGATAGCATGCTGGAATGTGCAAAAGCCACGGATTGACTTTTTTTCGTTTTTCTAATTTTTCTACAAAATAACGAGCGGGAATTTCTACTTCTTCAAAATATACATCATTACTACCAGTCCCTCTTAAAGCAATGCTATCCCAAGTGTTTTCAATGCGAATCCCATCTCTTTCTTTAGGAATAAGAAAATTCCCAACATCCTCTGTATCCTTAATGGATGCCGTAACGAGAAAATAATCTAAAACTGGTGACATCGTGGTAAAAGATTTATGTCCATTTATAACCCAATTTTCGCCTTTCTTTTCTGCTATTGTTTGTGGTTTTCCACCTCTTGTTGGACTTCCTGTTTGTGGTTCTGTTGCAGCTCCATTTATTAAAGCACCATTTAGCAATGGCTGATACACCTCTTTTAGCATATCCTTATCCCAGTTTGCCTCATAAATATTTCGAACAACTCCCATATGCCAGCCAATCGATAAAGCAGTTGAACCATCCCCTTGAGCAATCACTTCTTGTAGCCTAACTAATTCATATAAAGACAGTTCTTGTCCGCCATACTTTTTAGGTATTGTTAAACTGGTGTAACCAGATTCCTGTAATTCTTTAATATTTTCAAAAGGAAAAGATGCATTTTCATCCACTTCCTTCGCTCTTTCCGAAAATTTTTTACTCATTTCAGACAGTTCTGTTAATCTATTCGTAAAATTTGTTTCCGATCTAAAAAATCCAGTCACTATAGCGCATCTCCCTTACAAGTTCATCTATAAGGTAATCATAGCACTATTTCCAATTATTGATAAGTAAAATGCAATGGACATATTATACAAGAAAATCTTTATTTTTTATTAATGATATTTTTGCGATTTTCCATTCCTGGCGGCTCTTCCGTATATCCTTTTTTCGCCATTAGTTCCGCTCCCTGTACACCATAATCATAAATATTCGTAATAAGTGGAATTAAAGTAGCTGACAGGTCTTTACGCAAACTAAATGTTGTTCCAATAGCGTTACTACCAAGTCCGAAACTACAGAATAAACTAATACAATACAGCATTAATTTATCAGAAAAAGGAGCAATCGTTGAAACAGTTGGACTTCCTACCCAAGCTAGCGGTATTTGAATATCATCATCCATCAATTTCTTGGAAAGCTTCGTAATAATCTTTTTCGAAAGTTCTTTTCCTTGCGTAAAGAACTTTTTCAGCTCAGGATCTTTTGTTACTTGGGCAAAACCAGTAATTAATTGTTGACCAATACTATTACTTTCAATCGATTGATAAAGAAAGGAAACTTCCACTGTATTTAAGACTCTTTTATTGCCAAATATATTGGTACCTTTTAAATATTGAGTATTTACTACCATATCCACTTGCTCTGGCATCGAAACTTGGGGAGGACAGCTTAATGAATGCCCCTTTTTCAATTAATAGTTCTGTACATTCCTCGTAACAATGCTGCGTCGTAGCAGATAATTCTTGGAATAAACGGATAATATCTTTCCGATAAGATCTTGCCAAATGGATAGCATGTAGCCCCATTCCAATTTCTGCTAATATTCGCATTATTTGTAATGCGAATGTCGGCTGAAACAAAGGTGGAGCCTGTTTATTTACATCTTGTTCAGAAAACCCGTTTGGAACAACTGCTCCTTCTGCTTGCAAAATCGCTTCTATTTTCTTTATCTCTTTGGATAATCTATTTAAATGGCTTTCATAAAAATTTTGTTCTTTCTTATCTTCATTAACAGCATGAAAATATTCAACCATACGAAGAAACATTGTTTTTTCTTGATAAGTCATCCATAGTGTCGCAAGCTCCGATGAAGTTAAAATCTCTTTTTGTTTCATGATGTTCCCTCCTATAATAGATATTACTATTATTTCAAAACCACAAAAAATTATGAGTGGAATTTAATAGGTCGTAAACCATAAAAAGCCTTGCAGACGATAGATAATATAACGAAATAAGGGTAGATTGCTTTTTGTATCTACATCCTTAGTAAATTCTGCACCATCATTTGTCCACAATTTTTGAAAATACGCTTTTGTATCTTTCATTACTTTTGTGTCTTTACTAGCGATTATTTTAATATCTGTTTCTAAGTTAAAATCATAAAGATTTCTTCGAGTAAGATTTGCTGAACCATTAACAATCGTATTTTCGCTTTTTCTTTCTATCAACATTAGTTTCGGATGAAACTGCTCTTTTCCAGTGTTGTACCATTTTATATGAATGTATTTTTCTGCTTGCGCTTTTCTTAGCTCTGCCGCAACTGGAATATTTGGAAATCCAGCTTTTTTATTTCCAAATGAATTTTGATTTGGGTCTAATACTAAATAAATATTTACCTCTCTTTGAGCTGATGCTTTTATTTCATCCATTACTTTTCGATCTGCTAAATAAAGCATCCCGATCCAAATCGAATCGCTTTTCTTTGTATTCTTGATTTCTTTTAACACATGCCTGCCTATTTTTCCTTCCGTTAATATTTGAATTTTAACTTCTTCATTTGATTCTTCCTGCATTTTTATCCGAGGAAGATTTAGCGCTTCATTCAATCTGCCTGTACTTTCTTCACTTTGAAGCAGATCGTTAATAATATTTCCGTGTACTTTAAAAGCAATATTTGAGTGATATCCGCTAGCATTATGAATATTTCCACTCGATACAATCGCTGATTTCTCGGTAATTACTAGTTTTCGATGGTTCGCTTTGACATTTAATAATTCTAAATACGATAAAGTAGTAACCTTTGGAGCACTGTTAGCAAGTAAATTTGGTAGATGACCATCACCGCGTGTTTTTACCCATTGTCCAAACATTCGCCAAAAACCAGAATAGAGCGGATTAGAATCTCGTAAAGCTTTGACATCTGTTTCGATCACTTTTACCCCGGCATCCTTTAACTTATTAAATTCCTCTGAATTATAGGAACCATACACGGTATTTATTTTATCTGTTAGAAATACAATATCGATAGAGGGCATTTCTTGTTTTTTCTTTATTAAAACTTCTGTAAATTTTTCAACTAATCGTGGATATTCTTGGTCCTTATTTGTGTCTTTATTAAATAAAAACATATCGATTACAATAAATTTATTCGCATTTTGTACCTCTTTTATCATAGAATCGACTATTTCATGTTTCACTATTCTTTCATTTTGCTTATTTTTATACGTTAGATCTGTCAAAAGCTCTACATCCTCTACTTGATGAATATCTCCTTCTATTGACATTCCATTTGGTAGAGATTTTTTTAAATGATAGTAAATCGTAGCACTATAGACAATGATAAAAAGAATAAATAAAATAAGGATTATTCGTTTCATCTTTTACCCCCATTCACTTTTCTCTCCGATTTATAATTTGCTATTATATCTCTATATCTCATTAGCTTTACCGATTAAAGGAAGAATATATGGATTATTTTTTGAAAAAATGATGAGATTTAGCAATTACATGGTACAATATAAAAGCAAATAGTATACATAAGTGAAGGAGAATACGAAATTGATTATTGGACTATTAATTATACTAGCTTATTTAATTGGCTCAATTCCTTCTGGACTAATTATAGGCAAAGCTTTCTATAATATAGATATCCGTGAACATGGTAGTGGAAATTTAGGTGGAACAAATACATTCCGAGTTCTTGGCAAAAAAGCAGGCTTCGCAGTAACAATTTCCGATATACTTAAAGGGACAATCGCTACGGTATTACCTCTTATTGTTACGCTTATTTGGAATATCGATGTAGACATAAATCCTCTAGTAATTGGTGTTTTTGCTGTAATTGGTCATATGTATCCAGTATTCGCTGGCTTTAAGGGCGGGAAAGCAGTTGCTACATCGGCAGGAATCCTACTCGGACACGAACCGCTTTTATTCCTTATCATAATAGCTATCTTCTTTATTACACTCTATTTATCCAAATATGTTTCATTGTCTTCCATGATTGCAGGAATTGCCGGTTTAATTTATTCGCTGATACTCTGGGACGATAAATTATTAATCTTGATTCTTGCAATCCTCACTATTTTTGTCGTTTATAGACACCGCGCAAATATTAAACGAATCATTAATAAAACCGAACCAAAAGTAAGCTGGCTATAAAAAGCAAAAAAAGACCAATTTCGGTCTTTTTTTATTTGGCAAGTATTCCTAGAGTATTTTTATGACATAAAATGATTTATTTCGTCATACCTTTTACTATAATCTAAAAGGGGCGAATGCAAATGACCACTTCAAGTGTAACGAATAAAATATCCGAGCAAGCAACTATACAATTTGCAAATAAATGGAAGCTCGTAGAAAAAAAACTTCAGGAGCAAGCAGAAACCATGAAAACACTATTGGATAGCTTACAATCCTTGTCTCTTTCTACTACATACAGCGAAAATATCGCCAAAATGGTTAGTAGTATTACACATGAAGTACGTAATCCACTAACATCTGTAAGTGGTTTTTTACAACTGATTAAACAAACAAATGATATAGAACTTATTCATCAATACACGGATATTGCGCTCGGAGAACTTACGCGTGCAAACGATCTAATTACTGACTTTCTAACTCTATCGAAATCACAATCAAATGAAATTACCCCATTGTCTATTAATGAATTGCTTATGAATTTATATCCTGTGTTTAAAAGTGAGGCAAATTTAAAGGATATACACTTAATAGCTGATTTTTGCGCAGATAAAGCGTTATGTACTGTAAATAGACAACATCTTACACAAGTTTTTGTAAATGTTGTAAAAAACGCATTTGAAGCAACAGAAACTAATCCCCTTTCCAAACAAAAGGAAGTAAGGATTACTACAACAGTATGTAAGGAAAGCTTAGTTATAATGATAAAAGACAGTGGTTGTGGAATGTCAAAAACGCAGTTAAGTAATCTATTCACTCCTTTACAAACGACGAAAAAAAATGGAACAGGCATGGGACTTTATGTTTGCAAACAACTGATTGAGAAATATGCTGGAACAGTGAATGTCGAAAGTACAGTTAATAAAGGTACTACAATTTTCTTCCATTTTCCGATTTATGTTAAGGTTAATTAATACTAATTCGAAAGTTTCAAAAAACCGCTATTATGTAAAAATACACCTGAATGCATTACAAACTATTATTTTTTTGTTATGCTATTTAATGGAAAGTGATAAAAAAGACATACAGAAACAAAAGAGGCTACTTATGAAAAAAAATTTACTACTATTCTTAGTACTCTTGCTAGTTCTCATTGGAATAAGTGGACTAATGCTTATGAATGTTGGAAAATCTGATCCATCCTCTTCATTCAATGAGGTTCGCCCTATTTCAGGGAGAGACACTTATGATTTATCAAAAGAAGAATCTAAAGAAATTACAATTGCAGCCATTGGAGACATTTTAATTCATGATCGTGTCTATAATGATGCTCGCGTGGGTGATCACTTTAATTTTGATAACATGTTATCTAATATTACGAGTGAATTAAAAAAACCAGACTTGTTGTTGGCAAATCAAGAAACAATAGTTGCAGGTGAATCGATTGGGTTATCTGGATACCCTACTTTTAATGGTCCTCATGAAATTGCTGTTAGTTTAAAAAAGGCGGGTGTTGATATTGTCACCACCGCAAATAATCATGCATTGGATCGAGGAGTAGATGCCCAAAAGCTTTCGATTGAGTACTTAAATAAAATAGGTCTTCCCCATGTTGGAACGTATTTAACAAAGGAAGATCAAGATAAAATTGTTATTTTAGAAAAAAACGAAATTAAAGTTGCTTACTTAGCTTATACTTATGGCTTAAACGGGATTCCCATTCCAAAAGGAAGTGAGTATATTGTAAATGTAATCGATAAAAAAAGGATGAGTAATGAAATAAAACGAGCAAAGAAAGAAGCAGATGTAATTGTGATGGCCGTTCACTGGGGTAATGAATATCAGCGTTTTCCCTCTCAGGAACAAAAAGAATTGGCACAGTTTTTAATAGATGAAGGTGTTCATATTATTTTTGGCAGTCATCCACATGTTCTTCAGCCATTCGAATGGTTAGAAGGAAAAAACGGCCAAAAAGGTTTAGTAGTCTATTCACTAGGGAATTTTTTATCAGGACAAGACGAGGAGTATCGAGATCTTGGCGGCATGATGACTGTTACAGTGAATAAGAAGAAAAAAGGAAAGTCAACCAGCATTACTATGGATACTCCTTCTTTTTATCCTACCTTCGTTTCAAGTAAAGCAGAAAGAGACTATAAAATGCATCCACTAATTGATTCACAAGCAGCAATCGATAAATATGGACCTTCTATATATTCAGAGATAATGGAACACATGCTAAAGCAAGGACAAGCTGAATAAGTGAAAATTCAATTATTCGATAATTAGATTACATTGCTTTATAATTAATCTATAGTATTTAATTTAAAAATACATGCTTCATTGCCAAATCGGAGCAAAACTTATAAGAGGTGTTAAAAATGAAAATTGTAATTAGCGATAAAGCTGCTGAATGGTATAAAGATGAAATGTTATTAAAGAATGGTGACTACGTTCGTTTCTTTGCTCGCTACGGTGGATGCAGTACAGTACAACAAGGATTTTCATTAGGTATTTCAAACGAACAGCCTGTAAACGTTGGTGTCGAGACAGAAAAGAACGGTATTCATTACTATATCGAGGAAAAAGATTTATGGTATTTTGACGATCAAGATTTATTTGCGGATTTCAATGAAGTAGCAAATGAACCTGAATATCGTCATGCTCAGTAAGTTTTTAAAATAATGAATTACTCTACTAAACAAAAAACAGCGGAATGAAGAACATAATTCTTCAATCCCGCTGTTTTTTATTAAAGCTGACATCCTATTGCAGAGGATGTGTGATTCCTTCTTCTTCTAAAATCTTCTTTTGCGTATCACCTAATAGATCAAAATGAGAATAGCCATCTTTTCGATAATGAATCCATTCTTCCTTTAAACCATACCTCTTTCCCCAGTTTTTTAATTTTTCTAGATCGGCACAACCAACTTTTGTTACCGTCTTACAACCAGGGAAGCGATCATCCAACCAATAATGAGTTAAAAAAGCAATTTCTCCATTATCTATTTGTCTTTTCCACTCTGCCAGCTCTTTTTTCTTCAATCCAAAAGCCATTTTCGCAACCTCCCTTTGCTTTCTTACTTGTCTGTCGGTTGCTTTTTAATTTCCTCATATTTATTAAACCATGCCGGAAAAATCTTCTTAAAGGGTTTTGGTCTAAAAGTTTCTTTCGACACTATAATATGAGTGGTAGTTCCCTCCACACAAATTTCTTCATCCTGATTAATAATTTGGTATCCGTAAACAGTTTTTATACCATCATTTGTTTCTACCCATGTTTTAACCTTTGCTTGATCACCGTATCGTAATGGCTTTTTATATACAGCATACACATCATAGACGGGAGCGAAATATCCTTCATTCTCCATTTCTAAATAACTATAGCCAAGATCTTCAATTAGCCCCGTTCTTCCACGCTCAAAAAACTTTAGATAATTAGCATGATATACGACCCCCATCATATCTGTGTCCGCATAATATAATTCAATATCTCTTGTTGAGATAAAGTAGTTATCCATCTATTCATTCACCAACCTATCCTTCGAATTTCCGTCTATATCCATTTAAAACATATTTAATATCGTCTGCTGAAATTGTTGATACATCCGGATTTATCCCTTGTTCCAATTGATCAGAAAGTCGCAATGCCTGTAATTGTACTGCCTCATCCATTATATTAGTGGCAAATCGACCATTTCCGTCTGTTGAAACAGTAGGAAGTTGATCTTCAAGCATAGTAATTGCTTCATCTGATAATGCATAATCATAATTCGCAGCATACATTTTCATTATTTCAATTAATTCCGCTGGAGAATAATCATCGAAATGGATAAACTTTTTAAACCTTGAAGTTAGCCCTGGATTACTTTGTAACAGAGCGCTTGTTTCATTTGGATATCCTGCAAGAATCACAACTAAGTTCTCATTATGGTTCGTCATTTCCATTACTAATGTATCAATAACTTCTTTGCCGAAATCCTGACCGCTAGTACCCAATAAGGAATAAGCTTCATCAATAAATAGTACACCACCAAGTGCTTCTCTTATTTTCTTTCTCGTTTTAATAGCAGATTGCCCGACATAGCCGGCAACAAAATCCGCCCTGCTTGTTACTACTAAGTGACCTCTTTTCAAAATTCCGCAATCTTTAAGAAACTGTGCATATAATTTTGCAACGGTTGTTTTTCCTGTTCCAGGATTACCTGTAAATACAGCATGTAATTGGATTGGTAAATTCTTTTTCGCTTTTGTTTGTCTGAGCTGCTGAACTTTTACAAAAGCAATTATTTTCTTTATTTCTTCTTTTACTTTTGCTAAACCAATCAGATTATTAAGCTCTTTCGCTGGATCAATCGAATTGTTTTCTTCTTCACATACAAAATCTGATTCTTGTAACAACGTATACTTTAATATTTCCTGATCATTTGATTTACGAGAACCTTTACTAAATATCGCATCAAGGACAATATTTCGAACAGCACGGGCATTCCCGAAGCTTTCATCAACTTGTTCCTTCTCCACTCTTTTTAAAAGCGCTCTTTTTCCATCCTCTGTCAAAACATAGTCGTTAGCAGACACTATTCTTTCCCCAATTGCTAATAATTCATTAGGAGTATAATCTGGTAAATGAATCATATTGGATGCAGGAAAGCGACTTCTTAAACCATGGTTTCCGTCTAAAAATTGTCGCATTTCTTCAGGGTACCCTGCTAAAATAACAGCAAATTTCCCGCCAAATTCTGAACCTGTCATTAACGAAACTAGTGTATCTATTGCTGTTTGCCCATAATCATTGCCAGATTGACCCTCTCTTTTTAAACTATAGGCTTCATCGATAAATAACACACCGCCAACCGCTTGTTTTACAACGGAACGAACATTTTCTTCTGTTTGTCCCATATACCCGCCAATTAATTGTGATCGATCGGTTTCTACTACCTCTGCGCTAGGCAGCACACCAAGTTCATGATAAATTTTTGCCATCAACCGAGCTAATGTTGTTTTTCCAGTACCAGGATTCCCTGTAAAGATCATATTTAAGCTTAACTCGTCTTGAATCATAAAGCCAAGTTTTTTTCGAGACTTTTGATAGCTTAAAAACTGATAAAAATCTCGTACTCTTTTCTTAACTGTATCTAAGCCAACCATTTGCTCCAGTTCTTCTAATGAGGAAAGAGAAGCAGCATCACCTTGTTCTTCCTCAATAAATAGGTTTGTCCATTCTTTTTTTAGTTCTTGAAGTTCTTCAATTAATTTTTTTACACTTTCATAATAAATGGATGTATGAAAAACACCACTTATGGATTCCTCATATTCTTCTGCAGATTTCAGTAATGCAGATGTTTTCTCGATTACCTCTCCTAACGTTTCTTCCATTTCTTCATACTTAGCAACAGCCGGTTTATTCTCATACAAAGCAGCATTTTTTTTCTGATTTTTAATATGTGCTACTTCCTCTTCGATTTGTTCTAAAAAGGTACGGCAATTATTAATATATTGCTCAGCGATTTTTCTTTTTGCTGTTCGATTATCGGTTTCCCGAATATTAGGAAATACAAGTTGTTCCAATAAACTGCTAAAATTCTTCCAATCATATTGCGAAAGGTATTTAAGTGCCATTGTATTTTCTGAGTTTAGCTCAATTGCTTTATTTAACCAAGCGACAGCAATCGTATCCTTTTGATTCCCGTGCATACGAGATAAAGCAGCAATCGTTAATAACTGAGAAATCTCAATTGGGTTTTGTGCTTCATTAAGCTCTTGTATTTTATTTAAAAGCGGTTTTTCGTCCTTAACAAAACCATTCTCTGCAAATTCCTTTTCGAAGGATAAAATATCATGTTGTCTTACATTTATTTTCATTTTTTCAGTATTCATATATTCACTTCTCTTAATTAATTTAGCATTCCTTTTTTATACTAACATATTCCTCTATTTTCGTTAATGATTATTACTTTACTCATAGGAATTATCTTAATTAAGCTTTATTATTCCAACAAAATAAAAGACAGAAATAGCTCATCTTGACAAAAGATAAGCTATTGCTGCCCTATTTAACAGAAGAAATTATTCGCCTTTTGTTTGAATTACTTGTGCATGTTGTCCTGATTTATCCTGCATTTGTTTTCCTTTGTTCCCACCAAAGCTTCTAGATTTTGTCCCAATATGGCTAGGTACAAAGTGTTTACTGTCTTTTTTATGATTACTCATCTAAATCAACTCCTTCTTTTATAGTTTGTACAAAAGAACAAGCAAAATTGATGGTAATTTCTAGCTTTACTTATTAACGTACTTTTTTCAAATGCTTTCTTTCTAACCGTTCTTCAATTTTTTCGATTGCTTCTCTATCCTTTAATAATTGCATTTTATTTTCTAAAACTAATTCTTGAAATGAACGTTTGCGAGGTTTTCTCATAGGTCATTCTCCTTTAGATAAATTTGTACTAACATATTTCCCAAAAAGTTTGATAATTATTACAATAAAAATAAATAATTTTTTAATCTATTAGAAAAGTTTTTGTTTTCAGATAATTAAACAAGGCGTGCACTCCTTATTACTACATTTGTAATTATAGTACATTAGAATCTTTTTGTAAAGCGCTTACATATTCTTTTTCATTTTTTATTCTTTTTTACTTTGTGCCAATTCTCTCATTTGCTCAAATGTTAACATAGTATACGCCTTATTAATGATGACACCATCCTTATTAAGAAAGTACGTTGTTGGAATACTAAGTATATGATATTGATTAGCCACCACATCTTTTTCATCCATTATTACAGGAAAGGTGAGCTTTCTCTCTTGGATAAATTGTCTAACACCTTCTTCATTTCCCCCATCAACATTAACAGCAAGAACAACCCATTGATCTTTGTACTCTTTAGAAAATGTTTCTATATCAAGCATCTCTTTTTTACATGGAGGGCACCAAGTTGCCCAAAAATTAATCATGACAGATTTACCTTTGAAATCAGATAACTGGACCTTTTTACCACTTAAATCCTTTAGTGTAAAATTAGGAGCTGTATCCCCTATATTCAATCCAGTTGCCGCTTGGACAACTTTTGTATGGGTAAGAAAAAAAATGGCTAGCAGCACAAAAGCAATAGAAACAATTTTTTGGTTCATAAAATCCTCCTTTGTTCATCTTTTTTTCATTCACTTATTGTAAGATTACTTTTTCTTAAAGGTTGTTTTCGTAAAGTTTGTTGCGATTACCCGCAGCCGGAATACACTTCGCTTTCCGTGGGGCTAAGCTTAAGCCTCCTCAGCTTCGCCTCCGGGGTCTCAGACTGTCTCGCTAATCCCCGTGGCGACTTCGTGTATTCCGGCTGCTCCATTTTTTCCAACTAATTCTTTTTTTTCTATTGAAAAACAACAAACCTTTAGAAAACGGCCTTCTTAAAAAATCTTTTTTATAGATTATCCAATTAGTTTTATTTTATTATGTTGGTTGCGTAAAATTATTTGTTAATTTGGTTCAAACAAATTTCATTTTTTATTTTTATCCTCCAATAAAAACGAGGCTGGGACATAAGTATTCCAGCCAAGGATAATTCCGAACAATTATACGAAGATGCTAATGAATGTTCCGTATAATTGTTCGGGCTTTTATTTGTTTTTCAAAGGATGTTTCCATGAAGTTTGGTGCGATTCCCCGCAGCCGGAATACACTTCGCTTTCCATGGGGCTCGCGCTGAGCCGCTTCGGCCTGTGGCCTGCAGGGTCTCAGACTGTCTCGCTAATCCCATAGGAGTCTTCGTGTATTCCGGCTGCTCTGTTTTTCCAACTAATTATATTTCCTCTTGTAAAAAGTATGCGAAAGCAGCCGCTATTTACTAGCTATATTAGAAATTGTTCGTCTTTACAGAGTATCTATTTAGTTATGTCCCATCCTCCAGATTGTAGAAAAACCCCCTATTTTTAAAAGTATGATTTTGAAAAAGGGGGTTTTTGATGTTTTAATTGATTTTTACCACAACATATGGAATATAAGGTATTATTAAAACACTATATGTTGTATATCGGAATTGTAAAAAAAGCTGTCGAGACTTTCTCGACAGCCTGAGTCCTTATTCTAAGAATAAGGACTGTTAAAAACGTAATTCTAACAACACGAATTTATCAATATTATAGTGCTTCGAAAGCTTCTGTCAAAACTGGGACGATTTGTTTTTTACGTGAAACTACACCTTTTAACAATGCTGTGTTATTTTCTAAATCAACTTTAAATGCTTTAGCAACAGCTTCTGATTTATTACCTAACGCTACACCAACAGAATCATTATTTAAAATATCTGTTACTACAAGAAGGAATAGATCTAAGCCTTTTTTATCGATGATTGCTTGAATAGACGTCTCTAATTCAGTTTGCTTAGAAATAACATCATTTGTATCAACTGCATTAACTTGTGCGATTTCTACTTTGTATGTACCCATAGAAAATTCTTTTGCATCAATACTTAATAATTGCTCCACTGTTTTATCACTTAAATCAGCGCCAGCTTTAAGCATTTCTAAACCGTATTCTTCTGCATTTACACCAGCAATTTCTGCTAGTTCTTTTGCAGCTTGTACATCTTGATCTGTGCAAGTTGGAGATTTAAATAATAAAGAATCAGAAATAATTGCTGATAGCATTAATCCAGCTACTTCTTTCTTAATTTCTACATTATTTTCTTTATACATTTTATTTAAAATAGTAGCTGTACAACCTACTGGCTCTGCACGATAGTATAAAGGATCACTTGTTTCAAAATTTGCAATACGATGGTGATCAATTACTTCCAAGATAGTTACATTTTTAATATCTTCCACACTTTGTTGGAATTCATTATGGTCAACTAAAATAACTGATTTTGTTTCTGTTCCTGCTTTTTCAATAAAACGTGGAGCATCTGTTTTAAAATGATCTAAAGCAAACTTTGTTTCTCCGCTAACGTCACCAAGACGAACTGCTTCTGCTTCTACTCCAAGCGCTTTTTTTAATTCTGCATATGCAATGGCAGAACAAATAGTATCCGTATCCGGATTTTTATGACCAAATATCAACACTTTTTCCATTTAGCAAATCTCCTTATAACGATAATCTGATGACGTATTTGTTATATTCATACATCCTTCTTTATTTTATCATAACTTACCAGAATTTAAAGAATAGAACATAAAAAAGAAGGTATTTACTACCCTAATATGAGTTTTACCTATAAGAATTATTGTTATTGGCAAGTAAATACTATACCTAACATATTTCATCAAAATAATTAATTGTAAAGATAAAATAAAACTGCAAACAAAGCCTTATAGGCGTTTATTTGCAGTTTCAAAAGGATCCCATTCTATTTAACTAGTATATTAAAACTTATATTGATAGTTTTCGATTTCCCAAGCATGAATAGTAGTACGATAGTTATCCCACTCTTCTTTTTTAGCAGCTACATATTCACTGTATACGTGCTCTCCAAGTGTTTTTAGACCGATTTCACCCGCTTCAAGTTCTGCGATTGCAGCATCTAATCCACCAGGCAAGCTATCAATTCCAAGTTCTTCACGACGATCCTCTGTCATATGGAAGATATCTTCATTAATTGGTGCTGGTGCTTTCAGTCCTTTTTCCACTCCGTCTAATCCTGCAGCAGCGATTACAGCAAAAGTTAGATATGGGTTTGATGATGGATCTGGACAACGAAGTTCCACACGAGTAGCCATTCCGCGTTTTGCTGGAATACGGATTAAAGCTGAACGGTTAGAGGCAGACCATGCTAAGTAGCAAGGTGCTTCGTATCCTGGTACTAAACGTTTATATGAGTTTACTAGTGGGTTGGTTACAGCTACGAAATTTTTAACATTTTTTAATACACCAGCAATGAAGGAATATGCTGTTTCAGAAAGTTCTAAATCGTCATTTGCATCATAGAAGCTGTTTTCTCCATCTTGGAAAAATGACATATTAACATGCATTCCAGAACCGTTAATTCCGAATACTGGCTTCGGCATAAATGTTGCATGTAAACCATATTGAGAAGCGATAGTTTTAACAACCCATTTATATGTTGTTGCTAAGTCAGCAGCTGTTAACGCATCAGCATACTTGAAATTAATTTCATGCTGTCCTTCTGCTACTTCATGGTGTAGTGCTTCAATTGTGAAGCCCATTGCTCTTAGCGTTTTGAAAATTTCAATACGTACTTTTTCGCCTAAATCTTTTGGCGATGGCTCAAAATAGCCACCTTTATCACTTAATTCAGATGTTGGATATCCATTTTCGTCTGTATTGAATAAGAAAAATTCTAATTCAGGTCCAACTGAAATGCTATATCCTTTTTCAGCAGCACGTTCAACTGTTTTCTTAAGAACGTTACGAGTATCCCCTTCAAATAAAGATCCATCTGGATTGGTTACAGAGCAAAGGAAACGAGCTTCTGAATATCCTTCTGTTTCTGTCCAAGGTAAAACAGTAAATGTGTTCAAATCTGGTAATAAATATGAATCTGATTTGTTAATTGGAGAAAATCCTTTAATGGATGAACCATCAATCATGATTTTTCCTTCTACAGCATCATCTAATTGTTGTGCAGTTATCGTAATATTTTTTAAAATCCCCTCAATGTCCACAAATTGTAGATGTAATAACTCTACACTTTTTTCCTTAACAATACTTTCAATTTTCTCTAATGTAATTTCAGTCATGTTAACTTACCTCACAATTCATGTTCTATTATCTAACTTGATTTCATTATAAGGAATATTTTCTCGTAAAACAATGTTTTTTTATAATTTTTTAAAAATTTTATTAGGTAGCGTTTTCATCATTTTTTTCTTAATTATTCCTTTTTTTGACATCATTTGCTATATTAATCGAGTAGAATTTTGTCTAATTATAAGATTGTAAGATAAAGCACCTTTTCTAACAATAATCCACCAATTAAAATATAGTTTATATTAACAAAATTCCGAATTTTCGTTAATTTAAGCTGTTTTCTACTTTTAATCTCTTGTTTTCTTCTATTTTTAAAGGTATTTAATATTTCCCAACACGAAACAAATAGCTTATATTAATTAAAATTACTTATTTAAGAAAGGGTGTGCAAGTGGATTATTCAAGAGGCAAACTCGCCTAACTTCTGTTCAGAAGTTAAGTTTATTTCAAATAATTCGTGGACGGTGATAAACATGCATTTATTAAAGCCATTTTCATTTAGTAAAAGATTCCCTGAAACCGAGGTTATCGGCTCTGCCTTTGCTGGAAATAACGATAATCTAATCCCTCTATCCTTCGGCTTTCCAGCCCCGGAATCTCTTCCGGTGGATAAAATGACGGTGGCTACTGAAGCAGCAATGAAGACACAAGGTAGACAAGCTTTAGCTTATAGTGGTGGTTCTGGTCCTAAAAATATCGTCAATTGGATAAAAGAAAGATCTAAGCTTCGCGAAATTATTGCAAGCGAAGAAAAAATAATGGTTACTGCTGGAAGCTCTCAAGCTATTGACTTAATTACAAGAACGCTTACCGATCCTGGTGATGAGATTTGGGTTGAAGCACCGACCTTTTTTGGCGCATTAAAAACATTTCGTTTAGCAGAAACGAAGTTAGTGTCTTTTCCGATCGATGAAGATGGGCTCAGAGTTGATTTAGTTGAACAAGAGTTAATCACAAGAGTCAATAAAGGTCTTCCATTACCTAAGTTAATGTACGTCATACCAAATTATCAAAACCCTGGTGGTGTAAATTTATCTCTTGCTAGAAAAAGGCGTCTTGCAGAATTGGCATATGAATATAATTTCTTTATCATTGAAGATGATGCCTATGTAGAGCTTTCTTTTGATGGGACATTTTCTCCAGCAATTTATTCGTTTGGACCGGAAAGAGTTGTTTACTTAAGCACTTTTTCAAAAATCATTGCACCCGGATTGCGACTAGGGTGGGCCATTGGCTTGCCGCAAATTATCGAAAAAATGAAAATTTTAAAAGTCGATGGTTTAACCAGTGTATATGTTCAAGAAGTCACTAAAAATTTACTAAAACAAATGGACATGGACGAACAAATCAGCTATCTGAATAGTATTTATCTTCCTCGGAAGAATGCGATGGTTTCAGCAATCAAACAGTACTTTGGTGAAGAAGTTTCCTTTCATGAACCAAATGGAGGTTTCTTTCTATGGCTTACTTTCCCAACCCATATTGATACGAGCGAGTTCCTAGATGCTGCAATGATTGCTGGTGTTTCTTATATAGCTGGTAAACATTTCTTTTTAGAAAATGAAGGATTTCATCACATGCGTCTTTGTTTTACTTTCTGTAAAGAAGATATTATCCATGAAGCGATCAAGCGACTGGCTGATACCTATTATGACCACGTAAATAGTATTCAAGTTATCGAGGAAGTGAATTAATGCCTAGTGAAGTGGATAATCCTATAATCTACATCAGAAGAAGTATACCACAAAAGTATTTAGATAAAATGACAGCATTAGGCGCAGAATTTATTATGGATCCTTGGCAATATGGTGATCCTGAACCACCAATAACGCAAGATATTAAGGACTGTAATATCGTGTTAACTTTAGGCTTAACCGACTCCTTATCGATTTTACAACAAGCGTCTCAGATTAAATGGGTTCAATCATTAAGTGTTGGGCTTGACGCTCTATTGACAGAGGAAGTGAGAAGGAGCGATATCATTATTACTAATACAAAGGGATGCACCTCTATTCCTATCGCAGAACATACAATTGCAATGATGGCTGGATTAGCAAGAGGCATCCCTTTTATGGTCCGAAACCAGCTCAATAACAGTTGGGCACCCACTCCAATTACTGACTTAGCTGGTGCCACTGTTGGAATTATCGGATACGGTGAAATCGGTAAGCAAATTGCTAAACGTGCTAAAGCATTAGATATGCGTGTAATTGGTTGTAAAAAAAGACCCTCTTTTCTATCAAAAGAGGACCTGGCAGATAAAATAGTTGGTCTTGATCAATTAGATGACGTAATAGCCGAATCTGACTTTTTAATACTGGCTCTGCCTTCAACTCCTGATACATATCATCTTATTAATCAAGAAAAACTACTAAAAATGAAACGAACGAGTTTTCTAATTAATATAGGGAGAGGCAATACGATTGTAGAAAAAGAACTTATTTATCTATTAAAGGAGCAAAAAATTGCCGGTGCTGCACTCGATGTATTTGAAGTAGAGCCTTTACCCCGGGAACACCCCATATGGGAACTAGATAATGTGATAATTTCTCCACATAATGCGTTTTTCTCACCGAACACATTAGATCGTTATATGGAAGTTTTTTTAGAAAACATTCAACGTTTTAAAGAAGGAAAAGATTTAATCAATGTCGTGGATAAACAACTAGGTTATTAGCGTGTTCTCCCATCAAAAAAATGCCGTTAACTTTTATAGTTTCGGCATTTTTTTGATACAAAGATTATAATTAAACTGTTTCAAAGCCCTCTTTTTTCCATGCAGTAGTTCCGCCTTCGATAAATGCTACATCTGTAAAGCCCATTTGTTTTAGTAAGTAGGCACCAAGTGATGCTTGTCCACCAAGTCCACATGTAACAATAACTGAACGATTACGATCCGCTAATTCTGGATCTCTTAGCTCCTCGGGTAATTCCAAATCAGCCCGAATCGGAAGCATACCTAAAGAAATATTTACAGAGCTAGGAATTAAGCCACATGCCCCAGCATCAGTTGCATCTTGAACATCAATTATGTAAGTGTTTGGGTTTTCTTCTATTTTTTGTTTTGCTTCAACAGATGAAATACCAGGTACATTCTTTCTCGCTTCTTCTACTAATTTCCCAAATGTTAATGTCATTTTCATCACTCCTTTATTTTCTAACATATATATAGTAACAAAGTTCATTCACATTTACTAATATATCGCGCTGCCTATTTATAATCAGATAAGAATCGTGACATTATAATGGTAGAATAGTATTCTCCGTTTTCAAGCCGTTTATCTTTTTTTAATATCCCTTCTATTTCAAAGTTATATCGCTTATATATGTTGATTGCTTTCTCATTTGTTTCTATTACAGATAGAGTCATCTTAGTGAGTTTATTTGCAGATGCCCATTTAATAGACGTTTCCAATAATTTCGGGCCGATTTTAAAGCCCCAATAATCCTTTAATACACAAATTCCAAATTCGACCTTATGCTTTAGACGTTGCAAATTTGAACCTTCACATCGTGAGAAAGCAATAATAGTACCATTTTCGGTTTCAGCTAGTAAAAACAAACGATTTGATTCTTCTGAATCTGTACGAATTAAATGCTTAAAATCTGATGGAGTTAGCATCCCCTCTCCAGGTTCACGATCCAAAAAGGTAGTTTCTCTATCAATTTGTAGCCTAATTTGTACAAGTTGCTCTGCATCCGTTTCTTCTGCACATCTTATTATATAATGTAGATTCCTTACCCTAATAAGCTCGGGGATTATTTTCATAATATAATATTTCTCCTTTGATAGATAATTACACTTAAAACCACTTGTTTGTTTGTTACAATTAGAATCTTTATTCCTATAACAGTTGAAAAAAACTCCCTCTTTTAAAGTGGCTCTTCCTCTAACTTCTAGACAAATTAATGTACCAAAAAGAAAGAAAAATTATCAACTTTAAATAGAGAGAGCTTCTCTTAATCTATTAATTTTTTAACTTATCACGCAATACCATTGGTAGGATACCACCATGACGATAGTAATCAATTTCTACTTCAGAATCAAAGCGTACTAACACTTCAAATATAATTTTCTTACCATCTTCTGTAGTTGCTGTTACTTCTAGGTAATCACGTGGTTTAACTGTTTCGTCAACATAAACATTAAATGTTTCTTTCCCAGTTAAACCTAAAGTTTCAGCATTTTCACCATCTTTAAACTGTAATGGAAGCACACCCATTAACACGAGATTAGAACGGTGAATTCTTTCAAAGCTTTCTGCAATAACTGTCTTAATACCTAAAAGGTTTGTTCCTTTTGCCGCCCAGTCACGAGATGAACCCATTCCGTAATCTTTGCCCGCAATAACCATTAAGCCAGTTCCTTCTTCTTTATACTTCATACAAGCATCATAGATGGAGGTAACTTCTCCAGTTGGCCAGTAAGTAGCGAATCCACCTTCTGTACCTGGAGCAATTTGGTTACGAATACGGATATTCGCAAAGGTTCCTCTCATCATTACTTCATGGTTACCACGACGAGAGCCATATGAGTTGAAATCACGTGGTTGTACTCCATTATCTTTTAAGTACTTACCAGCTGGCGTATTAACGCCGATTGCACCAGCAGGAGAAATATGGTCAGTTGTGACAGAATCACCAAACTTCCCTACAACTCTTAAGCCTTTTAATGGCAGTACTTGCTCAGGATCTGGTTTTAATCCTTCAAAGAATGGCGGATTTTGAATATAAGTAGAAGTATCATCAAAGGTATATAAAGAATCGCTGCTTGTTTGAATCTCATTCCAACGCTCGTTATCATCAAATACTCTTTCATATTCTTTATTAAATAGCTCTGGTGTTACCGTGCGATGAACTAATTCATTTACTTCCTCAGTAGATGGCCAAATATCCTTAAAGAAAACATCGTTGCCATCTTTATCTTTACCAATTGGCTCTTTTTGCAAATCAATATCTACTGTTCCAGCAAGTGCATAAGCAACAACTAATGGCGGTGATGCTAAATAGTTTGCTTTTACTAGCGGATGGATACGCCCTTCAAAGTTACGGTTGCCTGATAACACACTTGTTACAAGTAAATCGGAATCAGAAATAGCTTTCTCGATTTCATCTCTTAGTGGACCAGAGTTACCGATACATGTTGTACAGCCATATCCTACTAGGTTAAATCCAATTTGTTCTAAATATGGTAGAAGTCCTGAATCTCTTAAATAACCTGTAACTACTTTAGAACCAGGCGCTAAGGATGTTTTAACAAATTTAGGTACTTCCATTCCTTTTTCTACTGCTTTTTTTGCAACTAATCCCGCACCGACTAATACGTATGGATTAGATGTATTCGTACAGCTTGTAATTGCAGCAATTGCAACAGAACCAGTTTTCATCGTAGTAGAATCTCCATTTGCAAAATCAACTACTACTTCTTTGTCAAATTCGTCTGCTTTTAATCCAAAACCTTGGTTTCCTTCTGGAGCAGTTACTGATTTATTGAAAACTTCTTTTAATTTAGAAAGTGGAATCAAATCCTGTGGTCTTTTTGGACCAGATAGATTTGGCTCAATTTCTGCTAGATTAATTTCAACAACTTCTGTATAAACAGGCTCTAACGTTGGATCGAAGAATAATCCATTTTCTTTGCAATAAGCTTCCACGACATTAATTTGCTCTTCTGAACGTCCAGTTAGGCGCATATAAGCTAAAGATTCTTTATCAACTGGGAAGAATCCGCATGTTGCCCCATATTCTGGTGCCATATTGGCAATTGTCGCACGGTCTGCAAGTGGTAATTGAGTCACACCAGGTCCGTAGAACTCAACAAACTTTCCTACTACCCCTTTTGCCCGAAGCACTTGCGTTACTTTTAATGCAAGGTCAGTTGCTGTTGAACCATTTGGCATTTCACCAACAAGTTTAACGCCAACTACTTCTGGTACTGGAAAATAAGAAGGTTGTCCTAACATACCTGCTTCTGCTTCAATACCGCCAACACCCCAACCAAGAACACCGATTCCGTTGATCATTGTCGTATGAGAATCTGTTCCAACAAGTGTGTCTGGGAATGTTTCATATTCGCCGTCTGCTGTTTCATTTACATGAACTACATTTGCTAAATATTCTAAATTCACTTGGTGAACGATACCTGTTGCTGGTGGTACAGCACGATAGTTATCAAATGCTTTTTGCGCCCAGCTTAGGAATTGATATCTTTCCGCATTTCTTTCAAACTCTAATTCCATATTTGCTTTTAATGCATCAGGAGTTCCATATTTATCAACCTGAACACTATGGTCAATAACTAAATCTACTGGTTTCTCCGGATTAATTTTACTAGGATCTCCGCCTAAGTCAGCCATTGCTTTTCTCAAGGAAGCAAGGTCCACTACTGCAGGAACTCCTGTAAAGTCTTGGAGGATTACCCTCGAAGGTTTAAATGGTACATCAATTTCCTTTACCTCGTCAGTTCCCCATTTTGCGAGGTTTTCTACATGTTCTTGTTTAATAACAAAATCATCCATTTGTCGTAAAACAGATTCTAGTAACACTTTGATAGAATACGGCAATTTTGAAATCGTACCGATTCCCTTCTTTTCTAAAGCTGCTAATTGATAGTAGTGATAACGCTTTCCACCAACTTCAAACGATTGGCGGGCATTATAAAAATCTTTTGCCATATGTATTACCCCCTCATTGTAATCATATACCAAAAATAGAAAAATAGTCGAACAATTTGATCTCTCTATTATCTATTTACCATCTATAATTTTAATACAAGGATTGTGATAAGTAAATAATAAGAAAGTTATCAAATACGATAAGTTTTTCTTATCAGTTATTTTTTTTATCTCCTTTTCATTGACTTACTAGTTAGAACAATTACGTTGCATTACACTTCACTTTCGCTTTAAAAAATATAAATCCCCAAAAAAGACCATCAAAAAGTTGCCTTTCAGATGGTCTAATCTTTTATATTTCATTCACTTCATCAACAATACTTTTTAAATCTCTTTGGAAGCTTTCTAATTGCTGTCTTTGATGCTCAGACGTTACTTCCAATGCATTTTCAATTTGTTGATATGTTTCATTGATTTCTTGCTTCAAATGTTTAAGCTGATGTCCATAATTTGCTGAATCCTTTACAATATCTTGATAAAGGTTTTGCGTTTCATACAAATTACGTTGTGCATCTTGAAAAGCTTCCTGTTTATTACTATGATAAGGCATCTTTTAATCCTCCTGATTTAAATTCATGTTGCTTACCAATAAGTTGTGCAGAGTAACATAAAAATATGCGGTATAAATGAGCGTGTATATAACCATTCTATAAAGGAAAGTGAAGTAATACCTCTTCATAAAAACATTAAAGGAGAGATTAACTAATGAATAAAAATGACAGTAAAGATATGCGCCGAAATGCTCCAAAAGGCAATCAATCTGGTCAACCCGAACCTCTTAGCGGCAGCAAAAAAGTGAAAAACCGCAACCATTCAAGACAAAAGCATAACAGCCACCACGATATGTGAGGAAAATACACTAATTTACTCTATTACATTCTAGTTAACAATGTGGCTTATTTTAAAGAGTTTTATGCCCTTTAATTAAATTGTATTTCAATCACGTTACTTAACTTTATTGATTGCAAGTATGTGGTCAAATGTGTGGTCAAAAAGCGGTCACTCATTTGGCCCTTCTTTCTGTTAAGCTATATGATAAATGAAGAAAAAGATTTCATATAGCTGTTAAATTTACTGTCGTTGAATACTCTAATTGTCGAATATGATAAGTGCTCATGTTTCTGAAAATTAGCAAGAAATAAATTCGGAAATTTAAAGCGTTGTATGTTGATGGAATAATTACTGCAGAAGAGTTGGAAGATACGAAAAAAAGCTATTATTGGATTTATAGAAAAAAGCTCTTCTCACATGTGTTGGGCTTTTTTCAACTTTTGATTTTAGTCCTTCGCTAAATTAAATATATAAGTGTTATCAATACAAAAAATAGTAAACATACTGGGACAAAACAAAATATATAATAGATAAAGACGAACAATCTCTCATTTAGTAGCGAAACCAACTCGTTTTTAAAGGTTGTTTCGTTTCATCATTTTTTTAAAAGAAAATATAATGAGTAGGAAATACGAAGCAGACGGAATACACGTAGACTCCTATGGGAGCTGCGAGAAAGTCCGAGACCCTGCAGGCGAAGCCGAAGCGGCTCGGCGCTCGCCCCATGGAAAGCGAAGTGTATTCCGTCTGCGCGTGATCATCACAAACCTTTTTCCTTAAAATTAATAAAACCCGAAATGATTATACGAATATTTCATAGCATATACGTATAATCATTTCGGGTGATTTCGTTAAAAATACTCATGCCCTAGTCCTACTTTTATCTTGCTTATAAAAAGTTATAAAAAAGTTTGTTAGTCCGTAGGCTAACATAGTAATAGCAACATCTAACAAAAATATATGAAAGCTATTAAACCCTTTTAATAGAGCAAGAAATCCTATTTGCTTCTCAATAGAGACAAGTACAAAGGCTATAATAGCAGATAGAACAGATGTCCATAATAGAAAATTCTTATCGTATTTCACACAATATTGGTATAGCAACATAAAAGAAACTGGAAGAAAAGAAGATGTTATCCCAATTGCTTGGGGTAAAAATGGTAGAATAAAATAATGATGATC
Source organism: Niallia sp. FSL W8-1348 (assembly GCF_038006745.1). Taxonomy (NCBI): domain Bacteria; kingdom Bacillati; phylum Bacillota; class Bacilli; order Caryophanales; family Bacillaceae; genus Niallia; species Niallia sp. FSL W8-1348. The sequence continues at coordinate 102,024 of NZ_JBBOVV010000002.1, read as the reverse complement.
CATATATCCCAGTCTAATAAGGGTAAGTTCCGTATATGTCCAAAGCATGTGAACTGTATATCCAAAGAAAAGAATTTGAAGGGTCTTATTCTTATCCAGTTTTACCAGCAGGACAATAAGGGGAACGATCAAGAAAATTAAAATGATCCAAAACTGCCAGTTATTCCAATTAGAGTGTTCGTGCCAATAGGAATTTATTAATGATGATACCTTATCGCTCGCTTTGTTTATCTCTTTCCAATACTCTTTAACTGACATAATCCTTCCACCTCCTATCATTTCACAATTATCATTCAATAATCTATCCTAGGTTGTTTTTTTTATACTATTGTCCTGTTGGAAAGTACTCCACCTTACTTTAATATATCTTAAGGAAAAATAAAGAAATGTATAATATAACACTAGTGTTGCATAAATAGTGTCATAATTTTCAGTTTACTCACCTTCCCTGTTTAGAGGCAAAAAAGTAAATACCCAATCAAAGGTGGCCCCATCCATTTGGAAATTTATTTACAATTAGACTTTTGCAACGACGACAATTTGCATATTTAAGGGATGGCTTTTCCTTCAATCTTTCGAAGCCAAACATTCGCTGGTTTCCACAATGCAGCCCTTAGATAACGGCTAATCTGTAAGGTTTTTCGCTTGCTTCTGGTCTCGATTTGCACGAGAACATGTAGGCAAAAAACAATTAGTGCGATAAATACTTGATTTTGAATCGCCCATTCGCTTTGACCGTAGAACTTTTTGATGCTGAGATGTTGTTTGATCCATTTAAAAAACAGCTCAATTGCCCACCGTGATTTATACATTTCTGAAATTTCTTCGGCGCTTAAATCAAAACGATTTGTAATTAAATGAAGTTCATTTCCTTTTGAGTCCATCACTTTTAGAAGCCGAAAGTAATTTTCAGCACGGTTTTGAGTCGTACCTATCAACACCATTTGGTCTGATAAAACAGCTGTATCCTTGGGTAGCTTAAAATCGTAAACGTTCCGTATGACTGCATTTTTGCGTAGCCGTGAAAGAAAGAAGTAGCCATCATCAGTCATGCGATCAAAGCGCTCGTAGTCTAGATAACCACGGTCAAACACATACATGCATTCCTTGTCATCCACCATGATTTCAAGCTGACCACGGTCATGTTCTTTTGCCGTTGTCATAACGGCCTTTTCAGGATAGGATATACCCTTTTCCATAAACACAAGGCGCAAATGTAACTTTACACCTGCTTTTGTTTTGCGGAATTTAGCCCATTTATGATTGGTCAAATTAAGTGGCAATGTGCTTGAATCAATGATTTTTAACGGCATCACGAGTTTCGTGTAATGCGTTTTGGCATGAATTTGTGACACTAAATCAAGGAAAAGCCTTTGAAATAGATCAGGGTTTATGCCGTTTAACCGCCGTGACAACTGAGAAATACTAATAGAATCAAGGTCTATCCCTTTTTGAAGCTGGTCATCGAAAAGACAATCACCCAGCGCATGCAGACTTTCAATTTCTTGTAGCTGCGCAAAAAGTAGTAATTTTAGAAATGACTCTGTCGTTAATTTTTTCGTATAGTAATCTAATTTCATCGTTTTCACGTTTTCTTCAAATAATTGAAGATTTATAGGTGAAAACCATTGTCCAAATGAAGTTTTTCGTGTAATCTTGTCCATGTGATGGTCCTTTTTTAGTGGATTTGGACGGGTTACCACCTGACTAATCCATTATAAAGGACTTTTTCTTTGCGCAAAATAATAATATTGAACATTTTGAGTATTTTTAATAGTGAATTTAAATTAATGCAACACTAGTGATAATATAATTCTTCATTATTTATGATGAAGGGAAAAATAACCATGATTAATTCTATTTCAAGTACAACTGCAAGTTCTACTACAATAACCAGTCGTTCCTCTGATGTTGTCAATCAAATTAAAACATTAGAAAGTCAAAAACAACAATTGCAGTCACAACAAACGCAAATCGAGCAAAATGAAACCATTCAAGAAGAAGAAAAAGAGAAACAGTTGGAACAATTAAAAAAACAAATCTCAGAAATAGAGGCACAAATTCAAGCACTTCAAAATCAAACATCTGAAACAAGTAATCCTAATTCCAATGCACAAATACAACAAGATAATGTCTACATTAGTAATGAAGCATATTCCTTGTTCAAAACTTCAACAACAAAACTAGATTAATTTAGTTTTCATTCAAGTAAGTAAATAGTGTATTTTTTATAGTCCCCCCTTTTTTAAGAGGGACTTTATTCATTGTAAATTTTTTCAGTGATAGTATAACAGCGGTAATGTAAGGGAAATGTATTTTAGCGTTGGAATAATTGGATTTGCTACATGGCTTGGAGATGTATTTGTAGGTGATGTTTTAAAAGCCTTTCAACTCGGTCCCTCCTCTAAAACGTACATTATTGACTATCTTTTTGTGACGATCATTCCACCAGCGATCGGCTTGATTTACCTAAACTTTTTGATTCACACTAAATCTCTTCTGTATAAATGGATGTGGGTAGTCCTTTCTTTCCTATTAGAATGGGGCGCTGTACTAACAGGCTATATGACGACCAAAGGGTGGAAAACCTGGTACTCTATACCTGTCTTTGTATTAGTATTTCTCGTATTCCTACCTTTGCATTTAAAAATTTTAAGACCTGAAAAATAATAAGTATCTTTCGAGTTTTTCAAATAAAGATAGGGACCGGCTTTAGAAAAAATCCGGTCCCTATCTTTGTAAACATATTAACTTTAGTTATTTCGTTACTGCAATGCTAGTTTCACTTTTAAAATTTGGCAGCCAATCTCCATGAGCTTCAATTAAATCATCACATAGAGAAATAATATCGTCCATTGATAACTCAGCTGCTGTATGTGGATCAAGCATAGCGGCTTGATAAATATATTCCTTTTTCAAAGTGATTGCTGCTTCAATGGTCAGTAATTGCGTGTTAATATTCGTTCTGTTTAATGCAGCGAGCTGCTCTGGGAGATCACCTACATACGTTGGGGTAATTCCACTACGATCCGCAATACACGGCACCTCAACACACGCTTTCTCCGGAAGGTTGCTGATTAGTCTGCCAGTATTTAAGACATTCCCGCCAAATTTAAACGGAACATTCGTTTCCATTGCTTCAATAATGCGGGAACCATATTCATGGGAACGCACATGATCCAAAGATTTATTGTTAACCAAATCCTCTCTCATGGCTATCCAATTATTAATTTGCTTTTCACAACGAGATGGATATTCATCAAGTGGAATGTTAAAGCGCTCAATTAACTCAGGATAACGAGATTTGATAAAGTATGGATGATACTCAGCATTGTGTTCAGATGACTCTGTCACATAGTAACCAAATTTATCCATCAGTTCAAACCGAACCATATCCCCATGCTTTGTTTTTTGCAATTCACGAGCTCTTCGCTTAATTTCAGGATATAAATCCACCCCATCCTTACTCACTTCAAGCAGCCAAGCCATATGATTAATTCCAGCAATTTTTTCCTTTACACCAGTGCGATCCATACCTAGTGCATCAAATAAATCTTTTGTACATACTTGCACACTGTGGCATAAACCAACCGTTTTAATGTTGGTATAGCGATTCATAACTCCAGTCAAAACGGCCATAGGATTTGTATAATTCATGAATAGCGCATCAGGACAAACCTCTTCCATATCCTTTGCGAAATCGAGCATAACTGGAATCGTTCTTAAGTTACGGAAAATCCCGCCAATTCCGACTGTATCGGCAATAGTCTGTCTTAACCCATACTTTTTCGGAATTTCGAAATCGATCACTGTACTAGGCTTATAGCCGCCTACCTGTATCGCATTTATAACATATTTCGCTTCTCTTAAAGACTCTCTCCGATCTGTATATGCTTTAATCTGAATGTTTTTCCCAAGACTTTCCTTTAAATTATGGAGCATTTGTTCAGAATCACGCAAGCGTTGTTCATCAATATCGAATAGCGCAAATTCAAAACCATCTAATGCGTCAACAAACATGCAATCACCCAACACATTTTTTGCAAATACCGTACTACCAGCTCCAAGAAATGTAATTTTAGACATTTTATAATCCTCCAACTCTTCTTATATTTATCCTTTAACCGAACCAGACGCTAATCCTTTAACAAAGTGCTTTTGCAATAATAGGAACAATACAACCATTGGCAATACAGCCAATATTGCTGCTCCAGCTACAAGATGCATGCGGTTAGCATTTTCTCCAAAAAAACCTGCCAAAGCAACCGTTATTGTTTTTACTTCCTCTGCTTGTAGGAAGAAAATAGCGAATTGATAATCGTTCCAAATGAATACACAGGCAATGATTAAAATAGATGCAGTAACCGGCTTCAATAACGGAAATACAATACGGAAAAAGATTCCTAATGTACTAGCTCCATCGATTTTTGCCGCTTCTTCTAATTCTCTTGGGATTGTCGAACGAATAAATCCTGAATACAAGAAAATTGTTAATGGCAGAAAGGACGCAACATTATTCAAGATGGCAATTTCAAGCGTATTCATCATTCCTATGTCCACTACAAGCTTATATAACGGAACCAATGCTGTTAAAGGAGGGATAACCATTACTGCGATAAAGAACATGAACACAAATTTATTTAGCTTTGTTTGTCTTCTCGCCAGCGGATATGCTGCCAAAGAGCCAAATACAATTAATAAAAAGGCACTGACTGTGGTAATAATCGCCGTATTGGTGAGCGCATTGCCAAGACTAGCCATTTCCCATGCTTCCTTAAAATTGGCAAAATTCATTATGTTGGGGAAAACCCATTTCGAACTAAAATCTCCCCTCGCCTTTAATGCTGTCGTAATCAAAATATAGAAAGGGATTAAATGAAAGGCTGCAATCAAAAGCGCAACTCCAGAAAGGAGCCATTTATTCTTTCTATTCATATAATCCATTACGCCTCAATCTCCTTTCGTTTGAAGTAGACTAGCGCTGCCAAGCTTAGAATTAATATGATGACTGCCATAAACACACCTTGTGTTGCTGCATATCCCGCATCCTGGCGATTAAAATAAAGATCGTACATAAATGTCGACATGGATTGAGAAGCATAGCCTGGTCCACCGCCTGTAAGCGAGATGATCACATCAAACAACTTCAACCCACCAATAATGTTGATAACCATATTGATCGTAATAGAAGGCATTAACATGGGCAAAGTGATATTTTTAAATTGCTGAAAACTAGATGCACCATCAATTTGTACTGCTTCATAATAATCTTTTGATATACTTTGTAATCCAGCAAGATATATGATCATCGCAATACCGACAAATTGGAAAGTATTCACAAATACTATTAACCAAATGTTCACTTTCGGATCTGCTAGTGCATTAATTTTATCTAGCCCAAGGAATACAAGCAGATCATTAAGCGCTCCGCCTTGGAAGGCGAAAAAGAAGTAAAAGATATACCCCATAATTAGTGGGCTAATAATGACCGGCAAGTAAACAATTGTCCTAGTAAAATTCTTAAAACGAATGTTTTGGTTTAATAAAAGTGCATATCCTAAACCAATAATATTCTGTAAAATTGTACTACCGACACCATACAGAAGGGTATTTTTTACAACTAGCCAGGTATCTGGGTCCTTCAGCATTCTTGTGTACTGGCTGAACCCAATGTAGTCGTAGCTTTGTGAAAACCCGTTCCAGTTTGTAAAAGATATTTTAATTCCGTTTAGAAAAGGATAAAAGATGAAAAAACAGATAGCAGCAAGAGCTGGAAGATACATCCACCAAAGGGAAGATTCCTGCCTTTTTTTACGGTTCCTTTTCACTTCTATAGAAGAGTCGGTATTTGGCTGCCTATTTGTTGCTATTTTTAGCAAAGTAACCATCCCCTAGTTTAGATTAAGAGGTACAAATGTTGATACTCGTTCCTCCTACCGTAAAGCTATTTCTTTTGTTCTAGTAATCTCTTATATTCTTCTGCCATCTTTTTCGAAACATCTTCTGGCTTCATAGTCCCAGATAATAATTCCTGACCAGTAGCCCCCATAGGGTCCCACATGCCGCTCGGTAAATAGATACGGTCAAAATAAGGCTCTACTTTAATATCCTTATACTTCTCGTAATAATCAGAGTAATAGTTTTTTGATTCTGTATTCGTTAATCCTGCTGGAAGTGAAGTACCTTCCGCTATCTCTTTCACGATTTCTGGCTGTGAGATAAATTCCAGAAATTTCTTCGCCTCTTCTTTAACTTTAGAGTCCTTCCAAACAGCTAATGTATGACGTTCGCCACCAATCCAGCTGGGTTCGTCGCCTTCTTCGATTACAGGCATTGGAGTGATGCCAAGTTTAACATCTGGATTTAATTCTTCTACAGAAGGACCGAGCATGCCACCGCCAACAATAAACGCAATTTTACTTTGAGCCATTAAGTCTACCATTTGATGATTTTGAGCGGTCAAGACATCTTCATTAAGGAGCTTCTTATCTTGCATTTCCTTTAATTTTTCTGCTAGAAATGTGTAATTGGACCAATCAAACGTTCCATCTAGCAATTCCTTCTTAAAATTTTTCTCACCAGTAATTAATAACGGTGTTGAAAATTGATCAAAATACTGGCCGAATGCTGATTTATCAGAGCCAGCAAACCATAGTGGAGTCACTTCTCCCTTTCCTTTTTTCTTAATTGTTTCAAGCGCTGTCATAAATTCAGCAAAGGTTCTTGGAGGTTCTATTCCATATTCTTCTAGAAGTGTTGCATTATATGTAAGTCCATCCTTTGCCTGATTAAGAGGATAAGCATAAACTTTCCCGGTATCATCCATTAAAATTTGATTTAGCGCCGGGTCAAGATCTTGCACCCAATTCATGTCTTTCAAATCTTCTACATATTCTCCGTAACGATGGATTGCCCATCCATGGGTATCAAATAAGTCTGGCATATCATTCGCAGCCATCTTAACACGAAGCATACCTTCATAACCGTCAGCAGGATAATTTTCTTTAATATCGATATCAGGATTTTCTTTTTCGAATTTTTCAACAACATTTTGCATTGTAATTTTATCTGCTTCATTTGTCACTGTCGAATACAGCGTAACAACAGTCTTACCACCATTTGCTTCATTACCACCTGAAGATTTACTACATCCAGTTGCAATCGTTGTTAAAGCAATAGCAATCGCCATAGTTTTTAAAAGCCTTTTCATTAAAAAACGCCCCCTAAAATTTCGTATTTTGAAAACACTAGGTACTTTCACCTAATTTTCGAGTTCGTTCTCTTGCTGGTTTTTAGGAGCATCTATATAATAGAATTAAGCTCCCTTTCGTTGGTGGAGTTTAGCCGCCCGCAAAAAAGTGACTGCCATCACTTTGAACCTGGCACCAAGAATTTGGTGCTGGGAGGGCTATACACATATGAATACTTTTTACACTAATTCGTTCATCACCCCCTTAAAAAGAGTTATTTTATTTCCCTCCGCAGCTTTCCCTAATAACCAATTCTGTTGGGAGCGTAACAGTCAACGGAAGTTCCCTGCCATTTAGGCGGTCTAACAAAAGTTTTACCCCAATTTGACCCATTTCTTTCGTAGGAACTCTAATTGTTGTTAATGGTGTACTCGCGAATTTCGCTGCCTCAATATCATCAAAACTAATAATGGCCACATCTTCGGGTACATGAAGATTTGCTTCTTGTATAGCTCTTAAAGCTCCAATCGCCATCGGATCACTACCAATAAAAAATGCTTCAGGTAACTTTGATGTTTGAATGGCTTTTTTCATCAATTGATAGCCCTGTGCCATTGTATACTCACCAATAAAAATAGACTCTTGATTATATAAGTTTTTTTCTTTCATGTAACGTTCAAAAGTGGTGAGACGTTTATCTTCTGAAAGAAGCTTTTGATTTTTTAAGTGTTCCATTTCCTTCCCACCAATGTAGCCAATTCGTTTGTATCCAGTAACTAATAAGTGGTGCAACGCTTTTTCTGTAGCACGTTCAAAATTGATAACAACAGAATCATAGAGGTCTTCGTTAGGAGAATGATTTATGTAAACCACATTATCCACCCTGCTGATTGCTTTTAAGGTAGACTCTTTCACTCTACCGACGACAATTAACCCATCAAGTTCTTCAATCATTTGATTTCCTTCTGTTTCATGTAAGCGAAATGTAGCCGTTTTGATTCCATTATGGGCAAGTTCCATTTCAATCCCTTGACGAATCGATAGAAAATAAGGATCACTTATTTCTTCATCCAATGATTGAGTTAGCATAATACCAACATGTTTTGTATCCTGCTGTTTTTGCTTTAACCGTCTTTCTAAGATCGTTTCATAACCGAGCTCTTTGGCAACTCGAAGAATACGTTCTCTTGTTTTTGCCTGAACGGTAAGCGTATGATCATTATTTAGCACTCGTGAAACAGTTGATGCTGATACATTCGACTTATCCGCAATTTCTTTAATCGTTGCCATGTTTAAAACCCTCTTCTTGTTTCTTTTAAAACCAGTAAACTTTTCTTCAAAATCACTAATATAATTACCTAGCATATACGAATAATAACACCTTTTGAAAAGGCTTTCAAGATAAAAAATATATTTTTTTCCACTAGTGTTGCGTTAATTTAATTTAACTATTAAAAATACTTGAAATGTTCAATTTTATCATTTTATGCAAAGAAAAAGTCCTTTATAATGGATAAGTTAGGTGGTAACCCGTCCAAATCCACTAAAAAGGACTATCGCATGGACAAGATTACACGAAAAACTTCATTTGGACAATGGTTTTCACCAATAAATCTTCAATTATTTGAAGAAAACGTGAAAACGTTGAAATTAGATTTCTATACGAAAAAACTAACGACAGAGTCATTTCTAAAATTATTACTTTTTGCGCAGCTAGAAGAAGTCGAAAGTCTGCATGCGCTGAGCGATTGTCTTTTCGATGATCAACTGCAAAAGGGCATTGATCTTGATTCTATCAGTATTTCCCAACTCTCACGCCGTTTAAATGGCATGAATCCAGACTTATTCCAAAAGCTTTTCCTTGATTTAGTTTCACAAATTCATGCCAAAACGCACAACACGAAACTTGTGATGCCATTAAAAATCATTGATTCAAGCACATTGCCTCTCAATTTGACTAATCATAAATGGGCAAAATTCCGCAAAACAAAAGCGGGTGTTAAATTGCACTTACGCCTTGTGTTTATGGAAAAAGGTATATCCTATCCCGAAAAGGCCATTATGACAACGGCCAAAGAACATGACCGCGGTCAGCTTGAAGTAATGGTTGATGACAAGGAATGTATGTATGTGTTTGACCGTGGTTACTTAGACTACGAACGCTTTGATCGGATGACAGATGACGGCTACTTTTTCCTTTCTAGGCTGCGAAAAAACGCAGTCATACGGGAGGTTTACGATTTTAAACTACCCGAGAATACATCTGTTTTGTCGGATCAAATGGTGTTGATTGGTACGACGCAAAACCGTGCCGAAAATTACTTTCGTCTTCTAAAAGTGATTGATTCAAAAGGAAATGAGCTTCATTTAATCACAAATCGTTTTGATTTAAGTGCTGAAGAAATCTCAAAGATGTATAAATCACGCTGGGCGATTGAGTTATTTTTCAAATGGATTAAACAACATCTCCATATCAAAAAGTTTTACGGCCAAAGCGAATGGGCAATTCAGAATCAAGTGTTTATCGCACTTATTGTTTTTTGCCTGCATGTTCTCGCACAAATCGAGACAAAAAGTAAACGAAAAACCCTACAAATTAGCCGATATTTACGGGCAGCTTTGTGGAAACCAGCACATATTTGGCTTCGAAAGATTGAAGGAAAAACCATTCCTTAATAAACAAATTGTCGTCGTCTCTTAAGTCTAATTGTAAAAAAATTTCCAAATGGATGGATCCACCTTTAGTTGGGTATTTACTTTTTTGGCTCTTAACAGGGGACATATTTAAACTGAATATTCTAACAACATTTATGCAACACTAGTGATTTTTTTCAAAAAAATTTGTGATTTTCATTTTATAAACACCTATTAACACAGGAATTTACATGAGAAATTGTTTTTTATCGGTAAATATTTTAGTGAAATTATACTGTTAAGTTAGTTTTCAACACCTCTATCCTAACAAAAAGGAACTGTTTCTCAGAACAAGTTCCTTTTTTTCTTATAAGGTTGGCAAATTTATGGCCGTATTTATATTTTGCAAATTAAGATTCATTTGCTCTTTCGGTTCCCACGCATTGTACCAGCCTTTTTCAGTCATATATGTGGAAAGCATTTCATGCATATCTAGGGCTTCATCCAAATGGCGAGCGAGTATTGCTTTAATTTCCGGATGACCTGTTTCAGTTATGGCCATTGCATAATTTCTTATTCCGCTTTTTGCCGAAATCAATAGGTCTGTCGCTATCATTTGATCTGTTAATACATCCAGCCCTGTTAAATATTCAATAATGGAATTCATACACGCTTCACTCCTAATCCTTCCAGCTCTGTTGCTTTTGCTAAAATAGTTGAAAATTCTTGTAGCTGCCTAGTTGAAATATCCACATCTCTCAACATCATCTCTTTTAACTGAGGGTCTGTAACGAGAGCGCGCATTGTTTTTGCTTTAGTTAAACAAATCGTCTTAAAAGCTGCCAATTCTTGAACTTCTAATACTTCATGTAATACATAATCCATTTTGCTCTCCTGCCTTCCTTATGGTTTTAATACAACTTTTATACAATTATCTGTTTTCGTGTCAAAAATTTCATATCCTCGTTTTGCTTCACTGAGAGGCAAAACGTGACTTACTACATCGCCTGGATCAATTTTTCCAGAAGAAACTAATTCAAACATGTGGGGCATATAATGAATAACCGGAGCTTGTCCAGAACGGATGTTGACATTGCGTTGCATGATGTCTCCTAATGGAAAACTATTATATCTTCCACCATATACGCCAGTGATTTGGATCGTTCCACATTTCCGAACGGCTTGAGCAGCCATCACAAGAGCATTTATCGTACCACCTTGTAGCTTCAATCCACTTGCAAGAAATTCTAAATCAGTCATCTTCCCATCCATTCCAACTGCATCAATAACAACATCGGCTCCACCTTTTGTTATTTCTTTTAAATAAGCACCAACATTTTCTATATGTTCAAAATTAATGATTTCTACATTATTGGTACGCTTCGCATGCTGTAATCGATAATCAACATAATCTACTGCAATGACACGCTTTGCACCTTTAAGCCAAGCGAATTTCTGGGAGAAAAGTCCAACTGGTCCACAACCAAAGACAATTACTGTATCCCCTTCTTTCACTCCCGCATTCTCTACACTCCAAAAACCAGTCGTCATGGCATCAGCAATAACAGTTAGTTTTTCATCCGGTTCTTCACATGTTTCTGGAATCTTAAAGTGAGTGAAATTCGCAAAAGGCACTCTTAAATATTCTGCTTGCCCACCAGGATAGCCACCAGCACTTCCTGAATAGCCAAAATAAGCTCCAATATCTCCATTATCATTTGAGTTATCACATTGGCTTTCCAAATTACTTTTACAATATTGACACTCACCACAAGCAATATTGAAGGGGATTATAACACGATCACCTTTCTTAAGCTTCGTTACTCCTGGGCCAACTTCTTCAACAATTCCCATTGGCTCATGTCCAATAATATAGTTTTCTTGTAAATTCGGCATCATTCCGTGAATCAAATGCAAATCAGATCCGCAAATGGCTGTACTCGTGACCTTGATAATCATATCATCTGGCTTTAAAATCTTTGGATCCTCTACTTCCTTTACTTCCACATTTTTAATACCTTGATATGTTACTGCTTTCATCTACATATAACCTCCATGTCTAATGTTGATCCGGCGTGCGATCAAACATGCCTTTTCGATTTGTTTCAACAGGAAATAAATTCATATTGCCAATCATGATCGTATTCTTTGCAGAAAGCTGATCTAATTGATACTGCTCGCTTAAATCATGAGGGTGAAACCATTTTTTCTCGATCATTAATTCGGTTATTTCTTGATGCATGCTTATTGCTTGTTTAAGCTGTTTTCTTAAAAGAACTCTTAATTCTGGCGATGCAGTTTCTGTTAAAACTGTCGCGATATTTCTGACACTCTCTTTTGCTCGAACAAGAAAATCCATCGCAAATGTCATGTCTGCAATCTCTGGCATGTTTAAAGCATTAATCGGATCTAAATGATCATGATTCAATGAGTAACACCTTCCTCTCCATTTATAATTGGTGTTGGACGACTTTGCGGAACATCTGTTTCAAATGGCACCTGCTTGTATATTTCTCTTAGTTCAGAAAGGGCTTGAATCGATTGATTTACATCTTTTTTCATTAAGTCTTTCAAATCTTGATCAAAAACAAGCCCTTGCATTAATTTTGATTTCGCAAGACATAGTGTTTTGAAATTAATTACTTCATGTAAGTCCAGTGATTCATGTAGTGCTAGTTTTTTTGATTCCATGCATCTATATCCTCCATACTAATATGAATTACCTTGATATTTTCCCCATATAAAGTACTCTATCCCCTAGCAATTTTTAACGTTTTGCGTAAGGGTATAAAATTAAAATCGTTGTCATTTATTTTAAAAAATGATATGTACATATTTCCTTTAATGTTCTTAATCGTTTTGCTCATACTAATAAAGCAAACGAATTCTCGAAAGGATTAGGTTCTTATGCTAAATAAACAAGAAATGTCCCATTTTCAAAAAATATTGGATGAACAAAAAAGAGATCTAGAAGTAAGATTTGAACAAAATGACAACTTGGATTTGAAACATGGACATTACCATGAATCTGTTGGGGAACTATCTAGTTATGATAATCATCCAGGAGATGAAGGAACAGAGTTATTTGAAAGAGAAAAAGATATCGCACTGGCGGAACATTATCACCATGAGTATATGGGGGTAATACGTGCATTAAAAGCAATAGAAGAAGGAACATACGGAAAGTGTACAGAGTGTTCTCAAGATATCCCGATTGAGAGGCTGGAAGTTATACCTACTACTCTTTACTGCAAGGAGCATTCTCCTGATCAGAAAATTTCGGATAATCGTCCTGTAGAAGAGGAAATATTAACGCCTCCTTTTGGCAAATTTGATATGGATAATAAAGATGAATCAGTCGGATTCGATGCCGAAGATTCGTGGCAAGAGGTTGCCAGTTGGGGTACTTCAGAAACACCATCTGATTTTGCCAATCTAGTGTATGACGATTATAATGACGTATACACAGAGAGCAATGAAAATATTGGCTATGTTGAAGACTATGAAAACTTTGTCGGAGTAGATATAGAAGGAAAAAATATAACCATTTATCCTAATGAACAGCATAAACGCTATGAACAAAGTTTGGATGAAGAAGGTATTATGACGACATTCGGTGACTTGCCTGCTTATGAACATGAACCATATGTAGAAAATAATGACTAAGAAAAAAGGTTGTCTAAGTAGGACTTTCCCTACCTTTAGACAACCTTTTTTTTGGAATCATCATCACCTTTTCCCCTCTTTAGAATAAGCTAAATATACTAAGGAGGACTATATATGAATGATGATAACTGGATTCATTTAATGGATGAATGGTTGAAAAATCATTTTCTTGATCCACTGACTTCCATTTTAGATGAAACAGAATTTCGGATTGACGTGTACGAAACAGAAAAGGAATATATTGTTGAAGCATTATTACCAAACTGTCTAGAAAACAGTATCCACCTTTCTGTAAGAAAGAATTTGCTTACTATTAAAGCAAACATCCAAGATTCTGGTCGTTGGGAAGAAAAACAAAGAACGATTGATTTTCCAATCCCGATTACACAAAATCCAATTTGCGCCATATACGCAAATCAAATTCTTGAAATTTTCATTCGGAAAGAAAAACAGCTAAACAAGATACAGTCCACTACTATTCCAATTCAATTTCTATAACGCAAATTCTCTTTCATACCCTTTTTTCAACACATAATATTGAATACCTTTCGTATGCTTTAAAGCACTTTTAGCATGCTTTTTCGCTACTTCATCTTCCCCCTTTTTTAAAGCGATTTCTGCTAACAGTGCTTCTTTCATCCATTTCTTTGTTATGGTTGTTATTATTTTCTTCGCTTCTTTAAACTGACTTTCTTCTATATTTATTAACGCCAAGTAGTAGGACTTTATTTCCAATTGTTTTATTTTCTCCGCTTCTTCTCTCAGACCTAACGTTTTTCCAAAATAAAGAGAAAATAAAATCGTGAATAGAGCAAATTGTGATTGATATTTTTTCCGTTTGATTAGTTTTCGATAACTTGTAATTACCCTTTTATCATCTTTATTACTTAATGCATGGACAAAACTATAATATAGATGCTTTCTGTTCTTTCTAAATAACTTCTCCAACTTCGTCATGTTTCTCGTTGTATGAATGCTAAACAAGGATGCGATATACATTGTAATAAATACGAGGATATAACAAATAAATATATTCAAAAATATGGGATAAGAAAAATAGTTATCCAAAACAAAGAAAGCAGAAAATGCAACGATTATTCCAATTAAAAATGTTCGTACTGATACCAAAAATATTCCTCCTTATGTAAACCAAACTTGTGCTAAAAGTTGAATTCCTTCTTCCACTTCCATTTCTTTCAATCCCCCAAAACCTAATAATAGAGGATAATCCTCTCTTTCCTGAGAATAATATGGTTTCGTAGAATATACTTTTATTCCTATCTTTTTTGCTTCTGTGATAAATACATCTTCCTTTTTAGGAGGAACACGAATCAACAAATGCATACCAGCTTTTTCACCAATAATTTCGACCTTATCACCCATATACTTTGTGATACATTGAACTAAAAAAGTATATTTTCTTTCATAGACCTTACGGATTCGTTTAATATGACGCTCAAATTCTCCCTTTTGTATAAATAAACCCAATGCTAACTGCAATAGCGGGGAGCTTGATTGCGACTCCGTTATACTCTTTTTTCTCCACTTTTCAAGCAAGGTATCTGGCAAAATCATATAGCTTATTCTTAAGGAAGGTAAAAATGCTTTTGAAAAAGTCCCCATGTAAATTACTCGATCTTGCTGATCTATTGCTTTCATACTCGGTATAGGTGAACCTTGAAACCGGAACTCACTGTCATAATCATCTTCTAGAATATACCCGTCCACTTTTTCAGCCCACTCTAATAACTCAATCCTTTTTGAAATGGACATAATCTTGCCGATTGGAAACTGATGTGATGGAGTAACATAAATGAGATTACACAAACTATTTAGCGCAGAAAAGTCGTGCCCAGCCTCTTCCTGCACTGGGATAGGATAAATAGGAAGTTCTCTCTCCTTAAATACATTTCGGACGCCATCGTATCCTGGTTCTTCCATTCCGATACATAATGAATTTTTCTCCAATAGCGAGAGTACTAGATGAATTAAGTGTTCCGTCCCTGCGGTAATAATAAGTTGATTGGCTGTCGTCTGAATCCCTCTTGATCTGTATAAATAGCCAACCAGCTCTTCTCTAAGTAATATTTCACCTTGTTTGTTTCCATACATCATCCAGTTAAATTGCTTGTCCTCCATTACCTCTTTTACTGTCTTCTTCCAAGCGTTAATTGGAAAATTAGTCATATCAATATCTCCATACTGAAAATCTATCAAATAGTTTTCCTCTACCTTTTGGCTTTGTTTATGTCCTACTTGTGTTTGTGTCGCTGTATATTCATAGCTAGGTAAAGCAACCACAACATATCCACTTTTCTCTTTACTTTCCACGTACCCTTCCATCCACAACTGTTGGTAGGCAGCAATGACTGTATTTTTACTAATTTGCAAAAAGCTTGCTACATAGCGAATCGATGGCAGCTTTGTTCCTGCTTCTATCTTCCCGGTTAAAATTTCTGTTTTAAAATAGTAATACAATTGCATATATACAGGCTCCTTACTGTCTGTATGCAAATGAATAGCGATATTCACTTTCTCCTCCTCCTTTTCCGTTTAAATCTATTTGTACCTAAAAACTTTTCTTAAACTGTTCCTATGGAATTCACTTATTTCATTTTAAAATGAAGGGACAATAAATGGAAGGAAAGGAAGAAAAAAAATGAGTGTAATGCGACAATCAATGATGGAAGTTACCGATAAAGAGAAAATTAATCAATTTTTACATCATACGCATATTGGACATCTCGGCTTAGTAGATGCAGATGCACCTTATGTCATTCCACTTAATTATGTTTGGTTCGGAAATCACCTATATTTTCACGGAGCAAGTGAAGGAAGAAAAACACGCATCATCAGCAAAAATAACCAAGTATGCTTTACTGTCAGCGAAGAACTAGGCATCATGAGCAATCCCATTCCCGCTAAAGTTGACACTGCATATATGTGTGTGATGATATTTGGAAACGTGACGCTATTAGAAGATATCGATAAATCCCGTGATGTCATGCAAGCAATGTTACATAAATATGTTCCCGGTTACTATGAAAAACCACTAGCTAAATCTCATTTAGAAAGATACGTGTCTACTCTAGGGAGTAAAACAGCGATTTATAAAATCACTCCTACAGCTATTACGGCAAAAGAAAATAAGTTGGATGAAAATGTGAGGTTTACACCGGGGAGAACGATTAGGATGGACATGTAAGGATTTAGAAAGTTAATTATTGAAATGCTAGTTATTTGTTTTGAACTTCTTCTCTTCCATCAGTGGGGATTTTACTTCATCTTCACTGATGGTTAGTTGAACTAATCGATAATAAATATTATTACTGGCCAGCTTATCCATAGTACTGGTAAAGTAGAATGACTTCCGTCTGTTCTATATGGTTACTTAGAACAGCATACGGTTTTAACAGCTGTTAAAACAATCAGAAATGTGATGAGAGATGCTTTTCTTCTACTATTTAAGGAAGAAGAAAAGCTAAATGAAGTAATGGGAGTTTTTCAAGATAAATTAGATGTTGGCGGATTTTTGGCTGATACCCTCTTTCCTTTGGCTGATTTATTTCGTTTTTGGCTGATATCCTCTCTACTTTGGCTGATTTATTTCATGTTTGGCTAATATCCTCTTTCCTTTGGCTGATTTATTTCATGTTTGGCTAATATCCTCTTTCCTTTGGCTGATTTATTTCATGTTTGGCTGATATTCTCTTTCCTTTGGCTGATTTATTTCATTTTTGGCTGATATTCTCTTTCCTTTGGCTGATTTATTTCATTTTTGGCTGATATTCTCTTTCCTTTGGCTGATTCATTTCATGTTTGGCTGATATCCTCTTTCCTTTGGCTGATTTATTTCGTTTTTGGCTGATATCCTCTTTCCTTTGGCTGATTTATTTCATTTTTGGCTGATATCCTCTCTACTTTGGCTGATTTATTTCACCTTTGGCTGATATCCTCTTTGCTTTGGCTGATTTACTTCCATTTCTGCTGATTTCCGCAGCACTTTAACAGATCTATCTCATTTTTTGTGTTGAACAAATGAATAATTTCAACTTAGGTTTTGCATAAAGCAAAGACCTTTTTAGTTTCACTTCTCTCCCTTCCCCTTTCTCCAAAAATATCTTTGCTTATTCACGTATTTTTTTCATTAAATGACAAACACTACCAATAAGTACTGTGGAGGAGGTTTGTCTAATGAAAAAATTTCTTTATTCTTTACTTCTTTTCTTTGGTGTATGTATGCAAGTATCACCTGTGTTCGCTTCTCCAAGTGAAAAAGAAGTAGAGATGTTAGCTAATAAACTAGGCTGGACGACAAATGACTTAGAAGAATATTTAACTTTTAAAGGATTAAAAACGAGTGATTTTGATACTATTCAACTTTTAGAAAAGCAACTTGGTACACCAATCACTCCAACTAATCTAGATCAACTCCTTGTCCAAAATTCAATGACGCGAGAGGAGCTGGATATATTATTAGCAGGCTTTCATGAAGGTGTCGAAGATTTTTGGTTTTTAGAAGATTTAGAGGTTGCCATTGACTTTTATAAAAATCATGAAGATAAAATGCTTAAGTTGGAAAAATTCCTTGAAAATATCGGATTTGACGATACGGAAAAACAACAATTTTACGGTCATTTAAATAGACAAAATCCTGCCCTTTTAGCTGCAAAAGTTGAGGAATGGAAAGAACAATTAAATGATTTCCAAGTTACAGATCAAGAAAGCGGGGTAAATGAAGTAACGAATCCTGCATTAAGTGCTTTTTGGAAAGACTTTTTTAACACAACATCCTTAAGGCCAGTATTAATTGGTATTGATGATAATGGAAAAAGAACGGAACTTGCACTAACTGACCTCTTTCTTAAGGAAATGGATACAACTGTTGCCATCGAATTATATGATAACCAAAATACTTTAATTGGAGATGCAGTCGTGACACCAGATATGGTTTCTTCAGTCGAAGCCATCGATAAAATGGTGGCTTTAACCGAAGTGACGCAAGAATTAGCTAATTTATATGCAGCACAACTTCCCAATACAGCTTCCCCGCTCCCTGTCTTCTTATGTATAGGGTATATGTTAGCATTGGTCGGTGCTTTTTTAGTATTTAGGAAAGCAAGCTATGAAAAATAGAACGAAGCTTGGACTCTTCCTTATTTTGGTAGGGATGTTGATGATTCTGTATGTTTCTACCAGTTATACGAAGGTAGAAAGCATCACAAGGCAGCCGTCTTTCCACCAAGGCAAACAAAGGGTGTTATCGAAATTACATCAGGCACAACCAGGCGAAAAAATTGCAGCGATCATTATACCAAATCAGAATAAGCGTATTCCTGTCTATGAAGGAACTAGTGCCGAGATTTTAAAAAAAGGTGCTGGTCATTATCAAAAAAGTGCTTTACCTGGCGAAAACAATAATGTCATCCTATCAGGACATCGCGATACCTTCTTTCGCTTTCTTAAAGATCTAGAAAAAAATGATTCCTTGATTCTCGAAACAACGGAAAAAGAATATGAATACAAAATCACGAAATTTTCTGTGGTGTCTTCCAAAGACAAAACCATTCTTACCCCTAAACCTAGACCAGTTCTCACCTTGACGACCTGCTATCCTTTTTCCTTTATCGGAAATGCACCAAAAAGATACATTGTAACAGCGGAATTAACCCAAACAATTGATATTATGAAAAATTAGGGTCTGAACAATCGTACGTTCAGACCCTAATTTTTATTTCCATGTTTTTAAAAATAAGATCAACCTATTTTTCCAATCAGTTAGCTTTGTAACAGCTTTCGGCTGTTTTCCCTGCTTCTGCATTTCATAAACACTAGCAATTGTAATTAAGATAGACCCTGCCATTAGTAAATACACCCACCAAGGGAAATTGCCCCAATATGGCCTTGTTTGTAGCAATACATTAAGTACTAATACACCAATCCCTACAAAGAAATAGGATTTATAACGGAAATAAAAACCTGATAAGATAGATAAAACTGCAAGCCCTCCCAAAATAATAGCATCGTATATGGTGTGGGAAAGATATCCATCTATTGCCAATATCAGAGCTATCGTACCTACTACACCCCATTCTATATAGGCTAACATTTGCTTTCCATTCCTTAAGATTTTCTTTGTGCCAATCATAATCACTAACCACGGTAATACAACTAGCTCTGAAGTGATATAAGAAGGAATCGAAATTAACGTAAGGTAGGAATAATACGGTAATAACAATAAAAACAAGCTTATTAGCTTAGGAATCCACTGCATTTCTTTGTCTACCCTGTTTCTTTGGATATATGCTACGACTACAAGAAGCACTCCAGGTAAGACAATATCCCAGTTAAACGTTGTTTCAATTACGTATAAAGATAAGATCGAAAGAATGCTTCCTATGAGATAAAAATCAACCCACTTCTCTCCTTTTTCCCGCAATCTTACCATAGCTGTATAAACACTCGTACTCATGAACAGAAATAAGATTCCCCAGATAAGCGATAATAGATAGCGATCAAATGGAAGAAAATCTTTCGCATACATCAGTATTTCATTGTTAATAAGTAACAAGACTACTCCACTAAGTGATAATAGGTGTATTTTTTCTCGATGAATCACCAATAAGATAAGTGCCACATAAACAAGGATTACAAAATAAGTAATCATTGTAAACGGTGTGGCAAACAACCAAAAAATAATCCCGATTATGCTGAATGGTAAGAAAAAGTAAAGAATCTCTACCTTTTCCTTTGCTACGAAATACATACTAAATAAAACAAGTGACAGTACAATAAACGCGAAACTATAGGAATTTCCTCCAGCAAAATCAAACGAAATTATCCTTGCCAAAAAGAAATAAATGGATAGATAGCTTCCATAACGGAATGTCCTAACCAAATATTTATTTCCAACCAAATGAATACTTATTCTGTATACAATATACGCATAGATAAACGGAAGAAAGGAATCATTCCCTGCAAATATTTGATCAATAATCATATTTATTAATAAGTACGAATGCGAAATCGTTAAAAACGGCAGCCTAAAAGATGTATTTTTTAATGTAAAGGCTAAAATAAACAATCCTATCCATCCGTATTTCATTAGCGTTTCAAATACGAGCGTATCGCTGTTCCAAACAGAACTGACAAAAGTAAAATAACTAATTAAACTAACCATAGCGATTAACCAAGCAATCAGGATATGTTTCAATCTACGATAAAGATCATAAAATACAAGAATAGCTAATACATACAATCCAGTTGTGATCCATTTATTCATATCGAAATATTCAAAAACCAAAAGCAAACCAAAACCATACATTATTTGCCCGACGAAATAGCTAATTCTCCCCATCTCTTTATCTATTTTCTCATACGTACTTCCTGTTAAAATCATGAATATACTAGCTATTCCCATAGAGAAAGGAAGTCCTTGCTCTTGTAAAATATTTATCGCTTGTGCTGAGGTAAAATAAACACCAAAAACAGCAATTGGAATAATATAGGAAAGAATTTGCTTATACTTTTTATTTGTTATCAAGTTATTTCCGACAAATAGACTTATTGTTAATCCACCGATCATAAAAGGGATATACCATTTACCGATAAAAATCACCGTTGAAATGAAAGATATAAACGCCATCCAAGAAACAGAATAAATAGCGGAAGGTTTTCTAATAATTTGCCAAAAGCTCCCCTTATTAAAAATTCCAAGCAGAAATAATAAGCCAATATGAATACTGTAAAGTACGAGTAAAATACTGTCTGCATCATTTATTAACTGAAGTAAGGCAGCCATATTCCATAAAGCTAAGCTTAAAAATACTACTGGTAAATAACGAATAAAGCTATAGTCCAGTCTTTTTGATAAAAGCAAAAATTCTATTGCTAATAGGAGGTAGGCTAGCACTAGATATATACTGCCTTCAAGAAATAGTTCTCCATAATAAACAATTGTAAACAAGAATGTAGATAGTGCAATAATAAAGCTAGTAATTTCCCAAACTCTTCCCCATTCCATCTTCCCTCTTAAAATGAAAACAAAAGATAGAAGAATAATACTAAAGCAACCAAAGGCAAGTGGCAGAAAGTCGGCAATTAATGGATATGTGAAAATACGATAAAGACCCATTGCAATCGCAATCGTAATGAAAAAATGATCATGTTTTCTTTTCGTTAAGGCGATAGTCATCATAAAGAGACTGCTAATTAACAAGTAATAGAAACCATTCATTATCGTATTCTCGTAAATAAATGTCATAAATAAAGCAGTTAAGATTAGCTGTACTTGAACAATCGTCGTAAGTTCCTTTCGAAAGTAAAGAATCCATTTCAGCTGTTGATGCTTTAACAGTACATAGATTGAAATAAACTGATAGGCAATCATAAAGAAGAAAAAGCCATCCTTGGATAGCGGCAGAAAAGCAAGAAAAAATGCCACCGTTGCAGTCATTGTTGCAATCGTAAGTACTTTGTATAAACGGGAATTCAAATAAATTGCTAATCCAAGATAAATTGGGAAAAGCACAAAACCAGCAATTACTCCAAGTAAGTATTTACCATCACCATGAATCGAGAGATAATCACCTGCTAATTGAAAAAAACTAACGGAAACAAATCCAATTGGCAAGAACAGACTTCCTAGGAGAAAGAAAGCAAATGCAGTATGATCAATTTTAATAATTTTTTTCGATAATAATGCAAACCCAAAAAATAAAATCGAAACAAAGAAGATAGATGTTGCTTTCAGCCAACCTGGCATTGAGTCCCAATTACTTGTCGCAACGACTAATCCACCTATTAGTAAAAGAAATACTCCTAAGTAAAGCATCACACCTATATTTCGTTCCCGCAATTGTTCTGGAGAATATTGTTTCTTTTGTTTGATTGGCTCCGTCTTTTTGATAACTTTTTTTCCAACTACCTTCTCTTGTGCTTCTCTTTCCTGTAGCTCTTTTTTCTCTTCTTCTTCTAAATAGCGTTGAAAGCCAGAAGTAATATCTGTATAACTCTCTTCTGATATATATTGCTTCGAATATAATAACTCTATAATGGGATTAAAAATAGCAATCGTATTTTTTTGCATTTTATGCATCCTTTCTCCCTAATCATATCAATTTCTTACCTTTTCAACTAATAGTGTAATTTTACATTAACAATAATTATTTTTCAATATATTTTATTTTCTAAAAAAAAAGGATATTCCCAGAAATAAGCGAATTTATTTTCAATATCGAAATAAATGGAGGATGATAGGATGAATATTATTCAAAATTATTTGAAAGAAAAAAAGGAAAATCATTTGAACGAATTATTCTCTTTTTTATCATTGCCAAGTATCAGCGCTCTCCCAGAACACAAAGAGGATATAAACAAAACAGCAGAATGGTTAGTACATTCACTCACTCAAGCAGGTCTAGAAAATGCGTCTATCTATCAGACTAACGGGAATCCCGTCGTTTATGCAGATTGGCTTCACGCAGAAGGCAAGCCGACTGTATTAGTATATGGGCATTATGATGTCCAGCCTGTCGATCCCCTAGAATTATGGGACTCCCCTCCTTTCTCACCAGAAATACGGGACGAGAAGCTGTATGCTAGAGGAGCAAGTGATGATAAAGGGCAAGTTTTTATGCATATCAAAGCAATTGAAGCGATACTGCAAACAACAGGTTCTCTTCCCGTGAATATTAAATTTTGTATGGAGGGAGAAGAGGAAATTGGCAGTCCCGCCTTACCGATCTTTGTAGAAGAAAAGAAAGAACAATTAAGTGCTGATGTAATTGTGATTTCAGATACAGGTATGATTGAACAAGGGAGACCAACGATTTGCTATGGCTTACGTGGTTTATGCGGAATGGAAATTCATGTGAAAGGTCCCAAAAGCGATCTTCATTCTGGTTTATTTGGCGGCGCCATTCAAAATCCAATTGCAGCATTAAGCGAGTTATTAGCTAGCTTCCATGATAAAAACGGAGTTATTACGGTTGATGGGTTTTATAATCAGGTAACCCCTTTAACAAAAAATGAAAAAGAGACATTTGAAGAACTCCAAATTTCAGATGAATCTTTTATTGAACAAACAGGCTCTCCTACCCTCTTCGGTGAGGAAGGATATTCCACACTAGAAAGACTATGGGTTCGACCAACACTTGAAATCAATGGCATAAAGGGTGGATTTCAAGGAACAGGGATTAAAACCGTTATTCCTTCAGAAGCAAGTGCAAAAATTACGTGCCGTCTTGTCCCCGCTCAGGATCCTGAAGAAATAGTAGCTTTATTACAGAAACATATAGATACACATAAACCAAAGGGTGTTGAAGTTACATTACAGTTATTTGATAAAGGCACTCCTTTTGTAACACCTTTTGATCATAAAGCGATTCAAGCAGCTGGAAAAGCCTATGAAAAAGTGTACAAAGTGCCGACTTCCTATACAAGAGGTGGCGGTTCTATTCCAATTGTTGCAGCATTTGACCAAATTTTAAACTTACCTATTGTATTAATGGGATTCGGTTTACCAGATGAAAATTTCCATGCACCAAATGAACATTTTCACCTTGAAAACTATGATAAAGGTTTAGAAACCATCTGTCATTACTGGTTTGAACTTGCCGAAGTATGGTAAAAAAATAAGTAAGATAGTAAAACCATTTAATAAAGAAAACGAACCAACAGTGGGGGTTTTTCATTTCCCGCTGTTGGTTCGTTACATTTATTTTTCGTAGCTTGCTGTTAGCTCTTACTGATCGCTAACAGTGAGATAAATCCACATTTCCTTTATTAAAGACATAGTTAGTTTACCTCTATCGTCTCATACGTATCTTGGTTTATCTGATCGAAATATGGATTTAATTTACCATCATCCATATACATTGTTAATGCGTGCATTGCTCTTGTACAAGCAGTATAAAATAATTCTTTTTCCAAGTCTCCATGATAACTGGAAGCATTATAAAGAACTACACCATCAAACTCAATCCCTTTCGCCAAATAGGCAGGAATGACGGAAATGCCCTTTTCATAAGATGTCGTTCCTTTTTGAATGAAGCGTACGTCTATTTTCTTTTTTAGCAATTCATAAACTTCACTGCTTTCCTTAATTGTTTTGCAAATGATTGCAATTGTTTTATACCCGTTCTCCTGCCAATCCTTTATTCGAATTAATAGGTCGTCTATCTTCTTAGTCGAATCCTGAGCATGTATAACTTTTGGTTTTTCTCCATGACGATTAAAGGGCTCAATCAAGTCTCCATTTACAGCAAGTCCTCTTGTAAATTCAACAATTTCTTTTGTTGATCGATAGCTTTTCATTAACACAATTCGTTCTACTTCTTCATTGACTTCCTTGCTAACTATTTCGTTATGCTGATGGGCATAAATCGCCTGGTTAATATCTCCAAGAAGCGTCATCTTGCTATACGGAAACAGCTCTTTTAAATAATTCATCTGAAAATCAGAATAATCCTGTGCTTCATCGATAAATACCTGACGAATACCGGATGTCGATTTTCTTCCCTCTATTTTATCCATTAAATAGGCAAAAGGCGTACCATCTTCATACGATAGGAAACTTTGTTCAAGATTGGCGATTGTTTGCTCTGCTATTTTTCGCCAAACCTCTTCTGTTACCGATTCTGGACAACTTAATAGGAAAATCTCTCGATACATAGCAGGAATATCAATAAATCTCCTTTTCTTAATAGAGACATATATCGATTTAAAATGCCTATTCACAATCACCTTTCGCAAAAACCTTTCCTCTTGATCAAAATAGTCGAATTCATCTTCTTTGCCATTTTTCTTTTGGGCTGCATGAAAGGCTTCTAAGTACTCCTCTTTATCCAATAGTTCTATTTCATCATCGACCCATTGCTGTTTTCTTTCCGCTTTTGCATGCTTTTTCATTTCTTTTTGAGCCCATTCAATTAGTAACTGAATTCGATTTGGAATGGAGATGTGACTTTCCATCTCGTAAAATTTTCTCGTCAGTTCTTCCCTTGAAATAAACACTTTGTTACGAAAAACGATATCCTTAAATGCCATGCCGTCTTTATGTAACGCACGGAAATAATTGTCTATTAGGTCTTTAAATGCAACACTGCTTTTAAATTGAATACTCTTTAATCTGCTTTCTTTTTGAAGTGTATTTGTTTCCGTTAATAAATATTCTAATTGCGAAAAAGAATCTTCCACTTGGTGCGCTTTTCCTATCCGTGTCTGTAAATACTCAAAAAAAGTAGACTGGCGCATATTTTCTTCCCCAAGTTCTGGTAGTACGGTGGATACATAGCTATTAAAAAGTGGGTTAGGAGAAAAAAGCATGATATTATCTGATTTCAATGTATCTCGGTGCTTGTATAATAAGTAGGCTACCCGTTGCAATGCTGCAGATGTTTTTCCGCTTCCTGCCACTCCTTGTACTAGCAAATACCTACTTTTTTCGTTACGAATTATTTGATTTTGTTCCTTTTGAATTGTTGCAACGATCGATTTCATCATCGAATTTGCGTTATTGCCAAGAACTTCAAGCAATAACTCATCCCCAATCGTCACACCTGTATCAAATAAGCTAATTAACTTTCCATTCCGGATGATAAATTGTCTTTTTAGCAATAATTCACCGTCAATTTTCCCGCCAGGTGTTTGATAAGACGCAGGTCCTGGCGAATAATCGTAGTAAACGCTAGAAATCGGTGCTCTCCAATCATAGATATAGAATGTTTCATTTTTTTTATCCATCAAAGAAGCAATTCCAATATAGACTTGTTCTGTTCCTTCACCAGCTTCATCAAAATCAATTCTTCCAAAGTATGGAGTATCTTTCAGTTTATGAAGAATCTTCTGCTGTCTATGAATCTGTCCATATGTTCGCTCTCTCTCTCCAAGCAGCTCTGCTTGCTGTTTTATACTTGTAAATGTTTCGATAACGTCATCTGGTTCATCTAAGTTAACTGTAACATCTTCCCAAAAGTTAGAACGAATTTGACTCACATCGCCGCCAATATTGTGAATGTCTTGTTCCATTAGTTTCAACTTATCGTCCATTTCGTTCCGCACAAAATCAATTCTCTTTTGTTCGGTGACTTTTTCTAGTGCTTCCTTATTATTACTCATAGTGCCCCCACCCCTAATCAATTAGCTTGACAAGCAGAATCATTATGTGATATCATTATTATAGAAAAACTATACATGTTTTAATCAAAATGACATCACTAAAAGATTCATTTATTTTATCATATTTAAAATTAAATTTCCACTTTAATAAGAATAAGCATCCCATATCTTTTACAGATATGGGATTTATTATGTGTATTTACCCCCACTCTTAACGGAGAGTAAGACTCCCCCCTCAAGTTTATAAGTATACGAGGAAGATGGGTGGGATATCAACTGTCCGTTAAGGTCCAATTGGTTCAACTAACCAGCAGTGGGAGAGGAAGGAAGCCTCCCACTGACGGAAGTTTCCCTTTATATTTTTGCCATTTTTCGCTTGAACGTAACTCCTTCTCTTCTTTTTAAATATAAATAAAGAAAAAAGAAGAATACACCGCTAAAAGCTCTTAAAAAACCTGAAATATTCATTGCAGTATATATATTCGTTGTTTCTAAGAGATAAACACCAAATTGAGGTGCGATAAACGCAATGAAAGCAAGTAGTATATTATAGTTGGAAATACAGATGCTACGGTTATCTTCTGTCGTCACATCCAACAGCTGATTAAACAGTAACAAGACCGTTCCAGATACAAATAAACCAGCAAATATATTTGTAATTACAAGAAAAACAAGATTTGTGGAGACCAGTGTCATCCATGGAGCAACCGCCATTCCGATAGACACTAAAATAAGCATTTTTGCATTTGAATGTTTATCCGCCATTCTGGCCCACCATTTAAAACTTACGATTTGACCAATCGAATTAGCAACTGCAAATAAACTGATCCATAGCCCTGTTGCTCCAGCAAATTTTATTTGATAGATACTAAACAATATCCAGCACATTTGCCATGCAAAATTAAAAAACAGCGCACTTATGATGAAGTATAAAAATGGTTTATTTTTAAAAACAGCTATTCCAAATAACGATGTCTTTTCTTTTATAACTACTTTCTTTTTTGGTTCCGCATGCTGTTTTAAATAATGTAATTCTAACAAGCCAAACGCAAAGGCTAATAAGTATAAAACTACATAAGGTGTCGGATTAGACTTGTCAAAAAATTGCAGAAATATACCAATAAAGAAAGTCGAAACCATGCCAATTATGGTCATCATTTTATTTCTTGTGCTAAAAAACCCACTTCTTCTATCTTCTTGAATAATATCTCCAATGAATGCCTGCCAACTTAAATTTGCAAAGGAAAAAGGAAAATTCATAAGTCCGACCAAAACAATAAAAACGATTGCTTGATATTTATCAGGTATAAATACGACTAAAGCAATACCAACTAAAAAAAGCCTTGCAACGAAAAAAGAATACACGGTAAACATCTTTTTCTCCTGAAGCCGATTAATGATAATAGAACCAATGATCATTGCGAACATTCCAATAAACTGTGGAAGTGAACTAATTAATCCTACTTGATAATTGGTTGC
Organism: Niallia sp. FSL W8-1348; assembly: GCF_038006745.1. Taxonomy (NCBI): domain Bacteria; kingdom Bacillati; phylum Bacillota; class Bacilli; order Caryophanales; family Bacillaceae; genus Niallia; species Niallia sp. FSL W8-1348. The sequence continues at coordinate 73,936 of NZ_JBBOVV010000002.1, read as the reverse complement.
CCCTAAAACACTTATCGCAAAAAGGGGAAAATAGTTATTAGAGATATTTAATATAAGCGTTGTGTAAATTCCATTCTTGATGCTAAGCCTCTCATTTTCTGAATTTGTCTGTTCTGACTCCATCATCCCTGTATCATCCTTTTTCTAATCAAAATTATTTCAATTTCTGAAATATTCATTGTTATCATACTCTCATCCCTACAAACCTGCAAGCCTTTTTGTTGAAGATTTATTGAATTATTTTTGAACGTTTACACACAAAAATCCCTTTCCAAACGGAAAGGGATTTTTTTATTATTCTTCTACTGATTCTTCTGTATTACTTGTTGTTGTTGAACCTTTTAAATAGTGATAATCATCGCGATTGATCGGAGTGAATCCATTTGGTTTATGGAATCTCAGTAAATCTTTCATCACAATACTATCAGAAGCTTGTAATTCCGCAGCGGCTGCTTCTGCTTGTTCTTTGCCTTGTTCAGCATCGACTAACTCACCATCTGCATTATAATAGTTATCACCAATTTTTGTGAGTGTTGGAGAAACGAAGTCTCCATTTCTAAATGGAACTGTTTCACGGTGTTGCTCAGACAGCAAATCAGAACCAACTTGTAAATAATCTTTTGTATCAATACCTAGAAGGTGCATTAATGTTGGCATTACATCTACTTCGCCACCAAATTCGCTTACTACATTTCCTTCTACACCTGGCACATGAATAAACAATGGAACACGTTGAAGCTGTGTATTCATAAATGGTGTTATTTCATCGACACCAAGTACTTGTGCCATAGCTTTATTATGGTTTTCAGAAATACCATAATGGTCCCCATACATAACGATCACTGTATTATCATATAATCCAGATTCTTTTAACTCTTCAAAGAATAAACGGATTGATTCGTCTAAATAATTAGCAGATTGGAAATAGTGGTTTACCGCATTATCGCCAAAGTCACCTGCTGGGAAGTCTGTATCGCCTTCATCCATTTCGAATGGATGGTGGTTAGATAAAGTAATGAATTTTGTATAGAATGGTTGCTTTAACCCTTCTAATAAAGGCATGCTTTGCTCAAAGAAAGGAATATCTTTCATTCCATAGTTTTTCGTATTTTCTTCGGACATATCATAATACTCTGCATCAAAGAAATAATCGTATCCAATCGTTTTATACATTTCATTACGATTCCAGAAGGTTTTATAATTACCATGGAACGCAGCAGAAGTATAGCCTTTTCCTTTTAGGATGGCTGGTGCTGATTGTAATGTATTTTGTGCTTTATTTACAAAAACAGCTCCTTGAGACATTCCATATAAAGAATTTTCCATCATAAATTCTGCATCAGATGTTTTCCCTTGTCCTGTTTGGTGAAAGAAATTATCAAAATAGAATGTGTTTTCATCTTTAAGTAAAGAGTTTAAAAACGGTGTAACTTCTTGCCCATCTAACTTGTAATTAATAATGAAGCTTTGCAATGATTCAAGGGATACATAGATAACGTTCTTGCCTTCTGCAACGCCAAAGTATTTATCATTTGGCTCAGCATAATTGGCACTAATAAAATTTTGCACCTCGGTAATATCACTGCTGTCTGCCAACGCTCTCTGACTTTCAGATCTAGCGTTTTGCACAATATCATATACAGTAAAGTTATAAGCACCTAAATATTTCACTAAATAGTTTCTATCGAAAGATCTACTTAATAACTGAGGACGATCTGCCTCTGCTAATCCTAAATTAATAACAAATGTTAAAACAGCTAATGCAAAAACAGATTTTGCTGCTCTTCTATTTTTTTGTATAGTAGGTTTATATGCTTTTGTAGCTAATAAAACAATCAAAATAATAACATCTAGGAAATAAAGAATATCATATGGTTTTAGAAGTGATAAAATACTGTCACTCAATTGTCCACCATTTACTTTTACCTGCATCATTACTGGAACTGTTATAAAGTCAGTAAAGAATCGATAGTATACGATGTTTGCATAAAGCAATGCTGACATCAACGCTGTGTTTATCGTAATATAAACAGGTTGTAATTTTCCTTTAACAAATAGAGCAAGTCCGATAAAGAGCAGTGCGGAGCTCAATGGATTAATAAATAATAGAAATTCCTGCATTGGTCCTTGTACTCCAATGCTAAACTCTACCTTATATCCAATATACGTTTTCATCCAAAATAAAAATATGGCGATTAAAAAGAAAGAAGAATGTTTTGTTAAAAATTTACGAAATAATTCCACTGTACCTTTCAATCCCGTTCACCTCAATTCAAATAATTAACAATTTTTAATATGCTGTTGATTTTCCCTTAAATAGTGCTACCTTATCTACATATGTTACTGCCCTTCCATTTGTTCATCCTATCAAGAAGTAGCAGTTGAAGAAATGACGTAATCCATTATAACACATGATTTTCAAAATGGTCATTCCTTTTACTTCCTGTTAATGTAAATTTACATTAAGAGAGATTTCAAATTAACCACATCTTACATTAAATTAATGAATATTTCCAGCAATATCTATATTTATACGAAAAAAAGGGAGAAAAGAACATGTTTTGCGTATTTTCGACAAGAATGAATAATAGCAGATTTTATTAAAAATGAAAATGGTAAATACTCACAACCATCTCTTTCTACCCTGCAAATAAGTAAGCTAAACTGCGAACAAGCATATTTAATATTCATTTTTTTAATAGTATAATGGAATGGATTTAAAAAGGAGGAAATTCAGTTGATACATATTGATCAAAAAGAGTATATCGCTTTATTAGAGCAGTTATTAAATGTTACAAGTCCATCAGGAAATACAGAATCAATCATTCAATTATTGGAGAAATATTTACAGGAAGCCAATATTTCAACCTATCGAAATAATAAAGGAGGATTGATTGCAACTATCCCTGGCAAAACAACGGACAAACAGCGTATGCTTACTGCTCACGTTGATACACTTGGTGCCATGGTCAAAGAAGTCAAATCGAACGGAAGACTTCGCTTAGATTTAATTGGCGGTTTTACATATAACAGTATTGAAGGAGAAAATTGTATCATTGAAACGACTTCTGGAAAGACGTATACCGGAACCATTCTCCTTCATCAAACTTCTGTACATGTCTATAAAGATGCTAGAACAGCAGAGCGTAATCAAGCCAATATGGAAGTCAGAATTGATGAAATCGTTAAAACCAAAGAAGATGTGAAAAATTTAGGTATTTCAGTTGGTGACTTTGTTTCTTTTTACCCACGGGTAGAAATAACTCCGTCTGGATTTATTAAATCCAGGCATTTAGATGATAAAGCAAGTGCAGCCATTCTTTTATTATTGATGAAAACAATAAAAGAAAGTAACGTCGAACTACCATATACAACTAACTTCCTCTTTTCTAATAATGAGGAGATTGGTTATGGTGGAAATTCAAATATTCCAGTAGAAACAGTGGAGTATTTGGCTGTAGATATGGGGGCAATGGGAGATGGCCAATCAACTGACGAGTATACAGTGTCCATCTGTGTAAAGGATTCGAGCGGTCCTTATCACTATGCTTTAAGAAAACACCTTGTTCAATTAGCAGATAAGCATGAGGTTCCCTACCAGCTAGATATCTACCCGTACTATGGATCTGATGCCTCTGCTGCAATCCGGTCTGGTCATGATATTAAACATGCGTTAATCGGACCTGGAATTGATTCTTCTCATGCCTATGAACGCACTCATTTTACTTCTATTGAGGCAACAGGGAAATTAATTTATCATTATTTATTAAGTCAATTGGTTTAATCTTTACAAATTTAAAGAGGATGACACCGATTATTATGAGTCATCCTCTTTTTTGTTATTCAAGGTCTTTTGCCTCTTTGTAAGTCTTCAATGGACAAGCCAAAATCCATTTGAAAGTGTGGGTAATCTTTAAAGTTAGTCCAGTCTCCTCCCCATTGAAAGCCTAGCTCTTTTGCTATTTCTACTACTTCAGACCAATCAGTTTTGCCATTTCCATTCCCATCATATTTCATATCCCAAATAACTGCTCCGTTAATATCCAAAAGGGCAAAATCAATAGCAAGTCCATAATTATGATACGATTCCCCACCCTTTGCATTGGTAACAACAGAACCTTCTCTCGTTCTACCTTGTTCATATAGACGGTCTTGTTCTTCTACACTTCTGAAGTCCTCGGTAATTACTACCCGAATTCCAATATCTCCTGCTTTTTTGACAAGAATATCTTTATTCTCCTCTACAACTGGATTTAAGCCTGTAGGCATAGGCACCTTACTATAGTCAGGTTGATTTAATTTCCAATATAATAGAAGAATGAAGAAAAAAATCAATATAATAAATATCGTTCTTCCACGTTTCTTTCTTTTTTTTCTCAAAATAATGCTCCTGGTTTCTGTTGTTGTTTATTAATGTAAATATTCAAATCGAGTAGTACTTCCTGTTTGTCCAGCGATCACCTCTAGTCTTACTTCCATTCTATCTTTCAATTCAGGTACATGGGAAATAACGCCGACCAGTCTTCCTGAGCTTTGAATATCCATAAGTGTTTCAATTGCTTGATCCAATGATTCCGGATCTAGTGTGCCAAATCCTTCATCGATAAACATTGTTTCAAGTGAAATTCCCCCGGCAAAATTTTGCACGACATCACAAAGTCCTAAAGCCAACGATAATGCTGCCTTAAAACTTTCCCCACCTGACAAAGTTTTAACATGTCTTTCTTGGCCTGTGTACTGATCAAATACAAGTAATTCTAAGCCACTTTGGACATTTCCTTTTGAGCGATCACTCTTTCGGACAAGCTGATAGCGGCCACTTGTCATTTTATTAAGTCTACTGTTCGCCTGCAGCAATATTTCATCTAAGAAAGATGCCAATACATAACGTTCAAATGTAATTCGCTGCGCATTTTGACCTCTTGCTATATCGGATAAATGGCCAACTAGATTATATTGATTTTCTAGTTCTTTTACCTGTTGATTTATTTGTACAACTTGATTATATATCGCTTTATTGTCTTTTTGTTTTATTAGCATATTCGTATGTTCTTGCTGAAATTTATTTACTTCTTCCACTATTATGGTTAACTTGTTTTGTAACTCATCCATATTTGGTACGGTTATATCTTTAAGCGCCTCTTCCAAATCTTTTAATCGATCAGAAACGGAACGACACTCTTCGCGATAAGACTGTACCGCTGCTTTCAGCTGTTCCACTTCTTTATCAGGTACTTTACTTTCCGCATAAGAGCGATACGTTGCAAAACCTTGTTGTGTCATTCTGTTTAAGAAAATCTCTCTTTCCGCCTGTAAATTTTCGGATAACTGTATTATCTGTTTTTCAATACTTTCTAATCGAACCGACTCTTTTTGCCAGTCTTCTTTTGTGCGCTGAACCTTTTCCTGCGCTTTTACAAATTGTGCCTCCAATTTCTCTAATTGTAACGAGGTGTCCTTACACATTTTTTTATACTGAGATATTTCCCGTAAATCGGTAGGAATTGTATTTTTCATATTTTTTAGCATTGTGTTTTGCTCTGTATATTGAATGGTAGTTTCTTGGATTTCTCCTGCTATTTTCTCAAGCTGTGCTTGTACATCTTGATGTTGATCTTCCACCTCTAATAAAGATTGCTTCATTTTTTCCATTTCCGCTGTTTGTTCCACTAATTTCCTTTGTTCAAGGCTGATATCCTGGAGCTCGTTTTGGATTGTATTGGCTACTATTTCTCCATCCTCCACTATAAAGGAAGGATAAATATCTACAACTTTTTGCAGCTTCATTTGCGCATCTTCATTTAGCAATTTCCATTGGGTATTTGCTTCTACCCAAGCCGTTTCAGTTTTCATTTTTTCCTTTTCTATTGCTGACAAATCATTTTTCGCGCTTTTTCGGTCTTCTTCAGAGATATCTTGATGCTGTGTAATAGTTGTTGCAGGGTTAGGGTGATGTACGCTCCCACATACTGGACAAGCTTCATCCACCTTTAAATTCCTTGCTAAAATATATGATTGATTAGTAAGCCATTTATTCTCTAGCTCTTCTACTAATGCTTTTGCATCTTCAAATCTTCTTACGATAATTTCTAGCTGTTTTTCCTTCGAATCTGCATCAGCCTTACGTTTTATTACACGCTGGGACACTTCTAAATAGTCATTAATACGTTCTAATATAGATTGCAGATTGCGAATTTTATCTTTATTACTAACCAGCAATTCTTTCATGCTGTCTAATTGTTTGATCCGTTCTTTATATCTTTGAATCGTAGACTCTTTCTCTTTTCGCTGTACTTGGAGTATTCCTTGTTTAGAAGCAAGGTTTTCCATGTCTCTTTTTAATTTTAAAAGTTGCCCTTCGACTTCTGCGTATTGCAGGACATCCTTTTCCATATTTTTTAAATCAGCAAGATAATTAGCCAAATGTTTGCGTTCCTCATCCCTCGCTAATTCCTGGGTATATAGCTGTTCTGCTTTGACAAGTTTTGCCTGAATATTTTCTAACGAGGATCGAATGGTCTTTTCTTCTACCTGCTTACCATCGATTTGTTTTTTTAAATGGTGGCAAATTTCTTCTTGCTGGGCTAGAAGAGCTGCTTTTTGAGCCAACTCTATTTTCTTTTCTATTTTGGAATAATCCTTTTTTTGTTCATCCAATTCTTTTAAACGTATGGAAAGCTCTTCTTTTAGCTTCATTTGTTTTATAATTAATTCAGCTTCATATAAATGCTGTCTAATAACATCTCGTTCTTTATTTTTTTGATCAAGCCTCGTTTGTAATTTATTTACTTCTTCTCCCATTAGTCCTATTTCTTGTTCTAATAGAGGAAGAATTGCCACATCGTTGTCACTTCCTGCTTCCATCAAAGCTATTAAGTCATCTTGGAAAACAGCATCTATTTTAGATAAGGCATTATTGCGCAGCAAAACCTTTTGCTCAACATCTTTTTTTAGCCCCTGTGCTTGGTCCCTTAATTTATCTTCTATGCGCTTATACATTTCGGTATGAAATAACCGCTGCAAGATATTTTCTTTTTCTTTGCTATCTGAAGTCAGTAATTTGCGAAATTCCCCTTGTGGAATCATCAGTATTTGCCGAAACTGATTACTGTCAATCTGCATTATTTCTTTTACTTTTTCGTCCACATCACGAATGGAAGAGGCAACTAGTAACTCCTCTCCATCTTCATTAAACGTAAATAGCTCGGCTTTTGCTCCAATTGTAGTAAACCCTTCTCCCCTCGCCTTCTTCTTCTCTTGCTGAGGAGAGCGTGTGATTAAAAATCGTTTTTCTTTTAGTTTAAATTCAAAACTAACTTCTGTTAGCAAAGAATCATCAGCAAACTGACTGCGTAATTCTGGCCCATTTCGGTCTTCTCCGCTTGCTTTCCCATAAATGGCATAGCTTATCCCGTCAAAAATAGTTGTTTTCCCGGAACCAGTTTTCCCTGAAATGACAAACATCGTTCGATTTCCTAAAACAGTAAAATCAATTACTTCCTTATGAGCATAAGGGCCAAATGCCTGCATCGTAAGTTTTAAAGGTCTCATTTAGCACCCTCCGCTCTTAGAACTTTGTTAATAACACTTTCCATCCAGTCTTTTTTCTCCTCCGTAAAAGAAGCTGTTGTCATTTCTTCATAGAATGATGCAAATAACTCCAGTTCATTTTTCTGAGCATCTTTTTGTACCTGTAGCAGCGACTTTTCTTTACGATCTCTATTTTCTATTTTTCGTTCTAAGTGCAGAACATTAGGATACACTTGACGCAATTTTTGAATGGGATCTAAAATCGCCCCTTCATCAAGCAATGTAATTTTTAAATAATCATCCACTTTTTGATGCTGATAATAAGCAACATCTAATAATTCTTCTAAATGTCCCTCTAGCTCTCGCATATCTTTTTGCGGAGTAAGTGCATGATACTTTTGCGTGAAACTTCCTTTTTCATCTATTTCTATAATAGATACAGATTTATTTTGTTTTGCTTCCGAAAAAGAATATTTCATTAACGAGCCAGAATACTTTACAGTTTCATGATGAATAGCATTTGGACTATGCAAATGCCCAAGCGCAGTATAAGAGAATGGAGCAAATAGTTCCGCACCAACACAACCTGATCCCCCTACAGATAAACTTCTCTCGGAATCTGTTGTTTTACCACCAAGTACAAAACTATGACCAATCAGCACATTCGGTTCATTTGTAGTTAAATTATCTTCAATCTTTCCAATTATCGCTTTCATTGCTTCATGATGATTAAGTATCGTATCATCCGCTAATAATTTTCGTACTACAACTGGTTCGCAGTACGGTACTAAGTAAAAATTCACTCCACCCAATGAAACGGGAGTAAAACTGTTTTCGATTTTTCCATTTAAATAAAAGCGATTTTTCTGATACCATGAGCTACCAAAAGATAACCGCTCTGCGCTATCGTGATTTCCTGAGATAGCAAGAATCGGTGTATTTAATTCCACATTGATAAAATATAAAACATCATCAAGTAAATTAACTGCATCAGTTGGCGGAATGGAGCGATCGTATAAGTCACCTGCTATAATGACAGCATCAGGCTTTTCCTTTTCTACTAGCTCCATAAATTGTTGAAGCATAAATCGTTGATCCTCTGTCATGTATAATCCATGAACTAATTTTCCTAAATGCCAATCTGCTGTATGAATAAATTTCACTATTTTCACCTCTATGTTTATGAAAAAAAAGAATGATATTCGTATAATAATTTTTTCCAATTAAATAATATATTCTACTATTATAGCAAACAATTTAAAAGAGGAGGAATAGGAGGGGAAGTTAGCCAATTATTTCTATCAAGGAAGGAAATGCATATTTTCAGATAACGAATGTGGTAATCTGTGGATCAAATAGAAAAAGGTCAGACCCTTTTTGGGCCTGACCTTTTTTATATAAGGAATTGTTATTATTATATTTTAGTAACGTTAGCAGCTTGTGGGCCACGTGCACCTTCTACTACTTCAAATGAAACGCCTTGGCCTTCTTCTAAAGATTTAAAGCCTTCCACTTGAATCGCTGAATAGTGTACAAATACATCATTTCCATCTTCAGCTTCAATAAATCCAAAACCTTTTTCTGCGTTAAACCATTTTACTTTACCGTTTTTCATGTAAAAAAATCCTCCTAAAAAAGCTTTGCTAGCTTCATCTTTAAATTACCATTTTCACGCATAAGCATTGGGCTATTAATCTCTCATTTGCAGTAACAAATCGAATAAATAAAATACTAGATACGTTAATAACGGTTAATGTAAATTTAACATTTTTAACTATTATTGTCAATAGAAAACCCTTTCATTTTTTTGATAATTTTAATTACTAGTCTTAATAAAAGAGATTTCTATTTTTTGATTAATTCAGGTAAACTTTGAATCGAGCTAATCATTATGTCCAATTTAGTTTCAATCCGGTTCAGCAAGTAGAAGCTGATAACGATAGGAAAACCAACTTGGCTGATAAATGAAATTAATTCCTCCATTCTACACGCCTCCTATGGAAACTCTCTACCCTATTACTTGGGACTAATAGTATTACTTTGTTATTAGCCCCATAGTAATAATCCTCCATTATTTCTTAGATTTCATAATCAGTGACATTTCTTTCAACCAAACGTATCCCTTTGACGGCTGCTAATTCTCCATTATTGGACGTAAAAACATTAGCGGCTATAATACTTTGCATAACTGTTAATACTTGTTCTGAATTAACTGGTTCTATAGGACTTTCAAGGGATAGCTTTGACGACTTCCCATTATTTGTTTCAAAAGTTAATTCTAATGTTTTTGCCATTCAAAATTCTCCTTTCTTCTATTTTAATAGTGAAACAATAGTAATCTCCCTTGCTGTGGTACTAATTAACCTTCGATAATTTCTGATGTGTCATTTCTTTCAACAGAATACAAAGAATAGGTTACTAATGATGCTAGTCCCTGAGCTACAGCTAAGATTTGTTCTGGAGTTGCCGTTTCATTTACATTTCGAAACGTTTTTGTAACAAGATTTGGATCTCCGTTTTCTTTAATACCATTCAGAAACATCAGCTTCAAACTAGATTCATTCCAATGAACTTGTGCCATCTGCCTCACCTCCTATCACCTTTTAAATAGGCCAAACAAAGAAAAAAGGACAGTTTTCGTCGAAAGAAAGTCGGGGATTTTTTATTATAATGGTTCAAGGAATTTTTAGGGGGCAATGGTTATAAAAACAATCATATTTCCTGCTTTCACATATGCTAGCAATATAGCATTAAAGGAGGGAAAGATGCTTTGGAATGGTTACAATCTTTTTTACTTGGTCATTATTATATATTGGTACCCGTTCTCTGGGTTATTGGCTATGCGCTGAAACAAACGCCAATTATCCCTGATTGGTCCATCATTTGGATTCTTCTCCTAGCTTCTAGTGTATTAGCAACTTTTGCCTATGGATTCACATTTGAAGCTATAACAAATGGAATCATTGCAGCAGGTGTATCTGTCTTTGGACACCAACTTGCAAAACAAACTATTCAAAAAGATAAATCGAAATAATTTCCCATATAATAGGAGTAGGATAAGTGTATGTTATGGCAAATACGAGGTGAAAAAGAGTCACCATTCATTTTGTACGTAAAATGAATGGTGACTCTTTTAGTTATGTCTAATTATAGTTTAAAATGGGATACTGTCTTTTGTAAACTAGAAGCAATATCCGAAAGCTTTTTAGCAGAATCTGTCATTTCTGTCATCGATGCAAGTTGTTCTTCGGTTGCAGCAGATGTTTCTTGTGTATAAGAAATACTCTCCGAAGATATTTTATAAACACTTTCCATAATTTTTTTCATTTCTTTACTATTCGTTGATAAGTCTTCTATTTCCTTCGTTACTTCTTCAACATTATCCGATACATTAGAAATAGACTGCAAAATCTCTGTAAAAGCAATATTCGTTTTTTCCGTTCCTTCTAAGCCTTCATTTACAATTGTACTTGTTTTATTCATACCATCAACAGCAAGGCCTATTTCCTTCTGAATGCTATCTGTAACATTTTGAATTAAGTTTGCAGAATTACTGCTCTCTTCCGCCAATTTCCTAACCTCATCGGCAACTACAGAAAATCCTTTTCCATGTTCTCCTGCTCTTGCAGCTTCAATTGCCGCATTTAATGCCAAAAGATTTGTCTGCTCTGCCACTGTTGTTATTAATTCTGCAATTTGCCTAATTTCTGCAGATTTATGTTCCAGCAATTTTATAATTTCTGATGAATCCACAACAGAATGACTAATGTCCTTCATTTTATCTACAACATCATCAATAGAACGATTGCCATCTTGAGCTTTTCGCATTGCCTCTGACATTTTTGTTTTCATGGCAATACTGCGCTCTGTGATTTCCTCCATGCTTTTATTCATAAGATCATAATTTTGAACAGCAACTTGGAATTGGTTCATTTGGCTCTCCACCTGTACAACCGATTTCTCGGAAATACTTGAAACTTGTTCCGCAACTACAGCTGTTTGTTTTGCACTGTTTTCCATTTCCTCACTGCTTAAACTTACCGTATTGGCTGTCTCTCTTACTTCTTGAATGATATCCGCCAGTTCATCATTCATCTTAGCCAGTGAACTTACCATTTCTCCAAATTCATCTTTTCTTTTCCCTTTTACTTCTTGTTTTGTTAAGTCACCTGCACTTACTTTTTTTATGATAGAAGAAGATTCCTTCATCCCTCTTGCGATTGTTTTACTAATCCAAACAGCAATAAGAATCGCCGATAATATAGCGAATGCACTTAATCCAATCACAATATTAATATAAACCTTTGTTTCACTAGCTACTTTGTCTCTTATTTCACTCATTTTAGTTTCTTCGTATTTAATTAATTGATCTGTTTCATTACTAAACTCTGTCCGAATGTCATTAGACTGAGTAATCAAATCGAGATAATTTTCTTCATTTTCTAAAATCTTTTCCTGCACTGCCTTATCACCAAGAACTAAAAAATCTGCTTGAAGCTTTTGGATACTCTCAATAAGTTCTTTGCTTGTAGTATCATTATCCATATTACTTAGTGTATTAAAATCATTTACTAGTCGTTTAGAACCACCATCATAATTTGTTAGATAAGAAGTTTCTCCTGTAAGCAAATAACCATTTATTCCATCTGATTGAAGAAGCATGTTTATTTTCATGTTTTTCAAGATGATAACCTTATTTACCTGTTGATCAATGACACTTGAATAGTTTTTATCGACCTTAGCAATTTGTGTATTGGAGAGAGTAGTAATTAGTAAAATACATATAATAACTAAAAGAAATCCTAACCCCAACTTTTTCGTAATCGTAAATCTCATTTCAATCTCCCTTCTCCCATCCATTTAACACTTATAGAAGTTAAATCCATTTTATAGATTCTTCTATTATACAAGTAAATAAGACTTTATGACTAGTGAATTTTCTGTAAAAAATCTTTTCTCTCCTTAAATATTACCAATATGTTGGATACTATATAGGAAATAATTTTATGCTTTCAAAACAAAAACTAGCTAGATTTCTTTCTAAACCAGCTAGTTTGATTAAATATATTATTAATTTGTCGGACTTAAATTCTTTGCTAATTTCTTGTAATTGATATACATGGCAATTCGCCATGGAACAATCATACAGAAAGCTAGCATCCAGAACATGCCACCTAATGGGCCAACATCGATTGAACTGCTTAATATAAATTTAGCAACAATTCTAATTGCTAACAGTCCAAATAATATATAGATAAAAACTTTTGAATTAATTAAATAGATATCATTTTCTTTGATTTCAAATTTTGTTGTTTTAATTAACAAAAATGAAAATATGATACCAGCAATAGCCGCTTCTAGTATTTCCTGTCCGGTAATTCGAAAATAAGGAAAGACAAACATTAAAGCACCAGTACTCATAAAAAATGGTGGGAGAATAATTTTTTTAAGTGAGACGGGCTTCGTAGCCGCTTTCATTCTCATAACCGTAAAAAAGACACCCATAAACACTGCAATAACTGTTGAAATTATGACAGAAGTCATAGAAAAACCCCTTTACTTACCTTTTATCAATTCCATTACAATACATTTAATCTTACCATCAAGATTACTAACCTGTCTATTTTTTATCTATCTTTATCAACTAGTTAAACATAGGGATTAGAGATAAAAAAAACGGATACGACTCGAATCATATCCTTTTTGCATTTCGTTAGTTATCTTAACACCCGATTTATTGCATCTAAAACTCTTGTATCATCAAAAGGCTTCACAATAAAATCCTTAGCACCAGCTTCAATTGCTTCGACTACCATTTTTTGTTGCCCCATTGCAGAACACATGATAATTTTCGCCTGCGGGAATTCCTTCTTTATTTCTTTGACAGCGTCTAATCCGCTCATCTCTGGCATTGTAATATCCATTGTGACCAAATCCGGATCCAATTCACGATACAATCTTACTGCTTCCTTGCCATTTTCACCCTCACCAACTACTTCATGATTTGATCTAGTTAATATATTTGAGAGTGTCATTCTCATAAATTTTGCATCATCCACAATCAATATTCGAGCCATCGTACTTCCTCCTCAACACCAAAAAACAATCTCTAATAGTAATATATATTTCATAATACTTATCCAATATAGCGAATCTTTTTGATAATTTCAATCTATTTTGTCACATAAGTTGACAAATCATGGTATGTAGGTAACTTAAATCACTCTATTTCAAAAAATCCTCCTTACCCTCTTAATTCCTATTATACAGCAAGCTGAATGGATTAAAAACCTTGAAAATCACCAAAAATTGGCGAAATGACTCGTGTGAACCATTTCATCCCATCTATATATAACAGGAATCCCATGGCAATCATACAGTAGCCCCCAAATTTCATAAAATGAACACTATACTTCTTTAACTTGTTCAGATGAGAGATAAAGAAAGATAGAAGGATAAATGGCAATGCGAACCCCAGAATGTAACCTCCTAAATAGAGCAAGCTCGTTTCTGGGTGAAGACTTGCTAAAGAGAGGACTGTTGCTAGAATTGGTCCATTGCATGGTGTCCATCCTGCTGCAAAGCTTAAGCCAATTAGCAAAGAGCCTAAATAACCAGTAGGTCTAGATTTAAATGAAAATCGGTATTCTTTCATGAGCCATTTAGGTTTTAAAACACCACTAATGATAAGACCAAAAAAGACAATCGTGATTGAACCTATCTTTCTAATTTCCTCATGATAAGATTTAAAATAGGTTCCAATATAAGTAGAACCAAATCCAAGTGCAATAAAAATAATAGAAAATCCTAACAGGAATAATATCGTATGTATAAAACTATTATTTTTAAATAATCTATCCTCTTCTAGCTGCCCTATAGACATTCCAGTAATATAAGATAAATAGGCTGGATATAATGGCAAACAGCATGGAGAAATAAAGCTTAAAAAACCGGCACCCAAAGCAATAAATAAGTTTATATCAACCACTTTTTATCTCTCCTTTTCCCCATTTCCTATATCTATATGCTTGTTCCATCTGTTTATGTATTTCTACGATATTTTTGCATTTACTTCCAAAAATAGATATAATTAAGTAAATTAATTTTCACACTAAAATATCACGTTACCTAAATATTCCTTTCATCCTTATTAGGAACAGGTAATCAATTAGAAGTAGAAATAATAGACGGAAAGGAAAATTACCATGCTAAAAAAGCAATTACTTACTCAAATCGAATTAAAGCGCACAGAGCTTATTGAAATTGCTATGAAACATGGTTTTTCATCTTCTTCAGCCATTATATGCAGTCAAGAATTGGATGTATTACTAAATAAATATAATGAAATAAGTCTAAAAAAAGACTATCCTAACTTTCAAACATCAAAAGAACAATGGAATATTTAAAAGAATAAGTAGGAAAAAGAGGCTGGGAAATAAGTATTCCAGTCATAGATAAACCCGAACAACTATCAAATAATCCTAAATGATTGTTCGGGTTTTATTAGTTTTATAAAAGGCTGTTTCAGTACAGTTAGTGTTAATATCCGCAGCCTGAATACACTTCGCTTTCCATGGGGCGAGCGCCGAGCCGCTTCGGCCTATGGCCTGCAGGGTCTCGGACTTTCTCGCAGCTCCCATAGGAGTCTACGTGTATTCAGGCTGCTCCATATTTCCTACTAATTCATTTTTTCTAAAAAAACAATATTTTTTAGGGAATTGCCTTTAAAAACAGAGTGGAATGGAGCGGAAGACACTCGACTCCTGCGGGAAGTAGAGCAAAACCTAAGACCCCACAGGCTTTAGCCGAGGAGGCTTAGGTTGCTCCCCGCGGAAAGCGAGTTTCTGTAGCGCAATGGAACGAATTAGTTTTTACACTTGACTATATTTAAAAACATAAATAACCATTGTATAAAAGGAACCTTTATTTAAGTGATAAATTAGAGATTGTTCGTCTTTACAGATTGGCTATCTAGTTTTGTCCCAGCCTCTTTTTCTGAAATGAGACTTACTATATTGATTGTTTTTTTAAGTGAGTTCTACTTTATGCTCCACTGTTTCTTCAATAGAATCTGCTGCACCATTTTGCAGAAGATACATTTTATAATATAATCCTCTTTGTTGAAGCAACTGTTGATGATTCCCTCTTTCCACAATATTCCCTTTATGAAGAACAAGAATTAAGTCTGCATCTTGAATAGTAGAAAGACGATGGGCAATCGCTATCGTTGTTCTGCCTTTGCGCATTTTCGATAGAGCGAATTGAATAGCTTCTTCTGTTTCTGTATCAATATTTGCTGTCGCTTCATCCAAAATTAAGACTTTCGGATTCGTTAATATTGTTCTGGCAAATGCGATGAGCTGACGCTGACCACTTGAAAAAGCAGAACCTCTTTCCACCACTTTATGGTTATATTGATCTTCTAGTTTTTCAATGAATTGATTTGCTTGCACAAATTTAGCTGCTTCGATTACCTCTTCATCAGTTGTTTCCATATTATATAGACGGATATTATCTTTTACTGTCCCGTAGAATAGAAATGGATCTTGAAGAACCAAGCCCATTCTTTCCCGTAATTCAGACTTGTTAAAAGACTTTAATGATTTTCCATCAATAAGAATGTCACCTTTTCCAAAATCATAAAACCTCATAAGTAAATTTACAATCGAACTTTTACCACTTCCTGTATGCCCTACTAAAGCAACCGTTTCCCCTTCTCTAGCAGTAAAGGAAATGTTTTTCAGAACATCTTGTTTACCATCATATGAAAAAGTAACATTTTTAAATTCAATAACACCATTTTTGATTTTATTTTCCCTATTAAGAGCAAGGCTTGGTTCTACGTCCTCTTCATCTAAAACAGTAAATACGCGAAACGCAGATACGATAGCTTGCTGATAAAGGGATAAACGCATCATCATATTATTGACAGGTTCAAAAAAACGGTCCAAATAACTTACAAATGCATATAACACACCAATTTCAATAGGATTCGCAAACGAAGATATACCAAAATAACTTAAAACAAAAATAAGCCCAAGAACGTAAACAAGATCGATAGCTGGTCTAAGCAATAGCCCTTCAAGCTTTATATTACGCATTCCCGCATTATAGTGCTTTGTATTGATATCATCAAATTCAGTTTTTAATCGCTTTTCTTGTCTAAAGACTTGGATTATGTTCATCCCTTGTAAAGATTCACTAAGCTTTGCATTCAATTGGCTTAATCGTTCTCTTATATCTTGATAGAAGTTCGCACTGTATTTTCGATACGTATAGATGATAAATCCAAGAATTGGAAGTAAAATTAAACAGATAGCACCTAGCTTAACATTTAAAACAAACATAGCGATAATAATTCCAAAAATCATGAATCCACTTTGGATAAATGTTGCCAGGACACTGACAAACATATCTTTAATCGCTTCTGTATCATTTGTTACTCTGGAGACGATACTTCCTGCCGGTATTTTGTCAAAATAGCGGAGTCCAAGTGTATGAATCTTGGTAAACACATCGACTCGAAGCTGTTGAATAATATATAAAGCAATTTCTTGAAACTTAAATAATTGAAAATACATGATTACAACATTCATTATCTGAATTAGAATATAGGTTATTCCTAATACCATTAATGGCTGTACTTCTAAATTTCTTGGTGTTAAATAATCATCAATAAAGATTTTAATTAAATATGGTCCTGCCAATTCTCCTAATGTCGATAATAATAACAGACCAAAAGCGATCATTACCGCTTTTTTATGTGGTTTAATATAACCCAATAAGCGAAATAATACTTTTCTTTGCTGTTCACTCGTCAGTTTAATTGTCTTATCCATTTGTATCCCCCATGCTGACCATTACTTCTAAAGCTTGGCGGTGGTACATTTCTTTATACCATCCAGTTTCCTTTACCAGCTTTTGATGGTCCCCACTTTGAATAATTTGCCCTTCATCTAATACAATGATAAGGTCTGCATGTTCAATAGCACTTAATCGATGCGATGTGATAATAGTTGTTTTCCCTTCTCTATTTGCTCTTAAAGCTTCCAGAATGCTTTCTTCTGTTTTTGCATCAACTGCTGATAAAGAGTCATCTAATATTAGTATTTCTGGATTCATAAGGAGTGCACGTGCAATTGAAATACGCTGCTTCTGACCGCCAGATAGCGAAACTCCTCTTTCACCTACTACCGTATCATATCCATCAGTAAACCCGAGGATATCCTCATGAATATTTGCCAAGACTGCCGCTTGATGGATTTCTTCCTCTGAAACATTTGGATTAGTGAAAGCAATATTTTCTCTAACACTAGCGGAAAAAAGAAAATGTTCCTGTGGCACATACCCAATCGAAACTCTTAATGCATCCAAGTCTATTTCTTTTATTTCCGTTCCATTAATCATAATCTTTCCATTATAATGATCGTATTCTCTAAATAACAATTTTAAGAGCGTTGTTTTCCCTGCTCCTGTTTTCCCAACGATCCCAAGTGTTTGCCCTCGTTTCAAACAAAAGTGAATACTTTTTAGAACATCTACTTTATTGTTATAGGAGAAAGATTTCAAATCATAGACAATATCCCCTGCTGGAGGCGTTTTGATAGCACTTGCCTGATTGATAATATCAACCTTTGTTTCTAGCAAAGCCGTGACACGATCATACGAAGCTCTCCCTCTCTCCATAATATTAAAGAGCCATCCAAATGCCAGCATCGGCCAGATAAGCAGACCAAGATAAGTGGTAAAAGAAACGAGTTGCCCCAAACTAAGCTCTCCATTAATAACGTAACGTGAACCAAAAACGATTGCTAAAAAGAAAGAAATACTGACAATAATGGAGATTGTAGGATCATAAAGTGCATCCACACGAGCTACTTTAATATTTTTATCCACTACATCAAGAGAAGATTTACGAAAGTCTTCTACATCTTCTTTTTCTTGACCGAAAGTTTTTAATACCTTTATGCCAGAAATACTTTCCTGTGTCTTATCATTCAAGGAAGAAAAAGCAGCCTGCGCTTGATGAAAATATTTATGTATTAAAGAACACTAGTGTTGCGTAAATAGTGTCATAATTTTCAGTTTAATTGTTTACTCTACTTAGAGCCAAAAAAGTAATTACCTTTCTAAAGGCGGCTCCTGTCCATTTGGAAATTTATTTACAATTAGACCTGTGCAACGACAACAATTTGTTGATTAAGGGATGGCTTTTCCTTCAATTTTGCGAAGCCAGACATGTGCTGGTTTCCACAATGATGCCCTTAAATAACGGCTAATTTGCAAGGTTTTCCGCTTACTTTTTGTTTCGAGTTGTACCAGAACATGAAGACAAAAAACAATAAGTGCGATAAACACTTGATTTTGAATCGCCCATTCACTTTGACCGTAGAATTTCTTGATATTGAGATGTTGTTTAATCCATTTAAAAAACAGCTCAATTGCCCATCGTGATTTATACATTTCCGATATTTCTTCGGCGCTTAAGTCAAAACGATTTGTGATTAAATGAAGTTCATTACCTTTTGAATCTATTATTTTTAGAAGTCGAAAATAGTTTTCAGCTCGGTTTTGAGTTGTACCAATCAACACCATTTGATCCGACAAAACAGATGAATCCTTGGGTAGTTTAAAATCATAAACCTCCCGTACGACTGCGTTTTTTCGTAGCCTAGAAAGAAAAAAGTAGCCTTCATCGGTCATGCGATCAAAACGCTCGTAGTCTAGATAACCTCGGTCAAACACATACATGCATTCTTTATCGTCAACCATAATCTCAAGTTGACCACGATCGTGTTCGCTTGCCGTTGTCATCACGGCTTTTTCGGGATAGGATTCTCCCTTTTCCATAAATACAAGGCGTAAGTGTAACTTTACGCCTGCCTTAGTTTTGCGGAACTTCGCCCATTTATGATTGGTCAAATTTAGTGGCAAAGTACTTGAATCAATAATTTTTAACGGCATGACAAGTTTTGTGTAGTGTGTTTTGGCGTGAATTTGTCCGACTAAATCAAGGAAAAGTCTTTGAAACAAATCTGGATTTAGACCATTTAAACGGCGCGAGAGCTGAGAAATGCTTATAGAATCAAGGTCGATTTCCTTTTGAAGATGATCATCAAAAAGGCAATCACTTAACGCATGAAGACTTTCAACTTCTTCTAATTGTGCAAAAAGTAATAGTTTTAGGAATGATTCTGTCGTTAACTTTTTCGTATAGCAATCTAATTTCAATGTTTTCACCTGTTCTTCAAATAATTGAAGATTAATTGGCGAAAACCATTGTCCAAATGAAGTTTTTCGTGTAATCTTGTCCATGAGATTGGTCCTTTTTTAGTGGATTTGGACGGGTTACCACCTGACTTATCCATTATAAAGGACTTTTTCTATGCATAAAATAATAAAAGTGAACATTTCGAGTATTTTTAATAGTGGAATTAAATTAATGCAACACTAGTGATTAAAGAACCATAATAACTAGTTAAGATAGCCATTAACGGCATTGGTAATAAACAAATAAGCGTAAGCTTCCAGCTAATTGTAGTTGCCATTGCAATAATAACAAATCCGCCAGTTGCTAATGAATCTACTAAAGTAAGAACTCCCTGTCCTGCCGTTTGTTGAATCGCCTGAATATCATTTGTTGCATGGGCCATTAAGTCTCCTGTTCGATTTCGTTGATAAAAGGACTGAGACATCTTCGTAAAGTGACTATATAGTTGATTTCTCATTAATTTCCCTAGCTTTACAGCAGAGCCGAATATCATTACCCGCCAATAATAGCGAAGCACATACATTGCTAATGCGGAAGCAACTAAAACTCCTAACCACTGTAATAAATTGGACCAATTCAGTGTTCTTCCCTGAATATGATCAACAACAATACCAACAATTCTTGGGGGAATTAGCTGCAGTACAGCAACTAAAATCAATAGGGAAATTCCTCCTAGATATGCTTTCTTCTCCTGCATAAAATACCATTTTAAATTTAAAAAAACCTTCAACCATATACACCTCTTATCTGTTAGCAACTAAATATGTAAAAATACCCTTCATTAGTTTAGCAAAATATTTAGGAACTGGAAAGAAATTTTATTATATTTTCAAAATATTTAATGGAGTGAAAATATTGTTTCTTTTTGTTTTTGATTTTCATTAAAATTTTTTCTCTATTAAGTAAGCTTAACTGCTGACTCCACTATCATGTTCTTTAACCCCCTTCTTATTGATAAGTTCTCCCTGTACCCGAATATACGTTCTGTTCAAATCTAGTTTATTATTGTCTTAGTTACCTGTCAACAAAAAACAGAACTTTTGTTCGAATAATTTATTATCATGTTTTTGCTAGTTAAGCTCTTAATTTTCAGAAAAAATGATATAATAGTAACTGTTATCGCTTAAGATTCTACAGACCAATTTTTTTAGGGGAGGCGTTCATTATGATAAGCAAAAGATTTAATTTGATCGTAAAATTCCATGGGGATATGCCTAGCTAATAAACTTTAGAAATCCCCATATTTCGAGAGGGGAAAAATGAATGAATAATACGGAAGTGAAACTAATAAGTTTGAATGAAAACAATTGGTATACATGTTGTGAATTAAAAGTATCAGATGAACAAGCAAAATTTATCGAACCTAACGCCATTTCCATTGCTCAATCCAAATTTGAACCAACATTAAAACCTTATGCCATCTACTTTGGAGAGAAAATCGTTGGTTTCTTAATGTTTAACGCTGAAGAGGAAGAACTTGGTGGACATTGGATATACAGAATAATGGTTGACAAGGATTTTCAAGGAAAAGGAATTGGAAAAGCAGCCACTGTATTAATGATGGAGGAAATGACTAAAATAGCCAATGTTAAAAAAATCGTGGTTGGGTATCACCCTGAAAATAAATCAGCACATCACCTATATTCCAGTTTAGGTTTTATCGATCATGGAGACAGATTCGGTAAGGAAATGGCAGTTATAAAATATATAAATGATTAAATAAAGAAGGTAAAAAAGTTCAGAGTTTAAGAGGATGGGACATAACTAAATAGATACTCTGTAAAGACGAACAATTTCTAATATAGCTAGTAAATAGCGGCTGCTTTCGCATACTTTTTACAAGAGGAAATATAATTAGTTGGAAAAACAGAGCAGCCGGAATACACGAAGACTCCTATGGGATTAGCGAGACAGTCTGAGACCCTGCAGGCCACAGGCCGAAGCGGCTCAGCGCGAGCCCCATGGAAAGCGAAGTGTATTCCGGCTGCGGGGAATCGCACCAAACTTCATGGAAACATCCTTTGAAAAACAAATAAAAGCCCGAACAATTATACGGAACATTCATTAGCATCTTCGTATAATTGTTCGGAATTATCCTTGGCTGGAATACTTATGTCCCAGCCTCTTTTTTGTTTTTCCTTTATTAAGACGTCTTTTCATCGTCAAAAAAATATATATAGAGCAATTTGTCATTTATTGCGGTTTCCGGGGAAATGATGCTTATATTTCCAACCATGTATTATATAGAATAATTAAGAATAAAAAAAATTCTACATCAATCACTTTTCTTCATTCATACGATACAACAATCGATCTACGTCTTCTTTATATAAAAGGAGTTTTTTGCTGTTTTTTCTCTCCTCCACTTGATTAAGATATTCTTCATAACTAATAGGAACTTTCTTTTCTTCCGCATCTTCTAAACTATTTATTGACTGAACCAAAGATGAATGTTTATTCTCAACATTCTCATAACGAAGAATTAAACGACTAAAATCGCTAAATTCCATATAATCACCTTGTGCGATGAGAATGAAGTACTTAAAACATATACTTATTAATTTCAAATCATCCCCACTGTAAATTGGGTTTTTACTGTATTCTATTTTTCTTAATGAGAAAATATATTCCAAATCTTCTTCTATCAATCCTTCTTTTAACATTTCATTTCCATATTGCATCACTGGGACTAATTTTAGATCAGTGTATGACTCCACTTCGTCATCTAGATTACTTCGTCCTACTTGCCTCGATTTATAAAGGATGTATGCCATTTTAGTGTATAGGCTTTCTAGTCTAATCTGGTATGTTAACATACTAAATCTCCTTTTCTTTTATTTCCTTTCATCCTTCACTTCTGTTAGTATATAAAATTCTGTAAAAACAAATAAAAACCATATTTTCCTGCTGTGTATTCACAGAAAAATATGGTTTAAGAAGTTTTGATGAGATTACCATTTATTTATAAATAATGACTGAATACTCTCCTATCAAATCAGAAAAATAGGCTTTGCTACTAGCTTGTCCTATTATTTTCCTTGTTGTTTGTTCATCGCTGTCATCATTTGATTGATTTTCTTTTGAGAAGGTTTCATTCCCATTTGCATCATCATCATTTTTAACATTTGCTCGTTAATTGGTGGGTTTTTCTTTAAGTAGTTCATCATGTATTTACGCGCAATAAAAAATCCGATAACAATACCGGCGATCAATGCTACGACAATACTCAACCAAGCGTACCAAGGCATATCTTTTTTCCTCCTTCATGTTGTCTATACTTTAGTGTACTAGACCAGATAATATTATACAATATCTGTTACAGAATTTCTCCATTTTACACAAAATTTCTTTCTTTTATCGGTTTTAACCAGCCAAATCGATCATTTTCTATATCTATTGCTAAAAAGGAAGGCTCGTGCTTTCGAATAATTTCAAAGAAAATGGATTCCGCGTCATAATAACCATCTGCTTCTATATATAAATAATCGTCCTTCATCATTAATGATGCGCTGCTTAAATTTCCATTTTCAATATAAAACACACCATCTTTATATTGGAAGCTCTTATTTCTCTGCAAAGCGGCATATAATTGATTCTCGATCATCCATTTGGAAATAGGCAGTGTAATAAAATCAACCTGTTTTTGAAGAATTTCCTTTAATGGTTGTCCATCGTCTGTTTTAGTATGGTCCGAAAATAAATTGTAAAACAAGCGTTCTCTACCGTTATAATGAATGGCGATTTTTTCTTTAATTAAATACAATTGATATCTTCTCATACTGCTCTTCACCAACCTGTCCACTTCTTTTCCTTCTATTATAAAGAAGGTTTGTTTCAAGATGTGTCTCAAGGTGTAAAAAAAACAGACTTATTTTGTCGAATCAAAGAAAGTAGAATGAACAAAGAAGTGATTTTCCGTCATTCTTGAAAATCACATCCCAGTCATTCTTACTAGTTTAACTTTCTAGCAATACTTTTAAGCGTTTTACAACATTGGGCACGGTAAATCCATATTCCTCTAATATTTTATTTCCAGGCGCAGATGCTCCAAATGTATCTATTGAAAGAACATCTCCTTCATCCCCTACATATTTATGCCAACCAAGAGAGCTCCCCATTTCTATTGCTAATCTTTTCTTTACTGATTTAGGAAGAACTGTCTCTTTATACTCGTTTGATTGCTGTTCAAACCGATCCCATGCAGGTAAGCTTACAACAGAGATATTAATTCCGTCTTTTTCTAATTCTTGCTGCGCTTCTACTGCTAGACCAACTTCGGATCCTGCTGCGATTAACAATGCATCTGGTGTTCCTGCTTCTGTAGGAGAAATAACATATCCACCTTTAGATACACCATCATATGCATTATCCTTTGTCCCTTTAATGGTTGGCAAGTTTTGTCTAGTTAAAACTAATGCTGTTGGCTTATCCGTAGATTCTAACGCAATTTTCCATGCCGCTGCTGTCTCATTTCCGTCGGCTGGACGAATGACAGAAAGATTTGGCATTGCTCTTAAGGAAGCTAATTGCTCTACAGGCTCATGGGTTGGACCATCTTCACCTACTGCAATACTATCATGGGTGAATACATATGTTACTGGCAGTCCCATCAATGCAGCAAGACGAATAGCCGGTCTTAAATAATCTGAAAAAACGAAGAAGGTACCGCCAAAAATTTTCAATCCACCATGGAGGACAATTCCATTAAGTGCTGCTCCCATCGCAAATTCTCTAACTCCAAACCAAATATTTCTTCCTTCAGGTGTTTCTGGAGTAAAATCGTCTCCTCCTTTTATCATTGTATTATTACTTCCCGCTAAATCGGCAGAACCACCAATTAAAAATGGTAGATTGTTTGAAATACTATTGATAACTTCACCTGATGAGGCACGGCTTGCTAAGCTGCTACCTTCTTCATAAACTGGTAAGTCATTATCCCAGCCTTGCGGTAATGTATCAGATAAAGCAGACTTTAACTGTTCAGCTAGTTCTGGAAATTCTTTTTCGTAATTTGAAAAAAGATCATTCCATTCTTTTTCCTTTTTATCCCCATGGATTGCAACCTTTTCTTTAAAATGATTATACACTTCATCTGGTACATAGAAATCTTCCTCAAAAGTCCATTTATATGCTTCTTTTGTTAACTTCAACTCATCAGCACCAAGGGGAGCTCCATGAACAAGTGATTTCCCAGCTTTATTTGGTGCACCAAATCCTATAATTGTTTTTACTTCAATTAATGTTGGTTTAGATTGATCCTTTTTTGCTTCTTCTAAAGCCTTAGCTATTTGATCTGTGTCATTTCCGTCTTCTACTCGGATATATTGCCAGCCATAAGCCTTAAAACGTTGCTCCACACTTTCGGAAAAGGATTTATCTAGATCACCATCTAAAGAAATATCATTAGAATCATACATCACTACTAATTTTCCTAATTGCAAATGTCCTGCAAGGGAAGCAGCCTCAGCTGATACTCCTTCCATTAAATCACCGTCACCACAAATGCTGTATGTAAAATGATCAACGATTGGATAGTTATTTTTATTATAAACACCTGCTAAATGCTTTTCTGCAAGAGCCATTCCGACAGCCATCGCAATCCCTTGGCCAAGAGGACCTGTGGTTGCATCAACTCCTACAGTATGTCCATATTCAGGGTGACCTGGTGTCTTGCTTCCCCATTGTCGAAATTGCTTTAGATCATCAAGTGATAAGTCATAGCCGGATAAATGCAATAAGCTATATAGTAATGCAGAGCCATGTCCTGCAGATAAAACAAAGCGATCACGATTAAACCAATCTGGATTTTTGGGATTATGATTCATATAAGATGTCCACAATGTATACGCCATTGGTGCAGCCCCCATTGGCATTCCGGGGTGACCTGATTTTGCTTTTTCAATTGTATCAATGGATAGTGTTCTAATTGAAGCAATCGATAAATGATCTAATTTTGTATTCAACTTTCAACATCCTCTCTTTTCCATATTTATGTTTCCTATATGATTCTTTTCTATTTATGTAATTTAGAAAGAAGCACCACTATATAATTTCGACATTTATTTGGTATTTTACCCATTAATTCCTTAAGAAAACATAAAAAAACCTTAACATTTTTTCATGCTAAGGTTTTTTTCTACTAAAAGAGTTGATCCTATCTTGCTTGGTATATTCTTGTAGACTTCTTTATTTGTAAAAAAAATCTTTGATAGAATTAATGCATCTTCTTTTTGTTTTGAATATCTTTAACTTTTTGCGGGGTAACATCGTTTCCTTCTGGATCAATAATCTTTACATTTTCGATTGTATTTACCATCGTAGAACGGAAATTTTTTAAATATTCAGCGCGTAATTTCGTTTGTTCTTTTGCTTCTTCTGGTGTTAAACCAATTTCCTTTTTCTTTTTTGCAAGTTCATTTATACGATTAAGTTTATTTTTAGGGAACATTTTATTCTCCTTCTATTAAAGTTTACTTTAAATATAGATTATTCCTGCCTATACGCCTTTAACTTTTGGTCCTATTATGGAAGGGCTATTAGGTAGGCTACACAAAACATAAAAAAGCCCAGTTTACAATGCAACTGGCTTGTTGAAAATTAATTATAGCATAAATAAGTACACTTTCCTATTTTTACGATTAGCTTAAGTTTCGTTTAATTGTTCCATATATTCTTGGTATCTTCGATGAATAGTAGCTTTTGAAAAAGCATAGCCTAGTCCCTTTAAAGTAGACGTTATTTCTGCAAAGGTTAACCCATTTTGCTTTAATTTTACTACTTCTTCAATTGGAACTTCCAGCTTCTGTCTTCCAGAATGATCTCCTAAGTTTTTTAAATTTTTATCAGGACGATAACCATTCTCTACTGCTCGTTTCATTCCTCTTTTTATCTTTAAATTATGTATCTTCCGCTGATATTCTTCTACTATGCTGACAATTTTCAATACCATTTCATCTGCCTCTGAAAGAGTAAGCTCTCCAGATGACGATATGCTATAAACCTTTATATTTTCCTTTAAAATGCAATGTAATATGGCAATTCTAGCATTTCCTCTTCCCAATCTCGTTTCATCTTGTATTAAGATCGACGATATTTCTTCCTCTTTTATCAGCGTTAATAGCTCGAGCAGTCCTTCTCTATCTAAATCGTAGCCACTTGCTCTTTCCGAGATTATTTGTTTTACTTGAAAGTCCATTTTACTTGCCAATTCTAATAATTCCTCTTCCTGTCTTGCTAAGGATGTAGTCTGTTCTTCTTTATCTGTACTTACACGACAATAAATTATTGCATTCTTTTCAATCTTCATTACTATCTCGTTTCCTTTTCTCTTATTCAGAAGCTAACATTAGTTGATGATCCTCTTCACGCACTGGGATAAGCAATTCTTTTCCAACTGTAATATTACTAGCAGAAATATTATTATTTTCTTCTACCCATTTGATAAATTGCTTTTTCGTCATATTATAGGAACCTGCATATTCATTTGATAGTTCCCATACCGTTTCTCCATTCTTCACCGTAACCGACATATAATCGCTTGAATCTGATTCTCCAGTATTAACTACAATCATTATACACGCTGCTAACCCACAAATTAAAAGAATAATAGTATATGAATATTTTTCCCACAGTTTTGCCATCTATAATTCCACCTTTTTTAGAATGTATGTTCGTTTATAAATCTAGTTTAATACGAACAAACGTTTCCTGTCAACAACAAAATAGAACTTATGTTTGTATCCTTTTATTTATCGTGTTATAATTAGTACAAGAATAATATAACGAGGTGCGTATAATGCAGAAGCTTTCAAAGAGGCAATTAGACATACTAGAATACATAAAAGAAGAAGTAAAGCTAAAAGGATATCCACCTTCTGTTCGTGAAATTGCAGAAGCAGTTGGTCTTGCATCAAGTTCAACAGTTCACGGTCATTTAGCAAGATTAGAAAGTAAAGGACTAATCCGTCGAGATCCAACTAAACCAAGAGCTATTGAAATATTGGATTTAGAAGAAAGCAATATACCAAAATATAATATTATTAATGTTCCTGTAGTCGGAAAAGTTACAGCCGGTATGCCTATCACTGCTATTGAAAATGTAGAAGAATATTTTCCATTACCCGAAAGGCTTGCACCGAGCGATGAACAAATTTTCATGCTTGAGATAATGGGAGAAAGTATGATTGAAGCTGGTATATTAGATGGTGACTATGTAATCGTCAGACAACAGCATTCAGCTAATAACGGGGATATTGTTGTCGCAATGACCGAGGAAGATGAAGCAACAGTTAAACGATTCTTTAAAGAACGCGACTTTATTCGCCTTCAACCAGAGAATAGCACAATGGAGCCGATCATTCTTCATAATGTGAGCATTCTTGGTAAAGTAATTGGTGTATACCGTCAAATTCAATAAGTACTTTTCTAATTGAAAAAGGCTTGTCATTATAGACAAGCCTTTAGACTGTAGACAAACTCCTTGAAATTTGAGGTTTTGCCTATGGTCTTTTTTTGTGGCCCCTTCTAATAGGGATGTTAATTTCCGCTACAGGGGTTCGCTTTCCATGGGGCGAGCGCCGAGCCGCTTCGTCGCTACGCTCCTGCAGGGTCTCGGACTTTCTCGCATCTCCCATAGGAGTCTCACCCCTTCCGCTCCAATCAA
Source organism: Niallia sp. FSL W8-1348 (assembly GCF_038006745.1). Lineage (NCBI taxonomy): Bacteria > Bacillati > Bacillota > Bacilli > Caryophanales > Bacillaceae > Niallia > Niallia sp. FSL W8-1348. The sequence continues at coordinate 45,473 of NZ_JBBOVV010000002.1, read as the reverse complement.
CATGGTTTCATCAAGTTAGTCTAGAATTTTAACCGCTCGGGTTTTAAAATATAGGTAGATAATTTTTTTGAGATGAAATCATGCTTACCAATTATATTCAAAACTGGTAATCGAAGTAATCACATTAATAACTATAGAAGTAATAGTCATGCTTAAAAAGATTACAATGTATTTTTGCACTAACTCCAACTCCCACGAATGTATTTATAGTGTTATTGTTTTACTCCCAACCTTTACATACATTTACCCATTCGACTACATTACCGTATATGTATAGCTCTTCATTGGTCAATTCTATGGCTGAATTACTACTTCCGCAAGCTGGAAAAACGGTGGTGAATCGCTTCAAGGATTCATCCATATAGACAGGTAAATCTTCCGTCAAACCAAAAGGACAAACGCCGCCAACTGCGTGACCCGTTTTCTCCAATACTTCTTCTGGGGATAGCATCCTTGGTTTTTCTGTAAAGGTTTGCTTGAATTTTTTATTGTCAATTTTGGCATCACCCGCTGCTACGATTAAGATTGCATCATCTTCCTTTCGAAAAGATAACGTTTTAGCGATTCTTTTCGGCTCTACTCCTAATGTGTTTGCAGCTTCTAAAACGGTGGCACTAGAGGTTTCAAAAATTTGAATATCTTTCTCTCTATTCCATTTACTTAAATATGTTTGTACATTTTCTAAAGACAACGTAAGACACTCCCTAAGTTTTCATAATATTTTAAAATATACCACTAATTAACCAAGACCTCAAATGCTTATTTCTTAAAATTCTCCAAAATTTCTACACAAAAAAGATGTCCTCCAAAATACAGACACCTTTTTAATAAGTAATAGAAAAAATCTTCAAAATTAGAATGTGTTATAAACATTTTCGCATTCTTCTGCAGTTGGTTCATAAAAACAATGCAGCTTAAATCTCCCTACATGTGGCTGATTATACCAAGTAGGAGGACAATCGCCTGGGGGACGAAAATACCATAAGCTATATTTTGCTGGCCAAAAGGATTCACCATTCACTACCCTTCTCGCCAACCGTCGTTCACTTTCTCTTGGTCTTTGATAAAAATAACCTTTCGTTGTTGCTTCAAACGCATGGGCTTGATAAACCATATCGGAAACAGTACGTAGTCCCCTGAAATCAGAACAATCTGCTCTGATCCGATTAATTCCAACGTTCCCAACTAATAACATCCCTAATTCCCCTTCTCCCTCTGCTTCAGCACGGAGAAGTCTTGCTAATAAATCAATATCCGCATCTGTTGTTCGTACTACTGCCAATGTATCACCTCCTACACTTTCATCCTATTTCTCCATACCTTATCCTATTCCTTAAAGGAAAAATACACTGAAAGTATTTTAAGTAATCATACATAGACTATTTTTTTAAAAGTTAATAAGTTTTTTAAATTCCTTAAAACCTATAATATAGCTTGCAGCAATGAGTCCATTAATAAAAATAATATAGAACAAACCAACAATATAGACTTTATATTTTTTCCACTTTTTTTTCATTACATATCCCACCTTTAATAACTTTTATTCTCTCCCATCATTGGTAAATTTATGTATACTAAAAATATCTAATAAAAAATCCAATCTTCATTCATACTAATACCATAAAATTCTTTTTTATTGTTGAAAAATAAAAGTGGTGACCTATATGTATAGCTTAATATTGCATCTTCCTACTAACATGGAAATTAATAAAGCAAAGGAGAAATTATACCATCTGTCCATCGATCATTGGTTTCAGCATGATTTATTTTCGCCAAATTGGTGGATTCTTTTCTTAGCAACGATAATTCCCTATTTTATTTGGTGGAGGTTAGTAGATAAAAATCGTTTTTTTGAAATATTCTCTTATGGCATGGTATGTGCCACTATATCTATGCTCCTAGACATTATTGGCACAGAATTAATGCTATGGAGCTATCCGGATAAACTTATCCCCATCATCACTCCGTTAATTCCTGCTAATTTGGTCATTATTCCTATAACAGCAATGCTTGTCTATCAATACTTTAGCAATTGGCACAAATTTTTAGTAGCTACTTTAGGTTGGTCTATATTATTTTCATATATTATCGAACCATTATTTATGCTAAGAAAAATGTTTATATTAGGAGAACATTGGTCCCATACGAAATCTTTTGTTGGTTTTATTATCTTAGGTATTATGTTAAAGGCTCTTTTTGAAAAAATTAAGAAGCATCTTCCTAGCTAAGCATGTTCTCTTTCTCACATATAATTTTTATTTTTCGACAGACTATTAAAGAATAGACCATGAAAGGAGCAAAAAACATGAAAGATCAAAAGAAGAATGAAATAAACAAACAAAACAATTTAGGCTTAGATACGGATGAACAAGAAATGAACGGCTTATATGGTATGGCAGAAACAAAGGAAGAGAATGCCATAAACAAAACAAATAATCAGCAAAAGTATTAAAACGAAAAATTACTCCTGCATACTTCTTGCAGGAGTAATGATAAGAGCTCATTCTTTTTTATGCACAATTGCTTTCAACACCGCTGCTTCTATTTCCTCATAACTCGTACAACGACATATATTGGATTCCAACCACTCTTTTATCTTTTCTCTACTAGGATTGTGCTCATTAAGGAGGAGAGCATGCCCATTCATAATGAACCCAGGTGTACAGTAACCGCACTGAAAGGCAAATTCTTCGATAAAAGCTTGTTGGAGTGGGCTATCTTTTAGTCCTTCTATTGTAATGATTTCCTTTCCTTGCGCTTCTACGGCAAGCATTAAACATGATTTCATCGCCACTTGATCAATGATAATCGTGCAAGCGCCACAGTCACCATTAAAGCACCCTGGCTTCGCGCCTGTCAAAAATAGATTTTCACGCAATGTGGCCAGCAATGTTTTTGATGGAGGAATGGTTACAAAGTGATTTTCACCATTTACACGCAGTTTTACTATTACTAAATTTGGTCCACTTTCCGGCAATTATATTCCCTCCAATCGATCCAAAACTTTTTCTAAAAGGTCGGACAGCACAAACAAGCGATATTCATCCGATCCTTCTACATCATTTAAGATTGGAGAAGGTAGATGGTTTATTACTTCTGCAATGCGCTCTTCTCTTCGCAATGTTTTATTATTAATAAGATTTTCGAGTTCAAGTGATCGAAATGGAAAGGGGCATAAACCACTGATTGCTACTCTTATTTGTCCGTCGAACTTTAATCCAGCAATCGTAATTAGTGGGTAGCCAGTTTCCCACTGCTGTCTCACCTTTATTGCTATATATTCTTTAGATAAGTATTTTTTATCGATAAATGCTTGCACCAATAATTCTCCGTTTTCAAGCAATAATTGTTCTTCAAACACATCGTGAATATATTCTGTTCGAATTCCATTTTCACTAGCGAGAACTAACACACTATCTGTAAGTAGGAAGGGTAATACCGCTTCTCGATAAAAGATATTGCCACAAATATTCCCGCCAATTGTTATCTTATTTCTTGCTGTTCGATCAGCAATTTCTTTACAGACATCTGTTAATAACGGAAAATAATTAAGCTCTTCTATATCCGTCAATGTAATACAGGAACCGATCACGAAATACTCTTTATCAACCTGATGAATATTACATGCGGCTATTTGTTTTACATCAATAGAGACATCTACATTTAATTGATCAATTCTCCTTAATGTAATAATCTCCGTCCCGCCAGCATAATACGCCGGATATCTGTTTTGTCCTTCAACTTCAGCATATTTTTTTGTTGCTTGTTCTATTGTGGAAGCAACTATATATTCAAATGCCATTATGTGCCTCCTTCACGTGTCTCCAAATTGCTTCTGGCGTAAGTGGTAGACTTTTTAACTCGGTGTTTATCGCCAAGGAAAGTGCATTTCCTAATGCGGCTGGAATACCTACTAATCCATGCTCTCCCGCTCCCCTTGCCCCAAATGGAGCTTCTATATGTGGTGTTTTAATAATGTCAACTTCATATTCTGGATGTTCTCCAAACCTTAATGGTCGATATGTGCGTAATTGTGGATTTAGTACTCTTCCGTTTTCATCAAAATAAAAGGCTTCCCTGCATGCCCAAGCAATCCCCATACTCATTGCCCCTTTGATTTGACCAAGCGCTGCTTTATGATTAAGCACTTCTCCTAAATCCACCACCGTTATTGCTTTTAAAATCTTGTACCTCCATGTTTTCATATCCATTTCTATTTCTACTCCTTGGGCGGCTACTGCCCATTCTGGACCTGGGTTACCAGCACCTGTTTCTGGGTCTAAATTCGTTAAGCCAGTAAGTGAATAACTACCATTGGCTATGATTTGACCGCCAATAGAATTTCCATTGGGATACGTATACCCATAGACAATGTCTTCAAATGGAATCGAATTCTTTGGATTATCTCTTAAAAAGATCATCTCATTTGCTACTTCTAAATCATCTTCAGGCACTCTTAACACGATTGCACCCATTTTCTTCAGTTTTCGAATTGCATCATCTGCTGCAGCCATGACTGCTCTCCCTGCCATTAATGTCCCTCTACTTGCAACTGTCTTCCAATGCTCTGGCTCTGTTTGTGTATCAACGGCCATTCTCACATGAATTCGATCCACATTCATTTTCATTTTTTCTGCTAAGATTTGCGCTAGTACTGTTTTCGTTCCGGTACCAATCTCGACTATTCCAGACATTAGATTTATGCTGCCATCTGAATTAAAGGTGAGAACGACTCCAGAGCTAACCGCAGGACCAATAGTTGAATTCTTCCAACTACAGGAGATCCCTTTTACTCGTACTTTATTCGAGGCGATAGCATGGATTTGCCCCTTATCCCATTCCATTATTTCCCTTAAACGATTAATACATTTTTCAACATTTCCTACTTTACTGCTCGTTAACACCACTTGTGTAGGTGTTGTATCACCTGGATGAATGGCATTAATTTTTCTAAAATGAAGCGGATCTATTTTTGCTTTTTTTGCAAGCATATCAATGGCTCTTTCAAAAGCAAAATGGACCTCTCCGTGGCTGAATCCTCTAAAGGGTGCTGCATATGGATGATTAGTATATACACATAAAGCATCACACCAAACATTGTCAATTTTATATGGTCCAGTACAATCAACTGCTCCAGCTGTACTTAAATGTGGAGACTTATCCGCATAAGCTCCACCATCAAATACATACTTTAATTTTGCGGCAGTCAGTTTACCTTCTTGGGTACAAGAGAGCTGAACAGTTGCCTCTAAACCAATATGAACTGGGGAAACGGTTAAATCTTCTTCTCTCGTATTAAAAACTCGTACCTTCCGTCCACCGACTGCTCTAGATGCGATAAATGCAAAAATTTCTAAATGGACCGATGCCTTTCCACCATAACCACCACCTACAAATGGTGTTTCGACGACTACTTTGCCTGTTTCCACTTTAAAATCTCTACTGATGATTTTTTTTACCATATAAGGTGCCTGCGAGCTTGTTACAATACGAACAATTCCACTTTCCCTAATCTCACAAAGAGCAGCTCTTGTCTCGATAGCGGCATGATCAGAAATCGGAATCGAAAAATGTGACTCAATCGATACTTTCCCTTCCTCCATTCCAAGGTTAATATCGCCTTTTCTAATCTTTGTGTGATTAATCATATTTGTACCTTCCACAGGATAAATGCCTTCATCCTTTGTGTAATCGAGCAAATTATCATGGAGAAGCGGCGCATCGCTTTCAAGTGCTTGTAAGGCAGAATTCACCACTGGAAGCGGTTCATATTCGATGTTAATGAGCTGAGCAGCTCTTCTCGCAACAGGGATTGTTTCAGCAACAACTAATGCAATTACTTCTCCGTAATAACGTACTTTTTTAACAGCAAGTGGTGGGCGATCAATTACCTCTTCTCCGATTAAAGGTAAATTATCTCCAAGAATAATTGCTCTTACGCCTTCCAACTTTTCTGCCTCTTCTATATCAATCGAAGAAATATATGCATGGGCGTACGAACTTTTGACCATTTCTACATGCAAGGCATCTGTCGCCAAGTAATCACCTGTATACCTTGCGGTGCCCGAAACTTTTTCCAAGGATTCCTTTCGAAAAACACTTTTGCCGATATATGTCACACTTTCCCTCCTCTTTTTCATTGGATAGAAGTTTTCTCTAAGTAATAAAAGTTACTGGAAAAGAATGGTTACGTACTTTCTATTCGAAAAACTTGCGTAAGTTTTCCTGCAAATCTTTATATATATATGAGTAATTCACCTGAAATATATGGAAAGAGACTAATAAATTTACGGAGAAATATCAAACAATGGGTTATTCGAGTACAATCACGTGGATTTTTGTGCAGAAAAAAAGGAGGAAATAAGATAACTCTCTCTCATTCCCTCCCATACTTTATCTTGAAAAAGCAAGTATCATTTCACCAGCCAGCCCTTTTTCTCACACAGATTCGTAATATGTGCCAGGTGGTGACGTCCATGCCAAGCATAGTTTCCGACTAATAAACGAACCGTTTGCGTTCCGCTAACTGGATGATGCAGTTCTTTTTCTAATTCATCTGTTAGAATTAGGGATTTTATTAAATGTACCCATCTTGTATGAATGGTAGTAAGCATTTGGAGCGACACATTAACAGGCAATGAGTAATCTGCAAGCTCTGCCCATAATGCTTCTTCATATGGTTTAATAGTTGGCGTTTTTTCCGTTAAAGCAAGCTTTGTCCGTATATATGCATTCATATGACTATCTGCAACATGATGCACAACCTGTCGAACCGTCCATCCGCCTTCCCTATAGGGCGTATCTAACTGTTCTTCTCTTAATGAAGCAACTGTTTTCGCTAGTTTTTCTGGATATCGCTCTATTTCGCTGATCCAGCTATGCAGAACTTCTTCCGAGATTTCTCCTTCATGCGTGAATACTCCAATAGGATACCTTTCATCCACTCTATATTCCCCCATTATTTATCACAGTTTTTTAAAATTAAGAATCTAGCTTCTATTTCTCTAAAAATAACAAAATAGAATCTATCATTGGTTGATAACCAATTTCCATATATATTTTATTCGAGGTTGGGTTAGTAATATCTGTATAAAGACTAGTAGAAGAAAAATCGCTCTCCAAAAGCCTCTCTGAGAGTTCCGCAACACAATTTGTTGCATAACCTTTGTTTCTAAACTCTTTCGGTGTGTACACAAAATTAATCGTTATATTGTTTTTCGTCGGTCTACTTGCATTTGCCATACTAACTAGCTGATGATCTACTTCCCAACCTGCAAGTTTGCCTCCTTGAATGAGCTCTTCGACTCTCTTAATTGCCTGTTCCATTTCTAATGGTTGGTTTATTGATGCAGCGAAATCATAAACCCATTGTTGAATGGTAGATTGATCATTTTTGGTTATCCACCTAAAATTCCCTAGATTAGATGGTTTCTTTTTGACTTCGTTCAATTGATAGATTCGTTGATCCATTCCAAGAATAACTTTTAATTGACGTAACGATGCAATATGTTGGGCCATTTCTCTTACAATCGTCTTTTCGCCAATAAAACCAGGGATTTCAGTAATACTTTCATGAATTAGTTTACTGATCAAAGAGAGTTCCAAAGGAATAATTTTCTGAAAAACAGAAACGATTATTTGTTTAGGATGTGTCTGTAACAACATAAGAATAGGTTGTTCATCTTTATATACTCCAGCCATTACCGTAGGCTTAATCTTCTCGTCTATATTCATTAAGATTCCTAGAGGTAAGCCATTAACTGCTTCTTCCTTTTCTAAATATGGAATCATAACTCGCTTGAAATCTTCAACATCATAAAATTTTTGCACAAGAAACATCGCTGTCCTACTCCTATCGTCAAGTATTTACATAGTATGAAAAGAGATTAAGTCTGACTGACTTGAATAAATGATTTTATCCCAGGGGGAGTATAAGTTGCAAATTTATCAAGCAACTGTTTTGGATCAGAATCAACAATTGTTATGGTTCGATATTGGTCTTGTAAAAATTCTGCATCAGCCATATGATTAATTAATCCAACAAGGGGGTCGTAATAATGGTTGATGTTAAGAATCCCAAGTGGTTTTTTATGCAGACCAAGTTGTGCCCAAGTAAAGATCTCAAAAAACTCCTCCATCGTTCCAGCACCACCTGGAAGCGTAATAAATCCATCAGCTAGCTCGGTCATTTTTGCTTTTCTTTCATGCATAGATTTTACAACAATTAATTCACTTAAAGCAGGATGGGCTATTTCTTTTTCTTGCAGAAAATCAGGCAGCACACCTATTACCTTTCCTCCTGATTCCACCATGCTATCAGCAATTGCACCCATTAAACCAATACAAGAACCACCATATACAAGCTCCATTTCACGTCTAGCCAATTCTTTCCCTAATGCGACTGCTTCCTCCGTATAAACGGGAGAAGCTCCTGCACTCGACCCACAGAATACAGCAATTCTTTTCATTATTGATCCCTCCATTTTACAAAGTTAAGAGAACATTTCATACTTTCAATTTAGTACTTTACTAATTTGCTTCGTTTACGAAATTAGATCTTGATTGGAAAAATTTTCTCCTCCTTCTATTTTAACTCGAATAAGGAACGAAAAGAAGGAACATTTTTCCAATCTCCCTTTGAAATGAAATAATTTTTTAAAAATATGTTTAAGAAGTTTGGAAACTGGGTATGAGATAGTTAAAACAATATAAGTACACCTAATATCAAGGAGGTTAAAATGACAAAAGGGAATGTATTATATAAAGGCAGAGTGTTTAAAATTTTATTTTGCTATGATACAGGTTATTGTGAAATTAGGGATATTTATAATGTGTTTAAGGTAGAACTCGTACATAATTCTCAACTCACAATGATAGAAGACGTCTGCACTAATTAGGATATTTTTCTTTTTTTGTCATGGATCATGACAATTTATTTTCAAAATGATTGTAAGCGTTCTTCTATCGCTTAATTTCTAATGGTTATCATAGCTTGCTTAAGCTAATTGTACCATTTTACATACCTATTTCTGAATTTAGACCATTTTCCGAAAAAAATTTAATGAACTTGTCCACACCATATTCGGCTACCTTCATACAATATAGTAAATCTAAAGGTGGAGGTGACTAGTATGTCTGGATATGGAGGCGGATTTGGAAGTAACTTTGCATTAATCGTAGTATTATTTATTTTATTAGTTATTATCGGTGCATCTTATGTAAGTTAATAGTAATACTTCTATCGTTAGGAACTAATCGTGTTTCAAAAGAGGGAAATCATAGGTCTACCTATAATTTCCCTCTTTTTGTTTTTCCTTCAAATTATAAATACACACTCCCTAACCTCAATAGACTAGAACAACTAGCCTCTAATCAAAAAGCCTTTTATTCCCCATAATAGATTCTTGTCCACTCACTTTAAATTATTCCTACATAAGATATGATGTAGCTTGGAGAAGGAGGTGGCATACATGTCAGATTGTTATGGCGGTGGCGGTTACAATAGTAACTTCGCTTTATTAGTTGTGTTGTTCATCTTGTTAATTATCATTGGCGCTTCCTATTGGGGCGGTTATTAATTTGCTAAAAAAGAAGGCACTTTTGTGCTTTCTTTTTTTTATCCTAATTTACTTATTCTTCTTTCCAACCTTTACAAAACAGAAATGGTACCCTGTTCCATAAGGGTACCATTTCTCCTATGCTGCAATTAAAAGAATCTTCTTGGTCTGCAATTATTTGGGTTATTTACATTGGAACCACAATCGAAATCTTCTACTACTGTTTCGTTTACTTGTCTTTCCGTTACTGGATAATAGTTCTCGTTCCGAATAACAGTTCTATTCACATTGATTATTTCAGTTGGATGAATATTACGAATTCTGCGTTTGTTTGTTGTAGTTCTCACGACTGTTTCAGTTGGATGAACAATATCTTGGACAGGGGAAACACGATTTCCACATTTTCTCCCACAATTATTATTACCTGTACCTAAAACATCATCATTATTATAGCGACCCATTTCTTTTGCTCCTTTCCTTTTTTAAATTTCCTTACGTTATATACTATGTAAGGAAAAGGAGCTTGTCCGAGCGTTTATACTATTCTTTGTCAAAATATGCTGAAGAACTAAGAGAAATGTCTATTCGGGAAAAAGAAAGGCCTTATCAAGCATACTTTTTATATGGATTTGACTTAAAGGAAGCGGCTAAGATGGCATCCATTTTAAAAATACGTGGCTGCTTCTTTTTTAAACAATAGGCCTTGATGTATGTATCTGTGAGACCATTCACAAGAATCGATCGCTGGGATACAGTACTATCTTTTTTAACATAGATAATTTCTATCGGTCTTTTTTCTTTCCACGCTTTTTGTAATTGTTTTATCATCTTAGCTCCTCCTTTTGACAATATTATATACGAACATTAGTTCTTAATCAAGAAAAATAGAACAAATGTTCCTAAATGTATTTTATTACTATACAGTAATCGAATTTTATAAAATTATTTTATGTTTGCTTTGAGTAAAATGCTGTAATTCTCACCTGGACTAACTCAGAGAAATATTGATTTAAAGAAAGCGTTGAATTTTAACTAGACAACCATCATCCTTAGGAAAAATGGCATAGGATAACTCAAAAACGAAGGAGTTATATTATGCGTTCATCTATAACTACAGTAATGGATGGGGTAATTCCATCTCTTTATCATAGTCCTTGGAATCCATTATTACATTGTCCTCATGCAAGTAATCATGTTCATTTTGGTTATCCATCCTACCCTAGTAAACAAATATCCTCAAACCAACATGCTTATCATTATCTTGATCCAAATTCACCAATACACGTTAGGCAACACGAGATACTTTCTCAAATGATGAAAGCAATTAACGGAGAATATGCTGCTATAGCCTGTTATCAAAAGCTTAAGAACCTAGCTCCGACAAAAAATGAAAAAACAATCATAAATGAAATAAGAAAAGATGAAATCAGGCATTTCAACACCTTTTCTAATTTATATACACAGTTAACTGGAAAGAAACATACACCTATCATTACAGAAAAATGCCCCAGTGACTATAAGAAAGGCATTGATTATGCTTTTAACGATGAGCAAGAAACCGTGGATTTGTATTTAGATATTGCTTACCATACAGATAACAAAAAAGTAAAAGAAGAATTTCTAAGAGCCGCACATGATGAACAAAATCATGCCGTTTGGTTTTTGTATTTTCTGAGGTAAATAATTGGTAAAAGAAAAAGTGCAGACAAAAAATTCCCCTATGGTATTTTCCATTAGGGGATTACACTAGAGGACGTTAAAACTGTCACTTGCTTTATAACACGTCAACATATTGTAATATTGTAGGAATACTGAATGAAAAAAGGACAATTAATCCTATAAGCGTTCCTATAAGTACATAACTATTAAAAAACCATCCTGACAAAGTAAACCCTTTCAGCTTTGAAAACAATACCACAATAAAAAAGATTAATATAGGTAAAAACGAAAAAATAACTGCTACTAATATTCCAACGACTAATTGTATAAATATTAAGCCACTCATATTAGTACTAAGACACCTCCTCTTCTCCCATAATAACGCTTTAATCTTTTAATTTTGTTTATTTTCTTCCAAATAAACAAATCTGCTATGTATACTAACTGATTATTCTTTCTATATTATATCACTTAAAAGGATGAATAAATTGCTATTTAATTTCAATTTTACAATAATTATATATATTCTAAAATGTATCATTTATTCAAAGTCTGTTCAAAAAAAGAATAAATGTTTTTTATATGATATGTAAAAATTTGAAAATCCCTGCTCCAAAAAAGAACAGGGAAAGTTGTGTTAAATCATGATGTGCAGTTATTATTTGTATAACTTGTTTATCTTATAGGTATCGTTTGTCCGACTTGTAAAGTGTTCACATTTACTGAAGGATTCAATTTTTCCAATGTACCGTGCTTTATATTGAATTTTTCTTCAATATCCCAAAATATATCTCCTTTTTGAATATTATATATTTGAATAGTAACACCTATATTTAATTTACTGCCGATTTGCAGGGCATTAGGATTAATACCAGCGTTCCATGTTTTTAGCTGATCAACTGTAACTCCTTGCGTTTGCGCGATACTCCATAGCGTATCTCCTTGCGCAACGGTATAAGATCCACTCTGCGCCTTCCCTACTTCTATTACTTTCTTCTTTAATCCAAGCGCTTTTGCCAATCCTTCAACATGCCCTCTTGCAATTGCATCCAAGACATCATTCCGTTTCAATAAATTGGCATCAACTTTAGTGTCGATGAATAAGTTTTCTGATAAAAGTGCTGGACTATTCGTTTCGCGTAATACATGAAAATTAGCCGACTTTGCTCCTCTATCTATCACATTGAATGCTTTTAATTCTGCCATAACCGCAGAATGAATTGTAGATTGTACTTTGCCTGTCGCACTAGTAGCAGTTAAGGTGTTATAACGGTAATCCTCATACCCTGTTCCTCCACCTGCATTGATGTGGACAGATAGGAAGAAATCAGAGCCCCAAGCATTAGCAGCATCCGTGCGCTGTGACAAAGATAAAGTAGTATCGCTCGTTCTGCTCATTTTCACACTAACATTTTCATAGTTTTTTAATAAGCTTTCAATTTTTTTCGCAATTGTAAGCGTTAATACTTTTTCTTGCAAGCCGTTGCCAACTGCTCCCGGATCAGTACCACCATGCCCTGCATCTATAAAAATTTTTGCCATGTACCTTCACTCTCCATTCTGTTTTTTATTTATACTATGAACAGATGGTAAAATACGTGTAGATACTATTATTTCCGTTTTGTTACAAATTAGGATACATATAGATTATGCTAATTAATTTAATAATAGCTAATTTCTTAAAATGATTAAGAAAATTAATTGTAATTAGACTACCTTTATTCAAATAGCATTAATTAGGAGGTGTTTCCATTGATTAAGTTATTTAAAAAACGATGGATGCTCTTTGATCAAGTCGTGAAACCATATAAGCCTTATGTAACGGTTGATTATGGTATTATGCCTGTTTCTCCAAGTGATATTGTAGGACTTTCTTTACCAGTTAGCAAAGTTAGAAACGGCGATAAACTCAAAGAGCTCCGGAATTCTGTCGAACAAAAAGGTTGGAAAGATGATTGTCCAGCCGATTTACATTTATACCGACTTCCTAACGGAAAATATACAGTAGCTTCTGACGGAAATCACCGCACTTTTCTATCTAATCAATTAGATGTCCCTAAAATTAAAGCAATGGTTAGCCTTTTAATACCAGAAAACTATATTCCAGAAAATATTAAAGCAAAAGTGGAAGAATACGAAAGTAAAGAACAAACTTACCGATCAGAGGCAGAGAAACTCCATGAAACATTACAAAATCTCGCTATAAAGCAAAAAAACACTAAAGAAGAATTTGCATTTAAAAATTATTGTAAATTAACAGAGGATATGTACCATAAACGACAACATACACTTATAGGATTGGCTAGATTTTTAAATTTATTACCTAATGAAGCAGCGGAGTAATCCGCTGCTTATTCCTTATATCCCAATCATTTTTAATTACTATCTCTTTTTTATACCGTTCAACTCTCCCAAAGTCTTAAAGGATTACAACTCAGTAGCCTCTCATTTCTTAATCTATTTCCATATAATTTAATAAATACATTATTAATCGTTTTCGCGATAAATGCTACAGTTATATACATTTATGTTTTACAATAGAATTCAAAAGTTGTATATAGTGAATAATCTAGCCACTTTTATTGATGTATTATTGCTAATTTTTGAATTTTCATTCTCTGTTTACCCGCTATTCAATCGGACTCACCGCTTATGAGCCTATTAAAAAAGGACTCCTCCTTTTGGAAGAATCCTAATAAATATTATGGTTTTCTGTACTTTTGAAATTTTATTGCATTATCACCTGAATTACTTAATTTTCTTTTTAAAAATGAAGTGTCATTATAAACTCTTAGACAAAAGAAAAGCATAAATGCACTAAAAACACTCGATAAAATCGTGCTCCCAATTAGTAACCAAATTATTTTCTTCGTACCATTCCACATTATTCCCACCCCCTAATTGGAGGTATTGTCTGTAAAAACAATGATTATTATTCGAGTTAATTATTGGCTTACCTTAAAAAGCACCCACTTATAAGACCTGCTCTTAATATCTCAACAGACGTCCCTCCTCATGATATAATTTGTATTAGGATGTCTTCTGAAATGCTAAAAGAGTATTTATAGCTTTTTTTATTTTATTTTTTCAAGAGTTTAACGAGTTTCATTTTTCTTTAATTTGGGTAAATCTTCAAATAATTAATAATTTAAGCAGTTTATCACGTTGGATTCATTAAAAAAACTAAATAACGATAATTTAATTACTGCTTACATTTCTGCAATTAAATATAAATTATCGAATGACTTTGTTTTATTATTAAAAAAGGAATTAATAAAAAGAAATATTTCCATTCATTGATTTACAAAAGCCTCTCCATCAACTTATTTTCGAAAATGCTTCACAAAGATAGAATATTTTCAACTTTCATCACCATAATTAGTAAGTTTGATTAGTATTACACACTTTAAAGGAAGTGAACTTTGTGATTGGATCAAGAGTCTTATACCAAGAGAAAGAATATGTAGTCATCCATAAATATGAAACAGGCTATTGCGAAATAAGAACTTTAAATTCCTTTCAAGTTAAACTAATACATGAATCAGAATTAACATTTTTAGATTAGCAAAGCCGCAACACCCATTTTTACCTAATCTGATAAACTAGAAATTATCCTCACCATTCTCTCCCTCCCAAAGGAAGGAGAGTAAATCATATTCTCCCATTAACGGCAAAAGCAACATCCACAAGCTCTTAATAATCCACCTTAACTTTGTGACATTCTATTAAATCCACTGTTGCTATAATCGCACCTGTTGGCAATTTTTCATGCGATTTAATTCCGTATCTCAAAAGAGATGCTATGATTGTAACCTCGTCAAAGGCTGCCTTATCTATTTGCTTTCCCGCATGAATTGCTAATGCTCCACAATGTTTTGTTTGCCATGATGAGGTCTCAAATTCTTTTTCACCAAAGGTAATCAAATTTGCCCAAGGTTGTCTAATAGTTATAGCTTTCATTTCCCTTCACCCTTTCTTTCCAAGTCCAAAATTACGAACTTTTATTTGTATAAATATTTTCACTAGTGTTGCATTAATTTATTTTCACTATTAAAAATACTTAAAATGTTCAATTTTATTATTTTATGCAAAGAAAAAGTCCTTTATAATGGATAAGTCAGGTGGTAACCCGTCCAAATCCACTAAAAAAGGACCAACTCATGGACAAGATTACACGAAAAACTTCATTTGGACAATGGTTTTCACCAATAAATCTTCAACTTTTTGAAGAAACCGTGAAAACGTTGAAATTAGATTACTATACGAAAAAACTAAAAACAGACTCATTTCTAAAATTACTCCTTTTTGCACAGCTACAAGAAGTCGAAAGTTTGCATGAGCTAAGCGATTGTCTTTTCGACGACCAACTACAAAAAGGCATTGATCTTGATTCAATCAGTATTTCTCAGCTCTCACGCCGATTAAACGGTATAAATCCAGATTTATTTCAAAGGCTTTTCCTTGATTTAGTCGCACAAATTCATGCAAAAACACATTATACAAAGCTTATTATGCCGTTAAAAATCATTGATTCAAGCACATTGCCACTTAATTTGACCAATCATAAATGGGCAAAGTTCCGCAAAACAAAAGCGGGTGTCAAGTTGCATTTGAGACTTGTGTTTATGGAAAAAGGGAGTTCCTATCCTGAAAAGGCTGTTTTAACAACGGCAAAAGAACATGATCGTGGTCAGCTTGAAATCATGGTTGATGATAAAGAATGCATGTATGTGTTTGACCGTGGCTACCTAGATTACGAGCGCTTTGACCGAATGACAGATGATGGTTACTTTTTTCTTTCAAGGCTACGGAAAAACGCAGTCATACGGGAAGTTTATAATTTTAAACTACCCGAGAATTCAGCTGTTTTGTCAGATCAAATGGTGTTGATTGGTACGACTCAAAACCGTGCTGAAAATTACTTTCGTCTTCTAAAAGTGATGGATTCAAAAGGAAATGAACTGCATTTAATTACCAATCGTTTTGATTTGAGTGCCGAAGAAATTTCAGAGATGTACAAATCACGGTGGGCAATTGAGTTGTTCTTTAAATGGATCAAACAGCATCTCAGCATCAAAAAGTTCTACGGTCAAAGTGAATGGGCGATTCAAAACCAAGTGTTTATCGCACTGATTGTTTTTTGCCTACATGTTCTCGTACAACTTGAAACAAGAAGTAAGCGAAAAACCTTACAAATTAGCCGTTATTTAAGGGCTGCATTGTGGAAACCAGCCCATATCTGGCTTCGAAAGATTGAAGGGAAAGCCATCCCTTAATAAGCAAATTGTTGTTGTCGCACAAGTCTAATTGTAAAAAAAACCCAAATGGATGGAGCCACCTTTGAATAGGTATTTACCTTTTTGGCTCTAAACAAGGAGGATAATCAGACTGAAAATTGCGACAATATTTATGCAACACTAGTGAAATATTTTTAATTTACAAAAGATAAATTTAGGAGGAGGTGTATCTTTATGTCAAAAAATGATTCTGTATTAGGATTGGATTATTAGCTGTCCTTCTAACAACAATATATACTGCCATATTAGCTTCCCAATTAATGGCTACAAAACACAAAGTTGATTACCTATACTTTAAAGACAAATTTAGTCATAAAGAAAAGACAACTAATTAATTGTTCCAAAAGCCTTCTTTATAAAAAGTAGGCTTTTTATGTTCTGTATCTGGATGATTAGCCTTATGCAAGACAATAGCAGCTGGATCATGATTTATAGCAATATCTACTGATAATCCAGTTGCTAATTATATTCCTGTGCTAGCTCCACCATCACCAGTAAAGTTATCAACTATAATTTCTCTAAATAAATCTAACTACAAAATCCTCCCTCCTTCACAATATTTTCTCTCTCACTAACATACGTGCATTCAACCTGTCCGTTAATTCTATAAACCACTCTTCTGGACCTAAATCTAAGGCTAAATCTATTAGGCTTCTAAGCTGATGCTCGTTTAATTTTGGTTCATTTTGAATTCTTATAAAGTCTTCCATCATTTTTTTAAATAAAGGGGTATAATTCCACATAAATATTCGCCACTTAGGAAAGGTTGGATTACCAAGAGATTTAAATATACGCTCATGCTGTATTACTTTTAGAATCAAAGGTGGAAATGAAACACATTCAAGAAGCATTAGGGCATAGATCTATGCAAATTCCATCTGATGTTTATTCTCATGTTAGTAAGAACATTGAGTCAGATTCTATCGTAAAGTTTGAAAATCACACAAAAAAAATTATTTTGGGGGCAGAAAAGGTGTACAAAACAAATTAGTGTCCTTCCCTTCTGCTTTTGCCCTGAAAGAAAAAAGCCTCGACGCTTAGAGCGCCAAGGCTTTTTCATTTTAATACATTTCCATATACTGGTCGCGCTCCCATGGGTGCACTTGGACTCTAAACATGTTCTTGGTTATAAAAGTGGTGAAAAGCTCATATAAATACTGATGTTTTTAAGTATTTCTTTTTAATCTCATAATAACAACTCATTGTTTTTCAAGTGATTATGGGTGCATTATGGGTGAATTTATGGGTGTTAGCAGATAGGTAGCTGACACCCTTTTTCCTATATCATACCTATAATTATATAGCTCCCCCAATCTGCTTCAATACATTTAAAATCAATGGAGATAGTTGAATTAACACGTATCCTAATCCAGCATTTTGGATTGTACTCCAAGCCTTTTCACTGTTTCCTAGCATGAAGAAAAAGCAGCCTCCAACAATGATTACCGATGCAACTGGAAAGGATAAGGCAACAAGAACATCAACTAATGGATCTAGAGCATGAGCTAAAGTTTCTAGTGCTTTTTCTCCCATCCATTCTGTTGCTCCTACTGGTACCGCATTGGGCGTGGCTGCAAAAGCTGGTTTTGCTAACAACAATGGAATAGTAATAGATGTTCCTACCCTTCTTACAATCTTACCTACATTCGATTTTTTCTTTCCTTCCACACGTTTCTCTTTATAGCTACCTGTCATAAAATCATTGAATGCTATTGTTTCCATTTAGATCACTCCTTATTTGATTTCATCAATCGTATAAACAGCACACGGTATTTCCTTACACAATTCTTTTAGCTGCTTCTTTCTTAATTGAGTTGTAGTAAGCCATATTAAGGCTGGGAAGTATCCAAAGTGTTTAGATAGATGACCTGCTTTATATAAGGCAATATAGTTGTTTACCTTCACTTTGTTTTCCTTCATTTTTTGCAATGAATCCACTTCTAAAAAATGATATTTACCACCTACTTTAAACCAAGTATCTGTGATTAAAGTTGTAATACCATCGCTTATTTTCACTTCATTAGTCCATTCAGTTGGTTTTTTAGCAAATATATAAAAGTAATTTCTAAGTATAGTGTGATTAACAAAAGGGTTCTTTCTACGTACCTTGTTAGAGTTCACATATGCCCTTCCTTCGGCATTTAGATAATAGATGGTGGAATATTCCTCACGATAACTTTCTAAGTATGGAGAAAGTTCTTTTAGGATTCTATTGGCATTACGTACCTTTCCTAAATTGTGGATGGTCTGCAATTGATCACGATTAAGAAAGTCTAGTTTTTTCAATGATAATAGGATTGCTTCTTGGCGGTTGCTTAGCTGCTTCAACTGTTTTCACCTCTCTTATGTGTGGATCAATAATAGAATGAATAATTTCTGAAGTAATTAGTGGAGTTTGAACTATGACTTTTTTGTCTGCTGTTTGATATATAGCACGACCTTTTATTTGTGGCAATTGTTCTGCTCCTGTTTCGTCTAACACAACTCTTGAAGCTGTGGAAGACTGTACACGAAAGCATAGTTTTGCATCACTATTTTGTTTGCATTGTCTTGGGATAACGTCGCCTGTTGGATACTGCGTTGCTAATACTAGTCTAAAACCAAGTCCAGCTCCCAGCCTTGATATTTGACTCATATACTTTTGACATTGTTTTTTTAATTCTCTTTCTTCACGATCCACTGCTTCTTCTGGGTTCAATTCCCCAACTTCATCAATGAAGATAAAATGCCTTTCTTTTATTCCTGCTTGCTGCACATTCTTCTTTCCTGTTTTCTTAACTGTTTGTTGCAGTTGTCTCATTAAGTTAAAAGCATTCTCTAAAACAACTAGTGCTTCTTCTGGCTCATAAGCGATTGATACTGTCTGTTTAATGTTTTCATAGTCACACAGTTCCACACCGCCCTTTAAATCGATTAAATGAAGCTTTATGTTGTTTGGCTGCTGTTTAATGAGTGAAGTAATTATTGCGTTGATAAGATTAGATTTACCGTACCTAGTAGCTCCACCTAATACAAAGTGTGGAATCTTTTCAAAATCATGAAGGATATATTTATTCTTTTCTCTCATAATTCCTATTGGTACTTCCCATGCTTTTCCTTCGAACATATCAACTAATTTCGGCATTGGCTCATTGTATATTCGAATGACTAACATTCCGTCATATGATAGCTCTATTTCCTTCCTCTCGGTCAATTTCTTCTTATAGAGACTTCTAATACTCTGAATGATATTTCGGTCTAATTTAAGCTGTTTAAGGTCTCTTATTTGAAGTTTAACTGTGCGTGTATTTATGCCTGCTTCAATAGATTTCTGTTTAGAAATATAATCCTCGAAACTTCTTCCAAGTGGAATACGATAGCGATATTCTGTCCCCCAATCATAATTACGTTTCTTTACTAGTTGAGTAGTTAATGTCTGCTTTCCATCCTTTACGTTAAGTCCAGTAAGTGCAAATATTTTATTGAGTTTCTTCGAGTCATTTCCTGCTCCTTTTTTTGATAAGTGAGCTTGGAAAGCGAACCCTCCCATAATGGCTGTAGTTACTACTTCAAAAATCAAGTTAGTTTCCTCCTTCCTCGCGCCACCTCTTTATAGATTCTTTAGAATCTATCCCATTAATCTAGCATGCAAAATAATAGCTTGATACGTTGATATATAGGAATCAGGCATATGCTCGAATGAGCTACTAGGGTGGTAATTGACTTGGTATAGTAAATGGTATGAGAGTTGGCATGTCCTTTATATCTTGTCCCTAAAAATAAATTTAAAAGGACAATAATACTTTTTAGAGAATTATATGTACGAGGTGTTTTTATGGACTATAAATGTAGATTGAAAATAATTTTTGCGGAAAGAGAGATTCAGCAAGGAGAATTTGCGAAAAAAATTGGATTGAGTCCAGCTGCAATGAGTTTAATAACAAATAATAAGTCTCTCCCTACGTTTCCAGTTGTTTATAAGATTTGTAAAGAGTTAGATTTAAGAATTAATGACATTTGGATTGAGAAGAAAGATGTGTAACTTTTTGTCTAGTTTTGTCGAAAACGTAGTAAATGAGTACCTTTAATTGTAAAATTATCCTCGAGATGAGATATATTTGGGGGATAGGAACTCTATGGAGAAAATTAAAGATCTTGTAAAAAGAAAATCAACTTGGATTGTTGTAGTTATCTTTGTAATAGCGATGGTTAGTGTATATTCTATTGGTAGTAACAATGCAAAAGTGGTGTTAAACGATAAAAAAATGACTATTGTTGAACTTGAAGATAGTATACAAGCTAAGCAAAAAGAATTTAACGCTGTAGAATCGCAAGTCAAAGAAATAAATAATGAATTGTCAGAGAAACAAACAGAGATAAAAGAAGGACTTAGCGCTATTAACACTTTAGAAATTAATCGAAATGAAGCTAGTGATCTAATTGATGAGATAGAAGGAAAGAAAGATGAGATTGCGAATTTAGATTCACAAATTCAACAGTTGCAAGGTGGAATTAAAGAAGCTAAGGGCAAAGCTGTTGAATTACCAGCCGGTAAGTTTATTGTTGGTAAAGACATACCCGAAAATAGATATAAGGTTTTACCTATAGGTCGAGGAAGTAATTTCGCTGTATTTGATGAAAATGCTTCAGTCATTGACAACACAATCATTAGTTCATCTAAAGGTCATGGAGTACCAGAATACATTGTTTACTTGATTGATGGTTATATTATTGATGCTCAATCACCTTTTAAATATGTTCCAGTTGAATAAAAAACAGCCCCTCTCTAATTGAGAAGGGCTTTTGTGTGAGATAAATCATGATGTACAACTATTGTATATCCATCCGTATTATTTTATGCGGATTTTTTGTTTTGGATAGATTTTATTAATATCTTTAATACTTGGGTTAAGCTTTTTAATTGCTGCAACAGTTGTACTATATTTCTTAGCAATCTTCGTTACGTTATCTCCACTTTTTACTGTGTAATGTTGCTTGATGTTTTCTACACTACCAGTTGTTTCATACTTTAATGTTTGCCCAATGTAGATTTTATTTGGATCTTTAATATTATTTAACTCTTGTAGACGTTTAACCGTAGTACCCCATTTAGATGCTAGTTTACTCAGTGCATCTCCACTTTTTACTTTGTATGTCTTAGTTACTTTCTTAGTTGCGGAAGGCTTATTTGGTTTAGTAACAATCTCAGCAGATACTTTTTCCTCTGCCGGCTTAACTGTTTTTTCTTCCACGCTATCGTATTGGGTTAGTTTATTGCTCTCGATAGTCTTGATTAGCTTAGTCGCATAATCAGGATCAGTGGCATATCCTGCAGCCTGAACAGCTTTTGCAGCAGCTTTATAATCCTTCTCACCAATTACTTTTTTGTATTTATTTCTATCCCAAGACACACCCTTTTGATAAAGGTTTGCAAGGTCTTTTAAAGACTCATACCAGGATGGATACTTGCGGAAATTAGCATCCACATAGACAGATTTATTGTTATATACTTCCCATGTTTTCATAGTAACGAATTGACCGTTGTAAGTACCTTTGATTCCAAATAAGTTAAATCCCTTTGTAGCTAACCCGGATTTCCCCCAGTTCGATTCGTGGATAGCTTGAGCTAAAATAAGGGACACCAAAATATTAAACTCTTTTCCTACTTTTTTAGCATGCGGTAAGATTTCGTTGATAAATGACAATGTAATCACTCTCCATATTTTTTTATAAAGAAAAAGAGCAGCCGTTAAGCTACCCTCTACTTTGTTTTTGATTGATTTTTAGCTAGGTTATGAGCAATCAATAAATCTTTTTGCTTTTTACCTTTGCTAGTTACATAATTGTTTTTAAACCACGCAATAACAGCAGTCACAAACGTAAATATCGCGGAAATAAATGCAGTTTGTTCCTCTGCTGTTCCCGGTATTTCATACAATCCAAACGACACTAAAAACTGATTAACCAAAGCAATAAATAATACGATTGTTCTAATTAAAGTACCTTTGTCCATTTTCAACACTCCTTAACGTGTAAATATTTTTTCGATCAATAAATAAAGAAGCCCTCCGCTACCTGCGAGGACTCCTGCCGCTTTCCATATTTGTTGTTGGGTAAAGTTTTTTCGATCGTTGGCTGATTGACGGGAAAAAGTGTCGTTTTCCAATACATGATCAATTAATTTTTGAGTCATTTCTTGCTGTTTGCCCGATTCCTTTAACACTGTATTTTCCGTAACTGTTAATTGATTTCGAATTTCAGTATTCAACTTTTCCTGCTCTACCCTATACTTTTCAAGCACCTGCAACCTTTCTTCATGATTTTCAACTTGTTTTTCCAATGTCAAACCCTCCTGCGTTGGCATTTTCCCATCCCCCTTTTCTCTCTATACATAGGTTTTCACCTCCTTAAATGTAATAAAAATAGCCCTGCCATTAGGCAAGACTACATAGGTAAATATTTTTTGTGTTGTTCCTGTTTAAATTCCTCTGTGATATTTAGATATCTCCGTGTAGTTTCTGGGGAAGCATGTCCCAAAATATCTTGTACGGTAGCAATTGAAGCTCCTGTCTCTAACATCCTTGTTGCCATTGTTCTTCTGAACCAATGAGGAGTAACAGGATGGGATATTTTTGCTCTGGAAGCAATTGTGTCAACCTCATCTTGGATAGACCTACCCGATACTCTCCTGTAAGGTTTTCGGTAAGTTACAAATAACGCTTCGCAATCGTCGTTTCTGCTGTTAATATACTTTTTAAAGTAATATAAAGCTTTAACGTTAAAGAAAACGATTCGCTCTTTGCGTCCCTTCCCAAACACTTTTGCTTTCTTAGAAAACATATTAACATCACTAATATTCATATTAGCCATTTCACTTAGTCTACAGCCAGTCGTATATAAACATTCTATCAACGTTCTTTCTCGAAGTGTTTTGCATGCTTCCCTCATCATTTCAAATTCTTCAACAGTTAAAGTCTTTACTAACATATTGTCAACAGTTGGAGCTCTTAGTTTAGCTGACGGATCCCTGTTTATGATTTCTTCTCTATGTAGCCATCCGAAGAAACTTTTTAGCGATCTTTCACACCTCCAATTGCCATCTCACCCTTTTCTGTCATTACAACAAAAGGTGAAGCATCTGTACTTTTTATATCCACCAATCTTACTTTTTGCACTCCAATAGGGGTCTTTACCTTCAAGAAATCAGTTAATGTTGTATCTAAGTCTGAGTAAGTTTCTACTGCAACAGTTCCATATTGAGTCTTCATGTTAAATTCAGTTTTGGAATGGTGCAGTAGTAGTGCTAATGAAGAGAGAATTTCTCCACCCCAATAGTTGTACCAACTCTTACTGTCTACACTCCAAGTACCATTAACAAAGTCATTATTCCACTTCATATCCTTATCAAATGGCTTAAATAACTTATCTAGGTACTGAATACTCCTGCTAATGATGCTGACTAATAATAACTCTTCTGTATCATCATTAGTTGCTAAATAACCAAATATAGCTGACCTTAACAATAATGAAGCCATGTGTGGCTCATCATATTCATTCAATGGTGTACTATTTGCAGGGAAAGTAGATACTATTGGCTCTTCATGACTCTGCCAATAAGTATCTATTGCCTTAATGAAGTCCATTGTAATTTGCCTTGCTTTTGTATTAGAAGGGTCATTGTACCAAGTCCTTGCAACAGTTTCTATTGCTCTGTATTGGAAGCCACCCCAATGAGTATTTGGGTCAGCACCTTCCCAAGAAAAGGTATTAGCTGTACCATATTCCCTAGAGTCCCATCTATCCCATATAAATACAGGCATAAAAAATCCTCTTATCCCTATATTCTTCTCATATTCATCCTGAGCTGTTTGCATAAATGTTAATACTACATCTAATCCTTTTGGATTATCTAATTCCTGCCATATCCAAGGTGCTTGATAACCTGTATATGGAGTACCTCTCCACCCATCTATCCTATTATTAAGAGTATTTACTGTAAATGGAGCTACATAAGGTACATAAGTGTACTCCTCAGCAGGTAAAGGTCTAAGATAATAAACTTGTAGTTTTTGTTCCTCTTGAGAAGTTATATTAAATAATACATCATAAATCTTTGCATCATTAGGCATATTCTTAACAGAACCTACATACATAAGAGTCATGCTACAATCAGTATCAACAGCATCAAACAATAATTCTTGTAAAGGAAATGCCATTTTATTAGGTCTTGAGCCTGTATTTTCTTGATAATCCCCTAAGACATAATCACTTTCAGTTGTAGTGATTGTGTAGTAGCTAGGCTTAATAGGTAAAGGCTTAACCCATAGCCATCCATTCTTATCTTTTAGCCTAATGTTAATCTCTCCTTTAGACTTATATCTGAATGGAGGTATACTGTTAATATCTTCCTCCCAACTAGGAGAGAACTGCGACCAACCTGCGTAAGAGTAATCCTCCTCATTAGTCTCTGTACCTACTGTAAAATCTACTTTAAGTACATCCCTACTATTTTCTGTCACTACTTTTGCAGATATTTTACTATGTTCTGAGATATAAGTATCCCATGCAGACATACCCTGTAGGTTAAACACATCCCAAAGCAAATCATTTTTCTGAGTAAAATCCTCTCTATTAAACCTTACTTTTTGGGGACTGTCACTAGCAGTTAGCCTAAAGTTAGCTGTATATCTATTATCCTCATCATATCCCCTACCTGTAGCAATGATTAAACTCATGATAGTAGTAGCATTAGACTGTAATCTAGCCTCTAAATATCTTTCCTCACTAAACTCAGTTTCTAAACCACCCCTACCATACTGCACAATTCCTTCACCCTCAGGAATATCTATAATCATAGCTCCTGTAGTTTTATCTCTTATAAATTCAGCAGGAATTTCCCTATCCTGATAGCTGTATGTCCCTGCTTGAAAAAAAGGATTTTCAGGATTCATCATATCAGTAGTAAGATAATCATTCATGTTAGATACATCCACTACAAAAGGAATAGTCTCCTTTATGTTTGCATAAGCATTTACCCATTTAGCATCACCTGTAATTTCTGCTAATAACTTGTAACAATCATAGCTCCACCAAAGGCTATCTATAGCACAGGCAATCTCAGTATCTAGTAGCTTTCTCCATATTGCCCATGCCTCATAAGGCTCATTTACTTCTATAGTCCCCCCTCCTAAATCAGCATAGACAACCTTTAAATCTCCTGTATAAGCAGTTTTTAGATTTATAGTAATTTCCTTACCATTCAAGCTATAAGATTGTATATCATATTCTGTACCCATAACCTTTGAGTATACATTCTGCCACTCTAACTCAGCATCTAATGCCCTTACTGTATAGACTTCCCTTGCCTCATAATCAGCAGTAAATACACCTACACCATCCTTAAAAGTTACTACCTTGTCTAAATAATAAGCTTCAGCTATAAAAGGCTCTGAGGCATTATACAGCCAATGAGGTAGCCATAGATTATCCTCATCAAACTTATCAGGAATTGCTTTTCCTCTATAAAGTACCTTTAGAGATGCATCTGCCATTTCAACAGCTAAATTAAGCCATTTGCTCTCTTTAGTGATTAGATAGATGTCTAAACAGCCCTTGATGGTAAGAAACTGTGCCTCAGATGTTCCACTCTCAGGAGAAAAATATCCTCCCCTACCTTCCTCAACATGAAACTGTGCCTTAGCCATGTAATCTGTGTTTATCATTAAAGGAGTCTGTCCCCTTCTGTAGAAGTCTAAAAAATTCCAATATTGGTCAACCCAAGCACCTACATTATTTATATTGATACCTAAGTCCTGCTCAGTTAATGTCTTATTCATACAGATATTCCTCCTTGTTTATAAGTCACTCCTAAACCACATAGTTCCTACAGGAGCATCTAGTAAGTCATCTGTTCTTACCATCATTACATCATTGTAATTCATAGCCCCATCTGTATACTGTATATCTAACTTTGAACCTTGAGTAATAGGTATAGCACTTACACAATCAATGTAGACTGTTGTACCACTGATAACCTCAATCTTTAGTACGCATGTTTTGTTAGTAGGGTGTAACTCAACAAAATACTTGGAATTAAACCAATTCATACTATCAATTGTGAAGTCAAAGTAGTTTCTTTGAATGTATTGATTGTTTACATAAGAGAAAATAGGCTGTACAACACCATCTGACAGCACTGATACTCTTATAACACCATCACCAATGGCTCTAAGGGTGAAGTCAGTTGAATAGTCAGCCCACTTAAAGCATTGTATTGGCTTGTCTTTTATTTGTGCATATTGCCCTTGTGACAGCCTTAAACTGTGTGAGCCTGCTAAATGCTCTAATGGTGTAATAATTCCTGTGGTGTCCCAAAATGCAGGTTTACCATCTTCATTAAATCTTTCAAAAGAAGAGTTATAGACTGCATTAGGATAGTAAACAGGGTTTTCTAGAAATATAGATGGTCGTCCTCCATCTAGCAGTGTTGCCACCCAGCTATCGAACTCAGTCTGAGTCATCATTGTCGACAACTGTTCGGTAACTTGCTGCTTGTTTTCGTTGAATTCTGTTAGCTTAACTACTTGATTTTGTTCTATTAACGTAATAGCTTCATCTGCTTTTCCCTTCGCTTCTTCCACATTAATACCAACAGTATTAATGATTTCCGTTGTTTCATCAGCGATAGAATTAATGGTCGCTTTTAATTCTTCGAAATCATCTATATAAAACTCTGTTAGCACTGGAATATCTTCATCGATTAAAGCTTGTAAGATGGTAAATGTAAATCTGTGGACGGACAATTTTTGTTCTTCGTAATAAAGATACAATTCCGCTGTCACTTTACCATAATGCTTTAATTGTTCTGCTGTTAATTTATACTCAGCAATACCATTTACCTTATCAATGATTGAAACGTTATCCGTAAATTTACTACCGTCTCTCATTCTCATAACTAATTTACCAACAACAGCATTCAATGGTAATTCCACACCGTCTTTAAATAAAAAGAAGGTCAGTTTAGCCGACCCTTCATCTTGTGTGGAAAAACGGATATTTGATGTAATGCTTTGATTAGTTGTAGCTGAAATATTAAACTTTAAATCTGCGTTCTTTTCCATATTTTCACCTTCCTATTACTGGAGTGACAAAACATAAAGCTACTCCATATCCTTTATTCTCGTCATAAGGTGAGGTTATTTTCATGACTTTCCAGCCATTCTCACTATTTGTTCCTATCCCATCATTAGGAGATATAAAACCATTTTCTTGCACTGTTTCATCAATTCGTATTCTGACTTGACCTAACAATCCTACAATATTCCATTCGTCTCTTTCTTCTCTTGATGTATATTGTTCATTAATATCAAATTCTGGATTTTCCACTGGCAACATATGCTTTTCTTCTTTGTATTCTTCGGTTTCATCATCCAATATTTTCACTGTTTTTTCTTCTAAAATTAAACCGCCAAATTCATTTGTCAAGAAACGATTTTGCCAATGGAAAGTAGCCTGTCCTAAGACAGTACCAGCTGTTTCTGAAATTACTCCTAGTGCTATGTCACCTTCATCGGCTTTACGGATTTTCCCTCCTTCAAGGGTAACAATATAACCACTCTCGATTTTCTTACCATCTAAAGACTCAAAATACTCTGCGTAGTCGCTAAAAGTTGAAGAACCTGTGATTGATCCAGAAAACTTTCCATTTCCTGATATAGAGTCTAATTCCCATTTTGTATTTGCAGTTGAAGGATTAGTACTTTCTCCATATCCACCACGAACAGAATAATTGTTATCGTTTATTACTCCATTACTGCTGATGATAGCTTTTCCATTTTCTGAACTTCCTGTAGTCCTAGAGTTATTGGAACCGATAATTGCATCCCGGCCGCCTTCGGTTTTAGAATCACCACTTGAGGCAATAACCACACTTCCTTCTCCAGCTGCCTCAGAATTAGAAGAAGCAATCACTGCTGTTTTATCACCCGTTGCTTTGCTATCTGTTGTTGTGGCAATAACTGCTGATGTTTCTTTTTTTGCATAGCCGCTAGTACTGGCAATTCTAGTTCCGCCTTTAACATTATTAGGAACAAAATCTAAATAATCATTACCAGCAATAGACGCAGCCAATGTATATCCTTCTGCGTGTACCCCAACAATGCTATCTTGTGAATTAACACTTCCTAAACCTACTGAACCATTTTCGCCAATCATTGTAATATTGGTCAAATTCACATGATAAATAGCTGATCCTATACCAATTCCTTCTTTGGCTGACTTATAAATTTGTACATTACTTATATTAATATTGTCTGTTTTTTGATCTCCACCAATTAGGCGTATATCAGTACTTGCCTTCTTGAATCCACGGATATTTATATTATGAAAACCTATATTTCTAGATTTGTATTGAACTGCAATTACTGGGTTGTCATCATAGTTATAAGTAGGGTCTCCGATTGCAGTAAAGCCAGAAACATTCACATTTATATATGCTGATATCGCTAATGCTCGTGGAGTCAATGCTGCATACAATGAATTAAATACAGGTTCGATTGCTGTACAATTTGTAACAACGATATCATAAGCAGTCGTTGAGTCTGGCTCATCCGCTGTGTGATGTCCTATATGTCTAAAATCATAAGACCGAACATCTCTATATGATGTATGTCCGATAATATGAACATCTTGTGCTGCTGGCCATTCTGCATGAGCTTTTACTTCAACTCCGCGAATATTCCCGCTTGTGTAATTGTTTATTACCCACACATGCTTTGAGCCGTCATCGATTTCAATACCGTTGCTATTAGAAACACCATCTTCATGCGCATCACCATCTGGATCACTACAATGGTTGTTAAGAATCCAAATATACTCACTATAATGAGTAGTTATACCGTCATCTCCATAGCCACTAGCAACACAATTTTCTATCCAAACAAAACGAGATCCATCTTTTGTATAGTCAGTGTTTGGTAATTTATCATAAGTTGGAGAAGTAATATCAAATGAGTGAAGACCAGCGTTGATTCCTTCCACATCTTTTATCCAAGCGAATTTTACTTTCGCTAATGCCAAACAACTTGAATGTTGACCTCCAGTAGCTCCAACGCCGTCTTTTCTGGATTTGTTCCAATCCAAGGTCATACCCTCGATTACGATGTTTCTGTTGCCATTTATATAATCAGCATTGGTGATAACCCATTCATCAGCTGGAGTGTCTTCATGGAGCTTAAGAATAGTTAACCCTTTGCCGTCGCCGACAAAATATACCCATGAAGGAATTTTAATTCCTTTTATTATATAAGTCCCTTGAGGAACTACAACGCGAACCTTTCCATTCCCTAACGCCTTCTTAAACGCTTCTGTATCATCAGCTACACCGTCACCAACAGCTCCAAAGTCTGTCACATAGACAGTCTTCTTAATTTTCGAAAGTAATTTATTATATTCTGAGTCAAGGCGATCTTTCAAAACAGGATGAATATTTCCCTCAGCATCTTGCCTAGCATCTGTTATTTCTGGTAAGTCTGATTTGTTTAGAATTAAATTAGAAATTCGAAGGTTAGTGTCACTGATTCTTCTCGCCAACGATTTCATATCTTCTTCGATATCACCAAATATTTTATTAACCAAGTTTCTTAATATTCTAGTTGTTTCTGTTCCTATTGGTCCGTATGGAAATTTCAAGTTATAACACCTCCATCTTCTAATGCTTTTAATCTATTAAGTATGTCCTGTAAATCCACTGTCTCTTCACCAACCATAATTTTGCTTAATTTTACAAAGTCGCTACTGGACAATAATCCATCTGTAGTTGCGTCTGCTAAAGCAGTAGTTATTCCAGCAACAATCTCTCTTGGATCATATCCGTCATCAAAAATGGTTCCTGCACCAATACGTACTTTATTAGCTGCCAACACACCAATTGCATAGGCTAGATTGAATGTTATATTTCCACTTAATGCAGATTGCTTAATTTGACCTGTTTTCGAATCCACAACCTTACTAACCATTTGGGAACTAGTGGACAAACTCGCAATCGTATCTGTTCCTTTTTTCTTGATGGTACCAAAAGTAAACTTAGGTGATTTGTAAGGGTCTGAATAACTTTCTTTTTCTACAATACGCAATAATAAATCAATGCCTAAAGGGTCTAAAATACAGTAAGCATAATCTAACCTGTGAATATCCGATAAGCCCATTTCCGCTAATTCTTGCGCTGTGAGCGATATTGATATATCCCAAGAATCATATAGGCCTTTTTTTATAGTATTGAACAATTTAGTTTCATCTGTGATGGTATCCGAATAGAAAGGATCTGCTTCAATAACTCCATATTCCTCAGCTAGTGGTGATGCATACTCTGTCACGCATGTATATTGCTCATCCCCCACAAGTTCCCTAAAGGTTGTAATGATGTTTCCATCTAACAAATAATTAAATGGATCATTACCTTTTGTCTTTGTATTAGGATTATCAGTATCCTTACTAAAAGTCGCTTTTACTGTGTACTCTTTACTATCCAAATCCCTAACTACTTCAATCGTTTTTTCTGTAGTTTGTTCCGAATAGGTTGTAATTGTTTTACTGGTATCGCCTATTTCGAATTTCCATTTACCGCCCATTTTATGAACGATTGTTTTAAAAGAAAAACCTGTACCAGTGAATTTGAAACTAAAAGTAGCTCCAATTTCCTTAGTAGCAGGCTTGTTTTGAGTCGGTTCTATATAATATGCTCCTGTTTTTGATTGATAAGGAATGGAGTTGTCGGAAGGAGCATCTTTATTTTCTTTTGGTTTTCCATATCCCTTAATGTAAGTAGCAAAGTTAGATGAATCAGTATCTTCACTAATGTCACTTATATTAAACTTGTGGAGGAATTGTTTATCTGTGACAACTCCTAATTTAGCAGCAATATAAACAACCTTTGCAGCATAATCAAATTCAGCTCCTAGATCACCAATCACTTGTTGATATAGTGATAGTTTGTTATCATTGCCAAAATCCTCATATTCGAGTATTTCAGGCAAATCAACTGGATTGAATACATAGGTATACCCCGTTCCTTCAAATACCATATCGAGCAAATAATAAGGCGAGAATGAACCTTTGAAAGTTTCATAAATTCTTGTTCTTTTTAAGTCATCAAAGAAACGATGATCATTGGTGCAATCAATTTTCACTCTATTACCAACTACTCTACGTCCTCTCTTGATGATAAGGAATTCTTCATTCTGATATACAAAATAATTACGTTGCTGAATCATATCAAAACCAGCTTTATTTTCTTCTGATCTCATTCCTGATACAGTAAGAGATTTTTCTCCTTGCTCCCCTTCATTTAGAGTGCAAGAAAATCCATACAAAGGCTCCATATATCCTTTTCTGTCTTTAATTATTAACAGTTCACTGTCCTTCATAATCTCACCTACTTGTACCAGAAATGAAAATCAAAAGTAATATTGAACGTACCAGTAGCTCCGGTTATCTCGAAATCATTAAAACCATTAGCTAATGTAATTCGCTTATGATTCGTATTAGCAAAAATACTCACGCCATTCTTCAAATGCCTTACTCGATTTAAAGTAATTGTGTCACTTGCATTCGTGGTTCCTGTATATTTAAATACATCGCCTGTTGTCTTATTTGTAATTTGCAGATTGGTTGAAGCACCTTTAAAAGTGATAGTTAAGGGGAAGTCTTTTGGATCCATTAATACTCCACCGTTATATACTTTAAATCTTGCTGTATTAAAGCTATAAACCAAGTCTTCTTCTAATGAAATTCCTCCACCTATTGCTTGCCATTGATCACTTCCGTAGTCGATCGGATCTGATAATGTACTGCCAAGTGAACGGCAATAAGGAGATGCTGAAAGAAACTCGATTGTAAACATCGATGTCCTAAAATCAAAATACTCAGGAGTAAATTCCGTTTCTACTTTTGCAAACCAAATCTTTCCCGGCTGCCTGCTATCGACAAGTCCGATTTCATCTTCGGTTGAGAATATCTCCATCAATTCATCAATCACTAATATTAGGTCTAGATGATCTAAAGATTTAATGTAAAACTCTGCTGTTAATTTTCTTCCTCCCCAAACTGTACCTGTGGATATTAAACCATGTTTTCCTTCCACAACTTCATAATTATTTGTTGGAGCTAAAGAAGACTTTCGAAAGCTCAAAAGTTCTACACCTAGAGTTCGGTGATCGATAGTTTGATTATTTTTTATAATTGTTAAATACATTATCGATCACCCCCTTCTATTCAATGCTCGATCAACGGCATCCTGTATCATTTCGTTAATATAATTAAATTGAACTTGAGCTAATTCATAACCATCCATGATAATTGGCGCCGGTGCAATAGTAGGTAACTTTAAGTTTTGAAGTGTTCTTACTACTTGATCAAGTTTATTCGTGACTGCCCAATTACTTGTGGAGGATGGCTGTTCCATCGTATTTAATGAATTAACAATTTGATTAGCTTGACCACGAGAACTAGCACCACTAGCATAAGCTGGCATCTTATTAAGTGCCTTTATGATGTTTTTGGATTCAGCATGTGTAAATACTTCATATCCTGCTGGTCGATTATATCTACCAAGTTCTAACCATTCCCATCGATTACCCATTTTCCCAAGTTCGAATCCTTGTTCACCAGCGATAAATGGTCCTCCTGGATGGTTATCGGTACCTGTTGCATAACCTGGTTCGGCATGATATCCACCAACAGTTTTAATGTTAACTGTTTTAGCTGTTGGATCAGAAAGCCTTCTGTAATTACCATCTAAAGCTGTAAAAACACTAACTTGTTTTCTTACACCTTCGGACAACTCTTTATTGATTGTTTGAATGCTTGGCTTTGTGGATACTTCCACATCTTTATAAACAGTCTTACCTGCAATTTCATTCATTTGGGCTAATTTCTCTTTGGCTACATCAAGTTTTCTTTGTTGTTCATTCAGATTTTCGTTTTGTTCTTTATATTCGTGAGTTTGACGACCGTTTTTCTCTCCGAACTTTTCTAATTCTGCTCGGGCTTTATCTATTTCAGCTTGTTGTTGTTTTATAGCTTCGTTCGCTTTCCCTTTTTCTGAGTTAATACCTTGCTCATAAAGAACCATTTGAGCGTATTTGTCTAGTAAGCTATTAAAAGCTTCGAGTTCTTTATTAGTGGTTTCTAAGGACTCTGATTTATTTTCAATTTGTGTTTTAATTCGATCGATTGTATCTTCATGTATTTTGTTATTTATATTTAATGCATTCTGTTCATTTATCAACAATTCTTGTTTGTTTTCAAGTTCTTCTCGTTCTTCTAGATTCGCATTAACTAACTTGCTCTTAATCTCTACTAATTCTAAATCGATTTTATTACTTCGTTCATTATTTGAAAGAATTTTTTTCTGAGTATCTTCCTGTAACTTTTTCTGCCTATCTATTTCTTTTTCAAGCTCAACTTGCTTTTTGAGATTCTTTTCTTGCTTATCCATCTCATTCGTTATTGCTTTATAAGTATCATCCACCAATAATTGACGTTCTAGGTTATTTAACTTTTTAAGTTCATCTAAAGTTTCAGCGTAGGCGTTTCCTTGTTCGGAAATTGCCTTTGCTGCATTAGGAGACTTCTCTATGATTTTGTCGTTAAGACCTAGAAATTTTTCCATTTCCTTATTGGTTAAACCAGACTTTTCGAGTAATTTAGCTTGTTCATCAGTTAATGCTTTAACAGCATCTTCACCTTTGGTGTCTTTTAACTCATCTACTATATCCATGTAGCGCAACATTTCATCAGTAGACAATTGGTTCTTTTTCTTTAACTCTTCATATTGAGCAATCAACTTGTCTGTTGAATCAATCTCTTTTTGGCGAGATTCTATGGACTTGTTAATATTTTGTACACTTTCTTTACTCGCTTTCGAAACAGCGTATATTCCAAACGCTAACGCAGCAGTACCAGCAACAGCCAAACCAACTGGACCTGTAGCTGCTCCCATCAATCCAATTCGACCCAACAAGCCTGATCCGCCAGTTCTTCCTAGTAAACCAGCAAGAGAACCACCAATCTTTATAACGCTACCTATTCCGGAAGTTAATTGACCAAGAGCAAAAGTAGCTGGTCCAATAGCTGCTACCAGAGCAATCATTTTTAAAATAGTTCGTTGTTGATCCTTGTCTAATTCACTAAACTTTTTAGCTCCGGATTCAATTTGTTTGAAAAACGGCTCAGCTGCATCGATGGCATCCATTACAGCAGGTACTAAAGCATTTCCTGTTGTGATAGCTACATCTTTAATTCGATTCCACAAAATGATTAATTGACTTTCTGTAGTGCCGTATCTCGTTTCTGCTTCTTTAGTTAGTGCATTGTTTTCTTTCCATGCATCATTTGATATTTTAACGGCATTTGTTAGGACGTCAGAAGCGCCTGATAAACGTAATAAAGTATCTTGTTCACGAATACCTTTAATTCCTAAATCAGCAAGTATTTCTGATAAGTTCTCGCCTTCTTTTGATGATTTAGCTAACCCTTTAACGAAAGATTCCATAGCTACAATAGGATCGGCATTCCATTGTTTAGCAAACTCCTTTGCAGATAAATCTGAAGCTTTAGCGAAATGCGATAACATCTTTCCATTATCCATTACTGCTGTTTGTAGTTTTTTCATAACAGTAGACATCGCAGTACCACCAGCTTCTGCTTCAATCCCAACAGATGACATCGCAGTTGCTAAGGCATTGATTTGCGCTTCTGTTAAACCAATTTGAGCACCTTGTCCAGCCAGTCTAAGAGCCATGGAGACAATTTCTGATTCAGTTGTGGCAAAGTTATTACCTAGCGCAACAATAGAAGAACCTAAACGATCAAATTCTTTTTGGGGCATTTGAGTAATGTTTGCAAGTCGTGCTAAATCAGTAGAAGCCTGTTCACTAGTCATGTTGGTAGCAACGCTTAAATCAGCCATAACACGAGTGAATCCCATGATATTTTCTGTTTTGATACCAAGCTGACCAGCCATTTCAGATATCCCTGCAATTTCTGTGGCTGCAACTGGAATTTCTTTCGCCATATTTCTAATACCTGTAGAAAGATCAGAGAATTCTTTTTCTGTTGCATCAACCGTTTTTCTAACGCCCGCGAAGGCTGTTTCATAATCAGATGCAGCTTTAAACATTGCCACACCACTAGCAACAATTGGAGCAGTTACTCTCGTGCTATACGCTTGACCAAAATTACTCATTCCTTGGCCGAACGATTTAAGACGATTGCCAGCATCATTCATGTTATTACTTAGAACATTCCACGGATTCGATTGTCGCTCTATTTCAGATGTGACACCTTGTAAAGCAGACTCTGTTCTCCGCATGTCTGCAACTGCTCGTTGGTATGCTACTTGAGCATTCTGAGTTTCCCTAGAGTTTTCTCCTGTAGCTCGTCT
The DNA here is from genome assembly GCF_038006745.1 of Niallia sp. FSL W8-1348. Classification (NCBI taxonomy): domain Bacteria; kingdom Bacillati; phylum Bacillota; class Bacilli; order Caryophanales; family Bacillaceae; genus Niallia; species Niallia sp. FSL W8-1348. The sequence goes on along the minus strand of NZ_JBBOVV010000002.1, from coordinate 9,540 downwards.
ACTCGCTTCATATCTTCTTGCTAACTCTTGCACCTGAGCTTGTTGAACGGTTAACGTACGATTTAATACATCTGATTTAGCCCTTAATTCATTCATTCCCCGAGCGAAACCAGTACCTGATGAGGTGACGGCTTTCTGTTCGTGCTGCAATGCTTTCAGTTGCCGATTAATACCAGCCATACCTTGCTGAAACTGTGCAGAATCAAGGGATATTCTTGTACTTAATGCTCCTACTTCCATAACCGTCACCTCCTAAAATAATTTAATTTCATCAATATAGACCTTCTCTTGATCTGAATTTCCAAGTTCAAAATAAAAGTGGATGTCCATCTCATCTATTTGATTGAGAGTCCATCCACTTTTTAATAGACTTTTATATATTTCTTTAACTTTCTTCATTTCTTGTTTAGCGTTTTTAACCTGACGAGAAAATATCTCATCAGGTGTTAGGCGTTTTTTTCATTTTCGTCCTTTTGTTCTGCTGTTAATTCCTCAGGTGTTTTTCCTGTTCGAACAAATGCAAAAACGTTAATCAAGGTTCCAACCGTTTCATGAGCAGGAATACCTTCGTAAAATTCATCAACTGTAAATTGATTTTGGAATACATCACAAACGAAACCGACCAGCTCATCATGTTCCTCTACACCTAAATTGGCGTAGTTGATTGTTTCATCAAACTTCAATAGTTGGCGATAATGTTTACCATTCGCGTGAGGAATAGTAAAAATCCTTTCTTCAACTTTTATTTCACCGTCAGTGTTATTTATATTTTTAAAGACAATTTTCATAGATTAACCCTCCGGTGTTTCTTCATAGACAGATTTAAACCAATTGTCAACTATACCATCTGCCACTCCTTCTCCATCTTCATCAACTTGTGCACCAATCTTATTATCAGACTGGCGGCGTAAGAAACGACCGTTTATTGTAGGAGTTTGAAATGCTGGTGTTTCTTGTTTAGTTTCATAATTTGTTTCTGGTGGGGTAAATTTTCCTTTGTATAGCACAACATAACGATATGCTCCATTTGCCTTCTCAGCTCGGAACATCAATGCTCCATAAGGAGGACGATCATCCTCACTGTCAATTAACACACCATCACTGTTTACTTTTTTACCCAATACATAACCTTGTGTGTCTGGCGATAAATCATCAGTATTCAAACCGACATTCGTAACACCACGAGATTCAGCTGTTTCTGCTACACCATCATCAGCGCGTAAATCAGCTGTGTTAAATTGAGGTTGAACATTAGCAGTAATTGCCCGACCGACCCTTTTAGGAGTATCGTAAGTAGTACCAGTTTCATCATCAGTTAATATTTTTGCAAAATAAACATCTTTTAAGCCAACTGTAGCCATTAATTATTCCTCCGTTTCAGATATAAAATAAAAACGAAGCACCTTGTGATAGAGCTTCGTGTCTTCTTCAATCATTTCAGTTTCAAAATTCTTTTTAAATCCTGCTTGTTTCATTTTCTTCTTTGCATTTTTCACTAGAGATAAATAATTACCTGATGAAAAAATATCAATTTGGATATAATGAACATTGTTTTGTTCTTCATCGTCCGCTTCTAATCCAGCGCTTTGGTCGTATTCGAAAAATGTTATATACGTCCTTTCTGAACCTGTATAATTCAAGTAATCAACTGGAGAACCAACGTCTTTGAGAGTATTTAAGATTAATTGATTAAGATTCATCATGTACCCCTCAAACGATTACGTAATTTTTCTGCCATTGCTTGGTTAATTTTCATCTTGCTTTTATTTAATGATGGTGCCATAAAAGGTTTTGCGGGCATTTTGGATGTACCGAATTCATGCATATGACCGTAATAAGCTTTACCTTGATTGTCCACGTAAACAAATATATTTCCATCTTCTATATCTGATATTTTTATATTAGCTTTTAAGTTCCCTGTTTTCTTTGGGGCGGCTTTTTCTGTTTCTTTTTGCATAACCTCTCCACCAGCTTTTAAAGCTTCATCTCTAGCGTTTTCCATTCCCCTATTGGTACGTTCAATTTCTGCCATTAATTCTTGTAAACCCTCGAATTCAAATTTCATCAGCTCACCGCTTTCAAAATGACCGTCATGGATATGTTTAACCCGTCGTCATTTTCAATCGATTCAATTTGATGGGAAATACCCCTCCACAGCACTTGCAGATTGCTGGGGCGAACATCATCCATCAATCTCCTTTGATAACGAATCGTAAATACACGATTGTGCTGGAGATTATCTCTTGCGGCACTAAAAAAAGAACTCCCTTTCAATGTTTTTAAGGAGCCCCAAGCCGTTGTATATGTGGAAGGTTCGTCGATTGGAAAACCATCTTCATCTGTTCCGCCGGAAGGAATCTGAAAGATTAACTTTTGTTTCATGTCTCCCGGATTCATGTCCCTTCACCGCCATAGCAATACTTCAATTGACGGACAAGACTGTCTAAAGAATAAGGTATTTCATAAGAATTATTACCGATACGAAAAGACTCACGGTTATCGTACCAATGTTGGGTAAGCATGGCACAAGCTTGATTATATTGCGACATCATATCATCATTATCTGTCTTAATAGTCCCAACTTGGTTCTTAATATAAATCTTTGCTCGATCATAAAAAGCCAATAAGTCAGCTTCTTCCTCCGTCTCCAAGGGGTAATCCATCCGTAGATACCTTTTTAATTCAGCAATTTCCATGTTATCACCTCAAGAAAAAAAGGACGATTATTCGTCCTCTCTGTTTGGTGGTTCTGCTAAACCTGCAATATTGGCTTGTTCTTCAAAAAATTCAATGAGACTCTTTCTGTTTTTACCTTCTTTTTCCAACTCAATCAATTTATCGTAATCTGATTTTTTCAAACCATCGACAGTTGATTTAATTCCATCTATAGTTCCGTTAAGCGTCGATAAATACTTATCATCTTCTGTTTTGGATTCGACGATCTCATCCCCAAGCCACTTCTTACCTTGGAGTTCTTTTATGCGTTCTTGAGTACCTTCATATACAGTACCAACATTGTGGATTTTTTTCGTTTCCTTATCTCGGAAACGAACGATTACTGGTGCTTTCATCGTCTATCACCTCTTACCCTTCTGGAATTTCTACTGTGATATCGATTTGACCGTATACAACAGATTCAGTATCCCATTTAGTTACATCTTCGCGTTGAATCGCACGGAATTCAGTTGTATTTGTTCTCCACGCTTGCCCGCCTTCTTTAGTCATATCTAAAGACAGTTGTTTTCTATCCCACAATATAATCGCTTCGCTTAATAAACCAATGATAAACGGTGCTTTTCCCTCATCAGTTGGAATAGTTTTATTAGATAATACAACCACTCTACGACCAAATAAAAGTTTAGTTGTTGGGCTTTGTGGATCTGGTTGCAGAAGTGGACGATTATTTCCATCTTCTAATTGATCAAGATAGTTAAATCCATCTTGATTTGTATAAATAGTTGCTTCATTAGCAAAAGAAGGATCTAATGTAACATTTAGAGTGGTCTTAATTCCTTTATAATCAACTAAATCCTTTTTAGTTAATGTTTCAACTTGCTGTAAAATCAAATAATTATCAGTTGCTTTTGACTTTTTACCAATCCATTGGATTAAATACTCTTCAAGTGCTTGGTCGGTATCTTCTAATACCGTATTAGGGACTGGTAAGAATCCAGCATAATCCTCGATTGCATATGATAAACGATCGAACTTGGGTGATGCAATTTCTTGCATAGCATTTGGATCACCATATTCAGATAATGGAGCAAAAGGTGTGTGATCTGCACGACGTTCTAAAGTACGAGCTCCTTTATTAGTAGAGACAGGAACTACCTGAACGTACTGTCTTAAATCATCAGATGATTGACGCAGCTTGTTAATTCTAGTTTGGATATCTTCTGGAATGATATAACCGCCATCTTCACCATTACCAGCAGTGATTCTTGCTTTATATTGGTCCATAACGTCTAGTTCATCATTGGATAAAGACTGACCACGCAAAGCCTTAAAGAATAATGCTTTATATTCTGGTTTTTCTTCTTTTGTTTGTTTAGGAAGTTTAGCAGCTTTATTTTGTGGCTCAGGAACACTTAAATTCTCAAAATCCTTTTGTAAGGCAAGGAAATTATCAAGGTCAGTTTTAGCAGCTTTCGCCTCTTTCAATTTAGCTTGAGCTTCTTCATGTTTTCCTTCTTCCATCAATGCTTTGGCATCCTCTTTTAAATCAGCAACCGACTGGCGCAACTCTTGCTCTCGTTTTGTCATTCCGCCATTCATTTGAACAGTGAAAATATTTTTGTTTAGCATTAATGCTAGTAGTGCGTTAGTGAATAAAGTTTTCATAATTTCCTCCTATTTGAGCATAAAAAATAGACCTTACAATGTTAGTAGGTCTAGCTCATTTTGAAATTTTATTTTGTCAAAAGTTTCATTTTCTTGTGTTTTTTCTTTTTTGATAAGTGTTTTAGGTGTCTTTTCATATTTGTTAAGATAGTCCACCGCGGATGCAGCATAATTTTTAGCTTCTGTAACCTTTACGTTAAAGTATTTAGCTACTTCATCACCATTTAGCCACGTCTCATTTTGAAGCATATCACGGATTATATCAGCTTCTACACCTTCCACAAGATTATCTGTGTAGACATTCATCAATCCTTCTTCAAGCGCGTCTAAATCATCTGCTGCCTTTCTTAAATCGGTAGCATTGCCATACATTCCTACAAGTGGTTTATGAATCATCATAAAAGCATTTGATGGTATATGAATTTCATCCCCTGCCAACGCAATAATAGATGCAATGGAAGCAGCCACTCCGTCCACATGAACTATTTTCTTTGCCTTGTTTCGACTTAGCATATTGTAAATAGCAAGACCAGCAAAAACAGAACCTCCTGGACTATTGATGTATATATTCACTTCACTTAAATCATTAATCTGATTCAATGCATTTAATACATCTTCTGGCATTACATCCGATTCGTCCCATTTCCAATCTGTATTATTTACTATTTCTCCGTAAATATATAGATCAGCTGATGATGAAGTGAGGTTTTTCACCGTCATAAGCGACTTTTTCTTATTCTTCATTTCCCTCACCTCCTTTCAATCCAGACTTAGCAAGCTGGTACTCATCGGCAATATCGAGAGACACATGGTTAAGGTCCACACGGTGTTTATCTCCACCCTCAATACCATCCATATCCTCAAGCTCAAGCACTTTATTGATGCTAAATACACCCTTGTCTAGCATAATGGCATAGAACTCTGCTTGAGTCTTTTTGTCCGCTCGAAGTAGAGCTTCTAGATTAAATTTCAAGTAGTATCTTAACTGCTCTTTTTCTGAAAAGAGTTGGTATGAGAATTCCTCTTGATATTGCGTATAAATCGGACTTAGTACATTTCGAATAAAATCAATCGCCTGTTGTTCAATGTTAGAATGTGTAGCACGTTCCAATTCATTAACCATATGCAACGGAATATTATAAAAAGTGGCAATCTCTGTTTTATCAAACTTCATACTTTCTACAAATTGAGCATCCTTTAACGGCATGGATATACTTTGATAATCAAGTCCAGCATCAAGAATGGCGATTCGTTGAGCGTTGTTAATACCTGTATTTGCATTTTCCCATTCGGCACGTACAACTTCTTTAGCATCTCGATTAAGCATTCCAGGAATCTTTAAAAAACCATTAGTTGATACACCGTTCTTAAAAAACTTCCCTTTGAATTTTTGAGAAGCCTGTGAACTACCAATCGTCTCCCTAACTACTTGAATAGGCGATTTTCCTTTTATCCCATCTGTAGATAAGGTGGTTAGATGAATAATATCACCATACCCAATTTTTACGTTTTCTCCATTTGGTAAAACAGTGTGATACCATAATGTGTTTGTGGGAATATCAACAACAGGTTCTGTTACTGATGGATTAAGTAACCACAACGCCTTCGGTCTCCCATCCGCTCCCCAGCTGATGTTAATATAAGCATTTCCCCATAAATTTCTATGAGTCTCTATTAAATGCTTAAACTTAAAAGGGCTCTGATAAGGATTAGGGCGTTTTTCTAATAATCTAGACACTATATGGTTCTTTTCACGTACCCTCCCTGTGGAAGTCTTTTTGTACATCTGAAACGGCAATGTGGCAATACCATTTGCTAATATGTTTACACAAGCGTATACAGCTGGAACTCCCAAAGCAGAATTCACCGTGACTGTTTCACCACTAGATGCTTGATGACCAAACATCTTCAAAAACCAAGGGGCAGGATCTTTTATGTCCGTTGTTTCATTCTTGGCAGCCAGAGCACTTCGAAAAATCACAATCTCACCTCCTTTCTATCGCTTGGCTATTACTATTCCTGTGATGATGAGGACAAATCCTAAAAGATAGTTACCTGCAAGGATGTTTCCTTCCACAATTGTTATTAAATATGTGTTAACAATAATGATTACTGCCCCTGTAAAAATAAAAAAATCCTCCAACCATTGGGTGAAGAATACCGTAAAAAACAATATAAAAAATTTCTTAATAGCTTTAGCCACTATACCCCTCCTACATGCTCCAATTGTTTAAGAAATGACTGCTTAAATCTTCTGATTGTCCACTCATTGCTCTTGAAAAAGCGTTAATTATGGCAGCTATTGGATCAATACGTTCTATTGATTTTGATTTATCTAACATAATATTTTCTTGGGCATCCATTTTTGTTATGGCGTTACCAATTGCCCATGCCAATAATGGATCATCAAAATGAATAATATTCCCCGCAAGAACCATTTTTCTAAAGTCTTTAGTGGGTAGTGAAAGATGTCTAAGCATCTGTGGTATCTCTACTGTAGTAAAACCGAGCAAATCAAGGTTTTGCGCAAAATGAGAAGCATTCCATTTGTCATAATCAATCTCTTGTATTTTATATCCTTCTTCTCTCCAATTTACTATCTTTTGTTCTACAAAACTATAATCTACAATACTACCAGGCGTAGTAGTTAAATATCCTTCTCTCTCCCACGCATCAAATGGAACACGGTCTGATTTAATTCGTTCGTATAGCTCATCTTCAGGCATGAAAGAATGCTGTTTAATTACAAATTTATTATTGGGTAATGTAAACACTTTACCTAAACTCGTTAAATCCGTTGTGGCAGAAAGGTCACTTCCAATCCAAACAGGGAATTGTCGTAAATCCATTTTTACTTCTTCAACTTTTGATTTACACTTAGCCCATTTAGACATGTCCATGTATCCATTATCTTTTGCATCTACCCAAATATTCATGTTCTTCGTTAAGAAATTGCGCATCTTTTCAGGAACATCAAGTGCAGCTTTTAATTGTCTTCTTATATAATCCATTCCAGCTTCATAAGAACAAAGAATAGGATTTGCTTTTGGCCAGTTCTTTTCTTCTTTTATGTCATCACCTTTATCTAACTCATTAATCATTATGAAATATTCATCATTTTCAGTTGGATCGTATGGGTCTAAGATACGTGAAACATATTTATACTCAACTCTGTAACATGGTTTGTTTAAATCAAAACCTGCTGTAGTGATAATCATAAGTAACGGCTGCTGTCTCGCACCCATACCAGAATCGCCAATATCGTAAATTTCAGTTGTATCATGGGCATGGTATTCATCGACAAAAAAGGCGCTTGGATTCGTTCCATCGCCTGTTTTACGGTCTTCTTTACTTAATGATTTTATAATAGAACCACTCTTTATATGAGTAATAATTCCATAAGCAACCTTGAATTTATCACGGAGAAACTCATTGCCCATTATCATTGCTTCGATTTCTTCCCAAACAATTTTCGCTTGGTCTTTTTTCGTAGCAGCACAATATACCTCTGCCGAAGGTTCACCAAAAGCAGAAGCTTCATAACTTCCTGAACATCCAAGTGATTGGGATTTAGCATTTTTCCTTCCTACTTGCCAATATGCCTTTTTAAATCTTCTTAGCCTAGTCTTTTTATGGACCCATCCATATATATTACCGAAGTTAAATTCTTGGATGATATGGGGTTCAATGTGCCGTCCTGCCAAAACCCCTTTTCGGTGTTTAAATAACCTCATCCAATCTAGGAACCGCTCACCTAGAGATTCGTCAAATACATAGGGGAATTTTTTTGTTCCTTCCCTTTTTAGGTCATTTAAAAAACGGAGACATGCCCACTTGTGCTTTTTACAAGCGACTATATCTCCGTTTACTATTTGTTTACTATACAGAATCAGTCTAGCTTTAAGTCCTGGTTCAGCTGTAACATTATGCATTAGATATCACCAAACTTTTGTTCGAAGGATGATTTTTTCTTTTCTCCATCTTCGGGTTTTGGAATAACCAATTTTAAACGAGATGTAATGGACAGACCAAGTTCACTTGCTGCTCCTTTGCATTCATTAAAAAGTAAATTTTTCGTTTTCTGTAATTTTGTATATGCATCGTTTATAATCCTTTGTCCATCTACAATTTCAACTGGTTTTAAGTTTCTTAACAACTTTGTTATTTTTATATATTCACTCCTACTATCGATATACCGAGCCAGTCCGTCCACATCTAAGTTACTAAATATCTTTAATTTAATTAATTCATTCGATATTTTTTGAAATTCTTCTTTCTGTTTTTTTGTTAGATAAGAAGGAATTTCTATATTATCTGTACTACCTCTAATAGCATTTTCTTGTTCTTCCCGAGCCTTCATTTCCGCTTTTGTTAGATGATTAGAACGCCCTTTTCCTTTAATTACCTCTAATGGCTGTCTTGGTCTCCCTGCCATGTCCATTCACCTCCTTAAAAAAATATGAATAAACGGATTTTTGTGTACGGAAGGGGCGGATTCGCTTCCCGGCAAATGAATTTCAAAATAATTAACCCCGGGGGGCTGTTTTATGATGTGCGTTATGGCATGAATGGCACAAAGATTCAAGGTTTGAAAGCAATAATCGTTGATTCCAGTCTTCTTTCACTTCAATGATGTGATGGACGACGTTCGCTGACTTTAAGATACCTCGCTTCACACATCGTTGACACAGACCATTGTCACGTTCGAAAGCCAACGCACGCATGTGCTTCCATTCCTTTGATTTATAGAATGAATTGATTTCAGAATCCCTGCCATATCTATTGTAAATTTGTGTAGATTTCCTACGGATTTCTTCACCAAGCTTTTGGTGGTCCTCACAATATGTTTTATCTGTTAGCTTTCCGCATCCAATCTCTGCACATGGTCTGCGTGGTTTGCTAGGCATTGCTTCTATCAATCTCTTCTAATTCATCAGCCAATGCTTTTGCATGCTTGGAAATAACTCTTAACTTTGCAGAAAGATTATCTGTATTTGCATCAAGATTCACCGTTAAAGCATTTGAAGGCTTTTTAGTATTTTCTTTTCTATACTGTGCAGCCTTGAATATATCAACCAAAGCACCATTACAATTAGGACAGACGTTAATTTCTTTGTAGTTTTCTTTGGAACATCTGATTGTTTCTTCATTGCTGCATACTAAGCAAATGTATCTAATTCCTTGAATCACACTCATGAT
>NZ_JBBOVV010000001.1:2342500-3875267 GCF_038006745.1 Niallia sp. FSL W8-1348 | reverse complement strand
CTCATAACAGAATTATCATTACTATTATTAACATTTGGTAATTGATTAGGACGTTTATTCCCTTGAATCTGTTTTCCTGCTAATGCTAATAACTTCATAGCATCTGTTCTTCGACTTGGATCAGTAGGGATGACAAATTCAGGCCAACCGCCCTCTGCCAACTGATAAAGACCAGTTTTATTAATTAGGCCGCCTGTAGCATAACCATGCCCTTTACCAATTACATTAAGCATATTTGAACCATAACGGGATTTGGCATAGTTAATACCTGCTAGTAATGAATCGAGTCCATTAAAGGGATTATCATAACCAGGAAACTTAAAAGAATCAAAAGTTGGAGGAATCACCTGAACAAGTCCTCTTGCAAGGTTGCCAGTTTGGGCATTTATATCGTTAACAGCCATTGATTGTATTGCTTTTTCGTTACCGCCAGATTCACTTTGAATTTGTTTTAACCAAGCATTTACATACGCTTCTGTTGTTGGTAAACCGTTCATACCTAATGCTTGCATAACAGTTGAGCGCCATCTCTCCACTCCTTTTCCAGAAGGAGAACTTGAAAACATATTCTTAAATATATCTTTTAAGAAAGGTAATGCATTGTCTTTTATCAATGATATTGAGCCCTTGCCTATATTCCCAAATGCACCTGGAATATCAAGAGAAGGAAGCTTTAAGTGTTCCCACATCTTAGAAAGCAACTTTTTAGGACTTGATATATACGACCAAATATTATTCCAAAAACCAACACCATCTTTATATTGAGGAACAGATCCTAAAGCCTTTTGCGTATTATTGCCTGATAAAACTTGTGTACCTTTAGGAAGATTCATTAAAGTATCTGTAGCTGGAGATAATCCCATTTGCCCTTTTGGAGTTATAAAGAGCTCACGTTGACCGCCATCACCTAAGATAGCTAAACCCCCTTTATGACCACTTGTTCCTTTTGCGTATTCAGGAATATCAAGGGCAGGAATAAGATATTTACTACTTACCCCTAACTTTGTAAGGATTGCATTTATTCCACCCTGAGTTATTGCGTTAACTATGGATTCCAATTTATTCGCCATTGAATTTCCGAGAGCCTTTACTCCGTCAACAGCTTTCCCTGCCATACTCTTTATTCCGTTACCAATTTTACCTGGAAGTGCCTTCGCTCCATCTACCAGTTCCCTGAATCTTGCTAATGCATCGTCTTTCAAGCCTGCAAACCATGATTTTGCTGTACCTGCAAATGTTTTTATGCCACTAATCGCATTATCCCAACCGCCTTTTAAACCAGAACCGAATGATTTTACAAATCCACCGACTCCTTTTAAAATCTTTCCGAAGAAAAGTAGTTGAACATAATTCCACACAAAGGTTATGGCACCCATAAACATTTGCTTAATTCCTTCCCACATTTTTGAAAAGTCACCAGTAAATAAGCCAGCAAAAACCTTTATAGCTCCCATAATTATATCTAATGCTCCTGAAATCACGCCCTTTATATTGCCCCACACAGATTTGATAATAGCTAGTATAAATGGCATGACGAATTGAATTACTGGTAGGATTACATTATTAAAAGTATTCTTGATAAAGTTCCCAATGTTAGTTAGGGCGGCCATGATGACCGTACCGTTTTCTTTCCAAAATTGTTGAATAATTGCTAGTTGATCTTTAAAGAATTTTACTACCGCTTGGATTGCAGGTTGTAAGGCTGTAAGAGCACTTTGTGCCAATTCTTTAAGCTTAGTGAGTAAATTTTGTATTCCGTTTCGGAAGGTTTCAGAATTTCTATATAATAATACAAATCCTGTACCTAATAACGTCAATACTCCAATGGTTATTCCTATTGGCCCCATTAAAGCAGAGAAACCTAATTTCAACCACTTCAACAGTCCGCCAGCTTGGGCAATCCTCGGAAACAAAGTAGCCAATCCAGTTGCTGCATTACCTAAGAATCCAATTAACCCCCCACCTATTAACAATAGTGGCCCTATTGCAGCAGCAAAAGAAGCAATACCTATAGTCATCTTTTGAACGGCTGGTGAAGCATCAAGGAACCTTTGAACCAATCCTTGAATGATGCCTGCTAAACTCTTTATATAAGGAGTTAAGATACTACCTATAGTGATTCCCGCTGTTTCAAAAGCACCACCTAGCTCATCTAAAGCTCCCTTTAAATTATCCTTCATTAAAGCTGCAGCAGTAGAAGAAGCTCCACCACTTCCCTCTAAAGACTTGGTCATTTTATCGATTTCCTTTGGTCCTGCTTGCATTAGAGAAAGCATACCTGACACAGCTTCAGTACCAACTAAAGCTGCAAGTGTAGCAGCCTTTTGTGTTTCAGTCTGTCCTTCCATTGATTCAGATAGGTTTTTCACAAGATTAGATACTCCTACAAAATTCCCTTCTGCATCAGTTATTGCAATCCCCATGCTTTCCATCATTTTGCTATTCTCTTCTGATGGATCAAGAAGACCTAGTAAAGCAGCACGTAAAGTTGTACCGGCTTGCTCACCTTGCATCCCCGCATTAGTCATGATTCCAATCGAGGCTGAAAGTTCCTCCAAACTCACACCAAGAGCAGCTGCAGGTGGTCCTGCATATTTCAAAGCGTATTGCATGTCCGTTATATCTGCAGCCGACTGGTTAGCTGTTTGTGCAAGTATGTCAGCAACCTTTGTTGCATCAGAAGCTTTTAAACCAAATATGTTCAAGGATGCAGCCATAACATCGGCTGTCTGTGCCATATCTGCACCGGATGCTTCAGCTGCAGATATAACACCAGGCATTGCTCCGATAATTTCTTTAACAGTAAAGCCCATTGCAGCCAAATTTTCTTGCCCCTCAGCTATTTCACTAGCTGATTTACTTGTGGAAGCACCCAAATCTAAGGCTTCCTTCTTTAATGCCTTAAGTTCATCCGCAGTAGCACCAGCAATGGCTCCAACCCTCGACATTTGTGCCTCAAATTCAATAGATGTTTGTGCAGCAGCTGTCCCAATTCCAACTATAGGAGCAGTAACATACATTGACATTGACTGTCCAAGGGATTTCATTTTATCCCCAATTTTTGTTAAACGGCTTCCTGTCTCTCCGATAGCGTTTCCCATTATAGTCCAATGGGAAGTAGCTACTCGTTGTTCTTCCCTAAGCTCTTCTAAATCTGCTGTAGTGTTTCTTACTTGTCTTCTAAGGTTGTTAAGATTTCCAACTTCATTGTTATAAGCTCTTGCTGCTTTATCTGCTTCCCTAGAACCTTCACCATGTTGCTGAACCATCTTTTCATATTCTGCCCTGGCAGCCTTTGTAATTTCTTCTTGAACTTCTAATTTCCTATTCAGGCTATTAAGGCGAGTTTCAAAAGAAGCTACTGAACGATCACCGCGGTCAAAAGCAGAAAGACTTGCTCGCATTTCACTGTTTACAGAGCGAAGTTTATCTCTCAATCCGTTTAATCCCCTATTTAAAGCTGTGGTTTCTAGGTCTAACCCAATCGATAAACCTTCAATGAGTTCCATGCTTTCCCTCCTCTCTTAGAAAAAATAAAAAAATCCTTAACCTCCGAATGCGGTAATTAAGGATTTTGTTTGTTTAGGTTTATTTTTTTCAGCCAACAGTTCCAACATAAAATGAAATGGCATATTTAATACTTCGTTAATGTCTTTACCATCCTTTACTAAATCAAGGACGAGAGCGTCCATATATTCTTTTTGTTTGGCTGGTGAAAAGTCCTCATCCGTTAACGTTTCGTCGCCAAAAACTTTTTTGTTTCATCATTCTGCCTTCCTTCTGCTACGAACATTATTTGTTCTTGTAGAATTTGGATAGCGTCTGGAGCATGAAGGCCGTTGAATAGCTGCTCTTTTGTGAATTGATTGTTATATATTCTTGTAGCAACAAAGTCTAACAACTTATCAAATAATTCCTTTTCAGAAGTTGATGTTTTTTCTTTTTCACTCTTAGCAATTTCTTCAGTCATATCAATAGCTTCGTACACAACAGAGAAGGGAATAAATACAGGAGTAAGAAATTGTTCTGTTACTATTTCCCCTTCTTTAACCTCTTTGACTAACTCGATCATATGTCTCTTTAAATTTGCCATTTTCTATCCCTCCAAAATAAAAAGAACAGGAATTAATCCTGCTCTTTAATTAGTACTTTCCCGATATTATTTTTCGTGGATGATAGTTCTTTGATTCTATCCTCTTCCACAACAGCATCCGCTCGTCTTGGATAGATATCACCTTTAATGTAAATTGTATTTTGGTCCTTCAGGTCTTTGAAATCGTGGACAACTACATATTTCTTTTGTGGTTCTTCAGCTTGATCTGTTTCTTCTGGTGGTGTAGCATCGTTTTGATTCACTTCGTCCAATAAACGAAGAAGGTCATCCCTTTTCATTTTTTCATCAAAGGAGATTCCCGCATCAGTTAACTTCTTTTTAATTTCATCTACTTTTAATGTACTAGTCATGGTTTACGCTCCCTCCGGTACTGCTGTTTCGCTTGGATATGCTTTACCGAAAATCTTCATAAACAGAGCATCACGATTTGTTGTAGTTCCTTTTTTATCTGTTGCAAAAAGAACTGACTTTTCGTCCGCGAATCCATCTACTTCACGATCCATAAATTGAGCTTCAATTTCTTCGCTGCTGAATTCAGTACCATCCTCTTTGGTCTGCCCTTCGATATTCGGACGCATGAACAATCCTTTTGGAAGCCCTACATATTCTCTAGAACCATCCTCATAAGTTTTTGCGAAAATAACAGCTACATAAGGAGGAGCATCACTGCTTCCCATCGCTGTAATACCATTCACAGTTTCGAGACCTAACAATTGTACTTTATCTTCTGTAGGAATTTTATGAAACGCTGAGGTTACACCTATTTCCCCTGCAGAAACAGCAAGTTCAGCCGTTTTATTATCACCATAAGCACGTACAATTTCTTGGGACATTTCAACACTAATATTTTGCAGAAATTTAACTCTTTCAATCGCTTCTGCTACAATACCGTCCCCAATCTTTCCATAATAAAACTCGTCTACACCAGTTGATGATCTGTAACTTTTTTCTCCTGCCAATTTAATCACTCCTCTTTATTTAATGACACTGCAATTGTGTCGAAATCTTCTCTGTATAACTTTCCGCTAAAACGTCTTGCATCACGGAAAATTCCTGAATCATATTGTGATAGACCACCAGTTTGTCTAAAGCCTAGTTTCCACAGAATATTATGGACTTTTTCTCCTAACGCCATTGTTATTGCTCGATTTTTCGTCCAGACTTCAATTTGATAAAGACAATCATATGTCAACCAGGTATCATCAGCGAAATCAGATGGCTTAGGAATATCCAAAGGATCAATAATAATATAAGGTTTATCAACTTCCCCGCTCTCTGGATACTCATAGTACTTAATCCGACCAGCTGCTTCTTTTGCAATAAATTCATCAGCGATTAGAGCGTTATAAATAATTGCGAGTACATCCATTAAAGACCTCGCCTCAATTCTCGTTTAACTGTTTCTCTGTATGCGTTCTTTGCATTCCTCATTGCTCTTGCAATTGCACCTTTACCTCGAGGATTAGGATTATTAACAGTTCCCCACTCATTCAAGTGAATGATTCTATAACGATCATGTGGACCGCGCCAATGTATTTTCACTGTCCTTTGTCCTGCTTTTCCAGTTGGTTCAGAAATAGTGATTTCTTCTAATGAGTAACCCTGATCTTTAAAGGTAGCGAATTGACGTTTAAGTTCTTCAACAAATACCCTTGCACCAGCTAATAATGCTCTATCACTTATTTGTTGTGATCTTTGTTCTCCCAATCGTCTTTCTATTTCCCTAAGTAATTCACTGTTACCTCTGATGTTTACGCTCATGTTGTCACCTCTGCGACAATTCTTATTTCTCTTCTATTCCTTAAATCAGGAGCAATATTTTTAACATTAAAGTGTGTGTTTTTATAAATTGGTGCATTAATAGATACATAATGTTTATTTGTTGGTTGGTAAGAACCTCTAGGATCTCTAATTTTGATAGTAAGATCATTCAAAGTTCCTGTTGCTTTAGCTAACTCTAAATCTTTTGCCCATACTCCTTCGATATCTGCCCAGCATTCGTAAAGAACTCTTTTAACTTTCTCACCTGGATCAGGTCCATCATTTCCTGCGTATTCATAAAAAGTAACTCTGGTGTTATATTTTCTTTTAGTCATAGGAAACACCAGCCTTTAGTTGTAACAATATACGATTAAATGATCGTTCAAGTCTTGGGATTTTCTTTTCATCATACTCATAGTCCATTTCTAAGTAGATGATAAGAGCTTGTTTATATAAATCTAATGTTTCTTCAGATATTTTCGCTTCAGGTACTCCAGCTCCTTCTAAGTATCCTTTTGCTGCATTTAAAAGAAGAGTGAGGACACTATCATCCTCACTCCCATCAATTCTTATAGCATCTTTCAATTCAGTGAAGTTTTCTAAGGTAATCATACTTATGCACCTTCAATAGGAGTCTCAACCTCTGCAATACGGAATGCTGATTTTAATTTAATTTGGTGATCCATATAAGCAGTTAAAACAAAATCCTCAATACCTGTACGAACATTTTTATCGCGCTCATAAAGCACATCAAGATCATAGTTGAAATGAGAATAGCTAAAATCACCAACAATTGGTTCTGAAGCAGCATCAATAAATTTTACTGGTTTCCCCCAAACAGATTCAGGTGGTGCAGCAAAATAAGTAGAGTTACCGTTATTTAAAAACTTAACAACTTTAGTATAATCAGCATAATTCATAACGATTTTAGCATTTTCTCTGTAATCCTCATGTAAATCAGCAAGAGCATTAACGATAGCTTCGTAGATATCTGCACCTGATACCTTTTTAATTGCTGAATCTCCTGTTTGGTAAAATGACATATGCTCTTCCCCAACTTTAGGCGTTTTTGTGAATGCAACTTTCTTTTCTTTGGCTGCTAGACCAGATTCAAGAGCACGTTCAACACTTTGCACTAAATTAACATCAGTACCTCGAATGACCGTTTCAGACACAGGAGCAAACACTTTGAATTTATTTCTACCGAATTTAACTACATCACCTGTTACTTTTAACTCTTTAGCTGTATCTGTATCAGCAATAAAATCATCATCATCAAGTTGGAATGAAATCTTAGGTACCTCAAGATTCATTAAATTAGTAAACACCGAAATTTCACGTAATGGATTCTTAACTAATGGTTCCATTAAAAGTTCATTTGTCATAGTTGTTGGTAGTAACTTTTCACCACCTGTATTATTGCGGTCACCTAATGCTGCTTTTACATCATTTGGAACGGGTTGCTGACGGATAGTTGCACGAATCAATTCCGCTTTTGCAGAAGTAACTTTTTGCTTAGGATCTTCTATTCCTGTAATACCTTGATTACCTTCAAATTTCGCCTTTTGTTCAGCTTCCATTTGGTCATGTTGCTCTTTAATTACATTAAATCGCATTTGCAAATCTGCTTTTGATGTTTGTAATGCTTTAATATCCTCCATTGTGGCAGTGGTATCAATTGCTTTTGCAGCAAGTTCTCCTTCTACCTTCTGTAATTGTTGTCCGATTGTTGCCATGTTTTGTTTTAATTCGAATAATGTTCTCATTCAATAATTCCTCCTAAAATTGTGTTTAAATAAGCTGAATTCACCTTAGAATCATTAGCTATTTGTTGCCTTAATGCCATTTCTTCTGCTGAAATGACTTTATTTCGATTAGAAACTAACGCATTTGGCACATTCTTGTACTGTTTCATCCACTTTTCGTCTATACAAGCAGCAGCGTTGTTCGTTTCTAATACTTCATCACAAAGCCCATAGCTCATTGCTTCTTCTGCACTTAGCCAAGTTTCTGCATCAAGTAATTTTTTTAAAGTATCAGCGTCAAGTTTGTCACCAGCGCGCTTTAAGTAAAATTGAATCATAGATTGATTAATTCGTTCGATATCGTCTGCAGCTTTGCGTAATTGTTCTGCATTACCACTTGCATATGTCCAAGCATTATGAATCATAAGCAGTGAGTTTGCGTACATAATGACCTTTTTTGAAATCATTGGTAACACGGATGCGCACGAAGCTCCAACTCCGTCAATATACGAGATAACATCAGCAGGATGACGTTCCAACATAGCAATCATTGCCATCGTTTCAAAGACTGAACCACCAGGAGAATTTATATATAAATTGATAGTTTCAATTCCCTCTCCTAGTTGATCTAATTCATTTTTAAAAGTAATGGATGAAACTTCCCCATACTCTTCCCAAGCCCATTTTGTAATCTCGCCATAAATAAAAATGTCAGCCGATTTTCCATCTGCTGATGCTTTCATGTTGAAAAATTTATTCGTTTGTTTGTGTTTGCCCACCTTTTTCACCTCCTTTACGTAATGCTGGATCCATTTCTAACGGATACATATCACCTGATATCCACAATTCAGAAGCCTTTCCTCCAACAGGTGGTAAATCCTCTAGCTGTCTAACTTCATCTGGCTTCATTCCTGAACTTCTAATCATCATTTGATAGAACTGTGTTCTTGCCGCAGTATCTCCTCTTAGAAGCCCGCCTAAATTGAATTTAAAATAAAAACCAGCCTTTCTATCAGCTGGTACAAGTAATTTTCTATTCAATTCTTGCTCATATTGCCTAACTATTGGTGTTAAAGTCATTTGAACGAACTGAATCATTAGTTGTTCATTACTTGCAAACCCCATACCTTCACTATCGTTAAGAAAGCTAACAGGCACATTAAAGACATTAGCTACTCGAGATCTTGTAATCTTTTCGGAAGCTAATGTATCAGAAGCAAAATATTTTCGATCAATGTCTTTTACATTTACGCCCGGTTCTTGGAATAAAATACCGCCATTTTCTTGATAAAAGCGCCTAAAATCATCAATTATTCGCTGTCTTTTATCATTATCCACATTGGCACCGTACTCCAAGATAAAGCTATCCTTTTTCTGCATTTCCGAAAGGGAAAATTCTTGTACCGACTTATCGTATTCTAAAGTGTTTTTTAGTACATCCAACGGACTAATACCAGCCCATCTGCTAGCCCCTGTAATATGCTTAACATGGAACATATTCATATTGTGGACGTAATGTGTTCCGTTATCACCAAGTACTTGATACCACAATTCACTGTCATCCGTATTTAAAAATGGCGTTACATAACTAGGATCTATAGGAATTAACTGTTCTGGTTGCATTCTTATATCCCGCATAATAAGAGCATAGCCATTTCCTTTTTCATTCCTGGAGACTTCTATTTTGTTAATTGCTTCAAAGCTCGTCATGTTAGGATTCGGATTGTTAATTACGACATCTGCTGCTTGGTTCATTTTAGAATCGTAATTTTGATAAAGTTTAATCGGAAGGGATGACACCGTATTAGCTAGCCTACTGATTACACTGAAAATAGTCTCATTTGTGGCTATTTTGCCATTATCAATACCCCAAAACTTACGACCAAACCATTTAGAAAAGTCATATCCTGTACCTTTCCATGTTGTCACAGCTGCTTTTACTGAAAGCTTGATTCTGTTATACCATTGCAAATTCTCACCACCTTTCAATTAATTAAATAAGTCGTTCACTGATACAAATTCGATATTTCCATCACCTTGAACAGTAGATAACAACTTCATGACTTCTGTATGTGAGTTTAAAAATGCTGCAAATCCGTCAATTTTACGATATTTACTTTGTTTCGAAGGCAGGAAATTCCCATTTCTATCTTCAATCAACTTTACATTGTTCATATACCAACGGAATAGACGATTTTTATTACTAATTACTTTTCCATCAAGAAGTAACTGACGTACATCTTTTAAAGCAGGACTCAATGTAAAATGCCCTTGTCTAACAGGGATTGTATCAAACCCATAAGTCTTTAGGTCTTCGTTCAACCGGTAGGCATTAGCTGGATCGTATGTTATTTTCTTTATGAAATAATCTTTTGACTTCTCAATAAACCAATCATAAACATATTCATGTTTTACATATTCTCCGGGAATAATCGTTAGCCATCCGTTATCCTCAAACTCCTTAAAATTAATGCTCTCATTGTCTTTATCCACTTTAGCCTGTGGCACCCAACTGTGTGAAAGACTATAAACACTTCCATCAGATAACGGGAACTCTAAACAAGCACTTGTAAAGTCCTCCACAGATGATAAATCATATCCACCTATGGCTTCTTGGCCAATAAGATCATTAAGTTCTATCATTTTGTCATTACGTTTTAAAATCTCAATTCCTACAAATGACATTTCATCATTATCTACAAAAATATTAAACTGTTTTGTAATCCAGTCGTTCTTCTCGGAAGGAATAACCTTATCATTATTCCAGTCATCAATTAAGGTTGGTAAATCAAGAGAAACACCCATATTAGGATTAGCTTTAATCCACATTTCGGGTGATTCTACTTCTTCCACACTGTCTAACTCAGCCATGAAATAGAATTTTCTATCTTGGTCAATTACACCGTCAAGAACATCTGTAGCAATCTCATAATTTTGAACCAGCGGACCTTCTAACTGATAACCAGCTGTGGTGATATAAAGAATCATTGGTTGCTTACGTGCAGCACGAGACTTTTTAATAACATTAATTAATTTAAAGTTCTTAAATTCGTGTATTTCATCAAAAATACCAAGATGTGTATTTAACCCATCAAGTTTTTCACTATCAGATGCACGCGGTTCAATTCTTGATTGGGTCTTATCGTAGAAAATCCCTTTTTGATTTTCTCTTAGGTGTTTTCGAAGCAAAGGAGATTTCTGAACCATCGCCCGACTCTCATCAAACAATTCTCCTGCCTGTTGTTTAGTGTTAGCCAACACATATACACGAGCTCCTGGTTCATTATCTTTGGAAACAGCGTAGTTAGCTAAGCCAGAAATCATAGTAGTCTTTCCGTTTTTACGACCAATAAAAATAAGACCCTCTCGAAAGCGCCTATGTCCTGTATCTTTATGAACCCATCCATACAAAGAACCTATGACAAAATGTTGCCAAGGTTGAAGAACTAAACTTTTATAATCCCCTTTAGATGGGCGGCAGAATTTTTCAATATATCTTATTGGTCTATGTGCTTTTTCCTCATCGAATACCCAAGGAAAATCTTCTGTTCCCTGTCTTTTTAAATCATTAAGATGTCGTTGGCATGCTTTTATATTTTTTTTACTTGCCTTTATCTTTCCTTTTACAACTTGTTCGGCATACCACGTTGTTCTTAAAATCGCTGATGGTTTCTCTAATATAAAAAAGTGTTTCACCTGTTCATTACGCCAATTTTTGTACCATTTTGCTACTTCAGATGGTTTAGAAGTCGTCGAAATCGTCGTCATCTTCACCAGTTCCAGTACCGTCTTTTAGTTTTTTTCTTTGAGATGGCGTAAGTCCCATAGACTTTAATAAATTATTTAGGGTTTGTACCGTTTTAGTTAATTCTATGGAAAGGGGATTTTTCACTAGGTTAGTAGCCCCTGCTTTATTGGTGTATTCATACATAAGATCATGTTTTTTAATTTCTGTCTTTAATCTTCTGTAGAATTGATGCGTCTCTAAATATAGTTGAATTAATTCCTCATCCGATTCCTTATATTCATCTCCTAAGTAATCTCTAAGCTTTTTTGCAGTAGGTACGGCCAATAGTTACCCCCCTTTCATGAAAAAATTAATCGCAGTACGCAGGATGGGCCCACCTCGGTCCCTGGAGCCTCTAAAAATAGTTTAAAGGGCAGGGGGGCTATCTCTTCTTACTTGGATGAAAATAATTAACAGGACCACCGCATTTAGGACACTTGATTCCATCACGTATCCTATGAGAAATTTCTTTCCAACCACATGTTTTTATCATGCAAAAATGAGTTGTTAGTTTACTTTTCATACCAAATCCTCCATCAAGTCACTTCTTGATTAGCTTGAGACTTAATAACATTTATTTTTGATTTCTTTTTCTTCGGTTTACTTCTTCCACGATCAGGATGCTCTGCTTCATGGCATGCATTACATAGTGAGACTAGGTTATCTAATGTTAATGCTAGCTCAGGATAGTCACGTAATTCTTTTATGTGATGAACCATATCAGCAGGAACAATTTGTTTTCGTTTTAGATGATGAACACACAGATAATTGTCACGTTCTAAAGCTAATTTCCTAGCCTTCGCCCATGCGGCAGACTTATAGAATTTACGTGACTCTGGATCTCGTTTATATTTGTCATAGAATTGATTGCCATTCATTCAGTCACCACTAAAAATCCTGTTAGTTGACATCTTAGATTTAATTAATTTCACTTCAGCTTCTTCATAACTAAGTCCATATACGTTAGCAAATCTTTGAATTAATTCTTTTGGTAACTCCATTTCCCTCACCCTTCCTTATCATTCATAAATGGTTGTACACTCTTCAAGAAACTCATGTAAACTGTAGCTTGTTCAAGAGTAACTTTACCTTCCACATGCAAATCAAATAACTCTTCAAGCTTCTCATATACAAACTTTTCAAAAGGATTCAATGTTTCTTCTGAATAAACATGACCTTGTAGATAGACTATCTTCTTCATGAGTCCCCTTCTTTCTCCAAAATAAAAAGCACTCCCTAAGGAATGCCTAACATAAGATTTTATTTATTTCGCACTGCTGCTGTTTGTACAATATTCTTTCAACTTATTCATCGCTTCGTTTTCTTCTAAACCTAAGTTTGGAAATTCTTTTTTCTGTCCTGTTTCTTTTCGGGTTACAGTTCCATAAAAATTAGTATCATTTTTACTTAATGAAATAACCCAACTAAATACTTCTGTTTTACTTTTTTTCCTCGGATCTGCATAAATCGGAGTTACTTGAATAGGAAAATCAACTTCTCTAACTAACATTTTATTCCCACCTCCCTTCCTCCTAATTATCAGAGAAAAGGCGAATAGGTACAATATCCTATCGTTCAACAAGTTACGACAAATCACGCATTCCGATAAGCCCCACCTTTACCGCGTTTCATTCCACGATTATTGCTGTTCATAATGTCATGCCAGTTAATGTTTTCTTCTTTCTTAGGCTTCTTCTTACGCTTATGATTTCTTGGTTTCTTTTTCATCTTCTCAAGCTGTTTTAATTGTTCTGGTTTAAGATGATCACTTAATTTCATATCATCACCTTCTTAAATGATTGTCAGACTTACAGAATTGGCTTATTTCGCATTTTAATAACTTGCTAGAGTATTTGTTCATTAAAATAAAAAAACGCTCCTATGAGTCTAGGAACGTTTCATTTTATATTCAATATGTGAGTAAGGATTTGCACCTTACATGATAAATACGGTAAATTCCTCTGCACCATTGATTTATCCAGTATTGAGGTTGTGCGTCTACCTATTCCGCCATCACATATTGATATCTTTTGAATATTTTCTTGATAATATAAATTTACCACGGATAAAACCTAATACCACGACTTCTTTTCGAGTTTTTCTAGGAAAGTTTTAGGAATCTTTTTGGATTATTTTCCCCGTTCTGATTTATAAACATTTACCGAAAGAATTTCACATCCAACTAAATTGGGATAATCTTCTTCAAATTTCGACTTTGCTCCTTGTTCATCTTTCGCAGATACAAAAGCTTTAAGAATTATCTTTGGATGTGTTGGAAAACAAAATTCTAATTCATAATGCATCACTCTTTATTCCTCCCCACTTAATACAGCAATATTCAAATTCAGCGCCAACTTATAAAAAGCTTTCCAACGAATCTTCGCATATGTCTTTTCACTTATTGGCGGTTGAAACTTATGGCTATATACGTTGTAATCTGTTAAATACTCGGACTCGCTGGACATATATCTTTCTTGAATGAGAAACTTCTCCATCTTGGGTAGTCTGTCCACAGCCTTTTCAGTACGGAAGATGAATTGCTCTCTATACTTCTGTTGGTCTGCATTATAGATAGCTATATTAGAAGTTTGGTCGCTTGTTACATTAGTAGGACCATGATATCTAATTTCCGAACTAGCTGTTATCGAAGCTTCTCTTTCTTCAAATGCTAAGTATTTAAACAGTCGATATTGTTCCAAATGCAGCTCGACTTTTGATTGTGTCGCTTTTCTATCTATCTCAGGAAGCACAAAAGACATTTGTTTCAAGACGACTCCCCCCATTTGTGATATGATTTATTTAGGATGTTTTATCAATTGCTGGGAAGAGTCTTCCTGGCTTTTTTTATTACACATTCCTATCCACTTTCACACTCTCCTTAAAAACTCAATAACTACAGTTATTATCATTGCTGGCATCGCAATTATCATTAGCAATACGGAATAGAAAAGAATATTTTCAACCACTTTACTTCCGATAATTTTCTTCATTTCCCTTCACCCTTCCTTTCTACAAATTCTCCATACGACTAGCTAATAAATCAATGTATCTATTCATATATTCATAACTCATTTTTTCTAATTTCTTTGGAGGTAATCCAAGAATAGCTTCACAACTACGGACATAAATTCTTGCTGTGCCGTTTGTTTTTGTTCCTGGGAATATATCGCATAATGGTGTATCTAATTGTTCTTTAGTAACCCATAGGCTTCTATCTTCGCTCATGATACCCTTCCTTTCTGCGGATAAGTTTCGAACTTCGTATAAAAACTAGATAGAATAATAATCAGTAATCCATACACCTTCTCCACGAGTTTCGTTTTCGGCAGATTTGATGCACGCTTCAACAGTCGAAGCTTCGACTGTAAAAGAACCTTTATTTCCAGTTACGTCTTCCCAGTGAAATCTCATTGTTTCCACTATCCCACTCCTCATACATTGTTTATTTTGTATTATGCGATAACAGTTGCACTATCCAATATGTGTTTACCAACATCGGGAAGCACGCAGTTTCTTAATACTTGTCTTTTGTTTGGCAACTTATAACCAGATAAATCATACCCATACGCTTCTTGTAATTGTGGTATCTGTGCTTCTCTTAATTTAGGCCTTACAAATTCAGCCTTTTCAATTTTGAAATTACACCAAAATTTATGTCTATCTAATTCAACATTTGATTCAATTAGTGGATTATAATAAGGGTTCACATTCTCGACTACCCATTTTCCTTTAAAGTTGTATTGTAGGAATATAATTTCTTGATACAATTTCATATCTGGATAAACAGCTTCAACACCCCTAAATCTTACTCCAATGTTTTGCCTAAAACTGCTATGTGTTTGACAAGGTGGACTCGCCCAAATGAAATCAAATTCATTAAAATGTTCTTTTAGGTACTCATGAGCATCACCAATAATTACTTTGTCTTTCGGAAAAAGGTCTTGATATACAGCAGCTATATTAGGATCTAGTTCAACTGCGGTAACTTGGTGTTCATCTCCCCATAACTTGCGATTTCCACCAATACCACAATATAAATTTAATATCTTCATTTCTCCACTCCTTCCGTACAATAGTTATCTACTCCCTATTAGCCGACTCATTTTCTTTAAAGCATTCTATAGAGCAAAACCCCTCCGATACAGGAATCAATCCACAGCCACACCATGCACAAGGCATATATTCTTCTGTTGTTTCTTCCACGATTAACACCTCACATTCTATGTTTCTTTTCTTGATGTCTGAATCCCAAATACACAATCAAAAATATAGATACTTGACCGACCCAAAAACCAATTAGAAAACTCATATTATGCCTTCTTTGGTCTCTTACGTTTAATTCTTAAAGGTGGTTCGCCAGAGCCTTTACAATGCTGACAAACCTTTTTCCCAATCATCCCATGTCCATTGCACATCAAGCAAACTGTCATATCAAACAGGCTTGTTATGCTCATTTTAGTACCCTGTATTTTGTCGTTCGTGGTTCATTTTGATTCCTCCTAATCTATAAATACGGTGTCTGCTGTTACCTGTTCATTGCTTGTTATTTTTACAACTGACTTATCAGACGGCTTTAATTTAAAGGTATCTACCTCATAATCATTGATTATTGAAACACTACTCACATAGCCACTTTTATAAGTGAGAAACTCACCATCCCAGTACCAATGATTAGTTAAGTTCGGGGAATATCTGCTGTAATAGCTAATTTCAGAAGGATTAATTGTTTTTAATAAAGCCTTTCTTCCAACGTAATCTATCTTTTTGCTAAAGTTAGGATAAGCTTCAATGAAGTTCTCATACACTTCCGGCAATACTTCTTGCAAGTGAGCTAAAAACAAAGGTACTTTTTCTTTTTGATAACTAGTTATTTCTCCGCCCATCATTGCTTGTGGACGATAAGAGCAGATGCGATATATCAAATCGCTATTGAATTTCTCTAATTCTATATACGAATTGCTATTACTAAACAAAGCAAATTCTCCAACTACGTATTTTTCATTTTCGTTTTTGGTTATTCTGATAAACGGATATGGGAAAACGACAACATCATCGATAACTCCTAATTTTTGTGGTGGATAACTTAATTTGTTGTATTGTTCTTGATCTTGCCATTGCTTTTTAAATTGACTATACTTCTTTGCTCTGCTTGTATATCCTCTGAATGTATTCACAGATCCGAATTTACACCCTGAACTTAACGGAGCTCTTACATTTAGGCATTGTCCGTTTTTAAAAAAGGAACAATTTTCGTGTTTATCACAAGAAATAACACTTGCTTCAATCGGAGTTTCTTTTCCTCCAAATATGCTTTTACCTCCGTATAAACCAACATTGATTACTTCCAATTCTGTCCCTCCTAATATTTGATTCTCTCCCTCCTGAAGGAAGGAGAGTGAAGCTATTACTTATGCAGCACCATCTTGATCTTCATTTTCTTTGGATTGTTCACTTTCTTCTGTTTCTTGTTCTTTTTCCTCGGTTTCTGTTACTGACTCTTCATTCTTTGGTTCATTTTCTTCCGTTTTTGTTTCACCTTGGCTTTCTTTCCATTCCCACCAAGCTTCAGCAAGTGGAGCTACTTCTTTTCGATAATCGTCTATTAAGTCTGCAACTGTACCAGAACTGATTTCTAATTCACTGGCTAATTTACTGAAAGATTCACCTTCTGTTTTTCGTTTAACAATATCAGCGAAGTTTTCAGGATAATTTTCTAATTGCGGAGCAAGACCAGCTGCAATAAATGCATCGATATGTTCACGATCGATTTCCTTTTTCTCTTCTTTGGTCTCGATTTTCTCTTCTGGTAAATCTAAGTCGGCTTCTAATTGCTCGAATGTTGGCTTTACTTCCTCAACCACACCATTGTTATTTACTTTGTACTCAGTCAAAGGACGATTAGTCTGAGCGTTTAAAGTAACGTTATAATTAACAACCATTGATTCAATTTGAATTTCTGCCTTTTCATCAATCATTTCCGCTAATTTGTCTAAGTGTCCTTTTAAAGCAGAATCACTCACTTCCAATACGATTTCTTTCACGCCTTTTGGCTTAAGGTTAATCTTCTTTACTAAAGCTTTGAAATCTACATATGACATGTTAATTCGCTCCTTTTAATTGGTTATATTTATTTTCAAGCTCCTCATATGTAAGTTCATACAGCTGTCTTCCATCAGGAGTTTTGAAATATCCTAGATTAATAAGTTTTGCTTTTAATTCGTCTTTTTCTTGCTCTAAGTTCATTCCTATTGACCTTCCACTTTTCTTAATTTGGCTATCCAGCAACTACTATGTGTGTTTTGGACAAAGATTTTTCTGTTGTAACTATCTCGGTCAAATACTTTTCCATCTTTCTTAATCTCAGTAAGGGGATAAGTAATCTCATAACCTCGACTTACTAGATCATTAATTGCTTGTACAGCTTCATATTTCCGCTGTCTTCTGATGATAACTGGGTTCATGAGTCTTCACTTCCGATACAGTTACTTCGATTCTAGGAGTCTGCGAATACCATTTGCTAACGTGTAAATCCACTACTTGGCTATCATCATTCCAAATGATTTGCTTAAGAGCATCCTTGATACCTTTCACATAGTTATCAACATCTGGTTTTGTGACTGGACGTAATTCTCCACTTTCAGCAGCTGCAGTCTTCTTTTTGCTAAAACTCTTTAAAGTAGGTTTGTATACCTTAACTTCCAGTAATAACGGACCTTCTAAAAGAGCAGGTGGTCTATATTCAGCAGCAACTAATTTCACATATTGCTTAAAGTCCTTTGATTTCTTAGGATCATAGGCTCTTGTGAAGCCGCCATGATTACTAAAACGTGGTCTTTCTTGCGCTACTGGTTCTCCAAAAACTGTGAATGATATCAAATTTCCCACTCCTTATAACTCCATGGTATTTGGCTTGCAATTTTCAAATAATTTTCTCTTAATCCATAAGGAATTCTCTTACTTCGATCTTGGTTATAATACGTTTCTTCTTCGATGGATTTATGGTGATGGACACACAATGGAACGAGCGCCCAAGTACTGCTTGCATCTTGATTGCAATTTGGATAACAGCACTTCATTTTTTCTTCCTCCTATTCACTTGTTTTAATTTCTTACATTTCGCTAGATGAATGACCGCCAGCATGATTTCATCTGGATCACGATTCATCATTTTGGCGATTGGCTCTATATCTCGGAAATCATTGAATTGTTTAGAAATCTCTTTTAAGTCACTTTCATAAAACTCAAAGTTACAATCTTCGAGAACTGTTATTTTTCTGTCACTTCTTGCCCTTCCGTCTGGCTTATAGTTATGCGGTGATGTTCGATTCTTCTTAGCTGCCAACTGCGCTCATTTCCTTCTTAAATGCTTTGATTCGCTCTTTGAGTGCATCTAAATCAGCATTGAACTCTTTTTCTGTTATAGGCGGGCAATTAGGACAAGGTTTATAGCGAATGCCGTATGCTTCAAACTCATGAACAACTCTCTTTCCGTTACATAGATTACACATTGTCTAAGCCTACCAATCTATGATTTAACTTCTTACGATCACCTTTGATAACAACTGTATAATCCTTGCTCATTTCGAAAATTCTTGTTCCTAGAGCTTCGTCAATATCGCAAAGTTCATCCACTGTTTTTTCAGAAGAAATCATAATCGGCTTATGATTGATGTATCTGTAATTAATAACCGCAAACATTTGTTCAATCTGAAAGTTTGTAGGAAAGTCGCGACCTTTGAACAAATCATCTATAAACAACACATCAACACGTTTCATTTTCGTTAGCTTCTCTTCCAATCGGTCAAAGTTGTCTTTAAGATCGTTAAAACCTTCAACGAATGGGAAGTACAATACACTCACTTGTTTCTTCATGATTAGGTTGTTAGCTAATGCGATAAGAAGATGTGTTTTCCCCGAACCTGGTTGTCCAAGAAGGGATATACTGTTTACACGATTAGTCTTAATGCCTTCATAGTTTTTAAAGTAAGCAATAGCACAACGGTAGGCATCATGGATAACACTGTCTTTACCATCTAAGGTAAAGCTAGAAAAATTGATTTTCCGAAACTCTTCTGTTATCTCACTGAATTTAAGAAGGTGGTTAGAACGTTTCTTTTTGGCACATGTACAATCTTTCATAGTTAGATAGAATTTAAGTTCACCATTGGGCCATTTTCTTTGGATCCCTTCATCATCTAAATCTGGAATGTCCTCTAGGTAAAATCCTTTGTCTTCACATTTAGAGCAATTGTATTTAATCTCGTTTTCCGAGCCATCCGACTTGGTTTCCTGTGATCGATTCGCTACTCTTTTTTGGAGCTCTTCCATTACCTGAGCGATACTTCTTGCTTCTGCCATTTTTCTCACCGCCATTCAATTTGGAATAGTACTTATCAAGAATGAAACCAACACAGTAATTTAAGCTGTTGATTTTATCTCTAGAGTGTTTAGGTTCATAAGTATTAAATCTCTCTTCAAGCCATAAAATAGCATCATTGATATTAACACCTGATTCTAAAATTTCATCAGCAGCTTGATCATCTTTTGGAGAATGGTCAAATCCATATCCTCTTAGCGAAATGAATTTTTGAAGAAGTGTCTTTTTAGCAAGCAGCAAAGATTCTTCTTCTGCTTCTGCTTCTTCTTCTCTTTCTTTTTCTTCTTCTTTTTCTTCTTCTACTTCTTCTTCTACTTCTTCTTCTTCCCCATAGTCTATGGATAGGGTATCTATACCGTATCCATACTGTTTACAAAGACCGATAAATTCCCTTACAAATTGCTTATTCTTTATAGTTCCTAACTCTTTTTTAATGCACGCTATAACTTTTGGACTTTTCACAGCGTTGTATTTAATCCAATTTGTTATAAAGAGTTCTTTCGTAGAATCGTCAAATTTTATTTTTCCGTATTCGATAAAACGATTTAACAATTTATCAACCGTTTCTCGGTTATAACCTGTCTCTGTCTCTATAATTCTTTTAGGTAATTCATAAATGCCGCATTGAGAAGTTTTGCTATTAGTCATAAGGTAAATGTAAAAGTACTTCTCTTCTGGAGTTAGATCTAGTACAAATCCATCTTGCCAAAACTCTACATGTACTTGTCTGTACTTAGCCATTACTTATCACTCCTCATAAATAACTCTTTTGATGAAACGAATTACATCAGCTGCACACTTTTTAGGATTCTGATAAATTTCACTACCTGAAAATCTAATGATTCTATATCCTTCCATTTGCAAGTCTCTATCTCTTGTTTTATCAGCTATAGCCTGTTCCTTCGTTTTTTCGTGGTACTCATGTCCGTCACACTCGATTATGATGGATGTGTATTTAGCAGAACCGAAAAATGGGAGTGTGTTTATTAATAAATCAGCACGATATCTTTTATCTTCAATCCATATTGTTGATTGAGGAATAATCTCGTGGTACAAATCATGATTCTCCATCAATTCCTCAATTTGCTTTTGTAACTCCGTTGCTAACAAGTACTCAATTGGAGTGTCACAATCTCTAATTAACTTCATTTCTTCTTCTAATATTCCAGCTGCTTTTTTGTACGCTGCATCTTTTACAGACACTGGCATATTTTTGAGATCAATCATCATGTTTTCTAGCATTTCTTCAAACTGTGATTTTTGTATTTCTTCTTCAAAAAAATTTTTATTCACTCAAATCCTACCTCCTATAACAAATCGCCATTCCATTTGATACTTTCTTAACTCAATAACCGGGATAGCACTTTTGTATATATTGCAAAATAAGTTGTTTAAGATGTTCCGTATCTTTTGCTTCCTTCCAAATCCACTCTGGCAAGACAACATGAGTAGGAACATCTTGGTCATACATAAAGCAGCGATCCTATTTCCATGGTGTCTGATAGTTTTTTTACTGACCTACAATAATCACATTTGCCACAACCGATAGGCTTCTCCTTACCATGTTTCACCTGTATAAATCGTTCCATCTTCATTTCTGCATATTCATACTCGAATGAAAATCTCGATTCGTCAAAATGTAAAACAGCTTTATTAGGTGGATTTTCTTTTGTGACAGCCACGATATAAGGATTGTATGAAACACCTATGTTTTGCTCGATTATCTTCCTGTAAATAGCCACTTGAAGGACATAATCCCAAGCTTCGACAAATGATACCCAGCCTTCGTATTTATCGCTCCAGTACCTTTTATGAAGGTCCTGTGTAGTCTTTAAATCCGAGAAAGTATTTCTACTATGATTAATGGAATCCACTTTGATTTTCCAAGGAGAACCGTATAGTTCCCCTGTGAAAATCACTTCTTTCTCACCTTCCATTGCAAACATAGCGAATGGATCCTGTTTTACTGCATATATCATAGAATTAGCTGTTTCAAAGTCTGAATACATGCCACCACGCGACTTATAAATAGCACCATTATTTTGTTCTATAAACTCTTTAAAGGCTTCTTCACTTTCGAATGCTGCATGTACATAAGAACCGACAATCAAAGCATTTGAAGAAGGTTGTTTATACTCACCATTTAGTTTTGCGAATGCTTTTGCCTCACACTCTACAAAGCTTTTAAACTGGGAAACTGACATATAATCTCGATCAGCTTCAATCGAATGATAATTCTCCTTGTTCAATTGGAGCAGCTTCTTTTCCATCTACCTTGTCAGCTCCCTTCTCTTCTTTGAAAGACTCGGCCAGCGTGCTGCCCTTTTCATTGTTCTCTTTTTTATTTGTTGGTGCTTTATCGAACCATTCCTCCACTTTGCTCATTCCATCTTTAATGGAGTTATATATCTTTCCTAGATCGTTTAAATCTCTTTCAGTAAAAGCTGATACGTTATATCCAAATCTCGATTCGATTTGCTCTTGGGTAACTCTGTGTTTTTCCTTAAACATACTTAAAGCAGCGTTTAATCTTTCTTTAAATGGCTTAGTATTATTTCCTTGCATAGTTCTATTGCATTCCTCAACTGCCTTATCAACAATGTCACCAGGGATTATGCTCAAGACACAAGCGCGGACTCTTCTCGCACCTTGATTGGCAACTAATTCATAAATATCGCGTGGATCATCTAACTTTTGAATTTTCCCTTTAGCTTTTCTAGAATGAGGAACAGTGAAAATCTTTTCCTGTCTTACATTTGTTTCTAAATCCCATGCATAAGCCATTGCTACAGATTCACCGTTACGTTGTTCGAGTTCTTTTACACCAAACGATAAATTGCCCCAGTTTTGAGCTAAAACCTCAGCTAGACGAATAGATGGACCTTCAACCTTACTTCCTCCACGTGGATAGCTATAGACTGCTTGCTCTGCTAATGCTGGTCTTTTACAGTTATCTAAAATCCGTTTTTCTGCATCAAACACATTTCTAGGAAACTGTTTGGCCATAAATATTTGACCTTTTACTTCCTCCATTTCTCTGCTGCTTGAAGACTGCGCTAATACTCCTGGTTGTTGTTGCTGGTTATATTGCAAAGACAATTCGCTCATTTATTCTTCCTCCTTTTAATCAAACCAAATTTCCACTTTAAATTTTTTATCAGCATCGATTACGCTACTGCCACCGAAAAACGAATATCCATTGTCGCAGATCATGGCTAGTTCTAATTCTGAAACTTCTACATCATCCTTTAACTTCCCATAGTAAACATGAGTGCCATAACCACTGTTTTTGGAATAATCCTCACAAAAATTATTCAATCTAATGTCGTACATGCTTTTAACTCCAAAACGTTTAAGTAAAGACTCTTTTACTTTTGGATAATCATTTACTCCTTTTTCTGTATCCCAGATACTATCTAAACGCATTTATTCTTCCTCCTTCAATTCTTCATCCATTTTTTCGTATATTTCTGTAAGGCTTTGATAAATACGACTACCTTCCAATAACTCTCTATGTTCTTCTAGGAAGTTATAAAGTGCTACTAATGCTGGAGTTTCAGGACTCCAAATTGTTTTATTCTGATAATAAATATCCTTAGAGTGGAAAAACGGCATTTGCTAACCTCCCCTTGATTTTTAAAAAAATATGTCTTATCATGTACTTAACTATTTGTTTGAAAGTCGCTTGACTCGTGCGCCAACACGGGTCTTTTATTTTGGGATTTTTCTTGTCGTCCCTGTAAATCTATGAACTAATGAAACTTGATCACCAGCATTCTTATATATCAACCAGTTATCAGGATTTAACCAGTAACTTTTAATGTGTATCTTTTGCTTTTTAGTCGGGTTCTTACCTTGTTTCATAGCTCGTCCTCCACTTCTGCTTTCTTATTTTCAAAGCCTAGAACCTTAATCAAGTAATCTTCTAAGCTATCATCTTTAATAACTTCACCGTTATGGATCCAAATGTTTTCGCCAACCAAAACCACATTTCCATAAACATCCTTACAAGCAACTTTCTTTAGTTTTTCTTCCTGCGGCTCGATATCTTTTGATGGATAACCAGTGGCATTTATCCGAGTTATCATAGGATGTTCAATCATGTAACTCCTCCCCTTCTTCCAACCATGAAATCTTCAACGTAACACTAAGCAACAAGTCGATAACACTCACTTGAAAACCTCTATCTTTGTAATAGTTCACTAGTGATTTAGTTAATTTAAAATCATTCCATAAAGGATCACTGGGAACAGGTGTGATGTAACTGAAATGACCATCATTAGCTTTGCTTTTGATAATTTCATTTGTTCTATTAATAAATTGTTCTAAGTTCGCCACAGCTACTTTATGTCGATTAGCTGTAGATTTCTTTCTCATTTCTGCTGCATTCATTTCACTCATTCCCTTCCATCATTTCGCCTACTGTGATTACTTCTCTTGGACTTGTGGAGAACTCTACACCTTCAAGCTTTGTATGTAGATCACCGTCAAATATTGCGTTGATAACTTCTTGGCTCACTATGCTCACCTCCTTAAAATATGATTTAAACCGTTAGACAATTTCTGCATGAAGTGTAAAAAGAGTACCGACTTTTGTCGGTGTAGTTTCGTACTGTTCGGATTAAACTGCTTCAACTGATTCAATAGTAATTAAACTACGTGCCATTACCATTTTTCTTGATACAACTTGGATTGCTTTTTCTTTTGCGTTTTCTTCATCTGTAGACCAAACTGTTTCACTTCCGTTGTAATTAAAATCCATTCCATTTGCTTTCCAAATTACTCTAAAGTCTCTATATTCCATGATTTTTACTCCTTCACAGTTGTTATCTACTCCTCCCCCTCCACAACTTCATAACCTAAAATCATTAGACTCAATTCCATACCAAACTTTATGTTTTCATCTTGCTGTTCAGCTAAGTGCTCAATAAATCTTTGCTGTTGCTCAGGTGTTAATTCTGTTAATGCTTTTCCAGTTGAACTTACTGCTTTTAATTTCATTACTTCACACCCATTTCATAATATTTACGACTCTTTTCCCTAGCCCACTCTGCCTTTTTAAGATGACCTTTCAATGTCATTTCAAATGCGAAGTTTAGTAGCATTTCTGATTTTTGATAGTTGCTCACGATCATCATCTCCTTTTAAATTAATGGTCTCCATGTCTTCACCCATGAAATGGCTTCTTCATAATCCAACTTGCGTAAATCACGATAGGTCGGTACTCCGAACGCATCTCTAAAGTTTCTGTGGATGCATGGGAACAATTTCTTTAGGTCTAATCCATTCGGATTGGCTGTTTCGAATACTTTGTACACTCGCTTTTTAATCTGCTTCTGTAAGGCATTCTGTTCGAATGAATCGATTCTTACGTTGTCTTCCAGCTTGGCTAGTCTGCCATCATACTCGACTAGCTTTTCTTCGTGTTCTAAAGTTAGTTTTAAGGCTTCCACACGTTGTTCACGATCTGTAAGTACTTTGGGTTTTCTTAGTTCTTCTTCCATTGCGTTAAATGCTTGAATGTATTTTTCTTTGTATTCAGCAGCTTTTGCACCTGTGTAACCAAACACTAGAAATGCTAATCCATCACGTTTAATTAAGTATTTTTTATATGTTCTATTTCTTTCATCTGTGTAATTGATCTCCGCAAAATTGTGGAGATTAAATTCTTCGCTACATTCCAAATTTCTAATATCTCTTAGCACAGCATCGTGTCGTTTCCCAAACACTTCTGCTACTGTCAAACTATCTGTGAATACTTGATTGTCATTTACGAAAACTAATTGGCTCATTTTGTTTCTCCTTCCAAATTTGTCTATTTCCTTTCACTTCCATTTGGTACAATAGTCTTGTCTCCCCAGACAGACTTGGTACGAAAGGAGGTGAATATATATGTCTATAAAAATCAAAATGAATAATAATTTTGAAAAGGAACTTAAAAAGAAAGCTATGAAAATTGCTGAAGACAAACTCCGTAACTCAGGAGTAAATCTCGAATGTCCTCATTGTAAGGAAACAATTACTATGAAACTTGGGATTAATAATTGTCCTAACTGTAAAAAGACCATTGATTTAAAAAATTAATCATTAAGAGATACTGATATTGAAACATCTTTGCTAGCCAGTTCATCTACCAATGAATTGGCTTTTTCTAAATGAAAAATCAATGAATCAACCTTTTCCTTCACTTCGTCTAGTGAAGAGTAATCAACATTAATTTTTATCTCTTTCATTTTTCTCACCTCCATTTCTCCTTCTCCTGTATTGACGTTGCAACCGTCTATTCTGCTATTAGTATTTTCATTAACCGTCATTGGCTCGGTTCACAGCGCTTTGGATTGTATAGATTTGCGTCTGTCCACGCTTTTTTTATTTGTTACCATTCGTCCATAATTTCTTTCATTACTTGCTTTGATTCTTCATAGAACCAAAATCTTTTACCTTTTTCTTTGCGTCTCTCCAGCAACCTCATTCTCGGATCCTGGAGAAACTCATTTTCTAAGAATGATTTACTCATACAAGTTCGTTTGGACATCTGATCTAAATCCCAAGTAAATAAAGCTTCTCGCAATGTTTCTTCTAATTTTTGATTGATATAAGCTTTGACTTCTGATTGGTTAACATTTACTTTTACTTCAGCAATGTTCAAACTAGATCACCTCCTTTCGAGCTATCTGATTCTCCTTTTTAAATAGATACTCAAGAGTAAATTCCGGGAAAAACCGATCTCTTATTAGCAGTGCTTCTTCGAAACTAAATGAATAATGACCATTCATCTTGTCGTAAATTGTTGCAACTCTCTTATCAAGAAGTGCTGCAATATCTTTAGCAGTAAGTGCTTTACGGGATAACTCTGCCTTTAAGTTATTTAACAAGCTAAAACCTCCTTTACTTGTTAAGTTCGATACTCAATTTCGTATCTTGTGTTTATCATATACTCAATTTCGTATTAAGTCAACGAAATAATTTAAAAAAATATGCAAAATCGTATTTTTCTATTTACAATCCTACTTTTATCTATATAATGGAATTATAGACATACGATTTTTCGTATAAAAACGACTCGGGGGAGAATAAGAAGTGAAAGACGTTAGAACAGAAATTATAAGAAATTTAATAAATGAGAAAGCATCATCCATGAAAGCTTTTGCGGAAAGCATAGATCTTCCATATACAACATTACGTTCAATGTTAGAACGTGGAATCGGAAATGCTTCAGTAGATAATGTACTAAAAGTGTGTAAAGGACTTAACATTACTACTGATCAATTAGAAAAAATGGCAAATGACGAAGATTATGAAATTGAAACAATTGCTGCACACCATGATGGTGAAGAATGGACTGAAGAAGAACTAGAAGAAATTGAACGCTTTAAAGAATTCGTGAGATCCAGACGCTCTAGGGACTAATAATATGAACTATGAGACTCTTTTAGTAGAAGCAGAAAAATACAAAGTAGATGTATATGAAAGAAAACTACCGTCATCTATGAAAGGGATATATAGTGACAGAATTATATGGATAAATAAAGATCAATCATCTACTGAAAAATACTGTACTTTATCCGAAGAAATAGGACATCACCTAAAAACAAGTGGTAATATCTTGGATTTAAAATCTCTTGTAAATAGAAAACAAGAGAAACTTGCAAGAAATTGGGGATATAAAAAGCTTGTTCCTTTAAAAAAGATTGTACAAGCCCATAAAGCTGGAATAAAAAATAAGTATGAATTAGCTGAATTTCTTAATGTAACAGAAAAGTTTTTAGAAGAAGCTATTAATCGTTATAAAGAAGAATATGGGCTTTTTAAGATTGTGGATGGCTTAACGATTTCTTTTGATCCATTAAGTGTTGTAGAATTTTTCGAAGAATTTTAAGGAGGTGATTGTGTTTTCATAAGCCCTAAAAAGTGTCTGTCCACGCTAGAAGGGATTTACTATGAAGTTACACAAATCAAAAAAGGATAACGAATTATATTATTATTTCAATACTAAAAAAGAAAAGTTATGGTGTTATCGTCATAAATATTATGATTCATCAGGAAAAAGAAAAGAGAAGAAAAAGCAAAATTTCAAAACCGAAAATGAAGCTTATAGGGCTTTGTTAGAAGTAAGAACATCCACAATGGATGGGGAAATAAAGAAAGTGGAGCATAATAATTTAACCATAAGTGAATGGTTGGATATTTGGTTTGAAACTCATAAAAATGAATGGAAACCAACTTCTCAATTGCAGCGTTCTAATGCCATAAAATATCAAATGAAACCTTTATTGGGTAAATATAAATTAGCTGAGTTAGATAAAACCACTTATAAAAAAGTGTATATTAATACTTTGCTAAAAAAATATAAACCTAGTACAGTACAACTATTTCACCGTTTATTTAAGGTTGCTATTAACGCAGCTGTTGATGATGAAATTATACCTAGAAATCGATTCAATAAAATTACTATTGAAAATGAAGAACCGAAAGATAATTTCTATACAGCAACAGAATTAAACCAATTCCTTAAACAAGCTAAAGAAGTTGAAAATATAACGAATTATTCACTAATATTACTTCTTTCATTTACTGGATTACGAAAAGGTGAAGCGCTAGGTTTAACTTGGGAAGATATTAATTTCGAAGATAAAACCTTATCTGTAAAACGCACTAGAGATAATAAAGGTGTCCGTTCCCCAAAAACTAAACGTAGTACCCGAGCTATTTTAATTAATGAGGAACTGGTTAAACAACTTAAAGTATATCGTAGATGGTGCAAAGAGATAAAGTTATCGTTCGGATATAAATTAAAAAATGATGATTTTATATTTATCTCATATCAAACTGCTACTCCTATTACTGAAAATACTATCATGTATTCCATGAGAAGAGTTTCTAAAGAAATTAATCTGAAAACCATATCCCCCCATGGTCTAAGACATACTCATGCGACTATTTTAATTAGTCAACGAATACCTGTGAAAGTAATTGCTGACAGATTAGGAAACACTCCACAAATGATATTAGATATTTATGGTCATTCTTTTAAAGATCTCGAAGAAGAATCAATTGCTGCCTTTGATAATGCGTTAAAGCAAATTGGGGCTGGTTTTGGGGCTAGATAATAAAATAGGTGTTTAAAAGACTTATATAATAAGGGTTTGTGAGAGTAGTGAGTTCTACTCTCGTTAATACCTTTGCTTTGCGAAGCACAATGTTAAAAGCCTTAGAAACCTTGTTAAATCAAGATTTCAAGGCTTTTTTCTTTTTATTCACTAACCGACCGGCGTATTAGATATTAAATATGAATGAAATTGGGGCTGTGATTTCAGCGCGTGTATACAAGTAGAATTTTTGAATAAGAGATATTACTTTCCGCTCCAAGAGTTAAAATTACTATCGTTAGCGTTTATTTTCTTCGCTATGACGGACAATCTCGTCAACGACGTGCTCGATCGGTGCGGTGGCATCGATTATAATTCCATTTTTCGGAATGTCTTCTTTCGTTTGGTGTAATCGCACAATGCGTTCCCTTTCTGATTTCTTTCCGCCCCACTCATTTTCCGGTCGCCCATCAAGCCGCTCGTTCAATGTGGTAAGGTTCACCTCGAGGACAAAGACGCTATCAAATAGATTTATAAATTTTGGAAAGTTCCTAGAACCACCGCAGAAAAATGTTACCTCCTCATCCTGGTTGGCAACCAAAGCTTTTACTTTATCTATACGCCAAATGTGGTGCTCATGCGTGCCACTATCCGTCGGTGTACCAGTTTCCGGATCACCTTGATAAGCCAATTCACGGTCACCATGAATGGCATGGTAGCCGCGCCTCTGCAATTCATTACAAACCGATGTTTTGCCCGTGCAGGAAACGCCTTCAATCAGATAATTTCTAATGCCCATGGCTATCCCCTCCATTCAGTGGATAAGATTGTAAGCTATGCTTATCAGCGTTTATCCTTGAAATGTAATAACTGTTGGTGCAAAAAAATACGATGGCTTCACATTCACCATTTTTCATATAGACCTTAAAAGTTTGCAATCGCTTAAATTTTAACATTTCTTGTTGTTCTTGTTCAATCTGGACTGCCCCTTTATTTACAAAAAGAAACCTAAATAAAAAGCATTAATTCTTCTTGGATTAACGCTCAATTCCTTGGTTTCAAAAAGCCCTGGATTCCGCAAAGAACCAGAGCTTTTTTATTATTCCGCTATTTGAATTTAATGTCTTCTTTCAACTAAAAGTCGCTTTCTTCTCCCAAGGGAAACAGTAACTCCCCCCAATTAGCCTTTTCTTTCTTTTTCGGTTTTTTTACAATAATGTTATTTATATATAAGCCTTCTTCATAAAAAAAAGTTGCTACTTGTACTTGATGGAAGAATGGAAAGAACAAATCTTTTATTTTCATCTCTATGTCTCTAGTATATTTAATATTTGGTAGGCTTATTTGAATAACCGTTTTTTCCCGTTTTTGTTCATATACGAGCCAGTATTCATGAACGACCTGATAAATTATCTTTTGTAATTCCAATTCGTTTTTTACCTTAGTTTCTCCACTAGAAAGACCCACTCTATCTCCAAATGCTTTTTGATTCTTGGATAACTCTATTATTCCATCTTTTTTTTGCCCGACACTCCATTCAGGCGAAACAAGATCACCAGTCAAGATTGTTGGAAAGCAATCCATACGATCCTCAACTTTCATTTGTTGATTTAAATAGTTAATAATCGTAAGATAAGCTGATTGATTTTCACATTTTTTTACCTGCATTAAGATTTGTTCATATATATTCTGGCGTAAATTAATTAAAGTAATAACATTATTTTTCCATTTTACTTTATCAAAAAGCATTTGAAATTCAGGTATCACATAACTGCTTTCAAAACGGCTTAAAGGATATTGAAAGGCGATAGAGTAATGTTCCTTTTCAAAATACTTCATCAGAAACATTCTCATCACAATATACTCTAAAAAAGGAGACGGTATATTTAAGACTTCACTGTTTAATTTCATTGATTTCACAGGAAAAGTAAGTCTATTCTACATCTTCCCGCTTCCCCCTCCTCCAATTAATTGTTTATGGATATAAGTATAAAGCATTTTATCCGATAAACAGATTACAATTGGAAAAAAATATATCTTTTTCACATTTTAGACAATATTTTGTAACAAAATGTTGCCATTCGGAAAAAAAGAGTTTTCAGAGGTAGTTTCTTATTTCAATTATCGATAACTTTAAGATTTTTCCCACGGAAATTAAACTATCTTTACTAGCTAAATAAAACACACCCTAAAAGTTATCCTTTCAGGGCGTTTTCCCTTAAAACTTTATTAAATAATATTTTTTCTTTCCACGTCTAATTACCGTAAATTGTTCTTCGATACGATCTTCTGCTGCAAGCACATAATCTAATTCCTGTTTACGTTCGCCATTGATGTAGACAGCGCCATTTGTTATATCTTCACGTGCTTGTCTTTTAGAGGATACAATGCCAGCTGCAACAAGTAAATCAACAAGCAGAGCTTCCCCTTCTGTATGTTCATATGTCGGCACATCTTTAAAACCTTGTTTGATTTCTCCCGCAGTTAAATTTTTAATATCTCCACTAAAGAGTGCTGCCGTTATCTTTTGTGACTGTTCAAGGGCAGCTTCCCCGTGAATTAATTTTGTCATTTCTTCTGCTAACGTTTTTTGTGCATTGCGTAAATGTGCTTCTTCTTGTACAGATTTTTCTAATCCCTCAATTTCTTCTTTCGAAAGGAAAGTAAAGAATTTTAAATACTTAATCACATCAGCATCTGCAGTGTTAATCCAAAATTGATAAAACTCATACGGTGTTGTTTTTTCAGGATCTAACCAAACCGCTCCGCTTTCTGTTTTACCGAATTTTGTACCGTCCGCTTTTGTTACAAGAGGAATTGTTAATCCATAAGCCTTTGCTCCTTCTTGCATATTCTTTCTGATTAATTCAAGTCCAGTCGTAATATTTCCCCATTGGTCACTACCACCAATTTGCAATTTACAATCATGATGCTCATATAAATGTAAAAAGTCTAACGCTTGTAAAATCGTATATGTGAATTCAGTAAAGGAAATTCCTGTTTCTAGGCGATTAGCAATCGTATCTTTTGCTAACATGTAGTTAACTCCAATATGTTTTCCGTAATCACGTAGGAATGTAACAATATCCATTTTTCCTGCCCAGTCATAGTTATTCACCATAACCGCACCATTTGTTCCATCAAAATCAAAGATTCTTTCTAATTGGGCTTGCAAGCATTTTACATTATGACCAATAATATCTAATGTTTGTAGTTTTCTTTCTTCGCTTTTTCCACTTGGATCCCCGATTAAACCAGTAGCTCCACCAACTAAGACAATTGGACGATGTCCAGCATTTTGGAAACGTCTCAACGTTAGAAAAGGCAATAAATGTCCAATATGCATACTATCAGCAGTCGGATCAACTCCACAGTATAAACTAGTCATTCCTTTTGCTAATTGTTCTTTTAAGCCTTCTTCATCTGTCTGTTGATAAATAATCCCTCTCCATTGCAGATCTTCTAGTAAATTCATTTATATTCCTCCATTAATTGAATTATTGTCCCTGTCATATTTTTCGCTATTGCCTAAAAATAAACGCAAAAAAATCCCTGCATATAATGCAGGGACGCCAAATTAGCGCGGTACCACCCAAAACTTGAGAAAATAATATTCTCCACTTCATTTAGAATAACGGTTCATGCCGTTCACTGCTACTAATTAAAACAACTTTCCCAGTGAAAGCTCCAGGAGGTAATTCATCCTTTTATTTATACCATTTTCCACCGACCAATGGCTCTCTGTTCATAGTGATAAAAGAACTACTTCTTCCCTTCAACGCAATAACGAATCAATATATAGTTAGCTTATTTTTATCATAAATATGCAGTTATTGTCAAACAAATATTCGAAAAAACAGGAAAAATATCGAACTCTGCCTATATTTCACTCCGCTTTATGCTATAATGTATGTGATTTTAGGGGGAATGATACCA
Organism: Niallia sp. FSL W8-1348; assembly: GCF_038006745.1. NCBI lineage: Bacteria > Bacillati > Bacillota > Bacilli > Caryophanales > Bacillaceae > Niallia > Niallia sp. FSL W8-1348. The sequence goes on along the minus strand of NZ_JBBOVV010000001.1, from coordinate 3,842,458 downwards.
TGAATGAAAGGCCGAAGTGGAAAAATGCTTTAAGCCATTTTAAAAACTTCTTCACCAATAAACGAACACTAAAAGGTGCCCGTATAACCTATGAAGCAACATGGAATGTGGCTTTAGTTTTTATCATCATCATTGCAATCGGTGGTGCTTTTGGACTCGGAATTGGTGCAGGATATTTTGCTTCACTTGTAAAGGATGAGCCAATCCGTCCTTATGCAGCAATGCAAAAAGATATTTATAATTATGAAGAAACATCAGAATTATACTTTGCCAATAATGTTTATTTAGGAAAAGTACCAACTGACCTTGAAAGAGAGGAAGTTAAAATAAATGATGTTTCAAGCTATTTAAAAGATGCTGTGATTGCTACCGAAGATGAGAATTTCTATACTCATAACGGAGTAGTGCCCAAATCCATCTTCCGCGCATTATTTCAAGAAGTAACCAATGCTTCTACTCAATCAGGAGGAAGTACCTTAACACAGCAATTAATAAAGAATCAGATTTTAACAAACGAAGTCTCCTTTGAGAGAAAAGCAAAGGAAATTCTGCTTGCACTGAGGCTAGAGAAATTCTTTGAAAAGGATGAAATATTAGAAGCTTACTTAAACGTATCCACTTTTGGAAGAAATTCATCTGGAAGAAATATTGCTGGTGTACAATCTGCTGCAAACGGTATTTTTGGGATTGATGCGAAGGACTTAACTTTGCCACAGGCTGCATTTATTGCTGGCCTTCCACAAAGTCCATTTGGTTACACTCCTTTTACACAAGAAGGGAAATTAAAAAAGAATTTAGAGCCTGGTCTAAACCGGATGAAAACTGTATTAAACAGAATGTATGATCAAGAGAAAATTTCTAAAAAAGATTATGATGCAGCAATGGCATATGATATAACCAAAGATTTTATCGGCCCTCAAAAAAGCCCGATTGAGGACTATCCAGCAGTAACAATTGAGATTCAACAAAGAAGTATCGAAATCATTGCTGAGTTGTTAGCAAAAGAAGATGGATACACAAAAGAAGACTTACAAGAAGATGACATATTAGCAGAACAATACACTACAATTGCTGACCGTCAAATTCATCAAAACGGCTATAAAATTCATAGTACAATCAACAAGAAAATCTATGATATTCAACAAAAAACGGTGAAAAATTACTCCCTTTTTGGACCAGATAAAGAACAACAAGTGATTGATCCAGAAACAAAAGAAAAAGTGACCATAATGGAACCAGTAGAAACCGGAGCCATTATGATTGAAAACAAAACGGGAGCTATCATAAGCTTTGTTGGAGGACGCGATTATAATCGAGAAGCGACAAACCATGCTACAAGGAGCTTGAGACCAAACGGATCAACAATGAAGCCGCTATTAGTTTATGCTCCAGCTATTGAACTAGGCACATTATCACCAGGTAGTGTCCTTCCAGACGTACCATTACGACTAGACCCTAGTTCACCAGGAAAAATATGGCCAAAAAACTACGATAACCAATTCCATGGTTTAGTCACAGCAAGATATGCACTTCAACAATCCTATAATGTACCTGCTGTTAAGGCATATATTGATATCCTGTCGCAAAATCCAATTAAATACTTGGAAAAAATGGGTATTACTTCTTTAAATGAAAATGACTATTCAACAAGATCTGCCGCTATCGGAGGACTTTCGTACGGTGTAACGGTTGAGGAGAATACAAATGCATTTTCTACATTTGCTAATAGTGGTAAACATATTGACGCATATATGATTGAGAAAATTGAAGATAAAAACGGCAATGTTATTTATCAACATGAAGTAAAGCCAGTGGATGTATTTAGCCCACAAACAGCTTATTTAACGTTGGACATGATGAGAGATGTTATTAATCAAGGAACGGCGGCGGCTGTAAAAGGTCGTTTAAAATTCCAGTCAGATTGGGCTGGGAAAACTGGTACAACACAAGATCTTAATGACTCTTGGTTAATTGCCACAAATCCGAATGTTACGTTCGGTGTATGGACAGGTTATGATACACCAAAAACATTAGAAACATCTGGTTTATCATACAGTAAACGTAATAACTATTTATGGGCAGATTTACTAAACGCAGCTTATGACGTTGCTCCTGAGCTTGTAGATCCTTCAGAAAGCTTTAAAATGCCTGGTGGAATCGTAAGACAATCTGTGTGTTCTATTTCTGGACTATTACCTTCTGAGGGCTGCTCAAAAGCTGGACTGGTCACAACCGATTTATTTAAATCTGGTATGGCACCATCGAAAAGAGATGACAGCTTAGTAGCAGGTAAATATGTTCAAATCGGCGACAAGAAATACATGGCATTAGATTCAACCCCAAGTGAGTTTTCTGAATCAGGATTAATGCTAAATCCTGATTACATCGAAAAACTTTTTGGTATTCGTATCAGTGATCCAAGTATTCTTAGCAAAAACAATCAAAAGCTGAAGAATCTTATCATTCCTAATAATAAAATTGAAGACAATGGAAAGGCACCTAACGCACTAAAAATCAACCTTAAAGGTGATACGATAACCTGGAATAAGCATGGTGAAAAAGATGTTATTGGATATCGTGTATATAAAGACGGTAAAAAGGTGAAAAGCTTAAAAGCAGAAAATGCGTTGAGCTTTAAAGCTGGAAAAGGGACCTATATCGTTAAGGCGGTTGATATTGCCGGTAAAGAATCAAAGGCATCGAATGAGGTTGTCATAGGCAATACGCAAGAAAAAAAAGAGGATAAAAATAAAAACGAAGAGAGTAAAAAGGCAGAGAATAAAAACACAGAAAAAAAAGACGCTAATAAACCAGCAAATAATAATGAAAATAAACAGCAGGACAACAAAGAACAAACCGAAAAAGCTGATGAAAAAGAGAATACTTAAAAGCGAAAGGGAGAGTCTACTATTGATTCTCCCTTTTGTTTTTATAGCTAGCTTCCAGTTTATTGTTCTTCAAAAAAAACAAAGCATTCAGCTTTGTTTTTTTAAACTCATTTTGTTGAATTACGAGATTCAATTCGATGTGGAAGTGTAACAATATGATCTTCCACCGTTTCTTTATTCATATATTTAGTGAGTAATCTCATGGCTACAGCACCAATGTCATATAACGGCTGAACAACTGTTGTTAGTTGCGGACGAACCATTAACGTTAATTTTGTATTATCAGAGGTAACAATTTCGAAATCTTCCGGTACTTTATATCCTTTATCTTCTGCCCCATGAATGACACCTAGCGCCATTTCATCTGACCCTACAAAGATAGCCGTTGGTTTATTATCGCTTTCCATTAACTTATCGAAGGATTCCATACCAGATTCATAGCTATAATCACCTTCTACTACTAAGGACTCGTTATATTCGATTCCAGCAGCTTCTAGAGCCTTCTTGTAACCGCCTAATTTCTCATTTTTATTGATTGGTTCTTCCAATGATCCAAGTACGATTCCAATAGACTTATGACCTTTCTCAACAAAACTAGTCACTACATCATATGTGGCTTGCGCATAATCAATATTAACCGAAGAAATCTTTTTACTTTCTTCAATACTAGCTGCAAGAACAATCGGCACTGGTGACTTTTCAAACTCAGCAACATGTTCTTCTGTTATATTACCGCCCATAAAAACAATACCATCTACTTGTTTACCTAGCATTGTATTTAATAAGTGTAGCTCTTTATCTTTATTTTGATCCGAATTACTTAGAATAATATTATATTTATACATTGTAGCAATATCTTCAATACCTCTTGCTAATTCCGCAAAGAAGGTGCTTGATATGTCTGGAATAATTACGCCAACTGTAGTTGTTTTTTTGCTTGCAAGTCCTCTTGCTACTGCATTAGGACGATAACCTAATCGATCAATTACTTCTAATACCTTTTTTCTTGTTGTTGGTTTCACATTTGGATTTCCATTAACAACACGGGAAACAGTTGCCATGGAAACACTTGCTTCTCTTGCAACGTCGTATATTGTTATATTCATTGTTATTTCGCACTCCTTTTAGTCGAACTAATTTCTTCTATTATTTTATGGCAAGAAGCTATTTCCTAATCATCCACGATTCTCTTTTTAGCTAATCTTGTCTAATTATGTACTAATGATACGATATCACTGGAAAACCTGCAATGACAAGCTTTCATTTTTTTTCAAAAAAAACCGACATTTTTCCGGTTTTCAGCTAAAAATACCTTTATTTAAGCATTCTTCCATACAGTTTACCATAAAATAAAAAAAAATATAAATGAATTTATCATATTAACATATTAAAAACTATTAATTAAGTACGTTTTTTTCAAAATAAAAAATACCCTGTACTTGTTAGCAATTTTAACTAACATATACAGGGCCAATTTAACTTTCACAAATTTTTCTATCCTTTTATGCTCTTACATATGGTGTAGATTGTATTGCACGGTAAAATTCATCGAATTGTTCAATATCCATTTGTTGTGCTGAATCAGATAATGCAACTGCTGGATCAGGGTGAACCTCTGCCATTACTCCATCTGCACCAATAGCTAGAGCTGCCTTCGCACAAGGTAATAATAGATCCTTTCTTCCTGTTGAATGGGTAACATCCACGAAAACTGGAAGATGTGTTTCTTGTTTTAAAATTGGAACAGCTGAAATATCTAATGTATTTCTTGTAGCACGTTCATACGTACGAATACCACGCTCACAAAGGATAATTTGATCATTTCCTTGTGACATAATATACTCTGCTGCATTTATAAATTCTTCAATCGTTGCTGCTAATCCACGTTTTAAAAGAATCGGTTTTTTTACACTACCAGCAGCTTTTAATAATTCAAAGTTTTGCATATTACGTGCACCAATTTGGATTACATCAATATAATCTAATGCTGTTTCAATATGTTCCGTACTAACAATTTCACTAATTACAGCTAAATCATATTCATCCGCTACTCTTTTTAAAATTTTCAAGCCTTCTACACCAAGTCCTTGGAAATCATATGGTGATGTTCTCGGTTTGAACGCACCTCCACGCAGAAGCTTTAGCCCTTTAGCCTGAACAGATGCAGCCACTTGTGCTACTTGCTCATAAGATTCTACTGAACATGGACCAAACACAAATTTAGGCGTACCATCACCAATTTTTGTTCCTTTTACGTCAACAATTGTGTCCTCTGCCTTTTTCTTACGAGATACTAATAAAGCTTTGCTATCATCTTCTTGTTGTAATTGTAAACCCATTTTAAAAATTTGCTTAAATAAATGAGAAATAGTGGCATTATCAAACGGTCCATCATTTTTATTTACAATATGATCAAGCATTTTTCTTTCACGAACAGGATCATATCGATGTGCGCCGTGGGTTCCTTTTGTCTGGCCAATTTTTTGAACTAGACTTGCCCTCTCATTAATTTTTTCTAAAATTTCTAAGTTTAACTCATCTACTCGATTACGCAATTCTTCTAATTCTTTATTGCTCACAATCATCTCATCCCTTCATTTAAAAAGCATAAAACTGTATAATTTCATTTATACAAATGCAAAAATATGTTACATTTCTCTTAATTGGATTAATTATAAATCATATTTATCGCATTGTCACTATTTTTCTTTAACAATTAAACGCTTTTAAGCGTTAAAGCGTTTAATTGTTTCAAATAATAAATCTTTTCCTATAAATTTATCTTATATTCTATTAACAATCTTTAAATAAAAAGAAGGTGTTTTCCCGTGCAAAGTAATGAGAAACTTTTTGCATTAGATATTGGTACTCGATCAGTTGTCGGAATTATCTTAGAAAAAAAAGAGGATAGTTATCATGTTTCCGATTTATTATCCATTGAACATACCGAAAGAGCCATGTTAGATGGCCAGATTCATGACGTGTTAGCTGTTTCCAAGATTATTAAAGAAATTAGAGAACAATTAGAAGTAAAACATGGACCTTTAAAAAGAGTAAGTGTAGCTGCTGCTGGAAGAGCATTAAAGACAGAACGAGCGTCTTTTGAAATGAACATCGAAAGAAAACCGCTTATTACAAAAGAAGATATATTACATATGGAGTTAACCGCAGTCCAGCAAGCACAAAGCTCTGTCGCAGAAAAAAATGACCGTGACAAAAGTCAATTTTACTATTGTGTTGGCTATTCGGTTCTTTACTATTCTCTAGATGATCAAGAAATGGGAAGTCTAATCGATCAACAAGGATCCCTTGCAAAGGTAGAAATTATTGCTACCTTTTTACCAAGAGTGGTTGTAGAATCGCTTATCGCTGCCTTGCATCGAGCTAATTTAGAAATGCAAGCGTTGACGTTAGAACCTATCGCTGCCATTAATGTCCTTATTCCCCCTTCTATGAGACGTTTAAATGTAGCCTTAGTAGACATTGGAGCAGGAACATCTGATATTGCAATCACAGACACAGGAACAGTTACTGCTTACGGAATGGTGCCTGTCGCGGGGGATGAAATAACGGAAGCAATCAGCGACGCATATTTATTAGACTTTCCATTGGCCGAAAAAGCTAAAAGAGAATTATCCCAAAGTGATCAAATTACAATTTCAGATATTCTTGGTTTTACAACTGAATTACATAAGGAAAATGTGATAAACGAAATTGAACCAGCTTTAGACAAATTAGCCGATACTATCTGTCGAGAAATTCTTTCATTAAACAATCATAAATCACCTAAAGCAGTGATGCTCGTTGGTGGTGGAAGCCAGACTCCAGCACTGCAACAAAAGATTGCTGAGATGCTAAATCTGCCTTCTAATCGTGTTGCAATTAGAGGAATTGATGCTATCACAAACTTAACCTTTGCAAAAGACTTCCATTTAGGACCTGAACTAGTAACACCAGTTGGAATTGCTATTGCGGCTGAGAAATCGCCAGTCCAATACAAAACAGTTTATATAAATGACCAACCCGTTAGATTGTTTGAAGTCAATAAACTAACCGTCGGAGATTGTATTTTAGCATCAGGTATTCGGATGAACCAATTATACGGGAAACCCGGCAACGCAATGATTGTATCCATAAACAATCAAAAAATAACGATTCCAGGTAGTCATGGAGAAGGCCCTACCATTTTAAGAAAAGGATTGCCATGCTCCTTGGAAGATACTGTAGAAGACGGGGAATCCTTAATGGTTTATCGCGGAAAAGATGGAGAACAAGCTATTGTTCAAATAAAGGATTTACTTGATACAGAATCTGACAAAAATATAACAATAAACAATAAAAACTATACCATTCATTCCAAAATTCTTTGCAATGGAAAAGCTGTTTCTGCTGAACACCAGATAGAAGACAAAGATGTTATCGAGTATCAAGCAGATGCTACTATTCAAGAAGCATTAGAATCACTCCATTTATCGAATATGATCGAAGAACTAAAGCCTTTTCACATTTTAATTAATGGAAAAGAAACAGTCCTTCCTGCTTTCTCAGGAAAGATTATGAAAAATGGTCTTTCTTGTCGCTTAAATCAATTATTCGAAAATAATGATGTTATTCTATTAGAAAAGAGAAAAACGCCGACTGTTCAAGAATTGGCAGATAGAAAACAAATTTTAATGTACCAAGTACTGCCTGTATATTTTAATGATAAGAAAATAACGCTGACAAAACAGTTAGCACAAATACAAAGAAAAGGTCAAATTCTTCAAATGGATGATCTCCTATATAGCGGTGACGACATTAGAATCGAGCAAAAACCATTTGAGGGCTTTTTATTTCAAGATTTATTTGCTTTCGTAAATATCCATATGCCTCAAAATGGCGCAGGGTCTTTTCAACTGTTACGAAACGGGGAAAATGCAACCTTTTTAACGCCTATAAAAAAAGACGATCGGCTATCGATTGTTTGGCCTGCAAAAACAGAAAGCCCAACTACAAGCAACTAAGTGTCTCTGTTTGATAAAAGCTGCTATATCTAAAAGATGGTTAATTTCCGTATAGAGGGAATGTTTTGGAGTAATCTGAATACACGTAGACGCCATAAGGCTCATCACTCGCTCCATGGAAAGCGAAAAAAAAGTATTTAGACGGCGGGCAACAGCAAATATGAAAAAGACCTTAATAAAAACAAAAAAGGAATTCAGAATTTTCTTCTTCTGAATTCCTTTTTGTCTATATCCTGCATTATAAATATTCTATCTTTCTTTAACGGCCTTTTGTAAAGAGGCTATATTTATTTTCCTGTGTGATGCATGCCAAACTATATTATTATCTGCAAAAAGTAATGCTTGTGGAGATTCATGTCTTACTTGATATTTTTCAGCAATATAATTAGATAATGGTCTAGCCTCTTGTACAGCTAAGTAGTATGTATCTATTTCTTGATTTTCTTGCTCATATTGTTTATATTCATCAAAAGCATGAGCACTAATAGGGCATGTTAAACTATGCTTAACTAACCAAAAAGTATCAGTAGTCTTAACTAGCTCCTCAAATTTTTCGACCGTGTCTATTTTTTTCATTTTCATCCACCCTTTCGCTTGCCATCTAATTATTTGCAAACAACTCATTAAGATTAAACGGCGAATTTACTTAATACCTACATAGAAAAAACAGCCTATATACTTATTACTTCCTGCTTGGTCCGAAAAAGATTGGCTCTCTTGGAACGCAGAAAGCAAAGTGTGTATAGACTGCAAGCTTTAACAACGTTTTATACAGATATTGTTTTTATCATTGGTTATATTTACTTTCTGTCTCATCAAATGCACGTTTTGTTTCTTCTAATTTTTGTTGAATTTCATCGAATTCAGTACTTTTTAAACTTGTGCTTAAATCCGATGCTTGTTCCTTCAGCTCGTCAAAACGGTCTGAAGTATTCTCTTGACCTTTAGTGTTTTTCACCTTATCCATAATATCAACAGAAGTTTTAGTAACTACATTACTTAATTGATCTGTTTTATCTTTTGCAATAGAAATGAATTCTGATCCTTTTTCTTTTACTGTATCCGTTAACTCAATTCCTTTTTCCTTTAATACTCCTGCTTGTCCGTTCAAATCTTGAAGTAATTCTTTTCCTGGCTTTGGAGCAAGAAATAACGCAGTAGCTGCTCCAACAATCCCACCTAAAAATGCACCAAATAGAAAATCCTTAGAACTTGAGCTTTCATTTGCATGGATTATTTCTTGTTCTCGCTTCATCCTAACATCCTCCTTTTAATTGCTTCTTACACGAGTACGATTTTGTTCTGTTTTTCTAGCTTTCCATTGATCTTTAATATTCATAAACACTTTACTATATTGAACAATTTGAGCAATTTTATCTTGATTTTTTACAAGTGTATTTTCTACATTTTGTGTAATCGATTGTACAGATTGATTAAATCCTTGTACGCTTGATCCTACATCCTTCACTGCATCAACAACGGAATTTAAACTTTCTGATTTCTGTTGAATATCTGCCGCTAGATCATTCGTCTTTTGTAATAAAATAGTTGTTTCTCTCGTGACACCATCTAGTTGCCTTTCTAACCCGACGAGTGTTTTGGAAACACTATCCAGCGTAGTATGTAATGATTTCAATGTTCTCGCAACATAAATGACAAGAATTGTAAACGCAATAGCTATTAATGCTACGCTTAAGTATAAAAGATTTATCATCCTTATCGCACCTCCACTTTATTGGTCTTTTCCCAGATTCGCGTTTGCTAAAACCTTAGTTTTATTATAATTGGAAAAACTTTCAGAAACAAATGATTCCTTAAAAGCTCTTTTATGGTTTTATCGAGTAATAGGAAAAAGCTCTAATGAAAGGCGTAAAATATCATTTTAACTTATCCTATTTTTTCTTTTTAATGTATTTTATTATTGTTTTTTATTTAAGGAAAAAATATTTTCGGGTACAATAAGAAAGTTATCACAAAAAAATTTGGAGGTACATATGAAAGATCCACGCATTGATCAACTAGCAAAAAATCTAATTAATTATTCCATTCGCTTACAAAAAGGCGAAAAGGTTCTTATTGAAAATTTTGGACTTCAAAAAGAACTTGTAAAAGCACTTGTACGCGAAGCATACGCAGCTGGTGGTTATCCTTTTGTTTCCCTAAAGGATAACGATGTAAATCGTTCTTTGCTTTTAGAAGCACAACAGGAGCAATATGATATGATGGCACAATTTGAAGCAAATGTGATGAGTAATATGGATGCATATATTGGGCTTCGAGCTGGTGATAACATTAATGAGCTTGCAGACGTTCCTGCAGAAAAAATGAAGATTGAAGGGTCAACCATTGGTAAACAGGTACATAGAGAAATTCGCGTTCCTAAAACAAGATGGGTTGTCCTTCGTTACCCTAGCCCATCCATGGCACAGCTTGCAAGAATGAGTACAGATGCATTTGAAGATTTCTATTTTGATGTTTGTAATCTGGATTATGGGAAAATGGACAAAGCAATGGATAATCTTGTAGCATTAATGAACCGCACTGACAAAGTTCGCTTAACTGGTCCAGGGACAGACTTAACTTTCTCTATTAAAGACATCCCAGCAATTAAGTGTTCTGGTCAAATGAATATTCCAGATGGTGAAGTTTATACTGCTCCTGTACGTGACTCGGTTAATGGATTACTAACTTATAATACTCCTTCGCCTTACCAAGGATTTACATTTGAAAATGTTAGCTTAAAGTTTGAAAATGGAAAAATTGTCGATGCAACAGCTAACGATACGGAGAGACTAAACAAAGTATTGGATACTGATGAAGGTGCTCGTTATATTGGGGAATTTGCAATAGGAGTAAACCCATATATTCTACATCCAATGCAGGATATTTTATTTGATGAAAAAATCGATGGAAGCTTCCACTTTACACCAGGACAAGCCTATGATAATGCTTATAACGGTAATAACTCCAATATCCACTGGGATATGGTAAATATTCAACGTCCTGATTATGGTGGTGGAGAAATCTACTTCGATGATGTTTTAATAAGAAAAGATGGAAAATTTGTTCTTCCTGAATTAGAAGCATTAAATCCAGAGAATTTAAAATAAGAAAAGCTATGGGCACCCGTTTAGTGGCGTGACCTTCCTGAGCTTAATGGAAGTCCAGTAAACGATCGTGAATGCCATCAGCTCCTAGAAACTTATAATTTCTTAACTATTGAAAAAGGACTCTTACGTATAGGCGAAAGAGTCCTTTTTTATTATCCTAATGTTTTTTCATAAGCACTTTGATATTTTTGAATATCACCTGCACCCATAAACAAGATTACACTATCAGTATGTTCTTTTAAGGAAGAAACAGTCTCTACTGAAATAATTTTGCTTCCAGGTACCTTTTCAGCTAAGTCCATGATACTTAACTTTCCGTGATTTTCACGAGCAGAACCAAATATATCACATAGATAAGTAGAGTCTGCTAAATTTAAGCTATCTGCAAATTCTTGAAGAAACGCTTGTGTACGAGAGAATGTATGTGGCTGAAATACAGCTACAATTTCTCGATCAGGATACTTTTGACGGGCCGCTTCTACTGTTGCTTTAATTTCAGTAGGATGGTGAGCATAATCATCAATAATAACCTGTGAGCCAATTACCTTTTCTGTAAATCTGCGTTTAACACCTTCAAAGGTCATTAATCTTTCTTTCACAATTTCCGCATCTAATTCCTCATAATGACTAAGCGTAATAACAGCCAAAGCATTTAAAATATTATGGTCACCAAATGTTGGAATGGAGAATGTGTTGTAGTACGTATTACGAACGTAAACTTCAAAAGTTGTACCCTCTGTCGTTTTTTCTACATTTCTCGCTTGGAAATCATTTTCATCTCCAAAACCATAAAACACAACTGGTACTTTTGCTTGAATTTTTTGCAGATGTTCATCGTCTCCACAAGCAAAAATTCCCTTTTTAACTTGCCATGCCATTTCTTGAAAAGCAGAAAAAACATCATCCACATTAGCAAAATAGTCTGGATGGTCAAAATCGATGTTTGTCATCAACGCATAATCTGGGAAATAAGACAGAAAATGTCTTCTATATTCACATGCCTCAAAAGCAAAATATTCTGCTTCCAATACGCCTTTACCTGTTCCGTCACCAATTAAATATGCTGTAGGTTTTGCACCTTTCATTACATGGGAAAGCAAACCAGTTGTTGAAGTTTTTCCATGCGCTCCAGTAACAGCAATACTTGTAAATTGTTTCATAAAGTCTCCAAGGAAACGATGGTAACGAATAACTGGAAGACCAAGCTTTACAGCCTCTTCTACTTCCTCATGTGTATCTGGAAATGCATTCCCTACGATAACATTCATTCCTGGTTTAATATTTTCCCGGTGAAAAGGAAGAATTTTAATTCCCGCCTGTTCTAAAGCGATCTGAGTGAAAAATCTTTTTTCCACATCTGATCCTTGTACCTCAAAACCCATATCATGTAAAATTTGTGCTAATGCACTCATTCCCGACCCTTTTATACCTACGAAGTGGTAAATAGTCATATAAAGAACCTCCAACTACGCATATCTTTTAACAGTATATGATATCCTCATTCAATTTGCTCATTGCATTTATGTATGCAATTTTTGTTCCATTTTATTTTTCTCATTCAGCTTATTATTCATGTTCCAGCTGAACATTAACTTTTTTTTCCTTTTTTTCATTTCACATTTATACATTATACCATCTTTCATGATGAAAAACTATGCAACAATACAATTCCAATGTATGGAAATTACCAAACAGAAATGCTTCTGGTATTATTCCGTTTCCTGAAATTGCAGTAATTCACTTTCTGTAATTAATACATCTCTCGGTTTTGTCCCTCTTGCTTCAGATATAAATCCTTGCTTCTCCATCATATCAATTAACCTCGCTGCTCGATTATACCCTATTTTAAAGTTTCTTTGAAGACTAGATGTAGAAGCACCACCTTGTTCAATAATAAATTCACATGCTTCATAAAATAGCTCATCTTCTTCTTCAGACATTTGTACCTTTTTTAAAAGCTCTTCTTGCTCAAATAAATATTCTGGTTTTCTTTCTCTTCTTACGTGAGCAACCACTTGGTCAATTTCTTCATCTGATACATACGTTCCTTGTAATCGTACTGGCTTTGATGTGCCATTTTCTAAGAACAGCATATCTCCCTTTCCTAACAGTTTTTCGGCACCACTTATATCAATCACTGTTCGTGAATCAATTTGAGAGGAAACAGAAAAGGCGATTCTTGTTGGAACATTTGCTTTTATTAAACCTGTAATAACATCTACAGATGGTCTTTGTGTTGCAATTAAGAGATGAATTCCGCAGGCTCTTGCCTTTTGGGCTATTCTGCTGATTGCTTCTTCAACATCAGCTGGAGCCATCATCATTAAATCCGCTAACTCATCAATAATAATCACTAAATAAGGCAATTTTTCACTGTATCTTTTATGCTCTTCTGCTAATTGATTATATTTTGAAATATCTCTAACACCTACATGTGCCAAAAGTTCGTATCTTCTTTCCATTTCTTCTACGGCCCATTTTAAGGCAGCAGTTGCAGTCTTTACATCGGTAATAACCGGACTTGCCAAATGTGGTATATAGTTATATGGAGCCAACTCAACCATTTTAGGATCTACTAACAATAACTTCAGTTCCTCTGGCTTTGCCTTATATAGCAAGCTTACAAGCATTGTATTTATACATACGCTTTTTCCAGAACCGGTTGCTCCCGCAATTAATCCATGAGGCATTTTTCGTAAATCCGTCACAATTGGTTTACCGGAAATATCCAGCCCCATAGCAACTGTTAAAGGAGAAGAAGAATTTTTAAATTCATCGCTTTCTAAAATTTCTCTGATTAGCACTGGCCGGCTATTCCGATTCGGCACTTCAATACCGATTGTATGTTTTCCAGGGATAGGTGCTTCAATTCTTATATCCTTGGCAGCTAAACTTAATTTTAAGTCATCAGATAGGTTTGTAATTTTGCTAACCTTTACTCCTGGTTCGGGTTGAACCTCGTATCGAGTAACAGAAGGTCCTTGAGTTACATTTACCACTTTGGCATGAACATTAAAATTAGTAAATGTATCATTCAAAAGCATCGTCTGCTCTTCAATCCATCCATCCTTTTCTATTTGTAAAATAGGGGGATGCAACAAATTTTCTTCAGGAAAAACATAGTATGGTAAGTTATGATAAACCTCTTCATCCTCTTCGCTTAAAGGTTGAACTATTTCTTCGACCTTTGGCTTTGGCTCTGGCTTTGGCTCATCATAAACTTTTTTTTCGATTTTTTTATTCGCCAATGACTGTCTGTCTTTATTCAGCATCAACACATTAAATGGTAAAGGACCTTTTCGAGTAGGAGGTTTTCTCTCCAATGTTTTTTCTGAGAAATCTTTTTCTTCCTTCTCTTCAACAACCTCCTCGCTATTTTGCAGGAAGGTTTCTTCTACCTTTACTTCTGTTTCTTCAAACCGCAACAACGGTTGCTCATTATGTTCCTGCTCATCTACTAAGCTTTCTATCTGCCTATCTACTTCATTATCCTCCCAATCCCTTTCAAGACTAACAGGTGAAGCAATCTTTCCTAGTTCTAATGAACTATCTCCGTTATTATAATGATGTGCATCTTCCTCTTCATCTAATGATTCTTCTGGATACGGAGAAAGAATCGACTCTTGTTTATGCTCTTCCATTGTCATTGTAGCTTGTTCTCGAACTAGGTCTATCTCATCGGTCGTTTCGACTTCCTGAGTTATTGCTATCTCTTCAATTACTTCGACTTCCTGAGTTGCAGCTATCTCTTCAGTTACTTCCATTTCTGGAGTTACTACTATCTCTTCAGTTACTTCAGCTTCTGGAGTTACAGCTATCTCTTCGGTTACTTCTACTTCCTGAGTTGCAGCTATCTCTTCAGTTATTTCCATTTCTGAAGTTACTGCTATCTCTTCAGTTATTTCCGCTTTTGGAGTTACAAATAATGCATCAGTCACTTCCACTATTTCCCGCACCACTTCATCTTGCCTTTCTTGTGATTGTATGACAGATGATTTTTGCCAACCGTCAACAGGCTCTTTTATTATAGGTCGTGATGTCGTTGTGCTTGTTTCTTTTCTTTCCGGACGATTATATCCATATATCGGAGAAACAACTTCCGTCGGCTTAAACGGACGATTTCCACTATATGCATTTGATACTTGTTCTTCCTTGAAATTATTTTTCGGCTGTTCCGTAAATTGTCGTTTAAATGGTTGATTGATTTCTTCCTGATCATTTACAAATGATTGCCTAGGTTCTCTTCTTTTCTTTCGGTCTACTTCTTTCCTATCATCTTCATCCCCATCTGGTATTAACGGAAATCGAAAATTACCTTTTGGATATTGATAGAGAACTTTGGAATCCATCTCTTTCTTCCATGCTGTGGATTCAACATTTGGTTGATTTTCTATCTCAACCGTTTTTTCAACTTGGTTCAGCTCCTCTTCTTCACTAACAAACTGTTTAAATACTTTCTTGAACCAATTCACACTTAATCACTCTTTCTTTCAAATCTCATTACTATTTTAACAGTTATGTTCAGAATTTCGAGTACTATTTTTTAACAACTCTCCCTTTCCCTCTTTAGATAGAGGTTAAACAAAGACAGCTGTCCCTTTTTTTGGCTCATTCTGTTCGAGGCATTCTACACGTGCCATTATAAGATGTAAAAACAAACTGCAATATGTTAAAGTGAAACTTCCATCCGAAGAGTTTTCCTTCGTCCCTCACAGCAAGTTAGTTGAACCATTTGGACCTTTATGGACAATTGATCCCGCTCTATCTTCCTCAAATTCTCTTAAGCTTAAAGTCAGAGTCTTACTGTCCGTTAAGGGTGGGATAAATGGAACAAATGAATAAAACAAAAAAGAGACACTTTTGAAAGCTAATTTAGTCCTAATTGCCTCTTTCATTAAGTCTCTCTATATAATTAAGTTAAAACAGGGAACTTTACATATGGAAAAGA
This sequence comes from Niallia sp. FSL W8-1348, assembly GCF_038006745.1. Taxonomy (NCBI): domain Bacteria; kingdom Bacillati; phylum Bacillota; class Bacilli; order Caryophanales; family Bacillaceae; genus Niallia; species Niallia sp. FSL W8-1348. The sequence continues at coordinate 3,826,509 of NZ_JBBOVV010000001.1, read as the reverse complement.
TTACTTTCATTATTTAAAGAATAGACGGCATTTATTTCATTTTTTTAATCTACATAATTGTTATTTTAATATAAACACATTTCAATTAGATGTCATTCAAAAGTAAATTATAAATCGATTTGATTACATTTTTTCTATTATTTTTCTCGTTTTTTATTTTTCCCTAATATAAAGATAGGTTCTAATTCTCCACCTTCATAAAGAAAAGACAATGCCGTAATGGGAACTCTTCCACTTGCAAAAAAGCTCATTGTCATTTGAGCAAGGACATCATATCCTGTTTCATTTCGAATATCCCCAATAATAAGCACATCTTGATGCGGTACAGCAACAGTCATGGTCCCTTCTACCTTTTCGTTCATTTCTTTTAGAAAAGCATCATTTAGTATTCTACTTGCATCATAGCCATCATTGCTATTTAAGAAATAAAAAATATTTCCTGCCACATTGTCAGACTTTACTTGTGTGGATAGAGATCGAACATTAAAAAGAGCCATCTCTTTTATAGAAGTAGGGGTCCATTCTTCCTTCTCCATCAATTTCTCATCAACAAGACGGTAAGTATTCCCCATATCTAAAGCATAATAAACTCTTGTTTCTGCTGTATGTTCATCAGTTATAAATGGAATTTCTTCGTTTGACTGTTGCGGAAAAGAAGTCGAACGTATGACAGGAAATAGTTTCTTCTCTTTCCCTTCTATTTGCCCATCTTTTTCAATAGCACCTAATCCATGTTCGATATAATAAACAATCTCATCTACTGCTTTTTCTTTCTGTGTTTCCCATTTAGCAATGATTTCAGGTAAAGAAACAGTAACTCCTTTTCCCGTTACTTTACTCTCTATGCGAACTTGATCTTTTTTACTATCAAAAGTAAAAGTTCGATCTTCATTGCTTATTCTTTGTTTAAGCATATCCTTCATTTTCTTACTCGTCATTTTCATGATTGCTTCACTTCCGTCCTTTAGATTTCGTCCTATTATTATACGCTAAATGATTGTATATTCATCTCTTTTGATACTACGTTTTTTACAAACACAAGGAAAAAGGTTATCTCTTATAAAATTATAGCAAGGAACTATTTGTTTTCCTTAACTACCTTTTTATACGAGACAACCTTTATAGTATAAACGCCTCTTTAACACGTTTCCGCCACTAATATTCCTATTACCTTATATTTTTCTTATAGAGACTCAATAAACTTTTCAATTTCTTCTTGTGTTTTTCGATCTTTGCTTACAAATCGACCAAGTTCTTTTCCGCCTTCAAATGCGATAAAACTTGGGATGCCAAACACATCTAACTCTATACATGTATCAATATATTTGTCTCGATCCACATGAACAAATGTATAGTTATCATATTTCGCTTCTACTTCTGGCATAAATGGTTCGATAAATCGGCAGTCTCCACACCATTCTGCGGAAAAAAGAAAAATATGTCTTTCCGAGCTATTTTTTAACTCTGTAAATTCTTCCACTGATTGCAAATCTTTCATTGTATTGCCCCCCTAAATAATTGAAGCCTTTTTATAAATAGTATCAGAAAAATATGTTCCTCACTACTAATATGCTTTCCTACTGCTTCCTTTTTATCACCTTGAATCCAAGCTTTTTCTAAGTTATTTTGACTATTTCTAAAAAAGCTTACAATGACTATTGTCCTATTTAATAATTACATCTATAATTATTAAATATTCAGTTTTTTAAGAATATTTAATCAAAAGAGGTGATTAAATGAGAACGATTAAAGCAAAATTATATTTTATTTTAGGTTTAGCTATTTGCGGATTAATTTCTTTATTAGGTGCTATATTATTTTTTAAAAGTGTGCAAACGGAAAGTAAGCAGCAAGAACTGCATCTAGCTTCTATAGTTGGAGTGGGAAAAGAGATAAAAGCAACTATTTTGCAGACACGTAATGTGGAGGGGGAATACCTTCTATTACCAAACTATGCTTTAGGGGAAAATGTAAAAGAAGAAGTGAACAAACTGATACTTCTAGCTGAACAATACAGTAAGGATCGTATGATTTCTGAGGAACTGCAACAGAAATTTAAGCAAATAGCATTAGAAGGAGATGCCTACTTAAAAGGATTTGAAACATTATCATTACAGTATGAGGCGATCGGTTATGAAGCCTACGAAGGCTTAAAAGGTGATGTTCAAAGCTCTATTAAAGAACTGCAGTCCATAATCCAGTATACGAACGATAATAGTCTTATTTCTGAGCTCCAAGAACTACATAAAAATGAAGAATATTATATCTCTACCCAAAATCCAACTTTTTATCAAAATTTCCTTGAGGTTTCATCAGGATATGCGGAAAGACTAGAAAAGAATAATTCCCTTTCTGCAGAGCAAAAACAGCCCATTACATCTAGTTTTAACCATTATCTTACAGCAATGCAGGAAATACACAAATCCTATGAAGGAAGTACATCCTTTATTACTGCCTTCGATTCACAATCCAAATCCATTCAAACTGAAGTACAAGAACTAGAAAAAACGATTATCAGTGAGCAAGATAAACTGAATATAGTTTTACATCAAAAAAGTAGAATGTATACAATTATTATCATTTCAGTCAGCATTCTAATTATTTTTCTTTTATTTATCATTGGGTTAATTCTTTTAAAGAGGATATCCAAGTCTATTCAATTACTAATCACAGCAGCTCAAAAAATCAGTGCAGGAAATTTATATGATCGCATTCCTATCACAACGAAAGATGAAATGAGCATACTTGCAACAGCATTTAATCAGATGGCGGAAAAAGTTCAAGATAGCTTACTTTTTATCTCTACTACAGGAGACCAACTACATGCCTCTTCGCGACAATTAAGCTCAATCTCAGAAGAAACAACCGCTCAAGCTAATGAAGTTGACCAAAGTATTCAGCAAATTGCAATAGGAGCATCTGACCAAGCGAATCGTCTTCACAATAGTCTTCAAAATATAAAAGATGTGGAGAATAGAATAGAAGAGGCGGATATACTGGAAAAAGAGGTGACAAAAGAAGTTTTATCGGCTAGTCAAGAAAGTAAAACAGGACTTAGGATTGTAAAGGATTTAGAAGATATATCATCTCATTTCCTCCAATTAACAAAAGTTCTAACAAATAAAGTGGTACAGGCAACTCAATATTCAGAAAAAATCGCATCGATTGTTGATACAATTCAAACGATAGCAGATAGTACAAATCTCCTTGCCTTAAATGCTGCCATTGAAGCAGCTAGAGCTGGGGAAAGTGGAAAAGGATTCACCGTTGTCGCAACCGAAGTCCGCAATTTAGCAGAAAAGTCGAAGAAGGAAGCAGAAGACATTCAATTATTAGTTTCAGAAATGACACAAGAAATGAATCAGCTTAGAGAAAATGCTGACCAATTAAACGAATTTAGTAGTAGCCAGGAAAAATCTGTTCATACGACAAAATCTGTGTTTGAAAATATAGTAGATTCCATTTCCAATATAAACATAAAAGTAGTTACCATTAACACTGCGATTACTCAGATCAAGGAAGCTAATCAATCTCTAAAACAGCATGTTTTGGAAGTATATGACGTTAGTCAATCTGCCGCTGCCTCAACACAAGAAGTATCTGCATCTAGTGAAGTTCAATTAGAAACTATAATAAAAATAAATGATTCTGCCTCTCTTCTCTATCAAATCTCCGTAGATCTACATAGTGAAGTTAGTCAGTTCAAACTCTATGCTATTGATGAAACGACTAATAAGCAAAACAAAATTATCTAAAACTTTATATACAAGAAGGAGTAGGTTAACTTAGAATCACTCCTTCTTCTATTTTTTTATTCATTATGTTGCTGAAATTTCATTTGTCCTACAAGTAATTCAACAACATGTTCAAACATAGATGTTCTATTAATTCTTCCAGATGTAAATATCCCAATAGCCCCTTCATATGAACGAACATTTTCTTTGTGTGCATATTCATCCATAACTGGGCCTAATTCTCTCCCTGCAAGTAATTCTATTTCGATTTCATTTGGCAATGGTATTCTTGCTCCGCTAGCAATAAAGGTGGTTCCATCTTTTAATACAAGTGCTCCCCAATTAGTTAAAAAGAGGATATTATTTGTTCGTTGCACTCCACCTTCCAATCCAATTCCTATCTCTCCTTTGCCCTCTTGCAGTGCGGTCATCGCTCGATTAATTGCTCCCTTAATCGTTTCCTCATCTGAAAATGGTTGGTCGCTTACACCGGAGCTAACGTTAAATGTCGCAAACTCGATATTTTTATCTTTTCCGAGACTATTTTGCACAGCTTTTACTTTTGCCTGATTATTTGTGCCAATACAAACCTTCACTTAAATTCTCTCTCCTAACCATTAGTATTAAAGAAAACTCCTGCAAAAAAGGCATCTCAACAATTAACAATTATAGTTGAGATACCTTTATCCATATATAGTTTTCGTAAACCAGTTTTATATTGTACCTAAAGTCTTAAAGATTTTTAAAATACAAACAGCTATTATTGATTAGCTCGCAATGTTTCAATGGTTGTACTATCTGTCGTTTTCACTAATTTAGTAAGCAGTTCCTTGGCAGCTGCATAATCATCAATATGAATGATGGATGCACTTGTATGAATATAACGAGAACAAATTCCAATTACAGCACTAGGTACACCTTGATTGGAAATATGAACTTGACCTGCATCAGTTCCACCAGGTGAAATAAAGTACTGATAAGCAATATTATTAGACTCTGCAGTATCTAATATAAATTCTCTCATTCCTTTATGCATAACCATTGTGCGGTCATAAATACGCAGTAACGCTCCTTTTCCAAGCTGTCCAAATTGATTTTTATCCCCTGATGCATCATTTGCCGGACTTGCATCTAAAGCATAAAATACGTCTGGTTTAATCATATTGGCTGCTGTTCTAGCCCCTCTTAAACCAACCTCCTCCTGTACCGTAGCTCCAGAGAATAAGATATTTGGAATCTCTTCACCTTGAAGATTCTTTAACAATTCAATCGCTAGTCCACAACCGTAACGGTTATCCCAAGCTTTCGCCATAATTTTCTTTTCATTAGCGAGTTGTGTAAATGGACAAATTGGGACAATCATCTGACCAGGCTTAATCCCAATTTTTAACGCATCTTCTTTATCATCTGCACCGATGTCAATTAGCATGTTTTTTATATCCATTGGTTTGCTTCTTGTTGCTTCATCTAAAAGATGAGGTGGTATGGAGCCAATGACGCCAATAACCGGGCCATGATTCGTTTCTATTTGTACTCTTTGTGCCAATAAAACTTGATTCCACCATCCGCCTATTGGTTGAAAACGAATCATTCCATTATCCGTAATGGATGTTACCATAAAACCAACTTCATCCATATGGCCTGCAACCATTACAGTCGGACCATCCTCTTTTCCTCTTTTAACTCCGAAAATGCTTCCAAGATTATCTTGGACAATTTCATTGGTATAAAGACTTAATTGCTCTTTCATAAAAGTTCGAACTTGATGTTCATTTCCAGCAATCCCTGGAAGTTCTGTTAAAGTTCGAAACAAATCTAATGTTTGTTGTTCCATTATAGCAAAGCTCCTTTTATTACTATGTATTTTAATAATATATTTATTGTACCGAAATATCTAAAGGCATACCACTACTTTCCACTAACTGATTGCAATTTATGCCTTTCCATTCTTTTTAGCCGAAAGGGAGAAAAAAATCCTAGGCATTTCTTCTATAACATAAATTAGATATAATAGAATTATCTAGTTTTTTTGATAGAGCTATTTCCATTGCCTAATGAAATTTTATTGAAAATGATCTAAAAAAACAGCTAAGGGGTTAAAGTTATGAATTGGAAACATATAATAGGCGGCGTTGTTGTAGGAGTAGCCGCAAGCTATATCGCCAAGGAAGCTATTTCTAAAAACAGTGGTCTTTCAAGTGAGCAGGTTTTATATATAGCCAAAACCGCTTTTAAAGAAAAGGGATCAATTAACGGATCTTGGATTAATATGGAGAAAGAGACGCTTCACACAGTGGACTCTTCTTTTACCGTTTATAGAGGTGGTATTACACGGATGAATGGTGATACACAAGAAGTATTTGAATTCGTTTCTGATAGTGAGACAGGTAAGATTATTGACATTAATCAATTATCATAAGTGTTTTTAATATTTTGCCAACACTTCTAGTAAATAGCACTCTAATCATAAAAAAGAGCTATCTCCATTTATACGAGATAGCCTTTTCCACAGTTATTTAAATTGCACTTCACAACGATATATTCTATTTCCTCTATTAGAAAATTTTTCTTCATACTCTGTCATAATATTGCCTTCAAAATCACTATTATGCAGGTCAAGACTTACATATTTCAAAAGCATTCCGTATTCAGAAAAACTTCTTAAAGAATACTCAAATAAACCTTGATTATCTGTTTTAAAATGGATTTCTCCTTGATTTCCAAGCACAGACTCGTAGGAAGCTAAAAACGTTTTATACGTAAGTCTTCGCTTTTCATGTCTCGTTTTTGGCCAAGGATCAGAGAAATTCAAATATACTCGTGCAATTTCCCCTTTTTCAAAGTAATCCTTTAGTTTTTCAGCATTCATATTCATTAACTTCAAGTTTGGTACCTCTGCCTCAATTAAGCGATCTAATGCAGAAACAATAACACTCTCCTGAAGCTCTACGCCGATATAATTGATGGAAGGATTTGCTTTTGCCATTTCTGTAATAAATCGGCCTTTTCCGGTACCAATTTCAATATGGATCGGCCCTTTCTGACTAAATGCCTGATCCCATTTACCTTTCCAATCTTCTGGGTTTTGGATAACATATTGTGGATATGCACTTAACTTATCTTTCGCCCATGGTTTATGTCTTAATCGCATGTGGACACTCCTTATTAATAACTATCGTTTCAAACAATATCATGCATTATACATGGATGCAATACTCTTTTCTTGGCAATTGATTTTTTTGAAGGATAAATTTACATTACGAACATCTGTATAAAGAAAAAAAGAATTCACAAGCTATAAGTGAATTCCTTAACTGGTATTTGAAAAGAATGATTTTACTCTTTTCATACTAGAACCTATAGAAAGGGTGTTCTAAGTATGCCTATAAATCATGAGCATCAACTAACTTTATTAGCTGATATTCTCAGTAATCAACAAACCGACTGCTGCGGATCTGTAGCAGAATGCGAACAAATAGAGAGGTTGATTACTTCCTTAAGAACCAATGATCAAATTGATCAAAATATCCTTCCAATATTAGAGGAAATACACCGTTACAGTGAACAAGGTGTTAATGCCTCTGATTTAGACAATCATATCCATTCATACCAAGATCAATTGTCTCAATGGGTAGATGGGATTAACAATTTTTCATAATAACTAATCGATATGCAAACTTAATCAATATCATGTAAAAATTGCATCCATCTTTCCATCTCGCTATAACGCCCCTTCTTCTTGTACCAGCGTATGGAGTTGATGGTTTGGGCTATAACATACCATTTCATTCGTAAGGATAAATGATCTGTTAGTTCATACCCATATGTGTGTAACCAATTTTTCCAATCTTTCTTTGGAATATACCAATAAAGTAACATTCCTAAATCAATTGCTGGGTCTGCAATCATCGCACCATCCCAATCAATTAGATACAACTGGTTGTCTTCAGAGAGCAACCAGTTGTTATGATTAACATCACAATGGCATACAACATGCTCCGTTGTTTTCATAAATGGAAGATTATCCTCTAAAAATTGGATATAACGTGTGATATCCTCGTTTTCTTTTAATTCATCGTCTATCTCTGCTTTTATAACTGTCAAAATCATATCAGGATGAAAAGACGTTTTACCTAGCCTTTTGAGCATCTCTAATAAAGGCTTAGAGGTATGAATTTTCTTAAGTAACATGGTTACTCTTTCATCCTTCATATCGGAATGACCAAATTCCCTACCAATCAGCCATTGCTGAGCAGTAAAAACATCTCCGTTTTCAAATCTTTTTGTCCAAACAAGTTTTGGGACGATTCCTTCTGCAGAAAGCACAGCTAAAAACGGAGAAGAATTCCGCTTCAAAAAAAGCTTTTGTCCATTATTTTGTGCAAAAAAGGCTTCGCCTGTTTCTCCACCTGCAGGGGTTATTTCCCAATCTTGCCCTAATAAATGTTCCAAAATTGTTCACCTACTATATATTATGCTCCAAAAAAAAGATGAGAAATTCCTGTTTGAGTCTTTTTTGTCCTAAATTTGTAGGAAGAACAAACAAAAATGGTTATTAGCTATTCATCAACTATAGAAAATTTACACTCATCGTAAAGCAATCTATCTTCACATTAGCACATATGTGCCTAAAATTTAATGAGATAAAAAAGAAAAAGGACATAGTATCCATACAATTATACTATGTATCCAATATTTCCAATCATTTTATATTAAATTTCACCTAAATACATATCTTTAATAGAAAGTTTCTCATTTAAATATTATCTCTTATTTCATTTTTTAGTCAAGTGAATCTCCGGTTAAAATGAATATTTCTGCTAAATTTTTATTAGATTCTTCTATTAGGACAATCGCTCACTGTTTTTTAAATATTCAGGAAATATATCAGCATACTTGCCAAGCTCCTATTACTTGGCGAGTATCGTGATACTAATAGGATTCATCATAATTCTATCTCCGTGAACACTTGGATATTCATCCTGATATACCACACCGTCTTCCACAATTATGTTCCAATCCCCTTCAGAACAATATGCTTCTTCGGCAGAATCATTTACATTAATCAATACAAGGATGGTTTCCCATTCATCCTTAAAGCCTTGTAAGTCATGTAATAGATACTGGGTTATATCATTGGATTGCTGATTAATCGTTACATGTCTTTGTATGTCTTCTACAGATTGAAGTCGAAAGGCTTTATTCCTTTTTCTTAATAAAATTAAGCCTTTTATATATTCAACATTATTTAGATATTGATCCTTTCTATTCCAATCTAGCTGATTAATTTCGTCTGGTGATTGATAACTATTTTCCACACCATACTTCGTTCGAAAAAACTCTTGCCCTGAATGCAAGAAAGGTATCCCTTGACTAAGAAGTACGAGAGACGTTGCAAGCCGATGTCTTCTTATCTTCTCTTCTGCTGACTCATTAGAAAAACATATATCAATCTTATCCCATAACGTATGATTATCATGAGATTCCACATAATTTACAGATTGACCAGGTTCAAAAAACATCCCTTTATCCTTATAGGTTCCAATGCTTCCAGCTAATAATTCAGGGATCTCATCTTTATATTGCTTATTTCCAAGCGCATATCCTCGATCGTATATATCAAAGGTACTTCCTTTTAATTTATCTCTAAATTGGTCATTAAACTGTCCAATCCTTGGCAGTAACTGTTGATTAGCAATAATTGCCTTCTCATCATGATTTATAGGGGTTGCAAGATCCCATCCTTCCCCAATTATTAATATGCTCTTATCGACATTATCACATATTGCACGTACTTCCTTCATCGTTTGGCAATCTAGAATCCCCATTAAATCAAAACGCAATCCATCAATTTGATATTCTTCTATCCAAAAACGGACAGAATCCACAATATAGCGTCTCACCATAGATCTTTCAGAAGCTATGTCGTTCCCTACTCCCGTTCCATTTGATGGCATTCCATACTTGTCATATCGGAAGAAATAACCTGGTACAATTTTTTCAAAAGATGAATCCTCTTTTTTATAAACATGGTTATAAACAACATCTAATATGACACGAATTCCTTGCTCTTGTACAGTATAAATCATCTCTTTTAGTTCATTAATTCTTACATAGGGATCAATGGGATCGGTTGAATAGCTACCCTCTGGGACATTATAATGGGAAGGATTATATCCCCAATTGTACTTTTTCAATACCTCTAATTCATCAATTTCTTCAAAGTCATGTACTGGGAGAAACTCTATATGGGTAACACCTAAATCTTTGATATAGGACAGGCCTGAAGGCTTCTTTTTATTCGTTTCAGTATTTAATTCTGTTACACCTAGATACTTTCCTTTTTGCTGAATCCCACTATCTGGATGGATTGTTAAATCCCTAATATGAGCTTCATATATTACACTATCGACTGCATGGTCTAGAGCTGGCAATACAGGTTTCTGTCTTCTCGTTTTATTTAAATCAACAATCACTCCTGTTTCTCCATTAACAGAAACAGCAACTGCATACGGATCTATTGCTTCTTTCCATTCTAAGTTAATCAGCACTAGATAACTGTAAAAATATCCTTCCACCTCATCCTCATAGATTGTTTTCCAAACACCTTTTTCCTGCCTTTCCATCTCTACAATTGTTCGTTCCTTATTTGATAGGTCTGGAGATTGCAACACTAACTTCACTTGTTGTGCAGTTGGAGCCCAAAGATAAAAAGTACGCTGATTCGAAGAATAATCTACCCCTAATGGACCATCATAATAAAATTCCTCATCAAAGGAAGGTGTTCTGATAACAGCACCTATTTGTAAATCTGTTATCCCCTTATTTCCATCTTCCACCTCATATTTTTGGCCAATTTGTATCTTTTCGTTTAAACGACATTTGTATTTAACGAAATGCTGCATTTTTTCTTTTGATTCAATCACAAGATTAATAGGATGCTTTTCACCTTTTAATAAAAAGGCTGTAGATTCCCCATGAAAATATGAATAGGGAAGTAGAACAGTAATTAATGACATTTCATCTAAATATGCAAAGAAACTTCTTCTTATCGACAGCAAATCCCTCACTCCCTTTTCTTATGAAAATGTATCTATTCTAAATCTTCCCCGTTATTTCTTATGTTTCCTCTGTATCCCATTCATATCTTCTTTTTGAATTCGTCAAACCATAATGCAATAAGCTTTCTGCGGCTTTTAATTGAATTGCCTTAATGGGTGAATGATGACTTCTCATTTTGTGAAACCATTCTTCATAATTTCTTTTTTCAACAATTTTCAAATCATAAGGTGCAGATGGAAAATCAACATAACCATTTCTTGTAAGGATTACTTTATGAACAGGTAATGTAATGTCGTATTTATCTAAAATACTCTTAACAATTGTTTCTGTTCTATTTATAGATATGACAGGACTAAGTATCTTTTTCTCCTTATCTCTCTTTTTTTTAACCCAAAATTTTTCATTCGAACCAACAAATACTGCTGAGTTCTCTGCTTCTAACACATGAATACACCAAATATCTGTTGGTGTAATAATAATCGTATCTAATTCAACAGGTGCATTTTTCAGCTGAAACAGCGGTTGATAAAGTACTAAGAACGTATCCGGAAATCTCTGTAAGTAGTACTTTAATAAATCATCATAATAAAGCGTTTTAGTCACTTTTGATATTTCCGTAAGCGTTGAACTAGCCCATTTCAGCTGAAATTCGAATAATTGATTAAGAAATTGCTGTTTTAATTCATCTAATGTTTTTGGATGGCTATATTTTTTTGCATCGTAATCGAAGTTTAATTCTTCTACTTCTTCTTTTTCTTCCCTTTCTTTTTCATTAGTCAACTCTGCTTCTTCCATCTTATTACGATTCAAGATTGTTTTCTTAACTCGTTCAAGAAATGAAGGTCTTTCTATCATCCAGTCTTCTTCCCGTTCGTTCTCCATGTAAAAGAGACTTCTGTCCTTTGTTTCAAATGCTTTTTTTAATCCTATCCATTGTTGTTTTTTTAAACGAGCAAAGCGTGATGGATACAAGACAATGTTCTGCTCATACCTAGACACATAATCTTGCAATTTTATTAATTGCGCCAAACTTTTTCCCCCTATATTACAATGTTTCTGTTGTCTCAATCCTTAAAGGAATAGCTTTCGATTATTTCATATTTAGGTATTTTCTCTATATGGGTCTGAAATAAATGTATGCTCTCCACCATAAAAATTAAATCTTCTGGTAGGCTGTATTCCTTTAACATCTGCTCCAAAAACATGGTATTTTGATCCCATTTTCTTGCCAGCGTTAAATGTGGATGAAAAGGTCTTGTTTCCAGCTGAAAATCTGCCTGCATACAGATTTCAAAAACTTGTTTTCTAAGATCAAATAATTTTTTCTCTTCTTTCATACCTGCCCAGAAAATTCTCGGACTTTGGAACTGACCAAAAACACCTAATTGTTCAATATGTAATGGAAATTCATCACTTGCTAGAACTGACTGTTTTAAAAGTGTCTGCAACTTATCCCTTTTATCCTTAGAGGCACTTCCTAAAAATGCAAGGGTAATATGATAATCTAAAGGATGTACCCATTTTTTAAAGGAGAATTTTTGTTGTAACTCCTTACTCATTTTTTCTAATTCATTCATAACCTGAACATCTGGCTTAATACCAATAAAATAATGAGGAATTGTATTTTTCATATTCTTTTTCCTTCTTGCCTCTTTTTTTAGGCTGTTTTCGTAAAGTTTGTTGCGATTACCCGCAGCCGGAATACACTTCTCTTTCCTTGGGGCTAAGCTTTAGCCTCCTCAGCTTCGCCTCCGGGGTCTCAGACTGTCTCGCTAACCCCGTGGCGTCTTCGTATATTCCGGCTGCTCCATTTTTCCAACTAATTCTTTTTCCGATTGAAAAAATAACAATCCTTTAGAAAACAGCTTTTTTTAAAGATAAATGTATTTATAAAGTTAGACACCATGGCCAATCCCTGATCTCTAACTTTATTCTATTATATAACCTATCCTATTAATTTTAACCGTATTTATATCTATGTTTTCGAAATCTATATGATTAATATACCTTATTTTTCTTTAAAAAAGAAAAAGAGTCGTCTCAAAATCTAGCTATTAACCAGTTTGAAACAACTCCTTTTATTTTTTATTTCCTAGTACTGAATTCCTTATTAGCTAATCTGTCCGCACTCCCCAACAATAGCCTCAACAAATAAATCTTGTAGTTTCTTTGTAACTTCCCCAATGTTCCCTTCTTTCACGGGAACATTATTTACAGCAGTTATTGGTGTTACTTCAGCAGTTGTGCTAGATAAGAATACTTCATCCGCATCGATTAAATCTTCAATAGAAAATGCCTTTTCTTCCACTTCTATCCCATTTTCTTCACATAATTGAATAATTTTCTGTCTTGTAATCCCATTTAATATAAATTGATTTGCTTCATGAGTCCGAATCTTATCCCCATTAACAATCCAGATATTAGAAGAACTACCTTCCGTTACGGATAAATCCCTATACTGAATACTTTCAAAGCATCCTGCTTCTGCAGCTTTCTGTTTTGCCATGACATTTCCAAGCAAATTCAAACTTTTAATATCACATCTAGACCATCTAATATCTTCTACCGTAATCGTTCCTACTCCATTTTCTAGGTTATCAAGCGGTCTCGACAATGGTTTAGTATAAGCTACAAAAGCTGGTGCAACAGTTTCTGGATAACTATGATTTCGTGGACTTACGCCTCTTGTGAACTGCATATAAAGGATACCGGTGCTTAATGAATTTTTCGCAATTAACTCTTCTAATAAAATTGTTAATTCTGAGATGGAATAAGAAGTAGCTATGCCTATTTTCTCGCTACTTGCAGATAAACGCTCAAGATGTTCTTTCGCCATAAACATTTTACCATTGTACACACGGATTACTTCGTAAATTCCATCGCCAAACTGATATCCTCTGTCTTCTATATCTACTTTTGCTTCTTCTCTTGGTATAAACTCCCCATTCATTAACACCGTACTCATTTTCTCTTCTCCTTTAAGTGATCTCTTTATTTAGCCAATTCATATATTGCTTGTGCATAAATAGCGGTAGCTTTCAACAAATCCTCGATAAACATATACTCATCTTTTTTATGAGCAATATCTTCTCTTCCTGGAAAAAGCGGTCCAAATGCAACCCCTTTTTCTAGTGACCTTGCATACGTTCCTCCACCAATGGATAGAAGTTTCGCTTTTTCTCCCGTTTGTTCCTCATAAACCTTACTCAGCGTTTGAATTAATTCTGAGTCTTTTTCTACGTAATGTGGTTTTGAATCTGTGAAGTTCTCTAAGCTAAAACTATGTTCTGTTAATAACTTCGTTAATTTCTCTTTTGTTTTATCCATATCATTTGTAACAGGATAACGTACTGTTTGTCCTATTTTCCCACCACGATTTGCTTGATAATCCAATATACCGGCATTTAAAGTTAGCTCACCTGTAATATCATCCTCGTAATTAATACCGAGTTTTTTCCCTCTAGAATCATTCACAAAGAATTTTTTCACAAATTGAAAATAATGAATCGCCTTCTCATCCAGCTTTAATTCTACAAGAAAATCAGCAAGTTTTAATCCAGCATTAACCCCATTATTAGGCTCCAGACCATGTGCTGACACCCCTTCTAATTCTAATACCAAATCACCATTATCAACCAAATAACGTCCAGGCACATTCTCTAGTTTTAAATAATTCTGATAGCGTTGAATAATCTCGGTTTGCTCGCCTTCTTTCACTTCTATTATGGCTTGCGCAAAGTCTGGGACCATATTATATCTTCTTCCCGAAGAAAAACTAAGAATTTTCACTTCTCCCGAATTGCTTGCTTCTCCTGAAAATTTCTGAACGATGTCAAAATCAGCTATCCCTTTTTCCGCGAAAATAATCGGAAAGTCTGCATCTGGTGCAAATCCGATCGTAGGCATACTTTCTTCCTTGAAATATGTTTCTACACATCTCCAATCACTTTCTTCATCTGTTCCAATAATCATTCGTATCTCTTTTGTTAATGGAAGATGCAACTCTTTCACAATTTTCATCGCATAGTATGCAGCCATTGTAGGACCTTTATCATCTAATGCTCCTCTGGCATAAATTTTTCCATCGCGAATCTCTGCCTTGTAAGGATCACTTGCCCATCCGTCTCCCTCTGGTACAACATCCACATGACAAAGAATACCAACATTCTCAGTACCTTCACCATAAAGTAAATGGCCAGCAACGTTTTGAACATTCTTACTAACGAAACCATCTTTTTCTCCCAAGGATAGCATATAGGTTAATGCCTCTTTCACCCCTTTTCCAAAAGGTGCATCCTCTGTTGCATTTTCTTCGTCCAATACACTCCTAATTTGCAAAAGTCCCTGCAAATCCTTAATAAAGCTGTCTTTACGATTATGTACTTCATTTAACCAATCAATTGAACTCATGGCTGCCTCCTTGCAAACTTATAAATATATTATAGGAAAAACATATCATAAAACGCTTTATATGAAAAATAAAACCTTTAAAACCACATTTCACTAAATTATCATTAAGTATAGTATACCTTTTCTTAAAAACAAAGCTATACTATAGTTAATCTAGCATGTGGAAGGAATGTATTTAATTGGGATATATAGAAGATTTAAGAAAACTTGTTGGCAAGATGCCTCTTATTCTTGTTGGAGCAGTTGTCATTCTACTAGATAAGGACCAGAAAGTTCTCTTACAAGAAAGAAAGCATCCAAAAAATGTTTGGGGATTACCTGGTGGACTAATGGAAATAGGAGAAAGCACCGAAGAAACGGCGAAGCGCGAAGTATTCGAAGAAACAGGACTTCAAGTAACAAATCTTCAATTACTATCCGTTTATTCTGGAAAAGATTACTTTGCTGTTGCTGCAAACGGAGATCCTTTTTATACGGTCACAACTACCTACTGTACTTCTGAATATGAAGGAAAACTTGAGAACAATCACGAAGAATCATTCAGCCTGCAATTCTTCCCATTACACAACCTACCAGAAAAAATGGTCGGCAGCCATCGTAGAATGATAGAGGACTTTAAAATACGTTCAATAGTATAAAGTTAGAGAGAAGAAAAAATTTTATCCTTTTGATACTACTTTTGCAGAGGAAATTAAAAAGTTTATAAGAACAATGAGCAGCTCGAATACAAATTCACGGAAAGCGAAGTGTATTCAGGCTGCGGGTTAATAGGAACATGCTCTTTCAAAAAAACTTTTTTAATTTAGTTTACCAAACATAAAATTGGGGAAATAAAATTTATTTATAACCTTTTTACATTTTTATTCATATCATAATCGTATATCCCATATGATGAATGTAAAGAAACCCTACAGGGGGTGGTAAATACATACGTAAATAAGCAAATATTTTGTAAATTAACGCAAATAATGTAGAATATATTAGTAAATAGGGGTACAATATTTATATAGAATATCATTCTATTGAATGTATCACTATTTAGCCATTTGAAAAGGGGTTGTCTGTGGAAAAGAAAATTACATACGCTTGAAGAATTTGTTCTTCAAATAAGCTGTCGGTCGCTGGAATTTGCCAAAGGTTTGAAAAAAGGATAGGGAGTGGTTTATTGAAACCTTCAACTAACCGGATGTTAAACCGTATCAAATCCGTCTACATGTTTATTAGTAAGCGTGGAACTGTCACAACACAAGAGCTAGTGGAGGAATTTGGTATTACTCCGCGAACGATTCAAAGAGATTTGAATGTGTTAGCTTATAATGACTTGGTTCAAAGTCCAAGTCGTGGAAAATGGACAACAACTAGAAAAAAAGTGAAAATGACATCCTAAACCAATTAGAAACAACCGAGATTTTAAACTTGTATAATAAAACAAAACCTCACTGTAAGGCTTTCAGTTTTTAAACTTACGCTAAAAGGCCTTAGTGAGGTTTTTGTTGTGTGAAATTTTAATGGTTTTCACTAATATTACTATTAACTTGATAGTTTTTTAATAATTCTACTTCCTCTTCTGTTAACTCCCGATATTCTCCTAATTCTAGTGATTCATCGAGTTCCAACGGTCCCATTGAAATCCGTTTTAAATAAATGACCTTTTTTCCAACACTTTCAAACATTCTTTTTACTTGATGAAATTTCCCCTCTGAAATCGTTAACTCAATATCAGAGGTTTCTCCCGCTTTCAAAATAACCAGATCTCCAGGCTTCGTAAGATATCCATCATCTAAAACAACGCCTTTTTTAAATGCTGCAATATCGCCTTCTCCCACCTCTCCTCTTATTACGGCAAAATAGGTTTTAGGGACATGCTTTTTCGGCGATAGTAGTTGATGTGCTAATTTCCCATCATTCGTTAAGAGAAGCAACCCTTCCGTATCTTTATCCAATCTACCAACAGGAAATGGATTATACACAGAGTCTTCTATTTGCAAAATATCTATCACCGTTTCTTCTCTTGTATCCTCTGTTGCGGAAATAAGTCCTGGCGGTTTATTCATCATTAAATATATAAACTCTTTATATTCAATGATTTCATTATATAAAGATACTTCATCTTTTTCTGGATCGACTTGAAATTTTGCATCTTTTATTACTTCATCATTTACTTTGACTGCTTTATTTTTGAGGAGCATTTTCACTTCTTTTCTACTCCCATAGCCCAAATTAGCGAGCATTTTATCAATTCGCATGTAAACTCAACCCTATCCTTCTTTTCATTTCTTTTAAAAAGAGTACTAAATTAAAACGGAAGTTTTAGTTTTTGCTTTAGTCGTCGCGCTTGATCTCCAAATAAGCGATAGATTAATTTTGAGCGGAAAGCTAAATAAACATAAACTAGAATACCTAAAACTGCTACAATCACAACCATTAGAAGAGAAGCGAATACAGACTCGGTAGATAAGAATAATTCAAGCAATCGATATACGGTCGTTGTCACGATATACATCATAATCGAAAATCCGACAATTAAAATACTTCTTCGAATAACAATTTTAAAGGAATAATTAGCATATGCTTTGATTACCCCTAAATTGATTAAGATAGATACCGTGTATCCTAAAGTAGTCGCAAGGATAGCACCATTTGTTTCCCATCTTTCAATAAATGGCATATTTAAACTTAATTTAATTAAAATACCTACCAATAAACTTAGTATCGTAAAGCGCTGCTCATTTAATCCTTGTAGGATGGAGGCTGTTACCGGGTAAAGAGAAAAAAGAATCGCAACTGGAGCATATAGTTTTAATACTTCTGCCCCCATTAGAATATCTTCTGTTCCATAAAACAGGCGGTAAACAGGTTCAGCAAGAACAGAAAGACCAATACACGCAGGTAAAGTAATAAATAATAAAACTTGGAAAGTTTGATTTAAGTTTGTTGTTAAATCAGACTGATCATCTTTTATAAAAGCTCTAGTAATCATCGGAATTAACGCCATCGAAAATCCTGTTGCTAGTGATACTGGAATAATAATAATTTTATGTGTTTGGTAATTAAAAATATTTAGAGCTGTTTCAGAAATAGCAGTTAATCCGATACTACTCATTGCTCGGTTGAAGGTAACGGTATCTACTAATTGAAATAATGGATTAGCTAATCCCACAAATACAAATGGAGCTGCTGACAAGATTATTTCTTTATACATAGAACGTAAAGGAAGCTCTGTTTGCGTACCTCGATCGTTTAATAAAAGGTCATCATACTCACCTTTACTTTTTCGCCAATACAATAAAAGCACAGCTAAGCCGCCAATTGCACCAACAAATGCAGCAAAAACGGAAATACTGACTGCTGTTATGAGCTTGCCATTTAACACGTATAGAACGATTGCCGAGCCACCAAGCAAGAAAACAATTCGAACAATCTGCTCAATGACTTGAGACACAGCAGAAGGAGCCATCGCATCGTGCCCTTGAAAAAACCCTCTGATTAAGCTCATAAATGGAACAACAATTAACGCGAAGCTTACTGCACGAATGACAGTTGTTACCTGACCAACAGTTGAAGTTAAATCATCATCTGTGATAATAATTTCAGCAAGAAAAGGTGCTACTGCATATAAAGCTAGAAAAGATAGTACCCCACTTGCTAACATTATCATTAATCCTGATTTAAATAGCCTTCTCCCAACTTTATATTCTCCCATTGCATTATATTTCGAGATAAATTTGCTTACAGCTAATGGAATACCAGCTGTTGCAATACTTATTACAATAGTATAAGCTACATAAGAATATTGATATAACACGGTTCCTTGTTTTCCAACAATCATATTAAATGGTATAACATAAAATAATCCTAACGCTTTGGATATAATTGTCCCAAGTGTTAAAATAAATGTGCCTTTAAGCAATTTTGATGACATAAAATCCCTTCCTTAAACGAAGCTCTCTTAAAACGTTACATAAGTAAGTATTTTACCACGAAAACAGGTAATAAAATATATTTGATCACAAGTAAATATGAACATTTTTTAACACACTATTAGTAGTTTACCCTTTCTTAAATAGAAACGCTACTTTTAAAAGGACAAGTTACCACTAGATGCTAGATTTAGGATGAAATAAGCAATCTAGAAGCAGCTTAAACCACACATTCCTTTCATCTATGGAACAAAAAATAACAAAGAAAAATGAAACTTCTTCAAGAAAGTAGGATGTAATATGCAATATGATGTAATCGTGATCGGTGGAGGACCATCAGGATTAATGGCTGCAATTGGAGCAGCGGAGCAAAAGACAAAGGTATTACTTATTGATAAAGGAAATAAGCTTGGCCGCAAATTGGCTATTTCAGGAGGCGGTCGCTGTAATGTAACAAATCGGCTGCCAATAGAGGAAATCATTAAACATATCCCTGGAAACGGACGTTTTCTATACAGTGGGTTTTCCGAATTTAGCAACGAAGATATTATCACTTACTTTGAAAATCTTGGTATTGCTTTAAAAGAAGAAGATCATGGCAGAATGTTTCCAGTTTCTAATAAGGCCCAATCAGTCGTAGATGCTTTATTAAGTGAATTAGACAAATTAGGTGTAACTATTCAAACAAATTCCCCTGTTAAGACAGTTAACTATCATGAAAATAACTCGAAAACAGTGATTTTACAAAATGGAGAATCAATAACATGTAAATCACTTATTATCGCGGTCGGTGGAAAGTCTGTTCCTCATACTGGTTCTACAGGAGATGGCTATGCTTGGGCTAAAAAAGCAGGCCACACTATTACAGAACTTTTCCCAACAGAAGTACCAGTCACTTCTAAAGAAGCATTTATTCAAAATAAAACCTTACAAGGGGTTTCATTAAGAAATGTAGGATTGAGTGTGCTTAATCCAAAAGGAAAACCAATCATTACCCATCAAATGGATATGATTTTTACCCACTTCGGAATAAGTGGACCAGCTGTTTTACGTTGCAGCCAATTTGTTGTAAAAGCACAGAAAAAATGGAATTCATCTGAAGTGAAGGTCTCTATTGACTCTTTCCCTGATACGAAAGAAGAACTGCTTTTTCAAGATATAATGGCTACATTAAAGGCTGAACCAAAAAAAGCAATTAAAAACACATTAAAAGGTCTTTTGGTCGAACGATTTTTACTATATTTATTGGAATTAGCAACTATTGATCCAGCAGAAACATGTGCAACTGTTTCTCCAGATAAAATAAAACAGTTTGTTGCTCTATGTAAAGCATTCACCTTTAATGTTAACGGAACGTTACCGTTAGAAAAGGCGTTTGTTACAGGTGGTGGTGTGTCTATTAAGGAAATTGCCCCTAAAACAATGGAATCAAAATTGATGGAAGGTTTATTCTTTTGTGGGGAAATACTAGATATTCATGGATATACTGGAGGATACAATATTACTTCCGCTTTTGTTACAGGTAAGCTAGCTGGTGTGAATGCTGCTCTTGTTGCTAAAAATGTTTAAGGAAAGGCTGGGACAGAACAAAATATATAATAGATAAAGACGAACAATCTCTCATTTAGTAGCGAAACCAACTCGTTCCATTACGCTACAGACACTCCATTTCACTTCGTTTTTAAAGGTTGTTTCGTTCCATCATTTTTTTAAAAGAAAATATAATTAGTAAGAAATACGAAGCAGCCTGAATACACGTAGACTCCTATGGGAGCTGCGAGAAAGTCCAAGACCCCGCAGGAACGAGGAGGCTTGGCGCTCGCCCCATGGAAAGCGAAGTGTATTCAAGTTGCGGGTGATCACCACAAACCTTCTTTCTTAAAATGAATAAAACCCCCAACGATTATACGAATTTTTCTTAGCATGTACGTATAACGTTCGGGGTTATTTGGTTGAAAATACTTATGTCCCAGCTTCTTATGTTCTATAAATGATCATAGAGGAAAAGCAGTAGATTTGTTCCTCTTCATCCTCTTGCATCGCTGCCACGTTATATTTTATATCTATTAGTTTTTTCTCATCTATTTTCTGTAAAAATTTATTCATCTGTAGCTCTAGATCTTTCTCATGCTCTTGATCAAATAGCTTCACTTTTATCATATTTTTCTCTCCCTATTGTTTTGTACCCTATAAGTAAAGGATAGACAAAATTCTTACTATTCAATCAATTACATTGGATGTTTTTTAACTTTCTTTTTGGCTGTTTTCGTAAAGTTTGTTGCTATTATCCGCAGCCGGAATACACTTCGCTTTCCGTGGGGCTAAGCTTAAGCCTCCTCAGCTTCGCCTCCGGGGTCTCAGGCTGTCTCGCTAATCCCACATTAGTCTACGTGTATTCCGGCTGCTCCATTTTTCCAACTAATTCTTTTTTTTCTATTAAAAAACAACAATCCTTTAGAAAAACTCTCATGGCGGCGTTACCCGCCGCCACCGTCTATCATGAAAACTTGCTCCTATCCCATGATAGAAAGTCTAAACCACTTAACACCTGACCATAATTAATAGTACAATACGACCAGTCCGAAGACTGTTTGGTGGATCAATACAAGTTGATACCCCGTTAGAAAAACTGGTTGTGACAGTTTAAAAGAACCGTCTAATGTGTTTATAAACACGAATACAAAAATTTTGTATGATGACTTCTGTCGCTTGTATTGTATTAAAAATCTTTGAGGTGATTATATGGAAGCTATGATTGAACGGTGTGCAGGCCTAGATGTACACCAAGAAACAGTAGTTGCTTGTGTTTTATTTGGTTCATTAGATAAAAAACCAAATAAAGAGATTCAAACCTTTCCAACAACCACAAGTGGCCTTTTGGCACTTAGCGACTGGCTATCCTCACACAAAATAACGGATGCTGTAATGGAAAGTACCGGTGTATATTGGAAGCCCGTTTGGAATGTTATAGAATGTGACTTCCAATTAATCCTCGCCAATGCCCAACATGTTAAAAATGTTCCCGGAAGGAAAACAGACGTAAAAGATGCGGAGTGGTTAGCTAAACTTTTGCGTTCTGGACTAATTGAAAAAAATTTTGTACCGCCCAAAGAAATTCGTGATTTGCGAGATTTAACCCGGTATCGTAAAAAACTCATCCATACACGAACTTCTGAGCGCAATCGAATCCACAAAATTCTACAGGATGCAAATATTAAACTAACTTCTGTTTTATCTGACATTTTTGGTGTCACTGGTTGTCGCATTATTGAAGCCCTAATAAACGGCGAAAAAATAGGTGTGTTTGAACTTCAACAAATGGTTGATTCAAGAGTTAAGGCGAGCACAACAGATATTGCAGAAGCCCTTAACGGTGGAATACGTAAACATCATATTGATATGTTACGTTTCCATTGGGACCATATCAATCACATCGATGAAACAATCGAAAAAGTAGTTGAACGCATAGACCAAGCGCTTATTCCTTATCAAGAGGAGTGCGAACTACTAGATACCATACCGGGTGTGGATAAAAATGCATCCGCAATCTTTATAGCTGAAATGGGTGTAGACATGTCAGTATTTAAAAGTTCTAAACATCTAGCCTCATGGGCTGGAGTGAGTCCAGGAAATTATGAGAGTGCCGGTAAAAAAAAAACAGGTAAAACTCAGTACGGAAACAAATCATTAAGAACCACCGCTGTTGAATGTTCCATGGCTACAGATAGACAGTATAATCGCATATCTGCACATAGAAAAAGAATTATGAAACGACAAGGAAAATCGAAAGCACGGATCGCTTCCGCTCATTTAATCCTAACAATTGCTTACAATATTTTAAAAACAAGGCAACCATATCAGGAACTAGGCCCTGATTATGTTGATCTCGAACAAAGTAAAGAACAAAAAATGATTCAATACTTAAAAAGGAAAGGGTATCGTATTGAACCCACTAATGAACAAATTGCTTAATGAATAACAAAAGCACTATATTTAATCATTCCTAGCCTTTTAAAAAAGTTCAAATTTAGAAGGTTCAGCTTAGTGTTGCCTTTTACCTAAAGAGTTTTCATACAAACAGCCTTCTTTTAAAACGAAAAAACAGCCATATAAAAAACTCAAAGATAAGGAAAATCAATCCTTCATTCTTTGAGCTTCTTTTAAATTGCTATAAACTGCTAGTTTTATACTGTTTTACCATGCCAATCTAGCATGCCGCCTTCCATATTTACTACTTTAAACCCTTGGTCTTGTAAGTAGTAACATACGTTTTCGCTTCTTCTGCCGGAACGGCAAATAAAAATATATTCTTTTTCTTTTGAGAAATAATCTAGGTTTTCAGGGATGGTATTCATTGGTATATGCTTTGCTCCTGGGATGATTCCTTCTGCTACTTCTTCGTCTTCACGGACATCCACTAATTCTAGCTTTTCCTGGTTATTTAGCTTTTTCTCTAGTTCTTCTGTTGTTATTGTTTTAATTGTCTCCATCGTATCCCTCCGTTAGCACCTTTTGTACAGTATGTATAGCAATATCTCATTGTAATATAGTTTAATTTTATGGAATATGCAATTAGTCTGCCCACATTACATAAAGATGAGGCTGCCAAATGGACAGCCTCCCCCCTTTTTTAATTTGCAACGATATTAACTAATTTACCTGGAACCGCAATTACTTTGCGTATTTGCTTGCCGTCAATTTGTTCTTTTACTTGGCTGTCTTCCATAGCAATTTGCTCCAACGCATCTTTGTTTGCATCTGCTGGAACCATTAATTTCGCTTTTACTTTTCCGTTAATCTGAATCACAATTTCTATTTCATCATCCACCAATTTTGCTTCATCATACGCAGGCCATGCTTCATAAGCAATTGATTGATTAGAACCAGTTATGATTTGCCATAGTTCTTCTGTAATATGCGGGCAAATTGGTGAAAGTAATTTCACAAATCCTTCTACATATTTCTTTGGTATACTATCGGCTTTATAGCATTCATTGATAAATACCATCATTTGCGAAATTGCTGTATTAAAACGAAGTGCTTCAAAGTCCTCTGTCACTTTTTTCACTGTTTGATGGTAAATTTTATCTAAAACCTTCATTTCCTCTATATCTTGAACTTTTGATGCTAGCTTTCCATCATCCTCCACCAACAATCTCCAAATACGATCAAGGAATCTTCTTGAACCATCTAGACCATTTGTTGACCATGCGATCGCAGCATCTAATGGTCCCATGAACATTTCATATAAACGAAGTGTATCTGCACCATGGCTAGCTACAATTTCATCTGGATTAACAACATTTCCTTTTGATTTACTCATTTTTTCATTATTTTCACCTAGAATCATTCCTTGGTTAAATAATTTTTGGAATGGTTCTTTCGTTGGGACAACTCCTAAATCATAAAGCACTTTATGCCAGAAGCGTGCATATAGAAGATGCAATACAGCATGTTCTACTCCACCAATATACATATCGACTGGAAGCCATTCTTTTATTTTTTCAGGATCTGCAATTTGCTCATTATTTTTTGGATCGATATAGCGTAAATAGTACCAGCTGCTTCCAGCCCATTGTGGCATTGTATTTGTTTCACGTCTGCCCTTCTTGCCAGTGACAGGGTCTACAACATTTACCCATTCCGAAATATTTGCTAATGGAGATTCACCAGTTCCCGATGGTTTAATTTCTGATGTTTCCGGAAGTGTTAATGGCAATTCTTCTTCCGGTACACCTGTCATTGTGCCATCTTCCCAATGAATAATCGGTATTGGTTCTCCCCAGTAACGTTGACGACTAAATAACCAGTCTCGTAATCTGTAAGTTATTTTTTTCGTTCCAATTTCTTTCTCTTCTAACCAGCTAATCATTTTGCTAATAGCTTCTTCTTTATTTAAACCATTTAAGAAATCAGAGTTGACATGTTCACCGTCACCAGTATAGACTTCTGCTTCTACATTTCCACCAGCTACTACTTCTTTAATTGGTAAATTAAATGTTTTCGCAAACTCATAGTCTCTTTCATCATGGGCAGGAACAGCCATAATGCTTCCTGTACCATAGCTTACAAGGACATAATCAGCAATCCAAATTGGCATTTTTTCACCATTAGCTGGATTTATTGCGTAAGCACCTGTAAATACACCTGTTTTTTCTTTTGCCAAGTCCGTTCTTTCTAAATCGCTTTTGCTTTTAATTTTTTCTAAGTATGCTTCTACTGCAGACTTTTGTTCTGCAGTTGTAATTGTTTCTACAAGCGCATGCTCTGGTGCTAGTACCGCATAAGTAGCGCCAAATAATGTATCAGGTCTTGTTGTAAATACAGTAAATGTTTCTTTATGATTGTCAATTTGGAAGGTTACTTCAGCTCCTTCTGAACGACCAATCCAATTACGTTGCATTTCTTTAATACTTTCTGGCCAATCTACTTCATCTAAATCTTCTAATAAACGATCAGCATACGCTGTTATTTTTAGTACCCATTGACGCATTGGGCGTCTTTCAACAGGATGTCCGCCACGTTCACTTTTCCCATCAATAACTTCCTCGTTTGCTAGAACAGTTCCTAATGCTGGGCACCAGTTAACTGCTACTTCATCGACATATGCTAAGCCCATTTCATGAAGCTTTAGAAAAATCCATTGTGTCCACTTATAGTACTCAGGATCTGTTGTGTTAATTTCACGATCCCAATCATAAGAAAAACCTAACGATTTAATTTGACGACGGAATGTATCAATATTTTTCTGGGTAAATTCTGCTGGATGATTACCAGTATCTAATGCATATTGCTCTGCTGGCAATCCAAATGCATCCCACCCCATTGGATGAAGGACATTAAAATCCTGCATTCTCTTCATACGTGAAAGAATATCTGTTGCTGTATATCCTTCTGGATGTCCAACATGAAGTCCCGCACCGGATGGATATGGGAACATATCTAGTGCATAAAACTTTTTCTTGCTTTTTTCTTCACTTGTTTTAAAAGTTTTGTTTTCTTCCCAAAACTTTTGCCATTTCTGTTCTATTTTCTGATGATTAAAGCTCATCTTAAAATCCTCCTATAAAGTTGTTTTTACCAAAATAAAAAGCCTCTCATCCCAAATAGGGACGAGAGGCATTATGTATAATCTCCCGCGGTACCACCCACAATTAGTGAATAAATCACTCGCTTCATTATCCTTTAACGCAGGTGTACGGCAAGCATTACTAAAAGTTCACACTTGCAACTCAAAGGTGAGTTCAAGATGTTTTTGACTGACTTGCACCACCCGTCAGTTCTCTTCGTTTCAAAAGGGCATCTTTACTATTCCTTATCTGTGTTGATTACTTATATGATTTTTATTGTATTGTATTTTGATGCATGTTGCAAGTAGTTTTCAGATTGACCAACTATCTGATCTTCTCTACTTTCTATATTATATGTCTACTGCTATTTAATGTTCCGCTATTACCATTTCTCCGTCCATTCAGAAACCAATCGAAGCAATTTTCTATCTTGATTTCTACCAGCTATAAAGGAAAGACCAACTGGTATTCCATTTAATGTGGTCAATGGTAGATTCACTTGAGGAAAGCCAGTTAACCCCGCCATACAACATAACTGGAATGTTTGGTTTCTTCTTACTTCTAACTCACGAGTAGGAAGGTTTATAAGCGGTGCTATCCCTGGTGCTGTTGGAATAATTAAAATTCCATCATCTTCAAGCAGTTTCTCCATTCTTTGTTGAATTATACGTCTCTTCTGCTGATATTGTGCTATGTCTTCCTCTTTCAAAGTACTAGCCCACCGGAATCGCTCTGCTATCCCTGGCCCAAACGTTGGATTTACCCTTTGGATCCATGCTCCATGTTCTTGCCAAATTTCTCTTCCTTGGAGCATGCGAAAAACCTCTGCCCACTTCTGAAGCCCTTCTTCTGCAATGATAGTAGTTGAATAACTTGGCACAGACTTCTCTAATTTTTCCAATAAAGGAAGTAAGGCTTTCTTAACCTCTTCATCAGCCAGTGCCCAAGCATCCTTTCCCATTATAAACCGTGAAAAAGAGCCATTCTCTTGAGGAGGAAGAAGCACATCCCCAACTTTCATAAGCATTTCCGCTGTTTGAGTCATCCAACCGACGGTATCAAAGCTTTTTGCAAGAGGAATTACCCCGTCTATATTAACTACTCCATGAGAGGGACGAATACCATATATTCCACAATAAGAAGATGGAATTCTTACCGAACCTCCTGTATCCGTTCCTAAGGAAAAATCGGTCAATTTAGCTCCGACCGTGACAGCAGAACCGCAAGAAGAGCCACCTGGAATTCGACTCGGGTCCCTAGGATTAATAGGAGTACCATAATGATAATTTTCTCCATTTAAGCTATACATCAGTTCATCTGTAATAGTGGTTCCTTTTAGCGTGGCACCATTATTCAACAGGCTAATAATGGCTGGTGCTGTTTCATTAGCAGGTTCATGGCTATGAAGCCAATCAGGATTTCCTGCAGAAGGTACATAATCTTTAATAGCAAATACATCTTTAACCGCAAATGTCAGCCCATCTAAACTCCCTTTTTGCGTAGGTTCCAATGAAATATTTCTATCCATATATGCACCGAAATCACTCATTTTTTAAGCCATCCCCTTGTCATCTTATTAATTTATTTCCACCAGATGATCGACCAAATTATAATCTTCTACTACCCATTTCTTTTCTTTAAAGTGAATATTACTGATACAAGCATTCGATAAGTATTTTTCAATCGAAAGTTGATCTTCTGAAACTACTGTTAATAAGGTATGTATAACTGCACCATGTGCAACTAGTAATACTTTTTGGTCTAGAAACTGAACTAGAATTTTTTCTAGACCATTCATAATTCTATTTACTAATTCCTCTCTTGATTCCTGATTTGGATACTGTTGATCTGGATATAGAATCGCTCGTTCTTCTCTCGTTTTCCCTTCTGCATCGCCAAAACTGCGCTCCATAAATTCAGCCATTTCTACAACCTGTAGTTGTAACGCTTCATTAATAATGAACGCTGTTTGTTTTGCCCTTTTAAGAGGACTTGTGACGATGATATCCCAATTTGAATCCTTTAAATAATCTCGGCATTGCTGTGCCTGCCTCTTTCCATTTTCATTTAAAGGAATATCCGTTTTTCCTTGAATTTTCCCCATTGCGTTCCAATCTGTTTCCCCATGTCTTATTAAACATATTTTTGTCATCATTTAGTCCTTTCTACGCATTATGCTAAAATATAGAGTTATATCTACTTTATTAGAAAAAGACTTATTTTTCAAACAAATTCAACATTTAAACTAATTGAAATTTAGAATAAACCTCTTCATTCTATCAGAAAATTCCGCCTATAGAAAAATAGATACTCTTCTATTGCAGCTTTGCTTAAAAGCAACTACACTTATTTTTGGTATTTAGAATAAAGTTGCAAAGGAGCATCAATATGCCTCGTTCACTTTGGCTTTTAGTTATCGGAATGGCAGTAAACGTTACTGGTTCTTCCTTACTCTGGCCTTTAAATAGTATTTACATTCATGAGCATTTAGGGAAGACACTAACGGTTGCAGGTTTTATCCTTATGCTCAATTCTGGAGCAAGTGTGATCGGTAATTTAATCGGAGGCATTCTTTACGATAAGTTAGGTGGGTATCTATCTATATTATTAGGTATCACGCTAACTACCTTCTCTTTACTAGGCCTTACTCTTTTTCATAATTGGGGTGCTTACTGTACCTTTTTCACTTTATCTGGGTTTGGATCAGGTATTATTTATCCTAGCATGTATGCAATGGCGGGAAATGTTTGGCCTGAAGGGGGAAGAAAATCCTTCAATAGTATTTATGTTGCACAAAACGTTGGTGTGGCACTTGGATCAGCCATCGGCGGTTTCATCGCCTCACACTCGTTTCAATTAATCTTCTTGTCAAACACCCTAATGTATGGGGTATTTTTCCTTATCGCTTTCTTCAGTTATAAAGACATTCAAGTAAAAGCGGATATCCTTCCGTCTTCAAATGTGAAAGTACCTAAAAGAAAAGGAAAGCACTTATTAAAAGGAATCCCGGCTATGTATTCGCTTGGCATTTTAGGATTTGGTTATTTATTATGCTGGATCTGCTATGTCCAATGGCAAACCACTATCTCTACTCATACGCAAGAGTTAGGTATTCCTTTAACGCAATATAGTTTATTATGGGCAGTTAATGGTGGACTCATTGTGTTCGGCCAACCATTAATTTCTTTTTTCACAAAAAAAATATGTACTTCAATAAAGAAACAAATGCTTATCGGGATCGGTATTTTTATTCTTTCCTTCCTTATTGTTGGAAAAGCAGAATTGTTTACTGGCTTTCTTGTGGCAATGATCATTTTAACTATTGGTGAAATGCTTATTTGGCCAGCTGTACCAACGATTGCTGATAAATTAGCTCCTAAAGGAAAAGAAGGCTTTTTCCAAGGAATCGTGAACAGTACGGCAACGGGAGGGAGAATGATTGGACCTCTTCTTGGAGGAATGCTTGTCGATAGTAGTGGTATGACATTGCTCGTACCTGTTTTAGTGGTCTTACTTGTCATTAGCTTACTTACTGCATTTTTCTATGATTATCCAACGAAAGAAGCTGCTAAATTAGCTCCTAAAACAAATTAATATGAATGTCCCAACTGATACAACGGCTGGGACATTCTTTTTGCCATAGTTATTCTTGTCTTGTTTTTGATTTAGCTGGTTGACCACCAGATTGCTCATACTTTTTCTTGGCTGCTTTTACTAAATCAACATCTTTCCCCAATTCTAAATCCTGATTGTTGATGCCATTGCGTGTTTTTTGTTCAGGATTATTTTGCTTTGAACGTTTATCCATATTTTAGGATCCTCCTTAATGCAATCTTAATGTCATTTGATTTTGCATTTGCTCCACAAGCAACCTCATTCGATGCAACTCTTCTCGTTGCTGTTGATTTGCACTCTGATCCATCGTGTGCAATTCATTATAGATAGTTTCTAACTGCATTTGAGCATCTGTATATTCCGTTTCATTATAATGTTCTTGACGTCTTCCTGCTTCATATTGCTGTTCTGCATAATTAATAACTTCATTACATCTTTGTAATAATTCACTCATAGAATCGCGTGTAGCCAAATAATAACCCTCCCAACAATCGTTTCAAGTTAGAAGCAGATTGCTTCAACAATAGTATCTGTTTATTCCTTGCAACTATGACTTCCTTTTCTTAACTAATCTTGAAATTCTGTTGGATAAAGACAATAGTCATGTTAAAATTCATAGGTGGAATTAATGAAATTAAACAAAAAAAGAATCTAAATTATTGAGGAGGTTACACTGATATGAATCAGAATAACCCATTCCCATATGCTTCTGATAATAAAAGATACCATACTTGGAATTATCATCTTCGTAACGAGTTTGGACACAAAGTTTTCAAAATTGCATTAGATGGAGGATTTGATTGCCCAAACAGAGACGGTACGGTCGCTCATGGCGGCTGCACCTTTTGCAGTGCAGCTGGTTCGGGAGATTTTGCCGGCAATCGTGCTGACAGCCTAGAGCAACAATTCCATGATATAAAAAATAAGATGCATACGAAATGGAAAGACGGAAAATATATGGCCTATTTCCAAGCCTATACAAATACACACGCACCAGTAGATGTATTACGTGAAAAATACGAAGTAGTTCTTAAACAGGAAAACGTCGTTGGTCTTTCGATTGCAACTCGTCCAGATTGCTTACCAGATGACGTTGTCGAGTATCTGGCGGAACTAAATGAACGTACTTATTTATGGGTTGAACTTGGTCTTCAGACAGTCCATGAAAAAACAGCAACACTTATTAATCGAGCACATGATTTTCAAACATATGTCGAAGGCGTTAATAAGCTCAGAAAACATAACATTCGTATTTGCTCCCATATTATTAATGGACTGCCAATGGAAACAAATGAAATGATGATGGAAACAGCTAAAAGCGTCAGTGAATTAGATGTACAGGGAATAAAGATTCACTTACTACATCTATTAAAAGGCACTCCAATGGTAAAGCAATATGAAAAAGGCATGCTTGAATTTTTAACCCTTGATCAATATATATCATTAGTTTGTGATCAGTTAGAAATTTTACCACCAGACATGATTATTCATCGCATTACAGGTGATGGACCAATTGAATTGATGGTTGGGCCAATGTGGAGTGTTAATAAATGGGAAGTATTAAATAAAATTGATGCAGAATTAAAAAGCCGCAATAGTTGGCAAGGAAAATATTATCAGGCAAATAAGAAGGTGACACAATGAAGCTAGACAGAGTCATTCCATTTGCCCATCAATTATTAGGAAAAGCTGTTTCGAACGGAGAAATTGCGATCGATGCTACAATGGGAAATGGACATGATACCGTTTTTTTAGCAACTCTTGTGGGTGATAATGGGAAAGTATTTAGCTTTGATATCCAAAAGGATGCTTTACATGCCACAAAAGAAAAACTCACGAGTCAAAAACTACAAGATATTGTATCTCTTCATTTGTGTGGACATGAACATATTATTGAAACTGTCCCTTCCACTTATCATGGGAAGGTTTCAGGAGCTATTTTCAACTTAGGCTACTTGCCTGGTGGAGATAAATCTATTGTAACAAAAGCGGAAACAACCATTGCCGCCATTGAACAGCTATTACAAATCCTGTCTAAAGAAGGAGTTATTGTATTAGTTATTTATCACGGGCATCCAGAAGGTGCTATCGAACGGGATAAGCTTATAGCGTATATGGAAAATATTGATCAGCAAAAAGCCCATGTGCTACGCTACCAATTTATAAATGGGATTAATAATCCACCTTTTATTATCGCGATTGAAAAAAGATGAATTTCACCATACTTATCAAACAGGGCAGAAATTACATGCCTTGTTTGATAATGATTTTATTCTGTGTTGGATCATATCTCTTTATTCTAAAATATATCCCTTATTCTATTCCTTTCTAAAAATAAATTCCCCTTCCGTAAAACAAAAAATTAGACAAACTATCCTTGAAAAAGGTGTTTGCCTAATCTAACTAAGCTTCATTTATTTACTTAACGCTCTTAATGCACTTGCAGGAACTACCTTCTGGAACTTTCTATAGGCTCTTCCATTTAAATAGAAAAAATAACCTATAGGTCCAGAAGTTCTAATCATATTTTTGGCAAGTTTACGTATATTTCGTTGCTTATATACCTTTTCATCGGATAAATACACGCCTAATAATCCTCTATTAATCAATTTATGAAATTTTTGATGAGGAAGTTTATTCGTATGTCGATCTGCTTCTGTTACAAAATGTTTTAAACGATTAAATAGTTCTTCTTCATTTTCATAATAAAAGCAAAAATTCAAATCCCCGCCTATTTTATCTTCTTCTTGATCAATAAAATAGTCTAACAGAATATGAAGTCCTTGAATATATGGAAAATAACCATCTCGAATTAAAGCTGGATAAGAATCATCAAAATCATCACGAAAGGCATATGAAACCAAACAGAATATCCCTAATGTAGAACCAGAGCAAGCAGAAAATTCATACCACTCCATTTTCGGTACGTGATTTTTATTTTTCTCAAACCAAAACTTCAATCTAGGAATGCGCTCTTCCATAATCACATGTTTATGTATCTGTAAATCACAATAATATCGGCATAGTTCCAGGAGCTGTTCTTTAATACTGCTATAATTCTCTAACTTATTCAGTGTATCCCTACATGTTTTGGCAAGATCATATAAGTAACCCCCATCATCTTGGTCCTCGCGATAACGATAGTAGTTACTTGGCTCAGCCCCTACTGTTAAAGCATGCTCCATTGATTCATGCAAAGCGGAAAAATCTTTCGGATCAAGAGATGTGCTTCGATCACAGAGATTATCTAAATAATCACTTATCGTTTGGTAGGCTACAATAAATTTAATTACTTCTTTGTATTTGCTCATGGCAATTAGAGCCATGATAGAGCCACCTTCACAATGAAATGTTTTACTCTCAATACTAGCTAATGCTTGCTTTCTTAATTCTGAATTGGGAATGTTCTGTGCTCTTTGTGTCCAGTAATTTAATTCCTGATGTACGACTGGAAAAACTTTCAAGTAAACTTTAGACATTAATGTTAGTGGCATCTTTGGAACTGACATTTAAAAAACCTCACTTATACGATATAACCAATTGCTTTCAATTGACTATTGATAAAATCCTTCGTGTATTCAAACACTTCTTCTCTGTCTGGTTCATTAAAAATTTCATGATAAAACTCAGGCCATTCTTTATATCTCTTTTCAGATAATGGTACCATATTGAACCAGGTCTTTACCATTTTTTTATCTACTACTAAATCTCCACCGCCTTGCATAAGCAGTAGTGGCAAGTCCTGTGTTTTGGCTATATCTTCAAAAGCATTCTTTGTTGCAACAACCAATTCTCGATACCATCTGATTGACACTTTTGTTATGTATAAAGTATCATTCGAATCAATTTCTCGTACTTCTGCATTACGAGTTGCGACATCAACCGTTAAACCCGAGTTAACTCTAACCCTTGGTGCTACTTTATTTAAAAGAAGAGATATTAAACTCATCATCCTTGAAGGATATTTTACTAACCCTAAGCAAGGAGAGGATAAAATAAGCCCGGCAATTTTTAATTTTTCCTGCTGGAGAAGTCTAATAGATGCAAGCCCTCCCATACTATGCCCTAATAAAAAAATAGGCAAATCAAATTGATATGCTGCTTGGATCCAATCTTTAATTTCTATCGTATATTCACTAAACGAATCAATATGACCTCGATCAGCTCTAGTTGTCATTCCCTGTCCTGGAAGATCTCCCATTACAACATGAAAACCAGCTAATCGAAACATTTCAATAAGCCAGCCATATCTTCCATGGTGCTCCATTGCTCCATGAACAATAACGATGACAGCCTTCGCGTTTCCCTCAGCTTCCCATTTCCACATAAAAGCTCCTCCATCCCATTTATCAAGTCCATGTTGGTTTTCTGACCCTTTTTAAACAAAACATCAAATTATTAAGGAAAAATAAAGATTTGTCCTGTAAATTAATCATTAAATACGAGTAGACGAAGATTAGCTTTTTTATTATTATCTAAAATTACTTCAATTATAGCAAATATTTCGGAAATGTATCTATTGAAGCAAACCTAACCATATCATAAAAAATCATGTTATACTGTGAATTAGGTTTCGTTTGTCGAATTATAGGGAAAGAGAAGAACTGTTTCATTATCGATAACAGAAAGTTGACCATAAGGATTATGAAAATTTTGTTACAACTTTTATATTCCCTAAAGGAATTTTTCTTTAAACCGATAAAATTTAATATAGAAATAATTAGGTGAGAAAAGATGGAAACAAATACAATATTAATAACTTCATTGATTACTTTGTTTTTCTTATTATATTTATTAGTAAGAAAAAAATTAAATACTATTGTTAAAAGTATCTATTTATTTACGATATTCGCTATGATTGCTGTTAGTTTTTTACTTATTAATAGAAATGACTTTGAAGCAATCGTCCATGCAAAAGAGGTTGCTACGCAAAATACACGAAAAGCACTCTTATCAGTAAAAGAGGAAACAAATTTATTAAAGGAATCTGTTTTGTTAGATGCTCCCATTATTAATCAGTTACCCGATCTCCCAAGAGGCTGCGAAGTAACTAGTCTTGCGATGCTGCTTCAATATGCAGATATTGATGTCGATAAAATGACACTGGCAAAGCAAATAAAGAAGGACACTACTCCATATAGTAGAGAAAACGGCAAAATCTATTATGGAAATCCTAATGATGGATTTATCGGGGATATGTACTCCTTAAGTGGTCCTGGGTTAGGTGTCTATCATAAACCTATTGCTGCATTAGCTGAAAAATACCTACCAGGTTCCATCATTGATTTTACCGGATCTGATTTTGAAGAAATAAAAAATCATTTATCGAACAATCGTCCTGTTTGGGTGATTACTAATTCAACATTCAAAAAATTACCAGATAGTGAATTCCGCACTTGGCATACTCCAAGTGGAACGGTAAAGATTACTTATTCTGAGCATTCTGTACTTATTACAGGCTATGATGAAACATATATTTACTTTAATGATCCACTTACTGGAGAAAAAAATAAAAAAGCACCCATCACGGATTTTGAAGAATCCTGGGTGCAAATGGGAAGTCAAGCAATTACGATTAATTCTTAATTGCTACCTTGCCCTCTTTTAAATATTCCTTTTCGAAGGAATATTTTTTTTCGATATAAACACTATGCCATACCATAAACATTAAGACTGTCCATATTTTACGGCTATTATCTGCTTTACCTTGACAATGATCCTCTAATAACTGTAGTACAACTGATTTATTTAATAAGTGATCTGTGTCACTCTCTTTTATAATATTTTTCGCCCATTCATTCATTTCATCTTTTAACCAGTGACGAATCGGAACAGGGAACCCTAGTTTTTTACGGTTTAATACATGTTCTGGAACAAAAGACTCTGCTGCTTTACGTAAAATATATTTAGTTGTACCATTTGCAGTTTTAAGAGAAGTTGGAATTTTAGACGCAACTTTAAATACCTCTTTATCTAAAAATGGAACACGTAATTCTAAGGAATGCGCCATCGTCATCTTATCTGCTTTTAGTAAAATATCTCCTCGCATCCAAGTGTGGATATCAATAAATTGCATGCGATCAACAGGATCATAGCCTCTGCTTTCATCATATAGAGGTGTAGTTATATCTCTATAATGCAAACCCTTGTTATAGACAGAAAGTAATTTTTCTTTTTCTAACTCAGAGAACATTTTCGCATTTCCAATATATCTTTCTTCCATCGGCGTGACTCCACGCTCGATAAAACTTTTTCCTTTTACTCCTTCTGGAAGAATATTAGCTACAGCACTCAATAATTTTTTCCCAACATTCGGAATCTTATTAAATACTTCTAAAGATTGTGGTTCACGATAAATATTATATCCACCAAATAATTCATCTGCACCTTCTCCAGAAAGAACAACTGTAACATGTTTTCTAGCTTCGCGTGCAACAAAATATAGTGGTACACATGCTGGATCTGCTAAAGGATCATCCATATGCCACATAATTCTCGGAATTTCGTTCATGTACTCTTGAGGAGAAATAACATAGCTTATGTTTTCAAGCCCTAATTTATCAGCTGTTTCTTTTGCAACATCAATTTCACTAAATCCATTATGTTCAAAACCAACAGAAAATGTTTTAATGCTAGGATGGAATTCCTTGGCAATACTCGCAATAATCGATGAATCGATTCCACCTGACAGGAAGGATCCAACAGGAACATCACTTCTCATATGCATTTTCACACTATCGAAAAGTACATCTTTAATTTCTTTTGCATACTCGTCCTCTTGTTTAACAACAGGCTTAAAAGATGCTCTCCAATAACGTTTAATGTCCATTGGTTTTCCGATTTTCTTTGTAAAATAATGGCCTGGCTCTAGTTTTTTAATTCCCTCTGACATCGTATAAGGCTCTGGTACAAATTGATATGTTAAATAATGTTGCAGAGAACTATAGTTAATAACATCACTTTCTAAAGCCAATGCAATGCTTTTCTTCTCGGAAGCAAAATATGTTTTCTCTCCATCTTCTAAATAGAAAAATGGTTTAATTCCAAATGGGTCACGAGCTCCATATAATGTCTCTTCCTGTTTATCCCAAATAATAAAAGAAAACATACCACGAAGTTTTTCTACCGCTTTTTCCTTTTCATGACTATATAAAGCAATAATTACTTCGGTATCAGAATTTGTTTGGAAGGTTAATCCTGCCTTTACTAACTCTTCTCTAATTTCTAAATAGTTATATACTTCTCCGTTAAAGATTATCCAATAACGTTCATTTTCATATGTTAAAGGCTGATGCCCACTTTCAATGTCTATAATACTTAATCGACGAAAACCAAATTGAATATGGCTATCATAATAATATCCTTCATCGTCAGGACCTCTATGTGTTATAACACGATTCATTCCTGCAAATAGTTCTTTTTGTTCTTCTTGAAAGTTTTGTGCTTTTTCATGTACACAGCCAACAAAACCACACATATTGCTCTCACCTTCTCCATTTCTTTTCCTAGATGTATTAGGACATCTATAACCAACTCATTGGCCTAATCATTGAACCATAATTAAATTTTTACTATACTCCTAAATAGAAAATATGTTAATAGGTAATAAGTTTCATAAAATCTTCACTTAGTCTTCTATTTTAACATAAAAAAATGCAAATTTATAATTAGTTATTAGCATTTCAATCCTACATTTTCATTACATGCGAAAACTCTAGTCCATCATCAAGTATTAGACGAAAAAAAAAGAAAGAAGTTACACTTTCCGGTAACTTCTTTCTTTTAAAATTAAACTTTTTTGTACAGTTTGTTTATCAATAAAAATTTCTAAGCTTCTACCGCTTTTTTTATCAACTCTGCTCTATCTGTACGCTCCCATGGTAAATCAATATCAGTACGGCCAAAATGCCCGTAAGCAGCTGTTTGTCTGTATATTGGTTTACGAAGATCAAGCATGTTAATAATGCCAGCTGGACGAAGATCAAAGTTTTCCCGTACAGCTTCTACTAGTTTGTCTTCTGAAACAATTCCTGTTCCAAAAGTATCAACAGAAATAGATACTGGCTGTGCTACTCCTATTGCATAAGCTAATTGCACTTCAACTTTATCAGCTAATCCTGCCGCTACGATATTCTTTGCTACATAACGCGCTGCATATGCTGCAGAACGATCCACTTTTGTAGGATCCTTACCAGAAAATGCTCCGCCACCATGTCGTGCATATCCACCATATGTATCAACGATGATTTTACGACCAGTTAATCCCGCGTCTCCTTGTGGACCTCCAATAACAAAGCGTCCTGTTGGGTTGATAAAATATTTTGTGTTTTCATCAATTAATTCAGCTGGCACAACAGGCTTAATTACATATTCTTTAATATTTCGTTGAATCTGCTCTAAAGTCACTTCTGGGTGATGTTGTGTGCTTATTACGATTGTATCAACGCGAACTGGTTTATTATTTTCATCATATTCGACTGTTACTTGTGTTTTTCCATCTGGACGTAGATAAGGCAAGATTTCTTCTTTTCTAGCCTCTGCTAGTCTTCTAGATAGTTTATGTGCTAATGAAATTGGTAATGGCATTAATTCCTTTGTTTCATTACATGCAAATCCGAACATTAAGCCTTGATCTCCAGCACCGATTGCCTCTATTTCTTCATCCGTCATCTTACCTTCACGAGCTTCTAGAGCCTGGTCTACCCCTAATGCGATATCAGCGGATTGCTCATCAATAGAAGTTAATACTGCACTAGTTTCTGCATCAAAGCCATACTTCGCACGTGTATATCCAATTTCTTTAATTGTCTCACGAACAATTTTCGGAATATCTACATACGTAGAAGTAGTTATTTCACCTGCAACGAGTACTAGACCTGTTGTTACAGAAGTTTCAGCAGCAACTCTTGCATTAGCATCTTTAGCCAATATAGCGTCCAAAATAGCATCTGAAATTTGATCACAAATTTTATCTGGGTGACCTTCAGTTACCGATTCAGAAGTAAACAAGCGACGTTTTGTTGACATCTGATTTCCTCCTTATTTTAGAAAAAAGTAGAGCGAGGTTTCTTCCTACACTCCTTAACCTTATCTTGATACGGTACTCATTCCCTAGATAGTATGAAGTAAAAATGGCGTTTTTATCCGAAGTCAATTCCGTGCTTTATTATATGTAAAACCGAAAAAATGTTTATAAATATAATATATGTAACGAAGATTATCGTTTCTAATAAAAACACACATCTAAAAATATACATTTTTATAAAAGATAATTAATTCATTTTACACAAAAAACCTTTTCAATAGTGAAAAGGCTCCTAGTAAAATCAATTCGCACCTTTCACTCTTATCGTTCAAGGAATATTTCCTTGCTTCAGGTTAGCACCTTTCCTAAGAGAATGTCCGTTCCATCTCATGTAAACATAAAATGGTTCAGTAATTTTCTTCACATAGTAGGTTGCTGGGTTTCATCGGGCCAGTCCCTCCACCAGCTCAGGATAAGAGAGTATCCGTTCAAGGTAAAATGATAGCTCAATCTATCAATGCATGTCAATCATTTTTCACTTTCTTGAATTAATTTGTTGAATTTAATGCAATAAGTTTATAAGTAATCGATGTCTTGTCATTTTCCCATTCTAATTTTTCTATAGTCGCAATCCCAGATACTTCCGCTTCTTTTGTTCTTCTTACCTCTAATGGGATATTCATCGGATATAAACGATAGTTTTCTTTTTCTAAAAGAAATAAGTTCTCTTCTAACCTTATTTCTTTCCCTTTTGTTACAATCATTGTATTTAACTCTAACGGCATGCCCATTTCACATTCCCCTTCTCTTACTCTTTTCTTTTATTTTACCATCTTTTCCGTTTGTTTTTTCATCCAGCTAGACAAAGAGGTGACAACTTTTCGATTTGTTGCTGGAGGAAAGTAATGAGTAAACGCCGGAAAATACCATGTTTCTACTTCTTTTCCAAGTTGCTTTAATTTTTCTTCTAACCGAAGACTATGATCAACGGAAACA
This sequence comes from Niallia sp. FSL W8-1348, assembly GCF_038006745.1. Lineage (NCBI taxonomy): Bacteria > Bacillati > Bacillota > Bacilli > Caryophanales > Bacillaceae > Niallia > Niallia sp. FSL W8-1348. Next base: position 3,786,677 of record NZ_JBBOVV010000001.1, on the reverse strand, counting down.
TTTTTATCTAATTGGCCATGAATAATAAGAGTAGGGGCATTTATTTGTTCCAATTGATAAAGTGGCGTTCGTTCTTCATATCTATCTGGATACTTAGAAGGAGTTCCACCTATTACTCTTTTCATCATTCGGCGTAAATCCTCGCGCTCCTCGTAGGTTAAGAACATGTCACTGACGCCGCCCCATGTTACAATTGATTTTACAGGACAATAAATCCCTACAAATAAAGCCATTACCCCTCCTCTTGAAAAACCAAAAACATGGACATCGTTCACATTTGGCAAATTCTTCAGCAATGTAAATGCTCCTATAGCATCGTACTTATCTTCTCCTGCAAAATCTTCATTGCCATCACCACCCTGGTTCCCCCGGTAAAACGGGGCAAAAACGACAAAGCCCTCAGATGCAAATTGGATGATTCTCCCTGGACGAACTTTCCCGACATTTTTAATGCCTCCCCTTAAATAAAGAAAGCCATCATAATTATTCCCATCATTAGGAGTAGCAAGCATCCCTTTGACTCGTAATCCATTAACATAATAAGTAACCAAAAACAAATCAATGGAAGGATTAGGAGAGGGAAATCGCATTTTCTCTATTATATCACCGTTCTGCATATCAAATTCTCCTTTGCCTTTTTTCCTATATTACCCCTTCTTTTCTTTTAATAATTCATTTTGAATATAAGTCAGACAATATTTAATGACATCATCCTTCATAATAAAACTAAAAGACTCATGCCAGCGCAGTTTTATTATATCTCCAGTAATTAAAACCGGACCATCTGTCTCTAGGTAATCATCTTTCTCATTCAATTGATTTATTTTTGCAAAAAAAACATCTTTCACAAAGGGTTTTTCTCCAAAGACCTGATAGGCTGCTATCCAATGTAGCCTATCAATGATTCCTCCTGTTTCCTCCATGACTTCTCTATAGGCTGTTTGAGTAGTCGTTTCGCTTATTTCTCTTTTCCCACCTGGAAACTCTAATCCACGGACCTTATGATTTGTTAATAACCATTGATTCTTATATTGACAGATAACCAATACATGTTTAGCTTCTTGGTTCCATTCAATTTTTTTTAAAGAAAGTTTCACTAAATTTTTGTTCTGATCATAAAATATTTCCATACCTTCTCCATTATTATGTATTATTAATATAGGTAGCTTGCATACTAAAGCGAAATAACATGCTTTTTCAAGCTCATTTTTTGATGGCTATTATTATCATAGCAAAGACTACCAATAAAACTGGAGTTTTTTCCTCTAAAATAGGGTATATTTTTTATAAAGGATGTTTTCGTAAAATTTGCTGCTATTACTTGCAATCAGAATACACTTTACTTTCCATGGGGCTACGCTTAAGCTTCCTTATATATCACTTCTCAAGTGTCTCGCTAATCCCCGTGGCGTCTAGGTATTCAGGCTGTTCCGTATTATCTATAAGTTTTTTTAAAAAATCTCCTTATATAAATAGTAAACTCATATGCCGTTTTTTTCGTACAGGAGATTAAAAATTCCAACGATATTAGTTATTCTTTAACATAATGTTCACATAATAGCTAGCAATAATAAGATGTTATCATATATAATACGGGTAAATAAAACGGTTACATTTTAAGATAGACTGAACTAGGAGGATAAAATGATGAAAATTATAGATGAACTATATAACTTATATAAAAATAAATTAACTGGTGACGAAGAAGATATCGATATGCTTGCCTTTGCTTTTTTAGAAGAAATGAGTAGAGAAGATTTATTACATATCATTCAGGAATTAAATGAACAAGAATTATATGATTTAATGGGTCTTTATTTAATCGAAAGCTTAAAAGGAAAGTTTGCAAGTGAAGATTACAGAAAGCCTAATAACCCAATTTTCCCCCACCGAAATTTACATTAGTTTTTTTCTCAATATAAAAAAGGCTGCTTGAGAATAATGCCCCTCCCATTAGGAAATCAAGTTCTCAAACAGCCTTTTTATTATCGATTTGTTAAATAATCAAATAAATTTTTGCCAATCAATGTAGCAGATACGAGTACAAATAATATTTTTACATAATTAGAGCCTTTTGCAATGGCAACTCTAGAGCCAATATATGCCCCTAAAATCATCGCAACTCCCATTACTATTCCATATAAATAATACACAGAATCATAACATAAAAAAACAATCAGTGCTGTCAGATTACTTCCAAAGTTAAGGACTTTCGCATTGCCCGCAGATTCTACAAAATCAAATCCCATAAGGAGAAAAGAAAATAAAAAGAAAGAGCCAGTTCCTCCCCCTAAAAAACCATCATAGAACCCTATTAATGGTACAATAAATTGAGCAAACAAAAGCTTCTTTTTTGTCATTCCATTGTATGTAGAATTTATTCCCCACTCTTTTTTCGTAAGTGTATAAATAGTCACCATGATTAAAGCAACAAGAATTAACGGCTTCAAAGCTTCCGATGGTATTTTTTGCACTACATAAACTCCGATTGCGGAACCAATAATGGAAAGAGGCAAGAGTTTTAATAGCAACTTTTTATCCGTTTTCCCATGTCTTATAAAAGAGATCGAGCTAGTCAATGATCCCATAGTTGAAGCAAGCTTATTTGTTCCTAGTGCAATTTGTGGCGGCAGTCCGGTAAATAAAAGAGCAGGCAATGAAATAAGTCCACCACCTCCCACAACAGAATCAATAAATGCAGCAATAAAACCAGCGCCAATTAAAAAAAGTAGCATTCCAAGATTTATTTCTTCCATAAAAAAATACTCCTTACCCTAACGGCAATTTTCATTTAGGTAGTAGGATACCCTCAAGGCTAATACTTGGGTAGGCATTTTAAAGTTGGCTGTTTTCGTAAAGCTTGTTGCGATTATCCGCAGCCGGAACACACTTCGCTTTCCATGGGGCTAAGCTTATTAAGCCTCCGGGGTCTCAGGCTGTCTCGCTAATCCCCGTGGAGTCTTCGTGTATTCGGGCTGTTCCATTTTTCAACTAATTCTTTTTTTCGATTGAAAAAACAACAATCCTTTAGAAAACAGCCTAAAAGTTAAAAGCAATATCCTATACGTAAAATCGCTTTGTCAATAATCTATTTAGAAGAAGATTCACTTCCCTTATTCACTTTATCACATTAAAGGAAGAAGGAAAATTCTTATTTGAAAAATAAATACAAAATAGTACAAAGTTTTACCCTTTTACCCTATAATTATACAGGATATTTCTTCATGAACATGCAAAATTATACCTAGTCTCTATATATTGCACTTACTATTGCTGTCTTTTAGCACGGGAAAGGAAAAGAATTTCAATGCACATTTATTCAATTGTTTTAAGTGTAATTATTATACTTAATATCATTTTGGCTTTTCTTGTTATCTTTTTTGAAAGAAAAGATCCTATCGCAACATGGGCATGGCTAATGGTACTTACCTTCATCCCTATTCTAGGATTTATTTTATATTTACTTTTCGGCCAAAATTTACGAAACAGAAAATTATTTCAGTGGGATGAGCGAAAAAAGCTTGGGATAGAGCCTATATTAGCTTCCCAACTGTTACAAATAAGCTCCAATCAATTACGAACAACAAATGAAGTCATTCGGAAAAACCAAGACCTCATTTATATGAATTTATTTAACAATGATGCGGTTCTTACAGAAAACAATGCTGTCCAAATATTTACGGATGGTCATCAAAAATTTGATCAATTATTTACGGATATCAAAAATGCCAAAAAGTCGATTCATTTACAATATTATATTCTTAAAAATGATGGAATTGGCTCCGATCTTATCAGCTTACTTGTTGAAAAAGCAAAAGAAGGAGTCGAAGTACGCTTATTATATGATGAGCTTGGTTCTAGAACGTTACGAAAAAAGGTTTTTAAAGAGCTAAGAGCAGCCGGTGGTTTTGTCGAAGTATTTTTCCCAAGTAAATTTCATCTAATTAATTTACGTTTAAATTATCGCAATCACAGAAAGCTTGGAATTATCGACGGCAAAATTGGCTATATTGGTGGCTTCAATGTAGGAGATGAATATTTAGGACTCCATCCTAAATTTGGTTATTGGAGAGATACACACTTACGTATCGTAGGTACTGCCGTATATGCTATTCAAACAAGATTTATTCTTGATTGGAATCAAGCTTCCCATCTTCACGATATTAAATACTCTCCTGAATATTTTCCAGGGAAAATTGATGAAATTATTGGGAATATTGGCATGCAAATCGTTTCAAGCGGACCTGATTCTGAGTGGGAACAAATTAAAAATGGTTATATAAAAATGATTACTTCCGCCAAAGAAAGTGTTTATATTCAAACACCTTATTTTATTCCTGATGCTAGCTTACTCGATACATTAAGAATTGCTGCTCTTTCTGGTGTAGATGTAAAAATTATGATTCCGAATAAACCTGATCATATGTTTGTATACTGGGCTACCTATTCATATATCGGTGAAATGCTAAAAGCAGGAGCGAAAATTTATATATATGAGAATGGATTTATCCATGCAAAAACAATTTTAGTTGATCGAAAAATCGCTTCTGTTGGAACAGCGAATATTGATATGAGAAGCTTTAGGCTGAATTTTGAAGTAAATGCCTTCATTTATAGTGAGCAAATCGCAAATGAGCTTACAGATGATTTCTTAGAAGACATGGAATTATCGACACATTTAACAGCAGACCAATATTCAAAAAGATCGTTATGGATCCGTTTTAAAGAATCCTTTTCCAGACTCCTTAGTCCCCTTTTATAGAGCAATGAAGAGGCCGGGACATCACTAAGTAGATAATAGGTAAAGGCGAACATTCTCTAATTTAGCCCTTAAAAGCCTACTTCCCTATACTGGTTATTTATGAGTTAAGTATAAAAACTATGTTGTTCCATTGCGCTACAGACACTCGCTTTCTGCGGGGAGGAAGCTGAGCCTCCACACGCTGCGGGGTCTCAGCGCGAGCTCCACGGAAAACGAAGTGTATTCAGGCTGCGGGTGATTACCACAAACCTTTTTCACATGAATAAAAAACCCAAACAATGATACGAAATATTTTTACAATCTTCGTATCATTGTTCAGGTTTATCTTCGGCTGGAATACTTATATCCCAGCTTCATTATTTTGCGAATACCTGTTTTAACTCTTCTTTATCTTTACTTAACCAAAAATTCATCAACCTTTTTGCACCTTCTAAATCATGTAGTTTCGCTTGACCACATTGTGTCTCATTAGCAGCTGGAATTTCGGTAATTTCAATCGCTGTTTTCATTGTTGCTTCTAGTAAATCGATAATTTCATCAACAGTTGGTTCCCCACTTACCACTAAATAATAACCAGTTTGGCAACCCATTGGAGAAATATCAATAATATCAAAATGGTTGTATTTTTCTACATGTGCACGTAAGTTAAATGCTAATAAATGCTCTAATGTATGAATAACATCTGGCTTCATCGCTTGCTTATTTGGCTGACAAAAACGAATATCATATTTATTAACTACGCCATCACTACCCACTTTGTGTACACCGCAATGTCTTACGTATGGAGCTTTTACCGCTGTATGATCTAATTCAAAACTTTCAACTGAAGGCATCTAAACATCTCCCTTTTTTTCATGTATCTCTATTATAACTAAAAACCCGAGTAATTTCATCAACTTAATATATATAATTTTTTTCCAGTAACAATTCGTACGTTCCATCCTTAAATCCAGTAAGATTAAGTTGCTTAATAGAGATTGCTTTAAAACCTGTCCTCGTCCATGTTATACTACTTGCAAAAGAAGGAGAGGGAAAAAGTCACATGAAACAAGTTTTTTTATTAATCATTCGTTTTTATCGAAAGGTCATTTCACCATTAAAACCGCCAACTTGCCGTTTTTATCCAACCTGCTCTACTTATGGCTTAGAAGCAATTCAAAGGTTTGGTGCTTTTAAAGGGGGCTATTTAACCATTAAACGAATTCTTAAATGTCACCCTTTTCATCCAGGTGGTTTAGATCCTGTGCCCGATGAATGGCATTGTAGAAACCATAACCATTCGCCTAAAAAAAATAATTAATAACCATCTACCACTAAATCTAACTTGCCAGTCTTTGGATCAATTACTAACCCATGAACTGGAACATCGTTTGGTAATAAAGGATGTTTTTTTATCATATCTACGCTATGAGCAACGCTTTCTGATACAGAATTAAATCCTTTTAACCATTTCTCTAGATTTATTCCTGAATGCTTCAGTGTAGCAAAGGTTTCGTCTGATATACCTCTTTCTTTCATTTTTTCCATCATGCTGTCCGAATGTAGGGCACTCATACCACAGTCATGATGCCCAATCACCACTACTTCATCTGCTTGTAGTTCGTACACTGCCACTAAAATGCTACGCATGATACTTCCAAAAGGATGAACTACCACAGCACCTGCATTTTTTATAATTTTTACGTCTCCATTAGCAAGATTTAATGCCTGGGGTAAAAGTTCTAACAGTCTTGTATCCATACAAGTTAGAATAACCATTTTTTTATTAGGAAATTTGGTTGTAATAAATTTTTCATACTTTTCTTCCCTAACAAATTCTTCATTGTAGACTAAAATATCTTGTAATAGACTCATTTTCAAGCACTCCTTAAATAATTCAATTCATTAAATAATTTCTATTTCCTTTAACAGGGGAGAAAAGATTCTCCTTATTAATAGTAATGAAAAATTGCATAATATACAAATGTGAGACTCCATTACCTCTCAAATACTGGCTTTTCTTTTCATTTGTTCTACGTATGTATTTCCTCCATCCTTCCAATACTAAAGTATAGTGGGGCTCTCATAAGTCTCATTGTGGGTATTAACTCCACATAAAATGGATGGACATCTCCTGAATATTACTTTTAAGAAAAGTACGTACCATTAAAGAACAAAACAACTAAAGAAAAAGGAGTGGTAAACAAATGGCCAAAGATGTACTTTGTGAAGTAAGTAACTGCACTTTTTGGGAAAAAGGAAATCAGTGTGGAGCCGATCAAATTTATGTTGTAAGTAATGCCGGAAAACATGCTGACACTAGCTATGAAACAGATTGTAAAACATTTGAGCCCGAAAACAGCTTGAGCTAAATAGATTTAACCATTAAAAGGAATCCCTAGAAAGAATTCTCAGGGGATTCCTTTTTATCTATTTAATCGAACTAAATCGGCATCAGGGTGATTCCCATTTATTATTAAATCCTTTATAATAGTTGAACCAAAAGCACTATAAACCGTTCCATTCCCACCAAATCCTAAACAATAGTAGAGATTTTTCTTATTTGGATGTTCCCCAATAAAAGGAATCCCATCCTTGGATTCTCCAAAAGTAGCACCATAAACATATTCAGCCTTTAATTGCAAATAGGGAAAATGTTCTTTAATGCGAGCCAACAATCTATCTGCATAAATTTGTAAAATCCTTGGATCTCTTGGTGATTCTATTGTCTCTTCATCTAAACCGCCAGCTATAATTCTTCCGTCAACGGTTGTTCGCATATAAAAGTATGGCCGCTTTGTCTCCCAAATTAGACATCTATCCTTCCAATTACGAAAAGAGGATATAGGATTCGTTATGATTGCAAAGGTTCTGTTTAATTCCGTAGGCATTTCCATTGTAAAGTTATCTAATTGATAACCTGTTGCATAAACGACATGCTTTGCTCGAATAATCGCATCTTCATTATGAAATAACCAATAACCATCTTTGTATTGAGGTTCTGTTACTTCCGTATTTTCAAAAACTTGGACATTGCTTTTCTTTGAAGCCTCTTTCACTAAAGATAGGACCAACTTTAGGGGATTTACTTCCGCATCCCCCATTGTTCGAATGGCGCCATGCTTATTAAGTCCATATAATTTATAAAGCATTTCCTCTTCTAAAAATTCTACTGGAAAATTATATTTTTTCAGTATTTCAAATTCTCTTTGAAGAGATACTATATCAGACTCTGTACTGGCATAATATAAGCTTTGTCTATCTATAAATTGTATATCATCTTGTAAAGATGTTGCAATTTTTTTCAGTTCTTTCATACCATTCAAGCATAGCTGATAAAATCGAACAGCGTCTTTCTCACCGATGCTTTCAGCAAAGGAATGAAGCATTTTATCATTTGAATACTGTAATAAACCAGTATTTGCAGAAGAGCTCCCATTGCCAACACAATTTTTATCCACTAGAATAACATCTAGTGGTTCTTTTGCGAGCTTGTATGTTAACAAAGCTCCCGACATTCCTGCCCCAATGATAAGAACATCACATGAAACTTCTTTATCCAGCTTTGGATAAACTGGTCTATCACTTATCGTTGTTGGCCAATATAATGATCCATGGTATAAGCTCACATTCCTACACTTCTTTCATTAGTTTTTTCTACGTTTAACCTCATTATCCAGTCTAGTGTTTCCTTACAATGAAAAATCCGCTTGCTCCTCTACCCACTTCCTTAATTCTCTTCTGACTATTTTTCCAGAAGCATTACGTGGAACCTCTGTTACAAAAAATATTTTTTTAGGAATTTTATATTTAGCTAAAGAGTTTTCACAATTATTGATAATCTGTTGCTCTGTTAGCATACTTTTTTCTTTTGCTACAAACGCAATCGGAACTTGTCCCCATTTATTATTCGGAATCCCAATCACTGCTGCTTCTCTTATTCCTTCCATGTCTGTAAGTACCGCTTCTACTTCTGCTGGATAAACATTTTCTCCTCCTGAAATAATTAAGTCAGACCGTCTATCTAAGACATAGAGAAAGCCCTCAGAATCTGTATACCCAATGTCACCTGTAAAAAACCATCCATCCTTTAAATGGTTGTCTTTATTTAAATAACCTTTTGAAACATTTGGGCCGCATACAGTAATCTCTCCAACTTCATTTGGTTCTAATGTTTCTCCTGAATGATTAACAATCTTTAATTGAGCAGGGAAAAGTGGCTTTCCTGCTGAACCAATTTTTCTAATACTGTCTTCTGGTGATAACGTGACAATTTGTGAAGAGGTTTCTGTCATCCCATAAGAATAATAAACTGGAATTTCTTTCTTCATGCATCGAGTGAGCAAATCTATTGTGGCAGGTCCTCCACCTAGAAGCATGTACCGGAAATAATCTGGAAATCTGTCACTTGCAACATGCTCTATTCGTTGCAACATTGTAGTAACAACAGATATAATCGTTACTTTTTCTTTCCACAAATCGGCTAGCACTTTTTTTTCATCAAAGGAATCATGCAGGACAATTTTCATACCGTAAATAATACTTCTCATTAAAATAGAATATCCGCTAATATGAAATAATGGGACTGCACATAACCAAGTATCTTTCTCATATAAGCCGGCATTTAATGTATTTCCTACTGCACTCCACCAATGGTTACCGTATGATTGAATGACTCCTTTTGGAAGGCCTGTTGTACCGGATGTATACATAATAGTACAAGTATCATCTAAATGAAGTTGCCTTTTTTCTATCGGTTCTATGTAAGGGTTATCTTCCAATTTTTCTTTATAAAAAATGGAAATAACCAACTCTTCTTCTAACTGGATTGCCTGCTCCTGAAAGTTTTCTTCTGTTATTAGATAACTAGCATTTGCATCCGATAATTGATAAGCCATTTCTTTCACGGTTAAGCGATTGTTAAGCAGGACTGCCTTTGCTCCAATAATTTGCATAGCATATAAATGGAGGACTGTTTCTAAATCATTTTTGACAAGAAATCCTACATAATCCTTGTCTTTTATTCCAAAAGCAGTCAATATTCCAGCATAATGATAGGCTCTTTCATAAAGTTCTTTAAAAGTTAGCCGCTCATTCTTATAAACAATTGCTTCTCTATCTGGCGTTAAACTCGCTCTATTTTTTAAAAAATTAGGAAGTATTTCAGTCATTACTTTTTTTATCCTCTTTTCTATAAACAAAGGTGACACTATTATTAGCATGTCTAAAAATACATTTGCTAAAAACGAGTGTCACCTACTGTTATTTTTTTATAAATGGTACATTAATAACTATTTCCCATAACCGGGAATCCAACTATTAATATCCTCTTCCTAATTAAGGGAAACGAGGGAATTGTCCAAAATCAGGGTTGCGTTTTTCCTTAAAGGAATCTCTTCCTTCTTTTGCTTCATCTGTTGTATAGTACAGTAGTGTTGCATCACCAGCAAACTGCTGAATACCAGCTAATCCATCGGTATCTGCATTAAATGCAGCTTTTAAGAAACGAAGGGCAGTTGGGCTTTTTTCTAGAATTTCTTCACACCATTTAATCGTTTCTTCTTCTACTTTTTCTAATGGTACAACAGTGTTTACTAAGCCCATGTCTAATGCTTCTTGTGCACTGTATTGGCGGCATAAGAACCAAATTTCTCTAGCCTTTTTATGGCCAACGATTCTTGCTAAGTAGCCGGAACCATAACCAGCATCAAAGCTTCCTACCTTTGGACCAGTTTGTCCAAAAATAGCATTATCTGCAGCAATTGTTAAATCGCAGACGATATGAAGAACGTGTCCTCCACCTATTGCATACCCTTTTACCATGGCGATTACAGGCTTAGGAATAACTCTAATTAGACGCTGTAAATCAAGCACGTTTAAGCGAGGAATTTGATCCTCACCAACATATCCACCATGTCCTCTAACTTTTTGATCTCCACCAGAACAGAACGCTTTATCGCCCGCACCAGTTAAAATAATTACGCCCACATCACTGTCATCTCTTGCCATTGCAAATGCATCAATTAATTCACTTACCGTTCTTGGCGTGAAAGCATTATGTACATGGGGTCTATTAATTGTAATCTTGGCAATTCCATTATATGTTTCATAAATAATTTCTTCGTACTGTCTGCCAGCAACCCATTCTACTGTCATTATTTTTCCTCCTTCTAAACAGGGCTGAACATCTATGTCAGCTCCTTAAAAACTCCAATACTATTGTACCAAAAATTTCAGGTTTCTCCACATGAATTGCATGACCTGCATCATTTACATTTAAATGTTGCATTTTTTTATTGCACTTTGCCATTTCTTCCGCAATTCCATCAAACTTTTGATCGAGTTCTCCCGTAATTAAAAGTGCCTTTTTGGGAAACTGGTAAAGTTGAGACCAATAAGAGCTTTGTGCACCTGTCCCCATTCCTCTTAAACTATTAGCTAATCCCATTGGATTATTGACTAATCGTTGATCCCTTATCGCCTGCCTAGCGTCTGGACTCAGCCGTTCCTGGCTTTTGAATAACGGAATCTTCTCCCATTTGTTCACAAAACTTATTATACCCTTTTCAAGGATAGAGTCTCCTAGTTTTTCATCCAGTATTCGTCTTTGTTTTCTCTCCAATTCAGTTCGTAAACCAGGAGAGGCACTTTCAAGTATTAGTTTCTTAACTGTATCAGGATACTCCATGCTATATGCCAAAGCTAACCTTCCACCCATCGAATAGCCTAATAAATGAACAGGAGCTATTTGAAGGTAATCAATTAGTGCTTTTAAATGGGAGACGCTTTCCTCCATTACATACTTTTTTGTTTCTTTCGGTGAATCTGTTTTTCCATGTCCAATAATATCGACTGTTATTACCTTATAATACTTCTTCCATAACGGAATAAACGGAAGCCATGTTCTGCAATCCCCAGTAAACCCATGTAATAATAAAAGGGATTCCCCTTCTCCATCAACGGTTATATGATAGTTTACATCTTTTATTTTGATAAACATACACTTCACCTTTTAAACTAATTGATCTAACACCTTTTGGATTCGATTGGTCATTTGACGATGCTCTAATAGATTTCGTTCTCGATTTGTTTGTAATTCCCAAACTCTTAAACCTGCGGTGAAATTACTTTTCTGGAATAACATCTGTAAATCTTGCCAGCTTTTTATAAGCTCATACTCACCCTTATACATTTCCACAGCATGCTTAAAATCTATATCTAAAGGAGTTCCAAATAATAACTCAAAATGTCTTGGCAGCTCTACTTGTGGAAGAAACGAAAAGATACCTCCACCATTATTATTGATTAACAGTACAGTAATTGGCAGCTGATACAACTGAGATAGGATTAAACCATTAAGATCGTGGAAAAAGGTTAAATCCCCAACAATTAAAAATAGAGGCTGCTTTATAACCCCTACACCGAGAGCGGTAGATATTGTTCCATCAATTCCATTTGCACCTCTATTGGCAACAATGGTAACTTCTTTATTTTGCTTATGAAAGAATGTATCTAAATCACGAATTGGCATACTGTTACCTACAAATAACACTGCATCATTAGGAATTAATTCTCCTAAGCTGTGGAAAAGCTTGGCTTCACTTATTTCTTGGATTTCCGCCGTTTGCATTAATTCCTTCTTCGTAAGCTCATTAATTTCAATCCATTTATTTAAATAGTGATTTAGTGAGCAATGAGAAATAACTGATGTAAGCTTTTCGCAAAAATAACCTTCTTCACAATAAACCATTTCTGTAGTTAATTGGTTAGGATCCCTGTAGCCACTACCTCCATCTACAACAATCTGTTTTGCTTGTTCATTTTCACGTAAGAAAATGGTTAATGGCTTAGAGACAGGCATACTTCCAAATCTAATAATCACATCTGGTTTTAGTAAGGATTTTACCTTTTCATTTCTTAAAAAAGTATCATATGTGTCAATGATAATTTCCTTGTCCGCACTCTTGCTTCGTAGTTGTGATAATGGATCAGCAATGATTGGAAAACCAGTCTGTCCCGCTAGTTTTATTACCTTTGCAAAAAATTCCTCATTATTTATTTCTCCACAAATAATAATTCCTTTTCTGTCCTCTTTCTTATTAAGAGTTGATACTAGATCCTGAAAATAAGAATCGCTTAATATAAACTCCCCAGTTTGAATTTGAATGGATGTTTTTTTCTGTTCTTCTAGACGATAATATTCTAAATTATCCAAATCAGGGATTAACGGTTCTCTTAATGGTATATTTACATGGACAGGACCACTAGGATGCTGCTTCGCCATTGCAATGGCTCTGGCTCCGACTGTCTTAGCATATCTAATCATACCTGGACTACTATCTGGTGTAGCCATTTCCATAAACCATTTTACATGCTTCCCATATAGATCTAATTGATCAATTGCTTGAGGAGCCCCAACATCTCTTAGTTCATGGGGACGATCTGCCGTCAACACAACTAACGGGATACGCGAAATTTTCGCCTCTACGATGGCGGGAAAATAATTCGCGGCAGCTGTTCCTGATGTACACACTAACACAGTCGGTTTCTTTGATGCTTTCGCTATTCCTAACGCAAAAAAAGCTGCTGATCTTTCATCAACATGTACATGTAACTGGATATCTTCTTCTTCTGCTAGCAATAGACTGATTGGTGTAGATCTCGAACCAGGGCTAATAACAGCATGCGCTACTCCGTTTTTTACTAACTCGGAAATCAGTGCATGCACATAAGCTGTTAACTGTTGCTGATGACTCATTTTATTTTCCTCCTAACGCAGTTAGCATCGGCTTAAATTTAATAGCTGTTTCCTCGTATTCAGAGTCAGGATCAGAGTCAGCGACAATCCCGCACCCAGCAAAGATTGTTGCAACATTGCCATGTAGTAAGCCTGAACGAATACTTACAGCGAATTCACCATTACCTTGATAATCAAGCCAACCGATTGGGGCACCATACATACCTCTATCTAGTCCTTCCACCTCTCTTATAACCTTTAACGCTTCTTCGCGTGGAAAACCACCGAGGGCTGGAGTTGGATGCAATAATCGAATTAAGGAAATTAATGATTCTGTTTCTTTCACCTTACCACTAACAGGTGTATAAAGATGCTGAATATCTCTCATTTTCATGATTTGCGGATTTGGTGGCATTTCTACCCTACTGCATACTTCTTCCATGGCATTCTTAATCATTTTAACAACATAATTATGTTCTTCTCTATTTTTTAAATCAGAAAGCAACGCTTCTGCTAGGGTATTATCTTCTTCTTTGTTTCCCCCTCTAGAAATAGAGCCAGCTAGACATGTAGAAAAAACGGTCTCTCCTTCTTTTTTTACCAATCTTTCAGGAGATGCCCCTATAAAGCATTTATCTTTTGCTTCCAAGGCGAAAATATAACCGTTGCTCTGTTGTTGTATTAATTTTTTTAGTACAAGCTCTGATTCTAATTCTCTTGAGAAATGGATTTTACTAGCACGAGCTAACACTACTTTTTTTAGATGTCCATCTAAATTGCTTATTACTTTATCAACCGTATTCTTCCATGTTGCACGGTCTACCTCTGTTATTTTCTTAATAGACGGTTCAGATGGAGAAGAATATTCTTCTAATTTTTTTTGAAATGCGAACGAGTTTTTTTCCAGCTCCACTTTTGCATTTTCTATTCTATCTTTTTGAATAAATATATTTGTTGTAATGAATTGAATTCCATTTATTTCACTTAACATAAACTGTGGCACATAAAAATGGGCTTCAGAGAATCCATCCCAGTCCTGAGTCTTCTCTTTTAATGGATCAAAGGAAAAACCCCCTAAAAGAACAGGACCAATTCCAATATGATTGAATTCATTAAATACAATCGCATTTTCTATAAGCTGTTTCCATTTCTTCTCCACATAAGAATACGAACTTTCTCCTTTTGAACATTCAATTTTTTCGCAAACGCCAATTCCTACTAGCATGTTTTCCCCAGAAGGTTCTTTCCAAAAAAAACGTTTCCCCTTATAGGCATGGAATTTAGAAAAAAAGTCCAGAATATCCGTGTTTTCTTCTATCTTCCTGACTTCACTAACTAAAATTGTGGAAGAAACACTATCCCTTATTTTTGTTTGTACCATTGTTCCAAATGCTTCATTCATCCCGTTTTGAATCCCCCTAAAACAAATCAAGAGTTTTATTTCTTGATTCTATTGGTTCAAAGATATACGCTTACTTATTATTTTAGCATATTTTACGATACACCTGTCCTTTATATTATGTCAATCATAGTGAATTCTTAATGCCGTTTCCAAATTTTGTACAATATAAAAAAATCCTCTTAAAAAGAAGAGGTTTGATAACCATAAAACAGGGAAATTTATGAATAGCTTGTCTTACATTTAATCTCCAATTACGTTTATACTGTTTTGTTATAATCGTATAGATAAGGATGTGTTTAACTTGTTGTCAACAGAACAAATAAATCATTTAAAAAAAGAATTAGAAGACAGAAAATCAAATGTATTGAATAGGATTAATGGATATGCAAGTGAAGAAAATGTTCAAGAATCAGTAGGTGAATTATCAAGCTATGATAACCATCCGGCAGATATGGGAACCGAGTTATATGAAAGAGAAAAAGATTCAGCATTAGAAGAACATGACCAATCTGAATTAAATAAAATTAATAACGCTTTGAAAGCAATAGAAGATGGATCTTATGGGATTTGTAAAGTTTCAGGAAAAGAAATTCCTTATGAGAGATTAGAAGCAATTCCAACTGCCCTCACTCTCAAAGAATATAGCGAAGAACAATCTATAGCTTCTGATCGCCCAGTTGAAGATGATATCCTTGAACTAGCTCATGGAAATGAATATCGTCACTATGATACTGGTGACGTGAGAGACTATCAAGATAGTTTTCAAGAAGTTGCCCGCTATGGGACATCTGAAACTCCCTCAGATTTAAGAGGTGATTTTAAAGATTATGATAGTCTTTATGATAGGGATAGTGATAACGGAGACTTCCCTGAAGACTATGAAGCCTTTACAGCTACAAATATTGATGGCTCTGAACGATCTGTTTACCCTTCTAAAGAAAAGGAACAATATGAGCAGGCATTAGATGATGAAGGAATAGAAGCTCCTTTTGGAGATGTCCCTTACCGTAAAACAGATGGATATACAGACAATAAGGGAAAAAAAGAGAAATAAGGTTGGGACATAATTTTTTCAGCTATAAATAAACCCGAATAATTATACGATAATAACACACCATTGTTCAGGTTTATAAAAGACTGTTTCAGTAAAGTTGGTGTTAATATCCGCAGCCTGAATACACTTCGCTTTCCATGGGGCGAGCGCCGAGCCGCGGTCTGCCTATGTCCTGCAGGGTCTCGGACTTTCTCGCAGCTCCCATAGGAGTCTACGTGTATTTAGGCTGCTCCATTTTTCTTGCTAATTTATTTTTTCTTGGCAAAAAATAAATTTTTAGAAATTGCCTTTAAAAACGAAGTGGAATGGAGCGGAAAACACTCGACTCCTGCGGAAAATAGAGGAAAGCGAGTGTTTGTAGCGCAATGGAACGAATTAGTTTTTAGACTTGACTATATTTAAAAACTTAGAATACTTTATTTAAGAGCTAAATGAGATTGTTCGTCTTTACAGAGTGGCTATTTAGTTTTATCCCCGCCTCTTCCAGCTCTTAAGAATAAGGTTTTATATGCCAAATATCATCTGCATATTCTTTTATTGTGCGATCACTTGAAAAATGACCTGACATAGCAATATTAACAATACTTTTTTGTAGCCAATCTTGCTTATTCTTAAATACCTGATTCACCTTTTCATGAATATTTGCGTAAGAATTAAAATCTTTTAAGACGAAAAATTGATCATTCTCTATTAGTAAAGAATCAAGAATGGGATCAAATTCATTGGAAGGATGATCATAAAATCCATTTTTCAATTGATTGAATACCTCATGAATCCTATCATCATGATAATAATACTCCCGAGAACTATAACCGCCATTTTGATAAAGTTCTAATACTTGATCTGCATTCATTCCGAAGATGAAAATATTCTCATCTCCCACTAAATCATGCATTTCAATGTTAGCACCATCAAGTGTTCCGATGGTCAATGCACCATTCATCATAAATTTCATATTACCTGTACCGGAAGCTTCTTTACTTGCTGTTGATATTTGCTCACTAACATCAGCAGCAGGAAAAATATGCTCTGCCAGTGAAACACGATAATTTTCGAGAAAGACAACCTTTAATTTATCTTGGATTCTTTTATCATTATTAACTTTATGAGCAACTGTATTAATTAATTTTATAATTTTCTTGGCATAATAATAACCAGGTGATGCCTTTGCTCCAAATATAAATGTTCTCGGTTCCATGTCAATCGTTGGATCTTCTCTTAACTTATTATAGAGAGTCATGATATGCAGAATATTTAGTAACTGTCTTTTATATGCGTGCAGCCTCTTTACCTGTACATCAAAAATAGAAGAAGGGTCTACAAGGATACCATTTTTCTCCTTAATAATCTTAGCTAGTATCTCTTTATTATTATGCTTTATAGAGGCAATATTTTCTTTAAAATTCACATCGTCCTGGTAATTAAGCAATTCCTTTAGAAAAATGGGCTCATCAATCCATTTATCACCAATGGTTTGAGAAATTAAGTTCGTCAACTTAGGATTTGTTTTTATTAACCACCTTCTATGAGTGATGCCATTTGTCTTATTATTAAACTTTTCGGGATAAAATGCATAGAAATCAGCCATTTCTCGTTTCTTTAAAATCTCCGTATGAATTTCTGCTACTCCATTTACACTATAGCTACCGACCAAAGCTAAATGAGCCATCTTTATCATGCCATGTGCAATTATTGCCATTTTCTCAATTTTTTGAAAATCACCCGGATACCGTTCCCATAATTCTTTACAGAAACGCTCATTTATTTCATTGATAATCATATAAATCCGTGGTAATAAAGGTTGGAATATATAGATTGGCCATTGCTCTAATGCTTCAGATAATGTGGTATGATTGGTGTAAGAAATAGTATTTGTAGTAATATCCCATGCTTCTTCCCAGCCTAATCCTTCCTCATCCATTAATATTCTCATAAGCTCAGGGATTGCCAATACGGGATGCGTATCATTTACGTGGATGCTTATATAGTGATGCATTTCACTAATATTTTTATGTTGCTGCTTATAATTTCGAACAATGGACTGTAAGCTTGCAGAAACTAAAAAATATTGTTGTTTTAAGCGTAAGATTTTGCCTTCGTCATTGGAGTCATCTGGATACAAAAATCCTGAAATTGATTCAGTTTCCCTTTTATATCGCATAATATCTTTGACATCTTTTGCAATCAAAGATGTTGGCTCCGCATTCCACAACCTTAGTGTATTAACAGTCGACGTATGATAACCGATTACTGGTACATCATGTGGAACTGCTGTTACAGCTTCGGCATTTAAATGCCGAAACTGTAACTTCCCATTCCTTTCATACATATCGATATTTCCCCAGAAATAAATGTCTACCGCTAAATCTTCTTTTCTGACTTCCCAAACCTGTCCTTGCTTTAACCATTGTTCAGGTAATTCAATTTGGTATCCATCCACAATTCGCTGTTCAAATAATCCATGCTTATATCGAATGCCATAACCATGCCCTGGCAAGTTTAATGTTGCGAGAGAATCTAAGAAACATGCAGCAAGTCTTCCTAGTCCACCATTTCCAAGACCAGCATCATGCTCAATATCTTCTACTTCAAAGAAATCAATTCCAAGATCTGCCAATCCTTCTATTACAACTTGATCAATGCCTAAGTTTATTAAGTTATTATGAAGCAATCTTCCTAATAAAAACTCGATTGAAAGATAATACACCTGTTTTCCATTATTATTACGGCTTTGCTCATTTGTCTGTATCCAATTCGAGCTTACATACTCTCTAATCATGTGACCTAATGTTTGAAAATGATCGCTACTTGTTGTATCTTCAAAGGTTTTTCCATATGTCATCTCAAGCCTTTGCAAAAAATACCTTTTAAATCGTTCCTTATTAGAAAACATGGGATTCACTCCTCGAGATAAGCTCTGCATATAATTGATTATATTTGAATGCAGATTGAGCCCAACTATTATCCATCGACATCGCATTCTTCATTAGTTTATGCCATACTTCTTTATCCTCTTTATAAAAACCAATACCTCTTCTAATCGTAAAAAGCATGTCATGGGCATTAAAATTAGTAAAACTAAATCCATTTCCTTCTTCTGTCAGCTCATTATAAGAGAAAACTGTATCATTAAGTCCACCAGTTTCTCTTACAATTGGGATATTACCATATCTTAATGCAATTAACTGTCCTAATCCACATGGTTCAAACTTAGAAGGCATTAGAAATAAGTCGGCACCTGCATATATTTGATGAGCTAAGTTTTCATCAAATCCAATATAGGCTTTACACTTGTCAGAATACGTATATTCCATTTCACGGAAAAAGTTCTCAAATTCCGGATCCCCAGTTCCTAATACTAGGAACTGTACATCCTCTTCCATTATTTCATGAAATACGTGCCTTACTAATTCCAATCCCTTTTGACTAGTTAATCTGGTAATCATACAAATAATTGGAACCTCTGGATCTTCCTTTAATCCAAACTTCTGCTGAATAAATTTTTTATTTTCTTGCTTTTTTTCTAAAGAAGTAACCGTATAATTAGCTGTTATCCCTGGATCTGTTTCTGGATTATATGTTTCCTCATCGATACCATTTATAATGCCATATAAATCAGACTCTCTCTGCTTTAATACATTATTCAGCTTCTCCCCATAATATTCTGTTTGGATTTCGTTTTTGTAGGTAGGGCTTACTGTTGTTATTTTATCAGTAGCAATAAGTCCCCCTTTCATCAAATTAACGTTTCCATAAAATTCAAGATTATCTGCTGTAAAATAATAATCATTTAAATTAAATAAATCACCAAGAACCTCTCTTGGCAATATTCCCTGAAATTGAAGATTATGTATGGTAAAAACAGTTTTTATATTGCTATACTCTTTTTTCCACTTATAGTCGACATTCAATAAGAAAGGGATCATTGCTGTATGCCAATCATGGCAATGAATAATATCTGGATAATCGGCTAAATAAGGTAAGCTCTCTAATACGGCTCTATTAAAAAATGCAAAGCGTTCGCCATCATCTCCATAGCCATACAAGCCACTTCTCTTAAAGTACCACTCGTTATCAATAAAATAAAAAGTAATACCATCCACTTCTAACTCTTCAATTCCACAATATTGATTTCGCCAACCGATTGGAACAAAAAAATAACATCGCTTCTTAATATTAGCAAGTAAATGTGCTGGAATATCTTGATATTTTGGCATAATTACAGCCACATCCGTGCCTTGTTTTTTTAATTCTTTAGGAAGAGAACCAGCCACATCTGCCAGTCCTCCTGATTTTATAAATGGTACACATTCTGAAACTGCAAATAATACTCTCACGAATTCATCAACGCTCCTTGCACTGTTCCTTTTCTTACGACAAAGGGAGAATTAGCAGTACCAATCATCACTGTACCACTTTCTACGATTACATCCTTATCTAAAATAACAGAATCTAACTGGCAATTTTCTCCGATTGTACACTTTTGCATGATAATACAGTTTTTTAAACTAGAACCCTTTCCGACTTTAACCGCTCTAGATATAATACTATTATTAATATCACCTTCTATAAAGCAACCATTCGCTATCATGGAGTTTTTTACTTCTCCTGTACTAGTATAACGAGTAGGTGGCTCATCTTTTACTTTTGTAAATATTGGTCTCTCTTTTATAAAAAGCTGATTCCATACATTTGATTTTAATATATCTTTACTTACACGATAGTAACTAGATATAGAATCTATTTTTTCGGCATAGCCGTTATATTCATATTCACATATTTTTAACTGATTATTAATATCTAACACAACGTCCTTCATGCATGTATAACCTGTTGCATCCCTTGAGTCTATTAAATTAATTAGCTTTGATTTCTTGATTAAATATACTTCTAACGAATTCCCATTATTAGTAACTTCCGTTATATCACAACCAGAGGCGAGATGACGCTCTAATACAGGATTAAAATTCATATTAAAAACAGTAAAACAATTTGCAACTAATGCATATTCTTGTTTACTGCGGTGAAAATAATCAATATTTGCCGCAAAGTGATTAAATGAGCCAATTCCATTCGTATTAGAATCAGAAATAGAGGCTGGAAAGAAGAATAAACCATCTCTCTTTCTGTCCAAGTCCCAATTTTTCCCTGATCCTAAGTGGTCCATTAACGAGCGATACTGATACTTTGGAAAAATAGCAACGCTTCCTATTCCAGAGTTCACCATATTGGAAAGGACAAAATCGATTAATCGATATCGTCCACCAATTGGAAGTGCAGCAAGTGTACGATGAGCAGTTAACTCTTCTAAATCTTCCAGGTGTGTTGTTGCATCAATAATGCCCAGCATTGATCTTTTCATCTTAATCCCTCCTATCTAGTTTGTTAGGAAATCATTTCATTAACCATTTCTTCTGTAACCAATACTACCTCATCTAGGTCTTTCTCTGGTTTAATGACCATTCCATCTGGTATTGTAATGTCAGAAGGGACAATAGCCTTCTCTATATAAACATCATTTCCAATCTTCGCATCAGGCATTATGACAGAACTACGTATGATTGTCCCTTTCCCTACAGTCACCCCCTGGAAAACAATTGATTTTTCTAAATCTCCACTAATAATACAACCTTCATTCACCATAGACTCTCTTACATGTGCATCACTTGAGATATATTGTGGGGGATGATTTGGATTAACCGTATAGATTCTCCAATTATAATCAGAGATATTTAATGCACTATTATCATCCAGCAAATCCATATTTGCTTCCCAGAGACTTTGAACAGTTCCAACATCTTTCCAATATCCTTTAAATGGGTAAGCTACAACCTTTTTCTTTTGTTCTATTAGTAAAGGAATTATATCTTTCCCAAAATCATGGGAGGAATTTTTATTTAAGTTATCTTCTTCTAGTAATTCTTTCAATACCTTCCATTTAAAAATATATATCCCCATTGAGGCTAAATTATTTTTAGGATGTTGAGGCTTCTCTTCGAATTCTATGATATCCATATCTTTATTTGTATTCATGATTCCGAATCTACTAGCTTCTTCCCACCCTACTTGAATAACCGAGATAGAAGCATCTGCTTGCTTATTGATATGATACTCAAGCATTTCTTCATAATTCATTTTATAAATATGATCTCCTGATAAAATAAGAACATATTCAGGATCATATTGAGACAAATAGTTCTGATTTTGATAAATAGCACTTGCTGTTCCTGTATACCATTTTACTTCAGATGATTCACTGTATGGGGGCAATACGGTTACCCCTCCATTGACACGGTCTAGGTCCCATGCACTTCCTATCCCAATATATGAGTTCAAAACTAAGGGCTGATATTGCGTTAAAACTCCAACCGTTTCTATTCCCGAATTGGAACAATTGCTTAAAGTAAAATCAATAATTCGATATTTCCCTCCAAAAGGAATAGCCGGTTTTGCTAAACTCTTAGTTAAAGAATAGAGTCTACTCCCCTTTCCCCCTGCTAGAAGCATTGCGACGCACCGTTTCTTTCCCATTTCCTTTTCTCCCCTTCCGATGTTGAACTGGACGTAAAATGATCATACTAAAAGCTGGTATTGTGAGTTGAACAGAATAAGGTTTTCCATGAAATTCTACTTTTTCTGCTTTTATTACTTTTTTATTTATATAATTAGCTCCACCAAATCTATCAGTGTCACTATTTAATATTTCTCGGAAAGAGTTATTTAGAGGCACGCCAATTCTGTAATTTTCGTAAGTATGATAAGTGAAATTACAAATGACGACTAAATAATCCTCTTCGCTCTCAGCTTTACGTATAAAGGAGAATATCGACTGTTCTCTATTGTTTACATCTATCCAATCAAAGCCTTCATTTACGTGATCCAATTGAAACAAGGGCTTAGATCTTTTATAGATTTTTAATAGCTCCTTCATATACTCATTTGCCTTTTGGTGCATCTCATAATCTAGCAGCATCCAATCTAACTGTTCCTTATCTTTCCATTCTGCAAACTGTGCAAATTCATTTCCCATAAATAATAATTTTTTTCCTGGATGGGCAATCATATATCCTAAAAGAAGACGAAATTGAGCAAATTTTTGCCAATAATCGCCTGGCATCTTATCTACTAATGATTTTTTTCCATGAACAACTTCATCGTGTGAAAATGGCAAAACAAAATTTTCGGAAAAGGCATAATGTAGAGAAAAGGAGACTTTATCATGAACATGTTTTCTATGAACGGGATCAGTTTCCATATAGGTTAAAATATCATTCATCCATCCCATATTCCATTTGTAATGGAACCCAATGCCTCCATAATGGACTGGAGCCGTTACTTGAGGCCAATCAGTAGAATCCTCAGCAAACATTAAGACTGTTGAATCGTATTGACAAACTGTTTGATTAAGCTTTTGAAGGAAATCGATTCCATATTGATTTACACTGTTTTCATTTGAATTGGGCCAATAAATAATATTGGAAACAGCATCAACTCTAAATCCGTCGACGTGAAAATATTCCATCCAAAAGATTGCGTTTGAAATAAGAAAACTCTGTACTTCATTTTTTCCTAAATCAAAATTAGCTGTTCCCCATACATGATTCTCACGATCCATCGGATTTGCATAATCAAATTGACTCGTTCCATCAAACTGATAAAGACCATGTGCATCTTTACAGAAGTGGCCAGGGACCCAATCTAAAATAACGCCAAGACCGTGCTGATGGCATTGATCGATAAAATACATTAAATCTTTTGGTTCCCCAAATCTACTTGTCGCTGAATAATATCCTGTACCTTGATACCCCCAAGATATATCAAGTGGATGTTCTACTAGAGGTAGCAATTCTAAATGTGTAAATCCTTGTTCAACAACATATGGAATTAATTCATCAGCAAGTTCTCTATAAGTATAAAGATCTCCATTCTCATGAATTTTCCAAGAACCTAAATGAACCTCATATATAGCAAGTGGCTCATTTAAATAGTTTTTCTTAGCCTTTTTTTGTTTCCATTTTGTATCTTTCCATTTATAGCCTTCCAATGAATAAACAATTGACGCTGTATTGGGTCTTACTTCAGAGAAAAAAGCATATGGATCAGCTTTCAAGAATACTTTTCCATCAGGCGTCGTTAATTTGTACTTGTACATAGAACCTGTTAGATCCTTATCGACATTTAGAAGCCAAACACCTTCATTATTTATTTGTTCAAGGGAATATCCCTCACCACTCCAATTATTAAAATCCCCAACTAATTGGATACTTAGAGCATTGGGAGCCCAAACACAAAAACTGGTGTAAACCTCTCCATTTTTATGATGAACATGGGATCCAAATAATCTATAGCTCTCAAACAAGTTACCTTCATGAAATAAATGTAGTTGAAATTCTGTTGGGTATACTGTCTCCACTGTCATCCTACTTTCTATTGCATTTAATATTAAGTGACTAAATTTTACACTTTGTACAATTGCAATTCCCTTTTTTTCGATATCCAAAACAAATTACGACAACCATTGCTAAAATTTATACATTAAAGTAAATCCGATTAATTTTAATATTCTATCAATAAAGTGTAAATCCTTTTTTGTTTTTAAAATTTTATGATACTATAAAACTTTTTATGTTTAATTGACTGATTTAGATTGTGAATTTTTATCATAGATTTTTATTAATGAGAAATACTAAGAAGGATTTTTATAATAAGAAAGGAACATTATTATGAGTAAAAGTGAAGAAGACTACCTTAAAGAACAATCAATGAGAGAATCCCATCCATTTTTTGAAGCACCAGATCAAAAAATACTAGCTATCGATTTATTTAGAGGGCCATATACTGGATTTCTTTCCGATTTTGATTTAAATAATCCTGGGAATAAATTGCTGACTAGTGAGGCTAAATGGGAGGAAGATTTAAAACGGGGAAAATTTTAAATCATATACTTCATTCTTAATCTTTCCATTTGGGGATTTGAATATTGGTTTATATGATATAAAGATAAACAAAAAAACTGATAGCAAATGCTATCAGTTTTTTTATGACCCGTACGGGATTCGAACCCGTGTTACCGCCGTGAAAGGGCGGTGTCTTAACCGCTTGACCAACGGGCCAATGGCGGAGAAGGAGGGATTTGAACCCTCGCGCCGCTTACGCGACCTACACCCTTAGCAGGGGCGCCTCTTCAGCCTCTTGAGTACTTCCCCAAAAAAAATGGCTCCGCAGGTAGGACTCGAACCTACGACCGTTCGGTTAACAGCCGAATGCTCTACCACTGAGCTACTGCGGAATATTTTTTTATGGTGGGCCTAAATGGACTCGAACCATCGACCTCACGCTTATCAGGCGTGCGCTCTAACCAGCTGAGCTATAGGCCCAAATATGGAGCGGGTGATGGGAATCGAACCCACGACATCAGCTTGGAAGGCTGAGGTTTTACCATTAAACTACACCCGCGTATTTTCATTATTTATAATGGGGCGACTAATGGGAATCGAACCCACGAGTGTCGGAGCCACAATCCGATGCGTTAACCACTTCGCCATAGCCGCCATCATAATTAAATTGTCATTTTAGTTTCTCTCTAAAATGGTGGCTCAGGACGGAATCGAACCGCCGACACAAGGATTTTCAGTCCTTTGCTCTACCGACTGAGCTACTGAGCCATTAGTTAATGCTATTTACTTTTTGAAAAAATGGCGGTCCGGACGGGACTCGAACCCGCGACCTCCTGCGTGACAGGCAGGCATTCTAACCAACTGAACTACCGGACCAGATTGCGGGGACAGGATTTGAACCTGCGACCTTCGGGTTATGAGCCCGACGAGCTACCAGACTGCTCCACCCCGCGACGATAATAAATTATTTAATTAAATGGAGGAGGAAGGGGGATTCGAACCCCCGCGCGGTTTGACCCGCCTGTCGGTTTTCAAGACCGATCCCTTCAGCCGGACTTGGGTATTCCTCCTCAATGAAATGGTGGACCTTGTAGGACTCGAACCTACGACCGGACGGTTATGAGCCGTCTGCTCTAACCAACTGAGCTAAAGGTCCAATATATTATGGTAGCGGCAGAGGGGATCGAACCCCCGACCTCACGGGTATGAACCGTACGCTCTAGCCAGCTGAGCTACGCCGCCATCATTAATAAATATAAAATTGGTGGAGCCTAGCGGGATCGAACCGCTGACCTCCTGCGTGCAAGGCAGGCGCTCTCCCAGCTGAGCTAAGGCCCCAATAAGTTTTCGCTGGTCGGGAAGACAGGATTCGAACCTGCGACCCCTTGGTCCCAAACCAAGTGCTCTACCAAGCTGAGCTACTTCCCGTAATATAATGGCGCGCCCGAAAGGAGTCGAACCCATAACCTTCTGATCCGTAGTCAGACGCTCTATCCAATTGAGCTACGGGCGCTTTATTTTAAAAACAATGGTGCCGAGGACCGGAATCGAACCGGTACGGTAGTCACCTACCGCAGGATTTTAAGTCCTGTGCGTCTGCCAGTTCCGCCACCCCGGCATTGTTTTATGGAGCGGAAGACGGGATTCGAACCCGCGACCCCCACCTTGGCAAGGTGGTGTTCTACCACTGAACTACTTCCGCGTCTATTTAATTAATAATTGGTGCGGGTGAAGGGAGTCGAACCCCCACGCCTTGCGGCGCTAGATCCTAAGTCTAGTGCGTCTGCCAATTCCGCCACACCCGCTTAACATGCTTTTAAAAACTAATTAATGGTGAGCCATGGAGGATTCGAACCTCCGACCCTCTGATTAAAAGTCAGATGCTCTACCGACTGAGCTAATGGCTCAAAGATGGTGCCGGCTAGAGGACTTGAACCCCCAACCTACTGATTACAAGTCAGTTGCTCTACCAATTGAGCTAAACCGGCAAACATAATGGTGGAGGATGACGGGATCGAACCGCCGACCCTCTGCTTGTAAGGCAGATGCTCTCCCAGCTGAGCTAATCCTCCATATAATATAATTGCCTAGCGACGTCCTACTCTCACAGGAGGAGAACCTCCAACTACCATCGGCGCTGAGAAGCTTAACTTCCGTGTTCGGTATGGGAACGGGTGTGACCTTCTCGCTATCGCCACCAGACTTTTATTGGGACATGTATTATTATACATGTTTTAGAATAATTTTCAAGTATTTTTTTAAAAAATTATTCCCTCAAAACTAGATTATGAAGTAAAAAGAAAGAAATAAGTAATCAATTGTCCAGCTCCAACGCCTATCGCCTATCAAACTTCCGATCTCCTCCCTACGATAAGTCAACATCAGTTCACTCTCGTTCACTGTGTTTCCTTTATCTCAGTCGAAGCTCTTCCAGTTTGTACGCCGATAAACAGGCGTTTCTGCTTTTCATTTTAGTTAAGTCCTCGATCTATTAGTATCAGTCAACTCCACATGTCGCCACGCTTCCATCTCTGACCTATCAACCTGATCATCTTTCAGGGATCTTACTAGCTTACGCTATGGGAAATCTCATCTTGAGGGGGGCTTCATGCTTAGATGCTTTCAGCACTTATCCCTTCCGCACATAGCTACCCAGCGATGCCTTTGGCAAGACAACTGGTACACCAGCGGTGCGTCCATCCCGGTCCTCTCGTACTAAGGACAGCTCCTCTCAAATTTCCTACGCCCACGACGGATAGGGACCGAACTGTCTCACGACGTTCTGAACCCAGCTCGCGTACCGCTTTAATGGGCGAACAGCCCAACCCTTGGGACCGACTACAGCCCCAGGATGCGATGAGCCGACATCGAGGTGCCAAACCTCCCCGTCGATGTGGACTCTTGGGGGAGATAAGCCTGTTATCCCCGGGGTAGCTTTTATCCGTTGAGCGATGGCCCTTCCATGCGGAACCACCGGATCACTAAGCCCGACTTTCGTCCCTGCTCGACTTGTAGGTCTCGCAGTCAAGCTCCCTTGTGCCTTTACACTCTACGAATGATTTCCAACCATTCTGAGGGAACCTTTGGGCGCCTCCGTTACTTTTTAGGAGGCGACCGCCCCAGTCAAACTGCCCACCTGACACTGTCTCCCACCCCGATCAGGGGTGCGGGTTAGAATGTCAATACAGCCAGGGTAGTATCCCACCAATGCCTCCACCGAAGCTGGCGCTCCGGCTTCCAAGGCTCCTACCTATCCTGTACAAGCTGTACCAAAATTCAATATCAGGCTGCAGTAAAGCTCCACGGGGTCTTTCCGTCCTGTCGCGGGTAACCTGCATCTTCACAGGTACTATAATTTCACCGAGTCTCTCGTTGAGACAGTGCCCAGATCGTTACACCTTTCGTGCGGGTCGGAACTTACCCGACAAGGAATTTCGCTACCTTAGGACCGTTATAGTTACGGCCGCCGTTTACTGGGGCTTCAATTCAGAGCTTCGCACTACACGTGCTAACCCCTCCTCTTAACCTTCCAGCACCGGGCAGGTGTCAGCCCCTATACTTCGCCTTGCGGCTTCGCAGAGACCTGTGTTTTTGCTAAACAGTCGCCTGGGCCTATTCACTGCGGCTCTCTCGGGCTTTAACACCCAAAAGAGCACCCCTTCTCCCGAAGTTACGGGGTCATTTTGCCGAGTTCCTTAACGAGAGTTCTCTCGCTCACCTTAGGATTCTCTCCTCGCCTACCTGTGTCGGTTTGCGGTACGGGCACCATAAATCTCGCTAGAGGCTTTTCTTGGCAGTGTGGAATCAGGAACTTCGGTACTATATTTCCCTCGCCGTCACAGCTCCGCCATATGGTAATGGGATTTGCCTCATTACCGGCCTAACTGCTTGGACGTGCTAATCCAACAGCACGCTTACCCTATCCTCCTGCGTCCCCCCATTGCTCAAATGATTTAAAGGTGGTACAGGAATATCAACCTGTTGTCCATCGCCTACGCTTTTCAGCCTCGGCTTAGGTCCCGACTAACCCTGAGCGGACGAGCCTTCCTCAGGAAACCTTAGGCATTCGGTGGATGAGATTCTCACTCATCTTTCGCTACTCATACCGGCATTCTCACTTCTAAGCGCTCCACCAGTCCTTACGGTCTAGCTTCAACGCCCTTAGAACGCTCTCCTACCACTGACATCATAGATGTCAATCCACAGCTTCGGTGATACGTTTAGCCCCGGTACATTTTCGGCGCAGAGTCACTCGACCAGTGAGCTATTACGCACTCTTTAAATGGTGGCTGCTTCTAAGCCAACATCCTGGTTGTCTAAGCAACTCCACATCCTTTTCCACTTAACGTATACTTTGGGACCTTAGCTGGTGGTCTGGGCTGTTTCCCTCTTGACCACGGATCTTATCACTCGTAGTCTGACTCCCAAGAATAAGTATTTGGCATTCGGAGTTTGTCTGAATTCGGTAACCCGATGGGGGCCCCTAGTCCAAACAGTGCTCTACCTCCAATACTCTCAATCTTGAGGCTAGCCCTAAAGCTATTTCGGAGAGAACCAGCTATCTCCAAGTTCGATTGGAATTTCTCCGCTACCCACACCTCATCCCCGCACTTTTCAACGTGCGTGGGTTCGGGCCTCCATCCAGTGTTACCTGGACTTCACCCTGGACATGGGTAGATCACCTGGTTTCGGGTCTACAACCACATACTATTTCGCCCTATTCAGACTCGCTTTCGCTGCGGCTCCGTCTTTTCAACTTAACCTCGCATGTAATCGTAACTCGCCGGTTCATTCTACAAAAGGCACGCTATCACCCATAAAAGGGCTCTAACTACTTGTAGGCACACGGTTTCAGGATCTATTTCACTCCCCTTCCGGGGTGCTTTTCACCTTTCCCTCACGGTACTGGTTCACTATCGGTCACTAGGGAGTATTTAGCCTTGGGAGATGGTCCTCCCTGCTTCCGACGGGATTTCTCGTGTCCCGCCGTACTCAGGATACACTCAAGAGGGAACGAAGTTTCGACTACAGGGTTTTTACCTTCTACGACTGACCTTTCCAGATCGATTCGTCTACCCCGTTCCTTTGTAACTCCATATAGAGTGTCCTACAACCCCAAGAGGCAAGCCTCTTGGTTTGGGCTAATCCCGTTTCGCTCGCCGCTACTCAGGGAATCGCGTTTGCTTTCTCTTCCTCCGGGTACTTAGATGTTTCAGTTCCCCGGGTCTGCCTTCAGTACCCTATGTATTCAGGTAAAGATTCTATCCCATTACGGATAGAGGGTTCCCCCATTCGGAAATCTCTGGATCAAAGCTTACTTACAGCTCCCCAAAGCATATCGGTGTTAATCCCGTCCTTCATCGGCTCCTAGTGCCAAGGCATCCACCGTGCGCCCTTTCTAACTTAACTTAGTTGTCGGCTAAAGATAAACTTCACATCTCTTCGTCAGCTTCTTCACTCTGCTCCTCACGTACTGTCGTACGCTCCGGTGCTCGCTCCGTCGCTTCCTTGACCTGCTCGTTTCTCTTTACCCTCCATTCTTTGAATAGGTATTCGTTTAATACGATTACTTTTCAAAGAAATAATTCTCTAACATAGAGAATCTAAGATGGCGATTACTCGGTTTCTTTCTTGTTTTTACTATTCATAATCTAGTTTTCAAGGAACAATTTCGGCTAAAGATAAACTTCGCATCTCTTCGTCAGCTTCTTCGTTCTGCTCCTCACGTACTGTCGTACGCTCCGGTGCTCACTCAGGCACTTCCTTGATCTACTTGTTTCTCTTTGCCCTCAAACTTCTTACTGTTTTGAGGAATTAATTGCTCCCTCAAAACTGAACAACAAATCGTCAACAATCCATGATGGAATGTAAATTCCATTTTCCTTAGAAAGGAGGTGATCCAGCCGCACCTTCCGATACGGCTACCTTGTTACGACTTCACCCCAATCATCTATCCCACCTTAGGCGGCTGGCTCCAAAAGGTTACCCCACCGACTTCGGGTGTTACAAACTCTCGTGGTGTGACGGGCGGTGTGTACAAGGCCCGGGAACGTATTCACCGCGGCATGCTGATCCGCGATTACTAGCGATTCCAGCTTCATGTAGGCGAGTTGCAGCCTACAATCCGAACTGAGAATGGTTTTATGGGATTTGCTCGACCTCGCGGTTTTGCTGCCCTTTGTACCATCCATTGTAGCACGTGTGTAGCCCAGGTCATAAGGGGCATGATGATTTGACGTCATCCCCACCTTCCTCCGGTTTGTCACCGGCAGTCACCTTAGAGTGCCCAACTTAATGCTGGCAACTAAGATCAAGGGTTGCGCTCGTTGCGGGACTTAACCCAACATCTCACGACACGAGCTGACGACAACCATGCACCACCTGTCACTCTGTCCCCCGAAGGGGAACGTCCTATCTCTAGGAGTGTCAGAGGATGTCAAGACCTGGTAAGGTTCTTCGCGTTGCTTCGAATTAAACCACATGCTCCACCGCTTGTGCGGGCCCCCGTCAATTCCTTTGAGTTTCAGCCTTGCGGCCGTACTCCCCAGGCGGAGTGCTTAATGCGTTTGCTGCAGCACTAAAGGGCGGAAACCCTCTAACACTTAGCACTCATCGTTTACGGCGTGGACTACCAGGGTATCTAATCCTGTTTGCTCCCCACGCTTTCGCGCCTCAGCGTCAGTTACAGACCAAAGAGTCGCCTTCGCCACTGGTGTTCCTCCACATCTCTACGCATTTCACCGCTACACGTGGAATTCCACTCTTCTCTTCTGCACTCAAGTCCCCCAGTTTCCAATGACCCTCCACGGTTGAGCCGTGGGCTTTCACATCAGACTTAAAGGACCGCCTGCGCGCGCTTTACGCCCAATAATTCCGGACAACGCTTGCCACCTACGTATTACCGCGGCTGCTGGCACGTAGTTAGCCGTGGCTTTCTGGTTAGGTACCGTCAAGGTACAAGCAGTTACTCTTGTACTTGTTCTTCCCTAACAACAGAGCTTTACGATCCGAAAACCTTCATCACTCACGCGGCGTTGCTCCGTCAGACTTTCGTCCATTGCGGAAGATTCCCTACTGCTGCCTCCCGTAGGAGTCTGGGCCGTGTCTCAGTCCCAGTGTGGCCGATCACCCTCTCAGGTCGGCTACGCATCGTTGCCTTGGTGAGCCGTTACCTCACCAACTAGCTAATGCGCCGCGGGCCCATCTGTAAGTGACAGCGAGATGCCGTCTTTCAGCTTTCCACCATGTGGTGGAAAGAATTATCCGGTATTAGCTCCGGTTTCCCGAAGTTATCCCAGTCTTACAGGCAGGTTGCCCACGTGTTACTCACCCGTCCGCCGCTAACTTTAAAAGCAAGCTTTTAAAGTCCGCTCGACTTGCATGTATTAGGCACGCCGCCAGCGTTCGTCCTGAGCCAGGATCAAACTCTCCAATAAAGAGTTGATTAGCTCATTGCTAAACTCTAGCTTTTTATTACTTGTTTTCGTTCTATAACATTCGTTATAAAACGATTATTGTTGACGTTTGTTTGTTCAGTTTTCAAAGAGCAATCTAGTTGGTCGCTCAAGAAGCGACTTTCCCAATATACCATCTATCAACATTCATTGTCAATAGTTTTTCAAAAAACTTTTTCGCCATCCACTTCAATGTTTCGTGTTGTTTCAGCGACGGATATAAATATAACATTATTCCAAAATAAACGTCAATACTTTTTTCAAAAAAAATCTCAGATTAATTAAAAAGAAGGATTATCGTCCTACAAGAAGAATTTTTTTCATTATATAACATACACTTAACTAATATTTGGTGTTTACAATGAATCAATAAAGGATAATATACTTTAGGTTTTGTATTATTTCAAAGGAATTCTTCCACCCATTAAAGTTTAATACTTGTTTGAATCGTTTAATTTCCTGTTTCATTAAATTATATCAACAGTAATTAATCATTAATGACACACTATTACATATTAATTAAAACACAGGAGATGGAACACAATTGGATATTAATATAGATTTTTTATTAAAAATAGGAATTTCCGCTGGGTTAGGATTAATAATTGGATTAGAAAGAGAAATCAAACGAAAACCTGTTGGCCTAAAAACTAGTTTGGTAATAAGTATAGTAAGTTGTTTATTAACAATTATCTCTATTGAAGCTGCGTATAAATTTCCTGGTAGCGAACAAGTAAATATTCAAATGGATCCTCTAAGACTCCCAGCTCAAATAGTTTCTGGAATCGGTTTTTTAGGAGCAGGTGTTATCCTTAGAAGAGGAAACGATAGTATTTCAGGCTTAACTACCGCAGCTTTAATTTGGGGAGCGGGCGGAATTGGAATTGCAGTTGGAGCTGGATATTATATAGAAGCTCTCATTGGTGTTACCCTTTTACTAATCAGCGTTAAATTTGTACCAATTTTCATGAGTATGATCGGCCCTCGTCAACTGAGAGAAAAAGAAATTAGAGTAAAATTAAAAGCTGATCAAAAAGAAAACGTATCAACTATTATTAAAGCTATTCGAAATCTAAAAACAGGAATAAAACATATACGAATTAAAGACTTGGAAACTGGAGAACATTCTATTTTACTTATAGTAATAGTTGATCAAAAAAGAGAAGTGACGGATGTTTATAGAGAAATTTCCGAAATACATGGAGTAAAAGAAATTGAAATAGAGAGCTTGAATTAATTTGAAGTAGGTTAAATTGATAGAAGGAAGAGAGTAAATTACTTTATAGATACCGCTCTTCTTTCTTTTCATTTTCATTCTCAGTATTGTTCATAACGAAATATTCTTTATTAACTGAAAGACTCTACATTTTTTTCTCTCAATGACTTGAAGTTTCTGTTTATTTTTGTATAATATAGCTTAGATATTATAAGGGGGCTTAGCTCAGCTGGGAGAGCGCTTGCATGGCATGCAAGAGGTCGTCGGTTCGATCCCGATAGTCTCCACCATTTTTCCATCTAAACTTCCGACTATTATAGTCGTTTTTTTATATCCTCTTTATAAAAACTTCCATCTATATCAATTAATCTTCACTTCTTCATTTTTGACTAATCTGCATTCATATCATTGTAGTTACCACTTCTTCTTTTTCCCTATTTTTACAAATATATTTCCTAGCAATAAATTTTCATAAAAATTTATTATATTTTACTGGATTATATAGATTATTTTACGCACATTATGTATAATCAGCCTTATTGAAATTTTTTAGGTAGTATTAAAGGAGGTTATTCATTTTGGGAAAAGCATTAATTATCGGTGCTGGCGGAGTAGCAAGTGTTGTTGCACATAAATGC
Organism: Niallia sp. FSL W8-1348; assembly: GCF_038006745.1. Taxonomy (NCBI): domain Bacteria; kingdom Bacillati; phylum Bacillota; class Bacilli; order Caryophanales; family Bacillaceae; genus Niallia; species Niallia sp. FSL W8-1348. Next base: position 3,752,538 of record NZ_JBBOVV010000001.1, on the reverse strand, counting down.
TGTCAAGTACCGGATGTATTCGAGGAAATTTGTATCGCAAGCAGAACACTTTCAAAGTGTGAAGCAATTAAAGATAAAATTGATGGTGGCAAGACGAAAGTTTCAGTTGCTCAAGTCGATGCTGATAATACAGAAGAAGTAATTGAATTAATCAATAGCTTTAAACCAGAACTAGTAATCAATGTGGCATTACCATACCAAGATTTAACTATTATGGATGCATGTCTTGCTACAGGTGTACATTACTTAGATACAGCAAACTACGAACCACCTGAGACAGCTAAATTTGAATATAAATGGCAATGGGAATATAAACAAAAGTTTGAAGAAGCTGGTTTAACTGCTTTACTTGGAAGCGGGTTTGATCCTGGCGTAACTGGTGTGTTCACTGCATATGCACAAAAACATCATTTTGACGAGATTCATTATATTGATATCGTGGATGCTAATGGAGGAGATCACGGTTATCCGTTCGCGACAAACTTTAATCCTGAAATCAATATTCGTGAAATAACTGCAAACGGAAGATATTGGGAAAATGGACAATGGGTTGAAACCCCACCGCTTTCTGAAAAAAGAGAATATGATTTAGAGCAAATTGGTCCAAAAAACATTTATTTATTATATCATGAAGAGTTAGAATCATTAGCTGTTAATATTAAAGGATTAAAAAGAATCCGTTTTTGGATGACTTTCTCTGATAATTATCTAAACCACTTAAAGGTTCTTGAAAATGTTGGCATGACATCAATTGAACCAATTAATTATGAAGGAAAAGAGATTATCCCACTACAGTTCTTAAAAGAAATCCTTCCTGATCCAGCATCGCTTGGACCTAGAACAAAAGGAAAAACTAATATTGGCTGTATCATCCAAGGGGTAAAAGACGGCAAACCAAAAACTTATTATGTATATAATATTTGTGATCACCAAGAATGTTATCGTGAGGTAGGATCTCAAGCAATCTCTTATACAACTGGTGTACCAGCAATGATTGGCGCAATGCTAATCATGAAAGGCCAATGGAAACGACCAGGCGTTTACAATGTAGAGGAATTTGATCCAGATCCATTCATGGATGCCTTAAATAAATACGGATTACCATGGCAGGAGAACTTCTCTCCGACTCTTATAGATTGAGAGGAATGAAATGAAAAAGATTGACTTTACACAAGCTCCATCACCAAGTTACGTAGTGGACGAGCGTCTTTTAACAAAAAACTTAGAAGTTTTGCAGTCTATACAAGAACGTACAGGTGCAAAAATTCTCCTTGCGTTAAAAGGTTTTTCCATGCATTCTGTATTTCCTCTAGTAGGTAAATACTTAGCAGGGGTAACATCTAGTTCTCTGTTTGAAGCAAGACTTGGGTATGAGAAAATGGGCAAAGAAGTACATGCATATGCACCTGCTTACGCAGACAGCGAATTCGATGAACTACTTCAATATACGGATCATATTGTCTTTAATTCACACAGCCAGTGGAATAGATTTAAAGAAAAGGTTCAAAATGCCGGAAAAAAAATTGATGTTGGTCTTCGAATTAATCCTGAGTACTCAGAAATAGAGACGCAGCTTTATAATCCATGTGCACCATACTCAAGATTCGGCATTACATTGGATAACTTTAATCCAGATGAATTAGACGGTATTGACGGCCTTCATTTTCATACAATGTGCGAACAAAATTCCGATACTTTAAAACGCACTATAAAAGTAGTGGATGAAAAATTTGGCGAATATATAAAGAAAATGAAGTGGATTAATTTCGGTGGGGGACATCATATTACCCGTCCAGATTATGATATCGAAACACTTGTTGAATCCATTTTGTTTATAAAAGAAAAATACAATGTAGATGTTTATTTAGAGCCGGGAGAGGCTATCGCATTAAACACAGGTTATTTAGTTTCCACTGTCCTTGATATTGTTCATAATGGGATGGATATTGCCATTCTTGATACGTCCGCAACATGTCACATGCCTGATGTACTAGAAATGCCTTATCGACCAAATATTATAGATGCGGGAATGCCTGGTGATAATGAATATACCTATAGACTTGGTGGAATGACCTGTCTAGCAGGAGATGTCATCGGTGATTATTCTTTCAAAGAGCCATTAAAGCCTGGTGATAAGATCGTATTCTGTGATATGGCTCATTACACAATGGTTAAAAATCATATGTTTAATGGTGTTAACTTACCTTCTATTGCTTCTTATAATGACGAAGAAGGATTAAAAGTTGTTCGTCAATTTGTCTTTGAAGATTATAGTAATCGCTTATCCTAAATAAATAGTTTCTAAAGAAAAAAAGCAGATGTTTAAAAAGGACTCATTCCCTTAAACATCTGCTTTTTTGTGGTTAAACATCAGAACAGGTCGCTTTTAGAAAATAATGCGCACAGCAATTTCTAAAGAAAACAGCTCTTTTTTATTATATTTTACCTTCTTGATACCTCAAATTCACATTTAATCGATTAAATTTATTGAATACATGGCAATATAATAGTTACGGCTGTTCCCCAACCCTCTTTGCTTTTTACTATCATGTCTCCGTTATTTTGTTTAAGAAGCTTCAGGCATATAGTTAAACCTATTCCAGTTCCTTTTTCTTTGCTTGTATAGTAAGGCTCTCCTATTCTAGCTAGCCTCTCTTTACTTATTCCATCTCCATTATCAACTATTCTAATTCGACAATGAGTCTCTTTTTGATCAAGAATAACCTTTACTTTGCCAGTTTGAGGTGAAATCGCCTCAATGCTATTTTTTAATATGTTTAATAATACTTGTTTAAACTGCGAGTTATCAATGGAAGCAATTAATTCTCGTTCCTCTCTATTTTCTACAATAATCTCTTTATTTTGTTCATTAGCCACAGCCTGAAATAAAACTTTTATATTTTTCAATTCTAAAAATGCCTTTGTTACAGGAAGGTTATTATTTTCATTTTCTTTCGCTTCAGGTTTACTTAGTATAAGCAATTCCTTTAAGACTTCATTAATTCGATCAATTTCATCAAGTAAAATAGTTTCATAACCAGAAGCATCATTTTTTTCCTTTAGAAGCTGAATAAAACCTCTGATGGTAGTCAATGGATTTCGAATTTCATGGGCAACACTAGCTGCCATCTCCCCTACTACTTTTAATTTCTCAGAAGAAATCATTAGTTGTTCATTTTGCTTCTGCTCAGTGATATCATGACCAAAATAGATATGATATTCTTCCCCAGTACTATGTATAAGTTCTTTTTTTCCCCAAATAAGAAAATAGTTTTTCCCTCTACTGTCTACATAGCGATGTGGTTTCTCTGTTACCATATTAATACGATCTGTAATATAAGAAAACGGACGACCCAACCAATTCTTGTTTTCTAACGATAATAGATGTAAGAAAGAAGGATTCATCTTCACTATCTGTTCCTTCCCATTCTTAACTAATAAATAATTAGGATTTATATCCATGATGGCTTCTAATAATTCACTCTGCCTCGACAGTTCTGCATTCATACTATTCAAATGTGTTGATTGCATTTGGAAAAAGCTTAAAAATAAAATAACTGCCGCTATTAAAGAATTAAAACTCGAGAAAAACAGTGGAATAAAAATGAAACCACTAAATACACCATTTATATAGATGATTAAAACAGCAATGACAAATTTCATATAAAAACTTTTATAAATTGGATCCCTTATTTTAAATGAGATTATCAATAAAATAATAGTGTTTAAATATAATAAGACAATATTAAGAATGAATAATATATTCCATTCACCATAAATTGGTAGAACATATTCAGATGAAAGCAAACTTCCTTCCATCACCACAAAATCCTTAATGCCAAGACTTGTAAAATTTATAAAATAAGCGAATAAACTATAGAATATTAAAACGTATAAAAACGGCTTATTAAATAAAACTCTGAATCGTTTAAATTCTATATTTTCACTTACTAAATAATAAGAAAAATAATACATTACTGGCATTATACAAATGGTTCCAATTCGTAATATTTTAAATAAAAGTTCAATTGTATCCTGGCTCAAAAAATCTCCTGCATATAATACAGCAATATCCATTTGCCAAAAGGATAGCATAAATAAGAAAAGAGATAAGGCCTTCGTTAATTGAGACTGTGAGTAAAAAATGATCGTCACAGAAATAATGAGCGGAACTAACGAAACCATCAATAATAATATAGCTTCCATATTATACTCCTCCTTTTGCTATCATTGCGCACCCATTATTTCCTCCGTATCCATGTGCCGTTATTAAAACACGATCAACATCTTGTTCCATTACGCTTGTAACTATTGGATAATCATGATAATAATCATTTATTTCTTCGCTTATCGTTGGTGGAATAAAGCTTTTACTTATACTTATTAATGATGCAATTATTTGAAAAAGAGGCGCTACCCCCATTGGGTGACCAACCGTGCCCTTAATCGAAGTAATAGGTATATTAGAGTTTGCAAAAAACTGCTTATAAACCCCTACTTCAATATGGTCATTTTCCATTATTCCTAAAGCCTGACTATTTATGTAAGTTGGCATATTTTCCTTTATACATTCAGCAACCGCTTTTTCCATTAGCAATCCTGTTGAATCTGACTGATAAGGAGAAATAGCATCCTGTGTTACACTCGTCTCCTCTACTATTCCCAATATGGAAGCATTACGCTGAATTGCTATTTGTTCACTTTCCACAATTAATACTCCAGCTCCTTCTGAAATCGAAAAACCTCTCCCCCCAGAAAACGGTCCAAATATTGGCAAAGGATTGTCTCCTGCTTGTAAGACACGAAGCGGAAGAAAACCTTTTATAACGGTATCACAAATCGGTTCATCACTAGCACCGACTATACAAACATCTATTTGATTTGATTCGATTAATATTCTTGCTAAATTTAGTGCATCTATTCCAGATGTACAACTATTCGCTAATAATAAAGACATACCATTTAATTGCAACTCAGCACTAATACTTGAAGATAAAGAATTAGCATTCATATTTCCAATCATATAAGGAGATATCCTTTTTCCTTTTTCTGAAGAAATAGTAGCTTTACTTATTTCTGCTAAGCCTCCACCTGAAGAACCGACAATTACTGCTGTTCGATAATCTCTAACACTTATATCTGCTTGTTCAACTGCTTCTTTACATGCTTGGAGTATCATACGAACAAGTTTAGACATTTTTTCTTGTTTCCTGCTTAACTTGTTTAATTGTTCTTCATGCACTCTGCCTGTATATATGTATTTTCCTTCATATTCTTCCTGTTTCAACATACTTTTACTATTTTCAAGTACAGTCGTATATTCTATTATATTGGAAAAGCCTGTGCCAATTATCCCCATGCCAGTAATAACCGATTTCATATATATATTCTCCTATAAAATATTCCTTACATAATGTATTTTACTATGAAAATTGATTTACATCAGTAAAATAAGAGAAAATGTCCAAATTGCCACAAATAAAAAGGCTGCACCAAAGTTTAACCAACTTACAAAGACAATTATCTGCTAATTCTTCTAATTTAAAAGAAGTAACTTAAATAACTGCTTATAAAGTCAGAACCTTGTATCCAGCCTTCTACTAACAAAAATGTTGATTTTTAATTACTGATAGCCATTTTCTCTATCAGATGCCTCATCTTGAATCTCTTCTTTAAATGATTGAATTGCAGCTTCTCTTCGCTTGTTTTTCTGCTGAAGCATTTCTTTTTCGTCAGAACTCGCATTAACCAATGTTTCTTCTGCTTTGTCGATATTTTCGATTGTGTTTTGCACCATGTCCTGTAATTTTTCTACATTATCAGAACGATCATCGGGATTGGGCTTTTGAAAGCTCATCATTATTCCTCCTTCTTAATATGCTACGTAGGTATTTTGGATGTCTACTGAATTTTTTATGCAATGCTTCTTGATTAACACATACTACCATTTATTCACAAGAACAACTTTTCCTACAGCTTTACCCGATTCTAAATAATCATGTGCTTCTCCAACGTCCTCGAAGGAAAACGTTTTTTTATTTAGTAGTGGCTTTAAACGATTTGCTTCTATTACGGCAGTAATACTCCGTAATATATCCCCATGTTCAAAACGAGTTGTTTCATCAAGCAGCTTAAGAAGCATAAACGTAACATGGAAAGAGAGTCCCTTCGAATGTAAGGGAGTTAGATCATGTGTAGATCTAGCAGCTATCGTTAATACTGTTCCATTTACAGCGGCACCTTCAAAGGAATTATCTAAATTTCTACCACCAACTGTATCAAAAATAATCGGAAATCCTTTTCCAGCTGTATATTTTCCCACATATTCTTTAACTGATGTTTCTCGGTAATTTATAACATGATTAGCTCCCAATTCTCTTGCAATTGCTTGTTTTTCCATGGATGAAACCGTTGTATGAACAGTTGCTCCAGCCCACCTAGCTAACTGAACAGCTATATGCCCCACCCCTCCTGTACCGCCATGAATTAGAATATCCTTCCCTGCTTTTAAACCACCTTTGATAAATAAAGACTCCCATGCCGTTATGCCAACTAGAGGGATTGCGGCAGCTTCTTCCATTGAAATATTCTGAGGTTTATGTGCTAGGACCTTTGCATCCACAATCATATATTCCGCCAATGCCCCTGCTAATCCTTTGAAACCACCTGCGCATCCATATACTTCATCTCCTATTTGAAAGGACTTAACCCCCTCCCCCACTTCTTCAATAACACCTGCTACATCTCCATGTAATACGGCAGGAAAGGCTGGAGAAACTGCTGGTACAGCTCCAGATCGCACTTTAATATCAATTGGATTGACACTCGTGGCTTTTACCTTTACTCTCACTTGACCTGGCAATAAATCCGGTGATTCTATTTCTTTCAATTTAAAAACGGAAGAATCACCAAATGTTTCTATTATCATCGCTTTCATCATCATTCATCTCCTTTATTTCCATATTACCTAATCCGTTCGATTTTTTCGAAAATTTCGTATTCCTTTTCTCATTTAATTAATAAAACGTTTCTATTTCGTTAAAAAGGGATATTAGTATCTTATAGCTATCATACTAACAATATCAATATCGATATTTATCGAGGAGGACCCACACATGAATGACCTTGCAAATAAAGTAGCCATTATAACTGGAGCCGCTTCTGGTATTGGAAAGGCTACAGCCATCTCCCTTGCCGACAAAGGCATGAAAGTAGCATTAGTAGACTTAAATGTTGATGATTTAGAAGAAGTAAAAGCAACGATTAATAATAAAGGTCAAGTAGCTATATCACTGGAAGCAAATGTTGCAGAGCCCACTTCTATTCAACAGGCTATTGATGAAACAGTTGAAAAATGGCAGCAAATAGATACCGTTTTTATTAATGCTGGAATTAACGGAGCAGTTTCTTCCATCGAAGATCTAACACCATCCGAGTGGGATAATACGATTGAAAAAAATTTAAAAAGTACATTTTTAACGGTTAAATATAGTGTTCCTTTTATGAAAACCAATGGAGGAAGCATTATAATTACAAGTAGCATAAATGGGAATCGCATTTTTAAAAACTTTGGAATGTCTGCTTACAGTACCTCTAAAGCTGGTCAAGCAGCTTTTGGAAAAATGGCTGCACTTGAATTAGCACAATACAACATTCGAGTGAATATGATCTGCCCAGGTGCAATCGATACAAATATAGAAAAGAATACTTTTAAAGATGAAAAACACTTAGAAGAAATAGCCATCCCTGTTGAATATCCGGAAGGTAACCAGCCACTATCTCATCAATCAGGCAGTGCACAGCAAGTGGCTGATTTAGTATATTTTTTAAGTTCTGATTTATCTAGTCATATTACTGGAACAGAAGTATATATTGATGGAGCAGAGTCTCTTTTATAGAGAATATAGACCCTACCTGACAATTATCTGGTAGGGTTTATTATGGATTAAAGCTATTTGCTATCTACCTTTAATTTTTATACGCGAGTAGATAGAGCAACTAAATGCAGTATTCTCCCTATCGTATGGTAAAATAGAGAGAACTTTCATCAGTGGGGGTTGCACTGATGGTTAACTTATCAGACCTTAACGGGCGGTTATCCCCCATTAAGCTTCCTTGCCTTGGTTTTCCACAGATTGAGAGGAGGGTCTTACTGCCTGTTAAAAGTGGGATAAAGAAAATACCGAAAAAAGGAGAATCTATCCATGAATGAAACAATACAACAATTGAAAAACCATCGTTCTTACCGCAATTATCAGGATAAAGAAGTAACTTTCGAAACACTCCAATTGATTATGGAAGCAGCACAAGCCGCCCCTTCTTGGACGAACGGTCAGCACGTAACGGCTATCCTTATTCGAGATGAAGCGAGAAAGAAAAGATTGGCAGAATTATGTGGGAATCAAAAACATGTGGATAACTCCCCTGCTTTTCTTGTTTTTTGCGCAGATTTCTATCGAGCAAAACTTGCTAGTGAGATGGAAGGAAAGGATTTTAAAGCAATCGAAGATATTGATACACTTTTAATAGGAGCCACTGATGTTGGGCTTGCCATGCAAAATGCCATTACTGCTGCTGAATCACTCGGATTAGGTACTGTTCCAATAGGGGGTATTCGTCGCAATTCCTTACAAGTCATTGAATTTTTACAGCTTCCTACCTATGTCATTCCTATTGCTGGACTTTGTGTTGGTTACCCTGATGAGGACCCTGGTTTAAAACCTAGATTACCCTTAAAAAGTATTCTTCAAGAAGAAAAATACGATAAAAACCAACAACCTTTCATTGAAGACTATAACGATACATATAAAGAATACTTAAAGAACCGAGGAGAAACCCCAGTAGGCTGGACCGATCGAATTGCAAACTTTTATAATAAATCCTACTATCCAAGTAATGCAAAAATGATTAAACAACAAGGATTCCTTGCGAAAGATATGCATATCTAGCAGAAAAAATGCTGTTTCCAATCCGGTGAATAACCATCTTGGAAACAGCATTTTTATTTTGGAAAATTTATTTCAAAAGTGGTCCCTTTATTTAACGCACTATCTACTTTTATAGAACCATCGTGTTTTTCAATGATCCACTGCGCAATAGAAAGGCCTAAACCTGTCCCTTCTCGATCTGTTCTCGATTGCTCTACTTGATAGAAGCGATTGAAAATTTTTGAAATCTCTTCTTTAGGTATACCTATTCCATTATCCTTTACCATAATGACTACTGAATTAGCTCGCTCAATGGCTCGAAGCTCAATCTCTCCCCCTTCCATTGTAAACTTCATACTATTATCAACCAGAATAACAAGCAATTGATGAATTCTCTCCTTATCACCAATAAATGAAATTTTGTTTTTTACAGAAGCATAGATTTTTTTCCCTTGAAAATCTGCAATATCTTCATATTGTTCCACAACCTCTTGAATGACTTCTTCTACAGCAAATTGTGTTTTTACTATTTCTGCTTGGTTTGAATCTGATCGAGCCAATGTCAATAAATTTGTTACAAGTTTACTCAATCTTCTTGTTTCTTTCGAAATGACAGATATGTCAAATGCTCTTTCCTGGATTGTAGCTTCAGGTTTTTGAAAAAGCACATCCGTACGGGACTGAATAACAGCTAGCGGTGTTCTTAGTTCATGGGATGCATCCGAAACAAATTGTTGTTGAGCCTCCCACGATCGTTGAATGGGGATTAAAGCTCTACCTGCTAAAAAGTAACCTCCCAGTACTGCAAATAGGCTGCCAACACCTATTCCAACAGACATAATAATGATTAATTGAGCTAGCATGCTCTCTTCAGAATCAATATTTCTTACTATTTGAATCGTTTTTGTTTCCCCATTAACCTCTAACTTAGTGGATATCGTTTGAAAATGATATCCTTCAGAAGAAGTTTTCTTTTCTAATGTATTAGTAGAACTTGGCTTTAAATACTCTTGTTCTGCTGTATAATCAATAAATGAATTTTCCGAAGCCCCTTCGATTTCTCCACTCGTCCCCCATTGGATAAGCATTAATTTAGGCTCTAACATGGGAACCGGTCCTCTACCGTCCCTTTCGCCCATTCTTTTCAAGTCTTCTATTCCATTAAGAAGAGAATTATTAACTTCACGATATGTTTGCTTTTCTGTGTATAGATAAATGGTGTAACCTATTATAACCATTAGTAATATGAAGACAATCGAATTTAATATAGTTAGCCTGATTCTTGTTTTACGAAACATTTTTCTATTTGCCCCTTAATAGTCCTTCAAAATATAGCCTACACCTCGGACAGTTTGAATATCTTTATGAAAATCAAAAGGTTCTAATTTTTTGCGAATTTGATGGATAAACACTTCCACAATGGCAATGGTCGTATCTGAATCAAATCCCCATATTCGATCGAATATTTGCTCCTTCGTTACTATTTTTCCATTATTTTGAATAAGGTATTCGAGTAAATCATACTGCTTTATTGTTAATTTGATTGGAACTTCATTAATCAAAACATCATTTTCTTTCCCAGTAAGGACGATTCCCTTATACTTGATACCTTCATCCAGGTCAAGAGAACCACTTCTTCTTAATAAAGCTTTAATGCGTGCTTGAAGTTCTGGTGTTTGAAATGGTTTTACGAGATAATCATCTCCTCCATATTCTAACCCTTTCACTCTGTCTTCAAGTGCATCTTTTGCAGTTAAAAATAATACTGGTGTTTTAATTTTCTCTTGTCGAATCTGTTTAACAATATCAAAACCGTTAACATATGGGAGCATCACATCCAAGATGATTAAATCATAAATATTCTGTTCCGCAAAAAACATTCCATCTTCCCCATTATCTGCCGTGTCCACTGTATATTCTGTTTCCAGTATTGTTTTTAAAGAATCAAGTAACAGTTTATTGTCTTCTACAATTAGTAATTTCATTGAAAGTTCTCCTTACTTTCTTCTCCATTTTTTACAACATTACAAAAGTATATATTATCTCTATTTTAATAATAACTGCTTAATTTAACCTTAAATTTCACTTTTTTCTTAATAAAAGGCAGTTTTCCTTCCTTTTGGACAAGGAAATGGAATAACTGCCTCTTACCTCTATTAGTCCGACATTATTACGTTCACCTTAGATTACTTCTGGAAGAATAAAATAATTTGCTAGCTTAGCATTTACATGCGTTTGCCAATTATGTAACGAAACACCATTCTTCTCTAGTAATTTATAAGCATGGACCCATGCACTCATCTCCGCATTTACACGGTAAGACCAATCATGCAGCCATTTATCATGTTCTAATTCACCATTTACATAATCAATAACATGACCAATTTCATGGGCAAGTGCATAGATATTTTCCAATGTAAGTTGATATGGAACTGTAATATACATTTTCGTATTAAAACTTATTTTTTTTGTCGAATCATATACAACTTTGCAACCTAATTCTTCAGCAAACTGTACCACTTTCATAAATTTTTCTCTTGAAACCATCATACATACATTTCCCCTTTACCAATATTTACTATACTTAAAAAAACAAATGTTAATGTTTATTCTCTTTGAATTCGGCTATATAACCTATGTAACGTTAATTAAAAATCTTTAATAGGAGTGATAGAAATGGCAGACAACAAAATGAGCAGAGAAGAAGCAGGTAGAAAAGGCGGAGAAGCTACTTCTAAAAATCACGACAAGGATTTTTATCAGGAAATCGGACAAAAAGGTGGACAGGCTACTTCTGAAAACCATGACAAAGAATTCTACCAAGAAATCGGTAAAAAAGGTGGAGAAGCTACTTCTGAAAACCATGACAAGGAATTTTACCAAGAAATCGGTAAAAAGGGTGGAGAAGCTACTTCTGAAAACCACGACAAGGAATTCTACCAAGAGATTGGTAAAAAAGGTGGACAGGCTACCTCTGAAAACCATGACAAGGAATTTTACCAAGAAATTGGTCGAAAAGGCGGAAATTCTCGTAACGATAACGATTAATGGCTACAGACCTGTCCGTTGTTCAAACATACCAATACGTTAACAAATAAGTGGATACTCCACCAAAAAACAAAAAGTAAAAGATAAAAATTAATTTAAAAATCCATAAGGGGCTGACCTTTACAAGATCGATTCTTTGTATTTGGTTAGCCCTTTTCATCTATTTATTACTTCTTATGATACATTATTTGTAAACGTAATTCAAAGATTTCTTTTTTCACTACAACTTACTTTTCCCTCTGCTTATCCTACCCTCTGCTAACCTATTATTCTATATTTATTATTTAAGCAAATGGTTTTTACAATTAAAGCTATTATTTCCAGAGAACTTTTGATACAATATTTTTGTTAAGTTTTACAAATTTCGATAATATTCCCCTTTGAACAATAGAATATAATATAATCTAATGTACCTATTAAAATAACATTATTTATGATTTAAAATAACTATAATTGAATTTTTATAGATTATATTAATCTATTTTTATTGTATAAAGAGAAGAGGGAGTAAATCGTGGGCATCATTAATGCAGGTGAGTTTATAGAAACCGTTTATTTTAAAGGTCTCCAAATTTCGTTAATGGCTGCTGGAGATGGGACCGAAGTAATCTATCATAAATTACAACCTGGTTCTAGTTGGGCAATGACTCCTGAAGATAATTGGGATGGTTTTGAATATTTTTATATACTCTCTGGGAAATTATCCCATCGAACTGATGAAGATATTGTTGAAATGAAAGCAGGACAAGCTTTTTTTGAGAGCCCTATTAAAAAGTACAGTATTTTTACTGCAGAAGAAATTACAGAATTTATTTATATAACAAGTCAACCAGTTTTTCATTATTATAGTCAATGTTCTAAAGATTTAATGGAACTTGCGATTTCTATAGAAGAAAAGGATGGTTACACAGTAGATCATTGTGAAAGAATTAAACACTACTCCATGCTAGTTGGAGAGGCATTAGATCTTAATAGAAAACAGATTACAAGATTAAACTTGGCTTCTTTTTTTCACGATGTTGGCAAAGTACGAGTTCCATTAGAAATTCTGCAAAAACCCGCTAAATTAACAGAAGATGAATGGGCCATTATGAAAAAACATACTACATTTGGTAGAGATTTACTTGAAGAGACAAAAATACCTGTTCTTTGTGAAGTTGGATTAATAGTTGAACAGCATCATGAGAGATATGATGGAAAAGGTTATCCAAAAGGTCTCAAAGAAAGTGAGATTTCTATTGAAGCTGCCATTATATCAGTCGTCGATTCCTTCGATGCAATGACAACAGATAGAGTATATAAAAAAGGCAAAGCTGCCGAAGAAGCATTTCAAGAAATCTTAAATAATCGGGGTACTATGTATCACCCCTTAGTGGTAGATACTTTTATAGCACTAAAAGAAAAAATCATAAACGAAAAGGGAGAGATTTTATGAAAAAATTAGTATGGAGTTTACTAGCTGTAGTATTAATTGTGTCACTTCAAGTAAAGCCTGCTGAAGCTGCTTACTTACCTGAGTATGACAAATATATCGAAGTATCTTATGATCAAGCAAGACAAATTGCAGATGCACTTGGACTTAAAAATGTACCTCTAGGTGAACAAACTGCACAAATTTCCTTTGAAGTTCAAGAAAAAGTAATTACTAAAATCGAAAAGATCCTTGGTAAAGAAATCGATCGTTACTATATTTGGTTAACCGTTAATGGAGAGAAAGTTTTAGGAATAGATCCTCCACTACCACAAGCATAAGAATAAAAAGAGGCTGGGAAATAAGTATTCCAGTCATAGATAAACCCGAACAACTATCAAATAATCCTAAATGATTGTTCGGGTTTTATTAGTTTTATAAAAGGCTGTTTCAGTACAGTTAGTGTTAATATCCGCAGCCTGAATACACTTCGCTTTCCATGGGGCGAGCGCCGAGCCGCTTCGGCCTATGGCCTGCAGGGTCTCGGACTTTCTCGCAGCTCCCATAGGAGTCTACGTGTATTCAGGCTGCTCCATATTTCCTACTAATTCATTTTTTCTAAAAAAACAATATTTTTTAGGGAATTGCCTTTAAAAACAGAGTGGAATGGAGCGGAAGACACTCGACTCCTGCGGGAAGTAGAGCAAAACCTAAGACCCCACAGGCTTTAGCCGAGGAGGCTTAGGTTGCTCCCCGCGGAAAGCGAGTTTCTGTAGCGCAATGGAACGAATTAGTTTTTACACTTGACTATATTTAAAAACATAAATAACCATTGTATAAAAGGAACCTTTATTTAAGTGATAAATTAGAGATTGTTCGTCTTTACAGATTGGCTATCTAGTTTTGTCCCAGCCTCTTTTTATTTATATAATTAACACTCTAAAGAAGCTTCTCTATTAAGCCAAATGAATTAATAATTTTATCCAACCAAAAAACGAAATCCATAAAGGTATACTAATAATAACGCCCCATTTAAGTCCATTAAAAAAGTTTGTTTGTTCTTCCATCGTTATCCACTCCTTATTAGTAAGTAGATCATCTATACCTTCATTATATCAGAAAACGCTTTCATTATTCCTGTTTTTCTTATAAGTTCTTTGTCTACCTTGTATATTTGTATACCTATATAAAAGTATTCACTTTATATAGTAATTTTAAACATACATCTCATTTACTTATTAACAATTCCTACTAATGGAGGAAAGGGAAATTAAAAATGAAAAAAGCCCGAAATTTCTTTCGGGTAATATATATTTTAAGAGGGGAAACTCTTAACCTATTTATAGAATAACGAATAATTATGAACAAATAATGAACAAAAGATTAAAAAATAAAAAACTATTTAATCTCTAGAGCAATATCTTTATAAGAAAAAGCATAAAAGTCAAATAATCCTTTATCCGTTAATTTTAAGGTTGGGATTACAGTTAATGATAAGAAGGATAATGTTAAAAATGGATTAAAAGAATCATACCCTTGTAGAATTTTGACATTATGATTCAAAATTTTTAACTGCTCATACAACGTTAAATAGTCCTGATCCGAGATTAAGCCAGCTATCGGTAAAGGCAATGTAGCAACTACTATCCCTTCTGATACAACCGCAATTCCTCCATCTATGTCCTGTAATGTATGAATGGCCAATAATAGATCAGCGTCATTTGTTCCTACCGCAACGATATTATGTGAATCGTGAGAAATGGTTGTAGCAACTGCACCTTTTTTAAAACCGAATCCTTTTACAATAGCTTTTCCTACATTTCCAGTTTGGTGATGTCTTTCCACTACTACTAGTTTTAATTGATCTTTTTCAATAGATGGTTGAAAATACCCATTTTGCCTGTTTACTTTTTCAATGACTTCCTTTGTAACAATACTATTGGGAATAATTTCGATGATATGACATGTGTTAGAAGCTAAAGGAAGCTTTAAATCTTCTAAAGATACTTCTGCACAATTAATGGAAGGTAACTCAGCATCTAAATAAGGATGTTTAACAAATTTCTCATCTGTTAACTTTCCATTTTCTACAACACATTGACCATTTTTAAAAACAGAGTGAATGGTTAATTTCTCAAGATTATCTACAAGTAGAAAATCAGCTCGATAGCCTGGAGATACCGCTCCAATTGAATCTAGTTTAAAACATTCAGCAGCATTAATCGTGGCCATCTGAATCGCTGTAATCGGATCTAATCCTTCTTCTATTGCTAAGCGTATACTGTGATCAACACTGCCCTCTTCCACCAAATCATCTACAAGTTTATCATCTGTTACAAACAAACATCTACGTGAATTTCTCAACGTTACAACAGGTAACAAAGCCTTCAAATCTCTTGCCACTGTACCTTCTCTAATCATCAGATACATTCCTAAATCTAACCGATCCTTTGCTTCTTGTAATGTTGTCGCTTCATGGTCATTCCGGATGTCAGCCGCACTATAAACATTTAATTTCTCTCTTTCAATTCCTGCAGCATGCCCATCAATTAAGCGATTATGTTTTTTTGTCAGGACTAGTTTATCAATCATATCCGTCTGCGTTTCAAAAACAGAGGGAAAATCCATAACTTCTGCTAATCCTAGTACTCTTTCATGGGAATAAAAAGGCGCTAAATCCTTAGCATATAATGTTGCACCATTTGAGTCCTCTGGTACAGCAGGAACACAAGATGGCAACATTACACGAATATCTAACGGAAGCTCTTCAGATTTATCTAACATATACTGAATTCCAGCCGCCCCCGCAACATTTGCAATTTCATGTGGATCTGTGATAACAGTTGTAACACCATGCAAAAGTAGAATTTTCGCAAATTCCTGAGGGGTAAGCATACTGCTTTCTATATGGACATGTCCATCAATGAGACCAGGAACAATATACTTTCCTTGACCATCAATTATTTGTTTTCCTTTATAACGCCCAATACCAGCTATTGTATCATCAGCAATTGCTAAGTCCCCTTCCATTATTTCGCCTGTAAACACATTAACAATTTTAGCGTTGGTAATCACTATATCGGCAATTTCTTTTTTTGCAGAAATTCTAATTCTTTTTTCCAATTGCTCTCTCAAATATAAGTACCTCCTTTATATTTCTGAATATTCAAACTTCATAAAATAATATAATCATTCCTAAAAAATATAGAAGGTTACATCCTATAAAGAAAACTTCCATCAGTTTGGTTTTTCTCATTTCCCACTGATAGTTAGTTACACTTATCGCGCCTTTACGGGAGAGTTTAACACCTAGCTTCTGCGATTTTTCGCAACTTAAGCTGTAGCTTACTGCCCATTAAGAGTGGGTAAATTATTTCATATCTACACCATTAAATTATTTTGCTATCATAATTTGAACTACTACTTTCTGAAAACGTTTAGACTTAAGGCAATAAGGAATAGTATAATGAGCCATTATTTACGAAAGCTAGGATGAAGATAACTCTTACTTAAATATATTTTTATTATTTTATTATATGTTGATTTATTTTTCAATGGATAAGATAGTCCAAATAAACTTTCTATTAGTATAGATTTAACATTTTCTTTAAACACATTAATAATAAATCGTGGTATTATAGTTACGTATCGTAATTATTTTTTCTATATCGTTACACTTGTTAAGAAAGGAGAAATAAATTCATGTATAAAGATTTAATTCTAGGCATGCTACGTGCAGGTATTTTTGGATTTGGAGGAGGTCCTTCTGTCATTCCACTAATTCGTCACGAAGCGGTGACAAAATATAAATGGATGGATAATAAAGAATTTGGAGACGTATTAGCAATTGCCAATACACTCCCTGGGCCAATTGCTACTAAAATAGCCGCCTATTTAGGTTATCGCCAAAAGGGAACTGTCGGAGCAATCGTTAGTGTTCTAGCTCACATATTACCGACTTGTTTGGCAATGGTATTCTTATTTTCCTTTATATCTATTCTTAGTCACTCACCAATAATAACAAGCATGATTTCAGCAGTTGTTCCTGTAATTGCCGTCATGCTTGGCTTAATGGCATATGAATTTGGAGAAAAAGCAGTGAAAGGCCTGGGAATCTATGTGGGAATTGGACTTACCATTGTCTGTCTCATCCTCTTACAAACATTTTCCATTCATCCTGGTATTGTTGTGCTCGTTTTTCTTACCTATGGAGCATTCCATTTTAAACTAAAAGAAAAATTTATACATAAGAAAGAAAGAGGCCAGTGAATATGATATTCGTCAGTATTTTTCTCAGTTTTCTTGTTGCTAATTTATTGGGATATGGAGGCGGTCCCGCTTCTATTCCTTTAATGTATGAAGAAATAGTAAATAGATATAATTGGTTATCCAACACTGAGTTTTCGAATATGTTAGCTTTTGCTAATGCCTTACCTGGTCCAATTGCGACAAAAATTGCTGCCTATGTAGGATTTGGAGTTGGTGGTTGGGGAGGATTTTTTATTGCTTTACTTGCAACCATCCTCCCTTCAGCTATAGCACTTATTTTTTTATTGAAAATAATGAGAAAACATCAGGATTCAGTGATTGTTAAAGGTATGACCCTTCTAGTTCAACCTGTCATAACAGCATTAATGCTAGTTTTGACCTTTGAAATGTTTCAGGATTCCTATCATTCCATAGGTATTATTCAATCAGGTGTTATTGCATTAGTTGCATTTTTATTGCTACAAAAATGGAAGGTGCATCCCGCATTTGTCATTATACTTGCCTTTCTTTACGGTGGCCTCATTGTTCCTCACTTAAGTTAAACAATTAAGGCGAAGAAAATTAGTTGGAGGATTTTTTATGGATAAAAAGTTTTATGTTCCTAATATAAAATTAGATAAAATTGATCGACATATTTTGTCCTTGCTTCACGAGAATAGCCGGATCTCCTATACAGATATCGGAAAAGAAATTGGGATTTCTCGAGTTGCTGTTCAAACAAGAGTAAATACTTTATTTGAAAATGGCATAATTGAGAAGTTCACAACTGTTATTAATCCTGCTAAAGTTGGGAAAACGGTCTCTGCTTTCTTTAATGTTGATGTAGAACCTCAATACTTAGAAAGCGTGGCTAATACACTTGCAGATGATCCTGCGGTTACAAGTCTGTACCATATGACAGGTCCAAGTAAATTACATATGCATGGAATATTTATTGATAACCAAGAAATGGAGTCCTTTCTCACAAATAAATTGTATGCAATAAAAGGTGTTGTTAGTGTAGACTGTCAAATTCTTATCAAACGATATAAGAGCAGAATCGGCATGAAGCTATAAAAAACTTCTATCAGTGGAGTTTTAAGAGAAGCTGGGACATAAGTATTTTCAACCAAATAACCCCGAACGATTATACGTACATGCTAAGAAAGGTTCGTATAATTGTTTGGGGTTTATTCATTTTAAGAAAGAATATTTGTGGTTATTACCCGCAGACTGAATGATATGCTCCCATAGGAGTCTCCGTGTATTCAGTCTGCTTTGTATTACCCATTATATTTTCTTTTTAAAAAATGGTGGAACGAAACAACCTTTAAAAACGGAGTGAAATGGAGCGGAGGACACTCAACTCCTGCAGAAAGGGAGTGTCTGTAGCGTAATGGAACGAGTTGGTTTCGCTACTAAATGAGAAATGATTCCTCTTTATCTATTATATATTTTGTTTTGTCCCAACCTCTTTGTGATCAACGCTAATACAGTTCTCTTAGCTGTGCCCAATCATTAATACGATTAAACTCAAGATGCTGATTATATGGATGATCTTTCACATAAAGCTTTGTTGATTGTTCTTGAAGTGTTTCCAGTACAGCTGGCTTATCATCAAAATAATAGTCTAACTTAAGCGCTTGGATGATAGCTATTTTTTCATGATCTTCCATTCCGCAATAAAAATGACTATCCAAAATTGGAAAACCTACTTCTCTCATCCAATCTTTCGTTTTTTCTGCAAATTGTTTTTTCCGTGCCGTAATATAATAAACCTCATGACCATGACTTACAAGCTCATTTAGTGTTTCTATTGCTGATGGAAAAGGGGGACAAGTTGTAAAGTAAATCTCTTCCCTAAGGGAATCCCATAATTGCTTTCCTTCAATAGCATTTAATCCAAATGGTTCATGAATTTCGACTGTTTTTAATGCATGGAAGCTTTCTAACGTAATATTCTTCTTTAACTTTTTATTATAAAGTTCAAAAGCATGCTGCCTTAAATTGATAAGTGTATCATCTATATCAAACCCAAACTTCATTGACTTCCTCCATAGAATTACTATTTATTACTCACAGGATAAGCTGTTATTTTAATATCTGCTCCAACCCATTCCGTCTTTTCAAAACGTAATGGTACAGCCTCCTCTACTTTATCAATATCTTCTCCTCTAAATGGCGTATAGGAATTTGTACCACCTACTATTTTAGGGGCAATATATACTAGATACTTGTTAATAAGTCCTTGCCGCATAAAGCTTGCATTTACTTCACTTCCGCCTTCAAGAAGAATATCCGTAATTCCGCGCTTATATAATTCCTTTAATGCTATTTTTAAATCTAATTGCCCATTAATAGAAGGAACTGTCAATAGGTCTACTCCCTTTTCTTCCAAAGCAATTGCTTTGGAAGAATGAGCAATTGCAGAAGTTACAATAATTGTCTTCGCTTCCTTACAATCTGTTATGTGAGCTTCTAAAGGAGTCCTTAAATTAGCATCCAAAATAATACGAATAGGATTTTTTGATGGTCCCTCTAATCGGGTTGTCAATCTAGGATTATCTGCTAATACTGTTCCAATACCAACTAAAATACCATCCACTTCGTTTCTTAAAAGATGGACTTCCTTTCTTGCCGCTTCACCCGTAATCCATTGGCTATGTCCAGTATGAGTAGCAATTTTTCCATCTAAAGTCATTGCAACCTTGGAAATGACAAACGGAGTTCCGTGAATCATATTATGGATAAAACGCTCATTTAATTGTTGGGCCTCTTTTTGTAAGATTCCAACTTCAACCTCAATTCCCGCTTCTCTTAAGATGTTAATTCCCCTACCCGCTACTTGTGGATTAGGATCTTCTGTTGCCACTACTACCCTTTTCACCCCAGATTCTTTAACCAAAAGTGCACATGGCGGCGTTTTTCCATAGTGTGAGCAAGGCTCTAATGTAACATAAAGGGTTGCATCTTTTGCATGGTCTCCTGCCATTCTAAAAGCATGGACTTCAGCATGTGGTTCTCCAGCTTTCCGATGAAGACCTGTGCCGACAATTACTCCATCCTTTACAATCACAGCTCCCACCACTGGATTCGGATTTGTCTTCCCTAGTGCTGATGCTGCAAGTTCCAACGCCATTCTCATATAATCTTGATCAAGCTTCATACCTATTCTCCTTAAATGGTCACCGTATTTTTCAAGGGAATATGACCAGATTTATTAACTTTTGTCTTTAAATAATTCTCATTATAAGAAGAAACATCCCCCCATAACGGAACATTTTCTTCAGCTGTTAGCCCCAGTTTCTTAAGAGCTTCTAGCTTTTTAGGATTGTTGGTTATTAATTTCACTGGCTTTTGACGAAGAAATTGAAGTACTTTAAGAGGTGCTTCATAGCTTCTCAAATCATCTGGGAAATCAAGTGCAAGATTCGCTTCTACTGTATCGAAACCATTTTCTTGTAAAAGGTACGCAAGGGATTTTGTAAATAATCCAATACCTCTTCCTTCATGATTGGCTAAATAAAAGAGTGCGCCATTTCCATTCGCCACAATCATTCTCATAGATTCTTTTAATTGATATCCACAATCACACCGTTTACTACCGAAAATGTCGCCCGTATGACAAATGCTATGCATACGTATTAATGCATTTTCTTCTGATGCGAAGTCCCCATACACTAAAACAGATGATTGTTGATAATCTGCTAAATCTAGAGCTGGTAAGGAACGAAGAACTTCTTCTTTCGTTTCATTTTTATTTATTGGTAACCATGTATACCATTGAAAAGTAACCACTTGATCATCTAATTGAACTGGCAGTTTCACTGGTCCAACTAAGCTTAAATTCTGTTCTTCATTAAATGCGATTATTTCCATTTTATCTTGAAGAAGATCGATAATATTTTGATCCATTCGAAAATCCCCTTTTTGTCGTATTATTCCTTCATGTATCAGCTAATATATCACTTATAAATAAATTTCATCTTATAGTTTGTGAAAAAAGAATTTAGGTTATTAATCCCCTTTTCACTTACTATGCGTAAGTAAGTTTACAATCATAAGAAATTAACGTCAAGTAATCAGCTCTTTTAAACATTATAAACCAATTGGATTACTCAACTTTTGTTCTTAAATCTTTTCTGACTACTATCATATAGCAAATCCCTCATTCATACAATTCGAAAATTCTCTACTTCTCACCAAAGAGCTGCGAAGAAAAGCGCTATTAATTGATTTTTCTTTTCATTTACTATATAATTTGACTAACTAGTCACAAATTCAATATCATTATGACCGTTTAGTCAACTTTACTTCCTATATGCACAGGAGGAAATTACGTGAAAGAAAAAGAAAAAATAATTATCGATTCTGCGATAAAATTTTTTGCGCAAAAAGGCTTTTCTTCTACATCTGTACAAGAAATTGCAAGTGATTGTGGGATATCAAAAGGTGCCTTTTATTTATACTTTAAATCAAAAGATTCCCTTCTTTATAAAATCTTACAATATTATTATGATGAACTGATCGAAACACTTGAAGAAATTAGTCAAAGGCCAGTCCCATCTAGAGATAAATATATAGATCAACTGACCTTTATGTTCGATCACGCATTAAAGCATAAAGAGTTTATCATTATGCAATCAAAAGAACAGGCAATTCCTTTAAACAATTCTATTAAGGAACTCTTAGCAAAAATGCAAGCAGAACTGCAAGACTATAATCTAAAAGGTCTCCTTGCTATTTATGGGGAAGAGAAGAAGAAATACCTTTTAGATTTGCTTATTATCCAAGATGGACTTATTCATTCTTTTTTGAAAGTTTCGATTTTAGATTCCATTAATGTCTCGTCCAAAGATATTGCCAGTTACTTATTAAAAAGATTAGATTCCATTATAACGGATATGGTAAAAGAGAACGAGCATCCTCTCTTTTCCAATGTTTTTCTTAAATATATTATTAAGAAGCCTGCTATCAACTTTATGGAAGATAATCATCAACATATAGTAGATGCTATTAACTCTATTCAAAAGAAAATGGAGCATATTGCAAATAAGGAAGAGATAGAAGTAACATTGGAAGTATTAATGACAGAAATCCATGCAGAAGAACCAAGAGTCCCAATTATCAAGGGAATGCTTTATAACTTGAATGGTTATGATGACTTTCAAACAGAACAAAAAAAGATTGCTGATTATTATCAGATAGAACTTTGAGTATATTCTACTAAAAAACTTTCATTTGATTATGAAAGTTTTTTTATTGGTCAATAATGCAAAGGATAACAACTTTATGAGGTGTTTACTTTGCCTAATTCTATACTTTCTAGATTCTTAAGATTACCGTTAAGTATTCGTGTATTAACAATTTCTTTATCTATTATTATCCTATTCGGTTTCTTTATCACCTTTATTGAACCAGAAACATTTCCCACTATATTTGAAGGAATCTGGTGGGCGATTATTACGACTTCCACAGTTGGCTATGGTGATTATGCTCCCATTACCGTTTTGGGGAGAATAACAGGAATGTTATTAATATTAACAGGGGTAGGATTCCTTTCGACCTATTTAGTGACATTAGCTACTGCGGCTGTAGCTAAACAAAATGCTTATCTAGAAGGAAAAACGACTTATAAAGGGCAAAACCACTTGATTATCATTGGGTGGAATGAACGGTCAAAGCTGATTATTCATTCTATTATTAAAGACCAGGAAAATATCCCTATTACATTAGTTGATGAGTCTTTAACAACCAATCCAGTGCCAGAAACCATCCACTTCGTAAGAGGCAATTCAAACTTAGACAGCGTCCTGCTGAAAGCAAATATAATGACCGCTAGTAAGGTTATTATTACAGCTGATCAAAACAAAGAAGAGTTACAAGCTGACATGCATTCAATATTGTCGTTACTTGCGATAAAAGGTTTGAATGCTAAGATACCATGTATTGTTGAAATACTAACTGCAGAACAAATCCAGAACGCTAAAAGAGCTGGTGCAGATGAAATTATTGAGACAAATAGTTTAACGAGCTTTGTTATGCACAATAGTTTAACTTCTCAAGATACAATGATTGCATTTCTGGAGCTTTTAAATCAACTGAAGGATAAGAAGCTTCAATTTATCCCTTTAACAAATATTCATGGTGAATTAGGAGACTATTTGATATTAAACAATTATTTATTAGCAGATGGAAAGCTATTATTAGGGGTGAAAAGAGGGGGGACTAGTTACCTTAATCCTAATCCTGCATTCCAGTTTGAAGAGAATGATGAATTAATTATTATCACTTAGCCTAAGTGAAGTTATTTAATAATAGATTATTTTCTGAGGCATACTACTCGCTTTTCAAGAAACAAAAAGTATGCCTCAGAAGCTTAAGGATTATCCTTAAGCTTCTAAAAAAGTTTTGCAAGCATTAGCGCACTCCATACAAATTTCTGCACAATATTGGCAATGGCGATGGTCATGTTTCTTGCATTCGCTAGCGCAATCGGTACATACAGATAAGCAAATCTCCGCAAACTCTTTTGCATATGGAGACTTTCTAATAATAGCTTGTTCTAAATAACTACAAAACTGTATACATTCTCTATTGGCATGAATACAATCAAGCATTGGTGTTACCTTCTCACTTGCTAAACATTCATTTAGACAATGGTTACAAACAATCATACATTCCTGTAATGTTTTAATTAATAACTGTTCTTTTTCCACAAGCATCCCTACTTCCTCCTTCTAATACCTATTTCTATTTATTTAACCTTTCATGAAACCTTTAAACATTTTGAAAAGCGAAATGGCATCAATAGAATAGAAAGAGAAACTAAAAAAACTATCGGTAACCCTCATTTTCTGAGTTTACCGATAGCTTCATCACTACAATCTTATAAACGACTTTCTAATTCTGCTTTTTTCTCTTCAAATCCTGGTTTACCAAGCAATGCGAACATATTTACTTTGTATGCTTCTACTCCTGGTTGATCAAATGGATTTACACCTAGTAAATAACCGCTGATTGCGCAAGCTTTTTCGAAGAAATATGCTAGATATCCAAATGTATATTCATTCATTTCTGGGATTGTTACAATAAGATTTGGTACTCCACCATCTGTGTGTGCAAGCAGTGTTCCTTCGAATGCTTTATTGTTTACAAAGTCAACAGTTTGTCCTGCTAAGTAATTCAAACCGTCTAAGTCATTTTCTTCTGCTTCAATAACTAATTCATGACGAGGCTTGTCTACTTTTACAATTGTTTCAAAAATATCGCGACGGCCTTCTTGAACATATTGTCCTAATGAGTGCAAGTCTGTTGAGAAGTTTGCAGAAGAAGGATAAATCCCTTTTTGATCTTTCCCTTCACTTTCACCAAACAATTGTTTCCACCATTCAGAGAAATATTGCAAGCCTGGCTCATAGTTAATTAACATTTCAATTGTTTTTCCTTTATTATAAAGGACATTACGAACTGCTGCGTATTGATAAGCAATGTTATTTTTTAATTCAGATGTACTGAAATCAGTTCGTGCAGCTGCCGCACCTTCCATCATAGCCGTAATATCTGCACCACTAACAGCGATTGGCAATAAACCAACTGGTGTTAACACAGAATAACGTCCACCTACATCATCAGGAATGATGAATGATTCATATCCTTCTTCCATCGCTAAAGTTTTTAACGCCCCACGAGCTTTATCAGTAGTAGCATAAATTCTCGTTCTTGCTTCTTCTACTCCATATTTTTGTTCTAATAATTTACGGAAAATACGGAACGCAATTGCAGGCTCTGTTGTTGTTCCTGATTTAGAAATAACATTAATAGAGAAATCTTTATCGCCAAGGAAATCAATGACATCACTCATATAAGTGGAGCTAATATCTTTTCCAATGAAGATAATTTGTGGTGTTTTTCTCTTTTCTTTAGATAAAGAATTGTAGAAACTATGATTTAGCATTTCGATTGCTGCGCGTGCGCCTAAATAAGAACCACCAATACCAATTACAAGTAATACCTCTGAATCACTTTTAATCTTTTCTGATGCCTTTAAAATGCGTGCGAATTCATCTTTATCGTATGCTACAGGAAGATCTATCCATCCTAAGAAATCGCTTCCTTGTCCTGTCTTTTCATGCAAGGAATGATGAGCAACTTTTACTGCATCTTCTAAATATGTAATTTCGTGTTCTCCAAAGAAGCTTAATGCCTTTGAGTAATCAAAACGAACGTGTGTCATAAATGATCCTCCAATATAATATTTATTTATACTCCTCTTCCACTTTATCGGAAGTAGAAAAAGGAATCAAGAAAGAACTCGTTATGAAAGCGAATACAATATCTTTTTTTTTCATTTTTCACCAATTATTCAATTTCCTTCTCTGTTGCATAAAAACGTACAAACAATTCATACGAAATGTTTGTACGTTTTTATTCTTTTATAGAGATGCTTTATAAATTGCTAAAACATCCTTTTCGTTTAACACTTTAAAATTCCCAAATCCACCATTTGTCATTGCTTTTTCAACCATTAATTCTAACTTGCTATCATCAATGTCGTAATCAGCTAAACGGGAAGGAGCTCCTAACTCATTCCAAAAAGCACGAAGTTTTTCAATTCCCTCAAGCCCACTTTCTTCTGCTGTTTTCCCTTCTGGGTCTACGCCGAATACACGAACGGCTAATTGTTTAAAACGTTCTGGTTTTACAGATAAATTATGTTTCATCCAATTAGGGAATAGAATTGCAAGTCCACCACCATGAGGAATATCATATACTGCTGAAACAGCATGCTCAATATTATGCGAAGCCCAATCACCACGGTATCCCATATTGAGCATTCCATTTAGAGCCATCGTACCGCAATATAAAATAGCAGCTCGATATTCATAATTTTCTAAGTCATTAACAAGTTTTGGTCCAAACTCTATGACAGTTTTTAATACAGATTCACACATATAATCTTGAAGTTCTGTATGTTGTTCTAAGTGGAAATAATGTTCAAAAACATGAGACATCATATCCACAATTCCATATATCGTTTGATCCTTTGGAACTGTATATGTATTTTCCGGATCCAAGATAGAGAACACAGGGAATGTAAATGGACTTCCCCAGCCAACTTTTTCTTGTGTTTCCCAATTTGTTATAACAGATCCAGCGTTCATTTCTGATCCAGTTGCAGCAAGCGTTAAAACTGTTCCAAACGGTAAAGCTGCTTTTGGAGCTGCTTTTTTCGTAATGAACTCCCATGGGTTTCCATCAAATTTTGCACCGGCAGCTATAGCCTTTGTACAGTCAATAACACTGCCTCCACCAACTGCTAAAATGAAATCAATTCCTTCTGTTTTGCAAATATCTACTCCACGCTGTACAGTAGTTAAGCGAGGATTTGGCTCTACACCAGATAATTCAAATACCTCATTACCATTTTCATTTAAGATAGCCATTACTTTATCATAAAGACCATTTCTTTTAATACTTCCTCCCCCGTAAACAAGCAGGATTTTCTCTCCATAGGAAGCTAATTGATCTTTTAATTGCGCCAATTGCCCTTTACCAAAAATAAGTTTTGTTGGGTTATAAAAAACAAAGTTTTCCAAATAAAACGCCTCCCATTTCTTTTTAAAATTAGTAACAAAAACTAATTTGTATGCCTAATTATTAATCAAACTGCTCGGAAAATCAAAAGATTAAACTTCGCACCGACTGATAGTATGTGTATTCTCAACTATGAATTATTCGTACAACTTTTCTGTATGTATAGTTTTATGGATTTAACAAAAAATAAAAGGGATTCTACTATAAGGAGGATACAATATGAGCGCAATCCAAAGAATTGCATTGGTTTTAACAATAGTAGGAGCAATAAATTGGGGACTAATTGGTTTCTTTCAATTTGATCTAGTTGCAAGCATTTTCGGTGGTCAAGGAGCTGCAATCTCCCGAATTATCTATGGTCTTGTTGGAATTGCCGGCTTAATAAACCTTGGGCTGCTATTTAAGC
This sequence comes from Niallia sp. FSL W8-1348, assembly GCF_038006745.1. Taxonomy (NCBI): domain Bacteria; kingdom Bacillati; phylum Bacillota; class Bacilli; order Caryophanales; family Bacillaceae; genus Niallia; species Niallia sp. FSL W8-1348. The sequence goes on along the minus strand of NZ_JBBOVV010000001.1, from coordinate 3,724,901 downwards.
CAACTGCCGAGGTTGTTCGAGACCCCGAACCTAGATCGACTCGATAATTAACAAATTTAACAGATAAAAGCTGACATGCCTTCTTTATTAAATGTCAGCTTTTATCTATAAGAGCGTATTTTAAATTGGACTATTTAATATTTGTTTTATACGTTCTAGCGCCCAATCTAGCTCTTCCTTTGTAATCGTTAATGGAGGAGCAAAACGGATTACCGTTTCATGAGTCTCTTTACATAATAATCCCACTTCTTTTAGCTTTTCACAGTAGGATCTTGCTTCTACCGTAAGCTCAACTCCAATAAATAATCCTCTTCCTCTAATATCTTTTATAATAGGGTTTTTAATTTCTGTTAATTTTTGTAGAAAATAATCTCCTAATTGTCGCGAACGATCGGTTAAATTTTCTTCTATAATGACATCTAGCGCAGCAATCGATACAGCACAAGCTAATGGGTTTCCACCAAATGTTGATCCATGAGAGCCTGGATTAAATACTCCTAGAATGTCTGAATCAGCAACTACACAAGAGATAGGAAACACACCCGCTCCAAGCGCTTTTCCTAATATATACATATCTGGTACAATACCGTACCATTCACTCGCAAATAATTTGCCTGTTCTTGATAGGCCTGTTTGGATTTCATCTGCAATAAACAAAACATTTTTTGCTTTACATAATTCATATGCTTCTTCCATGAAACCTTGAGGAGGAATGATAATACCTGCCTCTCCCTGAATTGGCTCAACAATAAATGCGGCTGTATGCTCTGTAATAGCCTCTCTCAATTGATTTATATCTCCATAAGGAATAATTTTAATTCCAGGCAACAGTGGCCCAAACCCCCGCTTATATTCGTTATCAGAGGAAAGGGAAACGGCTCCCATTGTTCTTCCATGAAAATTCCCTTCACATACGATTAGTTCTGCCTTATCTTTTTCTACTCCTTTACAATCATACGCCCATCTTCTTGCAGCTTTAATAGCAGTTTCTACCGCTTCAGCTCCTGTATTCATCGGTAGAACCATTTCTTTCTTAGTTAGTGCACTGATTTTTTCATACCAAGGACCTAATTGATCATGATGAAAAGCACGGGATGTTAACGTAACACGATCTGCTTGTCTTTTTAACGCTTCAATTATTTTGGGATGACGATGACCTTGGTTTAGAGCAGAATATGCGCTTAACATATCCATATATTTATTTCCTTCAGGATCGCTAATCCACACACCTTCTGCTTCCGAAATGACTATTGGGAGTGGATTATAATTTTTTGCTCCATATTTCTCAGACTGTTCAATTAACGAGATTGATTTATTGACTTCTTGTACCATCCAATCATCCTTCCATTTCGTTGTATAAAGTGAAACTTCCATCAGTGGGGGGTTTTCCTTCCTCCCTCACTGAAGGTTAGTTGAACCAATCGGACCTTAACGGACAGCTGATTTCCCATCTATCTTCCTCGTGTTCTCCTAAGCTTGAGGGGGAAGTCTTACTGTCTGTTAAGAGTGGGATAAAATGAAACTTCTATAGATTAACTTTAGCCGATTTTTCAGTGGAAGGATAGATTTTCTTATCGATATTTTCTAATAATTCGTTATTTTATTCGATGACCTAGTTCCATTTAAAGGTTTTATGAAAAAAGCAAATTTCTCATCAAAAAAAGCTGCCCATAAGCGCAAACTTCATCTGATTAATACAAATGAAGTTTAAAGCCATAATGGACAGCCTTTTTATAAATATTAATTATTTTTTAATTAAATCGTTACGGTCGGATTGATCAATCCACTCTTGTAATTTATCTTTTAACGTATTAAAACCTTGTACGTTTTCTGTTTCAACTACAGTAGATGTTTGACGCTTAGGACGAGGTTTTTTTGCTTTAGCAGCTTCCGGTTGTGCAGGTGCTTCTTCTGTTGCACGGATAGAAAGACCAATTTTTCCTGCGTTTTCGTCAATTGAAAGAACTTTAACGTTCACTTCATCTCCAACTTTTAAAAATTCGTTAATATCTTTTACATAACCATGTGTTACTTCAGAGATATGAACTAAACCTTGTGTATTTTCATCCAAAGAAACAAACGCTCCGTAAGGTTGAATACCTGTAACCTTTCCTTTAATAACACTTCCAACTTCGATTTTATCTGACATGAGAACACTCCTAATTGTTTATATTAATTTTTCCTTTTATACGCATTATAAGATTATATCACAATATCGGCATATTTACAAAAGGATTTATTTATTGTATTTATGATTCCCGTTTATCAATTGCATAAACTATGTCTTTAAAGGGATAAAATTAACACAATAAAAAGAGATGTTATAAAGGAAGAACAACAACTTTACGCCAATCAATGAGTTGTTCCACTTATATAAACACCTCTTTTTTACCTATTACGCATATTTATCAACAAAGCGTTTCATCCGTTTCATTGCCTCTTGTAATTGTTGCAAAGAAGTTGCATAAGAACAACGAACATGCCCTTCTCCACTTTCTCCAAATACACTTCCAGGTACAACCGCTACTTTCTCTTCCATCAAAAGCTTTTCAGCAAACGTCTCAGCGTTCATTTTTGTTGCGGTTATATTAGGAAAGGCATAAAAGGCTCCGCCAGGTATATGACAAGTTAACCCCATGTCATTTAATGACTGAACAATAAAATTCCTTCTTCGTCTATAACTTTTCTTCATTTCTTCTACATCGTTTTGACCACTTCTTAATGCCTCAAGTCCAGCATATTGTGCCATTGTTGGGGCACACATTAAACTGTATTGATGAATCTTTAACATCGCTTGGATTAATTCTTCTGGACCGCATACAAAACCTAGTCTCCAGCCTGTCATAGCAAAACCTTTAGAAAAACCCGAAAGAAGAATCGTCCGCTTCCATGCTCCCTCTATCGCCGCTGTACTTGTATATTCTTCATCATAGCAAAGCTCTGCATAAATTTCATCGGATAGAATAAGTAAATCATGTTTTTCTGCAACTGCCACGATTGCTGCAAGCTCTTCTTTGGAAAGTGTTGTTCCAGTTGGATTATTAGGTGAACAAAGCATGATTGCTTTTGTGCGGTCCGTTATAACTTCTTCTAGCTGAAATGGTTTGATTTTAAAATCATTTTCTTTTAAGCTTTGAACCGTAATTGGAACCCCGCCAGCAAGCGTCACTAACGGTGCATAGGAAACAAAACACGGTTCTACAACAATTACTTCTTCTCCTTGATTAAGAATAGCTCGTAAAGCAATATCAATTGCCTGGCTAGCTCCAACCGTAACGATTATTTCGGATGCAGGGTTATATGAAACAAAAAATCTTTTTTGCATATAATGACTAATTTCCTCGCGAAGCTCTAGTAGTCCAGGATTTGCTGTATAAGAGGTATATCCTTGTTCCAACGATAAAATAGCCGCCTCTCTTGTAGACCAGGAAGTTACAAAGTCTGGTTCTCCTACCCCAAGAGAAATTACGCCTTCCATCCCAGAAGCTAAATCAAAAAATCTGCGGATTCCAGATGGCTTCATTTCCTCTACTTTTTGTGCGACATAACTTTTGGTTTGCTTCATTATGGGGACACCACTATTCTTTTATCATCATCGGATGGTTCAAAAATCGTTCCATCATGCTTATATTGTTTTAAAATAAAATGAGTAGTAGTGGAGATAACCGAATCCAGCGTTGAAAGCTTTTCGGAAACAAATCTAGCTACTTCATTCATCGATTTCCCTTCAATAATGACAGATAAATCATATGCACCAGACATTAAATATAATGACTTAACTTCTTTAAAACGATAAATTCTTTGCGCAACCTCATCGAAGCCAACTCCTCTTTTCGGAGTCACTTTGACATCAATCATTGCCGTTACTCCTTCATGGCCTTCTACTTTTGACCAATCTACAATCGATGTATAGCGAACAACCACATTAATTTCTTCTAGTTTCGTGATCATTTCTTTCGTCTTCTCTATATTTTCTCCAATCATTTTTGCTATATCTTCGTCAGAAATCCTCGCATCTTTTTCTAGAATTTCCGCAATTTCAATTTCCTTATCTGTTAATCTCATGTTTATCCTCCTGCTCGCTTGAAATATTCTCATTATACCAAATTATCGCTAAATTCATCGTACTAATTTCATTTTTTGATTCTGTTATTTAAATGATTTTTTCCGCCATAATGAATTAAAAAGGGAACCCCCAACAGGAATGAACATTTAGACTAATCTTTTATATAAACTTACATCTGTAACGTTTTTTTTCCGCCCCCACCACTTATGATAGGGACCTTTACGGGCGAGTTTCACCATCTGACTTCCTCGCTTTTCCGCAGCTTGAGCTCGGGGACTTACTGCCCGTTAAGAGTTGGATAAATGCACAAAAATTCAGTTTTCCCTTTAAAAAGAACAAGAACTACTTCGTTTTACATACATTAGTTTATTTGAGATTGCTAAGCAATTTTCTAATGGAATGACTTCTTCGAAAGAAAATTCATAAATAGCTTGGATAGCATTCGCTAGTTCTTCTTCCGAATCCAAATCATATAAAGCTTGAAGACTGTCCGCAATCTCTGTTTCATAATTCCCCTCACCTATTGAAAAAGGATCCCATTCATTTAATAAACGGATAAATTCTAAATTCATTTCTTGACTATTCATTCGTTGCCACCCTTTGTTCCTGTTTGCTAAAGAACATTCTATCATATATCCCTTTAAAGAACATAAGCGAAAAGAAGGGATTATCGGATAGAATCAGACCGTTTTAAATTGTAAATTTATATTGACAATTCAGTATTTTAGCTTTATTATTCATTTAGTGAAAATTTCATATTTACTTATCAAGAGAGATTGAGGGAACAGGCCCGATGACATCCAGCAACCTCCTTTCCTAAAGGAAGGTGCTAACTCCTGCAGAATGACTTATTCTGAAAGATAAGATCGGTATATATATACGATACTTCTTTCAAATGAAAGAAGTTTTTTTATTTTCCAGATATTTTAAAAAAATATTTCATAAATCTGCTTAAAGAAAACGATCTTTTAAAGACGGCATTAAACAAGCAAATGGTTATGCAAAGGAGGATAGTAATTTCTAATGATACAAATAAACGATTTAGTAAAAGTATATAAAACGAAAAAAGACCAAGTCGTAGGCGTTGACCATGTTTCTTTATCCATTAAAAAAGGAGAAATATTCGGAATTGTAGGCTACAGTGGTGCAGGAAAAAGCTCTCTTCTTCGATGTCTCAATTTATTGGAAAAGCCTACAAGCGGCGAAGTTATCATCGATAATATTTCCTTAACAAAATTAAATCAAAAGCAATTAAGAGCTGCCCGGTTAAAAATAGGAATGATTTTTCAACATTTTTATCTTGTAAGTAGTAAAACAGTTTATGAAAACATCGCTTTTGCTTTAAAAGCAGCAAATCTTCCAGCGAAGAAAACTCATGAACGGGTAATAGAATTGCTCGAGATGGTAGGGTTAGCAGATAAAAAAGATGTCTTTCCAGCACAATTAAGCGGTGGACAAAAACAAAGGGTTGGAATTGCTAGGGCACTTGCTAACAATCCAGCAGTACTGCTTTGTGATGAAGCAACTTCAGCACTTGATCCAACAACCACAAAGTCTATTCTTGCATTATTAAAAAGAATTAATAAAGAACTTGGTTTAACTATCGTTCTCATCACCCATGAGATGGAAGTCGTAAAAGATATTTGCGATCGAATGGCTGTAATGGAAGCAGGAAAGGTCATTGAAGAAGGGTCAGTTTATGATATGTTTGCTAATCCGAAGCAGGAGCTTACTAAAAACTTTGTGAACAGCATTCTTCAGTTTGAATTACCAAACCACTTATTAGAGGAAAGAAAAGGAAAAATTATTAAGGTTACCTTTCAGGGACCAATTGCAGAAGAAGGAATTATCTCTGATGCCTTTCAGCACTACAAAGTGAAAGGAAATATTCTACATGGCAAGATTGAATATATCCAAAACAATCCACTTGGTATTTTCATCATGGAATTAACAGGTGAGGACGATGAGATTACAAAAGCGATTCAGTATATTAAAGATCGCACCAAAAACGTGGAGGTGATCCATCATGCCTCTTAGCATTGATTGGAATTATATTATAGAATTACTTCCTGATTTAAATTCTGCTTTTTTTGAAACTTTATATATGGTAGGCATCTCTATTGTTGTGGCCATTATTGTGGGTTTACCGTTAGGAATACTTTTATTTGTTACCGATAAAGGGTTATTTCTAGAAAACCCATTTATTAAAAACATTGTTGGCTTTGCTGTGAATATGGTTCGCTCGATCCCTTTTATTATCTTATTAATAGCTCTTTTACCTTTAGCAAAATGGATTACAAACACAACAATCGGTCCAACTGCGGCTTCCGTTTCTCTATCAGTCGCTGCCATTCCTTTTTTTGCGAGAATAGTAGAACAAGCTCTTCGAGAAATTGATAAAGGGGTTATTGAAGCTTCAGTCGCTATCGGAGCTTCCCCCTTGATGATTATTTGGCAAGTATTAATTCCAGAAGCGAGACCAGGAATCATTCAAGGGATTACTATTACGATAATCAATTTAATAGCCTATTCTGCCATGGCCGGAATAGTCGGCGGCGGCGGTGTTGGCGATCTTGCGATTCAATATGGCTATTATCGTTATGATAATACTGTCATGATTACAACCGTAGTTGTTCTTATCTGTTTAGTTCAAATCATTCAATTTTTCGGAGACAAAATTTCAAAAACATTGGATAAACGTTAAATCGAAATAATACTTTAGGAGGAAAAACAATGAAAAAAATACTTATCGGATTTCTTTTACTACTATCATTTAGTGTACTTAGCGCTTGTGGACAAGAGAAAGACAATGCGGACGCAGGAGAGAAAAAAGAGATTAATATAGGGGCAACTTCTGGCCCTTATGCAGACATGGTAAAAAAAGCAATTAAACCTATTCTTGAAGATAAAGGCTATAAAGTAGAAGTTACAGAGTTTACTGACTATGTGCAACCAAATAATGCATTAGCTGAAGGAAGTATTGATGCGAACCTATTCCAACACAAAATTTATCTGGAATCTTTTGCTGCACAAAATAATTTAGAGTTATCCGAACTAATTTCTGTTCCAACTGCTCCAATGGGCATTTATTCAAATAAATTTGACAGTTTAGAAGCCATTACAGATGGTGCGACAATTGCTATCCCTAATGATCCAACTAATGCAGCTCGTGCCTTCTTAATTTTAGAAGAAGCAGGTTTAATTGAAATTGATTCAGCTGCCGATCCACTTACTGTCTCTGATAAAGATGTAACGAAAAATATTAAAAACTTAAAATTCGAACCAATTGAAGCAGCACAATTACCACGTGCTGTAGACAGTGTAGATTTATCTGCTGTTCCAGGGAACTTCGCACTAGCAGCTAAAATGAATTTATTAGATTCCCTTCAATTAGAAAATATGCTGGACCAATATCGTAACCGTGTTGTTGTTAATACAAAAGATTTAGATACTCCATTTGCTAAAGACATTAAAGCAGCTGTTGAATCAGCAGAGTTTGAAAAAGTAATTGATGAAGAATTTGAAGGCTTTGGGAAACCAGAGTGGATGAAGTAAACAAATATTTGCTCTAACGTAGTAAAGCAAGCTAGACTGAGAAACTCTATCTCAGCCTAGCTTGCTTTTTTCTTATTTTAAATTATTTTTATTTTCTGATTATTAAAATAAAGTCACATTTTTACCTTATTTCTTTCACAAATTGGACACACCTCCCCTCTCTACAACTGCAATGTGTGTGTTAATATAATGTTGTATTGTGAATCCATTCACAGACAATAAAAAAGAACAATTATAGGGGGAACAAATGATGAAAATTACACCAAAAGTTTTACTTGCTTCAATCTTAGCAGGAGCGCTTTTAACTGCTTGCGGAAATACAGACACAGAACCAAAAAAAGAAGATAATAAAGCTGAGGATAAAGCTGATGTAGTAACAACTGCTTCTATCGTTAACGAAGCAGATGCATTAGTTAATGGATTAAGTGAAAACGGTACTTGGATTGTTGCAACACTTCAAGATTTAACAGTTGACAGTGATATCGTAGTTGCAGGTGAATTCCACGATAAAGGTGATGCTGCAAATCCACTTTATCGTAAACTTGGTCTTTATACACAAGATGAAGATCATAACATCATTGATTCTTTCACTTTAACTGCTCCTAAAATGACAGTACAAAGTGAAAACTTCAAAATTCAAGGTGGTACATTTGTTGGTGATGTTTATGTAGAAGCTAACGGATTTACTGTAGACGCAACTGCAAAAGTTGATGGTAATGTATACTACAAGAGCGATGAATTCAAAGCATCTGCTGTAATTGATGGAGAAGTAACTGGTGAACAAGAAGTACAATAATAGCCTATAAACCTAGCTGAAACTCAGCTAGGTTTTTTTATTTTATTTTTTCATCCTTCTTCCTCTCCTCCTACAAAAAAATCTTCCCATATTATTCTCTATTTAAAGAAAACTTCCATCATTGGGAGGTTTTCCTTATCCCTATCTGATGATTAGTGTCCCTTATGGGCGAGTTTCAACGTCTAAGCCTAGCCTCCTCTATTTTCTACAGCTTGAGGCAGGAATCTTCCTGCCCGTTAAGAATAGGATAAATTCACAAAATTTCTCATAAATTATTTAACACAAATAGATTGACAATTTTCTAATTTAGGAATATCTTTTATATAAAAGTTGCATTAGAGAAACTTTTTAAACCAAAGTAAAATCAGGTGAGAAAAATGGGAAGAAACCAATCAATAGAAGATATCCCTTCTAAATCAGCAAAAAGTATTTTAAATGGGGAAGTTAAAGGTCTAAAAAGAATCCTTCCCTTTTTAGGTCCAGCATTCATTGCAGCAATTGCATACATTGATCCAGGAAATTTCGCAACGAATATTGCTGCTGGATCAAAATACGGCTATTTATTATTATGGGTAATTCTATTTTCCAATATTATGGCATTAGTCATTCAATCATTATCAGCAAAATTAGGAATTGCTACAGGCAAAAACTTAGCTGAAGTAGCTAGAGAAGAATTTCCAAAACCAGTTTCTATCGGTTTGTGGATACAAGGCGAACTTGTTATTATGGCAACAGATTTAGCAGAATTTATTGGGGCAGCACTTGGTATCTACCTCCTTTTTGGCATTCCTCTATTGGAGGCTAGTCTAATTGCAGCTGTCGGGTCTTTTGCTATTCTTGAATTACAAAGACGAGGCTATCGATCCCTAGAAGCGGGAATTACCGGCATGTTATTCATTGTTGTCCTTTCATTTATCGTACAAATGTTCTTTGCGAAGCCGGATGTTCCATCTTTACTTCACGGATTATTTACCCCTCAATTTGATGGAATGGATAGTGTTATTTTAGCAGCAGGAATCCTTGGCGCAACTGTTATGCCCCATGCTATTTACTTACATTCTGCATTAACACAAAAAAGAATTGTTGGGGAAACAGATAAAGAGAAAAAGCAAATTTTCCGCTTTGAATTTATCGATATTCTCATTGCCATGTTGATTGCAGGTTTTATTAACGGAGCGATGTTGATCGTTTCTAGTGCATTATTTCATAAGAATGGATTATTTGTGGAAGATTTAGATGTAGCTTTTAACTATTTCGGACAATTAGTTAGCCCCCTTTCAGCCATTCTATTTGGATTGGGATTATTAATAGCCGGATTATCTAGCTCATCTGTTGGTACAATGTCCGGTGATGTGATTATGCAAGGGTTTATCCATTTTCGTATTCCATTATATGTTAGAAGAATTATTACAATGGTACCACCAATTGCTATCATAGCACTCGGAATTAATCCAACGACCGCACTTGTCGCAAGTCAAGTAATCTTATCGTTTGGAATTGGTTTTGCTCTTATTCCACTAATAATGTTTACTAGTTCAAAACGTATCATGGGAAATCTAGTTAATACGAAATGGATTACGGTTATTTCATGGATAATGGCTATTTTAATTGTCGCATTAAACCTCTTTATTCTTGTTCAAACATTTCAGTAATGACATAGAAAATATTTTAAAAACTATTTTTATAAAGTTTGATGCAAGTAACTCGTAGCATGAGTAGTAATTGCCGCTATCGAAAACATTTTTCCAGAAAAAACAAAGAAAAGACGGGAGACTCAAGAGTAACGGGTTCGGATTAAGAGTACAAAAACTTAAATAGCATATCAATTTTAGATTCAAATCGCATATGATTTGAACCTTTTATTTTTGTTGATTTAAAAGGGTTTAATCGCAATTGACGTATAAAATAGCACATAAATTAGCATACTAATTAACAGGAAGACAATAGCTAATGTCATACATTCGAAAAGTATGCTAAAATGTATCCCAAAATAATTGCTAAAATTGAGTCAAATATAGAGGTGAAACAAGGATGAACTTTATTAAACCGAAAAACAAGAATGTTGAAAAAGTCGATTGGCTGTTGTCAGAACGGACCAGAGCCATTGTTAAATACTATGCCGAATATACGGAATACAGCGAAAGTGACATTGTTGATAAGTTCTTGTTGAACATCCTTGAAGACAAAGATTTCATTGGTTGGATTGAAAAGAAGCGAAATAATCGCCGTATCGTGAAACAATTAGAATTGGAACATTCATTGGAGGAGGATGTAATTGGCTAAGTTAAAACGGTTAGCTACTAAAGATGATAATCCTGTTATTGTCCATTCCCCTTTGTCAAACGAGGGGCTAACGAACCGTTTGAAAGATTACGACAAACTCACACCAAAACAGTTTGGCACAAAATATAAAGAGTTGTTATTTAAACCTGCTGAGTTAACTTGGAATGGACAACTACTCCAATTCCAGTACAATCATTGCCTCAATCCTTATTGTAAGTGGTTCGGTTTGCCTCAAGAGAAGTTTGATGTAAAGGGTAAACCGAGCCGATATAAACTTTCTGGTGCGGGTGATGATAAATCATTAAATTGTAATCCAGACCCCATCAAAATAGGATACGGTGCAGTTTTGGACTCTAGGACTTATGTTGTTTCGAATTGGTCTGTGGCGGAAGAAATTGAACGATTGGTCCGTATTCAAACGGTTGAGGATATTGAACCAGATTATGATTTTCATAAGGAAGGGTGTATTGCTTCTGATTTAACCCCTTTTATCGAACCAAAAACTTTCTATAAAAGAGGAAAAAGTACGGCTAACTCTCAACGATACCAATGTAAGGAGTGTAAGAAGTTTACCAATGTGCTCCCAAACCAAAGGCAATCATCCACCTACCACCAGAAAAGAAGCGAGATAATGCCGTTATTTGCTAAACTCCTGCTTAATCGAACGCCAGTGAGTAGAACCTGTGAAATCTTAGGGATTGGCAGAGGTACTTATTATGATAAGCTCGAAATCTTATACCGAAGGTGTTTGGAGTTTCTAGAAAAACACGAAACCAAGCCTTTAATAAACGCTGAATTCAAGAAAATGTGGTTGAATACGGATAAGATGACCTATTATTTAAATAATGTCCGCAAAAAGGGGCAAGGCAGTTCTCAATTTGATGGAATCGAGGAACTTCAACTACCAACAAGTGTAGTTATTTCCGCTGATGTTCTCTCCAGGTATGTGTTTCGATGTGATGTGGCATATGATTGGGATATTACCTTAAGTGACATTGCCCTTGATACGGCATTGTTGAAAGAAGACCATTTAAACTTATTTGCTAAAAACACGCTCGGTTTGATGCATATTCTCATTTCCCAATGCCACCATCTAAAAATGATACACAAACACAATCGGATTACCATAAAGAACTGCTTAAAATAGAACGTCGGGAGAAATATATTGACGGACTGCACGTTCAGGCAGCCTACACCACTATCGCTCATTTTTGGTTGATTAAACAGCTTGTAAAGACTTCTGAATGGCGTTTTGTCACCGATGATGATAAATCATTAATCAACTCCATCCATCGTGTATTTTCGCAGGAAATTCGCCGTACAGATGGACACCATTTTTTATGCCAAACGGATAAGACCAAATCTCGCAAGAAAGCCTATGAGGAATTTAAGGAGGCAAAAGCGAATTTATTGGAGTGGGGCTCAGTAAGGGATATAGGAACAAATTCTTTACGCAAATTGGCATATCTATACCTTACGGAATTATTTGAAACTCACAAATTCCATAAAGTCGAATCAGATGGGGTGAGTTCCCATAACGAGTATGCCGATAATCCAATTGAACATCCTTTAGCTACACCTGACAGAGGGTTTCGGTCAGGTGATTGCACAACGGATGTCTCCTTTCTTGAGGCAAAAGATGTTGCGGCATTAATTGTAAATGTGAATGATAATGCCACGAACACCTTCATTCAACACATTCGGAGAAGGTTATCCATTTTAGAAAGACCACTGACAACGGCTCGTGGCGATGGAAAGAGCTATATTTACTCAAACTTCAATCCAAAGTATGCTCAAATGGCTTTAACCATCCTTCGGACTTATTACAATTTCTGTTTGGCTTATAAGACAAAGGAAGGAAAAACTGAAACAATCGCTACACCTGCTCAACGATTAGGAATAGCTAAAAAACAATATGAATTAAACGACATTATTTATCTAAGATAAATATTCTGAAAAGTTATCAAAGGATAGTGGAAATATATGTTAAAATTATAATATAAATCATAAAGGGGTGAGGAGTGTTGGATACATTCAATTGGATTGTTTTTCTTTGGCAGGTCTCCTTCGGGGTTTCAATAATTACATTACTAATTGGATTAGTAAAGCGGTCTTGGGTATCAATGCTTATCAGTTCTGTAACGTTCCTACCAGTCGCTTATTACTTTCTTGGTGCAGAAAACGGATTGAGGCTAATTGGGTTTATACCAATTCTACTTCTTATACTCACAATAGTATTTTGGCGAAGTAAGAAAAGAGCATAAATAACATTAAAAGAGGGATGGTTTCCATCCCTCTTTTTGCGATTTTTAATGCTAATTTAACTGATAATTATCGGTTGAAAAATGTGTTAATCGGTACGTTTTTTTTATTGTTAATTTAATTTTTGTACTTCAAAACCGAACCCGTTAACTCAAGAGTCGCCTGTCTTTTTTCTTCACCAAGAACTATTTCTTCTTAATTGCTCCACACGCAATTCTTTCCCCAGAATCGCCTGCTGGTTGAGTCATTCCATCATCTTGTTGTTCAGTAATAACAATAGACGTCCCATCCTTTGTAAACAATGATGTTTTTCCATCTCTAAGAGTTACCTGTGGTGCCATTAGCTCAGCTTTTACTGTTCCATCTTCCTTTACTAGGATATTGGGCAAATCACCAGCATGGGCACCTTCTGGGTGAAGTAAACCATGTTCTTTATTATCTGGATTGAAGTGATTACCTGCAGATTGGAAATCAGGAGCATCACATTTATTCGTCTCGTGTATATGAATACCATGGATCCCTGGAGTTAAACCTTTTAAATTTAAAGATAATTTTACTCCCTTAGACTGTTCTTGTAGCTCAATTGTTCCTAAAGAGTCTCCAACATCATTAAACATTTCTACCTCTAATTTCGTCACTTCACCTTCCGCACAGCCGGTTAGGAAAAGGGTTATAAATGCCAATAAACTCAGTTTTTTCATCTTTTTTCCTCCATGGACGGTTTGGTATTATTATTTGAAAAAGCCTTCATTATTATACAGCTCTTCTCGTTTATCATATACAGTCTATTTGTGATACTATAAAAGGAAATAATACTTGGAGGGATTTGATTGTCAGAACTATCTATCGGTTCTATCGTAACCGCCTTTTATAAAACAGGAAAATACATCGGAGAAATTACGGAAATCCGTCCTCAGAGTTATTTAGTACGAGTTCTTGCAGTCTTAAAGCATCCGATGCAAGGTGATTTGCATCAGCCGAAAGAAGCAATGGTTGAAATATTCCATGAAAGAAAAGCTCTTTCTTATCGGGAACAGATGAATGCTCCAAAGAAAATGGTCAAACTGTATAAAGAGGATTCAATCCCTTCTTATAATGAATCATTACAAGTTGCCTTAGAAAAAATGCGCCAAGAACTCCAAGCAGACGAGTCTGCATTCGCTATTCAAAGTATGAAAAATTTAGACATACTAAATACGGAATACTATAAGCTACCTTAAAATGCATGTGAACAAAGGCTATTTTCTAAAAGATTGTTGTTTTTTCAACAGGAGAAAAGAATTAGTTGGAAAATAGAGCAGTCGGAATACACGTAGACTGCTGTGGGATTAGCGAGACATTCTACGACCCCGGAGGCGAAGCGCGAGCCCAATGGAAAGCGAAGTGTATTCCGGCTGCGGGTAATAGCAACAAACTTTACGAAAATAGCCTAAACAGAAAAGACGAAGATTGACCTCTTCGTCTTTTTAGGCAAACTTATTCAGTAATTTGGACATATCAATTAAATCTCCAATAGTTGGTTGATTTGATTTGCCCATATATTTCTTGTCTTGTTCAACTAGTCTAAAAATGTGATAGGTGGTTAAAGCATCATCTAGTGCCCGGTGATGTTTTCCAGTTCCTTCTCTTCCGTACTCCCTAACCGCTTTCCATAAACCAGTTTGGTTTTTATCACCAAAAAAACGCTTATATTCCATCGATAAATCCACTTCTTTACATGACACGATAAAGGGAAGCTGTGCCTTTTGACAATTGTCCTTAAGCACTTTCATATCCATGTTTCCCCATGTAACAATGATATTTTGGTATCCTCCGCAAATTGTTTCAAGCTTTTTCATTAAATCATACAAAGATATCCCGTTATTGACTTGTTCTTGTGAAATATGTAGAAAAGATTTGCATCTCCTTGAAAGTGTTGAAAACTTACGGGGTACAACGTAAGAAGAAAACTGTTCCCTTATTGAATCACCTACAACAGCGACAATACCTACTTCAATAATTTCTGGATAAAACCCCTTAAACTTACTACTTTTCTCCGGCATGGTGAATTCAAAGTCAATAAATAAATGTTGCTTTTCCATTCTTTCACCTTCTTTTTCATCAATATTTCACATGATCGCGTGTTCAATTTGTTCTTTCTTTTCAAAAATAATTCCAAACTATGTTTCTTCACACAAGCTGGTTTCCCTTATTTATCTATCTATATTATAACAGAATATCACTTAACCTTTTTAATTTTCTGTATTTTTTCATCGTGTTTTTTAGCGAGATAAAAAGCTTTATTTTTATGATCATTTATCAAAAGTATTATTCTTCCTGCGCATATTTTTACTTTTACTGTAAAACATTAAAAATAGACAACCCTAATATCAAGGTTGTCCTTCTCTTTCATTTATTTATTCTACTGCCATTTTCCGGATATATTCTCTTGGCTCAAATGGAATCATTGTTTCTTCGAGAATAAGAGAGTCGTCTTCTTCTATTAGTAGGAGCTCCGTTAATGAATAAAACTCCCTTTTTTGCAAGTCATTCAAGAAGATTCCTACTAAAAGACAAAGAGTAAATATACAAATAGACATCCATATCTTTGCTTTCATATGCATGTTTATAACCACCTCATCATTAGTTTGAGCAAAAAGGTGGTTATTTTACACCAAAAAGCAAAAAAAATTTTCCCGTTTTTTGATCGGTTTCTTCCTATTTAATAGCAAAGTTTATCGCCCAATATATTTCATGTTTCCTCTGTGCACAGTCATTTTTTTTGCGTTATACTTTAATATGTTCATTCATTATCAAGCGACTTTTTCAGAATAATTAAGGAGGGTTTAATTTGTCTATTCTTCATTGGGCTGTACTTGCGCCTTTTATATACACCCTATTGATTCCTATCACATACAAACTTTTGAAAAGGGTACATACAGGATGGTTCGTACTTCCACTTCCAATTCTACTATTTGTTTATTTTTGCAGTAATATTGGGACAACCTCCAGTTTACAGGCAAAAATAGCATCAATCCCTTGGATCCCATCATTAGGAATTGATTTCGCAGTAAAATTAGACGGTCTTGGGATGCTTTTCTCCTTATTAATAGCTGGTATCGGTTCACTTGTTATTTTATATTCCATCTATTACTTAGATAAAGATAAAGAAAAGCTTAATCAATTCTACGTGTATCTTCTCTTTTTCATGGGAGCTATGCTTGGAGTCGTATTATGCGATAATTTGATTGTTTTATATATGTTTTGGGAAATTACAAGTATCTCTTCGTTTCTTTTAATAGGCTTTTGGAATAACCGAAGTAACTCTCGATATGGAGCAATTAAATCGATGGTTATTACTGTATTTGGTGGTCTTTCCTTATTAGCTGGAATTGTACTCCTATATTTAATGACAGGGTCATTCAATATTTCAGAAATTATTACTTCTGTTCAACAAAACTCTATTATCTCTCATCCTTTATTTATGTTAGGGATGATTTGTATCTTACTAGGAGCATTTACAAAATCTGCTCAATTCCCATTCCATATTTGGTTGCCGGATGCGATGGAAGCTCCAACTCCAGTCAGCAGCTATTTGCATTCAGCTACGATGGTTAAGGCGGGAATTTATCTTATTGCCCGTTTAAGTCCTGTTTTTGCAGTATCTGGTTATTGGCTTTGGATTGTATCACTTGTCGGGATTATTACCCTATTGTACGGATCATTTCTTGCCGTAAAACAAGTAGACCTAAAAGGACTTCTTGCATACTCAACAATCAGTCAGCTCGGAATGATTATGTCTTTACTAGGGATTGGTGCTGCAGGTGTTCATTATGACAATGAAAGTATTTATTATATCGCAACAGCTGCGGCAGTCTTTCATCTTGTCAATCATGCAACCTTTAAAGGTAGTTTATTTATGATGGCTGGGATTGTTGACCACGAAACAGGTACAAGAGATATTCGTCGTTTGGGCGGCCTTATGAAAATTATGCCGATCACATTTGCTATTGCATTGATTGGTTCGCTATCAATGGCTGGTATCCCACCATTGAACGGATTCCTTAGTAAGGAAATGTTCTTTGCGAGCATGTTGAATATTCGTGATTTCAATATGTTTCATTTAGATACTTGGGGAGTTCTATTACCAATCATCGCTTGGGTTGGTAGTATCTTTACATTCGTATATAGTATGATTCTTGTATTTAAGACTTTTACCGGAAAATATCAACCAGAAAAATTATCTACTAAGCCACATGAAGCACCAATGGGAATGTTAATTTCACCAATTATATTAGTATCTCTTGTTGTGATTTTCGGGTTATTTCCCGGGGTATTATCTAATACTATTCTATCCCCTGCCATTACATCTATTTATGGTGGAGGCGTTTATGATTTGCATATCTATCATTGGCATGGATTCCAACCAGAATTATTTATGACAATTGGCGTTATCGTTTTTGGAACAATCCTTTATTTATCAGTGACGAAATGGTCTGTTATTTATCAAGCTATTCCTGTTGTTTGGAATCGGATATATGATTGGTTATTTGGAGAAACAGAAAATACATTTAACAAACTGACGAATAAATATATGACTGGTTCCCTTCGTACCTATTTGATTTATATCTTTTCTTTCTTTACCCTTATCCTTTTTTATACTTTATTTGCGAAGGATGGATTTAAAATAGACACTTCCCTACTAGCACCAATTGGAGGATATGAAGCTGTTCTATCGCTTGTTCTTGTTATTTCGACTATAGCGATATTGTTCTCTAAATCACGTTTGACCTCTATTATTCTTTTAGGTGCAGTCGGTTATACCGTTTCTTTATTCTATGTAGTATTTCGAGCACCTGACCTTGCGTTAACTCAATTGGTCATTGAAACAGTTTCTGTCGCTTTATTTTTACTATGTTTTTATCATTTACCTAGAAACGCAAGGAAAAAGGAAAGTATTCCTTTCAAAATATCAAATGCAGTAATTTCTGTGCTAGTAGGGCTGGTTGTAATGCTGATTGCCATTGCCTCTTATAGCACAAAATTATTCGATTCCATTTCTCCATATTATGTGGATAATACCTATATTAAAGCGGCAGGAGAAAATATGGTCAATGTTATCTTAGTTGATTTCAGAGGATTTGATACTCTCTTTGAAATTACAGTACTAGCTATTGCTGCAATTGGTATTTATTCGATGATAACCTTAAGAATGGGCGGAAAGAAAAATGAAAATAAATAATTTAGTTTTACAAACGATTACTAAAGTCATTGTCTTTTTAATACTCCTATACTCTGTTGATCTCTTTTTTGCTGGACATTATACACCAGGTGGAGGATTTATCGGTGGATTAATGGCAAGTGGAGCGATTGTTTTATTACTTATTGCTTACGATTTAAAATTTGTGAAGAAAATCTTCCCTGTAAATTTTATTTACGTTACCGCAATAGGACTGTTAATAAGCTTTTTAACAGGAATGATTGCTGTACTTTCTAACAAACCATTTTTAACCCATTTTTTTAATAAACATGTGCACCTACCTTTATTAGGAGAAACGTCTCTTCATACTGCTGCATTATTTGACTTGGGTGTTTTCTTAGTAGTAGTTGGCGTTACAATGACCATTATTCAAACGATTGGAGAGGATGACTAATGGAATTTTTAATGGCATTCATCATCGGCATTCTATTTATGTGTGCAACGTATTTAATTCTTTCTAAGAGTCTTTTACGAATTATTATTGGAACAGGACTCTTGAGCCACGGGGTTCATTTATTATTATTAACGATGGGCGGATTAAAAAAAGGTGCTGCCCCTCTCTTAGGACAGCATGCAGAAAGGTATACTGATCCATTACCCCAAGCATTAATATTAACTGCCATTGTTATTAGCTTTGGAGTTACATCTTTCTTGTTAGTGCTCGCATACAGAACTTATCAGGAATTAGGAACGGATAATATGGAGAAGTTGAGAGGGAAAAAGTATGATTAATCTAATTCTACTTCCAATTTTAATTCCTTTATTTATGGGAATTATCTTGATTTTCTTTCATAAGAAAATCATTTTACAACGCATTTTTTCCTTGTTGAGTACTAGTACTTGCATTATTGTTGCACTATTTATGATTGATAAAATTAAAAATGCAGGAATTCAAACAGTTAATTTAAGTAATTGGGATGCACCGTTTGGGATAACGATTGTATCAGATATGGTATCAGCGCTTCTTGTGTTAACAACAAACATTATCGCATTCTGCTGCATCCTCTATTCTTTTAAAGGAATCGATAGCGAGAGAGAAAATTACTTTTATTACTCCATGATTCAATTTCTTTTAGTCGGTGTTATTGGTGCTTTTTCTACGGGGGATATTTTTAACCTGTTTGTCTTCTTTGAAGTGATGTTAATGGCTTCCTATGTACTACTTGTGCTTGGAAATACCAAAATACAGTTAAGAGAAACAGTAAAATATATTATTATAAATGTTGTCGCTTCAGCACTCTTTGTTATTGCAGTTGCTTATCTTTATTCTGTTGTTGGTACTTTAAATATGGCGTTTATTTCAGAGAGAATCAGTGGATTGGGTGATACTGGAATATTAACCGTTATTGCGGTCTTGTTTTTAATTGTTTTCGGACTAAAAGGCGCGATTTTCCCATTATTCTTCTGGCTTCCAGGATCTTATAACGCCGCTCCAATACCGATACTTGCATTATTTGGAGCTTTATTAACGAAGGTTGGCGTTTATTCAATTGCTAGAACATACTCCCTATTCTTTTACGAGGATTCATATGTCTTTGCGTTATTAGGCACTCTTGCTCTTATTACGATCATTTTAGGGGCTATCGGTTCCATTGCTTATAATGATGTAAAGAAAATAATTATCTATAATATTGTTACGGCGATTGGCGTTATTTTATTTGGATTCTCGACATTTAATACAGCTTCACTAACTGGAGCGATTTTTTATCTGATACACGACATGATTATTAAAGGAGCTCTATTCTTATTAATCGGAATCATAATTTATATTACCGGAACTAGTAATTTAAAATCTATGAGTGGATTAATAAAGAGATATCCTCTACTTGCTTGGACATTCTTTATTGCAGCACTTGGGCTAGCGGGAATTCCGCCATTAAGTGGATTTGTCGGTAAATTACTCATTATCCAAGGGGCTTTTGAAGAAAGTAATTATATTGGTGGCTTTATTATTGTTCTATCTAGTCTCCTCGTATTACTTTCTGTTATCAAGATTTTTGTTAAAGCATTTTGGGGAGATGAATCAGATAATGTTACGAAAAAGCCTATAAAGACACTTTTATTCCCTGGCTGTATACTAGTTCTTCTTTCCTTCCTTATAGGCATTGGAGTAGAGATGCTTTTACCATATATTTCTCTAGCTGCTGAGAGCCTGTTGCAACCGGAAAACTACATACATGCCGTATTAAAGGAGTGATGACAATGGCTTTTCAATTATTATTAAATTTCTTAATCAGTTTTGTTTGGATGTTTCTGAAAGGTTCCTTCGCTCCAGACACATTTCTAATCGGGTTTATTATCGGATTAATGCTCATTTATATTACAAGAAGATTTTTCACCGATAAGTTTTATTTATATCGAGTTGTTTCCATTATAAAACTTTTAGGTATTTTTCTAAGAGAACTAGTACTTTCCAATATTGCGGTGTTAAAAATTATACTTCGACCAAGGCTAAGAGTGACACCCGGAATTTTCGCCCTAGAAACAGCTTTAACAAAGAATTGGGAAATAACGATCCTTTGTAACCTTATTACCCTCACACCTGGAACGCTTGTTGTGGATATATCTGAGGACAATAAAATTCTCTATATTCATGCGATGGACATTCGTGATAAAGAGGCTACAATCAGCAGTATCAAAAATAGCTTTGAAAAAGCGATCCAAGAGGTGAGTCTTTAATGTTCCAAACGATCATGCATATATCTTTACTTATCATTTCTATTTCGACTATTTTATTCATTTATCGAGTTGTAAAGGGACCATCCACCCCTGATAGAGTGGTTGCACTTGATGCAATCGGAATTAATCTTGTTGCTATTACTGCTATTTTATCAGTAGTATTAAAAACTTCGGCCTTTTTGGAAGTTATTCTTCTTATTAGTATTTTAGCCTTTATTGGTACGGTGGCTTTTTCTAAGTACCTGGAGAGAGGAGTAATTATCGACAATGACCGAGACAATCATTAATATTATTATAGCGATTCTTATTCTCTTAGGAGCCTTATTAAGTCTAATTGCAAGCATTGGAGTATTGAGGCTACCAGATGTGTATACAAGAAGTCATGCAGCATCGAAATCAGCGACGCTGGGAGTAATGTTTATTCTCCTTGGTGCCTGTCTGTATTTTTTCCAATTAGAACAAATTTTTAATTCTCGTTTAATTCTTGCGATTGCTTTTATTTTCTTAACATCTCCCGTAGCTGGGCAACTTATTATTCGCTCTGCTTATAATAGTGAAGTACCAATGGCAGAGGAAACGATAAGAGATGATTTAAAACAGGCAAAAGATGCAGCAGAAAGAAGCAAATAAGCCATGATTTGCCTAATGAACCATTGTTTCGGTGGGTTTAGCTTGTACAAAATAGTGAATAATAAGGACGTCCTTCTATTGGACCAAAACATCATAGGAGAATAACATATGAAGAATATTCGTGAAGGATTAATTCCCACCGTCCTAGGAACAGCCGTTACAACTGCTGGTATCGTAATGAAGCAAAATCGGAAAATTGATTCCATGATTTCCAATACTGTTTTCGGTTTCGGACTAGCGCATGTTGTCTTAGGAGCAATTGACTTAGTCGAACATCGCAATAAATTTTAAGAAAAGCGAAAGCGCGTTGAATAATCGATCCCATTTTAAAGACTTGAAATCAAAGGCAAATTTGCCCTTTAAGTGATTTCAAGTCTTTATTTTTTAGCGCTAATCATATTCTCCCTCTATAGAGAATATGATGGAAGAAGTTAGAATTTTATGTACGAAAGGAATGGCTACTATGTACCAAGCTCTTTATTATCATCGCAATACTACTACTTCAGCAGCATTCCATCCATATCTTCATTACCCAATTTATTTTCGAGAATTTCCCGAGGTAAATCCTGCTAAACTTATGGATTCTGCTAAGGATACATTAACACTTTTACCCGACGTGGAAGCATGTTTAAATCAATTAGTTAATTCCCCTGACTTTTCTAAAAACTTAATGAGTGCCGCCCAATTATCGAAAACAGCAACGGTTGAACAATTAATTAAATCAATTGGTATAAAAGAAATTCCGAAGATATCTTATAATCCAGATGGAATAACGTTAAATTTTGACCATAAAAATAAGCCCCCACATTGCTGCTATTTGTCTGTTCAATTAAGATGGCGCTAAACCCTCTTTTCATGAATAATAGATTATTTCAGACTGTACATAAGTTCAGCCTGAAATAATCTAAACGAAACGCTATTTATTTTTTAAATTTTTTCTCAATACTCGTTATTACTTTCTCTTAGGAAGCTCGTTGATTTTACCTCTATCAAGTAGGATCTTCATTTATGGTAAAAGCTACATATAACCACGATATTTTAGTAATAAGGATAAGGTCCGTATGGTACTGGGCCATATGGGACTGGACCATATGGCACCGGGCCATAAAACGGTCTAGGTCTAACTAAAGCTCCGCCTAATACTCCGCCTAATAAACCGCCCACAAATGGTGCTGCAAACCAAGCTCTGGAATCTTGCTGCGGATATTGATAAGGATATCCATGCATCATTCACAATTACCTCCACTCTCTTTTTAGACTTATTTCTCTCTCTCTATTTTCTATGCGAATGCCCTCTTTTTGGACTGGGCTATCGCCTGTTAATCCTAAATTTCCAAATAGGACAAAGCCATCACTATTTGTAAATAAGGAAGAATTAGGATAGGCATAGGTAAATCCATTAATTTATTCACCCTTAGGACATTGCTTGTCTATACTATATGGAATAGATGTCGCAGGAGGAATGGTAAATAAAATGAATTCACTTTTGGATTTCACGAATAAGACAGCAATTATCTCTGGAGGGAGTCGAGGATTAGGAGAACAGATGGCTACTACATTAGGGGAAGCAGGTGCTAATATCGTCATTTGTTCGAGAAACATAGAACAGTGTACAAAGACAGCTACTAAGTTACAGAATAAAGGGGTAAACGTATTAGCCCTTCCTTGCGATGTATCCAAAAAAGAGGAGATAGACCGTGTTATAAGTAAAACAATCGCCAAATTCGGAACGATAGACATCTTAATTAATAACAGTGGTACTTCCTGGATGGCACCTTTTCTAGATTATCCAGAGGACAAATGGGACAAAGTGCTCGAGGTTAATCTTAAAGGTTCTTTTTTATTTTCACAGGCAGTCGCTAAACAAATGGTGGAGCAAAAACAAGGCAAAATTATCAATGTTTCTTCCGTTACAGCATTTAATGGTACACCACCACAATTATTAGATGCGATTGCGTATAACACAAGTAAGGGTGCACTTATTACGTTAACTAAGGAATTAGCTATAAAATTAGCCCCCTACAATATACAAGTAAATGCGATTGCACCAGGATTTTTCCCGACAAAAATAACGACAGTATTTGAAGACCATTATAAACAAATTACTGCCAGAATTCCGGCAGGACGTTTAGGGGAACTAACTGATTTAGACGGAATTATTCTTCTCTTGTCCGGAGAAGCATCCAATTATATCACCGGACAAACTATTGCCATTGATGGTGGACTTTCTTCAAGTCTATAAGTAAAGTGCAAGCTAAAAAAAGAAAAGAAAGAGGGATAGGAAAATGGCTCATGTTACAATCGACTTTTATGAGTTATTAAAAAAAGGTGGAACATTGCTACAATATCGATTAAATAATCGAATTAAAAATAGCTTAAATCAAATGTCTATCATTGATTTAACTAATTCAAAAGCAAATCCATTAACCAACAAAATAGATCAAATTCAAAATTACACAGAACAATTAAGTAATTATATTAATCTTCCTACTAAAACAGATTTAGCGAATGCAACCCAACTAATTCTTCAATCTGAAGAAAAAATTGATAGTCTAGATGATCAATTATTTGAATTAACAAATATGATGAAGGAAGTTAAACAACTAATCGAACAACTAGGCAGTAACCCTTCTGATGATTATTCCAATCAATTGACCAATAAAATCACCGAGCAAGAGCAAAGAATTTCTACTCTACAAAATGAATTAGTGCAAGCAAGACAACAATTGGATTCCCAAAAAGAAGAATTCAACTTTACTAATCAGGCGATATAAAAATGGCAAAAAAAAATCTAGCTAATTTCATTCATACCTTATCGTACGATCCAGTTGTCGGGCAATCAGAAAGATATGCAATATGGAAGAAAAATAAAGCAACGTTGTGGTACTACCCTGCTAAAAGAAGAAAATACAAAGAATCCATCTACCTTATTTATTCTATCGTAAATAAACCATATATTCTCGACTTAGGTCCTTCTATGAGTTTAATCGAGGCGTTTAATACTGCAGGATATGATGTATATTTAATCGATTTTGGTATACCTGCATATGAAGATCGCCACTTAACAATAGATGATTATATAACAAAGTACATTCAGCAAGGATTTAAAAGGGCAATTCGACATGCCAGAACGGATTCTTTTACAGTCATTGGTTTTTGTCTAGGAGGAACACTTGCTACCATATTTGCTGCATTAGATAATCGTCATATAAAAAATTTAATTCTAGCTGTTTCGCCTATCGATTTTTCTGCTTTTCCTGATTACAATAATTGGCTGATGGCCCTTCGCGAAAATGAATTACAGATTGACGAACTTATTGATAAAATGGGGATCATTCCACCAGAATCGGTAAAATACGGGACAAGATTACTTGTTGCCCCCTTGTCATTCAGTCATTATTTAGCACTTCTCAATCGTTCTGGAGAAAAGAATTACACCGAGAAATGGGCAAGAATGAACAAATGGACACTTGATCATATTCCAGTTGCTGGTGAAACATTTAAACAAATTATGAATGATTTTGTAAGGGATAATAAAATGGTTGAGGGTGGATTAACAATCAATGGAGAAGAAATTGATTTCTCTAACATCCAATCCAATCTACTCGTATTTTCCACCAAAAATGATCCTCTTGTTCCTAGTTCACTTTGCGAACCAATCATGAATCTTGTTTCAAGCAAAGATAAATCCTTCGTTTTATTTGAAGGAGGGCATGCTGGTCTTGTTGCGAAATCACATATGCCAGAGCCGATGGAATCTTGGCTGAGAGCTCATAGTACGTCTATTTAATCAAAACCACCAGTGTGAACTGGTGGTTTGCTCTGCGGCTAAAAGCCTCTCTTACCGGCCTCGGCCTTAAAGGCCCACTGAAAAGGTTTCCCTTCTGCACCACATTCACTCACTAATTCTAAAGAATTTCTTTATTTACTTCCGATTTTTCTCACCCGTGAACGGATCAAATTCTTCGAACAATGTTAGCTGATCAGCCATATAATCTTCTTTCAGCTGATTTCTTATATATTCTTGTATTTGTTTCTTATTTCTCCCCACCGTATCAACGTAGAAACCACGACACCAAAATTTCCGATTCCCATAGCGATATTTCAAGTTCGCATGTCGATCAAATATCATCAGGCTACTTTTTCCTTTTAAGTAACCCATGAACTGCGATACACTTAATTTTGGTGGGATACTAACCAACATATGGATATGATCTGGACAGGCATTTGCTTCATGGATGATGACACCTTTTCTTTCACATAGCTCTCTTATGATTTGTCCAATACTCTTTTTGTATTTGCCATAAATAATTTGCCTTCTGTATTTTGGGGCAAAGACTATGTGGTACTTACAATTCCATGTTGTATGTGCTAAACTGTTCATGTCCTTCATAAGGGCATACCTCCTTCTTGCGTGAGATAAAGTGGTCGGGAAACCAACTTTATCCTACCATGAAAGGAGGTTTTTTTGTTACCTCGCTATAAGCTCTCCGGAACCCCCGGAATAGCCAGGGGTTTTCGAAACCATCAAAAAAAGATGCCAAAGTCCCGTTTCTTATAGGGGCTTTGGCAAATTACATATATTAGAAAACTTCCACCAGTGGTTTTTTATCCTCTCCCACTGATAGTTAGTTGCACTTATCGGACCTTTACAGGGGAATTTCAACACCTAGTAGCTTCCTCGATTTTCCACAGCTTGAGCTGGCGGCTTGCTGTCCGTTAAGAGCGAGATAAAATATCTTTATTTTGCACCTTCAAATCTTTCCACAAATAGTGCTAAAGTTCTTGTCATGACGCCCGTTGCACCTGCTTGACCTAAATCAGTTGTTTTACTTTGCGTTGACGTTCCAGCAATATCTAGATGTACCCATGGAGTTTCCTCTGCAAATTCTCCAATAAATGCACCACCCATAATTGCATGCCCTGCTCCACCTGGTGAATTATTTAAATCAGCAATCGGGCTATTGCGTACTAATTTCTTATGACTATCAAAAATAGGCAATCTCCACATTTGCTCGCCCGCTTCATAGGATGCTTCTAGCACTTGTTCAAATAATGATTCATTATTCGTCATGGCACCAGTTGTCTCCATCCCTAATGCAGTGATTACCCCACCTGTTAGTGTTGCAACATCAACAAGATAATTAGCTCCATGATGTTTAGCATAGGTTACTGCATCTGCTAAAACTAACCGACCTTCTGCATCCGTATTTAATACTTCAATTGTCTTTCCACTCATAGATGTGATAACATCATCTGGTTTAAATGCATGACCACTTATCATATTGTCAGTAGATGGAATAACGGCAACAACGTTTTGTTCTGGTCTTAATTCTCCAATAATCTCCATTGCCCCAAGTACTGCTGCAGCTCCACCCATATCTGTTTTCATGCCAACAATACCTGCTTTTGTCTTAATAGAATAGCCACCTGTATCAAACGTAATCCCTTTTCCTACTAAGCCAATGACATCTTCCCAGTTTTCTTTTCCTTGATATTTTAGAACAATCATTTTAGGAGGCTCGGTAGAACCTTGGTTTACTGCCAGTAACGCACCCATCCCAAGCTTTAGCATATCTTCTTTTTCTAAGATTTCTGCTTCAAATCCATATTTTCCTGCTAATTCTAAAGCAAAATTAGCTAGATCTGTTGCCTTTAACATATTTCCTGGTAGATTAACTAGCGTACGAGCAGAGTTTGTTGCTTGTCCATATACATAACCTACCGTTAGTGATGCCTTTACTTCTTCACCTTCCGCATTGCTATAGACGGTAATTTCCATAATTTCCTTTTCTGGTTCATTAGACTTTTGCTTATAGCCTGCAAATTCATACGTAGAAAGCCCAAATGCTTCACTGCATGCATGCGCAACATCCTGTGCTTCATTCTGTTCTGTTACAAAGGAATCCAAATAAATAGCTGTTTCCACCCATTTTTCACTTTTAATACGTTTAAATGTTGCTCCAAAGATTTCTTTTAGTTCATCAAAAGAAAGTTCTTTTTCCTTGCCTAATCCAACAAAAACAATTCTTTTTGCTCCAATTTTCCCAAAAGTATGTATAACCGTAATGGATTTTTTCTTTGCTGAAATATCGCCATCTTTTACTAGATTGGTTAACTCTCCATCAAAGCGTTCATCTAATTGTTGAAGCTTTCCTTCTAATTTAATTGATTTATCAAATAACCCGACAATGATACTTTCATGGTTATTTTGCAATTCCCATTCTGACTGATATGAAAACATATACTCATTCCTCCATTCATTTCTTCTTCCATTATAACGAATTTATTCATCATTTCGTATAGCTAATTAAATTTTCTAACATCTATTCTGCAAATATAAAAAGATTTTTTCGAATTTAAGTAGAAAGCTCGATAATTGGTTATGTTATAATAAGATAAGTGGAAACGCAAAAATTAGAGGCGTAGTCAATGCTATCCTAATAGGCAACCATAATGGCATTTATTACTCTTCGATGGCTTTAAAAATATACATACATAAAGAAAATCATTACACTCTATTATTAACTCCACTGTCTACCTCCTTATTTCCATTAACATTCCTTATATGAAAGATTAATAATGAGTTAAATAAGGTATACATACTAAAAGTACTACAGATTCTACCAAGAAATGACGAGGTGTTTTTTTATGGAACTACTAGCTAACTTCCCTTTACTTGCGAGCTTATTTGCAATCTTTTTTGCACAATTTGTCAAAGTACCGATTACCTTTTTTGTTACAAAAAAAATTGATTGGTCTTTGTTAACTAGTACTGGAGGCATGCCAAGTTCTCATTCAGCCGCTGTGACCGCCCTTTCAACAGGGATTGCACTTCAAACAGGATTTGATTCACCAATATTTGCTGTTGCTGCAATCTTTGCGATTATCACTATGTTTGATGCAACAGGGGTTAGAAGGCAAGCAGGAGAACAAGCCATTGTTTTAAATCGTTTAGTAAATGATTTTAATAAGTTCTTAAACGAAGCAAAAGGATGGCAAAACAAACCAGAACAAGAAAAAAGAAAAGAATTAAAAGAATTATTGGGACATAAACCAATTGAGGTATTTTTTGGTGGACTAACAGGAATTCTATTAACACTACTTTTACATATGTTAATTTATTAATACTGCTATTTGAATAATAAAGACGCTGGGACAAAACCAATATATAATGCGTAAAGACGAACAATCTCTCATTTAGTAGTAAAACCAATTCGTTCCATTGCGCTACAGACCCTCGCTTTCCGCGGGGAGCAACCTAAGCCTCCTCGGCTAAAGCCTGTGGGGTCTTAGGCTTTGCTCTACTTCCCGCAGGAGTCGAGTGTCCTCCGCTCCATTTCACCCCGTTTTTAAAGGTTGTTTCGTTCCATCATTTTTTAATAAAGAAAATATAATTATTAGGAAAAACGGAGCAGACTGAATACACGTAGACTCCTATGGGAGCTGCGAGAAAGTCCGAGACCCTGCAGGCGAAGCCGAAGCGGCTCGGCGCTCGCCCCATGGAAAGCGAAGTGTATTCAGTCTGCGGGTGACTACCACAAAACCCATTCAGAATGAAAAAAACAAACAATTATACGAAAATTTGATTAACATCTCCATATAATTGTTCGAATTTATCCTTGGTTAGAATACTGTTGTTCCAGCCTTTAATTCTAGTATAAAAATGTGGATATCCTAAAGGAAGGCTCACACAAACCTTCTTGATTCTTGTAAAAAACACTTTCTATAAGACATCGGTTTTCGATTTATCTATGTAATTATTTATTTTCTGCTTTAGTATACTGTTGACGGAATACTTGCATAGATTCTTCTTCATTTAATGAACTTAATGTTTCTTCTGTTAATTTCCCTTTACCCATTTCCACTATGTATACATCGATTGTTTTCTTGCCCCATTGACTATAGACGTCATCTACGGTTTCATAGTATAAATCTAGTTTATTTCCATTAATCGCTGAACCAGTATCAGCAACTACTCCAAATCCATAATCAGGGATGAAAAGAATAGTACCGATTGGAAATACACTAGTATCAGCAGCAATTGTACTATATAAATCTCTTTTTACTTTTACTCCTGAATAAGTGATTCCAAACTGGGGATGCCCAGGATTCTTACCTGTTGATTCATATCCAGCTGTATATCCAGTTGCAACGACTCTTTTTGTTGGATATTGTGACCAATCTTTCATATTTTCTAGCAAAGGAGGTTTACCTGCAACCTCTTTACTTGATGAAATTTGTGTTTTGTCCACTAATACTTTTTTAAAGCTTTTTAATGCTACACCAATTTGCTTTATTGTATGATCAAACTGATCGTTATCTTCGCTTGCTTCTACTTGTTCGTAACTGCTATAATTTATCGAACTAGCCTTTACACCTGAAATTGACTGAAATGTGGTTAGTAGTGCTGCCATAAAAAGTAGAACCATGCCTACCCTTCTAAAAAACTTTTTATAAAAATTCATATTTTTCACTCCTCCCAAAACTATTCATTTCCCATATTCAAAGAATTTATTCATAAATAGTTAAAAAGCGGAACTTTTCCCCTAGTAAAATACCAAATAATGCAAAAAAATATCAGTTAGGATACACTAATCGATTGTTTCTTATTCCTTCCACTAGTCAATAATCGATGTTAACAGAGGAAAACTACCAAATTTTAACTATACCATTTTAAAAAAGTAGGATGTGGTTCTGCTGAAGATTAAAAAAGTGAGAAATCATAATCATTGTGATATGATAGCTTGTAGAATCAATCTTTATTAGGAGGGTTTAGGAAAATTGGAAGAAAATCAAACCATTTATGATATTACAGTTATTGGTGGTGGACCTGTTGGAATGTTCACTGCTTTCTATGGAGGGATGAGACAAGCAACCGTCAAAATCATTGAAAGTCTCCCTGCACTTGGCGGTCAGCTTACAGCACTCTATCCTGAAAAATATATATATGATATTGCTGGATTTCCGAAAATTCGCGCTCAAGAGTTAGTTGATAACTTAGAAGAGCAAATGAAAAAATTTGAACAGTCTATCGTGCTAGAACAAGCTGTTCAAACGGTTGAAAAACAAGGGGATGGTATTTTCAAAATCACTACAGATAAAGAAGTACATTATTCCAAAACAATTATTATTACAGCTGGAAACGGAGCATTCCAACCTCGTAGATTAGAATTGGAGCAAGCAAAAGAATTTGAAGGAAAAAACCTTCATTACTTTATCAATGACTTAAATCAATTTGCAGGAAAAAAAGTAATGGTGTTTGGCGGTGGGGATTCTGCCGTAGACTGGGCATTAATGCTAGAGCCTATTGCTGATACCGTTTATCTAGCACATAGACGCGATAAATTCCGTGCACATGAGCATAGCGTAGAAAACCTTAAAAATTCAAAAGTTAACATTAAAACACCTTATATTCCTTCTGAATTAGTGGGAGATGAGGAGATTAAACAAGTTATTCTTGAGAATGTAACAACACAAGAAAAAGAAATTATTGATGTAGATGCAGTCATTGTAAACTACGGATTTGTTTCTTCCTTAGGTCCAATTAAAGAATGGGGCTTTGATATTCAAAAGAACTCCATTGTTGTTAACAGCAAAATGGAAACGAATATTCCAGGTATCTATGCTGCAGGCGATATCTGCACATATGACGGAAAAGTAAAATTAATTGCTACTGGATTCGGCGAAGCACCTACAGCTGTTAATAATGCCAAAACATATATGGATCCGAAAGCGCGAGTACAACCGCTTCATAGTACTTCTTTATTTAAATAAACCTACTAAGACGGAGGACAATCTTTTGCTTCTTTTTCACAATTCATTGAATTGCTCTTGAAAAAACAAAGATTGATAACAGTATTTTATTTGTTGCTAACAAAAAACACGACTATCATCTAATTGAATAGTCGTGTTCATTATTCAGCTCTTCGTAATTAGCACTCTTCAGGTGTCCCAGCCACTTTTGCTGTACGGAAAGATGACCCACAACCGCATGAAGCAATCGCATTTGGATTATCGATGGTGAAGCCTCCGCCCATTAGAGATTGTTTGTAATCAATTTTTGTTCCTTTTAGAATTGGACCATCGTTTTGATCTACTAAAACACGAATACCAAATTGCTCAAACAATTGATCATTCTCTTCTTTTTCTGGTGAAAAGCCCATTCCATAAGATAAACCACTGCAGCCTCCACCTTTTACTGCTACTCTTAAATAAGAATTTTCTTCGTCATTTTCCTTCATCATTTCTTTTATTTGAAGAGCAGCGGCTTCTGTTATGTGTACAATTTCTTCTGTCACTGTCCATTCTCCTTTCAACGTATCATTATTTTTTATTATATACCTCTATTCCCAACTACTCAACTGAAGGGACTTGTGTAAAACCTGGTAACAAAAGGTTACGTATTGTTGCAAGTATTTGCAAAATAATCATTTGTTACCTCATCATAAATACAAATTTATCCGTTTTCCTTTCCCACTAAAACCGACAGATACTCAAAACAAAGACTTTTTACCTATTTATAATATTTGTATAGGAAGTATTACTCACTGTAATGTATAATAGTAAATATAGCGAATGCGCCTTATTACCCATCAAACAAAGGAGTGAGCAACTTGAACAAAATTGAACCATTATATGATAAACAATGCACTTGTTTGCTTTGTCATACTAAATTTACTACAAAAAAATTACGTTCAAGATTTGTTAAATTGGAGAAATTAGATACAGATTTTTTTCCTATTTACGCTGAGCATAATCCTCTCCTTTATTTCATAAATGTTTGCCCAGCTTGTGGCTTTTCTTACAGTGATGATACAGTTCCTTCTTTTTCTCCCGATAGTAAAATGATGCTGATTGAAAAAGTATGTTCCCAATGGATTCCTCATTCATTTGGTGAGGTGCGTAGTATAGAAGATAGTGTTAAAACTTATAAGTTAGCCGCTTATTGCGCATCTTTACGGAAGGACAAGCATATTACCCTCGCAGGTCTTCATCTGCGAATTGCATGGCATTATCGGATGTTAAATAATACAGACCGGGAAATGCGTTTTATAAACCTTGCATTATCAGAATATGAGACCTCCTATTCGGTTGGTGATTACCAAGGGACCCAAGTATCAGAATTAAGAACGATTTATTTAATAGCAGATCTTTCTAAGCGTACGAATAATCTTGAAAAGGCTACTAAATATTTTTCGAAAGTAATCGAGCAACAAAGTAGAACAGTGGAAACACAAATTGTGAAGCTTGCCAAAGAAAGTTGGCAGGAAATGAGAGATTACCAAAAAACTTTCATATAAAACAGTTTAAATCAGTGGGTTGATTTTTTCTTCTCGCCGCTGATTTAAACTGTTTTTATTAAAAAGGGTTTTCTTCTAAATATTGATAAATATTTTTCACCAGATCTTTCGAATCTTCTCCTGTTATTACTTCTCCATCTACGAGAGCAAATAACGCTTCTCCACATTGTCCACAATAACTTAAGCAGCCATACTCAATAACATCTACCGTTTCATCCTGCTCAAGCATTTCTTTCGCTTCGTAAGCACCAGATGAAAGGTTACTAAGACAAAATTCGATCAATGGTTTAAACAAACGTCTCACCTCTCTCCTGTAAATTATACTAGTTTTTTCTTGGAATTGTTGCAAAGAATACTAAAGAGAAAAAGCCATTTTCCTACTGTAAAAACGAATAAACTGTCCTAATCTTTTAATATACTCTAAGGAGAAGCTCCGACTTTTATGGACGATTTATATCGCTATAGATATCTTTGCGCTTATATTAAAGGGGGGAAAGAATGAAAAAATTAGTAATATTAGGTGGTGGATATGGCGGTATGCGCGTTTTATCCTCCATCATACCTCATTTACCATATGATTTAATGGTCATCTTAATAGATAAAGTACCATTTCACTTTCTTAAGACAGAATATTATGCAATTGCCGCTGGTACTGTTCATGATAAGAGCCTACAAATTCCTTTTCCTAATCACCCTCAAGTAAGCCTAATACAAGCAGAAGTGGAAAAAATTGATTTACACAATAATAAAGTTTGGTTGACGGGAAAAAATCCAATTGAATACGATGATTTAATTATTGGACTTGGCTGTGAAGACAATTATCATCAAGTCGAAGGTGCAGAAAAATACACTCATAGCATTCAAACCATAAGTAAATCTAAACGTACACATAAGCAGCTCCGCCACTTACCTGAGGGAGCAAAGATAGCTATTATTGGCGGTGGATTAAGTGGAGTGGAATTAGCAGCTGAATTAGCTGAAAGTAGTAAGTTACAAATATCACTTTTCGATCGTGGGGATGCTATACTATCTTCCTATCCTAAAAAAGTAAGAAATTATGTAGAACGATGGTTTAAGGACAAAAAAGTAATTGTTATTAAAAACAGTGTAATTACGCGCATAGAAGAGGATATCGTTTATAACCATGGAAGCCCGATTCCTTTTGACTGCATTGTTTGGACTGCTGGCATACAGCCAAATAAAATAGTACGTACACTAGATGTGGAAAAAGATAAGAAAGGACGAATTACCTTATCAAAGTATCATCACCTTCCTAATAATGATCGTGTGTTTGTTGTCGGCGATTGTGCTAGTTTAAAGCATCCCCCAAGTGCACAGCTTGCTGAAGGTCAAGCAGAACAAATTGCCTTTGTCCTGACATCAAGATGGAAAGGGAAAGTACTTCCAGATCATTTGCCTCCAATAAAGCTAAAAGGAGTCCTTGGATCATTAGGAAAAAAAGTCGGTTTTGGTCTCATTGCCAAAACTGCTTTAACAGGAAGAATTCCCCGTTTAATTAAACACGGAGTCTTATGGAAAGATAAAAATAAAAAAAATAAAATTACTGACTAATAACGCACTAGAGTGCTGTTTTCAATAGGAAAACAGCACTCTTTATTTCTATTTATATACTCGTATATCCGTATTTCTTAAATTCCTCATATATTTTCTTCAATTTTGGATTGCCTTCACCAACAATCTCTCCTTCAATTACGACTACTGGATAAAACAAATCTTCATCAATAATTTTCCGGCAAAATTCATTTTTATCTTCCTCGTAATTAGCTTGAAAAATATCATAGTAATTAATGTGAAAAGTTTGTTCTGGAAATTTTCTACTTAAGGCAGCTTGTAGCCATTCATATGTATCTTTAGAGGATGGCAAATTAACACAGCTTGCACAAATTTGATCTGCACCATATATACTTACTTCAATTTCTTTTTTCAAATAAAATCTCCCCCTTATATAGACACGCTTGCTAATCCTATATTTCAACACTCATAATAGTGCCTTTTTATTTATCCATTGGCTGTTTTCGTAAAGTTTGTTGCTATTATCTGCAACCTATCCATTTATTGTTTATTTAATTCGTGTTCCTTGATTATAGATTTTTTATCCTAATGTGATTATAATAAATAATAGGAAAGGAGTCGATATGTATGCAAGAAGTTGAAATAAAAGAACAAGTACAAGAAGTACTAGATAAATTACGTCCATTCCTTTTAAGAGATGGTGGAGACTGTGAATTAGTTGATGTTGAGGATGGTATTGTTAAGCTACGCTTACTAGGTGCTTGCGGAAGCTGCCCAAGCTCTACCATTACTTTAAAAGCTGGTATTGAGCGTGCTTTATTAGAAGAAGTACCAGGCGTTTATGAAGTAGAGCAAGTATTTTAATCCTTCCTACATTGAAAAGCAGAAAGAGAAAGAGGATGCGATTGCATCCTCTTTTCCTTATTTAATCTCTGTTGCAATAGCTCCAGAACAAATACTTCCTTCCTTATCTATTTCCAAAGGTAGAAAACACATTTCAGGTAGTATAGCCGTTAATCCTTCCATTAACGAATCCATTTCTCCAGGCTTTACAAAGCATAACACCGTTGGTCCTGCCCCACTTAAAGCCACACCATATGCACCAAGCTTATAGGCCTGTTCCTCCATTATTTGCAAATGTGGAACAAGCTCTTTTCGATATGGTTGATGGTACTTGTCCTGTTTCATCATCTTGCCTGCAAGCTTTAAATTGCCTGTTAACAGAGCTGCAACTAGCAAATTGGAGACGGCACCTGCTGAAACAGCTTCTCCAAAAGAAAGAGAGCTTGGCAATACTCCCCGCGATGATTTCGTTAAGAGCTCTTCTTCTGGAATGACCGCCAACACATCTAAATCTATGGAATGAATGATTTCTGCATCCACTTCTTCTCCTATTTGACAGCCAATAACTAATCCACCAAAAATACTCGCACCAACATTATCTGGATGACCCTCCATTTTGGAGGCAATTTCAAACTTCTGTTGTTTAGTCAGCTGCAAATTCCCCACTTGATCAGCTAGCTCAATTCCGGCAACAATAGCAGAAGCGCTAGATCCTAGTCCCCTTGCTAAAGGAATATTGCTGTCAACTTTAATCTGACAAGGGGCAAGAATAGTTTCAAATGTCTTCGCAACTTCGATTGCTGTTCGAATAATGAAATTACTTTCATCATTTGGAAATTCCTTCAGCTCCTCTGTTAACGGAATAACCTCCCAACATTCACTTCGAGCAACTTCCAATGTTAAATATAAGTTTAACGCTAATCCAATACTATCAAAGCCTGGACCTAAGTTTGCGGTGCTTGCCGGAACTTTAATCAGTAACATCTCACCTTCGTTCATATATGAACGACTCCTTTAATATGATTAGCGACTGCTTTCTCATCATTAGGCAGCACTACTGGTTTTAATGGACTCACATCGATAGCTGTATTTGGATCCTTCAAGCCATTTCCTGTAAGAATGGCTACTATTTTGCTGCCCTTTGGAATTTTTCCATTTTGGATATGTTTATACACACCTGCAATAGACGCACAGGAACCTGGTTCAGCAAAAACGCCTTCTTTAGCAGCAATCGCACGATATGCAGCCACAATCTCTTCATCTGTTACTTCATCTATAATTCCATTTGACTCTTCTTGCGCTTGAACAGCTAACTTCCAGCTTGCTGGATTACCGATACGAATTGCTGTAGCAATCGTTTCTGGATTCTCAAACACCCGATTATGCACAATCGCTGCTGCCCCCGCTGCCTCAAAGCCATGAATTTTAGGCAGTCCCGTTTGCTTTACTTCGTGATATTCTTTAAATCCTTTCCAATAGGCACTAATATTCCCAGCATTTCCAACTGGAATTGCTAAGATATCCGGTGCTCCTCCCAATTGATCACATAATTCAAATGCAGCTGTTTTTTGCCCTTCTAATCGGTATGGATTTACAGAGTTTACAAGTGCAACTGGTTCTGTTTCACTTATTTTTCGAACCATTTGCAAAGCTTGATCAAAGTTCCCCTCAATGGCAATAATCTCTGCACCATACATGACGGCTTGTGCGAGTTTCCCCATCGCTATTTTCCCTTCAGGTATAACAACAATACAGCGCATTCCTGCACGTGTAGCATAAGCTGCTGCTGCTGCTGATGTATTTCCAGTAGATGCACAGATAACTGTTGAGTTTCCTTCTTCCTTTGCTTTGGCAACAGCCATTACCATACCTCTATCTTTAAATGAGCCAGTTGGATTTGTTCCTTCTGTTTTTACGTACAACTCTACTCCCCATTCTGCAGACAACTTTTCCAGCTTGATAAGTGGAGTATTTCCTTCATTCAGTGTTAACATTGGTGTAGATTCATTTATTGGTAAATATTCCTTATATTCTTCTAAAAGGCCCTTCCATCTCATTACTTTATTCCTCCCTCAACTCGATAAGAACTTTTTACTGTTCGCACAGATGCTAAATCGCTTAATTCTAATAAAATATTTTCATAGTTTAATAAAGAAGCATGATGGGTAACTAAGACAATTTCCGCTAATCCTTTTTCCTTCACTGGCAATTGAAGAATCTTTTCAAAGCTTACTCCGTGTTGCGAGAAGATGGAGGTAATTTCAGCAAACACACCAACCTCATCTTTCACCTGTAACCGTAAGAAATATTTTGAGAACATTTCATCTGGTTCTTTTAGCTTCTTTTTAAATTGTGGAGCAATGGCACCTTTTCCATTTACACCTAATCTCATATTTTTCAATACATTCATTAAATCAGATACAACAGCAGTTGCTGTAGGCAAACTACCAGCTCCTGGCCCATAAAACATTGTTTGTCCAACCGCTTCCCCGTACACATATACAGCATTGTATTCATTATGAACAGATGCCAATGGATGACTATCTACAATAAAAGTTGGCTGCACACTAACCTCTACTTTTTCTTCGTTCCTTTGTGCAATGCCAATGAGCTTCATTGTATAGCCTAACTGCTTTCCATACAGGATATCTTCATCTGTTACATTAGAAATCCCCTGTACTTTTACATCTTCTAAGCCAATATTCATAGAAAAACCAAGTGTTGCCAAAATAGTCATTTTTCTTGCTGCATCTAGGCCTTCCACATCTGACGTAGGATCACTTTCTGCAAATCCTAATTCTTGTGCTTCTGCTAGGACATCTTCATACGCTCTTTGTTGCTGGCTCATCTTTGTTAATATAAAATTAGTTGTCCCGTTGACAATTCCCATTAATTTAACGATTCGATCTGAGGCTAATCCATCAACTAAACCTCTTAGAATCGGAATTCCCCCTGCAACACTAGCCTCATAAAATAAATCACAATTATTATGGGACGCTGCTTGTAAAAGTTCCGCCCCATGTACAGCCATTAAATCCTTATTGGCTGTCACTACTTGCTTTTTGTTATTTAACGCTTTAAGTAAGATATTCTTTGTCTCTTCAATCCCACCCATTACTTCAATTACCACATCTATTTCAGGATCATCCAAAATGTCATTTGCATCACCCGTTAAGAGAATATCTGTTAACTCAACATCTCTCTCTTTATTGATATTTTTGACAAGAATTTTTCTCACTTTCACTGGGCATCCAACTTGATGCATAATTTTATCCTGATGATTTTCAATAATTTTCACAACACCCGATCCAACAGTTCCTAATCCGAGTAGTCCAATTGAGATTGTCTCCATCTGTTTACCTCCCGCTGATGTTCTTTTTACGAGAACAACTGTCTTTGTATAGTAGACATTATAGTGTTTGAATCCTTTTTTTACAAGGGGTGTTTATACATTCTTTAAAAATTTCTATTTTATAAATAGAATATATATGTATTTACACTAGTGTTGCGTTAATTTAATTTAACTATTAAAAATACTTGAAATGTTCAATTTTATCATTTTATGCAAAGAAAAAGTCCTTTATAATGGATAAGTTAGGTGGTAACCCGTCCAAATCCACTAAAAAGGACTATCGCATGGACAAGATTACACGAAAAACTTCATTTGGACAATGGTTTTCACCAATAAATCTTCAATTATTTGAAGAAAACGTGAAAACGTTGAAATTAGATTTCTATACGAAAAAACTAACGACAGAGTCATTTCTAAAATTATTACTTTTTGCGCAGCTAGAAGAAGTCGAAAGTCTGCATGCGCTGAGCGATTGTCTTTTCGATGATCAACTGCAAAAGGGCATTGATCTTGATTCTATCAGTATTTCCCAACTCTCACGCCGTTTAAATGGCATGAATCCAGACTTATTCCAAAAGCTTTTCCTTGATTTAGTTTCACAAATTCATGCCAAAACGCACAACACGAAACTTGTGATGCCATTAAAAATCATTGATTCAAGCACATTGCCTCTCAATTTGACTAATCATAAATGGGCAAAATTCCGCAAAACAAAAGCGGGTGTTAAATTGCACTTACGCCTTGTGTTTATGGAAAAAGGTATATCCTATCCCGAAAAGGCCATTATGACAACGGCCAAAGAACATGACCGCGGTCAGCTTGAAGTAATGGTTGATGACAAGGAATGTATGTATGTGTTTGACCGTGGTTACTTAGACTACGAACGCTTTGATCGGATGACAGATGACGGCTACTTTTTCCTTTCTAGGCTGCGAAAAAACGCAGTCATACGGGAGGTTTACGATTTTAAACTACCCGAGAATACATCTGTTTTGTCGGATCAAATGGTGTTGATTGGTACGACGCAAAACCGTGCCGAAAATTACTTTCGTCTTCTAAAAGTGATTGATTCAAAAGGAAATGAGCTTCATTTAATCACAAATCGTTTTGATTTAAGTGCTGAAGAAATCTCAAAGATGTATAAATCACGCTGGGCGATTGAGTTATTTTTCAAATGGATTAAACAACATCTCCATATCAAAAAGTTTTACGGCCAAAGCGAATGGGCAATTCAGAATCAAGTGTTTATCGCACTTATTGTTTTTTGCCTGCATGTTCTCGCACAAATCGAGACAAAAAGTAAACGAAAAACCCTACAAATTAGCCGATATTTACGGGCAGCTTTGTGGAAACCAGCACATATTTGGCTTCGAAAGATTGAAGGAAAAACCATTCCTTAATAAACAAATTGTCGTCGTCTCTTAAGTCTAATTGTAAAAAAATTTCCAAATGGATGGATCCACCTTTAGTTGGGTATTTACTTTTTTGGCTCTTAACAGGGGACATATTTAAACTGAATATTCTAACAAAATTTATGCAACACTAGTGATGTATTTATTCTAAAAAAAATCAAAAGAATGCTCGTTTACTTATTGAATCCATTATATAGGAAGATGATAATAATCTAAAAGGAAAATTATAAATTTTATGTATATTTAGATTTTTATTTACATTTTATATTTTTTAATGGTTTTTCCGCTCTATTATGTTTACATGTGAGCGAAGGTTTAGATTAATCATCTTTGCTGTTACCTTTTCTTCTCCCTAGATATAACGCACTCTAATCTATATATTCTTTTAATGAAAGGCTGTTTTCATAAAGTTTGTTTCGATTACCCGCTGCCGGAATACACTTCGCTTTCCGTGGGCTAAGCTTAAGCCACCTCCGCTTCGTCTTCGTGTATTCCGGCTGCTCCATTTTCCAACTAATTCTTTTTTCCTATCGAATAAACATCAATCCTTTAGAAAACAGCCTAATGAAATATAAAAAGACCTTATTAAAAACATAAAATGTGATTTTAACAAGATCTT
Source organism: Niallia sp. FSL W8-1348 (assembly GCF_038006745.1). Lineage (NCBI taxonomy): Bacteria > Bacillati > Bacillota > Bacilli > Caryophanales > Bacillaceae > Niallia > Niallia sp. FSL W8-1348. Next base: position 3,684,329 of record NZ_JBBOVV010000001.1, on the reverse strand, counting down.
CTATAACCATTGCTTCTCCCCATTATTCACAGCCAGGAAACAATAGGTATTTTCATTGTTTTAACTGGTACTTCTGTATTTTGGTAAAATTCCTTTAGAAAAATTTCTAAATCCCTTGATTGATTGAGCATTTTCTTTAACTTTTCTTCTAAGAATAATTGGTCTGCTTCATGTGTAGCAGAATAATAATTTTCTACACATTCAACATAATGGATAGGGAATAACAGTCTGGCATATATTAATCTCCATGCAAAAGAGCTTAATGGCATGACACTTTGATATTCCTCATAAAACGTCTTCACTTCTCTATGATATGTTTTAATATTTCTAAAATAGCGATCTCTTGTCCATTCAGCAAGATCTCTACCACAGTGATCAAAAACCCAGTCAAATGGATTTTTGATATAATATTCTCCTGCCCATGTATCTTTGGTAAAACGGTTATAACAAATCGTACCACTATCTACAGCGCTCGGATCATCATCTAATTCTGTGTCCACAAGATATTGAATGGCATTCTCAGCAATTCCCATATAATAGGGAAAAGACTCTAAAAATAATTTATCAAAGTCACTTTCTGGTTGTTTATATAACATACTGTTCCAGAAACCTTCCATTTGATCCATTCTTTGTTCCCACATACTTTTCCATTGTCCCATCCTACTTATTTTTTGGACACCAAATTGAACGGTTCTTCCTCTAAAATGAAACTTTCCCAGTTTCCGTCCTAATTGTCGAGATTGAAATGGACGTATTCGATCATTAATAAGTACACAAAAGTGTTGCTCATTCATTTCTGTTTGTTTTGTGCCTTCTTTAGTCTCTAATAACATACTGACATGTCGATCTCCAGTCTGATATATATGTGCAGCTATTTGGTCTCTTTCGTCTAGCTCTTCTTCGTCTATACTCCCTACAGGAACAAGTGTATATAGTCTCCCTTGACTAATACAAGCTTCGTAGTGGCCAATTCTAGTTTCCTCTTCCACATCAATCCCATACTTTGAAGATAAAATATTCTGAATCAATTTCTCCTCCTCCTCATTTCCCTCTCTTTTAGGAGTATATGATTGAGACTGTTAAAACTTGTTAAGAGGATTAAATTAATGAAAAGTAAGTTCCTGGAAACAATAGGAGTAGAGGAACATTTATCAATGATTGTGCATATAATAATAAACACTGTGAATACATAGTGAATAAATAAAGAAAAGGTGAAGTTCATGTCATTAAAAGACCTAACAGAAAAAACAGCTAGAAAGTGGTTACATGAACGCGGAGTTGACATAGAAGATATTGCGAAGCTTGTTTTTCTTTTACAAGAGAAGTATCATAAAGATTTACAAATGGAAGACTGTATTCACAATGTGGAAAGAGTACTTTCAAAAAGAGAGGTTCAAAATGCTATTATTACAGGAATTCAATTAGATGTGCTGGCAGAAAAGAAGCTTTTAGAATCTCCCCTTCAAGAAATAGTGGAAACTGATGAAGGTCTTTATGGGGTAGATGAAGTACTTGCCTTTTCTATTGTGAATGTCTATGGCTCAATTGGATTTACAAATTACGGATATGTAGATAAATTAAAACCGGGTATTTTACAAAAGTTAAATGATAAGAGTACTGGTGAATGTCATACTTTTTTAGATGACATTGTCGGTGCCATAGCAGCAGCTGCTTCAAGTAGACTAGCCCACCGTGCTAAAGGGGAGGAATAAGTCAAGAAGTTGAATGCTTTACAAAAAAGGACGTTTCAAACCCTGTATGGTATTGAAACGTCCTCTTTTTATTATTGTCATTATTTTTTTATGACCCACTCACTTAAACTATCTACTGTATAAGCCGGCTGGACGGAATAACTACTTAATTGCGCTTTCGTTGTAACACCTGTATGGACAAGAAGAGTATCCATATTTGCATTGATACCTGCCATAATATCGGTTTGATAATTATCTCCTACCATTAAAACATCCTCTTTAGGTAAGTTCAATAATTTTATTGCTTGGTTAATGATAATAGATTCTGGTTTTCCAACAACGACTGGTTGTTGTTGTGTACTTACAGAAATGACAGAAGTTAAAGCCCCATTTCCTGGCAATAAACCCCGTTCACTTGGCAACGCTGTATCACCATTTGTAATCACAAACTTTGCTCCATTTCGAACAGCCAAGCATGCTACTGTTAATTTTTCATAGGTAATCTGCTGATCAAGCCCAGCAACCACATAATCAACATCTTCTGAATCTTCCACTAGCTTCAAGTCCTTATCCACTAATGCTTGTTGAAGGCCTTCTTCCCCAATCATAAATACTCTTGCTCCTGGGGATTTTTCAGCAATATAATTAGCGGATGCCATGGCGGAAGTAAATACTTCATTCGCTTTTGCTGGTATCTGAAATTCTCTCAGCTTTTGCGCTACCTGTTCTGGTGTTTTCGTTGAATTGTTCGTTACATATAAATAGGGAATTTGCGCCGCAATTAATTGTTTGACAAATTCAGCTGCCTCCGCAATAACCTCTGTTCCTCTATACATAGTACCATCTAAATCAATTAAATATCCTCTATATGCTTTCATTGATAAAAAATCCTTTCACTGCTAGATATTAATTTTTAAATGCAGAAACAGGCCCTAGTTCATGCGTTAAATAGTTACTTACAGATGGGGGAAATGCTTTTATGGAAAGCATCTTCGCTTCAAATGCAGAAACTAGTCCCGTATGATCAATATTCGTATACTGATGAACAAGCTGTTTTCTCCAAAGAATTAGTCCCTTAATATCTTCCCCTATTTCCTGTGTAATAACTTTTTCATCGATAAGTATATCTACAATGTCATCATAACTTCCGGGATCTCTCATAATAAAACCATCAATCATACTATTTCCCACGTCCAAAATGACTTCAATCATCATATGGGTAATCCTCTCAAGTGCCACCTTTTCCAGAAATGTACTCCAAGTATCTTGTTTTTCAAACTGACTGATAAGCTCATGGTAATAGGTTAACTGTTCTTCTATTTTTTCTCGGTCCACAAAATACATATTCCATTACTCCTTTCGTGCCTTATGAGATTTGTAAATGATTGCTTAAACTAGTAGGCTTGGCATAGAAATATCCTTGAGCTAAGTCGACTTTATTCTTCGATAAAATAGAGGCTTCCTCTGCACTTTCGATTCCTTCTGCAACCACAACAGATCCAACTTCTTTTGCTATAAGAAGCAGTCCTTTTAACATCGATTCTTTTACTGAATTTTTATCAATATTTTGAATAACAGAGCGGTCGATTTTGATAATATCTGGCATAATTTCACTAATTGAATTTAAACTTGCATACCCTGCCCCTGTATCATCAACTGCGATTAAAAAACCAAGCATTCTTAATACTTTGAGATTATTAGTAAAATGCTCTAACCCTTCAAAAGAATCTCTTTCTGTAATTTCAATCGTAATTTTTTGGGGAGAAATCCCTTTAAATCGACGAATAACTGCTTTAATATCTTTAATAAACCGAGGATTCCCTATTGTAACCGGTGTGAAGTTAATAAAGATATTATGCCGCCATTTTGTTTGCTGAATTTGTTCAAAAGCTTTTTCGAGAACAATCATTTCAAGCTCGTACAAAAACTTCGTTTGCCTTGCTAAGGAAAAGAGTTGAAGAGGATTTTCTAATGAAGTTCCTTTAGGTCCCCTCGTCAGCATTTCACAGGCATGAATTTTATTTGTTTCTACATCCATAATAGGTTGGGCCAATAAGTGGATGCTTTTATTGGCTACAATATCGCTTAATGTATAGACTAATTTATTGAATTCTGTATCTGATCTTTTATGAGCCATGGCAAGCGCAAATTCATGAGCGGTTTGAATGGCTTCAGAAAGATAGGTATATTTTTTCTCAATAAACATGTACCCTGTATTAAATACTGGGTGAATACTTCCCGAGGCACGCAAGCCACTTTCAACATTATGTATAATTTTTTTTACTAAGCCATCTAGCATGGCCAAACACTCAGTTCCTTGCTCCCATCTAATAAACATGGTCAATCCGTTCGGATTATAATCATGAATAGCAATGATTTCATTAGAAACAGTTGATTGTATCGTTGTACGAAACGATTTTTTTAGCACTCGGATATAATGAAAAAAATCCTCTGTCTCTAACTGTTGCTTTATCCTATGTAAATTCGTTATATCCATCACAATAACGGCTACTTCATATCCATTATTCATCGCTTTTTCTACTTGATGAATGATCGGGTCTCGTAGAACAAATGATGGGGGAAAATACTTTATACATTTTGCTGGAAGGAATAATTTCCCCCAATTCAATAACCTAGCATATACAGTCTCTTGATATTTCATAGCTCCATTCCTCTCAAAAAGCCAACTTTTTCTGTCACTAAAGCAATTATTTCTCTATAGATGGACTTCCCTTTACTTCTACCCTTACAAAGCTAACATTTAATTTAGAAGCAAAAAGTCACATTAGGAATTTTTAAATGTAAAAAGAAAAACATGCATGGCTTTGTTTAGGGAGAAAGTCCTTCCCCTGCTAAACAGAGCCATTTCTTGTTTTCTTACAGAATGGAAGCTCCTTCTTCAAGATCAAAACGAAGGATTACCGTATTATTATTTTGTTTTTTTCACGACAAAATAAGCACATCCAAAATTACAATATTCATACAAATATTCTGTTAATGTACTAATTTTCGTATCAAAGCTTGATTTTTGATTATGGTCATCAAAAAAGCCACGTAATCTTAATTGTCCATAACCCCAATCTCCAACAATATAATCGTATTTCGTCAATATATCACTAAATCTATTTTTAAATGCTTCTTCATTAAAACCTGATTTTCTTTCTTCAATCAGTTCATAACAATGGTTATTAATGCAAACCAATCGTATCACCTCAAAACCTGTATATATTTCATATAAAGTGAAACTTCCATCAGTCGGAGTTTTCCTTCATCCCCCACTAATTAGTCGAACCATTCGGACCTTTACGGACAGTATTTATTGGGAGAAATAGTCAAATCATAACATTCGTCCACTATCATTATAACCCTAGGAATGATATTTACATAGCACTAACAATAAAATCTTCCTATAAAATACAGAATTTTTATTTTATACGATTAAATATTTATTAATAAATGGGAAATTTTCTTAACGTAAGAATAGGAAGGAATCAATAGGAGTTAAAAATAAAGATCCCTCTGTAAGGGATCTCAATGTTTTATGCTTCTTTTGCATGTTCAGCCATTTGCTGATTCTTTTTTGCCTCGTTTACTTGCTCATCTGCATGGTAAGAAGAACGTACTAATGGTCCAGCTTCACAATGGCTGAATCCTTTACTTAATGCAATTTCTTTCAATTCTTTAAATTCATCTGGATGATAATATTTTTGAACTTTTAAATGTTTTGCAGTTGGCTGTAAGTATTGACCAATTGTCATAATATCTACATTATTTGCTCGTAGATCATCCATTGTTGCAATAATTTCTTCTTTCGTTTCCCCTAACCCAATCATAATACTAGATTTAGTCGGAATATTAGGCTGCATTTCTTTTGCTCTACGTAAAAACTCAAGGGAACGTTGGTATTTTGCTCTTGCACGTACTCTAGGGGTCAATCTTTCTACTGTCTCAATATTATGGTTCAAGATATCAGGCTTAGCATCCATTAATAATCGTAGGTTTTCTTCTACGCCTCCCATATCAGAAGGTAATACTTCAATGCTAGTGAATGGATTTTTTCTACGAATGGCACGAACCGTTTCTGCAAAAACAGCTGCTCCGCCGTCTTTTAAATCATCTCTGGCAACAGCAGTAATAACAACATGCTTTAAATTCATTGTATAAACAGAATCAGCCACTCTTTCTGGCTCCTGCCAGTCTAGTTCTGTTGGCAAGCCTGTTTTTACCGCACAAAAACGACAAGCTCTTGTACAAATATCTCCTAAAATCATAAAAGTAGCTGTTCTTCTTACAGCCCAACATTCATGAATATTTGGACATTTCGCTTCTTCACAAACCGTATGTAGCTGCTTTTCCTTCATCATTTTTTTCAAACCTGTATAGTTTTCATTCGTATTTAATTTAATTTTCAGCCATTCAGGTTTGCGTAAATATTCTTGTTTTCTCTCTGACACCATATTCATCTCCTAGTAAAATAATTTTCATCATTTTTACCTAAAAACAGTATTGTATAACAGTCTCAAATCACAAAACTTTGTATGTTATACACAATAAAAAGATTGCCTCGCTTTCATTTGTCACTTTAACATAATGGAAATGCCTCTACAAGTTATTCCTTTTAAAGATTACCATTAATTGATAATTATTTTTTTCGCTATAACTCACAAAATATAACGACAGAATATGAAGGGAGGGACTAATCTTTGCACAGATTAATGTTTTTAATCATTATACTTATGTTTTTACTATCTAACACTGTCACATATGCGAATGAAAATACAGATGATCCTTATACCAAAAGGATGGAACTCTACAAAAAAGTAGAAACATTATATCAAATTCCTTGGTATTATATAGCTGCTGTCGATCAATATGAACGAAATATACGCATCTCAAGAAAAGATATCCCTAAAGCAAAAGGATGGACTGGGATATATTTTACGAAAGAAAAGTGGGCCGGTATTATCAATCCAAATTCAGAGGACACGAACCCTTTAACCATCCCATTATTTGGAGGGCTTGGAGCGGATGGAGATGGGGATGGAAAAGCAGATAGATTTAATGATGAAGATATCCTTATCGCGTTCTCTAATTATATAAGCCAATACGGAATTGATGAGGAAAACTTCAAAATTGGTTTATGGAATTACTATAAAAGAGATAAAACAGTAAGTATCATAATGGGTAAAGCTGCCATATACAAGAATTTTGGTAGGCTAAATTTAGATGCTCATGCCTTCCCTCTTCCTCTAAGAAGTAATCACAGCTATCGCAGTACTTGGGGTGATGCTCGAGGATGGGGAGGAAAGCGAATCCATGAAGGAACAGACATTTTTGCAGACTATGGAGTCCCTGTAAAAGCGACTTCTTATGGAATTGTAGAAATGAAAGGATGGAATAATTATGGTGGATGGCGAATAGGAATACGGGACATTAATAATAACTATCATTATTTTGCCCATTTAAGTGGATTCTCGAAAGAGATTAAGGCAGGAATGATTGTTGAGCCCGGTATGATTATAGGTGGAGTTGGAAGTTCGGGATATGGACCACCAGGTACTTCTGGGAAATTCCCACCTCACCTACATTATGGGATTTATAAAGATAATGGGTATACAGAATGGTCTTTTGATCCATATGCCCACTTACGATTATGGGAAAAACAAGAACAGATAAAAGCAAAAAAATAAAAAATAATGACTACTCTTTACTTCCTTGGAGATAAGAATGAAGTTATTTCATTCTCATCTCCTTATTAACTTTTAGAAAGGATGTTGAATGGTATCGCATTCCGTTATCACAATAGAAAGATGTTCTTTTAAATCTAAGTCAAATGGAGGAATTTCTCTTCCTTGGCTCTCGACAATTCGTATAATTGGCCTTTCATTCATTCCTTTATTTTGTTTGCAAACAATGCCTTTGTCTCCATTAGATAACTTTACACTTAAACCATTAGGATAAAGAACAATAGATCTTCTAAAAGCCTCGACAATTGTTGCATCATATAAACGATTAGACCCTGTATATAAAATTTCTAGCGCTTCATGGGGCAATAAGGCATCATGATAAACGCGATTAGAAGTGATCGCATCAAAAACATCTGCTACAGCAATGATTTTTCCAAATAAATGTATATCCTCTTCTCCCAAACCTCTTGGATAACCAGAACCATTTAAGCGTTCATGATGCTGGTAAGCACAATGGGCAACTAATAGTGGCAAGGACTCCACTTTTCTTAAAATCTCAAAGCCTGCTTCTGCATGGTTCTTTATTATCTCAAATTCTTCTGCTGTTAGTTTTCCAGGCTTCGTAAGAATTTCTAAAGGAATGGTTGTTTTGCCAATATCATGCAAAATAGCACCTAACCCTAGAATTTCCATCTGTTTAGGTGAAAGTTTTAACTCTAACCCTAATGCCAATGTATAAATAGTTACATTTAAACTGTGTGAAAAAATATAATTATCATAAAGATATACATCAGACATAATGGATGAAAGACCTTCATAATTTTTTAATTCTGACAATACTTTTCCAACTAGTTTCTTAAAAGCAGGAGTGTTCTTCTCCATTACCATTGAAATATTTGTAGAATCAGCACTTTTTATCATATCGAAACTTTTTTCAATGGTTTGCATCGCTTCTATCTTAACCTGCTCTGAAATAATATCCTTTACTTTAATATCCTGTGTGTGCTTATCTTCTAAATAAACATAGCTGACACCAAAATCAAGCAACCTTTTTATAATTCTTTGCTCTAATCGGACTCCACTATTTACTAACACTTTTCCATGATTATTTAATATGGGCTTAGCTAAGATTGCACCCTCTTTTATATTCTTTGTCCCAACTAATCTCATGCTTTATTGGCTCCTAATAATTTGTATACAAACTATTATACCGTACTTTCTCTCCTGTTTCTTTATACCTATAGAAAGAAAATTAAAAATAATGTTAAGTAGTTAAATCGTAGTGTGCTTCTTTCTTTAGAAAAGACTATTTTCATAAAGTTTGTTGCAATAAAAAAAGAAGGCTTAACGAAAAGATAAATATCCTCCATTCGTTAAACCTTCTTTACAGCTTTTATTTAAACCATTTGTAACAATGCATCTTTTCCAATCATACCTTTATGGATTCCATACGCTTCGGCTTCTATTGTCACTGATTCTAAAGGTGCCTCCAGCAATTGTTCAATCGTTCTAACACCAACAGCTCTGCCAGCAATTATTTTTCGGTCTTTCAGCTTATCATTTAATAATCCTACATCTAGCGCTCCGCACATGATATAACCTTTATCATTTTTCACAGCAAGTAAAGTAGTTTTAGGCAATAGTACTGAGACCGCAATAAAGGTATGTCCCTTGATATCAACAGGATACACATCAATCATAATACTTCGTGCTCAACTCCTCTCTTTACCTTCATGGTAATTATATTCAAGAGAGAAGAAATTGATTCAGTGATTATTATGTCTCAAGAAAAATTTTAAGCTTTTACCTTATCGCGTAACGTATCAGCAAGAATATTCCGCATAAATTCTGGAAGAAAATAATCTTTCTTTGTTGCACGATAAATAGATGGGAAAAAATTACCGAACGTAAGCATATCAGGAACTGTAACGATGTATTCCTGATCAGCCTGTATTTCTTTGGAATGTATATAAAATTTTTCTCTTTCTCCAATTATCTCGCGTGTAATTCCTGCTGATATCATTCTGCCCATTAATGTTCCACGGAATCCAAGACCCTTTACAGGCAATGTCTCCCATTTTGCTGCTTTCATATCGAGCAAAATTTCTTTTAATTCAGCTCCTGTTAAAGTAACATTGCACGGATTAATTGGATGTGGACAAATCGATAATAAATCAAAGTAAGTGACATCTCCTTCATCCAATCCATTTAGTATTAACCCTTCATTAATAATGGCGCAATCTGAATGACACCAAGAAACTAATTTCTCACAGAGCATTTTTGCTAGGACTTCTCGAGAAATATGCGCATCTGTTGTGACTGCTTTTTCAGCTAATGCTTGCTTTCCTTGTAAATAATAATTTTCTATAATAGCTTTCTCTTCATGCGCAATTGGTAATTTGCTTGTATCATATAATATCGCTTTTTTATCGATTATATTTTTTGAGTCATCGACCTTTAATTCAATATGACCAATATAATAGCCGTACTTACCAGCAGCACCTTGAAGATTATTATTGATTAATTTCCCTTGGTGAAAAATATGATGCGTATGTGCACCTAAAATCACATCAATTTCTGGATAATTTGTTGCAATAACTTCATCATCGTTTATTCCTAAATGGGATAGCAATACTATGATATCAACATGTCCTCTAAGCGCTTCTACTTGTTGAGAAAGTTCTTGAATTGGCTCAGTCAATTTCCAGCCTAAGAGCTCATATAACCGCTCGAAATAGGCAGTAATTCCAATCACGCCTATTTTTGTCCCTTGGTCCGTCTCGTATATTTGATGAGGAATCGCCCAAGCTGGTCGTTTCCCATCACTCATATAAAGGTTAGCAACAATTACATCAAATAAAGCATCATCATATAAATGATCTAATGCCTCATAGGAGAGGGTAATTCCTTCATTATTTCCTATTGTCACAGCGTCATATTGTTCTTTATTTAAAAGCTTCGTATTAATTCTGCCTTTCGTCGCTTCAGTATAAGGATGAGACAAATCCAAATGGTCACCTATATCAAATAAATAAACAGCTTCGCCAGCCTCTTTATGCCATTTTTTTCTTTCACGCAGCAATTCATATATTCTTGGCCAATTTTCAAAATGGCTATGTAAATCATTGGTATGATATATGTGGATGACTTCCATCTTCTCGCCTTCCTTATTTTGTATTTTCTCTATTTGTTGGAGATGATTCCTTTTGCCTTTTCTCCCATTTAAAATAAATCTAATTGTCTTGGAGCTAAATTCGTATATTCTATATTTAGCAATTTAATAAGCTCTTTCCCATTGTCGGCAGCATCTCCACCAGAGTTATTATTAAAAACAACATAAATATCCCTACATATCTTTTCAAGCTGGCGAATATTTTCTGCCCACTCTTTTAATTCAACAGTATTATATCGGTATAAATAACGAACTTCTCGCCAGTTTGGATTATTGTTTTGCTGCCATCCATAATGATTTCTACCATGAAGACGAATCAGTACTTTTTCTTCACCGCCAACTTCCAGTACAGTAGGAACAGAACCTGGCTTTACTTGCGGTTCATCACAAATACTATGAATCCAATTTTCTTCCTTCATAAACCGAAGCGTTCCTTCTCGATACTTAGGCTCAAACCAAGACTGATGTCGAAATTCAAGAGCACGAGGAATATCTCCCATCTTTTTCCTACATGCTCTTAAATACTGGACATTTCCCTTTGTACAATCAAACCAAGGTGGAAATTGAAACAAGACCATTGCTAGTTTCCCTGCTTTTCTATACGGTACTAAGGAATCGATAAATGCAGAAAACATTTCTTCATTCGAGGAGTACGGAGTATCTTCGCGATTATGTCCCGTCATTCCTTGATATGCCTTTACAATAAACTGAAAAGAATCAGGTGTTTTCCTTACCCAAGTTTCTGCATTATGCACTGATTGCACCGCATAAAAAGAAGCATCCACTTCTACAGTAGGAAAATAACCGGCATATTCGAATAACTTATTTTGTGATGAAATATTTTTTCCATAAAGACTAGTATGGTCTCCCCAACCTGTTAAACCAATATGAATCAATTAAATCACCTCTATAACAATGTCTTTCTCTAGGTGGGATTTATATGGATTAGACATAATTACGTTTAAAATCAAAACAATATTATTTAATCTTCCATACTAAATATCATATCATAATTACCTTAAATAACTAATAAAAAGCAAATGGACATAACTGCATTGCTCTATACCTGTTGTACGCCTTTTTTGATAAATGAATTAGTACAAAAGAAGTTGGGATATTTTTTTATCTAGTTTCAATATACTTACACATCTTAATTATCATCAGATTGAGGGGGAGTCTTACTGTCCGTTAAGAGTGGGATAAAAAAACTTCCATCAATCGGGGGCTCATCCCCCACTGATGGAAGTTTTTTTATACAATTAAGAACACAAGAAATTAACAGATTGAGCTCGTGTTAACGTCAGAGGATGAAACACGGGATGCTTATATAGATTATTTGGAGACAAATTTGTTTTATCTATTATATATGCCACAAAATCAGCAAGATTATTGATTACTGCGTTTTATAAATTTAATTGATTAAACAAATGTTAGAGTAATATTATTTTATCTCTTTTATCATTTAAGGCTGTTTACCAATATAAGCCAATATTCCCCCATCAACATAGAGAATATGCCCATTAACAAAGTTTGATGCTTCGGATGCTAAAAATACAGCTGCCCCAGCTAGGTCCTCAGGATTTCCCCAACGAGCAGCAGGTGTTTTTCCTATAATAAACTGATCAAATGGATGACGGGATCCATCTGCTTGCTTTTCGCGTAATGGCGCTGTTTGTGGTGTCGCAATATAACCAGGTCCAATTCCATTACTTTGAATATTGTATTCTCCATATTCAGAAGCAATATTCTTTGTGAGCATTTTTAGTCCTCCTTTTGCGGCAGCATAGGCACTTACCGTTTCACGACCAAGCTCACTCATCATGGAGCAAATGTTAATGATTTTACCGCCACCATTTTGAATCATGTCGGGAATAACTGCTTTTGAAACGATAAACGGTCCATTCAGGTCTACATCCACTACTTGACGGAAGTCTTCTGCTGACATTTCTACCATTGGAATACGCTTGATGATCCCAGCATTGTTTACTAAAATATCAATGGGACCAACCTCTTCTTTGATTTGCACAATCGCTGCTTGCACCGCTTCTTCGTCTGTTACATCAAAAACATAGCCTTTCGCTTCTATTCCAGCTTCTTCATAACTTCGAAGAGCTTGCTCTACAGATTCTTGATTTAAAGAATTAAATACAATTTTTGCTCCCGCTTTTGATAGGGCGCTTGCAATTTCAAAACCAATTCCGTAAACTGCTCCTGTTACTAATGCAACTTTTCCGTCTATGCGGAATTTATCCATTCCAAATGTCATTTTTCTCTCTCCTTTTATCCCACTCTTAACGGACAGTAAGACTCCCCCCTCAAGCTTATGAGAATAAGAGGAAGCTAGGGAGATCAACTGTCCGTAAAGGCCCGATTGGTTCAACTAACCATCAGTGGGGGATGAAGGCCCCCCCATTGATGGAAGTTTCACTTTATTTCAATTTATCCATCGGAATCATATCCATATCCGTATAGGTGATATTCTCCCCGCACATTGCCCATATAAAGGAATAATTACTTGTACCAACTCCGGAATGAATAGACCAGCTTGGCGAAATAGCTGCTTGCTCACTACTCATAACTAGATGCTTTGTTTCATCTGGCTTGCCCATCATGTGGAAAATACGCGTATCCTCTTCCATATCAAAATAGACATATGCTTCCATACGTCTTTCATGTGTATGAGAAGGCATTGTATTCCATGCACTACCAGGTTCTAAAATGGTATAACCCATTTGCAATTGGCAACTTTCACATACATTTGGATGTATGTATTGATATATTTTTCGTTGATTTAATGTTAACGGTTCACCGGTTTCCATCGGTTTAATGTTATCAATACTAATTTTCACATTTGGATATTTGTGGTGGGCTGGCACAGAACTAATGTAAAATTTAGCTGGATTTTTTGGATCTTCAGAAGAAAAGACTACATGACGTGTTTCTTTGCCAATATAATAACCATCTTGCTTTTTCATTTCTTCTTTTTCTCCATCGATTTCGATATAACCAGGGCCTCCAATATTAATGACTCCAAGCTCGCGACGTTCCAAGAAATAATCTACACCTAATTGTTTATCTAAACTAATTTCCAATGACATTTCCGTTGGCGTAACTCCACCGAAAATCATGCGGTCATTATGTGTATAAGTCAAACTAATTTCTCCAGGTATAAACACTTTTTCTACTAAAAACTCTTTTCGTAATTGTTCTGTAGAGTAATGACGAATATCCTCTGGGCTATGTGTATAACGAGTTTCCATATTTTGCATTTTTAAGTCACTCCTATCGATTTATTTTTCCAGAGCCAGCTAATAAAAAGCTCTTGACCTCTGGTTCACTAAATTGATTACAATCACCATAAATAGTATGTTTTAAAGCAGATGCAGCTGAAGCAAAATTAATAATCTCCTGAGGAGTGTTTTGAACTAATATTCCATGAAGAATGCCTCCCGCAAAAGCATCCCCTCCTCCTACTCTATCAACAATGGGATTAATTAGATGTTTTTGAGATTCATAGTAGCTGTCATTCATCCATAATGTTCCTATTAATTCATTGCTACTAGCTGAAAGTACTTTTCTTTTCGTAGAATATAAAATAGCGATATTTGGAAACTTCTTCTGTATTTCTTGATAGTAGTATACTAATTCATTATCATCGCCAGTGTATTCAGGAATTCCTAACAGATAGATAGCATCAAGCTTACCCGCTGAACAGTAGTCTACCAGCGGCAAAATTTCTGTAATTGTCTCTCCTGCTTCTTTTTGCGACCATAATTTACCTCGATAGTTAATATCAAAGCTGATTTTACAGCCAGCCTCTTTTGCCGCTTTTATGAGCGTAATAGTTGTTTTTTTCCAATTCGAGGATAAAGCAGGAGTAATACCTGAAATATGAAAGATATCGACATTTTTAAATAGTTCTTCCTTTTGCCATTCACTTTCAGCTATTTCCGCAAAACTCGAACCTGCTCGATCATAAATGACATTCGCTGCTCTTTCACCAATTCCCGCTTCCATATAATAAGTTCCTAATCTAGATCCCCCGCTTAAGAGGAAATCGGTATGAACGCCATAACGACTTAAATGCTTTTTTACTCCTTCTCCTACACCATTGTCTGGAATTTTGCTTGCAAAATAGACATCGTGGCCAAAATTAGCAAGTGAAATTGCTACATTTGCTTCTCCCCCGCCATAGTGAGCATGTAGATTTTCGGCCTGTGCAATGCGAATTCCAGAATCAGTCGAAAGACGAAGCATGATTTCACCTAATGTGACAACCTTCCCCATATTTATGCTCCTTTAATTTGATGAAATTTTTCCATATACTGACCAGCAACCTCTGTAACTTTATCAAAGTCTCCATTTGCTACGGGTGCTAATAGATTTCCTCCAACCCCTACAGCAACTACCCCAGCATTGAACCAGTTCTCCATATTTTCCAAGCTTACCCCGCCAGTTGGCATAATATTTAATTGAGGCATCGGCGCTTTGAAAGCGGAAACGATACTCGGTCCATAAGCACTACCAGGGAATAGCTTAATAATATCTACTCCAGCCTTTAATGCCTCTTTCATCTCCGTAATCGTTAAACATCCAGGAAGATAGGGTATTTGATAAAGATTACATAGTTCGGCCGTTTCTTTATCAAAATTCGGGCTAACAATGTATTCTGCTCCAGCCATAATTGCTAGACGAGCCGTTACTGCATCTAAAACAGTACCTGCACCAATTACAATATCCGAATCATGCTTATACATTTCCACTAATTCACTAATCGCTTTATCCGCATTGGGAACGGTAAAAGTTAATTCGATTCCCTTCATGCCTCCCTTGACGACTGCACTACTTGCTTTCACTGCTTCTTCCTTACTATTACCGCGAACTACCGCGATAACTCCAGCACTCTTTAAACGTTGTAACGTTTCAACTCGTTTCATTTCCACCACTCTTTTCTTATTTAGAAATACAAATTTATTATTAAGAAATATACAACTTGATTATACATACTTTTTTGAAAAATGTAAACGCTATTCCTCAAATAAAGTGAAACTTCCGTTAGTGGGAGTTATCCTTCCTCCCCCTCTGATGGTTAGTTGAACCAATCGGACCTTTGATCTCCCACTTATCTTCCTCGTATTCTCATATGCTTGAGAGGGGAGTCTTACTGTCCGTTAAGAGCGGGATAAAAAAAATCGTCGAAACGATTTAGTGAGTCACAGCTTGCGTTAACTCATTTTTTGTCTCGACGATAGCCTTAATTATTTGATTTTTAAAATCTTCTGTGAGCCTATATTTTGGCATACTTACACTAAATGCTCCGATGATTTTCCCATCTTTTTTTAAAGAAGCTCCAATACAGAAAATATCTTTCTCCATTTCTTCATCATCAAAGGCAATGCCAGTTTCTCTAACTTTCTGTAATTCAGAAGCTAATTTTAAAGAGTTAGTTATTGTATGTTCTGTATACGGAACTAATGTGGTTGCCTTTATATAATTTAAGTATACCTCTTCTTCTAATTCTGCAAGAACTGCTTTTCCCATTGCGGAACTATACAAAGGTCTTGTTATCCCTACTCTTGATGACATTCTTATTGTCTGATGTTTAGCCTCTAACTTATTAACATATAAAATTTCATTGTCTACGAGAACACCTAGGTGGATTGTTTCATCAATCATCTTTTGCAGTTTTTCTAAATACGGCAATGTTAGCTCTACTAAGTCCAGTTGGTCTACACCTTGATTGGCATATCGAATAAGCTTCGATCCTAATCGATAATTTTTATTTTTATCCCTGCTAACAAAGCCAATTAACAATAAAGTATCCAATATTTTCAATGTAGTAGAAGTGGTCATCTCTGTATTTTGGGCAATGTTTTGCAAAGACTGATTTGGATTTTCTGAAAGATGATCCATAATTTTTGCAGCTCTTAATAGGACAGTTCCATACGGTTTCGTTTTCTCCATTATACACCCTCTTTTCCAATAAAGAAATTATATACGAAAAGTGGGTAAAATAAAAGTCCTCTTAACCAAAATGTAAGACAGAAAAATTTTCGTGAAGAAATAACTGTATCTACAAGGACATATTGAAAATATTTTTATCATAAGGTCAACATTCGAATAATTGTTTTCATTACAGCATCCTCTTCATTCGTACGGGTAATAAAATTTGCTGCATCTTTTAATTCTTCCACTGCATTCCGCACAGCAAAGCTATAGGTACTACGCGTCATGAGTTCAATATCATTATAACCATCGCCAAATGCCATCGTTTCTTCAGGTGTAACATTCAATATCCGCTGTAAGTGCTCGACCGTTGTACCCTTATGAACATTTGCATTAGCTATATCAATCCATGCTGCTTCAGATGCTACAATATAAGCAGATTCAAAAAAGGAAGATAGTTTTTCTTTTATTTCAAAACATTTAAGTAGTGGATCATGAATCGTTATTTTCACAAAATCATCTGTTATTTCTTCAAAGTCAGATACTTTGCTTACTTGCGCATAAGATTTTCTGACAATTGATGCTTCTTCAGGTGCAATGCTATCCTTTATATATGCACCATTTCTAGTACAAGCAATAATAGTATAATTTAGACTGATTTCCTCTAGTAAACGAATAATTTCTAATCCTAGCTCATTACTTAACAGAGATTCATAGACAAATTTCCCATTATGTTTTATTCGAGTTGCACTATCCCCTAAAATCCATATATCCTTTGCATCTTCTCCAAATAGCTCTTCGATGCGTTCACATTGTTTGCCAGTAACAGGAGCAAAAGCAACACCTTTATCTTTCATTATTTTTTTTACATCTTTATACAGTTCCCTATTAAAATCACCGCTATTAGACAAAAATGTTCCATCCATATCTGTTAGAACTAATTTAATCATCGGAATTCCTCCTAAGCTAGTATTTATTCTTCGATTCGTTTAAGAATTCTTGCTGGATTCCCACCTACAACGACATTATCTGGTACATCCTTTGTTACAACAGAACCGGAAGCGATAACAACATTATTTCCTATGTTTACTCCAGGATTGATAACAGATCTTCCGCCAATCCAGACATTATCGCCGATATTCACTGGCTTTCCGTATTCGACTCCCGCTATCCTTTCTTGCGCATTTAATGGGTGTGTAGCTGTATAAATATGTACCCCTGGAGCGATGAAGCAATTATCACCAATTCTAATCTTACAAACATCTAAAAATACGCAATCAAAATTAGCAAAGAAATTTTCTCCTACATGGATGTTATAACCATAGTCGCAACGAAAAGTAGGTTCTATGAATAAATTATTTCCAGTAGAACCAAATAATTGTTTTAATAATACTGTCCTTTTGCCTTCATCCGTTTCGAGTGATTCATTAAATATTCTCGTTTGTTTTCTAGCATTCATTCTTCCCTGTACCAGTTCTGGATCTGCAGGGTTATAAAGGTCTCCATTTACCATCTTTTCTTTTTCAGATTTCATTCGTTTCATCCCCTTTTTCTTTAATTTACCTTCTTTACACAGTCAATTCTAAAAGATTTCCTTCTGGATCTTCTATTACGCTTTCATAGTAGCCATCCCCTGTAATTCTTGGACCATTAACTAGGAGATACCCATCCTTTTGTAAGCGTTCAGTCAGCTGATTTACAGCTTCCTTACTTCCTACAGAAAAAGCAATATGAGCCAAGCCAACCCTACCATTAACATCCGGCTTATCTATACCTGATTTGCGCATAAGTTCTATGCGAGCTCCCCCTTTGTATGAAATAAAATATGACTCAAATTTCTTTTCTGTATTGTGATATTTTGAGTTTGCAATCCCATCAAAGTATGTCGTATAGAATTTTTTCATTTCCTCTAAATCATGTACCCAAATGGCTATATGTTCTATTTTCATCCCTTTTCACTCCTTAAATAATTAGATGGCTGTAGAATTACTTTTTTTCACCTTTTTATAATCCTTTTTATTTAATACAGCATTTAATTTTTCAGTACCCCATAACATCATGGCAATAAAGCCTGCAATCATAAATGGAAAAATTCCTATTGTCGAGTGGGCAGCATTGAACTACCCCCACTTATCGACCTTGCGATCTGATTGAAGTGGGAGATTCTTGGGAACAGAGCGTACTTGTTGACGTATTTCTTTGCCAACAGAGGTTTCTCTTATTGACCAAGCTATCCCCATAGATTCCTATGGTTCTATATTTTGTTTAAGCCAAAACTAAAGTTCTTAAGCCTTCAGCTAAGATATTTTTGCTGGCATTTATATCTCTATCGTGATGTTCGTGGCAAACAGGACAAGTCCAATCTCTTATTTCAAGAGATTTCTTGCCATCTTGATGTCCACAATCGGAACATATTTGACTAGACGGAAACCATCTGCTTATTTTTACGATTGTTTTACCGTACCATTTGGCTTTGTATTCTAATTTCGATACAAAAGCAGACCACGATACATCAGAGATTGATTTTGCTAACTTATGATTGCGTAACATTCCTTTCGTATTCAAATCTTCGATACAGACAATATCGTGGTTTTTGATGATTTCTGTACTGAATTTGTTAAGGAAATCGTCACGCTGATTCATGACTCTTTCGTGCAATCTAGCGACTTTACGTTTTTGCTTCTGATAGTTTTTTGCATCAAAAAGATTAATAGCCTTGTTTTTAGCATGTAATGCCCGTCTTGAAAGTTTTCGCTGTTCCCGTTTTAGTTTCTTTTCCATTTTGGATGTGAACTTATTATTGTCCATCTTGCGACCATCAGAAAGAATAGCAAAGTCAGTGATGCCTAAGTCTATACCGATAGACGATTCAGCTTTTTTCAATGGCTGTACTTCTGTTTCGGCAAGAATGGATACGAAGTATTTGCCACTAGAATTTCGTCTAACAGTAGCATGAAGGATACGACCATGTACTTCACGACTTTTGGCAAAGCGAACAAAACCAAGTTTAGGAAGCTTAATATACTTACCTTCAACCGCAATATTTCCGTTTGTATGTTTTGTCGTGTAGGATTGCACAGAATTCTTCTTCGATTTAAAGCGTGGATACTTATTTTGTTTTTTGTAGTATCGTTCAAAAGAATCAGCCAAGTTTTCAACCGATTTCTGCAAAGCAATACTATCCACTTCTTTCAGAAAAGAATAGTGTTGCTTTAATTCTGGAATTGCCTTTATTGTTTCATATTTGTTCAACCATTTTCCTTTCCAATTATTCGTTGGAAGCTGACTATTTTGAACCATTTCTTCAACAATATACCAATAAGCGTCTTTCTCTTTCTGCTTACCTAGAAAGAAATTAAATGTGAACCTCACACAACCAATCGTTTTATGGATGAGTTCCATTTGTTTTTTAGTGGGATAGATACGAAACTTATATGCTTTATTAACGATCATTGCGCTCACTCCCTAAACAAGAATATATGTTCTTATTTTACTATAAGAGGATGTGTTTTGGCTATTGCCAACCGACATTCATCTCCCTCTTATCGTTGGGCTACAATCCTGCCCACAATGGAAGAGGGAGTCTTCTGTCGGAAAATGATAAAAAAAACTAAAAAGAAGAAGGCGAACTTCAAAAGTCCACCTTCTTCACTAAAAATATTAACCAATAGAACCTTCCATTTCGAACTTAATCAAACGGTTCATTTCTACTGCATATTCCATTGGTAATTCTTTTGTAAATGGCTCGATAAAGCCCATTACGATCATTTCAGTTGCTTCTTCTTCCGAAATACCTCTACTCATTAAGTAGAATAACTGCTCTTCTGATACTTTCGAAACTTTTGCTTCGTGCTCTAATGAAATATTGTCATTTAAAATTTCATTGTATGGGATTGTATCAGATG
Organism: Niallia sp. FSL W8-1348; assembly: GCF_038006745.1. Lineage (NCBI taxonomy): Bacteria > Bacillati > Bacillota > Bacilli > Caryophanales > Bacillaceae > Niallia > Niallia sp. FSL W8-1348. Next base: position 3,663,928 of record NZ_JBBOVV010000001.1, on the reverse strand, counting down.
TAGACTTGTTATCCATAATTAATGTGTCACATTCGATATTGGAACGAGCACCATCTGCTTTACGTCCAAAATGAACAATACCACGGTATGTTACTTTTCCGCCTTGTTTCGAAATAGACTTAGAAACAATCGTAGAAGATGTGTTTGGAGCTAAATGAAGCATTTTTGCTCCCGCATCTTGGTGTTGACCTTTACCAGCAAGTGCGATCGATAAAGTCATCCCTCTTGCACCTTCACCTCTTAAGATTACAGCAGGATATTTCATCGTTAATTTAGAACCAATATTTCCATCGATCCATTCCATTGTAGCATTCGCATCACAAACAGCGCGCTTTGTAACTAGGTTGTATACGTTGTTTGCCCAGTTTTGAATCGTAGTATAACGGCAATATGCGTCCTTTTTGATAATGATTTCTACAACCGCACTATGAAGAGAGTTCGTTGTATATACTGGTGCAGTACATCCTTCTACATAATGAACACTTGCACCCTCATCCACGATGATTAACGTTCTTTCAAATTGCCCCATATTTTCTGAGTTAATGCGGAAATATGCCTGTAATGGCGTATCTACTTTAATTCCTTTTGGAACATAGATGAAAGATCCACCAGACCATACAGCTGAGTTTAATGCAGCAAACTTATTATCCGTAGGCGGGATAACTGTTGCCCAATGCTCACGGAAAATATCTTCATTCTCTCTTAATGCAGAATCCGTATCTTTGAAAACAATTCCCATTTTCTCTAGATCTTCCTGCATATTATGGTAAACAACTTCGGATTCATACTGAGCAGATACACCTGCTAAGTATTTTTGTTCAGCCTCTGGAATACCAAGTTTATCAAATGTTTGTTTAATTTCATCTGGTACCTCATCCCAAGAACGCTCTGTTTTCTCTGACGGCTTTACATAATACGTAATTTCATCAAAGTTTAAAGCGGACAGGTCTCCACCCCATTGTGGCATTGGCATTTTGTAAAAATGCTCTAATGATTTCAAGCGGAAGTCTAACATCCATTGTGGTTCAGCCTTCATTTTTGAAATCTCTTCAACGATTTCTTTCGTTAATCCACGTTTAGAACGAAAGATAGAAACGTCTTTATCTGAAAATCCATATTTATAATCCCCAATATCGGGCATCTTTTTTGCCATTTCATTTTCCTCCATTCTACATGCAACCTTGGTGGTAAGTTACGAATTCAATCCTTCGTTTACCCCTTTTTCCATAGCCTTCCAAGCTAATGTTGCACATTTAATTCTTGCAGGGAATTTACTAACACCTTGAAGTGCTTCAATATCCCCTAAGTCAATATCCTCAGCGTAGTCTTTCCCTTGAATCATTTCAGAGAATGTTTCAGACATTTTTAACGCTTGCTCGACTGTTTTTCCTTTAATTGCTTGCGTCATCATCGATGCAGAAGACATGCTAATGGAGCATCCTTCTCCATCGAATTTTGTATCCGTGACAATCCCATCTTCTACTTTCATCGTAAGAAGAATGCGGTCCCCACATGTTGGATTATTCATATTGACGGTCAAGCTACCTTCAAGAACACCTTTGTTCCGAGGATTTTTATAATGATCCATGATAACACTTCTATAAAGTGAATCTAAGTTATTAAAAGACATCGCTAAAATACTCCTTTGTTTTGCCAATCCCTTCCACAAGCTTATCAATATCTTCTTCCGAATTATATAGATAAAAACTTGCTCTAGCGGTTGCAGAAACATTTAGCCATTTCATTAATGGTTGTGCACAGTGGTGTCCTGCACGTACAGCAATTCCTTCTGCATCCAACACTGTTGCAACATCATGCGGATGAACATCTTCAATATTAAACGTGATAACGCCAGCCCGATTATTTGCACTTTGTGGACCATAAATAGTTAAACCGTTTATAGAAGACATTTTCTCGATCGCATAGGCTGCTAATTTATGCTCATGTTCTGTTATATTCTCTAACCCAATCTCTTCTAGAAAATCGATTGCTGCACCTAAACCAATTGCTCCTGCAATGATCGGTGTACCAGCTTCAAATTTCCAAGGAAGTTCTTTCCAAGTAGATTCATATAAACCGACAAAATCAATCATTTCCCCGCCAAATTCAATTGGCTCCATATTTTCTAAAAGATGTTTCTTTCCATAAAGTACCCCAATTCCGGTTGGACCACACATTTTATGGGCTGAGAATCCGAGGAAATCACAATCCAAATCTTGCACATCTATTTTCACATGTGGAGCTCCTTGTGCTGCATCTACGACGAGTACAGCTCCATTCTTATGAGCGATAGCTGCAATTTCCTTTATTGGATTGATAACTCCGAGTACATTGGAAACATAAGCAATGGATACTACCTTAGTAGCTGGTGTGATTGTTTTTTCTACATCTGCAATGGCAATTGTGCCATCTGCTTGAAGGGGCAAATACTTAAGTGTTGCTCCCGTTTTTTTGGCAACTTGCTGCCAAGGAATAATATTACTATGATGTTCCATCGGGGTGATGACTATTTCATCTCCCTCTTTCACATTTTCCATCGCATAACTTTGAGCAACTGTATTCAGCGCAGTTGTAGTTCCACGAGTGAAGATAATTTCCTCTATAGAAGAAGCAGAGATAAACTTTCTTACCTTCTCCCTTGCTCCTTCGTATGCATCTGTTGCTCTAGTTCCTAAGGTGTGAACGCCACGATGAACATTGGAATTATATTCTCGATAGTATTTCTCTATCGTTTCAATTACCTGAACAGGCTTTTGAGAGGTAGCTGCACTATCAAGATAAACCAATGGATGTCCGTTGACTTCTTGGTTTAAAATTGGAAAATAAGAGCGAATATGTTTGCTATCCATTATCTTACTTTCCTTTCAATTACCTCAACTAATTGCTTTTTCACGCCTTCAATTGGCAATTGTTCTACAACTGGCGCTAAGAATCCGTGAATAACTAATCTTTCTGCTTCATGTTGTGGAATACCACGGCTCATTAAGTAATACAATTGTAAAGGATCTACTCTACCAACAGATGCAGCATGACCTGCAGTTACATCATCTTCGTCAATTAAAAGAATTGGGTTGGCATCGCCTCTAGCTTTTTCACTTAACATAAGAACACGAGATTCTTGTTCAGCATTAGCTTTCGTTGCACCATGTTCAATTTTTCCAATACCATTAAAGATAGAAGAAGCTTTATCTTTCATTACACCGTGTTTTAAGATATAGCCTTCAGAACTTTTACCATAATGTACAACTTTAGTTGTGAAATTTTGCTTTTGATCACCGCGACCAACTACTACTGATTTTGTATCACCAAAAGATCCATCGCCCATCAAGTAAGTTGTATTATCAGAAATCGTATTACCATCATTCATGAAGCCTAATGCCCATTCAATTTTTGCATCACGACCTGCAATACCTCGACGATTTACATAAGTAGTAACGCCATGCGCTAAATTATCTACAGCACCATATTGAACTTTTGCATTTGCATTTGCGATTACTTCCGTTACAATATTGAACACTGCTTCTTCAGGATCAACAGTAGATATATAGTTTTCTACATAAACAACAGAGCTATTATCTTCTGCCACTACAATAACGTGGTTAAAAAGGTTCGCTTCTTTATCATCATGTAAGAAAATAGATTGAATTGGTTCTTCCACTACTACATTTTTAGGAACATACAAGAATACTCCGCCATTTAGAAGCGCTGCATGTAATGCAGTTAATTTATGCTCATCTACCTTAACAGCATCTTTCATAAAGTATTTTTGCAATAAGTCACTATATTCTCTTGCAGCTGTAAATATATCAGTAAAAATTACGCCATTTTCTTTTAACTCATTAGAAACAGCTAAGAAAGTTGGACGATTGTTTCTTTGAATATAAAGTGTTTTATTTTTTTCTAAATCAATAAGTGCTTTCACTTGTTCTGGCAAATCATTTACATCAGAAAAATCCTCACTGCTTACAATGTGTTTTTCAAATTGTGTAAAGTTCCAGTTTTTAATATTTGTTTTGTCCGGTCTTGGCATTGGGAGGGCATCTGCTTGTTGTAAAGCATTTACACGCAGCTCCGTTAGCCAAGAAGGTTCACTCATATCTTTCGAAAAAGAGGAAAGATACTCTTGGTCAAATGGTAATTTAATATCCGTTGTCATTGGTCAATCCTCCTAACGATTACGCTTCTTGTTCAACAGTTTCGTCTTCAATACCTAGCTCTTTTTTAATCCAATCATATCCTTCTGCTTCTAAGCGTTGAGCAAGTTCTGGACCGCCAGATTTAACAACACGACCTTGCATCATTACGTGAACGTAGTCAGGAGTGATGTAATTTAATAAACGTTGGTAGTGAGTAATAATTAAGCAACCGAAATCTTCTTTACGCTCTTCACGCATTTTGTTGATTCCTTTTGAAACAACTTTCAATGCATCGATGTCCAAACCAGAATCGATTTCATCTAAAATAGCAATTTTTGGATTTAACATCATTAATTGAAGGATTTCATTACGTTTTTTCTCCCCACCAGAGAAACCTTCGTTTAAATAACGTTGAGCCATATCAGGATCCATTTCTAAGTATTCCATGTTTTCATCCATTTTACGGATAAACTTCATTAATGAAATTTCATTACCTTCACCTAAACGGCTGTTTAAAGCTGAACGTAAAAAGTCAGCATTTGTTACACCGCTAATTTCACTTGGATATTGCATTGCTAAAAATAAACCTGCACGAGCGCGCTCATCTACTTCCATTTCTAATACATCTTCATCATCAAGACTTACATCACCGCTAGTTACTTCATATTTTGGGTGACCCATGATTGCAGAAGATAAAGTAGATTTACCAGTTCCGTTTGGTCCCATGATTGCGTGAATTTCTCCACCCTTTATTTCTAAGTTAAGACCTTTAATAATTTCTTTTTCTTCGATTGAAACATGTAAATCATTAATGACTAATTTAGGTTGACTCATATTATATACCTCCATAGTAAAAAGAAGTTTTGTTCACAAAATTGTCGAAACTTCATTATCAATTTATTATCATTCTAATCTTATAACAAATAAAATCTGATAGCAACCTATTGATTCCTGTTACATAAGGAAAATTCACCTAAAACAAATAAATCCCCTGATTCACTTTCAAAAAAATATGTATTCTTTAAAAATGAAACAACTTCTTCCCTTATTATAAATAAAACAATATACTTGCATAAATGATTTGCCTTAGATTTATTTAATAAACTCCGTTAAATTCTTTCTATCAACAGCTTCGTTTTAGTATTTATACACCCTTTAAATTTAGCCCTAGTACTTATTGGAAAAGTAATCCTGAAAACTCATTCCTATGTAAAGAAACATATGTTGCCAATAATCTTTTTCAAAATAAAAAAAATGCCCCTATAAAGACCTGCACACATGCTATATCCATTATTGATAGAACTGACTTAATTCTCAATTGGATATACACTTTGTGTTTTGGTCTTTTATAGGAACATCTTTTTAATCATTATTCATTAACTGGTACAACCGCACCTTTATATTCCGTATTAATGAAATCTTGAATTTCTTTTGAATGTAATACTTCTACTAAAGTTTTGATATCTTCTCTATTTTCGTCTCCCTTACGAACCGTAATAATATTCGCATACGGAGATTCGCTTCCTTCAATTTCAATGGAATCTTCCACAGGGTTTAGACCTGCATCTAATGCATAGTTTGCATTGATAACAACAGCGTCCCCTTCATTATTATTAAAAATTTGTGGAAGTAGAGCTGGCTCATAATCTGCTTTTAATTGAACATTTTTTGGATTTTCAACAATGTCTTCGATTGTTGCATTTACTTTGTCGATTCCATCTTTAAGTTTAATTAATCCACCTTTTTCTAAAAGAGAAAGCACACGACCATGCTCGGCAACAGAGTTACTTAGAATAATAGTTGCTCCATCTGGAAGCTCATCTAAACTTTTATATTCCTTAGAGAAAACAGCCATTGGCTCAATATGAATTCCACCAGCATTTACAAACTCATAACCATTCTCTTTAATTTGTTGGTTCAAATATGGAATATGTTGAAAATAGTTTGCATCGATTTCTTTTGATTCTAAAGCTTTATTTGGTAATACATAATCTTGGAAAGGAACGATTTCTAAATCAATTCCTTTTTCTTCAAGAATTGGCTTCGCTTTTTCTAAAATTTCTGCATGTGGTACATTGGAAGCACCTACTACTAATTTAGTTGTTTCTTTGTCTGTGTTAGAAGCACCACTTTCCTTGCTATCATCGTTAGAGCTTCCGCATGCAGCAAGAACAAATACAAATGTTAACGCAATAAGTAAAGACCATAATTTTTTCATGTGTTATTCTCCTTATCTTTTATCTATTTTGTTTGTTATAAAATCACCAATAAATTGGATGATAAAAACAATGATTAATATAATAACAGTTGAAACAAGTGTCACATCACCATTACCTCTTTGGAATCCTTGTAAGTAGGCTAGATTCCCAAGCCCTCCTGCACCAATAATTCCAGCCATTGCAGTAGATCCTACTAATGCAATTGTCGTAACAGTAATCCCAGACACAAGAGCAGGCATGGATTCTGGTAATAAAACTTTAAAGATAACAGTAGTTGGTTTTGCCCCCATTGACTTTGCCGCTTCAATAACACCTTTATCCACTTCTCGAAGTCCTATTTCCACAAGCCTTGCATAAAATGGAGCAGCTCCAATTATTAGAGAAGGTAAAGCAGCTTTTGGTCCAATCATTGTCCCAATTAGTAAGGTCGTTAATGGAATTAATAAAACTAATAAAATAATAAAAGGAATAGACCGGAAAATATTTACGATTGCACTGATGATTCTATTAAAAAAGACATTATTCCACATATTTCCTTTATCCGTTAAAAACAACGTAATTCCGAGAATAATTCCGAGTATAAAGGTAAAAATAATCGAGAATCCAGTCATAAATAGGGTCTCTTTAGTGGCATTCCACATGATTTCCCAATTTACATTTGGTAATAAGCTTTCCATCATCCTTCAATCACCTCCACACTAATTTCTTGTGCATGCAGGTATTGAATTGCTTTATCTATTTCCTCTTGCTCTCCATCCAGATGGATATATAATGTTCCATATGAGCCATTTTGAGTCGGAGAAATTTTACCTTGAATGATATTCACAGAAACCGAAAAAGCGCGAATAAGATTAGTAATAACAGGCTGTTCAGCACTTTCGCCAACAAATCCTAACATGACGATGCTTCCTGTTTTATATTGTGCTATTAAATGTTCGATTGTATCCTTCGCATCTTCTGGTTCAATTACTTGTTGAACAAAACGTTTCGTGATTTCTTTCTTCGGCTGTTTAAAGACATCAATCACTGGCCCCGTTTCTACTACTTTCCCATCTTCCATCACGGCTACTCGATGACAAATCTTTCGAATAACATGCATTTCATGAGTGATAAGAACGATAGTAAGACCAAGACGTTTATTAATGTCTACTAACAAATCTAAGATTGCATCTGTTGTTTGTGGATCCAATGCAGATGTTGCTTCATCACAAAGAAGTACTTTCGGATCACTAGCAAGTGCTCTTGCGATACCAACTCGCTGCTTTTGCCCACCGCTTAATTGAGAAGGATAAGCGTCCTCTCGTCCTTCCAATCCAACTAACTTGATTAACTCCAATACTTTCTTGTCTCTTGCTGTTTTTTTTACTCCTGCTATTTCTAAAGGAAAAGCTATATTTTCTTTTACCGTTCTTGACCATAACAGATTAAAATGTTGAAAAATCATACTGATTTCTTGTCTCGCCTTACGAAGCTTGCTTCCCTTTATTTTGGAAACTTCGTGACCTGCAACCGAAACACTTCCTTCAGTAGGAATCTCCAATCCGTTCAGCATTCTGATTAATGTACTTTTACCTGCACCACTATATCCTATTATTCCAAATATCTCTCCTGAATGGATATTTAAATCCACATGATCAACTGCAGTGACCTTCCCACTTCTAGAGGAGTATATTTTTTTTACTGAGTTGACATTAATCAATGTGTTCACCTACTTCTATTTAAAATTACTCTATCGATCACTATATTAAAATAGTTTTTAACAAAGCACATCATATCATTCCAAATAATAAAAAAACCTTTCTGCAAGATGAGCAGAAAGGTTTTTTTATTAATAATATCCCTTTCTCTCATCTATCAAAGCTAAACGCTTTGTGTGAATTGGCACCGTTTCAGTATACTGACGGTTGCCGGGTTTCATAGGGCACATCCCTCCACCTCTCTTGATAAGAGTTCTTTATCTATATGAAATTTTAAATTCGTTAATATGATAGATGTAATTTACCATTTCCCGATATTAGTGTCAATACATTTTTTAATATAATATTTTTTTCTGAATTTTCAATTTATTACGTAAGGTTTTCTAACATAATTAATCAGGGAAGCACAGTTGGATTTAGTGATGAAGCTGATAAAGATTCCCCTAAAAAAACAACCTGAAATATACTTCATTTTCTGTGCGAAAATGAGCTTCCAGGTGAGCATCAACTCTTATTTTCAGTTTAGATTTCCATCTTTAACCGGTTCGATTTACAGGCTGTGAATTACTTAAGAAAAACAAAGATTCCAGTAAAAGAATTTTTCTTAAAGAACCTTCTAGTTGAATCAATTCACTTTTTTTCGCTTTTCTAAGAAGAATCTCACCCGTCGAAACCTTCATTATACTATCTCTTTCTCCCGTTAACCATACATCTGGATTTTCATCTGTCATCCTTCTCCATGAAAAACGATTGTCCCTTAACTCCATTATATAGACATCATTTTGGCATGATATCGCTAATGAAAGCGAAGTGTTTCGAAATAATGGTTTTAAAGACTCTTTACGATTCAACTTATCTACAAAACTTTTCATCCACTCCTGCAAAAGCATCTCCTACTTTCTGCCGAACAATCTTATATTACTTATTCTTGCAAGAATAGAAAAAAACCTTTTTTGTTAAGGACAATCTTTTGGAAAATCTGTTTTGGAATCAATATTGGTAGTCGGGGATTTCAAAGGGTAGCATTTTGAGAAGAGCCGATCTATTACCTTATTGCTCCTCTTGTGAGCAAAAGGGCTTTGATCGGGCTTCTCTGTTCCCTTCTTCCCTTCTCTTGTGAGTAAACGGGCTCTGATCGGGCTTCTCTGTTCCCTTCTTCTCTTCTCTTGTGAGTAAACGGGCTCTGATCGGGCTTCTCTATTCCCTTCTTCTCTTCTCTTGTGAGTAAACGGGCTCTGATCGGGCTTCTCTGTTCCCTTCTTCCCTTCTCTTGTGAGTAAACGGGCTCTGATCAGGCTTCTCTGTTCCCTTCTTCTCTCCCATTCAAGGCAAATTGGCTTTCACTGATTAAAATACTTTGTATTATAATCGCAAATAAAAGAAAGACCCTTTCATCCACGGAAAAGGGTCTTTCTACCTCGTGTATTTATTAATCACTTCCAGTAAATGAGGAACCGATTCAAAGCGATATACTTTTTCCTTTAACTCCCCATTTTCGATAATCAATAGACAAGGAACACTTTCAACTTCAAACTTTGTTGCTAAATCTGGAGCATAATTCAAATCCATTTTTCCTAAGTTTAAATCTGGCTTCATTGTATGTAATACCGTTAGCATCTTAGAAGCAACCATACATGTTCCGCAAAGAGGAGTATATAAATAAAAAAAGGCAGTTGATGCATCTTTTATTTGTTTCTCCCACTGATCGGGCTTCCATTCTATCATAAACCATTCATCCTTATATCTAAATATTTGGCTTCAATTTCGATATTTGCCTGCAATAAGAGTGTTGCTAAATGATGTTCTGGTGAGGCGGCCACTTCTTTATATTTTCGATCTATATAAAGAAATTCTGCTTCTGGAAGTTCTCTTTTAAACTGCTTCCTTAACTTATCTCCAGACTTGTCTGCATCCACTAAAATATACACATCTTTATCCATTAACTCTTCTAGCAATTCATCCAGTTTCGATACACCTATTGTTCCATTAGTGCAAATGATATCAACTGGTTCACGCACAATCTTTTCTACTTTTCTTTTATCTGATTTGCCTTCAACAATGATTACTTTTTTCATTTTGATCACCTAAAGGAGTTATTTCATTTACTTTAACATATTTCAAACAAGAAAAGAAAGAAGTAGATTTTATGGTATGAGGTTTGAAAAAGAACGATATAATTGGCCATTGTAAAACCTCATTAAGTCCACTATTTTTACCCTTTAACTAGAAATTCTCTCAAGAAAAAGACATCGGCAAATTACCGATGTCTTTAATAGTCAATTAACCTTCGTTCGTCATTTCTTCGTATTGTTCTGATGACATAAGTGCCTCAATGTCCGCTTTATCGCTTGGTTCGATAACAACCATCCATGCTTTTTCATAAGGAGATTCGTTAACATACTCTGGATTGTCGCTAAGTTCTTCGTTCACTTCTACTACTTTTCCACTGATAGGAGCATATAATTCAGAAACTGTTTTAACAGATTCTACACTTCCGAAAGGCTCATTTGCCGTTACTTCATCGCCTACTTCTGGTAGTTCAACAAATACGATATCGCCTAATTCAGATTGCGCAAAATATGTAATTCCTACACGTGCGTTTTCTCCCTCAACTTTAACCCATTCATGCTCTTTTGAATATCGTAAATCCTTTGGTACTGCCATTATAACCCCTCCGTATTTATCATATTACTCTGTTAAACAGAGTCACTATTAAAAAAAGCAGGATTCTTATCCCCAACTTTCTTCAAACACTTCTTCTTTAAACCCTAATGTTACTTTATTTCCATCTGTTGTTAAAGGGCGTTTAATTAGCATGCCATCAGAAGCAAGCAAATCTAGCAATTCACCTTCTGAAGCTTCGTTTATTTTGTCCTTTAATCCTAGATCTCTGTATTTCTGGCCAGAGGTATTGAAAAACTTCTTTAATTCAAGACCGCTGTTTTTATACAAATCCTCTAATAATGCACGGGAAGGAGGATTATCTACAATATGTACTTCTTCATATGACACATGATTTTCATCGAGCCACTTTTTCGCCTTTCGACAGGTTGAGCATTTTGGATACCAATAAAAAGTAACTTTCATTCCATCACCCATAATCTATGTATTTTGAAACATTCAACTAAATATTATCACAATTTTGTATAAAGTAAAACTTCGATTACTGTCCACTTTTTCGGTCAGTTATTTCCTTTTCTGGATTTCTCCGTTCTTTTCTCCTCATCCAAGAAGAGTATATACTATTCGAAATTACTGGATTCTCTTGTTTTGACTGTACTATCTTAAAATTCTCTATCGTCATGTTAAAAGAAAAAGGTTCTTCATTCTTTTCAACTAGTGACAAGAACCCTTTTCATCATAAAGTGAACCATCCATCAGTGTGGGGGCCTCCCTCCCCACTGATGGTAATTGAACCAATCGGATCTTTTCCCACCTATCTTCCTCGTATTCTCAGAGCTTGAGATGGGAGTCTTACCGTCCGTTAAGATTCGGATAAACAACTATTATACCTGATATTCTCCAGCCCTTAATAGACTCTTTGCAGCCTCTCTTTTACTTGCAATCAGCGACTTTGGCGTATATCTAGTATATTTTTTCAATACGGAAAGGGCTAATTTTAATTCATCGCCACTAAGCATATATGCTAAAGTATCTGTTGCTTCTCCAATCACTTGTTGAAATGCTTCTTGGCAATATATTTCTGTATAAAGTAATTTTTGCTTCTCCTCTTGCCCACTCTTTGCCATTGCTTTTTGTGTTCTTACTATACAAGAGTCCATCGAAAAGATAGCATTGATAATATTGGCTAGATTCACCATAATCTCTTGTTGTTGTTCTAACTGCTCTTTATATTTTTTAAGCATCATTCCAAATAAGATGTAACTTATTTTTCTAGAATTTGATAGAAGCATTCTTTCTTGGGATAAGGGCTTCCCATCTGGTTCTTCTGGAAGAAAAGAGATCATTTCTTTTTCCATTTTTGCAGCGAGTGACAATAATGGGAGTTCCCCTTTCAAGCTCTTCTTTGCCAAGGTAGGAGGTATTAGTAATCGGTTTATTTCGTTTGTTCCTTCAAAAATACGATTAATTCTAGAGTCGCGATACATTCTAGCAATATCGTAATCTTCCATAAAACCATTACCGCCATGGAGTTGAACACCTTCATCTACTACCATATCTAACACTTCAGATGCAAAAATTTTATTTAGACTACACTCAATAACGTATTCATTCATTATTTTTGCCATCTCTTTCATATCTACTTCATCTGGCAATCCATCCATTGCTTCTGAGAGCAATCCTGCTGTTCGGTAAACAGTACTTTCGGCAGCATATATATAGGATGCCATCGTTGCATATTTATCCATAGTAAGCGGAAAGCGAGATATCGGGGTCGAGAATTGGATTCGTTTATCTGTATAGGCTATCGTCTTTTTTAATGCTTCCTTACTTGCACCAATTGCTCCAAGGCCAAGCTTATAGCGTCCAATATTTAAAATATTTAATGCAATTAAATGACCTCTTCCTACTTCTCCTAACACATTTTCCACAGGTACTTCTACTTGATCAAAACGGACAGCGCAAGTTGACGAACTCTTAATTCCTAATTTATTTTCTTCTTTTCCTACTGAAACCCCAGAAAAGACTTTTTCAACGATAAAGGCAGTAAAATGGTGTTGATTTACTTTTGCATATACGACAAAGATATCCGCAATTCCTGAATTCGTAATCCACTGCTTTTCACCAGTCAATAAATAATGTGTACCCTCTTTATTTAAAACTGCTGTTGTTTTTACACTAAGTGCATCTGATCCAACAGTAGGTTCTGTTAGTGCGTAGGATGCTATTTTTTTACCTGTAGCTAAATCTGGTAAATACTTTTCCTTTTGTGCTTTATTTCCGAATAAAACAATCGGTAATGAACCAATTCCTATATGCGCTCCATGAGTGACAGAGAAGCCACCTGCAACAGACATCATCTCAGAGATAACAGCAGTACTGATTTTATCTAAGCCCAAACCACCATATATTTCTGGAATATCTGAACTTAATAATCCTAGTTCTCCTGCCTCTTCCATCAATTGTTTCGTAATAGTAAATTGATGATTTTCCATTTCGGCCAAATGTGGTAATACTCTTTTCTGAACAAACTCACTCGTCATTTCTGCAATCATCTGATGCTCTTCCGTAAAATCTTCTGGTGTGAAAATAGCTTCTTCGGTGACTTGTTCTGTTAAAAAACTTCCACCCTTTTGCATATTATTTTTTTCCTTCCTTTCTATATCCACTTAATCTTCATTTAAAGAAATGGTTAAATCTTTTTTCTAGCCAATAATGGCTTCCCTGTCTGCAATAGATGTAGCATTCTTTTTTGTGTCTCCTGTTCCTGAATTAATCGAATAAACGCTTCTCTTTCTAAATCTAATAAATAGTCCTCCTCCACCAATGTGCCACATTCTACCTTGCCTCCTGTAAGGACGGTTGCAAGATTACTCGCAATAAATGCATCATATTCGGAGATAAAACCAAGTTTTCCTAGCTTTTTAATTTCTTTCATTAAAAATTCATAACCAACTGTTCCTGCAACTACTATCTTTTCTTTTTGCTGTGGTTGATACTGCTCATTAGCTAATTGCAAAACCGCCTTTTTAGCATCTCTTAATAAAAATCGGACATTATTTGTTATCCCATCTTTATTAGTTAAGAATCCCAGTTCCTTTGCATGAGCAGCAGAGGTAGCAACCTTCGCAGTTAATACCGTCTGAAAGATCTCTGCGGTAAGCTGTAATATTTCTTCTTGTGACGGGTTTTGGAATTGCTTAATCTTATTACAATATAATTCCGTTGTACCTCCCCCACCTGGGATAAGTCCTACCCCTGTTTCTACAAGACCAATATAAGTTTCTAGCGATGCTTGCACTTTGCTTGCCGCTAGACAAATTTCTGCTCCTCCCCCCAAAGTTCTTTGATATGGGACAGCTACAATTGGCTTTTGGCAATATTTTATGCGCTTCATCGCTTGTTGAAAACGGCGGACGGCTATTTGTAGTTCTACAATATCTCCATTTTGGGCTTCTAATAGCATTAAAGCTAAATTAGCTCCAAGACTAAAGTTCTTTTTTTCGCTGCCGATAATGAGCCCTTTATATGCTTCTGACTCTACTTTTTCTATCGATTTTTCAATCATCGAAAGGATATCCATACCAATGCTCATATTTGAACTGTGTAATTCAAGTAATAATACGCCATCCCCTATATCGATTAAACTTGCTCCATTATTAGAAAGAAGTACGCCTCTTCGCTTTTTACTTTCTTGAATATCTATTTGGTCTACACTTTTGGGAATAGGCAAATATTCTCCTTGGTGATAATAATGAATGACACCATTCACTTCTTTATAAAATTGCTCAAAACCAGCATTCATCATTTCTTTAATCCATTTAGGAATATCCATTGACTCTTCTTCCATCCGTTTCACTGTATCTTTTAAAGATAATTCATCCCATAAGCGAAACGGTCCATTTTTCCAATTGAATCCAGACTGAACAGCTTGATCTATTTCAAAAATAGAGTCGGTGATTTCTCCGACCATTTTTGCAGAATAAAGTAAAAATGGTGCAATTCCTTTCCAAAGAAATTGTCCTTTTTTATTTGGTTCTTGCAAAAACAAAGTCAGTGATTTACCTTCTGCTTTCTCTTTCATTCGAGTTAGCTCTTTGTATGTCATTGTATGGTAATCTAATACTTTTAGTCCTTCTTTCGTTTTTTGATAAAATCCCTTTTTCGTCTTTCTACCGAGCATTTTCTTCTTAATCATTTCATCTAACAATGCTGGGGGTTTAAATGTCTCTATTTCTTCTGGATTCTTCATTTTTCCTTTCATGTTTTGGATTACCTGATAAAATGTGTCTAGCCCTACCATATCTAAAGTATGGAAAGTAGCACTTTTAGGCCGGCCAATAAGTGGACCAGTTAATTGATCTACTTCCTCAATCGTTAAGTCAGCTTTTATCATTTCGTTAACAATATTTAAAAAAGCATAGGAACCAATACGATTAGCAATAAAATTAGGGGTATCACTTGCTTTTACTACCACTTTTCCTAACGTTTCTTCCGCAAATTCACTTATGGTTTTGACAACAATCGGGGCTGTTTCTTTTGTAGGAATTATTTCAAGTAATGTAATATACCGAGGCGGATTAAAAAAGTGTGTACCTAAAAAATGTGCTTGGAAATCAGGAGAAAGATTTTCTTTCATTTTATTTATTGATATACCGGAAGTATTACTACTTACGATAGAGCCTTTTTTTCTAAGTTGATCTATCTTTTTAAAGAGCTCTTTTTTTATGCTAATATCTTCAATAATTGCTTCCACTATCCAATCTACATCCTGTAATAAAGCGAAATCATCTTCTAGATTTCCTATCGTTAATTTTGATAAATTATGGACGGAGGTGAGTGGACTTGGCAAATCTGTTTTCATTCTTTCGACGGCCCGCTGAACAAATCGATTTCTTACCACCTTATCCTCTATTGTTAACCCCTTTTCTTTTTCTTCTTCTGTTAGCTGATTTGGCACAATATCCAAAAGAATCGTCGCTATCCCAGCATTAAGAAACTGTGCTGCAATCGCTGCACCCATTACTCCAGAACCAATAACCGCAGCAGATTTTATCTCTTTCACCTTACATCCTCCTTGAAAATTAGATTAAATGGAATTTTCTAAGTTTAAATGACTATTTATTGACTCATTGATTTTTCATACGTACATATGACTTTTAACAAGTCTGTACATAAACAGCTATAACAAACAATATATTCATTTATTTCTCCAAGCTGAGCACTCATTAAATAAGAAAAATAGGAAATGCTAGTATGGAATAAGAAAAGGGAGGTGAATAGAAAGATGGCTCGTCTTAAAAAGAACCCTTCTAAAGCAGGAGTTAGTGCAGCAAGTGTTAAAGGAAATGCTGGTCCAACCGTTGAAAATGATGGTGGTGGAAAAGTTAATAGTCAAAATAATCAATATAAAAAGCAATAGATTTTTAGGAGGTCGAACTTAATGCAACAACAACCAAATAATATGACTCAACCAAATGGAATGATGATGAAACCACCTATTATGGTAACAGTCAAAGATTCCCTTTACTTAACAGATATGCTTTCTTGGAATTTACTAGCAATGAAAAAGGCACATTTTTTTGCCCAAAATGCCCAAGACCCGGCAATAAAAGCACAGCTTGAAAAATGTGGACAAATGCATCAGCACCATTATGAAAGAATACTTAATCACCTAAATGCTAACAGTCAGCCAGTGTCACAACAACCACAATAAGTATTTACAAAAAATTTGTGATTGTTAATTTATCATGCTCATTCTGCTAAAGAGAATGCCAAACCTCTTTGTTGACATTGCCTTTTGCAGAATGGGCACCTTCTACATAGTGGAAGGATATGAATTAGCAATAGACTTTTTAAATAATAACCTTGTGAGGGAGGACAAATAAAATGAACCAACAACCAATTCAAAATCCTGAGGCACAAGTTCCAAAAACGCCACAAATGAATGACCGCGATTATACTAATGATCTGCTTTCAACAGAAAAATATATGACTGACTCTTATTCAACAGCCTTAAATGAAGCTAGTAATGAACCACTATATCAAGATTTATTAGCGATTTTTACAGAAACACAAAATATGCAAAGAGAATTGTATGATTTAATGTTTCAAAAAGGTTGGTATAAGCTTGAAGCTGCTGAGCAACAAAAGCTTCAGCAGTCTTATCAGCAATTTAAAGGATATAGCAACCAATTCCCATACGGAAATACGAATATCCAGTAACCCTTTTTCCATCATACCACCCAAACGGCATCGTACAGGTGGTATGATTTTTTTACGCTTTGTCCAGTTCTCCTTATAGCATATGTTTTCACTCTCGATTTTGTTTGCTCATCTCGTTCATTTTTTTTATTTCAGTAATAATTTGAATAATCGTTTGTTTGCCATCTGGGAATTTAGCATTCCAATGCTTCACTAAGCCTGGCATATTTTTCGACATAAAAGTATAGAGCATCCATACTTGCACTTTTTCTTTTAACTCGTCATCCTCCTCTCCAAGTAGTAATTCCGTATAATTACTTAACAAAGAATCAAATTCCGCCATAAATTTTTCATTCATTTTTTATCACTAGTGTTGCATAAATGTTGTTAGAATATTCAGTTTAAATATGTCCCCTGTTAAGAGCCAAAAAAGTAAATACCCAACTAAAGGTGGATCCATCCATTTGGAAATTTTTTTACAATTAGACTTAAGAGACGACGACAATTTGTTTATTAAGGAATGGTTTTTCCTTCAATCTTTCGAAGCCAAATATGTGCTGGTTTCCACAAAGCTGCCCGTAAATATCGGCTAATTTGTAGGGTTTTTCGTTTACTTTTTGTCTCGATTTGTGCGAGAACATGCAGGCAAAAAACAATAAGTGCGATAAACACTTGATTCTGAATTGCCCATTCGCTTTGGCCGTAAAACTTTTTGATATGGAGATGTTGTTTAATCCATTTGAAAAATAACTCAATCGCCCAGCGTGATTTATACATCTTTGAGATTTCTTCAGCACTTAAATCAAAACGATTTGTGATTAAATGAAGCTCATTTCCTTTTGAATCAATCACTTTTAGAAGACGAAAGTAATTTTCGGCACGGTTTTGCGTCGTACCAATCAACACCATTTGATCCGACAAAACAGATGTATTCTCGGGTAGTTTAAAATCGTAAACCTCCCGTATGACTGCGTTTTTTCGCAGCCTAGAAAGGAAAAAGTAGCCGTCATCTGTCATCCGATCAAAGCGTTCGTAGTCTAAGTAACCACGGTCAAACACATACATACATTCCTTGTCATCAACCATTACTTCAAGCTGACCGCGGTCATGTTCTTTGGCCGTTGTCATAATGGCCTTTTCGGGATAGGATATACCTTTTTCCATAAACACAAGGCGTAAGTGCAATTTAACACCCGCTTTTGTTTTGCGGAATTTTGCCCATTTATGATTAGTCAAATTGAGAGGCAATGTGCTTGAATCAATGATTTTTAATGGCATCACAAGTTTCGTGTTGTGCGTTTTGGCATGAATTTGTGAAACTAAATCAAGGAAAAGCTTTTGGAATAAGTCTGGATTCATGCCATTTAAACGGCGTGAGAGTTGGGAAATACTGATAGAATCAAGATCAATGCCCTTTTGCAGTTGATCATCGAAAAGACAATCGCTCAGCGCATGCAGACTTTCGACTTCTTCTAGCTGCGCAAAAAGTAATAATTTTAGAAATGACTCTGTCGTTAGTTTTTTCGTATAGAAATCTAATTTCAACGTTTTCACGTTTTCTTCAAATAATTGAAGATTTATTGGTGAAAACCATTGTCCAAATGAAGTTTTTCGTGTAATCTTGTCCATGAGATTGGTCCTTTTTTAGTGGATTTGGACGGGTTACCACCTGACTTATCCATTATAAAGGACTTTTTCTATGCATAAAATAATAAAAGTGAACATTTCGAGTATTTTTAATAATGAAATTAAATTAATGCAACACTAGTGATTTTTTATTTTCCTCCTTACTATTTGCGTTGACAACGATAATAAATTGTTTTATTATAAGATTACACCTAATGATAATGATTATCAATATCATTAACTTCCCATATTGATATTCTTTCCTTTTCTTACCCCCTCATTTTAAGAATCGAGAAAGAATAAACGAAAAGAGGCTGCTCCCTGTCAGCCTCTTTTTGTCGTAAAAGTTAAAACGATTATTCATCGCTTGAAAACATATACTTTTTATAATGATATCTAATCGAAAAAATCAATCCCATTGATAGCATATTCCCCATTAAAGAACTACCACCGTAGCTGATGAAAGGGAGTGGAATTCCTGTAATCGGCAGAATACCTACTGTCATCCCAATATTTTGGAAAACATGAAAGCAAAGCATACTAATGATTCCAACACTCATACAAGTATAAAATGAATTTTTTGTTTCTAATGCTACTTTTGTAATATGGTAAATAAGCAGAAAAAACAAACTGATAATAATGCTAGCACCTATAAACCCAAACTCTTCTCCAACTACGCTGAAAATAAAGTCCGTATGATTCTCTGGAAGCACTACTTCACTAGTACCAATTCCCTTCCCTGTCGTTTGTCCAGATCCGATTGCCAGTAAGGATTGTGTTAAATGATAGCCTGTTGTGCTTTGATACGTATATGGATCCAACCAAGAATAGATTCTTCCCATTTGATATTCCTTTACGCCAAAGTACGCTGTAATCCAATCAGGATGCCAAATGACAAGATAAAGAACTGCTGTTGCAATAACAGCAAAGCTTGAGAAAATAGGCATTAATATCTTCCAAGAGATACCAGAGATAAAAACCATTCCTAGCATAATAGCGAGAAATACTAAGGATGTTCCTAAGTCAGGTTGCAGCATTACTAGAAATAACGGAAGTGCTGTTACACATCCAATTTTGAATAAAAGAAAAAAGTCACTTTCTATCGTCTTTACGATATATTTTTCTTGATGATCCACAATTAATCGGGAGAGCGCTAGTACTAAAAACACTTTAACAAATTCAGATGGCTGCAGGGAAAAACCAGGTAGTGTAAACCAGCTTTTTGCACCATTAATTTCTCGGGCAATACTTTCTGGTGCCAGAATAAGTAATATTAATAAGACAAGACCAAATGCATATAAATACCAAGTCAGTTTTTTTAGCTGATCGGAATCTAAACGAATCACTCCAATGATAATTCCTATACCAACTCCATAAAACAAAACTTGCTTTAACACATAAGATGAATTTGCTCCATATATAGCAATAAGGCTTGTTAAACATAAAAGCATTAATATTAGAACAAGTGTATAATCTATTTTCGATGAATTTTTTGGGGACATATTGTCATTGCTCCTTGTTCAGTAAAACTTTTAACAGTAGGCTATTATTTTTCACTCTAAAAATACCAATTTTTTTCATTTGTATTTACACTAAATGAATAGCATAATTCACATATTTACAATTCTTCATTATATTTGTATTTGCATAAAATAACAACTTTCGACAATCATTTTCGCAAAATTAATTATTTTGATTCCTAACTTTAACCAAATTGAATGAAAACTGTTTAAATTGTCATAAATTGAAACTTCCATCAGTGGGGCTTTTCCTTCATCCCCTACTGATGGTTAGTTGAACCATTCGGACCTTTACTTACAGTGGACCTCCTACCTATCTTCCTCGAATTCTCATAATCTCATGGTTGAGTCTTACTGTCCATTAATACGGGAATAAAACGATTCATTTTTATTCTCCCCCAAAAAAAGAGAATGATCAAAAGAGTTTATCTCCAGAAAATGTTTCTGGGAGATATTAACTGTCTCTTTTAATCATTCTTTTTTATTTGGCTGTTTTCGTAAAGTTTGTTGCGATTCCCCGCAGCCGGAATGCACTTCGCTTTCCGTAGGGCTAAGCTTAAGCCTCCTCAGCTTTGCCTCCGGGGTGTCTCAGACTGTCTCGCTAATCCCCGTGGCGTCTACGTGTATTCCGGCTGATCCATTATTCCAACTAGTTCTTTTTTTCGATTGAAAAATAACAATCTTTTAGAAAACAGCCTTTTATGTAAACTTTTTCTTTTCTAGGCACTTTCATTTACATGAATTGTTTTTGTTAATTCCACTAAATCATCAGCAATTTTAGCTAAAGATTTCGTGGAGGAAGTTATTTCTTCAATCGCAGCTAATTGTTCTTGGGAAGCTTCTGATACGTTCATGGAATTTTGACTGTTTTCCTTCGCAATACCAGTAACTTGATCTACAGATCCTGCGACCTCGACTATATTTGTCGAAATCTTATTGGCAGCCTCTAGAATATTTTTCATTTGGTCACTCATTGTTAACATAGATTCAGAAATAATCGTAAACTTTTCTTTTGTATCATTGGTGATATTAATCCCATCTTTTACTTCTTCTGTTACTCTTTTCATCGTTTTAACGGAAGAAAGAGTATCTTTTTGAATTTCATTTACTAATACAGCAATTTGCTTAGCAGACTCATTGGATTGCTCAGCCAACTTCCTTACTTCTTCTGCTACTACCGCAAAACCTTTGCCCGCCTCACCAGCTCTTGCTGCCTCAATGGCCGCATTTAATGCCAATAAATTTGTCTGATCAGCAATTTCCGTTATAACATTTAAGAACTGACCAATCTCTTGGGAACGCTCCTGTAATAATACGATGGAGTTATTGGATTCTTTCACTGAATTTTGGATTAAGCTCATTTGAGTTACAGTGTTATCCACAACTGCTTGTCCTTCTTTTGCTTTCAAAACAGTATTATTCGTGCTTTTTACCATTTCTTCTGTATTCTTCGTAATATCTTTAATTTCGTCATTAACAACTGCTACTGCATCAACTATAAATTCCATTCCTTTTGTTTGCTCTTCAGAACCTGCTGCAACACTTTGGATAGCGGAAGAAATTTGCTCCGATACATAGCTTGTTTCCACTGTATTGGCAGTTAGCTTTTCAGCAGAAGTATTTATGTGTTCCGATGTTTCATTTACTTTCTGAACTAAGTTTCTAATAAATTCTTTCATCAAAATAAATTCATCTGTTAATTGACCAATTTCATCATTGGAAGTCTTGCTGATTTCAATATCCAGTTCGCCTTCTGTAATCTTCTTTGTAGAATGCAATAATTTTTTTAGTGGAGAGATGATAATTCGTCGCGTAAATAATGCAACAATAACAGTTACAAACACTAGATTAATGATAGTATTTACAAAAATACTGAATTCTGGAGGAATCATCCCAAATTCTCTTATCATTTCATGAAGCTTAAAGGAGATCATTGTGCTAAATAATGTAGCAAAAAATATGATGACAATCATTTTTGTTCTTAAACTACGAAAAATTCTATATTTCTTCATAAAAATATTCCTTCCTGACCTTTTATAGTTCTTTATACCCTATCATTCTTATTACCATCCCACTTTTTTATTTATAAATATTTATATCGTGATAAAAGATTCATAAATCCAAATAACTTTTCACAAAAATAGTGGTTTATACCTATTTTACAAAAGATAATTGTTTTAAGCAATTTTAAACGTAAATAAAAAAAGAGGTATAGCCAAACGAACGGCTATACCCAAAGTGAGAGGAGGTTATGGGGTTACGGTATAAAGAATATAACTGTGTATTCAGCTTCTAAGAAGGTGATACAAGCTATTCTTTATACTTATTAGATATGCTTTTTTGCAAAAACAGTGAGGGCTTATCCCCCTTTATCTATAAAAAAGGGCAATCATCCTTTCGCGGTAGTATATTTCCTATTCTCTACATATACTAAAATATATGAATAGCGGAAAGAAGGTTCAAAATGAAAAATACCTTATATGTAAACTCCATCATCTATTGCTGTCTATTGACCATCTTCACAACGTTTCTTTTCTATGCCATGACTGGTTTGTCGGTTTACACCATTGCTTCCTTGATTTCAGGAGTAATCGTAGCTTTCTTCAGTTTATTAGAAGAGGAGGTCATACATAAGAAAATTCACGATGAACAATAATTTACTTTTTTCAAAAAGGCTGTTTTCGTAAAGTTTGTCGTGATTACCGGCAGTCAGAATACACTTCGCTTTCCGTGGGGGTCTCAAGCTGTCTCGCTAATTCCCGTGGCGTCTTCGTGTATTCCGGCTGCTCCATTTTTCCAACTAATTCTTTTTCTTATTGAAAAAACAACAATTCTTTAAAACAGCCTTCAAAAAAAATGATCAACTTATGTATAAAAAAAGAAAAAGGGGTCCACAATGATACTACAAAGTGTAATTCCCCCTTTTGTTTTAGAGTTGTTACGGAAACAAATCTCCTTACCGAGATTCCTTAACAACTCTTTTTTTATTGAATTAATTGCAGAAATTGCTGCGTTCTTGCTTCTTTGGGTGCAGAAAAGATAGCCTGTGGATTTCCTTTTTCCACAATATATCCACCATCCATAAAAATTACTTCATCTGCAACTTCTCGTGCAAATTTCATCTCATGTGTAACGATAATCATTGTCATGCCCTCATTAGCAAGTTGTTTTATTACTTTTAATACTTCGCCAACAAGCTCTGGGTCCAGAGCAGAAGTTGGTTCATCAAACAACATTACTTCTGGTTCCATCGCAAGTGCTCTCGCAATACCAACACGCTGTTGCTGGCCACCTGATAATTGAAATGGATAGTAATCGATTTTGTCACCGAGTCCCACTTTATTCAATAAGTCAGCCGCGATACTTCTCGCCTTTTCCTTTGATTGCTTTTTCACTGTGATTGGACCTTCCATCACATTTTCAATTGCTGTTTTATGGGGAAAAAGATTATAGCTTTGAAAAACCATACCGGTTAATTTCCGAAAATCTGTGACAGCTTTCTTCGTTACTTTTTTCGAAAAATCCAATTGTTTATTTTCAATCGTAATATGACCAGTCGTTGGCGTTTCCAAAATGTTTAAGCAACGAAGCATCGTCGTTTTTCCCGAACCAGACGGTCCGATAACAACGATTACTTTCCCTTTTTCCACTTCAAGATTAATGTCCTTTAGTACTTGTAAATCACCAAAATGTTTAGACAACCCCTTGATCGAAATCATACTGTACACTCCTTTCTATGTCTTTTATCTTTCTGGACAATGGAAGTTCCCTTTTACTTACTTAAATGACGTCCGAATCGATTTTCCAGTCCCTGCTGAATAATAGAAAGAGGGAAACAAATGAGCCAATACAAGAAGGCAACCTCTGAATATAACAGTAGAAATTCATAATTAGTGCTTGCAATTTCTTGTGCTTTTCGAAACATTTCTGTCACCAGAATTAAGGCTGCTAAAGACGAATCTTTGATTAAACTTATAAATGTATTCGACAATGGAGGAATCGAAACGCGAGCGGCCTGCGGCAAAATAATTCGCTTTAAATTTTGAACATAGCTCATTCCGATGGAATAACCAGCCTCCCATTGACCATTAGGAATGCTTAAAATGGAGCCTCTCACTATTTCTGATCCATACGCTCCTACACTTAAGGAAAAACCTATAATTGCTGCTACAAACGGTTCAAGGGTAATACCAACATTCGGCAGCCCATAAAAAATAATGAATAACTGAACAAGTAAAGGTGTTCCACGAATGATGGAAACATAAATGCCAGCAATAATTTGCAAAATTTTAATACTTGATAATCTAGCTAAAGCGGTTAAAATAGCTAAAATTAGCCCAATAATAAAGGAAATAATCGATAGTGGTATCGTATATAAAATAGCCCCCTTCACCAAAGGGAGAAGGGAACTAACTGCAATATCATAATATCGCTGAAATGCTTCTGGGTCTGTGAAGATATTATTTAAGTACATCTTCTCCGAACCATTTCTCAGATATTGATTTATACGTACCATCGTCAATCATTTCTTGTAATGCTTTATTTACCGCTTCTACTAACGTATCATTTCCTTGTCTAAACATTAATCCACTTTGGGCTACATCATCAGCAGTATCAGCAATCACAACTTTTACATCAGGCTTTTGCTTTTTAAAATCTAAGAAAGACAATTTGTCATTAATTGTAACATCTACTCGCTTAGCATTCAGAAGTTCAATCGCTTGATTGAAACCATCAACCCCAACTAACTCTGCCCCGTTAGTTTTTGCTATTTCTGCGTAATTACTTGTTAATGACTGTGCTGACTTCAATCCTTTAATATCTTTAAAGCTTTTCACATCTGAATCTTCTCTCGTAATAAGAACAGCAGCAGAAGAAATATATGGATCAGAGAAAGCATATTTCGCTTTTCTTTCATCATTTATCCCTACTTGGTTTGCAATCATATCGAATCGCTTTGCATCAAGACCAGCAAACATTGCATCCCATTGCGTTTCTTTAAATTCAGCTTCGACACCTAAACGTTTCGCAACCTCTTGTGCAATTTCCACATCAAAACCAGTCAACGTTCCTGAATTATCATGAAAAGTGAAGGGAGGATATGTACCTTCCGTACCAACTACTAATTTTCCATTTTCTTTAATTTGTGCTAATAAATCTGTGTTATTATCAGCATTTTTATCTGCAGAATCATTTGATTGATTATCTGATTTACTACCACAAGCTGCTAAAACAATGGTAAGACTCAATAATAAACTAAATATTATACTTAATTTTTTCATATTATTCCTCCTAATTCCGATAAGACTTGTCAGCAATTGCTATCATATTATATGGGAATACCTTTTGTCAAAGCATTCATTCTCCTTTTTATTTTCACCAAAAGTTCTGAAATTAACCATGATTGATATATCCATTTCATACCAAAAAAAGCGACCTTTTAAACGGTCACTTTTTTCCAATTTTATAAGAATCAAAAAAAAAAAAAAAATGATAATAATTGCTTTACGCTGCTGTTTTTCTAAACACAAGTGGATAGAGATGTAATTTTCCTTCGTAAACTCTTTCCATTTTGTATTCGTCTAATAAATCATACGGAGTAATCAAACACGGTGGTTTATTAAAAAGTAATACCCCACTATCATGCAAAATTGATGCAACAAACTGAGAACAAAAATAAGCATTCTTTCGATTATACTGGATTTTAAACAAAATAAATAAAAGTCCCAGTAAATTATAACGATAATTTCTTTGTTCTATCTCCATCTGTTCAATTTTATTCTTCATTTTTTCATATTGAGCTTCTGTCACGGAAATGGAATAAATAATACAACGGCTATTTCGAAAAAAATCATGCTGTACGTTTTCTTTCACAAATCCACCGATGAAAGGATTGCTGGGCTTCCTTCTTCCAAAACTATAGACCTCATTTAATTGCGGATCAAAGGAAATAGATGCATGATTATGGGGCTTTCTTGTGAATAATTTAATGCAGCGAGTGAATAAAGTGCCCGTATCCGTTAATATGATATATACTTTTTTACTAGTCACACAAACATTCCCTTCTTTCATTTAAAATTACTAATCACTCACTTGTGTTCTTCTTACTTTCCTCTTTTCTATCATATAAAGATTAGCCAAAACTTGTAACAAACTCTTGGATTATTTTTATCTACGTCTTTAGACTTAAAAAGGTTACAAAAAAGCATACTTCCCTTAGAATTCTGCCATTCAGATGATTCTTCCTTCTAAGAAAGTATGCTTTTGGTTATATATTTCCATTTGTCAATTAGCTTTTAAATAATTCTGTTTCGAATCCACCACTTGTTAACAAGTGTTCAGGATTACCTTGCTCGTTTTGCTTCACAAAAGGATATCTAAATCCTTGAACTGCAGTTAATATCTATAGTCTGGCCCTTAATCAACTCTTCTTAGTAATAGTTTGATAATCAGGAAGTTTAGGCAATGAACCAGCTTTAGTTGCTACCATTGCTCCCAGCTTGTTTGCACGAACTATATAATTCTTCAGCTCTTCTTCAGAAGTAGGAAAGCCCTTTTCATAAATACAAGCTAAAATTGTTGCCATAAACGCATCGCCGGAACCATTAGTATCTATCGTACTTACCACCTCACCAGGTATATATACTTTTTGCTCATACAATTGGCCAACGGCACCCTTTTCGCCTAAGGTGATTAGTTTGAATGGTATCTGGATTCTCTCCAAATTTGCCAATCCTTCCTTCACTGAACTCACCTCTAAAAGAAAGCAGAGTTCTTCTTTTGATAATTTTAGGACATCAACTAAAGACGAAAATTCCATAATCACTTGTCTGCATTCTTCTTCACTATTCCACCTTTTGATGTGAATATTTGCATCAAAAGCAATGATTAATCCTTTTTCCTTTGCAATGCCTATTGCCTTTTTTGTCGCAGCCCTCGCTCTTGGATGAAAAAGTGTACCTGACCCAAAATAAAAAATGGCTTTGTTTTCAAAAGCTGATTCTTTAATATCTGTTTCGAATACAACTTCATCAGGGGTTTCATTTTCATATTTATGAAAATATCTCTCCCCTGAAGTATCTAGATGAACATATACTTTCGATATTTGCTTTGTTGGTGTACGAACACTATCATCCAAATATATTTTTTCTTTTATCATCTCTGCTTCTACAAATTGACTATCTTCTCTCTCCCCTAGCTTCGTCATATAAAAACTCGGAATTGCAAATCTACTTATATGTACAGCAACATTTACAGAAGCTCCACCTAATTTTCTTTCAAAACGATTATTATCACTCGATCGTGAAACATAATCGATAAATGCATCGCCAAGAGATAAAACTCCTTTTCGAGCCATATGTTATCTTCCTCTCTATCAGTTCTACCTTTATAGTATATCTCCTTTATTCCACCAGCAGAGTTTAGACAATAAAAATAGTTTCATTAAAATGGTGAAACTTACTTATCTATTTATGCGTTATACTTTATGTATTTTTTCAAACTGGAAAATCAAATATTTAGCGTTCAGCTTTTGCTAAATATTTGATATGATAGATAAGCGTATGTTTTAAAAAGCTGTATTCTAAAGGAGTGTTGTTTTTTCAATAGGAAAAAACAATTAGTTGGAAAAATGGAGCTGCGGGTAATCGCAATAAACTTTACGAAAACAGCCTTTTAAAAAGAAGATAATTTTTAAATTAATGGATAAATAGGAGTGAACAAAGTTTGGATAAGTTATGGGAATTAATAGTTGCCTTTATTTTAGGCATAGTAGAAGGTTTGACTGAATTTGCACCGGTATCGTCGACCGGTCACATGATACTTGTTGATGATTTGTGGTTGAAATCAGGAGAGATATTTTCACCTGAAGTAGCGAATACCTTTAAGGTTGTTATCCAACTAGGTTCAATTTTAGCTGTGGTTATTATCTTCAAAGATCGTTTCCTAAATATTCTTGGTTTGAAAAAAACGATTAATGGTGAAAAAGTAACGGGACATAAATTAAGCTTAGTACAAATTCTTATCGGGTTAATCCCAGCAGGTGTATTAGGACTACTGTTTGATGATTACATTGATGAACATTTATTTAATTTTGAAACAGTTGCGTATGCTTTAATTGTTGGAGCGATTTTGATGATTCTCGCAGACTATACGCAAAAGAAGAAAAAACCGACAACTACTTCTTTGGATCAAATTACAAATAAACAAGCATTTTTCATTGGATTATTTCAATGTATTGCCTTATGGCCAGGGTTTTCAAGATCTGGCTCCACTATATCAGGTGGGGTTTTGATGGGACTAAGCCACCGTGTTGCAGCAGACTTTACCTTTATCATGGCTGTTCCGATCATGGCTGGTGCTAGCTTTATTTCTTTATTAAACAATTGGGAATATATCACATCAGCGGCTCTTCCGTTCTTTATTGTTGGATTTATCAGTGCGTTTATTTTTGCGCTAATATCCATTCGATTCTTCTTAAAACTAATTGATCGAATTAAATTAACACCATTTGCGATTTATCGTATTATTATCGCTATTATTATCATGGTCGTGTTCTTTTAAAAACCTTACTAATAATGTAATCCTAAATCAAAAAGTCATCTCAAACTTGAGATGACTTTTTGATTAGGGTAAAATACTTTCTCCCTTTTTTAATCGCGTTTTATCACTTTTTACTTCTAATAGATCAAGCAAGAATATGAAAATAGGGATTCCTACAATTAAGCCCCATACGCCGAAAAAGTGCTCAGAAAAAATTAGCACAATAAAGGTGAAAAATACTGGCAAATCCGTTTTGGAAGACATTAATTTTGGGTTTAGTATATATGCTTCTATCGCATGGATAACCATAATTAAAATAATCACTGAAATGACGTGTGTTATTCCCCCGACCGTATATCCGATAATACATAACGGGATAAAAGAAATAATTACGCCTGCCACTGGTATAAGCCCCAGTAAGAAAATCATAATACCTAAGCCAAACAATTGAGGAAAGCCTAGAAAATATAAAGAAGTTGTTGTTAAAACACAATTAATGATGGCGATAATAAATTGTGCTTCTATTACTTTTCCAAAAGTAGCCACAAATTTCTTGCTGAAATACTTACATTCAAAGTATATCGATGCTATTTTACTGCTATGGAAACGTTTAGCAAATAACCGTAGTCTTTCTTTTTCCAACAGAAAGAAAAGACTTAATACAATTGCCATAAATACTTGAAGTAAATTCCCCCAAATATTTGTAAAATACTTAAAAATAAAAGTAAAGCCCTGATGCAAATAAGTCGTAACGCTAAAATTATTTAAGGTGTTTACGATAAAATTTAATACAGCATTTTCATGTGGCTGCATATAAAAATCTGTCATTTGGATGACTAACACCGAAATCTGTTGAATGATAACAGGCAGATAAGTGGAAATCCCATATATAAGCAATGATAAAACAGAAAAATAAAGCAAGATAACAGCAATAGTCCGTTTTATGGCAAACTTGCTTGTAAAAAACTGAACAAGTCTATCCATTAAGTAAGAAAAAATAAAAGTAAATAAAATCAGATTTATCATACTCCGAACAAAGTAAAGGCACAAACCAATTAAAAACAAAATAAAAATTCTTTTAATCCCTTTTTTCTGAAAAAATTGAAGCACCGTTTCCATGCTAAAGACCCCTGACGATTTAAAATACCTACCTAAGAGGAAATTTTTCTTTTTTTCCTTTATAACTTATTATCAATCCAATAATGAAAAATAACAAGAAAAAACGACTGAATTTTTTATTACTTTCTTTCTCTTTGCGTGTTTTAGGAACATTGTACATTATCCTTTCATTTTCACGAAATTGTAACAAAAATATACTGTTTTATGATAGAACTTTTTATTTTTTTGAAAAATCTTTCTTTACAGTTTAGTCGATAATTAGTAATATAGGAAAGTCGTTTTCATTCAGTCGACATTTTTAGGGAACTTTCGCAATATTTTTTCAACAGGAGGTTTACATGAATATCTTTAGAAAAAAGACAGTAACTGCAAACACTAACACGTCGCTAAATCGTGTTCTTGGAGCATTTGATTTAACAATGTTAGGGGTCGGTGCAATTGTTGGTACTGGTATCTTCGTATTGACAGGTGTTGCTGCCGCTAAATATGCGGGACCTGCTCTTATTCTTTCATTTATAATAGCAGGTCTTGCCTGTACTTTTGCTGCTTTATGCTATTCTGAGTTTGCTTCAATGATTCCACAGTCCGGTAGTGCCTATACCTATAGCTATGTAGCATTTGGAGAAGTCATCGCCTGGATTTTGGGATGGGATTTAGTATTAGAATATGGACTTGCTTCTGCAGCTGTTGCAAGTGGCTGGTCCGGTTATTTTCAAAGCCTATTATCAGGGTTTGGTATTCACTTACCTACCTTTATGACAAGCGCTTTTAACCCAGCTAACGGAACATTTGTCGATGTCCCAGCCATTATTATCGTCTTTATCATTACTCTTTTATTATCGAGAGGAATTCAAGAATCCTCTAAATGGAATATCATTATGGTATTTATTAAACTTGCAGTGGTATTACTATTTATATTTGTTGGCGTTTGGTATGTTAAGCCTGATAACTGGGTACCTTTTACACCATATGGTTTCTCTGGTGTTACAACAGGGGCTGCTGTTGTCGTTTTCGCTTATTTCGGCTTTGATGCTGTTTCCACTGCCGCAGAAGAAGTAAAAAATCCACAAAGAAATCTTCCTATCGGGATTATTTCTGCTTTAACGATATGTACGGTACTTTATATTATCGTTTCCCTTATATTAACGGGAATTGTTCCTTATGATCAATTAAATGTAAAGGATCCAGTTGCCTTTGCGCTCAGCTTTATTAATCAAAATTGGGTAGCCGGATTTGTTTCTCTTGGTGCCATTATCGGGATAACGACTGTCCTAATGGTAATGATGTTTGGACAAACTCGCCTTTTCTACGCTATTAGTAGAGACGGTTTACTTCCAAAATCTATGCAAAAGGTTAGTAAGAAAACGCAAGTTCCGATTGTTAGCACATGGATAACCTCTGCTTTAGTAGCGATATTTGCAGGTTTTGTGCCACTTGATCGATTAGCAGAGCTAACCAATATCGGTACATTATTTGCGTTTACAATGGTTTCACTCGGTGTCGTTGTATTACGTTATACACAACCAGACCTGCAACGCGGATTTAAAACACCTTTCGTACCATTTATCCCGGCACTAGCTGTTATTTTCTGCGTTTATTTAATGCTTCAATTAAGCAGCTTTACTTGGAAAGGATTCGTCATTTGGCTAGCTATCGGCTTAATTATTTATATTGCATATGGTTATAAGCATAGTAAATTAAATGACTCCAGCGAAAAATCAATTCATTAACGCTTCAATAAAAGGCTATTTTCCATTTTAAAAAAACATTTTAGAAAAACTCTCATGGCGGCGTTACCCGCCGCCACCGTCTATCATGAAAACTTGCTCCTATCCCATGATAGAAAGTCTAAACCACTTAACACCTGACCATAATTAATAGTACAATACGACCAGTCCGAAGACTGTTTGGTGGATCAATACAAGTTGATACCCCGTTAGAAAAACTGGTTGTGACAGTTTAAAAGAACCGTCTAATGTGTTTATAAACACGAATACAAAAATTTTGTATGATGACTTCTGTCGCTTGTATTGTATTAAAAATCTTTGAGGTGATTATATGGAAGCTATGATTGAACGGTGTGCAGGCCTAGATGTACACCAAGAAACAGTAGTTGCTTGTGTTTTATTTGGTTCATTAGATAAAAAACCAAATAAAGAGATTCAAACCTTTCCAACAACCACAAGTGGCCTTTTGGCACTTAGCGACTGGCTATCCTCACACAAAATAACGGATGCTGTAATGGAAAGTACCGGTGTATATTGGAAGCCCGTTTGGAATGTTATAGAATGTGACTTCCAATTAATCCTCGCCAATGCCCAACATGTTAAAAATGTTCCCGGAAGGAAAACAGACGTAAAAGATGCGGAGTGGTTAGCTAAACTTTTGCGTTCTGGACTAATTGAAAAAAATTTTGTACCGCCCAAAGAAATTCGTGATTTGCGAGATTTAACCCGGTATCGTAAAAAACTCATCCATACACGAACTTCTGAGCGCAATCGAATCCACAAAATTCTACAGGATGCAAATATTAAACTAACTTCTGTTTTATCTGACATTTTTGGTGTCACTGGTTGTCGCATTATTGAAGCCCTAATAAACGGCGAAAAAATAGGTGTGTTTGAACTTCAACAAATGGTTGATTCAAGAGTTAAGGCGAGCACAACAGATATTGCAGAAGCCCTTAACGGTGGAATACGTAAACATCATATTGATATGTTACGTTTCCATTGGGACCATATCAATCACATCGATGAAACAATCGAAAAAGTAGTTGAACGCATAGACCAAGCGCTTATTCCTTATCAAGAGGAGTGCGAACTACTAGATACCATACCGGGTGTGGATAAAAATGCATCCGCAATCTTTATAGCTGAAATGGGTGTAGACATGTCAGTATTTAAAAGTTCTAAACATCTAGCCTCATGGGCTGGAGTGAGTCCAGGAAATTATGAGAGTGCCGGTAAAAAAAAAACAGGTAAAACTCAGTACGGAAACAAATCATTAAGAACCACCGCTGTTGAATGTTCCATGGCTACAGATAGACAGTATAATCGCATATCTGCACATAGAAAAAGAATTATGAAACGACAAGGAAAATCGAAAGCACGGATCGCTTCCGCTCATTTAATCCTAACAATTGCTTACAATATTTTAAAAACAAGGCAACCATATCAGGAACTAGGCCCTGATTATGTTGATCTCGAACAAAGTAAAGAACAAAAAATGATTCAATACTTAAAAAGGAAAGGGTATCGTATTGAACCCACTAATGAACAAATTGCTTAATGAATAACAAAAGCACTATATTTAATCATTCCTAGCCTTTTAAAAAAGTTCAAATTTAGAAGGTTCAGCTTAGTGTTGCCTTTTACCTAAAGAGTTTTCATACAAACAGTCAAATAAAAAGAGGAAGACCATAAGGTTCATAACCTAGTGGTCTTCCTCTTTCTTAATTAATCTTTTACTCGTTTAAATGGCCACCAATTTGCTTCTCCGAAGTTCTTTACAAGTACAGGAATAAGCAATGGCAAAATGATAAATGCATATAAGAATAATCCAACCAATACAATACTAGCTATTTGCAATAATGAGAGCATTCCCGAAGGCATCATCGCCGCGAATGTTCCACCTAAAATGATCGCTGCTGATATAATAACAGTTCCCATCTTCCTCATTGCTTCTAACATTGCATCTTTTATCGTTAAGTCCTTATATTCATTAAAGCGATCCATAAGGAAAATGCTATAATCTACCCCTAAAGCTACTAGAATAACAAAGCCAAAAAATGGGACTGCCCAGCTGATTCCTGTATAACCAAGCATATTGACATAAATAGCTTCATTTATTCCAAGCGCTGTGTAGAAAGTTAAAATCAATGATCCAATAATATAAGCTGGCATAATGATGGAGCGGAATAAAAAGATTAGTACAATCGAAATTCCGATCATCATCCAAATAACGGTATTGGTGTAATCAGCATTTGACATCGCCTGAAGATCGGCATTCGTACTTGTAATTCCCGAAATAGCAATCGCTGCGTTTTCTAACTTCGTTCCTTTTGTCACTCGATCGACGCTATCCTTTATCGTATCAATTTGATCGATTGCTTCATTTGAATAAGGATTTTCAGCGAATATCACATCAAACGTCATGATTTTGCGATTTGGAGATAGATACGTATCTAATGCTCCTTTAAATTCATCACTTGTTAATACTTCTTCTGGAATATAGAAACTATTTGTTTCATTCTTTGATAAACCTGATAAATAATCAGTTGCTGAACCGAGCCCATCGGAAACTTGATCTAATCCATCTGCACTTTGTGTAAGTCCATCTGTTAATTGACCAAGCTGTCCGCCAATATCACTAAATCCATCTAATAATTGTTTTTGCCCATCATTAATACTGCTTAATCCGTTCGTTAATTTAGGCATATTGCTAACAATTTGACCTTGACCATCTGCTAATTGGTCTAACCCTTTTTGCTGTTGGTCGATACCATCAATTAATTGCTGTAGTCCAGTCGAAATATTGCTTTGATTTTTTAGGATTTCTGCATAGCCGGCATTTGCTTTACTCATTCCAGTTTGTAATTCGGCTAATCCTTTATTCAATTTATCTATCCCAGCACTAATTACAGGTAATTGCTGCTGTGCTCCTAGGTAACCTTCTTTTATACCATTATATACGGGATCCTTAGCTAATCCAGCATGATTACTTTCTAAAATGTCAAAGGTACTGTTTTGAATTAGATTTAGTTTTTCTGAAAAATTCTTTATACCTAAACTAATTTCCTCATATCCCCCTAGAATAGTTGAAAGATTAGTTTCCATCTGATTATAACCATTCTGCAAATCTTTATGTGCAGCTAATAATGCTTCTGCCCCTGATTTTGCTTCTTGTAATCCCGTTTTTATTTGATCAGAACCCGCAGAGCCTTGGCGGATACCTTGTTCAATTTTCTCCAGATTGGTTTGAATTTCTCCCAATCCAGATTTCACATCATTTGTTCCTTTAATGAGTCCATTAATTCCATCAGCCGCTTCATTTAACTGTGGTTCTGACTTTTGCAGCTCATCTCCTGCACTGTGAAGACCATCGCTTATTTGATCAATTCCTTCTTTTCCTTGCCCCAAACCTTCTTCCAATGTCTTAGCTTGGTTAGAAATATAAAGATCTTCAATCGATTCTCCCATTGGTCTTGTTACAGAACGAACTTTATCGACTAAATCTACTTTAGCTAGTTCATTTGTAATCGAGTCTGCTAACGCTAAATATTCGATTGTGTCTAATTCATCATCATTTTTAATGATCACAGTTGTTGCCATCGATTCCCCTGGACCAAAACTGTCAGCAATCGCATTAAATGCTTTAATAGACGGATAATCATCACTAATTTCTTCTAAAGAATTAAATGAAAGGTCCCCGTCATATGTCACTAGGAATGGTACACAGATACACGCAACAACTAATAAGGATAACAACGGTCTTTTTAACGAGAAATTACCTGCCATTTCCCAGATCTTGCTATCCCCGTGTTCTGCTGACCCTTTTGATGGCCAGAATAATTTATTGCCTAATAGCAGCATGAAAATTGGCACTACTGTAAATAAAGCAATTAATAAAATAGCTACCCCAACCGCTACTGCAGAAGCAGATTGGTAAAGCACAAATTTCGAAAATCCAATAGCAGCAAAGCCAATCATTACAGCAACACCACTGAAAAAGACTGTTCTTCCTGCGTTTTTATACGTTTCTACTACCGACTCCCAAATACTTTCTCTATGCATCATTTCCTCTTTAAATCTACTTAATAAAAGAATACAATAGTCCGTCCCTATCCCAAAGAGAACAGCAACTAAGAATATTTGTGTATAAGTGGAAATCGGGAAATTGAATTGATCCACTAGAATAGACACAATAGATTGGGATGCTAAGTACGTAAGCCCTACTGTAATTAATGGAATGAATGGGGCAATTACCGATCTAAAAACAATTAACAATACTGCAAGAATAAAGACAACTGTTATCCCTTCTGTTTTCTTTAATCCTTCTTGTGAACTATTTACTAAATCCTGATCGATCATCCAATTGCTCGTATAATAGTGATCTACGTCATATTTCTCAATCGTTTTATATAATGCGTCACTTACCTCATCTGCTTCTCGGTCATTCCAACTGATGGTTAATGAAGTTAGAATCGTTTTTCCATCATCTGAAACTAATTGATCTTTTAAATCTTCATCTTTAAATGACGAAAGAATATCGGTAATCCCTAACTCTTCCTTATTAGCTTCTAATGCCTCAACCGCTTTTTTCGCTTCCGCTATATCTTTATCAGTCAACTTCTTCTCATTATGAAAGACTAGTGCTACCGTTGACTGTTCTCCTACATTTTTCTGGTTCTGGATTTCATCTAGAATTTTTCCAGCTTCGGAAGAGGAATATTCATCAGGTATCGTAATCTGCCCTTTTTCCTTAACTAGATCTCCCATATTTGGAGCTATGATAAATAAACCGACTATCGCTATAATCCATGCTCCAAGAATAAACCATTTTCCTTTTAAAATAGCATTCACTTTATTCCCTCCAACTTCTATTCCTTATTTTCTTCTATGAGTCTATCTAATTTAGCAAAAGTATCTAAGAAATTTTGGATTTCAACATGCTCAAATTTTGAGATGACAGATTCAATCACACTTTGGATTTTTTTCTCCATTTCGCCAAAAATTATTTTTCCTGCTGATGTTAAAGTTAAATAAATTACACGTCTATCTTTTTCATCCCTTGTTCTTTCTACCCATCCCTTTTCAACTAGGCGGTTGATAATGGGGGTAATGGCGCTTTTCTTCACACCGAAGACGATCGAAAGTTCTGAAGATGTGCATACTCCCACATTGTTTATATGACGCATTGTAAAATGCTGTTCTGTTGTAAGAACATCTCCTATTTCCTTCCTAATTAACTGATCAAATTTACGATTAACCGAAAAATTTATACTGACATATCGGTCGATGATTAGATCTATATCTGTTCGATTAATAACGGTCACCTCTTGTCTTTTTAGTTAAAGAGTTTAACTATTAAACATTTTAACTTTATTGCTATTTTTATGTCAACAAAAAAATTTCATTCCAAAAAGATAAGAATGGATAGGATTTTCCTTTATCTCTTAGCGAAGGAAATGGTTGTAGCAATAGCACCTATCTTTAAAGATTGGCTATGCTATAATAAGGAAAAAAATGAACGGAGAATAAGATTATGTTTCCAAACATTTCAATGAAAAATACGCTTATGGAAAGCCTAGGAATCAAAATAGTGGAAGTTCAAAAAAATGGGGTGTGTATTGCGTCAATGCCAGTTGATGAAAAAACAAAACAGCCCTTTGGATACCTACATGGCGGAGCTTCAGTAGCTTTAGCAGAAACAGCTGCTAGCGTTGGAGCAGCAAGCCTCATTGATGGGCAAAAACAAGTAGTCTTTGGGCAAGAAATAAACGCAAACCATATTCGGTCGGTAAAAGAAGGTATTGTGACTGCAACTGCTTCAGTTATACATCAAGGAAAATCTAGCATGGTTTACGAGATAAAAATAGTGAATGAGAAAGAGGAACTAATTTGCATCTCACGTTGTACGATGTCGGTAATTTGTTTAGAAAAGTGATTCGTTAGTTTGGCTGATATCCTGTTCACATTGGCTGATTTATTTGGTTTTTGGCTGATATTCTGTTCGCGTTGGCTGATTTATTTGGTTTTTGGCTGATATCTCGCTCGCGTTGGCTGATTTATTTGGTTTTTGGCTGATATCTCGCTCGCGTTGGCTGATTTATTTGGTTTTTGGCTGATATCCTGCTCGCTTTGGCTGATTTATTTCTTTTTTAGCTGATATCCCGCTTGCTTTGGCTGATTTATTTCTTTTTTGGCTGATATCCTGCTCGCTTTGGCTGATTTATTTCTTTTTTAGCTGATATCCTGCTCGCGTTGGCTGATTTATTTCCTTTTTGGCTGATATCCTGCTCGCTTTGGCTGATTTATTTCCTTTTTGGCTGATATCCTGCTCGCTTTGGCTGATTTATTTCCTTTTTGGCTGATATCCCGCTTGCATTGGCCGATTTATTTCCTTTTTGGCTGATATCCTGTTCGCTTTGGCTGATTTATTTCTTTTTTGGCTGATATCTCCACTATTAAGCTTTAATCCCACGCAATTTACTGATTAATTTCACTTAACACACAAATAAGTGCATCTAAAATGCCAGTTAATCTGACTTTTAGATACACTTTTGCCATTAAACTAAATATTACTTGCAAATATATAATCTTGCTTCGTATGGTTTTAAGGAAATCGATGTAGTTGGCTCATGTTCTTCTACTGGATAGTTCGCTAACAGTAAATTTTCATGCTCTAACTCAACGACACGATTTTCAAATACTGCCTCTTCTGCTGATAGGTTAGTAATGATCACCATCTTTTTATCATCCAAGGTACGAGTATAAGCAAAAACCTGTTTATTATCTTCATCAACTAAATCAAATGTTCCATATGTCAAAATTGGACCTGATTTTTTCAACTCAATCATTTTCTTATAAAAATGATAGATAGAATCCGTATCTTTCTTTTGGCTTTCTACATTTATATCTAAATAATTTGGATTGATTCCCATCCAAGGTGTGTGTTTAGAGAATCCGGCATATTCCTCACTCGACCATTGCATCGGTGTTCTGGAATTATCACGGCTAGTGGACCAAATTATCTCCATTATATCTTTATGGCTGACGCCTTCTTCACGTTTCAGTTTATAAAGATTTTTCGTTGCTACATCATCATATTCCTCGATCGTTGGAAATTGAACATTCGTCATGCCAATTTCTTGTCCTTGATAAATGAATGGAGTTCCCTGCATAAAGAAATACATCATTCCTAAAGCCTTGGCACTTTCTTTCCAATATTCCTTGTCATTTCCCCATGTGGAGACAGATCTAGCTTTATCATGGTTTTCGATAAACAAAGCATTCCATCCTTTGTTTTCTAAACCTTTCTGCCATTTATTTAAAACTTGTTTTAGCTCCATGA
Organism: Niallia sp. FSL W8-1348; assembly: GCF_038006745.1. Classification (NCBI taxonomy): domain Bacteria; kingdom Bacillati; phylum Bacillota; class Bacilli; order Caryophanales; family Bacillaceae; genus Niallia; species Niallia sp. FSL W8-1348. The sequence continues at coordinate 3,625,172 of NZ_JBBOVV010000001.1, read as the reverse complement.
CGTCTACGCCATAATTTTTTTCATTATCCCATAAATCCAAATGCTCAAATTGGAAAACCATATTAAATTTCCCTTTAGTTTCTCCAACCCATAGCTCTGCTTCTTCAACCTTTACTCCATTTGCTTCTCCAACTGTCATAATGTCGTACTTCGCAAATGTTTCATTCTTTAATTCTTCTAAAAATGGTTGAATTCCCTCTACATTCATATGTTTATCAAAGGAAGGAACGTAGTCTAACCCTAAAGGATTATCCATATCCTTAAATCCTGCTTCTTTTTTAATATGACTAATAGCATCAATTCGGAATCCGTCAATCCCTTTGTCTAACCACCAATTAATCATGTCGTATAACGCTTTTCTTACTTCTTCATTTTCCCAATTTAAATCAGGTTGTCTCGTAGAAAAAATATGCATAAAATACTGTCCCGTTGTCTCGTCTAATTTCCATGCAGAGCCTCCAAATATGCTCTCCCAGTTATTAGGCTCTTTTCCATCGACACCATCGCTCCAAATATACCAATCTCTTTTTGGATTATTAAGGGAAGAACGTGATTCTAAAAACCACTTATGTTCATCACTTGTATGATTAATAACCAAATCGATAATTAATTTCATTCCTCGTTGATGCACTTCATAAAGAAGCAAATCAAAATCTTCCATCGTTCCAAACTCATCCATAATATCTTGATAGTCACTAATATCATAGCCATTATCATCATTTGGCGATTTATACATTGGACAAATCCAAATACAATCAATACCTAGTTCTTTTAAATAATCTAATTTTGTAATAATCCCTTTTAAATCCCCAATTCCATCTCCATTTGAATCCATGAAACTTCTAGGATAAATCTGATATGCTACTGCTTCTTTCCACCACTTTTGTGTCAAAACTTTTCTCCCTTTCTATATCTAGTTTCTGTTTTATTACCACTTTAAGGCTTGTATTACTCCGCCGCTTTACAACAAGAGTTTCTTTCCACCATTTTCGCCGGCACTGTAATTCGCTTCGTTACCGAATTTGGATACTTTATATCATCTAGTAAGCATTTTGTAGCTTCGACACCAAGCTGAAAAATATTAATATCAACACTTGTCAACGATGGCTTCATATACTTCCCTGTTGAAATATTATTAAACGCTACTATGGACAAATTTTCTGGAATAGATATAGATAGTTCCTCGGCATAGCTAATTAACTTTATAGCTATAAAATCGTCAGAGACAACAAGTGCTGTCGGCCGATTCTCTAAATTCAATATCTCAGTAAGCTTTTCTTTTGTTCGGCCAGCTAGCTCCTTGTCATAAATAATCAGTTCCTTTTGATAGGCAATTCCATTTTCCTTCAATGCTTGTTTAAAACCTTTCAAACGGTCAATTGTAAAAACCATTTCCATATTTGCGCCAATAAAAGCAATTTCTTTGTGGCCTAATTGGATTAAATGCTCGGTAATTTGTTTTGTAATAAACACATTATCATTGTCAACAAATGTAATTCTTTCAGCATTTTGATACGGTCTACCTATGACCGTAAACGGAAATTTATTGTGTAACAGATAATCCATAATCTGATCATTGGTTTTACTATATAAAAGAATAATTCCATCTACTCTTTTTCCCTGTACCATCTCGACTACTTCTTGCAGTATTTCCTCTTCAGATGCCCCAGTTGTCAAATAAATCCCAAACTTGCTTTTTCTTGCCTCTAGACTAATTCCTCTTAGTACTTCTGGAAAGAACGGGTTTTCTAACACTCTTTCCGTTGAATGTGGCATAACAATACCAATGGTTTTCGTGCTCTTTACAACTAAACTTCTTGCTTGTAGGTTCGGATGATATCCTAGTTCCTCCATTGCTTCTCGAACTTTGCGCTTTGTTTCATCACTAATTTTAGGATGATTTGCAAGTACTCTTGAAACTGTGGAGGGAGAAACATTTGCTAATTTACCAACATCTTTAATGGTTACTACCATATTTGCACCTCCATCATTTTTAGCACTATTATGGTAAACGCTATCATTTACTATCAAAAAAATTATATATTTATACACCTTTTCATGCAAACGATTGCACTAACATATGTAGAATATACCATAGGAAAAAGTTAATATCAATAATAAATTAAACTTGAGGAACAAGAAATCTAAGGTTAAATATTGAGGCTGGGACATAAGTATTCCAGCCAAGGATAATTCCGAACAATTATACGAAGATGCTAATGAATGTTCCGTATAATTGTTCGGGCTTTTATTTGTTTTTCAAAGGATGTTTCCATGAAGTTTGGTGCGATTCCCCGCAGCCGGAATACACTTCGCTTTCCATGGGGCTCGCGCTGAGCCGCTTCGGCCTGTGGCCTGCAGGGTCTCAGACTGTCTCGCTAATCCCATAGGAGTCTTCGTGTATTCCGGCTGCTCTGTTTTTCCAACTAATTATATTTCCTCTTGTAAAAAGTATGCGAAAGCAGCCGCTATTTACTAGCTATATTAGAAATTGTTCGTCTTTACAGAGTATCTATTTAGTTATGTCCCATCCTCATCGTTTCTTCCATGATTACAGTTCCTTTATCACAGGAGGATTCTCTAGTACTGTATCCATATAGTTTTTTCCCCAGCTATACATAGCATCTAATATAGGCATGAGAGATTCCCCTTCCTTTGTTAAGGAGTATTCCACTTTTGGTGGGACAACAGGGTAGACAACTCTTTTTACAATATAATCATTTTCTAATTCGCGCAATTGATTCACAAGCATACGTTGTGTTATCCCAGGTATCAAAGCTTTCAATTCTCCAAATCGCTTTGTTCCTTCCTTTCCCAAATGCCAGAGAATAAGCATTTTCCATTTTCCGCCTATTATGCTTAAGGTCAGTTCTTTCTCACAATTAAATTCCTTGCCTGCCATTCGTTCCAACAAAAAACCCCCTTCAAAAGATACTAAGTATACTTTTTAACACTATATAAAAATAAAGTGCGTACTTACTTAAAAGGATTATAAAACGTATAATGACGATTGTACAGAAATTAACCATATTTCAAAAACATCTAAGTGCCATACAAAACTTAAAAAGAAAAGGAGCAAATCAAAATGAAATTACAATTAGCATTAGATTTAGTTAATATCCCACAAGCAATTGAGGTTGTTTCACAGGTTGAACAATACGTTGATATCGTTGAAATTGGAACTCCTGTTGTAATAAACGAAGGACTTCATGCTGTAAAGCAAGTAAAAGAAGCGTTTCCTAACGTGTCTATTTTAGCGGACTTGAAAATTATGGATGCAGCTGGATACGAAGTAAGCCAAGCTGTTAATGCTGGTGCAGATATTGTCACAATTTTAGCTGCTGCAGAAGATGAATCCATTAAAGGCGCTGTTGCAGAGGCAAAGAAACTTGGCAAAGAAATTCTTGTAGATATGATCGCTGTTAAAGATATTAAAGCACGTGCGCAACAACTTGATGAATTCGGTGTTGATTACATTTGCGTTCATACTGGCTATGATTTACAAGCTGTTGGCAAAAACTCTTTTGAAGATTTAAAAGCAATTAAAAGCGTTGTAAAAAATGCAAAAACTGCTGTAGCTGGTGGAATTAAATTAGAAACATTAGCTGAAGTTATTGCTGCACAACCTGATTTAGTTATTGTTGGTGGAGGAATTACTAGCCAAAAAAATCTAAGTGAAGCTGCTTCTAAATTTAAAGAACTAATTGCTCAAGGATAAGACTATGAAAACAAGCAATTATCTGGACCAAGTTATTCTCGAAATATCTCAAGCTGGATCACTTATTGCAAATGAGGATTTAGAAATGCTAGTTGAGCATATTCTTCATTCAAAAAAAGTTTTCGTCTATGGAGCTGGACGTTCTGGATTTATGCTTAAAGCATTTGCGATGCGAATGATGCATATGGGAATTGACGCTTATGTGGTAGGAGAAACGGTTACTGCAACCTATGAAAAGGGCGATCTTCTTATCGTAGGAACAGGTTCTGGAGAAACACGAAGTATTCTTACCATAGTGGAAAAAGCAAAAAACATCGGTGGGAGGATTACAGCTCTTACTATTTCTCCTGATTCTACTGTTGGAAAATTAGCTGATCAAGTTATTAAATTGCCTGGTTCTCCAAAAGATAGAGGAAAGGAAGAAGCAAAAAGCATTCAACCAATGGGTTCCTTATTCGAGCAGTTACTCCTAATTGTCTTGGATAGTGTGATCTTAAAATATATGGACATAAAAGAACTAGATTCCAATAAGATGTATGGAAAGCACGCTAATTTAGAATAATATTTTTTCATATAATAAAAGGATAGATAAAAGCATTTTCTATATGCTTTCTCTATCCCTTTTACCTTTTTAATCAGAACCCCCACCACAGCTAGAACAGGAGCTACCTGATGCGCAAGAGTTATCGGACGAACAAGAATTACAAGAGGAAACTGATCCAGATCCACAGCTTGTGCAGCTTGACGAATTACCATTACTACTGCTCATATAACTTGAAAATTCCTCATAATGAAAATAAGAAACGGACAAAAAAGGAACTAGCATGGAGTTGAATTTTTGTTCGCTTTTGCTTTTTTTCATTCTGTCATAGATAACGCTTTTTTGATAATCTCTTACCTTTTTTACTGTTTTTTTCATGGATGCGATAAGTGCAAGTACCGTATTTGGATATTTCGTATCACTTTTAAAATATAGGTTAATCAGTTCATCTTCTGATAAATTTTTAAAGTCCTCAATAATAATTGGATGGACAGGATGCCGGAAAAAACCATTATACAAATAGATATTCTCTCTTCGTATAAGAAAAAGCTCTGCATAAACCCAATCAAAGAATCCTCGCAAATCGGAATTAGACTCTACCTTGACATTAGGGCTGTGATGTAGGGTAGTGCCAAGATATTTCCTGGAAAAATCATCGTATTCACGAGTGAACATGAGCATTTGATGCCATAATTCATCGACTTTCTTACTAAACATTGGTGACTCTTTTAGAACGGATGTTAAAACAAAATAACGTTTTAAATCAAGCAAACGCCATTCATATTCATTTTCTTTTAATCTATTCTCTCTCCTTACTCTCTCTTCTACATTTTCCATGTAACTTCTTGTAAGGGAGCGTTCTAGATTATCATTTAATTTTTTTAATCCTTTAAGTGGCTTTATCTCTAATACTTTAGGAGATACACTAAATTTAAAGATGAGTTTTTTGCGTAAAAATAGAATAAACCAAATAATAATAACCGCAAGTAAAAGTAACCATGCCATCCAACTTCTCCCCTTCCTATTAAAAACAAAAAATTAAATAAAGTTATTTACCTTGGTTATTACTATTACGATTTTCATTATATAAATTTCCATCTTTACATTTTTTTAATATTTAGCAACACTGATTATTATTCGAAAGGTTACAAAGATAGTTCGCGATATAAAAAAAGGTACATCACTAATAATGAGTGATGCACCAATAAATACTATTTGTGACATTTCAGTTGATTTTTACAATAATCGATCTTTATTTTTAGCTCTTTACATTCTTTTTGCATAAATAATATAACGCTGTGGAGCATTTCCTACAAATCGGAAAGGATAACATGTCGTTAGTATAAGTTCTTCTTTTGAATCATCTAATGTAATTATCGATCGGTCATCTGCTTCTACTATTTTAGTCGAAGTGATTTGATAAGAGAATTCACCATAAGGTAAAATAATTTTCAGCTCGTCCCCGATTTCTAATTCTCCTGCTCTCCTAAAGACCGTATCTCGATGACCGGATAAGACAATTTGTCCATTTTCATCGGGATAGAAACTGCCTTTATAATGGCCGACTCCTTTTTCAAGATCATCTGGGTCGGTACCTTCTACAATTGGTAACACTCCATCGATCTTCTCAATTTCTAATAGTCCTACTGCATCGCCAATGGGTGGTACAAATCGTTCACTTTCTTTATCCACCCATTTTTCATTTTCCTTGTTGTTTATGGCCGCCTTAGCTTCTGATAAAGAATTTTCCGTTTGTGCTTTCGTGTCCATGATATTCCAAACACCATAACCAATAAAAAGCACTCCTCCTACTATAAGTAGAAGAGATAACCATTTAGTCCACTTCATATTATCTTATGCCTTTCTTCTATTATTTGTATAAAAAGCCATAATTCCTATATTGAACAATAACAATCCTGCTATGATTAAATTGTAAGTCATTGTCGCAGTATTTGACAATAGATTTCCTTTTCCAAGCTCTGACTGTTTTACCGTATCTTTGTTGTTAGGCAAAGATTCTTCTTTTTTTTTATCAAGAGTTTCTGTATTCCTTTTTGTTTCTTCTGCTCTATTACCCCTTTAATAGAAGCAAGGTACTATATAAAAATAACTGACTAATGTAAAATCCACACTATCTTTTTGTAAATTTAATTAATGGAATGGAGATATTTCGTTATTCTGAAAAGAAGTTTCCTTAAGGAAACTTCACTATTAGTAGAAAAAAGAGGAAAAGCTATTCTAACAGCTAATTTAAAAATTCGGTTTTTGTTCAAATTATCATGAAGTTATTTATGTTAAGATAGTTATGTTTTCCTAGCACTTATTCAGGAAAGAATTATCCTGCAAGGAGAGTAATATATATGATTGATAAAATTAAACCGATCCCTTCTTTATCTTCCAACTCCGTATTCTTAGCAGCTTTATTAGGGATGGTTGGCGGTTTTTTAGATGCATATACATTTATAAGCAGAGACGGGGTATTCGCTAATGCACAAACAGGGAATATCGTGTTATTCGCGGTCAATGCGGCAACTGGTGAATGGAAGGAATCGCTTATCTTTATTCCTCCACTCATTGCTTTTATATTAGGAGTTTTAGTTTCAGAAATTGTAAAAATTCCTTCCATTAGGGAAATCTTGCATAGCTACCGACGTTCCATCCTTATTCTAGAGTGTATTGTCTTAATTATTGTCGGCTTCTTGCCAACATCTGTACCGAATATTATTGTTACAACTAGCATATCTTTTGTGTCATCATTACAAATATCTACCTTTAATAAGCTTGATAAATGGGCGTATAATTCGACCATGACTACTGGAAATTTACGGACTGCTACTCAAGCTGCTTATGCTGCATTTACAAAGCAAAGTCAAGAAGCAAAGATTCAATTTAAAGAGTTTTCCATTATTATCGGCTCTTTTTTATTTGGAGCACTATTAGGCACATTTACTACAACACAATTTGGCAATAAAGCCATATGGGTATCTGCCTTCATCTTAATTATCGCACTAGCCCTCTATCATAAAGACAAAGGTTATATACGCAAACGTTGTGTATCATAATGAAATAAAAGGGGCTGGGACATAAGTATTCCAGCCAAGGATAAATCCGAACAATTATACGAAGCTACTAATGAAAGTTCCGTATAATTGTTTGGTTTTTTATTTGTTTTTTTAAAGGATGTTCCCATGAAGTTTAGTGCGATTACCCGCAGCCGGAATACACTTCGCTTTCCATGGGGCTCGCGCTGAGCCTCCTCAGCTTCGCCTCCGGGGTCTCAGACTGTCTCGCTAATCCCACAGGAGTCTTCGTGTATTCCGGCTGCTCCGTTTAACCAACTAATCATATTTCCTCTTGTAAAAAGTGTGCAAAAGCAGCCACATTTACTAGCTAAATTAGAGATTGTTCGTCTTTACAGCATATCTATTTAGTTATGTCCCAACTTCTTTTTACTTTTCATTTATTCGTCCATATAGTTCCTCCCACTTTCTCTCGAGCTCTTCCTTCTCAGAAAATAACTGCTCCAATTTACCCCATTCTGACTCCTTTTTCATTCTTGTTTCTAATTCTGTTATCTGTTTTTCTAATACATCTAACTCTTTTTCCCAATAGGTTTGCTTAAATGTTACTTCTCTCTTTTGGTCTTTCGAAACCACCGGCATTTCCTTTTTTGATTTTGCAGTAGTGATTACTTTCCCCTTTATCCGTTGCATTTCCTTAGATTTTTCTCGGGCATACGTATAATTCCCTTCAAAATAGTGCAGGCCTTGGGATTCAATCCAATAAATCTTTTGAAAAAGCTTATTTAGAAAATAACGGTCATGGGAAACTGCAAGTATAGTACCATCAAAATCCTCTAGTGCCTCTTCTAATACTTCACGAGAATCAATATCTAAATGATTCGTTGGCTCATCGAGGATCAACAGATTTATCTCTTGATGCATAAGCTGTGCCAAACGAAGCCTCATTCTCTCTCCACCACTTAAATTGGAGACTTTTTTGAAAACGGAATGTCCGTAAAACAGAAATTGTGCTAGGATATGCCTCGCCGCTCCCTCTGTCACCTGCACTTCATTGCGAAATGCTTCAATCACTGTTTCTCCTTCCATTTCTGCCAATACATGCTGAGAAAGATAACCGATTTTCACATTGCTTCCTATCCTAATCTCTCCTTCATCTGCTTCCAGCTGTTGAAGAATCATCTTTAATAAGGTTGATTTCCCCGACCCATTCTCTCCAATGATTGCAGCTCTATCTCTATAGCTAATCCGCATATGCACATCATTAAATAAGAGTTGTTCTCCGAAGCTTTTAGATACATTGCGAAGCTGAATAACATCCTTCCCGCTTCGCTCACTTGATTCCATTTCAAAATTCATTTTTTTCCTATTAAGAATAGGACGAGATAACTTCTCCATTCTCTCTATCGCACGCTCCATATTTCTTGCACGTTTATGAAGTCCTTCATTAGGTGGGTTTGCCCGATTTGCCCACTCGCGAAGGCGTTTAATTGCTTCCCTCATTTTTTTGATTTTCTTTTGCTGTTCTTCATATGCCTGAAATTCTCTTAAGAGTCTTTCTTCCTTTTCCTTCGTATAATTGGTGAAATTAGAATAATAGGTAATTACTTCCCCATCTTCTAAATCAATGACTTTCCCGATAACCTCATCTAAAAAATAGCGATCATGGGAAACGACTAAAATTGTGCCATCATATTCCTTAAGATATTTCCCAAGCCATTCTACTGCCATTAAATCCAAATGGTTCGTTGGTTCATCCAGCAAAAGAAAATCAGGTTCCTTAAGAAGAATCATTGCTAGACCAATCTTTGTTTTTTCTCCGCCACTCAATGCTCCATACTCTTTTGTAACTAAATGCTGGATAGTTAAGCCGTTAACAATCTTTTCAATCTTTGCATCTATTTCATATCCTCCAGCATTCGTAAAAAATTCCTGCAATTTACCATACTCATCTATTAATAGCTGTAATTGCTCTAGGGTATTGTCTCTTGCCATTTCTTGTTCTATTTGCTGCATCTTTTCCTCTAAAGTAACGAGACTTGAAAAGGCCCTTTTTAAAACTTCCTTAACCTTTAATGATTGCTCAAAGTCAGGTATTTGCTCTAAATATCCAATTTTCAGTCCTTTTTTCCAATGAATTTGTCCTGAATCAGGAGTTTCCTTTCCCGCTAGAAGCCGAAATAATGTTGTTTTTCCACTTCCATTTCTACCAACTAATCCAACTTTTTCTTTTTCTTTGATTTCTAACGAAATATCTTCAAAAATGGAACTTCCTCCGTACATTTTCCCTATATTATTTACACTGCAAATAATCATATTACCGCTCCTTTTATTATGATTATCTCTTTTCCCCTCCGTCTGTAATGGACGATTTTGTCTCCACAAAAAACAACACAAAAAAGCCATGGGAAAACAAGTTCTCCATGGCACATTATTCTTTAGAAAAGTTCGTTCACTTTTTCATCAAATATAAATACCTCTAAATGTACAATTAGAAAGATGCTTTTGCATAAGCATACACGACTTCCTTCTATAAAAAATGACTATTCCCTTCATTTAAGCCATTTAAAAAGGAGCGCATGAAAATGCACTCCTTTAACCGTCCATATAGATGTGGGTAAGAGATGTTTTCACTGTTTTAGTTTGCTATTTAGTTGTTTAAAAAAGGGCATAGTTATCCCGTTAACAACTACCATCGCAAATTTTGCACGGTTAATATAAAGACTTTCCATCATATAACCTTGCACTAAAACAGTTGAACTTAACATCCTTCCCCACCTCTTTTCTTTATTAGTTATTTTTATTATATCTTTTTCAGATCTATCACACAAGAAAAAAAAAGAAAAATCAGTAATATTCGAATCATGCAATATTTATATTTTTTGTGACATTGAGCTAACACTCTTGTTAAAAGAATAAATAATAGCTATAATAAAATAACAACGTTGTTATTTTATTCACTTTGGTGAATCGGAGGAATGAAGATGAGTGTCACCATTAAAGATATAGCTAAAACTGCTGGTGTAAGTTATTCTACAGTATCAAAGGCACTTCGTGATAGTCCATTAGTAAAAAAACCTACGAAAGATCGCATTAAAGCAGTTGCCAATGAATTAGGCTACCAGCCAAACGTTGCCGCTAGAAGTCTTGTATCAAAAAAATCCTTTGCAATTGGAGTTGTTTGGCCAACGATAGAGCAAACCGTTCTTTCTACTCTTATTACAACCATCAACAAACAACTTGAGCAGCTATCTTATACGACATTAATCTCCATTAATGAAGTAGAGTCAGCTTTAAAAATCTTTAATCGTTATCAAGTGGATGCCATTTTAGCATTTGATTCCAGTCAATCAATCGATTCCTTTACATCAGATGTTCCCATTATCACCTATGGACTAGCAAACACAAAAACGACTTATCCAATCATTGATGTGAATCGTCAAAAAGCTACTTACACCGCTGTACAATACCTTCACAAAATTGGGCATCGTTACATTAGCTATATTGGGGAAGTAGAAAATGAAGAGCTACAGAAAGAAAAAGTAAAAGGTTTTAAACAAGCTATTTCCGAATTAGGATTACCAGCCTTTCCAGCTCAAATAGTGAAGGTACAAGATTTTGACCAATACGATGGCTATGAGGCTACCAAACAATTACTAGCTTCTACTAAACTACCAACTGTTATTCTCACTGGCAGTCATGATCTTGCTCGAGGTGCCCTGCAAGCCATTAATGAAAAAAAGCTATCAATCCCTAATGATATTTCTATTATTAGTTATGATAATATTTCAGCACTAGAACGTTTCGATACTCCATTATCGACAGTAGGGGTACCATTAGACAAAATTAGTGATAAGATAATCGAGGTACTAATGAATGTTATAAATGGGGAAGAAATAGAAACTACCATTTATCTTGAACCGGAATTAAGAATAACTACTTCATGTACGTCTCCTCCATATTGAATAATTCCCCAAGTAAAAACGAGGAGAATGAAATCTCCTCGTCAGTTTGTCGACAAAAAGATTTTTAGAAACTTACATTGAATTTTCATGCGTTGCTTGGAGTGGAAGGGGTGAGACTCCTGTGGGATTAGCGAGACAGCTTAGACCCTGCAGGCTGTAAGCAGACCGCGGCTAAGCGCGAGCCCCACGGAAAGCGAACCCATGGAGCGAAAAGCAACATCCCTATTCAAAGGGACTAATAAATATACTATAGACAAACCTCTATATCTAAAATTCAGGAGTTTGTCTACAGTCTGACGAGGAGACTGAAATCTCCTCGTTTTTACTTATCTAGAAAGATACTATTTATTTGTTTTCACTAAATCCATTTGCCCCTGATTATTTACCCTTATAAATCCTCGATATGCGGGCCACATGACAATTACTCCCATAACACTCATACTAAAAAATAATAAAGTTGCCGGAAGTTTGATATATACAAAGGTAACAGCGACACAGCCTAAAACGATTAGTATAGTCCCAACAATATTAGTTATTCCTAAAATTAGCGCATATTTCACATATTGAAAGCCTTTGAGCTCGAAATGAACATAAGTCGGAAACAGATATAAAATAGTGATTAAGTAAAAGAGACCTAAAACACCAAAAAGGATTAGGATGCTTTTAGAGAGGAGCGAATTTATGGTACTAAAATAATATATATCTACAGCTAATATAAAGCCGATTATTCCTAATACAAGGCCAATGACATTTATGGTGACAAAATCACTCTTATAACATTGCCAAAACGTTTGAAAGATAGAAATCTCCTTATCTCCCATTATCCATTTCCTTACAATGGTAAAAAGTGCCACTGTAGCAGGCAACACTCCTAAAATAATGCCACCTAACAGCGAAAAAGCAATCCATAAAAGATTTAAATAGGCTAATTTCATAATTATATCTGATCCACGATAGATACTATTTGCAAATCCGCTCACTTGTTTTTCATCCCCCTTCACATCCAAAAGCTATCACTATATTCTATATTAATTTATTGCTAAAATTTCACTAAGGCATCTAATTTCACAGGTATTCCTGTTTTAATGGAAATATTCCCTGCAATTCCTGTTAAGATAGATTTCACACCGTCAATATGGGTGGCTGCTCGATTAAATCGATCCTCTACTGGCTCACCAAATATATCCCGAAGTAATACTGGATCTCCACCTCCATGGCCACCTTCTCCTGTTTCTATCTCCACTTCATAAGGCTTACCTAGCATTGGATGAACCGTAATGCTCATAGTGGATAGTGCACCTTCCTCTTCTTTATTGCCACCGGAATTAACATATGACTTTTCCACGACTTTGACTTCAATTCTGCCTTTTGTTCCATTAAAGACAACGTTGAAGCCCTCCCAAGGTGCGTAAGCATGTAAGGAATAAGTAAGAATTGCTTTATTTTTAAACTTAGCAATTAGCCCTAAAGTATCTTCTGTGCTAATTCCATCACCAAATACGCTTTGGTCTCGCTGATAGCCATCTTCTTTTTCGGCATGCAAATACATTTCCTTTAAATGTTCATTTTTCTCTAAATGCAAGGCAAAATGATCTGATTTTGCGTACTCACTTCCGTAAGCTCTTTGATAAAACTGCGTTTTTCCTCTCTTCTCGGCATTTTCTCTTCCGTAAAACATTAGGTCACCCATTGCTAAAACAGTGTCTGGGTAAGACTGCAACCAGAAATTTACAAGATCAAAATGATGAGTTGATTTATGAACAAGTAAACCACCACTATTTCGTTTGTCTCGATGCCATCTTCTAAAATAATCAGCTCCATGCTCGGTATTAAGGAGCCATTCAAAATGCACCGCATGTACATCCCCAATTACACCATCTTCAATTAACTCTCTTATTTTTGTATTATGTGGGGCATAGCGATAGTTAAATGTTACACGAAGTTTTCTGTTTGTGCGTTCAACCGCATCTAAAATTGATTGAGCTTTTTCTTCATCAATCGTCAATGGCTTTTCTGTGATTACATCACAACCCAATTCCATTGCCTTTATGATATATGTATGATGCGTCCGATCCATCGTTGTAACGATACAATAATCTGGTTTTAGCTCTTTCAGCATTTGTTCAAATTGATCTGCTTTATATGTTGGAACATCTTTATAATCGTACTTCGTTTTTAATAAATGATTGGCATAATTCATTCTAGTTTGATTCATATCACAAAAGCCTACTAAATCAGCTGTTTCTCTAAAATCACGTGCAATTGCTCCATAAAAAAACTCTGCTCTGCCTCCAGTTCCTACTAATGCATATGTTTTTTTAGTCATGGTTCATCCTCCTCCATTTAACCTTTTATTGTAAGCCTCAAAGTATTTTTACAATTATCCCCGCAACCTGAATACACTTCGCTTTCCGTGGGGCTACACATAAGCCTCCTCGGCTTCGTCTGTGAGGTCTTAACTGTCTCGCAACTTCCACAGCAGTCTTCGTGGATTCAGGCTGCTCAGTAGTTCTTTCTATTATTTTTTGAGTTAATAACAATATTTTTAACAGCCTATTATAAACAACCTTCTATATTAATTAGACTCACTCTTACCCATCACTTGGATTCTTCCATCACTATCTATTGCTATATCTAAGAACAATGGGCGTTCATTTGGTGTGTCATTTGGAGCATGTAATGTTAATTTAAAAGATCCCTCAAAGGTTCGAAAAATCATACCATGACCACCATTATTTTGATAGATTGCTTCTGAATCATGTTCCCATGGACCTTGGATGTTACCAGTCCGAGACCAAGAAACTCCTTGTGCATAGACATTATTGATAAAACTCGCCCATAACATTCCTAATTCTCCATTAGGAAGTGTAAACACAAACGGACCATCTGTCACATAATTATTTTGACCAGGAAACCTCTTGTGTTGAAAGGAAGTGGGCCATCTTGCTTCCGAAGCATGGAATAGAATGATAGGATCTCCAATCACATCCATTAAATTATCTTGAAGCTGCACGGCGCAAATCTGCCCGTCACTTACCTGAACCCATTCATGGCAGAACACCAACCAGGGTTTTCCATCCTCAGCGATAAATAATGTTCCATCTAATGAATACCAATTTTCAGGTGTTAACGGTGAAGTACTATGCGGTTTGAACGGACCAGTAAGCTGATCCGATACGAGGACACCTGTTCCTCTGCAACCATTATCTTTTCGAAGAAAGGTTGCAAACATATAATAATGTCCTTTATACTCATGTACTTCTGGTGCCCAAAAATTTTCTTCCGAATAAAAGTCTTCCTCTGGACGAAAAACTGGAAAAGGTCCTTCCCAATTATTTAAATCAGGGCTCACATAAACATCAAATCCTGTTCCTTTCCCCCAAATATTTTTGTCTGTACTGCCATATAAATAATAATTTCCTGTCTTTTGATCTGGAAATATATACGGATCACGAATTTGGATATCTTTTGTTTTTACCATTCTATTTCCCACCAATCTAAGTAACCTTATAAAATAGGATGTAACCCTTCCCACTTTACTTGCCATGTTCCATCTTGCGGAAAACCTTTTATATGTTGTTCTTCATTTCCACGCCAGCCGCATGCCATCATGGCTACAGCAGTTAATAGCCCACCATTTCCCGGTAAATAACAAGATAAACTGCTATTTTGATAGTTATGCCCATTTGGTAAATACGTATTTTTCACTTGATCCATTAAAAGAAAATTAACTGCTTTTTCACTATCACCAAGGCGTGCAGCTGTCATTGCACACATAGGAAAGTCCCATCCCCATGCGGTTTCCCATTGCCATTCTTTTTCTACACACTCTAGTGTTTGTTTCATTACTACAGGATCAATTAAGGTTCCTTCTAGTATTCCAAGTGCTGCTACCATGGAAGGATGATCGTGATTAAACTGTTTAAAGGTATCCACACAATTTTCATGCGCTAAATATACTCCATTTGCTTGAGGTGGTTTTGCGAGCATTCCCGCCACTTCAAGCCATTTAGGATTTGCTTTTTTTCCTAAACGCTCCATCCACTCACTGGCAACTTCTAACCCATACTTCCAATACTCCAATTCATATGGTGGATTTAAACTTATCGCAGGATCATGACATTCCTGTGCTGGAATTAGTGGAGGTCCTAAAACATACGCATTTCTTTTGTCATCCCATACTACAAAAGATGCCATAAAGTCAGCTGTTTCTACGATAATCTTTTCCCAGCTTAATAATAGCTCTTTCTTTGGTTTCGCTTGAAAACATAATTCAGCTAAGGCGATTGGATGTGGTTGCTGCCAAATCAAAAGAGGTGCAATTGGTGATGGGCTTTGTTTACCATCCACTCCAATCATTTTTGGCCATCTTGCCCCTTTATAGCCTTGCTCTCGGGCTAGGTCTTTCGCAATAGGAAGATGTGATACATACCAATCCATGGCTCTTTCCACAATTGATTCACGTCCCCATAATGGAAAATGTGCGACATGCCACCAATGCATTTCCAAATGAAACTTTCCGAACCAGCTATTATACATGTAACCAGTTTCCTGTGGGGGTGCAGTTCCACTATCATGAATCTCAGTTAGAAATTGAGATAACACTACTCTACGTTCCAGCTCATGTGCTCTCGAATCCGTACTTCCAGAAAAATCAATTGCCCCACCGCTATTCCAAAACTTTTCCCAGTGATTCTTACTAGCAAAAAGGATTGTTTCATAGGAATGATTGATAGGTGTTTGCTCTGCAAAGCTCAAAGAAAATGTAAATTCTTCTGTCTTATTATCAGGAATAAGAACAAATCGCTCGTTGCTATCTTTGATTATTTGCCCACCAGACCATGCCCACCCTACTTCATAACTATCTTCGTCCATCTGTCTATGGAGAAAAACAGAGGAATCGGTTTGCCTCCGCATCTCTATTTGATTTAGGGAATACGCGTTTGGAAAAATAGATTCTTCCCATTTCACCGATGTCATTTCTGGAGAAGGAAAAGACAAGGTTATTTGTAATTGACTAAGTGAAATAAGAGGCGAACATATATGAACACCAATTTCATCCGATTCAGGATGACATACCGTGACAACGGAGACGGGTTTATTTTCTAAATAAAAGGTACTTGATAAAGTCCCTTCCCAAATGTTTAGCTCCTGGTCAATGTTGTAAATATCATTTAGCTTTGCTTCCTGGTTATCTTCCTTTAATAAACGAAAGCCTATAATACCAAGATGAACACGATGTGGATTCTGTCTCAGCCAATGATACGCTTCTTCCTCTTCCCCATTGGGATATATTGGATATGCAACTTCTCGACCATATGTATCTAGCTTTTGTTGAGTAAGTTGTTCTTTTCTATACAAATTTCTTCCTCTTGTGGAATGCCATCCCCATTCAGATTGTGTTCCAAGTGGTACCTGATATTCTTTCGGGAATGATTGCAGCCCTGTAATATCTGCCGAAAAGGCAAAGTGGCCATTCCCAACGGATAATGGCGCTAGGTTTTCTACTCGTTTATATTTAGGATGATGCCTTGTTACCACAGCCTTGCGATTAATCATATGAATAGCACCTCTTTAAAAATTGTAGGGAGTCCAACTTATCCTTTTATACCAGTAGTCGCAATACCTTCCACAATATATTTTTGAAAGATAAAGAAAATAATGGTAATTGGTAAAATAGAAAGAATGGACATCGCAAACATCGGTCCCCAAGCAGATTGCCCTTGTGAATCTAAGAAAAGTTTAAGTCCTAATGTCACCGTATAATTCGATGTTGTATTTAAGTAAAGCATTTGACTAAAGAAATCATCCCATGTCCATATAAAAGAGAAAATTGCAGTAGTAATAAGAACTGGTGTTGCAAGCGGAAGTATGATTCGCAAGTAAATACGGAATATTCCACATCCATCCATAATTGCACTTTCATCCAAATCTCTTGGAATTCCACGGATAAACTGCACCATTAAAAAGATAAAAAAGGCTTCTGTTGCAAAAAATTTAGGAACTGTTAACGGTAAAAATGTATCAATCCAATCAAGATAATGGAAGATAGCATATTGTGGTACCAAGGTAACATGCACTGGTAGCATTAAAGTTGTAAGCATACAAACAAACCATAATTTTTTAAGTGGAAATTGCAGCCGGGCAAATGCATAAGCTACCATGGAACAGGAGATAAGGTTTGCGATCACGTTTATGCTGCTTAAAAATAAGGAATTTTTAAAGAATGTACCAAAGCTTAAATCTTTGATGACATACCAGCCTTTTGCATAATTTTCAAGTGTAAATTCTCTTGGCCATAGTCCTTGTTGGCTAAAGATAAGTGCTTCTGGCTTTAACGAGCTGGAAAGCAGCCATAAGACTGGATATAGCATTAGAATTCCGATGAAACTAACAACTAGATATATAAAAGCTCTTTTTATTCTTCTCTTTACAATCATCTGCTATTTCCCCCCTGCATCTTCGTAATACACCCAATATCTAGAGGTGATAAATAAGATTCCCGTAATGATCGCCAATACAAGTACAAGTATCCACGCCATTGCAGCAGCATAGCCCATATTGAAAAAGGAGAAGCCGTTTTGATAAAGGTAAAGCGTATAAAATAAAGTAGAATTAATCGGTCCGCCAGTTCCTCCGCTAATAATATAAGCAGACGTGAAGGCTTGCAGTGACTTAATGACTTCCATAACGAGGTTGAAGAAGATAACTGGTGATAGCATTGGCATCGTAATATGGATAAAAGACTGGAATTTATTAGCCCCGTCTATTTCTGCCGCTTCATATAAGTTTTCTGGTATTTGCTTTAAGCCAGCAAGGAAAATAATCATAGAAGCACCAAACTGCCAAATGGATAGAATGACCAAAGTGTATAAGGCATAATCTGGATGGGAAATCCAAGCCTTTCCTTGTATACCAAAGAGAGATAAAAAAGTATTTACTAAACCATTTGAATCGAACATATTACGCCAAAGAATCGCAATTGCAACACTTCCACCTAATAAAGAAGGCAAATAGTAAATAGTTCGATAAATACCAATTCCCTTTAAACCCTTTTTCAGTAAAAGTGCTACCAATAGAGCAGAAAGTAATTGGGTCGGGACAGATAACACAACAAATTTAGCTGTTACGTGTACAGAATCCCAAAAATTATCATCATCAAAAAACATATTTTTATAGTTTTCTAAACCAATCCATTCTGGTGCATTTAACAGATTATAATGGGTAAAAGATAAATACAATGACGCAATCATGGGGCCTAATACCAAACCAAAAAAACCAATGAGCCAAGGTGTTAAAAAACCGTATGCAATCAGACTATTTTTCGTTTTCGCTCGTAATGACATCCCTATCCCCCTCTATTAATCTAGTTCAAGAAGATCGGTAATTTACCGATCTTCTTTCCCCTACCGTTACTTCGAATGTCTCTCGATTATCTTATTTAATTCTTTAAAATATCTTTCAGAAGCATTATCGACAGAATCCTTTTCAAATGCGATGGTTTCAACTGTTTGCTTATAAAGCTTTTGTTCCTCCACATATCCTGGATAAAGTGGTGTATATTCCGCATCTGACGTTTTTGTGACAAGATCAATATAATCTAAGACAACTTTATCTTCTTCTGCAGCAGATGCGCTTACTTGTTCACGAACCTCAGAATTAACTGGAATTCCTCTATCCATTCCTAAAACTTCCCCTGCTTCGATGTTATTAACGAAGAAATCAAGGAACTCAGCAACTTCTTTCGGATGCTTTGTATTTGCATTTCCAGCTAAAAATTGGCTCGGTAATAGGGTCACTCCATTTTTACCTGTTTCGGCATCATATGGAGGAATATGGAATGTCAGCTCATCTGGTGTTGCACTGTTATAAGCAGAATACTGGTTAGAGAACACAAATTGCATCGCAACATCTCCTCTAACAATTAACGACTGTGCAGGATCATCTTGATTTTGTGTTTGTAATTCAGCAGGCGCTGCTGCTCCACTCTCTCTCATATCTTGCCATAACTGGAACCATTCTTTCGAATCATGTTCTTCAAATCCGACTTTACCATTGTCATAGGCAACCTTACCTCTTTGTGCCAAAAACATACCGAAACCATCTTCATCAAAGTCCAAGACACCGTACTTTTTGTCTAATGTAGTTGTAATCTGCTTTGCAGTTTTCTCTAAATCTTCCCATGTCCAATCATCAGCTGGGATTGGAACATTCGCTTCGTCAAATGCTGTTTTATTTATCAATAAACCACCAGCATTCACACCAAGAACAACTCCATAAAATTTATCCTCATAAGTAGCAGCCTTAATCATGTTTTCGGGGTGTTTGCTTAAATCTAGTTCCTTCCCTATGTATTCATCTAGTGGTAGAACTACTCCTTTGTGTACATAGTCATTTAAATTCCCGCCAAATTGTATGATATCAGGAGCATTACCGGAAGCTAACTGTGTATCTAACTTTTCAAAGTAGCCTTCAAGGCCAGAAAATTCAGGAACAATTTTAACCTCTGGATGCAATTTTTCATATAACTCAATAACTTCTTGTGTCTTTTGCGATCTTTCTTGACCACCCCACCAGGTGAAACGAAGAACAATTTGGTCACCATCGGAATCACCAGATTTACTAGAAGAGCTAGATTGATTCGAGCATCCTGTAAAAACGAGCAATACAGACATGATTAATAAAATCCAAGTAAAACTTTTTTTCATGATAATTTCCCCCTCTTTTACAAAAAATAGAAAACATTCCATTTCCTTAAGGAAAAAGATGAAACAATAGATACCTAGATAATTAAGGAACACCCAGTTAGTAAACGGTTTCATTTCAACTGAATTTACTCCCTATATATAGTTCAATAATGTTATAACTTAGATGAATAGACTCGATCGTACGGGGTTAAACAGGAAATTATAAAGCGATTTCAATAGTGAACAAAAAAAAGAATAGAAAAATAACAACGTTGTTAATTTTGATTATAAAATATCTATCTTCAAATAGCAACCACCATTTAAAGTCTATTCTATTTCCTTTATTGCCTTATTTTAATAAATTGGTAACTTTGTACTACCTTAAAATAAGTAAAAAAATAGCGTGTTCTAACCAAATTCAAAAAAGCCTCCTAATATACCTGTATTTTCTGCAGTCTATTAGAAGACTTTTAAAGCTAAAAATGGTACTTTATTACTCTATAGTCATATGGCGGAATTTCATATTTTCCACTTTCTAGTATTTGATTACTTTTCCAGTCCACACTCTTTTTCGGAAGTGTTACCTCTCCAGTTTTTCCATCCATATTCACAACAACCCAATAGGATGCATCCTTCCCAATTCTAGGAATGATTGCCGTGCCATCCGTAGTTTTTATTTCCATCTTAACTGCCGCTTCCTTTGCGTAATGATGGATCAATGCTTCTACCATTTTTTCTCCCTGTGAACCAAGAGGCAAACTACCAAGGAACACAATCTTTCCTTTTCCTCTTTTCATCTCTTTTATAAAAGCATTTCCAGCACCTACGCCATCCTTGATTATCCCTATATTCTCCCCTTTCTCTACATCAAAGATCGTACTCCATAGGCCTAAATCAGCCGTTATGCCAAACGCTTCACCATAAGTATTCGTCCCATCTAACGGATTCGTAAATAAAGCTTGAACACCTGCTAGCTTCTCTAGTTCACCAAGCGCATAGTCCGTTTGAATCGTATGATCTTTAGTACGCCCTCCAGTTAGCGGTCCAACAATCCATATTCCTCCTTTTTCTACAAATGCTATTGTTCTTTGTATATATTCAGAGGAAAGATAAGGGATGAAAGGCGTACATAATAATTTATATCCGTCTAAATCTGCTTGTTCCATTATCAAGTCTCTATGAATTCCTAATGAAATAAACCGTTCATAAAAGTCTGTTAAAATTTGTTTATATTGAACCCCATTAAAGGCTTCTGTCTGAAAATAAGCTTTTGCCCGATCAGAATAACAAATTGCAACTTCTGCTTGTAGCGGTTCTGTATGAAGCAGCAGCGGTTCCAGTTCTTGGCGAATTCTTTCCACTTCTAATACATTTTTATATCCAATCGTCGGTTTTCCCCAGGCACTAATAACAGAACCATGCGCAATCTCACAGCCAGTGCGCTGCTGTCGCCAAAGCCAGTAGCAAAAGCCTTCAGCTCCTGCCGCATAGGCATATACTGCTTCTGCTTGTAAATAGCCATCTGGATGAGGACTGGCATATCTTTCAAGAGATGCACTAAAAGAAGTACTTGTTTCCATCAGCCAAAAGGGGCTATCTTTCTTTATATTTCTGTATAAATCACATAACATCATATAGGAGCTTACATTTTCCTGTACTGCATATGTATCAAAAGAGGCAAAATCAAGATTTTCGAATAGCAATGCTTGATCTAAATCAAAAAAGACTGTCGCATTATGTGTAATTGGTATGTCTGAGTAGGAACGAATAATAGTGGCTTGTTCTTTAGCAAACTCCGCTATTTTCTCATGTGTGAATATTTTATACATTGTTAACAAGGAGGCATTATGCAAGAATGGTGTAGAACTAGGCTGCGGAATTTGCTCAAAACTTTGATAATACTGGCTCCATATTTGCGTGCCCCATGCAGTATTTAACTGGTCAATAGTTTGATATTTTTGTTCTAGAAAGTTATGCCATTCAACTTTACACGTCTCACAATAACACTCGCCGACATGACATTTAAATTCATTATCTAGCTGCCAGCCAATGACACCAGGCAATTTCCCTAACCCTTTTGCAAGAGCCTCTGTTATGATCGCTGCTTTCTCTCGAAAATAACCATTATTTGTACAAAAATGCTGTCTTGCTCCATGACTCATAACTGTTCCTTCATTATCTACATGCATTCGTTCTGGATGTTGATAAGACATCCAAATCGGCGGAGTTGCTGTCGGTGTGCACATAACTGTATCGATTCCATGTTCCTTTAATCTCTTAATAACATTGATTAAAAAAGAAATATCGATTTCTCCTTCACGTGGTTCGATATAGGACCAAATAAATTCTCCTATCCGAACTACATTTATGCCGATTTTTTGCATATGCCGAATGTCTTCTTCCACAACCTCCCTTTCCCATAATTCAGGATAAAAAGCTGCGCCATGATATAGCTTTTGCAAGTCTGTCTCCTCCTTTTTACGATTACGCTATGCTAGCAATAACTATATAAAAATTCCGATAAACATAAAATCGCTAATGATTGTCCATACGGCATCGTTGTCATTGGAATATTGCGATAAAAATCCAATGTATCTCCCATACCTGTGCCTACAGAAACTTTTTGCAGTGCTCCTTGTTCATTTATTTCGTTCATAATTGCATGCACTGCTTTTAGAGCAACCTCTTTATATTCTGCTCCAATATACCTTTTGTGGATGGACTTTAATATCCCATATGCAAAGCCGGCTGTTGCTGATGCTTCTAAATAAGAAGTACGATCGTTTATTAATGTATGCCACATACCCGTTTCATGTTGATATTCTTTCAATGACTCTATTTGTCTAGCAAGCGTTTCCAATAAATACGCACGAAAGAAATCTCCCTGTGGCAGCTCAAGCATGTCGATTATTTCAGGAATAGCAATGGTAATCCAGCAATTACCTCTTGCCCATAATGCTTCGGCAAAATGATGATCCCCTTCAAATGTCCAGCCATGGAACCATAAGCCTGTTTTCCGGTCAGAAAGATATTTTATATGGATAAGGAACTGCTTTTTCGCTTCTTCGATATACGCTTGATTATTAAGAAGTTTTCCAATTTTCGCTAGAGGCAAGACCGTCATCATTAACGTGTCATCCCATAGTTGATTCTTATTTTCAGGTCCATAGGTCATGTGCTGCAACCCATCTTCTTTTGTCCTTGGCATTTCGTATAATACCCAGTCAGCCCAAGCCTCTAAATAAGGCAAATATGTTTGATCTTTCGTATCTTCATACAAGTAAGCTAATGTAAGCAGGGGCGCCATCGTGTTTACATTTTTAGGGGGAACCCCTTCTGTTAATCTGCGTTTATACCATTCTGTCATTATTTGCTTTGCCTTTTGATCATTCGATATTTTCCAATAGTTATAGATTCCATATAAGCCTACACCTTGGGGCCAATTCCATACTTCCCAGCTTTTATCATCGACAACAACTCCGTCAAAATGGAGCAAGTATTCTCCTGTTTGGTCCTTAATACTTGCGAGATTCTCCATTAGTCTTTCAATCGAAACAATGACATGTTGTTTATCCAAAATTTGCTTAGTATCAACCATCTCTTTCCCTCCATAAAGAAAATATTTGGACGAAGAACTTCAACTATTTCAAACCACTTGTACTGATCCCTTCCACAATATATTTTTGAAATAAAAAGAAGATCAGAATAACAGGTACTAACGAAACAACAGACATTGCAAACATTGCTCCCCAATTTGATGCGGATTCTGTATCTAAAAATAATTTTAAAGCTAGGGAAACTGGATATAATTCAGCCTTATTTAAATATAAGACTGGATTGATTAAATCTTCCCATTTCCAATAAAAAGAGAAGATAGCAGAAGTAGCTAGTGCTGGTGTTATTAAAGGTAAAATGATACGAAAGAAGATACTAAAACGGCCACACCCATCTATTCTAGCTGCTTCATCTAGTTCTACTGGTATCGTTCGAATAAACTGGACGATTAAAAAGATGAAAAAGGCATGCCCAAAAAATTGAGGGACAATGATTGGCTTAAAACTATTAATCCAGCCGATTTTAGCAAAGATGATATATTGAGGAATCATTAATACTTCATGTGGAAGCATCATGGTCACCATCATACAAGCAAACCAAAAGCTTTTTCCCTTAAATTGAATTCTCGCAAATCCATAAGCAATTAGAGCCGAGGACGCTACTGCCCCAATAGTAGAGAGCCCTACAATAGTCAATGAGTTTTTAATAAACGTTCCAAAGGATTGCCCGGCAATTCCCTTCCATCCATCTGCATAATTGGTCCAAATAAATTTATCAGGAATAAGGGAATGAGCAGTCACAAAAATAGATGAACTTTCTTTAAAAGAACTCATGATTAACCATATAACAGGATAGAGCATTATTATGGCGATAATACTAGTAATTACATGAAAAAGTATTTTTTGGGGCTTTATTTTTGTGCGTTTCTTTTCTATCGTTGGCTTGATGTTTGGCTCGATAACATTATTTGTCGGTTGTTTATATGTCTCCATGTCTATCAATCCTCCTTCGACTCGTAATAAACCCATAAGGATGATGTCTTAAATAAGATCAGTGTTGTAAGCCCAACAATAATTAACATGACCCACGCCATAGCAGATGCATATCCCATTTGAAAAAAATTAAATGCTTTTTGGAATAAATAAAGTGGGTACAGTAACGTTCCATCAAGAGGACCACCTTCCCCTTTGGAAATAATATAGGCTGGTGTAAAAGTCATAAATGCAGATATTGTTTGCATGACTAAATTAAAGAAAATAATTGGGCTTAATAACGGGAGCGTAATTTTGAAAAATTTATGTACAGCACTTGCTCCATCTACACTTGCGGCTTCATAATAGGTTGGCGGAATATTTTTTAATCCTGCAAGAAATATAAGCATGGAAGAACCGAACTGCCATACAGCAAGCAATATCAATGTCCATAACGCGCTTGTCGGATCTTGATACCAAAGGATTTTCTTATCAATTCCCATAAAGAACAATAATGCATTGATTACTCCTTCGTTGCCAAAAATATTACGCCACATAATAGCAACTGCTACACTACCTCCGATAATCGACGGCAAGTAAAAAAGAACTCGATAAATCCCAATTCCTTTCCTATTTTGGTTTAAAAGCATTGCCACAAATAACGCAAACATTAAGCGAAGGGGAACACCTGCAAGCACATAGTAAAATGTCACACTTAACGACTTCCAAAACTTTTCATCTCCAAAGAGCATTTCTTTATAATTGGCAAGCCCTATCCATGTTGGTGTTGTAAATAAATCATAATTAGTGAAAGATAAATACAAGGAAATAAGCATCGGCACAACGGTGAATGCAGTAAAGCCGATAATGAATGGCGATATAAAAGCATAGCCAGATAAATTATCTTTTAAAGCACGTGACTTCATTTCTAAAACAACTCCTTTCTCTATCAGAAATAGAGCACGAATCATTCAAAGTTGAACTTTTCGTGCATTTATTTTTGTGAATTTTTCATAACTCAGTCAATATGATTGAAATCTCCCTCTGATGAAAATGGGTTCTAAAATTATATAGAACAGAAAGAAAACTGTTTTTTTTTTAACGAGCAGTCGTCTCTCTTAACTTTATTAATAAAGCCAATTATCGGAAAGAAAACGTTGTGTAACTCCCTATTTATTTCTTCCTAAAATTCCGTTTGCTTGTTCTCTAAATTTCTTCGCGCCTTCTTCTGGCTTAATTTGTTTAAATAAGATTTGATCGGAAACGTCTTTTAGTGCTTTCATTACTTCTGCACTCCCAATCGGATCTGGTGGATCAGCTTGACTTGCATGCTGTGTGGCAGACTCTACGTACTCGACAATTTTTGTTTCTGATTCGCTTAATTCTGGTTTAATTGCATCAGATACTTCTGTAGAAACTGGAACTCCTCTTTCTCCCTTAATAATCTTATTGGCTTCGATATTATTTACAAAGTAGTCGATAAACTTAGCTGCCTCTTCTTTCACCTTTGAACTTTTTGGAATAGAGAATAACATACTTGGCTTTAAGAATAAGGCACTTTCCGTTTCTTGTTCTGGTGGAAAGTTAATCGTAAGAGAATCATCTGTTAGTTGAGAAAATGCTAAGTATTGATTGGAATAATTCCAAGTAAACCCAGTAGCACCTTTTACAATGAAATCATCTTCCATTCCTTTTATTTGTGCTTGTTCATCTGGAGTTGGGGATGCATCGGCATCAATTAATCGCAATTGTCTCTCGAAGTAATCGATAAAAAATTGATCATCTGTATAAGCTAGTCCTGTACCATCTTGATTATAAAAGCGCTCACCTTGTGTTCTTAAATAGTACGGGAAAAATACATCTGGGGGATGCATCCCATTTGATCCGTAAACCCCTAGTTTTTCTTGTAACTGTAAGGCTATTTTTTCATAGTCGTCCCATGTCCATGTTTGACTATCCATCTCAATCCCAGCTTCTTTTACTAATCGATCATTAGAAATAACCGACAATACATTCACACCAGCTGGCAATCCATAAAGGCTATCTTTTATTTTTCCACCTGAAATATTATTTTCTGGGATAGAACTAGTATCAATCGTTCCATTATCCAGATAAGGTGTTAAATCTTCCAATTGACCCTTTTCTCCATATTGCGATAAATAGGCCATATCCATTTGAATCACATCTGGTAATTGGTTTGCTGCAGCTTGTGGAGCTAGCTTTTTCCAATAGTCGTCCCAGTTAGCAAATTCGGGCTCGATGTTTACATTAAGATTTTCTTTTTCATACATTTCAATAACTTTTGTCGTGTAATCATGACGAGGCTGCCCACCCCACCATGCAAATCGAATCGTAATCTTTTCACTGCCATTTTCTCCGCCTGATTCATTACTACTAGATGCACTACAACCACTAAATGCCGTTACCACAAACAGACTCAAGGCTAAAATGAGAATCTTCCTCATCCAATCCCCCTCTTCCTTCTTTATTGTAAGTGCTTTCATTTAAATTTTACGTGTTATTCCCACTTGATGGAATTTAAAAAATAGAGATATCCTGTTCAAAAAACAGAGATATTCTTTTTAAAACATCGCTAAAAAATCCTAATCACTTCTTTCCCAGAGTAATTAGGATTTTTTAATCTAGCGTACATTTTTGTATTCGGAAGGCGTATAGCCCGTATGCTTTTTAAATACTTGGCTAAAGTATTGAGGATTATCGCCGAATCCACTCATTTCCGCAAGGGTAAATATTTTAATTTCACCCGTCTTCTCAATCTCTTCCAATGCTTTATTCACTCTCATTCTCGTTACATAAGTCGAAAATTTCCCACCTGTTTCTTGCTTAAATAATTTCCCTAGATAATCTGCATTCATATAAACTTGTGTAGCAACCCATTTTAAGGAAAGCGCCGGATTACTTAATTCCTTATTAATTAATTCTTTTATTTGCTCGATTACATGCGACTGCGAAGATTTGTGCTTATCATAGTATGTAAAGGTAATTTCTTTTGTATGATGAAGCAGAAACTCTTTCATCGCCTGAATGCTCTTCGCTTCTAATAAAAAAGATATTTTCCCCATATAGTCAGAAAGGCTTTTAGCACAGCATACTTGGATGATTGAAAGAAAAAGTTGAATGATGTGAGTTCTTGTTAAGTGAATAGGATCTCGTTTGGCTGAAATCTGTTCGAATATTTCGTTCATTTCTTCCTCCGCTTTGGCCCAATTACCTGACTTGATTTCTAAAAATAATGGTAAATCTCCAAAGTCTAGACTATCTATCTCCTGTTCTTGCTGTATATCCTTCTTGGTAATAATGCTTCCCTCTCCTAAATAGAAACGATGACTTAGACATTCAAGCGCTTCTTGGTAAAGCTTTCTTGTGAGGGTTATAGATCCTATCCTGCTTACTGCGACCGTCATATCCATCTCATATACTAAAGAAAAGTTTTTTCGAATTTGCTCCAGTCTTTCTTGCAGTTCATCTTGACCGCTCTTTGCATCGACAATAAACAAAATATGTTCTCCAATGTTGGAAGAAAGAATAGGAGATTCAAAGATATCATTCCCTACATTCTCCAACATAAATAAGTGTTCATAGTTAAAGTCTCCCTCTAAATGAAACAGGACAACACAAATCTGCTTATCTTCCAATTTGGTATGAAAGATCCGTTCATAATAGGCCAAAACCTTCTTTTCTGATTTTTTGCTAGTAACTAGCTCTGTCAATAATTGCTTTTTCACAAAGGGCTGCACAGTTTCCATTTTCTTTTTCATCTGGATCAAGTAATGTTCTTTTTTCTCTTTCATACGAATTTCGCTAATTATCTGTTGAATAGCTTCGATAATTTGGTTTTCATTACAAGGCTTTAATAAATAGTGTTTAACTCCATATTCCATCCCTTTTTGGGCATAATGAAATTCGGCGAACCCAGATAAAAGAATAAAATGGATATGGGGATATTCTTCTTTTATTTTCGAAACTAACTCCATTCCATTCATACCAGGCATTTTTATATCACTAATAACAATATCAGGCTGTGAATCAACAATTAATTGATATGCTTCTATGCCATTGGTTGCCTTCCCTACCAACATGGTATGCAGCTTTTCCCAGTCAATAATCCTTGAAATACCCTCTAAAATGATTCTTTCATCATCCACTAGAAAAACCTTATACATGTTATCACCGCCATCTATTTGGAATGATTAAATGAACTTGGGTTCCCATTCCAGATTTACTTTTGATTGTTAAACCAAATTCCTCACCATATAAAAGCTTAATCCGTGAATCAATATTATAAAGCCCGATTCCAGTCCCTCTCGTTTTTACCTCTTGTTTTCTAACCTTTGCTAATAGTTCCTCCTCCATCCCAGGTCCATCATCTTCAACGGTAATATGCAAATTACTTTCTTGAAGATAGCCAGAAACCTTTATTTCACATGGCTCTATCATCATTTCAAGCGCATAATGGATCGCATTTTCGACGAGAGGCTGAATCATCAATTTAGGAATATAGCATTTCTTTGTCTCAGGAGAGATAGTTTCGTGAAAAATCAAGCGATCGCCATATCGATATTTTTGGATTCTTATATAATGGGAAACGATAAACAGCTCTTCTTCGAGCAATACTACGTCATTTTTAACACTAATTGCATTTCGCAATAAATAGCCCAAAGATTCAACCATGCTTGATATATCTGTTTGCTGATTCATTTTTGCCTGCCAGTTAATCGATTCTAGCGTATTGTACAAAAAATGAGGGTTAATCTGTGCCTGCAAAGCCTTAAACTCAGTATCCTTGATTAATAACTGTTTTTCGTAATTTTCTTTAATTAACGTATTAATTCGGTCAATCATCAGAATAAAATGATCCGTGAGAATGCCGACTTCATCCTTTGATTCAACAGGTTGTAGTGTATTATTGATCGATAAATCTCCTTTCTGCACATTTTTCATCGCAAACACAAGCTGCTCAATTGGCTTTGTTAATTTACTAGAAAAAAGAATTGCCATGAATAGCACAACTAAGTTTAGTAAAAGGAAGATTGCTATCATAACATATTTTGTTGTTTTCACTTTCGAAATAATCGTATCAAAGGAAACAATGTTCCAATAAACCCAATCAACGTAGGAGGAAGTTGTATGGGTTATAAAGTATTTCTCTCCGTCTAATGTCTGTATTTGGTAGCCAACCTTCGTATTCGGAAGATACGGAATTTTTTCTATCTCATGAAATAACCCATTATAAAAAAATTGATTGTTTCCACTGCTAATCATCATATTACTAGTCATTTTATTATTTGTTGATGCGCTATCTTCCACTATTTTATCTAAATTAACTTGAATAAGCAGTGACCCTAAAGTTTCCAAGCTTAAATTTTGATGTCTTCTTATTTTTCGAATAGCAAAGATTTTATTACTATTGGTCTCTGTTATCCATTGATTCGCCCCATTACTCCTTTCGCCAATTGCGATCCATTCATTTTTCTGCTCGGAAATAATAGGGAATGTATACCCACCAGCCCGATATTCATCTCCATTTACATCAAATAAATGAATGGAATGAATATATTTAGAAGATCCTACATACTCCGTTAGTAAATCCCAAAGTTCATTTTCCAACTGATATCGTTGATAGGGATTGGCGTTCTCCTTAACCTCAACTAAATTTTTCTGAATTTTATTATCTGTCATTAAAGAATAAGAGATTTCTTCGATATTTTTTAATTCTTTTTCTAATTGATTGGTAGACATATGTAAAACTTCGGTTGTTTTTTGATAATATAGCTGATCATAAACATGAAAGGCATATTGGAATCCGATTAATAAAAATGACAGAGAAGCAATCATGATTAATAAAATAGTTAGAATGAGCTTATTTTTTATTTTTAACTGCCTATACTTATTCATTGCAGAAGAAATCCAGTTTTTCATATGAAAACTCCTCTTTGAATTAAACGAGCCTTTGCTGATTTACCTTACGCAGGCGATGATCAATGCTGACAAAAGCTTTATTGGCAATCCATGTGATGACAAATGCAAGAGAACTAATACTAAAGAATAGAAGGAGCGTAATATGAAGTGAAGCAATTAAAGTTACACCTAAAACAGCGATGAAGATTCCTACTGTATGAAACGGACGTAAAAACCCGATAATAAATGCATATTTTATATACTCTAATAACCTAAGATCGTAATAAACGAAGACAGGTAGAAGATAAAAAAAAGTAGTACTAACGGACAGAAACAAGCCAAGCATAACAAAAAGCAAAAGTGTTGTATTTCCTTCAAACGTTCCGATAATCCGAAAATCCAGATAAAATAAAAAGAAGGTAATGGCAATAATTATTCCAAGAATATTGCCTTTCCACCAACCTTGCTTATAGCTATTCCAAAAGACAGGAAAAATACGGATATCGGTTTCCCCATTCACCCATTTTTTTGTCACAGCGAACATTGCCATACTTGCTGGCATCCATCCGAATAAACCTAAGCCTAAAACAGTAAAGCAGAGCCATAGTATATTTACATAAGCCAGTCGCGTTACCCATTCGCAAAACTTATAGACGCCATTTGATAAAATGTGTACCAATCTCCCATCTCCCTTATTACTTTTTTTATTTATTGTACACCATAGTTGAAAGCCTTTACATAAAATAATTAGTGTTATGTAAAGAAAAGGAAGATTTATCTATAGATGCAGAGGAAATTTTACTCCAAAATTCAATCTTTTTAGGTTTAATCATGTTATTAATAGGGTAAATAGCTGATATTAAAATCTATTATTTGTGTAAATTAGTGTTTTTCTACCTTAATTTTATCTATGGGAGCAACGGAAATGAATATAATAATGTATATAAAGGAAGAATTAAAGCATTTCATTAATGATAATGAAAAAATATTTAACCAAAAATTACTTACGGAAGCAACAAACGTTTCCACCAAAATTACAGACATATTAACTAAAGGAAATATTGATTTATTAAAAAACGCCAAAAAATTAATTTTTTACACAGTAGATCAACAAGAGGAAGATCTAGTTTCTTTTGCGAAAGTAGAAGGAATTGCATGGGCAAAACACTCTTTAACTCTAGAGTTGAAGCTTGAATGGGTTCAAGCGATTAGGAGGACTTTATGGCATTTTATTAGCATCATTGATGAAGAAAAGAATATACTGCATAATCGTGAAGATTATTACAGTATGGAAAAATTATTTAATGAAAAGATAGACCAGTTTTTAAATAATTTTTTCCTTAGTTATTCCCATTATAAAGATGAAATGATACATAAACAAAGAGAAATGGTTGAACATTTATCCGTCCCAATCATTCCTATAAAGCACTCTGTTTCGGTTTTACCATTAATCGGCTCGATCGATTCGTACAGAATTAAAGTAATTGAGGAAAAAGTACTAAATGATATAGCAGAATCCAGAATCCAGACATTAGTAATAGATCTTTCTGGTACTGCTATGATGGAAATGGATGTAATTGATTATTTTGAAAAAGTTCTAGCAGGCATTTCGATGATGGGGTGCAGTGCGATCATTACTGGACTGAGACCGGAGTTGGTAAAAAAGATGGTTCATGCCGGCATCAGTTTTGAAAAAAATGCTGAAACAAGAGGAACACTTCAAGAAACGTTAAAGAATATTCTCTAACGTTAGAGTTTGTCGACAAAAAGATTTTTAGAAGCTTATATTGAATTTTCATGCGTTGCTTGGAGTGGAAGGGGTGAGACTCCTGTGGGATTAGCGAGACAGCCTGAGACCCTGCAGGCCAAAGGCCGAAGCGGATCAGCGCGAGCCCCACGGAAAGCGAACCCCTGGAGCGAAAAGCAACATCCCTATTCAAAAAGACTAATAAATATACTATAGACAAACCTCTATATCTAAAATTCAGGAGTTTGTCTACAGTCTGAAACGTTAAAGAATATTCTCTAACTTTATTTAAAAAAGACCAAAAATGGTCTTTTTTTTCATTGTTTCATTAATTATAAGATTATCCCTTTGCTATCTCTTTTTATAAAGACATGCTACAAGCTTATACCTCCAGGCTGGATTGGGTACAATGCGCCGCTTAAGGCAAATGATATTCTTCCTGTTTCTTCTGATACAACCATCACTAACGCATCAGATATCTCACTTAAACCAATAGCTGCACGGTGTCTTGTCCCTACTTTTTCCTTGCCTTTAAAGTGGACTGCAGAAGGAAAAATATTCCCCGCAGATATAATCGTATCTTCCTCGATTAACACTCCCCCATCGTGCAATGGATTGCCTGGATAGAAAATTGCTTCTAGTAAAGATGCCGACAATTTTGCATGCAACGGAACTCCAGAATGAACCAGTGTATCAATAGCATCTTTTCGCTTAATGGCGATTAATGCACCATGGCGTTTTTCGGATAGAGCTTGTGCACATGCAGTGAGAATTTCTAGATGCTTCGTATAAGGCTCTAAATATAGTTGCAAATAAAATGTAGCTGCATTGTGATGGATACTTTTAAATAACTTATTTACTTCTTCAAAGTCATTTAAGATACAGCAATCTTTTTCGTCCATCGTCTGCTTTAGATCTCCAATTTTATCTTGTAATTGATCCAATAAGTGGTGCATGCGATGATTAAATTCCTTAGGTAAATGTTTTTCTCCGCCCATCTTAACACTCCCCTTTTTTGTTACGTTGTCCAGCTTGATTGAATTTATTCAACTAGTTTTGCATGATTGAATTCATATTTGACAAATGATAGACTAGTAGTTGAACATTTCAAAAGGAGGTAATATTTTACATATGAAATTTTGGACTTGGACTATTATTATTTTACTATCCGTTACAGCAATTAGTGTTTCTTCCTTTTTTGTTATGCAAGCACTTTTTGACAAGAAATCTCCCTTACAGACAGAAAATGAGCGCTCTGTAGTAAAACAAGCTTCCACTGAAACAGAAGAAAACTTTGATACAAAGCAAGTTAATACGCCTGTTGATGAAGAAGTTGTTGTTTTAACAAATGGCACTAGCGGACATACTTTTATTTCTAATTGGCATGATTTTTATAACGAAACATTAGGTTGGGGGAGACTTGAAACAACAAGCTACGAAAAGCAAAAAGAAGCGGCATTATCTATTCTGAATGGACTAAAGGACATTAAAGTTGCCGATGAACAAATTGCAGAAGATATAAATGATATTGCCACAAATGCGAAAGTAGTGGCAGAGAAGGATGATCGAGTTGCTATGCGAAATCTGCATCGATATTTTCATGATTTAGATATTTACTTTAATGGTTATAACTATGATCAAACATTTGGAATTACGGAATTTAGAGGGAACTAATCTATACAAAAAGTTCCACTCTTATTCTACCATTTAGGCAAATGGGTTTTTTTGATTAAAATAATTTGGTTTTTTCACATCGTTATTGTATCGTTTATGAAATATATGAGTCGTTGCAGGAGATAGCGGTGGTATCAACCATGCCCAATTCCCCGTAATATCTCTCCCTTTTTCTTTTTCTTTATTCTCAAACGTCTTAAATTGCTGTGCTGCTGTATGGTGATCGACAATTGTTACCCCTGCCTTTTGAAATGAATCCAGTACAGCAATATTTAATTCCACTAGAGCTTTATCCTTCCAAAGGGTCACATTTTTTTTCACATTCAAACCAAGCCATTCGCCAATTGTTGGCAGCATATTATAGCGATTTTCATCTGCTAAATTTCTTGCTCCAATCTCCGTACCCATATACCAACCGTTAAAAGGTGCTGCTGTATAAGAAATACCGCCAATTTCAAGGCGCATGCTCGAAATAATCGGTACAGAGTACCATTTCAAAGCGAGCTCCTCAAACCATGGATATTCCGGATGTTGAATAGGCACTTCTAATATAAGCTCTTTAGGAATTTCATAAAGCTTCGGCTTTTGCTCATTTATTTGAATAACAAGTGGAAGGATATCAAAATTTGTTTTCTCCCCCGTCCAGCCAAGCTTTAAACACTCGTGTGTAAAAGCGATTGAATCAGGATCCCCGATTATTCCTTCTTCTGTTTCATACCCTGCATAACGGATAAGTTGATGATTCCATATTCGGAAAGAGGGATTCCTCTTTTTTTGCTGAAAAATAGTAATAGTTGGCTTAATTTTCCCGCCATTTGTCGCATAGGAAATATGATGAAACAGCGCATCTTTTACTTCTTCTTCTGTTTTAACATGCCGCTTATCTATTACATGGAGATTTTCCCAAAACAATCGACCGATACAGCGATTACTATTACGCCATGCCATTTTTGCACCATATATTAATTCTTCTTCCGTATGCTCATAATCCCCATATTCATTAATCTCTTTTTCTATTTGTATTAGACGATTTTCGATTTCTGTTTCTGATTTATTCAGTTCCTTATAGGCTGTATCAATAAACAATTTTGCTTCTTCAAAAAGTGTATTTGCCAACAAAATAGCCCTCCCATCATTATTTAAGCACTTTACGAATCATTTTCTCTTTCTTTTCTGTATATGGTGGAAAAAGAATTGGAATATCAACTCTTGTACTCTTTCTGAGTATACTTTTTTGATGAGAGAAAGTGGTGAAACTGTATTTACCGTGATAAGCTCCCATTCCAGATGTACCTACTCCACCAAAGGGTAAATTAGGAGGAACAATATGGGTTAACACATCATTAATACAAACTCCGCCTGAGGAAATGGCACAAAGCACTTTCGTTTCCGTCTCCTTTTTGTTTGTGAAAAGATAGAGGGCTAACGGTTTATCTAGCTTTCTAATCGATTCGATTGCTTCCTCTAGTTCTTTATACGTTAGAATAGGCAATATCGGCCCAAAGATTTCTTCTTGCATCGTTGCTGAATCCCATGTAGCGTCCAAAATCGTTGGTTCAATAAAACGTGTTTCTCGATTACTTTTTCCTCCAAACAGTATAGCTTTCCGATCTACTTCTAGCATTTCTCTTAAGCGAAGAAAATGTTGTTCACTCACAATTCTGCCAAAATCCTCTTTATCTTCAATCGTTTCTCCAAAATAGTTTACTAGCGTTTTTTTCATTTCTACGATGAATAATTCTTTAACTGATTCATGAACCATAATATAATCTGGTGCCACACATGTTTGACCTGCGTTTAAAGTCTTGCCCCATATTATACGCTTAGCCGCTATCGTTAAGTTAGCCGTTTCATCGATGATGACAGGACTTTTTCCCCCTAGCTCCAGTGTTACAGGAGTTAAATGCTGAGCCGCTGCTTCCATCACAATCTTGCCTACCTTCGTACTGCCTGTAAAGAAAATATAATCAAAATTAGCATGGATCAATGCTTGATTTGTCTCTATTCCTCCTTCAACCGAACTGATATAAGCTGGCTCAAAGGTAGTATTAATCATTTCCGTTACAACGGCTGAAACGGTTGGCACAAGTTCTGAAGGCTTTAGGATTGCACAGTTGCCCGCAGCAATTGCGCCAATTAAAGGTTCAATCAATAATTGAAAAGGATAATTAAAAGGACCTATAATAAGGACCGTTCCATATGGCTCATATAGAACTTCTCCTTTAGAAGGAAATAGACTCCATGTACTTCTTACTTTTTTTGGCTTCATCCATTTTTTTAGATGTTTTATTGTATGACGAATGCTCTGAAGCGCAAATCCAATTTCCGAGGCATACGACTCAAAAGGATGCTTTCCTAAATCTTTCTGCAATGCTTTTAGGAGGACTTGCTCCCTTTCTAAAATAGCATTTCTCAATTTTTCCAATTGTTCTATTCGAAAAGCAAGTGGCAATGTTGCTTGTGTGGAAAAGAATGATTTTGTTTGTGCTAATCTTTCATTTACTTCCATTTTTCACGCTCCCTTAATGGGTATATTTAATCATGAGTGTATCAATTTTTTCTTAAAGTAAGCAAGTATTATGAAGGCACTGTTCAAAAAAACAGGCTGTTTTCGTAAAATTTGTTGCGATTACCCGCAGCCGGAATACACTTCGCTTTCCGTGGACAACGCTTGAGCCTCCTCAGCCTCCGGGGTCTCAGACTGTCTCGCTAATCCCCGTGGCGTCTTCGTGTATTCCGGCTGCTCCATTTTTCCAACTAATTCTTTTTTCCTATTGAAAAAACAACAATCCTTTAGAAAAACTCTCATGGCGGCGTTACCCGCCGCCACCGTCTATCATGAAAACTTGCTCCTATCCCATGATAGAAAGTCTAAACCACTTAACACCTGACCATAATTAATAGTACAATACGACCAGTCCGAAGACTGTTTGGTGGATCAATACAAGTTGATACCCCGTTAGAAAAACTGGTTGTGACAGTTTAAAAGAACCGTCTAATGTGTTTATAAACACGAATACAAAAATTTTGTATGATGACTTCTGTCGCTTGTATTGTATTAAAAATCTTTGAGGTGATTATATGGAAGCTATGATTGAACGGTGTGCAGGCCTAGATGTACACCAAGAAACAGTAGTTGCTTGTGTTTTATTTGGTTCATTAGATAAAAAACCAAATAAAGAGATTCAAACCTTTCCAACAACCACAAGTGGCCTTTTGGCACTTAGCGACTGGCTATCCTCACACAAAATAACGGATGCTGTAATGGAAAGTACCGGTGTATATTGGAAGCCCGTTTGGAATGTTATAGAATGTGACTTCCAATTAATCCTCGCCAATGCCCAACATGTTAAAAATGTTCCCGGAAGGAAAACAGACGTAAAAGATGCGGAGTGGTTAGCTAAACTTTTGCGTTCTGGACTAATTGAAAAAAATTTTGTACCGCCCAAAGAAATTCGTGATTTGCGAGATTTAACCCGGTATCGTAAAAAACTCATCCATACACGAACTTCTGAGCGCAATCGAATCCACAAAATTCTACAGGATGCAAATATTAAACTAACTTCTGTTTTATCTGACATTTTTGGTGTCACTGGTTGTCGCATTATTGAAGCCCTAATAAACGGCGAAAAAATAGGTGTGTTTGAACTTCAACAAATGGTTGATTCAAGAGTTAAGGCGAGCACAACAGATATTGCAGAAGCCCTTAACGGTGGAATACGTAAACATCATATTGATATGTTACGTTTCCATTGGGACCATATCAATCACATCGATGAAACAATCGAAAAAGTAGTTGAACGCATAGACCAAGCGCTTATTCCTTATCAAGAGGAGTGCGAACTACTAGATACCATACCGGGTGTGGATAAAAATGCATCCGCAATCTTTATAGCTGAAATGGGTGTAGACATGTCAGTATTTAAAAGTTCTAAACATCTAGCCTCATGGGCTGGAGTGAGTCCAGGAAATTATGAGAGTGCCGGTAAAAAAAAAACAGGTAAAACTCAGTACGGAAACAAATCATTAAGAACCACCGCTGTTGAATGTTCCATGGCTACAGATAGACAGTATAATCGCATATCTGCACATAGAAAAAGAATTATGAAACGACAAGGAAAATCGAAAGCACGGATCGCTTCCGCTCATTTAATCCTAACAATTGCTTACAATATTTTAAAAACAAGGCAACCATATCAGGAACTAGGCCCTGATTATGTTGATCTCGAACAAAGTAAAGAACAAAAAATGATTCAATACTTAAAAAGGAAAGGGTATCGTATTGAACCCACTAATGAACAAATTGCTTAATGAATAACAAAAGCACTATATTTAATCATTCCTAGCCTTTTAAAAAAGTTCAAATTTAGAAGGTTCAGCTTAGTGTTGCCTTTTACCTAAAGAGTTTTCATACAAACAGCCAAAAAATAAAAAGGAATTCACATAAGAGCGAAGTAACATACGTTTCTTATGCGAATTCCTTATCATAAACTTTTATGTACTACAGTTAATATATTTCTCAACTCTTCTATAGGAATTTGCCCTGGAGCAGATGCCTTCTTTGCTGCAGCAAATGTAATAGCTGAGCCAAATATTTCTCCTGCCATTCTGCTCACAGTTCCTCTTCCTCCCATGGACATCGTTACAATCGGTTGATCTGGTGCTTCTTCCTTCATCGTAGCCGTCGCATCTAATAATGTTAAAACATCCTTTACAGATTGAGGCATTACCGCAATTTTCGGTATATCTGCACCTAGTTGCTGCGCCTTTTGCAATCGAAAAACAATTTCTTCCTTCGACGGAGTTTTTTCAAAATCGTGATTAGATAAAATGACAGCAATTTGATGAGAATGTGCCATATCTATTACCTGCTTAATTGTCACTTCTTCCATAAATAATTCAATATCTAGTAAATCAATCATTCCCGTCTCTAATATACTTTTATTTAAAGAGAAATAGTCCTCCTCGTCTATCTGTCTCTCGCCTCCCTCTTTTGAAGTACGAAAAGTGAATAGTAACGGAATATTCCCAATCGTTTTTCTTAAGTGGGGAAGTACTTGTGTCACTCTATTAATATTATCTACATCTGAAAAATAATCGGCACGCCATTCGATTATATCGATTTCCCGTTCTTTAAGTAAGACTGCTTCTTCCCTTAATTCTTGTTCTGTTCTTCCAATAAGAGAAACACAAATTTTTGGCATTCCATCCCCAATGATGACCTCTCTTACTTTTATGCTTTTGCTCACTTTTTTCCCTCCAACAACTTACTTTTTTATATGAGATCCAATGAATGTACAATAGAGTCTATTATTTCCTCTAGCTCTTTCCCATTCATGGTGACTTTCAAATGATGATTAGCATATATTTCTTTTCGCACATTAAATAATTCCTTTATTTCTTCCTCCGACTTTCCATGCAGGACTGGTCTGCTATCGATTATAAAGGGAATTCTCTCCTTCCATGCTTCAAAGGACATATCTAAATATAAGACAATCCCATTCTCTAGACAGACGTTACGAACGTCTTCTTGCAGAAAAGCCCCACCTCCTAAAGAAATAACTTTTCCTTTCTGTTCTGTGAGCACTTTGATTATCTCTTTCTCCTTTTCTCGAAAAAATGCTTCTCCATAATGGCTAAATATTTCCGTAATCTTCATGTTATATATAATTTCTAATTGATGATCAACATCTACAAATTCCCGTTGGAGTTTATCCGCTAGCGCTTTCCCAAGCGTCGTTTTCCCAACTCCCATAAACCCAATTAATAAAATGCTTTTCTCTTTCGCTAATTCCTTCCGCAACATCAAATAATGCCCCCTATGATCTATGTCCGACAAAAATCTTTCTTTTATTATAAGGGAAACACAGCCTATATCCTAGCAGATTATTAGGAATAAATCGGTTACTACTCTCATAAAATGTAGCGAATAATATAATACTCCTCTCCATAAATAGATTAGCTTCTTTCCTCCTTCTCTTATTCTCATTCATGTATATCTGTTCTCTATTAGTTTTTCCTTACGTTCTCTTATTACCGTCATATTCCAAGCGTTTATTAGCTTATAATTACCTTTCAAACTATTTTCTCGAAAAAACTTATTTATAATTATTATAAAATTATATTGATTTTTATTTAGAGATGATATTATAATATATATATGCTAAAGAACTAAATTATGAGGTGATTTTTTATATGTCAAACAATCGATTAACGACTAGCTGGGGAGCACCAGTTGGAGACAACCAAAATTCCATAACTGCCGGACATCGTGGTCCTACTTTAATTCAAGATGTACATTTACTTGAGAAATTAGCTCATTTTAATAGAGAACGTGTACCTGAGCGCGTTGTGCACGCTAAAGGGGCAGGAGCTCATGGTTACTTCGAAGTAACCAATGACTTAACAAAATACACAAAAGCTAACTTCTTATCTGAAGTTGGAAAAAGAACATCCATGTTTATTCGTTTTTCAACAGTTGCTGGGGAACTAGGCTCTGCTGATACCGTTCGTGATCCGCGTGGATTTGCTGTGAAGTTTTATACAGAAGATGGAAATTATGATATTGTTGGCAATAATACACCTGTATTCTTTATTCGGGATGCGATTAAATTTCCTGACTTTATCCATACTCAAAAAAGAGATCCAAAAACACATTTAAAAAATCCAACAGCTGTATGGGATTTTTGGTCTCATTCACCTGAATCTTTGCACCAAGTAACCATTCTTATGTCAGATCGTGGTATTCCTGCAACACTTCGTCATATGCACGGATTCGGAAGCCATACCTTTAAATGGGTAAACAAAGATGGAGAAGGCGTTTGGGTTAAATATCATTTTAAAACAGAACAAGGGGTTAAAAACCTTGATGTGAATCTAGCAGCTAAACTTGCTGGGGAAAATCCTGATTATCATACAGAAGATTTATTTAACGCTATTGAAAAAGGAGATTTTCCTGCTTGGACACTTTATGTTCAAATTATGCCTTTAGAGGATGCAGATACGTATCGTTTTGATCCATTCGATGTAACAAAAGTATGGTCACAAAAAGACTATCCATTAATCGAAGTTGGTCGTATGGTACTTGATCGTAATCCAGAGAATTACTTTGCAGAAGTGGAGCAAGCTACATTCTCCCCTGGAACATTAGTACCTGGTGTAGAGGTTTCACCAGACAAAATGCTACAAGGCCGTTTATTTGCGTACAGTGATGCACATCGTTACCGTGTAGGTGCAAACCATAATTCACTTCCAATTAACCGTCCTCGCAACGAAGTAAATAACTATCAACGTGATGGTCAAATGCGCTTTGATGGCAATGGTGGCGGTTCAGTATACTACGAGCCAAATAGCTTTAGTGGTCCAAAAGAAACTCCTGAAAACAAAACAACTCCATTTGCTGTATCTGGAGTTGCAGAAAGTGTTGCATTCGATCACAATGATCATTACACACAAGCAGGAGATTTATATCGTTTAATGTCTACAGAAGAACGAGAAAGATTAGTGGCAAACATTGTTGGCGCAATGAAACCTGTAGCATTAGAAGAAATCAAACTTCGTCAAATCGGTCACTTCTACAAAGCAGATCCTGAGTATGGCACAAAAGTTGCTGAAGGTTTAGGCTTAAGTGTTCCTGAAACAGTAAAATAATAGCGTCTTGGTAGAATAACCCTCTATTTTGTGGAGGGTTTTTCTTTGTATGTAGACGAGGTTGTTAGGACTTTTCCCTATTGGAGTTGGCTTGAAACTATTTTTATGACGATTGCAAGTAAATAGCAAACTTAAGGATGTATCTAATTCGTAAATATTGGCTGTTTGCTTGCAGTTCTTTGAGGGTTACTTGCGACTTCCCAACTCTTACTTGCGACTTCCCGACTCTTACTTGCGACTTCCCAACTCTTACTTGCGACTTTCCAACTCTTACTTTCCCCCGTTCCCCATCTCAATTATTTGAAAATCTCCTAAGAAACCGCTACTCTTAGGATAGAAAAAATTATTCTAACGGGGTGACAGGATGGATTTATCAATCAATGCGACAAAGAAACTAAGCAATGGCGTAGAAATTCCTTATTTAGGCTTTGGGGTTTTTTTAGTAAATGATCCAAAAGAATGTGAACAAAGTGTACTTGCTGCCATTAAAAATGGATATCGCTCTATTGATACCGCAACAAGATATGAAAATGAAGAGTTTGTAGGCAATGCTATTAAAGCAGCTGGCGTACCACGTGAAGAATTATTTATTACGACAAAGGTTTGGGTTACGGATTTCGGCTATGAAGAAACAAAAAAAGCATTTCGTGAATCATTAAGAAAGCTACAATTAGATTATTTAGATCTTTACCTTATTCACTGGGCAGCACCTGGTTTTGAAGAAACATGGAGAGCACTTGAAGATCTTTATGAAGAAGGGTTAGTCCGTGCAATTGGTGTATGTAATTTCCAAATTCATCATTTTGAGAAATTAGCTGAAACTGCAAAAATAACACCAATGTTAAATCAAGTAGAAACACATCCGTTATTTCAGCAGGTGGAATTAAGAAATTATTTGGCACAGCATGATATTGCACATGAAGCTTGGGCTCCACTTGGTCAAGGAAAGAATGGATTATTTGATTCACCAGCTCTAGCTGAGATTGCCAAAAAACATAATAAAACAGTTGCTCAAGTTATTTTAAGATGGCATTTAGATCGCGATACGATAATTATTCCTAAATCTGTTCATGAGCAACGTATTATCGAAAATGCTGATTTATTTGACTTTGCACTTGATGCAGACGATATTAAGACCATTACTTCTCTCGACACAAATCAACGAAGCTTTGGTAATCCAGATGATAGTGAACGCTTTAAAGCCATGCAGGAAGCTGCAAAAAGTAACAGCTAAACAATCTAAAAAGCATACCAATTTTGTTATTGGTATGCTTTTATTTTCAGCAAAAATCATTACTGTTTCTTATTAGTAGAAGCCCATTGGTTATCTGTTGCTGTCTTATGCTGCTTTTTACTTGTAACTTCTGTATTAGCAGTTGCCCATTGGTTGTTTACTTCAGACTTTTTCTGCTTCGCCATGTTCGTTACCTCCTGCTAGTAGTTATTACGTACAATTCTAGTATGAGATAAAGTGGGTTAGATTATGAAACAAACAGAAAATTGTTTTCCCCTTTACAGTTTTAATCGTTGCAAGCGAAGGGCATTTAATACAACAGACACAGAACTAAATGCCATTGCGGCACCAGCTAACCATGGGGCAAGCAAACCAATTGCCGCAATTGGTATTCCAAGTGTATTGTAGCCAAAAGCCCAAAATAAATTTTGCTTAATGTTTGTAATTGTTTTTCTACTTATTAAAATACTATCTGCAATGGCTTGTAGATCTCCACGAATAAGTGTAATATCTGCTGCTTCCATGGCAATATCTGTTCCTGTTCCAATAGCCATTCCAATATCTGCTAGTGCTAGTGCAGGTGCATCATTGATTCCATCCCCAACCATCGCTACTTTTTTTCCTTTTTGTTGCAGCTTTTTCACAGCATCTGCCTTTCCATCTGGCAGAACCTCTGCAATGATGTGATCAATTCCTGCTTGTCTTCCGATTGCCTCTGCTGTTTGCTGGTTATCTCCCGTAATCATAATGACATCTAAATTCATCTGCTTCAATCGTTTAATTGCCGCTTTTGAAGTTTGTTTAATGGTATCCGCTACTGCCAGGAGTCCAGCATATTTGCCATTGACACTTATAAGCATTGCAGTTTTCCCTTGAGCTTCTAGCTCTTTCATCCTAGGAAGAATTTTTCCAACATTTATCCGATAACGATCCATCAATCGCCGTGTTCCGACTAATAGGTCATTACCATCCACATTCGCTCGAATTCCAAAACCTGGAATTGCTTCAAAGTCAGCTGTTTCCGGAA
This sequence comes from Niallia sp. FSL W8-1348, assembly GCF_038006745.1. NCBI lineage: Bacteria > Bacillati > Bacillota > Bacilli > Caryophanales > Bacillaceae > Niallia > Niallia sp. FSL W8-1348. Next base: position 3,581,464 of record NZ_JBBOVV010000001.1, on the reverse strand, counting down.
GAACAATCCCACGATCGGTTATTCCTTTGACAATTGCCTCAGCAAGAGGATGCTCTGATTTACTTTCTGCTGCTCCAACTAAGGATAGTAATTCTTCTTCTTCCCATTCTGTTACTATATCTGTTAAAACAGGTTTTCCATTTGTTACTGTTCCCGTTTTATCTAATAAAATAGTATCAATCTTATGAGTCATTTCTAGGTGTTCTCCACCTTTAAATAAAATACCATATTCTGCTGCTCTACCCGAACCTGCCATAATGGAAGTTGGAGTAGCAAGCCCAAGCGCGCAAGGACATGCGATAACCAATACTGCAATTAACTTCTCTAGACTTTCTGCAAAGTCGCCAGGTGTGATAACAAAATACCAGACAAAGAATGTAAGAAGGGCAAGACCTACTACAATTGGAACAAAAATACCAGAAATATGATCAGCCAAACGCTGAATTGGCGCCTTAGAACCCTGTGCTTCTTCGACCACTTTAATAATTTGAGCTAGTGCTGTCTCTTTGCCAACCTTGGTTGCCTTCAGTTTTAAAAAGCCATTTTTATTTATTGTTGCTCCAATTACCGTGTCGCCTGCTTGTTTATCAACCGGAATACTTTCGCCAGTTAACATCGATTCATCAACGGCTGACTGTCCTTCGATAATTTCCCCATCAACAGGAATTTTTTCACCAGGTTTTACAAGAAGAACTTCTCCTGTTAAAACTTCTTCCAAAGGTATTTCCATCTGTTCCCCACCGCGAATAACAACTGCCGTTTTCGCTTGCAGCCCCATTAATTTTTTTATCGCTTCCGAAGATCTTCCTTTTGCTTTCGTTTCGAATAATTTTCCTAAAATAATTAAGGTAATCAAAATGGCACTTGTTTCAAAATAAAGTCCTACAGGATGGCCAAAATGACCTAATGACTCGAAAGATAAATAAACACTATAAAAATAAGCCGCAGAAGTTCCTAATGCCACAAGAACATCCATATTGGCACTTTTATTTTTCAATGCTTTATATGCTCCTACATAAAACTGTTTCCCGACAAGAAATTGAACGGGGGTGGCTAGCGCCATTTGTACCCATGGATTCATAAAAAGATCTGGAACATATATAAAAGATGTAAAGGAAAAGTGACCAACCATTGCCCATAAAAGTGGCAGAGATAAAATCATGGAGAATATAAATTTTCGTTTTTGTCTCTTTAATTCCGCTTCTTTTTGATTTACAGTGACTTGTTCTGATTCCTTCTTCGTTGCTCCATAGCCAAGTTTATTTATTTTACCAATTAGTTCATCTGGAACAATATTTGCTGGATTGTACTCAATGGTAGCATTTTCTAAGGCAAGATTAACCGTTGCCTTGTTTACACCAGTCATTTTATTAAGACCTTTTTCAATTCTTGTTGCACAGGCAGCACAAGTCATTCCTGAAATATCTAATTCAAGTTTTTCCGTTACTATGCCATACCCTAACCCTTCCACCTTTTCTTTTATTTCCATTGGGGAAAGTTCACCATCTCTATATTTAACGGTTGCTTTTTCCAGTGCCAAATTAACCGTTGCTTTTTCAACGCCTTGCATTTTATTTAGTCCTTTTTCTATACGAGTGGCACAAGCAGCGCAAGTCATTCCCGTAATTTCAAAGGTTTGTTCCTTTATTTTCTCCTTACTTTTCATGACACTTTGTTCCGCCATATCACAAAACTCCTTATACCTATATAGGGTATATTTTATTGAAAATAAAAATGTGCAGTTATAACAGCACATTTTCCTAATTAAATTACTTCACATCATAACCTTGCTCATCAATAGTTTCTTTGATTGTTTCTAGTGCTACTTCATTAGCATTGAATGAAACATCAACTAAGCCTTCTTTTAAATTAACTTTAACATCAGATACACCAGCAAGCTCGCCTACACTTCCTTCAACTGCTTTTACACAATGATTACAAGACATACCTTCCACTTTTAATGTTACGTTTTCCATTTAGAACACTCCTTATTTTTTCATTAGTTTTTGAATCGTGGTTAGAACCTCATCCACTACTTCCATATCTCCCTCTTGGATACGCTCTACCACACAGTTTTTTAAATGACCTTCTAATAAAATCTTTGCTACACTATTTAAAGCAGATTGAGTCGCTGAAATTTGCGTAATAACATCATCACAATACGTATCTTTTTCGATCAAACCTTTTATCCCTCGAATTTGTCCTTCAATTCGATTTAATCTAGTAACTAAGTTTTGCTTTACTTTATCTGAATGGTGACTTCTTCTGTCACTAGTGATATGACAACTTTCCATTTCCTGTTCATTATTCTCCAATAAAACTCCCCCTTGCTTATTTTGTATACATATATCATACCCCAGTATGGTATAAAAGTAAAATAATAAATAATGACAAATTTATGAATGAAGCTCTTTTCCACTAATATAACCAAAATATGATATATTATTGCTATGAAAAATATTACGCAAATTCCTCGTCTATCATTAAGAGAACAAATATATGAACGATTAAAATTAGCAATCATTCATCTTGAATTAAAGCCCGGTGAAAGAATTAATGATAAAACATTGGCTGAACAATTCGGTGTAAGTAGAACTCCAGTACGAGAAGCACTCAAAAAATTGGAGGATGAAGGATTAATTGTAACTTCTCCAGGTTCTGAAACAATTGTTAGTTTAATCGAAGTAGATCAAGCGATGCATGCCTTTACAGTAGTAGCCTCCCTTCATGCATTAGCGGCTAAATTGGCTTTAACTACTTTATCTTCCGCACATGTTGAACAAATGACAGCAATTAATAACGAATTTGCTAAAGCTCTAAAAGCAGCGGATAAATTTCAAGCAATTCAAAAGGATGATCAATTTCATGCAGTTATTTTAGAGGCATCTCAAAATCCAGAAATAGTTATAGCTCTAGGTCGCCTTCTTCCTAAAATTCGCCGACTGGAGTTACTAAAATTTAATTCTTTCGATGGGCAAAAGTCGATTGAACAGCATCAAGAAATTATTGAGTGTCTATCAAAAGGAGATAAAGCCCAACTTCCTACCTTAATTGAAAACAATTGGTTAAGCTTGGCTACATATTTAGCAGAAAAATAATTCGATCAGCTATTCATTAAAAAGAGGGGATTTTCTCATTCCCCTCTTTTTATCTCTTTCTTATTTATCCTTCTCCCCCGTATTGTGCATTAATTCTGGATAAATCTTTTTTAATAATTGAACCAATTGTTTTTCTTCATCCTCTGATAAATTTCTCGTAATTTCATTATTTAATCTTGCTAACACTTTTTGTATCTCTGGAAAAACGTTCTTGGCTTTAGTTGTTGGGTATAGATTATTAGATCGTCGGTCATTAGTATCTGTATGTCTATCGATATATCCAACAGCTTCTAAATGCTTTACCGCTCTAGCTGTTGTTGCTTTATCAAATTTTAAAAGAGAGGAAAGTTCGTCTTGGTTTATCCCCGGTTTGGCAATAATTGTTTTCAAAAAAGCTTGCTGCCCACCATTCCCTAATTCATAGGGTTTCAATTCCTTTGAAAGGAATTTCTGATTCTGTCTGTGAATCATCGAGACAATCCTTCCAATCGGCATCTCATTCATTATGGTACCCCCTCGGATAGTTTCCCTTTGGAAAGCTAACACTAATTTCACTGATTGTAACATACAAGAAAGCGCATATGCCTTGCCCATCGCCATACAAACTAAAACTGCGTGACTGAGATATAGGAAACTCGATGAACGTTAGTAGTGAATCGATGTCGACTTACAAAAGAGATGATCTGAAGATTAATAGGTGCTAGGCTTCGTACGCCAGACACAGATTGTACTTCAGAAAACTGCTACTTTGTTAGCATACAAAAAAATAGTTGCGTACGCAACTAACTTATTTTAAAATGGAGCAAGAATAGTTGCTTATGCAACTAAATAAATGAGGTGATTATTTGCAAGCTTCTGTACCTGAGCACAATGATGAAGTTTATCGACGACGATGGCTCATCTTTACTGTTTTAAATATATTTACATTTATGTCTACTCTTGATGCTAGTATTGTTAATATTGCTCTCCCAACTATATCTAAGCAATTAGGTCTTGCCTTTGCAAATTCCCAGTGGATTGTCATTAGTTACTTACTAACCATCTGTACCGTTATCCTTTTCTTTGGAAAACTAGGGGATATGTTTGGAAAAATAAAAGTATTTAAATGGGGATCTGTTCTATTTATCATTGGTTCTTTCCTCTGTGGATTCAGTAACTCACTCTCCTTTTTAGTCATTTCTCGCATTATCCAAGCAATTGGAGCAGCGATGACAATGGCAAATAGCCAAGGAATTGTAACAGAAATATTCCCAGCAAAAGAAAGAGGAAAAGCATTAGGACTAATTGGAACTTTTGTCTCTTTAGGGAGTATTACTGGACCAAGCTTAGGTGGAATTATTATTTCCAGCTTAGGATGGGAGTATATATTCTGGATTAACATTCCCATTGGCGTTATAGCTATTTCTCTTGCGTGGAAAATATTTCCTAAGGATGTTACATTAACGAAAACAAAGATAGATATAGCAGGCAGCTTATTATTTAGCTTTGCCATTATTCTTCTAATCGGTGGTTTATTACTTGGTCAGCAATATGGCTATGCTAATTGGGGGATTATCTCTTCTATCTTTATTGGTGCTATTTCCTTTATCAGTTTTATCATCGTGGAATATCGAAAAGAAAATCCAATGCTGGAACTTTCTATCTTCAAAAATCCACTTTTCTCTATTAGTATCTTTTGTGCATTTATCGTTTTTATTGCGAATTTTTGTTTTAATATCCTGTCTCCTTTTTACACGCAGGATATTTTAGGGATGTCTGCATTACATTCAGGATACATTCTTATGCTCTTTCCGATTACGATGGCAATTGTTGCTCCTATAAGCGGGACATTATCGGATAAAATAAGTGGTCAAGCTATTACCTTTGCTGGATTATTAGTAATGATTGTCGCACAAATCGGGTTAACGTTCCTTCATGAAGGAAGTTCTATTACAAGTCTTGCTTTATGGATCATTATGCTTGGAGCGAGTTCTGGTCTCTTCCAATCCCCTAATAATTCGTTAATTATGTCAACAGTGGAACGAAAACAACTGGGGATTGCAGGCAGCATTAATTCACTGGTTCGTAATTTAGGTATGGTTGTTGGTATTTCTCTTGCGACAAGCATCTTATTCTCTGTTATGAGCATGAAAGCAGGCTACCGAGTGACTGCCCTTATTCCAGAAAGACCTGATATTTTTCTTAGTGGTATGCATGTCGTATTTCTCGTATCTAGCAGTTTATGCTTTATTGGTTTGATTCTGACGGGGTGGAGATATGCTGTATCTCGTAAAGTAGCAGAGAAAAAAGTTCGAAATGCTTCTTAAGTTGACCGTTACTTAAAAAGTTCCTTGATTCAAAAGAGAATCAAGGAACTTTTTTATTATTACCTAGCTATCAGAAGTCACTCCTGTATAAATTAAAATTGCATCTCGTAAAAAGGCAGTTGTTCCAACTTGCTCTTTATCATAATAAGAGGTAAAACGTTCATCGGCAACATACATTTCTGCCAATCCTGCATGAGCCTCTTTTTTATACTCCGGCCATGTAAAAGAAAGCCATTGTTTATGCAAATCTGCAGCTTTTTGGGCTGCTTCTCCTGCTGGATTACCTTCTTTTACTGCTTTTTTTAATGTTGAAAAAAGCTCTGTCTCTACTTCTACCATGTTACGATACGCACTTTCAGACATATTCATTAGTTTTGCATTAGATTGATTAATTGTGTCTTCTCCATACTTTTCTCTAATTTCTTTTCCATACTTTGCTTCATTATCATCTACTAATTTCTTTTTGAACCCTTCAAATTTTTCCTTATCAGACATGATCGTTCTCCCTTCTAATGTTTTCATCGTTTTTTCAACATTTGTAATTAATTGCTGAAGCTGTTGATTTTTTGCCAGGAGTTTTTCATGATGTTGCTTTAAAGCTTCTTTGACGTCAAAAGAAGGAGAAGCCATCATTTTCTTAATTGTTTCTAATGGAACATCTAGTTCACGATAAAAAAGAATTTGCTGTAATAAATCTACCTCTTTTTGTCCATAAATCCGATATCCTGATGAATTGATTCTCGCCGGCTTAAGAAGGCCAATTTCATCATAATAGCGTAATGTTCTTGTACTTATTCCTGCTAACTTTCCTAATGCATTTATGGTATACTCCATTTTTTCACCTCCTGACAATTTAATCGTAAACGTTGACGTAACGTAAATGTAAATAGTTTTTTCATCATTTTTTTTGCAAAAAAGCAGTTATCACAAAGAAAATGATAACTGCTTTTTTATTAAGTCTTTTTCCTACTTTTATAAACATAGCTTTTCCATATCTATTTACCGCTTTAAATTTACGGTTGTTACCTCAAATTTATCGTAACGATGACGGGAAAAAGAATATTCAAATGGAACACCATTATTTAAATAACCCACATGCTCTACTTCTAGAATTGGATCATTCAATTCACATTCAAGATGTTCATGATCTAATTCAGTCGATTTACATGCTCTTATTTTCCGATGAGATCCAGCTATTGTTAACCCTAAAGTTTTTGTAATATGCTCATAAACTGATCCATATAACACCTCATCATTTAAACCAGTAATTACTGTTGTTGGCATATACGTAATTTCTAAAACATATGGTTCGTTTTTTACAGAGCGTAATCTAATTAAATAGTAAACAGGTGTTTTCACATCAATTGCTAAGTGTGCTGCAACCTCTTCAGAAGGAAAATGAACTTCAAATTTAATGATTTTACTCTCTATCTTTTCTCCATCTAACAGCTTAGACAATCCTAATATTTCATTCGTTAGCACATTTACCCTACTATCATGTAGTGCCGATTGAACAATAAAAGTTCCATGCCCTCTTTTTCGATACAGAAGTCCTTCCATTACTAGTTTGTCTAATGCCCTTTTCATGGTCATTCTGCTACATGAAAACTCTTTAGACAAAGATATTTCATCTGGAATTGGATGATCTAATGGATAAAAGTTTTCTTTAATACGACGTTTCACTTCAACTGCTATTGCTTCATACTTGTTCATAAACGAACCACCTTAATTAATAAAAAATAATCTATAACGAAGACTCTATCAGTGAGGTTTTCCTCATCTTCCACTGATGGTTAGTTGAACCAATCGGACCTTCACGGACAGTTGATCTCCCACCTATCTTCCTCGTATTCTCATAAGCTTGAGGGGGGAGTCTTACTGCCCGTTAAGTGTGGGATAAAATATAATCTTGCTTTTTTCAACGAAAACAAAATGTCTTTTTAATTATAAGCATTTAATTACAAAAGTCTATACTTTAAAAATGCACCCTTGAAATCTCTATTTATAGTATAATACATTTCCTTATAAATCGTATACCTTTTTAAAAACGCTTTCAAAAAAATCAGAAAACCATATCGGTAATAGGAGATTTAGGAAAAGTAACTGTTGATGAAAAAGGGGGAAATGCAGAAAGAGGATGTGACAAAACAAAATATCTAATGGGTAAAGACGAACAATCTCTCATTTAGTAGCGAAACCAACTCGTTTCATCCTTTTTTTAAAAAGAAAATATAATGAGTAGGAAATACGAAGCAGACTGAATACACGTAGACTCCTATGGAGCTGCGAGAAAGTCCAAGACCCTGCAGGAACGAGGGCTCGCCCCATGGAAAGCGAAGTGTATGCTGGCTGCGGGTGATCACCACAAACCTTCCTTCTTAAAATGAATAAAACCCCAAACAATTATACGAACTTTTCAATCAGCATTTACGTATAATTGTTCGGATTTATATTTAGTTGGGATATTTTGTCCCAGCCTTTCATTTTATGATATAAATGTGATTATTTTTTCGGAATTTCGCAGCCTTCATCTGTACATACCGCACCTTCTGTACCTGCACCTGAAAGATCTTGAAATTTAGGGGTTGGATGATCTTCCTGCCATACTTGCTCAAGAACCCGCTTGAATGTCTCTAAAGGTTGAGCGCCTGAGATAGAGTATTTTTGATTAATAACAAAGAATGGAACACCTGTTACGCCAATTTGACTTGCTAGTGCCTCGTCAATTCTGACGTCATTTGCAAAACTTGTTGAATCTGCTAATACTTTTCGTTGATCCTCTTCTTCAAGTCCTACTGATTTTCCTATTCCTACTAACGTATTATGATCACTTATTAATTTTCCTTCTGTAAAGTAAGAATACAATAATTTCTCGGTTAGCTCTTTTTCTTTTCCGACTGTTTGTGCATACTTTGTTAAACGGTGTGCATCAAATGTATTTGTTGGTTTCATGTTATCAAAATCATATTTCAAGCCTGTACTTGCTGCTTGACTTCCAACATTACTATTCGCATTTTTCGCTTCTTCTACACTCATTCTATATTTACCAGCAAGAACTTCATGAATACTTTTACCAGCATACATTTCAGCATTAGGATCTAATTCAAAGCTCTTAAATTCTACTTCAACTTGATCTTTGTAAGGAAATTGTTCTAAAGCCATCTCTAAACGGCGTTTTCCAATATAGCAAAATGGGCACACATAGTCTGACCATACTTCAATTTTCATGTTTCCACCTTCTTTATAGTGATGTTATCATCCTATCACAGTAGTAGGAATATTACTTTTATTTTGCTTTGACTGTTTTCATGCAATATATGAGCAGTCTGAATACACATAGCTTTCCATGGGCAAGATTTTTCCTTGTCTCAACTGTCTCGCTAAACCTTGCATAAGTCTGCCTGTATTCAGACTACTCAATAATTCTTTTTGAACTCTACCTTCTTTAAAGGAAAGGCCTTACTTTGTGCAATAGAAAAACTCCTTTTTCAGGAGTCCTTCTAAAACAAGCTCTATTTAAAAATTTTCACGCGATTTTCTAGCGGATTAAATTCTTTTTCTCCGGGTTCTATTGTTGGCTTACCAAATGGCATTTGTGCAACGAGCTTCCAAGAAGATGGTATATCCCATTCCACCTGTACAGCCTCATCAATTAGAGGGTTATAGTGCTGTAAGGAAGCGCCAAATCCGACTTCTTCCAATGCAGTCCAGATGACTAATTGATGCATTGCATTTGTTTGATTTGCCCAAACAGGAAAGTTCTCAGCATAGAGCGCAAACTGCTTTTGTAACCCTTCTACTACTTCTTGATCTTCAAAAAATAATATTGTTCCATAGCCAGCCTTAAAGGAACTAATTTTCTCTTTAGTGGTAGCAAAATTTTCAGCTGGAACAATTTTTTGCAATTCATCTGCTGTTATATCCCAAAGTCTATCATGCTGTTCCTTTAATAAAATCACTACTCTTGTACTTTGAGAATTGAAGGATGATGGTGTATGAAGTACCGCTTCATTCACAACTTCTTGGATTTTTTCATCAGACACTACCTGTTCTTTGCTAAGACCATAGTATGAGCGTCGGTTTTTAATCGCCTCTAAAAATGCACTCATTTTTCTCCTCCAATCGAAAATTTTTTCATATATATAATACCCATTTGTCGTATTCTTAAAATGACTTTCCAAAAGTTTCTCGACTGGATATCATTTTATTTCCAAAAGAGTAAGGCTTTGAAAGCCTTACTCTATGTATAACCATTATTCACGAATTGTTTTTAATGCTGTGCTCCAAGCTACTACTTGATCAAGCATTGAATTGATATTTTCTAGATGAAGAGATGATGGCTTAAATGTTGTGAAGTTCTCAAAATCAGTAAATAAAGAAAGGGTTGGATGAACACGAACGTCTGCAACTTGCAATTCTCCTAGAATTCCTCTTAAATGTTCTGCTGCACGTGCTCCACCAGTTGAACCATAGCTCACAATCCCTGCTGCTTTATTATTCCAAGTTTCTCTTGCAGAATCTAAAGCATTTTTCAATGCACCAGTAATACTGTGATTATACTCAGCTACTACAAAAACAAATCCGTCAAGACTTGCTAATTTTTCATTCCAAGCTGCCACATTTTCTTGCCCTTCTGCTGCTCCTAAAAATGGTAAGTTAAAGTCTGCAATATCAACGATTTCATATTCAGCATCCCCACGCTTGTCAGCTATTTCTTTCACCCATGCTCCAACTTGTGGACTTACTCTTCCTTGACGAGTACTACCTAAGATAATTCCAATTTTCATCATTTTAACCTCCGTATTTTTTTAAAATTTTTTACTACATTTTTATCCTAATACTGAGATTATTTAATTGCAAATAATACGACTTACTTTTATTCAAAAAGTTATTAAAAGTAACTTACTTTTATTTTTTGTAAATCAAAAAAGTACACCTAACATATTTCTTGCACTAACTTCCCTAAATTTGTAATACCTCTAATAATATTCTTTTCTGACATATAGGAATAATTAATTCGACAATGATTTTTCTCTTGAATATTAGGGAAGAAGCTTTCTCCTGGAACATAGCCCACTTTCGCGATAGGCAAACTACGTTCCTGCATCAAGATTTTGGTATCAATATGCTGTGGAAAGGTAAGCCATGTAAACAATCCACCTTGAGGATTTGTATAGGCTACACTCTTTGGAAAAGCTTCGTGTAAAGTTTGAAACATCAACTCTTTTTTATGTTTATATGTTTCGCGAATATGTACGATATGTTCATCTAAATCATACATATCCATAAACCGGTTCACTGCATACATATTTAAGGTTGAATTTTGCGTATCGGAAGCCATTTTTAATAAACTTAGTTTCTCCGCTAAAGCACGGTCAGCAATTAACCAGCCAAGACGTAATCCTGGGCTAAGGATTTTAGAAAAACTACCAATATGAATGACTCTTCCTTCCGTGTCGAAACTTTTAATAGATGGTAAATCTTCCCCTTCATAACGTATTTCACGATACGGACTGTCTTCGACAATGACAACATTATGCTTATTCGCTAATTCCACTAATGTCTTTCTTCGCTCCAAGCTCATTGTCACTCCAGTTGGATTCTGAAATTCAGGAACTGTATAAATGAGTTTCACATTTGGATGCTTCTGTAAAGCTGCTTCCAGCTCGTCCATTCGCATACCATCTTCATCCATAGATACACCTACATATTCTGGCTCATATGGATTAAATGCAGCAAGTGCACCTAAAAAAGTTGGATTTTCCGTTATAATGATATCTCCTTTGTCAATAAAAGCTTTCGCTGCAAGGTCTAACCCTTGTTGACCTCCTTGAATTATAAAAAGGTTATCGACACAACAGCTGATACCAATCTGCTTTACCCGATTCACTAACTTCTCTCTTAACGCCATTAATCCTTCTGTACCAGTATATTGAAGTGCTAATCTTCCCTCTTCCTGTAAAACCTGATCATACACTTTTCGTAATTTTTCTATTGGAAAAATTTCAGGGTCTGGATATCCACCACCAAATGAAATAATAGATGGATCTGCCCCTAACTTTAATAGTTCTCTAATAGCTGATGGTTTTACTCTTTCTATTCGGTTGGCATATTTGTAATTCATACTTCTTCCCCCTTCTATCTATTTACTATTCAGACTAGAATATTCAGTATATTCATTATAGTTTAACATTTTGCTTTTGAATATATTTTTGACATTTAAGATTATAGTTACTTCAGATTTTTTTTGTATTTATTATCACTAGTGTTGCATAAATATTGTCGCAATTTTCAGTCTGATTATCCTCCTTGTTTAGAGCCAAAAAGGTAAATACCTATTCAAAGGTGGCTCCATCCATTTGGGTTTTTTTTACAATTAGACTTGTGCGACAACAACAATTTGCTTATTAAGGGATGGCTTTCCCTTCAATCTTTCGAAGCCAGATATGGGCTGGTTTCCACAATGCAGCCCTTAAATAACGGCTAATTTGTAAGGTTTTTCGCTTACTTCTTGTTTCAAGTTGTACGAGAACATGTAGGCAAAAAACAATCAGTGCGATAAACACTTGGTTTTGAATCGCCCATTCACTTTGACCGTAGAACTTTTTGATGCTGAGATGCTGTTTGATCCATTTAAAGAACAACTCAATTGCCCACCGTGATTTGTACATCTCTGAAATTTCTTCGGCACTCAAATCAAAACGATTGGTAATTAAATGCAGTTCATTTCCTTTTGAATCCATCACTTTTAGAAGACGAAAGTAATTTTCAGCACGGTTTTGAGTCGTACCAATCAACACCATTTGATCTGACAAAACAGCTGAATTCTCGGGTAGTTTAAAATTATAAACTTCCCGTATGACTGCGTTTTTCCGTAGCCTTGAAAGAAAAAAGTAACCATCATCTGTCATTCGGTCAAAGCGCTCGTAATCTAGGTAGCCACGGTCAAACACATACATGCATTCTTTATCATCAACCATGATTTCAAGCTGACCACGATCATGTTCTTTTGCCGTTGTTAAAACAGCCTTTTCAGGATAGGAACTCCCTTTTTCCATAAACACAAGTCTCAAATGCAACTTGACACCCGCTTTTGTTTTGCGGAACTTTGCCCATTTATGATTGGTCAAATTAAGTGGCAATGTGCTTGAATCAATGATTTTTAACGGCATAATAAGCTTTGTATAATGTGTTTTTGCATGAATTTGTGCGACTAAATCAAGGAAAAGCCTTTGAAATAAATCTGGATTTATACCGTTTAATCGGCGTGAGAGCTGAGAAATACTGATTGAATCAAGATCAATGCCTTTTTGTAGTTGGTCGTCGAAAAGACAATCGCTTAGCTCATGCAAACTTTCGACTTCTTGTAGCTGTGCAAAAAGGAGTAATTTTAGAAATGAGTCTGTTTTTAGTTTTTTCGTATAGTAATCTAATTTCAACGTTTTCACGGTTTCTTCAAAAAGTTGAAGATTTATTGGTGAAAACCATTGTCCAAATGAAGTTTTTCGTGTAATCTTGTCCATGAGTTGGTCCTTTTTTAGTGGATTTGGACGGGTTACCACCTGACTTATCCATTATAAAGGACTTTTTCTTTGCATAAAATAATAAAATTGAACATTTTGAGTATTTTTAATAGTAAAAATAAATTAATGCAACACTAGTGATTTATTATAATAAATAGATAAGAATATGCCTTTTGATGCAGCTGAATAAAAAGAGGGTATTTCAATAAAAAAATAAAATAGAAGATAAAAAGAGGTATCTTATGAAAATGTGGCTAGAAAATCTTAGAAGAAAAAAAGGTCAACAAAATTTATTTATCCTTATATTATTTGGATTATTTTTTCTTCTTCCCGAACAATATCTATTAACAAATTTTGCTTATGCTATAATTCTCTTTTTAATTGCTTATATATCTGCCTATATAGAAATAGACCCAGTATGGAAAGGTTTGCTCTTTTCATTGATAGTGACGTTAATAGTTATAGTTATTATTTTATCCATCGTAAGTTTGTTCCCAAATATTCCTTTTCTACTACTGATACTGGTTACCATAATTACAGCAGGATTAGCTATATACTGGATCGGTTAATACAAATAGACAAAAATCGTTTATTTTCATGACCCTAGCTTAGTGATATAAAAAAGGAAAACGGTCTGAATGTCACTATCAGACCGTTTTCACAATTGTTGATGTAACTCCCTATCAATTGAAGAACTTTACTCAAATTCTCATAGAGATTACCCTTTCTACAAGTTTCTCCATATAGACTGCTTTCACTGCCATTCCATTTGGATTAGCAGCTGTTTCTTCTTTTGTAATAACAAAACCTAATTTTTCATATAATTCAATATTTTTCGGAATATTTGCTCTTACTTTACATTCTACTTTCTGCTTTCTGTTTAACAATGCATATTCCTCCATCCAAGCTAGCATCGCTTTTGCTATCCCTTTCCCTCTTGCTGAAGGAATTACCGAAAGTCTGGAAAAATAAAGAGAATCATCTTTTAGCTGCAAACGGGAGGAACCGTAGGGGATATCATCTAACCAATAGATAATAGCTTGCTCCGTTCCACTTTTAAGAGCATTTATTAATTTGTCGACTGGTTCTGTCAATGCACTGGAAGGTACCTCAATATAACGATAATCTTCAAATGCTTCTAGCATTAATTTATGTACAATCGGAGCCTCTTCCTCTGTCACAAGGCTTATTCGCTCCTTTCTCTTTCTATCTATTAAAATTTCTTTTAATTGATTAATACTTTCTACTATGAATGTTGCATTTACGTGATTTAACTCTTCGTATGTGCCGTATCCATATGTAACACCTATAGAATCAATTCCTGTATTATTTGCCCCAATAATATCATGCTCTCGGTCCCCTATCATCACAAAATCACGATGTTGATATGCTGGATACAACGCTAATATGTATTGAATAATTTCTGTTTTGGATGATCTAGTACCATCCAGATTACTGCCAATAATATGAGCAAAATACCTTTCTATTTGAAAATATTTCAGAATTTCTTCTGCAAAAACAGTTGGTTTAGAAGTTGCTACAATTAAAATGCAGCCTTTTTCTCTCAAGGAGTCAAGCAAGGTGGTTATATTTGAGTATAATTTATTTTCAAACATTCCTAATTGCTTAAATCTCTCTCTGTATAAGGCTATTGCTTGATTCGTGATATCTTGATTAAAACCATAATATGTAGAAAATGATTCTTGGAGTGGTGGTCCAATAAACCTTTCTAACTTGGCTAAATCCGATTCTTCTTGCCCTAATTTTTGCAATGCATACTGAACCGACTTCGTAATTCCTTCTTTAGGATCTGAAAGCGTACCATCTAAGTCAAATAGTACTATTTGATATATACTCATTCCCTTCTCCCTCCCCGTTTGTTTAAAAAATCAAAATAATCAGTTTTTTAACAATAGAAATCTTCCTTATCTTCTCGCTTATTATAACTAATTACTAAATTTCCAACAATACTAAGGGAATGGAAAGTACAAAAATACATCTTGCATTTTTATATTAGGGATAGGATATTGCTAAGTTAAATATTTACCTATCCCCTAATAATTTCTAAATAGGCATTGCTACCCAATGATCTTTTGATACTTCTACAAGCCTTGTATTGTTTACTTGATATTTATCTTCACCAAGATTACCTTCCGTAATATTCCTGTTTTTATTCTTTTCCACTTTAGGATCTGGAATAGGAATTGCTGCTAATAGTTCTTTCGTATAAGCATGCTGTGGATTCGCGTACAATTCTTCACTTTCTGCAATTTCAACTATCTTCCCAGCATACATAACAGCTACTCGATCACTAATATGTTTTACCATCGATAAATCATGGGCAATAAATAAATACGTCAAGCCCAGTTTATGCTGCAAATCCTCTAAAAGCTTTACAATTTGGTGCTTGAATAGAAACATCTAACGCTGATAAGGGTTCATCACAAACGATAAAAGACGGTTCGCTCTCGCGATGCCAATTCTCTGCCGTTGCCCACCTGAAAATTCATGGGGCTATCTAAAGGCATGAGAAGGATCCAATCCGACCATATTCAATAATTCTTCTACTCTTTTTAAACGTTCTGTAGGATTTTTATATAATTGATGGATATCTAGTGCTTGCCCAATGATATCTACTATCTTGAACCTTGGATTAAGACTGGCATATGGATCTTGAAAGATAATTTGCATGTGACGACGGAGCATTTTCAATTCACTTTTCTTTAATCGATGAACGGGAATTCCTTGATATAATATTTCACCACTCGTCGGTTCATGTAATCGTAAAATGGATCGCCCTGTTGTGGATTTTCCTGAACCTGACTCCCCAACCAAGCCTAATGTTTCTCCTGCTCGGATATCGAAACTAACATCATCTACTGCTTTTAAAGTACCTCCTTTTCCAATAGTAAAGTGTTTGTTTAATGAATTCACCTCAAGAATTGGCTGATCCTGTTCGATTGGCAGATGAATAGGAGCTGGCTTTATTTTTTTCTTTTCGTCAAGCCTTGGCAGAGCATGTAAAAGTTTTTTTGTATAGGGATGTTTAGGCTTTTCAAATATTTCTTCTGTTGTTCCAGACTCGACTACTTCACCATCTTTCATCACTACGACATTATCACACATACCTGCAACAACCCCTAAATCATGGGTGATTAAAATAATGGATGTACCAAACCGTTTCTGCATATTCTTCATTAAAGCCAGGATTTGAGCTTGAATCGTTACATCTAATGCGGTCGTTGGCTCATCGGCAATTAATAAAGTGGGACGACATGCAAGGGCAATCGCAATCATTACCCTTTGTCTCATTCCTCCCGAGAATTCATGTGGATATTGATTATAGCGTTCCTTCTCATCTCGGATTCCTACTAAACGTAACAATTCTAATGCTTGTTTTTTCGCTTCTGTTTTTGATAATTTTTGATGTTTGGATAGACCTTCTGCTATTTGTTTACCAATTCTAATTGTCGGATTTAAGGAGGTCATCGGATCTTGAAAGATCATGCCAATCTCTTTCCCACGAATATGCTCCATTTCTTTTTCCGATTTCTCAGCAAGATTTTCTCCCAAAAAGGTAATGACGCCGTCCTTCATCAAAGAAGGTGGCGAAGGAAGGAGTCTCATGATAGAACGGGCTGTGACACTTTTCCCACTACCTGACTCACCAACTATTCCTAACGTTTCCCCCTTTTTCACTTCAAAGCTTACTCCTTTAACTGCCTCAAATTCCTGATTCTGAGTAAGAAAAGAAACTTTTAAATTATCAACCTTTAATATACTGTTCACCTATTTCACCTTCTATGTATTTACTAATTTACTTTTTTCTTTCAAAATATATTGATTTTTTAGTATTCTACAAATAAAATATACTATACAGGTCGGAATAATGTAATTTAAAGAAAGGAGGAAAAAAATATTTGAATACTGAAACACCCATTCATAGAAATAGAGAATCTATGTTCATTGAATTTAGCGACCATATTCAGCGAACGTTTTTCAAGCTTCAAAAACGCCCACTATATCTTTTAGCGATCATTATTTTGGGGTTACCAATTAGTTTTGTTGCTGGTTTTGTTTATTTATATAAAAAAAGGAAAGATCCTTATCAGTCTTTTTCCATCCAAATAAAGAATAAACTGTTGGATGAAGGACATATGGAAAGACTACATAGCAAATATAAAAAGCAGATAGAAAGAAAAGCAGCGTTTTTTAACCAAGATTACACACCTGCTGAAATAAATAAACTAGCCAAACAGTGGGCAGAAGAACAGTTCCAAAAAGATGTTGATGACAAAGCTAACGATGAACTGATTACGTATAAAAAAAGGAAAATAACTTATAAGGACACTTTTCTTTCTTTAATATCTAATCCAAGGTTAATTCTATATACTATCCTTCCAGGCATTCTTATGTATATCTTTTTATGGATTTGTTCTAATCCTTATTTAAAATTTATTATGGAAAGATTACTTATGAGTATATTTGTTATCTTTGGCGTAACATTTCTTGTTTTCACGATTCTATATTTTTTAAAATGGAAAAACTGTCGATAATCTCATTCTCATCCATCTTTCTTTTTTTCTTCTACAAATATCTTCAATCTTCATGATTTTATATTTTCCAAAGGCTTTTTTCGTAAAGTTTGTTGCGATTACCCGCAGCCGGAATACACTTCGCTTTCCGTGGGGCTCGCGCTGATGAGCCTCCTCAGCTTCTCCTCCGGTGTCTCAGACTGTCTCGCTAATCCCCGTGGCGTCTTCGTGTATTCCGGCTGCTCCATTTTTCCAACTAATTATTTTTTTCGATTGAAAAAACAACAATCCTTTAGAAAACGCCCTTTCCAAAAGACACTCCTATTGAGGAAGGCTCTAAAACTAACTAGTCCTTCCTCTCCTATCATTATTGCCATTCTCCAAAACCATATTAATTTTAATTCTCAGAAAAAAACTATGCTGCATAACAGCATAGTAAAAAGCGTATTTTTATTCAAATAGAATAATCTTCTGGAATAAATATCTTCAATTGGTTTGGCTTTATATAAACCTGTTCTTTTTGCTTTAATGATAGAATACGAAAGTTTTCTTTTGTAATTTCCGCTTCTAAATATTCATCAGAATCCTGTCTCTTTAATTCTAAATGGACAATCGGACCTACAATATGAATATGATTTATGGTTGCTAAAATTGAATCTTCCCCTAGTGCTTCTTTACTAATATGAATATCATGGGGACGAACATATCCTACTGCTTGCTTGTTCTTTTCATGCTTCCATTCTGGAACAGAAAAAATACTTTCTCCTTGATGAAGCTTTCCGTTTTCAAGCCTTCCATAAAACAAATTTACATTACCGAGAAAGTCATATACGAATGGACTGTTTGGGTGTTCATATACCTCTTCTGGTGAACCAATTTGTTCAATTTTCCCTTCATTCATGACGACTATTCGATCGGCAACATCCAGTGCCTCTTCTTGGTCATGTGTTACAAATACACTCGTAATATGAAATTCATCATGTAGTCGTCTTAACCATCGTCTTAAATCCTTTCTAACTTTCGCATCCAATGCCCCAAATGGTTCATCCAACAAGAGAACTTTAGGTTCTACTGCTAATGCTCTTGCTAATGCAACACGTTGTTTTTGGCCTCCAGATAGCTGAGAAGGAAAGCGATTTTTCAGTTCCTCTAGTTTGACTAAACGTAATAATTCATTTACCTTTGATTCTATATCTTGCTTAGAAGGGCGAGTTTTTCTTGGTCTTACCTTTAACCCATATGCAATATTTTCAAAGACTGTCATATGACGAAAAAGAGCATAATGCTGAAACACAAACCCAACATTTCGTTCTTTTGTGCTTATTTCCGTCATATTATTTTCTCCAAAGTAAATGACTCCTTGATCTGCGGTCTCCAATCCAGCAATAATTCTTAATAGAGAGGTTTTTCCGGACCCTGAAGGACCTAGTAATGCAACTAATTCCCCTGTATTAATTTCTAAATTTATATCCTTTAATGCTTGGAAAGAACCAAATGTTTTGGAAACATCTTTTATTAAAATACTCATCTCCTATTTCCTCCTCTCATATGACTAGTTATTCATAAGCTGTTTTTTGGTCTTCCACTCTAGTAAGCTTTTAATAATTAAGGTAATAATTGCTAATATAGACATAAGTGTGGCGACTGCGAATGCAGCTGCAAAACGGTACTCGCCATATAAGATCTCAATGTGCAGAGGCATCGTATTTGTCAATCCACGAATATGGCCTGACACGACAGAAACAGCTCCAAATTCTCCGATTGCTCTTGCATTACATAAAATGACTCCATATAAAAGACCCCATTTTATATTCGGTAATGTCACATACCAAAATGTTTTCCATCCTCCTGCACCAAGTGTAAGAGATGCCTCCTCTTCCGATGTTCCTTGTGCTTGCATTAAAGGAATTAATTCTCTCGCAACAAATGGCAGGGTAACAAAAACTGTAGCTAATACAATCCCTGGAACTGCAAAGATAATTTTTATATTATGAGCAAAAAGCCATTCTCCGAATAAACCGTGTGTACTAAAAAGCAACACAAATACTAATCCAGCTATAACTGGCGAAACGGCAAAAGGTAGATCAATTAATGTAATTAATAGATTCTTTCCTTTAAATTGGAACTTTGATACAGCCCATGCTGCAGCAACTCCAAAAATCGCATTTAACGGCACAGCAATCACTGCTACCAATAAAGTAAGCTTTATTGCAGCTAAAGCATCAGGTTCTGTTATAGCTGCAAGATAGACCTTTACGCCTTGGTCAAATGCTTGTATAAAAATGGTGATTAAAGGTAGTAATAGAAATATACCTAAGAATATAAGCGCAATGCTTATTAAAACAAAGCGTAGCCATTTTGGCTCCGAAGTACTTGAATTAGTTTGAATAGGTGCTGAGATTTGCTGTAATGGTACGTTTCCCGCCATAATAACTCCTCCTTTCTTAGTTCGTAGTCATATTTCGATTTGTCCACCACTGTAATAGATTTATACAGAAAAGTAAGACAAAAGAGATAAATAACATGACAGATGCAATTGCAGTAGCACCTGCGTAGTCATACTGTTCGAGTTTCGTAATAATTAATAATGGCGTAATTTCTGTTTTCATCGGCATGTTTCCGGCAATAAAAACAACAGAACCATACTCTCCTAACGATCGAGCAAATGCCAGTGTAAAACCTGCAAGAATTGCTGGTAGTAACTCTGGAATAATTACTTTAATAAATGTTTGAAGTCTAGTTGCCCCAAGACTTGCTGACGCTTCTTCTATCTCTTTTTCCAGATTTTGCAGAACGGGTTGAACCATCCGGACAACAAAGGGCAAGCCGATAAAAGTTAAGGCAATGGTTACTCCAATAGGAGTAAAGGCTACCTTAAATCCAAGGAGACTACCTATCCATCCGTTTGGCGCATAGAGAGTTGTTAATGCAATTCCTGCAACTGCTGTTGGAAGAGCAAAAGGTAAATCAACTAACCCATCAACAATCCTTTTACCTGGAAAGGAATAGCGAACTAATACCCATGCAAGTAATACACCGAACACTACATTTATTAAGGCAGCAGTGAAAGACGCTCCAAAACTTAATTTATAGGAGGCAACTACTCTTGGGTCTAAAACCGTATCCCAAAATCTTGTCCATCCTATTTTTGACGTATTAAAAAAGATCATGGTTAATGGCAATATTACCAAGATACTTAGGTATAGCATCGTATATCCTAAGGACAGTCCAAAACCAGGAAGAACATTATTTTTTTTAAAACCTCGTTTTTGTTTCCTTCCATTACTCATCTCATCACCTCTGTAAGCTTGAAAACAGCCATAGTTAATATTGATAGACTGCTTTTTATGTTGTTTAACAGCAAATCATCATTCCCGCTTAAGTATAGTTAAATGGGAATGATGATTTGAAAAATATGTTTTTTACCTAATAGAAATAATCAGCAATGTTTTAATACTACTTTTCTTTACAAATTAATTAGAAGGAATATAGATTTGGTCAAATGTTCCCCCATCACTAAAATGTTTTTCTTGCGCTTCTGTCCAGCCACCGAAGTCATCGTCAATCGTAACTAATTCAATATCTTCAAATTGATCTGCATATTTTTTTAATACTTCTGGATCTCTTGGTCGATAGTAATTTTCCGCTGCAATTTCCTGCCCTACCTCACTATACAAATATTGAAGATATTCTTTAGCCACTTCTGTAGTGCCTTTTTTCTCTGTAATCCCTTCTACTACAGCTACTGGTGGTTCCGCCAATATACTTAATGAGGGACTAACTATTTCAAAGTTATCTTTTCCTAATTCATCAATTGCTAAATAAGCTTCATTTTCCCAAGCTATTAATACATCTCCTATCCCTCTCTGAACAAATGTATTAGTGGAGTCGCGTGCACCCGAATCGAGAACTTCCACATTTTGAAATAGTCCTTTAATAAATTCTTTGATTTTCTCCTCATCGCCATTATACTGTTTAGCAGCATAAGCCCATGCGGCTAGATAGTTCCATCTTGCACCACCAGAGGTTTTAGGATTAGGAGTGACAACTGAGATGTCTTCTTTAATAAGGTCATTCCAATCCTTAATATTTTTGGGATTACCCTTTCTTACAAGGAATACAATAGTTGACGTATAAGGGGTAGAATTATTCTCAAATTTTGTTTGCCAATCTTCTGGAATGATGCCTTCTCTTTCTTTTACAATCGCATCAATATCTCCTGCCAAAGCTAGTGTAACAACATCTGCTTCGATTCCATCAATGACCGCCCGCGCTTGTTTTCCAGATCCTCCATGTGACTGTTGAACCGTCACATCCTGTCCCTTTTTTTCTTTCCAATATTTCGCGAATGCCTCATTATATTCTTGATAAAGTTCTCTCGTAGGATCATATGAAACATTCAAAAGTTCTATCGATGAAGCATCCGAATTAGCACCACTGCTTTTGGAATCACTGCATCCAGAAAGTATTAATGATACTGTTAGTAGAATAGTAGAAATTTTAAATAACGATTTTACTTCTTTTTTCATTGAATGGTTCCCCCTCTTTTTATAAAAAAAGGCTACTACCGTCATTATAATACGGTAGTAGCCTTCAGTTTTTCTGATCAGCTTTCTTCCAACTCGGAATATTAAGTATTTTTAATAAATTTATTATTATTAATTTATACTCATTTATCTTATAAGTCAACTAGGAATTAAAAAGTTTTTTCTTATAACAAATTATTTCCTCCTTTTATTTCATATTTTATTAGTTATCTTCTCTTATAAATCCTCTATAATGAAATTATTATTAAAAGAAGAGGTGTATATTTGGAAAATAAAAAGCAGCTATTTTTTGAGGGGAAAGAGAAATTACATGTTTTATTCTTCTACACCGGCATGCAAAGTTATATGGAGGAAGTTCTCGGCTTTATCTATGCTGGAATAGAAGCAGGGGAGTACGTAGTCCTTATTGATAATGACAGAAACTTCAAAAAGATTTCAGAACAATTAAAAGCTCGATTGACCCCCATCCAATTGAAGCAATTACATTACGTAAATAGTTTAGATTTTTATTTTTCCAGTGGGAGCTATCATCCACCAGCAATTACAGATTACTTTAATAAAACCGTTCAACCTTATATTAATCAAAATATCACCTTTCGATCATGGGCACATGTAGAATGGGCAACAATGGATGAACCCTTCCATTTAATTGGAGATTTCGAAAGAGTAGTAGATAACGCTGTCAACGAAATTTCCTTTCCGTTGATATGCGCATATGGAGAACGGAAAATGCCAAGTACTTTGGAAACTATTTTATTAGAAACTCATCCTTATATTTTGAAAAAAGAAAAACTTGTTTTTTCACAAAAATACATACCAGAATAACCATTTACTGCAAGAATAAAACCTTATGCATTATAGAAAGTTCTTTTTACGGTGGCTAAGTGTTTAATGCTTTATTGTTTTTTAGCATTAATCACTAAACCTCCTCGGCTTCGCCTATTGACCTCCCTTTTCCCTCACTTCCCGCAGGAATCACATAAATTAAGGATAATAAACATCCTTTCCCTTTAAAAAGTACTCATTCCGAAAATTCCCTCTGTTATTAGCTTATTTTTCTGCCAAAATCCTTTATCATACTAATATACTAAAATATTTTATTGACAATTCCTTTTTTAATATGGTAAATTCTATTCATTGGTTTATCACTCTAACATATTATCGAACTAAAGGATTTTTCCGTTATTTTAATAGATTTATCTTCTGGAAATATAACTAACAATTCATAAAGGTGGCTTTTCAACATGAAACGTTTAGCAATTAATTTAGTTATTTTAGCATCAGTATTTTTCGTTTTTGCAGCTTGTTCCAACAATTCTAAAGACAAAAAAGAAGATACATTAATCATTGGTATTGATGATAAATTTGCTCCAATGGGATTTAGGGATGACAATAATGAGATTGTCGGTTTTGATATTGATTATGCGAAAGCGGCAGCTGAAAAAATGAATATGTCTGTTCAATTTCAGCCAATCGATTGGAAAACAAAAGAATCTGAACTAAGCAGTGGTCGAATTGACTTAATTTGGAATGGTTATACGATTACAGATGAGCGTAAAGAAAAGGTCCTTTTCACAAAGCCTTATTTAAAAAACGCACAAGTTGTTGTTACATTAGCTAATTCACCGATTACGAAATTAGATGATTTAGAAGGAAAGGTTGTAGGTCTTCAATCGCTTTCCTCTGCATCAGATGCATTAGATAACAGTTCAATCAAATCTAAAATTAAAGAAGTTACGGAGTTCTCTGATAATGTATTAGCATTAAATGATTTAAAATCCGGTCGTTTAGATGCTGTTGTTATTGATGAAATTGTTATTGATTATTATATGACGAAAGAACAAGATTCCTTTAAAGTACTTAATGAATCACTTGCTCCAGAAGAATATGGAATTGGTGTCAAAAAGGGCAATGAAGCTTTATTGGAGAAGCTTCAAAGAGCACTTGATAAAATGAATGAAGATGGTACAGCCGCTGACATCTCAGAAAAATGGTTTGGTGAAAATAAAGTATTACAGTAAGATTTAGCAAATGAATCGTAAACAAAACAGGATTTCTTTCCGAAAGCCTGTTTTGTTTTGTTGGAGGAATAAAAATGTCGTTAGATTATATATTATCCATACTGAAACCAATGTTGGAAGGTGCACAAGCAACCGTTCTCTTATTCCTGATTGCGATTGTAGTATCTATTCCATTAGGTTTCCTATTAACTCTCGCTATTAGAAGCAGTATTAAGCCAATTACGTGGCTGGCAAGCTGTTACGTTTATGTAATGCGCGGGACACCGCTTTTGCTACAATTATTATTTATCTGCTTTGGTTTACCGATGATTCCGGGAATTGGGGAATATTTAGTATTAGATCGCTTTGTCGCTGCATCTTTAGGTTTTATTTTAAATTATGCAGCTTATTTCGCAGAAATTTTCCGTGGAGGATTATTGGCTATCGATAAAGGTCAATATGAAGCCTCTCAAGTTCTTGGCTTAAATAGATGGCAAACAACGACTCGTGTTGTGCTGCCACAAATGTTTCGCATTGCACTACCTGCTGTGGCAAATGAATCTGTTACATTAGTAAAGGATACTGCCCTACTCTATGCTGTTGCTGTACCAGAATTATTGCACTTTGCACAAACTGCTGTAAACCGCGATTTTACAATTGTGCCATTTTTCGTTGCGGGCATTATTTATTTAATCATGACCCTGCTATTAACAGCGCTATTTAAATGGCTAGAGCGCAGATTTAAATATGAATAAGAAGGACGGATACTCATGGCAATCATTGAAATAGAGAATATCAAGAAGTCATTTGACACGATTGAAGTATTAAAGCAGATTACCTTTGATGTCAATACCAATGATGTCATTGCTGTCATTGGACCATCTGGTTCTGGAAAAAGCACAATGCTCCGTTGTCTTGTCGATCTAGAAAAGATAGATGGGGGGAGCATTCGTGTTTGTGGAGAAGACCTA
Source organism: Niallia sp. FSL W8-1348 (assembly GCF_038006745.1). Classification (NCBI taxonomy): domain Bacteria; kingdom Bacillati; phylum Bacillota; class Bacilli; order Caryophanales; family Bacillaceae; genus Niallia; species Niallia sp. FSL W8-1348. The sequence continues at coordinate 3,556,484 of NZ_JBBOVV010000001.1, read as the reverse complement.
GTTAAATACGGGCACTACTCACAAGCCCAAAAAATCAAGCAAATTACAACAAAGATGGGGATGGTTTTTCAGCATTTCAATCTCTTTCCACATCTTACTGTAAAAGAAAATATAGAGCTGGCCCCGAAATTGGTCAAGAAGGAATCAGCTGCTACCATTCAAGAAAGAAGCATAAAAACACTTGAAAAAATCGGTCTTTCTAATTTTGCAAATGTCTATCCAGCAAAACTGTCAGGGGGGCAAAAACAACGTGTCGCTATTGCCCGTGCATTAATGATGGAACCGGAAATTTTACTCTTTGATGAACCTACATCCGCATTAGATCCCGAACTAACAGGGGAAGTCTTAGCAGTGATGAAAGATTTAGCAAAAGAAAAAATGACCATGATTGTCGTCACCCACGAAATGGGATTTGCCAAGGAAGTAGCAAACAAAGTCATTTTTATGGACAACGGGGTAATTGAGGAGTCCGGTCCTCCAAGCAGCTTCTTTACAAATCCTCAATCTGCACGTACGAAAGCTTTTCTGAGTCGGAATTTAAAATAAGTATCTATTACAAGAACTGTGCTATTCACAAGCTCTTTTTTTGCTTAAAATTAAAGGAAAATAAATTTTAAAAAAGTATCCTTTTTAATAGCAAGATTAAATCATCGCTTATTTAATTTTCAGCAAAACTAAAATTCCATGAGTAATTTGTTATCATTTAGAAAAAAATACATCTGAAGAACTTATTACGAAAAAGGAGTGTTTCCATTGAAAAAAAAGAATTCTAATCAAAACACCGATGTAGCCGGTCGTGTATTTAATCCTAGTGATTATGAAAAAAACGACCAACTTTCTTCTGGATTAGCAACGACGCATGAGCAAGCTAGCGATACATATACAGAAGGAGAAATTGGTGCAGTAATTGATGATGCCGATGGGGAAGATATTGAAATAGGTAAAAAAAGAAAAAATAAATAAGTTCTAAAACATACAAGAGACTATTTTCATTGCAATGAAAATAGTCCCTTGTATGTTATTTATTTTGATTTTAAATAAGCAGATTAAACCACTAGAGTCGCATAAATATTGAATGAATTTTCAGTTTTTCATTTTGTCCAATTTTGAGTAAAAAGAAAGATGCTCAAGTAGAGGTAGCAAACATCCATTTTTTTACTATAACCATTGACAAGTGTGACAGAGGCTTTGAGATCCTTATGGGACTGTATTGCCTTCTATTTTTCGCAACCAAACGCGAGCCGACTTCCATAAAGCTGCTTTTAAATAGCGACTAATTTGTAAGTACGTTCGCTTACTTCCCGTGTTCAGCTGAGCCAGTACATTCAAACAGTACACGATCATGGCAATATACACTTGGTTATGTACAGCCTGTTCACTCTGGCCATAGAATTTTTTGATATTCAAATGTTGTTTCATCCATTTGAAAAACAATTCAATGGCCCAGCGTGATTTGTAAAGTTCAGCGATTTCATCTGCACTTAAATCAAAGCGATTCGTTAATAAATGTAGCTGATTGCCTTTTGAATCTAGTACTTTGATCAAACGAAATTCATTTTCAGAACGATTTTGTGTCGTTCCAATGACGACCATTTCATCTGATAAAACTGAAGAATCTTCTGGTAACGAAAATGTTTCAAGTTTACGTACAACAGCATTTTTTCTCAAACGGGAAACGAAGAAATAGCCTTCATCTGTCATGCGATCGAATCGTTCATAATCCAAGTATCCACGGTCAAACACATACATGCATTCTTTGTCATCGACAAGTACTTCAAGCTGACCACGGTCATGTTCGTTTGCATTCGTAAGCACAGATTGGTCTGGATAAGAACATCCTTTTTCCATAAACACAAGGCGAAGGTGGAGCTTCACACCAGATTTTGTTTTCCGGAATTTTGCCCACTTATGATTGTTCAAATTCAATGGCAATGTACTTGAATCAATGATTTTGAGTGGAGTTGTCGTTTTTCTTCTCGCTTGAAAATCAGTCTTTTCGTGAATTTGCGTGACTAAATCAAGAAAAATGGTTTGAAAAAACTTAGTTGGAACCCGATTTAATCGTCTACCCAGTTGAGAAAAACTAATGGAATCAAGTTGGGTTGTGTTCTGTAATTCTTCCGAAAATACACAATCACTTAAAGCACGCAAGCTCTCTGTTTCATGGAGTTGTGCGTACAGTAGTAATTTCAAAAAGGAAGTCATATGAAGCTTCTTAGTATAGTAATTTAATTGATAGGTTTTCACTTGTTCCTCAAAAAGATTATTGGAAATGGGTGAAAGTCATTGTTCAAATGATGTTTTTCGTGTAAACTTATCCATGCGATTTCCTTTATTTTTGGATTTGGATAGGTTACTACCACCAAACCATTATAAAGGATTTTTTTATGGAGAAATGAATTGACAGAAAAAACAATCTATTGTTTATTAAAAAGTTATTTTAATGCGACGCTAGTGGGTATTTATCGGTATGTATAACATTTATGAAGAAACAGGTGAAATTATGAAAAAGCCTCTTTATCAAATAGTTTATGAAAAACTTGAAAAGCAAATTATAAAAAAGGAATGGAAACTAAATGAAAAACTTCCATCTGAATCAGAATTAGCGTCTCAATTTAACGTTAGTAGTATAACGATCAAACGTGCATTAAATGAATTAAAAAATCAAGGATACCTTTCTAGAAAGCCGAAAGAGGGGACTATTGTTATTTCCAATAAAGGAAAAATAACAAACACACAAAAATTAGAATTACATAAATTCACAATCGGTTTAATTGTGACGAACTTAGATGATACATTTGGAACAAACATACTTAATGGCATACTTGATCATTGCCCTCCTGGAGTAAATATTATCTTAAAAAAAACAATGGGTAATGAAAAAAAAGAAGATGAAATAATCCGAGAATTCATTCAATCTGACATTGATGGCATTATTTTATTGCCATCATCATCCCAATTTCTTGCTCCAACTATTTTAGACTTAGCAGCAAAAAAATTCCCTATAATTGTGATTGATCGAACACTAAATAACTTACCTATTTCGTGCATTACTTCTAATAATATCGAAGCAGCAGAGAAATTAACTTCTTATCTTATGGAACTTGGGCATAAAAATATTGGTATTCTAACATCTACGAATCTTGTCTCTAGTGTAAAGGAGAGGATTCAAGGATATATTCAGGCACATGCGGCTAATCAAGTCAAAATGGATCAGGCTTTACAACAAAGTTTCATCCAATCTGTTATTCCAAATTATTACGAATCAATAAAATCTGATCAAAAGAAAATAATGAATTTTATTCAAAGTCAGCCTCAAATGACGGCAATTGTAGCAGCAGAATATAATATTGCACAGCTAATAAAACAGGCTTGTCAGCAGATAGATAAGAACATCCCTAATGAACTTTCTATTTGTTGCTTTGACTATCCAGCAAATCTATTTAGTAAAGAAGATGTTGCATTTACTCATATTGAACAGCAACAATATGAGATGGGGGAAGCAGCCGTTAAACAAGTTTTACAACAAATTCAATCTCCTGAAAAAATAATAAAAAAAGTTCTAAATGGACGCTTAAAATTGGGGATTTCCACCACCTTTATTTCAAAAAAAAGGAATTAACTCTTGCGGCAAAGTTACAAAGTTATTTACATTGAGTGGAGTTAAACTAAAAGAACACAAATTTTCAGGATGATCTAGAACGGTTATCTTTCAATGCATGAAGCCTTTGGAGAAGCTTGCGTTTATCGACAGCCTGCCAAAGCTATTTACATTGCTTACATCACTTAGTCTTACACTAATAAAAAGGGATAAAGCTTTTTATTTTATAGATTGCTCCTACTTTTCCACGGATTGGGAGGTGAGCTTCTTTGAATTCTCACCTGTCCCACTACTCCCTTAATAAGTCATCCTACCCCCAACCTGTATTAACAATAGAGCGCAATACGAAGTTCAGAAAACATACAAATTTTAATTTAGGAATATTTTCCATTTATAGATAATTCACCATTGTTAATATTCGCAGCAACTAACAATTGGTGTGCCTCTAAAAAAAAACGGATACATATTCTTAAACACCGGAATAAAACCGGCAAGTGCATCGCCATGACCATTAATATATTTTATTAGAGAGGATAAAGCGATTAGTAGAAAATTAATGCAGTACAGCAAAGAATATTTCCAAAATGATTCAATAAACAGACACTTGGTCATGGAGACAGATTCTTCATCGCATTAACGAATAATGTAGTAAAGAATCTCTCCCCATGCTCCAACTTATTTACTGTAATACCAAATCCATTTTCCTTGCTGCTTTGGTTAATTCCTCTTCTATATTCGTTTGTCCAGAAAATATTTGCTTTAAGCATTCCGTATAGATGCTTTCTATTTTCCTCCACTCTGCAATTTGTGGTCGTAAAAAGGATTGATCGATGCTCTGTACATACGCTTTATAATAAGGATATTCCTCCACCATCTCATCCTTCAATACGGTTTTGTTTGTTGGAAGTAATCCTTCCATTAAAAACCTTTTTTGAGGTTCCTCTGTGGTCATCCACTTCACAAATTCCCACGCCTCCTCTACATGCTCTGTCCCTTTCGTTATACTAAGTACCTCTCCACCTAAAACAGATCTTCTATCTTTGCTTCCAGGAAAAGGTGCAGCTACCGTATGACTGATAATATAATCTATCTGTTCCTTTGCATTCACATTATAGAACCAAGGACCTTCGTCAATCATGATGTACTTCTCTGATAAAAGCCCATCCCACAAATCGTAGTTTCCACTAATTGTATTTTCGTTAAGCTTTTTTTGTTGATAAAGCGCTAACATTTTTTCAACTGCTTGTATACTTTCTTCACTATTAAAATAACCTGTTGCCTTTGTATTCCTATCATTTAATAAATTCCCACCAAGTCCATAAAAATATGGTAAACTCTGCCATGCATTCATTCCAGCCATGCCTAAAAGCACTGGATTTTTTTCAATAATTTTCATTAATTCGTCCATTGTCTCTGGCAGTTTTTCAATATGATATTTCTTTAATAGCTCCTTATTATAAATAGCAATTTTCGTATTTGTATTCACTGGTAACCCATAGTATTGTCCCTGGTATAAGCTAGTTTGTAACGGGACTGGATATAAGTTGTCTTTAACACGTTCAAAGTCCCCGAATTGATTAATTGGATAGAGCAAATGCAAATCGGCAAACTTAGATACCCAAGTGATATCCATTCTAATAATATCTGGCGGCTTATTAGCAGAAGCCTTGGAAATAAGAGCAGACATCAATTGGGAATTATAGGACTGACTTACAGGCTTTATTTCAATAGATGGATATTTCTGTTCGAATATCGGAATAATTTCATTTTCAAAAATCTTTGTTTCATTTTCATTATAGGTATGCCAAACAACAAGTTGAACTTTTCCGCTATCTCCTTGTTTCACCTCGTCATTTTTATTAATAATAGATGTATTATCACAACCTACTAGAGAAGCACATATTCCAAAAAACAATAAAACTGATCGAATTTTGAACATTGTCAGCACCCTCTTTATCCTCCATTCTGCTTGTAAATCCGATATTCTCCTGGCGACATTCCTGTTACTTTTTTAAATAACTTACTAAAATATTTTACATCATTAAACCCAGATTCTTCTGCCACTTCATAGATTTTTTTTGTGGAATTTTTTAACAACCCCTTCGCCTTTTTAATACGCAATTCAATTACATAGTCAATAAAATTTTGATGAACTAATCGTTTAAATAAAATGCTAAAATAATTTCTGCTTATATGAATATGGGAAGCAACAATTTGCAACGTTAATTCCTTTGTGAAATTCGCATGAATATATTCAAGAGCCTTTTCCACCAATTCATTTTCCGTATATGTTTTTTTCCATGTACTATGACTAATTTCTTCATATAAATCAAAAAAAGACGATAGTATTTGAATGACGGAATGAACGGATTCTGCGGTCTTTACCCGTTCCATATGTTCCATCCATTGTGTAACCTCTATTTTATTCATAAATAAAATGCTAACAATCTCACAAGCCTCTTTTCGAACAGTATCTGGTGTATATTTCTGTTGTCTCCAGTGTATAAATATTTCTTCCAGAATACTTCTTGCTTTTGTTTCTTCGTATGGAAATAAAAGTGCCTTTAATTTTTCATAATTTACACTCTCTGTTTTTATCTTTCCATCTATTTCGTCATCATAACAAAATTGTAGTTGATTAGGCTCAAAAAAATGTTTGCTACAAGCTATATAACTTCTTTGATAACCAATTGGGAGATCATACAAATGCTCAATCGTCCTATATCCATAATAAAAAGAAATAGTTGTAATTTTAGTAATCAATTTTTGTAAATAATGAATGACCTCTATAGGATCTTTTTCTATTGGGCATAGATAAAACATTTCCACATCACTTATTGGAAAGAGAATCCCTTTCCCATGTTCTTCATAATACAAAGCTTGTATTTCTTCTAATAGTAAACTTTTATATAAGATGCCTTTCTCTTCCTCTACCTTTTGAATATCTTTCATTTTGATATAAATAGTTATAAAGGAGCTATCATCTGGGAAAAATTGTGTTAATTTTTTCACTTCTGTTTCCCCAAGCAATACTTTTCTAACTTCCTGTGCCATTTTCTTTTTCTCTAGCAACAAGTTTGTTTGATTGGCAATTCTTAATGCCTCCTCTTCTTCTTTTTCTTTTTTTAGCTTTTTTGTACATTTTTTTATTATTTGTAAGAAAGCATCTGGTTCTAGACTTGCCTTTAGTACATAATCAATCGCTCCATACTGTAGCCCTTCTCTTATATATTCAAAATCATTATAGCTGCTAACTAAAATTACTTTTAATTTTGGAAATAATGCTAATGCTTGTTTCATTAAATGAATCCCATCCATTACTGGCATCTTTATATCTGTAATAAGTATATCTACTTGATGGTGCTTTTGAATGGCATCTAATGCTTGTTTTCCATTAGAAAAATCCCCTATTAAATGTAATCCTTCCTCTTCCCATTTTATAGAAGATTTTAGCCCAAAACGAATAATCGGTTCATCATCTACGATTACGACTTGATGCATCTACTTACTCCTCCCTTCTAGGTAGTAGCAATAACAATTTCACTGTTGTTCCTTCTTGACCACTTTGTACATCAATCTTTGAAGTAAGATGAAAATAAAGTCTGACAGAATCATATATATGTTGAAATCCTATTCCCAGTATTTTATTATTAGATTCGGAGAGATTCTCCATATCATTTAATAGTTTCGTATCAAAACCCTTTCCATTATCAGAGATGATAATTTCCACCCCATTATCTATTGCTCTCCCAGTTATTCTTACAAGTCCTTCTTTCTCCGTTGGGACAATGCCATGAAAGATTGCATTTTCAACAATAGGCTGTAGCAGCATACTTGGAATCATAAATTCTTCTGTAGCCTTATCTATATCTAAAACAAGACGAAATTCTTGCTCGTAACGGATTTGTAAAATAATCATAAATTTTTTTACGATTTCCAATTCCTCTTTCACAGAAATAAAGGTCCCTTTTTTCCCCATGCTTACTTCTAATAATGTTAATAATGAGGATAACGCCATATCTGCTTTTTCATTTTGGTTAAATTTAATTAACCATCGAATCGTACCTAGTGTATTAAATAGGAAATGAGGATGAATTCTATGTTTAATCGCACGTAATTCTGCTTCTTTTTTTTGATTTTGTTCTTTCTTAATTTGTTGTAATAAATGCTCTATTTCCTGTATCATTTTATTAAATTGCTTACTTAGTATTCCTATTTCATCATTGGAAGTTACCTTTGTTCTTACGTTGAAATTTCCATTCCCAGCACTTTTCATTTGAATAGTCAACTGACTAATCGGCTGGACAAATTTTCTCGCCAATATACTTCCTATAATAATGGCTACAATACCAATTAATAAGCTACTCCATAAAGCAATCTCACGAATCTTTTGTAATTCACCTGTTAACTCATGTACAGGTACAACCCCAATAAGAAACCAGCCATTATTTATTTTTTCTTTTATTCCATAATATTTAACTCCATGATCCACAAATTCAAATTCTCTATTGCCATTTTGAATTTGCTTCAATAATGCTTGCTTCGTTACACCTTGATTCAAATGATTTAATGTTGGGTCTACTGTAATATTTTCTGCTTTCTCATCCACTACAAAAAAAACACCTGAATTTCCTAGTTTTAACTTATTTAGTATATCCAATATACCCCTTCCATCAATAAGTACTTGAATATATCCTATGTTTTGTAATGTATCAAAATTTTTCATCACCCTACTAACTGGTAAAAACAACTCATTCGATTGGCCTGCACCACTTAAATAATCATAGGTTAATCCACTCCAAACCGATTCTCCGTCTTTTTCGGTAGCCTCTTTCACCCACTCCTGTTCTAACAAGTTTATTCGTTCTCTTTTATAGGGAGAATAGGAGCCACTCCCCCAATTTGTACCATCTTCTTTCAATACATAGATTGCACGTACGAAGGAACTAGAATATATACTAGCATTTAATACTGATGTTATATATTCATTGTTTTTCGTCTTTTCAAAAGAAGAAATGGTTGGATCAGTATCTTGTATAACCATTTCTTGTAGTGAAATATTGCTATATATTTGATCCAACTGATCTGTTCCACTGGTAAAAATATGTGAAAGCGCAGCAGCAGCTTGTTGTGTAATAAGTTGTGATGATTCTCTTACTCTATCTTTAATCATATTTTTGGAAAATAGGTAAATTAAAGAACTAATAAAAATAGCAGGGATTAAACCAACGATTAAAATGGTGAAAACTACTTTTACGGTGAAATGATCTTTTAACCAGTTGTATATTAGCATACAATCCCTCTCTCGTCCTTTCTTCACTATAATCCTATCATAAAAACGCATACATTTTATTGTTTTCTTTTATTTTCGTAAACGTTTTCGTTAGAGTTGGGTTTCCTATAAGAAAAACGTAAGCGCCTTGCTCATCGCCGTACAAACTGGAGGGGCATCGACAAACATGAAGAGCGTAGTCAATTCAATATTGGCTTACGCAAAAGAGTGGATCCTGAAGTTTGATAGGCGGTTGATCTAGACATCCTTCAGATCTCAGAAAACTTCCATATCCTTAAACAAAGGGTCAAAACACACAAAGTAATTATCCCATTCAATTGTAGTAACTGAAGTACTTAAATTCACTACAAATGGAGATCACTTTTGAGGTTAGACCCTTTTGAACTACCTTTTATGTCATACATTACTATCTTTGCTTATGAAATGGCGTTTATTTATACTCTACAACAACCATATCCCAATATTTTAATGATAGAAGGGTAATTGTCGCTTTTCCATCCTTTTGCTTAAATTTAATTTCTTGTGCAGAGCCATGATTGATATCAGGAGATGCCACCCATATTTTATCAATTTCTTCTTTCACATCTATGGTTAATGGAATATCCTTGATTTCTTGCGGCTCTGCCTGTATTCCTTGATTATCTTTCCATTCTAGTGTTGTTGCATCTGTAAAGTTAATCAAATGATATATTTCTTTCTTATCTTTTGCTTTTGTGAAATTCCAAATAGACCCTACTGCAGGATAGTTCTTTATTTCTTTCTCTTCACTTTTCACCATTTTTGTAATTTCCTTCACATCATCACGAAGAAGATTTTGATAGGCTACTAGAAAATCATAATAATGAACTAACTGCTCCTTCAGCTCTGTGGATATTGTTAAATTTTTGTGCGGAAAATATTCCTTTGATAACATATTCTCCCCTAATTCTAAATGAGATCCACCAGCAGCAAATATAACGGCATTCGTCATTAAAATCCCTGGCGTATTGAACATTCCTTGAAAATCAGAAAGCTCATAATTCATATAAGCTGCAAGGACAGAATTTAACTCCCCATTACTATAATAATCATTTTGATCAATTACTTTTTTTACAGATTCATACGTTGGCGCACTCCATATTTCAGAGTACATAAAATTAATAGGTGCTTCTGCAATCTCTTTTTGGGCATATTGATCAACTGCATTCATTACGATATCTTTTTGTAGCTCTTGCTTTGCTTTTTCAAGAAGAGGCGTATAGGTTTTACTAAGATCTATTTCTTCTCCTTTTCCATTCCAAAGTCTTCCTCTATCCCCTAATTGATCGACATGCCAACCATCAAAGTCTAAATGTTGAAATACATCCTTTTGGGTGTTTATAATATACTCCTGCCATTCTGGATTAGAAGGATCCATTAAATAAATATCACTAGCCCACGAGTCTGGAAGATCATGAGAATCCTGAACCTTGCCTTCTGCATCTTTAAAGATTCCCCATTCTCTTTCTACCCCATTTTCTTCATATCCCTCAAATGCACCAAAAAGGAGATTATAATTCATCGCCTTCATATTTTTGTCATGTGCTAATTTAATATAATTTTCAATTGTTTGCTTAGAAACTACACGATTAGCAATATCATTCCATTCCTCTGCAAGTACTCCATTTTCTATCTTAGCAGGCTGATCATGTCGATAAAGCCAATCATAGAACTGGAGCCCATTAATATGATATCTATTTAAATTATCAATCACCTTTTGCTGTCCTTCTTCACTCATGGAAGGAAAATCCGCAAGATATCCATATCTAGGAAATTTACTCCAATCAGTGGATACATCTACAGCAATATTCTGATGGTCTAACGTCTTCTTTCCATCCTTCAAGAACACTTCAACCATATATCCTTTATAGTCATCCTTACCTGGATCCCATTCCCAGGAATACGTGCTTGCATTCGTTAATTGTATCTTCTGCTCCTCCACATCTTCTGCAAGATGCTTATATTTAATAATTAAATCGCCTTTTTCCACTTCCTTTTGAAAGGTAAGCTGAAAGGTTATCTTCTCACCTGGAGTATACACTGCCTTATCTGTATGTACCCCTGTTATCCATTGACCAGGATTCTCCACATTAGGAAGTGATGAATCAGAAGCGTTTGATTTACAAGAGATAAGTGTAGGCACTGCTAATAGTAAAGTAATAAGAACCGTCCACTTCGTCTTTTTACTTGCCATATCTATCGACTCCAATCTTTCGAAATTATTTTTTTCATACACAAATACCAATACAGCTAACGATCTTTGATGATGTCGAATCCCATTTTTTATCTCTCTCCAAAATAATAATGAGGAGATATTTTAATCAGGTGGAGACTCTCCACCTGATTTCTTTCATTCACTCTTACTTTTCCAATAAAGCAAGCTTATTCTCCAGTAATACCCGATTTATCAATACTTTCTACAAACCATCTTTGCACAACAAGGTACATAAGTGCTAAAGGAAGGATAGAAATTAATGTACCAGCAAACGCCTTAGCCTCTGTAAAGTTCATATTTGGATTTTTGTCGAAATCCCCACCACCACTCGATTGAGCTACTTGACCAAAGCTTTCCTGAATATCTCCTAATAAAATCGGTACCGTTTGCATCTTTCCATCTAAATAGAAAGATGTTAAAAATGTCTCATTCCAATATAGTGCAAAGGCATACACTCCAACAATGATAAATGCTGGACCCACCATTGGAAGGGCAATCGTCAAAAATGTTCGAATCGGGCCTGCTCCATCTAAGTATGCTGCCTCTTCTAAAGCACTCGGCATCATTCTAAAAAACTGAAAAAATATCAGAATGAACAGTGCTGCTTGTTCCCCTTGCCCTGTTAAAGCAGGGACTGCTAATGCCCCAATATTCCCTTTTAGACCTAATTCCGTAAATATTTGAAATCTTGGAATGAAAAAGAGTGTTTTTGGTACGATATACGTAAATATCATTAAAATAAACACTAAATTCTTTCCTCTAAAATCGAATCTTGCTAATCCATAACCAATAATCGCAGATGAGATAATCACACATAGTGTCGATGTTCCTGCTAACAAAATAGTTGTTAAATAAGAACCTGGTAGTTTTAACGCTTTCCATGTCATCTCATAGTTAAAGGTATAAAAGCTACTTGGAATCCATTCAATACTATTATCCACTAAATCTAAATTGGACATTAAACTTACAGAAAACATATAAATTATTGGATAAAGAAACACAAACCCAAAAATAATCAATACTAAGTAAGTTGCTACTTTATATAGAATCCCATCACTCATATTCATCCCGAATAGTTTTTTCTTTACTGGTGGAATTATCTTTTTCATTTTTTCCTGCCACTGATTATACGTTTCTAGTATGCTACTCCCCACTTTACTCACCTCGCCTCTTTCTTTTTACTCCGTGTGCCAAAATATAGAATCCCGATTAGAGCTATTTGAACAAAGGTATAAAGAATGGAAAGTGCGGATGCATATCCATCTCTTCTTGAACCATCATATTTCGATTCTAATATAATTCCATTAATAGGATTTGTATCAAAATTAGCTAGGAAAACTACTAAGAAAACCACACATAAACTAACTAAAGGGTAGATGGTCGGCAAGGTAATCTTCCAAAAGGCTACCCATTTAGATGCCCCATCAATAGACGCAGCTTCATACATATCTTTGCTAATTTTCTGCAAGGAAGCTAGAAAGATAAGGACTGGAACTGCACTGTACCATAATAATTGGACAATTAACTCAAAGGTCGAGACGATGAGCTTTACTAAACTTGCCGATGGAATGACGATAGAGATAGCATCTAAAATCAATGGATTTGACGAAAAGGACATACCTCCATACGTGCTCATATTCTCCATCATTTCCCCACTCAATATAATAATTGGTAAGAAGAAGAGCAGGCGGAAAAAAGATTTTCCTTTAATGTTTTGATTCAGTAGCATGGCAATAATAACTGATAGTGCAATAATAATCGGAACATATATTAATGTACTAATAAAGAAGTTTTGGGCAGCAACTACAAAATCAATTTCTTCAAATAAAATCCTTTTATAATTCTCCAACCCTACCCATTTGTAGCTCCATCCAGTTTTATTTCCAAACATCACATTAAAAAAGCTCATATAAATCGTTCTATATAATGGATATGCAACAAATGCCAAAAATCCTATTATCCATGGACTAATAAATAGCACACCTGTAAATGCTTTTTTTTGTTTCATACTTAGTTTCATAGAATCACGAACCCTTTAGCTTTAATTTCCACTCCGTCAAGCTGATAATCGATTGTATTATAATTGATGATAATCTCTACACTATTGCTGTACGTAGCTTTGACAATTCCTTTATCAATGATCATATGATTAATCATTTCACTGCCAATCGTTTCTTTTAAAGCTTTGTTAATTAAATCATACGATTCGTTCATACGTTCACCAATATGCTCCATTTGCGAAACATAAATATTGCTTGAAGCGGTTTCCTTTAAGTAATAGGTAGATTCTCCAGTCAGTACATAGGACGGATAAATACCAAATTCGATTAATTTTAACGCTTCATCTCGATCATTAGATGAAAAATTTAAATATGGTGAATACATCTCTTTATACCCGCTCAATACTAACGAAACAAATGGAATCGTCGAGTCAGTTACCATTAATTCAGAGGAATAAATTGGTGCATCATAATATTTATCGATATATTTGTAAAGGTAGGCATCTGGAGCATACACACTTGTTTGCACATTATTTTCTTGCAAATAAGTAAGAAGCTGCTTCGAGTACTCCAATCCCTCTGTACTACTTCCAATCTTTCCTTTGTCATAATGAGTAAATATATTTCCACCCATCCCATCTAAAGCAACAGATTGAATATCATATTTATTGAATTGTTTTAAGTCGTTTTCAGCAAAACTCTGATAATATTTAGGATTGTTCATAAAGTTTAATAGATTTTTACTTGTGTTATAGACTGAAAAATCCTGCCTGTTCATTTTACTAGCTGTAAACTTTGTTTTTTCATAATAAGATTGTGCATAATCCAAATAGTATTGAAATGAAATTTTATTTTCTTTAAAGAATTCTATTGCAGATTGAAAATCTCTTTTTCCTCCAAGCTTCCCTAATACATCAAAGCGATAGCTATTATATTTATCTAAATAGCTTTTATACGTAATCGATAAATTATCCATTCCTTTATCGATTAAGTCTTTCGTAATCTCTTCTGATTGTTTATACGTCGTTGTTGGAATCGTCTCTAAACCTAATGTTCCTAATCTCATTTCGTTTGTAATAAAATCAATTTTCATAGGGATCTTCTCAAACGAGGTAGAAACACTTTTACTTAACCCATCTTTTTTCTCTAAAAATTGTCTATATTTTTTCGCAATTCCAACATAATTGGCTTGAGAGTCATCAACAAATACATATCGTTGGACTAAATCAAAAGAATTTGGGTCTTTTTGAAATCCTAGTACATGCTGCTCTTCATTTACCCGACTTTGGAATTGAGCATAAGTTGTTCGATAATTATAGGAAAAATAAGATTGATAAAACGGAGTCGTGGAATCCTTTGATTCATAGTTATAAGTAGCATAGCTATCTCCACTCTCTGCTATAACTAGAACTCCCGTCTTATCGACTTCATGTACAACTCCATATACTGGTAAGCTTACTTTTTCCAACTGCTTAACAGATAGTTTTTTTTCACTTAACTTTCCAATGTTTTCATACCCCGTGTCTTTACCAAAAACCGGTGCAGAATATGCTCCCTTATATTTAGGCTTTTCATCTAAACGAATAATGGCACCAGATCCATCTGGAACAACTATATAGCCATCTTCTTTCTCACGAACACTTCCAAAAAACGGATAAACAATCATTTCGCTTAAAGAAATATCATTGTTTCCAGCCTTCCATAAATTTGGATTGTATTCATCAATACTTTCTCTTGGTACATGTACTAACAAATCCCCACCTTGAACGGTAACAAATAAATCAAATTTTATTTTTAATGTGGTAAAGTCAATAGTACTCTTAAAACCGTTTTCAAGTATTTCATACGATTTCTCTACATTATTATCTAATGCCGTTTTTCTATTAGGTGTAAATTTATCATACGTAATCAAGGAGATACCTGATTGAATATAGTTTTTAATTTCTTGGCTATCTTCTTTTTCTCCTACATTTTCTTGTAGATCATAAGAATACCAAACGTAGCCATTACTTTTTTGTTTCACTGCAATAGCAATCGTTTCTTCTTCTAAATAAAGCTCTAATTGTTCATTCTCTGCTACCTTTTTAAAGGAAGATGGAATCGTTGTTTCCTCATACTGAAACTTGGAGGATATAAATTCATCATTTACTGTAATTTGTTCAAAATGATCTTTTTCCACTTCTATTCCATAAGCAACATCTTTTGAGTTCACCCAATAGATTAGACCAATAACTACTGCTACAAGCAATAGAGTGCTTACAACATAAATGCCTCTTTTTTTTACCATCGTTTACTTACCTCCGTAACCACATCAAACAAGAAGCTGATTAATTGATTACCTACTGAATATAGAACAAATAAGAACAATCCAATGATCAGCATAGTGAATACACTTTTAACAATCACGCTAAATGTTTCTCCCACATGATAGTTATGAATATCCTTTATCATAAAGAAGAGCATAAAAGCTATCCAAACAAACATAGCCTGTAGTGGAAGCTTAAAGAATACAATTTGTTCTAAAGTCAGTCCATTGCTTACTAGTACTACAATCGGAACTACAAGAATAAGCGGACTTAGGACGTATGCGGTACCATTATATACACTAGAAAAACTTCCTTCTCCATCACTAATGGTAGCTACTAAATAGCTTGATACTAGCCATAGGATGAACAGAAATACAACAATCATTAATTCATAAAGAATATATTCATTTACTGGTACAAAAAGTAAATTAGTATATTTATAGTATAAAAGGTATACTCCTACACAAAGAATAAATAGAAGCGTTGATGATCGTTTAGCCACTCTTTTCTCCCGATGAATTTCATAGAAACCATCCAATGGTCTTTTTAGAAAAGAGAAGATGTATAGAAAATCATCCACCATTTTGAATCTTTTGAGACTGTTCCATTTTTGAGCAAATTTCTCTAAATAGCGGTATTTTTTATTCAAGTACTTATTTGTGAGCCAAACTAATAAGGTTACAAGTAGCAGTTGGAAAATAGTTTGTAAATGCTGTTGAAACCATTCTTGTCTTATTTCCCAAAATGCTTCTGATATGCCTGTTGTATCATTGGCATCATTGTATTCCTCATAAGCCTTTTGGTATTCTCCTTCACGAAGATATGCATCGCCTAAACCAATATGAGCATTATCAAAGATAGAATTATACTTTAATGTATAGGCCCATAAATCTTTACTGTTTGTGTATTCTCCATCCTGGTATGCATTCATTGCTTCATGAACAGAATCTGCAAACTTTGTTGGTGCGTATGTTTGAATAAGATTTTGTCCTTGGTCGATTACAATCAATTCATCCGTAGAAGTTGCTGCAATACTAACTGGACGATTTAACAATCCGAATCTACTAGAACTAAAATCCTTTCCTCCAAATAAGAACAAAAGATCTCCTTCTGAATTGTACTCAAAAATCCACCCATCCGAACTTACTGCATACACATTATTGTTCTTACTAACAAAGATACTTTCCATTCCAAATGTACCAATCATTTTATCTGGGAAATAGTTTGTTCCAGAAACATTAAACTTCTTAATTGGATTCTTTTCAACAGAAGAGGTTACTGTATAAAGGAACCCTTTTGCATCTATGGCAATATTACTTGGAACATCAGGAAAAACCTTTTCTAATTTCTTTTCTTGTTTTTTCGTCAAAAAGAATGAACGAATTTGATCCAATAATGGGACCTTTAAAGGATTTGCCCCGAAAAAGGTGATAAACTCCCCTTCTCTATTTAACATCAGTAATCCGTTAACCGATTCATTATTTCTTACGTACATATTACCTCGAATATCTACAGCAATATGCGTTGGACTAAATTTATAGCCTTCTTTAAATATAGGAGAATCAGGCTCCCCTATTTCTTTCACTAACTCATGTGTGACTTTATCGAACACATAAATTTTGCTCTCAAAGCTGTCCACAACATATATTTCATTTTCTGTAACAAAAGTACTTTTTATAGCAGAGAACTTTTCACTTGTTAGTTCTCTAACAAATTGTAATTCTTTATCTAATATAAATACTTTATTTAGTGTACTATCTGTTATATAGATATAATCTTCTTCATCAACAAAGGCATGTTCTGCCGTTTTTAATCGCTCGCCATTAATAACGCCAAGCTGCTGCACAGGATTATAAGCAGTCTGTGTATCAATTAACTTCCCATTATGGTCACTCGTATAGGTGTAATAAGGGGATTGGGCAAATACGGATGTATTGCTGGAAAATAAGATAAACACACTACTAAGCATGATGATTGTAAGTTTCCATATCCTTCTCATATTACTTAATCCCCGTATGAGCCATGGAGTTCATGACTTTATTTTGTAAAAAGATAAATAACAGTAAATTTGGTAAAAACATAATTAACCCTGCTACAGCAGATAATCCCGCGCCAGCAACAATATTTCCAGATTGCGCTACTAATGTGTCTAAATAGAATGGAAGCGTTCTAATGGACTCCTTATCCATAAATAGAGAAGAGCCTTCCGAATTCCCCCAGCTTGCTTGGAATGTTAAGATTGCAACCGTTACAAGTGCTGGTTTTACTAAAGGAAGAAGAACGCTCCAGTAGATTCGTAGATTACTTGCCCCGTCCATTTTTGCCGCTTCTAACAATTCATTCGGTACTTGATCCATAAATTGTTTCAATAAAAAGATTCCTATTGGCATCGCAAGCAATGGAATAATATGTGCCCAATACGTATTAAAGATACCGATATTTACAATAATAAAGAACCTTGGAATAGCTACAGCCACTGGTACAAACATTAAAGCTAGTGTGTTTATTTTATCCAATGCCTTTTTCCCTTTAAACTCCATTTTCGACAAAGCAAATGCTGCCAAAGAGCTAATTAGTAAAGTAAAAAGGATAACTAAAATAGTTGTAAATAAACTATTAAATACATATCTTGACAACGGAATACCAGACTCTGCTGAAAAATTAAACAATAGCTTAAAGTTTTCAAACGTCGGTTGTCTTACAAAAAACCGAGGTGGATACGCAAATAGTTCGGTAAATGGTTTAAAAGCATGGTTTATAATAAAAAGAATAGGGAGTCCCATAAATATGGATAATATAGTTAACGTTAGATGGAACTTCCACTGATCCTTATGAAATTTCTTTGGATTAAACTTTATGGAGCTTGCCAAAGCACTCACCTCACTTAAGAAATTACTTTCAATCTTTTTCTGCAAATAATTTATAGCTTATCTTATTGAACAATACGACGATAATTAAAAGAACAACCGTAATGGCTGAAGCATACCCCATCTCGTATCGTGTAAAACCAAAATCATTTGCATGGTCTACAACTAACCAACCAGCATATTGTGGTGGAGGGGTTCCCCCACTTAATGTCGCTGCTAATCCAGAAGCATTAAAGGTTCCGATAATCGCCATTACTGCTCCAAATAGCATTTGTGGTTTCATGGAAGGAATCGTAATATAGAATACTTCTTGCCATCGATTACGAATACCATCGATATGTGCCGCTTCATATAAGGAGCGGTCAATATTTAGCAATCCTGCAAGCATCGCAAGAAAACCAACTCCCATACTTCCCCACAATCCAATAAAGATCATGATAGGCATCAATAAGCTTGGTTCCTGTAAGAACTGTAGTGGTTCCTTAATTAGTCCCCATTCTAATAACCAATAGTTAATATAACCTACCTGGTCCCCACTAAATAGCACCCTCCATACAACCCCCATCATAATAGGGCCTGTAATGGATGGGGAATAAATGATAACTGTATAGATGGTTCTTATTCGATGAGGAACCTGTGACAATAGCCACGCAAGAAAAAAGGCAAATATATAACCAAGCGGTCCAACAATAATCGAATAAATTAACATATTGGAGATTGCATTCTGTAGGAATACCGTATCTCCTGTAAATAAATCAATGTAGTTTTTGAAACCGATAAACTCAGGCGATTGTACTGTGTTAAAGTACGTAAGGGATAAAACAGCTGCCACAACCACTGGTAGTACGATAAGGAGTGTAAATAAAGTGACATAAGGAAAAATAAAAAAGTAGGAAGAGTCCTTTATTTTTCTAAAAATGCCATGTATCCTTTTACGCTTTTTTCCTGTATCGCTAACATCGTTTGGCAGCTTATTCTTGCTGTACTTTTTCATTCCTTCTCACCCACTCTTCTACATTTTCAATGGTTGGAACCTTATACGGTTTGATTAATTTTCCATTTTCCATATAACCAAACTCTGTTAATTTACGTTCCAATTC
Source organism: Niallia sp. FSL W8-1348 (assembly GCF_038006745.1). Classification (NCBI taxonomy): domain Bacteria; kingdom Bacillati; phylum Bacillota; class Bacilli; order Caryophanales; family Bacillaceae; genus Niallia; species Niallia sp. FSL W8-1348. Next base: position 3,537,084 of record NZ_JBBOVV010000001.1, on the reverse strand, counting down.
CCTATCAATTATTTTCACTGCCTGATCAATAGCGATTCGAGGATTTTCCTTATCAAACACTACTTTATTCCAAGCATTACTAATCTCACGCTCTACCATGTAATCACCTGGAACCTTTCCAGTTGTTTGAATCCAATTCCACTGCTCTAATATTTCGCCTTTGGAATCAGATGGCCAAGCACTTTTCTTAAATCCATCGATATTTGCTGTTAAATATAAAAATTGATTTCCTAATATGGACTGAATATTATAAGAGAAGTTACTTTGCGTATCAGCATTCGCCCACCATTTTAATAATTCCCATGACTCTTCTTTCTTTTTACTATCGCTGAAAATGATCCCTGTACTTCCATAAGTTGGATCCCATCGCTCGATAACACCTTTTGAATCTTCGACACCAGGTATAGGCATAACACCCCATTGTCCAGCCAATTCAGGTGCAGCATACTTTAATTGGATATACGTATTGGCGTCTCCAATTCCAACTGGTGATTTTCCATTTCTAAAGTTTTGGAAAAATTCAGAAGTAGTGATAGGAATATTGTAGACAGTAAATAAACTAGTCATAAAATCAAAAGCTTCATAAGCCCCATCCTTATTGATCACAGATTGATTTCCAAATTCATTAAATAATCTACCGCCGAACTGATAAATAAATGGCGTAGTTGTATCAAATCCTTTGAATGAATTATTGGATCCAAGTGGGGTATAAAAATTCATATTATACCTTTGAAGCATCGGCACTAATCCAACAACATCCTCCCACGTTTGTGGTGGTGTTTCACCTAGAAACGATAAAATATCTTTTCGATAGAATAACAGTTTTACATCTTGCGTTTCCGGAATTGCATATACCCCTTCATCATAAATAAAAGGGACAAACGTATTTGGATTAAATTGTTCTGTTAACTCGTAAAATCCATCATACTTACTTAAATCCTCAATAATTCCACGTAACGCAAGCTCAAACGGTCTCGCATGACTTACCCCTAATGCAATATCTGGCGTACTATTTGCGGAATTTGAAAGAATAATTTTATTTTCATCTGGTAATAAAGATAGATTCACTTTAATTCCTGTATTTGGTGTGAATTCCTCATCTATCATTCGCTGCATAAGTTCTACGTATAATCTCGATTGATTTACCCATACTTCAATGGTTTCATCATCAACTACATCCTCTTGATTATATCTAGGATTAAAAAAGGAATAAGTAAATGCTTTCGTACTCTCTACGATGCTTGTAAATAACCTTGCATTTGCTTTTGGAATCTTTTCTCCTTCTGTATGAACATAGATCTTATCTAAATGCATTGGATTATACACTAGCATTGGTAAGATCATTTTTATTCTAGAATAAGCGGAGGTTTCATCTTCGATAAATTTATTCATATAATGCGGAAGGTCTTCTGGATTCTTAATAAATTCTTTTATCACTTTCTGAGCAATTTCTAGCTCACTTATAATTGGAAGATCATCCATTCCATAACGTTCCTGAAGTGCTTTCTTTTGAGTTTCGATTCTTTCTGATATACCAATTAAATACTCTTTAATTTCTGGAATATATCGTTCAATTCTCCACTCTCTTTTTTTATCTACAATTCCACCTGTTAATTTCTTCACATCTTTAGAAACAGAATCAATTGCTTCTAAGGTAGTCAATAATTCATGATAAATGTCTTTTACATTGGAATGATTAATGGAAAGTGTCAGCGTATGAGCTCCCTTTTCTAAATAAACGGAGAAAGGTGTTCCTTCATTATCTTTTAATAATTCATTTTTCCAGCTACTAGAATAGGAAAACATATATAGTTCTAGTTCTTTAAATGGTACTTTTCCATCGAATTCAATTCTTCTAAAGGTCGGCATTCCATTATTTGTATCTTGAGCGTATTTTAAGGTAATATTGTAATATCCACTTTCTTCAACTTCAAAATTATATTGAACACGGTCTCCAGAATCTCCAAATGAATAACCATCTAACACGTTCAATATTCTATTTTTATAATCATATGGCGTTATTTGTGGATCTCTCACATACTTTGGACGGATGCTTTGTTTGTTCTTTTTCGAAATATTTTCTGCTTCAATCGTAATCAACTTATTAGTATCTGTTTTATCCTGTTTATTTTCCGAATAATATTCAGCATAAGTTGGCGTATCAGATGTAGTATTTGCAATCTCTATATTTCCTACTAAAAGATACCCTTCTGTTACAGATAGCTTAATCGTATTTTTTCCTTTATTTAATTTAAATTTAAGTGGTTCATATGCAAAATGATTAAGGTCTAGTACCCCTTCTTTCTTCCATTCTAAAACCATATTCGATTTAGGACTTAGCTCATCCCCATATCGATCATATTTGCTCCCTTTATCAAGTGTCTCTGTTTGCCAATCTAGTGAAAGATTGAAACTATTCATTTCATTAAATAGTACTTCATCATTAATCTTCATAGATACTTCTGCTAATAGATTTGTTTCTGGTAAAATATAATAATCCAACCAAAACTCATATAAACCTTCTTGATCTATTTCAACATCAAAAGTTAGTTCATCCTTTGGCTCTAAACGAATAACATCTTTTCCATATCCTTCACTTTGGGATGGATCAAATCGTTTTCCACCTTGCATTTCCTCTGGTGTTAATTCATACTTCTTGCTGGGAGTGGCAATTTTCTTCGTTTGCCATTGCTTCTCCACCGTATAATAATTGCTTTCACTCTTAAATCCACTAATATAAGCTTCTATAGCTTCCATGCTTTTTTCTTGTTCTATTTTTGTTAATTCATCATCCGTGCTTTTTTTTAAATTCCCTTTTCCTATTATCATAACGACTGAAATAGCTATGATTAGGAGCGTGCAGATCAATAGTATTATTTTCTTTTTTAATGTCATTTGATCCCAACCTAACAATCAAATTTTCCTTTAAAAGAGAACATCTTTTAAAAACGTTTTCATCCGTAGTCAACTCGATCATTTTTATAAAAGATTGTCGCTACTGTTTTTATCAGACATTCTCTTTTTACTCTATTGTTATTTATTATATTGGCGTAAGTAGTCATCTAAATAAGCATTCATTGTTTCATCCCATTCAGCTGCAATATCGCCAAATCTAACTCCCTCATCTTTAATTTTATTTTTTAAAGTCCAAGTATCTAAATTATTGAATGCGTTTGCAACAGCAGGCATATTTCTTGGGAATGGAATTGGATTACTTAGCTGTTGTTGAAATTCTTCGCTTTTAAATGCTTCAAAATTGAATATTGCTAACGGGCTATCTGCAGCGAATCCTTTAACAAATGGGTGTTGTGCTAAAACATCCTTATCAGTTGTAACTGGCCATCCTTGGATAAAGTCCATTAAACTATCTTCTGCACGTAACGGAGCATCTTCTTCTAAACCAGAATATTCGTCAATTAAACTCCATTTAGACAGAAGTCCTTCTTCCCCAAATGATAACCATTTTACTAATTGAAAAGCTGCTTCTGCTTTCACTAGGTCATCTGATAAAGAACTAGAAATGCTTAATGTATCATAATACCCATGTAAACTTGTGCTTCCACCTTCAGGAGCTTGTGGCATTGGATAAATATCTATATCCATTTCACGATTTTTCACTAGCTCATTAACATCTGAACTCAATGCATACATCCATACATTTCCAATCGCTTCTAAACCGTCTCCCCATGGCCAACCTAAGTTTCCAACTTTACTTACACGTTCTTCTTCTGTTAAATCATAGAAATGCAATCCTTGCTTGCCTTCTTTAGCAACTAACTCAAACCATTCTCCAAATTTCGGACTACCAGAAAAATCCCATCTTTCTGTTTCGCTATTATATCCTTTCCACCCATTTGGAATGCTATCGAAATAGTGTGGTCCAAGCTCTGAAAAGTCAATAATACCTGGAAAAATTGGTTTAGATGGTGTTAATTGAGCCACTTCACTACGAAGATTTTCATACTCCTCATAAGTCCAATCATAAGAAGGAATCGAAATATTATTCTCTTTTAATAGCTTTAAATTGATTGCTGGAAATTGAGAAACAGACATCCAAGGAACACCGTATATTTCCTCTCCGTCATAACTCATCATAAAGCTTCTGGCATTATCGGAAATAGAATCTGCCTCTTCATCACTTTCAATATAAGGAGTTAAATCTAATGTTAACTCTCTATCATAGGCTTCTGCAGCTAACGGGGAATAGAATACATCTGGAAGTGTACCTTCAGATGCTCTAGCTGTTAATACTTCCATTTTTTCGAAATCATCCATCTCTCCTGTAAATTGACGATCTCTTGTTACCGTTATGTTAGGATATTTTTCCATGAACTTTTTGATATTAAGAACCATTGGATTTGTTTCATCATTTTCCCCATAAAAATTATTTGCATAAACTAATTCAATTTCTTTTTCTTGCCAATCTGGAACTCCGTTTTCATCTTCATCAATTCCAACAATACCAGCGTAATCATTTTTCTCTTTTTCAGATTCATCTGTTTTTGTATCATTAGAGCATGCAGATAATAGAAGTGAAAATACAATTAATAATGATAAGAATAAACACAATCTTTTTTTCATAGTGACCCTCCACAATAATGAGTTTAATGATTCTTTTGTAACAGTAAAAAATCAGAAAAAATGGTCATTCATCACGAGGTAAACGTTTACGTAAACTTGCTGCGTAGCGATAAATAACTTCTTTCTTTTCCCCCTTTTATCTATTCTATCTGTTACAAAACCATTTTCTTATATAACTAATCTTTTTGAAACCGTTAACATTTTTAGAAATAGTGGATTATTTATCTTCATTTTTTATTTTTTTTTATAAAAGAAAACGTTTACTTAATATAAACTGTTGAATAGAGATATAAGACACCTTTTCAACGAGATATTTCCTTTAATATCCACATAACACAAGAAATATGTCCTTTCTTATCTCAATGTGCATAAAGTCAAAACCACCAAAAACTCATACAAAGACATGTATGGGAAAAGTATGTGGAGGAAGCAGATCATCTTCGTCATAGACAAGATATAAAGAGATTTACGCCAAGCGAAAGAAACAATTAAACGTGTTTTCCCAGCTGCAAAAGAAGAGCAAGGCATGCGATGGACAACTTTAAGGGGACTTAAAAAATTGTCTATGCTGGCGATACACCATGAACCTAAAGAAAATGGCAAACTGGACTTGGTACAGTCCAGAAATATGCTAAATACAATAAAGTAACGAAAAAACTAGAATAACAAAAGGGAATCAGAATGAAAACATTCTGATTCCCTTTTGTTTACAAACTGTGAACTATAGTATAATCTACAGTTCCTAGAAAAAACTTCGCTTTTTGAAGCAATTATTTGCCTAAAGTTTTTTGAATCCTAACCTTGCCAAAGTGGCAAACTTTTGGTTCAAAAAACACAAAATAAAAACCACCAAATATGTATTTGGTGGAGACGGTGGGACGTGCAATTCCATGCTTTCGTCATGGCACTGACTATATCTTGAACCTGTAATATTTAGTTAGGTCCTTTGGCGTCTTATACGAAATATAAATTTACTTAAAAGTAGCATTTCGTATCCTAGTACTACCAAGTTCCTTGGCAGCCTATAAGTCGATACACGGCTGTTGAATTACTTCACATACCGCTCGGCATTGCCTTATCACAATCTATGTGACTTAGGTTTCACCGATAAAGCCAAATTTTCACTTGCATGTTACCACACAAGGCGACTAATATTAATCGAACCCACGTCCAGAAACATCGGCACTTAAGCTTCTACGAGTGTAGTCAACATATTCGTATTTCGCTTATTCTTCTGCCTGTTGACAGGCGTCCGATAAGCTAGTCTGGTTGTTCTCTTCCTTCTTCCTCAGACGGTGGAATCCGGCGTAGCCCACTTAAAGTGAGTCCCTGACCCTACCACATGGGCGATGGAGGGAGGAACCGCTAAGCGCTATTAAGCAGCTAAAGCGAAGTTGTTTTGTTGTTTGCCAGTTATAGGCTTTGACGTTTTAACGAGGCCGATCCCCTCGACTCGCAACCTAAGCTCGAACTATCCCTGTCGAATCCGTAGCGTCCCCATTATAAGGATAAAATCAAGTAATTGTTACATTACAAGATTCTTAGCATTTAAGCTTAACGTTTCGGAAGCTCTGAAATAGGAGCTTAAAGTTATGTTGTCTTATCGACATAAATTATTATAACATAACTGGAGCGTATTTCAATTGTAAAGTTTTGGATTACATTTTTTGCCTTTCACGTAAAGCACGTTCAATACTGCGATTTGCTTCTTTACGTTTTAAAGTTTCACGCTTGTCATAGTTCTTTTTACCCTTACCTAGACCAATCAAAACCTTTGCATAGCCATTTTTAAAATACAGTTTCAGTGGAACTAAAGCATAGCCCGCTTCTTTTGTATCCCCGATTAACTTATTAATTTGTTTGCGATGTAATAAAAGCTTTCTTGTTCTTAATGGATCATGATTATAGCGATTTCCTTGTTCATATGGACTAATATGCATACCAAGCAAGAAGACTTCTCCATTAATAATACGCGCATACGATTCTTTTAAGTTTACTCTTCCAGCACGAATTGCTTTAATTTCTGTTCCTTGTAGAACAATCCCTGCCTCATAAGTCTCTTCAATAAAATAATCATGATTTGCTTTTTTATTTTGAGCAACTAATTTCCCTTCACCTTTTGGCATATCTCTTCCCCCTACTCTGCCAATAATTTTAACAAAAGAACCGCTAATGTTCAAACATCCCCTGCATGGGGTTTCCTTATTCTAAAGAATCCCCATACAATCATGTATCTATTTTATTAACGTTTCTTTTTCTTTCTCTTTGCTTTTGGTGCATTCTCAAAGTGTTTTCTATCATTCTTTCCTTTTCGTCTGGATTCTCCTGATTTACCTTTTCGATCAGCATCTTTGTCTGATTTACCTTTACGTGGTGCACGAGAGACACTGCCCGTGGAGAATACCTTGCCATCTTTCTTCGGATCTCTGCGGCGTGTTCCTTTCATGCCGACAATTTCAAAGTCGATGGCACGTTCATCTTTATTTACATTTACGACTCGAACAGTAATTTCGTCTCCTATGCGGAAGACCTTCCCTGTTCTCTCACCAATCATGGCAAAATGACGTTCATCATAACGATAGTAGTCATCTGTCATATAGCTTACATGGACTAGTCCTTCAATCGTATTGGTAAGTTCTACGAACATTCCAAAATTCGTAACAGAGCTAATAATACCATCGTATTCTTCGCCAATTTTATCAAGCATGTACTCTGATTTCTTCAATTCATCTGTTTCACGCTCTGCTTCTACTGATCTTCTTTCCATATTAGAAGAGTGCTCTGCAATTTCGGTTAAGCGGCTATTCCATTTTTCTTGTATCGCCGAACTAACATCTCCCTCAATTAAATACGTACGTATTAGACGATGTACGATTAAATCTGGGTACCGTCTGATAGGTGAAGTAAAGTGCGTATAAAATTCGGTTGATAAACCAAAGTGGCCTAGACTTTCAGGATAGTATTTCGCCTGTTGCATGGAACGCAGCATGACAGTTGAAATAACCATCTCTTCAGGTGTTCCCTGTACTGCTTCAATTATTTCTTGTAACGCTCTTGGATGAACAGAATTCGCTGTACCTTTCACGATATAACCAAAGTTTGTAATAAACTCGAAAAATCTTCTTAGCTTTTCTTCTTTTGGATCTTCGTGAATACGGTAAATAAAAGGAACCTGCATCCAGTGGAAATGTTCAGCAACTGTTTCATTAGCTACAAGCATAAACTCTTCAATTAATTTTTCAGCAACAGAACGTTCTCTTAAAATAACATCCTGAGGCTTCCCATCTTCATCGACAATTACTTTTGATTCCTTAAAGTCAAAATCAATTGCACCACGAGTCATACGTTTTTTACGAAGGATTGCTGCTAGCCCTTCCATGCGCTCAAACATTGGTACAAGGGGTTCATACTTCTCTCTCAATGCTTCATCCTTATCATGTAAAATCGAATTTACATCTGCATAAGTCATGCGTTCTGTTGTTTTAATAACACTTTGAAAAATTTCGTGATTCACAACTTCACCATCTGGCGCAATTTCCATTTCACAAGACAGCGTTAAACGATCCACTTTTGGATTTAAAGAGCAAATCCCATTAGATAAACGATGAGGAATCATGGGAATTACACGATCTACTAAATAAACACTCGTACCTCTTTCCTCTGCTTCTACATCAATAGGGGAATTTTCTGTTACATAGTAGGAAACATCAGCGATATGAACCCCTAGTTTATAATTACCATTTTCTAAAAGAGTAACGGTAACAGCATCATCCAAATCTTTAGCATCTGCACCATCAATGGTAACAATCGTTTCATTGCGTAAATCACGTCTATTAGCAATTTCTTTTTCATCAATGGTATCTGGCGCGCTGTTTGCTTGCTCTAATACATTATCAGGAAAAGCAAGTGGTAATCCATGCTTATGTATTACCGATAATATATCAACACCTGGATCATTTTTATGTCCTAGTATTTTAACAACTTCCCCTTCTGCATTTTTTCTGCCTTCTGGATAAGAAGTTAATTTAACCACTACTTTATGGCCTTCAATAGCACCTTTTGTACTTCCTTTTGGGATAAAAATATCAGTCGCGATTTTTTTATCATCTGGTATTACAAAGCCAAAATGCTTGCTCTCTGAATATGTACCAACAATTTGCTGTACGCCTCTTTCAATAATTCGTACAATCGTTCCTTCTCTTCTTTGTCCAGAGCTTTCAGAAGTGACACGTGCTAATACAATATCACCATTTAACGCAGTTTTAACTTCATTTGGCGGGATAAAAATGTCATCCATGCCTTGTTCTTCAGGAATAACAAAAGCAAATCCTTTTGCATGACCAGCTAATTTCCCCCGAATAAGGTTCATCTTCTCTGGAAGTCCATAGCGATTGCTTCTTGTCCGAACAACTAGCCCCTTCTCTTCCATCTGTACAAGTGCCTTGACAAAATCTTTAAAGTGAGAAGAATCCTCTATTCCGAAAGCTTCTTCTAGCTCTTGCACGGTTAGTGGTTTATATGCTTCATCTTTCATATAAGTTAATAGCTTCTCGACATTTTCCTTAATTATATCTTCCAAACAAAAAACCTCCTTTACATCTTATTCATTCCAATCTAGTTTTTCTAAAAACTGATAGAAATCCTCAAAAACTTTTTCTTTTTCTTTATCATGTGTAATAACATGTCCAGAGTTTTCATACCATTTAATATCTTTTTGAATCGATTCCACTTCTTCATATATGATATTCGCACTATTTGTATCAATCATTTGATCATGTCGTGCCTGAATAACAAAAACTGGTGAATAAATAAGATCAACCGATTCTCTTACTTCTTTGATTAAATTTTGTAATTCCTTTAATGTATTCATTGGCTTAAATTGAGCCATTTCCTGCTCAATAACTTCTTCTGATTTCTTCTCTCGCTGCTTATAATTACGAGCATATTCAAGTACGCCTTCATACATAACATCTTCACTTTTAATGTACATTGGAGCACACATAGTTACGATACCCTTTACAGGTACAGTGTAACCTAATTTAAGGGAAAATACCCCTCCTAAGGAGAGACCGCCTACGGCAATTTCTTCAAATCCCATCTCTTTTAAATGCTGGTAGGCTTCCGTTACATCCTGCCACCAATCCTTTGGTCCATATTCCACTAATTCCTCTGGTGGCACCCCGTGACCTTTATATAAAGGTACATAGCAAGTGTAGCCCTTTGTATTTAAATATCTACCTAGCAAGCGTACATCTGATGTATTCCCAGTAAAGCCGTGCAATAAAAGCACTGCACGTTTATTATCTCCTTTAAAGGTTAATGGTTTCTGTTCTACTATTTTCATTAGATAAACGCTCCTTTGTCTTATTATCTTCTCCTTCGTCCTTATATATAATTAAATTACTATGTTTGTTAGAAAAAGAACTATCCTTCTATTGTAGTAAAAAAGAAATAGAAGAATCCAGTAATTTGATTACTTCATTAATAGTCGTTCCGTCTTTTTAATCAACACTTATGTATGAACCAACTTGTTTTCCGAAAAAAAACCTGACCTTTCCTGGCCAGGTTTTTTTCATCTATACCGAATTTCGTTATTATAGATCAAAATAACTAACTGCAATCGTTAAGACAAAGAATAGAATCGCTAAAACGATTGTTGCATTGTGAAGGATTAATTCTAAACCACGTGCTTTTTGTTTACCAAATAACTGCTCTGCACCACCAGAAATTGCTCCAGATAGTCCAGCACTCTTACCATTTTGAAGAAGTACTACTACGATTAATGCAATTGCAACGATAATCAATAAAGTAATCAAAACTGTGTGTATCATCTCAAACACCTCCATTAAAACCAACCTACATTAATTTAAATGTATCATATTTTATGTTTTGTCACAATAGTATGTCGCGTCTTTATCATAATAATTAGTAGAATGTATTTTTTGATGGTAGGTAATAGAGAGAACTCTCTTGATTAAGGGATGATCTTTGCTAGTTTGTTCTCTGTTACCTTTTCCTGCTGTTTCTCTTGCTCTCGGTCACAGAGGAATGATGATGCTCTTCTTTCCCCTCTTCCTTCACTATTAATAAAAAAACACTCTAGCTTAAAGGAAAACTCCTAAAGCTAGAGTGTTTATCAAGTTAAGACAGGCTTAACTTCAATTATTTTTTTAGGTTGTAGAAAGATTTAAGACCATCGTATACTGCTAACTCGCCAAGCTCGTCTTCGATGCGAAGAAGTTGGTTGTATTTAGCAATACGGTCTGTACGAGATAATGAATTTTTATATTAACATGATTAAATCAACATTTATAGACTTGTTTCTTCCTATTTATATGTGATGGTATTGATTAGTTCAGAAATCTTGTTAATCTGTACTTCATATTATGTTTGAACTAACTAGTTAAAATATAACATATACTCCTCTAAATTCAAATATTGATAAAAGAGTATTTTTTATTTTATGTTTATCTCTAATTATTTGCTTCTTCTCTACTCTCTAGATATTTGAGATAATTTATCTGAGCACTCTTTTGGAAACAATCGTATACCTTCCATAACTCGTTATTTAAAGGTAATCTAAAACTTTGAACTTTCATAAAAACTGCATTTAATATCATTCTTTAGCGATAGTTTTTCATATTCTTTTGATTTACAGCTAATGTCAAAGAAGCGAATAATATTACATAAGATAGGACAAGCTTATTTCTCTTTTTAGTTCATCTTTAACCACGTTAGTACTTTCATTCTGTCTTTCATTAATAAGTTCTTCATATTCACTAATATAATTAACTTCGAAGTCCTCATATTCTTTTCTATCAATAAAAGATTCCTCTTTTATTAGCTTTAAAATGCTTATTACAATTTTTCTTATCTCTTTGTCAGTTATTAATTCCAAACTTCCTTCCTTTACTGCTCTATATATAGTTGGTCTAATAATTTTAGTTATCACGTCAATTTCTCTTACTGTCATTTTATTTAAAATTTTTTATAAAGGTCAATAGCATACTGAAATCTCTATAATTCTCTGTAAACTATTTAAAACTTCCTGTATTTCGCTCTCTTCTCTTAGTTTCTCAATATCCTCCAACTTTCTTTAAATATATCAGCTTCAAACTCAGTTATACCAGATAGAACTATATCATTAATTGAAGTCATCTAATATTTTTTTATATTAATATATTAGAAGGGTAGTAGTAATATATTATCAATTTGTTACCATTTTACACTTGTGAATTTATTGGTGATAGATTTTATATAATCAAAATCCTCAAAAAAATCTTCTCTATTTGGTTTTGAATGTAATGTTTCTATAGGTTGGCTATGACCGATCATCCATCGACAGGAACGATTGAATAAATCGGTAACCGTTTCAAGCTCATATATAAAACTACCATCAATGTCACTTAACTTGGTAAAACGAATATTGGGTTCATACCTTCTAATAATACTTTTAAAGAAGCCCTCCTCAACAATTAATTCACACCATGTTCTAATTTCTGTATAAGCAAGAGAAATATTATATTCAAGTTCATCACCAATACAATTTTTATTTTCTATTTTTTGCTTATAACCATTTATTTTTTTCTTTAAATCACCGATACTATCTAGTCTTCCACTAAATGATTCAGATACCAACCCCTTATTATTTTGGTCATAAGAATCAACTTTATAAAATTTGTTTTCAGTATTCTTATCACTTTCACATTGATTGTATAGAAAATAGTAAAATAAAATATTATGAGTATATACAATGACTTGTCTATCTTTAGAGAGATTGTATATTAACTTAGCAAAATTTTCTGTCCTTTTGTAATCAAGGGAAGTTACAGGGTCATCAAATATAACAGTATTATAATTTTTTCTCATTTTTAAGTCAGTTGCAAATTCAGCCATTGCAATAGCCTTTTGCTCTCCCTCTGACATAATATCAGTTATCTTAAACTTTTCCTCAGCGACATATTTACTTCTAAAAGTTTTCCCTTTTTGAGGTTTAAGTTTAACTTCAACATCCCTAACTTTTAATTCCTTACAATATTTTTTAAAAATTGTTACATAATTCTCTTCAACTAAATCTTTAAAAGCTTCTTTTGCTTTTTTAGTAATTGTGTTTGTCGAAAATCCTTTTTTCATATTTGTTAATTGATTAATTTTATCATTTATTTCAAACCACTCTTTAAATAATTCGATATTATTATTAATAAAGGAATTTCTAACAAGTTGTTTCCTTTTACTTTCTAATTGTTCAACTATTTTGTTCGTACTTATATTTGACTGATTTAAATTATTTAGTCTTTCATTTAAGGTAACTATTTCTTCAGTTATTTCTTCTGTTAAACTACTAAAATCAAATTGAATTGAGTAATCTATTATTTCAGCCTTATTTATAGCTTGTGAAAAGATTGATATGTTATTATTTATTAAAGAAACTATTGAATGAATTTTATTAGCCAATGCTTCTTTCTCTATTATTTCTTTATCATCATCCCCAAAAGTAAGCTTCAATTCTTTTAAATCGTTTTTTAAAATATCCCTTTGAATCTTTTCTTTTTCTTGAATTATAGTTGAATTAACATGATTAAAATTATTTTCAATAATTTCAACGTGCTTACCATCAAGAATTTGACCACAGAAAATACAAAAATCCAACTCAATCGGCAAACTTTTACCAATTGAGTTATAGTATTGTTTTCCACTTTCGGCTTTTCACAAAGTATAACCATTCATTATTAAGCTTTTCTAAAAAACGAATTTGCTTATTAAACTTTTCATTATGTACTTTTTCTTCTGCAATTTTGCTTAGAAATTGGTCAATTAAGATGTTTACTTTATGGAGATTTTCTTCATTCAATTTTGTAGAAGCTAAGCTAATTGTTTTATTTATAGAATCAAGCTTACTTATTTGAGCTTTTAATAACCTTTTAGCGTCTTCTATATTTAGAGATGTAAGTTCCTTGATTTGTGAGTTAAGTTCGGTTATTTCAATTTCGTAATTTTTATTTTGAGGATATTTTTTTGAGATATATTCAGTAAAACTCTCCAACGTTGAATTTTCCTGAATATCTTTTATCTCATCATTAATAACTTGAAGTGAAGAATCATTAAAAATTTTACCTTTTTTATTTTTATACTCAGTAATTTCGTCTTCAAAACTATGTTTTAGTTTATCAAGAAGTATAATTGTTTCTTGGAAAAAATTAAAACCTTGGGGGAGAATACTAAAACTTAGGTTTTCATTTAATAAGGGAATTATAGAATCCGAATCAAAAACATTTATATTTTTTAAAGCAGAATTAGACATATTAATATCGACTATCTCACTTTTTTCGTTTCGATTTATTTCATATGTAATATCAATTGATTGTACTAAATCTAAATTACCTTTCTTATAAACATTTGGATGTAATACTAGTGTTTTTTCATTTGTAAAATAGTTTTTCGCTAACTTTCTAAACACTTTAACATAAGAAGACTTTCCAGTACCGTTTTCCCCGTAAAATACATTTAGATTACTACCTAAATTGAATTTACTGTTCTCAGAAAGCGCATTAATATTCCGAGGGTTTTGTAAGCCTTTTATCAATAAATTCAAATCGTTATGATTTGGGTTTGATTTTTGTACTTTAAGTTCAACATTTTTATTATTTTCTTTTATGTCTATAATTTCCTTTTTTAGAAATTCAATATCCTCTTGTGACTGCTCTACTACTTTATTTAAGACATATCTTTTCCAATTAATATTGCTCGCCCATTCAATTAAATAATCAAAAGCTGGCATATTAATCCTCCCCTTTTCAGTCATAAAAGACCAATTTATGACAAGTTTTTCATCCTATCTAATTATAACATCCTAGTAATTAAAATCTATCTAATTCAAATTTCTTTCAAATTGCAAGAACGGTTGTACTATCACACTCACAGTTTTCATAAAAAAAAGACACCCTTTAAGAGTGCCTACAATAAATTCTTCGATAAAATATTATAAAATTTAATAACCCCTTGTGACCGTCAAGTAAAATGAAACAGTTTTTGCTCATTTAAGTGACACAATTAATTGGAAATTAGATTTAGAATAAAATGTTCTCTTTAGTAATAAAAGCTATCTTATGGCAGTAAATAAAAAGAGCCGAAATATACAAGTAGTGTATAAAAACTTGCATAATTCGGCTCTTTTTTGCTCTTCATTTGTTTTACTAAAGCCCCCGTTTGTTTAAGTGAATGGATTCACAAAGTTGAGTTTTACAAATATATTTGTAGTAAAAAAGAAGGGAAAAGCCCTCCTTCTTTTTTACTTATAAATTGATTAACTTCTTAAATTCTTCTAAATCCACTGTTTCATTAAATAATACTTTTTCTACAGCTAACGTGACCATATGTGGAATCTTTATTAACTTATCATTTTTAAAATCTAGGTTAGTTAACATGATAATGGTCTTATTATAGTTTTTGTAACTTATAAGTCCTGTACAATAACCTGCCCAGTAACCATCATGTAGCACAATGTCCTTATATTTTGGATGATTTTCTAACTTCCATCCAAGACCATACCCACCATAATTATCATGCAATCCAGGGCAATATCCTGTTGTAACGTTTCCTATTAAAGAAGCAGGATCTAATAAGAGATTAGTGGCTTCTTGTGAAATTAGCTTATTATTTAATATTGATTTTTCCCATATGAAAAGATCATCAACAGTAGACTTAATACCACCATCCCCCTTTATACCATCCAAAAAGTAAACATACTTATGCTCAACTAACTCATTAGGGTGATAATATAAATCTTTTTCCCAATCATAGATAAAACCAATAGAAAAATTCTCTAATTCATTATTTATAAATTGCGAATACGTTGATGTATTTCTCATTTCTAGAGGGGTAAATATTCTATCTTGAAGAAACTTACCATAAGTTAGATCAGAAACCATTTCAATTACTTCTGCTAACAAAACATATCCCGTATTACAATACTCCCACTTTGCATTAACTTCAAATAATACTTCAGGTTTCTGCTCTTTTAAGTAATTTATTACATCCTTATTTGTAGCGATTCTACTATGATCCCAGTTTGATGTTTCTTCGAACCACTCCATATAGTCAGGTAGTCCTGAGGTATGATTTAAAAGGTTCTTGATAGTAATACCTTTATACGGGAGTGAAGGAAAATACCTTGTTATATCATCATCAAGCCCCATTCTTTTCTGGTCGATTAACATCAAGATTGCCATTGCAGTAAAACTCTTTGAAATAGATGCAATCTCAAAGACTGAATCAAGTGAATGTTCTTCTGAATCGGATTTCCTTCCTATAGCCCTTTTGTAAAAAACTTTACCTTCTAAAGACAAAAGTATAACTCCACTAAATAACCGATTACACTCTAAGAAATTAAATAACTTATCAAGCTCTTTTTTTCTTAATTCTTGTTTATCCATTATCTATTTCCTCCATTTATGATCTGATTTTATTAGTACATTCCAATCATTTTTGGAGGTCCTCTGATCCTGGGTTATATAAAGCTAAAAATAGAGTACATAAATGAATTTCCCCTTATTTATTTAATTATTTATTTTAACAACTTAATTAGGTTTTTACCAATAATACCCACTGAACTATCCTGCCCCATTTCTTACATAAGCTAGTTTACATTTATTACAGGAATACTGCTCCTTCTAGTTCCAAAAGATTTACCGAAAAACAGGAGCATAAATTCTCCTAAATCCTAAAATTAATGCTTCTGATAGTTTACGTACAACGTTTCGCAATATTTTATTGAGTAAAAAACAAACCTATTTTTAGTTACAAGTACAATTTCTCCCATTCACTCAAATACATTTTTTCTGTTTGGTCAATTTCTTTTGGTAATCTTGCAATAAACTCCAAATGGTTTCCATCTGGGTCGTCAAAGTAAATCATTGCATGTGCTTGATTAGGTACAACCACAGCTTCTTCTGTTCCTCTATTAAATTCATCTCTTACTTCAATCCCACGTTCCTTTAACCAATTTTTTGCTTTCTTAATATCATCTAATTCAACATAAAATGCAATATGTCTCAATGAAACGTGATAAGGAACTCTTGATTCTGCTCCTTCCCATAAACCAATCCAACTTTTTCCTTCTTCAATCCAAAAAAAGGCTACTTTCTCATATTTTTTATACAGTTTTAAACCTAGTTTTCCATAAAACTCGATAGAACGTTCTAAATCTATAACTGGTAAATGTCCTTCATACAGTCCTTTTATCACTGACCTTTTCCCCCAATCCCCAATGTTTAAAATTACTCATTTTATTTTAATTTTAATAAAGTTCTTCCTCAACAATACTGCCCCGTTAGTGCAGCAAGAACAACTTTACAAATGTGTATAAATATTAGCATGTATACATTATCTTGAGAGTGGCGATTCATAATTATAATACTGAAACATTCATTAATTTCTTTCTAGAAATAGCCAAAAAGAGGCTAACATTAAAAATATACGTTTCAAATTGGAAAAAAGTGTCCCACTTTATCAAGCAAAAACTGTGTCATCTCTTTCAAGCGGTCACACCCCTTATATTTTTTCCTTTTTATCTTTTATAAATGATCCATCTGTTACGTTTTTTCTTTAAGTAACTTATCATCATCACTTAACCAATCAATTAAATAAGGTTTTAGTGAATCAACATATTCATCATAGCCACATGTAATTATGATTTGGCAGTCTTTTTCTTTAAACTCATTAAAATAACTAAATAACTTAATTAATTTATTTATTTCTATACCCTCGTCCTTCATCGTATCAATTATTAATAATTTCGGAAAATTAATGCTTATTGATTCATCGAGTGACATTTTTAACATTGTTAGGTAATAAAATAACCTCTTTGGAACATTAAAACTTTGATGTCTATATTCACCTAGAACTGGCATATAATTTCTATCTAATTTTACTTCATGGTTTCTGCCCTCATTATTATAAAAATCATGAAGATAATTACTATAAATTTCTTCAAACTTTTCTATATTCTTTTGGAGGTTATTATCCTTCTGTTCCTGAAGTTGTGCTAATCGATCTTTGTTTTTATTAATTTCCTTCTCTAGCAAATTAATACTACTTGTAGATTTTTTTATTTCCTTACTTTTCTCAAACAATAATTGAAGTTGTGATTCCGTCTCTTTTAACTCAATAATTTTATTAGTTACTTCATCAATTGTGTTAGCATTAGAATTATATTGTAAATCATTAGTAATTTCCTTAATAGATTTTATTTTACTGTCAAGTTCCTTCTTAGTTTTTATCAAATTATTTTCTAACGCTTTATACTCCTCATTGTAGTCACTAATAGTTTCTTTTATTGTTTCAAAAGATTTTATTTTAGATTTCATAATTTCGATATATTCTTTATCAGAATAGATAAACCTACTAAAATCTAAAAATTTATTTGATCCACAAATACAATGCCCTTCTTCTAAATTAATTGACTCTAAACAAAAAGGACAAACATCCTCATTAATAATATCTATATATTGTGCAGTAAATAGTATTTTATCTATATGTTCAATATCATTTTTGATATCTTCGCCAACTCTTTTAGATTTGTTTAAATTTTCTTCAGCTTTATCTAATTGAAACTCGATATTTTTAATTTTATGTGTTAATGCTACTATATCCTTTTGTAATTCAACAAGTCTATCTCCAACTTCAAAACCGAAGCTCCCCTCCACTTTTAATTCTTCCCTAATGGTTTCAAGCCTGTTTTTATCTCTTTTCATTTTTGCCAGTTCAATTTCAAAATTCGCACCTTCGATAAAAGCAGTTTGTTTTAAGATATTTTGTTTAACAATTTCAAGCGATTTATTAATTTCTTTTTCTTTTTGTAAATTAATATTTAACTGTTTAAGCCTATAGTATGTTGTATAATATTCATCCAGATATCCTGACATCAATAATTCAAAAATGCTTCTTTTCATAATATTACTGTTCTTATAGAAATCTGAAGATCTAATACCAAATTCATTTATTATTTTCCTATTATCTGTAATTTGATCATAATAAATAAATCTTGTTAAATCCTCAAAATTTAATTTATGAGTATTAGAATTTTGAGATATCTCGATTAAATCTATTCCTAGCTTATCTAACATCCAATCAGAAAAGGACTTTTCTTCCTTTTTGTATATATAACCATTTCTAATTAAACTATATGTTACATACTTTTCTTCTTTTGTATCGTAAATAGTAATTAAATTTTGTCCGATATTTCTTCTTAATATAAATTCTGAATCTTCAATACTGATATTGAGTTCAACAAAATTATTTTTATCCTCTACTATTTCATTAATTGGTTCATTATTACTCTCATTAAAATAATCAACATTTATCCCTAACCCATAAACAATTAAATACGTAAATGTTGATTTTCCATTTTCATTATCTCCAACTAGTAGGTTAATTCCTTTATGTAATTTATCGTTTTTATAATAATACTTTTCTCCTTTGTATAAAACTGAATTGATTAATAATTTTCCCATATTGCTACTCCATTTCCTTTAAAGAAATTATCCACAAATGTCATATAATTAACTATACTAAGTCTATTAATGTTATTCTTAATTGTTTCTATCCTTCCGACCTCTTTAGTAAACCTGCTATCTTTTACCAATAATTCACAAACATCGATTTTATTAATATATAAATTGGTTTTATTAGCTTCATTCACTAATGTAATAATTTCTTTGCTCTCCAATATCATTAATATGTATCTAATTAGGACTATATTTTCTATAGAATCATAATATAACCTATTAATAACATTAGATATAACTTTATTTGGCTTATTATTCCCTTTGTAGTAATCTATAAAAATAGACGTCATTCTATCATCTGAAATTATAGGAATCAAAAATACTAGCTTTCTGTAATCCTTAAACTGTTTTTTAGAATTAATACATTTCAAATGATATAATATTAAAATAATATTATATGTTATAAAATATAAATCTTCACTTTTATTATACATCAGTCTTTTCTTATCGAATTGCTTATCCATATACTACTCCTTATCAAAAGAATAAAAACACTCATCCACTAACAATAAAACGATTTTTTCCATAGTAATATTATTCTTCACTCCATAATCATAATCTTCACGCAATATTTGTATATCCTCCACAACAACCTTTTTAATTTCTTTTATTATTAAGTTTAACTCATCAAAAGTGTATGTTTTCTTATATGGAAACCTATCATCAAAATACCTTTCCATACTTTCATAAACTCTAAACCTTAAAGCATTTATTTGTCTTTTATCATAATTCTTTAATTCATCTCGAACAGTAGTTGCTTCCCTATTATATCTTTTTAGTGTTGTTTCTTTAAAATTTGCACATACTGCTTCAATTTTATCTCGAATATTTCTAATATTTTTTTCACCCTCCAATTCCTCATATATTTCTAACCAAAATGTATGGGTTTCATCTATTTTTAAATGGTTCATATTGCTACCCACTTCATAAAATATAGTTTTTATCGTATCTATATTCATGATTTTTTGTAATAAGTGTTTCTGCGCCATTCTTTCATCAATTTTTTCTAATAAACAACTTCTAATTTGTTGCTCTCTATTTACATGTTGCATATCATATAGTTCACACTCTTTTATTTCCTTTTCCAATTCCACTGTCAGTTCATCGAGATTTCCTTGACCAAATTGAAATGTTAATTTTTTTAGAAATTTTCTCCATTCTTCTTTGTCCATCACAATTATTTTTTCGTAAACTCCTTTATATGTACTTGGCTTACTGGGAACAATTTTATATTGTTCGATATACGATTCAATAATTATTTTAGAGAAAAATTCTATTACACTATCATTGAAGTCATTAGTTATTAAATATTCTAATATAGGTTTGTCTAATGGTTTAAGGTTAAGTTTTTGTAATAAAATACTATCTCTTTCTTTTGCGTAATTAACATTGGTATGAAATATATAATTTATATGGGGGTCTTTATCCAAATCAAAATAGTTATCCAAAAAATTCACTACAGATTTTTGAATCTCTACACTATTCATCGTGAAATTATTACTATATTCTTTATTTTGTTCAAGAATAGAGTTACCTAGATTATCAATAAGAAACCCGTCATCCCTATATTCTGGAATCGCAATAATATTTGCTTTAAGATCAGCCTTTATTAGTTCTAGCATTTTTTTAGCTAAACGTAATTTTTGGTATCTAAAACCCTTGTATTTATCACTAGCATCTCTATTAATTAATTCCATAAAACGTTCCCTTTCATCTAATTGAATGGTAAATATCTACTACTATAAGTATAATCAAGCAAATGATATTTTGGTACTTAATATTCATTTTTTTGGAAAAAATTCACCTTAATTTCAAATCTTCTAAAATACCCTAATCCTTTGAAAGTACATTTTTATCCATGTCTAAAAAAACAAAAAGGGTAGTTCAATTAACTACCCTCTACCCTTTTATCTTCTTTAATACTGCTTATATTGTGCTTCTTGGTACACTTGTCATTTTTGCAATATCATTAAAGCTTACTCCATTTGTTTCTCTTTCAGTATATAGCTTCAATGCCTTCTCGATTGATTTCTTATCCTGTGAAGGTCTTCCTATATGCTTACCTTATTTCTTTACTCGCTCCCTACCTTCACCTGTACGGTCAACAATAATGTCACGTTCAAACTGTGCAAATGAACCTAAAATGTTAAAAAGTAACGTTTGAAGTGAATTATTATTTTCTCCCGACTGAAACTCAATATTTTCCTTTAAAAAATGAACATTTACCCCTTTTGTATTTAATTCTTTGACTATATTGTTTAGGTCAATTATTGAACGTGCTAAACGGTCAATCTTTGTAATTACTATGGTATCACCTTTAACTAAGAATTGAATAGCTTCCTTTAATTCGTTTCTTTTCGTTGTACTAGTCCCTGTTACCTTTTCAAAGAATATTCTTTTGCACCCTGCTTCTACTAACAATTGCTTTTGTGTTTCCAATCCATTATCTTGACCCACAGTGGAAACACGTGCATATCCTATTAGTGACACCCTAAACACCCCTATTTGTCTAAAAATCTATAAACTTCTATTCAATATATTTCAGACTAACTTCTAGACGAAAACAAGTCAATTTCAGATTAACTTTTAGACATTCGTACTGCATTGTTCAGAAATTGAAACTTTTAGACACAATAAAGGTAAGACGTATTCAAAATTTCATTGTCGTTTCTCCACCTACTTATTTGCTTAACAGTTTTTAGTATCTTTATATTCTCACGTTTTATCACACGACAAAACAGCGTTAAATAAGGGGATTTGAGCAGATTTTCACACGTAAGAAGTATTTAATATGTTTTATGGGGATTGAATACATAAAGGAAGAATTTTGTCCAAAATCTAAAAAGTACGAAATTCGAGGTAAATTAATATATATATATTTTTTTGTATATAGTATTCCTAACATTATACATTCTAGATAATTTTTATATTACTTTACACCAAATATCGTACCTTTTAGAATCATTATTTTACGCTGTTATTTCCATACTAGATTCAACATAATCAACATGTTTTGAAACATGGTAAACATTACGTTTTGGAAAGTTATAGTTTGGGACACTTAACCATTCGGTAGCTTCTTTTACCCAATATGTACTTGGTTCTGTATGGTATCCACCACGCTCTAAACAGTAATTTTCGGGCAAACTACGGATAAGTCCAAACCCTTTTAATTCTTTTAAGTATTTGTCTCTTGTTGTTGGAAGTATACCACTATATTTTGTGATACCTTCTAGTGAAATACTAACTTCTGTATTTGCCCCCATACGTACTTTAATAAAAGCATATAGATAAAATGCTACAAAACCCAAACTAGGATTCGTTATGCACTCTAAAAATACATCAAAACCGACTAGGTGTGTATATTCCTTTCCTCCTTCATAGAAAGTACCATTGTAAGCTTCTTCACCCTCTTCTTCATTTAATGGATTTCTATAACCAGTTGCTAATAAAGGCTCTTTGAATTGCCTACGTTTTGTCGTTTGTCCATTTAAAATCATTTGTTTTATTGTTTCTTCTAATTCATAAAAGTACGTAAACTCTGGAAATCCATGACTATCTTCTTCATTTGTCCACCAATTTATTGGTGCTTCTGTATATGATAATGTTGCTGTTAAACCTAAACGGTCAAGTACGCCACCTTTTTTGACGATATAGTTATATTCACTACTTGTTTCAGCAATTCCCATCATCTTTAAGATTGCTGACTTTGTAACGTCTTCGAAACTCATTACACCATATTTCGCATATCTGTATAGCCATGTAATCATGTATAAGTATGTATAGGCAAACGCAACGTGAGGTGCTTTCTTTTTATTTAACTCTTCATCTTTTACCAACATTTCAATTACTTCATTTGGCATTAGTAGGTAATTCTCTTTATTGTCATATTGTACAATTCCCTTTAATTCTAACTTCGTTAATCTCTTTACCATATTGCTTAATTCCTTTCTTTAACTGCTTATCTTCATGCTTAAAGCTTTATCCACTTCTGGATTTCTAACGAATAAACAAAACTTGTTATAAGTTGTTTCGTGCAATGCACATGTTATAAATTTAAATATTTCACCTTTTAAATACAGCATTACCTTTCTGTCATAACAGAAGAAATACTCTTGTTTTAATTTTCATATAACTACTCCCCCCTTTTTTTACTATGTAATCGTTTTCAAAAAAAAAAAAAAAAAAAAAAAAAAAAAAAAAATAGCCCTCATTTTGAAGGCAAGGATAAATTGTGTTTGTTTTTCGTTTCAATATGTGATATGTGTTTTTTATCCCCTATAATCCATATACAATCTAGATTACTATTCTATTATATCATAAAATTAGCAATTTGTCAAATTCCCTCTTAGATTACTATTGATTTTCAGAGTGAATTGTGGTATAAAAAACCGCTCAATTAAGTATATTCTTTCAAATGGTCATTTTTCATTAGAGCGGTTTTGATGATTATTTGATAAAATCACAATTTTATTAAAATTTTCTATTATCCTTACTGTAATCTACAATTAATCAACTACAACATTTGTTCATTGTTCTCATCAAATTGATACTCGTTTTTCTTAAGAGTACCACATTCCTTTTCAGACTTTTTAATTATCACCTCTAATAACTTAAACCAGTTAAAAGCTATATCATAAACATTAACGTATTCTCTTAAAGTGGTGTCAACAGGATTAGGGAATCGTCCAATCTCAAAAGTATATGTAGGAAATTCTAGATTATCTAATGTTAATACTAATTTTATACTTTTAACCATTCTTTTTTGCTTTTGCTTTCCGCTTAATCCACCTATAACTGCGCCAACACCTCCAGCTAAAGCCCCACCAACAAGAGCTCCTCCTAATTGGCTTGTTCTTGATGAAACACTGGCTGTTTCGTCATCTTCTTTCAATTCAACTTGCAATATTTCATAATAATTAAACTGCTTAATCACTACTTTTGGTTCTGAATGCACAATGCACCATATGAACTTATTCTTGCTATCATGTATCAAAGTATAAACCATCTTCATATCAAATCTTTTGGAAACGCATATTTTATTGTCTTCAATTATTTTACTTACATTTTCTTGACGGATGTCCTCAATTCTATTTTCCTCCTTATTTGCTATTGCTACTAACCAGAAACAAATTCCTGCCAAAAGAAAACAAATCACCATTACTATTAACATTTTCCCCCTCCTATAATCTGGTAATTACAAATATTCTCATCATATATAAAACTCAGTTATTTGCTGTTACCACCATCTTCTCTTATGTCTTCTTTTCTCTAACATTTAACAATTAGATTTTAATTATCTGAATCCATAAAATTCAATAATTATATCTTTAGTATATAATTATTTATAAATAATATCTATAGTATATCGATACATTTTCCCTTTGAGTTTAGTTTTAGGTAAAAGGGGTGTGTATCTATATATGGATAATTTTATTGAAGTGATTGGAGCTAATATACGATTAATAAGAAAAAGTAAAAATATTAGTCAAGAAGAACTCGCATTTAAATCAGGATTACATCCTACCTACATTGGACAAATTGAAAGGGCGGAAAAGAACTTAACCATTTCTAGTCTTTATACAATTACTACTGCACTAGAAATTAGCCTAGAAGAGTTCTTTTCTATAATTAATCCAAAATTAGAGCAAAGTGATTCTCTTCCTTTCCAATCAATAATTAAACTTTTACAAGATATGAATGTCACTGAACAAAAAAAATTATATGAGATTATTAAGCAAATAATTGATTATAAAAAATCATAAAAAGCCCTCTTTTATTGAAGGGCTTTTTATGAAATACTTATAAAAGGCACACAGATTCTAGTGATAGTTGTGCATTGGCTTATGTCCAATCACTACTAGTCCATTTTGGTGATAAGGTACCCCATACATTATATTACCTCTTCGTTTTAATATTCATCAAAGGACTAGACCTTGATGCCATTTCTAATATATTTTCCATCTCAATACCCATTAAATACCGCTTAGTAATTTGTATATTCTCATGTCCTGCAATCCTTGAGCAACTATACAAATCAAGCCCATTCCTTAGATTAGATTGAATAGAGTAGTGTCTAAGTGTATGTGGGCTACATCTAATCTCTTCTCTAACTTTAGCTTTAATACCTGCATTTTTAACAATATTTTGTATTTGTACACTTGTTAAAGGTCGACCGCTTCTTGATAAAAAGTAATTAGCATGCTCTAGCGACTTATTCTTAAAATAGCCTTCCTTCAAACGTTCAAACCTAATTATATATTTTTTTAACATCAAACTCATTGGAACGTATCTCCATTTTGCCCCTTTTCCTAACACTTTAATGTTTGTTTCATTAAGCCAGTCAGATTGAAGGTTAATAAGTTCACTCATTCTTATACCTGTATCTACAAACATAGCTATTATTACCTTATTACGTGCGTTCAAATATGATTTAAAATCATAAGAAGCAATCATAGCTGCTACTTCTTTATCTGTAAATGTTTTTATAATAACCTTTTCTTCTTTTAAGAACTTTACTCTCTCTACAATATTGTGACTTACATATTCTTCATTGACCAAGTAATTGTAAAATGCTCTCAAGGACTTAATTATAGTGTTAATGTAATTGGACTTATTCCCACTATTAAGCTGATGTTGAACAAACCTTTTAATATGAACAGTTGAAATTTCTTCTACTTCACTAATACTATACTGTTCCTCTAAGTAAGACATCAATTGATCAATGTTGTAATTGTACGTTTCTATTGTTCTTGTAGAGTAATTCTTTATCTGTAAATCAAACATAAATTCCTTTTGTAAATCTTTAACTAACATAAAAAAACCTCCTATAAATGTGGAATTATCACACATAAATAGGAGGTTTTTAGTAATATATTTGTACGACTTAATTCATGTTATTGTATCGCATAGTTCAGACCTCTAAAAAGTGCCTTGTACGACACAATTCAGCCGTTATTTCTCTATAACTTCAATTATTTTTTTAGGTTGTAGAAAGATTTAAGACCATCGTATACTGCTAACTCGCCAAGCTCGTCTTCGATGCGAAGAAGTTGGTTGTATTTAGCAATACGGTCTGTACGAGATAATGAACCAGTTTTGATTTGGCCAGCGTTAGTAGCAACAGCGATGTCAGCGATTGTAGCATCTTCTGTTTCACCAGAACGGTGAGAAACTACTGCTGTGTAACCAGCACGTTTAGCCATTTCGATAGCTTCGAAAGTTTCAGTTAAAGTACCAATTTGGTTAACTTTGATAAGGATTGAGTTTGCAATTCCTTTTTCGATACCTTCAGCTAATTTTTTAGTGTTTGTAACGAATAAATCGTCACCTACTAATTGAACTTTTGAACCGATACGGTCTGTTAATAATTTGTGACCTTCCCAGTCGTTTTCATCTAAACCATCTTCAATAGAGATGATTGGGAATTCGCTAACTAATTCTTCATAGAAGCTTACTAATTCTTCAGAAGTTAAACCAGTACGGCCTTCTCCTGCAAGATCGTATTTACCAGTTTCTTTGTTATAGAACTCAGAAGAAGCAACGTCCATACCTAAGAATACGTCTTTACCTGGCTCGTATCCAGCTTTTTTGATTGCTTCAATGATTACTTCTAATGCTTCACGGTTAGAACCAAGGTTTGGAGCGAATCCACCTTCGTCACCAACAGCAGTGTTTAAGCCTTTAGCAGAAAGAACTGCTTTTAATGCGTGGAATACTTCAGCACCAGTACGTAGAGCTTCTTTGAAAGTTGGAGCTCCTACTGGTAAGATCATGAATTCTTGGAAATCTACGTTGTTATCAGCGTGTGAACCACCGTTGATGATGTTCATCATTGGAGTTGGTAATTGTTTAGCATTGAATCCACCAAGGTAACGGTATAATGGAAGACCTACTACTTCAGCAGCAGCATGTGCAACAGCCATAGATACACCTAGGATTGCGTTAGCACCTAATTTACCTTTGTTTTCTGTTCCATCAAGCTCGATCATTGTTCTGTCGATTCCAACTTGATCAGTAACGTCCATACCGATAATTGCTTCAGCAATTACTTCGTTTACGTTTTCTACTGCTTTAAGAACACCTTTACCAAGGTAACGAGATTTGTCACCATCACGTAATTCAACTGCTTCGTATTCACCAGTTGAAGCACCAGATGGAACTAGTGCGCGACCAAAGAATCCTGATTCAGTTAATACTTCTACTTCTACTGTTGGGTTACCACGTGAATCTAATACTTCACGAGCATAAACTTGTTGAATATAAGGCATATTTATTCTCTCCTTTAATTTTATTACTTATTTTTTAATAATAGATGTTCCAGTCATTTCTGCTGGTTTATCAAGTCCTAATAAATCTAACATAGTAGGAGCAAGATCTCCTAAAATACCATCTGTACGTAATTCAGCATTTTTATCTGTTACGATTACAGGAACTGGATTTGTTGTATGTGCTGTCATCGGTGTTCCATCAAGTGTTACCACTTCATCTGAATTACCATGGTCAGCTGTGATAATTGCTTTACCACCTTTTTGTTCAATTAAAGTGATAATTTTTCCTAAACATTCATCAACTGTTTCAATCGCTTTGATTGTTGGCTCAAGCATTCCGGAGTGCCCAACCATATCAGGATTAGCGAAGTTTAGAATGATTGCATCAAAATTATCTGCTTCAATTTCCTTCAATAGTGCATCTGTTACTTCATACGCACTCATTTCAGGTTGTAAATCATAAGTTGCCACTTTTGGTGAATTGATTAAGATACGTTTTTCACCAGGGAACTCTGCTTCACGTCCACCGCTCATAAAGAAAGTAACATGTGGATACTTTTCTGTTTCAGCGATACGAAGTTGAGTCAACCCATTTTGTGAAAGGACTTCACCTAATGTGTTATCCAAGTTTGTTGGCTTGAATGCAACATACCCATTTACTGTTTCACTAAAATGAGTTAAACATACAAAGTAAAGATTTTTTGGATGTTTTTCTCCACGATCGAATGAACGGAAGTCTTCATTTGTGAAAGTATTAGAAATTTGGATCGCACGGTCTGGACGGAAGTTATAGAAAATAACCGCATCTTCATCTTTAATTGTCGCAACAGGCTCACCGTTTTCTTTTGTGATTACGGATGGAAGTACGAACTCATCAAAGATTCCGTTATTGTAGTTATCTTCTACTACTTGTAATGGATCAGAATATACTGGTCCTTCTCCATATACCATTGCACGATATGATTTTTCTACACGATCCCAACGTTTATCTCTATCCATTGAATAGTAGCGTCCAGAAATCGTAGCAAATTCACCTACACCGTATTCAGCGATTTTTTCTTGTGTAGCTTTAATGTATTTTTCAGCAGTCTTTTGACCGACGTCTCGGCCATCTAAGATTCCATGAATATATACATTTTCGATTCCTTCTTCTTTTGCTAGACGAAGAAGTGCATACATATGTTCAATATTGCTATGAACTCCACCATCAGATAATAATCCAAATAGGTGTAGATTTTTGCCTTTTTCTTTTACATGCTTCATTGCATTAACGAAAGTTTCGTTTTTGTAAAATTCGCCTTCTCTGATAGAAACATTTACTCTAGTCAAACTTTGATATACGATCCGGCCGGCACCGATATTCAAATGTCCAACTTCAGAGTTACCCATTTGTCCTTCTGGAAGACCAACAGCTTCCCCACTAGCTACTAAAGTAGCATGAGGATAAGCGTTCCAATATTTATCGAAATTAGGCTTATTTGCTTGTGCTACTGCATTTCCCATGCGTTCGCTTCTTAAAGCAAAACCATCTAAAATGATTAAAGCTACTGGAGATTTACTCATTCTTACCTGCCTCCAATAAAGCTAAAAAGCTTTGAGCCTCTAGGCTAGCTCCACCTACTAATGCTCCGTCAATATCTGGCTGTGCCATATATTCTTTAATGTTCTCAGGCTTAACGCTACCGCCGTATTGAATACGGATGTGTTCAGCAACTTCTGGAGAGAATTGCTCACTTACTACTTTACGGATATGTGCACATACTTCGTTTGCATCTGCAGAAGTAGAAGATTTACCAGTTCCAATTGCCCAGATTGGCTCATATGCAACAACTGTTGCTTTTGCTTGTTCTGGAGTTAAGCCGTTAAGCGCTTTTGTTACTTGAGTTGCAACAAAGTCATTTGTTTCGCCGTTCTCTCTTTGTTCTAGTGTTTCACCACAACAAACAATTGGAGTTAAACCATTTTCAAATGCAGCGATTGTCTTCTTGTTAACAGACTCATCTGTTTCGTTAAAGAACTCACGACGCTCCGAATGACCAAGTACTACATATTTTGCACCGATATTTTCTAATGCTACTGGGCTGATTTCACCAGTAAATGCACCATTTTTTTCGAAATGCATATTTTGTGCACCGATTTTTACATCTGTGCCATCTGTTAATTCTACTAATTGTCCTAAAAATAACGCAGGAGCACAAACAACTGTATCCACTTTTTCACTTGATGGAACAGAAGCTTTTACTTCTTGAACAAACTCAACCGCTTCAGGAAGCGTTTTGTTCATTTTCCAGTTACCTGCAATAATTGGTTTGCGCATGGTTATACATCCTTTCATGCATATCTATAAAGATATTATTTGTCGTTTAATGCCACTACACCTGGAAGTTCTTTACCTTCCATGAATTCTAATGAAGCACCGCCACCAGTAGAAATGTGACTCATTTTATCCGCTAAATCAAATTTTTCAACTGCTGCTGCAGAATCTCCACCACCGATTACGGAATATGTATCTTGAGATTCAGCAAGTGCTTCAGCTACTGCTTTTGTACCTGTAGCGAATGCATCTAATTCGAAAACACCCATCGGCCCGTTCCAAATTACTAATTTAGAACTTTTAATAACATCTGCATAGATTTCACGTGTTTTAGGTCCGATATCTAATGCTTCCCAATCAGATGGAATTTCTTCGATAGAAACGGTTTTGATGTTAGCATCGTTGGAGAAATCATCTGCAACTGTTACATCAACAGGCATATAGAATTTAACGCCTTTTTCTTTTGCTTTATCCATATAAGATTTAGCAAGTTCAATTTTATCTTCTTCTAATAATGATTGACCAACTTCATGACCAAGTGCTTTAACGAAAGTATAAGCTAAGCCTCCGCCAATGATTAAGTTATCCACTTTATCAAGAAGGTTTTCAATTACACCAATTTTATCCTTAACTTTTGCCCCACCAATAATAGCAGTAAATGGGCGATCAGGATTTGATAAAGCTTTGCCAAGAACATCTAGTTCTTTTTGCATTAATAATCCAGATACAGCTGGAATATGATGAGCAATTCCTTCTGTAGAAGCATGCGCACGGTGTGCAGCACCAAATGCATCATTTACAAATACATCTGCAAGCTCTGCATATTGTTTTGCTAATTCTGCATCATTTTTTTCTTCACCAGCATTGAAACGTACGTTTTCAAGAAGGATTACATCACCTTCAGATAACTTGCTAATTTGTGCTTTAACAGCTTCACCATAAGATTCATCTGCTTTAGCAACTTCTTTACCTAGTAGTTCAGAAAGACGTTTTGCTACAGGAGTTAATCGTAACTCTTCTACTACTTCGCCTTTTGGACGTCCTAAGTGACTTGCAAGAATGACAATTGCACCACTCTCAACTAATTCTTTAATAGTTGGAAGTGCAGCTTGAATTCTTGTTTCGTCAGTGATTTGTTGATCTTTCATTGGTACGTTAAAGTCAACACGTACAAAAGCTTTTTTCCCTTTTAAATCGATATCACGAATTGTTTTCTTGTTCATTATAGGTACCCTCCACTGCATATTTTTAAAAGAGCGGAAACAAAATTGTTTCCGCTGTTTGATTAAAGGGGGTGCTTATTAACTCGCACAAAATTCCATTTGAAAAGGGAAATTATTTTGTTGCAAGCTGTGCAAAGTGCTTAACAGTTCTTACTAATTGGTTAGTGTAAGACATTTCGTTGTCATACCAAGCAACAGTTTTAACAAGTTGTTGATCACCAACAGTGATAACTTTTGTTTGAGTTGCATCAAATAATGAACCATAGCTACTTCCAATAATATCAGAAGAAACAAGCTCTTCTTCTGTGTAACCGAAAGATTCGTTAGCAGCTTCTTTCATTGCAGCATTAACTTCTTCAACTGTAACTTTTTTATCAAGAACAGTAACAAGCTCTGTTAATGAACCAGTTTTTACTGGAACACGTTGAGCAGCACCGTCTAATTTACCTTGAAGTTCAGGTAATACTAAACCGATTGCTTTAGCAGCACCAGTTGAGTTTGGAATAATATTTTCAGCAGCTGCACGAGCACGACGGAAGTCACCTTTTGGATGTGGAGCATCTAAAGTGTTTTGGTCGCCAGTGTAAGCATGAATTGTAGTCATTAAACCAGATACGATTCCGTATTTGCTTTGAAGAACTTGTGCCATTGGAGCAAGACAGTTAGTAGTACAAGAAGCACCAGAGATAACTGTTTCAGTTCCATCAAGAATTTCATGGTTTACATTATAAACAACTGTTTTCATTTCGCCAGTAGCTGGAGCAGAGATTACTACATTTTTAGCACCTGCTTGAATGTGAGCTTCTGCTTTTTCTTTAGTTGTGAAGAAACCAGTAGATTCGATAACTGTATCTACACCAAGTTCTCCCCATTTAAGGTCAGCTGGGTTTCTTTCAGCAGTTGTAACAACTTTTTGACCGTTTACTAAGAAGTAACCTTCGTGAACTTCAATCTCACCTTGGAAAGTTCCTTGAGATGAATCATATTTTAAAAGATGTGCTAGCATTTTAGTATCAGTTAAATCATTGATTGCAACCACTTCTAATTCTGGGTTTTCCATGATTTTTCTGAATGCTAAACGTCCGATACGTCCAAAACCGTTAATACCTACTTTTACTGTCATTGTAAATTTCCTCCTCTAATTTTAAGAGTATTAAATATATAAAGGGATTACCCATTATATCAACTTTTTAGCGGCTCCTTCATCTGTTATTAAAATAGTTGAAGGCGGTGCTTCTTTAAAATAAGCCCGTATAGCCTTTGATTTTGATGCTCCACCAGCTACAGCAATAATACTAGGTACAGAAGATAAGTCTTCCAGTCGCAGGCCAATTGTTTGAACCTTATGGACAACCTCTCCCTCTTCATTAAAGTAGTACCCAAATGCTTCACCAACAGCTTCTGCATTTTTAATTTTTTCTAGATCATGTTTGCTAGTATTTCTGCGATTTGCCATTGTAAGCGCCTCGCCAATCCCATGAACTAGAAGATTTGCTGAACGAATAAGTTTTAATACTTCACTTATACGAGGATCTGTAGAAATGCTTTTGTACACCTCTTCACTGACCTCATCTGGAGCATATAAAACTCGATGTTTTGATGATGTATGGTCTGCCATCATCGAACAAATTGTATTCGCCTGATTTTTGACATCTTCTCCTATTCCGCCACGAGCAGGAACAAATAATAATTCGCCATCAGCAATACTAGGCGTTAGCGCTTCAGCAACGGAAGACATAGTAGTCCCACCAGTAACTGCGATGATATTATTTCCTTTTAGAAGAGATTTCATACAATTTGCTGTCGCAAGTCCTAATTCTTTTTTTACCCATGGAGAATGATCACTGTCTCCAGCCACGATAATAACCCGGCTAATGCCAAGTTTTTTTTGCAATAGCTGCTCCATTTCGTTAATACCCGTTACTTCTCTCATTACACTAGAAAGACTTTCCAACACTTCTTCCCCTATTGAAGTGACTGTCATGCCGATGTTTGAAATATGTATAAGCTGTTGATCTTTTAAAAACTCGACTTCACTTCTCAAGACTCTTTCGGTCAGTCCTAGGCTCACTGCCAGACTTCTTCTTCCGACAGGCTGCATATTCTTAATATATTGAAGAATATAGTACCTTTTTTGCATAACTGTAAGTAAATCAGGTAATAATCTTTTTTGAATCTCAATAAATGAAACCATGCTTGTTGCGCTCCTTCACTTACAGTGGTCGTCAGAAGTCCCGCATAGACATTTTACGTCCCGGATACTACAAAAAAAATAACTTCCCTGCTACAAGAACAATTCTAACACCAGTATAGTATGAATTCAACTGATATGTGTCTATTTTTTGTAAAATTTGACGAAAAAGTGTCGTTCTTTCTTTTCTTATTATTTGGATAAAATTAATTATTATCCATCAATTTTTTCTCGTTTTTTCTGAAATAGTTTTATTGGTTTCTCCGTAGAAGTAGAAATGGAAGTAATTAAAGTATATGAAACATTTTTATATAAATCTGATCACTAGTGTTGCATTAATTTAATTTCACTATTAAAAATACTCGAAATGTTCACTTTTATTATTTTATGCATAGAAAAAGTCCTTTATAATGGATAAGTCAGGTGGTAACCCGTCCAAATCCACTAAAAAAGGACCAATCTCATGGACAAGATTACACGAAAAACTTCATTTGGACAATGGTTTTCGCCAATTAATCTTCAATTATTTGAAGAACAGGTGAAAACATTGAAATTAGATTGCTATACGAAAAAGTTAACGACAGAATCATTCCTAAAACTATTACTTTTTGCACAATTAGAAGAAGTTGAAAGTCTTCATGCGTTAAGTGATTGCCTTTTTGATGATCATCTTCAAAAGGAAATCGACCTTGATTCTATAAGCATTTCTCAGCTCTCGCGCCGTTTAAATGGTCTAAATCCAGATTTGTTTCAAAGACTTTTCCTTGATTTAGTCGGACAAATTCACGCCAAAACACACTACACAAAACTTGTCATGCCGTTAAAAATTATTGATTCAAGTACTTTGCCACTAAATTTGACCAATCATAAATGGGCGAAGTTCCGCAAAACTAAGGCAGGCGTAAAGTTACACTTACGCCTTGTATTTATGGAAAAGGGAGAATCCTATCCCGAAAAAGCCGTGATGACAACGGCAAGCGAACACGATCGTGGTCAACTTGAGATTATGGTTGACGATAAAGAATGCATGTATGTGTTTGACCGAGGTTATCTAGACTACGAGCGTTTTGATCGCATGACCGATGAAGGCTACTTTTTTCTTTCTAGGCTACGAAAAAACGCAGTCGTACGGGAGGTTTATGATTTTAAACTACCCAAGGATTCATCTGTTTTGTCGGATCAAATGGTGTTGATTGGTACAACTCAAAACCGAGCTGAAAACTATTTTCGACTTCTAAAAATAATAGATTCAAAAGGTAATGAACTTCATTTAATCACAAATCGTTTTGACTTAAGCGCCGAAGAAATATCGGAAATGTATAAATCACGATGGGCAATTGAGCTGTTTTTTAAATGGATTAAACAACATCTCAATATCAAGAAATTCTACGGTCAAAGTGAATGGGCGATTCAAAATCAAGTGTTTATCGCACTTATTGTTTTTTGTCTTCATGTTCTGGTACAACTCGAAACAAAAAGTAAGCGGAAAACCTTGCAAATTAGCCGTTATTTAAGGGCATCATTGTGGAAACCAGCACATGTCTGGCTTCGCAAAATTGAAGGAAAAGCCATCCCTTAATCAACAAATTGTTGTCGTTGCACAGGTCTAATTGTAAATAAATTTCCAAATGGACAGGAGCCGCCTTTAGAAAGGTAATTACTTTTTTGGCTCTAAGTAGAGTAAACAATTAAACTGAAAATTATGACACTATTTACGCAACACTAGTGAAATCTGATACTTTATTTCAGAATAATAAGGAAGAAATATAAATGATATTCTTCTATTAATTTTGAAATCCTTCATCTTATTCAGCAACTTATAAGTTGCATTTTTCTTCATCTTCTTTTTTAGATTAGCAAAAATAATAAGATGAACTTATTAGAGGGTAACAATGCTGTGCCTGTTATGTCATACTTATTTTTGAAGTATCTCTTCACTCATTCAAATTAAATCTACAGAACAGACCTTTCGAAGAAAAGAAATTATAGGATAGGAGGATAGGAGAATAGGAGATGGAAAATAAAGCTTTAATCGTTATTGACTTACAAGTAGGCGTACAGCCTTCTAATACCCCCCTCTATAATCTTGATAATGTTATTAAGGGCGTTAATGAAAGAATTCAAGTTTTCAGAGAGTTGAATTATACCATTATCTTTATTCAACATAATGACCAAGAATTGATTCTCAACACCAAAGAATGGAATTTATTTTCTGAATTAGACGCAAGAGATACAGATATTTACATTAACAAAACACACGCCAATTCCTTTTACAATACTGATTTAAATGCAAAATTATTGGAATTAAAAATAAATACACTTGAAATCTGTGGAGCACAAACGGAATATTGTGTTGATACAACAATTAGAATGGCCCATGGCTTAGGATATTCTTTGTATATGAAAAAAGGTCTAACCACTACACTAAATAACGATTTACTAGGAGCAAAGACAATTATTGAGCATCATGAGAAGCTATGGAATAATCGATTTTTAACTTTTTTATAATACATCATAGAAATTAACACAACAAAAAAAGGTTTTTTAAGAGATCGCCTGGAAAACGAAAAACTCAAAAAACCTTTTTTAAACATTATTAGCGCCCTCGGAGGGAATCGAACCCCCATTTTAAGAACCGGAATCTTACGTGCTATCCGTTGCACCACGAGGGCATAATAAAAATAAAGCACTGTAACATGAAAGTTACGCCTTCATATTATAAGCGAAGTTCCCTTTTTATGCAATAGACGATGTTTAAAAGATTGAGTCAAGTTTTTGTGGGAGTTTTTTTAGCTCCCTTTTTTATAAAGTAAAACCTCTAAGTTTGTATCCGCTTTCCAATTGGTTTTGTTCTTCCAACTGTTGATTCTCTCATTTTTTAAAAACCTTTTAATCCCTGTAAGGCAAAGTGAACGGGTTTTCCAATCGCTTGATTTAAGTATGGCATGTTCTGACGCACGGTTTCTGTTACTAATTTTGTGGGTATTTTTCTTTTCGGTCGATGCTCTTTCTTTGATTTTTCCGTGGCTTTTTCCCATTTTCCATATATCGTTTGGATAGATAGATCATCCTTCAACCCAATCCACAAACGTGCCATGCTCATGACGCCTTTTTTGCTCCATGCTCTTCCATTTTTTAATCGTTTGGCTAATTGATTCATCATTGCTTCTGCACTTCCCATTGGACGATACGCTGTCGTGTCCACGCCTTTCTCCTGTAACCAACTACGGTAATCTTTTATGGTTTCCTGATGATGCGTTAAAAAGCCGAGGAAATGCGCTAGTTTTTCTTCTTCTTCTGGTGTATCCATTGTTCCTACTGCGCTATTCAACTCTAGAAGTAATGTTTCTACCTGGTAGTTTTTTAACGCTCTTTTCATGTAGCGGTATCGAGGATGGCTCTTCATTAGTTGCTTCATCGAACGAGCGACATGAAAACGGTCCATGGTGAAAAAGGCGCGTTCCCGAAAATACTCCCGACATGCCGTTATCCAGCCTGCTCCATCGCCATTAATAATAAGCAAGGTTTGGGTTGGATCATACGCATAATGATTCTGTAAGAATGTTTCAAAAGCTTCCCAAAAGGGTTCTTTTTCTTCATAGAGAAAATGCCTTTTATTTCGGAGCCTGACTCGCTTTCCGTTTTCTTTCCATCCCTCATGTACAGCGGCGAATTTCAACTCCCATCCACGCTTTTTCTTTTCTTGACTCTTCACATATAATCCATCTACTTCGACAAACAACACCTTTTGAAAAGGACGTTTTTCCTTAGCGGGAAGTACGCTTGTATGAAGAAGATGTTGCCGTAATGCTTCGTGGCTCATCGCCGAATAGCCTAAAAATTGTTCGAACGTTTCCACCGCCTTTCGATAGGAGGAACCATTTGTCGCTAATTCTAGCCCCCATTCTTCTAATAGTGGACTAAACCCTTTATTCCCTTGAAACTGTAAATAATGATCTAACAGACAAATATATTTTTTGGTTACACGATCGAAATAATAATTACGCTTCAGCTCCACTGCTCCAAACGCTGTATCTACTCGTATTTCTCGTTTATCTCGTAAAGCAAATCTTCTTTTGTCTCGTTGCTGAGCAATCTCTAGATCCCAATTTTCTAATGTTTGAACAAGGATTTCTTGAAAGGTCATTTGTAGTGTTCGAAATAAAGTTTTTTCCAATTCTTTTAATGATGGCATTTTTGTGTTACATTGATTCATGAGAGCCTCTCCTTTTCGTAGTATTCTAGTCAAACTCTACTTTACAAAAGGAAGCTCTCTTTTTTAATACTTAATTTTTTCCAGCTACCGCGCTTTCGCTTGGTGGCCTTTTTGTCTAGTTGGGGGACTCGTCCCCCAACTAGACAAAAAGGATATTTATTCTCCCACAAACATTTTACTCATACTGTTTAAAAAAAGGAGCAATGGGTATCATGGAGAAAGGATTGTAGACGAAATAAAAGAATGGTTATTACTAATAGCCTTATATCTCTCCCATCTCTAAAAAAGATGTCGAATGATATTTTGGGTTATTCAAGCTTTAATGTTTGACCTTAATTGACCATCCGTGTATCATTAGGAATACATACAGTTTGGATGTTTTTCATCTTACTGAAGAAACAAATACTTATGCTTTTCGAACAGATTATTAAAAAGGAGGATTTTAAATGAATTTAATTCCTACAGTTATTGAGCAAACAAATAGAGGAGAACGTGCTTACGATATCTACTCTCGTTTATTAAAAGACCGTATTATCATGCTTGGTAGTGCTATCGATGATAATGTAGCTAACTCTATCGTATCCCAGCTTTTATTTTTAGAAACAGAAAATCCTGAAAAAGATGTATCTATTTATATCAACAGCCCAGGTGGAAGCATTACTGCTGGAATGGCCATTTTTGATACTATGCAATATATTAAGCCAGATGTTCAAACAATCTGTATTGGTATGGCTGCTTCTATGGGTGCATTCTTACTTGCTGCTGGTGCAAAAGGCAAGCGTTATGCCTTACCAAATAGTGAAGTAATGATTCACCAACCACTTGGTGGAGCACAAGGTCAAGCAACTGAAATTGAGATTGCTGCGAAACGTATCTTATTCTTACGTGATAAATTAAACGGTATTTTATCTGAGCGTACAGGTCAACCAATTGATGTGATTGCAAGAGATACAGAACGCGATAACTTTATGACTGCTGAAGTTGCTAAAGAATATGGTTTAGTTGACCATGTTATCAGCCGCAATTCTCTTGAAGACAAAAAAAATAAATAAAACATCACTTAGTCATTAGAAAAAGACTGTTTTCTAAAGAATTGTTGTTTTTTCAATCGAAAAAACAATTAGTTGAAAAAATGGAGCAGCCGGAATACACGTAGACTCCTGTGGGATTAGCGAGACAGTCTGAGACCCCGGAGGCGAAGCTGAGGAGGCTCAGCGCGAGCCCCACGGAAAGCGAAGTGTATTCCGGCTGCGGGTAATCGCAACAAACTTTACGAAAACAGCCTTAAAAAAAAAGACTGTTTCAAACAAAGGTCTTAGATTTTTATAGGTAATGAACCACTCAGAATAGATGGATATTACCTCTAAAATCCTCCTCTTTGGAACAGTCTTTTTTATATTTTATAAAAAATTCACTTTAGCAACCCTTTTAAATTCTGAAGCGCTTCCACTTCATCACTACCATCAACAATTAATTTTATTGTTGCCCCAGAATTAATGGCTAATCCCATTATCCCCATTATACTTTTTGCATTTACTCTCCTTCCCTCCTTTTCAATAAATACTTCTGATAAATAATTGCTAGCCTCTTGTACAAATAAAGCTGCAGGTCGCGCTTGTAGACCTGATTTTAAATCTACAGTAATTTCTTGTTCCACCATCGAACATTCTCCCCTTCATCAAAATAGTAATATATCTATTATACAAGGAAAATGAGTTTTTTGCTGTATTCAGAGAGAAGAATATTCAGTTTAGATGAATTTTTCTGATAATAAAGTTTAGGTAGCAATAAAAAATGGATAATATATACCCTTGTCTTGATATATTATCCATTCCAATTATTTTACTGCTTCTCCACGACGAAGAGCATCTGCAATTTCATCAATTTTTCTTAACCGATGATTTATACCGGATTTGCTAATATTACCAGAAGATACCATTTCACCTAATTCTTTTAACGTAACATCTTGATAAGCTACGCGAAGTTCTGCAATTTCTCTAAGTTTATCAGGTAAAATTTGTAACCCAACCGTTTTATCAATATAACGGATATTCTCGACTTGCCTTAATGCTGCTCCAATTGTTTTATTTAAATTGGCCGTTTCGCAATTAACTAATCGATTTACTGAATTTCTCATATCTCTAACAATTCGAATGTCTTCGAAACGTAGAAGCGCTCCATGCGCACCAATAATATTAAGAAATTCGGTTATTTTTTCTGCTTCTTTTAAATAAGCAATAAACCCTTTTTTTCTTTCTAACGTCTTACTTTTTAACCCAAATGTATTCATTAAATCACTAAGTGCATTGATATGTTCTTTGTATAAAGAAGCAATTTCTAAATGGTATGAAGATGTTTCTGGATTGTTTACAGAGCCACCAGCTAAAAAGGCCCCTCTTAAATAGGATCGTTTACAACATTTTTTCTTAATTAACTCTGGAGAGATTTCATGAGTAAACACGAAACCTTCTTTAAGAATACTTAGCTCCTCCAGCACTTCTTTACCATGATTGGAAATACGCACTATATAAACATTGTTCTTTTTCAAGCGCATCTTTTTGCGAACTAATAATTCAACTGGTATGTCAAAATACCTTTTTATTAGGGTGTAAATTCTTCTTGCAATAGCCGCATTCTCTGTCTGTATATTCACAACTAGCCTCTGGTTGGAAAAGGAAAGTGTCCCGTTCATTTGAATCAGTGCTGATAATTCTGCTTTTCCACAGCAATTTTTGGCTTCAATTGTTGTTAATTCTTTTTTTGTTTCTGAAGCAAAAGACATATCCTTCCCCCCTTATAGAAAAAAGCAGGTGTTCTTAGGCTCTTTCTTAAATATATTTTTTTTAATGGAATCCGTTGCTTTTAGACCGTTATTAACTTGATTTCCTATAAATATCCTTTGTCTAAAAAGCCATTCTTTCTTCATTCAATAATGGAATAAAGAATCTTCGCCACTTCTACTGTATTATGGCGAAT
Source organism: Niallia sp. FSL W8-1348 (assembly GCF_038006745.1). NCBI lineage: Bacteria > Bacillati > Bacillota > Bacilli > Caryophanales > Bacillaceae > Niallia > Niallia sp. FSL W8-1348. Next base: position 3,496,749 of record NZ_JBBOVV010000001.1, on the reverse strand, counting down.
AACACCTTGATCAAGCTTGATGATATCACCTGCTATTACATCTAGATCCATTCGTTCAAGCCGATTTATATCAAAAACCACAGGCTTTGCTTTTTCTTCATCATATCTTTGTTGTACATTTGCAGGTATGTTCGTTTTGTTCACGATAATAGTGTCGATAAACGGTGTTTCTACATGCTCATATAACGCCTTCACATGATCACTTGCCGTATAATCGGATGTTTCTCCTGCCTGTGTCATAATATTGCATACATATACTTTTTTTGCTTTCGCTTCTCGGACTGCCTCTTTGATTTCTGGGACTACCAAATTTGGCAAGATACTAGTATATAAGCTTCCAGGTCCAATTACAATTAAATCTGCTTGCTCGATAGCATGAATGGTTTCAGGAAGTGGTGCAGAGTCCTCTGGGGTTAGAAAAACTTTGTTTATTCTCTTCCCAACCTTCGGAATACTGGATTCTCCTACCACAACCGTTCCATCCTCCATTAATGCATTTAAAATAACACTATGACTAGTTGCAGGTAATACTTTACCACGAACATTTAGTACTTTGCTCATTTCTTGAATCGCATAGGTAAAATTACCAGTAATGGAAGTCATGGCAGCTAAGATCAAATTACCTAATGAATGTCCATCTAAGTCTTTACTATTAGTAAATCGATGCTGAAACATTTCCTCCACTAAGGGCTCTACATCGGATAATGCCGCTAACACATTGCGAACATCTCCAGGAGCAGGGATATCAAGATCCTCTCTTAGTCTTCCAGAGCTTCCTCCATCATCGGCTACTGTTACTATTGCCGTAATGTCTACTGGATATTTTTTTAGTCCACGTAGAAGCACAGAAAGGCCAGTTCCTCCTCCGATGATTACTATTCTTGGCTGTTCCTTTTCACTCATGCCTGTTGGTCCTTTCTCCTCTCCATATCACGGTGAGCAATAGCAATATTATATTCTTTTTCAAAGTGATGGCCGATATATTCAGCTAATGCAACAGACCGATGCTGTCCCCCAGTACAGCCAATTGCAATAACAAGCTGTGATTTTCCTTCTCTCTTATATTGAGGCAGCATAAATGTTAGTAAATCAATTACCTTTTCTAAAAATTGGCCTGTCTCTGTCCATTTCAACACATAACTGGATACCTCGACATCTAACCCAGTTTTTGGTCTCATATGCTCAACGTAATGAGGGTTTGGTAAAAAACGCACATCAAATACTAAATCTGCATCAATAGGAAGTCCATGCTTAAATCCAAAACTCATCACATTTACAGTAAAGATGGATTGTTTATTAACAGAGAATTCTTTTAAAATCTTTTCTCTAAGTTCTCTAGGAGAGCTTTGAGATGTATTATAAATAATTTGCGCTCTTCCTTTGAGCTCTTCTAACATTTCTCGTTCCAATTTAATTCCTTCTAAAGGAAGTCCAGATGGTGCAAGGGGATGAACTCTTCTAGTCTCCTTATATCTTCTAACTAGGGCGCTGTCATCAGCATCTAGAAAAAGGATTTTCGGTACAACCCAGGAAGTTGCTAAATCATCTAGTGCAGCGAATAAATCATCAAAAAATTCTCTGCCCCGTAAATCCATCCCAAGAGCAACCTTATTCATCTTATTCTCCGACTCTTTCATAAGTTCAAGAAACTTAGGTAAAAGTGTAGGCGGTAAATTATCTACACAAAAAAATCCTAAGTCTTCAAAGCTTTGGATAACGACTGTTTTTCCCGCTCCTGACATTCCTGTGATGATTACGACTTGTGGTTCACTTGCACTCATTTTAATTCCCCCTAATAAATCTTTAGCTTGGATCTAATCGGTAACTAATTAATTCGAAATCTGGTGTATAAGTAAAGGTTCCATAGATAATTCCATTACCATGGATCATGTAATCTAAAATATGATAATCGCCTTCAGCCATCGGCAAGTTTTTCACATCATCTAAATCGTGCCAGACAATTTTCCCTTCAGCTGATTCATCTACATTGACACCATCTGCATTCGTAGAGAAAAAGGTGAACATCATCCACTCCGAAATAATCTTATCTCCATCTTTTATAATAAAGGTAAATATACCTTTGATGTTAGGATTTCTTAAATAAATACCTGTTTCTTCTCTGTATTCGCGAATACAGGAATCTCTCACAGATTCTCCAGGCTCCATTTTCCCGCCAGGTGCTACCCACCAACCACGTCTTGGTTTCTGTAGCAATAAGACTTTATTATCTTTAAGTAACAAACAATTTGTCACACGTTGCAAATTATTCACCCCAATTTTCTCTATATGTAGGCACTGCTTTTAACCATTCCTTTTATTATACTATTATTGTCATGCCCTCACAATAAATTGCCTTTTCCAATTATGGAGGATTCTTTATTCATTACAGAGAATAATTTAGATAATCTATAGAATAAGGATGTGGGTTTTCTTGTATGTTAATCTTGTTAAAAAAAGTTTGAAGTTAAGAAAATTAGAAGCACTCTTAAAACGCGGAGATAAATATTCGGCCATCCAAAAAGATGTTTCTATTCATTTGCGCGGCTATAAAGGAGAAAAGGAACTAACCTATTATCTCGATTTTATCCCAGATAAAGAATGCTTTATTATTCATAATCTTCGTTTATATGATGGGAAATCTTATTTTCAAATAGACTATCTCTTACTGACACATTTCTTTTTTATTATTATTGATTGTAAAAACTATTTAGGCACATTACTATTTGATACAACCTTAAACCAATTTACCCGAATTCGAAATAATCAAGAAGAAGGCTACTTGGATCCAATCTCTCAAGTAAAAAGATTAAAGCGGCAATTAGAATCTTTCTTACGAAAAAGCCACTTTACTATTCCTCCTATTGAACCCATCGTTATTATTTCCAAACCGTCTACTATCATAAAAGGAAATCCCTCGATAAAAAGTCATGTTCTCCACAGCCATAGTTTTCTTGAAAAATGGGATCAATTACAAAGAAAATATAAAGGAAATGTTCTAGATGAAAAGAGCCTTCGTAAAATCTCCAAATTTCTCCGCAAGCATCATAGTCCTGATAATACTAATGTATTGGAAAAATACAATATAAGCAAAAAGGATATTATAACAGGTGTTCAGTGCCCTCACTGCAAAGCATTTGCGATGATTAGAAAAAAGCGTAACTGGTTTTGTCCATCCTGTTCCACATTTGATAAAAAAGCCCATATAAAAGCAGTGGAAGATTATTTCCTTTTAATCAAACCTTCTATTACTAGTAAGGAATTTCGTGAATTTGTCCATATTTCTTCCAAAGATACGGCTAATCGACTTCTTGTTTCGATGAAATTACCTTATACAGGTGAAAATCGAGGAAGAATTTATTACCCGACAAAAGATTTTTTGGAATGAAATAAAAGTATTTACGTCATTTAACACTATATTCGCGAAATTCCCTCTAAAATTCTTGAAAAAAACAAAGTATTCGCTAAAACATACCAGTTATTCGCGAAAAATAATGCTTATCAGCCAAAACAAAAATCTGGTCACATCCACAAAAAAAGGCATAGGCTCCATGTTGGGCCTATGCAAAAAATATATCTTAAAAGGGGGTCAATTTCTACTTATATGATACCCCAAATATGTTTCACTACTGTTACATTCCAATTAAAACGGAATGACACTTTTAATACGCTTCTTTTAATGACTCTGCTAACTCTTCTACATAGTGCTGAGCACTTTGCGCAGCGATACTTCCATCACCTGTTGCGGTAACAATTTGACGGAGTGTTTTTTCACGAATGTCACCAGCTGCAAAGATGCCAGGAACCTTTGTTTCCATTTGATCATTCGTTTCAATATATCCATTTTCATTTGTAATTCCTAAGCTTTCAAACGGCTTAGACAGTGGAACCATGCCAATGTAGATAAACACGCCATCTGCTTCAAATTCCTGCTCTGTTTGATCCACTGTAGAAACAAGTGTCACACTACCGACTTTTCCATCTTTTTCATTGATTGACTTAATGGTATGGTTCCAAATAAAGTCTACTTTTTCATTATCAAATGCTCTTTTTTGAAGAATTTTTTGTGCTCTCAATTCGTCACGGCGATGTACAATGGTAACTTGGGAAGCAAAGCGAGTTAAATATACACCTTCTTCTACGGCTGAATCGCCACCCCCAATTACGAATAAACGCTTGTTTTTAAAGAACGCACCATCACAAACAGCACAATAAGATACGCCGCGTCCACCTAATTCTTTTTCACCTGGAACTCCGACTTTTTTATATTCCGCACCCGTAGAAATAATAATGGATCTTGCTTTAAATTCTTTTGAACCAGCTTTTACTATTTTATATTCTTTTCCATCCACTATTTCTTTAATATCGCCATATGCGTATTCAGCACCGAATTTTTTTGCATGATTAAACATTTTATTAGATAAATCTGGACCTAAAATACTTTCAAATCCAGGAAAGTTCTCTACATCTTCTGTATTCGCCATTTGTCCACCTGGTATTCCTCTTTCAATCATTAAAGTAGAAAGATTAGCACGAGATGTATAAACAGCAGCTGTCATTCCAGCTGGGCCAGCCCCAATAATGATAACATCATAAATTTTTTCTTCCGTCATTTCAAAAACTCCCTTTCCATTAACTAACCAATGCATTTATTATACTAAATTAACGCTCATATAAAAGAATTAATGTCCATTTCTTATTATAAGGATGATTATCTATTACTATCCTATAAAACTAATCCCCTATCCGTCCAAAAATCTGCTCAAAGTGGAAAAAGTTATCATAAAGTGAAACTTCCATCAGTGGGGGTTTTCCTTCCTTCCCTACTGATGGTTAGTTGAGCCAATCAGATCTTTATGGACAGTAAGAGTGGGATAAAGGATTATCTATAGCAAATCCCTTAATTTCTTTGCCTCATTTTCTATAATCAATCTCCGTTCTTGTATTTCTTTTTCTTCTTGCAAAAGTTTCTCTAATTGACCTGTAAAAATTTGATAAACTTGACCAATGAGTTGTTTATCCCCACAGTCTACTGCTTCTTTTAAAGAAAAGATTAGCTGGATGTCTTTTAAGGAAAAACCATATTCCTGTAGCTCTTTTACCACTTGAAAATCGAGAATTTCTTTATCGCCATAATCTTTTTTGTTATGAGGTTGCAATAAATTTAATTCTTCATACTGCCGTACCGTTTCTTTTGTTGTATTTAATAACGTTGCGAACTCCCCAATTTTCATTTTCGACTCTCCCTTTTATTGATATAGGGGTTACCCCATCATATTTAATTAGTTTAGGCTGTTTCTTAATTTATTCTATTGAAAAAACAACAATCTTTTAGAAAAATGTCCTAATTCCTAACGTTACTTTTAATGGAGGAGATAATATGTTGTTAATTGGAGTGATATCGTCCACTCTAGATGGGGGTTTAAGCGGAATGGTGCAAATAAAGGCAAGGGAAATACCGATTTGGTCTGCATTGGGAATGCTTCTTTTCGGTATCATCATTTGTGGTTCTTCCATATTAATATTTAACCATATGGAATTAATCACCCTCCATATCATTAACATCCTTGCAGTAATAAATGGGTTGTATTTATATCGTAAAATAGATGTATCATTAGATTCATTATAACTCTTTTTATCATCTATTTAATTAGTTGACATTAAAAAAAGCAGTCTAGACTCTATACGACTCAGACTGCTTATATATACGTCATCATTTTTAATACATAAGACAGCAAAGATGATGGAATCTTAACTATAGATGGGTTGCATAAAGGATTTCAATGACTTTATATATTTCTGTAAAGTGGTTATTGAAAGCCCATATTGGTCAGCAATTTCTTGCTGTGTCTTTTTCGTCTTCGCCTGATTCCATAAATAGTCAATAGCCGCTGCACTAGCAATGCAATTTTTTAATAACATTCCTGCACTTTGCATTTCCATGATTGCTGAGAACCATAATAAATACAAACTCGTCTCTTCTGTACCAATCGGATGGTAATTTGTATAAATTTGTTCAGCAGTATGATGCGCAACATATAAGTATGGATCCTCAATCTCGTTACCAGTCTTAACAAAGGCTAAATACTCTTTCTCTATTTGCGTAAGAACATTCTTTTGCTGTATTGCAGAAGAAGAAAGAATTTTATCCTTTTGACTAGATACAGAAGTTAAGAAAGTAGCAAACAGTCTTTCCTCTACGTGACTGCTTTCAAACCTTTTCAAAATAGAACTAAGATGCTCTTCAAAACCACTAATCTTATATTCTAAATTGTTCCAAGGCTCTTGCCCTTCTTTCTCAGGATGCTCATCTATTACTTTTTTCCAAGCTTTTTTTGCCGTTTGCTTATTCCCTGTGTAATAAGCTGCATAGGATAACCAATAATAAAAAGAACCGTCTCCTTGAAATCCCTGTTTATAGATTTTCTTCAACCAGAAATAAGCAGTATCATATTCGCCAATTAAAGCAAAAGTAGAGCCAAGTTTAAATTGATGATCTATTGAAATAGGATTGATTTTCTTTAAAATGGCTGCCATTTCTTTGACGTGAACTTCATTATTTTGGTAATATGCAAATACAAGTTTATTACATAATGCATGTAGGTTTCCAACATTGTTGCTTAATACATGCTCTAAAATCTCACTAGCCTTTTCCGATTGACCAAGGTAGAAATGAGCTAACGCTAAATTATTATAAGCAGACCAATATTCTGGATAATCTTGAATGACCTTCGTTAATACTTCCACAGCTTTTGCAAAGTTGCCAGACTCAAGCAATGATCTCGCCTGCTCTTGTCTCGTAATTAGGTCTTCTTCCTCGTTGGCTTCCTCTTCCTCCAACTCATCCGATTCCAGAGATAAAACCTCCATAAGGTCTTCCGTGTCCTCTACAAACTCTCCGTCTTTATCCAAGCTTAAATATAGTTTTGCATGATAATATGCATCTTTAAAAAATCCCAAATGGGCGTAATTATTCGCTAGGAAATAATAACACTCAACCATATCCTCATCTAATTCTTCGATAATAACATGGAGAAGCTCATTAGATTTTTGATATTCTCCAATATCTGCATATACGACTGCAAGCTGACATGCAATCATTGGTTCTCCCGGTTCTAAAGCCAGTGCTCTTTGCAAATATTTAAGGGATTTATAATAATCTCTTTGATGATATGCCTTAATTCCTTTGTTAAAATAAAATTCGCCTGTAGGATTAAATGTAATAAGTTTACCCACCGGTTGTACTCTATTTGAGTTTTTATTCATAAATCCTCCAATATATATGTTCCCTTTTAAAGCAAGAGTTAAATGCAAGCTAAAATAAATTGTTCCTGTTAACCAAACAAGTATACCATACTATATACAATTCGGAGAAGAGTCAATGCCCTTTTGGGAAAAAAGTGTACGGTTTTAAACAGAATATTTAGCTATCGTTAGAAAAACGGGATGTTATTAGGGAAGAGTATGGAAGCAAAATACTATTGCTTTCACTTATTGAGGATTCTTGATGAGATTAAAGTATTTCTAGCGGCTCGGTGCTCGCTCCTGAAAAGCGAGCACTGACCTCAGATAATAAATTTACCAAGATATAAATTAAATAAATATTCTCCCTTACTTCCCTTGCTTTTCTTCATGACGTGCTTCCAACACCTTTAAAATATCGGAAAATGGCAATTTTTGTTCTCTTAATAAGACAAATAAATGGTAAATCAGATCAGATGCTTCCCATTTGAGTTCTTCTACATCTCGATTTTTTGCAGCAATAATTACTTCTGCTGCTTCTTCTCCCACTTTCTTTAATATTTTATCTACTCCCTTCTCGAATAAATACGTTGTATATGTATCTTCAGGGCGGTTAATATCTCTTTCTTCTATAATTTTCTCTAGATTTGCGAGAATTTGATAGTCTGAAACATTAGATTCGATTGCTTCCTTATTTTGATAGACACTCTCTACGAAACAGCTGTTGGTTCCATTATGACAAGCTGGTCCATTAGGCTTAACACATACTACTAAAGCATCTTGATCACAATCATATTTAATTTCTACAATTTGCTGTGTATTTCCACTTGTTGCCCCTTTATGCCAAAGTTCTTGACGAGAACGGCTATAAAACCATGTCTCCCCTGTTTGCAAAGATTTCTCTAAGGATTCCTTATTCATATAAGCAAGTGTTAGCACTTCTTTCGTAGCAGCATCTTGCACAATAGCAGGAATTAATCCTTTTTCATCATAATTCAATTCCTCTACTTTCATCTAACAAGCACTCCTTTTTCCTTCAAGTATTCTTTTACTTCATGCACGGATGTTTCTTTATAGTGAAAAATAGAGGCAGCTAGTGCAGCATCGGCCATTCCTTCTTTAAATGCTTCTTCAAAATGCTTGGCATTCCCAGCTCCTCCTGAAGCAATTACGGGAACAGAAACCGCCTCACTTACCGCTTTTGTCAAAGCTAGGTTGAAGCCACTTTTCTCTCCATCTGAATCCATACTTGTCAATAATATCTCCCCTGCTCCCAGAGCGACTACTTCTTTTGCCCAAGTAATCACATCTTTATCTACAGGATTCCTACCGCCATGTGTATAAACACGCCATGTGCTGAGCTCTATATCGTATTTAGCATCAATTGCTACTACAATACATTGAGAACCAAAAAAATTGGCCCCCTCTTCAATTAATAAGGGATTTAACACGGCTGCTGTGTTTAAAGATACCTTATCCGCACCTGCCCGAAGAATTTTCTTCATATCCTCTAATGAATGAATGCCTCCCCCAACAGTGAAAGGAATAGCAAGCTGGGAAGCAACTTCCTTTACGACTTCTACCATTGTTTTTCTTCCTTCATGTGAAGCGGAAATATCAAGAAACACGAGTTCATCTGCACCTTGTTCATCATAATAGCGTGCTAATTCAACTGGGTCACCCGCATCCTTTAATTGAACAAATTGGATTCCTTTTACAACACGGCCGTCTTTTACATCCAAACATGGGATGATTCGCTTCGTTAACATTATTAAACCCCCTCTCACCATGAGCTCTCTCTTTCTCTTTGTTAATACACTTGTTCCAATGCTTCTTGCAGTGTGAATTTTTTTTCATATAATGCTTTACCGATAATCGCACCACCGACACCTTTAACGTAAATTTCCTTTAGTCGGTTCAAATCCTCCATACTACTTACACCACCTGAAGCGATTACTTCTTTTTTTGTTACGATCGCCAGTTCTTCAATCGCCTCAACATTTGGTCCACTTAGCATTCCATCTGTAGCAATATCTGTAAAAATAAAAGTTTCTGCTCCGGCATCTGCAAAGCGTTTCCCAAGCTCCACAGCCTTCACCTCAGAAGTAGATAGCCATCCATGCGTTGCTACATAACCATTTTTCGCATCAATTCCAATTGCAATTCCATCCCCATATTTACGAATCATTTCCATCGCAAAGTCTGGTTGTGAAACGGCTATACTTCCAATGATTACTCGCGTTACACCATTCTCTAAATAATGAACAATGTCTGCTTCTTGCCTAATGCCGCCGCCGATTTGCACGTGAACACCTAATTTTTTAGCTGCTTCAATGACAAATTGATCATTTACTCTTTTGCCATCTTTTGCCCCATCAAGGTCAACCATATGTATCCATTTTGCTCCTTGTTCTACAAAACTTTTGGCCATATCAAAAGGAGAATCACCATAGATTGTTTCCTTTTCATAATCTCCTTGAAGCAAACGGACACACTTTCCGCCCCTCATATCAATAGCAGGGTATAAAGTAAAGGTCATGTGGGTCATCCTTTCTGTATTAGATTCGCAAAGTTACTTAATAAATGCATACCCAATTTACTACTCTTCTCTGGATGAAACTGCATACCATATACATTGTTTCGTCCTACTACTGCTGGAACTTCTTTGTCATACGAACAGCTTGCAATAATGACTTCCTCTTTTGTATCTGCATAATAAGAGTGCACAAAATAAACAAAATCATCATCCATGTTAGGTGTTACTAATGAGTCTTTCTTAAAATGAAGCTTATTCCACCCCATATGAGGTACCTTATATGCCGTACCATCTTTGGAGATACCTGAAAAGCGTATCACTTTGCCAGGCAATAACTTTAAACCTTCGCTTAAGCCATTCTCTTCACTTGATTCAAACAGTAACTGCATACCGAGGCAAATTCCTAATAAAGGTTTACCGTTCTCGACAAATGTATGAATCATTTCAGATAAGCCCGTTTCCTTCAGTTTTTCCATCGCATCTTTAAATGCTCCTACACCAGGAAGAATTAATGCATCTGCCTGGAGCAATTCTTCTTTGTCCTCTGAAATAAAATAAGGCGCATTCAATCGTTCTAATGCCTTGCTAACACTGAACAAATTTCCCATTCCATAATCAATAATCCCGATCATTTACAGCATTCCCTTCGTGGAAGGAATCCCCTTAATTCTAGGGTCGATGGTCGTTGCTTCATCTAAAGCACGCGCCAATGCTTTAAAGATTGCTTCTATCATATGGTGAGTATTTTTCCCGTAGTGTAAAATAACGTGAAGATTCATCCTAGCTTCTAAAGCTAATTTCCAAAGAAATTCGTGCACAAGTTCTGTATCAAATGTTCCGACCTTATCACTCGGGAACTCTGCACGGAATTCTAAGTGAGGTCTATTACTTAAATCGATCACTACTTGTGCTAATGTTTCATCCATTGGTACAAAACTATTTCCATAACGCTTTATACCTCTTTTATCTCCTAGAGCATCTTTTAGTGCCATTCCGAGGCATATCCCTATATCTTCTGTTGTATGGTGATCATCTACTTCGATATCTCCATTTGCTTGGACTGTTAAATTAAATTGCCCATGCTTTGTAAATAAATCAAGCATGTGGTTCATAAACGGTACACCAGTATCGATTTCAGAAACCCCTTCTCCGTCTATATTTAATGATAACTGAATGTTTGTTTCTCCTGTTTTTCTACTAACCGCTGCGGTTCTTCCCATTTTTCTTCCCCCTTTATGTAGGTATTTTAATCGATTCCAAGTCTCAATCTAACCAATTTTTTGTAAATAGCAACTACTCCTCATATCGTGCTTCTATTGCTCTTGCATGGGCTTCTAAACCTTCTAATCGTGCAAATTTGGCTATTTTATAGGCATTTTCTTTAAAGGCTGCTTCACTGTAATGGGTAATACTAGATTTTTTTTGAAAATCGTCCACATTTAATGGATTGGAGAATCTTGCTGTTCCATTTGTAGGCAGTACATGGTTTGTTCCAGCAAAATAATCTCCAACTGGTTCTGAGCTATATCTCCCTATAAATATAGAGCCAGCATGGCGAATGTTTTCGAGGATATCATATGGATTTTCTGTTATTATTTCTAAATGTTCTGGAGCAATTGTATTAATTGCTGTGGTGGCTTCATCTAGTGTTTTAACGACTACTATCAACCCATATTGATCAATTGATTTTTTCGCTATTTCTTTTCTTGGTAAATCATTTAACTGTTGCTCCACTTCATTAATAACCTCTTCTGCTAATGAAATAGATGTTGTGACAAGAACCGATGAAGCTCTTTCGTCATGCTCAGCCTGTGATAATAGATCTGCTGCGATTTCTTTAGCAACTGCTGTTGCATCTGCTAGGATGGCAATTTCACTCGGACCAGCAATCATATCTATCGCTACATCTCCAAATACTTCTCTCTTTGCAAGGGCAACAAAAATATTTCCAGGACCAACAATCTTATCAACCTTTTCAATCGACTCTGTCCCATAAGCTAATGCTGCTATAGCTTGTGCTCCTCCTACTTTATAAATTTCTTTTACCCCCGCTATATCAGCTGCCACTAAAACTGCACTAGGAAGATTGCCGTTCTCATTTGGTGGTGATACCATCACAATTCGTTTCACTCCTGCAACTAAAGCTGGAATCACATTCATTAACACGGATGAAGGATAAGCTGCTGTTCCACCAGGTACATATACACCAACTGAATCTAGAGGCAGAATCCTTTGACCAAGGACTGATCCGTTTTCTTGGGTAAAGTTCCACGAAGTTTTCAGCTGTTTTTGATGGTATTCTTTAATGTTGGCTGCCGCTTCCTTCATTATTGAAATCATTTCCGTTTCAACATGATCGTAAGCAGTCGCTATCTCTTCTTCCCTTACTAGGAGACTTGTCAGCTCGGCGCCATCCCATTTTTTTGTATATTCTATAAGCGCTTGATCACCTTTTCTTTTGACTTGGTCCATTATCTCCATAACTGCTTTTCGCTGTTCTTCTGATCCAGCATCAACAGAACGCTTTAAGCAAATATTCTCTATATCTGTCACAATCCTCATCTAGAAACCCCTTTCTAGTTATTTCACTGTTAAATTCGCCTTTACTACTTGCTGAACTCTTTCTACCAATTCACTAATTCGTTTATCCTTTAATCGATAGCTTGCCGGATTTACAATTAATCTCGAGGTGATATCTACAATTCTTTCGTACTCAACAAGACCATTTTCTACAAGGGTTTTTCCCGTCGAAACTATATCTACGATTCTATCTGTTAAGCCAATGATTGGCGCAAGCTCGATTGAACCATTAAGTTTAATGATTTCTACTTGAGATCCTTGTTCACGAAAATAAGCTGCTGCAACATTTGGATATTTCGTTGCAATTCTTGGCGCAATTTCATTCAGCTCTGTATGAGGAAGACCTGCTACTGCTAAATAACATGCACTAATATGTAAATCTAATAATTCATATACATCTCTTTCTTCTTCTAACATAACATCTTTCCCAGCGATTCCTAAGTCTGCAACCCCGTGCTCCACATATGTTGGAACATCCATTGGTTTGGCCAAGATAAAGCGGAAGTTTTCTTCTTCGACATCAATAATTAATTTACGGGAGTCATCAAATTCTGCTGGTAAACGAAAGCCTGCATCTCTTAATAAGTCAGCTGCCTCTTCGAATATTCTTCCTTTCGGCATGGCGATAGTTAACATCTCATTCATTTGACAACCTCCACTCCTTTTTTCCCGACCAATAGGATGATTTCACTGTATTGCTTCGTACAAGCATCCACATCTTTAACTCCATTAATATCTTGCGTAATGACATGGATTCCAGCTTGCCTCTTTTCTTGCGCTAATTGGAACGCTTCTTTTCTACGCTCATTACTGAATAAAATGCATTGAATAGTTCCTGGTTTTTTCCCATTCCCAAGTGCCTCTAATAATCGATCAACCCGAATAGCAAACCCAGTAGCTCCAGTTCTTTTTCCGAATTTCTCTAATAATAAATCATAGCGTCCGCCGCTCCCAATCGGAAAACCTACCCCTTCTGCATAAACTTCATAGACAATACCAGTATAGTAACTCATATGACTAACAAGGGATAAATCAAATGTCACTCTATCTGCTACTTCATAATCAACAAGAATTTCCCAAAGCTGCTTTAAGTCATCAATTGCTTTTGCCCCCTGATTTCCTTCTATTAATTGATAAGCAAGACTTATAACTTCTTCACTTCCCCTAAGCTTTAAGAAATCATTTAGTCGCTGTTTATCAATGCTTGATAAAGCAAGCTGTTCGACATGCTGGCGATATCCGACATAGTTTTTCTCATATAAATATTTCGTTAAACTATCTGCTCTTTCTTTCGTTCCAAGGATTTGTTGAAAAAACGCCTGGACGAACCCTATATGTCCAACTGATACTTGATAATTGTCTACTTCAGCTTGTTGGAGAGAGGAAATAAGCAAAGAAATCCCTTCTCCATCTGCACTAATTGTTTTATCGCCAATATACTCAACGCCTATTTGCTCAAATTCAGCTGGTCTCCCTCCTTCTCGTTGCTGCGCGCGAAAAACAGACGCATTATAAGCAAGGCGCAATGGCAATTCTTCTGATAAAAGCTTAGATGCCGCTACTCTCGCTATCGGGGCTGTCATATCTGGGCGAAGTACAAGTGTATGTCCTTGTTGATCCAGTAATTTAAAAAGCTGCTGATCTAAAATAGCAGACGCTGTCCCAACTGTTTCATAGTATTCCAATGTCGGAGTTTCAATAAATTGATAGCCCCATTTTTTTATTTCTACATCTATCTTTTGTTTTACTTTATATTTTCTTTCGTAAATCGCTGGTAATGTATCTCTCATGCCTAATGGCTTTTCAAACATAAATAAGCTACTCATCATTACACCTCGTGTTTTAAAATTCAGAATGCTTTAGTTCGCTAATATACTACCAAATTAAAGAGTTGTTTTTAGTGTACTCTTCGCCTTATCATAGGTCAAGAGAAAAGTTTCATTTATTGGATCTTTCTAAAAATTATTATTTTAATTAATGACTGTTTTCGTAAAGTTTGTTGTGATTACCTGCAGCCGGAATACCCTTCGCTTTCTGTGGGGCTCGCGCTAAGTCTCCTCAGCTTCGCCTCCGGGGTCTCAGACTGTCTCGCTAATCCCACAGGAGCCTACGTGTATTCCGGTTGCTCCATTTTTCCTACTAATTCATTTTTCCTATTGAAAAAATAATAATCCTCTAGAAAACAGCCTAATTAATAAAACCCCAACTCACTAGCGTCGCATAAACATTGACGGAATTTTCCGTTATTAATTATCCTTACTTTTGAGTAAAAAGAAAGATGATTAAACATAGGTAGTAAACATCCATTTTTTTACTATACCTTGTGGCGAGTGTGATAGAGACAGTGATTGGCTTATGGGACAGTGTTTCCCCCTATTTTTCTCAACCAAATGTGTTCCGGTTTCCATAAAGCTGCTTTCAAATAACGACTAATTTGTAAGTACGATCGCTTACTTTTCGTGTTCCGTTGAGCCAGTACATTCAAGCAATAGACGATCATCGCTATATACACTTGGTTGTGCACAGCTTGTTCACTCTGTCCAAAGAATTTTTTGATATTCAAATGCTGTTTCATCCATTTGAAAAACAGTTCAATGGCCCACCGTGATTTGTAAAGTTCAGCGATTTCATCCGCACTTAAATCAAAACGATTCGTTAACAAGTGTAGCTCATTTCCTTTTGTATCCCATACTTTGATCAAACGGAAAACATTCTCCGATCGATTTTGTGTGGTTCCAATGACGACCATCTCATCCGATAACACAGAAGAATCTTCTGGTAACGAGAGTGTTTCAAGGCTACGTACAACCGCATTTTTACGCAGTCGAGAGACGAAGAAATAGCCTTCATCTGTCATGCGATCGAATCGTTCATAGTCCAAGTATCCACGATCAAACACATACATGCATTCTTTGTCATCGACCAGGATCTCAAGCTGGCCTCGGTCATGTTCGTTGGCATTTGTAAGCACGGATTGATCTGGATAGGAATGACCTTTTTCCATAAATACGAGGCGTAGATGGAGCTTCACACCAGATTTGGTTTTTCGAAATTTTGCCCACTTATGGTTGTTCAAGTTTAATGGTAATGTACTGGAATCAATAATTTTAAGAGGTGTTGTCGTTTTTCGTCTCGCTTGAAAATCAGTCTTCCGATGAATTTGCTTGACTAAATCAAGAAAAATAGTTTGGAAAAACTCCGTTGGAACCAGATTTAATCGCCTACCCAGTTGAGAGAAACTAATGGAATCAAGTTGAGTGGCGTTTTGTAATTCTTCTGAAAACACGCAATCACTTAATGCACGCAAACTCTCCGTTTCATGGAGTTGTGCATATAGTAGTAATTTCAAAAAGGAAGTCATATGCAGCTTCTTCGTATAGTAATTTAATTGATAGTTTTTCACTTGTTCCTCTAACAAATTGTTGGAAATAGGTGAAAGCCATTGTTCAAATGATGTTTTTCGTGTAAACTTATCCATGCGTTAGTCCTTTATTTTGGATTTGGATAGGTTACTACCACCAACCCATTATAAAGGCTTTTTTTATAGAAAAGTTTATTTGCGGAAAATTTAATTTATTTAGCTATGTTGAATTATTTTAATGCGACACTAGTGACCCCAACTATATAAAGTAAACTTCCATCAGTTGGGTTTTTTCCTCAACACCACTGATGGTTAGTTGCACTTATCGAACCTTTACGGACAGTTTATTCCCCACCTAGCTTCTTCGATTTTCCGCAGCTTGAGATAGTCTTTATGAGTGAGATAAAGTAATTGCTTAACATATATTTTTTATTAATTCTGAAATTTTTAAAAAGACCTATCTATTCGTTACTCAAAGATAATAAATCTTGGAATAACGGAAGATAGGTTTACTTTATTTATTCATCCATTACATAGGAAGGCTCGCTTTTTCTGCGCTCTTCCATTTGTTCTGCAGTATAAATGACTTGCATCGGATTTCCGCCAACAAAATATCCAGCGGGAACATCTTTATGTACTAGTGTACCTGCAGAGACAATCGCACGGTCACCGATTTTCACACCAGGAAGAATCGTTGAATTGGCACCTATCATTACTTCATCGCCAATTTCAATCTCACCTATCCTGTATTCCTCTATTAAATATTCATGAGCAAGAATGGTTGTATTGTACCCTATGACACTATTCTTGCCTACCCTGATTTTTTCAGGAAACATAATATCTAGCATTACCATTAAAGCAAAAGAAGTTTGGTCTCCTACCTTCATTTTCAAAAGCTTGCGGTACATCCAGTTCTTAGCTTTTAAAAAAGGCATATATCTTGCTGTCTGGATAACGATAAAATTTTTGATTACTTTTAAAAAAGGGACCGTTTTATAAACATGCCACAGCGAGTTTGGTCCACTTACCGGATATCTTGTCGTCTTTCTCATGATGATTGGACTTCAGGAATAGAAAGGATATCTTTCATATTCTCAAAAATATAATCAGGGTTGTATTCCTGTAAGAATTCCTTCCCCTTTAGTGTCCAAGCTACACCTGCTGTTAAAGTACCCGCATTTTTTCCTGACAATATATCATGTTTATTATCTCCGACCATAATCGCTTCTGACGGGGATGCCTTTAATTTTTCAAGTGCAAGAAGGACTGGCTCTGGATCTGGCTTTGCCTTTGTTACATGATCCAAAGCAACCACTACGTCAAAAAACTCATCTAATTTTGTTAATTTAAGACCCATTTCTACTACATCTGATAATTTCGTTGAAACAATCGCTAGCTTAAAGCCTCTTTGCTTCAGTTCTTTGATTGCATCATATACACCATCAAAAATGGTGACAATTTTATCATGATTTTCAATATTATAACTACGATACATCGTCATCATTTCTGGCGCTCTCCATTTATCAATCGATTCAAATGTTTCTAATAATGGAGGCCCCATGAAAGGAATGACATCTTTTCGCTCATATTTTCCTGGGTAATAATGATTTAATGTATGTAAGTAAGAGGAAATAATTAATTCATTTGTATTAATTAGCGTCCCATCTAAATCAAATAATGCTGTATTAATCTTTCCAGTCAACCGAAACATCCTTTCTATTATTAACCATTTGTATCTAAATAACGTTCATGTGCCAATCCTGCTTTTCTTCGATAAGCGATTGTGACAGCAGAAAGAACAATTAAAGCTAAAGAAATTAATTGAGCCATTCGTAATTCACCAATCATTAAACTGTCTGTTCTCATTCCTTCTATAAAGAATCTTCCAATCGAATACCAAATAACATAAGATAAGAATATTTCTCCTCTACGTAAATTTACTTTTCGTAAAGCTAGTAAAATCACGAATCCAACAATATTCCATAATGATTCATATAAAAAAGTAGGATGATAGTATGTTCCGTTAATATACATCTGATCAATGATAAAAGTTGGTAAATGCAATCCTTCTAAAAACGATCGTGTTACTTCCCCGCCATGGGCCTCTTGGTTCATAAAGTTTCCCCAGCGGCCAATTGCTTGTCCAAGAATAATACTTGGTGCTGCTATATCTGCCATTTTCCAGAAAGATATGCCCTTTTTCTTTGTAAAAATATAAGTAGTAACGACAGCTCCGATTAAAGCCCCATGAATGGCAATACCACCATTCCAAATTTTCGGGATATCTCCTAGGTGGTCTTTATAATAGCTCCACTCAAAAATGACATAATAAATTCTTGCACATATTATCGAGATTGGAATAGCCCATAGCATTAAATCGGGAAAGTCATCCTTTCCAAGTCCTCTCCTATTCCCTTCGCGCATTGCAATAATTAGCGCAAGAATCAATCCTGAACCGATTATAAGTCCATACCAGCGGACATCAATTGGTCCTAATGAAAATGCAACTGGATCAATTGGTCGTATATCTTCCATCTGATTTCCTCCTATTCCCAAGGAATGTTTAAAGGCATAATAAATATTTTACTTTTATCTCACCTTTTAGTTCCCTTTTTCTACCATCTATTTACTTTCTTTCGTCCGATATAACATTATTTAGTTTATTTGTGAATTGTTCTGCTGCATTCACGCCCATGCGTTTTAAGCGGAAATTCATTGCCGCTACTTCAATAATGACCGCTAAGTTTCGTCCTGGGCGAACTGGAATTGTAAGCTTCGTTACTTCTGTATCAATTATTTTCATTTTTTCTTCATCTAAGCCTAAACGGTCATATTGCTTGTTCTGTTCCCATAGTTCTAGCGACATAACTAATGAAATCTTTTTGTGCGTTCGCACAGCCCCTGCTCCAAATAAAGTCATTACATTAATAATCCCTAAACCACGAATTTCCAATAAATGTTCAATTAGTTCTGGTGAACTGCCGACAATTAAGTTTTCATCTTCTTGTCTTATTTCCACACAATCATCAGCCACTAATCGGTGTCCACGCTTAACAAGCTCAAGAGCTGTTTCACTTTTACCTACACCACTTTTACCAGTGATTAACACGCCCACACCATAAATATCAACAAGAACACCATGAACAGCCGTAGTAGGCGCTAGTTTTCTTTCCAAGAAATTAGTAAGTCGACTGGAAAAAAGCGATGTTTTATGCTTAGAACGTAATACTGGTACTGCTAATTCCTCTGATGCTTCGATTAATTGCGGTGGTACTTCCATATTTCGCGTAATAATGATTCCTGGAGTAGTATCACTACATAATTTCGTTAAGCGGTTTGCTCTTTCTTCCTCACTTAATCGTTCTGCAAAGGAAAGTTCAGTCTTACCTAACAGCTGAACACGCTCTGCAGGATAATAGTTAAAATAACCAGCCATTTCTAAACCTGGTCTTGATATATCACTAACTGTAATTGGTCGATTAATACCTTCTTCTCCACTTACAATTTCTAAATCAAACTCTTCAATCACATCTTTTATTAGTACTTTTGCCGCCATGAAGCTCCTCCTTTAAAGGTCCTTGCTGTTAAGTTTTTATAAACAGAAAAAAACTGTTTAATTTTAGTCATTATTTATAATTCCATATTCACCTTATTTTAGCATTAAAAGATAAATATATGCTAGAATTCAGTCAAATTATTAGGAAAAGGTATTCTAAAATAAAGAAAACTTTCATCAATAGTTTTTTTCCTCATCCCCTCCTAATGATTTGTTGTACTTAACGGATATCTTCTTCGATTTTCCGCAGCTTACTATCCGTTAACAGTAGGATAAAAAGACAAAAAAACTGCCAGATAAAGCAATGGAATAGTTTCCACTTCTATATCTGGCAGCCTCTTACCCTTTTTCTCGAAGGACTGTATTTTGAACAATTATATTGCAAAGTGAAAGTAAAATGCTAAAAAGCAAGCACATACCAAAACTTGAAATTTCAAGACTGTCTCCCATCAATCTGTCTGTTAATGACAATGTAATAGCATTGATGACAAATAAAAATAGTCCTAGCGAAAGAATTGTTACAGGTAATGTCAATAAAATTAATATTGGTTTAACAATAATATTTAGCAAGGATAAAATAACGCTTGCTCCAATCGCAGCACCAATCCCTGATAAATAAAATTGATCTTGAAATAAACCAGCCAATGCTACAAAGAAAATAGCATTAATTAGTATTCCTACTATCCATCTCATTCCAATTACTCCTCATTAAGCATAGTAGAAACCGATACTGGTTATAGGGAAAAAACAATCTAAACGAACAGAATTAGAAATTCGCATATGTTTTTCCATCCCGAGTTTAATTACCTTATCGGTTTCCTCTATTATAATTAATTATTTTTTTCAATCTTCTTCACTTTAATCGATCCTGTTTTTGTATTAGCATCAATTTTTGTATGATGCTCACTTGATTGTATCGATTTAAATTGTAACGTCTTTTGAAGAACTTCATTTTTCTCTTCTACTATTTGTATACCCTCTAACTCTACATTAAATCCACCGAAATTCGTTTTTAACTCTCCACTAACCGCTAATGTTTCTGGTAAGCTTACCTCGATACTACCTGTTGTTCCTTGAAGTTCAAACACTTCACATGTTTCCGAATGGTTTGTGCATAAAATACTGCCGTTAAAGGATTGTAAATCGACTTTATTAAAATAACCTTCAACTGTAATCGATCCATTTATCGTTTCAGCGTCAAGTTTTTCTATATTGCCTTTTTCGACTTTAATACTGCCGTTTGCCGCATCCGCTTCTACTTTTTTATTTTCACCAGCCTGTAACATTATTTTACCATTAGCCGTTTTAGCATACAATTTTTCCGCTTTAACATCAAATGTAGTAATGGGTCCATTAAATAAACGAACGATGGCTGATTCATACGAAGTTTGTGGGATATAAACTTGCGTTTTTACCTTCATCCATTTATGATTCGTTTTTACTAGTAATTTCTCATCATCTACAATTACATCTACTTCCTTTAAAAACACATTTTTTGCTTCTTCTAACGAATTTACGCGATATACCTTTGCTTTACATTCAATACTAACTTCTTCTTGATCCCATGGAATAAGCTCCACTTCTCCATTTGGAATATCAATATCTAACTTTTTTGGTGTGATATTATTGTATTGAAAAATATGAGAAACTTCTTCAAAATGACCAAAGTTTAAATCTAGGTCTACTTCCTTCACCTTTTTTATCGTTGTATCAACAAAGTCAAAGAGCTTATCTTTCGCAGATTGAAAATTAAATCCATAATTTGAATTTGTTTCTTTCTTCTTTTCATGAAACTTTGTTTCTTCTTGAAAATCTTCTAATATTTTCTTTTCGTCTTCATTGAGTGACTTCTTCTCATTTACTTCATCAACCTTTTCCATTAGCTTTAATGCTTCATCTACGGTCAATTTGCCACTTTCCACTAGTTCTAAAATTCGCTTTTTCTCATCTGCCACTTTAAATCCTCCTCAAAAATGAACGATTTTATTCCTTTAAAACCTCCACCTAAATTAGATAAGATACGAAACTGCACATTATAAAATGAATGTAATCAAAAATAAGATTATTTTCTTCTATTGAAAAAAACAACAACCTTTTAGAAAACAGCTAAACGCAAAAACTTAATCGCTCCATTTCACTCCCGATTTAGAACAAAGAATGAAAAGCAACATTTTTTTGAAAATAACTACTTTTAATGATATTTATTGGCTGCATTTACTATTAATACAAATTGCCTCAAACATTCAGTAACCTTCATATTATCGGCTTCTGTATTTTTATACGAATCATCCCTTCTAAAAGTTTCATTTCGAATATATTCTTTGCTAAGAATCCTTTTTATTTTATGTAGTTATTTTCTATTTCAGAAGAATTTCTCTATAAGAAATGAAAAAGAGACGAGGCCCTCTGGTAGGTGAGCAACTTTAATAAGTCGACTCATCTGCTCTCCCCATCTCTTTATTCAATATTAAGTTGTAGCAATCTTCTCTGCTTCTTCGATACTTTTTTTCATTCTTTGCCGATCTCTTTCTAAAATTGGCTTTAAATACTTACCAGTATAGGAGCCTTCTAAATTGGCAATGTCTTCAGGTGTTCCGGATCCTAAGATTGTACCACCTTTATCGCCACCTTCTGGTCCTAAATCGATAATATAATCTGTCGTCTTTATAACATCAAGATTATGCTCAATGACAAGGACGGTATCGCCATTCTCTACCAATCGTTGCAGGACAGTCAGCAATCTTGAAATATCATCAACATGCAAGCCCGTAGTCGGCTCATCAAGAATGTAAAAAGACTTACCAGTAGAACGTCGATGTAATTCTGAAGCTAATTTTACCCTTTGAGCTTCTCCACCTGATAAAGTAGTGGCTGGCTGTCCTAGCTTAATATATCCTAAACCAACATCTACAATTGTTTGGAGTTTACGATGAATCTTCGGTATGTTTTCAAAGAAAGCTACACCATCTTCCACTGTCATTTCCAATACGTCAGAAATATTTTTTCCTT
This sequence comes from Niallia sp. FSL W8-1348, assembly GCF_038006745.1. NCBI lineage: Bacteria > Bacillati > Bacillota > Bacilli > Caryophanales > Bacillaceae > Niallia > Niallia sp. FSL W8-1348. The sequence continues at coordinate 3,474,468 of NZ_JBBOVV010000001.1, read as the reverse complement.
TATACTTCACTTCTAATGTTTCGCGATTATATCGCTTTCCATGACAGACTTCACACGGAACATAAACATCTGGTAGGAAATGCATTTCAATTTTTATAATTCCATCACCACGGCAAGCTTCACATCTTCCGCCTTTGACATTAAAACTAAAACGACCTTTTTTATACCCTCGTACTTTTGCTTCATTAGTTGTTGCAAAAACATCTCTAATATCATCAAACACTCCAGTATAAGTGGCAGGATTCGACCTTGGAGTTCGTCCAATTGGTGACTGATCAATATCAATGACTTTTTCCAATTGTTCGATCCCCTTAATTTCTTTATGCGCACCCGGCTTCGCTTTTGCACGATTAAGCTTTTGGGCTAAGCTTTTATGGAGAATTTCATTAATCAATGTACTTTTCCCTGAACCAGAAACACCTGTAACAGAAACAAACATTCCTAGTGGGATTTTTACACTTACATTTTTTAAATTATTTTCTTTTGCACCAGTGATTTCAATAAATCTGCCATCACTTTTCTTTCTTTCTAACGGAAGTGGAATGAACTTTTTCCCTGATAAATATTGACCTGTTATCGATTCTGAATCATTCATTACTTCCTCAGGAGTTCCGACTGAAATAATTTCTCCTCCATGGACACCAGCACCAGGTCCTACATCAATTAAGTAGTCTGCAGCCATCATCGTATCTTCATCATGCTCTACAACAATCAATGTATTTCCTATGTCGCGCATTTGTCTTAATGTATCAATTAATTTATCATTATCTCTTTGATGAAGACCGATGGAAGGCTCATCTAGAATATAGAGCACACCAGTGAGTCTTGAGCCAATTTGTGTCGCCAAACGAATCCTCTGTGCTTCACCACCGGATAAGGTACCTGCAGCTCTACTTAATGTTAGGTAATCCAGCCCAACATTTATTAAAAATCCAACTCGCTCTTTTATTTCTCTAAGAATCAAATTAGCAATTTGTTTTTCCTTGTCTGTTAGATCAACCTGCTCCATAAATTGATAGCATTCCACAACTGATTTTTCCGTAATTTTCCCAATATGCTGTCCATTAATTAATACAGCTAAGGCTTCTTTTTTTAAACGATATCCTTTACATGTACGACAAGGCTGTTCTGCCATATATTTTTGCATTTGTTCTCGAATATAGTCAGAACTTGTCTCCTTGTATCTTCTTTCGACATTTCGAATAACGCCCTCAAATTGAATATCATTTTCTCTCACTTGACCAAAATCATTTTCGTAACGGAAATGAATATATTCTTTTCCAGATCCATAAAGAATTTTGTCCATTAGGTTTTTAGGAATATCCTTAACTGGTATATTCATGTCAATACCATAATGATTACATATACTTTCAAGAAGCTGTGGATAGTATTGAGAACTAATGGATTCCCATGGAGCTATTGCATTTTCTTTTAAAGTTAAATTCCAATCAGGAATAATCAAGTCCACATCAACAACTAATTTATTTCCAAGTCCATCACAATCTGGACACGCTCCAAATGGGCTATTAAAGGAAAAAAGTCTAGGTTCTAATTCGCCAATCGAGAAACCGCAAATTGGACAAGCATGATGCTCGCTAAATAATAATTCCTCCTGTCCAATAACGTCAATAATAACTTTGCCATTTCCGAATTGTAATGCTGATTCTAATGAATCTGCTAAACGAGCTGTAATTCCCTCTTTTACAACTAGACGATCAATAACTACTTCAATATTATGTTTCTTGTTTTTCTCTAAAGAAATATCATCGCCAATTTCATGCATTTCTCCATCAATACGTAATCGAACATATCCTTGCTTTTTCACATCTTCAAGCACTTTCCCATGAGTCCCTTTGCGCCCTGATACTACAGGTGCTAAAACTTGAAGTCTCGTTCTTTCAGGATATTCTAGGATTCGGTCAACCATCTGCTCAATTGTCTGTGAGGAAATTTCAATTCCATGCTCTGGGCAAGTTGGTCTCCCAACCCTTGCGTATAATAACCTTAAGTAATCATAAATTTCCGTTACTGTCCCAACAGTAGAACGTGGATTTCGACTTGTTGTTTTCTGATCAATGGAAATAGCCGGTGATAATCCTTCAATCGAATCAACATCTGGCTTATCCATTTGCCCTAAAAACTGACGAGCATAAGCAGATAAAGATTCTACATATCTTCGTTGTCCTTCCGCATATATGGTATCAAAAGCGAGGGAAGATTTCCCAGAACCAGATAAACCGGTTATGACTACTAATTGATCTCTTGGGATAGTTATATCAATATTTTTTAAATTGTTTGCTCTTGCACCTTTTACAATAAGTTTATCTTTTGCCATTGCTTCTCTCACCCCTCAGCCTTTAATTCAAGCAATAGATCGCGAAGCTCTGCTGCTCTTTCGAAATTCAAAGCTTTGGCTGCTTCTTTCATTTCTGACTCCATTTGTGCGATCATTGCCTCTTTTTCTTTTTTCGTCAATTTATCAAGTTTAGTAGATGCCGCATATTCTTCTGGCTCTTCTGCTGCCTGTGTTGCACGGATTGAATCTCTAATGCCTTTTTGAATCGTTTGCGGAATTATTCCATGTTCTTCATTATATTTCTCTTGAATTTCTCTACGTCTTTTCGTTTCACTTATGGCAACTTCCATGGAATGAGTCATCTTATCTGCATACATGACGACATGACCATTAGCATTTCTTGCTGCTCGCCCGATTGTTTGAATTAACGATCTCTCCGAACGAAGGAAACCTTCTTTATCAGCATCTAAAATTGTGACTAATGATACCTCTGGAATGTCCAGTCCTTCCCTTAATAAGTTAATTCCTACTAGTACATCATATTTTCCAAGACGTAATTCCCGAATAATTTCAATCCGTTCTAACGTTTTTACTTCGGAATGCAAATACTGTACTTTAATTCCTATATCTTTCAGATAATCAGTTAAGTCCTCTGACATTTTTTTCGTAAGTGTTGTTACCAATACCCGTTCATTTCGTTTAATTCTTTCATGAATCTCAGCAATTAGATCATCAATTTGTCCTTCAATCGGCCGAACGTCAATCGTCGGATCAAGTAATCCAGTCGGACGAATTATTTGTTCAATCATAACTGGAGTATGCTCAATTTCATATGGGCCAGGTGTTGCAGATACACAAATCATTTGATTAATATGCTTCTCGAATTCTCCAAAGGTCAACGGACGGTTATCAAGGGCTGATGGTAAGCGAAAACCATGATCTACCAACACATTTTTCCGTGCTTGGTCACCATTATACATTCCTCTAATCTGCGGTAATGTAACATGAGATTCGTCGATAACAAGAAGAAAGTCTTTTGGAAAATAATCCAACAAAGTATAAGGAGTAGATCCAGGAGGTCTTAATGTTAAATGTCTTGAATAGTTTTCTATTCCAGAACAGAATCCCATCTCTCTCATCATTTCTAAATCATAACGTGAGCGTTGTTCTAGCCGTTGAGCTTCTAATAATTTATTATCTGCTCTTAATTTTTCTAATTGTTCCTCTAATTCCTTTTCAATGTTCTCAATCGCTATTTTCATTTTTTCTTCTCTTGTTACGAAGTGAGAAGCAGGAAAAATAGCAATATGGTTTCGTTCCCCTAATATCTCTCCTGTTAATGCATCTACTTCGCGAATCCGGTCAATTTCATCTCCAAAAAACTCTACTCTGATACAATGTTCGTCACGAGATGCCGGGAAAATTTCCACTACATCCCCGCGAACACGAAATGTTCCCCGTTTAAAATCAATATCATTTCGATCATATTGGATATCAACTAATTTACGCAGCAATTGATTTCTTTCTAATTCCATCCCCGATCTTAACGATACAACCATTTCTCGATACTCTTCTGGAGAACCTAATCCATAAATACAAGAAACGCTGGCAATAATGATGACGTCATCTCTTTCAAATAAAGAGGATGTTGCTGAATGACGAAGTTTATCGATTTCATCATTGATGCTTGCGTCCTTTTCGATAAATGTATCTGTTTGTGGGACATATGCTTCTGGTTGGTAATAATCATAGTAGCTAACAAAATACTCTACTGCATTATTAGGAAAAAATTCCTTAAACTCACTATATAATTGACCAGCTAATGTTTTATTGTGAGCAATGATTAACGTTGGCTTTTTTACTTCTTTAATCACATTGCTTACTGTAAAGGTTTTACCAGTACCAGTTGCCCCTAGCAACGTCTGAATTTTGTCACCTGCTCGAATACCTGATACTAGTTTTTCTATCGCTCCTGGCTGATCACCTTGAGGAGTATACTTTGAAACTAACTCAAAATCATGACTCACTAAACCATCCTCCGATCTGTATACTTTCTATTCCCGTTCGTACATTTCTTTGACACTCTATGATAAAGATTTATTTATGGTCCTTTAAATGTAAAACCACATTCGTTTAACAGTCTCCACTCTATCCATTTAAGCTATGTAATCAACATATCACCATTCTACCACAAACCATCCTTTTCAAACCACAAAAAAGAGAACAAACATTCGATTTATTTTATCACGCTTTTCATCTGTATTAAAAAGCAAAATTCCATAAAAAAATGACTAACGAAAATACCTATCATCTTTATCGACGTAAATTCGTTTAGTCATTCTCCTTCTCTATTCTTTTTTCTTTTTTTCAACTTAAACTCAAGCATCTTTATTTGCTAACCGATCTTTCCATTTCCTACTAATCATATAGCCAACCGTCATGGAAAAAGCATCGACGACAATGAGCAAAAATGTATCAGTATATCCTCTATAAACGGAAGCAGCAATTAAGGCGACGGTTAAAACTAAGCCGATAATTGGATAATAAGTCGCTCTTGAAAATAGGATTACTAATAAACACGGAAAAAATAGGGCAGCTAGATATTTTCCCATCTACATACACCTCTATTTACACATATTTCACTTCATTGACCGTTAGACCGAACTTCCCAAGCGCACTGGCTAAATTATTAAAAATTGGAATATGACTGAAATCAACGCCTAATTGAATAGCTGTTTGTGCGACTTCAGGTCTTAACCCAGAAAGATATCCTTTTACGCCAATTAATCGCAAAGCATGAATAACTTGAAATATTTGATGGGCAACCATTGTATCGATTAGTGGTACACCTGATAAATCAATGAATAAATGATTAAATCGTTTTTCATTACATTCTTTCAATGTATTTTCCATAATTAATTGCGCTCTCTTTGTATCAATATCGCCAATTAGTGGCAACACACCAATCCCCTTTGTAATCGGTATAACCGGACTACTTAATTCATAAATGGTTTCTTGTTGTGCAGTTAATTGCTGGAATTTGTATTCATCGTAAGAGCCAATAAATATATTTACAAATAAATCAAAAGCATAATGGATGAGACGTATCCATTCAAACAAGGTAGTTATTGTTAAATGAGCAGTAGATTCCTCTGAAAACTTCTCCACATAAGATATAAGAATTCCTTTAACCGTGTTAAGCTGTTCAATTGATTCCAAAATAGGAACTAAATCTTTCGCACGTTTTTCTGCAACTTTAACAGCCCATTTAGAAATATTTGCTGAATATACAGCTTCATCCTCAATAAAAACCTTAATCACATTTTCCAAAAGAATTTGGTGGGCTGTAATTAGTTCTTCTGTATTCTCTGCTGATTTATTGATTGAATAAAAGTTAGATGGGTTATTTTCTATTTTGTTTAACCATTCCTTGCGCATATCTACAAGATGATCATTTAAAAAGGTATATAGGCTTTGCATACATGGTTCCAACTATTTCTCCTCCTAATTCAAGAAACAATGCTTCATTGCATTTTATAATATCAAATTCTCATAGAAAAAATCGATATATTCACCACTATATTTAGTCGTTCTTACTTTTTTGAATTGCATTCTTCGCATTTGTAAATAAAGTGAAACTTCCATCAGTGGAGTTTTTCCTTCCTCCCCACTAATGGTTAGTTGAACCAATCGGACCTTTACGGACAGTTGATCTCCCTCCTATCTTCCTCGTATTCTCAGAAGCTTGAGGGGGGAGTCTTACTGTCCGTTAAGAGTGGGATAAAGTGAAACTTCTATCAGTCGGGGGTTTTCCTTTCTCCCCCACTGATGGTTAGTTGAACCAATCGGACCTTTACGGACAGTTGATCTCCCTCCTATCTTCCTCGTATTCTCAGAAGCTTAAGGGGGGAGTCTTACTGTCCGTTAAGAGTGGGATAAAGTGAAACTTCTATCAGTGGGGGGTTTTCCTTCCTCCCCCACTGATGGTTAGTTGAACCAATCGGACCTTTACGGACAGTTGATCTCCCTCCTATCTTCCTCGTATTCTCAGAAGCTTAAGGGGGGAGTCTTACTGTCCGTTAAGAGTGGGATAAAGTGAAACTTCTATCAGTGGGGGGTTTTCCTTCCTCCCCCACTGATGGTTAGTTGAACCAATCGGACCTTTACGGACAGTTGATCTCCCTCCTATCTTCCTCGTATTCTCAGAAGCTTAAGGGGGGAGTCTTACTGTCCGTTAAGAGTGGGATAAAGTGAAACTTCTATCAGTGGGGGGTTTTCCTTCCTCCCCCACTGATGGTTAGTTGAACCAATCGGACCTTTACGGACAGTTGATCTCCCTCCTATCTTCCTCGTATTCTCAGAAGCTTAAGGGGGGAGTCTTACTGTCCGTTAAGAGTGGGATAAATATATACTATTATATAGTTGTCGCCATAGTGAAACAAGCAAGAAGCCTTTTCTTCGTAAGAGAGAAAAGGAACAACTTAGACATTTTTTAATAGACTCGTTGCAATCACTTGAAAGATTGGTTTCACAGATGATGCTCTTTTCTTCGCATTTTCTAATAAAAAGATGATCTCATCAATTTCTTCTGGGCTTAGTTTTTCTATAATCCAATCTTCTAACTCCTGATTTTTAATTTCGATATTTTGATTAGGTATTTTTATCGTGTGATATTTCATTAATTCATTATGAATAAGATTTATATGGTATTGATATTTCTTTTCCTTATGTATAAGCAACGATTTCGATAGATTTTTATTCATGTGTATTCTCCTCTCTAAAAACGTCTTATATCTTCTAATCTGGTCAATTCCTTCTATATTTTCTGGTCAATATATAGCTATTATAATAGGAAAACAATGTCAAAGGCCTTATTCCCTAGTAACTTCTACTAAAATAGGCAAAAAGAATTATTCCAACTAGTTAAAAAGTCTGTTTTATCCAAGATGGAGGTAAGGTAATATTTACTAATAAGGGGATGCGACGTAGCAATATGACCATTATATAAAGGAGACAAATGATATGGAAAAAGGAACGGAAGATATTATTGGGTATCGTATAAAAAAAGATGTTTATTCTAACTCCATTGAAGGTTTATTTCTACTAAAAAAGGGTGCAACTCTTACAAAGAAACATGTAGAATTGCTCACGAAGCATCAAGTAAATCCATTTGATGTAATTAGCTCTACAGAAGAAACCTCACCTGTCTCCGTAAGTGATACATTTACTAGTTTATTAGATGAAGTGAAACAAACCTTCCATCATATACTAGAACAGGATGATAGCAAGGTTGAAAATCTTCTACATACTTATGAAAAAATAATAGATTTTTCCCTGCAAGAATTAAATATTTTAGAAATTATTCATCAAGAAACTTCGCCAAAAGACTATATTTATCAACATAGTATTAACGTTGGTGTTATTTCAGCGATTATCGGAAAAATACTAGGCTTATCTAGAAAACAATGTCACTTACTTAGTCAAATGGGGTTATTTCACGACATCGGCATGCTAAAAATCGATTCATCTATTATAGAAGCACAGAATCGCTTGACCCAAAAAGAATATAAGGAAATCCAAAAACACACGATATATGGAAAAAGTATGTTATTTCAAATTGCTCAATTGGATATTTTAATATCAAGAACTGCTCTATTACATCATGAAAAAATAAATGGCAAAGGCTATCCATCTCAACGAACGGAAAAGGAGATTCCTTTCCTAATTCAAATCGTTTCCGTAGCAGACAGCTTTAATAGCATGTGCTCTGCTTATACCTATAAAGAAAAGAAATCTCACTTTGAAGCCATCTATGAATTAGTGAATGAATCATATGGGAATGCTTTAAATCCTGCTATTGTTATACCTTTCACCAATTTTATTATGCGGAAACAACTTTTTAAAAAGGTCACCTTATCCAATAATGAAATAGCAGAAATCATTTTTATCCATCAAAATGAACCACATTTACCATTAGTTCGTCAAAAGGATGCTTATATAGACTTACGTAGGGCGTCCTCTTTGAAAATTTCTGGATTAGCAAATTAATAATAATTATTCCACCAATAAAAATGGCCAAATCACGAATGATTTGGCCATTTTTACTGATTAAGATTTTTAAACCCCTTTATATGCTTTGCGATAAATATCTGCTAATTCTGTTACTAACGGTAATTTAGGGTTTGCTGTTGTACATTGATCTTCAAAGGCACGATCTGCTAAATAATCTACTTTTGCTTCGAATTCTTTTGCATCTACTCCTTGTGCTGCAATACTCATTGGGATATTTAACTCTTTTCCAAGTCTGATTACTGCTTTCACAAAGTTATCTACACCTTGTTCCACTGTATTAGCTGGCAATCCTAGAATTCTTGCAAGCTCTGCATAGCGTTCATCTGCTTTAAAGTATTCATATTTAGGGAACGCTGTGAACTTCTTCGGTTTCTCCGCATTGTAACGGATAACATGTGGCATTAAGATAGCATTTGAACGCCCATGGGCAATATGGAATTCTGCTCCTAATTTATGAGCTAAACTATGGTTAATTCCTAAGAAAGCATTTGCGAAAGCCATACCAGCTATTGTAGATGCATTATGCACTTTTTCACGAGCCTCTTCGTCATTACCATTACGATATGCTCTTGGTAAATATTCAAATATCAATTGAACTGCTTTCACAGCTAATGCATCTGTATAGTCATTGGCCATATTAGATACATATGCTTCCACCGCATGTGTTAATACGTCCATACCAGTATCTGCTGTAACTGCTGGTGGAACTGTCATAACAAATTGTGGATCGATGATTGCTACATCTGGTGTTAATTCATAATCTGCTAATGGATATTTAATATTTTGTTCTTTATCTGTAATTACTGCGAAAGATGTTACTTCAGATCCAGTACCAGAAGTAGTTGGAATTGCAACAAATTTAGCTTTTCCACCTAAAGAAGGATATTTATAAACCCTTTTACGGATATCTAAGAATTTTTGCTTTAATCCGAAGAACTCCTCATTTGGATGTTCGTAGAATAACCACATACCTTTTGCTGCATCCATTGGAGATCCACCACCAAGCGCAATAATGCAGTCTGGTTGGAATTTAGCCATCATTTCTGTTCCTCTAACAACTGTTTCAATAGATGGATCTGGCTCAACATCTGAAAATACTTCTACTTGCACTAGGTTTGAACGTTTTCTTAAGTTATAAAGTAATTTATCTACATATCCGAATTTAACCATGTATGGATCTGTTACGATAAATACTCTAGAGATATCCTTCATTTTTTGTAAATATTGTACAGAGTTTTTCTCAAAATAAATTTTTGATGGAACTTTAAACCATTGCATATTTACATTCCTTTTAGCTAGTTTTTTAACATTCAATAAATGAATGTCTGTTACGTTAGTAGATACAGAGTTTTTACCATAAGATCCGCAGCCAAGTGTTAAAGATGGCATGAAGGCATTGTAGATGTCACCAATTGCGCCTTGAGAAGATGGTGCATTGTTGATGATGCGGCATGCTTTCATTCTTAACGCAAAGCTTTCAACTACTTTTGGATCTTCAGAGTGAATAACAGCTGAGTGTCCTAATCCACCGAATTCTAGCATTTCTTCTGCGCGTTTGATTCCTTCTTCTGTTGATTCTACTTTATAGCATGCAAGTACTGGACTCAATTTTTCTCTTGATAGCGGGTAATTTGGTCCAACTGCTTCTAATTCTGCAAGAAGAATTTTTGTATCTTCTGGAACTTTTACTCCTGCTAAACCAGCGATATAATGAGCAGATTTACCAACGATATCTGGATTTACTGCACATGTATTTTCATTGATTACTAGTTTTTCTACTTTTGCTAGCTCTTCATTGTTTAAGAAGTAACAACTATTTCTTATCAATAGATTTTTGACTTCATCATATATTTCTTTATCGATGATTACAGCTTGTTCAGATGCGCAAATCATTCCATTATCAAATGTCTTAGAAAGAATTAAATCATTCACTGCTCTTTTTACTTTTGCTGTTTTTTCGATATAACAAGGTACGTTACCAGCTCCAACACCAAGTGCAGGTTTTCCACAACTATATGCAGATTTAACCATTCCTGGTCCACCAGTTGCAAGAATTAAAGCAATGTCATTATGGTTCATTAACGCTTTTGTTGTTTCAATAGAAGGTTTTTCTACCCATTGAATACAGTTTTCTGGTGCCCCTGCTTTCACAGCTGCATCTCTTAAGATTCTTGCTGCTTCACTGCTACATTTCTGTGCGGATGGATGGAAAGCAAAAATAATTGGATTACGTGTTTTTATAGCAATAATTGCTTTAAACATAGTAGTAGATGTTGGGTTTGTAACAGGTGTTACCCCTGCAATTACACCGACTGGGTCAGCAATTTCCACAATTCCTGTTTGTTGGTCTTCATTTATTACGCCAACGGTACGATCGTACTTAATATTATGGTAGATATATTCAGTCGAGAATATATTCTTTGTAATTTTATCTTCGTAAATGCCTCTTCCCGTTTCTTCAACAGCAAGTTTAGCTAGATACATATGTTTATCTAAACCGGCAAGAGCCATTGCTTTTACAACTTCATCTACTTGCTCTTGATCTAAGGACATAAACTCATTTAGAGCTTTTTTCCCTTTCGCCGCCATTTCATCAATAACTGCTTGCACATCTACTTGCTCATTTTTCGCTTTTACTTCTTTTTCAACAACTGACATCGTAGATCCCTCCAATATAGAGAATAATTATAATGTGAAATTATTCACAAATTACTTTAAAGAAAAAACCACTTTATCCAAGTAGTCTATTTGTGAATATTTTCACAAATAATTCTTTAAAGAAAAACTACTAATATAGTAGTTAACTTTGCCTACTAACTTCCTACAATCTTGTTGCATCTTTTCGTAGTTTCTTGTTGTTTTTCTTTACAAACTAATCATATAACGACTTGCTGAAACCTTCAAGCCTATTCATAAAATTTTGTGCATTTTTTCACAATGTTGTTCACATTTTATACAAATTTGAAAAATCCCCTTATTTTTTCTATAATATAAAATGTGATAAAATCAACAATGAAAGGGTTTACAATGTGAATAAAAAAATAGATAGAACAAGTGCTAATCATGATACCTATCAATTTATTATCCGTGTCTCCTATCAGCTGTTTATGGAATTAGGATATCGAAAAGTTAGTACAAGAATGATTGCAGAACATTGTGGGATAACACAGCCAGCCTTATATCACCATTTTAAGAATAAGCAAGACATTTATAAAGCAGTAATTAATACCTCTATTCAACAAACAGAACACGCTCTATTAAAAATTACGGAAGAATTTCAAAATCTAGAAGAATGTATCTATCAAATCGCTATTTACTTTTTAGAAAATTATCAAGAAGATTTAATGCAAATGTTCCACGACTTACAACATGAAATGCCAAATGATATACAAACGCAATTAAGAATTCGCTGGCAAGAGGGATTTTTAAAACCCATTATTCAAGTGTTTGATCTAGAAGAAAAGAGCAATGACAGTATTTCCTTTCAAACCATAGAGAGTAATAGCGAGGAAATTGCGTTAATGTTTCTTCAATACATTCAAACAGCCATGCAACCTGCTTATATGAAACAACTTTCCACTGAACAACAAAAAAAGGAAATTAAGCGGAAAGCAAAGTTAATCGTTCACCTATTTTTATTTGGACTAGTAAATAGGTAATGTTCTTTCAAAAAACACTTCATTTATTGCAAAAATAAATATATACTCAACTTATCAATTGATAAGTTTTTTTAGAACCTGCTTATCGATTGATAAGTTACGCTTTTAAGGAGTGGAAAAATGAAACATTATATTTATCGTTATTTTGCCGCGGTAACTAGTAAAACGGGAAAGTGGATCACATTAATCTCTTGGCTTCTCCTTGTCGGGATATTAAGCATGCTCCTACCTCAAGCTAGTTCCCAAAAAAATGATTTGGCTGGAAATATTCCAACTACCGCTTTATCACAGCAGGCTGAAGAAAAAATGAAAGAGGAATTTTCTAATGAACAAGGAACTCCTGCGTTAATTGCATGGTTTCGATCAACCGGCTTATCCGATCAAGATTTAGAACAAATTCAGAAACTTACCAACCAATTAACAGAGGACCCACTTATTCATCAGGAAACGATTATTCCTTATCATCAACTACCTTTAGAGGCAATAAAAAAACAAATTTCCGAAGATGGAACAACTATAGTTCTCCCTATATTATTTGAGAACAACTTAGCAACAACTGAACTAAAAGTAAGTATGAAAGAACTAGAAACTGTTGCAAACGACATATTGGAGGATAATCCTTTTAATACTACATTAAAAGACGATACGAAATTACATGCGAGAACGACTGGTCCTGTCGGCATCTCTATTGATGCTACAGAGCTATTTAGCCAAGGTGACTTATCATTACTTATAGGCACTGTTATTATTGTATTAATTTGCTTGCTCATCATTTACCGTTCTCCAGTGTTAGCGTTAATTCCTTTAATTGGAGTTGGTATCGCCTATGGAGTAATCAGCCCTTTACTTGGCTTCTTTGGAGAGTTAGGATGGATTGAATTCGATTCTCAGAGCATTGCCATAATGACTGTATTACTTTTTGGAGCTGGTACAGACTATTGTTTATTCATAATTAGTCACTAGTGTTGCGTTAATTTAATTTAACTATTAAAAATACTTGAAATGTTCAATTTTATCATTTTATGCAAAGAAAAAGTCCTTTATAATGGATAAGTTAGGTGGTAACCCGTCCAAATCCACTAAAAAGGACTATCGCATGGACAAGATTACACGAAAAACTTCATTTGGACAATGGTTTTCACCAATAAATCTTCAATTATTTGAAGAAAACGTGAAAACGTTGAAATTAGATTTCTATACGAAAAAACTAACGACAGAGTCATTTCTAAAATTATTACTTTTTGCGCAGCTAGAAGAAGTCGAAAGTCTGCATGCGCTGAGCGATTGTCTTTTCGATGATCAACTGCAAAAGGGCATTGATCTTGATTCTATCAGTATTTCCCAACTCTCACGCCGTTTAAATGGCATGAATCCAGACTTATTCCAAAAGCTTTTCCTTGATTTAGTTTCACAAATTCATGCCAAAACGCACAACACGAAACTTGTGATGCCATTAAAAATCATTGATTCAAGCACATTGCCTCTCAATTTGACTAATCATAAATGGGCAAAATTCCGCAAAACAAAAGCGGGTGTTAAATTGCACTTACGCCTTGTGTTTATGGAAAAAGGTATATCCTATCCCGAAAAGGCCATTATGACAACGGCCAAAGAACATGACCGCGGTCAGCTTGAAGTAATGGTTGATGACAAGGAATGTATGTATGTGTTTGACCGTGGTTACTTAGACTACGAACGCTTTGATCGGATGACAGATGACGGCTACTTTTTCCTTTCTAGGCTGCGAAAAAACGCAGTCATACGGGAGGTTTACGATTTTAAACTACCCGAGAATACATCTGTTTTGTCGGATCAAATGGTGTTGATTGGTACGACGCAAAACCGTGCCGAAAATTACTTTCGTCTTCTAAAAGTGATTGATTCAAAAGGAAATGAGCTTCATTTAATCACAAATCGTTTTGATTTAAGTGCTGAAGAAATCTCAAAGATGTATAAATCACGCTGGGCGATTGAGTTATTTTTCAAATGGATTAAACAACATCTCCATATCAAAAAGTTTTACGGCCAAAGCGAATGGGCAATTCAGAATCAAGTGTTTATCGCACTTATTGTTTTTTGCCTGCATGTTCTCGCACAAATCGAGACAAAAAGTAAACGAAAAACCCTACAAATTAGCCGATATTTACGGGCAGCTTTGTGGAAACCAGCACATATTTGGCTTCGAAAGATTGAAGGAAAAACCATTCCTTAATAAACAAATTGTCGTCGTCTCTTAAGTCTAATTGTAAAAAAATTTCCAAATGGATGGATCCACCTTTAGTTGGGTATTTACTTTTTTGGCTCTTAACAGGGGACATATTTAAACTGAATATTCTAACAACATTTATGCAACACTAGTGATAATTAGTAGATATCGAACTTTATTAACAAAAGAATCTATAAAAGAAATTGCGATGCAAAAAGCACTGGAACGTTCCGGCGGAGCAGTAGCAATGAGTGGCTTAACAGTAGTGTTTTCCCTCCTTGTATTATTATTAGCTCAGTATGGCGCTGTCCATCGATTTGCTATCCCATTTAGCTTATCTATCCTTATTATGATGATTGCGAGTCTGAGTCTAGTACCTGCTATTCTATCTATTATCGGAAGATTGTCTTTTTATCCATTCGTTCCTAAAACAGAGGAATTATTATTAAAAAAAGGTGCAAATAAATTACCTAATCAAAGAAAATCACTTGGAAACGCGATTGGTACTATGGTAACAAAACATCCATGGAAAGTGACGATTCTAACGACAATATTGCTTGGTTTTTTTGCTCTATTTTCCCTTAAAACAGAGTATACGTATGACTTATTGTCCTCTTTCCCTGATGATATGCCTTCTAGAGAAGGATTTGCTTTAATTGAAGATCACTTTAATGCGGGAGAACTCGCTCCAGTCTCTGTTATGATTAATACAGAAGGAAAAGATGTAAAAGTGGAGGAATCCTTAAAAGAATTGGATTTTATCGCCACCGTATCAGAGGCTGAAATAGGTAAAAGCAACCCTGAATTAGTAAAGTATTCCTTGGAACTCCAAAACAATCCTTATTCGAATGAAGCGATGGATAAACTACCAACTATTCGTGAAACATTGGAACAGAAACTTCAAGATAGTGGCATTAAAAATCCAAAGGATAAAATTTGGCTTTCTGGAATTACTGCAGAACAATATGATACAAGAGAAGTAACAAACGAAGATGCCCAACTAATTATTCCGGTTATTTTAGTTATGATTGCCATCCTTTTACTTATTTATCTACGCTCCATTACGGCAGCCATCTATTTAATCGCATCTGTTCTTCTTTCCTACTTTAGTGCGTTAGGTCTAGGATGGATTATTCTCCATTATGGTTTTGGCGTAGAAGCAATTCAAGGGTTAATTCCGTTGTACTCCTTCGTATTTATCGTGGCATTAGGAGAAGATTATAATATTTTTATGATTTCAAGTATATGGAAGAAAAGCAAAGAGATGCCGCTCTTACAAGCAGTGAAAGAAGGCGTTGCAGAATCAGGTGGCGTTATTACTTCTGCTGGAGTTATTTTAGCTGCTACCTTTATGGTATTGACTACTTTACCTATGCAAGTACTTGTCCACTTTGGAACGATAACGGCTATTGGAATTGTTTTAGATACTTTTATTGTAAGACCTTTTTTAGTACCAGGAATTACTTCCCTATTAGGAAATGCTGTCTTTTGGCCAAGCAAGAAAATTCATGTAAAAGAAAACGAATAATTTATCCCACTCTTACTGTCCGTACAGGTCCGATTGGTTCAACTAACCATCAGTGGGGGAGCAAGGAAAACCCCCACTGATAGAAGTTTCACTTTATTCAATCCTCCAAGCTTATTTTAAGAGAAGCCTTGGAGGAATTTTTATCTTCAAACTTACTCCTCTCACCCTTGCTTATCCTAAATAAAAAAAGCATAGTTTTAAAAAAGCCTTCTCCATTTTTTCTAAATAAATTTCAATTTCTTAAAACAAAACCCTCTTCCCATCCGTCTATCACTTGTAAAACTTAAGTTATTACGTATTTAATTCCATAAAGGAGCTCTTGTATGTTTAACAAAAATAAAAAAGAAACGGAGTTAATTGCATTTATTATGGATAATAAAGCAAGCTTCTATCGATTTGCATATTCCTATGTACGAAATCAAGAAGATGCCTTGGATATTGTCCAAGATTCTATTCATAAAGCACTTAAAAAACAGCACCAATTAAAGGATATTTCTATGATGAAAAGTTGGTTTTATCGAATAGTCGCTACTACCTCTCTTGATTTTTTGCGAAAAAGGAAACGATGGCATGTTACAGACGATGAAAATCTGGAAATACTCGCTTCAAGTTCAGTCGATACTTACAAAAATTTAGATTTAGAACAAGCTATTAATCAGCTTCCTCCATCTTACAAAACAATTGTTATCCTTCGTTTTTTTGAAGATTTAAAGCTGGAGGAAATTGCTTCTGTATTAGGCGAAAATATTAATACAGTCAAAACGAAGCTTTATAAAGCACTAAAAATACTACGCATAGAAATGAAATAATGATGGAGGAATATAATGGATAAAAAATTTGAGGATATGAAAAATGAATATTTAAGTGTTGCAATTCCAGAGGAACTTGAGAAGCGAATACTTAAGTCCATTAAAAGGCATCGTACTTTAAAAAGAATTTCACATAATGCTATCTTCCTAGCAGCATCCATTCTTTTATTAATTACGACAGTTAATATAAGTCCAGCAGCAGCAAGCACCTTAGCAGATATTCCATTTTTAAACAAAGTCATTAAAGTCGTTACAATAGCAGAATGGAAAGAAACGAAGGAAAATAGTCAGCTAAATTTAAAAACTCCTAAAGTAACTGGCTTAGAGAATGAAGCTCTTTCACATGCATTAAACCAACAATATGTACAAGAATCAAAAGAGCTTTATGCTAAATTTCAACAAGAAACAGCAAATGAAGCTGGAAACTATTCACTTGAAAGTGGCTATATCGTTAAAACAGATGATGATTTAATATTCTCCCTTGGTAGATATACAACAGAAATAAAGGCATCGGCTGCAGAAACTATTCACTATGTTACAATCGATAAGCAAAACGAACTATTAATCACGTTACCTAGCTTATTTAAGGATGAATCCTATATTAATTCGATCAGTGAGTATATTTTAAATGAAATGAATCAACAAATAAAAGCAGAGACCGGAAATTACTTCATAAAAAATCAAAACGATCCAGATGGATTTGAAAAAATCGATAGCTCTCAAAACTTCTATATAAACACAAACCATCAATTAGTGATTTGCTTTGATGAATATGAGGTAGCACCAGGTTATATGGGTACGATCGAGTTTCCTATTCCGACAGAAATCATAAAAGATCATTTAGTAAGTGATTTATATATAAAGTAAACATAAGCATCGGTTCAATAGACTTAGTCAGAGGAACGAACATATCTCATTCCCTCTGACTTTTTCTTTTTTATGGATGAAAAGTTTTCCTCTGTCAAACTGTTTTCTCTTGCTAACACTTTTGTTGATATGTATAAAAACGTTGCTCTAGACCCACCCTATAATGACTTGATATGATTAGTGGGTTAGTTAAGGGGGCGTTTGTGATGGATAAAAAATATGCAGACTTAAAACTCGGCGAACGAGCTGCTATATTAAGTATTTTTACATATATTATTTTAGCTTCTGTGAAATTATTTATTGGGAACAGTTCTGGTTCCCAGGCATTGAAAGCAGACGGTTGGAATAATTTCACCGATATTATTGCTTCAGTTGCCGTTCTAATCGGCTTGCGACTATCCCAAAAACCAGCCGATAAAGATCATCCTTATGGTCATTGGAAAGCGGAAACTGTCGCTTCGTTAATTGCTTCTTTCATTATGATGAGCGTGGGTTTGCAAGTATTATTCCAAGCAGTATCGTCTTTCTTTACTCATTCAAGACAAGCACCTGATTTAGTGGCAGCTTATACAGCTATCGCATGTGGTACGGTTATGTTCTTCGTCTATCGCATCAATTTACGATTAGGGAAGAAAATAAATAGCCAAGCTGTAAAGGCAGCTGCAAAAGATAACTTCTCCGACTCGATGGTTAGCTTTGGGACTGCTGTTGGTATTTTTGGAGCACAAATAAACTTAGGCTTTTTAGATCCACTAGCAGCCTGTATTGTCGGCCTGTTAATTTGTAAAACAGCCTGGGGAATATTCCGAGAAACAACTCACTATTTAACAGATGGATTTGATGTTCTATTGATTGACAACTATAAAAAGACCATTTTACATACCGATGGCGTTAAAGCTGTAAAAGAAATTAAAGCGAGAAACTATGGGAACAGTCCAGTCGTGGATGTTGTTATTACTGTTAATCAGAAACTAGATATTACCGATGCCCATGATATCTCTTCTGCTGTAGAGAATGCTTTAATAAATGAATTTAATGTGTTAGAGGTACATGTCCATATTGAGCCAGACGAAGAAAAACAGTAAAGAAAACTTCCAGCAAGCAGCGAGAGTCTTACTGCCTATTAAGAATGAAAAAACGAAGGAATCCGTATCCTTCGTTTTTCTATTTATATCACATCAAAAATTAATATGCTTTTGCCCAATACACTAATTTACTTGCTTTTTTACCACAGCATACACAAGTCTCGGCGATTGCTTCCTGTTCAAAAGGCATGCATCTAGATGTTGCACTTGTCTCTTCCTTTATTTTGTCTTCACACGCTTGATCTTCGCACCACATCGCTTTAATAAACCCTGGTTTTTCTTTCACTGTCCATTGTTTAAATTCATCAAAATTTAAAGCAGTATGAGTGTTTTCTTCTCTATGATCTGTGGCTTTCTTTAACAAATTGTCTTGAATCTCGATTAATAATTGCGCAATTGTTTCTTCTAATCCTTCCATCGAGACAAATTGTTTCTCTCCTGTATCTCTTCTCACAAGAACTACTTGGTTTTTCTCCATATCTTTTGGTCCTACTTCTAAACGCAAAGGGATTCCTTTCATTTCATACTCATTAAATTTCCAGCCTGGCTTTTTATCGCTTGCATCAATGCCAATGCGGATTGTACTGCTTAATTTCTTCTGTAAATCATAAGCAAAATCCAATACACCTTCCTTATGCTGGGCAATTGGTACAATCATCACTTGCGTTGGAGCAATCATTGGCGGTACTACTAAACCACGGTCATCGCCATGAACCATAATCATTGCACCAATAATTCTAGTAGTAAAGCCCCATGATGTTTGTTGTACATGCTGGAGGTTTCCGTCTCTATCCGAGAACTGAATGCCAAAGGATTTAGCAAAGCCATCACCTAGATTATGAGAGGTTCCTGATTGCAATGCTTTTCCATCATGCATCAAACTTTCAATCGTATACGTATATTTTGCACCTGCGAATTTTTCTTTTTCTGTTTTACGCCCTTTAATAACTGGAAGTGCTAAGTATTTTTCGCATATTTCAGCATAGACTTGAAGCATTTGAATGGTTTCTCTATCTGCATCTTCTTCTGTTTCATGGCATGTATGCCCCTCTTGCCACAAAAATTCCAATGTACGTAAAAATGGACGAGTTGTCTTTTCCCATCGTACTACATTTGCCCATTGATTATATAGCTTTGGAAGATCACGATAGGAATGAATGATATTTTTATAATGCTCTGCAAATAGGACTTCTGATGTTGGGCGCACGCAAAGTCTTTCTGCTAATTCCTCGTCTCCGCCATGTGTAACCCATGCTACTTCTGGTGCAAATCCCTCGATATGATCCTTTTCTCTTTGTAAAAGGCTTTCAGGAATAAATAATGGCATATAGACATTTTCATGACCTGTTTCTTTAATACGTTTGTCTAATGCTTCTTTAATATTCTCCCAAATTGCCGTTCCATATGGTCGAATGATCATCGAACCTCTTACACTGGAATAATCAATTAGTTCTGCTTTTGTTACAACATCTGTATACCACTGGGCAAAATCGTCTTCCATACTGGTAATGCTTTTTACAAAATCCTTTGCCATTTTAGGGGCCTCCTATTTTATTAGTCGTTTTTAAAAATATTTCGATTGGCCTTTTCTTTGAAAAAAGACCATAAAAAAAAGCTTTGCCATTCATTAGGGACCAAATAATGGCGGTACCACCCTAATTCAAAGCAAAGCTTTACACTCTTCCATGTTAACGGTCTTGAACCGCTGAATCTTTTTAAACAAAGTCTATTCGATACAGAACGAAAAAGGCAGGTTCAACAGGTGAGCCTATAGGTCCTTTCAGCATTTAGACCCTCTCTTTAATAGACATTGCTGCATACTATTCCTTTTTATAGTTTCTTTATTCATTTCTTTGTGAAAAATCATATCGGATAGAAACATTATTGTCAATATGGATTTTTTTTATTCTTTTTAGAAACTATTTTATCCCACTCTTAACGGACAGTAAGACTCCCACCTCAAGCTTAGGAGAATACAAGGAAGATAGGTGGGAGATCAACTGTCCGTAAAGGTCCGATTGGTTCAACTAACCATCAGTGGGGAGGAAGGCCCCCCCCCACTGATAGAAGTTTCACTTTATCCCACTCTTAACGGACAATAAGACTCCCCCTCAAGCATAGGAGAATACGAGAAAGAAAGGTGGGAGATCAACTGTCCGTAAAGGTCCGATTGGTTCAACTAACCATCAGTGGGGAGGAAGGCCCCCCCCACTGATAGAAGTTTCACTTTATCCCACTCTTAACGGACAGTAAGACTCCCACCTCAAGCTTAGGAGAATACAAGGAAGATAGGTGGGAGATCAACTGTCCGTAAAGGTCCGATTGGTTCAACTAACCATCAGTGGGGAGGAAGGCCCCCCCACTGATAGAAGTTTCACTTTATCCCACTCTTAACGGACAGTAAGACTCCCCCTCAAGCATAGGAGAATACGAGAAAGAAAGGTGGGAGATCAACTGTCCGTAAAGGTCCGATTGGTTCAACTAACCATCAGTGGGGGAGGACGGAAACCCCTCACTGATGGAAGTTTCACTTTATAGTATCCCTTCTAATCTCTTGAATAAAAATCTAATGTTGCCTGGAGTGCCTGACCAGCTGGGATTTTCACTCCGTGTCTGATGAGACAGGCTTCTAGACTGGCAAGCACAAATAGGACGTTTTCTTTTCGGCAGCTATAGCCCATCGTTCCGATTCTCCATATTTTCCCGTGTAAAGGACCAAAGGAGCTTGCAATTTCTACACCGAATTGCTGGAGCATCATACTCCGTACAGACTCTGCATCGATTCCTTCTGGTACTTTAATACATGTTACAGTTGGCAGTTTCCATCTTCTATCACCGAACAATTCAAGACCCATTCCTTCTATTCCTTCGATTAGTGCTTGTTCATGGTATTGATGACGCGCAAATCTAGTCTCCAAGCCTTCGTCTAATACTATTCTTAAACCTTCATATAGTGCGTACAACATCGAAGTTGCTTCTGTATGATGATTCAATCTTCTTGGACTCCAATAATCCTGTAATTGTGCTAAGTCTAAATAATTGGAACGAATAGGAGCATGCATTTTTTTCTCTGCTAATTCACTATCGGTTGCTATCCCACGTTCTACTTTTTTCCGCGCATTTAATACCTTTTCAATGCGTTCATTATAAGTGATTGGAGCATTGCCTGATGGCACAGATAAACATTTTTGATTTCCACCTATAACTGCATCTATATACCAATTATCTGATTGAACATCTACTCCACCAATTGTCGCAACCGCGTCAACGATAAAGAGAATATCTTGTTCACGACATGCTCTGCCAACCTCTTCTAACGGTTGCATGCACCCAGTTGATGTTTCTCCATGAACAAGAGCAACAATTTTCGGCTTCACTTTTTTCATTTCCGCAATAATTACGTCTGGATCAAAAACTTCTCCCCATTCGCAATGAAGCAAATGAATATCTGCACCATATCTTTCGGAAATCTCTGTTAATAAATGTCCAAATCTCCCATAAATAGGGATTAACACTTTATCTCCTGGCTCGATGACACTGGCCAATACAGCTTCAAGGCCTGATCTTGATGTCCCATCTATCGGAAATGCCCACTGGTTCTTTGTTTGAAAAACTTGTTGTATCATTCCCATCACATCATTCATAATAGCCGTAAACGCAGGATCAAATTGACCTAAAATCGGTGTACTCAATGCCCTTAACACTCTCGGATCCACTTCAACTGGTCCTGGTGTCATAATCGTTCTTAAGGGTGTGCTTAATTCTGAAAAAGTCATTGTTTACATCCTTTCTTTATCTATATTTTGAAAGCGCTAGATTAATTTGTTTTATTTTTACTTTTGATGAACGCCGCTTTTCCCCTTATGCCTCTGTTTTTTGGCTTTCATTCGCTTGATGAAAACCACTTTTCCCTTTGCTCCTCTGCTTTTTGGCTTTCATTCACTTGATGAAAACCACTTTTCCCTTTGCGCCTCTGCTTTTTGGCTTTCATTCACTTGATGAAAACCACTTTTCTCTTTGCTCCTCTGCTTTTTGGCGTTCATTCGCTTGATGAACACCACTTTTCCCTTTGCTCCTCTGCTTTTTGGCTTTCATTCACTTGATGAAAACCACTTTTCCCTTTGCGCCTCTGCTTTTTGGCTTTCATTCACCCGATGAACACCACTTTTCTCTTTGCTCCTCTACTTTTTGGCTTTCATTCACTTGATGAAAACCACTTTTCTCTTTGATCCTCTGCTTTTTGGCGTTCATTCGCTTGATGAACACCACTTTTCCCTTTGCTCCTCTGCTTTTTTGGCGTTCATTCACTGGCTAACATTTTAATAAGCCAATCGATACAATAATTCAATTAGTACTATAATGCCTCTCGTTAAATCTTCCAGTTTTGTGTATTCCTTTGGTGAATGACTGATTCCCCCTACACTTGGAACAAATACTAACGCTGTCGAACAGTATGTTCCAAAGACTTGTGCATCATGTCCTGCTCCACTGATCATTTTTCGATAAGGAATATCCATTTCTTGAACAATTGTATAGGCTAGTTCTGTTAATTTATCATCCATCGCAACAGCCTTAACATCCAGCCATTGCTCCCACTCCACATTCATGCCAGCTGCTTTACATTTCTGTTCAAAACAAGCAAAAACTTTCTCACAATAGTAATCTAGCACTTCTTCTTGGTGATGCCTAACATCTAATGTAAAGGTAACTTCTTTCGCAATAACATTGGGAACGTTGGGTATTGCAAGTATTCTTCCAACTGTCGCAACTAACTGAGAGTCAATTTCGGTAACTTGTTTGAGTGCATATGTAATTAATTCGGCTGCGATATGCATACTGTCCTTCCGATAAGGCATTGGTGTTGTACCTGCATGGTTACTCTCGCCCTTTACTTTAATAGTAAACCTTCTTTGTCCAACGATATGGGAGACAATGCCAATGGACTTTTTCTCCTTCTCTAATACAGCACCTTGTTCTATATGCATTTCTATAAAGCAATCAATATCATCTCGTTTTACTTGTTCTTTATCTGTTTGCAATCCCATGGATTTCATCGCATGAGAAAATGAAACCTTCTTCGTATCGTATAAACCAGAGCAATCCTCCCTATTAAACTTACCCGTAATTGATCCAGATCCCCAGAATGCTAAAGGAAATCTACTCCCTTCTTCCTCACATAGAGATACAACTTCTATCGATTTTTGGGGTGATCCATAGCGTTGCTTTAAATAATTTACAGCAATGAGACTTGCAATTATTCCATATGCACCATCATATTTACCACCATCTATAACTGTATCAATATGGGAACCTGTTAAAATAGTTTTCTCGCCTTTTTCCGTCCCATCTAGCCTGCCAAACAGATTGCCGACACCATCAAAATGTGTCTTTAAACCACTTTCATTCATTTTTTGAAAAAGGGAATTTTGCGCTAACCGCCAATTTTCATCATAGAGAAGTCGTGTAACCCCACCGTTTTTCGTGTATCCAAATCCAGCCAGCCAGTCTATCCACTCACCCACCTCTTTTGTATCTATATCAATAGATGTCTTCATTTCTATCGCTCCTCTCGCTGATTCACCCTATTCATTCAAAATACACCTAAAACCTACGGAAGCTTTTTGTTATTTTCCAATAATATTTTTCTGATATATAAAAACATTAACTACGCGCTATTATTATGTAACCATTATTTTAATAAGCACCTTCTAGCAATACATTAGATAAAGTGTTAGAATTATCTAAATACTTTGTGTAACATAACTAAATTATATTTATTGATAATAAAGAAATTGCTTTAGGAGGAATACGATGAAATTAGCAGAAATTCTACAGAAACCTGTCTTTGATAAAGTAGAAGTAATTGCAGGTCACACCGGATTAAATAAAGAAATAAAGCATATTACAATGATGGATGCACCTGATATCGTGGACTACTTAAACCCGAACGATTTACTAGTCACTACTGCCTACCACCTAAAAGATAAGCCTGGTGTCTTGCTTTCTTTAATAAAAAGTATGCAGGAAAAAGATTGTACTGCTTTAGGAATTAAATCAAAAAGATTTTTAGGACATATACCAAATGAAGCGATACAATTTGCCAATGATAAAGGCTTTCCACTTTTAGAAATTCCTTTAGAAACATCCCTTGGTGAAATCGTTAATGCCTCTTTAAATTATATGTTGAGTCAGAGAACAGCAGAATTAACTACAGCATTTGAAACCCATCGTAAATTCACACAACATATACTAAAAGGGAAAGGTATAAAACGACTTGTTGATGACTTATCTCATATGATTAACAAGCGTATTGTCTTATTTGATGCACATTTTCAGCTGCATACTTCTTCTTATAATAGAAATTCCATTGAGAACTTTTTTAGTTCGCTCCATACAAGTGGATTTGAATTTTTACTACCAAACTCGCCCTATTCTTATTTTTCGAGCAGAAATACAGAAGAGGTT
The DNA here is from genome assembly GCF_038006745.1 of Niallia sp. FSL W8-1348. NCBI lineage: Bacteria > Bacillati > Bacillota > Bacilli > Caryophanales > Bacillaceae > Niallia > Niallia sp. FSL W8-1348. The sequence goes on along the minus strand of NZ_JBBOVV010000001.1, from coordinate 3,449,481 downwards.
TTTACTATCTTCCCTATTTATACGCACATGAAAAAACCAGCTTTTTTAGTTGTGCTAGGGGAAATCCCACTAGAAGACCAAAGCTTACTTCTTACAATTGAACAAGCAACTAACGTCCTCTCCTTTGAACTAATGAGGGAAAACACAGTTAAACAATATACCAGAAGAGCAAGAAATGATTTCTTCACTCATTTTGTGGAAGGAAAGTTTACTTTTGCTGAGGAAATCGAAAGTAGAGCTAAAGAATTTTCCTTAAAGAGAGAACAAGCTTCCATCGCAATCATAGGCAAAATGGATAGCAGCGAGCAATATAAATCCTTTACCCAACATTCTGTAGAAATCGATTATATTTATGAATTCTTAGAAACTGAAATAAAGAAAGCACCTTTCGCTTCCCAGCTTTTTATAAAAGATGATCATTGTATTCTTATCATGGAAGTCGTGCATTCCTCTTATGATCTAGACAGCTCCATTCTTCCTTATTTGCAAAATATTCAAAGTTATATTGCAAACACCTTTAAAAGACATATGTCACTTGGTATAAGCAACGTTTACCAGCAACTCTTAAATTTACCTAATGCTTATAGAGAAGCTCTTAGTGCTTTACATACTGGAAACCTTTCTGGAAATACGCCTTTTATTCAGATCCATCGCCCAAAGGATGTCTTTGAAATGTTAAGAATCATTCCAACAAAGGACCTTCTGGAATTTTATGATCATATTTTTCAAGCATTCTCAAGCAATCATCAGCAGGACGAAGAACAAATACTACTCAACACACTTTCTGTTTACTTAGAGACCCATTGTCAAATTTCCGAAACTGCAAAACGTCTTTATGTCCATCGCAACACAGTAATCTATCGATTGGAGAAATGCGAAGAACTATTAGGAAAAAGCCTAAAGGATCCTGAAACTACCTTCCATCTTCGCTTTGCTTTCCGGATAAAATCGATTTTAAAAACAAATGAAAGAAAAAAACAGACGCCAATATATTAGATATATAATCTATATTTTCTAAATATTTTGTACAATATAACCAATGACTTCTTTCTCCTTGCTAACTATTATGTTAATTAACATAACTATACGTGTTATCATTTCTAACACAAAGGAGAAAAGGAGTGTAAATAATGGCTCAGAGCGAAGAAAAGGGTTTGAAAATTTTTTCTTTAGGACTACAGCATGTGCTAGCGATGTATGCAGGTGCTATACTGGTCCCACTATTAGTTGGTAGGGCATTAAATTTAACCACAGAACAACTTGCATACCTTGTTGCAATTGATTTATTAACATGCGGTATTGCTACATTGCTTCAAGCTTGGAAAAATAAATATTTAGGAATTGGCTTACCTGTTATACTCGGTAGTTCCTTTGTCGCTGTTACCCCAATGATTTCAATTGGTACAAATTATGGGGTAACAGCAATTTATGGAGCCATTATTATTACTGGACTGTTCATGATTATTTGTGCTCCTTTTTTCAGCAAAATTACAAAGCTTTTTCCTCCTGTTGTAATCGGAACTGTTGTAACAATTATTGGATTATCGCTTATTCCATCAGGCATTAAAAATATGGGCGGCGGTGCAACAAGTGACGATTTTGGATCCATTGAAAATCTGCTGCTTTCATTCGGTGTTTTATTGTTCATTCTTTTACTAAACCGTTTCACGAAAGGATTTATGCAATCATTATCTGTCTTAATCGGAATTATAGTAGGTTCTGTTGTTGCTGCCTTTCTTGGAAAAGTGAATCTTTCCCCAGTAAAAGAGGCTGGGTGGTTCCATTTCCCTGAACTATTTTATTTTGGAACTCCTAGCTTTGAAATTGGCCCGATTCTTACGATGTTAATTGTTGGTTTAGTCATTGTCATAGAATCAACTGGAGTTTTTTTTGCACTAAGTAAAATTACCGATACGCCACTAAGTGAAAAAGATTTAACGAGGGGTTATCGCGCGGAAGGTCTAGCAATTACTATCGGTGGGCTCTTTAATGCATTTCCGTATAATACCTTTGCCCAAAACGTCGGTCTTGTGCAACTTTCAAAAGTCAAAACTGTAAATGTCGTTATCGCAGCAGGTGGGATCCTCGTTTTCTTAGGGTTTATTCCTAAAATCGCCGCTTTTGCGACTATTATTCCTACACCAATTTTGGGAGGGGCAACAGTTGTTATGTTTGGGATGGTTGTTGCTTCTGGCATTAGAATGCTGAGCAAAGTTGATTTCACGAATCAAGCTAACCTATTAATAATGGCTTGTTCCATTTCCATTGGTTTAGGTGCAACAGCGGTTCCTACACTGTTTGATCAACTTCCCTCTGCACTTCGTATTATTGTAAGTGATGGAATTATTACTGGAAGTCTAGCAGCGATTTTCTTAAATCTTCTTTTTAATGTAAAAGCAAGTAAAAAAAGCACTAGTGCCTCCCTTCTTAACAAACAAGAGGTAAGTGAAACACATACCATTTCATAAAGGCTGTTTTCGTTGTTATCACTCGCAGTCTAACTAAAAGAGGCAGTTCATTGAACTAGCCTCTTTTATTAGTACCTATATTTACTTCTATATTGCCGTCAATTTCATTGTTTTCAATCTCACTTGCTCTGGATCAACTTGAATTCTAGCTACATTTGTTTCCATGGCTGCTTTTGCAACAGCAGCTGCTACAGCTGGAGCTACTCTGGGATCAAAAGGACTTGGAATTACATAATCCGCCGTCAACTCTGAATCCGCAATTAAAGCTGCAATGGCTTCAGCAGCTGCTTTTTTCATTTCTTCATTAATTGTAGTTGCACGAACATCAAGAGCGCCACGAAAAATACCTGGGAATGCTAATACATTATTCACTTGGTTCGGAAAATCAGATCGTCCTGTTCCTACTATAATAGCACCTGCTGCTTTTGCATCTGCGGGACTTATTTCTGGTACCGGATTAGCCATGGCAAAGATAATCGCATCTTCCTTCATCGTCTGCACCATCTCTATTGTTAAGGTATCTGCAACAGAAACACCAATGAATACGTCCGCTCCTTTCATTACATCACTTAAATAGCCTTTTTCTCCCTTAGCGTTTGTGTATACCGCTACAGATTCTTTTGCTGAATTCATGCCAACTGGCCTTCCAGCATATATCGCACCCTTAGTATCACATATAATCATATTAGTTACACCATAAGAATAGAGAAGCCTTGAAATAGCTATTCCCGATGCACCAGCCCCGTTTATAACAACTTTCAAATCATTCATTTTTTTCTTAACAATCTTAAGAGCATTGACTAACCCTGCCAATGTAACAATGGCAGTACCGTGCTGATCATCATGGTATACAGGAATTGTTAGTTCTTTGTTTAGTCGTTCTTCTATTTCAAAACAATGTGGTGCAGCAATATCCTCTAAATGGATCCCGCCAAATGTAGGTGCCATCAGTTTAACTGTTTCAACTATTTTATCTACATCGGTTGTATTTAAGGCAATCGGAAAAGCATCTACCCCCGCAAAGCTTTTAAATAAGATTGCTTTCCCCTCCATAACTGGAAGGGATGCCTCTGCTCCAATATTCCCTAAACCAAGTACAGATGTACCATTTGTTACTAAACCAACCATATTGCCTTTCATCGTAAAATCATATACCTTTTCCGGATTTTCAAAAATTTCTTTACACGGTTCTGCCACCCCTGGAGAATAGGCTAAACTTAAATCTTGGGCATTTTTCACTTCCACCTTCGCCTGGATTTCCAATTTCCCTTGTTTGACTTGATGCATATGTAAAGCATCTTCTCGTAAAGACATTCTATCTCTCCCTTTTAGCGCATTTTCCTCTTACATGATTGCTGCCTTCAATTGGCCGCATTTCTTGATAAGGATTCCCCTCCCTATCTAAGATGATATACCGTATAATTAAAAAAAGAAACGCTTTCAAGAAAAAATAAAGAATATCTTAAAATCTGCTCAAATCAATTTAGATAGACTTATTTTTTACGGACAGTTGTCCTTTCCGAAATAGCAAGGATCACCTGTCTGTAAAAACGGAGTACTTTCCAATACTCATTAAAATCCACTAACGTCCTTTTCCAAAGCGTTAATTTTTAACATATTCTACGCTAATTTCTTTATGCTTCTTAATAGAAATTAATACGTCTACCATATCAATAAAGAGGCCATTTTCTACTACCCCTACTATATTATTCAAGTCCTGCTGTAATTGAGTGGGATTTTGGATACTAGAAAAAGAACAATCCACAATATAATTTCCGTTATCTGTTACGAAAATCTCCCCATCTTTTTCCCGTATCTCTGTTTTGCAGCCAAATTTGCGGATTGCTCTCTCGGTTTGTTTATAGCCAAAGGGAACCACTTCAATAGGGAGAGGAAATTTACCCAATGATTGGACTTTTTTACTTCCATCAGCAACAACAATAAAGGTTTTAGCAGCATTAGCAATTATTTTCTCTCGCAACAATGCTCCGCCTCCCCCTTTAATGGCATAGAAATTAGCATCAATTTCATCCGCTCCATCGATGGCAAGATCCAATTCTTCTACCTCATTTATATCAATCAATTGAATTCCGCATTCAATTGCTAATTTTTCTGTGGCTTTTGAAGTTGCAACTCCTTTTAGTTTCATGCCAGCTTTAATCATTTCTCCCATTTTTTTTATAACATAATAAGCTGTAGAGCCTGTACCTAGTCCAACTGCCATTCCATCCTTTACAAATTGAATAACTGCTGCTTCCCCTACTAACGCTTTTTCATTCTGTCTATCCATCTTATTCACCTACACACTTATTTTATATTTATCTAAATAGTTATCTTCCTTCTATAATAGATGATAACTCCTACTCTTTCATCTATTTTTCATTAGAAATTATCTCCTAAATAAACTTTCACTTCATTTATCACCTGCTCCATTTTATCTGCATTTTTTCTATACATGGCTTTTGCTTCTTGATTATCTGTTTGCAACGAAAACATTTCTAAATCTGCTTCTACTTTTTTTATTGTTGCTAGCAACAGTGGTCTTTCCTGTGCCTCTGCTAGCTTGATTTTATCATCAAATATATCTATGGTTAGTTCTCCATATGAGTTTACCTGCCCTAGAAATACATTATCTAATGTTACACCTAATTTTTCTAATTCCATATGCAACCAGGCCGGTGTTTTTCCTGCTTTTTTTAAAGAATCGTAAACGATATTGCCATCCATAATAATCGTTTGTGGTGCTTTTTCACTTGGCATTTTCATATTTAAATCTTTAGGGGTAAGTGGTCTATTTTCCTTTTTCAGTAAAACACTAAGCATTCCCTTTGGCTCGAGAATAGCATAATCAATTTCAGCTAAGCTAAAAACGTCTTTTTGTCGCAATAATGTAGAGAAATCGTCAATTGTATAATGCTCTTTCTTCAGGTTTTCCTCCAACAGCTTTCCATCTTCCACTAAGACTGTTCCAGTTCCTTCAATCACATTACGCAATCTCTTACTTTTTAAGGAAATCACATCAGCTAAATATGATATTACTGCAAATACAAAAATCCCAAGAATCCCATGCATAACACTAAGACTAGAATTTAAAATTACCTCTCCTGCTATATCTCCCAGTGTAATACCTGCTATGTATTCAAAAAGTGACAGCTGGGAGATATGTTTTTTTTCCTAATAGCTTTGTTGTAATAAATAGAACAATTACAAATAGCAAAGCACGCAAAACTACTGCTAACATGTTTTCACCATCCCGTTATTATGAAGAACTATATTCCTTTTCTTCTCGCTCTAATTGATACACCCTTAATTGAATATCGTTTTTAATCTCTCCAACTTATACCATTGCGTCATGAAAAGCCTTTTGGGCCTCTTCTTCCATGGAATTCAAAGCAAAAGCAGATAGCTGTGACTCAATTCCTTTTAAACTCGCTAAAGTCTGTTTTACATTTGATGCAACCGTCATACCTTCCCTCCAATAAAAGAGAAGCCGTTGAATTAGAAGGGAAGTCAATTCTCCTCGAAAACGGCTTCTCGATTTTTTGCTAGCATGAATTATTGTTGAGCATATTGTGGTTCTTCTTGCTCGATTTCTTGTAAACGTGGATTTAAGGAATCAATAATTTGTTGTGTTTGTTGCGCAGCAGTCTGATATACCTGCTTTGCCGATTGGTTATCTGTGGATAAAGCAAAGGTTTCTAAACTTGCTTGTGCACTTTTTAGCCCAGCGATTGTTTGTTTTACATTTGTAATTACAGTCATGTCAGCTGCCACCATCCTTAAATTTTTTTGTTACTCTTATATGATTTCATTTAATTCCTTTGTTATTCCGTTAAAATGTTTCCAATTCGAGAGAGAAAATATCTTTAGCTAATTTTGTAACTTTTGAAGGCTATTGTCGTATGATTAGTAAAACAAAAATAAGGGAGTTAAAAAAATGATTACTATCATTATTGTTTTAGCTGTATTCTCCATTCCCCTAGCCGGTATCATAACTGATCATTTGGAAAAAAAGGCAAAACTTAACCATGCTATGTTAAAGGATCAATTGGAGCTTGAAAGATTAAAACATGAAAACTTTTTAATAGAAACGGATAAATTAAAATTAGAAGTGGTGAAAATGGAAAAAGAAAATAATTTATTGGAAAAGAGGGAATGATGATTTTTATTGTAAAATAAAAAGCTTCCAAAGTCGTAAAAACTTGGAAGCTTTTGTTTGTTCATTTAATGAGACCTGCTGTTTTCGTAAAGTTTGTTGCGATTACCCGCAGCCGGAATACACTTCGCTTTCCGTGGGGCTAAGCTTAAGCCTCCTCAGCTTCGCTTCCGGGGTCTCAGACTGTCTCGCTAATCCTCGTGGCGTCTTCGTGTATTCCGGCTGCTCCATTTTTCCAACTAATTCTTTTTCCCTATTGAAAAAACAACAATCCTTTAGAAAACAGCCTATTTCAACAATGTTATATGAACAACAACAAGCTTACTGCCATGACTGCCATTCCAGCTATTAGACCGTATATCGAGAGGTGTCCTTCGTCGTATTTCTTAGCAGCTGGTAATAATTCGTCTAAAGAAATAAATACCATGATTCCTGCAACTGCTGCAAATATTAGACCGAACATAACATCATTTAGAAATGGCATTAAGATGAGGAAAGCAACTAATGCGCCAACTGGTTCTGCTAATCCTGATAAAAAGGAAAGCTTAAATGCCTTTTTTCGATCACCTGTGGCAAAATATACGGGCACTGCTACTGCGATTCCTTCTGGAATATTATGTATTGCTATTGCGACTGTAATTGCTACACCTAGCCCTGGATCTTGTAAAGCTGCAGTAAAGGTTGCAATTCCTTCTGGAAAGTTATGAATAGCAATAGCTAGTGCTGTAAAACTTCCCATTTTTAATAAAGAATGGTCTGTCTGTTTCACATTTGATTTATTAATTTCTTCTACTTTCTTTAACTCATGTGGGTTTCCTTGCTCTGGTACAAATTTATCAATTAAAGCAATTAGCAAGATTCCTCCAAAGAATCCTGCAACGGTAAGCCAATTACCGGTTTGTTGCCCCAATGATCCGACTAGCGCATCTTTTGCTTTTACAAATATCTCAATCATTGATACATAAATCATGACTCCGGCAGAAAATCCAAGCATCCATGAAAGAAATTTCGTATTCGTCGTTGAAGTAAAAAAAGCAAGCATACTTCCTATTCCCGTAGCAAGACCTGCTAATAAGGTTAAACCAAAGGCAATCAATAAATTTTCGGGCATTTAAATCCCCCTTAATCTTTCTGTAGTTTCTACGTTTTTTCATTTATATAAAAATTATATCTTGATTTAAAAATGTTTCTCTTAGGAAAAATTTTAACCAAAATCCAAATATTCGTCAATCCATATATACATATTATGTGTAAATTGTATTTATCCCACTCTTAACGGATAGTAAGACTCATCCGTAAGCTTATGAAAAATCGAGAAAGATAGATGGGATATCTACTATAGTTCGACTAACCATGAGTAGGGAATGAAAGTCCCCCCATTGATGGAACCATTAAGATAACTTATTTAAATTATACGTAAAAAAGTAAATTTCTTTCCTCTCTTTTATGTATTTTCGAAATCTATATCTTGAAATTTATTTGATTGTTTTTTTTCTTTATTATTCATCCCTTTATACACTCTTTTTACTCCTTCTGTAATAATAGTACTTCCAATTAAATCAATAATGATATTCCCATTAATCATTTTAACTAAATAATATGACAAGGTACCAATCCCCATATCCATCATAAAAAATCTTTTCATTTGCGAAAGTTCTATAATTACAATAATTACTTCTTTTCTATTATCATTCATTTCTTCCATCGCCCCTTTGCATTTAGCGTATGAAAGAAAGAGATTGTCCAATGTCCGCAAATGATCCATACAGTCGAACATTCACTTCATAATCAATAATTGCACAATAAAAGGTTCAAATCAAAAGCGATTTGAACCTTTTACATCCCCTATAGTACAGTCCAGCAGAGCTAAACTTTTACTTGAATTTATAATACTTATTGTGCATTTACATAATCAACGGATTTCACACCAGCTTGACGACCAAAGATAATAATTTCAGCAACTGAATTTCCGCCGATTCTATTTTCACCGTGCAGACCACCCGTTACTTCTCCTGCGGCAAATAATCCTGGGATTGGTTCTCCCTCTTTATTAAGCACCTCTGTATTTGTATTAATTTTTACTCCTCCCATCGTATAATGGATGCCTGGAGCAATTTTTATTGCATAGAAAGGTGCAGTAGATAAATCATTTTCTATTCCTGTTGTTCTTCCAAAAGCTTTATCGTCTTTACTGTTAACAGCACTATTCCATGTTTCTAGCGTTGTTTTTAACTCTTCAGCAGAAACATTCATCTTTTCAGCAAGAGCTTCGATTGTTTCCCCTTCTAATACAAAGCCCATTTTTTCATATTGTTCAATAGCTTTCGCACGAGATTTCACACCAGCATCAAACACTAAATATGCAGATTTTTCTGGAAGCTCATTGATTGCTGCAGTAACTTTATCACGTGTATCTAATTCATTGGAAAATCTTTTTCCATCTGCAGAAACCATTATTGCTCCTTCGCCACGAACAGCTTCACCAATTAAGTAAGATTCATCTTGTTGCACAGTTGGATGGACCTGAATTTGATCTAAATCAACTGTTGTCCCGCCTAATTTTTCGATCATTTTAATTCCATCACCAGTGCTACCAGCTTGGTTTGTTGTTACATAGTCTCCTAAATCACTTCTTACTTCTTTGATCATTTCCATATTAGAACCGAATCCACCAGTAGTGACAACGACTGCTTTAGCAGTAATTGTTTTTTCATCGGTTTGATTGAATAAAACGTTAACTCCATTTACAGTTCCATCATTTTCCGTTATTTCCTTCACTTCTGCATTAACGAATAGGGGAATGCCTTTTTCTTGCACATTTTTCAATAGCCCATCTACTATGTACTGTCCTACCGCTGAGCCATCTTCAGGACGGTGGGTACGTTTTTCGCTCATTCCACCTGTAATAGTTAAATTATTCAAACGAATACCAATTGAATCTAACCATTCAATCGCACTTGCAGAGTTATCAACAAAGAAACGTAACATTTCTTTATCATTTGTTTCATGTCCACCTTTTAATGTCTCTTCATAAAAATTATCATTATTATCCTCTATACCTTGTTCTTTTTGAAACTTAGTTTCAGAAGCATTCATTCCGGAAGAGGCTTTTGTTGTATTTCCTCCCGCAACCGGCATTTTTTCAAAAATAACTGGGTTTAATCCTTTTTCCTTTGCCTCCAATGCAGCTGTCATTCCAGCTCCACCAGCTCCAACAATAATAATATCATAACTATCTTTAAGTTCTTCATACGGTGTGTAGCTCGTTTGAGATGCTCCTGATACAGCTTCAGCTTCCTTTTCTTCTTTTTCTTGTTTTGACGTGTTACTCGCTTTATCATTTCCACAGCCAGCAAGAACAAGCACTAGCGAAAAAGCAAAAATAAAAGCAGCTGTTAATTTCTTTTTCATCTTTTTTCCTCCATTAAAATTACATAATCTGTTAATTGCTCTGATGCATTCCTCTACCAAAGTATAGCATCATAATTATAGTTTGTGCATAAGTTCACAAAAAATTAAAAATTCCTTTTAATTCTAGAAAAGGTAGGAATCAAAAAAGCTGTCGATTTTCTTTTTTGAAAAGGTTATCGACAGCTTGAGTTATTTTAACTAGATTAAATACATATTGCTATCTAAAGTAATTTTATCCACACTATTTTAGACGATTTAATATCTCCTGTCTTAATGCTATGATTGAGACTTATTTAATCAATAAATATTTATAATATTTCCATCCAAGTCTTCACTGCTGTCGCTAAAATTAAAATTCCCATTATTCCTTGTAAGACCCTTGTATTGACCTTTTTTCCAACGTTAGCTCCTATAGGTGAAGCAATCAGACTGGCAACAACCAAAATAAGAGAAGGCAATATAGGTACATGGCCTGTTGAGATTTTTCCTGAGACAGTTCCTATTGATGAAATAAGCGTAATGGCTAAGGATGATGCAATGGTCATTCTTGTTGGTATTTTTAATAGGACAAGCATGATAGGAACTAATAAGAATGCTCCTCCTGCTCCTACAATACCTGATCCTACACCTACGATAAAGGCAAATGAAGCAGCTAGCCATTTATTAAACTTGACTTGATCTAAACGGTTAGCATCGATTTCTTTTTTAGGTACAAACATTAAAATAACAGCAATAATAGCTAAAATGCCATATACGATATTAATTCCACTATCCGACATGTGAGTGGAACTCATTCCCCCAATAAAACTCCCAATTAAAACGCTAATTCCCATATTAACAATTAATGTTTTATTTAAATATCCGCCACTACGATAAGCCCAAACACCACCAAGCGTCGCAAAGAACACTTGGATGGCTGTAATTACTGAAACTTCATGTGATGTAAAATGACCCACCCCTAAAATTACTGGAATATATAATAACATTGGATAATTTATAATGGCTCCTCCTATTCCTAACATTCCAGAAAGAAAGGAACCAATAAAGCCAATTGTGAAAATAGTGATGATGAAATTAATATCCATATAGATCCCCCCTCTTTAGAAAACGTATTGTCAAAACTTTATATAGAAATAGGCTATTATATCCTATAATAGAGGGCTTTTTGAGCAAAAAAATTGCCACCCCCTGAATTCTAAGGATAATTGAGGTTACCACACACCCAACAACCTAGAATAGGAAGTGACAAATTGTACCCTCAAATTATAACCTATTTACTTACTTTTATTAAGTACCAAGATCAGGTTATTCGAACATTATTAACTCTTTTGATTGGGAAAAGTATGTTTGATAAACCTGTAGAAAAACCTGTAAATAAGCCTTATCGAAAACTACAGGTAGACGACCTCCCAATCATCGAAACCCTACAAAAGTTTGATTATAAACTTCTTTTGAATGAGTATCAGGAGAAAAATGGGAAACCCCTTAAACCTGTTCGAAGACACTCAAATTCAAAAACAACTGTTCCTTCCAGCATAAAATGTCCAAAGTGTGGTGCTCCATCTGATTTTCTTTATGCAAATAACGGAGACAAGGGACAGTATCAATGCAAGGTGTGTACATGTTTGTTTAACCAAAAAAATCATTATTCAAAAGAGGCAATTTTAAAATGTCCTCACTGTGCTAAAACGCTTGAAAAGGTCAAAGAGAGAAAAGATTTCGATGTATTCAAGTGTAAAAACAACGACTGTTCTTATTACCAAAAGAAACAAAATGGACTATCTTCAAAAGAGAAAAAACAGTTTAAAAAGGATCCACAGGCATTTAAAATGCGTTATATTTTCCGTCAGTTTCGTATCGATTACCAACCCTTATCGAAGCGTTCACCTCAGAAACCAAAGTTAGATTTATCAAGACTATATGTGTCGCCACATACATTGGGACTGATTTTGACCTACCATGTGAACTATGGGTTGTCAGCCCGTAAAACAGCTGCACTCATGAAGGATGTACATGGTGTATCCATCTCCCACCAAAGCATTTTGAATTACGAAAATAGCGTAGCACTGATGCTTAAACCTTATGTGGACCATTATCCTTATGAGCTTTCTGATCAATTCTGTGGAGACGAGACCTACATTCGAGTGAAAGGTCGCTGGCATTATTTATTCTTCTTTTTTGATGCCGTAAAAAAGATTATTCTGTCTTATCCTGTTTCTCCTAATCGAGATACTCAGTCAGCCATTCTGGCTATCGATGAGGTTCTTCTAAAGATGAAGGAAATCCCTAAAAACCTCACGTTTATTGTAGATGGCAATCCGATTTACCTATTAGCCCAACATTTCTTTGCCCAACATGATATTTCGTTTGATGTGAAGCAAGTCATTGGATTAACCAACGAAGATCCAGTATCAACAGAATACCGACCACTCAAGCAAATTATTGAACGACTCAATCGAACGTTTAAAGGAAATTATCGCTCGACTCATGGGTTTGGATCTGATCATGGATCTGTTTCTTTCGTCACTTTGTTTGTCGCATACTTTAACTTTCTACGGCCTCATTCAGCCTTAGAAGGAAAAGTACCTGTGATTCATCCAGAGTTACTTCAGCTTCCCAATATGCCAGCAAGATGGACTAAGCTAATTGGATTAGCTCAAGATTGGATTATAGAACAAACAACCTAGCTTTTGTTTAGCTGAGCCCTGAACCAGCAATCGGCGGAGCGAACTCTTGACAAACCGAACTTGCCAATGGTTTAAAATGGAAAAAATCAAGGGCTTATTTGGCATGCCTTCTTTTGTCCCCTTCGCCCTTGATAACCTGAATTCAAACCATTGGTGTGTTTGTCAAGAGCGATTGCGAGCCTCTCCACTTCAAAAAGGAAAGAAGAAAAAGACTTCAGGTTACTTTTTCATAGAAGTTTTGACACTACCTTAGAAAAAAAAGGAACCTTAATTGGTCCCCTTATAGTTCAACCTTTTTTAATCCAAAATTTCAACACTCCGTTTTCATCTTCGTGTTGTAATAATTCATGCCCTCCTGATTTAGCCCAAGCAGTTAAATCATTTTTAGCCCCTTTATCAGTTGTATGAACTTCTAATACCTGACCTGATTCCATCTCTCCCATTGTTTTTTTTGTCTTTACAATCGGCATGGGGCAAGCTAACCCTTTTGCATCTAATACTTTAGTTGATTCCATTATCATATTTTCCTCCTATTTATAAATTATCGGACTGCACAACGGTTTGGCCCTATTTCCATCTCACGTTGTTTATCTAAGTCTGGACTAATTTTCCCCATATTTGTTTCACGAATTTCTTGATAAGCGTTTGGTTGTGGTGGTAGGTTCTCTGTTACAAGTCTTCTAAACTCATTTTCGTCTTCCATATTTAAACCATGATTTTTCTCAAACAATGTACCTAATCTTTCTGATACACTACCGTCTTCATTCAGTTCATCAATAATCATAAAGTGAGCTGGAAGTACAATTAGTTCTTCTGAAAGTTCTCTGTAACGAGAGTAGAGGCTTTCACGTAAATCTGCTACCCAATCTTCTGCCATTCCTGCTAAATCGGGTCTTCCAATTGAATCAATAAATAAGATGTCACCTGACAGAAGGAATTTCCCATCCACAACAAATGATGTAGAACCGATTGTGTGACCTGGAGAGTACAGCGCATGAATATCAATTTCTGTTTTTCCGATTGTCACTACTTCGCCGCCTTCTAGAGCGTTGTATTCAAAAGTTACCTCCGTCGCATCTTTTGGAGGTAACCAGTATGTTGCACCTGTTTTTTCAGCGATGACTCTTCCTCCTGAAATATGATCTGCATGAAGATGAGTATCAAAAACATGTGTGATTTTTACTCCCATTTCATTCGCAAAGTCTAGAAAAATATCTGTCATACGAGTGGCGTCTATAATTGCAGCTTCTCCGTTAGAAATCACCATATAGGATAGACAACCTTTTCCGATGCGAACAAATTGGTGTAATTCTCCACCTTCCGTTAAATTCCCAATCTTTACAGGCTCTAAATGTTCACTCCATGCCTTCATACCACCTTGCAAATAAGAAACAGTTAAACCTTGTTCTGAAAGCATCTCTGCCACCATTACAGAAGAACCCTCTTTAGCACAAACAACTAATATTTCTTTTGTAGCAGGCAGTTTTTCTAAAATTTCTTCCACTCCATCAAGTAATTCAAAATACGGGATATTTAAATAATCAAAGTTTTCCCCTTCAATTTTCCAATCCTTAAAATCACTTTCGTTACGAACATCTAGAATAAATAATTCTTCTTTGTTAAATATTTTTTTAGTTACTTCTTTTGTCTGCATAACTTTAACAGTCATATCATTTACCCCCTATGGTATATTTTTGGTTAAAAAAATAATAAACCCTCTTAAAAGTTAGTGTTGCGTCTGCATCTTTAGCAAATTCTAAAGAGGTTACTGCTCCTCCTACTTCCATTCCATCAACAAAAGCATCTTTTTCTAATCCCATAACATTCATTGTCATTTGGCAACCAATGAATTTAACACCCATTTCTTGGGCCATTGCAACTAATTCGAAAATAGTTGGTACATTTGCATTAGCAAACCCTTGCGCGAAATGTTCTTTACATTGAGGCATTGGTAGCTGTTTGTATTCATTTTTATAAATTAAGTTCCCCCCTTCAAAAGTAAAGAAAATGGCCACTTCAATATCTGTTGCTGCTGTTTGTTGTTTCAACTTTCACCTTTAGGAAAGGAACAGTGTGTTCTGCCAAAAAAGTTTTTAACAGAACACACTATGGACAACATGAATTAGTATATACTGTTACTTCGTCCATATTAATCTCTCTATTTGATTAAAGAATCCGATTTCCCTGTCCAAGCACTCATGCCTGGAACCACATTAATCACATTATCAAAACCCTTTTCAGCTAACTTTTGAGCAGCAAGATCACTACGGTTACCTGTGCGACATACCACATAGATTTCATCATCTGCTTTTAATTCGTTTAAACGCAATTCTAATTCTCCTAACGGAATCGAAACCGCATTAGGTATATGATTAAATGCATATTCAGCTTCTTCCCTTACATCAAGAACCACGATGTTTTCATTCGTTTCTAGCTTCTTTTCAAGTGCTTCATTGCTAGTTACATTGGGATGTTTTCTTTCAATTGAAGCATCATTAGATGATTTTCTTAAATAATGTTTTAATATATTGTCTTCTTCAATTGTGCCAAGATAATGATGACCAGCACTATTAGCCCATGCTTGAATATCAGCTTTTGAGCCCTTATCTGTTGCTTGAACTTCTAAGACCTGACCAGCTTGTAAATCATTCATTGCTTTTTTTGTTCTTACGATTGGCATGGGGCAAGCTAACCCTTTTGCATCTAATAAAAAATCTGTTTTTAATGATTCCATCTTATTAAAACCTCCCGTTTTACCCCATTGGGTATTTGATTAACCGAAAATATTTACTTCGTCTCGCCTTCCCATGCAAGCATTCCACCAGTCATATTTATTACTTTAAATCCATGATCTTCTAGAAATTGACTTGCTTGACCACTTCTTGCACCAGAACGGCAAACCATGATATATTCTTTAGATTTATCTAATTCATGCATACGGAATTCTACTAGCCCTAGTGGGATATGAATGGCTCCTTGGATCTTACCAGTTGCAACTTCATCAACTTCTCGAACATCAATAATATTTAACGCTTTACCTTCTCTTAAAAGTTTCTCTACTTCTTTTGCAGTTAATTGTTTCATACTTTTGCCTCCTTATGATCTCCAGGCGCTCATTCCGCCTTTTACATTGGTCACTTTAGTATATCCTAATTTTTTTAACATTTTAATTGCGTTTTGACTTCTCATTCCACTTTGACAAATAACAATTACTTCTTTATCTTTTGAGAGTTCTTTCTCCGCTTTTTGCATAATTTGTTGAAGTGGAAGATTTTTAAATCCTTTAATATTGTTTACTCTATATTCCCCAGGAGTACGGACATCAATAAATTGTTTATTTTTATCCTTTAACTCATCCCGTAGCTCTAATGCTGTAATCTGTCTTACACCTTTTGTAGGAATGAATCGTCTAATAATAAAAATTAACAGTAGCCCAATTATTATATAGTTTAGATATTCCAAGATTATCTCTCCCTTTTATGCAGGGAAGAATCCCCTACTGATTTAGATAAATAGGTTTACATTTCCATCTTCTGCATCACCCAAATAAGCAGCAACACCTGCATATTCAATATTATCCAACAGTTCTTCTTTTTGAAGTCCTAATAAATCCATTGTCATCGTACAGGCAACAAGCTTTATATCTTGTTCTCTTGCCATTTCGATTAAATCTGGAAGTGGCATTGCATTGTGTTTTTTAATCACATTTTTAATCATTTTAGGACCAAAACCAGCAAAGTTCATTTTTGACAGCCCCATTTTATCTGCACCTTTTGGCATCATTCTACCAAATATTTTTTCCATGAAGCCTTTTTTCACTTGAATATCTGCATCTTTTCGCAAGGCATTTAGTCCCCAAAATGTGTGAAAAATGGTTACTTCATGATCATACGCTGCTGCCCCGTTCGCAATGATATAAGCTGCCATCGCTTTATCATAATCGCCACTAAATAATACAATCGTTGTTTTTTTCTTTTCTGTCATTGTAGTTCCTCCTCATGTATCAGTCACCCTTACCTGTATGGGTATATTTATAAACAAAAAAATTTTAACCTTTTTTAATCCAAAACTTTAATACATCATTCGCTTCTTCATATTTTAGTAGCTTATGTCCACCCGATTTTGCCCAAGCAGTGAGATCGTTCTTTGCACCTTTATCAGTAGTATGGATTTCTAATACTTGACCAGCAGTTAATTCGTTTATTGCCTTCTTTGTTTTTACAATTGGCATTGGACATGCTAATCCTTTTGTATCTAACAATTTATCTATATTCATTCTATTAACTCTCCTTTCATCATTTACATTTACCCCTATGGGTATAATAGTAATAAAAATAAAAGTGGGTGTCAACCCTTTTATTTTTATCTACTTTTCACAAGCAGATTTACAGCTTCTTTTACTAAATCTTCTGTGTTTTTTTCTCCACTTTCTTCTGCATTGCGCACACACTCTACTAAATTAGAACTAACCACAACACCAATTGTCCGATCAATAGCAGCACGTGTTGCAGATAGCTGAGTTATAACATCCTTACAGTCTTTGTTTTCTTCCATCATCCTTAAAATTCCTCTAAGTTGGCCTTCAATACGTTTTACTCTATTTTTCATTTGCTCATTGTACTCCATATGATTATCCTCCTTAACAAATAATTACTTTTTAACTTGTCTCCTATCGTTACCTATGTTCTCCCATTTCATACTCATCAAAAAGGATATATCCAACTATCTTGAAACCTTTTTGGCTTAATAAACGAATTCCTACATTCTTTTCCAAGCGATTCGAAGCTACTACAATCAGATCGCTTTTTGATATATCTGTGTAATGCCTATTTATATAAGAAACTGGAATGTTAATCGCACCTTGTATAGGGCTTTTATAAGAAACATTATAATCTCTTATATCTACAACATTCAACATACTTAATTCAATATCTTTTTTATTTATTTGTGGAACCCCAATTATTGGGATATTCCTTCTAAAGATAAAGTAACCAATAATGATAAAACTTAAAATAGCAATAGTCATATGAATCTTTCCTCCTAAATGAAAGAGGCAGGAATAACTGACAAAATCTATATTATACCCCAATAGGTATTTTGTCAACACTCCTTTTTGTTTTTATTACTTAATCACTGGACATCTTCTTACTCAAGAGCACAAGCATTTGAAAACCTTGATAATATCGAATAAGTATAATTGCTGTTATTACCTCCTATTATTTTAACTTTTGGATTTCAATCCATTGAGTTTTTTTAATTACTCATTTATAATACCAAGTATTACAATATGATTTTAAGGTTATTGTGGAGGTGCCATTATGAGTTTATTTAAAACTTTATTTAGCGAAAAGTGCCCTGAATGTAAGAAAACGTTAGTAACGGATAAAACAGCTTTTATGAATTCAATAGTAAAAAAGTCTTGTCCTGATAATCATTATCAAAAAGAATATCATCCAGCTCTTGAAACGTATGTTGAAAGCAATCATGTTTCTTAAAAAATATTAAAATGACAGGAATCATAAATTTTATGGGAACTAAGACTATATCCTCCAACAAAGAATGAGTATACAAAAACATTAGTTATTAATTATATTCCCTAATGCCGTACTGTTAACTTTGACAGATTATTTTACGAAAGATAAAAAGTATGACTCCAAGAGGCATGCTTTTAAAAGTATTTTTGATTAAACAGAAGTTAAATGCTTCCCTTTAATTTTTCTTCATTTTTTTCAATCCAAAATTTAATCACTTTTTCCTCTTGTTTTGTTTTTAAAAGGGTATGTCCGGCATTTTTTGACCATGCAGGCAGATCATTTAATGCACCTTTATCTGTCACATGGATTTCTAATATTTGACCGCTATCCAACTGCTCAATCGCCTTTTTTTAGTTTTACAATCGGCATTGGGCAAGATAAACCAGTAACATCAACAACAGCATTCACCTGTATTTCATCAATATGTTCTGTATCTGATTCCCCAATTTGATTTGTTTTCGTTTCAATCGTTTTGTTTATAACGCTTCTAAATACAGAGGAATACGTTTTAAAACCTCCATCAACATTTTTAACAATGTATCCACTATTCTTTAATATCCTGCTTGCCAGATATCCCCTTAATCCAACTTGACAACTGACATATATTGTTTGCTCTTTTGGAAGACTATCTAATCTGTTCCTTATTTCATCTAACGGAATATTCAAGGAACCTTTAATATATCCAAATTCCCTTTCCATTGGCTCGCGCACATCAATCAATAACCCTCCATCTTTAACAATCTCATCGATTTCATGCCACTGAACCATTTCTAATTCACCTTCAATTATGTTAGAAGCTACATAGCCAGCCATATTAACAGGATCTTTTGCTGAAGAATATGGAGGAGCATAAGATAATTCTAAATTGGTCAAATCATTCACCTTTAATCCACCTTTTATTGCTGTTGCGATTACGTCAATCCGTTTATCAACTCCATCTGCTCCTATAGCTTGTGCACCAAGTATTTTTCCAGTTTCTTTATCAAAGATTAATTTTAAAGCAATTGGTACTGCTTCTGGGTAATACCCTGCATGAGAACTTGGATGAATATGAACAACTTCATATGAAACTCCTAAGCGTTTCAGCGTCTTTTCATTATTGCCAGTTGCCGCAACCGTTAAATCAAATACTTTAGCAATGGAAGTTCCCAATGTGCCATGATACTTCTCCTTTTTCCCCATCATGTTATTTGCCGCAATTCTGCCTTGTCTGTTAGCCGGCCCTGCAAGTGGAATCATAGCTTTTTTCCCGCTAATATAATCTACCACCTCAACTGCATCCCCGACAGCATAAATATCTTCATTAGAAGTCTGAAGGTATTCATTTACAACAATTCCTCCACGCTCGCCTAATTCAAGTCCTGCTACTTTAGCTAATTCATTTTCCGATTTAACACCTATAGAAAGAATGGTCATATCGGTTTCTATTTCTGTTCCATCAGAGAGAATAACTTTCTTTCCCTTATTAGCAAATGCTTGGACCCCGTTTTCTAATATTAGATTCACACCTTTTTCTTTTATGTTTCCGTGTAAAATACTAGCCATTTCTAAATCAATTGGTGCCATAATTTGCTTTGTCATTTCAATAATCGTTACTTCTATTCCTCTTTCTAACAAGTTTTCAGCCATTTCAATTCCAATAAATCCTCCGCCAATTACAATCGCCTTTTTAGGATGATTGGTATCAATATATTTTTTTATTTTATCTGTATCTGGAATATTTCTTAATGTAAATAATACCTCATTTTCACTTAATCCTGGAATTGGTGGAATGATTGGTTTAGCCCCTGGTGATAATAATAACTTGTCATAGGATTCCTTATACTCTTTCCCAGATTGTAAATTCTTAATGGTAACTTTTTTATTTTTAGGATCAACGCATAATACTTCACTTAAATTCCGAATGTCCAAATTGAATCGATCTGACATCCCTTTAACAGTTTGGACTAATAATTTGCTTCTGTCTTTGATTGTTTCCCCAATATAATAAGGAAGTCCGCAATTAGCAAATGAAATATACTCTCCCCTTTCTACAAGAACAATTTCTACATCTTCACTTATTCTTCTTAATCTTGCTGCAGCTGTGGCTCCACCTGCAACTCCACCTACGATAATGAATTTCTGTGACATGTTATTCCCTCCAACTATTTATTATTTCATTCGCATCAATATTTTTAAATATACCCCATTAGGTTTATACCTATATGGGTATTATAGAATATAAATTCCTTTTGTGAAGATTATTTGGATTTCTTTCACAATATCTTCACATTTGAATCAATTTCATAATCCCTTATTTTAAAGAAACACAGTTTTGCAGAATTTCGCTTCATCGATTTGTAAAAATTATGCTGCTTGTTTTTGATTGTTCAAAGCTGTGTTCAGTCGATCAACAGTTAATTTTGAAGCATTATAAACTAAGGTCACTAGATCAAAGTGAACTTTAGCACGTTTTCCTGTCCGGTAGCCGGTGTTTGTCAAGATAGTTGTCGCATTTAACTTGTTTACTAGTGTAAGAACGTAAGGGTAACTACCGCGCTTTGCTTGGTGGCCTTCTCATCAAAGAACAGAATTCATTCTGTTCTTTGATGAGAAGGGAATGGGTAGTTCAAGCTCAGTCGCAGTGGGGCTATTTTGTTCCATCCTTTTCTATCTTGTCCTTTATTGGGTTTAAAGCCACTGAATCATGTGCACTCCAGTCTCTAGTTGAGCGCGTCCAACGTTCTGGATGCTTTTGTTTCGCTAGTTCATAAACTTCTTTGCGCTTTTTCAGTATCCCAATATGCGCACCTGTGTGGCATTGTTCTGGCGTCACAAAATTTATACCACTGTGTAAATGTATACAGTTATACCAATTCACAAATCTTAATGCCCATTCACGTGCAGCCTCAAGTGTTTCAAAGCCTCTGTACGGGAATTCAGGTCGATATTTCAGAGTCCGAAACATTGCTTCAGAATAGGGATTGTCATTACTTACTCTTGGTCTTGAATAAGAGCTTTGGATCCCTAATTTTTCAAGTAATACCTGAAATGTTGCGGCTTTCATGGGACTGCCATTATCGGAATGTAAAACGAGTGGTTTACCTTGGATTTTTTCACTAATAATCGTCTTCTTCATTAAATCTTCAGCGTGTTTTGCCTCCTCTGACTCCCAAATCTCCCAACCTACGATTTTTCTACTAAAAATATCGATAATTAAGTAGAGTCGATAAAACAAGCCTTTCACCGGCCCTTTTAACCACGTTATATCCCATGTCCATACCTGGTTTGGGGCTACTGCTAAATGACTTTCTGGTAATCTACCCTCGGGCTTTTTGCTTCTTCCCCGATGATTTTGCATTTTATGCTCACGAAGAACTCTATAAAAGCTAGATTCGGAGGCGATATAAATGCATTGATCTGCTAATTTTGGCACGATTTGAGTAGGCGGTAGGTCTACAAATTCCTCTTTTTTAACAACCTCCAGTATCTCTTGTTTTTCCTCTATCGTTAATTTATTTTTTGGCTCTGGACGTAACGCAATAGGGCGTTGATCCTCCTTGATTCCACCTTCTGAAATCCAGCGTTCATAGGTGCGAACGCTAATGTTCAATTCTTTACACGCCGGGGCTAATCGCGCACCATTTTGGTTTGCTTCTTGGATGAGTTCTACTGCTAGTGCGCGATCTGACGGGCTGATCATTCGTCCTCTTGGTCCCCCCAGATCGCTTGGGCCTTTTTTCTTAATAGTAATAAGGCTGCAGCTTCTGCCAATGCTTTTTCTTTTTTACGCAAATCTTTCTCTAATGCCTTTCCTCGCTTTTTCTCCTCTTTTAATTCTTGATTTAACTGCTTTGTTTGACTAGATTCTCGCCCATTTGCATTAAGGCATGAATCTCGCCATGCGTCAATCTGTTCTTTATAAAGTCCCTTTTTTCGACAATACTCCGCTAGCTCCGCACCATTCATTGAGTATGTTTCCATAACTATGAGAAACTTATCTTCACTGCTCCAGTGTTCAGAACTTTGTCCATCTCCGGGTGTGGGGTTTCCAGATGATCTAGCCTCTTTTCTCCACTTGTAAAGCGTGGGTTCAGTAATGCCCAACTCTTCACTTAATTGGCCAACCGATTCATTAGTGGGGGGCATCATTCTCTTAATAATTGATGCTTTCTCTTCCTTTGTATAACGTTTACCATTATTACTTTTCATGTCGATCAACCTCCGTGTATGATTTAAACTATACACTAAAGTTCCCTACGACATCTATCCTAACAGAGGGGGTAGCGAACATTGTCTAATTGAAAGTATAATTTTAGATACGCATTCACTCTTTCCACGGCAGTTCGGCGTTTAAAGATGGTTTTCCAAGCTTTTGAACCACGAGCTGGTGCTGTATATTTCCGTAGATCTGTAGTGATTTTCACTTTATATATCTTTTGACAACTATCTTCATCGGCGAGCGGACAGTTTTTACATTCCTTTGGACGTGTATATTTAAGTGTTTCATACTTGATATCAAAACTATCATATCGGTACGAATGTTCTCGGAAACAAGTAGGTGCGAAATGTATATCAAACCCTATTGGCTCAGGCTCGTTACGCTTGTTATAAGCAATAACCGATTGGTGATCCATTCGATGAATTTGTTCATATATTGGTTCATAATCATAACCTGCATCCATTGTTTGATAACGTAGCGTTGGAAGTTGAAAGCGTTTAAAAAATTTAAACTCAGTGTGCGGAACTAAAAAGAACCTGATCTTATTACATGGAATCAAGTCTTGAATCACCCATACAGAGTTTCAAGGATTAAGGAGACTTTATAACTTAACTACTTCAACTTTAAGTTTTATATTCTTTTATTAATACAGCCAATGAAACCGTCTCACTATCTTGTGCAAGTTTCTTGATTTCTTCATTATTTACTAAATTAGCTAAAGCTGTTGGCCTAGACATGCCAATTTTAGTTTTTCCCCGGTCAGTATAACCAATCATTTTACATGATAGGAAATTCCAATTAACAAATTCTCCTTTAACACCCTATGTGCTTTATGTAGGTTACAAACCTCTAAAACTTTATAGTAAGATTCAAACTCTCGTCCTTACTCCTGTAATTTTTCTTTAATATCAATCATCCATAAAACACCAAACACTTTATC
Source organism: Niallia sp. FSL W8-1348 (assembly GCF_038006745.1). Lineage (NCBI taxonomy): Bacteria > Bacillati > Bacillota > Bacilli > Caryophanales > Bacillaceae > Niallia > Niallia sp. FSL W8-1348. Next base: position 3,426,084 of record NZ_JBBOVV010000001.1, on the reverse strand, counting down.
AATATATTGATAAATTACTTGAAATTATGCTGTACATTACTTCATCCTTGTATGGATAAGAAACATGAAATCATTCTCTCTCTTCTTATTTTTCAGAAAAAAAACTATAAAAAAACCTCTACGTCATCTATGAGCAGAGGTTTTCTGTTTTTTATATAATTTATTTTCCTTTAGATATTTAGTTATTTGTATTTTCTTTAAATCAGTAAAGAACATTTTTGCAAATCTAGAACTTTTTTTTAATGCAACTAACTCAATTATATTCGAATTGTTATGACAAATCATTCCGGGTAATTATGAAAACCACACATTTTTACACCGCTTCATTCCCATGAACTTTCTCATCCGGAATCAGCAGTAAGCCTAATTCATGATGATCTCCTTCAAATAAAGCCCTTTGCACAAAACGAATTTCACCATCATTATCAAAGACCTCAAGCTTACAATGGGCTGAATTTTTCTGTAAAGCTATATATAATTGATTTTTATCTTGGACTGGGATGCTATTTACTTTAGAAATCATCTCTCCAATTCTCAACCCCATTTTGTCTGCAGGAGAATCTGGAACAATTCCTAATATTACTACCCCATTGTTTTTTCTAGAAAAATAGAAGGACTGATTTTTTTCTTTATTTCTCTGCTTAATTGTAATCCATTCACGACCTATAATTGCTACTAGCACTAAACCAATAGAAGCAAGTGGAAAGAAATAAGATGCAGCTCCTCCTACTATTACAATAGAACCAAGAATAATAATATTTCGTCCTACATTTCTTAGTGCCCAAAATGGGTGTTCTCCTTGAACTTGCATTTTGGATCCGATCAAGAAAGGAACTAGGATGAGAGAGTATGTTTGGTTTCCAACAGTAAGCATTGGCCACCATTCCAATGGAATTGATAAGATCCCAGAAGGAACAAATAAAAACACTGGCAATATCCATGCTCTTTCTAAAAGATGCACGCCGATAACTTGACCTCGTTTACTCTTCCTTAATCTCGGTGAAGTTCCTTTAACACCATTTCCACGAACAAATATTCCCTCGGAAATAATCAAGAAGCCTAATAAAATGATAGCTGTTGGAAAAATATATTCAGAGGACTGAAGATTACTTTGAGAAAACAAGAAATAATCCCATCCAAGGAAAATCGAAACACTACTTACTATTATTCCTAATCCAGCTGTGTATACAGGTGATAATATTCTTGTTTTCCCAATGAGCGCTAATACAACCGTAAAGATCCCTGTATAAATTATAAATTCCATAGGAACTACTAAGACAAGGCCGATAGAAAGAATGGATATACACAATCCTACGATCAGCCCGAGTGGTACCATTTGCTTTAATTCAAAATAAGCATTCTGTGCTCTTACCGTAAAATTTCTTCTTTCTTTTTTTACTCTATTAACCCCTAAAAAAGCGGCAAATAAAAACGATAAATAAAAAACAGGATGCAAAAATAATTTACCAAATCCTTTTAAAAGTTCGAGCAACCAATCTTGCCACATAAAAACTTCCCCCATCCTTACAATAAGCTTCCAATCTATTCATTCCTCTAAGTAAAGGAATTTAATCTTTTTATATTATAAATCTATTATATTCTACTAATATGGTAATAGAAAGACTATGGGCAGAATTATTCTCTCTTTGTTATCTTTTTCTTGTTTGTTTACTAGATTAAATGGAAAAAGAACAATTGATAAAGTGAACCTTCAATCAGTGGGGCTTACTTTCCTTTAATGAAGGATAAGCACCTATGTAATTTATTCTCAACAAAAAAGCCAATAACCTTAAAAGATTATTGACCTCTCTTTCCTGTTAATTCGTTTTAGCAATTGAAGCTTTTACTTTCACAACTACATTTTCTACGGTAAATCCATACTCTTGGAAGAGTTTATCTGCTGGTGCTGATGCACCAAAATGATCAATGGTAATGTGTTCTCCTTTTGCGCCGATATATTCTCTCCAACCTAATGATGCACCAGCTTCAATCGCAACACGAGCCTGAATACTTTCTGGCAAGACGCTTTCTTTGTATGTTTCCGTCTGTTCTGCAAAACGATCCCAGCTTGGCATACTTACCACATTTACTGAAATTCCTTCTTCTGCTAACGCTGCTTGTGCTTTAATAGCAAGAGACACTTCTGAACCAGTTGCTAAGATTAATGCTTGTGCTTCTTCTTTTGCAGCGGAAACGGTATACGCTCCTTTTTTTACCCCTTCATATGCTTCTGCTTTCGTTAACGATAATGTTGGCAAGTTTTGTCGTGTTAATACTAACGCTGTCGGTGTATTTGTACTTTCTAATGCAAGTTGCCATGCTGCTGCTGTTTCTTTGGCATCTGCCGGACGAATAATCGATAGTCCCGGCATAGCGCGAAGTGAAGCTAATTGTTCAATTGGCTCATGAGTTGGACCATCTTCTCCAACAGCAATACTATCATGTGTAAATACATATGTTACCGGCAATTTCATTAATGCTGCTAGACGCATGGCTGGACGTAAATAATCAGAGAATACGAAGAAAGTTGCTCCAAATACTTTCACTCCACCATGCAATGCTAATCCGTTTAAAGCTGCTCCCATTGCAAATTCACGCACACCAAACCAAATATTTCTGCCAGCATAGCCATCAATCGCAAAGTTTTTCTCAGCAGTCATTAATGTTTTATTCGAACCAGCAAGGTCTGCAGATCCACCAAATAAGAATGGGATTTCTTTCGCAGCTGCTTGAATTGTTTTTCCAGAAGAGTCTCTTGTAGCGATAGAATCTCCAGCATTAAATTCAGGTAGCTTTTCTTGTAAATCAACTGGTAGCTCTCCTTTAATCGCACCTTCTAATTGGGTTGCTAATTCTGGATATGCCGTTTTATATCCTTCATATAACTCATTCCAAGCTTGTTCTTTTTCTTCGCCTTCTTTAGCCAATGCCGCATAATGCTTCGAAACTTCTGTTGGAATATGGAATGCTTCTTCATATTGCCAACCATATGTTTGCTTTGCCAACGCTGTTTCAGAAGCTCCTAACGGCGCACCGTGTGAGGCAGATTTTCCACCTTTATTTGGTGAACCATAACCAATAACAGTTTTGACTTCGATTAATGTAGGAATGTCTGATTGTTTTGCTTTTGTGATGGCTTTATGAATTTCCTCTACATTATTTCCATCTTCCACTCGAATTACTTCCCAACCATAAGCTTCAAAACGTTTTTGAACACTTTCAGAGAATGATAAATGCAAATCACCATCTAGGGAAATATCATTGGAATCATATAATACTACTAATCTACCTAACTTTAAGTGACCTGCAAGTGATGCAGCTTCAGCAGATACTCCCTCCATTAAATCACCGTCCCCGCAAATGCTATACGTATAGTGATCTACTACTGGGAAATTGTCTTTATTATATACTTCTGCCAAATGCCTTTCCGCCATTGCCATCCCAACTGCCATCGCAATACCTTGTCCTAACGGACCAGTTGTTGCTTCAACACCTGGTGTATGTCCAAATTCTGGATGACCTGGGGTTTTGCTTTCCCATTGACGGAAGTTCTTTAAGTCATCAATAGTAACGCCATAATTAAATAGATGTAACAAGCTATAAAGAAGCATAGAACCATGTCCTGCTGATAAAACAAAACGGTCACGGTTGAACCAATTAGGATTAGCTGGATTATGATTCATCTCTTTTGCCCATAATGCATAAGCCATTGGAGCTGCCCCCATTGGCATTCCTGGGTGACCAGAATTTGATTTTTCAATGGCATCAATCGATAAAGTACGAATCGTATTAACTGCTAGTTTTTCTACATTTGTCACAACTGTGTTACTCATATTATCATTCCTTCATATTTTTTATTTTGGTAAAGAACGCCATCTTTTTTCACCGTTATTTCTCCTGTAGGATGATGATTGTTTAACCACAATACAATCGTTTCTGCTATTTCATTTGCTAATATTCGGTCAATCGTTGTTGGATTTGTTCCCATACAAAGTGCTTCATCAATTTCTGTGTATTTCCAATCCACATTCAAATAATTAATTAAATGCTCTTTCACTCTTTCTCTGTTTGTATGACTGTATACTAATACGGAGGAGGTATGAAGATGGTTAAAACTACCATCAATTTTATTGGATAAAAGCTCCCCTTCTTCTCGTTCAAATGGATTTGCTATAAAATGTCCATCTACTGCCATCGAGATATCTTCAAGCATATTAATCGATGGTGATGGTGATCCTTTAATTGAAAAGCCAAATAATCTTGGTTTCTCATATTTTAAGGAGTGAATCGTGTCTTTCACTTTTAGAATCATTTGCGTAATACTATTAATAGCCGTGTCATAGCCTAAAGACCAATCAGAACCTTCGATATCGTTATATATAGAAACAGGAACATATAACGAATGGATTTTTCCGCTTCTTACTAACGATTTCTGCCATTGTTCTTTTGCCTGAGCATCACCAATAAAAATGATACTATCCATTGGGGCACAAATTTCTTCCCACCTCACGTTAACTGATAATGTTGAAGGCTTCAGCACTGACTCACTAAGATAGGGAGAATCATTATTTACAATAAATTCAAGATAGTCTGCTGCTCCTGTTTCTTTCTTTACTTCAATCCCAAACAATTGATGGCATGGAGCCAATTCATTAAACATTTTGTGAATAATTTGTTTAACTCCTGCAGGTAGTACCCCCGCAATAATGATGCCTACTTTCACAAAGATGCCCCCTGTTTATCCTTATTTATCAAGCCTCATAGATTTCTATTCCATTAGCTGTTTAACATCCTTTTATCTTTGTAATTATCTTTTTCTATGGCTTTTTCGTAAAGTTTGTTGCTATCGCCCGCAGCCGGAATACACTTCGCTTTCCGTGGGGCTTGCGCTGAGCCGCTACGCTCCTGCTTTCTTCTCAGACTGTCTCGATAATCCCACTGGAGTCTATATGTATTCCGGCTACTCTATTTTTCCAACTAATTCATTTTTCCTTTTGAAAAAACAACAATCTTATAGAAAACTGCCTTTTCTATCAACAAAGATGTTTCTCTAATTCGCCAATAGCTCCAACTCTTTTTTCATGTCTGCCACCTAAAAATTCCGCTTGGAGCCATGTTTCTACTATTAATACTGCTAATCCTTCTCCTGTAACTCTCTCTCCTAAACAAAGGACATTACTATTATTATGTTCTCTTGTAGCCTTTGCTGAGAATACATCACCGACTACAGCGGCACGGATTCCCTTTATTTTATTTGCTGCAATACTCATTCCAATACCAGTCCCACAACAAAGAATTCCTAATTCATTTTTACCTGCTGCAATGGATTCTCCTACTTTTCTTGCGTAGTCTGGAAAATCAACGCTTTCTCTACTATGACAGCCAAAATCCTCCACTTCTATTTCTTGCTCCAATAAATATTTTTTTACTGCTTCTTTTAATGAAAATCCACCATGATCACATGCAATGGCTAACTTCATGCTCCTCATCCTTTCTATTAATCAACTCTATTAGCTAGATAAGCTATTCACCTAATAAAAACCTAGCAATAGAGGATTTCATGAAACAATTAACTTCCATTACATTCCATTATTCTTCTTGACATGTTCATTTTATCACATGAAATACAGCTTATTGTATACGTTTTCATCTTCAATATTGTCTACCCTTTTGTAAACTATAGTGATTTGGTATTTCCATTTATCCAAGTAAACAAATAAAAATACTCCACTTTAACGATGTAAGAGGAGTATTTTTTATCTTATTGCAGTGCTTATGATTCAATTAAAACTTTTATTTCGTCACCAGCCATTACTTTTTCAAAACCATTGCGCCATTCTTCAAGTGATACGACTTTTGTAATCATTTTATCGGTATCAATTTTTCCATCCTCAAGTAATTTCAAAGCAATATCCCAAGAGCTAGGTTTTTGAGAACGACATCCGATATAGTTAATTTCTCGTTGAATGATAGATTCTTGATCAATCTCATTTGTTTTATTCGCAAATAGTCCTACTTGGACGAAAGTACCTTTTTTCTTCGTTAATGCAAGACCTTGGTTTACGGCTGGAACAGCACCAGAGCAATCAAACACTTTATCCGCGCCATAACCATTGGTATGTTGATTAACAATTTCGCTCAAATCTTCTTGTAAAAGATCAACCACAACATCTATGCCCAACTCTTTTGCAAGATCTAATCTTTTTCTATCTTTTGTGATTCCAGCCAAAATAACGAAGGCACCTTGTGCTTTTACTACTTGGCTTAATAACAATCCAATTGGACCAGGACCGAATACTAATACAGTATCGTTTTCTTCAATTGTTGTTTTTTCTAATGCTGCATGGACACAACAAGCTAATGGCTCTGTCAGTGCTGCTGCTTCTAGGCTAACATTCTCATTTAATACATGTACACTTTCTTCTCTAGCAATCACATACTCTGCCATACTACCATTTACTTGTGTACCAAGACCTGTTCGGTTTGGACATAGGTTATAGTCTTTTTCTTGGCAATAAATGCATTCTCCACAAGTTGTAAAGGTTGTTTCACTTGTTACTCGGTCACCGACTTTTACTGTGGAGACATCTTTACCAACTTCTACTACTACACCAGAAAATTCATGACCCAATACTACAGGAGTATTTTTGCTATTGTATTCACCTTTAAAAGTATGGATATCCGAACCACAAATACCTGTATAAGCAACTTTTATTTTTACTTTATCATCATAAGCAGAGGGCTCATCAATATCGACTAGCTCCATTTCATCATAGCCAGATTTTAATTTTGTTACAGCTTTCATTGCATAAATCCTCCTCGTTATTTTTAATGGCTATTTCCGTAAAGTTTGTTGCTGTTGAAAACAACATTCTTTAGAAAATAGCCTTTTTAATCAATTAAATATGGATTAAATTACACCTTGGAAAAGTTGAGAAACCTTTAAAACTAACCAGTTCAGCAAGTTTCCTCCAGTGTCTAAATTGGATACTTGAGTAGCTCCGCCCGGCATTTCAAATGATCCACCTGCAAGCATTTGAGTAAATACTGGTGCAAAATCTGTTGCCATATATAGAGAAAGCGCTATCATAATTGTACCCACAATAACGGAGTGGATGATATTTCCTTTTCTAGAACCAACAATGAATGCTACTAAAAATGGAATGGTTGCTAAGTCTCCAAAAGGTAGCACTTGGTTACCTGGAAGAACTACTGCTAAGAACAATGTAATTGGTACTAAAATAAGTGCAGTTGCCATAACTGCTGGATGTCCTACAGCTAATGCTGCATCTAGACCAATATATAATTCTCTGCCAGCATAACGTTTTCTTAAATACTCACGTGCAGCTTCAGAAATTGGTAATAAACCTTCCATTAAGATCTTAACCATACGCGGTAACAATAGCATAACGGCACCCATTGAAATACCAACTTGGAATACGTCGCCTACGTTGTAACCAGCTAAAATACCAATGACAATTCCTAAGATAAAGCCCATCATCATAGGCTCTCCGAAAATACCCATTCTTTTTTGAATAACATCCGGATCTGCTTTTATCTTTTGAAGTCCTGGGATTTTTTCAATCAATAAACCTATTAAAATACCAAGTGGTGCAAATGATGCTGTTGAAGCTGTTGGAAATGTAATACCTGGTAAACCGTAAAATTTTTCAACCATTGGCTGTGTTTTATCTGCAATAATTAATACAATTACTTCATAAACTACCGCACAAAGGATTGCAAATATCCAGCTATTTGTTAAAATATAACCAGTTGCACCAGCGGCGATAAAATGCCAGTAATTCCAAATATCTACATTTAATGTTTTTGTTAATTTTAAGAAAATCATTAATAAGTTTACGCCCAAACAAATCGGTAAAAGAATTGCTGCAACTGGTGATGCCCAAGCACCTGCTGCCGCCGCTGGCCAACCAGCATCAATTACGTGTAAATTCAAGCCAAATCTTTCAACCATTGCTTGTGCAGCTGGCCCTAAGCTGCCTGTTAGAACTCCAATAACTAAGTTAATGCCGACAAAACCAATTCCAATTGTTAAACCTGAACGAAATGCCTTTTTGAATCCTGTACGAAAAATAAGTCCAATAATAAGTATGGCAATTGGCAAGATAACGGTTGGTCCTAAACTTAGGACGTACTGTACTCCATCTAAAAGTTGACCCATTTTGAATCTCCTCTCATCATATGTTATTTATATTTGTGTATCCTATACACCACTTTTGGAAAGGGATTGTAGTAGGCAGGTTTCCCCGCCTCTACTTTTTGGCAAGATGTTCTTCTAGGATGTAACCCTTTTTAAGAAATTACTTTTTAAAATGACCAAGAATTTGCTGATCAATTTGCTCCATACCGATTCCACTAATATAACCAGTTGCTACAATAGCAGGAATATCATATTGTTTTGGAAGGATTGTTGTTGATACAATTAAATCTGCATCTGCTTGAAGTGAAGAAACCTCTGCTATTTTACATTGAACTACTTCAGCGTTTAAGTTATTATCTTTCACCAAATTTTCTACACGGTTACATACTACTGTTGATGTTGCAATACCAGCTCCACAAGCTACAAGAATTTTACCTTTTTTCATTTTAATAATCTCCCTTCAATTTTCGTAATATCTATATAGAAGCAATTCATTTTTTTGCTATCTAACCTTTTATGCATTTCATTATTTTTTTAAATAACTTAAAATTTCTTTGTCTAATTCTTCCATTCCTATCCCACTAATATAAGCGGTTGCACTAAGAGCCGGAATCGAATATTTTGTTGGTAATATTGTGCTCGAAACGATTAAATCTGCATTAGACTGTAAACTAGCAACTTCTGCTATTTTGCATTGAACAAGCTCCACCTTTAGATTTTCTCGTTCAACTAATTCTTCTAAATGATCAAGAACAACAGTCGATGTAGCAATCCCTGCGCCACAAGCAACCAGTATTGTTTGCCTGTTCAATTTACTCACCACCCTTTCAGGAAACGTTAATACTTTGAAATAATGCTGTTATATCTGATTTATCCTTCGCATGAATAAGCTTTTCTAAATGATCTTCTACTTGGATTACCTGCATTAATTCTTGTAGAACTTCAATTTGACTATGTGGCTGATTCAGGCCAAGCATCAATACCGCCTGAACTTCCGTTGTTTTTGTGTTATCTTCCATTAAATGAAAGGATACGGGTTTTTCTAAAACTGAAACAGCGATAAATTGCTCCACTACATGCTCCGGATCAGTATGAGGGATAGCGATACTATACTCATTGACACTTAGTCCTGTTGGGAAGATCGATTCTCTCTCCTTAATTTTTGGTAGGAATGTTTCTTTTACAAAACCCTGCTCATATGCCTTTTCAAACATTGCATTAAAAAGCTGATCTTGATTTTCCACCTTTAATCCGACGTTCACTAAGCTTTCTTTAATAAATGAAGCAACTGCCATTTTAAACTCCTCCACTTTCACTTAACTTTAAGAATATTTTTTGATAATTTCATATAATTGCTCTGGATTTTTGCTGATCTTTAGATTACTGATTTCTTCGCCATTTTTTGATATGCTCATAAGCTGTCTTAGCGCGTAAAGATGTTTATGCTTATCTGTAGATGCAAGCACTACGATAAAATGGACTCTAACCTTCTCATTAAATGGGATACCATCTTCTATTTTTAATAAGCTCATGCCGACTCTATTTACGCCAGCTTCAGGATCAGCATGAGGAATGGCAATCACATTTCTTAATACGATATGTTGAACCATTGCTGGATACTGTTTCAACATTTCTTCTACATAATTTTCTGTGATGCTTCCATTTTTCAATAGCTGACCAGCTGCTATTTGTATTCCTTGCTGCCAGTCTTCTACGCTTTGTACCACTGTAATCATTTCAGGAGTTAGTAAAGATGCGAGCGATAAATCCGTTTTTGTCATTGGCTCCTGAGTTTCACTGGTTGTCGTAATAGTAAAATGTTCTTGCAACGCATCTCTCAAAGATTCTTTATCCTTTATAGACGCATATTTCGCGATTTTCCCCATTAATTGCTCAATATTTATTACACTTGTATTTAAGTCAAATATTTCTCTAAGTACCCTCTGTCTAAGTTGAACTTTTTCAAAGTCTGATAGTATCCGATTGATAACAAATTGCTTTGTATCCGTTTGTAATGGTACTGGTGAAAAAATAATATCAACTTGATAATTGAGTTGGTGAAACTCCCGAATCGATAAAGCTTGATGAAAATAAAATTCAGGAAATAATTCACGTAGGGTGCTTTCCATTAGACGCGAGATAGATACACCGTTAGGACAAACAACAACTGCTTTCTTCTTCTTCTGAATGGTTTCTCCTGAGCTAATTAAATGTCCTCCAACAAAAATAGTGATGAACATTAATTCACTTTCTGGTATTGGACATCCTATATATTCTTCTACTGGAGCAATCGAATCCTTTACAATAAAATGAATCGTTTCGAATTCTTCGCTTACTTTTTCCATCATTGTGTAATTCGTCGATAGATTGTATTTCATTCGGTAATAAGCAGGCTTCATATGAAGTACTAACCTTTCAAGTAATGCCGCTTTATCCTTAAATGCAATACATGCTTTGTACTCAAAAGTATGAAGAAATGTTTCCAAAGCTTTCGTTAACTCCGGGATTTGGTGATCAGCTAAGAATTGTGCTGATAATATCTTGGATGTTAACAGCTGCAAGGTCATAAACAGATGTTCTTCTTTCGGAATATGTTTAATATCTTTAATCAAAATCTCAGCTGCAATAAATTCTTTCGTATCAGATAAGGAACGATAATCAATATGGTAAAAATCCTGGATTACTTTTCCTTTTTGTATACGCTTTAATATTACAGCTAAAATATATGGCAATAAGTTAATTCGTTCATCAATGAATTGGAGATTTAAACTACATTCGACTTCTGCTAGTCTTTCTTTTATCGTAATCAAATTATCTTTAGGTACATTGATAAACTTTTGAATATATATTTCGCCATTATATATAGATAAGATATTTTCTAGTACTTCCACTAATAGTTTACGAACATTCCATTCCTTCCCTTTTAACTCATAACCTTTCATTCTTGAATAACTAACCTCAAGTTCATAAGGCTCAATCATTTGCTGAACTGTTTTCATATCCCGAAGAATCGTATTTTTACTTACCCCTAAGGCACTAGTAAAATGAAGTAAGGACAGCTCATCATCGCTACTGATAATATACAATAGAATAAATTGAGCTCTTTCTGTTTCAGATGGGATATAATGCTTATCCGCTTGTTCATCTGTCTTTTCAGCGAATAACTCCATAATGACTGGACTAATAATGAACTTTCCGCCATTTGTTCTTTTAATAGCAGGATAATTATTCGATTCTAGCCAATCATTGATCTTCTGAAAACTGTAACTAACTTGTCTTCTTGATAGGTGAAATTTTTTCTCTAGCTTTATGTTGGAAGTATCAGGATTGCTTAATACTTCCTTTAATAAAATATTACTTCTTTCGTCAAGATACATTATCTATCACCTCTTAACTTGATTTCATTGTAGCATGGATGAAAAAGATATTGTATCCGTTTTCATTTCCATAACTAGTTTGTGAATTGTGTCACTAAGTGATTAACTTGCACAAACAGCTTTCCCTTCTCTATTTTTTTTGCTGAAGGAATTGTTGCCAAATTTGATAAAACTATGTATAAATCTCTATAAGCATATTACTTATTTTGACTGTATTTATCTACTTTTTCCAGCTAAACTATCGCTAAAATTGACACCTGCTACTAAGACAAAATTTATTTAATAACATTTTTATAGATCCTTTCTTTAAATTCTCCTGCACAAAAAAGAAGCTAATAACCATCTTTGATGGTCATTAGCTTCTTTCTTTTCACCAAGTACATTTCCCTTGATTATTTTGTTTTTGCGATAGAAGATTTTACTTTCGCAACTACATTTTCTACCGTAAATCCATACTCTTGGAAAAGTTTATCTGCAGGAGCAGATGCACCGAAATGATCAATCGTAATATGCTCTCCTTTAGAACCAATGTATTCTCTCCAACCAAGAGATGCACCAGCTTCAATTGCAACACGTGCTTGAACACTTTCTGGTAATACACTTTCTTTGTATTCAGCAGATTGTTTTTCAAAACGATCCCAGCTTGGCATACTTACCACATTTACTGAAATTCCTTCTTCTGCTAACGCTGCTTGTGCGTTCATTGCAAGAGATACTTCAGAACCAGATGCTAAGATTAATGCTTGAGCTGCTTCTTTACCAGTTGAAACAGTGTAAGCACCTTTTTTCACACCTTCATATGCTTCTGCTTTTGTTAAGTCTAATGTTGGCAAGTTTTGACGTGTTAATACAAGAGCTGTCGGTGTATCTGTGCTTTCTACAGCAAGTTGCCATGCAGCAGCTGTTTCTTTTGCGTCTGCTGGACGAATGATAGAAAGTCCTGGCATTGCTCGTAGAGAAGCTAGTTGCTCAACTGGCTCATGAGTTGGACCATCTTCACCAACTGCGATACTATCATGTGTGAATACATACGTTACTGGTAATTTCATCAATGCTGCTAAACGGATTGCTGGACGTAAATAATCAGAGAATACGAAGAATGTTGCTCCAAATACTTTCACACCACCATGAAGTGCTAAACCATTTAGCGCTGCTCCCATAGCAAATTCACGTACACCAAACCAAATATTTCTGCCAGCATAGCCATCAATCGCAAAGTTCTTCTCACTAGTTATTAATGTTTTGTTTGAACCAGCAAGGTCTGCAGATCCGCCAAAGAAAGAAGGTACCGCACTAGCAATAGCTTGAATTGTTTTACCAGAAGAGTCTCTTGTTGCCATAGAATCCCCAGCGTTAAATTCAGGTAAACTCTCTTGTAAACCTTCAGGTAGCTCGCCTTTGATAGCTGTTTCTAATTGAGTTGCTAGCTCTGGATAAGCAGCTTTATAGCCTTCATATAATTCGTTCCAAGCTTTTTCTTTATCTGCCCCTTCTTGCGCTAATGCTGTATAGTGCTCAGAAACTTCTGTTGGAACATGGAATGCCTCTTCATATGACCAACCATATGTTTGTTTCGCTAATTGTGTTTCAGAAACTCCTAGTGGTGCACCGTGTGATGCTGATTTTCCACCTTTATTTGGAGAACCATAACCAATTACTGTTTTCACTTCGATTAATGTTGGCACATCTGATTTTTTTGCTTGCGAAATTGCTGCTTGAATTTCTGTTAAGTCATTGCCATCTTCGACGCGAATAACTTCCCATCCATATGCTTCAAAACGTTTTTGGACACTCTCAGAGAATGAAAGATTTAAATCTCCATCTAAAGAAATATCATTTGAATCATATAAAACTACTAATCTGCCCAATTTTAAGTGACCTGCAAGTGAAGCAGCTTCTGCAGATACACCTTCCATTAAATCACCATCACCACAAATGCTGTACGTATAGTGGTCTACCACTGGATAGTTTTCTTTATTATATGTTTCTGCTAAATGTCTTTCTGCCATTGCCATCCCAACTGCCATTGCAATACCTTGTCCTAATGGACCAGTAGTTGCTTCAACACCTGGTGTATGTCCGAATTCTGGATGACCTGGAGTTTTGCTTCCCCATTGACGGAAGTTCTTTAAATCATCAATTGAAACACCATAATTGAATAAATGTAACAAGCTATATAGAAGCATAGAACCATGTCCTGCTGATAACACAAAGCGGTCACGGTTGAACCAGTTAGGGTTAGCTGGATTATGATTCATTTCTTTTGCCCATAGTGTATATGCCATTGGAGCTGCCCCCATCGGCATTCCTGGGTGACCAGAATTTGATTTTTCAATAGCGTCGATTGATAAAGTACGAATCGTATTAATTGCTAATTGTTCAATATTTGTTTTTACTTGATTACTCATTTTCCTCATCCTTTTTTGATTTATTTAATGCTAAACCTAAACTATTGAATGGCTTTATTAACTTAGGCTTAGGGGTTTATTTAAATTGAATTCCATCCTTTTGAACGGCGAGTTCACCTGTTAAACAATTATTTTTTATCCATCTTAATACTTCATCTGCTAGTTCGTTTGCAAGGATTCGATCGATGGCTGTTGGGTTTACTCCCATGCATAATGCTTCATCAATTTCTGTATATTTCCAATCTACATCAAGCTTACTAATCACGGAATTTTGGATTACCTCTTTTGAAGTTTCGCTGTATATTAAGACATTAGAAGTTTTTATATATGTATACCTCTTCATTATTGCGTCACATAAGGCGGTAATTTCTTCTTCCTCGTAATCTACTGCTAAATAGTTCCCATCCACTGCAAGAGAGATGTCCTGCAACATATTGGTCGACGGATTCCCCTCTATCGAAAAACCAAATAATCTTGGTTTATCATATTTAAGAGAATGAATGGTATCCTGAACTTTTAACACATTCTGAGTAATACTGTTAAGTGCTGTATCATACCCTAAAGTCCAGTCATTTCCTTTCAGGTTATTGTAAATGGAAACTGGAACAAATAAAGTACGAATGGCTTCTTTATTGGCTATAGAAGTTTGCCATATTTCTTTGGCATGCGCATCCCCAATTACAACTGTCATATCCATTGGAGCAAGTGCTTGATTCCACTGATAGTTTACTGGTGTAGAGCTTACCTTTAAGATAGCATGGCTTAAATATGGTGCATCACTAACTTCTTTCAATTCCGTATAAGTGACTTCACCTGATTCTCTGTCTATTTCAAGTCCAAATAGTTGATGCATAGAAGTTAACTCCTCATATAATCGATGAAGAATTTGTTTTACCCCTGAAGGCACACAACCTAAGACAATCACACCAACCTTCAACATCTTACCCCCTAACTTTTACATAAGCTATACGTAACTAATAATATACAGAAAAATGTCCATGATTTTTGAAGAAAAAGTATTTTTTTACCTTTTCTTCTCAATGATATATTTTTCCAAAACCATTATACCATACAACTTTCAAAGAATAAACCATACATATTTAGTATAACCTATTAATGGTACGTACAAGTTATAATATGTTTCATTTGATAAATAGGAGGTCAATTTGTCCTACTATTAACAATAATATGATTCTAATTCTTTAATTCCATTAATTCTATTAGTATGTCTTCCACCTAGAAATTCTGCGCTTAACCACGTATCTACAATTAAGCATGCTAATCCTTCACCAGTAACTCTTTCTCCTAAACAAAGGATATTGCTATCATTATGTTCTCTTGTTGCTTTAGCTGAGAACACATCTCCGACAACCGCGGCACGTATTCCAGTGATTTTATTTGCAGCAATACTCATACCAATCCCCGTTCCACAGCACAAAATCCCTAATTGGTTCGCTCCATTCACAATAGATTCGCCAACATTTTTGGCGTAATCTGGAAAATCTACACTTTCCCGACTATGACAACCAAAATCCTCTACTTCCAAGCCAGTTTTAAGTAGATGTGCTTTTACCGCTTCTTTTAGCTGATATCCGCCATGATCACTAGCTATTGCTATTTTCATAAACTTATCCATCCTTCCTAGTTATGATGGTTCTTTTTCAGATGTATTCTATCATAAAAGCAACCATTTGTATTCGGTTTCAAGTGAAAACTTATTAATTTTTAATAGTAGTAGTGATGTTTAACAGTCTTTATGGAAAAATGAAAAGGCTGGGACAAAAGTATTCCAGCCAAGGATAATTCCGAACAATTATACGAAGATGCTAATCAAAGTTCCGTATAATTGTTTGGTTTTTTATTCGTTTTTTAAAGGATGTTTCCATGTAGTTTAGTGCGATTCCCCGCAGCCGGAATACACTTCACTTTCCGTGGGGCTCGCGCTAATCCCCGTGGCGCCTTCGTGTATTCCGGCTGCTCTGTTTTTCCAACTAATTATATTTCCTCTTGTAAAAGTATGCGAAAGCAGCCGCTATTTACTAGCTAATTCGATATTGTTCGTCTTTACAGAGTATCTATTTAGTTATGTCCATCCTCTTTTTCTGCTACTTGATTAAAAGATAAAGCATATATTAAAAATCAAAATTATCTGGATCTGGACCAACTCGTTGATCCATGTTTAATGCATCGATCTTATCCATTTCTTCTTTTGTTAAAGTAAAATCAAATACATTTCCATTTTCGATTATACGGTGCTCTTTCACGGATTTCGGAATCGTAACAATACCATTTTGCAAATCCCATCGAATAATTACTTGCGCAACAGATTTCTGATACTTTGTAGCAATCTCTACTAATTCAGGCTGATCTAATAATTGGCCTTGCATTAATGGAGACCATGCTTCTACTTGAATTCCAAGACTCACACAATAAGCAATTAATTCTTTCTGCGTTAGGCGTGGATGCAATTCAATTTGATTGATCATTGGTTTCATTTCTGCATCTTTCATTAATTCCTCTAAATGATGGATTTGAAAATTACTTACCCCAATCGCTCTTACTTTCCCCGCTTTGTATAGTGTTTCTAATGCTCTCCATGCTTCTTTATATTTGCCTTCTTTTGGCCAATGAATAAGGTATAAATCTAAATAATCTAGTCCCAATTTTTCTAGACTTACTTCATAAGCTTTTAGTGTCTCTTCATAGCCTAAATCGTCTGTCCATACTTTTGAAGTAATAAACAAGTCTTCTCTCGCAACTCCTGCTTCTTGCATTCCTTTTTTTATTCCTTCACCAACTCCAGCTTCATTCCCATAAATAGCTGCCGTATCAATGCTGTGATAGCCATTTTTAATCGCAGAGCTTACAGCATCAACGAGTATTTGACCTTCTTCCACCTTAAATACGCCTAATCCTAACCAAGGCATCTTTACTCCGTTTGTTAAATTAACTGTATCTTGTAAGTTTTTCATCGTGTTAAAACTCCTTTTTGTAATGAATTTTTTTCTAAAACTAAACTGAAACCTGTTAGGAAGATAGCAGCGACAACCATTATTCCGCCAACCCAAGAAGTATGGATTAGTCCTAGTGAATTGGTTACTATTCCTCCTAAATAAGAACCGATAGCAATTCCTGCATTAAAGGCAGCAATATTAACAGCAGAAGCAACATCTACCGCACTTGGTACATAGCGTTCTGCAAGCATTACTACGTAAACCTGCAATCCCGGAACATTCATAAACGCCAATAATCCCATAAAAAGAATGCTTATTAAGCCAATTACTTTAAATGGCAGCGTAAAAGATAAAATGAACAGTACCATTGCTTGAACGATAAACATATAAAATAATGCCTGTAGCGGATTTTTATTAGATAGCTTGCCACCAATCATGTTCCCAATCGCAATTGCCACGCCATACAATAATAAAATTCCTGCTACCGTATTTTGCTGAAATCCTGTTATTTCATGCAGCAATGGAGAAAGATAAGTGAAAACGACAAAAGTTCCACCATATCCTAATGCCGTAATTAAAAAGAGCATTAAAAGTCGAGCGTTTGTAATTAACCGCAATTGGTCTTTAAAGGTTGCACGGCCGCCCTTAGATAAGTTACTTGGTATAAGTACACCATTTGCGATAAACGCAATAATTCCAATAATAACAATGATGATAAATGCCAATCTCCATCCAAAGTGTTGTCCGATAAATGTCCCAAATGGAACTCCCGTTACGGTTGCAACGGTTAATCCGGAGAACATAATAGAGATTGCACTTGCTCTTTTTTCTTTTTCTACTAAATCTGCTGCTATGGTTGAACCAATTGACATAAATATACCGTGAGCAAAAGCTGATACAATACGTGCAATCAGTAAGATTGTGATATTTGGTGCAAATGCAGCTATACTATTGCCGATAATAAAAACAATCATGATCCACAATAATAGTGATTTTCGTGAAAAATTTGAAGTAATAGCTGTCAAAACTGGTGCTCCGATGGTGACGCCGAGTGCATAAATAGAAACGGTTAATCCCGCTGTTGTAATCCCTATATGAAAATCTTCCGCTATTAATGGAAGTAAACCAACACTTATAAATTCCGTAGTCCCAATCGCAAAAGCACTAATAGCTAATGCAATTAAAGCGAAAGTATTCTTTCTATGCTTCAATTTTCTTTTCCTCCTATTAAATATATCGTTAACCACTAGTGGTAGTTTTTTTCTTATCTTGCATTTTAACCGGCAAGTGTTATTATGAATCATATAAGACAAATAGAAAAGTACGTACTTTTTTGTAATGTAGGAACCTAAAAGTTATATAGGTACAAAAAAGTACCTATAAAATGGAGGATATCATGGAAAATAAGAAATATAATATATCCGTCGAAGCCACTTTAGAAGTAATTGGGGGGAAGTGGAAATGTGTGATTTTATGCCACTTAACACATGGTAAAAAGAGAACAAGTGAGTTAAAACGATTAATGCCAAATATTACACAAAAAATGCTTACACAACAATTAAGAGAATTAGAAGAAGATGGCGTAATTAACCGTATTATCTATCAGCAAATACCACCAAAAGTAGAATATGAATTAAGTGACTATGGAAAAAGTTTAGAGCCTATTTTAAATGCCCTTTGTGCTTGGGGAGACACTCATATAACTAAAATTTATGGAGATAAAAATTTAGTGTTGGAAGATAGTGTGCTAAATAAATAAGGTTTTACAAAAAAATCTCCTGCTTTTGAAAAATGGGCAGGAGATTCTCATTTTTATCGTTCACAATTTAATGTACTAAATATCGTATAGCCGTTTGTAATTGGATATCATTTTCGTCTTTTTGCTTCGCTATTTTAACCGCTTCTTCCAGCTTCGCAGCCGTTTTTGAATCAATTATGCCAGTTACCTCGAGCGTGTTTTTATCTTGGAATGCTCGCACAGCAACTTCTGTTTGCGGACTATAATAGCCATCTTGTCGATCTGTCGTGAACCCTAGGCTTGTCAAAATTTCTTGTGCATATTTGACTTGTTCATCATTATCTTCTAACTTTAGCGAGTCTACAATTTGCAAAGGATGAGTGTGATATAAATCTGTTTGCTTTACTTCAATGGTTGGTTTTATTCCTTTTTTATGGATCCAATTTCCATCAGGAGTCAGCCATTTAGAAACGGTTAATTTGATTTCACTGCCATCATCCATCAAAATTGGTTGTTGGACTGTTCCTTTTCCAAAGGAATTCTCCCCAATTAGCGGATAATCTGCCCCTTCTTTCAAGGCAGCAGCTAAAATTTCCGAAGCGGACGCACTACCATTATCAATCAGCACTACAACTGGATAGTCCTTTTGTTTATTTAAATCAGAATAAAACGGTTCGCGGTCTCCATTTCTATTCTCTACTTGTAAATAAGGTTTATGGTCAGTTAAAAATTGCTCCACAATAGCGTTCACACTAGTAAGCAATCCACCAGGATTACCGCGGACGTCTAAGATAAGACCAGAAATTTCATTTTTCTCTAAAGTACTTAACGCTTTTTCAAATTCACTTGCCGTATCTTTAGAAAAAGACGTAATTTCTATATAGCCAATCTTTTCTCCACCATCTTTTTTGATATCAGAATAAACCGTTATTTGGGGAACTTCATCTCGTACAATGTCTACCTTTAGCGGTTTATCTACCGATGCTCGTTTAATTTCTAGTTCAACCTTGGTTCCTTTTTCCCCTCTAATTTGGCCAATTACGTCATTTAAGTCTTTTCCTTCTACCTTTTCTCCATTAACGGAAATAATTTGATCTTGTGGTTTAATGCCCGCTTTTTCTGCTGGAGAACCTTTAATTGGAGAAACAATGATCATTTTATCTTCTTCTATACTAATTTCTGCGCCAATTCCTTCAAAAGAAGAATCTAATGCCTGTTCAAATTGTTTTGCAGCCTCTTGATCCATATAAACAGAATATGGATCCTCCAAGGTAGCGAGCATCCCTTTGATTGCTCCATCCTCTAATTTCTGCTTGTCTACATTTTCTACATAATTTTGCAGGATGATCTGATAGGCTTTATCTAACTTATAAAGAGATGTTGTCTCACTTGTTTGATCATTCGTTTGATCCCCTTGTCTTTTTTCTAAAACGGTTATTCCCATATATGTCATTCCTGACCCCGCTAGTAAGGAGCCTGCCATGTAAATAGCCAACCATTTTCGATTCATTTCAACCGTCCCTTCTTCTACAACGATGTATTTATCCCTTTTTTATGTATATGATGGGTTCGGACAACTTATGATGAATCTATTTCATACAAAAAAAAAACGGTGCCAAAGACGAAATAGCTTTAACACCGTTTTTCTTTTTCTAAAAGAATGTATACATGTGGATCAGTAAATTTATTATTCCTTACAACTCTTTTATCCTCAGCACGCGCATTGCATTTAGAACGGCAAGAACCGTAACACCTACATCGGAGAAAACTGCTTCCCACATCGTTGCAATGCCAAAGGCTCCAAGTAATAAAAAGATCGCTTTGACCCCTAAGGCGAATATAATATTTTGCCATACAATTCGTCTTGTACGTTTTGCAACAGACAGCGCTGTTGCTATTTTAGAAGGTTCATCTGTCATAATGACAATATCTGCTGCCTCAATCGCTGCATCTGCACCTAAACCGCCCATTGCCATTCCTACATCAGCTCTTGCTAAAACAGGAGTATCATTTATCCCATCCCCAACAAATAAAATTTTTTCTTTCACCTGCTTTTGTGCATCTAGTTTCTCTATTTCCTCGACTTTATGCTGTGGCAACAGCTCCGCATGAACTTCATCTATTTTTAATAAAGCGCCGATCTTATCGCCAACCTTTTTAGCATCACCGGTTAACATGACCGTTTTCTTTATCCCCAACTCTTTTAAACGTTGAATAGCTTCTTCTGCATCTTCTTTTACCTGATCAGAAATAACAATGGAACCAATAAATTCTTGATTTACTGCCACATAAATAACCGTACCAACTTCTTCGTTTTGTAAGTAATCTATGTTTTCTTTTAACATCAATTTTTGATTACCAGCTAGCACTTTCTTCCCATCAAACTTCACAATAATTCCATGGCCAGATAGTTCCTGATATTCTTCCAAACGTTCCTCGATTATTTGAGCATGATATGCTTTTCTAATGGATTCCGCAATCGGATGATTAGAATGCGCTTCTGCATAAGCTGCATATTCCAAAACTTCTTCTTCTGAAAATCCAGGAGAGGCTTTGATTGAATTTACTTCAAATACTCCTTTTGTTAAAGTACCAGTTTTATCGAAAACAATATACTTAACATCATTTAATGCTTCTAAATAATTGCTCCCTTTTACTAAGATCCCCTTTTTTGATGCTGCACCAATTCCGCCAAAGAATCCTAACGGTATAGAGACAACAAGAGCACAAGGACAAGAAATAACAAGGAAGACTAGTGCACGATACAACCAGTCTGAGAAAGTTGCACCACTTATTAATAGGGGTGGCACGATAGCTAATAAAGCAGCTGTAATCACTACTACCGGCGTATAATATCTTGCAAATTTAGTAATAAAATTTTCAGTAGGTGCTTTGCGATTACTTGCATTTTGTACAAGCTCTAATATTTTCGTGACTGTTGATTCTCCAAAATCCTTTGTTACTTCGATTGTTAGTACTCCGTGATTATTAATAAATCCACTTAGTACCTCATTACCAATCTCGATATCACGAGGGACGGACTCGCCTGTTAACGCTGATGTATCGACAGAAGAGCTTCCTTCTATAACCCGTCCATCAAGCGGAATTTTTTCCCCTGGCTTTACCATAATGATATCACCAATTTTCACTTGCTCTGGTGGCATCTTCTTTAATTCTGTTCCATCCTTTACATTTGCATAGTCTGGCCGTATATCCATTAAGCTAGTAATCGATTTTCTGGAACGATTGACGGCTACCCCTTGGAATAGCTCACCTATTTGATAGAAAAGCATAACTGCTACTCCCTCAGGATATTCTTGAATAGCAAATGCGCCTAATGTTGCAATTGACATTAGAAAATGCTCATCAAATACTTGCCCACGTAAAATGTTTTTTATCGCTCTAAATAAAATGTCTCCCCCGACAATTAAATATGCTAAGAAGAAAAGAGCAAATTCGATAATTCCAGTTAACGGAGCAATAATTCCAATCGCTGCAACAATCGTTCCAGCGATTAATCTTCCAATTAATTTCTTTGTATTTTCCGCACCGTGATCATGCGAATGTCCATGTGTATCGTTGTCATGCTCGTGATCATGTGCATGATTATGGGAGGTAGAAGTAGCTCTTTTTCTCTTTTCCACCATTTTCACATGTGGTTCTAGTCTCGTAATTGTTTTTTCAGCCTTTGCTAAAATATTGTTTTGTTTCGATTCATCTAACTGTAAACTTAACGTTTGTGTAGCAAAGTTGACATTACATTCACTAACTCCATTAATGGAGGAAATTCCATTTTCTATTTTCATTGCACAATTAGCACAGTCTAAGCCTTCTAATGTAAATTCTTTTTTCAATAGCTGCTTCTCTTCTCCCATCTCTATCCCTACTTTCCTTTGAAAATTTTATCTATTACACACTGACTTATATTATTTTTTAATATATGAACAATTATTCATATACTCATATTTATATTATATGAATTATCTTATAAAAGTGTCAATCTATATTCTGATTTTTTATAATAAAGAAACTTCCATCAGTGGAGTATAAAAAAGAAGAGAAGGCATCTTGAAAACATCAAAAAGACTGTAGAATCCCCTTTCCTTCTAGAAGCTTCTACAGTCAATATAGATATTAGAAAGTATCTGTTACTTAGTGATGTCTTGCATGATCAATCATTTGTTTTAATACACCCATTACATGCTCATCATCACAGGAATAAATCATTGTTGTTCCTTCTCGCTTATATTTAACTAAGCGCAAATTCTTTAAAAAACGAAGTTGATGAGAAACAGTCGATTGGAGCATATGCAGATTTTCTGCGATTTCATTAACAGAATGCTGCTTTTTTGACAATAAATGGAGGATTTTTATCCTTGTAGGGTCTGATAGTGCTTTAAACGTTTGAGAAACAATAAATAGTGTTTCTTCATCCAATTCATGCTTATTTATTGGATTCATTGATTCATTTTTATCATTAAATTCGCTCATCTATAATCTTACCCCTTTATTATTACAAACCTTTCCATCTATTATAGCATACAAATTTATGCTTTCTGTAGCGACATGACTCCTTCTATTTCCTTCTGATATCCAACTCTTTCCACCAAAAGAAATAATGGCGTTCATTTAAAAATGAACGCCATAAAGTCGGGTTTAGGAGAAATAACATATGCCTATCATTTCATGTTTAATTCTCCTTATTTCGGATAAACTAGTACTATACTATTCTATTACAATGGAACAATTCCAATTGGATTAATTGCATTTGATTTTGCTTGGTTCCAAGGTCCTTTATGCAATTCAAAATGTAAATGCTGTCCAGTAGAATCACCTGTATTACCCATTGTACCGATACGTTGTCCTTTTGAAACAACATCTCCAGCATTTACTAAACGACTGCCATCTCTCATATGTGCATAAACCGTTGTGTATTGCTGTCCATCAATGTAATGACTAATAAAGATAACTTGTCCATAACTACTTGAATTATACGATCTTATAACTACACCATCTGCAGCCGAATAAATCGGAACAGCTCCAGTCGCTGCAATATCAACACCTGCATGGAAAGTACCCCAACGTTGTCCAAGCCCTGAAGATAAATAGCCGCCGCCTGCTGGACGGGTAAAGTTACCAGATGATACAGAAGTAGATGACTTCGATACACTTGGAGAACTGCTGCCTCCACTAGACGAGCTGATTGATGTAGTTTTATTCGAACTAGATTTAGTAGCTGATGCTTTTTGTGCAGCAGCTTTTTGTGTAGCAGCTTTTTGTGTAGCAGCTCTTTCCGCAGCAGCCTTTGCTTCTGCTTCTTTACGTTGTCTTTCTGCTTCTGCCGCTTTTCTTGCTAATTCTGCTTGTCTTTCTTTCTCTAATTTTATCGCCTTTTCCATAGCTACCTGTTGATCTTTAAGTAGCTGTTCTTCTTCCTCTAAAGAAAGCATTTCTGCATGTACGTGATTTTCCTCTTCTTTCAATTGAGCCATTAATTTGTCTTTTGCTTTTTTCTCTGTATTCAACTGAGAACTTAGCGATTCAAGATCAGCAAGCATTGTTTCTAGTGAGCTTAATTTCGACTTTAGCTCTGCTTTAGAGTCCTCTAATAGCTTTTTATCCGCTTCTTGCTCTTTAATTATCGTTTGATCCGCTTCTACGATTGTTGCTACAGCACCAACTCTATCAATAAAATCACTGAAGCTTTGTGAACCCATTAACACATCTAGGTAATTAACCATACCTCCAGTTTGCTGGTAAGATCTTGCACGCTCTTTCAGTAATTCATTTCTTTTTTCAATCCTTGCTGTTACTTCTTCAATTTGCTTTTCTAATTTTTTCACTTCTTCTTTTGTAGTAGAGATCTGCTCTTTTTTCTCGGTAATTTTCACTTGTGTGCTTGAGATAGACGTATTTAATTTCTTAATCTCTGTTTCTACTGATTCTTGTTCTGAATGAATATCATTTAATTTATTAGAAGAATCATCTAGTTTGGATTTCACATCATTTTGCTTATTCTCAATATTGCTTTTTTCCTTATTCAGATCACTTAGCGAACCTTGGGCGTATACCGGTGATGTAGTTGATGCTGTATAAGCGATAACACTACTTATAGTTAACGCAGACACAAGTGTTAATTTTGCAACTTTCTTTTTCATTTAGTACAAGCTCCTTCCCCGTATACCAATATGTAAACTTGGTAAATTTGTTGCTTTCTCTCTTTTTATTCAAATAGAATAGCTTGAAGCACTATAGTTCTCGTTCTCCAAGCTATTGACCCTTAGACTAATTTTTTTATCGACAACCAACTTACACTCTTAAAAACTTGCGGATACTCATTACAGAACCCCAAATTCCAATTACTGCTCCCATTACTAAAAGTAATCCAGACACTTGGAATACAAACGGAGTATAATCTAAAATTTGAATATAGCTTCCTGCTAATTTTGCTATTAAAAATTGATACGCATAATAATAAACTGCGCTAACCGCAGCTATCGGAATAATTGATCCTAATATGCCAAGCCACATACCTTCTAGGAAAAATGGCCAGCGGATAAACCAATTGGTTGCTCCTACTAAACGCATAATTTCAATTTCTTTTCTTCTCGCAACAATCGTAATTTTAATCGTATTGGAAATAAGGAACATTGCTGTAAATAGTAAACCGATGATCAGCACAATCCCTACATTTCTACTCATATCAATTGCGCTAAATAGCTTTTCAACAGTACCTTGTCCATACCTTACTTTTGCAGCGTGTTCAAGCTTCTCAATTTTATCTACTACGGTTAATGTATCTTCTGGATCCTTCGTTTTCACAACAAAGACATCATTTAATGGATTATCCTGTTCAAAGAGTTTAAAGGCATCCCCATCTTCTCCTAGACTACTGATTAAGTTGTCCAATTCTTCCCCTTTAGGAGAAAAGACAACACTACCGACTTCTGGAATAGCCTTTATTTGATCTTCTAGCGTGTTTCTCTCTTCCTCTGTTGCTGCTACATCAATATGCACTCTTATCTCTACATTTTCTTCAATAGAAGTCGCTACATGATTTAAATTCATCATTATAACGAAGAATACTCCAACAAGGATTAATGTGATGGTTACCGCACTAACAGAGGCAAATGTCATCCAACCGTTACGAAGAAGGCTTTTAAAACTTTCTTTTGTGTGCCTAGCTACTGTCCTAGCCTTCATATCCGTATTCACCTCTCGTTTCATCACGTACAATTCTGCCGCCTTCAATAGCAATAACACGGTGCTTTATCGTGTTAACTACTTCACGATTATGGGTTGCCATTATAATTGTTGTACCTCTATTATTTATCGTTTCAAAAATATTCATAATTTCCCATGATGTTTCAGGATCCAGATTTCCGGTAGGCTCATCTGCAATCACTAATTTCGGGGAATTGACAATGGAACGTGCAATGGAAATACGTTGTTGCTCTCCTCCAGATAATTCTGTTGGCAACATCCTTGCCTTATGCTTTAATCCAACCAGTTCTAGAGTCTCCATGACTTTTTTCTTTATATATTTTGGGTTTTCTTCAATAACTTCTAACGCAAAGGCAACATTTTCAAAAACAGTTAACGTAGGAAGGAGCTTAAAATCCTGAAAGACAACTCCCATGTTTCTTCTTAATAATGGAACCTTCTTGTCTTTTAATTTTTCTAAATTTATACCGTTAATTCGAATACTTCCTTGTGTAGGCTTTTCTTCACGATACATCATTTTAATAAATGTAGACTTACCTGCACCACTTGGTCCTACTACATAAACAAATTCACCTTGATTGATCCTAACATTTATCCCATTAGCGGCTATTACACCGTTAGCATACTTCTTCATTACATTCTTCATTTCTATCATCTATTATCACACCTGAATTATTTTTTGTATGGATTATTGAAAAGTGAAGAAGTTACATATGAGTTTGAAAACATAAACGAATCACAGAAGAGTTATATGGAAGTGATTTGGTTTATGAATTTATCCTCTGGCAATAAGTTTAATTTTCCTAACCTATTCCTTCTACTTTTCCATATGATTCAAAAACCAAAATTCGACAACTTTCAACCGACTTAAAGTGACAATCTGCAATTATTCACAGGCTGCCCCTTTGCTTACTTAAGCTATTATATCATCATAATACGTCAAATTAACGTAAAAAATTATTACATTTTCTTTTCAAACATAACATAAAGTACTATTGTTTTCATCATATGCCAACAATTTCTATTAATATAGTACTACAAATCGACCTATTTCCCCTTTATTTTCGTTATTTTTTTCGATAAATAGTATTATATACCTGAATCCATTAATTTTTATTGAACATTATTTACATATTAAAAACCATCTTTTGTTAAGACACAAAAAATTCACAAAATTCATTTCCTGTATACTACATTCTAAAAAAAGAAAATTCGACAAATTTATAATAAAAAGCTGTTTTCGTAAAGTTTGTTGCGATTACCCGCAGCCGGAATACACTTCGCTTTCCGTGGGGCTCGCGCTGAGCCTCCTCAGCTTTGCCTCCGGCTGCTCCATTTTTTCAACTAATTTTTTTTCGATTGAAAAAACAACAATCCTTTAGAAAACAGCCTAATAAAAAGAATATCTTCTTTAGTTCCGATTCCTTTTAAACCCAATGAATCATCCCTAAAAAAGATATTCTCAATAAAGTGAAACTTCCATCAGTGGGGGCTTTCCTTTATCCCCACTGATGGTTAGTTGAACCAATCGGACCTTTACGGACAGTTGATCTTCCTCGTATTCTCCTATGCTTGAGGGGGAGTCTTACTGTCCGTTAAGAGTGGGATAATCTTATTTAAAACCTCTCCCAAGAACCTCTGAGGCGTCTGTTACAACCACAAATGCTGTTTCATCAATAGATTTTACTAATTGCTTTAGCTTTATAAATTGCGACTGATCTACGACACACATTAAGATTGGTCTTTCTGAATCAGTATAGCCACCGTGTGCAGTTAATCTTGTTACACCACGGTCAATCTTATTTAAAATACCTTCCCTTACTTCTTCTTGTTTATCGGTAATAATCAAAGTCATTTTTGAACTTCCAAATCCTACTTGAACAAGATCGATTGTTTTACTCGTTACAAATAAAGCAATTAATGCATAAAGACCTTGTTCAATACTAAATACGATAGAAGCAGTAATAACAATAATCCCATCAATTAATGCGACACATTTGCCTAACGAAATACCTGTAAATTTATTGATGATCTGAGCAGCTAGGTCTGTTCCACCAGTAGATGCTTTCCCTCTAAAAACAATTCCTATGCCAAGTCCAATCCCTATTCCACCATAAAGGGCAGCTAGTAATGGTTCATTTGTCCATGGCTCTAACCCTCTTGAAAGGTACACAACAAATGGTAAAAATACGGTACCCACTAACGTCTTCACTCCGAAGCTCTTTCCTAATAAAAGGACGCCTAAAATAAATAATGGAATATTAAATGCCCATTGCACATAGGCTGGTTCCCACGCAAACATTGCCTTTGTAATCGTGCTAATACCACTTACTCCGCCAGAGGCAATATTGTTAGGTAATAAAAACAAATTAAATGATAAAGCGACAATTGCCGACCCTATTAGCACATAAACATACTCGCGCAATTTCATTCTTTTACACCTCTATTTTCTTGTCATTTTCTGTCACATTTTCAAAGCATTCTTATTCGACAATCTTTTTTATTATGTAAAAATTGTAAAGAGCATAATCAAAAATATGACATCCTTTTTATAATCAGTGCAATTTATTTTAAAAAAAACAAACGAAAAAGAGGAAGCGATTCTCATTCCTCTATTCATCATTCAATGAACTGATTCTTCCCAAGCAGAGAGTATATCATCTATTATTTGAAGTGTAAATGGTGGTAAATTAGCGTGGTAAAGCGATGAAATAAGAAGATTTGACCCCGCAAAAGTAGTTTGCGAGGTCTGTTAAAGACTATAAAATAAAAATCCAAAAGAGGAAGGCAAGTCCGAATCGATAATAAGCAAAAGGAGCCAACTTGATTTTGTTGATTAGCTGCAAGAAAAACTTAATAGCTAATAATGCAACAATAAAAGCAGTGAAAAAACCAGTCAGGAAAAGAGGAAGGTCTTGTGGAGTTAAATAGTTCCAGCTTTCGAACAAATCCTTACCAGTCGCAGCTGCCATGATCGGAATTGCCATAATAAAAGTAAATTCCGATGCTGTTTTGTGGCTCATTCCAGCGAGCAAACCACCAGATAAAGTTGCCCCAGAACGGGAAAAGCCAGGTACCAATGCAAAGCACTGAAACATTCCAACTGCAAATGCTTGTCGATAAGTAACTTGATCTAAGGTTTCTGCTGTAGGCTTGTGCGGTTTCCATTTCTCTGCTGCCAGCATCAATAGACCCCCGATAATAAGCGTAATTACAACCGTTCCTGATCGAAAAAGTACTTCCTTAATAAAATCATAAAATAGGACGCCTCCTATCCCAAAGGGAATAATTCCAATGGCAATATGAAAAATGCTTAATGTCCCAACCTCTTCCCCCTTCTGCCACTTTTTTATTCCTAGAATACTTAAAATTCGTCTCCAAAAAACAAAGACTACCGCAAGAATACTTCCTAATTGGATAATAATTTCAAACGTTTTGGCTTTCTCCCCTGTGAATTCTAATAAATGCGCAACTAAAATGAGATGGCCAGTTGATGAAACTGGAGCAAACTCAGTTAATCCTTCTACTATTCCTAATATAATAGCAATGATAATCTCCATGAAGTTCCTCCTCTTAGAAAGATGGGCGTGCTTTACAGAAAAATACTCAACAAAAATTAACGCATGTCCATTTAAATATATTTTTTAACGCCTTAATCTAGAATCGAAAAATAAAAAAAGAGCCTGATTTCTTCTTTAAGGGAAATCCAGGCTTAGACTGTAGACAAACTCCTTAAAATTTAAGGTTATCTACAATTTTAGGTTGGGGCATATAATATAAAAAAAGCCAAATTCGCCTGGATTAGCAATCACTAATCCATTCCGAATTTGGCTCTGTTTATTAAGAATTAATTTTGGAACGAAGATAAGCATTAATAAAGATATCAAGGTCACCATCCATGACAGATTGTGTATTCCCAACTTCTGTATTCGTGCGGTGATCTTTAACCATGGAATATGGATGGAAAACATAAGAACGGATTTGACTTCCCCAACCAATTTCTTTTTGTTCTCCACGGATTTCCGCAAGCTTTTCTTCTTGTTCTTCGATTTTACGTTGATATAATTTTGCTTTCAACATTTTCATTGCGGTTTCTCTGTTTTTAATTTGCGAACGCTCTGTCTGGCAGGAAACAACAACGCCTGTTGGAATATGCGTAATACGAACAGCAGAATCGGTTGTATTAATATGCTGACCACCCGCTCCACTAGCACGATACGTATCAATTTTTAAATCTTCTGTACGAACCTCGATTTCAATTTCATCGTTAAACTCAGGCATTACATCACAGGATACGAAACTTGTGTGTCTGCGGCCAGACGAGTCAAATGGTGAAATACGCACTAAGCGATGAACCCCTTTTTCCGCTTTTAAGTATCCATATGCGTTATGTCCTTTAATCGCTAACGTTACACTCTTAATACCAGCTTCGTCTCCTGGTAAATAGTCCAAGGTCTCCACTTTGAACCCTTTTTTCTCTGCGTATCTTGTATACATGCGCAGAAGCATGCTGCCCCAGTCTTGAGACTCTGTACCACCCGCACCTGGGTGAAGTTCCAAGATGGCATTATTTTTATCATATGGTCCACTTAATAATAAATTTAATTCGAACTGGCTTAAACGATCAACTAATTCCGTAAGCTCCTCTTCCAACTCCGCACGAAGCTCAGCATCGTCCTCTTCCTTCACCAATTCGTAAGTTAATTCAAGGTTCTCAAATGTTTCTACTAATTGGTAGAATTCATGAACCTGGTCCTTTAATGCATTGCTTTCTGAAATTACTGCTTGAGCTGCCTGCTGATCATTCCAGAAGTCAGGATGAAGCATTTCATCTTCTAACCCAGCAATACGCGCCTCTTTGTTTTCTAAGTCAAAGAGACCCCCTAAAGTTTTCTAGTGTTACATTTATCTTTTCTAACTCATTGCGAATATCTGCTAATTCCATTAATGTCACCCTTTATATAAATTATAGTTCTAAGTAGTTTACTACTTCCTTTATGTATTATATGGCTTTTTGAAAAAAAATGCATGTTTTCCTGTTAATTTAATAGTGAAGCGGGAAATTGATCGTGCGTTTTGCGGGCTTTCTTACGATTTTCACACCTTTATTTGCGCCTTCTCCACCCTTATTTGCGATTTTCGCACTTTTACTTGCGACTTTCGCACCCTTACTTGCGACTTCTCCACCTTTACTTGCGACTTCCTCACCTTTACTTGCGACTTTCCCTCTTTTACTTGCATTCCAATCCAATCTCCCGGCCCCCAACCCCCATCCAAATAAAAAAAGTCTACCGTTTTCCAAAAGGAAAAGGTAGACCCTTCACTACTATATATTATAAATTTGCGCCATGGCAATTTTTATATTTTTTTCCGCTGCCACAGAAGCATGGTGCATTACGTCCGATGTCTAGTTGCTTAACTGCTGGTTTTTTCTTTGGTTTCTTGTCGCCGCCTTCTTCTTTTGGGTTTACTGCTTGGCCTTTTGCCACTTCTTCCCTTTCCAGATTATTGCGGATTTCTGCTTTCATGATATATTTTGCAACGTCTTCTTCAATGGCAATAACCATTGCTTCAAACATAGCAAATCCTTCTGATTGATATTCACGAAGCGGATCGATTTGTCCATATGCACGAAGATGGATACCTTGGCGTAATTGATCCATTTGGTCGATATGGTCAATCCACTTACTATCAACTGCACGAAGAACAATAACTTTTTCAAATTCGCGCATTTGCTCAGGCGAAAGCTTCTCTTCTTTTTCATCATAGCTTTGTAATACTTTCGTGAAAATGAATTCAACGATTTCATCACTTTCTTTTCCACGAAGATCCGCTACACTTACATCACCTTCGTTAAGAAGATTTCCATTTACATAATCCACGATAGCCTGTAAATCCCAGCTTTCTCTGTCTGCATTATCTGGAGTATGTGCTTGGACATTTCTCTCTAATGATGATTTAATCATCTTTTCCACAATAGAGCGCAAGTTTTCAGAAGTTAATACTTCATTACGCTGTGAGTAGATGATTTCACGTTGCTGACGAAGAACATCATCATACTGTAGTAATTGCTTACGTGAATCGAAGTTATTTCCTTCTACACGTTTTTGTGCAGATTCTACAGCACGGGATACCATTTTACTTTGGATAGGCTGGGAATCATCCATACCCAGTCTCGCCATCATATTTTTCATATTGTCTGAACCGAAACGGCGCATCAATTCATCTTCCATGGATAGATAGAATTGTGTTACCCCTGGATCTCCTTGACGACCAGAACGACCACGAAGCTGGTTATCAATACGTCTACTTTCATGACGCTCTGTACCGATAACTGATAGACCGCCTAATTCTTTAACACCTTCGCCAAGTTTAATATCTGTACCACGACCAGCCATATTTGTTGCAATGGTCACAGAACCTTGTTCCCCGGCAGTTGCAATGATTTCCGCTTCTCTTTCATGGTTTTTCGCATTCAAGACATTATGCGGAATTCCCTTTTTCGTTAAATACTTCGAGATGATTTCAGACGTTTCAATTGCAACAGTACCAACAAGTACTGGTTGTCCGTTTTTGTGACGCTCTGCAATATCTTCCACGACTGCTCTAAATTTCCCGTCCATTGATGCATAGATTAAATCTGGACGATCATCACGAACGATATCACGGTTTGTTGGAATAACAACAACGTTCATATTATAAATATTGCGGAATTCCTCTTCTTCCGTTTTTGCTGTACCAGTCATCCCTGCAAGTTTTTCATACATACGGAAATAGTTTTGGAATGTGATCGTTGCAAGCGTCATGCTTTCATTTTGAATTTCTAAGTTTTCTTTCGCTTCAATTGCTTGATGCAAGCCATCACTATAGCGGCGGCCTTTCATTAAACGGCCTGTAAATTGGTCAACAATGACAATCTCGCCATCTTGAACCACATAGTCTATATCCTTGTGCATACTAGCATGAGCTTTTAATGCTTGGGTAATATGATGGTTAATCGCAACATTGGAAACGTCAAATAGGTTTTCGATTTGGAAAACACGCTCTGCTTTTGACATACCTTCTTCTGTTAATTGAACACCTTTTGTTTTTTCATCATAGGTATAATCTTTTTCTGGCTTTAGGCTGCTAACAAAAATGTTAGCACGAACATAAAGCTGTGTTGATTTTTGTGCAGAACCAGAAATGATAAGTGGAGTACGAGCTTCATCAATTAAGATGGAATCGACTTCATCGATTACTGCATAATACAATGGTTTTTGTACCTTTTGCTCGTGATAAAGAACCATGTTATCACGCAAATAATCAAAACCAAATTCATTATTTGTTCCGTATGTGATATCGGCACTATAAGCTGCTTGCTTATCCTCTCTAGAAAGACCATTTAAGTTAAGTCCGACTGTTAATCCAAGGAAATTATATAATTGACCCATTTCTGCGGCATCACGAGTAGCAAGATATTCGTTGACTGTTACAACGTGAACTCCTTTACCAGATAGGGCATTTAAGTAAACAGGCATTGTTGCCGTTAATGTTTTACCTTCCCCTGTTTTCATCTCGGAAATATTTCCATCATGAAGGGATGCTCCCCCCATTAGCTGTACATGATATGGATAAAGTCCAAGTACACGCTTGGCAGCTTCTCTCACTACTGCAAAGGCTTCTACCAATAAGTCATCTAATGTTTCCCCTTTTTGGAAACGCGCTTTAAATTCTTCTGTTTTTCCTTTTAATTGCTCGTCCGATAATGCTGCAGTTTCATCTGCAAGCAATTCAATCTTATCAGCAATTTTTGCTAATTTCTTAATATCGCGTTTGTTTTGATCAAATACTTTATTTAAAATTCCAAGCATTAAAAAACGCTCCTTTTTCTATTATAATGAGAAATCGTAGTAGATATTGGGAAGATTATCTCTTTTTCATTAAAAGCAGATGAAAATTAATTGTCTTCTTTGTTAACATATCCGTGATTTCATCGAAAAAAATCAATTTTTTAGTTAATTACCTTTAATTATATCGCATACTATATATTATAGAAGAAAAATGATGGCTAAATACCCATTTTTCTTTAAAATGAAACTAGTATCATCTATACATCTTACCATTTCCACAATAGCGTGACAACTTATACCTTGACAGAACAATGGATTCTATCAAGACACACAAAAAAACTCCCTATCAATTTAGGAAGTTTTTTACGATAATCACTTCTGTTTTTTCATATACTCAAGTACTTCTAAATCGATGAGTCCTGTTGGTTGCTCTCGTTCTTCAAAGTTTTCGGTATGAATATATGTTTTTAGCGCTGTTGATACGTCTGTTGTATTTTCGTTTAGATAGTTTAATCTTTGTAAGTGTGTCGTTAGTTCTTCTTGCGTCTTTCCTTCTATCGAAATAATATTCTCTGGCTTTGATGGGGCGAAATAGAGTTGCTGTAATTGATAGATGCGTGCAAGTTCTTTGATTGGCTCCTCGTGATCTTCTACCCGCAAGTCAACATAGCGATCATTAAAACCACCATATCCTCCACTTTCTTTTACAACAAGCAGCGCTGCTGATTGCTGCCCTCTACTATCACCACCAGCGTCCTGTCCTGCTTGCAATGCTGCAAGTAGCCGTTCTGCTAGTTTCCCTTCTGTTTTTTGAAAAATATCCGCCATTGCCTGTACTGTATTTTCATCAACAAGAATATTTCCCTGTGCTGCAAAATGAGGACCTGTTACCCCTCCAGCCCAGTTATAACATTCCTTTCCCGTAAAAGTTGCAGCATTCCCATTTGCATCAATAAAGCCAACCTGTCTTTGCTCTCTTCCTGGGTCTTTGTCTAATAGTGTATGCAAGGCTTCTTCTGCTGATTTTCCTTCTTCCATTAAACGCAAGCCTTCTGGACCAAAGGACGTATTTGCATAAGATTGCGTCGCAACGGCTCCCACTCCTGCTTTTGCCCAAGGAACAACTGCACCAACGCCAAGAAATTTAGACTGGACAGCAATGCCCCATTCTTTTTCCTGTGGATCATAGCCAATAATCGAAAATGTCATTGCCTAACCTTCTTCTCCATTTAAGCCAAGAAAATAGCCCCATACATAAGGGAACCTGCTATCACATAAGCAGGATGAACTTTTACTTTTTCTAGTAAAAGTAAGCTTACGACGCCTATGAAAACTGTCTGGTAAATTCCGATTCCATCATACGAATTCTGAAAAAAACTAATCGTCATCATTGCTAGTAAAACCGCTATCACTGGTCGAACTAAGTTTGTCAGTAAATTTACTTTAGGTGAATCTTTAAATTTCATTAAAAGACGAAGCAAGGCAATCATGAGTAACAAGGATGGAGCAACCGTCGCAAAGACACCAATAAAGGCTCCAATTACACCACCTTCTTGAAATCCGATGTAGCCTGCCATTTTTGTTGCAATTGGTCCAGGCAATGCATTTCCCATTGCCAGCATTTCACTAAATTCATTTTCCGTAACCCAGCCATACCGGTCGTCTACTTCTTTTTCCACTAAAGGAATGGAAGCGGGTCCTCCTCCATAGCCAAGTATCCCAGGAAGAAAAAATGCCCAAAAGATGTGCCAGTAAATCATGAAGCCTTCACCTCTTTTACTTCCTGCTTCTCCTGCTTACTAAGAAGGGAAACAACAATAACAACTCCAATTACAATCGCTGGATGGATATTAAGAAGAACTAAAAGGATAAGACTTGCTATCAGTAATCCAATCGTTAGCTTCACACCAAAATGAGCATTTACTTTTTTTAGAAAATCTACTGTTAATACCGCTAGCATTACCCCAACTACGGGAACAACTGCCTTGGCCATTCCTAATACCCAAGGCTTATCTTTAAAGGAATTTAAAAAGGTTAAAAGAACAATCATTAATAAAATCGTCGGAACAACGGATGCGATAATGGCATTTAACATTCCGAGGACTCCTTTTACTTGCCAACCAATATACCCGGCCATCTTTGTCGCAATCGGTCCAGGCAAAGCATTCCCTAATGCTAAAACATCAGAAAACTCGTCATCTGTCATCCATTTATATTTATCGACTACTTCATTTTTTACAAGGGGAATAGAAGATGGACCACCGCCATATCCTAGTATCCCAACTCGGAAAAATGCAAGAAATAGATGCCAATGTGTCATAAAATCAACAACCTTTCCGAAGTCTTACCAGGAAGCAATCGCTCCATCTGTTCTTGATTCTGTCCCACCAATTAATACCCCCGTCTCTTCATCTCGCCAAATAATCTGTCCTCTGCCAAAGTGCCCATACTCCGTCGCGGTTTGAATCTCATGTCCACGTCTTGCAAGTGCTTGGGCAAGATAGTTTGGAAAATGAGGTTCTACGAGAATTTTCTTTCCTTCCAACCACTGCCATCTTGGTGCATCTAATGCCGCTTGTGGGTTCAAATGGAAATCAATTGTATTGGTGACAACCTGGAAATGTCCTTGTGGCTGCATATAACCACCCATAACCCCAAAAGGTCCGACTGGTTTATTATTTTTCGTAAGGAAACCTGGAATAATCGTATGATACGTTCTTTTTCCTGGTTTTAATGCATTGGGATGAGTGGGATCTAGTGAAAAATCATGCCCGCGGTTTTGCAAGCCAATTCCTGTTTCTGGAATAACAATTCCCGAACCAAAGCCCATGTAATTACTTTGAATATACGAAATCATATTTCCTTCTTCATCTGCTGCGGCTAAGTAAACCGTTCCTCCTTTTGGAGGGGATAATGGTTCTGGAGTAATGGCATGCTCGCCGATTTTTTCTCTTCTTAAAGCCGCGTATTCTTCGCTTAATAGTTCACTTACTGTATGAGGCATTTCTTTCTCTTCCGTAATAAATGCTTTTCCATCTGTAAATGCAAGCTTCATTGCTTCGATATGCTTGTGGTATGTATGTACCGAATCCTTCTCTGTTAAATCAAAGCCTTTAGCAATATTTAATGCCATTAAAGCAACTAACCCTTGACCATTTGGTGGAATTTCCCAAACGTCATAACCTTTATAAGAAACGGATATTGGTTCTACCCATTCTGGATAAAAACGAGCTAAATCGTCTTTATGAAGATAGCCATTATGATCTTCCATAAACTGCGAAATTTTTTCTGCCAATTCTCCTCGATAAAAGCTCTCCGCATTTGTTTCTGCAATAGAACGCAAGGTAGAAGCATGACCTTCTGATGACCAAACCTCGCCAATTTTTGGCGCTCTGCCATTCGGTGCAAAGGTATCGAACCAAGGTTTATATTCTTCTCCTTGAAACTTCTCTTTAAAACGATTGTACGCAAGATCCCAATACTTCCCTAAAGTCGGGCTAACTGGATAACCTTCTTCAGCCAGACGAATAGCCGGTGCCAACGTTTCACTCAAAGGTAACTTTCCAAACTTTTCTGAAAGTGCAGCCCATGCAGATGGAACTCCTGGTACAGTAACGGGGATAACGCCATGGGTTGGCATCTTCTCTAACCCTTTTTCTTTTAAATCGTCAATAGAAATAGAACTTGGTGCCGGGCCGCTCGCATTTAATCCGTGCAACTTGTCTTTTACCCATACAAGGGCAAACGCGTCGCCGCCGATTCCATTCGATGTTGGCTCCACTACTGTTAAGGCTGCTGCTGTTGCAATAGCCGCATCAATCGCATTCCCACCCTTCTGCAAAATTTCAAGACCAGCTTGAGCAGCTAAAGGCTGGGAAGTAGCGACCATTCCCTTTTTGGCAAATACAGTGTTACGTTGGGATGGATAAGGATGATACAAGTAATCTAGTTTCATATTAATTCAATTCCTTTCCGACATAATGACAGGCTACGAAGTGATTCGCCTCTGCTTCTTTCCACTCTGGTTTCGATTGTTTGCATAAGTCAGTCGCAATCGGACAGCGTGTATGGAACGGGCACCCAGATGGCGGGTTAGCAGGATTAGGGATCTCTCCTTTTAAGCGAATACGTTCACCCTTTCCTCCCATTTTAGGTCGCGGAATCGAGGATAACAATGCTTTTGTGTAAGGATGAAGGGGATTTTCATATAATTTTTCCGAGGAAGCAAGTTCCACCGTATTCCCTAAATACATAACTAAAACTCGATCACAAAAATAGCGAACTACCCCTAGATCATGAGAGATAAACAGATATGTTAATTGATATTTATCTTTTAATCCCTTCATTAATTTTAATACTTGTGCTTGAACAGAAACGTCTAAAGCAGAAACTGCTTCATCACAAATAATCAAAGAAGGATTAAGAGCAATTGCACGCGCAATCCCAATACGTTGACGCTGCCCGCCACTAAATTCATGGGGATAGCGATCATAATGTTCTTCCTTTAAACCGACCTCTTGTAAAAGTTCTACTACCCTTTGTTTTCTATCTTCTTTTGATAGATTGGTATGAATAACAAATGCCTCTTCTAATGCATTGCCAATTTTTTGGCGCGGATTTAAGGAAGCATATGGATCTTGGAAGATCATCTGCATATCTTTTTTGATTGCTTTTCGTTCTTTACTCGAAAGTGCCTGTGTATCTTGGCTTTGGAAATACACCTTTCCATCGGTTATTTCTTCTAATCCAAGAATCGTTCGGCCAAGCGTCGATTTCCCACAGCCAGATTCTCCAACAACACCAACACTTTCTCCCTCAAAAACTTCTAAACTAACATTTTCGACAGCCTTTACATTGCCTTGAACTCTTTGCAATAAGCCACCTTTAATAGGAAAATACTTCTTAACCCCTTCTAATTTAAGAAGGGATGGTTTCTCGATCGTCTGCATGTATTTCCACCTCCTCCTGCAACCAGCATTTTACGCGATGAGCGGAATGCAGCTCATATTCTTTCGGGGAATCTGCTTTACATCTATCTGTCGCAAATGGACAGCGCGGATGAAAGCGACATCCACTGATTTCTTCATTTAAGTTAGGCAATGAACCTGGAATTGCTTCAAGTTCAAAAGATGGATCATCAATATCAGGTACAGAGTTTAAAAGGCCTCTTGTATAAGGATGCTGCGGATTGGTAAAGATACTTTCCACATCGCCTTCCTCCACCTTTTCCCCGGCATACATAACCATTACTCGATCCGCTATTTCCGCAACTACTCCCATATCATGGGTAACCATAATAACACCCATGCCAAGCTGGTTCTTTAAATCATCCATTAAATCCAATATTTGTGCTTGAATTGTTACATCTAGCGCAGTAGTTGGTTCATCGGCAATCAATAATTGCGGACGGCATGACAGGGCAATAGCAATCATAACCCGTTGTCTCATCCCGCCACTTAATTCATGTGGGTATTGCTTCATTCTTTTTTCAGGATAGGGAATTCCAACTTGTGTTAATAATTCAATTCCTTTCGCATGTGCCTTTTGCTTCGATAAATGTTGATGAAGCATTAGCGGCTCTCTTAGCTGATATCCGATTGTTAAAACCGGATTTAGTGCCGTCATCGGTTCTTGGAAAATCATCGAGATGTCGCGACCTCTGATAGAACGCAGTCGTTCCTTCGGGAGTTTGGACAAATCGGTGCCATTCAAATTAATCGAAGACTCTTTGCTAATATAGCCATTACTCGGAAGAAGCCCCATAAGTGAAAGGGAGGTAATACTTTTCCCACAACCGGATTCTCCGACAATGCATAATGTTTCTCCCTTATCTAAGTCAAAAGAAATTCCTCGTACAGCTGATAGTTCCCCATCAGCTGTACGAAAATTTGTCCGTAAGTCTTTTACAGATAATAGCTTCTTCTCCATTTTTAATCCCTACTCTCTGTAAACTTTATATAGTGACCAAGTTCCTGTTGGATCAATCTCTAATCCTTTAACAGATTTATCATAAGCAAGTGTTACTACTCCATGGTTCATAACAATGGCTGGTGCGTCTTTTACAAGAAATTCATTCGCTTCTTTTAGTTTCGCTGCACGCACATCTTGGTCTACACTTTCACGACTTTCTTCTACTAATTTATCAAATGTTTCATTGCTATATTTCACCTTGTTAGAGGATTCTACATTATCAGAATGGAAATTTGGATATAATAATTCACTTCCATCTGCTGTTGAATTGGACCAGCTTAAGAAACTCAACTCATAATCTCCAGTCCGGGTTGCATCAAGATATGTTCCCCATTCCATTGTTTCAATTTTGATTTTAAAGCCTGCTTCTTGCAATTGAGATTGGCTGATTTCTGCCATTTTCATATAGTTCGCTCTGTTCGCAACTAGTAATGTATACTCTTTGTCACCAAAGCCATTTTTCTCTACTAATTCTTTTGCTTTTTCTAGGTTATATTCATAACCAACGTCATTGCTTGCCTCATCATAGCCGAATACTTTTGGCCCAATAACACTATTACCAGCAACCCCTAAACCGTTAAGTTGTTTCACATAAGCATCACGATTCAATGCATATGCTACTGCTTGTCGAAATTCTAAATTGTTCATCGGTTCCTTTTGCATGTTAAATCCAAACCAGTAAACAGGTGTTCCTTCTTTTTTCGTTATTTCTACATTTTTTAGCCCTTCTACACGAGACAATTGCTCTGTTGGAATTGCGTCAATAAATTGAACATCTCCTGATTGCAGCATGGAAATTGCTGTTGTTACTTCTGGCACTACTTTAAAAGTAATTTTGTCTAGTTTTGCTTCCCCTTGCCAATAATCAGGATATTTTTCTAATACAACAGATTCTCCTGGTGTCCAGCTAACAAATTTAAATGGACCAGTACCTACAGGATTTTTCATTAAATCGCCGTTTTTATCTGCCTCTGGGCTAACAATTGCTGCATTAGAATGAGAAAGTGCTGCAAGTAATGCACCATATGCATACTTTGTTTTAATTTCTACTGTGTATTCATCTTGTACATTGACAGATTCAATTGGTTCAAGCAATGAAGCACGTGGTGCAGCAGTTGCAGGATCGCGGAATTTATCAAATGTATACTTTACTGCTTCCGCATTAAATGGTGTACCGTCTTGGAACGTAATTCCTTCTTTTAACTTGATTACCCATGTTAATTCATCAGGATTTTCATAGGATTCCGCTAAAAGTGGTTCAATTTCCATTGTTTCTGAATTACGCGTGAACAATGTTTCGTATACTTGCTCATTGACAGAGGCAGAAACAGAGTCATTTGTTAAAATGGGCGATAGTCCTACTACATCTGAAGTTGATGCATACGTTATTTCCTGGGTAACATTTCCTCCGTTTGATCCTCCACTAGAACTTTTCGAACAGCCTGCTGCAACAAGCAGTAATAATGCTAACATGGAAAAAACTAACTTCTTCATAAATAACTCCCCTTCATTATATGTATTTGTTATTGATTAACTTTCATATTTGGATCGAGCGCATCTCTTAATCCGTCTCCTAAGACATTAAAAGCAAATACTGTTAGCATAATGGCAATACCAGGAATAATCGTCATATGTGGGGATGTCCACATATACGCCTGTCCTTGAGAAATCATTGCTCCCCATTCAGGTGTTGGTGGCTGCGCTCCTAATCCTAAATAACTAAGAGAAGCTGTCGAAAGAATTGCGGTCGCCATACGCATGGTGGCGAACACGATAATTGGTGCTGTACAGTTTGGCAAAATATGCTTAAACATAATGCGAATATCGCTTGCTCCAAGTGATTTCATTGCCAGTATATATTCTTGTTTTTTTACAGATAAAACAGAGCCTCTGACTATTCTGGCACAAGAAGGAATCGACCAGATACTGATGGCAATCGCTACATTTACTAAGCTCGTTCCAAGAACGGCAATGATAAGCATTGCAAGCAATATACCTGGAAAAGCAAATAGTAAGTCTACGATTCTCATAATAATTCCGTCTAATTTACGATAATAGCCTGCCAACAAGCCTAGCGTAATGCCGCCTACTAATCCAAGAGTAACGGCTATACTACCAACTACTAAGGAGATTCTTGCCCCATAAGCTATTCTGCTCCACATATCACGACCATAATTATCAGTCCCAAGCCAGTGTCCTTCAGAGAACATCGGTAATTCTGTTGCTTCAAGATTTTGACGTGCAGGGTCATAGCTTGTGATTAACGGTGCCGTTATAGCGATTGCTACTTGCAATATAATAAGAATCAGTCCAACAACGGCCAAACGATTTCGAATCAACTTTTTCCAAGTAGATAATAGAAACGAATCTTTCTTTGCCTTCTTTACAATGGGTGACACTTGCGGGTTCGTTACTGTTTCCATCAACTTCCTCCTTTCTTAATTGTCATAGCTAATTCTCGGATCTACAAAGACATAAATAATATCAACGATTAAGTTCACTAAAACAAAGAGGGAAGCAACCAATAATACTGATCCTTGCACCATCGGAAAATCTCTTGATGCAATCGCATTAATCATTAATCTCCCAACTCCGTTTATTGCAAAAACCTGTTCGGTAATAATCGTTCCCCCTAATAATCCTCCAAAGTTAACGCCAATTACGGTAATGACAGGAATCATTGCATTTTTCATTGCATGGACGCCAATAATTGATTTTTCCTTCACTCCTTTGGCTCTCGCTGTTCGGACATAATCCGCTTGAATCACTTCCAACATTGAGGAACGACTCATCCTAGCAATCATCGCAGCTGACCCCGTTCCTAATGTAATAGCAGGAAGAATTAACTGTTGCATTCCCTCTATTGTCCAAAACGGAGCATCCAATCCTCCAACCGGCAGCATCTGCAAGTTGACGGCGAATACGAGAATCAAGATAGAACCTAGCCAGAAGTTAGGGATCGATATCCCGCCTAATGAAAATACAGTACTGAATACATCTAGCCATGAATTTTGTTTAAGTGCTGAGATAATACCAGCTACTAATCCAATCACAACCGCAACAATGATACTTGCAATCGCTAAATTCAGTGTATTCGGAAATCTTAGCGCAATCGCTTCTGACACAGACTGTTTCGTTTGATAGGAATAACCCAGGTCGCCCTGTAAAACATTTTTTAAATAGTCCCAATACTGAACAAGAAAAGGCTTATTCAAACCTAAACTTTCTTGAATGGCGGCGATATCAGAATCAGTTGCCGTTGGTCCTGCTATAATCGAAGCTGGATCACCTGGTGCCATGTGCATACTAGCAAAAACTAAGAAAGATATTCCAATAAGTAATAATACGAGCTGAAATAGCCTTCTAATAATCATCGAGATCAACCGTCTCACCTTCCCCCTCTTTGCAAAATAACCAATATTAACTTTCAAAAGTAAACTAAATCCTTTCATTTAATTAACAAACGAAAGCAAATAATTAATATTCATGATTATAAGACAGTTACAAAAAGAATTCTAGTGATTTTTCTAAAAAAATTAATAATTTTATATATTCGATATTTACAGAAAACAAGAAAACCCTTTCGCTTCTCTAATATTTATTTTATCGAAATAGTAATATGTTTTTCACAAAGTTAGCGACTTTGAAAAAAGGAGAGTTTCTATAGATTACGGGGATTGGATTCAGTTAATAATCATACATTTTCGGGTATTTTTATACTATCTTTATTTTCTTATAGTAATTTATATGGATGGATTCGTCCTGATTGGTAGGAATGTTAAGCGGTGAATACTATTTCAAAAAAGTAAATTTTCTTATATTTTTAGTTAGAGAATTTTT
The DNA here is from genome assembly GCF_038006745.1 of Niallia sp. FSL W8-1348. Lineage (NCBI taxonomy): Bacteria > Bacillati > Bacillota > Bacilli > Caryophanales > Bacillaceae > Niallia > Niallia sp. FSL W8-1348. The sequence goes on along the minus strand of NZ_JBBOVV010000001.1, from coordinate 3,382,580 downwards.
AAAAGTAATTTATAAATTTTCTTGGGGGAATTGGTTGGGGTTTCTATATCCTTACAATTAATCTGAATTTTATAATGATGTGATCAGAAGGTTGATTGGAGAGGGAGGTATGAAATTCCTACAGTGAAAATCAAATGTTTAAAATAGAGTTCACCTATGTAAATTAAGTCATTATAAAGTGAAACTTCCATCAGTGGGGGGTTTTCCTTCCTCCCTACTGATGGTTAGTTGAACCAATCGGACCTTTATGGACAGTTGATCTCCCTCCTATCTTCCTCGTATTCTCCTTAGCTTGAAGGGGGAGTCTTACTGGCCGTTAAGAGTGGGATAAATCATTAAAATCAAGTTATTCCTTTTAAAGGATGTTTCGCAAAATCAAATTTCTTTAATTATTACGGTGCAAACTCAATTTGCCCCGTAAACAATAGGAAAATAAAAATTATCCAAAATATAAACAAAGACGAGGATAGTATTAAAGCTATAACTGGGATTAACTTTTTCTCTGTCTTCATCAATAGTGCAATTATAGATAGTAGGATACCAGCTCCCGTAAGAAAAAATGTTATATAATCCCCAACCACGCTCCCGATATTTGCTATTCTTGTCGGTGTGACAAAAACTATAAAGACGCAAATAATGCCAATAGCAAGGGCAATGTAACTAATTATACCGTGCTTCTTTGGTGTGATGATTTCATTTTCCAAATAAACACAACCTTTCTAATTTTTGTAGAATAAAATTATTTTAACACATTTTTCCCTAATTATGGAAATTGTCTAGAATAAATTATAGTTTTTATTTCGAATTTTTGTCTGTAATTCCGCAATTCGCGTTTTATTTTATGTAATAAATTTATCTGTTTAAGGGAGAATTTTCGTTTAGTAACCTTATATTGAAAACGTTGCGTCCCTAATCAAAAAGGACACAGAGAAGCTTTCTCTATTACCGTAACCAGAAGAATAAGCGCAAAAAGGACACAGAGCAGTGTTCTCTGTTACCAAGAGTAAGTGATAGAGAATAAAAATGTACATTCTTAAACTGTCTGAAGTTACGCCCTTAGCTTAGCAATTACATCTAATCTGCTTTTTCTTTTTGGCTGTTTTTGTAAAGTTTGTTGCTATTACTGCAGCCGGAATGCACTTCGTTTTCCGGGAGGCTCAGACTGTCTCGCTAATCCCACAGGAGTCTTCGTGTATTCCAGCTACTCTATTTTTCCAACTAATTTTTTCTCCTAGTGAAAAAACAACAATCTTTTAGAAAACTGCCTTCTTTTTTTATAGAACCCACTAAGAACATAAAAAATACCAAACAAAGGACTACAATAGTAAATTGGATCTTTGTTTGGTACGGTCATTAAATTTTCAAGCCATTTCTGCTTTTAAATCTTCTTAAAAGGATATGGCTTTCCACTCTTGTGATTCCTTCTAAAGAATAGAGCTCGTTGTTGGTAAAACTTTCTAGTGCTTCGAAGTCTTCGACTAGGACGTGCATATGTAAAGTGCTTGGACCTGTCATTTGATAGCAGCTTGCTACAACTGGATTTTCCGCTAGCGTTTGCGCTACTTGAATAAGAGAAGCTGGCTCGCAGTCGACTTCAAAAAAGGCGGAAACTGTCTTGCCTACTTTTTCAGAATTGATAACAGCGCTGAATTTCTCTATGACTCCATTTTCGATAAGTTGGCTGACCCTCTCTCTTATTGCTACTCGTGATAAATTTAGTTCTTTTCCAATCTCTACATAAGATAGTCTGCCATTTGCTGTAAGTAAATCTAATATTCGTTTATCTGTTTCATCTAACTTCATTTAACCACCACGCATCTTCTGTTTTAAATTATGTTTCATTATAGCTTGTAGATTAGAAATTAGGAAGTATTTTTTAGAATTTTCAAAATTTCACAGATAGATACAAAAGTGTTTGAAAAATTTAGTAGGGTTGTCTATTGACTTATTTGAGGTTGGAGAAAGTATGAAAATGAAGGAAATAACGCTAGGCTTCAAATCTATCCTGGTCTTATTTTTCGCTAACAAAGGCAGCTTATTATTAGTCCAAACTTTGCCTATTATATAGGTTTTTAAATAATAAAAAGCCTGCAGCTTGTCCGCTGCAGGCTTTTTATTATTGTGCTTCGATTAAGCCGTACTTTCCGTCTTTTCGTTTATAGACGATATTAGTGTTGTTTGTTTCTGCGTCTGTGTAGACGAAGAAGTTATGGCCTAAAAGGTCCATTTGTAGGATTGCTTCTTCGCTATCCATTGGTTTTAAATTGAAGCGTTTTTGACGGACAATCTCTAGATCCTGTTCTTCTTCCTCTGTATTTGGCGCACTCTCGTAAGAACCAAATAGTTCGTTAAGATTTCCTTTTTCTCTATGCTTACGATTTACTTTTGTTTTATGTTTTCTTATTTGTCTTTCTAATTTATCAGAGATTAAATCAATGGCTGCATACATATCCATGTGGTCTTCTTCTGCACGTAACAGCAACTGGGACATTGGAATTGTAACCTCGACCTTAGAAGTTTTGTCATTATACGTTTTTAAGTTCACATTTACTTGTGCATCTGGTGTTTCAGAAAAATATCTTTCTAATTTTGATATTTTCTTTTCTACGTACTCTCTAATTGCTGGAGTTACCTCAATGTTTTCTCCTCTAATGTTGAAGTTCATAAGTTACTCCTCCTTTATAATTTCCAGTGCAAGTCTTATTTTTTCCTAATGGTAAATGAAAATATACCATATAAGAAATCATTTTGACTATACAATATATTTCTAGCATACCCTCTCAAAATCCTGCTAAAACGAGAATAAATTTCGACAAATTTGTGAACTTTTTTCAAAAATGAACTACTAGTGAGTATTTCTAGGAAAATTATTCTAAGAATTTTTTTATGTCAGAAAATGTTTCAAATTGATTAGTAGAGGTTATATATACAGCATAATTAAAACGTATAGTTCGATACGAAAAAACGAAGTAGCCGGTTTACTAGTAAAAGAACTAGTTCTTTGAAAAAAATTAGATAGGCAAAGAAGGATGCATTCCTAGTATTTTCCCTATCAAAAGTTAAGTCTATTCACTAGTGTTGCGTTAATTTAATTTAACTATTAAAAATACTTGAAATGTTCAATTTTATCATTTTATGCAAAGAAAAAGTCCTTTATAATGGATAAGTTAGGTGGTAACCCGTCCAAATCCACTAAAAAGGACTATCGCATGGACAAGATTACACGAAAAACTTCATTTGGACAATGGTTTTCACCAATAAATCTTCAATTATTTGAAGAAAACGTGAAAACGTTGAAATTAGATTTCTATACGAAAAAACTAACGACAGAGTCATTTCTAAAATTATTACTTTTTGCGCAGCTAGAAGAAGTCGAAAGTCTGCATGCGCTGAGCGATTGTCTTTTCGATGATCAACTGCAAAAGGGCATTGATCTTGATTCTATCAGTATTTCCCAACTCTCACGCCGTTTAAATGGCATGAATCCAGACTTATTCCAAAAGCTTTTCCTTGATTTAGTTTCACAAATTCATGCCAAAACGCACAACACGAAACTTGTGATGCCATTAAAAATCATTGATTCAAGCACATTGCCTCTCAATTTGACTAATCATAAATGGGCAAAATTCCGCAAAACAAAAGCGGGTGTTAAATTGCACTTACGCCTTGTGTTTATGGAAAAAGGTATATCCTATCCCGAAAAGGCCATTATGACAACGGCCAAAGAACATGACCGCGGTCAGCTTGAAGTAATGGTTGATGACAAGGAATGTATGTATGTGTTTGACCGTGGTTACTTAGACTACGAACGCTTTGATCGGATGACAGATGACGGCTACTTTTTCCTTTCTAGGCTGCGAAAAAACGCAGTCATACGGGAGGTTTACGATTTTAAACTACCCGAGAATACATCTGTTTTGTCGGATCAAATGGTGTTGATTGGTACGACGCAAAACCGTGCCGAAAATTACTTTCGTCTTCTAAAAGTGATTGATTCAAAAGGAAATGAGCTTCATTTAATCACAAATCGTTTTGATTTAAGTGCTGAAGAAATCTCAAAGATGTATAAATCACGCTGGGCGATTGAGTTATTTTTCAAATGGATTAAACAACATCTCCATATCAAAAAGTTTTACGGCCAAAGCGAATGGGCAATTCAGAATCAAGTGTTTATCGCACTTATTGTTTTTTGCCTGCATGTTCTCGCACAAATCGAGACAAAAAGTAAACGAAAAACCCTACAAATTAGCCGATATTTACGGGCAGCTTTGTGGAAACCAGCACATATTTGGCTTCGAAAGATTGAAGGAAAAACCATTCCTTAATAAACAAATTGTCGTCGTCTCTTAAGTCTAATTGTAAAAAAATTTCCAAATGGATGGATCCACCTTTAGTTGGGTATTTACTTTTTTGGCTCTTAACAGGGGACATATTTAAACTGAATATTCTAACAACATTTATGCAACACTAGTGAAGTCTATTGTATATAAAGATCTATACAATAACTCCTTTTTTTAAAAACATTTCGACATAATCTATGAGAAGAAGCCTATATTCCTAATGATAAATGGAATTATGAGTAGCACTTATCCATTATATGTCGAGATTTAGCGAAATTAATCAAAATATTTTTACAATTCGTTGTTTTATATTTGCTACAATGAACACATTAAGAATTTAACCTGGAGGTAAAAGAATGAGTGAGAAAATCTTACAAAACCAACCTGAATTAGAATTAAAAGAAATGGAAGAGGAAGAATACTATTACAAACTCTGGGAAGATGATCGTTTATAAACCGAAATAGATCTACTTGATAAGAAAAAATCAAGAACATTTGCTTTTCCAAGAGATGTTCTTAAAATTTGAAAACTTTCTGGAAATATAAGTAATATATTACTTTCATTTGAATTTCTAACTAATGAACTTTTGACAACGCATACTGGAGGGATCTATTTTGAATAAGAAATGTATTGCAATGCTATTGGCTGGCGGAAGAGGGACAAGATTAAAAAAACTAACAGAAGAATTAGCAAAACCAGCAGTACCCTTTGGAGGAAAATATCGTATTGTTGACTTTACATTAAGCAACTGCCGTAATTCAGGTATAGATACAGTTGGTGTATTGACACAATACCAGCCACATGTACTGCAAAATTACATTAAAGACGGAAAAGATTGGGATTTGGACAGCAGAGATGGCGGACTTAGCATCCTCCCTCCATACCAATGTGGTACTGAAGAGCGCTGGTATGATGGTACAGCCCATGCTATTTATCAAAATATATCCTATATTGACCAGTATAACCCGGATTATGTTCTTGTTATTTCTGGTGACCATATTTATAAAATGGATTATAATCTAATGCTACAACAGCATATAAAAACAGGGGCAGATGCAACGATTTCAGTTACGGAAGTTCCTTGGGCGGAAGCAAGCCGATTCGGCATCATGAACACAGATAGCACGAATAATCGCATTGTCGATTTTGAAGAAAAACCATCTAACCCAAAATCGAATTTAGCTTCAATGGGTGTTTATATTTTCAAATGGAAAACGCTTAAAAACTATCTGCAAAAAGAAGAAAAAAATGAATTATCTTCAAAAGATTTTGGGAAAGATATTATTCCTGCTATGCTGACAGATAACCGCAAATTACACGCTTATACATTTAAAGGTTACTGGAAGGACGTCGGGACAATCGACAGCTTCTGGGAAGCAAATATGGACTTATTATCGAAGGAAAGCAATATCTTTCTAAATGACAAAGACTGGACCGTATTCACCCACGAACAGTGCTTTGCCCCATCCTATATTGAATCTTCCGCTACCGTAAAACGCTCCATTATAAGTGAAGGCTGCGAAATTTATGGAACAGTAGAAAACTCCGTCATCTTCAATGATGTCATTATCGGAAAAGGATCAATCGTTAAAGATTCTGTACTCCTTCCTGGAACCGTTATCGGTGAAAATGTAGTCATCGAAAAGAGTGTAACGGCCTGTAATGTAACGGTTGAAGATCACAGCATTATTGCTCCAGATGATGCTGATTCGGAGATTGTTTTGATCGGAGAAAGTGTTGAGAATAAGCAGACTCGTGTTGGGTTGTCTCGAGTGATTTAACTGGGGGACAGTGGTTCAGGTTCCTTGTCCCACTTTCACATAAAAGAGCTAATATTCACTATTAATTGGATATTAGCTCTTTTTCTTATGTTTCCAACTTTTGAGGAAACTAAAATGTTTTATTGACTTCTTACTTTGCACGCTGAACTTATCTGAAATAGATTCCTCTGGGTCTTTACATAATAGATGGATATGATTGTCCCTCAAACAATAACCATATAACTTTTACTTACTAATGACTCTGCCTAATTATTTCAGCAAAGATATAAGAACAGAATAAGGACCACCCGTGAGAACGGGTGTTTTTCTCTGCGGCTGAAAGCCTTTGTTACTGACCAAACCCTAAAGGGCTACTGAAAGGTTCGCCAATTGTACTACTTCTACTGGCCAGACCTCAAAGGCCTTCTCTCCTAATTTTTTCGTTTCTTTTTCTTCACTTCTTCCCCTGTAAATGGATCAATATATTCCATAATCGTTAATTGTTCTGCGACTAGATCATCTTGTATTTGATTACGGATATATTCTTCAATTACCTTCTTGTTTCTTCCTACCGTATCTACATAATATCCTGTACACCAAAATTTTCGATTTCCATACTTATATTTCAGTTGTGCATGTCTATCAAATATCATCAAGCTACTTTTTCCTTTTAGATATCCTACGAATGCTGATACACTTAATTTTGGCGGAATACTCACTAACATATGTACGTGGTCCTTACACGCAGTTGCTTCTATTATCTCTACGCCTTTCCTCTCACACAAGGTACGTAAGATTTGCCCAATATCTTTCTTTATTTTCCCGTAAATTATTTGTCTTCTATATTTTGGTGCAAATACTATGTGATACTTACAATTCCAAGTTGTGTGTGCTAAACTATTATTGTCTTTTGACATAAGGACTTCCTCCTGGCTATTTATTTTCGGTTGGCGAACCAAAAAATATTTTAGCACCACGAGGAAGTTTTTTTAATACCACGCTGTAAGCTTTTTGGAACCCTAGGCATAGCCCAGGGTTTTCTTTTCTATAAAAAAAGTGGGACAAGGAACCTCGCCCCTTGACCCACTACTATTTTCGCTTATCGTAAAACATACCATCTGTTTGCAACGATTGATACGGATTCACATATTTTTGATTGGATGATTTTTTGTGTTCTAAACTACGCAATTCCTTTTGAATCGATTGCTTTTCTTTTGCCAGCAATGCAACCAACTCTTTATCTTGTTGCAATAGAGCCTGTCCGATTTTCTTTTCCGTTTCCGTTGTCGGAGAAGTAAGAAGTGTTAAGCAAGCTTGCCTTTGATCCAGAAGCTGATTCACTTTTTCCGTATCTACCTCAGCTTCTCCTTTCAACAGCTCCACTAACTCATTCGTAATAGCATAGCATTGCTTTAATGCTTCCATTATGCTTGACCACCTTGCCCATGCTGTTTTTGACGATTTAAAACAATCGCTTCTTTCCACGTATCACGGAATTCAGTCACAAGGGATTCCACTTCCTCAATAATCGTAACGTCATTCTCAATGTTCGCCTTAATTAACTGGCGGTTCATATAATCATACAAAGACATCAAATTTTGTGAGATCGGAATATCCATATTTAACGTTACCATTAATTCCTTAATGATATTTTGTGATTTTTGAATATTGGTGTTTCTTGTTGGAATGTCATTTTCTTTAATTGCATTTTTGGCTAAGTGTAAAAATTTCAGACAGCCGTTATATAGCATTAATGTCAAATCTCCAGCAGATGCCGTGTTTACGGAGTTCTGCTGATAGGATTGATAGGGGTTTGAAATGGCCATTATTAAATCTCCTTTTTATTAAGAACTGAACATATTTGTTAAATAGGTTGATTGGCTATTTGCTTTGTTAATTGCTGTTTCCATTGCTGTGAAACGAGCCCAATATCGACTTTCAACCATTTTCAACTTATCTTCAAACCGTGTGATTTGACTTGCATAGTCATTTAGTGCTCTTCCTAATGAAAATGTATTATTTATGCTAGTGGATTTCCCTGCTTTTGCTGTAATATCTGCCATTGCTGTTTTTAAACTTGATCTTAGACGACGAGCAATCCCTTGTTCAGAACTCGTAGCTCCATCCTTTTGAAAAAGTTCATAAACAGCATTGGGATCAGCAGAAATTGCCGCTCTGAGTTTATCTTCATCTATCGTAAGTTTACCACCTTCTAAATAATTTGAAGTTGTTGAAATGCCGATTTGAGATAGTTGGGAATAGGTAGATGTCCCAGTTACTGGTGAGCTGATATTAGTACGCATTTTTGTTAGGGCTGAATTTAAAATTGAATCATTATAAAGAGTTCCACTCTTAGCGAGTTTTTCCCATTTTTCAACTTCATCCTCAGACATTTCCTTTTTTTGCGCGTCTGTTAAAGGTGTATAATCACGATACTTCTTTTCAGTTGTTTTACCACGCATTTTTTCTATTGCTTCATTATATTTATTCACAAACTGTTTTATTGTATCAACGATTCCATCTACATCCGGCGTAGAAGAAAACGTAATTGCTTCTGTTGTAACTTTTTTTGCAGTAAATTCTACTCCGTTAATAGTAAATGTATTTGATGGGCGACTTGTTGTTAAGCCATTAAAGGTAATTTCTGCATTTTGGCCTAATGCGCCCAAGGGAATTCCATTGATATCTTTTTTATTAGCTGCTTCTATATTAGTACTATCTAACTTTAACGTATTCGTAAAAAAATCACCGCTAAGTACTATCTCAGGGGTTTCAGCAACATCACCTGTATTATTTGCTGAGATTGCAATTTTTTTAGAAACAGAATCATAAAAAGCAGTAACTCCTGAACTTTTATTTATTGTTGCTATTATGCTATTAAGTGTATCTTTAGAGGGATCTATAGTATAAGAAAATGCTTCAGTTTCAGTTTGAAGCGTCCCATCTTTTTTTATTGCCTGTATAGTAATTGTATTACTCCCCAAGCTTATACCTAATTCTGATAATGTCTTTGAAGAATCAGAAATATCTATTGCTGTATTACTTTGCATAGTTGCTGCAGTAGCCAACTGATTTATTTTTAAAGATCCAGAAAAGTCTATTGTTGAATTTACATTTTTCACAGAAAGTGCATCGGAATTTGAAACTGCGACTGTTTTTTTTATAAAACTAGCCTGTCTAGATATTCCATTAAAAATAGTATTATCTAAATCAAGCAACAATGAATTCATTTCCCGATAGTCATCACGCCGCCACTCTGTATATGTCTTTTTTTGATTTATCTTATCTAGTGGTACACGCTCTGCAGTCATTAACTGCTCAACAAGTGTATCAATATCCATCCCACTAGCTAAACCACCAATTCTTAATACCATCTTAATTCACCTCTTTTATATCTTTTCATCAATTACTAATCCCATAAATTCCTTCATCGCTGCATACATATCGAGCATTTTTTTAGATGGAATTTCACGAACTACTTCTTTTGTATCATCATCAATAATCGTTACGTAATAGTCATTTAATTCTTCATGAAGCTCAAATTTCAACGAAGTATGTGTTGGTAGCATAAAAGCATTCATACTTTCAATTACTTCATTTAATTGTTCTTTGTTTGGTTTTGGACCATAAAGCTGTAACTGAGGATCCATTTTACTATCTAATTTTTTTTCGATACCATTAATATTTTCCGCTTGTCTAGGTGTGTAAATATTATGTTGGGAACCAATCCGTTCAATCATAAATTATCCCCCTGTGAATGCATTTAGAATTTTATATTTTTTATATCGGTTAATATGAAAGATATTTAAGGAATAAAAGGAAAGAAGTTAATTTTAGAGAGGAATGTACTATACAACATATAGTTCTAATTGACTAATCACTTTTTATCAATCAATACTATAAAATATTTAATTAACGATATAAAATAATCTTTTTTCCAAAGCATTAATTTCTTCTTTTAATGTGAGCAATTGAGAATTCATTCCATTTATTTCTTCCTTGGTCAGTTCATTATGTAATGCATATTCAGCAATTGCTTTCATTTCATGAAGATTATAATCGATCTCCTCTAAAATTCTTGAATGTTCCTTGCTTCTTTTCAATTCTTTTTTAAGAAACTCTTTATATTCTTTTATATGCTTATCCATTTCACACCTCTAATAAGTAATTTTTAAGCAGATCTTTCTAGTAAAGAAAAAGAGATCCTAGAATTACTAGAATCTCTTTTTTAAAAGTTATAATTAACGAAGAAGTTGTAGAACTCCTTGTGGTTGTTGGTTCGCTTGCTTTGCGACTGCCTCTTTCGATGACAGAAAAGACTATATCTTCACCCTAACTATTTATAGGGGCTGGGCACTTCGAATAGTATTTACTACCCTACGAGATTCATAATCATAGTTTTCACCTTAGACCGTCTTCTCTAGTCGTTGAACCTTCTCCAGAGTTTCCTCCCAGGAGCTTGGCTGCTGATTATCCATTGTTTCATCTCTATCATTTTCAAACCATCACGCCTATCGTTTCCAATTACGTTGTGGTTGATAAAGCTTTAGGAAGTTCCAGCAATTCACCCAGTTATACTCTTACTCGTTACCAAGTAAGACGCCCTTCGAATCAAATTAACGAAGAAGTTGTAAAACTCCCTGTGGCATTTGATTGGATTGAGCCAACATAGCTTGTGCTGCTTGAGAAAGAATAGAGTTTTTAGTTTGTTCCATCATTTCTTTCGCCATCGTGCGAACATTTACTTTCATAAATGACTAGACTATATCTTCACCCTCTAGTAAGTAGGGGTCGGGCACTTCGGATTCACAATACTGATGGATATTGTTTCACCTATGGATTTCATCATCTTGAGCATAGCCTTTAGATGGTTTATCCTAGTCGTTGAACCTTCTCCACTTTTTCAAGTAAGGAGCTTGGCTGCTGATTGCCCAATCTTTTCTTTTTTCACACTTTCACGCCTACCATTTCTAGTTACGTTGTAGTAAGAAAAGCTCTAAGGGTTTTCCAGCAATTCACCCGATAGTAATCTCTAGCCGTTACCAGCTAGGACGACTGTGCTTGTTGCTACAATTTATGCAACTAAAGCATAATCAACGTCACGTACACGTGATTCAGCAGCAGTTAAGTTTTCAGAAGAAGTGTTTAAGTTATTAATAGTGTGCTCTAAACGGTTTTGAGCAGCACCTAGGTAACTTCTACCTGATGAAACTGAAGCGATTTGTGTATCAAGAGCGTCCATTGCTGCGTTTGCATTTGTATTTGTATCAAGTGTTAATGCAGAAACATCTGTATGCAATGCACTTAAATCAATACCTGCTGTTGAAAGATCGATTTCCATTAATTGACTTGAATTTGCTCCAACTTGAAGTTGAAGAACTCCACCTGTACCAGCAGAAGCATCAAGTAAATTCATAGTGTTAAATTGTGTTGTATCTTTAATTCTTCCAATTTCCTTAGAAAGTTGGTTAAATTCGTCTTGAAGAGCTGTTCTGTCAGCTTCTACGTTTGTATCAGAAGAAGCTTGAACTGCTAATTCTCTTTGACGTTGAAGAATTGAATGAACTTCACTTAAAGCCCCCTCAGCTGTTTGGATTAATGAAATTCCATCTTGTGAGTTTTTAGCAGCCATATCTAAGCCACGAATTTGTCCACGCATTTTTTCAGAGATTGCTAAACCAGCTGCATCGTCAGCTGCACTATTAATACGAAGACCTGAAGATAATTTCTCCATTGATTTGCTTTGTGCATTTGTTGCACTGTTTAACTTGTTATAAGTGTTAAGTGCTGAAATATTATGATTGATTTTCATTTTTGTTTTCCTCCTTGAATTTAGGTGTTCACATCCTTGTGAACATGATAGTTTGATAGGAGTTAGGAAGGTCGGCCGCCCTTCCCCCTCTTACTTTATATATCGTCTTTGCTTTTCAAAGGTTTAATAGTTTTTTTATTTTTTTATAAAAAAATTTTAGAGATATAGTTTAATAGTGTTATAAAGAGCGAATAAAAAGCATAGCCCTAGTTAGGCTACGCCATTTTATTAAATAATTTCAATTCTTTCCTTTAAACAAATTCATAACCGTAGCCACATCTGCTGATGCCTGTTGATTTTCTGCAATGATTTCTTCGTATACCTCTTTGCGATATATCTCTACATTCTTCGGAGCTGAAATACCAATTTTCACTTGTTCTCCCTTAGCTGCAACAATAGTAATTTCAATATCATCCCCAATTTTTATTACCTCACCTTTTTTCCGTGTAAGAACTAACATCGAATCACCCCTTCACCAATGTTGGTTTTGATTTTTCAAATAACGGGTGTTTTGTGTGATAATTTGGTTCATTTAAAATTACTTGTTTTGCCATGTTTTTCTTATTATTAATTATTATTGGTGCTTGCAAGTTAGCAGTTGTTTTTTCAAATGGATCATGAACAGTTAAAATAGAGAAAACAAAAATATCTTCTTCTGATTCAATTTCTAATAACTCAACAATATATTCTTCTAATGAAAAATCATATTCTTTAAAAAAAGTAAATGGATTCGAAAGTACAAAAGCTAATTGCTGATTTTCCACAGATTGAAGAACGATAAATTGTCCTTCATCATCAAGAGGTAAAAGAACAAATTCCTTTTCGTCAGGAAATCCAGGAATAGCTTGTGGAAAAGTAATCACTTCTTTTTCTTGTATTTCTTTTTCACCATGATACTTTGTAGCAATTTTCACTTATATCATTCCTTTATATGTATTGTTCATAGTTTACCCCAATATACTTTAAATTTTCAAAATCTATCTTTAAAGATGGATACTGTGCTAGTTGTACATTTACTTTAGAAGGAGTGTAATTCACTTCTGGATTATTTACTGTACTGTTAATAATTGCTTTTTTCGGTTCAATTGAAATATTTACTTCGCCTGGATCATAACTAATTTGCACACTATTTGGAGACGGAATCCATCCTAGGCCAAATTGCTTTGGAGCTCCTTGACTATTTCTTTTCGCTTGTGCAGCAATAGTATTCCCACCATTTTGAATCTGTAGCAATTCATTTCGGTCTTGTCCTCTTCTTGCGATCCCTTCCAAAACTGCCTGTTTTCCTTCTGCAGCAGCATCTTCAATCATTCTTGGCACACTTTTAAACCCAACATCTTCTCTAGCCTTTGTTTGATCAATTGTTAATTGAGAAGGTCTTCTTTCAATTGTTAGTTCTGCTTTCGGCTGTTCCATCTCCAAATTAGCTTGTTTCTGCTGAATCTCTAATGATCCTTTATCAACCCACATATCCAAACGCGCTGGCGTCGATTGTAATCTAATTTGCGGAAACATATTTTCACATCCTTTTATACATTTATTAACTAATGACTATTAAAAAAGGAGCCAAACCATCAGACCAAAACAATAGTCAGGCTTGCCTCCTTCTTTTTTTATCGTAAGAAATCAATTAAAGACGTTTGAATCAATCGTGCACCAACTGCTAATGCTGCATTATGCACACTTTCTTGAACAGATAAATTAGTGATCGCTTTTTCCATATCGACATCTTCATTATCAGAAAGTACCTTTGTTGCCATTACTTCTTGGGCATCTATTCTCGCTTCAACCATATCAAGACGATTAGATCTTGCTCCAAGTTCTGCTCGTTCACCATTCATATTACTAAGTACTTTATCCAAACGAACTAATAAATCATCCATTCCTTCTGTATCATTACTATTAAACTTATCTTCAATTTCTTGTAATACATCAAACATTTCTTGATTAAACGTACTAGCCGGACTAACGTTTGCCTTCATGGTAATGCCTTGAGAAACTTCTACCCCGTAACTATCAATTGCTGGATCATTAATATTAGCTGCAACTGTTGGTGGTGTACCAGTTGTTACTAAAGGATTGGATACATCTGTTCCATGAAAAATATATTTTCCGTTAACCTGCGTATTAGCAACGTTCACTATATCATCTTTAAGCTGAGCAATCTCTTTTGCAATTGCTGCTCTTTCATCCGTATCATTTGTACCATTTTTTCCTTGAAGTAAAAGCTCACGAACACGGTCAAGCCCACTCGTAGCTTGCTCAAGACCAGCTTCAGAGTTATCCATCCACAAATGAAGCTCGGAAAGATTTCGTTTATACTGTTCCACTTGATTTAAGTTGGAACGGAAGTACATTCCTTTCATAGCAACGACTGGATCATCAGATGGTTTTGTTATTTTTTTACCGGTTGCAACTTGGTTATTTAGTTCAGCTAATTTATTGTAGCTACTGCTAATATTGCGAAGGGAATTCGCTGATACCATTGATTGTGTGACACGCATTATTTATTCACCTATCTTCCAACGACGCCCATGCCGTTTATAATCTTATCTAGCAATTCATCCATTACCGTTATCATTCTTGCCGATGCATTATATGCTTGCTGGAATTGAATCATATTCGTCATTTCCTCATCTAATGAAACAGAGCTAACACTCATTCGTCTATTATCAACCGTTTGCTGAAGTGTTGCAGAATTGGCAGCCATCTTATTTGCTTCTTGTGCGCTTACTGCCATACTTCCGATAACCCCTTCAAAATAGTTGCGGAAATTTGACTGCTCTGAATTATTACCATAATCATATTTGTTATTGATGATTTCTGCTAATTTACTCACATAGGTTGCATCACCAAGTGTTGGATTTGAAGGATCTGCATTTGTGATATTATCCAAGCTGTTTCGAATATCCTGTGAAATCGTCATTCTGCTCGCAAAGCCATTGCGATCCGTAATGCTACCATCTGCACTTTCCGAATCGGCAAAGAAAGAAATCGCTTTGTCGCCATCATTAATTTCATTCGGGCTTAGTCCTTCTTCATGCACCTTGTTAAATTCTGTTGCAAAAGTATATGCCAGATTGTCTAATTCTTTTAACATATCATTAAAAGTCCCAGCTAATTCGCCATTTTGATCTACATATCCATACGATTCTACTACACTCTTTAATTTTCCAGTAGAGTTAAAGTTATTAATATCAACTACTGTATCTCCAATCGAAATAGACTGAACAGCTGTATCATCTGCATTACTGTTTATCTTTACTTGTTTAGCACCATCTTTATCAACCAATGTTCCTAGAGCATTCCCTTTATCATCTACTAAAGTAACAATTGCTTTTCCTTCTGCTTGTGCTAACGCATTTCCTCCTGGAGCTTCGTAGCTTACTTTGATATTCGCAAACTTTGATAGTTCATCTAGTAAACCATCTCTTTTATCATATAAATCATTGGGCAAATAGCCATTTGGCTCGATACTGCCAATTTGCTTATTTACTTGGTCAATTTGTGAAAGCAATGTATTTATTTCTTTTTCAGCTACACTTAATTCATTTTTTGCATCTGCTTTTTCTGCAGAAACAGTTTGATGTAAATAATTAAATGTTTCTGCTACTGCAATCCCACGCTGGCGCACTACTGCACGAGCACCAGCATTTTGCGGATCAACTGCCATGTCCTGAAGTGACTTCCAGAAAGAATCCATCGCTGCAGATAAACCAGAGTCAGACGGCTCATTCAAAATGGTTTCTAAATTGCTTAATGCTGCGGAGCGATTTTCCCAGTAGCCGAGCTTGCTCGCTTCAGATCGATACTGTGTATCAAGGAATGTTTCTCTTACACGCACAACTGCCCCTGCTACAACGCCAGTTCCCATTTGCCCCGGCATTTTCGGTGCATTTGTCCCTACAGATGGAAAACTTTCTGATTGCTGTAAATCGACTCTTTGACGAGTGTAGCCTAAAGTATTGGCATTAGCGATGTTATTTCCTGTTGTATATAAAGCACCTTGTTGTGCTGTTATTCCTCTTCTTGCGGTTTCTAATCCCATAAACGTTGAAGCCATTTTCTTTCCCCCATTATGCCTTTATATTTAATAAGCTGTTTCCTTGTTTTCCAATTGCGTTCGTTTGAATATTATTGCCGCTCGGCTTACCGTAATTGATGCTTTTCTGCGTCGGCTTTAATAAATTTAAGGAAACATTGACAAATTGCATGGATTGTTGAAGAAGCTGTTGATTCAATGAATTTGTTTCTGTTAAATTCATGATAATTTCTTTCAGATGATTGGCAATTTCCGATACTTTCTCTGCATCTTGTAAATCAAGAAACTTTACGCAATCCATCACTGTAGGATCTGGAATAGTTGGAACCATTTGTTTAGAGATAGTAACCCTTGCTTCTTCCAGTTTTTGTATGCTCATAATATGAGCTTGTTCATCCTTCATAATTTGCTTGAGGGCGTCCATATCGCCAATCTTAATTGCTTCTGTCTTCTTTTTTGCTACTTCATGTAAACTTTGATGTAACTTCACAAGCTTGTCCAGTGTCTGTATTAATAATGTGACTGACATGTTAGCCCTCCTTTTTTATGAATGAATTAGTTTTTGGAATAAAAGTTTAAGATGCTTTTTGCTACATCTTGCGGATTTACTTCATATGTTCCGTTTTGTACTTGTTTTTTCAATGCATCGATTTTTTCCGTGCGCGCAGCAGAAACCTGGGAAACTTGCTGTAATTCTTTCGCAGCCGCAGAGATTTCAACTTTATCTGCTCCTTTTGTTCCTTCCGCTTTATTAGATTGGTCGACTTTGTTTACTTTTTTATATGGATTAATGCCCTGTGTTCCATAATTATTAATTTTCATTGTGTACTCCTCGCTTTCTTTCCCGTACAAGTTTTATTCTTATTACTAGTATCGGATGATTAGCGTTTTATTTAATCATTTCCTTTAATTTTTATAAAAATACGTCAAAATAACTACTTTCCCAATCATATGTGTGAGTATATTCCTAGAGGGGATTTTAGGTTGTAGGTTTAACGCCGAACGAGTTCGGCGCTTGTTTGGAATTAACGTGTAAAATAGGTAGTCCTTTTTTTAAGCTCTTTTTGTCTTTCTTCTTCTTGTTCGACTGCATGCAAGTCATTTTTTATCCCCGTTAAACAAGAATTACAAAGCTTGCCTTCACGAATAATCGTACCGCACTGCGCGCAAGGATAGCCAAGGTTCGGAAATTGAGCGAGCTTAATTCTGCCTTTTTTGATAAATTTATAAATCAGCGTTCTCTCTACGCCCGTTGCTTCCACTACTTCATCCATTTGCGCTGTTCGATTCTGCTTTTTGCGAATAAATTGATAGACTTTTTCAAAATCCGCTTCTTCTTGTTTATAGCATTTTAGACACACATCGCGAATATTATTTAGCACATAAATATCGCCACATTGTGGGCAATTCCCTAGTTCTGCCACCAAAATTCCTCCTCATCTTGCAATTGTAAAGGAAGAGATGGACTTTGCTCCCGCTTCCTTTAATAATTTTGCTGCACTCCGTAACGTTGCACCTGTAGTATATATATCGTCCACAAGAAGAATATCTTGAGCAATTATCGACTCTTTCTTCTCTAGTTTAAATATATTTTCTATTTGCAAGCGTTCTTGTCTTGTTTTTTTCGATTGTTTTTCGCTATGTATGCGCACAAGACAATTAGTGTAAGGGATTTTCGTATAAAAAAGAACAGCCTCTACTTGATTAAATCCTCTCTCATACAAGCGTTCCTCACTTAATGGAATGGGCACAACTATCTTATTTTCCCCTAAATCCTTCGGTAAAAAAGAAACGAAGGCAGAAGCTAAGCGAAAGTCTCCTCTATATTTAAATCGAGCAATTGTCTCTTTCAAAAAATCATTATATAAAAATAACGACTGATTCGATTGCAATATACCTTTCCATTCATTTAGTTCTTCCCACTTTTGGCAATCGCGGCATACCCTATCTTTAACATGTCTAGTCTCCAGCATTTGAAGAGATCGACCACATACTTGGCACATCTCCCCTTTAATCACTTCTAATTTCCCCTTGCAATCTGCACATAAATAACATTCTGGCTCTCTTGAGAAAAGATAAGTCCAATTAAATTCTGGGGTTACTGGAGCTAAGCAAATCGCACAAATCATCGAAGCATCCCCCTTTCTCTTGCTTCTTTATTACTTTTCATAATTTGTTTTCGTGCTGAAACCATACTGTTTGTTTTTCCAAAATGAAAAAAAGTAATCGTTCCATCCGGAAATTCTTTTTTCCTGCCTACCCTTCCTGAAATCTGAACAAGAGCACTTTCGGTAAAAATTTGATTTTCGGCCCCTAACACCGCAACATCTACATTAGGAAAAGTTACCCCTCTTTCTAAAATGGTTGTCGTGATAAGCAAGTCCACTTTTTTATCACGCATTTTCCGGACCTTTTCTTTTCTATTAGGATCTTCTGCGTGAACAGTTTCTAAGCTACTTATAATTGGTTGTAAGAGCGTTTTTATTTTTTCCATATAATAAATTTTCGGCACAAATAAAAGCATTGGTTTCTTCTCGGGAACTCGTTCATGAATCCATTTAATAAGTGTGGCAGGTAACTTTTCCTTATTTAATCCTTTTTCCCAGTTTCCACACCACTGAAAAGTAGGAACTGGTAAAGGGTATTGATGAAAACGAGCAGGAATGGTGACGAAGGGAATCTTCTTTTGTCTACATTTTTCTTGCCAAGCTTTATCAGGGGTTGCTGTTAAATAGATAAGTGTCGAGTGTTCTTTTCTCGCTTTCTGTACAGCATATTGAAGGGATGTATCAACTGAATAGGGGAAAGCATCCATTTCGTCCAAAATGACGAGATCAAATGCTTGTTGAAAACGAAAAAGCTGGTGTGTTGTGCTTATCGTTAGGGGACTATATAGATGACGATCTTCACTGCCGCCATAAACAGGAAGAACCTTTATGTCTGGAAAAACCTCCTGCAACCTAGGTGCCAATTCGAGGACAACATCTGTACGAGGGGTTGCAATACATACTCGTTGATTTTGCTTTAATGCTTTTTCGATCCCTTTAAAAAGTATCTCTGTTTTTCCAGCTCCACACACCGCCCAAATAAGTAGTTCAGATTGGTCTTCGATAATTGCCTCCATTTTATCAGATGCCTCTTGCTGTCCTGGTGATAATGTTCCGCTCCATTGTAATGCAATATCATTTGTTTCTTGCATTAATTGTGGACCATTCCAAGTAATTAATGGAGTACATACACTAATTCTCCCCATCATGATGCAGTTCCGACAATAGGTACATGTTTCTTGACATCTCGCACATGGAAAACTTGCAAACAGCTGCTGATTCTCATTACCACATCGCTTACAGCTATATTTATTGCGAGTATTTTTATCAATGCCTTGCATGTAGGAACAATATCCATTTTCGTAATGTGCTTGGATTTCTTCTTCGGAAAAAGGCAGTTCATTTAGTAGTAATGCTTTACCTTGAAGAGTAGCTTGGAGTTGGGGATAAAATGGATAAGCTCTATTAAGTGGGGGCGTTAAGAGCAGAGTTGGTGAAGCATTCGAAATTCGAAAAGAGTGAGGGGGATTACTTTTAGTGGGGATTAATATATTGTCCTTTTGATAAAACCGCATCATTTTCCTCCTAATTCTGATTTAAATAGTTTTAAGGGTAAGTGATGGACAGTCATTTTTCCTGCTCCAGTCACTTTTAAGTTTAATTTCGCTAGTATTCTGGAAGCAGTGTAAATAGAATCTATTTGTAAAAATTCCCTGAGCTGAGAATTGGTGATTTGTTCCCCGAAAAGAAAGTAATAATCTTTTAAAGTTTGGATCATCACTTGTTTTGTCTTGTGTTTGCAACCAAGGCAATACCAATGTTGCATATGTTTTTTCATTAAAAATTGGTTGCAACATTCGCATTTCACTCCGGATATGATATCTGCTTTATTAACTTGATACTTTTGCAGAATATCCGTATCTAAAGGAGTGTTCTTTTTCTTTAAGCATTTGACTAATTTCTTCCTTTCATCTGCTGGGAGGAAGGATGCTTTAAAAGATAAAGTAAGTTTAGGAATTAATTCTGGCAAATACTCTTTATGAATTATGATATTTTTAAAGGTTTGAATTTGAGGAGGGGATAAACGTAAAATCGATTTGGAATTACTAAATACAACGAGAGAGTAAATCGGAATAGCAGGAAATTGATTGGCTAGTAACCAGCCTTCAAGTTGTCTCTTTAATCTGTTCACTTGAATAATAGGGTCCGGAAAGGCCTCTTTTTCCTCTCCTTTTATTCGTGTCATTTGATGCAAATCAATATCAAAGTACAGTTCACCGACTATGTTTTTCACTTCAAGAATTAGGGCATATTTTGCATGAAGAATTAATACATCAATTTGAAAAAAATGTTTTCCATCCCATAGACGTAAATCATGAAGAATAAAGTAGTCCTCATCTGGTAAAAAACTAAGTGGGAAGTCTACAGCTTTCTCCCCCCTGTAGCCTGCCAATTTTCTTTGATAATCCTGATTTATTAAAGAAATATTAGGATGATGGGCTCTAATTCTGGAAAGTAAAGCTTCTAATTGAAGCGCTCGATATGGATATTCAATTGGTTTTACAATCAACTGATCACTTCCTTTCATTTTTATACTGTTTATTCTATACTTTAGCTTGAATTCCTGCATATTTTATAAAAAATTACGAACGTTAATATAATCTGTGCTTTCTGATATGAGTGGTAGCAATCTTTGTTGCCGTTTTATAGCTTTTGCTTGTTACTTTTTTACTTTTACTTGCGACTTTTCCACTTTTACTTGCGACTTTCACTTCTTTACTTGCGACTTCTCTACTTTTACTTGCGACTCTGCACTTTACTTACAACTTCTCCACTTTTACTTGCGACTCTGCACTTTACTTACAACTTCTCCACTTTTACTTGCGACTTTCACTCCTTTACTTGCGACTTCTCCACTTTTACTTGCGACTTTCACTCCTTTACTTGCGGCCTCTCCACCTTTCCTTGCGACTTTCACTCCTTTACTTGCGACTTCTCCACTTTTACTTGCGACTTTCACTTCTTTCCTTGCGACTTTCACTCCTTTACTTGCAACTCCTCCACCTTTTACTTGCGACTCCCCACTCCTTTACTTATGATCAACCAACCCCCATCAAAAAAACCCCGGTTCTCATCAAGAACCGGGATCTCTCTAACACAACCTATTATCTCTTCTTCATCCACCCAAGCCCCATAGACCCCTCACCTAAATGAGTTCCAATTACGGCACCAAAGTAGCTTAAGGAGAATTCAATATTCGGAAATTCTTGCTCTAGTTCTGCTTTCCATTCTTTTGCTTCTTCTTCGCGATTAGCATGGATAATGACAGCATAGTAGCTGTCTCCGTTTGTTGCTTCGCGTAAAAGTTCCACAATGCGCTTCATTGCTCTTTTTTTTGTGCGGATTTTTTCAAATGGGACGATTAGTTTATCCTTGAAATGTAGCAACGGTTTTACTTGCAGGAGACTTCCTATGATTGCTTGGGCGCTTGAAAGGCGTCCTCCGCGTTGGAGATTGGACAGATCATCTACCATAAAGTAGGCGTGGCTTGTTTCTTTTAATTCATCTAGAATTGGCATAATTTCTGCTGCTGTTTTGCCTACACGGACTAATTTCGCTGCTTCAATGGCATAGAATCCTTGAACCATGCAGCTCACTTCTGTATCAAAAGCAAATACATTAATTCCCTCTACCATGTCTCCCGCAGAGATGGCGCCTTGATAAGTACCGCTGATTCCGCTTGATAAGTGGATACTAATTACTTCATCATAATTCTCGGAGAGTTTTTCAAATAGCTCCACAAATTTTCCAATTGATGGCTGAGAAGTAGTAGGCAGCTCCTTTGTTTTAATTTCTTCATAAAATTCAGAAGCTGTTAATTCTTTTTCTTCTTCATACACTTCTGATCCAAGAATGACCGTCAATGGAATCATATGTATATCGTACTTCTCCCTTACATCTTTAGGGATATAAGCCGTACTATCTGTAACAATAGCTGTTTTCATCCAATTAGTTACCTTCCTTATCTATTCGTTTGTATTCCATTTTAACTAAAAAAGAGTTTATTTGCATTATATATTAACTCTATTATAATGCACAAAAAGAGGAATTTATATGGAATTTTAATAGGCAAGAAAATATTATAACAGATTTTTTACTTTTGAGGTTGATTCGGAATGGGAATTTCTCTTCTCTTTAATTCTACAAAGAGGAGCAGGATGAATTCTTCGGCGAGTTCTAATTTTATCGCTTCTAAATATGCTTCTATTAGGGTGTGATCAGGAAGTCTCTTGATTCCATTCATTGGAATTCCTCCTATCATCTTCTTTACCAATATCTTATCAATAATCCTAGGTAAAAACACCTAATTCACTTACAATATTATGACAATTCCACAAACTACTGTAAGGACAAATAAAAAAGGAGCTCCTTAAACCAACTAGTGATTCAGGTAGCACCTTTCCTATTAACGAACTTCTACCCAACCGTTTTTAATAGCAACAACAACTGCTTGCGTACGGTCGTTTACATTCATTTTTTGTAAAATATTACTTACATGGTTTTTAACCGTTTTTTCACTAATAAATAATGCCTCGCCGATTCCTCTATTACTTTTACCATCTGCAAGAAGCTGTAAGACTTCACATTCACGTCTAGTTAATAAATGTAATGGTCTTCTAATTTCTACAACTTGTACATGGTGTTCATCAGAGTTTGCATTTTCTAATGCTAGACGACGATATTCATTTACTAGGTTATGGGTTACTTTCGGATGTAAATAGGAACCTCCGTCAGCTACTACTTTAACCGCTTCAATAAGTGCATCTGCATCCATTTCTTTTAGTAGATAACCGCTAGCACCTGTTTTTAATGCATGGGTTACGTAGTTTTCATCATCATGAATGGATAGAATGATAACCTTTGTATCAGGAAATTTCTCTAACAATTGTCTTGTTGCCTCTACTCCATTAATTGTAGGCATATTTATATCCATAATTGTTACGTCTGGTTGGTATTCTTCAATTAGCTGAATAGCTTGTGTACCGTCATCCCCTTCAGCTACGACTTCGAAACTCGATTCGAAGTCGAGAATTCGTTTTACCCCTTCTCTAAACAATTGGTGATCATCAATAATAACTATCTTAGTAGTCAACTGCTCCGCCTCCCTTATTTTCTTTAGGCTCTTTTCGAATAATAATACGTTTTGCTATGTATGAAGTCCTTGATTACAGACACAAACAGTTAATCCAGAAAGGATAGCCCCTTTCAGTTTAGGGACCTCCTTTCCCTCAGAAGTCAAGATTATCTGCTTTAGTCAATACTACTCAATTAACTATCTTACAAAGATTGGATTCTCCTATGAAAAACAGTTCCTTATATCATCTAATAGGAACGTTGATCATAATAATGGTTCCAACTCCGATTTTTGAATCGATGGTTAATTCCCCATCAAGAAGATGTACTCGTTCTCTCATCCCAATTAAACCAAAAGATTCGTCCTTTTTTTGATCTTTATCGAATCCCTTGCCATTGTCCTTAACCAAGACAATAATTTGGTCTCTTCGTAGTTCCACTTTAACAGAAATATTAGATGCTTCTGCATGCTTTAAAGCATTTTGGACAGATTCTTGAACTAAGCGAAAAATTGCCACTTCGTACTTACTTGGAAGTCTTGCTTCTTTTCCAATTATGGCAAACTCAATTTTCGTTGATTCATGATACTCTTCTATTGTTTGTAAATATTTTTTTAGTGTTGGAATAAGGCCAAGATCATCTAAAGCCATTGGACGAAGATCATATATGATTCGTCTAACTTCATATAATGCACTTCGTACCATTACCTTTAAATTTCTAATCTCTTCAAATGCCTCTTTAGCGCCACGCTCTTTATATATTCTTTCTACTAAATCAGAGCGCATCATTACATTAGCCATCATCTGTGCTGGCCCATCATGTATTTCCCGAGAAAGTCTCTTTTTCTCTTCTTCCTGAGCACCAATAATTTTCAGTCCAAAATCCTGCTTTTGCTTGGCGTCTTCGATTACTTCGCCAACCTGTTTTAAATCACTAACTAAGTAATTTATCACGACAGAAATTTGCGTTACCAGATGTTCTGCACGCTCAATTGTTTCATCTAGTCCTAACAATCGACGTTCTAAATCATCTCGTCTTTCTCGATATTGCTTTTCTAGGTGACGATTCATGCTTAAATCCATTTGCAGCGTATGTGCTCTTTCATAAGCTTCCCGAACTTCCGCTTCCGAGTATTCATTAAAATGCTTACTCACTTCTGATAAGCGTTTACGAGCAAATCGAGACTGGATCTCTAGCTTGTCTCCTTTTTCTATCGTATCTAACACGAGTACTTTCATTTCTTTTAATTCTTCGGTAAGGGTTTCATAATCTTGTCGACATTGTTCTCCAATACGAAAAATCTCGTCTTTGCTGGAACCAACGGTCTTAATCATTTGTTCCACAATATAATCTAACGTTTTTGTGTCAAATTTCCTTATTAACATATATAATTCCTCCAAAAAGGCTAAAACCCTTCCAACATCCATTCTTATTTTAGCTTGAAAGTTAATAATATGTATAATTCATTGTAAAATAAATTAAAATCGTTATTTAGACACATCTTCCTCCACCAAAAACCATGCCTCAAGACCTATTACCAACAAGAATTACTGTGAAAAAGTATGTAAAAATGCAATAATATAATTTTATCCTATTCTAAACCAAAAACAAAGAAAAAGAAAATAAATAGATGAGATAAGCTGGAAATTAAAGAATCTTAAGCCTATCCATGAAATATAGCCCATAACATATGTAGCGGGTCTTTTCGAGCATTGAGTTTTACTTATTATATCACGCTTGCTAAATCGCTATATTAAGATTTGATTACAAAGAGAACAATAATTGAAGAAAAAAGAATGTCGAATTATAATGAAATAAGACTAATTATCGATTTTCTATTTTTTTTCAAATAGAAAAAGTTACAAATACTGACTTATATAACGAACAGAAGAATCTCATTACGATATTTGGTGGATAACAAGTATAGGATAAAGACACAGAAAGGAGCTTTCCATTATGCTTCCTTCCTATCTAACTGTGCCTAGCTACGGGGAATATGAACTAATTATTCAAAAATCACGTTTTATTGCTCATATCGCTCGAACAGAAACAGAAGAAGCAGCACAGGCTTTCATAGGAGAAATAAAGAAAAAACATAAAGATGCCACACATAATTGTTCTGCATACTTAATTGGAGAACATGACCAAATTCAAAAAGCGAATGATGACGGGGAACCAAGTGGAACGGCAGGAGTGCCAATTCTTGAGGTACTAAAGAAAAAAGGACTAAAAGATACGACAGTTGTTGTTACAAGATATTATGGTGGGATTAAGCTTGGCGCTGGAGGTCTTATTCGCGCATATGGAAAAACTACCTCCGAAGGATTAGCAAATGTGGGTATCATTGAAAGAAAATTAAAACAAATCGTTAGTGTATCCATCGAGTATCCATTACTTGGAAAAACGGAAAATGAATTACGATCTTCGAATTATCAAATTAAAGAAATTCATTATTTAGAAAATGTCGAGATCGATGTCTTTGTTGATTCTGAACAGGTGGAGACATATAAAGATTGGATAACAGACTTAACGAATGGACAAGGTATTATTAAAGAAAAAGAAACCTTGTATGCAGAAACCCATATTTGAATTATTTACTATTATTACAAAAATATACCTTGAATAGAAATAAACTGCTAATTTACGCAGAATAGAGATAGAGGTAATATAGTAACTATGATTTCATTACGTATTTCTTAATTCACAAAGGAGAAACTTATGGCAAATAATACAAGAGAAACTTATATAAAGGATACAAAGAAAAAGAAACGAAAAAAAGTAAAATTGTTTATTTTTGTACCATTACTTGTGATCCTTATAGCAGGCATCGGTTATGGAGCAACCTTATACTCAAAAGCAAAATCAGTTGCAGATGATTCGTATGAGCCAATTGATCGTGATTCGAAAAGAGACGCAAAAGTAGATCCTAATATCGATGACGTCTCCATCCTATTTATTGGAGTAGATGACAGCGAGAAAAGATCTAGTCAATCTGGTACTACCCGTTCTCGTTCCGATGCCTTAATGGTAGCGACTTTAAATGAGAAAGAAAAATCGGTTAAATTACTCAGCATCCCACGTGATTCCTATGTATATATTCCGGAACGCGGCTATTCCGATAAAATTACTCATGCACACTATTTCGGTGGAGTTACGTCTACTTTAGATACAGTAGAAGAATTACTAGAGATTCCGATTGATTATTATGTAAAAATGAATTTCGACGCCTTTATGGATGTAGTTGATGCTTTAGGTGGTATTGATGTCGATGTCCCAGTGACATTTACAGAACAAAACTCGAAGGATAAAGCAGGCGCTATCCATCTTGAACAAGGATATCAGGAATTGGACGGAGAACAAGCACTTGCCCTTGCA
The DNA here is from genome assembly GCF_038006745.1 of Niallia sp. FSL W8-1348. Classification (NCBI taxonomy): domain Bacteria; kingdom Bacillati; phylum Bacillota; class Bacilli; order Caryophanales; family Bacillaceae; genus Niallia; species Niallia sp. FSL W8-1348. The sequence continues at coordinate 3,356,069 of NZ_JBBOVV010000001.1, read as the reverse complement.
AGAACAAGAAAAATTGATAACGACATTGAGCGTGGAAAAAGACAACAATTAATTATGCAAGCCATCATGAAAAAAGCGATCTCTGTTGAAGGGATAACAAAATATTCAAAAGTAATGGAAGCTGTCGGAAGCAATATGACAACAGACCTATCATTCAGCGATATGCAGTCCTTAATTGCTTATGCAACTGCCGATAACGGTTTACAAGTAGAAACACTTACACTCGCGGGTACGGATGGCCGTGTAGATGGTAAATATATTTATCAATTAGATGAAACAGCATTAGCGGAGACAAAATCTGTCCTTCAGCAGCATTTAGGTCTAAATAGCAGTTTCTTATCAGACTCTAACAACTCTACTGAAACAGAAACAGATTCAACAACGGATTCCTCCACTTTAAACTAATCACTATATCTGACATACACCAATTTTCATTGGTGTATGTTTTTTTGTGTAAAAATTTATCTATCCTTATTTCTAGTTGAATTTCAAAACTATTTTCCTTTTAAAATACCAGTATTACCCACGAAATATTAGTATAAAAGTATGATAGAATCATACTAGTTTCTTAATGACAGAAATGTAATCTTTTTCTCCTCACTTTTAAACAAGTTATTCCAATTCATTGCAGATAATCCATGACAATTAGATAAAGGAGAAATGATAATGAAAAAAAAACTATCATTGTTCATATCATTATTCTTATTTATTTCTCTATTCCCAGCCTTTGAACATCATTCCTATGCAGCAAGTAGCAGTGAACCACAAGTACATGTCATGCTAAAAAATTACCTAGGAAACAAAACACAAATTATCGTGAAACCTTCTGGAACATATAAGACAGAGGATGGAAAAGTTTTCTTAGCTAACACTACTGAATATACCCTTAAATTAGAACAAACAAAACTTAAATTATATCAGGGAAGCTCGCTCGTTCTGGAATCAGGATCGTTTTCTTTAGCTCCATCAAATCCTGATGATTATCTAACTATTAATAATAGAAAATACAAAGGTTCATTCGAGTTTATTATCGAAACAATTAACGGAGCAAACTTTATTCGTCCAATTAACACCATCGGTATGGAAGAATATCTTAAAGGCGTTGTTCCCAGTGAAATGCCTGCTTCCTGGAATATAGAAGCCTTAAAAACACAGGCAGTTGCTGCTCGTACCTATTCTTGGAATTATGGCGGCAAGACCATTACAGATACAATTAATCATCAAGTTTACGGCGGATTAAATGATTCTCATCCTAATTCAGATGCTGCAGTGGAAGCTACTACTGGGCAAGTCTTAAAATATAATAATCGCTTAATTGACACTGTTTTCTCTGCCAGCAATGGTGGATTAATGGATTCAGCTAATAACGTATGGGGAAATGATTTTGCCTATTTAATGAATGCCGCAGATCCTTTTGATACAAGCTATACTTGGAACTTCAACGTTCAAACGACACAAATAGATATGAAAGATAAGGATTTGGCAAATCCAGATACTTGGTGGAATAAAGTTACTGAAAAAGACATTGCTATTATTACTAATATTAAAACATGGTTAAACGAAAATGGTTATAAAGATAAAGACATCAAAATTATTCGTATTCCTACATTAGCTTTTAATAATCCTTCTACCACGAAAAGAGTAAACTCAGGTACCATATCCATTCAATTTTATGTAAAAAATATGAAGGACTCCAATGGAGAACTAATTTTGCAAGAAATTAATCAGACAAATATTGCAGCATCTAAAGTAAGAGCAATGATCGGTCTGAATTATGTTAAAAGTTATCTCGTAACCAAAAGCGCTTCTACTACTGACATACACAGTATAGCCGGTAGAGGATTTGGTCATGGGGTTGGACTAAGCCAATATGGAGCAAATAATCGTGCAAATGCCGGACAAAAGCACACCACAATTTTAGCGTTTTATTATCCTGGAACACAACTAGTAACAGAATATAGTAAAGCTGCTATTTTAGCTCCTGAAATAAAAGATAGTAAAGCTATGTTTGATCAAGCGAAGAATATCGTTAACGTTGGTTTTACGCTAACTAAAACAGCTAATACAGTCGTTAGAATAAAAGATAAAAATGGTAAAGTAATGACGACCCTTTTAAATAACGGATTGTTGCAGGCTGGAAATTTTGTTTATAATGCCAATGTTTCAAGCTGGACTAATGGCAGTTACACAGCAGAAATCATCACAACAGACAGTGCGAACAATAAAGTAACAAGTACTATTGGATTCCAAATCATAAAAATTGACGTACCCACTATTAATTCAATCAAAACAGTGTATGATGCAAAAGCAAACACCATTAATGCATTCTTTTCTATCAATCAACCGACAACAACAACGGTTACGATTTTAGACAGCAAGAATAAGGTAGTCAAAACATTAGCTAGCAATAAATCTATGGCTGCTGGAACATCTACTTATAAATGGGATGTCCGTAATGTTAAAGATGAAACGTACACATTAACAATTAAAGCAGTTAATAGTAGCGGCAAAGAAAGAACAGTCAAACAAAATTTCACCCTGAAGAAAGCGACTGCCCCGACAATTAAAGATATAAAGGCTAGCTATGATACAAGCGGAAACAAGATAAAGACTAGCTTTCACGTCAATCAATCGACAGCAACAACGGTAAAAATCTTGAACAGTAAAGGAAAAACGGTGAAAACCTTGGGTGTAAATAAGTCATTGAATGCAGGAACTCATTCATTCACTTGGAGTGTCGGAAACACAGGTGATGGTAGTTATTCAGTTTCTGTAGAGTCTGTAAATGGAAGCAAACTAAAGAAAACAGCAACTAAAAAGTTTAGCTTATATAAAGTGAAGACAGGGACTGTAAAAGCTTCAAAACTAAATATAAGACAAAAGGCATCCCCCTCTTCCAAAAGGGTTGGAACAGTCCCTAATAATCAGAAAGTAACCATATACGCAAAAAGCGGTTCATGGTATAAAATCAAATATGGGAAAGTCACTGGTTATGTATCGGCACAATATGTAAAAAATGTAAAATAAGAAAACGATAAAGCACAGAGCCATTGTCTCTGTGCTTTATTATTTTAACCCTAGGTTTTCTCAACTTTTTATTCTCCTCTCATAGAAATATTATTAAAACTTTGTAATTCTGTACATACTATTACTATCGGCATAGGATTATTTCGCTAAGTGAGGGATAAATGTGAAAAAATTAGGGATGTTTAATAAAATTACTCCTGAAAGCTTAAAGCATTATGATAGTGATATATTTCATCTTGATGATGAAGATGGGGAGGAAATAGATTCTATCTCTGAACAAGACAGCAATTTAACATAATTGGATTTAAATTAAAAAGTCGGGAATACCTACACAAAATGGTGTTCCCGACTTTTCTTATTTTTTTTCTGTTGAATATCTTATATCATTAATAAATTTTAAAATGGGTTTATAATTCTTTCCTACTAAACCTATTTTTTCTACTATTAGTTCAATAATTAGCAGTACTGTTACAATTAACAACATTGCCCCCCATACTTTCGCTTGAGAGAATATTACTGCAACCAATCCAAAAAAGGAAGCCATTGCATAAATAATAATCACCGTTTGTCTATGGGTAAAACCAATATTTAGTAAGCAATGATGCAAATGTGATTTATCAGGTGCCATCAAAGGCTGCTTATTAACTAAACGACGAATGATAGCAAAAAAAGTATCTGAAATTGGAACTCCCAAAATAATCACAGGAATAACAAAGGAAATTAACGTAACATTTTTAAAGCCTAATAATGACATGACTGCTATTATATAGCCGAGAAATAGTGCTCCTGTGTCTCCAAGAAATATTTTAGCTGGATAGAAATTAAAGAGTAAGAAGCCTAATGTAGCTGCTAACACGATCGATGAAATCGCTATTACATATCCATTACCCATTATCATGGCCATTCCAGTGATCGTAAATAAAGCGATGCTAGATACTCCTGAGGCAAGCCCATCTAACCCATCTATCAAGTTCATCGCATTCGTTATCCCAACAATCCAAAGGATCGTAATTGGAATATCTAAGAATCCGAACTCCAATTTTCCTCCAAAAGGAAGATTGATAAATTCTACCTGTACTCCACCCCAAATTACAACGATAACTGCCGCTAATGTTTGGGCTAGAAATTTTACTTTAGCTGAAAGATTATAAATATCATCCAGCATACCTGTTACGATGATAATGGCACTACCAAGTAAAATCGGATAATGATAGGCCTTATCAGGATTAATAACTAATGCTCCGATAACAAAACTAATATATATTGCTAAACCACCCATACGAGGCATAACTTTCTGATGTACTTTACGTCGTTCTGGTTTATCCATTGCTCCTAATTTAAATGCTAGCTTTTTAACTAGAGGAGTAAGCAAGATAGAAGCGATAAAACATACAACAAGCATTATATAAATCATGTAGATCCTCCCTAATGCCCTTAAAACGCACATTTGTAGGCATCTGTCTTTCCTTACAATATCGAAATTTATTATAGCATATTTATGAGATACTTGGTCTCTTTAATCACTATCTTTTTTTACATTTATATTACAAAAAAATAATTGCTTTATTAACTATCATAATATAAGACGTAAAAAAGTCCAGAAGGTTTCAACTTATCTAAAGTTATTTTCTTTCTACTAGCAACTTCAAAACAACTTATTTTCATGTAAGAAAAAGTGGCTATTGCGTAGCCACTTTTATTATTATTATTTGCTAACATTTAACCCTAAGTTAGAGTTAATGGTTGTATAAAAATGAAAAGATTTTTTATCTAGCTCCTTTTGATGAGGATCTATTCGGTTTATATTAATTTTTTGATAGTCATTATACTTTATAAATATCCCATAGCTTCCTTTTGCTAACTGTATTAATGCCGAGTTCGGCAAGAACGATTCATAGAGATACTCATCCACTTTAGAAATAGAAAAAGAATATTGATCTTCTGGATTACTTCGATTTCGGAAAATTAATTCATTGATATTTTCAGTATAGTCTCCATAAATATTGAATTTAACTCTATAACCATCTTCTTCAAACCTTCCATCTTCAAAAAACGCTGCCATGGATATCCTTATATGTTCATACCCAGCAACAGGAGTAATCATATAAGGTAAATTATCATTAACGATAATCTCCTTCACTTTTTGACTTTTATCCCACATAAACAATTGCGCTAATTGGTCATATTCACCATTTAAGTACATCTGATAAGCAGCTTTATTGATGTGATGAAAAAATTGATTAGTGATATCATAATTTAAATTCTTAGTAGTTTCCACTACCTCTGCAAATTTTTTAAAGTAAGCACCCTTATTTTTACTTTTAAAGAAATGCTGTCTATTAAAAAATCTCGTAATACAGTCAAATTCATATAATCTATTTAATATCATCTTTTCTATCTGCACATCTAATTGCTTCCCTTTAACATAATTAATAACTCGGATATTAGTATCCATTTTATGCATAATATCTGTTTGTTTTGTAAGAGAAGCATTATTTTCATCTAAACGATTTAAGTAATAAATTGTTTTGGTTGTAGTGGAAATTGCTTTTGCGTTGACTAAGACATCAATAAAAAATTGCTTATCCTCTGCAAATTTCATCTCTGGATACTTAATATTATTTTCCTTTAATAAAGACGTCTTTACCATTCTAGCTCTTGGCCCTAAATGTTGGAAGATATGTGGAATGGAAGTTGGAAGAACACTTCTTCTTTCCATACATGATTCATGCTCTCCAACAATCTTTGTTGATTTACTTTCCACTTGTATTGTTTTTCCTACAACATAATCATCATTTGTCTCTTTTAAAATGGAATACATTGTTTGCAATCCATCTGCTTCCAACCAATCATCAGCATCTAAAAATGTAACATATGGCGAAGTTGATAATTGTATTCCTAAATTTCTTGGGTGTCCAGGGGTACCAGTGTTCTTCTCCAAGAATACAACTCTAATACTATTCGGATATTTTTTTGCATATTCTAACAAGATAGGTCGCGAATTATCTGTAGAACCGTCATCTACGAGGATATACTCAACTAGATTGAAGTCTATAGTTTGATTAATAACAGAATCAACCGTTTTCTTTAAATTTTCTTCTGCATTATAAACCGGAGTAACAACTGTAACTAATTTGTCCATTTTTTTCTTAAATATCCCTAAGATATTTGCCTTTTTTTCATATACATAATATCCATCATTATTGTAATTAATATCATTTGCTTTTTCAAAGCTATTTCGGTTATAGGATTCAGTCATTCCATTAACCTCCCCAATTCATATGTATTTTTCAATAAAATTAACCATTATGTCTACAATTCATCATATACCAATAAAAAGTAATTTTCCATTATTATTCCACATATTTCCCAAACTAAAACAAATTTACACAAATAAGAAACCGCCTTGTATGGCGGTCTATATTTTACCAATATATTCAGGGTCACTTTGCTTTTTAAAGCCCTGTTCCCTAAATTCCCTTTTTTCTTTATCACTCATTTTTTTATACTTGGCTAAAAATTCTTCATAGGCAGGGATAACTTCATCGATTTTCCCTTCCATTTTCAGTTGCCCATGTTCTAACCATATTCCCTTTTGACAAAACTTTTTCATTTGTCCAATGGAATGGCTAACAAAGAACATTGTTTTTCCACTTTTTTTGAATTCATCCATTTTAGCTAAACACTTCTCAGCAAAAGCTTTATCGCCAACTGATAGCGCCTCATCAATAATTAAAACATCTGGATTCGTATTTACGGAAATAGCAAAGCCTAATCGTGATTTCATTCCACTTGAGTATGATTTCACAGGCTGATCAATAAACTTTCCTAATTCAGCAAAGTCAATAATTCCCGGTTCCAGCTCTTTTATTTGTTCCTTTGAAAAACCAAGCATCAAACATTTCAATTCAATATTTTCTCTGCCCGTAAGCTCATTGTTCACACCAGCAGCTACGGCAATTAAAGAGGCTTGTCCATCAATTTCTACTGTTCCCTCTGTCGGCGGAACAATACCTGCAATAATATTCGATAGAGTAGACTTACCTGATCCATTTACGCCAACAAAACCTATAACATCACCATGATCTGCTTCAAAATTTATATTACTTAATGCATAAAATGGTTCCCCATAGCTTCTAGGCAAGAAAATATCTTTTAATTTATCGCCATTATTTTCATATAATTTATATCGTTTTGTTAAATTTTTAACAATAACTGATTTTTCCATTAAACCACTTCCAATTATAAAAAGTCAATAAAGTGTTTTCTAAATCTAACGTGCATATACGTCCCAACAAGAAGCAATATAAGTACTACACTCCAGAAATATATCGTCATTCCTGGGTGCTCCGTTATAAACCACCCTTGTCCCAACAAGGCATAACGATAACCTTCCATTAAATAATAAAGCGGGTTAATTTGCATAATTTTTTCAAACTTTTCACCTAAGTGATTTGCTGGCCATAAAATAGGAGTAAGATACAACAGAACCCTCATTAAAGACTGTAAAAGCATCTGAAAATCTCTTATAATTGTGGAGATTGTAGATGTTATTAAAGCAAGGGCAAACAAAAACATAATTGCCGCAAATAAGAAATATGGAATTTGCAAATAGTATATTGAAATTGGATACCCAATAAACTGATAAATAACGATTACTATGACCATTAGTAATAACTGTGGATACAGTAAAGACATAATGACATAAGACGGTATAACACTTAAGGGAAAGTTCATTCTAGAAACCATTCTTAAACGTGTATAGATAGATTTAGAGCTTTTTGTAATGGCAGGATAGATAAAAAACCAAAGTGTAATACCTGCAAGCATCCAAATAAAATAAGGAAATACCTCTCCATTAGCTCCTTCCACACCACGTCTCTTTTGTACAAAACCGAACACAAACCAATAAATAGCAATTTGGATTGCTGGATTGATCAATTCCCATAAAATCCCTAAATAGTTATTCCTATTTGCACTTTTTAATTCATAAAGGGATAGTCTTCTAATTAAATGAAAATGATTAAATTGCTCTTTTAATACTTTAACGATAGAAGCCATAATCTTATAGTACCTTTCTTTAAGCTGTTCCCATTTCTATTTTTCACCAAAATAAATGGGATTACACTAAATATATTTATTTTCAGTAATATTAATCTTATTCTTTGTTTAAAATTAAACATACTTTGGCATAAATTACAATGCCATTAATACTATACATCCTTTCCACATATTTTAAAATGTTAATTTTTTTCAATCTTAACCAATACAATCTATCAAACATTATATAAAGAAAAAAGATAGATTTCAAACCTTATAATAAATCGCTTGATTTCCTCTAATTCAATAGAAAAAATTACTAGTTCAATTACAATTACTACCCAAAATTTTTTAAAAAATCCGTAGCAATAAAAAAATATTCTATGCAGCGAATACAATACTGCATAGAATACACGTCTAATTAGTTTTTTATTTATATTTAGGTATCTCTAATTCCATTCGATAGGATGTTAACATATTATATAAATTGTACATACTGCTTACTTGTTTACTCGCCCATCCTATATCTGTAGCATATTGATGTTCACCTGGTTTACTAGGGTTCCAGCGCATTTTATAAAGAGTGTCTTGTTTATAAGTAATATTATTAATATAATTCTTCCCTATAAATTCAGCACCGCCTATTATCGCTTTCTCTGGAGTAGTCCACCCCATCTTATATGCATATTCGGATCCACTCTTAAGTGCAGAGCCATCAACTGCACCAATACCATACATATTATATACAGTTTTTGGAGTAACTGCCTTTCCATCAACAGAAGATACCTTAATACCAGTTGCCAAGCTTGAAGTCCCATTTCCAGTTTCTAATAGAGCATGAGAAATCAAATAAATCTCATTAATACCATATTTTTCTCCGGCCTCATTGAATGAGCTTCCTTTTCCAGATAAAATCCCCTTATTTTTGAGTATTTTATCATTGACTTCTTTTGAATTAAGATTCGCACTTGAAGATAATAATAAGAATTGTAGTTTCTGTTTATCATCATTCTCAAAATTACTTGGGTTCATATAGTAACTAATATCCGTAGGACTAGCATTTACCCAAGTATTGTATTTCACCGTATATTTTGGTGTTATATCTGGTTTAACTTGGCCGACCGGTACAGAATATTTATAAAAGTCAATATCATACCAAAACATTCCATCACTATCTTTCTTTGCTGTTTTTGATAGAATGGTAATTTTATAATCCCCTTTAAAGGTACCTATAACCCAACTGCTTGTATTAGTTCCACCTCTAACATTCCATGTACCGCTGTTTATAATGCCATAATCGACACTACTGCTAACATATTTAAAAGCGTCTTCTCTCATATATGCTTTATATTTTTTATCAGTTTGTGCACTTTTGCTCAGTTGAATATTAACAGCATCATTTAATGTGGTATTCAAGTAGCTATAAGTCTTTGTAATTGCCTTTGACTTTTCCATATCAAAAGAAAGATATGCATCGCCACTTCCCTCATAGTATTTAATGACAAAAGTATGCTTTCCTTTTGGAAGATAATAACCGATTACTTCATTTTCTTTTCCGATATTACCATTCCAAGCATCGATTAGAACTTTACCATCAACCTCAAGTACTGCTCCATTGTCTGCTTTAAGCTTAAAATTATAGTTAGTGTTCTCTGTAACGTTAAGCACTTTTTTATAAACAGCTGAAAATTTATCAGAAGGAATTGCATTATCAGGAGATCCTTTTTTCCAATTAAAATCGATATCGTAGATTTTATTTAGAGAATCCTTTCCTCCTATGACAACATTTCTCTTTGAATCTGTTACTTTATAAGAAGGTGCTTGATTTTTATCTATTACCTCTGGATAATATTCTGCATACCAAGTCCCATCAAGCATATTTTGTTCATTGTATGGCTGAATAGAAACTTGGAATTTAGCAGTTGACGTGTTGTCATAATATCTTACTTCAATCCAGTGGATATTATCACCATCTACATTATCTATTTTTACCTTTGTTGCTTTTTCACGATAAGAACCATTTTTCCAATTATCAATAACGAGTCTTCCATCAAGATACACTCTTACACCATCATCAGATAATCCCCTAATAATATATTCGCCTGCGTTCATTCTCTTAGCAGTTACAAATTTAGCTGAAAAATTATCCTTATTTACTTTAGAAATCGGTGCATTTTTCCCATAATTCTGTGTGAGCGTGTTTGAATTAGAATTATTGATAACATTTGATGTCACAGGAGTACCTGAGAGATTCTTATTATTATAGTAATACCCGATCCAATTACCTAACGGCTGAATTTCAGAAAACACATAGGCGTTCCCTGATTTCTCTAAGTAATCTATTTGAGTAATATGTTCTCCAGTGCTTACCCCTCTTACAATTGCTTTATCAAAAGTACCACTAGAACTTTTCCAACGATCAATCAAAGTTTTATTATCAAATTTGACACGAATGCCATCATCTGCAAATGTAGAAACAAAATAATCACTGCTTCCTGAAACTTTCCGCAAGAATGATGCTGAAAAATTATCTTTTGGAATTCCAGCTAAAGGAGCATCTTTTTTCCACTGATACTGGATGCTTGAAACCTTATTCTTCGAATTCAAGCCACCTATAACTGTTCCAGTGCCCGATAAATTAGTATTTGGGTAAAAAATATTCATCCATTCCTGGCTAGTAACTACTTGATTAATAGGTTTAATATCAAAATTCAATTTTGAATTTCCTGTTTTCTCAAGATACTCTACCCTTATCCAATGAATATTTCTTTTAGATGAATCTGCTTCATCATTTCTATCACTTATATTAATTTTATACGCATCTTCCTTTGAATTTGCAGAGCTCCATCGATTTACTACTAATTTATCATCCACATAAACACGAATTCCATCATCAGCCACAGAACGGATAACATATTCTCCTTGTTCAAGCCTTAATGCAGTAGTAAAACTGGCAGAATAGTTATCTTTCGGTATAGCTGATATCGGAGCGTTCTTCCCATAATCAAAACTAAATGCTCCTTTTTCGTCACCCTTTATTACCGCTTTATTAGCTGGCGCACCTTTTAAGCTATTATTAGAATAATAGTAGCCTAGCCATTGTCCTAATGGAAGAACATCAGCATTAATAAGAGCTTTTCCTGACTTTTCAAGGTAATCTAATTGAAAGACGTTATTATTTTCATTAAGGTTAGTGATTAATGCTTTATTTGCTTTACCCGAGCTTCCTGACCAACGATCAAACAAGATTGAGTTATTAATTTTTGCTCTAACTCCATCATCAGCATATGAATAAACAAAGTAATCTCCTTTATTTAAGAGCTTATAAAATGAGGCTGAAAAATTATCTTTGTTAATACTAGAATTTGGTGCTGAATTTCCCCAATTATATTTAATCTCTTTTATTCCAGATGAAACAAATGCATTTCCTGAAACGTTCGTATTATTATAATAAGATGAAAACCAAGTAGATGTCGATAATACGTCTTGAACAGATTTTAGAGAGAATTGCAAATAACTTTTTCCTGTTTTCTCTACGTATTCAATGCGAATCTCATGAACATCATTTCCTTGGTTATTCTCGATTGTAATTAATCTAGTATCTTGAGAAACTCGATCACTATCTAAAACTAATTGCCCATCAATATAGATACGAGTACCATCATCATGCTTTGTTTGCAGAAGATAATTTCCTGCTGGTAATTTTTTATACGTAAACAATTTAGCTGAAAAATGATTGGATCCAATACCTTTCACATTGGGCTTATCATACTGATAATCAAAGCTTAAATCGCCATTTTTGTCTGGAGTGTATACTAGAGCATCTTCTGGATTACCGCTGAATTTTTCATTGTTGTAGAAATAACCAATCCATGATCCAAAAGGAAGCATATCTGCAAATAATACAGCATTGCCAGCTCCCTCATAGTATTCCGTTTTTATTGTATGATTACCTGGGGACAAATTAGTCATTGGAGCTGCTAAGTAATTTCCACTCGAACTTGTCCATCGATCGATTTTTATTTGATTATCCAAATACATACGCACACCATCATCAGCATATGTGTGAAAATAATAATCTTTTTGAGAATCGGAAATACTTATATTCTTTTCAAAACTAGCTGAAAAATTATCTTTATTGATTCCTGCTAAAGGCTCGTTTTTCCCCCAATTAAATCGTATATTGTCATACAATTTGGAAACAGGTGTTTCTGTTAAGTTTTTATTATTGTAAAAATTGGAGGACCATGTATTCTCTGCTGCTTTTATGTTCATTTGGGGTGAAATTATAAACAAAAGAAAACATAAAAACAAAGATGTACCTGCTATTCTCCAAAATATTCGAGTTTCTATTTTCCACTCACTCCTAACTATTTTTTCTATATTTCTATTATCTAGTAAAATGGTAAATATGTTAAGAGCATTCGACAAAAAATAATGGGTAATTTTATCTATTTTTTAGCGATTCTTGTCAAAATTTTCATTTTCATAAAATTTCACTATGCAAAATAAGTAGTTTAAAATACCTACTAAAAGTCTTTATTATAAAAAGACGACAAAAAAACTGCCCCTATAATGAAGGCAGTCTTTCGCTATTATTAAAAAGAATTTTATTTCATTAATTTATCTAAACACTCACTTAGAAAGTTTATTTTTTTCCTTTTCTTTTAATCTTTCAGCAAGCTCTAATATATAACTTTTTAATTGTGCATTTATATCTGTACGTTTTAACCCTAATTCAATTGTAGTTTGAATAAAACCGAATTGTTCACCGACATCATAACGATTTCCTTCAAATTCATAAGCAAATACACGTTGAATTTTATTTAGTTTTTCAATTGCATCTGTTAGTTGGATTTCTCCTCCAGTGCCAATTTCCTGTGACTCAAGAAAGTGAAACAGCTGTGGTGTAAATATGTATCTTCCGATAATGGCTAAATTAGACGGCGAAGTTCCTTGTTTAGGTTTTTCAACAAATTTCTTTACCTGATATCTTCTACCTGTATCTGGTAAGGGGTCTATTATTCCATATCGATGCGTTTCCGAGTCAGGTACGACTTGTACACCAATGACAGAAGAAAGGGTTTGATCATATTGATCCATCAATTGCTTTAGACATGGTTTTTCGCTATCAACAATATCGTCTCCTAACAATACGGCAAACGGCTCATCCCCGATAAAATTTCTCGCGCACCAAACAGCATGCCCTAAACCTTTTGGTTCTTTTTGTCGTATATAATGGATATCTACATTGGAAGATTCCTTCACTTTTTCTAACAAAGTAAATTTTTCTTTTGCAATTAAATTTTCTTCTAATTCTAAAGCATTATCAAAGTGATCTTCAATAGCTCTTTTTCCTTTCCCAGTAACGATAATAATATCCTCGATTCCTGAGGCTATTGCTTCTTCCACAATATATTGAATCGTTGGCTTATCAACGATTGGCAACATCTCTTTTGGCATCGCCTTTGTTGCTGGCAAAAATCTAGTTCCTAATCCTGCAGCAGGAATAATCGCTTTTTTTACTTTACTCATAAAAAATACCTCTCTTATAAATAAATTTTTAGTGCGTCACTTGCTACTACTATTTAGTATACTTCAATCATTAGAAAAGCACTATTATTGGACCTATTTTATTGTATTTCTATCAATTTCATCTTATCTGCTCAGAAAAAAATGGTGTAAACGCTATCTTTTGCAACTTTTCTTTTAAAAAGGTCGTCTATATATTCAGGTATCAGTATATCATCATCTATTAATAGAATACTTTTGAACTAAGCTTAACTAAATAATGCTATTAAAAATAGCTTTGGGGGATAATTCTTAATGTATCCTCAAATAATAAGATAAAAATTGTTCAAGAGCTCTCATTTTATTTAATAGTATAGGAAAAGTTTATCCATGATTAACACTTACTAATCACAAAATATTCCTTATGAATATGAATGTAAAATAGAAGTGCTATTATTTACTATTAAAAAGAACATTAGTTCTTTTCATCCTATACTAAAAAAGAATGTTCAGTAGAGATGATTTCTGCTATTCTTTAAATAAGTTTATCATTTTTTGTCAAGATATGGAGGATATTGTTAAATGAGTAGAAATAAGCCGAAAAAAAAGAAGAGAAAATGGTTAAAAGTCACGGGTATTATTCTTCTTCTCCTTGTTATTGGAATAGGAATATATCTGTATACTGTATGGCATTCTCTTTCCACTGCTGTGAATAATATGCATGAGCCAATTGAAAGACAGACTTCAAAAAGAACCGATACTTTGAGCCTTGGGGACAAAGAGCCATTCTCTGTTTTAATGTTAGGTGTGGATGAACGTGATGGAGACTCAGGAAGATCGGATACAATGATCGTACTTACGGTAAATCCTGATAAAAAATCTGTTAAAATGCTAAGCATACCTCGTGATACTCGTACAGAAATTGTGGGACACGGCACTACAGACAAAATCAATCATGCATATGCATTTGGTGGTGTTCCAATGTCGATGGATACAGTAGAAAACTTCCTTGATATACCTATTGATTACTATATGCAAATTAATATGGAAGGCTTTAAAGATATTGTTGATTCTGTTGGCGGGGTAACGGTAGAAAATGATTTAGATTTCACTTACGAAGGGGTTCACTTTGCTAAAGGCCCTGTTAATCTAAATGGCGAGGATGCATTGAAATTTTCCCGAATGCGTTATGATGATCCAAGAGGTGACTTTGGTAGACAGTTAAGACAAAGACTAATTATCCAAGCTGTTATTAAAGAAGGAGCTAGCTTAAATTCTTTAACAAACTTCGATTCAATTTTTGAAGCATTAAGCAAAAACATCAAAACAAATATCACTTTTGATGAAATGATCGACATTCAATCTAAATATAAAGCAGCCGCTAGCAATATCGAGCAGTTAACCATCAATGGTTCTGGACAAACAATTAATAAAGTATGGTATTTAATTGTGGACGATGCAGAAAAAACTAAAATTCAAAATGAGTTAAAAGAACATTTGGACGTACAATAAAGAAGAATTTCATCAACGGGGGTCTTACTGCCCTTTAAGAGTAGGATAAAAAATAAGGCAATAAAAAAAGACCTACCCAGCTCTTTTTTTATTGCCTCTAATATTCTGCTTTTGAATTCTTATCTTTTGTTAAAAACCTCTTCCACTACTCTTTCAGCAGATTTCCCAGCCTCTAAGTAGCAAAACTTATCATAAAAATCATTGAATTTATCACTTATAGGACTTACTTCTGCATCTCTGATTGACTCAATAACTTCTTCTGTCGTTTTCACAAGTGGACCTGGAGCAGTTTTCTCAAAATCAAAATAAAAACCACGTAAATTATCTCGATAATCTTCAATGTCATATACAAAGAATATCATTGGTCTTCTTAAATTTGCATAATCAAAAAACACGGAAGAATAATCAGTTACCAAAATATCAGAAGCTAAATAAAGCTCTCTAATATCTTCATAATTTGAAAAATCAAATGCAAACCCTGTATATGGTGTTAAATCAAAGTTTTCTGCCACCAAATAATGCATCCTTAATAATACAATATACTCTTCTCCAAGCTGTTCACGAAGCATATTTAAATCTAATTCTAAATCAAATTTGTATTTGCCTCTTCCATAAAATTGATTATCTCTCCAAGTAGGTGCATAAAGAATTACCTTCTTATCCATCGGTAATGCAAACTTTTGTTTTAAGGCTTCTATATTTTCTTTCGTATTATCTACATGCAACACATCATTTCGAGGATAGCCAGATTCAATCATTGTTTTATTAAAGTCGAATGCTCTTTTAAAAATTTCCGTAGAATAAGCATTAGGAGAAATTAAATAGTCCCAATTAGATGCTTCTTTTAAAAAGTTATTCTTATATTTAACTGTATTTGTACCAGGCATATGCACTTCGTCCATATCAGCAGCCAATTTTTTCAGTGGCGTACCATGCCATGTTTGTAGATAAGTTGTATGCTTTGGTTTCGGAATCCATAAAGGTAAACGGCTATTGCTCACCCAATATTGTGCTCTTGCCATAATAAATAACCATTTGATAGAAAAACGGGGCACAATATTTAAATTTCTGCCTTCGAAATTTTTCATGTACTTTTTATCAACACTCCAGTACATTTTATATTCAGGATTATATTCCTTCATATATTCAAATATTGCTCTCGGATTACAGCTAAACTGCTTTCCAGCAAAGCTTTCAAATACAACAGATTTTTTACGAACTGGAGCATACCCGAGCAACTTAAAGACTTTTTTGTAAAGTATCTTTATCTTCCTGCTTCTCTTTATATCCGTCATTTTCCTTCTAATTCTACTTTTCCACTCTTTCGAACGATTATACACATATACTTTAACGGAAAGATAGCTCTTTACCTTTGTTTTTTTAATAAAAATCCTTCTATCTATTCCATCAATTTTTATAACCTTCGCTCTTCTCGAGTGTAGTGGGTTAAAAGGATTAAAAGTTAATCTTGGACTAACTGTAACTACCTCTTCTCCATTTTCAATAGATGATAACTCAATATAAAATCGGAAATATAATAATTCAGATGTATGCAAATAATTTTTTAAATCAATAGTACCTTTAAAGCCGATCTCATCATAGTTTCGTATCCCATCCCCATACAATTCCGTTAAATCTGTTCTCTTTATATTTTCTAAAGGCAAACGATATTGCTCTTCATCTAAATGATTCGTAATAATTAATGTCTTATTTATTTCTTTATTGCTAACAGTAAGATTAGTATTTAATACATATCCGCTAATATTTAATGAACCATCCTTTTCGAGAAAAGCATCCTCTACTTTCGCAATAAAAGGTTTTTTTGTCGTTTTCAGAGAAACATTCATTTTATTAGTCGTATATGGATAAAAAACTGTTCCCATATCTGCATAATTATAGTAAATTAAATTCAACTCTTGGCGATTACTTACTAAACGATAACGCTTTTCATCATCTTCCTCTGATTTTACTTCAATATATAAGTCCCAGATGCCAGGTTGTCCAAAAAAAGCTTTTTCTTTATGTAAATCTATTGTGACTTTATAAATGCCAATATTGTTTTCATCTTCTTCTGTATGAAACGGAATATACTTTTTTTCATCTGTCCTTCTATTAAGAATAAGAAACGACGCTGTATTATATTCTAAAATATTCGTTTTAAATCCAAATTGAATACTTATCATATTGTGGATAATGCTAATCGTTTGTATTTGTTTATGGTTAAACCCAGATTCACTCATTAAGAATCCCCTCTCCAAAATGCAAATTCCATTTAATAATGTTATTTAATTAATAAGTTTATCTCTTCTCCTCTACATAAACACCTTAAAAAAAGAGCGTATAATTGTTGAAAAAGAAAAAATAAACTTCTTATTATGAACATTATCTCATAAAACACCTAACCAACATTATATATAACAATGTGCTGGAATTCAATCAACCATAAAATCAATATAGCTAAACTCCTATCAGGCATTAATATCACATATACTTGCAGTGAAGTATCACCTTACCTTTTTGCATTTTTTTAAATGATGTTCTCACTGTCTAAAAAAAAATTGATCCAACAAATTTGATAAATAAAAAAAATCTTTACTTTTATTTTAAACAAATTTTGCATATATATTTCATATTATGACAAAACAATGCTGATACTTGTCAATAAGCGGAAAAAGTTTTAAAATAAAATAATTAGGGAAAGCTAAAAAAAAAGTTTTACTACTTAACGCCAATGATTCAAACATGGAATACAGATTATAGGGTGTTGCAGAAGGATTACCTAATCATCATCCTTTAGAATAATTCTATCCTTATTAAATTGTCTATCATTATAGGAGGAAAAAAATGAAGAAAGTAATTACCTATGGTACCTTTGATTTATTACACTGGGGCCATATAAATATTTTGAAACGAGCTAAAGAGTTGGGAGATCACTTAACAGTAGCACTATCCAGTGATGAATTTAATGCAATTAAAAACAAGCAAGCATACCATACTTATGATAATCGAAAAATGATTTTAGAAGCAATTCGTTATGTTGATGAAGTAATTCCTGAGCATGATTGGGACCAAAAAATAAGAGATGTTGTAGATCATAACATTGATATTTTTGTTATGGGAGACGATTGGGAAGGAAAATTTGACTTCTTAAAGGATTACTGTGAAGTGGTTTATCTTCCAAGAACGGTTGGGATTTCCACAACAAAAATTAAAAAGGACTTATTTAAAGTAAATGGTTAGAGAGTTAGCCATTTACTTATACTTAAAACTATTTTCTTTTCTATTTGGAATTGCAAAACTATTTCCTTTACAGAAGAAAATAGTTTTTTGTGTGTCTTTTGTTGAAAATACTGCTCATCTCTATGAGGAATTAAAGAAAAATTACCCAAACATCCAATGCATTTTATTAACAGATGATAAAACTCATCCTTTTTTTAAAGAACGGATTACAAGAGATACGGTTTTGCACTTCTCTCCAAAACATCCTTTATCTTTCCTTAAAGGAATATATTTTTTAGCAACATCTCAAGTGATTATATTAGATAATTATTATGGTTTCTTATCTTCTATCACATTCAAGAAAAATGTAAAAAAATTACAAATTTGGCATGCGAACGGCGCAATTAAAACTTTTGGCTGGAAAGACTTAAGTGTCAAGGATCGTTCAAATAAAGCGAAAGAGAGATTCGCTGCTGTTTATAAACAGTTTGACTATATTCTTTCTGGTTCAGAAAAAATGTCTGCTATCTTTTGTGAAGCCTTCTCTGCTTCCTCCCGTCAAATACTACAAATGGGAATACCAAGAACAGATATTTTTTTTGATAAAGAACATATAGAGAAAGTGACAAGCTCCTTTTATAAAAAGTATACCAATCTAAAAAATAAGAAAATTATTCTTTATGCTCCAACTTTTCGAGAAAATGAAGCAGAATTATCTAATCAAATTCATATAGACCTTTCCTATTTAAAAAATGCTTTAGCATCGGAGTATATCATTCTTGTTCGTCTTCATCCTAGCATTAATAATCAGATAGATTTTAGTGACTATAACGGCTTTGTTTATAATTTTTCTGATTACCCTATTTTGAATGATTTATTATTTATTACCGACATATTAATAACGGACTACTCCTCTATACCTTTTGAATTTTCATTTTTGCAAAAGCCAATGATTTTTTATCCTTATGATTTAGAAGAATACAGAAAGACTCGAGGTTTTTGGGTACCTTATCATGAACTTGTTCCTGGTCCCATTGCTTTTTCAACCGAAGAGATCGTTGAAATCATTCACCATTCTTCTTTTCAATTAGAAAAAATTGCAGATTTTCATCAAGAATGGAATACGTATTCAGTTGGTAGTTCTAGTAAAAACGTAGTTCAAACTATAAATAACTGGTTAACAAAATAATATTTATAAAAAAGTGGTCTTTGCAATTTGCTAAAGGCCACTTTTTCACCTCCCGACATTTCTCGGGAAATACTTGTCAGCTTTTGTTGATAATTTTAGTGTTTTCAATGAAATTAAACGCGGTATATATATACTATAAGAAAAAATAGTAGAAAGGATGATAAATATGAAAATAAAAGCTGGAAGCTGGAGATTACTAAGTTCTCAAGATAAGCAATTTATTTTACAAACTGTTTGTTCCCTTTCTCAATATAAGGGAAAAGCACATGCTAATTAAGCCTCATATAGTTCAATTGGTAACCCATCAGGATCTGCAAAAAAGGAAAACTTTTTGGCTGTAATTGGATCAATCCGAATTTCTTCAACTGTAATATTGTTCGATTGTAAATATTGTATAGTTTCTTCTATGTTATTCACTTCAAATGCTATATGACGTAAGCCAGCAGCCTCAGGATAACTTGGTCTTTCCTTTGGATCAGGAAAGGAAAAAAGTTCAATTTGATAAATATCATTTACTAAAAGGTCTAGCTTATATGAGTCTCTTTCTTCTCTGTATACTTCGTTTAGTGGTTTAAAACCTAATAGATTAACATAAAATTGTTTAGAAACTTCGTAATTACTACAGATAATTGCTATATGATGAATACGATTTACATTAAACATTTTTTAGCTCCCTTTGTGTTAAATACGATTGCTGAGACAAGCTATCCAACCTAAAATAAGACCGGAGTGTTAGAAAAAAGCGAAGAAATTGTATTGATTCCTTCGCCTTCAGTATTATTTATTATGCCATTTCCAAGCACTTTCAATAATTGTCTCTAAGCCTCTTTCTGCTTTCCAGCCAAGTTCGCTGAATATTTTATCTGAAGAAGCAACTAATCTTGCTGGGTCTCCTGCTCTTCTATCACCAAGAATTACGTTCGCTTTTTCACCAGTAACCTTTTCACACATTTCAATTACTTGTTTTACAGAATAGCCCACCCCATTGCCAAGATTATAGGTTT
The DNA here is from genome assembly GCF_038006745.1 of Niallia sp. FSL W8-1348. NCBI lineage: Bacteria > Bacillati > Bacillota > Bacilli > Caryophanales > Bacillaceae > Niallia > Niallia sp. FSL W8-1348. The sequence goes on along the minus strand of NZ_JBBOVV010000001.1, from coordinate 3,335,567 downwards.
CTGCTTTCTTTGTTCCATTTAATAGGGCGTCTAATGCAGCTATATGAGCATTTGCTAAATCTGTTACATGGATATAATCGCGAATACAAGTCCCATCTTCTGTTGGATAATCTGTACCAAAGACAGAGATAGACTCTCTTTCTCCCAATAATTGCTGTAAGATAATCGGAATTAAATGTGTTTCCGGATCATGATTTTCGCCGATTTCGCCTGATACATGAGCACCTGCGGCATTGAAATAACGTAATACCACATAATTAAGTCCATAAGCTGTATGAAAATCAGCTAAAATTTGTTCTACCATTAATTTTGATCTTCCATACGGATTAATAGGGGAAGTTTCTGATTTTTCTACAATTATTTCCTCCTTCGGAATTCCATATGTAGCCGCAGTAGATGAGAATATAAAGTTTTTAACATTATGTTTTAACATGACATTTAATAATGTTAATGTATTAGCAACATTATTCTCATAATACTTATACGGATCTTGAACAGATTCACCTACTAGACTAAAAGCAGCAAAATGCATGACTGCTTTAATTGGATACTTCGAAAAAATGGATTCTAAGTCCTCCACATTTCCTAAATCACCTTTTACGAAAACTGCACGAGAATCAACAGCTTCCTCATGTCCGGTAGCAAGATTATCTAGTACTACCACTTCTTCCTTTTCCACCAATTCTTTGACTAGATGGCTACCAATATAGCCAGCTCCACCTACTACTAAAATCATAAGAATAATTCTCCTTTAAATTACAATTTAAACTCTTTCCTATTTTATCACATCTTTTACATTTATTATTCTTATAAGAAGTTAAATATAATAACTTAAAAAGAAAAACCTATATTGATACCTTACTCTGTCAGATAAAAATTAAAATAATCTAGTCATTATATCACTTTTTCTCATATTAAAAACTACAAAAACTATTGTCGATTGAGTCAAGTTTTTGTGGGAGTTTTTTTTGGATAGAAAAACTCCCCTCTTATTTAGTTATATTTCCCACCTAAATGAAAGCGTTATCTAAACAATTTAGTTTTGTTTTTGTTCATTTCCTTCATTTTTTAAAAACCTCGTAAGGCTTGTAAAGCATGGTATATCGGCTTTCCTTTTTGCCGATTTAAATATGATAAATTATTTCTTGTTAGCTCTCCGACTGAACTCTTTAACTTTTCCACATAATATTTTGGCTGAGAAACAGAAGCGGTTTGATCGTTAGGGTTAATTCGTCCTAAAATCGTCTTGATTTCTAATTCATCCTTCATACCAACCATAAAGTCAATAAATGCTTGTATTCCTTTATCGCACCAGCTGCGGCCGTTTTTAAGCCGTTTAGCGAATACACTCATCGTTCCTTCCGCACTTCCCATTGGACGATAGTGGCTTGTGTCTATGTCTTTTTCCTTCAACCATTCGCGATAATCTCCAAGGGCCTGAGGATATTTTGACAGCTGTTGTATGAACTCTTCTAACCGTTCTTCTTTCTTTTCGTTTTCAAGAGTACCAACTGCACTATTAAGTTCCACTAGGAATCCTTTCGCATCATATTGAGCCAGTTTCTTACGAATGACTCTATATCTCTTATGGCCTTTGAAAAGCGTTTTAACCTCACGAGCTACATGGAATCGGTCGATGACAAAGAATGCATTCTTATAGTGATCCTGACAAGCCGTAATCCACTGGGCTCCATCCCCATTAATTACGAGGTGATGTTCACTCGGATTGTAGTTGTAATTATCTATTAAGAACTGCTCAAATCCTTCCCAGAACGCTTCTTTACCTTTGTGGACATAGTGACGTTTTGCGATTAAGGATGTTCGTTTCCCGTTGACTATCCAGCCCTCATGTACGGAAGCAATCTTTTCTTCCCGCCCACGTCGTTTTCCACGTTGCCTTTTCACATATAGTCCGTCTACTTCTACAAAGAGCACTTTCCTCAATTGGTCGGTCGGCTTGACGAAAGTAACTTCTGTTTGTAGAAGGTGTTGACGAATAGTCTCATGGCTGATTACTTTGTAACCTAGTAGTTTCTCAATCATGGAGGAAGCATGACGATAGGATGTACCTTGAACTGCCATTTCCATTGCCATCGTTTCAACTAGGGGACTGAAACCTTTTGACCCCTCAAACTCTAAATAGTGATCAAGGAGATAAACGTATCCACCCTTTTCCCTGTCCCTATAGTAATTCCGATTGATGATAATAGAACCGAATGAAGTATCCATCTCTACGGCTCGCTTATCCTGAAGGTAAAATCTCTTTTTATCTCTATTTTCTGCAATCTGTTGATCCATTTCTTCGAGTTGCTTCGTGAGAACTTCACCAAATGTCTTTTGAAGCATAACAAATAAATCTTTTTCCAGTTCTTTTAATGTGGGTAATTGTATGGTATCTTTTTTCATAGGACTCCTCTTCCTTGTATTTGTGGTTTTCGCAGACTTTACTATACAAGAAGAGAGTCCTTTTTTCATTTGATTTTATTTTCCATCTACCGCACTTCCGTTTGGTGACCTGTTTCTCAATGGATGGATCTACGCCCCATCCATTGAGAAACAGGGTACAACATCTCCCACAAACATTTTACTCATACACTATTGTCAAAAACCGAAAAACATAGTATCTTTAAAAAGAATCAGCAGAAAACGTTTTCAACAATTAAATTCAACCATCTTCTTTTTTTGCTATTTTGCGCAAACGTTTTCACAGACCTTTTCATCATGACTTCACTTTCCCGATAAATACCTTTATTTTCTTAGCGCAATCGTTTTCTTGGAAGCAATACATAGGTAGCAACAGAAGTCATTCTGTTTCTCATAAAAAAATGGAAAGGAGAATGTTTTTTGAAAACGAAAAAACATCCTTATCTCGCACTATGTTTAATTTTTCTTCTTATTTTCAGCAGCTTTGGAGGCTATCTTCCAAGTAAAAAAGCACAAGCAGATAGTTTACTAGATTCCCCTACCCTTACTGCTGATAAGTCCGTGCAGTTTTTCTATGATAATGCAGCTGCAAAGGAAGTTAAAGTGGCAGGAAGCTTTACGGATTGGCAAAATGGAGCATTATCAATGGAACAGGATGCTGATAATCGATGGTCGCTTACCGTTCCGAATCTCGCAGCAGGTGTCTATCAATATAAGTTTATCGTGGACAATGAATGGATAACAGATCCAGCCAATGAAAAGATAGAAAATGGAAACAGTACCTTCGTTGTTCCCGGCTTAAATCTTGACTTAATTCCTGTGAAGGTTGAAAAAAATAAAGCCTATCCATTAGAAGCAACATTAGTAAACAAAGATGGCAGTGTGCAGAACGTTGCGCAGCTAACTTGGTCACTGAAAGACAAAGTTGAAGGTGTCGAGCTTGTTGATGGACAACTAAAAGTGCATGACAATGCAAAAGCAAATGAATCCTTTACCCTACTTGCTGAAAAAGATGGGGAAAAAGCAGAAAAGAAAATCGAGATTGTTGGAAGTATGTATACGTACAATATAAACTATTACCGTTTCGATGAAGACTATACGAAATGGGATTTATGGATTTTTAACAGTGGCCTACCTGATAATGGCTTTCCTTTTACGAAGAATGTTACAAATGATTATACGTTTATAAGTGGAACTTATTCTTTTCCAGAAAACGAGATAACCATTATCCCCCGCAAAGGAAACTGGGAAGCACAAGATGCGCAAAATACAATTGTTGTTGCTGATGGCAAACAAGATACTGAAGCATGGGTAATTGAAGGATTAGAAACTGTTTTTTACTCGAAGGAAGAAGCTATTAAAGCCATTGATAAGTTAAAGGGAGGCAATTATGAACGACGACATATCCAATTTATGTATGATCGACCTGATTCAGATTACAAGGATTGGAATGTATGGGTTTGGGGAACTGGTGTAAAAGATGATCAAATCGATTTCGATCAAAATCTCCATGGCATGGCGACTGCAACGATTAATGTAAGTGAAGCAACGCAAAACGTTGGATTTATTTTACGAAGGGGTGAGAATTGGGATACTGCTATTAAAGAAGGTAATGGAGACCGTTATATTCCTCTAAATAAAACAGATTTAATAACGAAGGTTTATGTAACTAGTGGTCAAGAGGATCTTTATATTGTCCCTGCAGTTACTGGTCCTGTTTTGGAAAACGGAAATGCCACATTCTACTACAGAGACAAAAATTTATATGCTAAAAATGAAATGGACAAAATCGAGCAAGTAGAACTTCAATACAATGGAAAACGTTATAAGATGGCGAATGAAACAAAGAATGAACGTTTTTCCTATACGATAGAAAATATTCCGGAAGGAACGCATCCTTATTCATTCTTTGTCACAATTGATGGGATGGAAACAGAGGTTACTGATCCTTACAATACAGTCGATGGAAAGTCCCTTCTCGCTTATGAAAAAGCAGATTTAAATATACTTGCGAATATCCATCCAAAAGAAGCTACTTATAACGACAATGCAGTACTAACGGTTGATTGGAAAACAACCAAGAATACAGCTATTAGAGAAGTTTATGCTGATTTACGAACAATTGGTGGAAAAGAAAAAGTAGCGATTGATCCACAATTAAAGGAACTAACCATTGCTATTGACCAAAATACAACTACTGGACCAAAAGAAATTCCAGTATATATTATCGATCAGTATGGCAACACTCATACAGAAAAAGCAGAAATCACCGTTAAAGCAAGACACTCAGTAGGAAAAGATGATTTTGACTGGGATGAGGCAAGAATATACTTTATGCTTACCGATCGATTCTTTGATGGAGATACATCCAACAATGATCCGTACGGTATTGGCTATGATACGAGTAAACCTGGAACCTATCACGGTGGAGACTTTAAGGGCATAACGAAAAAGTTAGATTACCTCGAAAACCTTGGAATCAATACAATATGGATTAATCCTATAGTAGAAAATATCCAGTACGATGTTCGCAATGAAGAGCCAGAAACCCCTTATTATGCGTACCATGGATATTGGGCTAGTAATTTTGAAAAGTTAAATCCTCATTTTGGATCACTAGTGTTGCATTAATTTAATTTCACTATTAAAAATACTCGAAATGTTCACTTTTATTATTTTATGCATAGAAAAAGTCCTTTATAATGGATAAGTCAGGTGGTAACCCGTCCAAATCCACTAAAAAAGGACCAATCTCATGGACAAGATTACACGAAAAACTTCATTTGGACAATGGTTTTCGCCAATTAATCTTCAATTATTTGAAGAACAGGTGAAAACATTGAAATTAGATTGCTATACGAAAAAGTTAACGACAGAATCATTCCTAAAACTATTACTTTTTGCACAATTAGAAGAAGTTGAAAGTCTTCATGCGTTAAGTGATTGCCTTTTTGATGATCATCTTCAAAAGGAAATCGACCTTGATTCTATAAGCATTTCTCAGCTCTCGCGCCGTTTAAATGGTCTAAATCCAGATTTGTTTCAAAGACTTTTCCTTGATTTAGTCGGACAAATTCACGCCAAAACACACTACACAAAACTTGTCATGCCGTTAAAAATTATTGATTCAAGTACTTTGCCACTAAATTTGACCAATCATAAATGGGCGAAGTTCCGCAAAACTAAGGCAGGCGTAAAGTTACACTTACGCCTTGTATTTATGGAAAAGGGAGAATCCTATCCCGAAAAAGCCGTGATGACAACGGCAAGCGAACACGATCGTGGTCAACTTGAGATTATGGTTGACGATAAAGAATGCATGTATGTGTTTGACCGAGGTTATCTAGACTACGAGCGTTTTGATCGCATGACCGATGAAGGCTACTTTTTTCTTTCTAGGCTACGAAAAAACGCAGTCGTACGGGAGGTTTATGATTTTAAACTACCCAAGGATTCATCTGTTTTGTCGGATCAAATGGTGTTGATTGGTACAACTCAAAACCGAGCTGAAAACTATTTTCGACTTCTAAAAATAATAGATTCAAAAGGTAATGAACTTCATTTAATCACAAATCGTTTTGACTTAAGCGCCGAAGAAATATCGGAAATGTATAAATCACGATGGGCAATTGAGCTGTTTTTTAAATGGATTAAACAACATCTCAATATCAAGAAATTCTACGGTCAAAGTGAATGGGCGATTCAAAATCAAGTGTTTATCGCACTTATTGTTTTTTGTCTTCATGTTCTGGTACAACTCGAAACAAAAAGTAAGCGGAAAACCTTGCAAATTAGCCGTTATTTAAGGGCATCATTGTGGAAACCAGCACATGTCTGGCTTCGCAAAATTGAAGGAAAAGCCATCCCTTAATCAACAAATTGTTGTCGTTGCACAGGTCTAATTGTAAATAAATTTCCAAATGGACAGGAGCCGCCTTTAGAAAGGTAATTACTTTTTTGGCTCTAAGTAGAGTAAACAATTAAACTGAAAATTATGACACTATTTACGCAACACTAGTGATTTTGGATCAATGGAAGATTTTCATGAGCTAATTGATGCAGCCCATGATCGTGGGATAAAAATTATGGTTGATGTTGTCGTAAACCATGCCGGCTATGGTTTAAAAGCAAGTGATGCAGTAAATGATGGAAAAATCGCCAACTTCCCTACATCGGAAGATCGAAATCGTTTTGCTGGAATGTTCCGTGATGGTGGCACAGATACTGTACAAGGGGAACTATCTGGACTACCTGATTTCTTAACCGAAAATCCAGAAGTACGAAAACAAATTGTAGATTGGCAAACTAGCTGGATTGAAAAATCAAAAACAGCGAAAGGCAACACGATCGATTACTTCCGTGTCGATACAGTCAAGCACGTTGAAAATACAACATGGATGAGCTTCAAAAATGAATTATCAAAAATTATGCCAAGCTTTAAATTAATTGGAGAAGCTTGGGGAGCACAGGTAAATGATGATCAAGGCTATTTAAATAGTGGCATGATGGATTCCTTATTAGATTTCGATTTCAAATATTTAGCACGTGATTTTGCAAATGGCGATATAGAGCGTGTCCAACTTGCATTAGAGGAAAGAAATAATAAGCTTTCAAATACAGGAACATTAGGCCAATTTTTAGGTAGTCATGATGAAGATGGATTTTTAGAATCTGTTGGTGGTGACATAGGAAAGCTTAAACTTGCAGCAGCTCTCCAAATTACTTCCAAAGGTCAACCTGTCATTTACTATGGAGAAGAGCTTGGACTGTCAGGAGCAAATAATTACCCTTACTATGATAACCGTTATAGTATTGATTGGAATTTAACACAAAACAATGATGTCCTATCACACTATACAAAACTATTAAATGCTAGAAAAGAATACTCCAGCGTATTTTCAAAAGGAACTCGTGCTCAAGTAACGGGGAGTGATGAAGAAGGTTATTCTGTATTTAAACGTGAATACTCCAATCAGCAAGTTTTTGTGGGATTAAATACGAAAGAAACAGCAAATGAAGTAACTTTTGAAGTTCCATTTGCTAAGGAAGCAGTAGATTTATATTCTGGAAAGACATATCCTATTAGTGAAAATAAAATTACGATAAGCCTTCCTTCTAGAGAAGACGGTGGAACTATTCTATTAGTCGATGCTGATGAAAAAGAGCCAACTCAGCCTACTGAACCAGAAACACCACCTACTTCTGGAGAAACACCACCTACTTCTGGAGAAACAGATTCGGAAACACCACCGCCTGCTTCTGGTGGTAACGATGTTAAAACACCAGGCTCGGAGGATTCAAAGCAAGTCACAGAATCATCAAGTAATCCAAACAAAGGAAAAGGAGAATCACTTCCTAATACTGCTACAGGTACTTATAACCTTCTTTTAATTGGGTTAAGTCTCCTGCTAATTGGGGCAATTGTATTTCTAGTACAAAAAAGGAAAAAGCGAACAGCTAATTAACAGAGAAAAATACCTGACAAGGAGTTTTCCTTATCAGGTATTTTTCTCTGTTTTTCTTTGCTTATAAATAGAATAGAAAAAAGCGAAATGCCCCACGAAATTTCGTTTCCATAATCTTCTCGGCTCTTTTCCCATTCGATATAGCCATTCGAGACGAAGGTCGCGAAAAATTTTAGGAGCTCTTGTAATTTCACCGGAAGAAAAGTCGATAAAAGCACCTACAGCCATTGTAATCGTGCTCTCAAGCTTTGATCGATGTTCCTTAATCCACTGTTCTTGTAGCGGCATTCCAAATCCTACTAAAAGGATATCTGCTTTACTCTTATTAATTTCTTCAATTATATTTTCTGTGGTTTCTTTCGGAAAATATCCATCCTGACAGCCTACAAAAAGGATATTATTATATTTTTCTTGAAGGCGTTCTTGTGCCTTTTGGGCAACACCAGGTTTCGCTCCTAAAAGAAAGACACGATATTGGTTACCCTTCTCTTCGTTTAAAGATTGAAATAATGCTGGAATTAAATCAGTGCCATTTAAATTCTCTTTAAAAGAAAATCCAAAAAACTTTGCTCCCATTTCGATACCGATTCCATCATTTAACAACAAATCAGCATTATTCAGTATGTCAAGATATGCTGAATCCTTTTGCGCAATATTGTATCCATGATCATTTAGGAAAAAAATATCAGAAGCTATTTTCTTCGCTAGTTTTTCTTTTATATAAGTAATAGCTTCCTTCGAGCTTAAAATATTTACTTTTACATTTCCTAACCATTTCTTATCCATTATGTATCCCCTAATGAAAAAATTTTAAAAAAGCCCCTTTCTATTATATAAAAATTGTCTGCTAGAAACAATTCGAGCTAGAAATAGTTACTCTAAAAGCAGTAGAATACTGCGGACTTGTCCTAACTCTTTTGCTTCTGCCGACTATATTTGCTTTCCAAATAATTAATTACTATAGATATGTTGGAATATGTCGAAACATTGTTTATGAAAAAGTTGTTAACTTTTGAACAATAGTGATAAAATTTAAATAGTACAATTATCAGATAAAGGCAAACCATCTGAAAAGGTGGGACGCAAAGCTTCAGGTCTAAGGTAGATTTATACTATGATGGCTGGGCCACCTTATATTCTATAAGGAGGTTAATTATCATGATTAATTTGTTTCCCACCAAAGTTTCAAAAGAAAGTAATTTGGACAATGAATGGATATCGCTCATAATGGAGGCAAAAGAACAAGGCTTTACGCAAGAAGAAGTTCGGACTGTACTAACAATACTAGAAAAAGTCGATTGGTAAAATATCAGAATATTCGATAATTATAGCGATTCATCCTTAATAGGAAATTTCTTTATTAAGGATGTTTTTTCTTTCTCTTCTCTACGTTGATAACCTTCTGTATTATCCTTCCCCTTAAATCCTTACTAGAATTTTCCGTATTTATTATTGAACTACCAGCAAACAAAAAAGTGCCACAAAGGCACTTAAATAATGGGGAATAAATCGGAGTGTGTATTGATTCTTTCTAATAAAGATTGATTGTTTCAAAGAGGAGTTTTGAAACGAAAAGATAATAGTGTGAGTAGTGTATAGAATGAAAGTCTTAAGATGCTGAGGAAGTACGAGTGATTTTTTCGGTGTAAATAATATGTTCTAATTGTTTGATTCTTACATTGCATTGCTCTAATTTTTCATTTGTCTTTGCCTGCATTTTAATTAATGCAACCATTACATCTGGCACATTATTCACAATTCTTTCCTCCTTTATGGAATGGTTTGTTCCACTTTTTTCGGGTCCAAGAAACGAACAGATTCTGCAATAACTTCGGTCACATAAACTTTTTTTTGCTCCTGATTTTCATAATTTCTTGTCTGAATTCTTCCAACGATTCCTACTAAAGATCCCTTATGACAATACTGTGCTGTATTTTCTGCTACTTTATTCCAAAATATGCACTGGACAAAATCAGCCTCGTAGTTACCAGCTTGATTTTTATAGTTTCTATTAACTGCGACAATAACATGGACGATAGATGTACCCTCTTGTGTTACTCGCAATTCTGGATCTTTCGTTAGTCGCCCGACTAAAGTAACTTGATTAATCATCTTTTCCCTCCTTTCTCTACTAAATTAGTAAAATCATACTATGAATTTCAGCAAATGGAAAATGTCAAAAATTCAATTTTGGGGAGTGTTTACATATAGAAAACTTAAGTTTCGTCTAGGCGATTTTTGAACTTTAGGGCAATAAAACGCTCTAAAACTCAATTTTTGCATTTTTAAATTTTTCCAATAAAAAACTCCTTCAGAATGTCTAGACTGAGAATGACTTCTCTTTACTAACACATTCCTTGAAGGAGTTTTTTATTATTAATCTGATGAATTATTTGTTATATCCATCGATTACAGCGTTCACTTGCTCCATTACGCCTGTCTTCAATGCTTCTAGTTTACTAGAACTTTCTTCTAAGGAAGGGCTATTCACACTAAAGTAGAACTTTGCCTTTGGTTCAGTTCCAGATGGGCGCAAGCAGAACCAAGAACCGTCTTCTAAATAGTATTTGATCACATTGGATTTAGGTAAATCAATCAATGTTTCTGTTAGACCTTCTTGACGTTGACTTGTTAAATAGTCTTCTACTGCAACTACATTTAAGCCATTTATTTCTTTGATTGGAGCCTTACGGAATGTATCCATAATATAAGCTATTTGTTCTGCTCCATCTTTTCCTTTTAACGTTAATGACTCTAAACCTTCTTGATAGAAGCCATACTTTTCAAAAATTTCTAGTAATCCTTCATAAAGCGTTAAGCCTTTTGCTTTATAATAAGCAGCAACCTCTGCCGCAAAAATAGCAGATTGAACAGCGTCTTTATCACGAACAAAATCACCGATTAAATAGCCATAGCTTTCTTCATATCCGAAAAGGAAAGTATGCTCATGTGTTTGTTCAAATTCTTGAATTTTTTCGCCAATAAATTTGAATCCTGTTAATGTATCGATTGTTGGAATGCCATAGGACTTAGCAATCGTGCGGCCAATCTCAGAGGTAACGATTGTTTTAATAACCACACCATTTTCTGGCAGGATCCCTTTCGCTTTTTTCTCGGATAATAAGTATTCTAGCATTAATGCACCTAATTGATTTCCTGTAAGAACGGTGTATTCGCCACTTAAATCCTTCACAGCAACCCCTAGTCTATCTGCATCTGGATCTGTAGCAAGGAGAACATCTGCATCGATTTCTTTTCCATAACGAATCGCAATTTCAAAAGCTGCATGCTCTTCTGGGTTTGGCGATTTTACTGTAGAAAAGTTAGAATCAGGTAATTCTTGTTCTTTTACGACTGTTACATTTTCAAATCCAAATGCTTCTAATCCTGCACGAACTGGCTTGTTTCCTGTACCATGTAGTGGAGTAAAGACAATTTTTAAATCTTTTGCTTCTGGCAAACGATTTAATTGGATCGTTTTTAATTGTTCAACATAGGCAGCATCCACATCTGCACCAATATATGTTAATAGGCCTTTTTCTAATAGTTCTTTTTCTTCTAAAACCTCTATCGTTAGCTCGTCTTCGACTGCATTTACATATTTAATAATGATATCTGCAGCCTCAGGAGGAAGTTGTCCACCATCTTCTCCGTAAGCTTTAAATCCATTGTACTCAGGAGGATTGTGACTAGCGGTAATCACTACTCCCGCGAATGTATTTAAGTATCTTACAGCAAAAGATAATGCAGGTGTAGGACGAAGCTCTTCAAATACATAGGACTTAATTCCAAGCTTACCGACTACTTTCGCAACTTCTAATGCAAATTCTGGAGACTGATGACGGGAATCATATGCAACAGCTACCCCACGATTCATCGCTTCTTCCCCTTGTTCTACTATGTATTTCCCTAATCCTTCAGCTGCCTTACGAACAGTATAGATATTCATGCGATTAATACCAGGCCCTAATTCTCCACGCATACCACCAGTACCGAATTCTAGGTGCTTATAAAAACTGTCCTCCAGCAACTTATCAGATGTTTGTAATTCTGTTAGTTGCGCTTTTAAGTTAGCTTCTAATCCTGCAAAACTTGTCCATTTTTCTACGATTTGTTTATAAACCATTGTCGCTGTTCTCCCACCTTTAAATTAATGTAACTATCTATCTTTACATTACCTAAAATATGTATATAAGTAAAGATTTTTTAAAACCCATCATTGTGGAACCCTCCTCCCTGATTAGGTCTTAATACTCACATTACTAAGGGTCCCATCAACATTTTATGCTAATTATTTTTGTCTCCACATCTTTGCAAGTGGACCACTTTCCCCATAGACTGGATCCGCTTCAGGAAAAATTGCGTTTTCTATTTCCTCTTGTACACCGTTTAAATCTTCCTCTACATCTTTTTTGATATTATAATCTTCCCCACTGGGATAGGCACCGATGACTTGAAAATCTGGTGAAGCTGATAATTTCTTATGACCAGTTCCAGCTGGAAGTAGCAAGATATCTCCACTCTTTACAATAAGCTTAGAGCCTCCTTCCCCTCCTATTTGTAGTAAAGCAGAGCCTTTTTTAATCCCAAGAACTTCATGTGCATTACTATGATAATGATGATATGGAAAAACTCCATTCGTCCAACTATTTTTCCAATTATTATAATGAAAAACTTTTTCGATATTTTCTTCCTTATTTTCCATTGCCTTCTTGTAATGAAGTGCTGGTAAATATGGGTGGTTAGGTATATACCTATTTTGTTCAAAATAATACATTGTAATATCTGGATTAGCCATGTATGCACACCTCTCTATCTGTTGTGATATTACTATATACCCTCCTTCTTCTTAAATCATTCCTTTGTTTCTATATCTATGAACTTGCACCATTATTTTCAATAATTACCACTTTTCTTTTAATTCCGACTTTTACCTTTCTACTACAAACAAGGAAATTTCCGCCGATATAATTCGATGTACCTATGTTTGGGAGCTAATTAAAGCACCTTAACAAAAATGTTTTATCAAAAGAAAGGAGAATAGAATGAGAATATCCATTAAACATAAATTATCTGTAAGTTTTTTGATTGTTTCCATTTTATTTATCATACTGTCTTATTATTCTTATAAAAGTACAAAGGAAACAGTAGAAACATATGATTACCTAATCGAAACAGTTACAGAACTGCGCTCTATTTCAGAACAAATTAAAACGAATGCAGCGAGACAAATCTCCTACTTAAGGGGGTATTTTGTCTACTCTACGCCTAGTTTCAAAAACAGATTCAATGGTGCTAGCAGTAATATCAATACCTTTGTTGACAAGGGGGTAGAAATTTCCGCTGACGGAGATATAGAAAAACGATTAACGGAATTAGCGGCTTTAAACAAAGAACTTACACATAAAGGAAACGCACTGATGAACAGCAATAGCCCTTCTCAATCTGCTTTAGATGAGGTTACTGCTCTATCAGATACTTTGTCGGATCAGGCTGATATTTTAAATAATTTGCTTACAAATGATATTTTGAAGCCAGAAATTGAAAATGCCCAGAGAGAGTCTGAACAAAGAATGTTTCTTGTTGTAATTTTTAGTGCAATAGTAACTGCTATCTCATTGACGATTGGTTTCATTCAATCTTCTCTTATTACGAAACCGATTCAAAAATTACAAACAAATATGCAGAAGGTTGCAAAAGGAGATTTACATACAGCTAAATTCTCTATTAAAGCCAAAGATGAAATTTATCATTTAAATGAAGCTTTTGAACAAATGAAAGACAATTTATCAAAAATGATTTCTAATATGTCGGAGAGCTCAAATATGGTAGCAGCATCAGCTGAACAATTACATGCAAGTGCAGAACAATCAAGCAATGCCTCTACTACGATAGCCTCTTCCATTCAGTCGATTGCTGAGAGCAATGAGCATACACTTGGGAAAATTTCTGATAATGCCCTTGCCTTGGATTCAATCTTAAGTGGAGTAGAGGCGATAAAAGACCGTTCCCATTACGTCTCTTCATTATCGCAAGTTGCCTTTACGAATGCTGAACAGGGGACAAAGCAAATTCATGATAATTTAACGCAAATGGAGTTCATTTATGATTCTGTTCAGCGTTCCAATTCGATTATTGCTTCCCTAGCGGATCGTTCAAATGAAATTGGAAAAATGATTGAATTAATAAGCAATATCGCTAATCAAACTAATCTGTTAGCGTTGAATGCAGCAATCGAGGCGGCTAGAGCAGGAGAAAACGGAAAAGGATTTGCTGTTGTAGCAGATGAAGTGCGGAAATTAGCGGAGCAGTCACAAGCTTCCACACAAGATATTTCGCAATCCTTACAGGGAATTCAACAAGATACATCAGAAGCAGTCACGATGTTAAACGAGACATTAGATCGAGCGAAGACAGGAGTAAGTATATCAACAAATACTGTTGAATCCTTCTCCACGATTGTAACAAACACGCAAAAAGTAGCTCCAGCCATAGAAGAAGTTGCCCAAACGGTGGCTACGATCACGACACAGATCAAAGACGTCGTAAGGGTTGCTAATGAGATTGCCCTTCTTTCTAAAGAAAACGGGAGCAGTACAGAAGAAGTCGCTGCCTCTACAGAAGAACAAATGGCATCTATGGAAGAAATTAAAGCTTCTGCTGAATCCTTATCCAGTATGGCAGAAGAATTAATGGAAATTGTGTCCCAGTTTAATCAAAAAGAAGAAATTTAAATTTTAATGTTAAGGAGAGTATAGAATAATCTGGGTGATTGTTCTATACTCTTTTTTTTGGTGTGAGAAATTTAACTCGATTGGGTTGGCTGATTTAACTTGATTTTGGCTGATATCCCGATTGGGTTGGCTGATATATTTTGATTTTGGCTGATATCCCGATTGGGTTGGCTGATATATTTGATTTTGGCTGATATCCCGATTGGGTTGGCTGATATACTTTGATTTTGGCTGATATCCCGATTGGGTTGGCTGATTTACTTTGATTTTGGCTGATATCCCGATTGGGTTGGCTGATATATTTTGATTTTGGCTGATATCCCGATGCGGTTGGCTGATATACTTTGATTTTGGCTGATATCCCGATTGGGTTGGCTGATATACTTTGATTTTGGCTGATATCTCGATTGGGTTGGCTGATTTACTTTGATTTTGGCTGATATCTCGATTGGGTTGGCTGATATACTTTGATTTTGGCTGATATCCCGATTGGGTTGGCATATACTTTGATTTTGGCTGATATCTCGATTGGGTTGGCTGATATATTTTGATTTTGGCTGATATCCCGATGCGGTTGGCTGATATACTTTGATTTTGGCTGATATCCCGATTGGGTTGGCTGATATACTTTGATTTTGGCTGATATCTCGATTGGGTTGGCTGATTTACTTTGATTTTGGCTGATATCTCGATTGGGTTGGCTGATATACTTTGATTTTGGCTGATATCCCGATTGGGTTGGCTGATATACTTTGATTTTGGCTGATATCTCGATTGGGTTGGCTGATTTAACTTCTTTTTGACTCCTATCTCCATATATTTCACTGATTTAACTTCTTTTTGACTCCTATCTCCATATATTTCACTAATATAACTTCTTTTTGGCTGATATCTCGATGCGTTTATCTAATAATATTTATTTATTGAAGCATAAATAAAAAAAACAGCTTTACACAAACAAGTCTTTAAAAAATTCCCTCTGCATCTCGTTCTTTTCTTCGAAATACCGAATAAAGAAAATAAATACCAATCAACACTAGAAGAATAAATAAAAGTAAAAATAAATAATGAAATCCTAACATCACTGCCTCAAATTCTGAGCGCCTAGTATCATTCATCCAATCGGTTATCGTTCCGTCTAACCATGTATTCATAAAGGTAATCGCAAGTGCTGTTCCGATAACCATTCCTATATTTCTAAGTAAAGCAATCGTACTGCTCATCATTCCTAAATATTGCAGGGGCACATATAGCATCATAATACTGTAATTAGGTGAGGTTAAAATCCCCATAGAAAAGCCTAATAAGCTAAGCAAAATAATTAAAGTGGATAAAGATGTCCCAGGAGATAAAATGCTTAAACCTAGCATCGTAATACACAACAGTCCTAAGCCGACAACTACTACCTTTGCTCCTCCAAACTTGTCTGATAAAGATCCACTGATTGGTCCAAGAACAGCAAGAAACAAAGGATAGCACATCAATAATAGCCCCGATTGCTCGGCAGAAAATCCCAAAACACCCCTTAAATAAAATGGCAAAATAACAGTGGAAGCAAATGCAGCACAATAGCTTGCCATTAATATTAATCCACCTGCTTTAACAATCGGAGATGAAAAAATCGATGGCTGTATAAATGGGTACTCTTCTTTCTTGCTATGGAAAAAAAAGAAAAGAAAACAGGCAACACTGACACAAGCTATTACTAATAAATATACCTTATAAACGCCTTCTCCAATCGAATTAAGTACAAAAACAAAAGTTACGATTCCCACACCAAAATAGATGCTTCCTTTGTAATCAAAGCTAGAATTTTCAAAGCTTCGATCCATTGGAACAAATTTTTGCGCTAAAAAATATGCCCCAATACTTATTGGCACCACAGTCCAAAATAAGCTATGCCACGAAAAAGCTTCAATGAAAAAACCACCAACAGATGGACCTAATAATGCACCAATCCCAACAGAGGTACTAATAATCCCAAGCGCCTTTCCACGATGTTTTTCTGGATAAGCATCTGTAACAATCGCCATATTAACTGCTTGGAGCATAGCAGCACCACTGCCTTGGATTACTCTTGCAATAATTAACAGAGGAATATTGAAAGATAGAGCTGCTCCACATGCTCCCACTGCAAAAATAAGATAACCAAGATTATGTATACGTTTCTTGCCAAACTGATCAGCTAGTTTCCCCATTAGAGGTAAAAATAACATAATCGATAGAAGGTAGCCATTGACAATCCATTGTGTAACGGAAAGCTTTGCAGAAAAGTCTATTGATATATCTGTTAAGGCAATATTGACAAATCCAGCAGAAAAATGGGACAAAAATGCCCCAGTACAGACAGATATCAATAAAAGTATGGATTGGAATTTATGGTCCTCCGCTTTGGTGCCATCCCTAGCCTCGAAATAAGTTACTTTGTTTTTTACCATTCGAATCATCCTTTATGATGGTGAACATCTGTGTTCTCTATAATATGACGTTCAACTATTCTCTCATAGTTGGTAATATCCTTTCATACCGCTAAATCTACAATATTCCTATGGGAGGAATGGGAGCTTCTTGCCTTCACCCACTTTCGGCAGAAATCAAGTCTATTCCACTCCATCCATTCACAATAAAATCATTCGCTTCCTACTGGTAAAGCATGAATAGATTTAACAACTTCTTTACTTGTAGCAACTGTTCCAAAGAATTGATTGATTGTTTGCAAAGTCATATCATGTGCCTCTTTTGAGAAGGCGGCAGTACAATCAGATAAGAAAATAACATCATAATCAAGCATAAAGCCGTCTCTTGCTGTTGATTCCACACAAATATTTGTACTAACACCTGCCATTAAAAGAGTTTGGATTTTCAAAGCTCTCAATACGGAATCCAATCTTGTATTAATAAATGCACTATATCTATGTTTTATCACGATTACATCTTTATTCTCTGGTTCTAATTGATAAAATTCTGCTCCCCACGTATCCTTTCTGCAAAGGTTCTTCTGATTTTTTCCTTTTAATCGTTTAATCCACGTTTCTGAATCGGTACTATCCTCATGGATGGTTTGAATATAAATAATGGGGACATTTATTTCTTTCATGGAAGTAATCATGCTTTTCAGATTTGGCATCATTTCATCCACCATAGATACATCCAAATCCTGTTTAGCTAAACTTCCTTCTTTATGACAATAATCATTCTGAACATCAACAATTAGTAGAGCACTATGTTTAGGATCCCATTCCAGCTGATTCATCCATTTCATCCTTTCCAGACAATTTCATTTTCGTGATTTTTACCTCATTCCATATGCCTTCTTTTCAAAAATGATTACCAGTTATTTAGAAAGCTCCTCCACAAATTGCATGTCAATTAATTCATCATAGCTATATCCATTTGTATAAACGCCTGTTTTTTCGACAACCTCCATTGGTTTTGCAAGGGCTTCTTCGGAAATAAATCCATCTTTACTCCAAAGGCTATCTGCATATGCTCGATCAAGTGACGCCTTCAAGCTTTCTTCTGTAGTAGAAGGAAATTCCTGTTTTAAAATTTCCATTGCTAACTCATGATCCTCATCTATCGCCTTTAGTCCTTTCATCACAGCTCTTACAAAGCTTTTTACCGTCTCTGGTTGTTCTTCTATTGTCGACTTTTTTACACTTAATACAGAATAGGGATAATCGCCGAGACTGGCAAAGCTGTAAAATGGTTCAGCCCAGACTCCCTTATTTATTCCTTCTGTAATCTGGGGTTCTGCTCCATTTGCTATATCTGCTTGCCCTGATTCTACTAATGAAACGACAGCACTTGCATCTGCTGGTTCTTCTAGTTTGACGTCTTTTTCAGGATCTAATCCTACATCCATTATTAACCATCGAGTTAGTAAATTGGGGCTTCCTCCGAAACGTCCCGCTGCAATTGTTTTCCCTTTTAAATAGTCAGCAAGGCCCTCCTTACTAGTATTTGCTATTGTTTGATCTGTATCCGCCATTAAATATACATTGGCTCGATTTACGACATTTACTACCGAAACAATTGGATCAGAGTTCCCTGTGTTTGCCATTTGATTCGATTCTGGACCACCGATATTTCCCCAGGCATCACCACTAACTACAGAAGTAACATGAGCGCCACCTGTTGCTGTAATTACTTCGACCTCAAGCCCCTCTTCCTCAAAAAAACCTTCTCGAATCGCTGCATATAAAGGCAAGTAGCCTATTAAGTGAACCGGCTCTGCAATGACAAGCTTCTTTGTTCCATTTCCAGACGATTTTTCTTCACTTGCTCCTTTGGTTGACGAACATCCACTCAAAATCATTAAAAGAAGTAACAGATAAACTCCAACTTTAAAGTGACCACTCTTTTTCATGTGAACTCTCCCCCTATATGCACACTTTTTATATACATTTGATAAAGCTAATAGCATTTATTCTCTAATTCGATTTCCTCTCAATAAGCGTTTTTCTAACCAAACGGTGCCTCCATACATAAGTACAGATAATATAGATAAAACAACAACTCCTACCCAAACTAAATTTATATTCATAATCTGGCCAGCATATAAAATCATGCGGCCGATTCCTTGTCTTGAACTAATAAATTCACCTACAATTGTCCCAGCTAAGGCTAAAGCAATATTGATTTTTAAGCTGCTGACAATCCATGGCATTGCTGATGGAATAACGACTTTCATGAAAATATGATATTTTTTCGCTCCGAGGGAAAAGAGCATCTTTTCTAAATCAGCATCAACACTTTTTACCCCACTATGTGCAGCTATCGCTGTTACAATAACGGTCATCATAAGTGCTAAAACCACTTTTGAACTAAAACCAATCCCAAAAAGAATAACTAAAACAGGAGCTAACGCTAGTTTTGGTATGGCATTAAAGGCAACTAAATAAGGCTCGGCTATTTTTGCATAAAAATAAGACCACCAAAAAGATAATCCAAGCAACGCACCAAAAAATGTCCCTAAAAGAAAGCCGATAATAGTAGCACCTGAAGTATATATAAGATCACTCCATAAAGTTCCTTCCGTAAAGGCAATAACGGCTGTTTCCCATATAATCGTCGGGCTACTCCAATAATAAGAATCGATTACTTTCCACTTCGCCAGCAGTTCCCAAAACATAAAAAAGAGGATCCCTATTAAAATCTGCCCAATAATAGTTATTCGCTTTCTCCTTTTCTCCTTCAGCTCTTCATCCTCCATAATAACGGGAAATGCTTCTACCTCTTGCATTTTTAGCTCCTGCTGGAAGATGATTTGCTCTGAATTGTCGCGCATATTTATTCCTCCTACCCTACATTTATTTTTCTAGCAGAACTTCTTCCTTTAATAACGCAAATAAATGCTGTTTCAAATCAATAAATGCTGGCTGTAATAACGTATTTTCATTTCTTGGTCTTGGTAAATGTACCTCTACCTTTTCTTTTATTCGTCCAGGTCTTGGAGATAACACATAGATTTCATCTGACAAATATATCGCTTCATCAATATCATGGGTCACAAACAGAATCGTTTTCTTAAAATCAGTCCAAATCTGGAGCAACCATGTTTGCATCAATAATCGTGTCTGTGCATCTAAAGCACCAAATGGTTCATCGAGCAAAATAATATCTTGGTCATATAAAAGTGTGCGTAATAATGCAGCTCTTTGTCTCATTCCGCCAGATAATTCATCTGGATAATGATGTTCAAATCCCTCTAACCCGTATTTTTGAAGAAGCGGCATTGCTCGTTCAACTGCTTCTTTCCTACTCACCCCCTTGATTTCCAATCCTAAAATCACATTTTGTAAAATACTTCTCCACGGTAGAAGTAAATCTTTTTGAAGCATATAGCCTACATTTCCATTTTTGCCGACAATATTTTTGCCATCGAGGAGAATCTCACCACTTGTGGGTTTAATTAGACCAGCAATAATATTAAATAATGTCGATTTTCCACATCCACTTGGACCAATTAAGCTGATAAATTTTCCTTCTGTGATTTTCAAATTGGCATCCTTTAAGGCCACTACTTCCTTTCCTTCTTTTTTAAAAATCTTATTCGTATGGCGAACTTCTAGTTTATACATAAATGAGCTCCCTTCCATTAAGAATATTGTTCTCTTTAAATACACCACGTTAATTTTCATTGCTTGAACTTGCTAATCCCAATAAAAAAAACCGCCAGAATTTCCTGAGTGTTATAACTCAGTGTAATTCTGACGGTTTTCCTGCTCTCTTGTAAGGAGTTCATTTAACCAGCCAAATAGGATTCAATTTTCTTGTCCAAGACGATAATCGTTCCACTTATTTCTTTCATGGAATCATAATCCTTTAATATTAACTGCACGTTAAAGTGTAGTTTTTCCTCTAAGTTACGCAAAAGCAACTCCTTGTATTTGTCAATTAGTAGACGATCAATGATCTCCGCTAGGCTATCACTTGAACTTTCGATAATTTCCAGTACAGGGATACGCTTATGCTTAGCAATAATGATAATTTTATTATCCATTAGACTAATCTGCTGTTCGGTTAGACCAACTTTAAAAATCAATTGATTTACAAGATTGTTTTCCCTCATGATGCTTTGTTTCAATTCTCCTAGTGTTCTTGGTAGTTGATCAACTAATATAATTATCACCCCCAATAGATATAGCAGAACGAATGAGTCATTCCTTTGCCTATCAAATGCTCCAAGCACATAAGCAAAACTTAATCTACTTGTATAAAAATAGAATATTCTGTTTATTGGATAATACCATATCTTTGTACGACTTTCTTTCATTTTGTCAGATTTTCTTACTCTATTTTTTATAGCAGATTGTAAAACCCAGGTAAACTACTTAGATGTCAAGTTCTAAAGAAAGGAATTTATATTCTAAATAGTCCTCTAATCCATATTTTCCACCTTCACGGCCCACTCCAGATTCTTTTACTCCGCCAAATGGTGCTTGCGCAGTAGTAGGTACTGGATCATTGATACCAATTATTCCATATTCAAGTCCTTCAGACATTCTAAAGACTCGAGATACATCTTTTGTATAAAAATATGCTGCTAATCCATAGGAAGTATCATTGGCTAAGCGTAATGCTTCCTCTTCTGTATCAAATTCAAAAATTGGCGCTACCGGTCCGAATGTTTCTTCTGTCGCAATTTTCATCTCGTGGGTGGCATGTAATAAAATCGTCGGTTCATAGAAATGACCTTTTTCAAACATTTCGCCTGCTGGTTTTTTTCCTCCATATACTACTTGAGCCCCTTTATTAATAGAATCTTGAATATGATCCTCTGTTTTCGCAACAGCTGCTTCATTAATAAGTGGTCCAATTGTTACTTCCGGCTGCAGACCATTTCCAACAACCAATTTCTTCATTTTTGTTACCAAGATATCAGCAAAACGCTCTGCAATTGTTTTCTGAGCATAAATGCGATTGGTGCATATACATGTCTGTCCTGCATTACGGAACTTACTTGCAATAACACCTTCAGCTGCTTTTTCTAAATCAGCATCCTCGAAAATAATAAAAGGAGCATGTCCACCCAGCTCCATTGAAATCTTCTTCATCGTTGCAGACGCTTTTGCTGCTAGCTCTTTTCCAACTTTTGTTGATCCTGTAAAGGTTATTTTTCTTACTTCTTGTCTTTCCATCATCGCATCTCCAATGGAAGCTGCATCACCGTGGACTAAATTCAACACTCCTTTTGGCAGTCCGACTTCATGAAAAACCTTCATTACCTCGATTGCTGTTAAAGGAGTCGATTCAGCTGGTTTCAAAACAACCGTACACCCTGCAGCCAGTGCTGGAGCAATTTTTCTGGCAAGCATAGCAATTGGAAAATTCCATGGTGTAATCGCACCAACTACACCTACCGGCTGTCTTAATACAATAATCCGCTTTGTTTCAGAACTAGCAGGAATCGTATCACCATAGATTCGTTTTCCTTCTTCGGCATACCATTCCAGATAATCAGCAGCTAAGTTAATCTCACCCTTTGATTCTGCAATCGGTTTTCCCATTTCAGTCGTAATGATTCTTGCTAATTCCTCTGTTTTTTCCCGGAGCTTATCTGCTACCGTTTTTAAATAGTTAGAACGTTCTTTAGCTGTTTTCTTCGCCCATAAAGGTAGCGCACTACTTGCTGCATCGATCGCCAGATGTCCGTCTTCTCTTCCTCCTCTTGCTACATGTTCAATAACTTCTCCTGTAGCTGGATTATAGACAGAATAAGACTCCCCTGAGACTGAATGACGCCATTCCCCATTCATATACTGCATTTTCATTCTCCTTTCTCCAATGTTGTTTTCTTATCATAACAAAGATTTTCGCTAATTCCACTTGATTAGCTTTGTCTCGACATACAATTAAATTTAGATTACGACTCTTATAAAAAAAACAGAGCATCTTTTTTTAAGGCTCTGTTTAAGGTAAATGTTGATATTTGATACCTGTCGCAAATCTTGATATAATCAACACAAGAACAAACATTCGGGGAGGTTATCAAGGTGAGCAAAGCGTTTAGCAACTTGTTAAAGCATATAGACAAATTACCACACCCAAAAAGAACAAGTGTATCAATGGGTTAAACGCTATGTTGACCCTTCTTCCTCGGCTGGTGGTCGGTTAATCAATGAAATGAGGGAGACACGATTCAAGGAAGGATTTGAATCGTGTCTCCCTCATTGTTCATCGGAACACGTTGTTCGGTTCGGCAAAGTTAAGGGTCATCAACGGTATCGTTGCAAAAGTTGCAGAAAGACCTTTACAGATACAACTAATACAGTTCTTTATCGCACACGAAAAGGTAACGAATGGATTACATTTGTTGATTGTATGTTCAAAGGATATTCCCTACGAAAATCGGCTGACATCGTTGGGGTAACTTGGGTTACGCTTTTTTACTGGCGGCATAAACTACTGACTGCTTTAAAACAAATGGATGTTGAACATTTTTGAAGGTATCGTTGAAATTGACGAGACCTATTTCCTATACTCTCAAAAGGGGCAACGTGGCATCGCTGACCGTAAACCTCGCAAACGTGGCGGTAAATCCAAGCTCAGAGGAATCAGCCACGAACAGGTTTGTGTTCTCGTTGCCAGAGACCGAACTAAATCAACTATCTCCAAAGTTGCCTGTATGGGGCGTATTGTAAAACCGAAAGTCGATGCCTTGATTGGTTCTAAACTTTCAAACGAGAATGTGATTGTAACCGATGCGTGGAGAGCCTATAAAACCTATGCAAAAGAAAAAGGTTTAGAGCATTATCGGATAAAATCTGATAATGGAAAACACGTTATTAAGGGCTTATATCACATCCAGAACGTCAATGGTCTCCATTCTCGTTTAAAACAATGGATAAATCGCTTTAAAGGTGTGGCTACGAAATATCTTGATAATTACCTTGCTTGGTTGTTATTTGTCGATAGTCGTAGTAACGAAAGCACTAATCAACATTTAAAAGAGTTCCTATTAACATCATTTGTGTTTGAAATGACTGACACATATGATAGTTTGAGGCTATCAAAATTTAATGTGTAGCCCTTATTCAATTAACGAAGTAGAAATTACAAAAATTTACAAAATTATCACATTTTTCTGTTACAATTGGAACGTGAATAGATGAAAGGAGGTAGTATCTTGAAAAAACAAAAAGAATTTTATCCAATAATTTTAACTTTAGTATTGTTCTTAGTTGCACTACTTGTTTTCTTTGTCTTTAATGGTCGGATATTCCCAAATATTAATCTATGGATTCCCATTTTCTTATATATTTTGATAGATGTAGGATTTATTGTGTCTTTAATATTGGGAATCAAGTCTAAAAATAAGACTGTAAAAGTATTCAGTATCCTTTCAAACATTGCATTTATGATACCACTATCAATATGGTTATTTCTGTTACTATTGGCAAATGGAATTTCTGAACCATAGAAAATTAAAATTGAGGAAACCCGAACGAGTTTCCTCAATTTTTATTGAATTATCAACATTAAAATTTAACAGAGCCTTTTTTAAAGAATACTCTGTCTTTCCATTAATGCACATAAAGTGAAACTTCCATCAGTAGGGGTTTGCCTTCCTCCCCACTGATGGTTAGTTGAACCAATCGGACCTTTATCTCTCACTTATCTTCCTCGTATTCTCCTAAGCTTGAGGGGGGAGTCTTACTGTCCGTTAAGAGTGGGATAAAAATATCCTACAACACCAAGAATGACAACTACTATCAAAAGCACTCCGTATTTCCGAAAGAATTTCACTCCTGGATTTGCGGTTTGTTCGCGCACCTCTTTTAATAGTTTTTTCAAGGATTGTGAACGAATGCTTGCTAATTCTCTCTTCATTTCTTTTTTCTTCCAAATAGAATTTCGATCAGTGATTAAATAATTTTTTAAGGCATGACTGAATCTTGGACTTGTTCCAAATTTTTTCAGCGACCATTCAATATAATTAAGCATTTCATCCTCAGAGCCGTATATAGCAATATAAGAAAATACTTGACGATGTTCGACACCTTCCATTCCGCCTGGGAATAGAAGCAGAAATCGTTCATATGGTTTAAATAAACCATTTTCTTTTATAATATCCTGGGCTAATTCACATGCTTTCGCTGTAATTGGCGCACTTGCCATCCGAAAAACATATTGTGTTTGTTCAAACGCTAGATAAAAGTAGGTATACAGTAACTCTAGTACTTCAAACTTTTCTTTTTCCCAGCCCTTTATCTCAAAGCTACGTTCCTCTTTCTCGAGTAAAAATATCTCTCCAAAATGTTTAACATCTGCAAGATTTACTTTTTCTAACTGTAATTGCACTAAAAGCTGTCCCTTTACATCAGGCAGCACCATGCGTTTATACGATTCAAAAGGAAGGGATCTTTGAAAATAGGTAACTATTTCAAAAACAATAGAAATAGGATGGCTATTTTTTTTGACCTCATACACAAGTCTATTTTTCGTTGATTTTAAGAAAGTCCCGTTGTGCTCAAAAGAAGAATTAATTTGCAATAAATTTTTTATATTAATCAATACTTTTGATAAGGAATGCTGAAAACTAAATTGATGCTTTAAATAATCCTCAATGATCTCCGCATAAGAAAAAATATCGCTCATATAAGATAAAACTTGCTGATACGTATCTGGATACTTCTCCAGTATCTCCCATAGTGATTGACAGACAGCTTCTCCTTCATAGTAGGCAATCGTTTTAACTATAAATTCAACAACATCGACATGTTCTACTACCTTTTGAATCTCCAAAACTAATTTCAGATAGTCCTGAACAATGGAAGCATCTTTCATCAGCTCTTCTCTATGCAGCACTTGTTTGAAAATATGTACGAGTTCAAGCTTTTCCCGATGTTTTTTTTGAAGAAAAACTAACAGCATTTCTAGGGTAGCAACTTTATCATTATCGTAAAAATAATAATCTAGCTTTTCCATATAAAATAAGAGAAATAAGCTATTATACGTTTGAATCGTTAGTTTTGTCTGTTTATCCAAGCCTTTTAAGGCCCGTTCACAATAAATGAAAAATTCGTCAAGCTCTGTCGCTGTTACAAGGGCTTCATAGGCAAAATGAAGATAATCATGTTCTTCTTCCTTGAAATTCAAACCATTAATTTTATCCTGGCTTAAATCAAAAGTAAATTGATTTTCCACTGCTTTATTTCTGAGACGAATTGATCCTTGTTCTACAAACATCACATGAATATTCTCCATAATCTCTGGCTCATTATGAAAAGTGGTCGCACCAAACAACCTTCTTGTTTCATAGGGCATATAAAGAAATAGCAATTCCAATAGCCACATTGCATATTTATGTTGCATATCATGTGAAGCTTGAAACGATATATATACTCTTTTGTTTTCGGCAACAGCAGTAATACAAGCAAACAATAGTTCTTTGAATTTCTTTTCATCTAGTTGCAAAACATGAAACAGTTCTTGCTTTTTAGCAAATATATTTTCCTTCGTATATGCGAGATGCTCTATTTCTTCTAGTTCTTCCTTTAAATGCTCTGTATCTTCCAAGCCGTAAAAATGTTCGATGTGAAAGATTTTGGATGAGTGATGGATCCATTCCTCTTTTCGAATAGCCGGAATAATATAATTATGTACAAAAAGACGGTTCTTTTGTTTCGCGCTTTCTGCAGGGGCAAAATTTGCTTTTCCTAGCACTAATTCACCTGTTTCAGGCTGTATAAATGTAAATAGCGGCGGATAGGCAGCTATTTCTTTTTCGCCACTTTTCTTTAAGTCACTTGGTATGTGATAAGTATTAATAGGATTTAAATATTTTTTTACGAACCTTTCATTAACATTCGGCGAGACGGCAATTGTATCAAACCCATCACCTGTAAGAAAAAGACCTTTACTATCCTTCGTTACTATTTGTTGTTGTATCAGGCTTTTTCCCATTAGCCTCTCTCCTTTCTTTCTCCCTTTAAGCAATTTTTTTAGTTTATATAGGGGAGGTATTAAATAAAATGTTTATATTCATCACTATAATTACTATTTTCAATATAAAGAGAAACTTCCATTCCTCTCATTCTTTAATTTAGGTTTTAGAAAAATAAAAAAACAGCTAATACCTGTATTATACAGGCATGCTGTTTTTTTAAAAACCAACTTCGCTACACTTTTCAAATAAATATAGAAATTCTTTTCTTAAATCCATAAATCATCGAAAAAATTCCACAACCTAAAAGTTTTAAATCAGATTAGCACTATCGCTCTATCTATTCTCCTCCATATGCTACTGAATATTCTTGATAGAACAAGAAAGACGTGCTGTCTATTACTTTTTTCTCTTCTATTTCTTGCTTATGGTAACAGACTCAGCTCCTCTGTTACCTTTCTCCCTTTCATTTCTTACTTAAGGGTACAGAGCATACTCTCTGTTACCTTCTAATACAATTTCCAATAAAAAATGTGCTTACACTCTCTCCTTTCTTTCATTTTCCCACTGACAATTAATAAACTCTATTATTCTTCCAAGATTATTCAAAATAAGTCCAACGATTGAATCCGGTTAGCTTATAGTGCTTTTCTAATATTCTACGAATTCTTTTTTTGGAATGAATGATCCTACACCAATCATATAATAAGGGCGTTGTTATTTTCTCTTGAGGAAAAAGTAATTTAAGTTCATCTACATTGCGTAATACCACTGTTTCGACTGTTTCTTCATGGCCGCATTCTTCGCAAACCACATTCATTCCTGCTTCTGTTACTTCGAATGAATTACATGTTTCACAGAATATTCCTTTCTGTAATTCTTTATAGTCATATGGTGGTAATTTTGAAAAGGGGAATTGTCAATATGCAATGATGTTAATTTTCCAGCCAGTTGCTTCTGAATCTTGTTTAGCTTTAAGGAAGGATAATCCATTCTTTTTAAATATCGCTGAACTTGCGTTGGAAAAATAAATGGTAAAGATAAGGAGGCTTGGTAGAGGGTAAACTCGGGATTAATAAAAACAACAGAGGAAGTAATTGTTTTATTTCCCCAACCATTCTTTTGAAGTAACTGTTGAAATAGCGTTTCATTCCTCCTGATTTGATTAAGCGGATTACTGATTTCCTTATGATTCATCGTATACATTCGATCATTTTGATAGTAATAATCCCCTTCATAATTCTTTATTTCAAAAAGGTGAATTCCTTCAGAGCTAATAATAGTGGCATCCATTTGAAAGGTAGTGTTATTTATTTGCAGTAGTAAATCATTGATTATATAACAGTCCTCTAAAAGATTTTCTGTGAAGTAATCAAACATTTTTTCTCCTTCCCAGCCTTTTTGCAGATGAACTAAATACTGTTTTTCATTTAAATTTAGTTCATATCGCAGATTCAGGGATCGTAAAACGAGGATTTCTGGAGATACGGCACGAGGTTTATAAAGCATACTAATTTATTTCATTCTTTCTATCTTTTCTTAGAGGCCATTCCGTAAGAACAGCCTCTCTTTTTTATTCTACTGCAACAATAATTCTTCCTGTTATACCGCCTTCTAATATTTTTGGCAATTCTTCAGGTAATTGCTGTAAGGATACTTCCTTATAAATAAATGAAGATAGTTCCTCTGGTTTAAGGTCGGTTGCAATTCTTCCCCACAGTTTTTGTCTAATCTCCATTTGGCAATAAACAGAGTCGATTCCAAGAAGGTTTACTCCTCGCAGAATAAATGGAAATACACTTGTTGGCACTGCTCCGCCACCTGTTAATCCACTTACTGCAACGGATCCACCATATACTATTTTGCTAATAATGGCTGCCAAAGATTCACCACCGACAGGATCAACTGCACCAGCCCATACTTGCTTGTCCAACGCCTTTATTTTGCCGTTATATACTTCTTCTCTTCCGATAACATTTGATGCTCCAATACTTATTAAATAGTCTGCAGCTTCTTTTTTCCCAGAGCTTGCTACAACCTCAAAGCCTAATTTGGAAAGCATCGCCACACCAAAGCTACCGACACCACCAGTAGCACCTGTAACCAATACAGGTCCATTCTCTGGCTTCAAGCCATTATCCTGCAATCGTTGCACAGAAAGAGCTGCGGTAAAGCCTGCTGTTCCAATGATCATTGCTTCTTTTAAGCTTAATCCAGCTGGTAGTGGAACAATCCAATCTGCTGGAATACGAGCATATTCACTATATCCCCCAGAATGAGATACACCAATTTCATAGCTAGTAGCGATGACTGCGTCTCCTTCTTTAAAGCGACTATCTTCTGATGAAACAACAATTCCTGCCAAGTCAATTCCTGGAATATGTGGATATGAACGCACGATTTTGCCATCAGGAGTGCTAGCAAGCCCATCTTTATAATTTACTCCAGAATAATGAACTTTTATTACTACTTCACCAGCGGATAAGTCTTCCAACCCCAACTGCTTTGTTTCTACTGAAAAATTACTATCTTTATTATCAACTACGACTGCTTGGAAATTATTTTTCATTTTTAATTCACCTCGTACTCATAGTACCAATTTAAAAATAACAGGTCAAAGCAAAGGAATTACCCTATGATTATAGTAAAAATACAGATTTCCTCCTACATATGGCGATGACCATTTACGCCTTCTAACTTTTATCGCCTGGATATAACTTTTGATAGAAAGCAATCGCAAAATCATAAAAATACATGAGACCAAAACGCTCGGAAGAGAATCCTGTTCGATCATATGTTTTTCCATGCAGTCGATATACAATATCAGCTTTCTCTATAAAAGGAATCTCATCATTATGGGTTATAATAATTATTTTTGCTTTACTCTTTTGAATAAGTCGCATCAATTCCACATTCCCTTCTATAAATCTTCCAGAGGGGCTTGTGATAATAGCAACGGATTGGTCATCTAATTCTGCTATATTCTCCATTTGTTCTTGGATATCTGAAAAAGCATGAACGAATTTTCCATACTTCACTAAACGATACTGAAAATCTTGAGCCATTGCTTGAGATAGCTGCGTTCCAAAGAAAGAAACTTTCTCTGCGTCATGGATTACTTCTAAAATCTCTCTAACATCACTAACATTCATCCCTGTTTCCATTGTATGCAGCCACTCAACCATTTTCTGATAAAACTGTTTGTGAAGCACTTTTGCTACTTCATTCACTTGCAATCCTTGCTCAATATATTCATCGATTGAATTTTCTATACTATCTTTTTTAGCAATATCTTTAAATTCTTGAAAGGAAGCATAGCCAATTTTTTTGCAGAACCTTGTAATTGCTGCTGGTGAGGTATAGCAGGATTCTGCTAAAACAGAAATATTCATATTAGCAATCTGTTGCACATCTTTTAATAAAGCCAGTGCAATGAAATAATTCGTATCTTTTGTTTTATGATTATTAATAAAATCTAATAGCCGAAAAATAATATCCTTCAAACGGTATCACCAAATTCTTTGTTTATTTTAACCAGTATTATCTATTCTGTTTCAATAAACTTTCCTTAAATAAGTTAATCTGCTTTAGCCTATTATGCAATCAATCATCTTATACAAATAAGTGGACTAAAACAAAAAATTAATGGAGGTATAGGTTAAGCAACCAACAATAATTACTGGACTGAATGGACCAATATATCAAAATTTCGCTCTGCCCTACTATGGCGCATGGAATCAACAAATATTAGGAGATAGCCCCTATCATTATATGATTGGTGGTACTCACTATTCTATTAGCCCTGCGCCATCTGGAACTGAAACTTTCCCTGCTTTATTTCCATATATAGGGCCACATGTTACTTTCGGTCTTAGAAGATGGGCTTAATATTCTTATATCGCTCTCCCTCCCGCAGGAAGGAGAGTGCTTTATTAATCAGTGATAAGGAATTGGAAGGGCTTCGGAGAATTCTTTATACATACATATCAAAATCCTGTAACAAATACTATTTCGCTCTTTTCTCTAACTCATAGGCTGTTGTCATTATTACTGAACGCAATGTACCATTAATTCAATAATTATCATTATCCCCCAAATAGATTATTCTTCTCTTAACTATAGCAAATTTATACTGCTGTTTTTCTATTACTTCATCTAGTTAATTAGATTATTTGCAAAGAATACCTACATTTCGTTTACTGAAAGTTGTATAATTTTTAGAATAATAGAATTTATTCATAGAGACTATCTGTAAGGAGGAAAAAATCATGCACATTCAACCAGAGGATATTGTTAGAAGTGGTCCGAATCAATATATTTGTAAAGAAGAAATTCTAAAGGAATTAGACAGTTTACTGTCCCCTTTTCAAACTCCTACAATCATAACAGGCTATAAGTCTTTTCAAGCTTTTTCGCAGTATGTCGATTCTATTCCTACTCATTGGAAAATTATTCAGCATGGAGGCTACAGTTCTCAACAAGCAGTTGATCAAATCACCCCATCCTGTACAGCAACCGATGTTATTATCGGCATCGGAGGTGGAATTATTTTAGATACCGCTAAAGCTGTTGCAGATACATTAAATATCGAAGTTATTTTAATTCCAACCGTTGCTGGAACATGTGCGGCAAGCACTCCATTAAGTGTTATTTATTCTCCAGAAGGAGCATTTGAAAGAGTAGCTTATCATCATCGTTCTAGTTATTTAACATTGGTCGATCCAGCATTTTTAATTCATGCACCAATTGATTATTTAAAAAGCGGAATTGGCGATACTTTAACAAAGTGGTATGAAGCAGAAGCCATTATTCGTAATGCAAATGATGAAAGATCTCACTCTTTATTTGTACAAGCAGCATTAAGCCAATCTATTTTCATCCGTGATATTTTATTAAAGGAAAGCATAGAAGCAGTACAAAACAGTGCATCTGGTTTAGTGACACCAAGCTTTACAAAAACGGTGGAAGCCGTTATTACTTTGGCAGGAACAGTGGGTGGATTCGGTGGACGATATGGTAGAATGTCTGGATCACACGCGATTCATAATGGTCTAAGCTTTATCGAAGAAACACACACAATTCTTCATGGTCAAAAAGTTGCTTATGGTATTTTAGTACAGCTTGCTTTAGAAAACCGGATAGACGAAATCGAAGCATTGTTGCCATTTTATCAACAGCTTGGTTTTCCAACTAATTTAGCGGATTTAAATATTGTTGACAACCAAACAGATGCCTTACAAAAAATTGCTACTCATGCTGTTAATCCGAAAGAGTCTCTTCAGCTTATGGGTTCTTATGGTGCAGATGAGGTTATTGCGGCAATGAACGTCCTCGAAAGCCTAACTAGCATTAAGCAGATATAAGAAACTAAAAAAAGGGACGGAACTCAACATCGCTTAAAGCGATGTTGGTCCATCTCCTTTTAACTCTTTTAAAACAGCCATCACATCTAATTCCCCTAACCCATTTTCAAGAGCAGACTGATATGTTTTATTTGCAGAAGCCCCGATAGCATTTAATTCCGTTGTTTCACTTGCTAGGCGTAAATCTTTTGCCATATGTTTTAATGCAAATGCTGCTGGGAACTCATCATTCAAAATGGATAGTGTTTTCATTTTGGAAATAGCTGTACCAACTGCACTTTCGTTAATAATGGTTAACATATTTTCCTTTTTAATCCCTTGTTTCTCCGCAAAAAGGACGGATTCAGCAATCCCTTGTACAGTGATTCCTAATAATAGATTAATGGCAAGTTTTGCATTACTTCCAGACCCAGATGGACCGAGATAAATAGAGAGCTTACTCATCGGTTCCAATACAGATTTGATCTGTTCGTACACATGTTCCTCTCCGCCAACTAAAACAAGCAGTTTGCCGTCCTTAGCCGGCTGTACACTTCCTGATACAGGAGCATCAAGAAACTTCACTCCATTTTCTAAAGCAGTCTTATAGATGAATTGAGACGTTTGCGAGGAAACCGTACTCATATCAATAAATACTTTTCCAGCTTTAGCATGAGATAAAATTCCATTTTCAAGATAGATACTTTTCACAGCATTATCATCAGACACCATCGTAAAAATTAAGTCACAGTTATCGACTAGTTCTGTTAACGATTGAGCCTGTTTTGCACCAGCAACAAGTAGTTCCTCTCCTTTATCCGGTGTACGATTATAAAACGTTAAGTCATAACCAGCCTTTACTAGATTCAAAGCCATTGGAATTCCCATATTTCCTAATCCTAT
Organism: Niallia sp. FSL W8-1348; assembly: GCF_038006745.1. Lineage (NCBI taxonomy): Bacteria > Bacillati > Bacillota > Bacilli > Caryophanales > Bacillaceae > Niallia > Niallia sp. FSL W8-1348. The sequence goes on along the minus strand of NZ_JBBOVV010000001.1, from coordinate 3,302,308 downwards.
CCAACCTAATTTCATGCAGCTATCCCGTCCTTTCTTTGTAATATTCATACACATTTTACCATATGTGCTTTTAAAATACGTTAATTAAAGCATTTGAATAGTAAAAGAGCATTAAAAAAAGCCTATTCTATAATTAATAGGCTTCCTCTATTTCTATATCGACTCTAAATCAGTTACCGTTTTTTCGTTCACTTGATTTCCTGTATTTAATGTGGTTTTGGGTTCTAACAATAGAACATGAACTTCTTCTTCCGCAACTGGCATATGCTCAACACCTTTTGGAACAACAAGAAATTCGCCTTCCTTTACCCAAACATCTTGATCGCGAAATTTAATCAATAAATTTCCCTTCACTACCAAAAACATTTCATCTTCATTTTCATGTTGATGCCAAACAAACTCTCCTTTGAACTTCGCTAGCTTAACATAAGATTCATTCAAGTCACCAACAATTTTAGGATTCCAATAATCATGAAATAACGCAAACTTTTCAGCTAAATTAACCTTCTCCATCATTTCCCTCCACTAATTTACAAAGTGAACTCTTCATCATTGAGATATATTCATATTATCATATATTTTCAATTAATTCAGATATTAATCCTATCTCACTTTAATAAATAGTTTAAGAAAATTAAGGAAGTACTTTATCATTTACAATCTTCTAAATAATACATTGTTCTCCAGATGAATATGATCGAATGTCAGACTTTCCAACTCTTCTAATTTTAAATACGTTAATCGATACGTATTACATGCATTCAGTGGAAGCTCATAATCATTCGTAGCTTGACGGATTTTCTTTAATATTTCCCCTGCTCCTTCATGTTCCTCTTCCAATATAGCTATTTCAGCTCTAGCTGCTTCAAGGCTTTCTAGTTCATTATTTGCATCATATTCTATTACTTTTGGAAAAATTCGTTGCTCTTCTCCAAGTAAGTGTTGTTCTAATTCATCCTTTAATAAGTAAAACTGAGTGTACACTTCTTTCAAATATAAATCTCTCTCTCCATGTACACGATATACTTTACTCACAAATCCATCTAATTCTTCTAATAACTCTCTCGTTTTTGCATGATAATGGTGGATGATATGATTCACTAATTCTGCTAATGGCATATTCATCCAGTCTATTTCTTCCGTGGTCTGCATTTGTTCATACATAATATTAAGAACTTTTACTAGGTCCTTATCTTCCAGTTGTAGAGATTTAATAACCTCACCTATCGGACGATTTCCTCCACAGCAAAAATCAATTTTATATTCTTTAAAGAGCTTACTAGCTGCCGGGAACTTAATAATAATATCGCCTGTTTTTGTATCATCTGTAAAAATGGAATTCATATCGCCACTCTCCTTTATTAGAATAGCTACAGTATAGAAGATAAAGACAAGATAAAATAGGATTGAAATCACAGATTAAACATTGTTATAATTTAATTAGATATTCATTGTATTAATTGTGAAAAAATACACAAACATATTGGTGGTGTTAATTATGCAACAACATATAATTATCCCGTGCCCAAAACGGGTGCCTATCTTTCATTCTTTATCCGAATTAGAAATAAAAAAAATAACAGATGTTGTTCACCATAGACTTTTTAAAAAAGGCGAGATGATTATAGAGGAAGGGGAAATTTCTACATCCCTTTTTATTATTCATAGTGGGAAAGTCAAACTATCTAAATTAACCGTTCAGGGGAAAGAACAAATTGTCCATTTATTAACTGATGGTGATTTTTTTGGAGAAAGCAACCTCTTCCATGATGACATCGTCATGAACTTAAGTTGCCACGCTTTAGAAGATACAAAGATCTGTTTATTAAAGAAAACAGATTTTGATCAAATAATGGCAAATAATCCGGACATCTCTTTCAAATTGCTAAAAACAATCACAAAGCGTTTATCCCATACAGAAGATTTAGCAAGAACTTTAGCAACAAAAGACCCTGAAGTAAGAATTGCTGATATGCTTCTAGAATTTTGTGAGAAATTTGGATCAGAAAACCAAAATACAGTGCTTATTAAGCTCCCCATTACAAGAGAAGAAATCTCCAGTTATGTAGGTCTTACTAGAGAAACCATTAGTAGAAAACTTGCAAAACTTGTAGACAAAGGAATCCTTACATTAATCGGAAACAAGCAAATCCTAATTCATGATAAGGGAAAACTTCAAACAATGGGGGGATAACTCTCCCCCATTAAATGAATTAGTAAAACCAATTAACTTTCCCGCTCTTACTGGGAAGTGAGTGCAACTAAGAACAAGCAGAGATAAAGAAAACTCCCACTAATGGAAGTTTTCTTTATTATATCCTTAAGCTGTATGCCGCCCACGCAATGTCCAAATCTGATAAACCATCATGAGAGATTTTATAATTGTTAAGTAAGTTAACGTTATCCATCCGCCCATTAAATATGGATTAATTGATTGTTGAACAGCCTCACTAGTTAAATAATCACGATAATAGAAGCACACATATCCGATAATTAAGACACATATAATGGCAACTAATATTCCTTGTGCTAATTTACTACGTGTTTTCCCAGACTCTGCTGCATATTGATTGGCCCAACCATCCTTTTTATTAGCGGAAAGCTTTTGGAGCCACACTTGGCTAAATGTTATTAAGTTCACCCATAAATAAATTTCTGGTCCTATTAATAACGTGGCAAGGATAATATCGATCGGCCGATACATCGGTGTTTTTAGAGCTAGAATAGTGTTCAGGACGGATGCCAAGGCGATCGGTGTTAACCAAATCCAAGACCAATAGAATTGGTCTGTTGCTAGAGCTATCCCTAACAAAACAACGAAAAGAACTCGGATTACTAAGTCCGATAAGGATTTCAACTGGTTTCGCCAAATTTTTCCCTTATGGCGCGTATGAATACTTAAATCTTTATTGGTTAATAAATCTACTGTTCCTGAATTCCACTTATTTCGTTGTTCTCTAAAGGTATGGTAGGAACGCATTGCATCAACAAAGCAACGTCCTTTTGGACTAATAAGCGTCTTCCATCCCGATTTCTGTAATTGCCATGTAAGCAGCATATCTTCTACATCACTATCATTTTGCCAAGGTCCATCTAATTTATTATGATTAACTACTTCTTGCAGGGCTTCTGGGCGAAACAATGTTGCTTGCCCTCCAAGTACATATGTACTCCCTCCATGATATTGAAGATCTAATAACCAGCTTGCCATATCTTGTTTTTGTTGATGAGTCCACCATCTACTAATTGGACCACCATATTCACCACTTGCTAATTTTTCTTCATAATAGACATCATTTTTACTTAATAAGCTTTTCTTTTTCGGCATCCTCATTGTATACTTTGCCATAACTCCGCCAATGTTACGACCACTCATTAAGCCTTCCCACAGATACTTTAAACAGTTAGGAGCTAAACGACTATCTGCATCCATCCCAAGAATCGCTTTAATACTTTGTTTATATAATTCTTGGGATTCGGTTAATTGGATATGATAAAAATCCATAATGTCGCCATACAGTAATTTCCACCCACTATTTAAAGCTCCTACTTTACGAAGCTTATTTCCTTCTGTAACAATCACCTTAAGATTTAGGCCAAATTCTTCTCCTGCCTTTATCGCTTTTTCCTCGGTGCGATCCGTACAGTTATCTGCAATAACATAGACATCTAACTCTACTCCCTTTGGAAGCAATTGATCATTTAATCCAGCTAAACAATCCCTTATCGATTTTTCTTCATTATGAGCGGGAATTAAAGCGACAATTCTCGGTTTCATATACGATTTCTTTACTCCAGGCATGCTAAAAAACGATATACTTCCTTTTTCCTCTTCTACTACTAAGGACAATGAATCCACCAACTTTCTTTTTTCTTGAGGCTGTTTTCATAAAGTTTGTTGTGATTACCCGTAGCCGGAATACACTTCGCTTTCCGTGGGGCTCGCTCTGAGCCTCCTCAGCTTCGCCTCCGGGGTCGCTAATCCCACAGGAGTCTACGTATATTCCGGATGCTCTATTTTTCCAACTAATTCTTTTTTTCAATTGAAAAAACAACAATCCTTTAGAAAACAACCTTTCATGATCACTACATGTTAGACTTCATCAGGGTGTCTTTTCTATCAATTTAGTTGTTCTTTAAAAAGAACAACTAAGCAAAAAATAATAATTTACCTCTGTTTTATATTCCATTAGTTCTTATTTAAGAACATATTATCATTATAATCTATACATAGTCAATTACTTCTTTTACTTTTTTGTTTCTTTTATAGAACAAATTTTTTCTTGATAATAAGAAATCAATTCAAAATAATGAACTACTGAATCATCCCACTTCCCCTTTATTCGTGAGTCTCATCATATTGAAATTAAAGTTTCAGCTTCCATCTTCAATATGAAGACCTCTTTCCCTTTACTTCCTGTACATTCAACATCATCTTCCATAAAAAAATTGATTTTCCAATTCACATTTTTTGTCGAACACACTCACCACCAATAGCTTCTATCAAGCTAAACTCAATCATTTCCATTTAAATAGGAGGTGAACCTAGTAAAGTTCACCTCCTTGCTTCTTTAAGTACATTGAAAAGAACGGATGCGGTTAGTATCTGTTCCGTAATAAGTCCAACGATTCATCCGCCAGCGATATCCTGCGATAGATTGGCGGCCAACAAAGGTTGGATAGAACCAAAATCCGCGGCCATTTTCTAGCCAAACATACGTAAAGCGGAACAAACAAGGTCGCATGGATCCAGAATCAATCGCAAATGTACTTACAAGTGACTGGTTTGATTGTGGTGTATAGGATGGCGGTGGTGTTGTTGGTGGTCCATGGTCCGCTCCTCCTCCAATATGTGGGCCATCCGGAAAAGCTGGTGGTTCCCCTACTATAGGCGGAACTTGACCTCCAGGAAATGGTGGCAATACCCCCCCACCAATTGGAGGTAAACTTGGAACAGTGCCTCCGCCAATTGGTGGAAGATTTATACCAGTTCCACCACCTATTGGTGAGATGATAAGTCTACTTTGTGGTTGTGAATTTACTTGTTGTCCATAGTAAGGATAATACGGCTGAAAATACATCAGTTTTCCCCTTTCGTTTTTGATGTATTACTCTATGCAATTCGCCCAATTGAGGTGCAAGGTCTTAATTGATTTCATCCTAAAAATAAATCTCCTATGGACATTACAAATTATTGCTTCACTTCATGATTTGTTTTCCATTTCTTGCGGAAGACAAAACCAGAAAGCCATAATATAACGACTAACCCGACAACGGTTCCGATACTTAATAACACCCACGGGCCTTCAATAAAACGCATAGCTCGATGATGATCTTTTACTAACCAATAACAAGTTATACTTAAAACGATTCCAACTGGGATAATTACTGGACGATAATCTTTTAATCCAAAAAGTTTTTGTACAGCAATAGCTGAACAGAGAAATGTCATAATAATTTGGGTTAAAATTGATAATGCAAAAAAGGCAACCATAACCATTTCATAACGATGAATAAATAGCCCAATTTCCGCACTTCTTGCCATTTGCATACAAGAAACAATATATTGTGCTGTAACATCTGCCGTAAGAACACCTGTTTCAAGTATTGGCCACATAACTACAATCATTCCACCATAAAACATACCTGCAGTAGAAGATTTCATCCAAGTCTGCTTATCTCTTACTAACGGAAGGATCATGCAAACCATCATCGCAGTCATTGCATAATCTGTATTATGGTGTCTACTCGCCCATACCGTCTCTGTAAATCCTGATTGAAAAACAGGAAGTAATTCTTTTATATCAAAATTACTAAGAGAGCCTAACATTAATAAAATATTTAAAGCAAGGATAGAAAATACGCCTATCAATGCCATTCTTGCGACCACTTCTATTCCAAAATGGATAGCATAAATGCCTATTAAAAAAGCAGCCAATATAAATAATACTGTAGGAGCCTCTGGTAAAAAATAATCTCTTAAATGATAAACAAATGTTGCCATAATACTTCCATATGCTCCTATAAAAAAGACAAACACAGAAATAGCGACAAATTTCCCAGGAAATTTCCCTAAAATTTGGTGGAATTGATCAATTAAATCTCCCTCTGGTATACGCCTCATCACTATAACGATTAATGCTATAATTAGCAGTCCTTGAAATGTGGAGAAAAACGTTGATATCCAGATATCGCCTTTTACTTCCCGTGCCATTATACCTTGTGTCATTCCGATAGATTTTGCATAAAGCATATTAATAATTAATGCCATTAGCATACCATTCGTTATTTGAACCTTCATTATTTTTCCTTCCTTTCTTCTTTACCAGATATAGTTGGCTGGAATAATAATGAACCACTGTCTACACTTGCATGAATGGTAAGATTTATGTCGGCAGCTGAAAAACTATTTTTCCAGTCTTTCTTTACCTTCCTCCACTCATAAGGGTATTTATTTTGAAAAACTTTTCCTAATTCTAGTACATCCGTTTTATATTCCTTTTGGATTTTTTCAATAGACTTATTGATATCTTCTCTTAATTTAGCTTCTACCGCTTTTTCTAATTGTTCCACATCATCTTTATTACTAATGGAAAAGGAGCAGCCCGCTTCAACCACTGTAACCGAAGCGTCCAGCTTAGCATTAAAACCTACCTCTTCATTTTTGTAAGTTGGTTTTACTTCAAACTTTTGCTTATTTAACTCAACACTAATATTGTTATTCTTCTCTTTGGGACATGAAACAACCACTACTCCCGAGTCAATATTATCTCTAAAAAGGATAATTCCTTGTAATTCATCTGCTTGTAAGATTCCTACCAATTTATCATTTTCAAATACCCCAGCACCAGATAGTTCTACTTGTTTCCCTTTTGCCCCTTCTTCTGGTTTAAGTCCATCAATTTTTCTTTCTTTCAAAGATACTCTTGCAAGTAGCGGCTCAGAAGATTCACTTAAATAAGCAGCTAACAAATCTGTTATTTCCGTATACGGGGCAAGTGTTGAGATATTTGTATACCGAAATAATTTACTTAATGCTTCTCCAGGCGTAACCTCCAAACTTGTTATCGTAGAGGTTAGTTCGCTAGCCTTATCGGGGGTTAAAGCAACCAATGTTCTCATCCTAAGCTCTGGATTTCTTGTAAAAAAATCAACTATGTCTCCAATCCCTTCTTTGGCTACTTCTTCATTTATAACGATAATAAAATTATGAGCCCAAAATACTCTTCGCGACGCAACACCAGTTAAATTACGAATCGCCTCAAAAATGGACTCTCCTTCTGCTTCTACGTTCCATGTCGTTTCTCCTGATTGGCCCGTAGGAGCACCAGTTTGTCCTCTGGCATCACCTGGTCTAGAAACTTGCACAGTAACTTTTATCTTTCCATCCTCTGATCCTTTATCAATTCCGACTGCCATTACAAGAGCAAGATCGTTTATTTCTCTTTTTCCCACACAAGCAGTTAGGAGCAAAGTACTAAAAATAATGAGAATAATTAAATTAGCTCGCTTCATTCCTTTCTTTTCTCTCCTTTATTACCTCCACTTTTCTTTTTCCATCTTCTTAATCCGGTAATATCCTCGTAATCTTTGTTATTATCTTCATCATTTTTCGTCTTTTCTGATTCAGATTGATTTTCGTCATTCAGCTTTAAAGGTTTCTTTACTTTATCAGGCGGAGAAGGCTTCTGATGATCACCTAACTTTATCGTATCTCCATCTGCAAGCTGTGGCCTTTTTTTCATTGCCCACCAAGGAAACCGAATGAGAGTATCCTTTTGATCATTTGGCTGAAAAGGAGTTGCTGGCGCCAAATAAGATTCACCAAACGAACGAATACTTAGAGCATGAATCGCTAATAGAGAGAACATAACGGAAAAGCCGAGCAACCCTAATGTTCCCGAAGCAATCAATAACGGAAACCTGATTAAGCGTATGGAATAGGAGGCAGAATAATTCGGTATTGCAAAGGATGAAATTCCAGTAACTGCTACAACAATTACCATAAACGGAGAGACAATGCCCGCCTGGACCGCAGCCTGTCCGATAACAAGTGAACCAACAATACTTACAGCCTGCCCAACTGGTTTTGGCATTCGGAGCCCAGCCTCACGCATTAGCTCAAAAGTTATTTCCATTAATAAAGCTTCTAAAAGAACGGGAAAAGGAACAATTTCTCGACCAGATGCAATGGTCAATGCTAAAGGCGTTGGAATCATCTCCTGATGGAAACTTACTAACATGACATAGATGGAAGTAAGCGTCAGACTAATTACAAAGGCTATATAGCGAATGATTCGAAAAAAGCTGCCTGCCATAAATCCCATATAATAGTCATCACTAGCTTGCAAAAATTGCCAAAAGTAAGTAGGAACTACTAAAACGAATGGGGTATTATCAACGAAAATCGCTACTCTTCCTTCTAATAATGCAGAAGCTACTTTATCGGGTCTCTCGGTACTCATTACCGTTGTAAACGGGGAAAATGGCGAATCTGCAATCATTTCCTCTATGTAGCCACTTTCTAAAATTCCATCAATTTTAATATTATTTAATCGCTTCTTTACTTCATCTACTAATCCCTTTTTTACCGTTCCTGTAATGTAGGCTATATTAATATCCGTTTTTGATCGTACTCCGATACTCATTGTTTCTAATCGCAGCTCAGGATCGCGGAGTCTTCTTCTAACTAATGCAGTATTTGTTCGTATATTTTCCGTAAAGCCATCTCTTGAGCCACGGACAACCTGTTCTGTCTGCGGCTCATCAACACTCCTCGTGTCCCAACCCTTTGTTTGGATGTGGAAAGCTTTTTCACATCCATCTACAAAAAGCATACTATCACCAGAAAGGATTGCTACTAAAGCCTTTTCTACTTCTGTAATCATGGAAAAAGAAGTATTCATTAAAACATGTTGTTCGATTAAAGTTTCCAAATCAGAGATCATTAATTGGTTTCTTTTAATAAATTCATTTCCTTCATACATCATTGCATCAATTACTTTTTCCACATGCTCTACGCTGGCGAGCCCATCAATATAAAATAAAACAGAGGAAACTTGTCTATTCCCTAAAAAGTAAATTTTCCTTTTTACAAGATCGACACTATCTCCCAAATGCTTTTTAATTTTAGCTATATTTTTTTCTAACTCTGTCGTGAACCTCATGTCTTTACTTGTTGTTTCCATATCGTCCACCCTTACTTTTTACTATTATCTTCTTAACCAAGTAAAAGAAATTCTATTCGTATATCAAAAAAATGTATAAAAGCATTTTTTTTCGTATAAAAAAGAGACTAGTGGCATCAATAAAGGCGGAGATATTTTGAATTTTTATCATACTTGGCTCTATCAACATGTTTTAAACACAGAGTGGCTTTTGTGGATTATTGTTATTTTTGTTCTGGCATTTAATATATTATCCCCTATCATCATATGGGGATTAATGAATGGAAAATCTATTCTTAAGTGGGGGAAAAGAAAGATAAAAGGACAAAAGAAACACACTAAAAAGGAAGATGGAAAAAAATCATAGTTTTCAGGACTTTAGTAACTGGTATAATGAACTACTTAGCACTAATCTTAAGTATATAATTTAACCAATCGACGAAAGGGCAAAATCATTGAAAAATGGTGACGCAAAGCTATAGGGGCTTCGGGCTAGACTAAAAAGGACAAAACCTTTTCCCAATCATTCAACTACTCATGCCAGCCAGCTACCGAATACACCTTCGACGATGCAAATGAAGGGGACTATAAAAGTGAGACAAAAAAATAATAATGAATTATTAGTAAAACAATCAGTACTTTTAAAGGATCATAGCTATCAAATACCAGAAACCGGAAATATAGGAAAAGGTTTATTTTTTGGCATGCTCATCAGCATTCCTTTATGGATTTCTTTTTTTGGATGGCTTCGGATTATTATTACTTTTATTGGTAAATAGATTGAAACGATAGGCAAATATTTTACTTATACGCAGCAAGAGCATATAATCATTATAAGAATAGGCATAAAAACCATTAGGAAAGGAGCTTTCATAATGGAAGATTCAAAAGAAAAATTAGAACAACAAATAACTGTATCAGGAAAGCATTTCTCTGAAGAAAAATTTTGGGCAAAACTCGCTCGGTATGCTAAAAAGGCTGGTTCTTCTGTCGTCTACGCGGTGTTGCTTTTGTATTACACCTTACAAAAACCAAATGTACCTAAAAAAGTCAAAGCGACAATTATTGGAGCTTTAGGCTATTTCATCCTGCCAATTGATTTGATACCTGATTTTCTAGTAGGAATAGGCTACACAGATGATCTTGGCGCATTAGGAATTGCCTTATTTCAAGTAGCGATGTATATTGACGATGATATCAAATCAAAAGCAAGAACAAAGCTTGCAGAATGGTTTGGTAATAAAGTGGATACAACAGATATTGATAAAAAAATAAATTAAGAGACTATAATGAAAAAAAGGGACTAGAAACAGTCCCTTTTTTCATTATTATAAAAATAACCCTACAATTGTCGCTGTTAAAATAGAAGCTAATGTTGCTGTTAATAACATTTTCAAACCAAATTTTGCAACGATATCTGCTTTTTTGGCATTAATTGCTTGAATAGACCCAGCAATTATTCCAATACTAGAGAAGTTTGCAAAAGAAACAAGGAATGTCGAAACAATTCCTACTGTCTTCTCTGAAAGCTCCCCGATTAATGGCTGGAATTGCAGCATTGCCACAAATTCGTTTGCAGCCAGTTTCGTTCCCATTACTGAGCCTGCTGTTACAATCTCACTAACCGGAATACCCATTATCCATGCCACCGGAGCAAATATATAACCTAATATTCCGGTAAACCCAATTCCAAAGACACTTGTGAAGAAACCATCAATTAAAGCAAGTAGACCGACATATGCTACTAACATTGCAGCAACAATTAAAGCAACTCTACCACCATCTAACGCACCAGCTGAAATCGCGCCAAATACAGAATTTGTATTGGAAACATCTTTGACATTAATGGTTTCATCTTCCTCTTTGCTAATAGGTGCAACTAATGTTGCTATAATTAGTGCTGATAATGCATTTAAAATCATCGCTGCAAGTACAAATTGAGGTGGAATCATTTCCATATATGCTCCCATTATAGAAGCAGAAACAGATGCCATTGCAGATGTACAGACAATAAATAACTTATTAGCATTCATCGAATCTAAATGTGATTTAATAGCAATAAGTGATTCCGATTGACCGAAAAAGATGGAGTTAATGCTGTTAAATGTTACAACCTTTGATAACCCTGTAATCTTTGCCAATGCCCCGCCAATATATTTAATAGCTAATGGCAATACTTTTATATGCGTTAATAAAGATAATAAAGTAGAAGTAAAAATGATCAGCATCAATACATTTATAAAAAAGACACTTCCACCTTCTGGAACTAAGCCCCCGGTAACAAAATTAACGCCTTCATATCCATAATTGAGCACATTGGAAACTCCATTTGATGTAGCTTCTACAATTTTTAGCCCAACAGTGGTTTTAAACATTATTAGCGCTACAATAAATTCCAGCACAAATAATACGATAATAGCTCTATAGTTAATCCTTTTTTTATCATTTGATAATAAAAAGGAGATAGCTATCGTTACGATGATACCTAATATCCCAACTAATATTGACATAGAAAATTCCTCCTAAATAAAAAGCAATAACAATCCTTCATCGAATACATCAAACTATTTCAATATAGTTAATATACATTTGAAAAACATTGTTAATACATTAAAAAAGATATACAGTTTTAGATGTTACCTTATATTAAGGACGTTGTCATCCATTAATTGATTAACAAATTAAATTAATAAAATTTAAACCTTTCAAAATATTATCTAAATATATTTAATTCCCATCATTCTAAATAATCTCTTAAAAATGATGGCAAATAAAAAAGCAACTGGGGTATTGATACCTCAAATTGCCTTTTTTCTATTATATATATTTATTTAAAGCGAGCTGTCTTTCTCGATCTTCGCAGCTTCAAATGCTTTATTAACACGGTTTAAAAGCACGCTATCTGAAAGCAAACGATATCCCGTTGTAGCAAGCGCCTGAGCACCTTTAATAATAGCTTCATCTCCGATTGAAGATTTCGCTGCTTCTCTAAATTCATTCGTATGTGCAATCAAATCATCTGGTCCTATTTTAATATGCGGATGTGCTGTTGGTACTTCATAGCTTATATTCCCAGCGTCTGTTGATCCTTTTCCACGAGATCTTTTTGTTACAACCGTCTCTCCAACTGCCTCTAGCTCTTCTTTTAATATCTCATCTAAAATTGGGTTTAATACAAAATCCTTCACTTCATTTTGGAATCTTTCCACTTTAACAGTTGCTCCAGTTGCAAGGGCAGCTCCTTCAGCAATCGCACGAACTTTTGTAGCAACCTCTTCTGTTTTATTCCATGTTTCTGCTCGAATGTAGAATCGTGCAGACGCATATTCCGGAATGATATTAGGTGCATCTCCCCCGTTTGTGATAATCCCGTGAATTCTTACATCATCAGGAAGCTGTTGTCTAAGCGCATTTATGCCAACAAATAATTGGATGACTGCATCAAGAGCGTTTATCCCTTTTTCAGGTGAACCTGATGCGTGTGCCGCTTTCCCGTAAAAATGGAAATCGAGTGGATCTACAGCAAGCGTTTCACTGGTTAATGATGTTTGACCAGCAGGATGAATCATTAAGGCCACATCAACATCCTTTAAATAACCATGTTTCACGAAGCTTCCTTTTGCACTTCCATTTGGTCCTCCCTCTTCCGCTGGTGTCCCTAAGACAACAACCTTTCCACCTGTTTCGGAAAGTGTTTGGGAAAGTGCAATTCCAGCTGCTACACTTGTTGTTCCAATAATATTATGCCCACAAGCATGACCCAATCCAGGGAGTGCATCATACTCAGCGAGGAAAGCAATGGTTGGACCAGATATCCCACTATCTTTTACTGCATAAAAAGATGTTTCATGACCAGCTACGGCAATTTCCACTTTGAATCCAGCATTTGTTAAAATGTCTACATGCTTTTTACTTGCGAAAAATTCTTGGTTCCCGATTTCAGGATTCGCATGAATCGATTGACTTGTTTCAATATACAGTTCTTTATTTGCAAGAATGGATTCGTGAATAAGATTGATACCAGATAAAGTGTTACTCATTTTCCCTCTCCTCCTTAAAGTCCTTTAAATTGTTTTTGTAATTCGTCCTTGTCAATATCTACTACAATGGAACCACCATTTGTATCTGCTTCAACTGCTTTAATCACATCTTCTTCATGATAAAGCTCCACAATTTTTTGATATGTTTCGTTATTTGCATCCTCTGTACGAGCTGCAAAGATGTTTACATATGGCAATGCATTTTCATCGTCTGCATCTTCTAAATAAATAGGGTCTTTTACAGGATCAAAGCCAGCTTGACCGGCAACACCATTATTGATAACAGATGCTGCAACATCAGGTAATACTCTTGGCGTTTGCTGTGCAACAATCGGTAAGATATCGAGATTTTTTGGATTTTCCACAATTTTAGATGGATCTCCAAATAGTCCAAAGTCATCTGCTAAAGTAATTAATCCAGCTGATTCAAGTAATTTTAGAGCACGCGCTTGGTTAGAAGGATCGTCCGGAATAGCAATTTTATCGCCTTCTTTAATTTCACTTACATCTTTCACCTTTTCAGAATAGATCCCCATCGGCGCTATCACAGTTGCTCCAATTGGCGTTAAGTCGGTCTTATTTTCTTGGTTAAATTGACTTAAAAATGCGATATGTTGAAACGAATTAATATCAATTTCGTTATTCGCTAAAGCTTGATTTGGCAATGTATAGTCAGAAAACTCAACAAGCTCAATTTCAATCCCTTCTGCTTTCGCCTTTTCTTTCAAAATTGGCCAAACCTCTCCATCAGATCCAGTTACACCAATTTTCACCTTCACCGTTTTATCCCCACCAGATGTACTTTCCGACCCGCATGCTGCAAGTGCCCAAATTGTCGTTAATAATAGTAAAATAGCAAAATATTTCTTCATCACACATTCTCCTTAATTAGTAAATTTTGTATAATTTTAACTTTAAATAGTTATAAAAATCCCTCCGTTAAAGCAATATCCCCCTTAACGTCTCATTATTTTTCTTGATAATGTATTTCCAATCCATTGAGCGATTTGGACGAGAATAATTAAGATAATAACGGTAACAAGCATTACACTGCCGTCAAATCGTTGATAGCCATATGTCATCGCGACATGTCCCAGTCCGCCTCCACCAACGGTACCAGCCATCGCAGAAAAATCAATTAAGCTGATGGTTACAAAAGTTAAGCCAAGAATAAGTGGTCCTAACGCTTCAGGAATTAACACTGTAAAAATGATTTGCAAAGGACTTGCTCCCATCGCTTTAGCAGCTTCAATAACACCTGGATCAATACTAACTAAGTTATTCTCTACTACTCTAGCAATTCCAAAAGAGGCTGCAATAGTCATTGGGAAGATCGCTGCCCATGTCCCAATCGTAGTACCTACAATCGCTCTTGTTAACGGGCTGATTGCTACTAGAAAAATAATAAATGGAATAGGGCGGATAATATTAATTAAAATATTAAGCAAACGGAAAACTAATTTATTTTCTAAAATATTGCCTTTTCTTGTTACGAAAAGGAGTAAACCTATAGTAATTCCTATAATAGAGCCTAAAATAAGCGTCATGATAACCATTAATATTGTTTCTCCTGTTGATTCCACAATGCGTGGCCAAAAAGTACTCCAATCGACCTTCATTAAATAAGCACCTCCTCAACTGTGACTAATGTCTCTAATTCATTAAGAACAGATAAAATATTTTCTTTACTTCCTTCAAAGGATACGAGCAGATTGCCGTAGAACTTTTCTTGCAATTCACGAACTGAGCCATAAACAATATTTACATCGACATTAAACTTTTTTGTGACCTTTGAAAGTACTGGATCACTTGCAATTTCACCTTTAAAGATTACTCTGTATAACTGTTTACCACCCTTTTTCCTCCATTCCGCTAATAAGGAGTCAGAAGGACGATCCTGCTGTACAGACTGAATAAAGCGCTGCGTGGTTGGATGTTTCGGATTTGTGAATACTTCAAAAACGGAACCATTCTCTATTACTTCTCCATTTTCCATTACTGCCACTCGATCACATATTTCTTGAATAACATGCATTTCATGCGTAATTAATAGAATAGTAATGCCTAAATCCTTATTTACCTTTTTTAATAGACGCAGTATTTCCCCAGTTGTATCAGGATCCAGTGCAGAGGTTGCTTCATCACAAATTAATATATCTGGAGAAGTTGCTAGGGCACGTGCAATACCAACTCGTTGCTTCTGTCCCCCTGATAACTGTTCTGGATAATCGTCTGCTTTATCGGATAGACCCACAAATTGCAGAAGCTCTGCCACTCTTTCTTTTATTTCTTTTTTCGGTACACCAGCGAGCTTTAAAGGATAAGCAACATTCCCTGCTACCGTTCGAGAAGAAAAAAGATTAAAGTTTTGAAAAATCATCCCAATTCTTCTGCGAAGTTTACGGATTTCTTTTTGAGATAAGGACGAAACATCTACTCCTTGAACTTGTATATTTCCGTTTGTCGGTGTTTCTAATAAATTGACAAGTCGTAATAAGGTACTTTTGCCTGCTCCGCTAAAACCAATAATCCCAAAGATTTCCCCTTGTGCAATGGATATCGATACATCCTTAACCGCGTTTACTTCACGACTGCCAAGCTTAAAGGTCTTAGCTACCTTCTGAAATTCAATCATTGCCCCTCACTCCTATGCAGTATCAAAAACATAAGTATCTTGTGAAGAAGAAACAGGTCTATTAAGAGATACAAAAAGGCCCTGCTTCTTCTTTCCAGAAAGAAAAAGCAGGGCCTTTATAAGACAAAGAAACTACTTTTTCTCATCTTTCAAATGCTAATTTAGCATTTGCAGGAATTGGCACGGTATTTAAATAAATCCGCTGCCGAGACTTCTTCGGGCCTGTCCCTCCGTCTCTCTGGATAAGAAAAATGTTTTTATTTAATTTTGTAAGATTTGATAACAACTATAAAACTAGATAAATAAATTGTCAACTATGTTTTTTTATTTTTTTGTTTTTTTTCGCTAAATTTTTTATAAAAAAACCTATTTTTAAATTATATCAACATATCTTTTTCACCATACCCGCAGTCAGCATACACTTCGCTTTCCATAGGGCTCGCGCTGAGCCGCTTCGCCGTCGTTTCACTCTTGATTGGTCTAATCTGTCTCTCTAATCCCACAAGATTCTATGTGTATGCTGACTGCTCAATATTACTAAATAAAGATTCACCCATACGAAAAAATTCCTTATACCTAAGAATCTAACTATATATAAATATAATAAAAATCCATTAATACACACTAAATAAATCGGAATAATATTTTTTATAAAAAAGGAAAGTGCTATTTTTCCATTAGCACTTTCCTTTTCGTTCTATTGAGTTATCTCTGCTTGTTTTGATAAAAAAAGCTGTACTATTTCTTCTTGACTATATTTTTGTAGGAGAAGAGAATCGATCATTTCTCGAACTGCCCCATCCCCTCCATTTGAATCTGCAACAAACATGACTTGATCTTTTACCATATCCATTGCATTTTTTGGAGCACATGGCCATCCTACCTTTGTTAAAATAGGAATATCGTTGAGATCGTCACCCATATAACATACTTCCTCAAAGCCTATTCCTATTTCATCGATTATCTTCTGAAGTGTTTCTAATTTATCGTGAATTCCTTCAAAAACATAGTCAAAGCTCAATTCCTCTGCTCTTTTTCTAACTGCTTTCGACTTCCTTCCTGTTATAATAGCTGTCTTTATCCCTGCTTGTTTTGCCAGACTAATGCCCATACCGTCTTGTGTGTGAAATGCCTTATACTCGTTACCATCTGAACCAATATATAGTCTCCCGTCTGTAAGTACACCATCAACGTCTAATACAATTAGCTTAATCCTCATTAATTACGTTATATACCTAATTTCATTAAATCATGAAGATGAAGCATTCCAACGGGCTTATGATGGCTATCAATGATTGGCAATACGGTAATTTCTTTTTCCTCCATTAATTGTAGAGCTTCAGCAGCTAAAGCTCCTTTTTCAACTACTATAGAAGGGGCAGAGATTAAATTTTCCACATTTTCATTCAGGACATCCATTGAGAGCGCAAATGCTCTACGAATGTCACCATCTGTAAGGACACCGATTAATTCATTTTTCTCATTTACAATCGATGCGGCTCCTAGTCCTTGATCTGTCATCGTAAATAAAGCGTCCTTTACTTTATCTCCTTTGTGGACAACTGGATTTTTTCTTGTGTGAAATATAACATCATCTACCTTTAATAATAATTTTCTTCCTAACGAACCGTTCGGATGATAAAGAGCAAAATCTTCTGGCCTAAACTTGCGTGCCTCTAGTAAGGCAATTGCAAGTGCGTCACCTAATGCAAGTGTTACCGTTGTACTTGTTGTTGGTGCTAATCCTAACGGACAAGCCTCTTCAAACTCTCCTAAACATAATGTAACATCGGCTTTCATCCCTAGAGTAGAAAACACATTTTTCGTAATAGCAATCAACTTTGCCCCAATTGTTTCAATGGATGGAAGTAATCTTACTACTTCATCACTTTCTCCACTATTGGAAATAGCAAGCACAATATCATCAGACGTCACCATTCCTAAATCCCCATGTAAGCCTTCAGATGGGTGTAAAAAACAAGATGGCGTTCCAGTACTTGAGAAAGTCGCCTTTATCTTTCGAGCGATAATCCCCGACTTGCCTATCCCAGTTACAACCACTTTTCCTCTGCAGGCTAAAATTAATTGAATAGCATCTTCTGCTGATTCATCCAATATATCTCTTAAATCCAAGATTGCCTTTGCTTCTTTTTCTAGAACGATTGCTAAAGTATCTGTATAATCGAATTTTGGCAAATTAATTTCTTGCATATCAACCACTCCCATTCTTTACAGATTTTTCACCAATGCATCAATCTCGACAATCGGCTTTAACACTTCCTCTAACTCAGCTAATTTCACCATATTTGGTCCATCTGACATTGCTTCATCTGGATTAGGATGAACCTCCATAAAAATCGACGAAATCCCAACCGCAGCAGCGGCTCTGGACAAATAAGGGACAAACTCACTTTTCCCGCCAGTCGTCGTGCCATTTCCACCAGGTATCTGGACACTATGGGTCGCATCAAAAACAAATGGAACTCCCAATTCCTTCATCGTGATAAGAGATCGCATATCCACAACTAAATTATTATAGCCAAATGTAGAACCACGCTCTGTTAATAGAATCTGTTCATTTCCAACCTCCCTTATTTTTGTAACAACATTTTTCATATCCCACGGTGCCAAAAACTGTCCTTTTTTTACATTCACTATCATCCCAGTATTTGCTGCCGCTACTAATAAATCTGTTTGTCTGCATAAAAAAGCAGGAATCTGCAGAATATCTAACACTTCTGCTGCGACTATTGCTTGTGCTGGCTCATGTACATCTGATGTGATTGGAACATCAAATGTCTCCTTTACCTTGGCTAAAACTTTTAGCCCGTTCTCCATTCCCGGTCCTCGAAATGAATGAATAGAAGAACGATTTGCTTTGTCATAGGAAGCCTTAAAAATAAATGGAATGTTTAGCTTCGTTGCTACCTCTTTTAACTGCTCTGCTGTTTCCATGACAAGTTTCTCATCTTCTATAACACAGGGGCCGGCAATTAGAACAAATGGAGCTTTATCTCCAAATGAGATGGTATCATTTAACGTGACTACTTTAGTAATAATACATACCTCCTTTATTAGTTAATGCCATATGATTTTAATGATTAAATTTGTTTGTGAAAAAGTGGTAAATGAAAGAAAGAAAGGAAGATTATTTTTCTGAATTTTCTAACTTTATACCGTGTAGTTTACATAATATATTAAGTTGGTTGCTTTGAAAAGTACTTTGTAATATTATCTGACAGACTTTTTTCTCTTTTCCTCTAGAACCATTAATTTTTCTGACAAAAAAGACTTTTCCTATTTTTGGAAAAGTCTTTTTTTAACACTCTATTTTAGCGTCTAAAATTAAGCTACTGTCTTTTCTTCTATTTGTGCTGTTTTTGCACGGGAACTTGGAATAATATTAAATAAAATATTTAAGATTATAGCGGTTATTCCACCTGCTACGATACCACTTTGGAAAAGAATACGGATGTTTTCTGGGAATTCCATGAAAATATTAGGAACGACCGTAACACCAAGACCCATTCCAATTGAACAGGCAAGAATTAATAAGTTTCCTTGTTGATTAAAGTCAACCTTTCCTAACATTTTAATTCCATAGGACACAACCATTCCAAACATTGCAAGCGAAGCTCCTCCAAGTACTGCTGTAGGAATTAATGTTGTAATAGCTGCAATTTTAGGAATAAATCCTAAAATAACTAAAATTGTACCAGCAGCATAAATGACATTCTTCGTTTTTACACCAGTTAGCTGAACTAGACCAACGTTTTGAGAATACGCAGTGTATGGAAATGAGTTGAAAATTCCACCAATAACAGATGCTAACCCTTCTGCACGGTATCCCTTTCCTAAATCTTCTTCTGAAACCTTTTTGTTTGTAATATCACCAAGTGCCAAATAAACGCCTGTTGATTCAATTAAACTTACGATCGCCACAAGGGTCATCGTAATAATAGAAGTTAAATCAAAAGTTGGTGCTCCAAAATAAAACGGAGTAATTCCATGAATCCACTTTGCGTCTCCTACTTCTGAAAAATGAACCATCCCCATAAACGCTGCAACAATCGTGCCAATAATAATACCAAGTAAGATAGAAATTGTTTTGATAAATCCAGTTGTAAATTTATTAAGCAATATAATAATAGCTAGTACTCCAAAAGCAAGAACTAAGTTTTTTAGATTACCAAAGTCTGCACTTCCTTGTCCTCCCGCCATATCATTAAAAGCGACAGGAATCAAAGTTAGACCAATGATTGTTACTACAGAACCAGTTACTACCGGCGGAAAGAATTTTACTAGTTTACTAAAAATAGAAGAAATAAGTACAACAATAATACCAGAAACAATAATGGCGCCATAAATTGCAGTTATTCCATGCTTACTCCCTATTGCAATCATCGGACCAACAGCAGTAAATGTACAGCCAAGCATAACGGGAAGACCAATCCCAAAGAATTTATTTTTCCACACCTGTAGCAATGTAGCCACACCACAAGTTAAAAGATCAATCGAAATTAAATAGGTTAGTTGTTCAGGTGTTAATTTTAATGCTCCACCAACTATTAAAGGCACTAGTACAGCTCCAGCATACATTGCTAGCACATGCTGCAGACCTACAGACCACGTTTTTACTGTCATTTTTTCCATTTTAATATCCTCCTGCATAAATGCCTTCATGTGTTCGTTGTTCCGCAAATGTAACTTTTCCATCCTTTAAGGATGCTATTCTGGCTAATGATTCTAAGCGATAGCCTTTAGCAATTAAATCATCAGCTCCAGGCTGAAATGACTTTTCGATTAATATCCCAATCCCACTTACCTTAGCACCAGCTTGCTCGACAATATTTGCTAAGCCTAAAGCAGCCTGTCCATTAGCTAAGAAGTCATCAATTACGAGAACATGATCATTAGGATGAATATACTTTTTGGAAACAGTTATTTCATTCGATTCTTGTTTTGTAAAGGAATAAACCGTTGCAGTATATAAGTCACTTGTTAACGTAAGCGACTTTCTTTTTCTTGCAAAGATTACGGGAACATCTAATGCTAGACCAGCCATGATAGCTGGTGCAATCCCAGATGACTCTATCGTTAATATTCTAGTAATGCCTGCCTCTTTAAAAATGTTCGCAAATTCTAGGCCAATTTCTTTCATCAGATGAGGGTCCATTTGGTGATTAATAAAAGAATCTACTTTTAATACATTATCACTTAAAACAATACCTTCTGCTTCAATTTTTTTCTTCAATAACTCCATTACTAGACTCTCTCCTTTTTTGGAGGACAGTTTTTAGCAGCAAAGAGATGCTCGACTATCCTTAAATAATACAAAAAAAAGCACAGTTACTTACTCTATGAGTAAGCGACTGTGCTTTTTCGAGCAAAATAGACTGCTCTATTTATGCATAGATCAGTATATCTCCATTTTATACGCTTACCCGTAGTCAGACGATTAACGGTCATCTGGTAGAAACTTGCAGGCCATATTCCTGCTATTATACGAGTTTTATATTGTTTGATTATTTGACAACATAATGGATTATAACGGATTTTCGCTGAAATGAAAACTAAAATTTTAAAAAGGTGAAAGTTTCCGGCTTTTTCACTTTAAATAACTGTCGCATTTATTTGGTTTCATTAGAATAGGTAAAAACCCATCGATCATCCATTTGCTTATTGGCATAGTTATTTAACCTTTTGCCATTTCTAAAGAAATTTCAAATCCCTACATCCTAGTTGAATTGGATACCTTATACTTTTTCGGTAGCAATACGCCGAGAAGACGCACCGCTTATTCTTGTATGACGGATTTCATTGATGCCGAATGCTTTGGTGTCATTCAAGCTTCCCAAATATCATCTTATCGTCTCGTTTGAATCTAACGAGGAACTTCAAAATTTAAATTTGTGCTTTTCATTGAATACATGTATTTAATGTGGATGAAAAAAGGAATCAAACAAAAATGTCTGATTCCTTTTTTCATTAATTTGCTTCCTGGCTCCAGCCAAAAAGTTCATTCTCTCTCTGTTCCGATTCTAAAACCGCATGATGAAAGGTTCTGAAATCAATTGCCTGATCTTTTTTCTCTGTAATCACCTTAATATATTCACCAATCTTCACCTTATTCTCTGGGGAAACTTGGCCAAAAGGAATTTCCGCTGATCTTCCATAATAAATATTAGCTGTTTTATTAGCCAATTTTATTTTTTTACTATTAATTAAATAACGTGAATTAGGAACCGTATAAACTGTCTCCCAATCACTCTCTGTCTCGAATTTAATTTTTGATAAATGTTCTCCCGCAACCGAAATAAGGATAACATCTGGTTGTAAGTATTCAATAAGTTCATGCCATAATTTTACACCTTCTGCTTGAAGGTCTTTCTTCGCTTCTTTGCTTAAACTATCCCAAGTAGGATTTGTTGCAAGCGGTGAGCAAATATCTGTATGCAATGCCGTATTTTCTTTGTTACCATAAAAGCTTGCATTTATTCCATTCAATAACGGTTCAAAAGAAGGCTCATACCATGCTTTATATGGGTCTTTTTCAAAATACTGGTCAAGTGCAGTAATATACTGTTGATTGAATTGATAGTGATGGTCTCGTTTCATCGATTGAAACCTTTGGAAAGGGTCAGGGTCAGGGAAATCGCGTCTAGACGGATTTAGACCTACAGTAATGATGCGGATAGGGGATTCAAAATATTTCTTACTATTACCAAAATACATAATTGGCATCGAGGGCTTTACAATATACGTCCTCTCTTTCTTACTTTCATACATTTCCCAATACTTTTTAATTAATTCGGTTTGTACTGCCTGTTGAATAACAATAAAAATCATCCTTTCGATTTAGTAGAAAAAATATAGCAAGTCCACAAAAAAGTGGAATTCCTTCCTCTCTATTATATATTATCCTTAGCCTATTGGTAAAGAATACGTCACGTTTTATAAAAAAACTTTTAAAGGTTAAATATAAGAATATGCTGCATTTTGATTGTTTTAAAACTATCTAAATATATTTTGGTATTTTTTTCATTCTCGTGTACTGCTCAATAAATACCAGCTTAAGCACTTATTCATTTTTTATACAGTAGGATAGCTATGTAATCTATCTATATAAGTAAAAAAACGAATACAAGGAAAAGGGCCTAATCATAAAAGATACGTTTTAAACAAGTGTATTCATTTCAAGTACACTTATGTTAAAAGGATCTTAATTAATCAGACCCTACACATAGACTAACTTATTTCAAATCAGCAAACTCTCTCGCGATTCTTTCTAACGCTTCTTTTATAATTGGTCTAGGCGAAGGAATACAAATTCGTTGATAAGTAATGCCTTCTTCTCCAAACATACTTCCATCTTCTAGTAACACATTGGCTCTATGATAAATACGCTCATGTACTTCTTCTGGTGTAATCCCATAACCACTGAAATCCATCCACATGATATAGGTTCCCTCCGGAATCGTCACTTTCACCTTTGGCATATGTTCATCTATGTATGCCTTTACCCATTCCATTGTTCCGTCAATATATTCCTTTAGTTCCTCGAGCCATTCTTCTCCATCATTATATACTGCAATAAGTGCAGAGATCGTAAAAGGTGATGCCAATTGGTGACCCATTTCTTTATTAAAAGCCTTTCGCAACTTTACATTCGGAATAATTAAATTAGTACAGTGGAGTCCTGCCACATTAAATGTTTTATTGATAGCCGTACATGTAATCAAATGATCATTATTTGCTGCTACCATAGCAATTGGAGTGAATTTCTGATTACATCTGATCAAATCACCATGGATTTCGTCTGCAATAATTAACACATTATGTTTAACACAAATCTCATTTAAACGCGTAAGTTCTTCCACTGTAAAAATGCGCCCAGTTGGATTATGGGGATTACAAAGAATAAACAGCTTCGTTGATTCTTCTTTTGCTTTTGCTTCAAAATCGGCAAAATCTATTGTATAGTATCCTTCTTCATCTTCAAGTAATGCATTATTTCTAACCACTCTTCCATTTCTTTCAATAGCAGAAGTGAATGGTGGATACACTGGACGTTGGATGATTACACCGTCTCCAATCTCTGAAAAAGCTCGAACAGCCATGTTAATAGCATGAACCGTTCCTGGGCTGTAGACAATAGAATCTCTGTCTATTTCCCAATTATGTCTTTTCTTGAACCAATGCTGAATCGCTTCATAATACTCATCAGGAAAAATAGAATATCCATATATGCGATTATCAACCGTTTTATGTAATGCATCTACTAAGGCTTGTGGCACAGGCAAATCCATATCTGCCGTAAATAGCGGAATAGTTTCTTCATCATATCGCTCTGTTAGCCCCATCTGCTTAATAATCTTTCCACCATCCCATTTAATGGAATACGTATTCCGTCGATTTACTACTTCATCGAAGTTATTAATCACTACATCCACCATCCTTTTTCTAGTTTGAAGCCATTATAACATGGAGAACAACCAAAATACCTGTTCCTAACATTTCCTAAAACGTTCATTCAACTAAAACTCTAAAAAAAATACTATACAGAGAAAAGATACTATCTCTTCTCTGTACAGTATGAAATCATACATTATTTACGCTTTTTTTCTTCTTTGAATAATGAATAAACTTATACCAGCAACAATAATAATCACACCTGCTAAAATCCAATTATAGGTCGAAGTTGCCGTGTTAGGCAGATTACTACCGGAACTACTGTTTGTACCCCCTGTGGTTTTTGTTCCATTTGAATGACCATTATTTGCAGTTCCATCTTTAGTAGAATCGGATGGTGTACCATTATCTGATCCGTCATTATCATCCTTAACTATATCCGGTTTTTCATTGACAATAATGATTCTTTCTACAGAAATTTTATTGCCAGAAGAATCAGCAACTGTATAAGTTAGTGTATAGGCTCCTACTTTATTCGTATCTATTCGTCCAGAAATCACTACTTTATCAGTTATATTACCATCGACATTGTCTTTCGCTTTGTAACCAGGCTCTTTATATTTCTCTCCTTTTATAAGCGTAATAGAATGGCTACCTTTTAAGGTTAACTCTGGTGCCGTTTTATCAACGACTTTAACAGTACGTTTAGCAGTTGATTCATTTCCGGCAGCATCTGTCACTGTATACATAATTGTATAAGTTCCCACTTCAAAGCGAAGTGTTCCAGATACTACTACTTGATCCGTAATATTGCCATCTAACGTATCAGTAGCGGTAAATCCAGGCTCTAAATAGGCTTGACCTAAATCTAAGGTTATCGTGTCTTCACCAGAAAGCTTAATTACTGGTGCTATCGTATCTTGAACCGTAACCGTACGAGTCGCTATCGCTTCATTACCACTAGAGTCGATTACATGATATTTTAATTCGTATTCTCCTACTTTTGTTACATCTACGCTTCCATATTCCGCAACAAATTCAGTAAGATTTCCATCTACAATATCCGTAGCAGTATAGCCAGGTTCTACATATTCTGTCCCGCCTTCAATGACGATTTTTTCTCCACCCTCTAAAGCTAGATTTGGTGCAGTTGTATCTATTACTTTTACTAGGCGTGTAACAGAATAGCTGTTATCACTGGAATCTTTAACTGTATAGGTTAACGTATATTCACCTGGTTTTGATGTATCAACTTCACCAGTAACCTCTACTTTATCTGTAACATCTCCATCGACATTATCAATGGCAGTATATCCTGGTTCTGTATATTCAGCTCCAGCTTCTACTTCTATCGTACCATCAGTTAAGGAAATATAAGGCTTTTCTTCATCGACAACATGGATTTTTCTTTGAACTTCTCCCATATTTCCAGCTGTATCACTTACTGTGTAAGTTAATACATATTCTCCAGGATTCGTTATATCCAGTGTTTCTAAATCTTTTACCTCAACCGAAGAGGTTAAATCTCCATCGATATTATCTTCTGCTGTATATCCTGGTTCTACATATTCAGTACCAGCTTGAATGACTAATGGATTATCTCCCTCTAAAGTGATAACCGGTACATCTGTATCCACAATAAATGCGTTAGAGGTCCATTTAATTGTATTATCTACTACATCCTTTCCTCGAACATGAAGATAGTATGTTCCACTATGTCCTTCTAAGGTTAATGTATCTCCATTCTTAAATGGTTTCCACGCATTTAGTTCTGTTACCGAGTTTCTCATTCCTTTTGCCGTTACGGACTCTACAGAATCTAACTCTTTCGATTCAGACCATAAATATTCTAGGGTATCATCCTTCGCATCTGGAATATTCACCGTTACTGAAACATGATTAATTGGCTCTGTTGAACCATTATTTTCTCCAACATCTGGAATTGGCGCTTCATTATCTACCGTAAATGTATCTGTTTTTGACACGATTACTTTGTCTGTTGTTGCTACGGTAACTTCTAGCGTATATTGACCAGATTCTAATTTTTCAGGAAGAGTCAGCTGGAAGTTTAACTCTTTCTCTTCTAAATCAGAGACATACTTTTGTTCCGCAGAAACAACCGTATCTTTCTTATTATTTACTACTTTTGCTGTTACAGTAATAGCTTGATCTAATGCTTCATCGTCACTAATGACAGATAAATCAAGGGTATTATAGCCTTCATTGCTTGAATAAGTTTCTTTCAAGCCACTAACTTCTACTTTTGGATTATGATCATCATAAGATAATTGAATCTGTGCTACACTGTTGTCCTTCGCTTGTGAAAGTACACTAATATTTAATCCATATTTCGGCACATTTCGTCCAGAGTATATTTGACCTGGATTAGAATAATCTTTGTAATCATTAAAAGTCGGAACTGCTGGCTGAGAAGGTAACGTGATACTTGTATTATCAACAGCTAAATAGTCGATAAACATTTTATCGGTTGGATTTAAAGAAAATGCTGCATCTTGGATTTGGTATCTAGTAGAAGCTACTTCTCCACCAGACCAAGCTGCGGTTGCTTGATGTGCATCTACTACTCCTAAAAATCCGTCACCTGGATGATCTCCTACCCAGTTATTGTCATATAGATTGTCCACATACCAAACAACCATTCCTGGATCAAGTGTCAATACAGAGTTACCGCGTGTTATTCTGCCTAACGCTGTATCCGCTGCCGCCCAGTTTCTCCATTCCACTAAGTAATAATGCTCTGACTCTTTTAAACCATCGCTTTTAGTAAAACCTTCAAGCGTAAATGCTGCATCATCAGATTCTACATCATCTACAATAACGTCTTCTCCATCAATATTTACAACTAAATCATCTACATATAAACCTGGCATCGCAACATAACTATCTGTCCAGTAATTAATTTTCAGTTTAATTGTTTTACCTGCGTATGCAGATAAATCAAATGAAGCAGTTACCCATCCATTCGATGTTCCAGTAATACCATGCCCTGGATTTTGTCCATATCCTTCTGGATCCTGATCTGTTGTTATATTACCTGGTATTGCCTTCCATCCTGACCCGTCATCTACTTGGACAGATCCGTAATCCCAATTTTCTTCAATATCGTAATTAGCATTAAAGGTAAATTCAGCATGTGTTGCTTTCGTTAAATCTACTGTTGTAACAAGATCATTATTTAAATCATTTCCACTTCCACTATGATACTCATATTGCCCACTAGTTGGTGTATTAATAACTGTTTTCTTATTAGGAAGAGACACTCTTACTGCATCTGCGTTTGTCCCTTTCATACTTGCTTGGTCGATATTAAGTGTTTTTGTACCATCTATAATATCTTCTAGGCTATATTCTACTGGTTTGAACCAGTTAGAATTTGGCCATTTATTTTGCAAGTACTCCTTATCATATGGACTAAATCCAGTAGGCTCTGTACCCCCAATGATCCCTGCCCAGCTTCCAGAGGCCATGATCGTCCAGTAATCTGTAGGAGCACCTACACCACCAGCCGTATAATTCGTATCATATTCATCAGGTAAACCTAAGTCATGTCCAAATTCATGGGCAAAAACGCCTGTTGCACCATCTTCAGGTTGAACGGTGTAGTCATAAGCAGTTAACCCTCCACCCCAGTAAGGAACTTCTGCTTGTCCTTCCGTACCAGGAATAACAGTAGGCTCTGCTAAACTCCAGCTATGAGACCAAATAGCATCAGCACCAATAGCACCACCGCCAGCTTCTTCACCCGTGCCCGCATGCACAATCATTAAATGATCAATGATTCCATCTGGCTCACGGTAATTGCCATCTCCATCTAAATCGTAAAGATCCTCTTTGTCAAATTGTGACAAATCAATATTAGGATCTTTTGATGCAGCTTCTAATGCTTCTTGAACTAGATCTCTCGGTCGAATGTCACTTCCATCTGCTGTAGGATAGTTTCCTCCATAATAAGCAGCTGGGTGCTTTGCAGTATACCAGTCAGATACAACGCCATCAATTGTATAACTCCCACCTGATTGTTCTTCATAGTATGCTTTCATTGAAATGAAATTTTCGTCATTTCCACCTTTGTATGTAGAGTCTCCGAAGACCATTTGTTCATAGTGTTCTTTTGTGTAGTCATCGTATAATAGAACAGGATTATCCTCTTTAGTAATACTGCTATGTGGATAATCAGGGAAGTCAATAAGTAATACTAATACTTCATCTGTAGTTACTTCACCATCCCAATTTTCTTCTATAATAGAGTCTGGTGATGTCTTTTTCGCTGCAATTTTCTCTTTTTTTGACTCTTTCGGAGTACCTGCCGCTACAGGCCCTAGTCCTGCTTTCTTTTGAATACCATTTCGTACTTCTTTCGGATCATCAACTAATGCCTCCGCTTTATCAGCACGCTTCTTTAAATAGGATAATAATTTCTTTTGTTGTTCTTCTTTCGAGGCATTTTTACTAATAATTCCTTGTTCAATTAAAGATGCAAGTACTTTTTCTTCATTTACCATTCCAATGTCAAATGGACCACTTGCATGTTTGCTCACAAAAGGTAGAGCTGAATCATCATGAGTATGTAATACTGGGGTGGACTTTGCTTCTACTTTATTAACTGATCCAAATAATGAAGCAAAGGAAGTAAAAACTAAACTTGCCGATAATACGAACGTTCCCATTACTTTCTTCCAATTTACCATTTCATATCCCCCAATGTTTTTTATGACAGATTTAATGTCCCTCTCTTTAGCTCTGTCACTGTATAATAAATA
This sequence comes from Niallia sp. FSL W8-1348, assembly GCF_038006745.1. NCBI lineage: Bacteria > Bacillati > Bacillota > Bacilli > Caryophanales > Bacillaceae > Niallia > Niallia sp. FSL W8-1348. The sequence goes on along the minus strand of NZ_JBBOVV010000001.1, from coordinate 3,273,273 downwards.
TAGATATAGGAATATTCTGAGATGTCTGAATAATACTATAACAAAAACAATAGGGAAAAAGAATATATTTTTATAATTATTGAAAATTTCTTACTTTTTACTCATTTTTCTTACCCGCTAATATAATACTATTATAATAAAATTGATATTGTGTAACACTATAATGTTCTGTAATTCTTTCTATGCTTAAATCAAAATAAGAAAAGGAGCTTTTTCATGGCGCTTAAAAAAGGAATTATTTTCTCCATCATCCTATTATTAACAGCTTGTTCAAACGGAAAGATAACAGAAACTCAGGAACAACCTTCCAGCAAACAAAGTGAATCATCTATTGAATTGCCATCACATAAATCAGTGAAAATCGATAAAAATATAGAGGCTTCTATTCCTGCAAAAGATGATTTCGACTTCCAAGATGGGGACAAGAATGTTTTAAGCATGATAGAAGCTTCTATTTCTTATACCCAAGAGAAAGATGTCTTACTTTTTGTTTTTCAAATAACCAACAACGCCAAGCATCCATTTACTTTTCATTTTGATACAATGCAACAATACACTTTCACTATTCGAAAAGCGGATGGAGAAGTTGTGAAAGAGCTAAAAATGACAACCAATAAAAAGCTTCCTTCAACTCTATTCTTGAAACCTGGGGGAACAGTTGTCTATGACGTTTCAGTGAAAAAGTTACCTCATGGTTCTTATACTATAAATTTTGTCTTTCCCTCAAAAGAATTAACCTTGAAGAAGTCTATCGATTTTTCCATAGAGGAGTAATATTATTATAAGACTTGTTCCAAAACCTAAAATTCCGCTTCATACAAAAACCCCCACTAATCAGTGAGGGTCTTACATCTAGCTCTTTCAACCTTTAGAAACAGTACCAAGTAAAGTGTCCTGTGTAGCAGCTGGAAAGATTATCGTTGCTTTTGTTCCTTTATTTAATTCACTTTGGAAAATCAATTTACCATTATGGCTTTCAATAATTTTATAACAAGTCATTAAACCAAGGCCTGTCCCTTTTTCCTTTGTTGTATAAAATGGTTCCCCAAGTGTACTAATTCTTTCATCCGAAATTCCTACTCCCTGGTCAATAATTTCAATCGATATATTACCATCTCCCAAGGACGTTCCCTTAATTGAAATATAGCCACCTTCTGGCATGGCTTCGATTGCATTTTGCAAGAGGTTAATAAATACTTGTTTTAGGCGTTTTTCTTCACATAAAATCATTGGCATTTCCCATTCATATACTTCCTTAATCTGAATGTTATGTAAGCTCAATTGAGTATGTATTAACGTAACTACATCTTTAATTATACTGCGAATATCTTTAACTAAGAAAACATCAGCTGTAGGCTTAGCAAGAAATAGTAATTCTCCAACAATACTATTAATTCTTTCAATTTCTGACAATACAATTTCAAAATACTTGTTCTTCGGATTTTCTGACTTGGCAAGTTGAATAAATCCTTTTATTGATGTTAATGGATTTCTAATTTCATGAGCAATTCCTGCTGACATCTCTCCTAAAATCGCTAGTTTCTCTGATTTTTGTAGTAAATTCATCGTTTCTTCTTTACTCGCAGTGACATCTTTTCCTATTGATAATACTGCGTCATTACCATTTAACTTAATCGCTAAACAAGATGCCTCATAGAAAAAAACACTTCCATCCACACGCTTCATTTTATATTCAATATGCGAGAGTGGCCTTTTTTTTCTAACGCAATCTTTATTCTCATTTTCCATCGTTCCATATAATCAGCTGTTACAAATTCTCCAAATGAACGATTAATTAACTCTTTATTACTCTCTGCCGCCATCATTCTAACAGCAGCATGATTAACATAAATCAACCTATTTTCTGGATATGATTGAATAAATATAGATTCAGGTAATGAATCCATTAGAAGACGGTAGCTTTCTTCACTATCCTTGGCTTTCTTTTCGTAGTATTTAGATACATCATACCTCCAGCCAACAATCCATGCTATTATCGTAAACAGGAAAAAATCAATGTTGAAAAATGGTTCATGATTTATCACAAATTGATAAGTAGTAAATAATATGGAGATAGAAACTAACGTAATTTGTCCCCATATTTGCCTATTACGATCCCAAAGCAGCATAGACATTGCCCCTTCAACGAAATAAATTCTATACTTGTTCGTTCAATTGAACGTCTTTTCTCCTATATTAACATTTTTATACTTTAACTTGAAGAGGGTTTACTAATGATAGAATAATTGATTACTTATTTTATTATTTCTTATCGTAAAGTATAATTTAATGAAAGGAACTTCCCAAAAGGAGGAAAATAATGGTAGAGTTTTTTAAAATTATCGCTGAGATTGTCAACATTTTTCACGATATTATTATGGACGTCGCTACAATCCTTGGCTGGCAAGCTACAGACAAGGATTTACATTTATGGATTATCGGTATCATTGGGATTATATCATTTTTTATTGTTCAATTTATCTTTAAACGATTAGCAGCTTGGAGCATCAAAAGCATTTCTTTTATCTATACATTTACGCTTATCCTTGTATTAGTATTTGCAATTGAAATCCAACAAGGGATTACAGGAAGGGGTAATATGGAATTCGCAGATGCTGTTGCAGGGATTAATGGCTTTCTCCTTTTTTTCGGAATATATCTAGTCATTACCTTATTCTTTAAAGGCATTAAAAAAATCGTTAATAAACAAAAGCTTCCATCTAATAGTGATAATAATAGTCCAACGGAAGATAGCAACCTTCCTTCTCGACATTCTCGTTATCACAAATAATATTTCCTTAGAAACTCACTACTTACAACGTTAGAAAAAAGAAAGGATTATCTATGGATTGTGTGAATACTTTTAGTAAGAAACAAGCGAAATTCAATTACTATGTTCTACTTGTTATTATTTTTGGCGGGTTCCTTATTTTCGGATTATCAGAGAATGTCAAAGGTCCTGCCATTCCTATTATTCAAGCCGATTTCCTTTTAAGTGAGTCACAAATAGGTTTTTTACTTGCTATCAACTCACTTGGCTATTTAATTGCCTGTACCTTTACTGCTGCTCTCGCAAATCGAATTGGTATTAAATGGACTGGTATTGTTGCTTTTGCCTCTATGGCTATCTCTGGGATTTGTCTTTATTTCTCAGAAAAGTATTTCGCCCTTTCTTCCTCTTACTTTCTTTTATATATTGGAAACGGAATGCTTGAAATCGGCCTTGGAATAATGGCGGCTCGTATTTTCACGAAAAATACTGGCTTTATGATGAATTTGGCTCATTTTTTCTATGGATTAAGTTCAATGATAGCGCCGATTATTGCATCATGGATGATGAGATGGACAATTGCAGGAGGAGAATTAGGCTGGCGAGGAATGTACTTCATTGTGTTGTTGTTAGCCCTTTTGCCCATCATCCCTTCTTTTTTTGGTAAATTCCCAGAGGAAGAAACAAGCGATGATGAGACAGTTTCTTATCGATTTTTACTCCGGGATCCAGTTGCTTGGCTTATTGTCATGATTCTCTCCTTTGGGGTAGTATCGGAATTGGCTGTAGGAGGATGGTTAGTTAACTTTTTAATTAAAGCGTATTCATGGAATGTAGAAACAGCATCTGGTATGCTATCGATATTTTTCCTGTTTTTTATGCTGTCTAGACTATTTCTTGGCCCTTTAACAGATAAAATTGGCTATACCATTTCTATTATGATTTTTGCTGCTTTTTCCGGTATTTGTAGCTTTGCTGGCATTATTATTGGAGAAAAAGGTGCCATTCTTTTTGCTATCGCAGGAGTTGGTATTGCCCCCATTTATCCAACCGTCATGGCACTGCTTGCCAAACGATATCCTAAAGGAACTGGTACAGCTATCACCTTTACTGTTACTTTAATGGGAATCGCTAGTGTACTCGGCAACCTGCTAATTGGCGTAATTATAGATGGGATAAATCGTTTGTTTTATTCCAGTAATGGTGTCATTGGCCAACAGGCAGGCTATGGATTTATTGCATTACTATCTATACTTTGTTCCATTTGCTGTCTGATTTTATACTATTATTTACGTAAAAAGAACGAGATTCTCTAATGGCTGTTTGATGCATACTTAATCTTTAGATAGATAGATTTTATCGTAACCATTGTCATGATAAGTAGCAAAAAAACAACGCAACATCCAATATAAAACAGGACATTAGGATAATACCCTGATTGATAAAAGAAATAAATAGATATACCTATTAACACTGTAAGAAATAATTCAAATAGAAACGCAGTAATCATAAAAGCGAAGTAAGGATAAATGATTCCTTTGTGGTTTACATACGTTAAAGTCATGCCGTCCCAAAAGCGATCTGCTAGTCTAGTAATACTCAATGTAGCTCTCTCCTTTAAAATTGGTATATATACTAAACTATGAATGCATCTTAAAAAACATGCCTATTCCTTACAACGAACGAGGATGGGACATAAGTATTCCAGCCAAGGATAAATCCGAACAATTATACGAAGATGCTAATGAAAGTTCTGTATAATTGTTTGGTTTTTTATTTGTTTTTAAAAGGAGTTTTCCATGAAGTTTAGTGCGTTTCCCCGCAGCCGGAATACACTTCGCTTTCCGTGGGGCTCGTGCTGAGCCTCCTCAGCTCCGGGGTCTCAGGCTGTCTCGCTAATCCCCGTGGCGTCTACGTGTATTCCGGCTGCTCTGTTTTCCCAACTAATCATATTTCCTCTTGTAAAAAGTGTGCGAAAGCAGCCACTATTTACTAGCTAAATTAGAAATTGTTCGTCTTTACAGCGTATCTATTTAGTTATGTCCCAACCTCAGTCCATTTGCTTAATTAAGCTCTGGCCAATATTCTTTATTCACTTCCAGTAAATCGTCTAAGATCTGTTTAGCTATTTTAGCATTTGGCACCATTCTAGATAATGTAATGGCTTGCCAAAGTTTTTGATAGGAATGTTCTTCCCAAGCTTACACTACTAATTTTTCTACGGCTACTTGTTGCTCCATTAATCCTTTTTGGAATCTTGGAATAGTTCCTTGCACTAATGGTTCTGGACCATTCGCTCCAACAATACAAGGTACTTCTACCATTGCAGTTGGATCAAAATTTTGAATCGCTCCATTATTTTCGACAATTAAAAGCATTCTTTCTTGTGTGTCATATGCAATTGCACAAGCTAAGTCTACGATATAAGAAGCATGTTCATCTATTTCTAACTCTGATCCTTCTGTGGAACCTAATTCTGCTATTCTATTACATTGAGAGAATATTTCCTTCTTAGCAGTGAAATAAATAGCTAATGCAATACCGGGTGCTGCAAACATTTTGGAGTTTCCATATAACCCAAAGCCACCAGCTGGGAACATTGCCTTTAATGATTCCGTGCTTTGCGCAAAGCTACCAAGATTCCCCATCCAATATTTCACAATTCCGTCTTCTACAACAGCTGGACCAAACATAAATGGTGTATAAATAAAATGATGCAAACCTGTTGGGATTAATGCTCTTTCAAAAAGATGATAAAACCAAACACCCATTGTTCCCGAACTAGCTAAAAACCCTTGAAGAGAACCGATTCCAGACTGAACAATCGGCCAAACCCAGGCAACGACAACTGCGATTGGAATCATCATAAAGTAACCAAGGATTACCACGTAAGCAGAACCTTGAAAAATGCCAAGCCATTCGGGTAGTTTCTTTTCAAAATACTTATTATGTAGCCATACAGTTAAACTAGAAATTACAATGGCTCCGATAATCCCTGTATCCAATGTTTTTATGCCAGCAATTAGCTTCATTCCACTAGTACTGCCAACATTTTGACTAAAATCAACTCCGAATGTTGATCCAAAGTATTCTAATATACCTGAAAGAAAATAATTAAAAGTTAGATATACGACGACTGCTTCCATTACAGCACTTGCATTAGCTATTTTAGCTAATCCAAGTGCAATACCTATTACAAAAAACAATTCCATCTGATTAAATACAGTCCATGCTCCATTTTCCAAAATACTTAAGATACTATTCCATGTGGTACCTTCTTCTGCTATACCTCCTACAATTTGAGGATTATTTAGCATAATAGTTATTGCAAGTACAATTCCCGAAAAGGCAAATAAAAGTACTGGTGTAAACATAGATCCCCCATATCGCTGAAGCTTTTGCATCATATAAATTACCTCTCTATAACTATTTTTCTGTATTTTGTTAACTTCTATTTCTATTTAAATATCAGATGAAAGCGGATTCAATAAACTCAAAGCAGTTAGGTAAACTCTATCATTTATAGATAAACGTCCCAACCAACGGGAAATTTCCCAATAAGTTAGGACTTCTATTCCTTATTATCTGAGCTCACTTTTAAATGACCAATCGCAAATACAATAGCTGCTATTCCTAACCAAAAAGAATGTCCCCAAATAGCTGCAGTAATAAAAATACAGCATGGCAAGACTGCTAACGGAATGGGTATGAAGAGAAAAGACTTCATCAGAAACCGATATTCTCGGTCACTTCTAACATACCTCACCCATAGTAGATAATATAGAATAAGAGAAAGAAAGGATAAGAGAAGCCAGCTATTAATTATTTCTCCAGCAGGATTTTTAGTAATGATTACTAAACATAGGCAGCCTATTTGTCCTACCCTTTCAAAAACAACAAAAAGCCATGGTGTTTTATTTGATTTTGAAGGTATATTTTTTGGTGGAAATAAGAGAATAAATAGGATATTCGGTACGAGTAAGCCTATAGCAAGAAAAATACCAATTGGAGACAAGGAAAAAGACATTTAAAATCCTCCTTTTTAGTGGATACTATGTGATTTTATTATCATTGTTTTTCCCCCCACATACAACGAAAAATGAAAATATCTTTCCTATAAGCGGCTTTCTTGCTATCGCGTATTGAAAATAATAAAATAGACAAAGTATCATATACAGAATCAATAGGTTGAAAGGAGTTACTTATAATGGCACAATCTTTAAAAGGAAAAATAGCATTCATTACGGGAGCAGGTAGAGGCATTGGGAAAGCAGTAGCGATTGCATTAGCAAATGAGGGCGTAAATGTCGGCTTACTTGCTCGTACAGAAGAAGCGTTAAAAGAAGTCGTTAAAGAGGTTGAAGCTCTTGGTGTTAAAGCTGCATATGCAACGGTTGATGTATCATCCTTAGAAGAAGTAGAACAAGCAATTTCTACATTAACAAACGAGCTAGGAAAAGCAGATATTTTAATCAATAATGCAGGAATTGGTAAATTCGAGTCACTTTTAGAAATGAACCCAGAAGAATGGAAAAAGATTATTGATGTAAACTTAATGGGACCATACTATGTAACAAAAGCTGTTTTACCACAATTAATCGAAAAAAATGGGGGAGACATCATCAACATTTCTTCCACAAATGGCTTGAATGGGGCAGCAACATCCAGTGCATACAGCGCTTCTAAATTCGGTTTAATCGGAATGACAGAATCATTGGCACAAGAGGTACGTAGAAACAATATTCGTGTTACTTCCTTAACACCAAGCACAGTTGCCACAGAGTTAGCTGTTCAAACAGATTTGATTAAAGGCAGTGCAGAGAAGTACATGCAGCCAGAAGATATTGCTGAACTGATTGTTTCACAGTTAAAATTACATCCAAGAATCTATGTAAAAGCAGCTACTGTTATAGGAACAAATCCTTTCTAATAGTTAAGAAAACAGAGGGCACCAAATTAACTTCAGAAAACTTATAAGTTCTTAACTGTAAACAAAAGTAAAAGAGGCTGGGGCATAAGTCTTCCAGCCAAGGATATTTCCAAACAATTATACGAAGATGCTAATGAATGTTCGTATAATTGTTCGGGCTTTTATTTGTTTTTCAAAGGATGTTTCCATGAAGTTTGGGGCGATTCCCCGCAGCCGGAATACACTTCGCTTTCCATGGGGCTCGCGCTGAGCCGCTTCGGCCTATGGCCTGCAGGGTCTCAGACTGTCTCGCAGCTCCCATAGGAGTTTTCGTGTATTCCGGCTGCTCTATTTTCCCAACTAATTATATTTCCTCTTTGTAATGAATTACAAAAGAACGGCTTTGTATACCATATAGTGAAACTTCCCCTCACTGATGATTAGTTGAACCAATCGGACCTATACAGACAGTTGATCTCCCACCTATCTTCCTCGTATTCTCATAAGCTTGAGGGGGAGTTTTACTGTCCGTTAAGAGTGGGATACAAATATTCACAAAACCTTCATAGACTTATGAACTTATTTTGAACATTGATATTTACATAACGAGTAGTTGGACATTTTCACTATGATAGACATTGTGAAACATTGAACAATAAAAAGAGAGGGGTTAATTTTTATGAGAAAATTGTCTAGTATATCGCTCGTCCTTATCGCTATATTTATGCTCATAATAGCAGGATGTAGCAACAGTACGAATACAGAAGAAAAAGGAAAATTTAATGCTGGTACATATGAAGGCGTTTCCAATGGTCATGGAGGAGAAATTAAAGCCACTGTAACGGTTTCAAAAGATAAGATTGAGAAAATTGAAATCAGTGCAGATGGAGAAACAGGCAGTATAAGTGATTAAACACTACAGCTGATAGTTTAATTGAAAAAGATGGCGCGATCGTAGGAGTAAAAGCTACCGATAAAAATATGAATCCATTCACCGTTACTGCAAAATCTGTTATTTTAGCAACTGGTGGTTTTGGTGCAAATGCTGAAATGGTTATTGAATACAATGAAAACTTGGAAGGTTTCTCTACAACTAATCATGCTGGAGCAACAGGATCAGGAATTGTTATGGCAGAAGAAGTTGGGGCTGATCTCGTCGATATAGACCAAATCCAAATACATCCAACAACCGATCCAGAAACAGGATATCTATTTACAGAAGGATTACGTGGTGACGGAGCTATTTTAATAAACAAAGAAGGAAAAAGATTTACCAATGAATTATTGACACGTGATGTTGTTTCCAAAAATATTTTGGCACAAACAGATAAAGTAGCTTATCTTGTCGTAAATCAAGAAATGGCAGATGAAAATGCCTCATTAGCGGGATATATTGAAGATGGTTACGCTACAAAAGGAGAAACAATAGAATCTTTAGGAAGCGAGAGTGGAATAGACAGCAGCACCCTTGCTACTACTTTAAAAAATTATACAAAATACGTTAAAAATAAAAAAGACGAAGAGTTTGACCGAGTTCATCTAACCCAAACGTTAGAAGAAGGACCATATTATATTATTCCTGTAACTCCAGGTATCCATCATACTATGGGTGGATTAAAAATTGATACACAGACTCATGTTCTAGATAAAAAGGGCAATACAATTAAAGGACTTTATGCTGCTGGTGAAGTTACTGGTGGTGTTCATGGAGGGAATAGAATTGGCGGAAATGCAGTTGCTGACATTATCGTATTTGGCCGTATAGCTGGTGAAACCTCTGCAAGTGAGATAGAATAATTTTTTTAGAAAAGTGCCTTTTTCCTTCAAGAATCAAGGCACTTTTTCTCTATTAATCAATAAAATTTCGTAATTTTATCTAGTGGCAATCGGCTTGTATTAAAGGCTGGCGCAGCTGCTTTCCCTATCGCAATTAGTGTAATAGGAAATTGATTTTCTGGCAATTCAAAACGTTTCGCAAATGCAGCTTTATCAAAGCCACCCATCACAACTGTATCATACCCGCGTTCTTTTGCTAGTAATAAAATCTGCATAGAAATTAATCCTGCATCATAGCTAGCAATTTGTGTAAGAATTGGTTTTGGTAGATTTGGATATAAGCTTTGCGTATTATTTACCGTTCTATCTGCAATCGCTTGATCCATATATCCAAGGGATACATTTTGTTCATAGATTTCCTCTACATTTCTATAAGCCTCCGTATCTCCTAAAACAGCAATAATAGCAGAAGAATCCTCTATTTGTGCTTGATTGTTTCCAATTTCTCTTAGCTCTTTTTTTAGTTCTTGATCTTGAATCACAATAAATCTCCAAGACTGCAAATTACTAGATGATGGAGCACTCGTTGCTAATTCAATGATTTCTTCTAATTCTTTTTTTTCTATTTTGTATGTGGAATCATACGCTCTAACCGATTTACGACTCTTCATAACTTGTTCTAATTGTGACATTATTCTTCCCCCAACTAATTAGTTCATTATATTCAAGAACTAACTTACCATTAGTAAGTATCTTTTGTCAAAGATAGTGATTTTAAATCTCCATTTTCTTCTTACTTTCAATAATTTGAATGAGGCTTAACATGCATGAAGTAATCGCAAAACAGCTATGGCAGAACACTTTTCACCAGGCGAGTCTTTTTAGTAGTATTCTTCTTAGCCTTTACTTCCTTCATCGGATACTATTACTTCTAGCAAACTTGCCTTTTTAGTAAAACTTGAAAAGTATGTCTCACCCTAAAGAAAATCTCCTTTAATATGAATAATTTTTCACTACTCCACATAATTTTTATTACTATCATAATTATGTAAGGAGAACCATGAATGAATCCAAACAATAAATGGAATGAAATACAGAAACTCTTAAAACAATGCCACTCCGATTTAAAGATAATTAAAAAAGATATAACCGCCTTAGAAAAGACCTTACAACGGACAAAGAAAAAAGTACATTAACTTCGTTTCGTTATTATAGACACAAGTTTTTTCATTTCTATATAAATAGCACCTCTGTAGCATTGGACTTCTTTTTTTGTAACAGCATAGATTATTTCTTGTCGTTCCTTCTATTTGTATTCATATTAACTAAATCCTCACTATAGATTTTTTCCACTTTAGTATAAGCATCGCTATAGAAAACATACAAAAAACAGATTTTAAAGTGTTATTAACACCTTAAAATCTGCCTCCTTAAAATTTAAATTTCCACTATCAATGTCTTAATCTCATATGGTTTTATTTCGAATGTTATCTCTTCATTTTCCTGTTTTTCATCCATTGTTTCCTCCATAAGGTTACATTCCTGCCACGATTTTATAGAAGCATCTGAGGTTAATTCTACCGCTCCTCTTTTCCCCATAAATTCATGTAAACGAACAATGATTTTATTTTCATCTTCTGCTTTTTTAACAGCATCAATCATACAATGGTCAGACGCTAATTGGAATAAAGAGAAATCTTTAGATTTTAACTTTCCTTCCAAACCTTTTAATGGCTGATTCAAATCCCATGCTTCTTGAACTGTACCGCCTTCTCTCCAGTCTCCTTCATGTGGGAAAAGAGAATAAGTAAATGTATGTGCTCCTTGATCCTGCAAATAATCTGGATAAGTACCAGACTTAATGAGAGATAGACGCATCATAGAATCTTTGATGTCATAGCCATATTTACAATCATTTAATAGGCTTATTCCATAACCATGCTCCGATAAATCAGCCCACTGATGTCCAACGGTTTCAAACTTTGCATAATCCCAGCTTGTATTCCAATGAGTTGGTCTTTGGACATTTCCAAATTGAATATCATAGGTAGCTTGAGTAGAACGAATCTCAACAGGAAACGCCACTTTTAATAGCTGATGCTGTTCATGCCAATCAACAAATGTCTTAAAGTCTATTCTTTGGTTTTCTGAATAGAGAATAAGCTCTTGCTCTATTTTAGAATGGTGATATGTCCAGGTAAATCGTATTACTGCTCGTAAAGAATTATCTTCCACTATTTCAATCTCTTCAAGAGCTGAAATCTCGTGATGCTTTTCTTGGTAAAAAATATCAATATCCCAAGCTTCCCATCTTAATGGTTTATCTTCAAATACTTGTAGTACATTTCCTGCTTGCTTTTCTTTTAAGATCTCTCTTTTGGCTTTTTTATCAAAAATTCGAATTAATTGGCCTTTTTCATTCCAAAGAATTTTATAAAAAGGTGTATCTATCCCAGATTCATTGATCACAAAAGAAGATTGTTTATTCCTATCGCTAGCTTTAGTCGATTTAAATAAAAGATTAGCTAATCCATGAGATGGAATCTTTTCCACCTGCACAAGCCACTTTCCAGCCACTTTTTCAGCTTGCAATACTTTCTCTTTTTCCGATAGCCATTGTCCCTCTTCTAACTCAGGCTTGTCTGGAATTTCTACCAATCCTGAACGTGTCCAAGAAGAGTCATTTATCACTGTATAGTGATAGATACTTTTTTCTATTATACTAGTTGAAACTTTTTCTTGCGCTTCAAATGCTAGCGCTTCTGCTTCTTCATATTCTAAAATGCTATCTTCATATACTTCACGAATGGATGAACCAGGAATGATATCGTGGAACTGATTTCTTAATAAAATCGTCCAGCCTTTGTGAAGCTCTTCCTGCGGATAAAAAGACCAATCTTCAGTAAATATACTAGCTAATACACTCAGCAGTTCCGTTTCCCGATACAATAATTCTTTTTTTCGATTACTTCTTTTATTATATGCTTGGCTAGTATAAGTTCCTCGGTGAAATTCTAAATAAAGTTCTCCGTCCCATGTATGGACATATTCCTCTGTGTTATTCACTTTCTCATGAAGGGCGTCAAAATAATCTCCTGCTTTTGTCGATTTCACAGCTGGCAGACCAGGAATTCGGTCAAATCTTCTCCGCATCTCCAGCATATCTCGGTTTACTCCACCACCACCATCTCCATAGCCATATGACAGAAGTAAATCCTGAGTAATATTTTTGTCTTTATAGTTATCCCAAGCGCCTTGAACGACATCTGCCTGCATTTCTCCATTATAGTCATATGCCCAGCCTCTACTGTTCGGATATGGAGTCGTAACAAAATGAGTCAAAATTTCCGTCCCATCAATGCCTCGCCATTGGAAGGTATCATGTGGCATCCTATTGTACTGATTCCAGCTAATTTTTGTCGTCATAAATGTCTCAATACCTGATTTTTTTAAAATTTGCGGCAACGACCAGCTATAACCAAAGACATCTGGTAACCATAGATACTTGCTCGTTACACCAAACTCTTCTTTTAAAAATCTTGTTCCGTGTAATAATTGACGGACGAAGGATTCCCCAGATGGCAAATTACAGTCAGGCTCGAGCCACATCCCGCCTTCTGGCTCCCATCTTCCCTCTGCTACTCTTTCCTTCAATTGGGTATAAATCTCTGGATAGTCCTCTTTGATATACGCGTATAGCTGTGGCTGTGATTGCATAAATAAGTATTCTGGATATTTCTCCATTAAGCGCAATACTGTTGAGAAAGAGCGCGCTGTTTTTTCTCTGGTATGCTTCAATCGCCATAGCCACGCAACATCAATATGTGTGTGACCAATTGCATGAATGGTAACAGCAGTATGTTTATCCATTTTTTCTAATGAAGTATTCAAATGATTATTTGCTTTGCTTATAGATTCATAGAATAGATCAGAGCCTGGCTCCGTCCAGTCTATTTCATAAAAAGCTCGATTTAAAGCAGTTAGAAGAGTTTGATATTCTGGTCGATTTTCATCTAAAATATGTATCGTTTGGATTATTGCTTTAGCCGTATAATATAAATCATCTGTCGCTTCGTCGAGCCATCCAATCTCTGCCTTTTTTATTTTATGTTCTTGGATGCGTGGTTCACCGCCGCCTTCTAAGCCAGACCATAAACGAAAAATCAAACTGATATTTGTTCCACAATGTTCTTCTTTAAAAAATACTTCTCGATGATTGGCATCTACGCCCTGATACGTTTTCTGATTTACATACAATAGTGATTCAAAGCCAGAATTCGTACCACCATCTGTTACACCAAAATCAAAATATCCCAATACTTGTTTATCATTCCAGTTAGCAGGTATTGATACCTCTGCCTTTAACCAAGCATAATGATCCCTTCCTGCCCAATTATTTCCAACACGAATAGTTGTCCATTCCCCATTTTCCGGTGGTCTCGCGCCAATTTCTCCTTCTTTATCTAATTGCATCTGAAAGGATTCTAATGAAATAGCTTCTCGGTAGCGGTATTTTTCTAGCTCCTTGATTCGTGCATCCAACTTTTTCTCTGTCCAGAACATAAAAACCCTCCTTTTAAGATAATTTTTAAAATATTTAGACTACCTTCATTATCTTACAATAAGTGTTTTAGTCAATGATTAAAATAAAGCAACTCTTTATCGATCTCATTAAAAATATGAATGTATTTTATTAGAATCCATTCAATTTAGATCCTATCTATATAAATTGAATGGTGGGTCAAGAAAAGGAATTCAAAAGAGGTGCTAAGTAAATTTGGCGAGCCTTTTTTACAATAAAATCCAAAGGAACAAGAATCGGCCTTATGATTTGCTTTTAGATTATCGAAAGTCCTCGAGGAACTATCAGTGTAACAAGTGAGGTAGATGTTGGCACAACATTTACAATTAAATTACCTAAAACACTGTACTAAGAAAAATTAAAAAACAGCCCACAATATAGGCTGTTTTTTATCATTACACTAGGTAACTAGAAAACCGTCTCCACCTCTTCCTCCAACTTCCATCATTCTAATTTCTGGTCGTCCAATAGAAAAATAATTAATCTTCGCCTTTCTTACCTCTTCTAGTGAGAAACAGTTTCTTCCATCGAAGACAAACGGTACTTTCATTTTGTTAAAAAAGGATAAATCAATAGCTTTAATTTCCTCCCATTCGGTGAAAATGAAGCAAAGATCTGCCTCCTCTAATGCTTGTTCTGCTGTTTTTTCATAAACAACCTCTGTCGAAAAGTGCTTTTTAAAGTTCTCTTCTCCAACTGGATCATATACATGAACTCTAGCTCCTTCGTTTAATAATAATCGTACATTTGGGATAGAAGGAGCTTCCCGTAAATCATCTGTTCCAGGCTTAAAGGTAAGTCCTAATACTGCCACTTTCAATCCATTGAATGAGGAAAATTCATTCCGTGCCTTTGAAATCAACTTAAATTTCTGCTTCTCGTTTACTTCTATAGCAGCCTTTACCGTCCGTAAAATATAACCTTCTTCTTCTGCAAGCCAATGCAAAGCCTTTGTATCCTTTGGGAAACAAGAACCGCCATACCCAATACCAGGATTTAAGAACTTTTTTCCAATACGCTCATCATAACTCATCCCACTTGTTACATCCTCTATATTTGCTCCAACTGCTTCACATAAATTAGCAATATCATTAATAAAAGAAATCTTTAGGGCAAGAAAATCATTTGATGCGTATTTCACCATTTCTGCACTGCGGCGATTCATCGTTAAAATCGGTTGTTGAAAAGGTTCATATATAGCTGTCAATATTTCCTTCGCTTGCTCACTTTCTACCCCAATCACAATTCGTGACGCGTGCAACGTATCTTTAATTGCACTGCCTTGGGCAAGAAATTCTGGATTTGACGCAACCTCAACAGTTACTTTATGTTTCAAGTGATTTTTAATATAAGTTTCAACACGATCATTTGTCCCAATAGGAACAGTTGATTTAATGACAATTAAACAATCATGGGTTACACTTTCAGCAATTTGTTTTGCAACTTGAAAAACATAATTTAAGTTAGCTGATCCATCTTCATTTTCTGGAGTTCCTACCCCTATGAAAATAACATCTGAATGCGCATATGCCTGTTCGTGATCGGTTGTAAATGTCAATTTCCCTGCACTTGCATTTTTTTCTATTAATGTATCTAATTCCGGCTCATAAATAGGGGAAATCCCTAAGTTTAGAAGAACTATTTTCTCTTTAACCTCATCAACACAAGTAACCTGGTGACCCACTTCTGCTAAACAAACACCTGTTACTAAGCCAACATACCCTGTACCTGCCACTGTTATATTCATCTATCAAAACTCCTTATGTAAAAGATTCCGGACGGACTAAACCAAAACTACTTGGAAACAAACAAGAAGGGGATTCTAATCTCAATAAATAAAGTATACAATCTTACTTTTCACTCCCTTTTAACCTTTTTTATAATTTTAGTAAAGGAATGTAAATTTTTGATTTATTAGGAACCATATTTTAAGAACAATCATGTTAAAATATATTTAAATTAGAAAAATTTGGAGGGAATCTGTTGGTTATACTTTTCATTTTAATATCTTTCTTGTTTTCTGTTCCCCTATCTATTTTTACTTTCACCAAAACAAAAAATAAATGGATAGCATTGCTAGTGACTTTCTGTTGGAATACAGTTTTTTTAGTAGGTGTTACGTGGATTATCTATTTACTTAATGACGAAGTAAGATTATTTGGGATTGGGCATACTTCTTTTTATATACTTCCTTTTTTCATCCCACTCATTACTTGGATCGACTATTTTATCATTGAGCTGACAAGGAAAAACAATAAAAAAGTCGATTCTATTTAGTGGAGAACCGACTTTTCTATCAAACAATTGTTTTCAACAAAGCTATCCTAAACGTTGTTCCCTGCCCTTTTTTGCTGACAACAGATATTTCCCCCTTCATATCTCGAATAATTCGGTATACTAAGGTTAAGCCAATACCTGTTCCTTTATCTTTCGTGGAATAATAAGGAGTGCCTAGTTGTTTGACCTGTTTGTTCGTCATCCCTATCCCATTATCCTCGATCTCAATAAAAATCTTTTCTCCTAAAGCATATGCACGAACCTTTAAAACGCCGTTTCCATTCATGGCTTCTACACTATTTTTCATCATATTAATCATTGCCTGCTTAAATTCATTTTTCTTTCCTTTACAATATAGCTGATTAGAGATAACAGCATCGATTATAATATTATGAGTATTAGTATAAGAAGTCATTACTTCAATAACGCCTCTTAGTTCTGTTGTAATATTTAAATTTTCTTCTTCTTCTTTTGAAACTGGTTTTGCCATCGATAAATAATCACTGATGATTGTTTCTGTCCGCTCTAATTCTTGTAAGGAGATTTCTATGTATTTCCTTTGTTTTCCAGATAAATTGTTGTCCCCACTTATTAGTTGCAAAAATCCTTTTACCGACGTCATCGGGTTCCGTACCTCATGGGCAACAGAAGCAGCCAATTGACTTACCGCATTTAATCGCTCTGCTATTTGAACTTTTTTCTGATTGAGAATTTTCTCATCATTATATTGAATAATGCTGGTAACGATAAATAATGC
The DNA here is from genome assembly GCF_038006745.1 of Niallia sp. FSL W8-1348. NCBI lineage: Bacteria > Bacillati > Bacillota > Bacilli > Caryophanales > Bacillaceae > Niallia > Niallia sp. FSL W8-1348. Next base: position 3,256,202 of record NZ_JBBOVV010000001.1, on the reverse strand, counting down.
TCCCCACGTAGTAAATGAATAAATCAATACGAAAGGAAGCTGGGCTACTTGTTCTGTTATAAAAACAAATATAACTCGTGTCAAAGCACAAAGCCAATAAACACCCATTATCAATTTCCATTTCGCTCCAAATGTAAGAGTTACCAATTTATTTTTTAAAAAGAGGATAATGGCTCCTGCAATAGAATAATTTAAAATATATATGTAAAAACCGTTTCCTAGTATGAAAAATTTATAACCAATCAAAATGACAGTTAAGAGAATGCTCGTGCTTAATCCACCATAAACAAGAGCTAATAGAATGGGAACCACTTTAAGATCATAAAACAAGCCCTCTTCCATTTGAATTGGATGCACCATAGTGAAAAAAAGCATGATAAAAAGGATAAGAGAAAAATTAGAAATTAGTTTTTTTCGTTGAGAAACATCTTCTTTACTTACTAAAAGGTACCAAACGATCGGTAAGATAATTACTAATAAATGATACGATAATTGTTCGATATTAGGAAAAGCCAACAATTTAGAACCAGCCCTTCTAAGTAGTTTTAGCTAATTTATAATTCGAGCCATTTCTACTAAAACCCTTTTAAAAACCCAAGATAATCCTCGACAAATTCCGAGTGGCTATTAAATTCCTAAAATAACAATATATTTACGTTTAAAATTGGATAAAGCTAAACTTCCATCAGTGGTGTTTTTCCTATATCCCCTGTTAGTTGAACCATTCGGACCTTTACGGACAGTTGATCTTCCATGTATTCTCATAAGCTTACGGTTGAAACTTACTATCCGTTAAGAGTGAGATAAAATATTGCTACAAACACCGGAGGGGAAATGATGGAAATCAATGATTTTGAGGGCATGAAATATTTTTGATTTTTACGACTTGGATGGAAATCCATCTAGTGTGGTGGATGAACCAGGGGGTTAGCCTTTTCATTCTGTAAATATTCAAAAGCTGCAAGAACGCGTTTGAACCTATTATTAAGTAAAAGCCAGCTCATATGAAGCTGGCTTTTACTTAATCTTCTGTTTTATCACTTTGATCTTTGTTCCGCTTATTTCCCTTGCTATTATCGCCACTAACACTAGACTGGTTTCCTCTAGGTGCGTTTTGATTCTTACTACCATTATTAAATTTCTTTGTCATTTTTCATGCTCCTTTCTTTTACCTATAGTAGGTTTTCCAGATCGAGCAATCATTAATATGGTAAAAACAGGAATTAAAAATGCAGCTTCATTACTTAAATCGAGATGTTAAGAAATGACAAACCCCATCTTCATCACAGGTTAACTCTGTTATTTCTGCTGCTAATTCTTTAATGTGATCTGGTGCATTTTGCATAGCAACCGGCATGGAAACAAATTGAAGCATTTGGATATCGTTATCACTATCGCCAATTCCCATTGTCTCTTCTTCTGAAAGATTAAATTTCTCTAACATTTGCTTAATACCAGTGGCTTTATTTACATTCGCAACCATTACTTCTACATTATGTGCAGAAGAAGTAGAGGCAGTAAAATCTACTTCTTTTCTTAGTTCCTCTAATACGTGTTTCCATTGATTAATATGCTCTCTTGTACGAGCAAAAAAATAAAACTTCGAAAATTCTTTTCCTTCAATTGTATTCTTCCAAGCAATTTTTCCGCTAATAGCTTCTTTACGAGACAGCCATTCGTTAATTCCAACACTGTCTGGTTTTGGGTCCCTAATTTCATGGATAACATACTCTTTATCCTGATTTAATACCATCCGAGGATCGTCATAAGGGAAAAGTTCGTAATACACTTTATGTTCTCTTGCCTTATCAATAATTGTTTTAACCAATTCTAGAGGGAGCGTGTGCTGAAAAACAGGCTCCTTTCCTATATAGCCGGCCATGCCGTTAGAAGTAACATATCCGTCCACTTCAAACCCTTCTGGCACAACAGATGCAATTTCATCAAAGGATCTTCCCGTTGCAATGAATACAAAGAAACCATCCTTTCGTAAATCATCAATAATCTCTTTTGTCTTTAGGCTTACCTGATTCTGATGATTCAAGATAGTCCCATCCATATCCAGAAAAATAGCCTTTGGCTTTTGTAACAAAATAAATTCCTCCTTTAATAATCTCCTTTGGCAAGTATACACCTCGTTTCGTTTTCGCTCAAATGCATTGTTTTAGATTATTTGCTATTTGCAAAGAGTTGGGAGATGAACGATCTTTTTCTGGAGTCTTCTATGATTTTTGGCTTTCATCTTCCTTATGGCCACCTTTTTTCTGTTGCTTCTACAATTTTCGGCTTTCCTCTTCCTTATGAACGCCTTTTTTCTGTTGCTTCTACGATTTTTGGCTTTCCTCTTCCTTATGAACGCCTTTTTTCTCGTTGCTTCTTCGATTTTTGGCTTTCATCTTCCTTATGAACGCCTTTTTTCTCGTTGCTTCTACGATTTTTGGCTTTCATCTTCCTTATGAACGCCTTTTTTCTCGTTGCTTCTTCGATTTTTGGCTTTCCTCTTTTCCTCTTCCTTATGAAACTAGTTTCTCCGGAGGCGAAGTGAGGTGGCTGCGGCGAATTGCACTAAACTTCATGGAAACATGTTTTAAAAACAAATAAAAAACCAAACAATTATACGGATCTTTTATTAGTATCTTCGTATAATTGTTCGGATTTATCTTTTGCTGGAATACTTATGTCCCAGTCTCATTAAAAAAAGTGCTATCTTACTCTTCTTCTTTCGTATGAATTCTAAATCGTAACATTAGCTTAGTAAACCAGTATGCTACAAACACAATTACCAAATCCAAAAGGAATAAATGAAAAGAATTAAACCCTTTATGAAATGTTACTAAACCAACTGCCTCTTCGATATTGGCAAATATAAAAGCATTTGCAGCACTTAACAGTATTGTTAGGATATAAAAAATTTTTTTATGGTTTGTGGCATATTGGTATACCAACAGAAATCCAACTGGAAGAAAGGATCCTGTAATATGTAACGGAAAAAGAAAATATGTATGGGTTAAATAGGTTCCTCTACTAAGCGCTATATCAATATATGCCCAAAATAAATGAACAGTATAGCCAAAGAAAAATATTTCGAATAGCCTTTTCCTATCTACTACAAAATAAAGGATTAATAATGGTAAAAGTAATGAAATAAGAATGACCCAAAACTGCCATGTAGAAAAATCCGAGTATTTATGCCAATAGGAACTATATAAAGAATGCAATATGCCATTCTGTTCATTAATTTTGTCCCAGTATTCCTTGTAATTCACTTTATTCAACTACTACTTAAAAGTTTCCATGATTGAAGATGTAATGAGCATCTCCAATAAGTAAAGCTAAAGAGACCTTTTTATTCCACTAACCAACAATGAGCCACTGTTCTACTTTAAATAGTTTGTACAATCTATTGGTTATTACTCATTAAAAATGGAAAATCTTTCGTTCTGTTCAACTATATTGGTCTAAACAATTACTCTTTCAGAAAAAAGAGGATGGGACATAACTAAATAGATACTCTGTAAAGACGAACAATTTCTAATATAGCTAGTAAATAGCGGCTGCTTTCGCATACTTTTTACAAGAGGAAATATAATTAGTTGGAAAAACAGAGCAGCCGGAATACACGAAGACTCCTATGGGATTAGCGAGACAGTCTGAGACCCTGCAGGCCACAGGCCGAAGCGGCTCAGCGCGAGCCCCATGGAAAGCGAAGTGTATTCCGGCTGCGGGGAATCGCACCAAACTTCATGGAAACATCCTTTGAAAAACAAATAAAAGCCCGAACAATTATACGGAACATTCATTAGCATCTTCGTATAATTGTTCGGAATTATCCTTGGCTGGAATACTTATGTCCCAGCCTCTTCTAGATATGATTACATCATCCATTAAAGTTCTGTTTTCAGCTTTTTTATATATGGAGGAATTAGATTTTCTCGGCTGCAATTGTTGCAATAGTATTGTTTTACCATGTCATCACATAAATACGTTTTTAGCACAAACGCTGGAATACGTTGAGGCAATCCACAATGCTGGCAGAAGAATACGTATTCAACCTTTTTCTTCATGGACCTCACTCCATTCATTCATTTTTCACGCTTACTTGATTCCATTTGACATTTACTACATATACAGCTTGCTCTTCAGCTTTTCTTCCATTATACTCCTTGCCTGCATAGAAAAGAATGAATATTAGGACATAACTTTATGCAACTTTTGCCTAACTATGCTAGAAAGCACATATAGATAAAATGATCGCTAGCAGTTCTGTTTGATTATTAAACATTCTCGTTTCCATTAAATTGATTTGCTTCCTGCTCTTAAAGCTTCCCATTCCTCTCTTAATATTCCCATTCGAATGGAGTCATAGTATACTCCATTATAGTAACGGCACTTTCTCATCCGCCCTTCCATCGTCATTCCAAGCTTTTCTCCGACCTTTATCATTCGCTCATTCCCTGACCATGTTGTATATCCAACTCGAACTAAGGGCAATGCTTTAAATAGATGGTCCATCCAAATCTTTATCACTCTTGTTCCATATCCACCGCTCCAATAATTTGGATCATAAATAACAATTCCCATCTCTAACCATCTTGATGGTTCATGTTCCCAATAATAACCGATGATACCAATCAACTTTTCATTTACAATAATTGACCAGCGATCATCTCTATCTACATATTGTTCTTTTTTTGTTAAAAAATCTTCATAACTTATTGGTTTATAAGGATAGTACGGAGCATCCCACTTTTTCCATTCTGGGGCTTCCTCTTTAAACGCCAGCGTCCAAAGACGATAAAGATCCTCTTCCATAATCGGTCTTAATGTCAATTCTTTATCTTGATACAATATCTTTAACTCTCCTCTCTTTTTAAAACCGTCCCTCTGTAGTCCATGCTTACTTAAAACACAATCAGCAAAATGTAAGCATTTACATAATTGTGATTAACTAATCTTCCAGGGAATTTTTATTGTGTATAATGAAATTAACGGTAGCGTAATACAAGTAATATAACAGATAGATATGGAGGTGAAAACATTGAAGAGTGAATTAAATGAAATTATTTTTCATCTTTTAGTCAACCAATCTACTTCTTTAACGCGGATTGAAGGAGATGTTCCTGATAAGAAAATATCACCTAAAGAACAAATTCATTTTATTAATAAATATTTGAGGACGAATAAAATACCACCCATTTCGATTGACTACGATGGTCGTGTTAAATTAGAAGATAAAACAAGAGAATATCTTTATCACATTCTTAAATCATCAAAATTTATCAATCTAGATTATTTATCACCAGAAGTAAGGATGAGTTTAATTATTTTATTATTGCTTACAAGTTCATCTTATTATTCTCTCCAAGGCTTAGCTGATTTCGTTGACGTTAGTAAGAATACGTTATTGAATGATATCAAAATAATCAAGGAACGAGTAAAAGGTTATTCCGTACAAGTTGAATATTCAAGAACAAAGGGATATAAAATTATCGGTACAGAATATAACCTTCGCAAATTATTAGTTACTGAATTAAAGACACTACTACTTCATGATTTTGCTATTCCACTGTTAGAAAAAAAGAAATTTATTGTTCGAAATGAGCTTTTCTTATTAGAACAAAGACTATTGAAAGTCGAAAAAGCACTTAAAATTTCATTCACGGATGAACAAATTGAACACCTTCCCATTATACTAACCCTCTTGATAAAAAGAATGAAGGCCTATAATCGGGAATGGTTTTCAGAAATTAAAAGATTTGATTTAGAGAATACCAATGAATTAGAAATATTAAAAAATATATTCTGGGACTTAACAGACTTATCTGAGAAGGATAAGCTTTATCTGGCCCTTCAAGTTTTATCCTCTAATATGTTGGAATCAGCTTTGGATTTGTCTCGAGGAGAAGATTTACAATTTGCTATAGATGAGTTTCTAGATGTAGTAGAACAAAATTTAGCAATTGACCTTATCCGAAAAAAAGAAATGAAGGAAAAGTTACTTGTCCATTTAAGACCAGCTATCTATCGATCTTGGATGCGATTAAATATTCAAAATGCTATTATTGAACAATTTATTGAAGAATATTCTTCCCTTTTCGCTGTTATTTCCAAATCGGTGTACCCGCTCGAAAATTTTGCTGGAAAACCTTTTTCCAAAGAAGAAATCGTCTATCTTGCGATGCATATACAAGCGTGGCTCTATAAAACACAAGATGATAGAGAATACGTTTTTTCTGCAATGGTAGTATGCCGCAACGGGACATCTGTCTCTAAATTTCTATTAGAGACTTTAAAGGGCATGTTTCCCACCTTCCGATTTCTTGGCGCTTTTGCAGAAAGAAATTTTAAAAATTATGAAGATGAGGTAGATTTCATCTTTGCTACCGTTCCCTTAAATACAACAAAAAAACTAGTGATTGTAAACCCAGTCTTAAACAAAGAAGACCGCCTTGCACTGAAAAAACAAATAAGAACATCAATTGAAAAGGATATAAACAAAAAGGCTAAAGAGTTAGTTCACCATATAAAAAAATATTTAAATACCGATGATTATGAAAAAGTTTCTAATAAAATAGTAGATTTTTATCAAGAAACAATGGCAGAACCAGTTATAGAGAAACATGTAAACGATACAGAGCAATTATTTACTTTTTATCCTGAAAACATTCTGTTTACTCAAACGGAAATGGACTGGAAATCCGCATTAAATATAGCCTTAGAACCTATGCAAAAACGGGGCTCAATAACAGAACGCTATGGAGAAAAAGTCATCGAGCTATTTGAAAATGACAGTAGTCGAATGATGATTGGTCCATCTGTCTATCTCCCCCATGCCAAACCTTCTGAGGGCGTATTAAAAGAAGACTTTAGTCTCCTAGTATGTAAACACCCTATCTATATGCCAGATGGAGAACTTGCGAAAATGATTGTAGTAATAGCACCTGAAGATAACAACCATCATGTCCCTACACTACTAGCACTGAATGAATTATTTTTAGATGAACACAGGGCAGAAATTCTTTACCAAGCAACGCAGCCAGACGAAATACTGAATTGCTTAAATTCTGCTACTGAAAGGAGGTGAAATTATATGCTTAAAACTGGCCTAATTAAAGAAGAGCTAATTTTTACAAACATAGAGGCAAAGACGTCCCAAGAGCTCTTTTACTTCATCGGTAATCAACTTCTTGCACTTGATTATGTAAAGTCGACTTTTATCCAAGCAGTAATTGATCGAGAAAAGGAATACCCAACAGGATTAGCTTTGGAAGAATTTAATGTTGCCATTCCCCATACAGACTCTGTGCATATCAAACAACCTTTTGTTGCTGTTGTCAAAAATAAATATAAACTTCCTTTTGTTCATATGGGGACAGATGATCATATTATTGATATTGATTGTTTCTTTATCCTCGGCATTACCGATCCAAATGGCCATATTTCACTTCTTCAGACTTTAATGGAACGCTTTAATACGCCTCCATTTGTTGAAAAACTGAAAAAATATGAAGGAAGCGATTTATTTACCTTTTTACAAACATCTCTTTAAGGAGGATTCAAAATGAAAAAAGTAATCGTAGCTTGTGGTTCAGGAGTTGCAACTAGCCAAACAGTAGTTTCTAAGGTTAAAAAAATCTTAGAGAAAAACGGAGTTCGCGCAAATGTTGAAGCAGTCGATATTAAATCTTTAGATTTACATGTTAAATCAAGTGATGTCTATATTGCCATCACGAAAGCAAAAAAACAATATGATATTCCGACATTAAATGGAATTGCCTTTCTAACTGGGATGGGATTACAAGAAGAAACAGAAAAGTTAATCTCTCTATTAAAATAATATGAGGTGAAAAGAAATGGATGTAATTCAAAGTTTCTTTCAATATATTTTAGATTTTGGAGCAGCAGTATTCGTTCCTTTACTAATGATTATCGTCGGGGTCATCGCAAGAATGAAATTCCGTGAAGCCTTAAGTTCTGGGATTATCTTAGGAGTTGCATTCATCGGAATGGGGATTGTAATAGGATTTATGCTTGATGCACTAACACCTGCTGCACAGTCTCTTGTAGAAAAAACGGGAATTCAATTAAACATAATAGATGGTGGTTGGACTTCCATGGCAACTCTTGCATGGGCTTGGCCATTAGCATTCTTAATGTTTCCCTTGCAAATGCTTGTAAACGCTATCTTACTGGTGCTTAATAAAACGAAAACATTAAATGTTGATTTATGGAATGTTTGGGGCAAGATTTTGACAGCTGTCTTAATTATAGGAGTTAGCGGAAGTATTGTTTTAGCTTTTATCGTTGCTGCCATTCAAATGGTCGTTGAATTGCTTTTAGCCGACGTAAACCAAAAACAGATAGAAAAAATCACTGGTATTCCAGGTATTACCTGTTCTCATAGCATGATGATATTTGCTGTTTTCCTTCTTCCTTTCAATTGGCTATTAAGTAAAATACCTTTCTTAGATAAACATGTTGATGCTGATACATTAAAAGATAAACTTGGAATCTTTGCAGAAAATCATGTCATGGGTTTTATTATTGGAGGGCTACTGGGCATCTTTGCAGGTTATTCACTCCAAGACATATTAATGCTCGCCGTACAGGCAGCCGCAGCTTTAACTTTATTCCCAATGGTAGCAAAATTGTTTATGCAAGCTTTATCTCCGTTGTCTGAAGCTATTTCTGATTTTATGAAGCGTAAATTTGAAAACCGTGAATTATTTATTGGACTAGATTGGCCTATTTTAGCTGGTAGTAATGAAGCTTGGGTAGCAATGATTTTGATGGTCCCAATCACCTTAATTTATGCAATTATTCTACCAGGAAATAATATCCTTCCATTCGCAGGAATTATCAATATTTCCTTAGCAGTACCAGCTTTAATTATTACAGGAGGCAACTTGCTTCGCATGCTCCTTCTGGGTGTAATTACAACCCCAGTATTCTTATATGTTGCTACTGGCTTTGCTTCCACTATTACAAAATTAGCGAACGATACAGGTGCAGTTACCGTTCAAGATGGACAATTAATTTCCTGGAGTACACTTGAATACCCAGTGTTCCGCTATATTTTTGCAAGTGCATCGGAGGGAAATATTATCGGAATTATTATGGTAGCAGTATGGCTCGCTTTATTTGTCGCTTACTATAAAATGATGAAAAAACGAACAGAGAAATTTGAGAAGGAAGAAGAACAAAATTCTGCTGCCTAAAAAGAGGGTGAAAAGATGATTTACACTATAACTCTTAATCCGGCAATCGATCGGCTCATAAAAGTAAAAGGAACACTAACAAAAAAACGAACGAATCGAGCTCATCAAGTAGAATACGATTTAGGCGGAAAAGGGTTGCACGTCTCCAATGTATTAACAAAATTCAATATGGAAAATAAAGCACTCGGTTACATCGGAGAAACAAATCGACCATTAATGGAGAGTATTTTGGCTAAGAAGAATATCTGTCATCACCTTCTCGTTGAAGATGGCGCTTCAACGAGAGAATGCATAGTTGTAATGGACGACACCAATGCAGGGAGTTTGATGATAACAGAAAATGGCTTCCACGTTTCGAAAGAAAACCATTCTAAACTAATTGATTTTCTCCATCAGTTTTTAACAGAAAAAGATATTGTTGTTATTGCCGGCTCTATGCCGCCTAATTACACTATAGCACAATTGCTGGAAATTATTAATACCATTAAGAACAAGAAATGTTTTATCGCCTGTGACTTGTCAGGAGAAGCTCTTGCTGCCGTTGTAGATATGGGCATAAATTTTATTAAACCGAACCAATACGAAGTGGAAGTACTTTTTCAAAATAACCAGACTACACTTATTCAAAAAATAAAAGAACTTGCGATTAAGATTGATTATGTCGTCGTTAGCTTAGGCAAGGATGGCAGTTATGTCGCACACAAGGATAACCTTTACCAAGTTACTTCTCCAACTGTCAAAGAACGAAATGATACAGGTGCTGGTGATGTATTCGTAGGATCATTTATCGCTCAATTCGTTCAAGGAAAAGATCTGAAGACTATCATGAAATATGCGACAGGCTGTTCAGCCTCAAAGGTTACCAAGCACAATTCTACTGATTTTGACATAAAGGAAGCAGAAAGTTATTTTAATAGAATTTCGATAAAAAAATTAGGGAGCGATGAGGATGTTGTATCGTAAAGAGCGAGAAGATTTATGTAAAGTTGTCAAAACAATGTTTGATCGATTTGAAACAAATGCAGCTGGTGGAAACGTTAGTGTTCGAATGAATGAAAATCATATTATTATGACCCCTACATTAATGTCACAAGCTAAGCACTGTGACTTAAACCCAGAAGAAATTTTAGTCGTCGATATGCAAGAGCAAAAAATCGAAGGAGATGGCAAAATAACGAGGGAGATTAATATGCATATGGCTTGCTACCGGGAGCGAAGTGACATTGGCTGTGTTCTTCATGCTCATCCAAAAGAATCAATGGTTTTTGCGACGATTGGAATGGATCTTCCTAATTTAACAGAAGCCACTCAAAAGCTTGGCCAAATCCCAGTCCTCCCTTTCGCTCCAGCGACATCCATGGAGTTAGCGCTAATAGTGAAAGAGTATGTTGCCAGTTTAAAAGAAGAAGCAATACCGAAAACAATGCTGTTAAATAAACATGGAATTTTGGTACTTGATAAGACCTTACGAAAAGCATACGACATGCTAGAGCGCGTTGAGTATAACGCATATGTCGCTGCAAAAGCACTCATTTTTGATGCACTAAACATAAAAAAAATGGATGAGAACAAAGAATATCAATTTAATCTAGAGGAGTAAAGACAATGAAAGCGATCGTCCAAATATGGATATTTATTAGTGCAGGGTTACTTGTATTAGGTTACTTTTATTCATCCATAACGATATCAACCATTGCCTTAATCACAGCTGTACTTGCCTATCGACAGTATAAGAAGGTATAAGTGAACAAGGCTGGGATATAAGTATTCCAGCCAAGGATAATTCCAAACAATTATACGAAGGTGCTAATCAAAGTTCCGTATAATTGTTTGGTTTTTTATTCGTTTTTTAAAGGATGTTTCCATGAAGTTTAGTGCGATTACCCGCAGCCGGAATACACTTCGCTTTCCATGGGGCTCGCGCTGAGCCGCTTCAGCTTCGCCTGCAGGGTCTCAGGCTGTCTCGCTAATCCCCGTGGCGTCTTCGTGTATTCCGGCTGCTCTGTTTTTCCCAATAATTATATTCCTCTTGTAAAAAGGATACGAAAGTAGCCGCTATTTACTAGCTAAATTAGATATTGTTCGTCTTTACAGAGTATCTATTTAGTTAGGTCCCATCCTCTTTGTTTCTCTCTTTTTAAAAAGGAAGGTTCCTATATAACCTATAAGTAACCCTAATATTACACCGATTCCATCAATAATAATAGCATCTTGCCAATGTCCTGTTCTTCCGGGGACAAAGCTTTGGTGCCATTCGTCTGTTAAAGCGTAAAATATTGCAAGAGCACCGCTTAGTATATATACCCATGCTCGTTTAAGCTTTGTTTGCATAATGGTGAGAAAAAGCAGAAGAGTTAGGAGGCAATAGCCAAGTACATGCCCTGCTTTCCGAAACAAAAATTCGATAAAACCGTAAGGATCAGAATCTGAGGAAATAACCTGTCCATCGTACTCAAAGGTAATGGAGGGGATAGGAACATTTGAAAGGTCTATTTTATCTCTTAAGAATGGCTTTATATCTTGTTCCTCATATGGCATATGGGAGAAGAGAAAGATAATAAACATGGAGGTAATACAGATAAAAAATAATAAATAAAATCTTTTTTTACGGGAGATTTTCAAGGGCAATTTCCATTCATTCCTTTTTGTTTATTCCAATTTCAGCAAATTTTCCTTTTACCTCAAAATGTAAAATTTAGTGAATTGGTGAGCGGTTTTTATCCATTATACAATTATTTATGGGAGGAAGCGTAGTTTTTTTATCTTTACTCCAGAGAAAATAAACAAACTATTCCCACTTTTCATTCGTTTATTGTATAATCAAATTAATCGTTTCGAAAAACGAAATAAAATGGAACTTCCATCAGTGGGGTTTTTCTTCTTCTCTCACTGATGGTTAGTGAACCAATCGGACCTTTACGGGCAGTTGATATCCCACCTCTCTTCCACGTATTCTCATAAGCTTACGGTTGAGTCTTACTGTCCGTTAAGAGTGGGATAAATTACTAGCAGAGGAGAATGATAATGAATAAAGAGATGGAAAAAACACTTTACCGTTCAGAGGTTCCTGTAGAGCACACCTGGGATTTAAGAGATTTATTCGAAAGTGAAGAATTGTGGAAAGTAGAATTACTATCCATTGAAGAAGACATTCCTACTGTCACTCAATATAAAGGAAAATTGGGCCAGGATGCAAAAACATTATTGGATTGTCTGAAAGCACGAGATGCACTAAGCGAAAGATTAGCAAGGGCTCTCACCTACGCAAACCTTAATCAGTCTACAGATGGATCTAATCCTGTTAATCAAGAGAACGATGCGATTGTTTCTTCCCTCTATGCAAAAGTAAGCTCTAGTCTTTCCTTTATTGATTCGGAAATTCTTGCTCTCTCAAACGAAAAACTAACTACATACATACAGGATGAAAAAGAGCTACAAGTTTTTTCCAAAACACTAACAGACTTAATGGAATTAAAACCCCATATGTTAACACCAGAAACCGAGGAAGTATTAGCTGCATTTGGGGAAATCCATCATTCTCCTTATATGATTTATCAAAGAAGCAAAACTTCGGATATGGAATTTTCCTCCTTTGTAACAAATGACGGATCAGAATATCCATTAACTTTCAATTCCTTTGAAAAATACGAAGAATCCTCCGATAAAGAACTAAGAAGAAAAGCATATGCTACCTTTTCAGAAGGGCTTGATCGCTATAAAAATACATATGCGGCTATCTATGGAACAGAGGTAAAAAAACAAGTAATCGAATCACGTCTACGAAACTATGAATCTGTAACAGATATGCTATTACAAGAACAACAAGTAACGAAAGAAATGTATCATAACCAGCTGGATACCATCCTCACAGAATTGGCACCACATATGCGTAGATACGCTAAGTTAAAAGAACGGATATTAGGTTTAGAAAAAATCCATTATTGTGATTTAAAGGCACCACTCGATACTACCTATGATCCCGAAATCACCTATGAAGAAGCATCTAAGCTTATTTTAGAGGCACTTGATGTGATGGGACCAGAATATATGGAAATCATGGAAAAAGGCTTAAAAGATCGTTGGGTAGACTTAGCAGATAACCATGGGAAACGATCAGGTGCCTTCTGCTCCAGCCCTTATGGAGCACATCCCTATATTTTAATGACATGGCATAACTCTATGCGCAATACGTTTACACTGGCACACGAACTTGGACATGCTGGACATTTTGCTCTGGCTGGCAGAAATCAAATTATTTCAAACACACGACCATCTCGCTACTTTATCGAAGCACCATCAACTATGAATGAAATGCTTTTAAGCAAGTATATTATTAAAAAATCGACAAACGATCAAATAAGAAGATGGGTCATTCTTCAATCTTTAGGAACGTATTATCATAATTTCGTTACCCATATTTTAGAAGGAGCCTTACAAAGAAAAATTTATGACTTAGCAGAACAAGGAACTCCAATCACAGCTAAGATATTATGTGAACAAAATGTGGATGTCTTAAAGTCATTTTGGGGGGATAGTGTGGAAATTGATGAAGCAGCCGGCCTAACATGGATGCGGCAACCACATTATTATATGGGACTTTACCCATATACTTACTCCGCAGGACTTACAGCTTCTACTGCCGTATCTCAAATGATCGAGGAAGAAGGACAGCCTGCAGTTGACCGCTGGCTAAAGGTTCTAAAATCTGGAGGCACGTTAAAACCATTTGATCTAATGAAATTAGCGAATGTGGATATGTCAACACCTGAACCAATCCAAAAAGCCGTTGCTTATGTTGGTAGTTTAATAGATGAACTTGAGGCAAGTTATTAAAAAAATAAGAAACCGAAAAGGGGCTGGGATATAAGTATTCCAGCCAAGGATAATTCCGAACAATTATACGAAGGTGCTAATCAAAGTTCCGTATAATTGTTTGGTTTTTTATTTGGTTTTTAAAGGATGTTTCCATGAAGTTTAGTGCGATTCCCCGCAGCCGGAATACACTTCGCTTTCCGTGGGGCTCGCGCTGAGCCGCTTCGGCTTCGCCTGCAGGGTCTCAGGCTGTCTCGCTAATCCCCGTGGCGTCTTCGTGTATTCCGGCTGCTCTGTTTTCCCCAATAATTATATTTCCTCTTGTAAAAAGTATGCGAAAGCAGCCGCTATTTACTAGCTAAATAAGAGATTGTTCGTCTTTACAGCGTATCTATTTAGTTATGTCCCAACCTCTTTTGCAATCTTTATAATTTTTCCCCGTTTGATTGGATAACTTCTTTATACCAATAAAAGGAGTCTTTTTTTGAACGATTCATTGATCCTTTTCCTTCATTATCCCGATCCACATAAATCATGCCATAACGCTTTTTCATTTCGCCTGTTGTAAAGGACACAATATCAATAATTCCCCATGGCGTGTATCCAATCAAATCTACCCCATCGTAAGTTACTGCCTTTTCTAAAGCTTCAATATGTGCCTTTAAGTATTCTATTCTTTCTTTGTCATGGATAGAGCCATCTACTTCAATCGTATCAATTGCGCCAAATCCATTTTCTACAATAAATAACGGAATTTGATAGCGATCGTACAAGCGATTTAGCACATAGCGAAGACCTGTTGGATCAATCGACCAACCCCAATCACTCGCTTTAATATACGGATTTTCTACCGCATTTGGTAAGGCACCATTTACGATATCTCCTGCATTGTCATTTTTCACATCACTCTTTACTGTAGTAGACATATAATAGCTAAACCCTAAATAGTCAACCGTCCCATTTCGTAAAATTTCTTCATCTCCTAGCTCCATTTTAATAGAATATCCTTCTCGCTCAAATTCCTTTAATGCATAGTTAGGATAAGCGCCTCGAACTTGTACATCTGGGAAGAAATATCTTTGTCTCATTTCTTCTTCTGCTAACATAACATCTTCTGGATTAGAAGAATAAGGATAAATAGGGATATGAGAAACCATTGCACCAATTTGGAAATCAGGATTTATTTTTTTCCCAATTGACACAGCCAACGTACTAGCTACTAATTCATGATGTGCAGTTTGATACATTACTTCTTTGGCATTTTCTCCTTCTTTTACAGTTACGCCAGAATTCGTCCATAGGAATAACGGATTTGATACATCCATTTGATTATTAATTTCATTAAAGGTCATCCAATATTTCACTTTATCTTTGTAGCGCAAGAAACATGCTTCTGCAAATCGTACGAAACAATCAACCACTTTCCTATTTCTGAAGCCACCGTATTCCCTTGCAAGATGTAGTGGCATTTCAAAATGAGATAAGGTAATAACAGGCTGGATTCCATACTTTAACAACTCATCAAACACTTGATCATAGAAGCGTAAGCCTTCTTCGTTTGGTTCTAGTTCATCTCCTTTTGGAAAAATTCTGCTCCATCCAATTGAAGTTCGTAAACACTTTAATCCCATTTCTGCAAACAAGGCAATATCTTCTTTGTAGCGATGATAGAAATCTATCGCCTCATGATTCGGATAGAATTGATTTTCTTCCATTGTATCTGTTATTTTCCTTGGCACTCCATGGGCACCTGCTGTCATAACGTCTACAACACTTGGTCCTTTTCCTCCTTGGTTCCATCCACCTTCAAATTGATGTGCCGCTAACGCTCCACCCCATAAGAAATCTTTCGGCATTTTAGTCACATTTCTTCCTCCTTCTCATCTAGCGTAATCCTATTTATTTTGTTATCTCCACGATTATTAATAATAAACATTATTCTTTTTATAATTGTACCGGTATAATTATAAAAATACAATATAATTATTTTATACACAAATAATTAAGATTAACATTTTTATCCTATATGCTATAATCGAGCTATAACATTTAGATTGTCGAGGAATGAATATGTTAAAGTACCAGCAAATCGCAGGAGAAATAGAAAAATATATTGAAGAAAACGAACTTAAACAAGGAAGTAAGCTGCCTGTTATCGAGTCATTAATGAAGCAGTACCGTGTAAGTAAAAGCACCATTACGAAAACCTTAGAGCTTCTAGAAAAAAAGGGAATTATTTTTCAAGTAAGAGGAAGCGGTATTTTTGTAAGAAGACAAAAAAGAAAAGGGTATATTAGTTTACTGTCTAATCAAGGATTTAAAAAAGATTTAGAGGATTATATACTTACTTCGAAAATTATCGAGTTAGATGTAAGAAAACCGTCAGAAGAAGTCGCTCTCCATTTAAATATGGACCTAAACGAAGATGTTTATTATGTGAAAAGAATTCGCTATATAAATGGGCAAACCCTTTGTTTAGAGGAATCCTATTATAATAAAGCGATCATTACTTATCTAAATAAAGAAATCGTTTCAGAATCTATCTTTCATTATATAACAGAGGCTTTAGGATTAAAGGTTGGTTTTTCTGATGTTTATTTACTTGTAGATAAGTTAAATGAGGAAGAAGCAACATACTTAGGATTGGAAAAGAATTCCCCTAAATTATTAGTAGAAAGCCTCTTTCATTTAACAAATGGACAGCCTTTTGACTTTTCAAAAGTAACGTATAACTACCAACAATCCCAGTTTTTTATTCAGGCGAATAGCCTTTTCTTTTAACAATTTTTAACTAACAGCCTGTATTTTCAAGCTCACAAGTGAGGGACTGCAGAAAAGCAATCCCTCTTTTTTATTTATATTGTCTACAACACTTTTTCTAAGCATGCTAGGAAACTGTCAATGTCCTCTTTCGTTATGACTAATGGTGGTTGAAGAGCTAACACATCTCTATTTAGCCCATTTTTTCCAATTAAATATCCAACATCTTTTAGCTTTTCTAAAATTTCATCTGTTCGTTCTGCTGATGTAATTAATGGATCGGGAGACTGAATTTGTACTCCTATCATTAACCCTGTCCCCCTTATTTCTTGAATGAACGGGGAATCTATTTGTTGTAATTTTTTCTTTAAATAATCACCTAATTCCTGTGCTTGTTTGACTAAATTGTTTTTTTCCATATATTGAAGAACATTTAAAGCTGTTTGTGCTGCCACTGGATTACCACCAAAAGTGGAAGCTGATGGTTTTGTAAATGCCTCTGCAATTTCACTTCGAGTCGAGAAAGTGGAAATTGGGATGCCATTTCCTAAAGCCTTTGCTGTCACAATAATATCTGGAACAACCCCATAATGTTCGACCGCAAACATTTTCCCCGTTCTTCCATAGCCAGTCTGTACTTCATCAACAATAAGCAGCACTTGATAAGCAGCTAACAGCTCTTGCACCTTTTTTAAATATTCTTCTGGGTACATAATAATGCCACCATTGCCTTGAATAGGCTCCACAATCATCGCAGCAATGTTGTCTCCATGCTTATTTAGAATCATTTCCAGCTGCTTTAAAGACTGTGTCATTGCTTCTTGCGTACTGATTTCTACAGAATGAGGGCGATCAATAAAATAAATATGCTCTTCCACTAATTGATTGTCTAAGCGCCACATTGGAATTCCAGTCACACTTAAAGTTAAATCCGTTCTTCCATGGAGCCCCCTTTTAATGCAATAAAACCTTGTTTTTTCGTGAACAGTCTAGCTAATGCCATGGCACCTTCATTCGCTTCGGAGCCCGTTACACAAAAAAAAGTTCTTGTTATATCTCCCGGTAAGATTTGGGCGAGCTTTTCTGCAAGTTCGACCATCGGCTGAGTTAAATACAGGGTGGTCGTATGCTGGAGATCATTTACTTGTTCGTTCGTTTTCTTTGCAATTTCTGGATTGGAATGTCCGCAGTTTACTAAGGAAACCCCTGCATAAAAATCCGTGTACCTTTTATTCTGCTCATCAAATAGGTATTGCATATATCCTTTTACAATCTGGGGAGGATTTTTGTAAAAATGACCTGTTGCTGGGAAAAAATATTCTGCTCTTTTAGCGAGTATACTCGCTGGTCCAATAAAACTCATCATACTCTCTCCTTACTATTTTAAATGTGATCTATCTCACAATCCTATTTATTGCAATACAGAAGTTTGCTTTGTGCTCTTATAACTTAAGCACCCAGCAGTATACCCTGCTCTTACAGATGCTATAGAAGCAAATAGTTCCTGACAACTTGCAGGGTAAGCAAGAGCCTCTTGATATACTTTAATAATAGTTTTTAGCTCTTCTGTTGTATAAGTCTGCCCTTCAATCCGATAGCGTAGCTTTTCCCCAAATTGAAGATGCTCTAAGATTGGTAGCATACAAAATTCTTTTGATGTATACAAATGATTTTTGCGATTTTGATCAATATAAACAGGATTTTCTCCTTTATCTGTACATAGCGTTAGAATTTGATTATCTACATAGAAATTATCTTCTTTTTCCTCAGGAGAGAAATAATCTGTATTTTTATATTAATTATGATTCAAATACATCACTCTTAAAGGGCCATGTACAATTAACTCAACCTGCATATTGGCAGTACTTATGAAATTCGCTAACTGATCTGATTTCATTTCTATAGAAGCTGTAAATTCGCTCGCTCCAAGCTTTTCATAAAATTCCATTGCTTTTGCATTAAAAATATTTATATTATAATCTGTAATAACCTTATAATCCGTTCCGTATTTTGCAATTGCACCTAAATTGGAAACCAATAATCCATCAAAGTATATGCCATGTTTATCTAAATACTGATCGATGATGTCAAATTGTAATTCATCCATCATTTGTGGCAAATCCAAATATAATTCTGTATCTTTTTTCATGATTACTAATTGCTTTAACTGCTCACTAGTTAAAGAAGTATCTGGCAATAAAACCTCACTTGGTAAGTAGATTCGCTCCACACCAAGCTCTACACAGGCTTTTGCCTGCTCAAAATTATTAACCTTCACAGATAACTTTTTCGAAGAAGACGCTTCTATATTATAAGAACTAAATTCTTCTTTCATTTTGCTAATTGTCCGATCTGTCAGCTTAGGCTCTTCTGTTGGGGTAGAAAAAACTTTTCCAGTTGAATAAAATTTCCCAGTACCTTCATAACGAGTATTAATAAAATCTAATCCGGGCTCTGAAAAAGCATAGGCTGTGGTAAAATCACGCTTTCTATTATTATATAATTCTTCGGCACCTTGTTTACGTTGGAATGCTAATGGATTATCCAAATAGCGATCAATTGCATCTCCATATGTATTCACTAAATCAACAATAAAGTCTGTTTCCCTCATTCTTCCTTCTATTTTAAAGGAAGTAACACAGGCATCAATTAATTCAGGTATATGCTCATACATATACCTATCTTTAGCAGCTAGTGGAAATTCTGTCTTATAAACATAACCGTCTTTTTTCACCCGGTATGGCCATCTACATGGCTTAAAGCATCTTCCACAGTTTGAGCTATTCCCCCATATAAACGAACTATAATAACAGTTAGAACCATTCACTGTACACATATCACCATGAATAAAATATTCCGTTTCTATATCTAAGTGGTTTTGAATGAGCTTAGCGGTTTTTAAGTCCATTTCTCTTGGCAGCACTACTCTTGAAACGCCACATTTCTGTAATGCTTTAACAAACTCAAGGTTATGTGCATTCATCATGACAGACGAGTGAATTTCAAATTATTAAATTGATGGTCCTGACAGATTTGGAGTATTCCCGTATCTTGAACAATAATTCCGTCAACAGAAATACTGTTGAGAAAATCTAAATATTCGACTGCTTCATTAATTTCATCATTGCTTACTAAGTTATTGACTGTCACATATAACTTTTTGCCTTTTTCACGAGAAATGTTCAACACTTCACAAATTTGTTCATTAGAAAATATATCCTTTTCTAATCATCCTCATGTTAAGTTTTTGTCCCCCAATATAAATAGCATCACAATTCGCCTGTACAACTTCCCTAAAAGTTTCCATCGTACCAGAGGGTGCTAAAAGCTCAATCTTTTTCCCATTAAAAAACCTAGCCATATCTTCATCTCCGATTTCTTTAGAAGGTTGTAAATTTCAGATGATTATTAATGAAATAATCCGCTTCGTTACTTTCCCCTCTATATCTACTAAACTATAAGTTAATTATAATGAATGGCCTTTAAACAAACTACAAATGTCATAAAATACTCATATTTAATTATCAGTTAGTTCACATTTTATCTATATTAAGAAAAATTGTTTTAAGTGAATCTAGTTTATTAAAATTAAAAATCCCCTCAAAAGAAGGGATTAAATAGTGTCATATTTTAAATCGATAGACTAATTCCTGTAATTCATCTGACATTTTCGATAAAGCAATTGCTGAGCTTGAAATTTCTTGGAATGAGGCAGTTTGCTCTTCTGTTGCTGCAGCTACACTTTCTGTTCTTTCTAATGTTTCACGAGAAGTATGAGCAATTTCTTCAACAGATTCCTGCACTTCTTGCACTTCTGTAGTAATTTCTTGTGTCGTGTCCGCCATATTTTTAATATGATCGGCTATCGCTTCCACGCGATTCAGTATTTCTTTTATATGTTCATTCGTTTTATCAGATAATTTCATTCCAGAATCTACATTATCTTTTACTAAAGACATATTTTTTTCCGTAGAATTGGATTGGTCGTGAATGGAGCTTATAAGAGTATGAATCTGATTCACAGAAGTACTTGTCATCTCCGATAATTTTCTTACTTCTTCAGCCACAATAGCAAAACCTTTTCCATGTTCTCCAGCTCTTGCTGCTTCAATGGAAGCATTCAATGCCAGCAAATTAGTCTGATTGGAAATATCCTCAATGCTAGTTAAGACATCAATAATTTCATTTGTACGTAAAACTAAAGATTGCAAGCCATTCCCTGCCAAATCGACAGATGCATGAATTGCTTCCATTTGTGTATGCATTTCTGCTAATGCTAATTCTCCATCTTTTGCTTTTCCTTTAATAAGCAAAGACTCGTTTGCAACTTGTGTAGCAGTGTTTGCTACATTCTTAATATTCTCTAAGGTGTTATTAACCTCTATTAAACTATTTTGTGTAATTATGTCTTGTTTATTTCCATTTTCAGCAATGGATTGAACAGCATCTGCAACTTGTTCTGCTGCCACAGTTGATTGTTCCATACTGGAAGCTAATTCGTCAGATGCAAGCGCGACATTTTTAGAAGTTTGTCCTACACTGCCAATCATTGTTTGAAGAGAACCAACAAATGCGTTAAACGAATTGGCTAAATGGCTAAATTCATTTCTCCCATTTACTTTTACTCGTTGAGTTAAATCCCCTTCACCTGAAGCAATATTTTGCAATTGATTATTTATTTTATTCAATGGCCCCATGATTGCCTTTAATAAAAGTAGTCCTAATACAACACTAATAATAATAGATATAATGATAATTACTCACTAGTGTTGCGTTAATTTAATTTAACTATTAAAAATACTTGAAATGTTCAATTTTATCATTTTATGCAAAGAAAAAGTCCTTTATAATGGATAAGTTAGGTGGTAACCCGTCCAAATCCACTAAAAAGGACTATCGCATGGACAAGATTACACGAAAAACTTCATTTGGACAATGGTTTTCACCAATAAATCTTCAATTATTTGAAGAAAACGTGAAAACGTTGAAATTAGATTTCTATACGAAAAAACTAACGACAGAGTCATTTCTAAAATTATTACTTTTTGCGCAGCTAGAAGAAGTCGAAAGTCTGCATGCGCTGAGCGATTGTCTTTTCGATGATCAACTGCAAAAGGGCATTGATCTTGATTCTATCAGTATTTCCCAACTCTCACGCCGTTTAAATGGCATGAATCCAGACTTATTCCAAAAGCTTTTCCTTGATTTAGTTTCACAAATTCATGCCAAAACGCACAACACGAAACTTGTGATGCCATTAAAAATCATTGATTCAAGCACATTGCCTCTCAATTTGACTAATCATAAATGGGCAAAATTCCGCAAAACAAAAGCGGGTGTTAAATTGCACTTACGCCTTGTGTTTATGGAAAAAGGTATATCCTATCCCGAAAAGGCCATTATGACAACGGCCAAAGAACATGACCGCGGTCAGCTTGAAGTAATGGTTGATGACAAGGAATGTATGTATGTGTTTGACCGTGGTTACTTAGACTACGAACGCTTTGATCGGATGACAGATGACGGCTACTTTTTCCTTTCTAGGCTGCGAAAAAACGCAGTCATACGGGAGGTTTACGATTTTAAACTACCCGAGAATACATCTGTTTTGTCGGATCAAATGGTGTTGATTGGTACGACGCAAAACCGTGCCGAAAATTACTTTCGTCTTCTAAAAGTGATTGATTCAAAAGGAAATGAGCTTCATTTAATCACAAATCGTTTTGATTTAAGTGCTGAAGAAATCTCAAAGATGTATAAATCACGCTGGGCGATTGAGTTATTTTTCAAATGGATTAAACAACATCTCCATATCAAAAAGTTTTACGGCCAAAGCGAATGGGCAATTCAGAATCAAGTGTTTATCGCACTTATTGTTTTTTGCCTGCATGTTCTCGCACAAATCGAGACAAAAAGTAAACGAAAAACCCTACAAATTAGCCGATATTTACGGGCAGCTTTGTGGAAACCAGCACATATTTGGCTTCGAAAGATTGAAGGAAAAACCATTCCTTAATAAACAAATTGTCGTCGTCTCTTAAGTCTAATTGTAAAAAAATTTCCAAATGGATGGATCCACCTTTAGTTGGGTATTTACTTTTTTGGCTCTTAACAGGGGACATATTTAAACTGAATATTCTAACAACATTTATGCAACACTAGTGATAATTACTATTAATATTATTTTCGCTATTTCGTTATTCTGTTGACTCGATTCCTCTATCTTTACTACATCTTTGTTTATATGGTCTACCAACTGATTAACAGCCGGATCGAGTACTTCTTTTCGTAACGATCGCAAATCTCCAAAATGCAAATTCTCTGCAGAAGAAGGATTTTCTACATATAGTCCTGACACTTTATCACTCATTGTCAGATAAGATTGCAAACTTGAATTAAAGGATTGGATGTTTGCTTCATAGATTGGATAATTTGATAAGGTCTCCATTGTTTTCAATGTATTATTGATATCTGATTTTTTCTCATTTATTCCATTGATATATTGATTATCTCCTGTAAGAAGAAAGCCACGTTCATCATTAGAAATCCCTGAAATACGGTATTGTAAATGCGTAACCAAACGTTGCATTTCTTTTGCATCTTCTAATTCTTTACTGTTGTTGATTAAAGATTGCATACTATTACTGCTGTATAAGCCGATTCCTAGCATAGAAATAATTGAAACAAAAAAGATAATAGCTAATTGATATTTTATTTTCATTTTATCCCCCTATGTACGTTTAGCTGCAATTGCCTTTTTCTAATGTACCATATATATATCGGAGACAATTATTTTTTATATAGCTTGTATGCGATACCAATTTCATCTACAAAAAAATAAAGTTTATAAGCAGCTTAAGATTGAACTACTTACAAACTTTATTAACGGAACAACTAATTTAACACCTGTATCTTTCCATTATTCGTTTTCAATTTCACTAAATTTTCTCCATTTCCAATCACTGTACTACCTTTATACTTATCCAAAATATTGACGCTACCGTTATCGACTTGAACATCAAATGTTACATTTGTTGGTTCCTTCTCTGTCTCAATCTCGATGCTGCCATTATCTGTTTCTAGCTGTATTGGCATATCTAAAGTTGCAGTTTTCAGAGAAATTCTTCCATTATTGGTTTTCCCTTTAATATCGCCACTTACTTGATCTAAGTTTACTTTGCCATTATCCGATCTTACTTCCACCTTTTCTGAAAGAATATTTTTGATATTGATTCGGCCGTTATTACTTTCTGCTTTTAGCTTCTTAATATTTAGATCTGCTAAATGAACTTTTCCATTATCATTGTTAATTGTCATAGACTCATATTGCTTCTCTGGCAATGTAATCTTTAATGTCAGCGAAGAAAAATCAAGGTTAATAATACCGAACTGTCTTTCTTCCCATTTTACAACAAGTGTTTCCCCTTCTACCTTTGCAGTGAAATTTGGTATTGTTTCCTTGGATCCTTTTCCAAATAACTCCACTTTTGTTTCTGTATCTTTTGTTGGGATGATTTCGATTCCTGCATTATTTGACTCTAATTCTATTGTCGTAATGTTGCTTTGCTTAAACACTTTTTCCTCTGAGATGTCTATTCCATGATTACGGAATGTAAGCAAACTACCTATCGCACCGATTATAATTAGAACAATTCCGATTATCATAAATTTTTTCAAATTAATCATTCTTTAAGCCACCCTTCACCAATTTAGCATTGAATTTTAAGTACTTGACGAATCCATTCATGGAAAGTTTGGTAATATAATACATAGCAATCACGATGAAAATTCCCAATCCTACAAGTAAAATGGACATAAACAATTGGAAATATGCAAATCCACTTGGCTGTAATATGCTATCCACAACGACAAGTAATGGAGAAAGAAGGAAAGAAGCTCCGACAATCCATCCAGATACAATAAGTGCTGCTAATGCAATAAACGGACCAAGAACGATGACAATATTAAAAAATCCTAAACCGATCACTGCCCATATTGCTCGAAAAACATTTCCTGTTGAAATTGCATTCTCTGCCTTTTCGAGATGGTAAGTAGCCAATAACTCCTTAGAGATTTGTTGTGGAGAACCTAATGAAGCAGCAATTTCCGCTTCTGTTTTTCCCTCTTCCAATCCATTGAAGAAATGCTCTTCATAATCATGCAATATATCCTGTTGCTCTTCTATCGAAAGCTTTTGTAATCCAGCTCGTAACTGTTTTAAAAATTGATCTTTAGTCATTATTCACACCTTCTTTTATTAATTGATTCACGCCATTAGAAAATTCATTCCACTCTGCAATAAGTTCATAAAGATACATTCTTCCTTTACCGGTTAACTTATAGTATTTACGTGAAGGACCTTCTGTAGACTCTTGTAAGTAGGTTGTAAAATACTCTTCCTTTGTTAACCTTCTTAAAAGCGGATAAACAGACCCCTCAGAAATTTCTATTTGATTTGATATCTTTTGAACGAGTTCATAGCCATAGCGATCCTTTTTATCTAAAAGGACAAGTACACACAACTCTAATACTCCTTTTTTAAACTGTACATTCACCTTTTCCACCTACCCATATTTATCATACAGTACCTTACAATAAATAGTACTGTTGTATAACTAATACTTCTTGCTAATAATATAACATCTTAGTATTATTCATTGCAAGGTACTGTTTAAAAAATAAATATATTATTTTCTATGATGACTTTACTAATAAAGAAAACTTCCATCAGTGGGGATTTTTCCTTATCCCCACTGATCGAGTTGCATTTATCAGACCTTAATAGAGGGTTTCCATCTTGAACTGGGGACTTACTGCCATTAAAAGTAAACTAAATAAGGTAACAGAAACTATCCCCTCTGTTACCTTTTGAACTCGAAAAGAGGCTTTACTCCCCTTCTCTATTTCTTCAAATACGTTATTTCATTTTCTTGAATAAAATGACATCCATCAACTAAAGGAGTCTTCTGCAATTGGCTGGAAAATCTATTTAACAATTGGATTAAACCTTCTTTTTCTTCTGGTTTCACATCAAAATTAATTCCATATTGATAGACATCATTATCCTCCTGCTTCCAAACAATCACTCCATTTAATGTTACTTGTTGATTCATTATCATTGCCTCAAACTGTAAAATAAAATCAGATCTCACTGGAAGTTCTAAAGTTGATACTATTTTAATGCCTCCAAAACCAATATCTTTAACCAATACTTCTGTTTTCCCAAGATCAACCTTACGTCCATTTATCGAGATTAGTGTCATCTGCGCACTTAGTGGAAACGTTAAATGGAGACGATTGTATTTTCTTCTATTTTTAATATTGGCCAATTCATCCGGATTAGTTGGATATAGAACTTTCTGTTTAAGTAACCCCTTAAATTCCGGTTCAGAAACCGGCTTACTAAATAGATAACCTTGGATTACGTCACAATTATGACGCTGTAAAAAATCTAATTGCTCCATAGTCTCTACGCCTTCTGCTACAACTGTCATATTTAAGCCTTTTGCAAGAAATATGGTGGACTTAATAATCATTTCAGAACGTTCATTTAATTCTTTTCCAATGAAAGATTTCGACATCGATGGGTTCACCATTTTTTTGAAATACAACGGCTTGATAGTTTTGCGCAGTCCCCTTTAGAGCACCGTCAAAATTATATTTTCTTTTCTCCAAATCTTTTTTCTCAAAAAAAGGAAGAAAACTTTCCGAAAGCTCTTTATCATTGTATCCAAAGATTCTTTTGACTGAATTATTATAATCAAGGACATTTCCATTAACATCTAACATAAATACAGCATCTGGATGATTATCATAAAGAGCTCTAAAAGTATCAGCATTAAGGGCAGATGCATGGTCATAATTAGTAAAATCCGGATGATTTTTTTCATCCTTTTTAAATTTCTGCATAAAATCCTTAAACCCGCTCACTTTTTTCCTCCTCTTCTTACACCATTACCAATTCTTTATTGTTAGATAGCTTAAAATTTGTAAATTACAAACAGTTTGTAGCCAAGCAATATATGGAAGTATTTCTTTTATCCTACTTCTATTTAACTATATTATAAGGAAATTGATCGAAAAAGCTAAATATTATCATTTTATAACTATTTTTTTGGGGGACGAATGAGAAGGATTTATTTGAAGTTTAGCAATGCAAAAAAAAAGAGAGGATTCCTCCCTCTCTTTCTTTCTTCTACTTATACTAATTCCTTACGCCATGCAGTTACATTTTCTGCTCTGTAAATTTCTTCCTTTCCAATAGATTGAAATAAATTCATTTTATATTTTACTATCTCTTTGGCTGCATCAATGCACGCTGGATAAATAGCGTTTGGATCCCATAGCTCAGTTTCAGCCAAAATTTCACGGCATTTTTTATAAAAAGCGTACTTATAATCCGACGAAATATTTACTTTTTGAATACCAATTTGAACAGCTTCTGCAATCTCTTGATCTGGATTAGCCGAGCCACCATGCAATACTAACGGAATATCGACCGTTTCTTTAATTTCCTTTAAAATATCTATTCTAAGCTTTGGCTTCCTATCTTTTGGATAAATACCGTGACATGTTCCAATCGCAATAGCCAACGTATCGACACCAGTTCTTTCTACAAATTCTTGGGCATCTTCTGGTCTTGTATAAATTACTTCTGATACCCCTCCTTCAACAGATGTGCCTGTATTACCAATTGTTCCTAATTCTCCTTCAACTGATACTCCTAGCGCATGACTAACTTCCACTATTTGTTTCGTCAACTGGATGTTTTCTTCTAGTGGGAGTAATGAACCATCGATCATTACAGAACTAAATCCTACATGAATCGCTCGCATAATATCTTCCAGATTCCCACCATGATCTAAATGCAACACAAACGGAACATGACTATTTTTTATTCTTGATAGCACATAGGAAAAAAAATCATCCTTTACAAAGTCTAATTCAGTTGGATGTACAGCAATAATAGCTGGTGAATTATTATTCTCCGCTTCTTCTACTACAACTCTAAGAAAATTACTATCCGCTACATTAAATGCTCCTACTGCGAATTGATGCTTTTGTGCAACTTCTAATAATTGCTTCATATTTAATAACATAATATACTCCTCTTTTCCTTAAATTTATAAAGACTTTCCTTTAGAGCCTGCCAATTCAATATAATATTGAACTAACGCTTTCCCTGCCGTGATGGTTTGATGAATAATATCAAAGTAATCCAGTTCATTAGAATTCAAGTTTTCTTTTATACTATTTAACTGCGCTTTAAAAAAATCAGAACCTACATTAATCTTATTAATACCAAGTGAAATAGATTTTTTTATGTTTTCCTCCCCACATCCGGAACCGCCGTGCAGCACAAGAGGGATACCAGTTTCCCCTTTAATTTTTTCTAAAATATCAAAACGGAAAGCTGGAACATAACCAGCTGGGTAATCCCCATGACTGGAACCGTAAGAAATAGCCAGTGCATCAACATTTGTTTCTTTAGCATATTTAATCGCTAAATCAGGATTGGTATACATTTCATCATCCGTCATATGATTACTAGAAATAGAACCAATATTGCCTATTTCTCCTTCCACACTTGCATCATATATTTGTGCGAACTCTACCATTTCTTTTGTTATTCTAATATTGTCATCAATTGGATAAGCAGAGGCATCCATCATTACACTAGAAAACCCATCTTTTAAACATCTCTTCACAAACCCAATATCCTGCCCATGGTCTAAATTAATGGCAACTTCTACACTCGCTGCATTTGCCATTTCTATAATGGGTCGTGTCAGCAGTTTACTTCCCAAATGCTGAATTAAATGGTCTTGTAATAAATCAATAATAATAGGTGCTTTTAATTCTTGTGCTGCTCCAATCACCGCCTTTGCTGTTTCCAAGTTAAAGCAATTAATTGCCATTACTGCGTAATTTCCCTGATTGGCCCGAGCAAGCATGCCCTTCATTGAAACATACATTCCCTTTTTCCTCCTTTCATACTTCTCTATCAAAAATAGAATTTTTTACACTCATCTTTAAAATGAAATTTTAATATCTGATAAATCTACTTCTTCCTCTTCACTAGATGTTTCTTCTATTTCTGCAACAGGTTCCTTTTTCCATAAAAACAGCATAATTCCTGTAATGAATGAGCCGATGAGTAATGCCAGGCAAAATAGAATTGGATGTGTCATTGCAGGAACAATAAACATCCCTCCCGATGGTACAGGAGATCCCACTCCCCACATCATAGAGAACCCTCCTCCAATTGCTGCTCCAATTGTGCAGGAAGCAACAACTCTAACAATATCAACCGCTGCAATAGGAATAACTCCTTCCGTAATCATGCATATTCCCATTGGAAGAGCAATTTTAATATTATCTTCTTCTGATTTTGTATATCTTTTCTTACGGAATAATTTCGAAAGTCCCCATGAGATAGCCACACCAAATGGAGGAACCATTGATGCTAATATTTTTACAGCCTCTGGCTCGTATATGCCTTCTAATAGCAAACCATCTGCAAACAAAGAAGCCACTTTATTAACTGGTCCACCAAAATCGAATGCTGCCATTCCCCCTAAAATCGCACCAAAAACAAATCGCATGGAACCTTGCATACTTGTTAAAAAGGAGGTTAATCCTTCTGTTGCCCAAACAATCGGAACTCCAAGCACAAAAAACATAAGTAATCCGATAACTAAACTAGAAATTAAAGGTATAATCATCATTGGCATTAAACCCTCTGCCCACTTTGGTACTTTTAATTTCTTTCTTAAAAATAAGACAAAGTAACCGACAATAAATCCACCTAGCATCCCACCTAAAAATCCTGCTCCAATTGCATTTGCTATTAATCCCATTAATAGTCCGGGAGCAATACCTGGGCGATCTGCTATCGAATACGCTATTGCTCCCGAAATAACTGGTGCTAATAAGCCCATTCCAAGCACCCCTAACGAAACAAGTGCCGATGGAATATCGAATGAAGTTTTATAATCTTCAATAACTGAACCACCAGTAAGATTGCCAATCGCAATTAGAAGTCCTGATGCTACAACAAGTGGCAGCATGTAACTAATAGCTGTTAAAGCATGCTTTTTTATTTGCATTTTCTTTAGCATATATTAAACCTCCTCACTGTTTATTTAACTCAGCGTCAATCTTTTGATAAAGTTGTTTCGGAGCCTTTATCGCAATATGAGTTGGTACCTCTACAATTTTTTTGCCTAAAAAACGTTCTTTACCACTTACCTTAATATCTGCCGCAATTATGACCAAATCTGCTTCCGCTATCTCTTTAGTCGTTAATTCATCCTCAATTCCAATCGTTCCCTGTGTTTCAATACGAACCTTATGTCCTAGTTCTTGACCAGCTTTAATCAATTTTTCTTTTGCAATATAAGTATGAGCAATTCCAGAAGTACACGCTGAAATACCAACAATATTCATAACAATTCCCTCCAAATTAATAAGTTTTCAGTAAGATTCACCTTAATCTTTTTCAGTTAATATCTTTAAAAACTCTTTCTTTGTTTGAAGTGTTTGGAACTTACTAATTGTCTCTTCATCTGCTAATAAGACAGCAACTTTTTGTAATAGTTTAATATGGATAGTTGTTTTATCAGTATCTTTAACTGCAAATAAGATAATAATATTAATAGGATTCCCGTCTAGTGATTCCCATTCTACAAAGTTGTTTGTTCTCCCAATTGCAATTGAAGTCTTTAATACATGCTTCGATTTCCCATGGGGGATGGCTACCCCCTTTTCTAGACCTGTAACACCTTCGTTTTCGCGAAACATCACATCCCTTATAAATCCCTCCTTATTTGAAATACAACCATTTTCAAATAATAAGTTGGTTAACTCATTAAGTACTTCTTCCTTTGTAGTACCTTGTAAATTTAACTCTATAAGGTCTTCGGTTACGACCTTATTAAAATCTAATTCTTCTATTCTCATGTTCACTTTACACTCTCCTATCTGTTCATTTTTCATCGATTATAGGCTGTTGATTGTAGTAGTCCTTAATAAATTGGTCTATTTTAAATTTATCCTCTTGGTTTAGAATGGGGCTCACAAGTATAGTAGGCTTACCAATGATACTATGTGTTTTCACAGTAGAAATTACTAGTTCTATATCTTCGTAATCAGTGTGTTTTATTCGTTGCTGAGCAATTATTTTCTTTATATGGATGTTAGGAAAAGTTCTTCTTATTTTTTCACTTAACAAATGAGAAGTGCCAATTCCACTTGTACATTCAATTAATATAGGAATTTGATTAGCAAAATGATCATCATATGAAATTTGAAAATATAAAGTCATATAACCAATTTCTTCATCTGTTATATACTTTTCACAATGCCCCTCTTCTATTAACTGTTTTACGCTAGCCTTCACTAAGCTAAATATATTGGCAAAGTTCGCTTTTATGGACTTTATAATTGGGTTAATTATATAGATTCGATGACTTAATCGATATATCATCGCGTGCATATGCAAGGTTAATCTTTCTAATAACTCATCATCTGTATCAAACCGATACCCGCTATTTTCTGTAACTCTTGCTATTAATCTATTAGTTAAAAGAATCACCTGTTCATTTTTATACTGCTCAGTATCTTGATTCAATAAAAACCGAGAATTAAGTTTATACGCTTTCAAAATATAATAGAGAGAAGAGATATCAAATGACTTCAATGGAATAGAAAACTGTTTTTTCAATTCATCAATTAAATCTTTACATATACAGTAAATATTAGAACTGTTATCTATCTCTTCAAATACTATTTCTTCTTCTAACGATAGCTTATTATATTGTTTTTCTATTATGGAAAGAAGAGAACAAAATAATGTTAAATAATATGGTTGATCTAAACTTAGATCGTGTTTCACTTGAATTTCATGGAGCAATTTCTTAATTTTTAATAAATTACTATTTTTCACTTTCACTTTTTTTATGGAATCAGGAATATCATATTGACTAAAAGGATCTCCCATTTGAGTTAAGTAATTCTCGATAATCACTGCCATCAAACGATAAATGGATAGTTTATCTCCCCTTAAAAAGGTTCCTTCATTTGTTCTTACTAACCTTAAGTTATAGAACTTTAATTCTTTTTCAATATGTTTAAAATCATTGAGGATAGAACTTTGGCTTACGATGTACTTCTCTGCTATTTTCTGAATTGAAGTCTTACAGGGTGCAATCGATAGAAGGTATAATAATAGATTTAAACGTCGTTCATCTGGTGAATCAAATACTATCGTTTCACTTTCAAGGGTTTCCTCGATTTTTTCTAAATAATAACCAAAACTCTCCTTTTTAATGATCCGAAACGGCATTAAATTGGCTTCTATTATTTGTTGGATATCTCTATATATCGTTTTTTTCGAAACTTTTAGTGAGGCTGCTAACTCAGCAGCTGTCACGTACCGCTTCTCCTTTCGTAAGATAGTAAGAATATTTTGATGACGCTCATTTATGACCTGACTCACAAATTACTTCACCTCTTTTCTTAACTCTATGGTAATATCTTATCCAATTGAAAACGGATACACAATTACAAAATTATATTTAATTTTATGTCCCTATTGAAGCGGATTCTCCTGTTTTGTTAAATACTAAAAAATTTATAAACGAATATAAGAGCTGTTTAATCATCGTCGATTATAGTTAATTTTCTCTTATAAGATTTTTCTTAGCAGTAATCGTTTATTGGCACTAAAAAAGCACAATAGCTATCCTATTGTACTCCTCAAGCAATCTATTATTTTCTAAAAGTTTAAAGTAAATAAGCAACCACCAACAGTATCGAACCAACGATAAAGCAGTAATAAGCAAAATATTTTAAGTTTCCTTTTTCCATAATACCCATTAACCATTTCATGGAGAAATATGTGAAAACTAAAGCTGTGATAAAAGCAATGAAATAAGGCAATGCCAAAGTTTTCATATCAGGGCTGTTAATCATATCCGTTACTCCAAGAATTGCTCCTCCAACACTTACAGGAATATAGAGCATAAAGGAAAAACGCAATGCCGTGCTTTGTTTCATTCCCAATCCAATTGATGCTATAACAGTCGATCCTGAGCGACTGATACCTGGTATAAGAGCAATCACTTGGGCACACCCAACAATAATGGCATCTTTCAAGGATAAATCGCTATCTCTTTTTACACCTCGCATATTTCTAATGATCCATAAAGCAACACCTGTAATTAGTAGTGTAATGGAAATAGTATAAAAGGAAGTAAAATAATCAGCAATATAATCGCCAAAAAGTACACCAACGACACCGGCAGGAATGGTTCCAATAATAACATAAAGGGAGAATCGGAAATCGGCTCGATAACTTTCCTTTCGAGTTTTTATATACAAGAAACTATGCGTTATTAGTTGCTTTATATCCTTACGATAAATGAAGACAATCGCAATTAAAGACGCCGTATTCGTAATAATCTCAAACGATAATCCTCTCTGCTCAATTCCAAGTAACCTTTGACCGATAATCAAATGACCACTTGAAGAAATCGGGATTGGCTCAGCAATCCCTTGGATTGCTCCTAAAATAAAATACTTAACAATTAATATAAAATCATGTAAATCCACTATTCAACCTCCAACACGTCTAGTTTTTCCTAGTATACGTGAAAATGAGATAGAAATACAGAGATCGCTAGCTATTATGTTCGGACTCTATTAAAGTGAATCCGTTTTAAAACCTGCTATATTAGAAAAAGCATAAGGATTTCCTATGCTTCATTTCAATATTTTAAAATCATAAGAATAAATAGAGGTTCCTTTTACAGATGATAGGATTTTATCTAGTCCTTCTATCCCTTGCTCTTCTACCTTCTCTCCATTTTCCAAGGAATAACTTTCTAGATAATACTTATCTTTTTTGGAATCGTCATATCTTAAGACAAACAATTGATCACCTACAAAATAAGCTTCTTCATTATGTCTGATTCCATCTTGCGGAAAATCCTCAAGTAGGAATTTATTCTGTTCTTGTCCATCTTTACTTACAGCAAATACTTCCCCTATGCCATTTACATAGAAAAAGACATCTCTCCACAAATAAGCTCCATTTTTAGAATTAATTGAAAAAGCTGCTGGATCATTTGTCATGTACCCCGTATTTAACTCCACTTTCGTTTGTTCCAACGTTTTCTTATTAAGTAGAAATAAAACGGTATTTTCTCTATTATCATTTGAAACTTCAGAAAGCAATATATAATAATGGAGATTATCACTCAAAATAGGCGCTAATGGAGCATACTGATATCCTTTCTTTATTTCTAATTTTTTTATATCATTTTTTTCTAATTGATTATTTTTCAAAACCACTTTCCTTAACGTATATTCATTTTTTTCTAAATCAGCAGTTAAAAGAAAAATTTCCTCCTCTGTTGAACCAGATGACAATATATAATAAGGAAGATTCCCCCCTCGAAATCCTTCGTCATTTCCCCAATAAATATTGGAATTATAGCCATCCGTGCTATTAGTTCCGGAATTATATATAGAGAAAAAGATATCCTGTTTTGCTAAATAACCTGTTCTTTCTCCTGTATGTTGATATTTCCTATCGATTACAGCATTCTTTTCTCCAATCAACCTCATTGTATGCTTGTCTTCTATTAACAGTTGTTTATCACTTATTGCCATGCTTCCTAATTCTAAGCCAGCCATTTGAAAGCCACATGCTTTTCCTTGGTCATCGATAAAAACTGCATAGCTAATCCCTTTATTATTCATATCTTGATCAGCTGTTGTCGATAAATAGACTACCGCTTGTTTATCCTTTAAAAAATCTGGATGATTGATAGTATCAATAGTAAGTTCATTTTCCGAATGGCCAATTTTAGTAGTTACAGTAATCATTAGAACAATAATTATAAGCAGAGCTATACCAAGTTTCTTTTTCATAATATCCTCCATAGTAAAAAGGCGGTATGCCTATATTGCAAACTCGCCCTCATAATCACTGATTTTCTACACTATGAAATTAATGAATCTCTAAAACTATCTGTGGGATACAACCACTGAACAAAAATATAAGGCGGCAACAATAGTTTTCTCTCTTGTTGTTCCGATAATAAATCAGCAATTGCGATCGTCGATTCCACACCTCCATGTAAGGAAAGGTAATAATTTAGCTTTTTCATTACCTTAATTAACATATCCAATGTCTCTTTATCTTTTCTTAAAAGTTTATACGATATTCCTAGATTTGACTTTATTCCAAGTTGCTTTTGATGGATTGAGATCTCTTGGTAATGATTACTTCCAAGCTGATCTAATTGAACAAAAATTTCATTTTCAACATCTAACTTATAAATTCCATTTTTGGGTATCCCTGTAACAACATCTTGATTTAGCTTTATAATCAAAGGAGAAATGTCATTAATAAGTTCTGAATCAAACTTATCAAATACTTCGAATAAAATTTGTGCGAGCGTATTTTTATGAAAAAGTGAATCTCTTGTTTTCAACATACTTTTTTGGTGTTTTTCAATTGAACATGCTACGATATGAGAAGTTGATGGCTGTAAATAATCACAATTCATTTGATCTTGATAAGTTACAAATATCCGTTGCATCAACTGATTATTCATCTCCACCATTTACAATTTACTCCGTGGTTACCTTAATAATACTTAACGGACCTGGTTGTGCCTCAGCCTCAGCAAATGCTTTATCTAAATTAGTCCCAAAAGTTAAGATTACAAGAGCTAGAATAGCGAATACTACTTTTTTCAATGTAAACAACTCCAATTCATAATATTTTATTACTATTAATTTAACGCAAAGGAATTGTTTAGTGAAAGAAGTAAAATTCTATTAAATTTTCTAGTATTTAAATAGTTTTTTTCCTCTACTATTTAACAAACTAGTTATCACGACGGAGTACTTCTTTGTTAATTTTCGTAATCAAGTGCTTTCATTAATAGATCTGCTGCCTTTTTATAGGCTTTTTTTTCATAAAAATGACTTCCAAGTTCTTTCGTAATTCTTCGAATTAGTGCACCTTGATTTAATTGCATAGCTGTATCAAGAAGTTTCTGCATTCCCTTTTCATAAGAACTTTCATTTCCTTGCAATTTTTTCACCGAAAACTTTATGATATTAAGTAGAATATAATCATACTTTAACCCATGTTTTTCTGTAATAAAAATTGCCTTTTCTAAATATTTATCTACTAAAACCCAATCCTTTAGCTCTATATAAATTTCTACTAATCTTTTTAATGGATAAACATTTTGTTGCTCTGACGAATGACTTTCAAATAATTCTATACTTTTTAAATAATATGTGACAGCCCCCTGATAATCCCTCTTTCTTTCAAAGATTCTTCCCATATTATGTTGAATCATTGCAATATAGTTCACAAACTTCTCACTCTCTTTATCCTCCACTATAATAGCTTCTGCCTTCTTCAAACAATCCATCGAAGTATCTAATTCGTTATTTAATTGATATTGAACACCAAGTGTAATTAATACAGTAATAATGTATTTTTTCTCCCCATAATTTTTAAAAATATCATAAGCCTTTTGGGAATAATAAAGACTTACTTCCTGGTTATCATACGTTCTTTGCTTAACCAAGCTGAGATTATAGTATAGTTTCGCAGCATCTAAATTATCTCGATCAATTAGTAAACTTTCGCCTTTTGAATAATAGTGATTTGCACGTTCAAAATCTTGGAAGTAATAAAAATAGTTACCACACGCCAAAAAATAATAAAAATATTCTTCCTCTAAACCCTCACTTATTTCTCCAGAAATAAATCTTTTAGATAAATTAAAAATGCTTCTAGCCTGCTCTATTTCTCCTTTTGTCGTATAGTATCTCAACAAAACTCCATAAAGATGTAGATTAATTTTTGTAGAATTTAATTCATATGTCTGAACAAGCAGATAGGAAAGATCTTCCTCCGATATTTTTTCACTTTGTTTATAGTTTTCCACAATTTCTAATGTCTTTTCATCTCTATTCGGAACACTTAATTCCGTTAAATCATAGCCAAGTCTTTTCGATACTTTCCTTAAAAATTCTGCTGATGGATTGATTTGCCCATTTTCAATCCTACTTAAATAAGTGATAGAACATATTCCTTCCGTTAATTCCTTTTGCGTCAGCTGTTTATGTATGCGCAGTTGTCTTATTCTTTCACCTACCATTTTATCTCCCTTCTCTCCTGTTATTTCCATTTCTCTATGTATTGATATTACAATTATTATAGCGCTAATGTACCATTTTTTTGAAAATATATGATAAAAATTCACAAAGATTGTTTCAAAAGGTTTATAAACTTCACATAATTTGGATAAGGAAAGAAAAAGCCCATAAAAAAACTTGACCATCAAAAATAGGTCAAGTTCTCTAATAAAAAGGAGGCTTGAAAGTTACCCAATCGCTTTCGTAAATGCTCGGTTTCCTTTCCAAATATGAACAATGAGAGCGAGAAACGGAAAAGCAATCGCAAACAATAAAGCTGTCTCTGGACTGAATTGATAATAACTATAGCTTCCTATCCAAGAACCAAAAGCTCCCCCTAAGAAGAAAATAGTCATATACAGCCCATTTAATCTATTTCTAATAGCCGGGTTTAAGCTAAAAATCACCTTTTGTCCTAATAGCATATTTCCTGCTACACCGATATCTAAGACGAGTCCAGAGATTACAATAAGGGCAATGCTTATACCAGAGTGATCCCTTACAAAAAATAAGAGAAAGATAGATAAGATTACTAATCCCATTGATACATTTGTCATAAAAAAAATATACCCTTTATCTGCTAACTTCCCAATATATGGGGTCAATAACGCACCAGCAATGGCAACAAAGCCGATTAGCGCAATTTCATTATTAGAGAAATGCAAAGATTCGGATCTTAATAGAATCGGCATAACCGTCCAATACAGACTAAAAGTAGCAAAAATACAAGCATGATAAAATGCTCTTTGTTGTAAAGGCTGTGTTTCTTTCAGAACCCTTACCATCGAACGCAATAAAGCTGGATAGGTTATCCCAAGATTAGATTCTACTTCAAAATTCGGTAAGAATTTTAATAATAATAGCAATATAGAAACTAGGAAAAATAACGAAAAAAGAAATACCATTCGCCAGCCCAGCCAATCCGTAACGGCGATAGAAAAGGGCCGTGCCACCATAATTCCAATCAAAAGACCGCTCATCACTTTTCCAATATAATTCCCCACTTGTTCTTTAGGTACCATTTTCATCGTTAACGGCACCAACATTTGGGCAGCACTTGCGCCAATACCGATGATAGTGACAACGAACAAAAAGAGCATACCGTTTGTCGAAAATAAAGCACCTACCAAAGAAAGAATTGTCACACCCAATAATAAAATAATTATTCGCTTACTTTTATACAGGTCTGCCATAGGCACTAAGAAAAATAATCCAGCCCCATAACCAATTTGCGTTAAAGTAGTTAACAATCCAGAAACATTTGACGGAATATGTAAATCATCAGAAATATATTGAATAATCGGCTGGGTATAATAAATATTAGCGACTAAAGCTCCACAGCTTACTGCCAATAACAAGATGAGAAAATCTGTTTTGTTCTTCATTTGTCTAACATCCCTCCCAAGAGACCAGATGTTATATAATATAATTACTTGCAATGGAAAAGTCTAGAATAATTGCTTGACCTATTTTTTATAGACTTCAAAAAAAGGTAAATTATTCCTCTAAAAAACAAAATAAAAAAGGAGTGTTTCCCGTATTACAAACGGTAAAACACTCCTTGCACTTTCATTCCCAAATAAATGTACAAATTTCCTCTTCTGTTATTTGCTTGGAATCAAATACTTCTTTCTCTATTTCTTCTAATAGATTTCCTCTTTTCGGACATTTTCCTTTATATAATACAGATAAAGGCTGTTTTTCAGCTGTTAAATTATAGCCACGCAGATCTATTTCATTACTATTTTCCTTCTGCTTGAACGCCGTTAATCGGAAGGCATTCCCTTCTAATTGAATAAACTCATATTCTGCCGGATAATCCCCTTGATGGATATCTGTTTGGACACTAGAAAGAGGAATTTGAAAGTTAATAGCTGCATGATAGGATTCTAGTTTATCCATACTACCGTGAAACCCTACTGCAAATTTCACTATCTGCTCTCCCAAACACTGGGCTTCTGGTGTCGGGAAATACCCCCAATCCCCCAATTCTCCAACCGCTCGCATCAGCGTTACCGCGATAACATCATCGATTATTTCATACTCATTTAATCCATAATTCGCAACCGTTACACCGCGAAGTTCATCATTTAAATTGACAAAGGCATGCTGATGCTGCGGATTCGTTGGATTTTCCCAGCTTGTATTCACTTGGTTCGGTCTTTTCACCACTTCAAAAATACTGTCTGCTTCGTGCTCTGCTACATGAATTCCTGTCGGGAAAAGAACACGCAATCGGTGATCCTTCATTTGATTATCAAAGGAAGTTTCAAACAAAAGTTGATTACTATTGCGTTCTAATCTTATTTTTGTTTTTAACTCCAATGTTTTCAACTTTTTCGAACGTCCCGCATTACGTTCTCTAAATTCAATCAATCCCTTTTGTTCCTCCAATAAGCTTTCATCAGCTGATTCAGGAATGACCATTTGTTGGATTATGAGCACTTCCCCGTACGATACAACATCAGAGACAATCTCGACTTTTGCATTCCCTGCCGAAGATAAAATTGCTTCATCTCCTTTTGGCATTTTATAGATATATTCATTGCCAATATCTCCAGTATTCTCAAAAACGAGAAAATTAGTGTACGAACTATTCGTAGATTTGTCCAAAATAGTTAGTGTACCGTTTGATTCTATTTGCACCTTTACATATTCATTTTCTAAAATCCGCCCATTATTTTGGACAATACTAACATATTTATTCTGCTGCGGCACTCCTTCGATGAGAGCATATGTCTTCCACGATAATGGACTCATTTGATCTAGCTCAAGCTCAACAAGCACATAGGCACCGATAAATGGCTGACGAAAACGATCCTTGGGGAGATCATAATCAAAACGTATGTCCGTATGAATCATTCTGGCCGGAATCTCCACTCCCTGTTCATCGATTACCTTCATAGCTGGCAGTTTTTCTTCTTTTAGCTCACGATACAACTCATCTGGTCGACCATTGGAAAACGGTAGCCGTTTCCACTCTACCTCTATTTCTACAGTACCCGTCTTGGCACTACCAGCTGTGTTAAAGACAATAAATGGATGGCTTTCATCAGGAAAATGGGTAGTATCAATTTGTTCTGCAAGTTTATTCAACGCTTCACTTTGTATAAACTTTCCAACTTCCTCTGCTTTAGCAAAACGAGTCATCATTTCACGATGCACCGCATCCACACTACAACCACAAATGCTATCATGCGGATGATTTTGCATTAACTGCTTCCAGGCAAACTGAAACATTTCATGCGGATATTCCCCCTTATCGTTATACGCCATAGTAGCTAGCGGCTCTGCAATATTTTCTAACAGTCTACTTACATCAGTATTTCTTTGTTTTAGATAAACTCTTGACGATGCAGTGTTTGCTAATGTATACCATCCATCTGTTTCTTGACTCGTTAACTCTCCTTTAACGGTGTGCAAGTTATCAGGAATATCCTGCTTTAAAGCCTTCATATACTCATCAAAATTACTATGTATGAAGGTTATGTCTGGATATAATTCATTTGCAACTTCAATGGCTTTCGTTATATCTTTTTGAAGTGGTTGATGGTCACAGCCATTCATAAACAATAGATGATCTGTTGATGCATATTGAAGTGCATCGTTTATTTTCTGATCCCAAAATAGCCTTGCACCTGCTTTGTCTACTGGAATTTCATTTCCATTACTATACCAATTGGCAAAAAGAATTCCTAAAACAGATGATTGATCCGGTCCTTCCCACCACATCTCTGAAAATGGGGAACTATAGTGATCATCTTTGATAACAATATTGTTGAATCCAGTAGGCTTAACGCCTCTGCCAAAGGCTGCTACCTCCATACCAGACTGTTTGAGAATTTGTGGCGCTTGCCCCATATTACCAAAAGTATCAGGAAAATAACCTAGTTTAACAGGTGAACCCCATTTTTTGCATTCTTCCAAGCCAATTAATAAATTGCGCACATTCGCTTCACTGCTAATCAAAAAATCATCTTGTAAAATGTAAAAGGGACCAATTTTTAATTTCCCCTCTTGAATATATTTTTTTAGCTTCCATTCATTTTGCGGTTTCACTTCGAGATAATCATCAAGTATAATCGTCTGTCCATCTAAATGAAAACTATCAAAATCAGGATCTGTTTCAAATAACTCTAGTAAATCATCGATTAACTGAACTAACCTCATCCGATGCTGCTCAAAAGGCAAATACCATTCTCTGTCCCAGTGACTATGAGACACAATATACACTTTTTTCATCTCCAGCGCTCCTCTTTTTTTCATTTACTGCCCCTAACTATTATTCTTTCTTCACTCGAATATCAAAGTAATCCATTACAAGTTCGCAAAACATCATATTCGCCCATGAGAACCACTCTCTTGTATATTGTGAAGGGTCATCTACATCAAAGCCTTCATGCATTAAATGAGTTCCCCCATCACATGATACGAGTAAATCTAGTATTCTTTCTTTCTCTTTTTTATCCGTTGTCGTAAGTCCTTCCATCGCAAGCGCAATTGGCCAGATATAAT
The DNA here is from genome assembly GCF_038006745.1 of Niallia sp. FSL W8-1348. NCBI lineage: Bacteria > Bacillati > Bacillota > Bacilli > Caryophanales > Bacillaceae > Niallia > Niallia sp. FSL W8-1348. The sequence goes on along the minus strand of NZ_JBBOVV010000001.1, from coordinate 3,214,665 downwards.
TTTCTGGTGTATGAGAACTTCCTATACCTGCTGCATATTTCCCCTTATAATAGTAAGGATTTTCATTACTAAGCACTGTCCGGCGCGTTGCTTTATATCGTTCATCATTCGCCTCTACATATCCAAGATACGGGGCAGACAATAGATTAGGAATATTCGAATCATCCATTATATTAAAGTTGCCTTTTCCATCTACTTCATAGGCGTAAATTTCTTCTCCACTTTTATTACGCACAACAGCAAACTCTTCAATCCCTTTTTGTATAGCTGCTTGTAACTTTTTAAATTTAGGGACAAAAGTGTTTTCTTTCAAAACAGTTTCATATATTTCTATTAAGTAACCAAGAACTACACTAGCAAACATATTTGAAGGCACTAAATAACCATAAACACAAGCATCATCACTTGGTCTAAAACCTGACCAAGTCATTCCAGTTGGTACAACTTCTGGTCCTCTTCCCTTGTTTACCAGAGTATCTTCTTTTCTGTCTGTTACTCTTTCAAACATATACGCTGAATTCGTATGATCTTGTTCTATCGTCCATACTTCAATTATTTTTTGAACTGCTTCCTGAAATGTATGATTAAATTGATTCGTTCTCCCTGTTGCCTTCCAGAACAAATAACTAAGTTGAATCGGATAGCACAATGAATCAATTTCATACTTTCTTTCCCAAATCCATGGATTCATTGTCGTTAAATCACTTTGGTGTCCAGCATTATCCGCCTCTTTATTGAAAGCGTTAGCATAAGGGTCCAAACAAACATACTGAAATTGTCTTTCGATTAGACCTGCAATCATATTAGCCATTTCTTCATCCGCTTCTGCTAGCACTAAATACGGTCTAACCTGTGCAGTTGAGTCTCTAAGCCACATCGCCGGGATGTCACCAGTAAGAAGAAAAGTCGTTCCGTCCTCCAGCTTTTCAACTGTTGTTTCTAATGTATTAGCAAAGCAAGTATTAAAATTAACTGCCCAATCCGCATGTTCATCTCCACATTTTTCCGTGATCATTTTCATAAACTCTCTAACTGATGACATTGCCGTTTTTTGATATGACATTTTTTAAACCCCTCTCGAATTTGATATATCATTTAAAATCATTTTAATTTTAAATCTCGTTATTGTCTAATCTTTCTTTTTCTTATTTTATGAAAAAAAGTGGATAGATATCAATGAACAGAACTATTTCCTTTATTTAAAATCATTAAAAACAGTCTTTTCTTTCCATTTAAATCTTTACGGAAAGTATTTTCATGTTATAATAAATTTGATATATCATTTAAGGAGTTTATGATGAAAAAAGAACCACTTTATCAAAAGATCGTCACAGACATACTGGCACAAATTCAAGCTGGTGATTTAAAGCCAGGGGATCAAGTACCAACTGAATTAGAAATATCTAAACAATACAATGTTAGTCGTATAACTTCCAAAAGAGCTTTAACCGAATTAGAAAATAAGCAATTAATCGAACGAATCCAAGGGAGAGGAAGCTTTGTTGCAGAACAACAGCAGCCTCATTCTAATGTCATTCTCTTTATTCTTCCTTTTCCCAATAATCCCGGACTAGGAGATTATGCGCAAGGAATTAGCCGTTTTATTGCGAACACATCCTATACTGTTCAAATACAAACAAATGCTTACTTAAGCCAACTCGATGCAAAAAAATTATCATCTATGTATGCTGGTCTCCTCCTTTATCCAGAGGCTGGAACATCGCATTTAGATATTCTTTATACCTTATATCTCGAAAAATTTCCGGTTGTCGTGCTTGATAAAAAAATTGAAAGCATCCCATTTCCCTTTATCACATCAGACAATATGCAAGGTGGCTATCTAGCCACTCAACATTTGATTAACCATGGGCATAAGAAAATTATTTTTTATACCACACAGAATTTAGAAAGAAGTTCTACTATCCGAGAACGGTATTTAGGCTATTTAAAAGCAATACACCAAGCAAATTTAGAATATCATGACTCCAAAGTAGTAAATCCAGATGAGGATAACAGTAGCTTTATCCATCAAATGAAAGAAGAGCAAATTACAGGACTTATAGTAGAGAACGACATTAATGCAATTCATTTAATGAAAGAAATTAAAAGATGTGGCTATCAAATTCCTAAAGACTTTTCCATTATTGGATTTGATAATATCCAAGCAGCTGAGCTTGTTGATCCAGGGTTATCCACCATCGCCCAAAGTTTCGAGGAGATTGGGTATCAAGCAGCCAAACAACTTATTCAATTAATCGATAACAACCAAGATATTCATTCTGTAGTAGTTCCTATTGAAATGATGATTAGAGAATCCACTAATTAAGGAGAGGTGTCTATGCTAGAATTAATGGATACAAGACAAGGTACGGAGAATCAACATAGCTATTCAAATGGGAATACCCTTCCCTATACTGGTTTTCCATTTGGTATGAATTTCTTTGTTCCACAAACTAAACACACTAATGGAAGTTGGTTCTTTCATCCAAGAGATCGGGTGTTTCAAGGATTTCGATTAACTCATCAGCCAAGCCCATGGATGGGTGATTTCTCCCATTTATTACTAACACCTCTTTCAGGTGCTTTTCAAAATGCAGATATTTACCATTATCAAAGTTCCTATCGACCTGAAAGTGCCATATTTCAACCACATTATTTACAAATAACACAGGCTCGCTATCAAATTAAGAATGAACTAGTTCCTACTACGTATGGCTCCATTCTTCGTTCCAATTATAGAGATTCCAATCTACCAGGTCTGTCACTACATCTCCCAGGTAAAGGGGAAATTTCACTAGATAGTAATAAGAAACAGATAAGCGGTTATGTCTCTAATTTTGCTGGCTGTGAAGATCCTAATTTTAAGATGTATTTTATCATGACTTTTAATCATCCCATTGATCAAGAGCATACCGGATTTTTCCAAGGGGATAATCCATTTACTCCAGCTCTTTCAGCATCTGGTGAGGATCAGCACTTTTTGATTCGCTTCTTATTAAACCAGGAGGAACCGCTAGAAACCCGACTTGCAACTTCTTTTATTAGCAGTAATCAAGCAGAGTGGAATTTAAACCAAGAGCTGGCCCCTTTTTCTTTTGATACACTCCAAAAGCAAGCGGCAGATGCATGGGAATATTATTTAAATAAAATTGAAGTAAAAAACCAAGATTTTTCAGCAGTTAAAACTTTTTATCACTGTATGTACCGTATGTTTCTTTTTCCGCAAAAATTTTATGAAATAAATCAACAGGGCGAGCCGATTCATTATGATACAACAAGCAAAAGGGTAAAAACTGGTGTCCTATATACAAATAACGGCTTTTGGGACACATTTCGGACCGTCTATCCTCTATATTCTCTTCTTATTCCAGATGAATACGAGGAAATGTTGCGAGGATTTCTAAACAGTTATAGAGAAACTGGCTTTTTGCCAAAATGGCTATCACCAGATGAACGAGGTCTAATGCCAGGCACATTAATTGATGCTGTTATTGCTGATGCATCCCAAAAAGGGATTGCTCGTGATATCATTCCCGAGTTATTTGAAGCAATGGTTAAAACAGCTTCTACTGTAAGCTCAAAGCCTACTTACGGACGGCAAGGTATCGAAGACTATGATACATACGGCTACATACCTTCCAACCATCATGAAAGTGTTAATCATACACTGGATTATGCCTATAGCGATTTTTGTATTAGCAGGGTAGCGAAAGAATTAGGAAATAAAGAAATGGAGCAAATGTTTGAAAAACGGGCTTATAATTATCTTAATATTTTCCATGAAGAAACAGGATTTATGCGCGCTAAAGATAAACAAGGCAGAGTGGAAGAACCTTTTAATTGCTTTAGCTGGGGACAGGATTATGCAGAAGGAAGTGCTTGGCAAAGTAGTTTTGCTGTTTTTCATGATTTTGCTGGGTTAATTAATACCTATGGAGGTAATAAGCCTTTTAGAGAAAAATTAGTACAGCTTTGTAATCAAGAACCAATTTTTGAAACAAAAGGCTATGGATTTGAAATACATGAAATGAGCGAAATGGCGGCAATCGATTTTGGCCAAGTTGCCATATCCAATCAGCCGAGCTTTCATTTGCCGTATTTATTTACCTACGCTGGTGATCCTGCTTCATCTCAAGTATTATTAAAGCAATTAATGACACAGTTATTTACTAGTAGTCCAACTGGCTATCCTGGTGATGAGGATAACGGCAGTATGTCTGGCTGGTTCATTTTCAACAGTATGGGCTTCTATCCAGTCTGCCCTGGAACTGGCGAATATGTAATTGGAATTCCTATCTTTGATTCCATTACGATTCATCTTCCAAATGATAAGAAATTCGAGATTTCAACTAAGTTCAACCAGCCACAATTTAGTTTTGTTCATCAGGTTACCGTTAATAACGCAACATACAACAAACTAACTTTAGAACATGATTTACTTATAAAAGGTTGCACAATCGACTTTCAGCTTGGCATTGTACCGCCAAATAAAGACTATGCAGAAACAGATTTACCTTATTCCTTGTCGACAGACAGTGCCGCCTCCGAATATAAAAGCAATGTTTAATCAAAGGCTGGGACATAAGTATTCCAGCCAAGGATAAATCCGAACAATTATACGAAGATGCTAATGAAAGTTCCGTATAATTGTTTGGTTTTTTATTTGTTTTTAAAAGGAGGTTTCCATGAAGTTTAGTGCGGTTCCCCCGCAGCCGGAATACACTTCGCTTTCCGTGGGGCTAAGCTTAAGCCTCCTCAGCTTCGCCTCCGGGGTCTCAGACTGTCTCGCTAATCCCACAGGAGTCTGCGCGTATTCCGGCTGCTCTGTTTTTCCAACTAATTATATTTCCTCTTGTAAAAAGTATGCGAAAGCAGCCGCTATTTAGTTATGTCTCAACCTTTTTCTTTGCTCTAAATATAAATGTACTATGATTTAATATTTACACAACTATAAAGGTGCGGGTGGTATGCACTCTTTTCCTGATTAAGAGGGAAAGGAGGTGACATACTAATGGATTTCGTATTGGACTTACTCAGAGATGTGGCAAAAATCTTTTTTACTACTCTTTCTGCTGGCTTTGCTAATCGCTTAGCAAGCAGAAAAAAGAACAAACGAAAACCTACCCCGCGCCGACCAAAGCAAAAGGATAGGTCTTCTAAATAAATATTTAGTATACCACTCGTAAGGAGTTACCGCTCCTTGGTTTTTAGTTTATTTCTTATATATAATAATATACTTACTGTAAAAATTTCAATCTATCATCACTTAAAATGAAGAAGATAAGCTTCCACTAACTCTTCCATTTCCATCGCTGAAGAATTTAAACAAGTTACAGCGATGGCATCTCTTTCCTTACTCATCAATCGGCTGAAATAATTGCTGATAGCTGTCCCTAAACTCCTTCGGGGAAATCCCACAATACTTTTTAAAGTTTTTATAAAAATAACCTGGGCTCATATAGCCAATTTTTTCAGATATTTCATTTATATTCAATTCTGAATGGAGTAATAAATTCTGTGCTAGCTTTATTCGATAATGATTTAAATATTGGGAAAAGCTTTTATTTGTTTCTTTCTTGAAAATCTGGCCTAGATACATGACATTTAAGTGTAGCCTTTCCGCAATAGACTTTAATGTTAAATCTTCTCGAAACTCTTCTTGAATTATTTGCAGGACATTTTGCACATTGCTGCTGTATTCCCTTTTGAATTTCTTATACTTTAAATTATACATAAGATCTGTAATCAACATTTGAAGCTCCTTAAAGGAACTTGCTTTATTTATTTTCTCAACCATCTCTTCATAAATTAATTCATCTTGAATTTCAAGCTCCCGATAAATATCCATAAACACCAGAAAGATAATATAGCGGGTGTATTCTGGAGAAGCAGCAGCTTCCATCAGCCCAGCAAAAATTTGCTTTATTTCTTTTTCGATCGTATCTATATTTCTTATCCCTAGCGCTTTTTTAAACGCTGAGAATGACAAATTAGGTAAACTTTCATTTAACAAGGCCATTGTTTTCGAATCTGCAAGGAGTTGCTGCCGTTCGTAAAAAGCACAAAGATATAAGCTACTCTTCGCATGTTCATAACTAATCGAAACATCGGCCATCCTCTTTACTTCTTCCCCTCTGCCAAAGGCAACCTTTTTTTGACGATAAAGAACTTGAATCAATTTTATTAAACGATCAATCCCCATTCTTTCGCCAAAGTAGATAATGACCCATTGCCCTTCCTCGTAATGATGAAAAAAATACAGGTCCTTTCTTTTTTGTAGCAGCTGATAGACAGCGTCATGATATTCCTTCTCATAGGTAAAGATAAGAACCTGAAACTGACTTGTCTCTGTATAGCTATCAAAGGTTGCCAGCATCTTCTTTAAATCCATATAGTCAATGTCATCATGAACCCAACGTTTCAGCAGGTGTTCAAATAAAAACTTTTCTCCTTGCATTCTCAGCTTTTCCTCTTCAAATTCCTTGATGCACTTTTTTAACGTTTCCATTAATTCTTCCTTGTTAATTGGTTTAATTAAATAATTCTCAGCTCCCATTTGAATACTTTCTTTTACATATTCAAATTCTTGATAACCAGACAACACGATAAAACGAAAAAAAATCGACTCTTTTTGTGACTGCTTCAAAAAGTCGATCCCAGAAAGAATCGGCATTGTTACATCCGTTATTACGATATCTACTTTTTGCCTTTTTACAAATTCCAATGCTTCTTGTCCGTTACCAGCCGTACCGACAATTTCAAATCCAAGTTCTTCCCACGGTATGAGCTTTTGCAAACCTCTTACGATCATGTATTCATCATCAACAAGCAGAACTTTATACAAGGATTATCCTCTCCTTTAAAACAAGATTTCGATTGTTAATCCTCCTAATTGATTCGTCTTTAACGTCATACTGTAAGTTTCTCCAAAAAAGGAGCGCAATCTTGCGTTTACATTATGTATTCCAATAGAGGACTCTAGCTTATTTTCAGAAGAAGGCGTTTTCAATAATTTGTTAATATTCTCTATTTTTTCTTTTGCGACTCCTGTTCCATTATCTTTGATTATGATACAGGTATGCTGGTCTTGCTTCGCAACCTTTACACTAATTGTATTGTTTTTCCTTGTATGATCAATACCATGCATAAAAAAATTCTCAACAAGCGGTTGGATTGAAAATTTAGGAATGCTAATGTCTCCAAGCTCTTTATCAATCTGAAACCCGTATGCGATTCGATCCCGATACCTCATTTGATACAAATAAGCGTATTTCTCACAAAATTCGAGCTCGTGCCTGATTGTTACTACTTTCTCATGTGTGATGCTATTTCTTAATAAGCTTCCAAAAACATATACAACATTCGATAATTCATCTGCTCCTTCACTAACAGCATACATGCGAATGTATTCAAGCGTATTATAGAGAAAATGCGGATCTATTTGAGACTGCAATGCCCTCATATTGGCGTCTTTTTGTTTTATTTCCAAGTTATAGATATCCTCAATATTTCGATTAATACTATCTAGCATCTGATTAATACTATGGGAAATATCCTTTAGCTCTCCTTGTTTTGTGTTTTCTTTTATTCGAACTTCCATATTCCCCGTTGAAACTTGATTGGTACCCTTTAGAATATCTTCTACTTGAATCACATATCGTTTAAACGTTTTTCGAAGACCAAAAAGTAGAATGCCATCTAAAATGGCACTAGAAAATAAAAAGAAAAACAGGCTTTGCATCGATTGTTTATATACTTCCTTTTTACTAATGAATGCTAGGACCTCAAAATCGTTACTAGTATGCACGCTTTTAATATAATATTGTTTCTCCAATTCCTTTAAACTAATAATAGATGATTCCTCTAAATTGCTTCTATCTTTTTTTTGAAGCATCGCATCTTGTCTGTATCTTCCTTGATAGTATACTAGTTTTTTCGTATCGGAAATAATCGCTACTTGAAGAGAAGTTTTCTCTTTGTCATTATTTAAAATCCGTTCTAATTCCTTATCATTAAAGACAATTGACACAATTCCGATTTGGGATAATGTATTAGGGTCCTTTATTGCTTTTTGATAGACAACTTGGTTTTTTAGATAGGAACATGGGAATATTTCTTGCCTCCCTTGTTTTTCTTCGTCGAGTAATAGATTTCCTTATAATCATTTAAAGAGATGCTTACCGATTCAATATCATCATCCATATAGTACATCTCCGTTACAATTCTCGGCAGATAAAGAAAAGTATTATTTTTTGCTCACTTAACGATTTTTGTAAATATGCTGCAGGTTCCAACTCAAAATACTGATAAATACTCGTAACCATTTCTGAGTTAGCCATTAAATTGGCCACTACTTTATCTAATTTTTTCTCATTATATGTCACAATATTTTCTAATTGGTTAGCCACCCTTTCAACGGAATCTATTGCGGTTCTTTGTTTATCCTGACTTGTATTATAGCTCACTAATAATGCAAATAGTGTAACAGCAGCAATCAAAATGATTGAGTACGTTTTTAATAGCGAATTAATAAAATATTTACTTCCCAATTAGCATCATCCTTAAGAAACATATACGAGTTTTTGACTTAACCGTGCAAAGAGTTTGTTGGAAATAAAGCTTGCTAGTATGATAAACAGCGAGATACTTCCGAATAAAATCAAGGCTGGATTATAATAGGTAAGAACAGAAACGCCGATGAGTAAGCCTCCCAGTTTAATGAGCGTCCAAAAGTCCATAAAAGACAGGAGTAACGACAGTTTCCATACATCTTTTACCGTCGCTTCATATTGTGACTCAATAAAGAGCGCAAACAAGAAGCTGATAGCCATTAAAAATAGAGCAAAGATAAGCAAAAAGTCAATGATAAGAAATATTAAATGATTGATTTGGAGAGAAAAATAAAGATTATAGCTTAAAATCACACCTAATATTAGGAATCCGCCAAAAAAGAAATTTCCTCTTTTAAAGCTAGCCTTAAAAGTAGAAAAAACATTCTTCCATGATAATTCCTGATGGTTCCAGCGAAATTCTAAAAACAGCTTTGCAATCGACAAAAATGCAGGTCCAATGCCAAAAATAATCCCTCCCATTATGGTTAGCAGCCAAAAATAAAGATTTAGTTTTAATACCACATAAAATCGATTAAAAAAAGTAGTCAAAAGGGATGCGATCATGTCTTTTCTCCTTTCTATTATTATATGATGAAAAAAGGCACGTTAACTAGAGCTAACGCACCTTTTCGAGATTAGTTTTTAGATGCTTGAAATGCATCAAATTGCTTTTGCATTTCTTCACGCACTTTTTCATATCCAGCACCTTTTAATTTCTCATTTAATTCTGGAATAGCTTTATCTGGATCTAATGTTCCAGTATTTAATCCATCAAGGTATTGGCTCATCACATTAGAAATATTCGTAATTTCTGTTTTCACCGAATCCGTATTAAAGGTGAAACCTAGAATTGGAGAGCTTGTCGCATTCGCGATATTTTCATCTCTTTGAGTAATCTGTTCATCTGTAATTGAATCTTGAACATAAACAATTTTATTATTTCCTGTATTCCAAGCTGCCATATGGTTATTGGATTTATAACCATCTAATAATTTCACTTTGTTTTCTCCAACCTTTTCCCACGCATTGCCTTCTTCACCATAAATGAGACCATTTAATAAGTCCGGATCTGAATTTAGAAGCCCTAAGAACTCCACTGCTTTTTCTTTATTCTTGGAGTTACTGGAAACGACAAAGTTTGCCATTTGCGCTTGTGCTGTTGACTTAATTGGATCAGTAATAGCCTTTGATACAATTGGCTGCTCCGCAACTGTTGATAATAGTGTATCACCATAGTCATACGGTCCTTGTGTTTCTTGACGAATAAACCATGTACCACTATTTAATGGATATTCCGTATTGCTTGTTGCAGCATCCTTGGCAATATATCCTTCATTATAGTATTGATGCATAATTCTTAAGTTATCTTTCATTTGTTCATTATCATACTGATTAATAATTTTTGATGTATCTCCATTTAAATCGACTGCAAAAGGCATGCCATTTCCTAATACAAAATCCATATTAGGTAGTACACGGAACCCTTGCCCAACAGAGAATGGCATCACATCTGTTTCGTTTTCTTTGATTACTTTTAATAGAGGTCCGAGATCTTTGTATGCTTTAACATTAGAGATATCTAAGTTATATTTATCGATATACTGCTTATTAAAGGAGAACATCGTTTGTGCATATACATTGCCGTTTACCGGGAATGCATAAAGCTTCCCATTTACTGTATTTCCTTCAATGTAAGCTGAATCTAGCATGTCATATGCTTCTTTCGCATATTTCGGAAATAACTCCGTTAAATCTGCATAAGCACCTTTTTGTGCATTCGTTACATAATTATTTGCATACGCAATATCATAATTCTCACCGGAGGATACGATAACTGACATCTTTTTTTCATAGTCTCCCCAGCCGATATATTGTAAATTAACACGAACACCAAGTTCTTTTTCTGTTTTCTTATTGACATTTTCCATCAACACATCGAAATTTTCTGGTTTATCTCCAATTTGATACATTAATAATGTTGTTACTCCATCTTTAGAACTGTTATCAACCGTAGAATTCCCTTTAAGACTACAACCTGCTAACACAGCGCCAATCAGTAACATTAACACAAGTAGAAAAGGAACTTTTTTCTTCATCTTCATTTACATATCCCCCTTATCATTTACACTACTCTTTTACACCGCCAATAGTTAAGCCACTAACAAAATAACGTTGGAAAAATGGATAGCTGCACGCAATTGGTAGGGTAGAAATAACAACCATCGCCATTCGAGTTGCTTCTTTTGGAATGGCAGCCAACCCCCCCGATAAATTCCCACTTAAACCAGCATTTTGCGTCATAAAATCAATATTGCTTTGGATCTTCATTAATAAGTATTGAAGTGGTACTAGATTATCGCTTTGGATATATAGCAATGCATTAAACCAATCGTTCCAGTATCCTAAGGCAGCAAATAAGCTAATTGTTGCAATTCCAGGAACAGCTAATGGTAAAACAATCTGTGTAAATATCCTCATTTCACTTGCTCCATCAATACGGGAAGATTCAATAATCGATTCTGGAACCTGTCTTCTAAAGAAAGTGCGCATCACAATAATGTTAAAAGGACTTAAAGCCATCGGAAGGATGAGGGCCCATACTGTATCTTTTAACTGTAGCATATTGGTCATGACAATATAGCTCGGTACCATCCCAGGGCTAAATAACATCGTAATTAAGGCGAAGATTGTAAAAAATCGCTTATATCGAAAATTTGGCCGGGAAATGGCATAGGCATAGCTTGACGTGAAAGCTACATTAATAAAAGTTCCAATAACAGTTACAAATACGGTAATAAATAATGATTGAATGATTTGGTCTTTCAAATCAGCCAAATACGTATATCCTTGAATACTCCATTCGCTCGGCCACAATGCATAACCATTTGTTATAAGTGAAGTTTCACTAGTAAACGATATAATAATTACAAATAAGAATGGAAAAATACAAGAGAATGCAAACAACCCTACCATGATATTAAAAAAGATATTTGTTTTTTTATTAAAGGTTCGAACTTGAACATGCTCTATTTTTTTCTTTTTCACTGTGTGATTTGGACCTCCTTCATCAAAACAACGCAGATTCTTCATCAAATTTGCGAACAATAAAGTTAGCTAGTACTACTAAAATACAGCCGACAACTGATTGATAAAGACCGGCAGCTGCAGTCATCCCGATATCTCCTGTACTCGTTAATCCATTATAGATATAAGTATCCAATACACTTGTTACCTCATATAAAGCACCAGAGTTTCTCGGTATTTGATAGAATAATCCAAAATCAGCTCTAAAAATATTTCCGACAGACAAAATAGATAAAATTGAAATTAATGGGATTAATTGTGGAATCGTAATATTTTTAATCTGCTGCCATTTCGATGCTCCATCTACCATCGCCGCTTCATAATAATCTGAGTTGATTCCCATAATGCTTGCAAAATAAATGACGCTATTATAGCCGACACCCTTCCATATTCCTAATATAATCAAGATAACTGGCCAATATTTTTGTTCGTTGTACCAATTAATTTCTTCACCGCCAAAAAGGGTGAGGATGCTATTCATTAACCCTTTATCTGGACTCAAGAAGGCAAATACAAAATAACTGATAATAACCCATGATAAAAAATACGGAAATAGCATTGATGTTTGATAGATTTTAATCATTCTTTTTGAACGTAACTCACTGAGCACAATAGCCAAGAAAACAGCAAAAATTAATCCTAACACAATAAAGGCCACATTATATAAGACTGTATTTCTTGTAATTAAATAAGCATTATTGGATGAAAATAAAAATTTAAAGTTATCCAATCCAACCCAAGGACTTTCTCGTAAACTTTGAAAAAATCCGCCGCTGGAATAGTGAAAATTTTTAAATGCTACAATATTACCGAATACTGGTATATAGAAAAATAAGATAAGCCAAATGGTGCCTGGCAATGCCATGAATAAAAACGCCTTATTTCTCCACAAATTTCTTAACATGGCCATTTTTCCATCTCCCCCCTCTCTTTAGAAAACGCTTTCTCAAGTATGGATAAATTATAATATGGGAGAGAATCATAACCAATAAACAAATTATAGGAAAAAATAAACGAATTATATGTTTTTGTGGTTGTACTATGCATTAGATTCAAGTATCTTTTATTTTAACATCTGAATGAGTTTAGTATTTCGCTTTACCATCGCAAAAACGCTTAAGACAAAAAGTCTTAAGCGTTCCATTTCAACATTACCTTAAAGCCCTATTCGTAGGTCTAAAGTTTATACATTTCAAAAATCTCGAGACTACGATTTTTTTCAAAGCTGCACTTTATGGAAGTTGCCTGGGAAATGACGGATTGCTCCATTATCCAAAGAGGAATATAGACATCAAACATTTGATTAACTTTCACTCCATATGTGCGATAAGAAGACCTTTTTCCTTCTTCATTTCTTATTTCAATATCAAAGCCATCTTCATTCTCTTTATCTAATACTCTAATAACTAAATAATGATTTTCTGAAAGGTCAACCGGCTGCTGTAAAGTCCAAATTACACTTCCCTTTTCTTCTTCATCACTTATCCCTTTTAAAGCAGTTGGCTTTACAGAAGAACCTTTTATCCCTATACCGCTTGTCTTTTCCGTTAATCTTGTATGATCCCTCACGAATTCTTCATACAATGGCTTCGTTGTTTTACGGTCCATTCGATACATTCCCATCGTTTGATAGAAATTATTATGATTGACATACCAGTCAAATGCTGTCCAATAATCAATACCTGCCATATAGCCATCTTGATTTAGAAGTCCTTGTGGATAAACAGTTGCCTTTTCAAGCAAGGCATATTGGACATCCTTATATATTTCTACTTGTTTCTCAAGGAAACTATCATCCGCGTTACTCCAAATCCCATATTCCGTGTTTATGATGGGCTTATCTGGCCATTTGGCATGTGCTTGCTCAATAAAGTTACGGGTCCCTTCATATGGGGTACTGCCATGGAAAATGCCAAAATACATCGTCCAGCCTGCTACATCGAGCGGTTCCATTGAAGCATCTTCATAGCCAGGTTGATCTGCCGCTGCACTTTGTGTAATTAGTCGCCCATCGTTATATGTTTCCTTTAACTCCTTCACTAATTTTTCATTATATGCTTTTCGATAAAGAACATCACTTGATTCATTCTGTGTACTCCACAGCATAATCGAAGGTCTATTATAATTAGAAAAAACCATTTCTCTCCACATTTGATAAGATATTTTTCTCGTTTCCTGTGCTTGATAATGGCTTGTTTCAAACTGCCAGAGTGGAATCTCACTCATCGAAGGCAAGCCTATTCGATCAAGAAGTAGAAAGGTATAAATATGGTTAGGATAATGGGCAGTTCTGATTAGATTAACTTGCAAATCGGCAATTTTTAATAAATCATCTTTGATGCGATTCCAAGATGCTGTCCTACCATAATCCGGCCATTCCTCATGTCTAGCAACACCTGCTAAAAACACGGGATGATCATTTAAAAGGATGTTAGCATTTTTTGCTTCCAGTGTACGAATCCCGAACTGAGTCGCAAATCGGTCTATTTTTTTCTGATTAGATGATAGTTCTACGGTGAGAACATATAAATTGGGTTCTCTGATGTTCCAAAGCTTCGGATTTTCTATGTTGACATGATAGGTAATGATTTTTGTTCCCTTTTCCTCCAGTACTACTTTCGTTTCTTCCAACCCTGACACTACAACCGATTGATTACAGATACTTTCAGCAGAAGGACTAGTTAACCAGCTTTCTGTTCGATAATCTGTATCAAACAGCTCCCCCTTTAAAATTACCTCTACTTCCTGTTTCAAACGATTTTCTAATGTTACCGAAATTTCTACGTCGCCCTGCAAATTTTTCGGGACAATGTCTGCTCTTGCTACATGGATTCCTTCTGTTGCCTCTAGATATAAATCATGAATAACACCCGTATAGTTGAAAAAATCATTATTTTGTGCAGGAACAGTATCTACTCTTGTTGTCCAAGGTGGATTATCTACTCGGATAGTAATCGTATTAACGCCACTTTTAATAAAGGCAGTAACATCAAATGCAAAGGGAGTATAGCCGCCCTCATGGTTGCCAACATACTTTCCATTGATCCAGAAATCACTAACATAGGAAACAGCTAAGCATTTTAGTGTAATACTTTTGCCCTCCCAATCAGCATCTATTTCAAAGGTTTTACGATACCAAACACCATTTTCGTATGTTTCTGCCCCTCCCTTTTCTTCTTTTCCCGTTAACTTGTTCTCCGGTAATGGTAAAGGATGGTTTTCCCACTTTTGATCATCAAACTCTGACTTCGTAATCCCTTGTGCCTCCTCTTCCGTCTTCTGGATCCACTTAGCGTCACGATAGGATAAAGACCAATCATGATCTGCTTCAAAGCGCTTTTTCTTCCACAAGCCTGCAAGAGACAATACTAATCTATTTTGTGGTTCAAAGGATGGATACGGAATTTTATTTTGAAAAGCAATGGTTTTTCCATCTATCTCCTTTAATAGCATGGAAGCTGCTAAACTACCAATATTCTTTTCTTTTTCTTGTATTGCTATCTTTGACACTCCTCATCACCAGCCATTCTATTCTTTTAGTTGATATGCCTATTAAAAAGGAAGAATAAGGAGAGATACTCCTTTCAGTTTGTCGACAAAAAGATTTTAGAAACTTACATTGAATTTTCATGCGTTGCTTGGAGTGGAAGGGGTGAGACTCCTGTGGGATTAGCGAGACAGTCTGAGACCCCGGAGGCAAAGCTGAGGAGGCTCAGCGCGAGCCCCACGGAAAGCGAACCCCTGGAGCGGAAAGCAACATCCCTATTCAAAGGGACTAATAAATATACTATAGACAAACCTCTATATCTAAAATTCAGGGGTTTGTCTACAGTCTGTAAGGAGAGATACTCCTTTCATTCTTCCAAATTTTTATCTATTTATTTAAACCAAGCTTTTCAATATTTTTTTCCATCTTTTCATTACGGACTTTTACAATCGAATCAAAATTATTCCCGTCCAAAAATTTCTTATAGTCATTTAAAACTTGATCAAATTGTTCGTCATTTTTTACTCTTAATAAGGTTGCTAATGTAGTTGCCCATTGGGAATTAATATTTGTTAAAGATCTTGCTTCTGCTGTTCCTTGATCTGGATCTATATTTTCAATAACGAACTGCGGTTTTAAGTATGGAGTTCCCCAAGCTTGAATCTGTTCCGTAGACTCTAGCGGCTCCACTTCCCCATGCTGGACTTTAAATGTATCATGCCCGAAGAACCAGAACTCTCCTAAACGATACTTTGTTTTATATTCATCTGGGTTATCTTGTTGCAATTTCGCTACCTCTGGTAATAAGGTTGCTTTGCCATCTTCATTAAATTCAAATGTCTCGTCTTCCACCCCAAATGTTGTTAAATACTGCCCTTCTTCACTTAATAAATACGTATACAACTGAATCGCCTTTTGTGGGTCTTTTACTTTTTTCGAAATATAAGTTACGGACCAACCAGAGATTCCAGATTGAGTCAAGGTTGGTTCGTTTCCTACTGTACTTTTTGGACCGTCGATAGCAATATATTTTTGATCAGGATGTGCAGCTAGATTTTTTTGTAGAAAAGTGTAAAGCTGCGCTACCCCACTTGCCATAATTGTCGCGTATTTTCCATTAGAAACTTTTTCCTCGAATAATGGACCATCATCTGAAAAAGTATCATCATTTAAATAACCAAGCTTATACGCTTCATTAAATGCTTTAATCCAAGTTAAATAGTCTTCATCTAGATTTCTGTCATTCCATTTTCCATCACTTGTCGTAATTGGAACGCCAATATGATTTTGGAATGAAGCACCTAAAGAGCCAGCATCCCCAGCAGCAGAGAATCCTTTAAAGCCAAAAGGAACTAAATCAGGGAATTGTTTCTTTATTTTGTCTAAAGCAGCTAAAAACGTATCTGGTGTGAACATATCTGGGCTGCCAATTGCTTTATATACATCCTGTCTAATGATAAATGCATCATTACCTGGGATTGCTCCGCTTTCATAATGCTCTTGTGTATTTGAATAACTAGGATAGCCATATGTGTTTCCGTCATCTAATTTATACCAATCCAATGTTTGCTGTTGTGCTACTTTATAAAAATAGGGATCATATTTATCTGCTAATTTATTTAATGGGAGCGCCCAAGATTCTGCATCTAATGCAGCCTTTGTATTCCCGCCAAAAATAGTTACGATATCTGGTAAGTCACCACCAGAGAAATATGTATTTAGTTTCGTATCATCCCCGGTTAAAAACTTAATATCAAGGTTAAGATCTTCTTTTAATTTTTTCGTAATCGTATCATTGCCGTAATCTTTGTTCCACCATTCTGCATTCACATACCAAGTTAACTCGGTATTTTCTTGTTTATCTAATTTCCATGCTGGGGTATTCTCATCGATTGTATATCTTGCCTCTTCATCTAAATTTGCCTCTGTCTTTTTCGAAGTATTGCTACAGCCCGTGAATATTAACGAAATAGCTAATAAGAAAACCAAACTTATCCGATAGATTGATTTATTCATGATAAAGCCTCCCCTATAATTGGTATTTATAAAAGTAGATTATCTCTGTGACAAATACTAGTTCTTATCTGTCCCACTATTGTGAATAACATTCTATTTATTTAGACTAAATCATTTCTCCCTTAAAATCCTCTACCTAAATTATTGTAAATAAAATATGATCGTTTTTTCTGAAAAAACCACCTCCTTCATACTTTAGAGAAAAACTTCCCTATCCTATTCTTTCACTGCCCCAATCATCATTCCTGACAAGAAATATTTCTGCAAAAAAGGATAAACAAGGACAATTGGTACCGTCGCAATCACAATCGTAGCTAATTGTATTGACTCTGAGGTTGTGGGGATGACCACAGAAGTTGCCGTTTGCATATTGGCAGCAGCTTGAGTTTGAACGATAATCTCATATAGTTTCATTTGAATTGGATACAAGGCTTCATTGCTAATATATAATTTTGCTGTCATATAATCGTTCCATTGAAACACACCATTAAATAAGGCAATTGTTGCTAACACAGGCGTGGAAAGCGGTAGGACTATTCGCATAAAGATGGTCCATACACCAGCACCGTCCATTTTTGCTGATTCTTCTAGCGAATGAGGAATCTCACGGAAAAAGTTCATCAAAATCAGCATGTCATAGTAGCTAAATAGTGATGGGATAATATAAACCCAAAAGCTATCAAGCAATCCAAGGGATCTCATTAATAAATAGGTTGGAATCATCCCACCGCTAAAAAACATTGTTCCCACACCTAAAATGGTGTAAAAATTTCGCCCAATCAGATTTTGTTTACTCATACCGTAGGCAACCATTGCTGTTAAAAGCACATGTGTAAAAACTCCTATCACTGTCTTTAGAATGGAAATCATAAACGCATTCCAAATAGTAGGGTCATTGAATACGAGTTTATAGTTTATAATGGAGAAATCCTCTGGCCATAGTTTTAATCCGACTTGATAAAGGGTATCTGGACTACTAAATGATTTAACAACAATATTCCAGATTGGATAGATGATAACAATAGTAAATAGCGATAAAAAGATGATATTCACGATATTGAAGACTCTGTTTTCTTTTGGCTTTTGATTTTTTTGACGAAAAACTTTTGGATTTAACTCCGTTATATTCGGATTTGTTTTCATGACATCCTCCTAGAAAACAGACTTATTATCATTCATTTTTTTAGTAAATTTATTGGTCACTAATACAAGAATTAAGGAAACAACTGAGACGGCTAACCCAACAGCTGTTGCATAGGAGAAGTCCCCTTGGGCCAATCCTACTTTATAGACATAAGAATTGATTACTTCCGCATGAGATGCATTTAACGGATTTATTAATACTAACGTTTGATCCAAGTTAGATCCCAACAAACCACCTACTGCTAAAATGAACATTAAGGAAATAATAAACTTCATCAAAGGCAGTGTAATATGGAAAATTTGCTGTAGTTTTGTTGCTCCATCCATCTTTGCTGCTTCATAATAAGTTGGATCAATTCCTGACATAGTTGCTAAGTAGATAATCGTTCCCCAGCCAGCTTCCTTCCATACATCTGATAATACAGCGATTAGCCAATAGCTATTCGCTTCAATCATGAAATTCCGCGGTTGATCTAATATTCCAAACCCAACTAACAGCTCATTGATAATTCCAGTTGTGGATAGCCAGCTTAGCAACATTCCCCCCACTACAATCCAAGACAAGAAATGCGGTAAATAAGAGACAGTTTGCACAATTTTTTTAAACCAGCCATTTTTCAATTCAAAAATAAGAATCGAGAGAATAATAGGCGCCGTAAAACCAATCAATAACTTAAGGAAACTGATTGCTAGTGTATTGACTACAGACTCCCAAAAGAATTTATCAGAAAAGGCAATTCTAAAATTTTCTAAGCCTACCCATGAGGCAGAAGCAATCGTGTCCGTTACAGAATAACTTTTAAAAGCAATAACAATCCCGTAAATAGGAACATAACAAAAGACAATCATAAAAATAATGCCTGGCAAAACCATCATTTGTAACGGCAGCTGCGCCCTAAATCCTTTCCCAAAATGGCTTTTTTTCATTTGAATACCTCCTTACAAAATGAATTAAAACGTTTTTATCAAAAACCGCAATATATTAAAGCGTTTTCATTTTTATATAATAAGGTAATACATAAAATATTACCTTATTAATATGTTTTTATTGATGGTGCATGAATCTCTGACAATTAAGCTTCCTTGCAATTTATCCAATTTCCCTACTTCTTCTCCTCTAATAATACCAAGCAGCCTTTCTATCGCATGCTTTCCGAGCATAATAATAGGGTTATTTACCGTTGTTAACGGGGGAGTGAAGTATTCGCTTAAATCTATATCATCAAAACTAATTATACTAATATCTTTTGGAACCAAGATCCCTTCCGATTTCAATGCTTTAATACAGCCAATTGCACTAAGATCATTAGCAGCCACAAATGCATCAGGCAAATCTTTTCCACTTCTCACAAATGCTTTTACCGCACTAAAGCTTGCTTCTTCTTCAAAATATCCGATTAATAAATCTTCTTCATAAAAAGGAATATTGGCATCTAGTAATGTATCTCGAAAGCCCTCATATCGCTTTATATCATCATATAAATGATCATACCCTCTAATATAGCCAATCCGTTTATGCCCGAGATTGATAAGATAACGTGCTACATCTTGCCCTCCTTTATAGGAATCAAAGACAACGGATGAACTTGTTTTGCTTACTCTTTCTCGATCAATGAATATGACAGGAATTCCTGCTTCTTCCAGAACGGCAACATCCTTTTCATCGATAAATTCATTGGAAATAATGGCTCCATCTACTCTTTTCCCCAAAATATTGCTTAACGCTGTCCGGTCATTTTTCGTAATAAAAATATTTAGTTCATACCCTAACTTTTCACATTCTTTCGAGATAGAATCAACCAACTGATCATAATAAGGTCCTCTCATGCTTGTGATGAATAGGCCAATTACTTTTGTCGCATTTGATTTCAGGTTCTTACCATTTAAATTCGGAATATAATTCAATCGTTTTGCGACATTTAATACATGCTCTCTTGTATCTGGATGCAGAACATCTACGCCATTTAGAGCATTGGAAACAGTGGAAATCGATACTCCCGCTTCTCTTGCAACATCTTTAATGGTAACTTTAGAAATGGGAATCACCTCCTCGTGATTAAAACGTTTTTATTTTTTATATCTATATTCTTTTATACCATATATAGTTGGTGCTGTCACCGCGGCATTTAAGCTAGTATAGCGGTAACAATCGAATTGGCTGCTATAGAAAATTGACTAACTTCTCCATTCATTCGCAAAGCAACCGGCAAATCTTCTTCGAATCGATTAAGCAGTACGAGAACAATTTGATTATTAGGATTCTTCATCGCAACAAGCTCTAACTTATCTGTATATTTAGTAGCAGCTATTCTTTTTGCTCCAGGTTCGATATATCGGCTGAAATGACCTATATATGTATAAGAAAGATTTTTCATCATTTGATCATTCTCTGTGTCACACATAATCGGAGCATCACAATAATTCCCAACATGATTTGGACCGCCCTGTCTATCTAGAATGATATTCCAGTCAATAAAGGCATTCATCCCAGCATTTATATTACCAATCATGTCATGTGCATACATTTGTGCTTTTTGTAATTGGCCTGCAGTGTTAAATCTGCTGTATTCGACACAGCCTTCTGTAAAAATTAATTTTTTATTTGGGAACTTCTCACGTACTAGACCAATGGCGTCAAAGTGGTCACCTGTATACCAATGGAAAGCTACGCCAGCAATCATATTGTCCGTTTGATTATCAATTATCGCAGCAGCTCTTTCATACATTCTTTCTTTATTATGGTCCCAGATCAACACTTCTATCTCACTTAAATTATTTTTTTGCAGAGTAGGATATAGATAGTCTCTAAGAAATTCTTTTTCTTCGATATCTGTATATAAACAAGAATCCCATGATTGTCTAGCATTGGGTTCATTTTGGATCGTTAACATTTTCACAGGGAAACCTTTCAATTGGTATTCCTTTATGTAGTGGCAGATATAATCGGCCCAAAATTGGCGAAACTCTGGTTTCAATTTACCACCTTTTACTCTTTCCTCGTTCGTTTTCATAAAAGATGGCGGAGACCAGGGAGATAGCATTAAATCAAACGGCTTAGCAGAAACTTCCGTCACTTTTTTCAATAAAGGCAAAATATATTCTTCGTCTCTAGCTAGGGAAAAAGACTGGAATTCCTTATCCTCTGGATTACTCATTGCTTCATATTGACCGACAGAAAAATCACAGCTGTCAATATGTGTTCGAATCAGATTGTAGCGATTGCCGTTTTCTCCAAAATAGGCATCTACTAACTTCTGTTGTGAACTCTCACTCATTTTCGAATACGTATAGCCAGCAGCCTCGGTAATCGCACCACCAAATCCATCAAATGTTTGGTACTCTATTTCTGGATATATATTCACTACTTTCATTTCTACATTATTATCTTTTGTAAATTCAGCTATGGTATCATTTGTTACCGGTTTGTTTTCTTCATAAGTAGTTGTAGATAAGTTAATCTTCATCTGATGCACTCCTTTTCCCTATAAAAACGTTTTTATTATTTTTATAAAAAAAACCCACATTTTCTGGTAGGTAATTATCTAACATTCAATATAAAGCGTTTTCGAATTTTAAAAGCAACTTAATAAATGAAATAAGAGCTGAAACGATAGAATTTACTACAATCCTTATAAAAACGTTTTCTTTGTTTATAGAATAACACCTTCCTATACTAGTGACAATACTTTTTTTCATAAATATTTTGATTTTCCTTTTTAAAACCTAAGAGCAGAACAATTTTTTTCTTTTATTATTATTTTATTTACCAATTAAAAGTGGCATGTAATAATAGAATTATCACTTAAATATAAAAACGTTTTAATTTTTTATAAAAGAGATTGGAGGAACTCATTATGGAGACAAAAAGTATAGTTACTCGTCTGTTTATTGTTTCAGAATGGATTACAAGAATTGCTTTTTTAAATCTTATTTGGCTGCTATTTAATCTTCCTATTTTTTATTTATCCTTTCATTTATTTGTTAGTACTCTGCCACAACAATTGCTCGCTATTGTCTCACTTATAGCTGTCTTATCACCATTGCTCCTTTTTCCATCTACCACTGCCCTCTTTGGTGTAGCACGAAAATGGGTGCAAGGGGAACTAGGAGTAAAATTGCTTCCTTCTTTTTGGAAATTCTATAAAGAGAATTATTTACGTAGTTTATTAGGCGGCATTGCTTTCACTATTGTTTGGCTATTTCTGATATTGGACTTTTACTACTTCTCCACTATAAAGTCACCTATTTATTATCTATTTTTAGTTGTAGCCCTATTTATGGTAGTTATTACGATTAACTTTTTCTCACTCTCTGTACATTACGAGGGCACACTTTTTCAGACAATGAAAAATGCCTTCTTACTAACATTGGGACGTCCCGTTCATACACTCGGTATTGCATTTATTAGTATCGCCTGTTTTTATATAAGCTTTAACCTTTTACCTTTTTTACTATTCTTAGGATTGGGATCCCTTTGTGCCTATGGATCTTTTTTCATCTTTCATCGTGGGGTAACTCCAGCTGCGTAGTTTAGCGGAAAAAGAAAAAAATCTTCCATACATGCTATTTTTAGCTTCAAGTGAAAGACAGCATAAGGAAGATTTTTTCTCTTCTCAGAAACTTATATTGATAAGAAATCAGTAGAACCATCCCCCTGAGGACATGCTTTATCCTTATACTGGAGGCCAAATTGGATGTGCTAGGGCAACTAAAAGGATTGCTGAAGCTAATAAGAATTTTTTCATTATTTTCTTCCCTCCATTTCTATGTATTTAATAGCTATTTCAAATTTTCCTAATCGTTTATAGTATTTCGCTAGTTGATTAGAAAAATAATGAAGCTCTTCTCTATGTTCTCCAATACTTTCTAAATAAGGAATGATTTTATTCTCTAAATACTTGAATCCGACTTCTTCATCGCCATTTATCATATGTAGATAATAAATAGATAAATACTGATACTTCAAATTGTTTAGCTCTTTTGATAAAGCATATACCTCTTCAAAAAAAGCCTTTGCTTCACCAGAATTAAGATCATGATAACATTGTGCCACTGTATACAGACTAATAAGATAGTGAACAGTCCCGGGAGTTTGCATATTTAAACCTAGTTTGTAATAATAAAGCGATTCTTCATGAAGACCCATCTTATGCTTTAAATATCCTAGATTATTATAAATTCGCGGCAGTAATGATGTCTCTTTCAAGAGCTTTACATTTCGAATAATATGTTTATAGCAATCTAATGCCTCTTGATAAATGCCAGCATGTGTATAATTAATCGCAAGTAGCATAAGCGTATGAATAATTCGTTTAAAATTATACTGATTGGTAAACAATTGCAAAGCTTTCTTTCCATAGAAAATGGCTTGTCCCGATTTCTCTAGAGATCCCTTCACTAATGCTATATGATAGTATAACTCTCCTGATGCAAGAGGGTTTGTTACATCATCATGCAAAAGCTGCAATAATTGATCTCTTGCATCATTGAACTCTCCTCTTAATATTAAGTGTATTCCATGATAATAAGAAAATAAATAGGATTCATGTTGGGAAAAATTTTTTTTTTGCTTATATAGCCATTTACGGTGATTGTCGGCTTTTTCTAGATTTTTAATAAATAAAAAATATCGATATTTATAAAGCTCGTATAGATAGATATAAGGGGTAAAAGTGATTAGTTCGTTTCGTTTCTCTAGTTCTACAAAGGCAAATCCAGCTTCCTCCTCTTCAAAGTATTCCATATGTTCAATAAATCTAGTAATGAGTGATTTAATTTGCTTCATATCGTTTTCTACTACTTGAAGATCAATATGCAAACGCTCAAATAATAGTTTGACTGTTTCTTGATTTGCTTCTTTATGATTATTTTCAATTTTACTTAAGTGTGGAATCGAACATATACCCTCTGCAAGCTCACTTTGTGTCAAATTTGCTTTCGTTCGATAGTATTTCAGTAATGAGCCAGTTTTCATGGACATACCACCTATTTTCTTATAGTTAATCACTTATGATATATAATTAGTATATTAATAGAATTAATATTGAACTGTAAATGCTATCCAATCGCATTTTTCCCAAATTTAAAAGGTTGTAAAGGATAGATTTCTCATTCTAAAGTCCCTATTTCCCACCTATAAACTTATTAAAATGGCAATTTTAGTCCATTTGCTCCTTAATATTTTCCCAATTATCCCTACTATTTTTCTATGATATTATCACACTAAGAATTTTTTTAATATTCTTTTCTCATTCCAAAATTAAAGGAGCGATAACAAATGAAGAAAAGTTTATCTCTATTACTAGCAACTGGTCTAGTATTCGGAGCTGCTATTCCAAGTGGATTAGCAGCAAGCAATGAACAAAAAAAGTTAGAAAAGTTCCAATTGTCTCAGAAAAATTGGGATAATAAAAAAGATTTACCCACCTTCCTATCTGGAAAACTATCTACTAAAAAATATAAAGTAGAAAAAGAGATTAGAGCTTATTTAAAAGAAAATGAGACACTCTACAAAATTAACCCAAGTAAAGATCTTACGCTATTAGAAGAAACAACAGACGAGCTTGGAATGAAACATTATCAATATGTTCAATCAGTAAATGGTGTTCCTATTGAAGGCGCGGCATTTTATGTTCACACAAATAAAGCTGGTGAAGTCGTAGCTGTCAATGGTGGATTACATCCCGAAGCATCAAAGAAAGTTACAACAACAAAAGCGAAACTAGCAGACAAGGATGCAATCGAGAAAGCATGGAAGCACTTAGATTTATCTAAAGAAGAGACAAGCAATGGCGATACAGTTGAATTAAAAGGATTAAGTAGCAAAGCAGCAAGTGAATCAACTACTGTTGAGAAAGACTCATTAGTTGTGTTTGAGAAAAATGGAATTTACCATCTAGCATATAAAGTAGAATTTCAATTTATCGACCCATATCCAGCAAACTGGCAAATTTTCGTTGATGCCAACGATGGAACAATTATAGATTCCTTAAACGCAGTAACTGATGCAGCAACCACAGGTCGTGGAACTGGAGTAAACGGAGACACTAAAACATTAAATACATATTTTTCAAACGGGACGTATTATTTGTATGATACAACAAAGCCAATGAGTGGCGGCGTTATTCAAACAGCTACTGCACAAAATCGTTCGACGCTTCCTGGGGTGTATTCAACAGATGCTGATAACGCTTGGACTGCAAGTAATCAACGTGCAGATGTAGACGCTCATTATTATGCTGGAGTAGTGTATGACTATTATTACAATACTCATAACCGAAATAGCTACGATAATAGAGGAGCATCTATTACATCAACCGTTCATTATCAAACAAACTATAATAATGCCTTCTGGAATGGTTCACAAATGGTTTACGGGGATGGAGATGGAACTACTTTTGCACCACTTTCTGGCGCACTTGATGTAGTGGCGCATGAAATTACCCATGCAGTAACAGAAAGAACAGCTGGCCTGCAATACCAAAATCAATCTGGTGCACTAAATGAATCTATGTCTGATGTGTTTGGCTATTTCCTTGATCCTAATGATTGGTTATTAGGAGAAGATGTCTATACACCAAAAGTTTCTGGCGATGGTCTGCGTAGTTTATCTAATCCTGAAAGCTATGGACAACCTTCTACAATGAGCAATTATGTCAATACAACAAGTGATAACGGCGGGGTTCATATTAACAGCGGTATTCCTAACAAAGCAGCTTATTATACAATTAGTTCTATCGGAAAAGCACAAGCGGAAAAAATTTATTATCGTGCATTAACAACCTACTTAACACCTACAAGTAATTTTAGTAACGCAAAATCTGCTTTATTACAAGCTGCTTCAGATCTTTATGGCAGCAACAGCAGCACTTATAATGCGGTAAAAAGTGCTTGGGATCGTGTAGGTGTAAACTAATTTTGATGGGCAGTTTCCTTTTAAGGGTAACCTTGACAAGGAACTGCTCATCCTGCAAAAAAAAAACGAATACCAATTAACAACCTCTCTCCCTATATCTAATAACCCCCTCCTTAATCAAAAAAATTATATAATATCACTAGTGTTGCATAAATAGTGTCATAATTTTCAGTTTACTCACCTTCCCTGTTTAGAGGCAAAAAAGTAAATACCCAATCAAAGGTGGCCCCATCCATTTGGAAATTTATTTACAATTAGACTTTTGCAACGACGACAATTTGCATATTTAAGGGATGGCTTTTCCTTCAATCTTTCGAAGCCAAACATTCGCTGGTTTCCACAATGCAGCCCTTAGATAACGGCTAATCTGTAAGGTTTTTCGCTTGCTTCTGGTCTCGATTTGCACGAGAACATGTAGGCAAAAAACAATTAGTGCGATAAATACTTGATTTTGAATCGCCCATTCGCTTTGACCGTAGAACTTTTTGATGCTGAGATGTTGTTTGATCCATTTAAAAAACAGCTCAATTGCCCACCGTGATTTATACATTTCTGAAATTTCTTCGGCGCTTAAATCAAAACGATTTGTAATTAAATGAAGTTCATTTCCTTTTGAGTCCATCACTTTTAGAAGCCGAAAGTAATTTTCAGCACGGTTTTGAGTCGTACCTATCAACACCATTTGGTCTGATAAAACAGCTGTATCCTTGGGTAGCTTAAAATCGTAAACGTTCCGTATGACTGCATTTTTGCGTAGCCGTGAAAGAAAGAAGTAGCCATCATCAGTCATGCGATCAAAGCGCTCGTAGTCTAGATAACCACGGTCAAACACATACATGCATTCCTTGTCATCCACCATGATTTCAAGCTGACCACGGTCATGTTCTTTTGCCGTTGTCATAACGGCCTTTTCAGGATAGGATATACCCTTTTCCATAAACACAAGGCGCAAATGTAACTTTACACCTGCTTTTGTTTTGCGGAATTTAGCCCATTTATGATTGGTCAAATTAAGTGGCAATGTGCTTGAATCAATGATTTTTAACGGCATCACGAGTTTCGTGTAATGCGTTTTGGCATGAATTTGTGACACTAAATCAAGGAAAAGCCTTTGAAATAGATCAGGGTTTATGCCGTTTAACCGCCGTGACAACTGAGAAATACTAATAGAATCAAGGTCTATCCCTTTTTGAAGCTGGTCATCGAAAAGACAATCACCCAGCGCATGCAGACTTTCAATTTCTTGTAGCTGCGCAAAAAGTAGTAATTTTAGAAATGACTCTGTCGTTAATTTTTTCGTATAGTAATCTAATTTCATCGTTTTCACGTTTTCTTCAAATAATTGAAGATTTATAGGTGAAAACCATTGTCCAAATGAAGTTTTTCGTGTAATCTTGTCCATGTGATGGTCCTTTTTTAGTGGATTTGGACGGGTTACCACCTGACTAATCCATTATAAAGGACTTTTTCTTTGCGCAAAATAATAATATTGAACATTTTGAGTATTTTTAATAGTGAATTTAAATTAATGCAACACTAGTGATATAATATAACAAAAGAAAACCTGCAATTTACAATCCAAATATTCAGATCTCCCATTATTTCAAATTATCTTGTATTTTTCTCACATCACTTTTAGGCGGCAATCCAAACATTCTACTGTATTCTCTACTAAACTGTGATGGACTTTCATAGCCAACCTGAAAAGCTGCTTCTGCAGCTTCTAATCCTTCTGATAACATTTGCCTTCGTGCTTCCTGTAGACGGACCATTTTTTGAAACTGTAAGGGAGACATACCGGTAATCGACTTAAAATAATGATGAAAAGATGAAAGGCTCATATTCACAGATTTAGCTAATTCCTCTACGCGAAGTGGTTTAGCATATGCATGATTGATTATTTGAATAACCTCTTTTATTGCTTGTGCATGGCTCCCTAAAATAGCAAATTGCTTGATTTGATCTCCATCCTCATTTTGTAAAATTCGATATAAAATTTCCTTTTGATATAAAGGTGCAAGAACAGGAATATCTTTTGGTGAGTCCAGCAGCTTTAATAGCCTTACTAATGCATCTGTCATATCTGAGGTAGTTTTATTTACTAGCATCGCCCTTCTAGGAGGATAGGAATCTGCTTCCTTTTGATTGGCAACAGCTTCTAAAATCTGCTCTGTTGTAAATCCAAGTCTTATGCATAAGTACGGTTTTTCTTCGTCCGCTTCTGTAATTTTCCCGCGAATCGGCAGATGGACAGAGGTGACAAGATATTGACTGGAGTCATAATGAAATAGTTCCTCGCCTAACATCACTAATTTGGAACCTTGCACAATGAAACATACAGAAGGCTCTATAATAGAATGCAGTGGTTCTGTTAAGGTAGATGCTCGAATAATGTTTAAATGGTTTATCTCGGTTTCATGAGTACCATCTATTTTTATGTGCTTTTCTATTAATCTCGTTAACTCCCTTTTAGTGTCCAAGATATCCCCCCTTTATTTTTTTATTCATTTTACATCTTATTTGGAGAATTAGGCAAAGATTATACATGAATCTTCTATCTCCCTTTCTTCTGGCTTCCTTATAATAACCATACATCATCCTTAAAAGGATGAAAAATTATACATATTGGAGGGTAATGATGAGTAATTTACAAGACAAAGTAGCTATTATTACTGGTGCTTCTAGAGGAATTGGCACAACGATTGCAGAAGAGCTTGCACAATTAGGTGCTAAAGTGATCATTAACTACGCAAATAGTTCAGATAAGGCAAAAGAAGTTGTTACAAACATTGTAAATAATGGTGGGAAAGCAATTGCCATCCAAGCAGATGTGAGCAAAATTAAAGAGCTAGAACGTTTATTTGCAGAGACACTTCAACACTATGGAAAAATAGACATTCTTGTAAATAATGCAGGAATTATGCACACCATTCCGTTAAATGATGTAACAGAAGAAGAATTTGATTTGCATTTCTCCATCAATGTTAAAGGAACGTATTTTGCATGTCAGCAGGCGCTCAAATATATGGAGCAGAATGGGAAAATCATTAATTTTTCTACATCAGTGGCAGGGATGATGTTCCCTGGATACAGTCTATACACTGCCACAAAAGGCGCTGTGGAACAGATTACTAGACAGTTGGCAAAGGAATTTGGACCAAAGGGCATTACTATAAATACAATCTCACCTGGCCCTACAAACACAGAATTATTTATGAATGGCAAAAGTCCAGAACAATTAGAAAATCTAAAAAGGCTTAATGCCTTTGGACGCTTTGGAGAAACCGATGATATATCGAAAGTTGTTGCCTTTCTAGCAAGTGATGACGCCCGTTGGATTACAGGACAAACGATTCGCGTAAATGGTGGAATGGTTTAATCAAAAGAAAAACGATTGAAAGAGTGGATAACATCAAGAAGTGTTATCCACTCTTTCAATCGTTTTTTCGTTCTGAAATTTACTTTATTAATGAGATGGATGATCCACTTTCACACGTTTAATAAAGAAAGATAGAACAAAACCAATTATTGCGACAATAATTGCGAAGCTAAATGATTTTTGTACGCCCGCTGTAAAGGCAAGCAATGGATTTAACGGATTGGTTAAATCTGTCGCATTGCTCAAATAATTGCTAGTACCTGAAGCTAATAAAGAAATTGCAATTGCTGTTCCGATTGCACCACCAACCTGTTGCAATGTATTCATAATTGCAGTTCCATGTGGATACAATTCTGGCGGCAGCTGGTTTAACCCATTTGTTTGTGCCGGCATCATTACCATCGATACACCAATCATCAGAACAATTAGAAGACCAATAATAAAGCCTGATGATGTATCAATATCAATGGTGGAGAATCCGAATAATGCAAGAGTTGCTAACGCAAGACCAGGAATAACTAGCCATTTAGGTCCAAATTTATCAAAAAGGCTTCCCATAATAGGTGATAGAAATCCATTTATTAATCCACCAGGCAGAAGCAATAATCCTGCTGTAAATGTACTTAATGCGAGAACGTTTTGTAAATACAGTGGCAATAGGATCATTGACGAAAGCATTACCATCATAATCATAATAACGAGCACTAATCCCAACACAAACATCGGGTATTTAAACGCACTTAAATTCATCATTGGCTGTTCCATTTTTACTTGACGGATAGAGAAGATGATTAGTGACACAAGACCAATTGCGATTGAGATAATTACAACCGGGTTTCCCCAACCTCCACCTTCTCCAGCATTACTGAACCCATAAACAATTCCGCCAAATCCAATGGTTGATAGAATTATCGATAAGATATCAATTTTAGGCTTCGTTGGTGTCGTTACATTTTGCATAAATACACTTCCAAAAACAAGCGCAAAAACTAATAATGGGAGTGATACCCAGAAAATCCAATGCCATGTAAGAGAGCGAAGAATTAAACCAGAAATAGTTGGCCCTACTGCCGGCGCAAAACTAATTACTAGCCCCATCATTCCCATTACTTTTCCACGATTATGCGGCGGAATTAATACAAGAATTGTGTTAAACATCAGCGGTAATAAGAGTGCTGTGCCGACTGCCTGGACAATACGAGCAATCATTAAAATAGTAAAGGTTGGCGCAATTGCCCCTATTAGTGTTCCTGAAATCGAAAAGATTAACGAAGTAATAAATAACTGCCTTGTTGTAAACCATTGCAGAATAAGTCCAGAAACAGGAACCAATATACCAAGTGTTAATAGAAACCCAGTTGTTAACCATTGTACGGTTGTTTCCTTTATAGCAAAATCAGTAATAATTGTATTTAATGCCATATTCAGTGCCGTTTCACTAAATAATCCAACAAAACCCGCTATTAAAAAAGATGCGATAATAGGAAGTGTCTTAAACTCACTTTTTCCGATTGCATCGCCTTTAGCGGAAATATCCATTGTCATATTCATTTTCCTCCTTTAATATCCATAGAAATTACTGTTTTAACAGCACTGCTATTTGATTTGAAATGCAGCGAAGCGGGTTACTGCTCTTGTTTGTTAGAGCTAACATACATCCACCTTCTATCATTGCATTTAACGTTATACCTAACTCTTGTGCTAGCTCTTTTTTAAAGCCAAATTCTTCTAATCGATTCGTATAAAGAGCTTGCCAGTCTGTAAAAGTAGCATCACATGCTACTCGCAGCGTTTCATGTGTTAACGCTGTTTCAGAAGCAATCAAACTAATTTGCAAACCTTCAAGTGCACTACAGCCCATTTGATCAAATTCATTTGCGATAGAGTTCACATGTTGCTGAAAAGCAGACACAGGGGTATCGCCATCATTTAAGTCTTCTCTCATTTTCTCCACTACTAGTTCCCTCATTCGCTTAATTGCTTCTAAAGCAATTTCTTCTTTCCCATTCGGAAAATGATAATATAAGGAGCCTTTAGGAGCGCCACTCTCTTCAATAATTTGATTAAGTCCAGTAGCGTGAAATCCTTGTAGCTGAAATAATTTAGTTGCAGTAGTTAGAATTGCTTCTCTTTTATTGTTGGATTTCTTCATTAGAATCATCTCTTCTTAATAAAATTATAACAACTGGTCTACATAATATTAATGACATCAATGAGAAGTGTCAAGAAATTAATTGTGATTTTTTCTTATAAACAGACAATATTTACGTATTTTTTAAAGTAAGCATTTACATTTACAATTCTTATAAAGCGAAACTCCATCAGTGGGGTTTTTCCTCATCCCCACTGATGGTTAGTTGACCAATCGGACCTTTATCTCCCACCTATCTTTCTCGTATTCTCATAAGTTTGAGGCGGGAGTCTTACTCCGTTAAGAGTGGGGTAAAATAAAACATTCATCTTGGGGAGCCCATACAAAAATTCCTGTGGCAAGCCATTTTGTGATTTTATTGGCTGGAACAAAATTGGATACAGCCTATGATTCTGCCTATTTAAAAGATCAATTCACAAATGTATCAAAGCTTCCTGCTGAAGTTATTCCCAAAATGATGGAACGCATAGAAGCATTCCAAAAAGATGACTTCCGTTTATTGGACAACGACCGTGCATTATTCGACTGGGCTTCCAAACAAACCTATCTTGCTCTTGGTAATATGATGACAGATGCTTCCCAAATCGGCATTGATTCTTGTCCAATTGAAGGATAAATGAATCAGCTTCTAAAGGAAGAAGGACTTTTAGAGGATGGGCATTTAGGCATTTCCGTTATGGTAGCATTCGGCTATCGTGCCAAAGAACCTTATCCGAAAACACGTAGAGCATTTGATGATGTGGTAAAGTGGGTATAGGATTGTTCGTTTTATTAATACCGATGAAAAGATTTTTAGAAGCTTACATTGAATTTTCATGCGTTGCTTGGAGTGGAAGGGGTGAGACTCCTGTGGGATTAGCGAGACAGCTTAGACCCTGCAGGCTGTAAGCAGACCGCGGCTAAGCGCGAGCCCCACGGAAAGCGAACCCCTGGAGCGGAAAGCAACATCCCTATTCAAAGGGACTAATAAATATACTGTAGACAAACCTTTACATCTAAAATTCAGAGGATTGTCTACAGTCTGAAGTGACGTTTTTATATACGTCACTTCTTATTTATTCTTTAGGGAAATCTAATTACTGCCTCTTTTAATTCTTTCGATACTGATGACTATATGGATTAAACGGAGTGAAATAAGAAACAGAATAATCCAAGTTTATCATCTCACTATATTCAAATACTGTGCCATTTTGTAGGATTCCTCTATTAAAAATTTTCATAGCCGCGACACCTTTTTTGCAATTCAGCAGCTCAGCATCTTCTTTACTTACATTGATTGCACTATAGGTAGTAATGAAATGAGAGATTTGATAGCCACATTGCTGTACATATTCATGAACGGAGTTTTTCACTTCTTCTTCTTCTAAATCTGGAAAATACGCACACGGAAGTCTTGTTGTTTCTATTTGCATTTTTTGATAATCGACAATTCTAACACGTTTGTATTCCCACACTTTTGTTTTTCTTCCGCTTAAATCAAATATTTTTTCTAATGTATGATCTGCCTCTATTTTTTTAAAATAAATAATTTTTGATTGGATATCTTTAAACTTTCTTTCTGTGAGTGAATTATAAATTAAGGGGCTTTTATATCTTGTTTCATTTACAAATATCCCTGAACCTTGAATGATTTTTACACATCCTATGTTCACAAGCTTTTTTAATGCTTCGCGAATGGTGTATCTTGATACATCATAATGTTTGGCAAGTTCTCTTTCCGTTGGAATCTTTTCCCCTGCTTTATATTTATTTTGATAAATCTTACTTAAAATATCTTCTGCTATAAAATCTCTCTTTTTCATATTATTACCCCTCAAACAGAATAGGTTTAAATCCACATCATCATTCTAGCATACATTTAATTTTTTCTTTTCATTGCTAAAGAAAAGAAAGAGACAGATCTAATAGGAAGACCCCTCTCTTTATAACTACTATGGTGTATGAATTGAACCATTTGGTATTCGCGCTTGAGTCCATTCGTGTTTACGATAGATAACAGGATACCTTTCAGCCATATCCTCATCAAATTCCACCCCAATACCTACTGTTTCAATAGGATAGATATAACCTTCCAGCACTTCTACTGAATGAGGGAACATTTTCTTTGTCGTTTCATCTGGTTCTTGTATCTCTTGAATCGCTGCATTATGAAGATGAATATTTAGATGAGTATTTACGGCTACCCCTATTGGTGTCATATCGGAAGGTCCATGCCATGCAATCCGTACACCAAAATTTTCGCAAAGTGCCGCTAGTTTAAGTGCTGGTGTAATTCCACCAATCTGCGAAACATGACAGCGTATATAATCAATTTGCCTATTTATGATAAGATTTCTCCATTCCATTGGATTATTAAAAAGTTCTCCAGTGGCAATGGGAGTAGTACATTGTGCTCTTAAATGAGAAAGCCATTCATTTTGATCAGGTGGCAAAATATCCTCTAAGAAATAAAGCTTGTACGGTTCCAATTCTTTTGCAAGTTGAAGTGCCTGATTAGGAAATAGCCTCTCATGAACATCATGCAAAAAGTGAATAGAATAGCCATATTTTTCGCGTAGTGCTTTAAACATCGTAATAACATCTTTCATATAGATATCTGGATCAAAATACTCACCTTCACTTAAATGATTGGTCAAATGCATTTTTTGGTTTTTCCCACCATATTTCCCCAACTGACAACGAATATGACGGTAACCTTTTTTTATTAAGGCATCTACATTGGCAAAAAGTTCATCTAGTGTTAAGCCGTCTGCATGTGTATATGCCGCAATTGCATTTTTTGATTTCCCACCTAGAAGTTGGTAAAGTGGCATATTAGCAATCTTTGCCTTTATATCCCATAAGGCCATATCAATACCAGCAATAGCGTTATTCATTACCGGACCATTTCGCCAATATGAATTGACCATCATCATTTGCCATAAATCTTCAATATGATTTGCATCCTTATTTAGTAGTAGTGGTTTTAAATATTCGTCAAGAATGGATTGAACAGCTAAAGGTCGCTGTTGAAAAGTCGCACATCCATATCCAAAAATTCCTTTATTCGTTTCCACTTTAACTATAACTAAATTATGCCTATGTGGATTGGTTACAAAAGATTTGATATCTGTTATTATTGTCGGTTCCAATGGTGAATCTCCTTCTCTCTTTGCTTCTTCTTGTCAAATCAAAGCGAATCAATAATTAAATTTAAACATAGGAAAAATACACCGTCAATTTGGTTAGGCAAGATATAATATAGAGTTAATTTACCATACCAATTTTACAATTAAACCGCATTAATCCCTTATTTTATAAGGATTCATTCATCAATTTGGTTTTTTTAACCGTTTTCAAAAAATAAAAAGCTGTGCTATTATTTCCTTGTCAAATCAAAGTGCAATTATAAGTTTTCCGCATTTATTTAAAATGAAAGGATGCTATTAAACTATGAGGGAAAAAGAAACGATTTCAAAAATTATAGAATATGTTGGCGGCAAAAATAATATCAAAAAAGTTTGGCATTGTATGACTCGTTTACGCTTCGATTTACATGACCAATCTCTAATAAAAAGAGAGCAAATAAAAGAACTTGATGGAGTTATCGGAGAACAATTACAAAGTGATCAGTACCAAATCATCATTGGTACCCATGTCCAAAAATTTTATACAGCAATCATTGATGAATTAGGAATAGATGAGGATAAGCAAGAAACACAAGAAAGCGAGAAGAAAAAAGGGGTTTTCGGAAGATTACTAGATGTTGTTTCAGGCGTTTTTGGACCAATCGTTCCGGCCATTGCTGGCGCTGGTATGATTAAAGGGATATTAGCTGGACTAATTGCATTAAATATTCTTTCAAAGGAAAGTGAAACAGTCACTATTTTGGATTTAATTGCAAGCGGTGTCTTTTACTTTCTCCCATTCTTTTTAGCAGCATCAGCAGCAAAAATATTTAAAACAAATCAATACCTTGCAATCGCGATAGCTGGAGGACTGATGTACCCAACCTTATTGGATGCAGCTAAATTAGGGGAAATTAGTCAGTTCCATTTGATCGGGCTACCGATTCCTGTTATTAATTATTCTGGTACCGTTATTCCTGTTATCCTTTCTGTTTGGGCGTTGAGCCATATTCACAAGTGGGTAGACCGATTTATGCCAAATGTTTTACGAACGGTATTTACACCAACGTTAGCTTTGTTTATTGCTATTCCTTTTTCTTTAATTGTCACAGGTCCATTAGGCGGTTATGTTGGAAAAGCATTAGCTTATATTATTGAACTATTATTTGATATCTCACCTATAGTAGCTGGTGTCGTTATGGGTGGAGCAAGACCAATTGAAATCGTATTCGGAGTGCATCATGCTATCACACCAATCGCACTGCAGAATTTCGCAGATAAAGGCTACGATATGTTAATGCCAATGATGTTTATGACAAATATGGCAATCGCCGGTGCAACCTTTGCCATGTTCTTTAAAGCAAAGAATAAGATGGAAAAATCAATTATTATATCTGCAACTATTTCGGCCTTACTTGGTATTACAGAACCTGCTTTATTCGGTGTGCTAATTAAAAATAAAAAAGCATTTATTGCATGCACAATCGGAAGTGCCATTGCTGCAACCTTCTTTGCTGCTACTGGTGTAAGAATATACGGCTATATCCTTTCCAGTATCGTAAGCTTAGTTGCTTATGTTGGACCTTACTTCCCTTATGCCATTGCTGGAATTATTATCGCCATTGGATCATCTTTCTTGATTGCTTACTTTACGATTAAAAAGAATGGTTCTAGTGAATTAAATGATCGTGTTTCTAATGCTGAGAAGATTTAATTTCAACTACTAGAAAAAGCTGTCTCTAAAAGAGAGACGGCTTTTTCATTAAAAATACTGTCATCCCATAAACTTACTTGTAGATTCCCTAATAAGTAAGTTTGTTGGCAATAAAATTTCTTGAAATGGCTCCTCTTTATTTTCAATTCTCCAGCATAATTGCTCTACTGCCTTTTTCCCAAAATAGTTTAAATCAATATCCATTGTAGTTATTTGCGGCGTTGACATTTGAGATAACTGTCCATTATCAAAGCTGCAAACTGATGCTTGTTCAGGGACCCTTATTTCTTTTTGCTGTAACAAGGCGGTTATAAGAAAGCCATGTCCATCATTTACACAAAACCATGCAGATGGTTGAGCATCTAAAGAATCTATTAAAACTCTTAACTCCTCTTGATTTTCCTTAGCACTAGTAAACATCCACTCTTTGCTAGGTACGATATTATACTTTTTCAACGCTAATAAATAGCCCTCCATCCTCTCTTGATAACTAGGAGAGATATCTATATCTCCAACAAAGGCAATATTTGAATGTCCTAGTTGTATCAAGTGTTCTACAGCAATAAATGCTCCAAAGCGGTTATTCGTTAAGATACAATCAGCTTGTAAATGCGGTGAATGATGATCAATTAAAACAGTTGGAATTCCAGTGTCAATGACCTTTGAAATATATTCAGTGCTAAGATGCGATAAAATTAAGATTCCATCAATTTCATGATTATTTAATACCGATGGTAGAATTAATTGATCAATGGATTCTCTATCTATAGATTCAATAAATAAACTCATTTCACGGGTTCTTAGTTCTTTTTCAATACTTAAATAGATTTCTCCAAAAAAGCTTTTTAGAGAAAAAGCATAATCAGATGCAATTAGAGCAATATTCTTAGGTATTTCTTTCGCTATTTGTTGTTGTTTTCGATTGTTAAAATAAGAATATCCTAACTGATCAGCTACATCTTTCACAAGTCTTCTAGTTTCTTCACTAACTCCTGGCTTTCCAGACAGGGCTTGCGAAACAGAATTTTTCGATATGTTTAATCGATCAGCAATATCCTGCATTGTTATTTTTTTATCCATAATAAAATAAGACTCCTTTAAATTTAAATTCTTTTACAAACAGAAACATTACAGTAATTCAATTGTAACGTTACAACAACAAAAACTCAATAACCCCTTTAAATATAAAGAAATAAATAATTTATTATCTATAATAGGATATTGAAAAATATGTTTGACATCGAAAGAACAAGATGTAATAATTACCTTGTAACGTTATTAACACATTATTATCTAATTACAAAACGTTTTGTAATTAGAATAGGAGGCTTGCTAAATTATTTTCACCATAGCTATCTAAAAGTATATATTTTTTAACCACATAATGATAGCGCTGTCAAAAAATAAGAAAAGCCATTCAATTTTTTGGGAGGAATTAAGATGAAAAAGAAAAAACTAGTGTCCGTTTTATTCACAGCTTCCCTGTTAGTTTCCGGTCTATCCGCCTGCTCTACAGGTAATACTGGAACAAATGATAGCACTTCAAACGGGATAACAACTATCGAATTCTGGGCTGCACCAAACCCTACACAACAAGTGTATTGGAAAGAAATTGCTGAAGAATTCACAAAAGAAAATCCTGATATTAAGGTGAATGTGAGCCCGATGAAAGAAAGTCCAACATCTGAAGCTAGCATTCAATCAGCCATCGCTGGTGGTAGTGCACCTACAATGTCAGAAAATATTAACCGTGGATTTGCTGCCCAGCTTTCTGAAAGTAAAGCATTAGTCCCTTTGAATGAGTTAGAAGGTTGGAATGATATTATCGAGACTCGAAATATGGCTAACACAATGAATGGCTGGGAATTTGCAGATGGTAATCAATATGTACTTCCCATATACTCTAATGCCATGTTATTCGGGTGGAGATTGGATATTTTAAAAGAGCTTGGCTACAACCAAGCGCCAAAAACATACAGTGAAGTATTAGATATTGCAAAGAAATTAAAAGTTAAATTTCCTGATAAATATGTCTGGGCTAAAGCAGATCTTGCTGATCCTACTGCTTGGAAACGATGGTTTGACTTCTTTATGCTTTATAACGCGGCATCAGACGGTAATAAATTCGTTGAAGGAACAACATTTACAGGTGATGCCCAAGCTGGTGAAAAAGTTCTCGGATTTATGGATGATTTACGTAAAGAAAATGCATTATTAACAAGACAATCTAAAGATCCTTTTGAAAGCGGTTTAGGTATCTTCGTTGACGTTGGTCCTTGGACAATACCTTATTGGGAAGAAAAATTCCCAGACCTTAAGTTTAATGAAAATTATACTTTAGCTTTACCTCCAGTCCCAGATGGAACAGAAACTGAGAATGTAAAAACATTTGCTGACACAAAAGGTTTAGTTGTATATGCTTCAGCTACAGAAGAACAAAAAGCCGCAGCAGCAAAATTCATTAAATGGATTTACTCTAACCCTGAAAATGATTTGAAATGGCTTGAGGAGACAAACTTACCTCCTGCTCGTGATGATTTAGCAACAAACGATACATTTAAAACGTTCTTTGACAACAATCCAGCTTTACAGCCTTATGCTGCTTCCGTTCCAAATGCTATTCCACCAATGGATAACTCAAAATATAACGATATTCAAACATCTATTGGCCAATATGCTTTCAATCCAGTTGTAAAAGGTGAAAAAGATCCAAAAACTGCTTGGAAGGATATGCAAGAGGCTATTGAGGGGGCTCTTAAATAATGAGCACAAAACAGGGGAGAATGGGCTGGCTTTTTGCCAGTCCCTATCTTTTATACGGTATTGTTTTTTTCCTAATCCCATTGGTTTGGTCCTTGTTTTTATCCGTAACCGATTGGAACTTAATCGCACCTACCTTTAGTTTTGTTGGAATTGAAAACTATGTAGAGGCTGTTAAGAGCCCGGGAGTTCAAAGTGCATTTTTCGTTACCTTTAAGTTTATGGCGGTGTTTGTACCTTTAGTAGTTGCCTCATCTATAATCATCGCTTTAATAGTACAGGGATTACCTAGATTTAAAGGAATATTCTTAATTGGATTTTTCCTTCCTTATCTTGCGTCAGGTGTTGTTTCTTCCCTGATTGTAAAAGGACTTTTGTCTTATAACAGTCCTGTTAATGAATTTTTACGAAATTCACTCGGCTTGGATATCGACTGGCTTGGAACGCCATTTGGTGCTCTCTTTGTTGTTGCCATGATAATCGCCTGGAAATTCACCGGATATTATGCACTGATTTTAACTTCTGGTTTTGAAAGTATTAACAAGGAAGTTTATGAAGCTGCAACTATTGATGGTGTTACTAAATGGCAACGTTTTTGGAAAATTACATTCCCACTTCTTTACCCAGCTTTATATACCGTATTGATTTTATCGATCGGCGTTACTTTTGGTATCTTTACCGAAGTGTATCAATTAACAGGTGGGGGGCCAAATTTCGCGACAAACACATGGCAAATGGAGATCTTCACAAGAGCTTTCTCCAATTTACAAGCAGGATATGCATCAGCAATTGCCATCATTGCGTCTGTTGTAACATTTATCGCCATCTTTCTCATTCGAAAAATTTTAGAAACGTGGGGGAAACGAAATGGTTGGGACTAAGAAAGGTACCTTATGGATTCGATATCTCATTGCTATAGCACTCTTATTAATAATGGTTTTTCCATATATTTATATGGTGTTAAACTCTTTTGCGGATTGGGATCAAGTAGATAAAAAGCTTATTCCATCTCATTTTACCTTAAAATCCTATGAATGGCTTTTAGGCGGTGGAGAAGCTGTTATTCCAAGACCTTGGCTATCAGCCTTTTTTAACAGCTTTATTGTTTCAGCTGGTTCAACTTTCTTAATGATGGTGACAGCTATTATGGTTGCTTACGCATTAGCAAAGATTCCTTTTAAAGGAAGAAACACCATTAATAACTTTATTTTATTTCAAATGTTTTTTCCGGCAATCATTCTATTAATCCCAACATTCCTTGTAATTCAGCGAATCGGGATGTACGACTCCTATTGGGGAATGATTCTACCAAAAGCTATGAGTTTATGGGCTGTCTTTATGTATACAAACTTTTTTAGAGCCATTCCAGAAACCTTTATTGAAGCTGCTAAATTAGATGGTGCAAGCGATTTGCAAATCATGTTTAAAATCGTTATGCCCATGTCGAAATCTATTACAACAGTTATCTTCTTATTTTTATTTATGGAAAGATGGACAGAGCTCCTCTGGGATATGCTGGTTGTAAAAAGCGACAATATGCTTACACTGAACGTCCTACTATCACAAATGTTCGGCCCATACGGTGGATATCCTGGCCCAATGTATGCAGCGTCTGTGTTACTAACAATGCCAATCATTATCATTTTCTTGATATTTGCAAAGAAATTCCAAGAAGGAATGCAGTTCACGCTTAAATAAGGAGTTAGACGATGGATAAATGGTGGAAACAATCGACTTTCTATGAAATTTATATGCCCAGCTTTATGGATGGTAATGGGGATGGTATTGGAGATTTTCAAGGGATTACTTCAAAACTCGACTATCTAAAGGAATTAGGAATAGACGGAATCTGGCTTACTCCCTTCTATGAATCTCCTAAAGTGGATAATGGATATGATATTTCCGATTATTACAAAATTGATCCAGATTATGGAACAATGGGAGATTTTGAAACCTTCATCCAAGAAGCGCATCACCGTGGAATAAGAGTAATTGCTGACTTAGTTCTTAATCACACTTCTTCCGAACATCAATGGTTTCAAGAATCTAAGTCTTCTAGGAATCATCCAAAACGAGATTGGTATATATGGAGAGACGAACCCAATAATTGGGAATCTTTCTTTGGAGGTTCAGCTTGGGAATATGATAAAACAACAGAACAGTATTATTATCATGCGTTTGCACGAGAACAAGCAGATTTAAATTGGCATAATCCCGAAGTAAAAAAAGCAATGTTTGATGTCATAAAATTCTGGTTGGATAAAGGCATAGACGGGTTTCGGCTCGATGTCATAAATTTTCTCAAGGTAAATGACTCTTTTTTGAATAATCCATTTGATGAGAAAAAACAAGAACAAATTCATTTACATGATAAAGACCAAGAAGGGATTTTACTTTTGATAGAGGAAATCGCTAAATTTGTTCATCAATATCCAGATAAATTCCTTGTCGGTGAAGTTGGGTCCGAGAATCTCAATATCTTAAAGCAATATTCCGGGAATAACAAATTGGATGTTGTCTTTAATTTTAACATTGGAAGTATAGAAGAGTTTGATGCAAGTCAGCTTTATCAACAATTAGTGGCTATGGAAGAAACTTATAAAGAGTGCCAGATTCCAACCCTATTCTTTTCCAGTCATGATATGTCCAGGCATATATCTAGGTTTGGAAATAGAGAAGATCGAGCCAAATTAGTAGCAACTCTGATGCTTACAGCAAAAGGAATTCCGTTTATCTATAATGGCGATGAAATCGGCATGAGAGACTGGATTACAGATGACATTAATAAAATGAAAGATATACAAGGCATTACTGCCTATAAACTCGCATTAAAAGAAGGTAAATCACACGACGAAGCTTTGATAATTGCTAATGAGAAATCTAGGGATAAATCCAGAACACCGATGCAGTGGAATGGCAATACTTATGCAGGTTTTTCAACAAATGAGCCTTGGATAAATGTTCCTGCTGAATTACATTTAGCAATTATGGAAGATCAACAGGATGATCCTAATTCCCTGCTATCCTTCTATAAAAAATTGTTAAGATTACGGAAAAAGCATGTCGCTTTACATGCTGGTAATTATGAATATTTACATTATAAAGATGACATAATTACTTTCGCAAAAACTAAACAATCGGAAAAGATTGTGGTCGTGTTAAATTTCTCAGATGAAAAAAAGTCGATTGAACTCAAATCTCAAATACATATTCTTCTTTTAACAAATAAAAATATATCCAAAGAAGAAAATGTAATCACCCTTTTATCGAATGAAGCGATTATCTATAAGGAGAAGATCAGAATATGCGAATGAAGACAAAAGGAAATTCACAAACATGTGAACAGCTTTTAGCTGAATTCAACAATAATAATGCTCAGAAACCATTTAACCCTGAAAAAATTATCTTTTCAAAGGTTGGCAATCACGATGTTTATAATATTAGCGCACCATTTGAGGATGAAAACGAGCTTGTGATAGCTGGCAGAGTAGAAGCCCGAGAAAGCGAACATTCGAAAGTCTACTTTTTTGTTGAGCAAGATGGTGAATGGGTTCCAAGAGAAACAGCCCCTGTCCTTGATTTACAAGATCCTTTTTTCTCTCGAATTGGCGGAGAACTAATAGTAGGAGGTGTCCAAATTTTTCCACACCCTACTATTGTAGGACAACTCAGCTGGCGAACTGTCTTCTATAAAGGAAAAACACTTTCTAAACTTCAAAAATTCGCCAAAGGTCCAGAGGGAATGAAAGATTTACGCCTTATTGAGCTTAAAGATGGAACAGTGGGAATATTAACAAGACCACAGGGACAAAAAGGCGGAAAAGGAAAAATTGGATGGATAACTATTTCCTCATTAGATGAACTAAGTGTTGACATTATTAATAATGCCCCGTTACTTGAAAACCAATTTATCGACGAAGAATGGGGCGGCGCTAACGAACCACATCTTTTAACCAATGGACTCGTTGGGATATTAGGACATATTGCTTCATTTGATGACAAAGGAAATCGCCATTATTACCCGATGGTATTTGCCCTTAATCCAGAGACTAGCGCATTTTCCAAAATGAAATTAATTGCAACAAGAAATCAGTTTCTTCCTGGTCCCTCTAAACGACCTGATTTAGTCGATGTGGTTTTCAGCGGAGGATTAATTAGAAAATCAGATGGTTCAGCTGATTTATATGCTGGGATCAGTGATGCAGAAGCGCAGAAAATAACAATTATGGATCCATTTTTAAGCTATGAACAATAAGTCAATAAAAGGAGATAATAATATGAATGTATATCGATATGAACAAAATCCATTAGTAACCCCCGCAGATATAAAGCCACATCGCGAAGATTTTGAAGTCATTGGTGCTTTTAATGCTGGTGTTGCTAAATATGGAGATGAAACAATTATGCTACTTCGTATAGCAGAACGACCAATTAGTAAGGATCCAAAGATTATAAAATCACCGATCTTTAACCCTGAAAATAATAAATTAGAAATAATAGAATTAAATCTTGATAATTCAACTTATGATTTTTCAGACCCCAGAACAATTAAAAAAAGTGGAGAACCTCAATCATTTGTGTATCTGACCTCTTTATCTTATTTACGCATTGCGCGTAGTAAAGATGGTCACCATTTCACTATTGATGAAAGACCATTTATTTATCCATCAAATAATTTAGAAGTATACGGAATTGAAGATCCGAGAATTACTCAAATAGATGATACTTATTATATTTATTTTAGTGCGGTTTCCCCACATGGTGTTGGCGAATCAATGGTATCTACTAAAGATTTTGTTACAGTAGAACACCACGGAATGATTTTTGCTCCTGAAAATAAAGATGTATTAATCTTTCCGGAAAAAATTAATGGAAAATATTATGCACTTCATCGTCCTGTTCCAAAAAGTGTAGGTCATCCTGAAATTTGGATTGCTGAATCTACCAATCTACTACACTGGGGTAATCATAAGCCTTTATTAGGTCTACGTGATGGAATGTGGGATAGCGGGCGCATGGGAGGCGGAGCAGTTCCATTTAAAACAGAAAAAGGTTGGCTAGAGCTATATCACGGTGCAACTTTAGATCACCGCTATTGTATGGGAGCCGTTTTACTAGACTTAGAGGATCCAACAAGAGTAATTGCACGCTCTAGCCAACCAATTCTTGAACCAGAAGCACCATATGAAACAGAAGGCTTCTTCGGTAATGTTGTCTTCTCATGTGGCGCAATCGTTGAAGGCAATATTATAAAAATGTATTACGGTGTCGCGGATACATCTATGGCATGTGCAGAATTAAGTTTAGAAGAAGTTCTAAATTCATTGGTTTATATATAAAAACTCAAAACAACTGCCCAAAATCTCATTTGGGCAGTTGTTTTATAGCATTATACCTTAAACTTTAAACATCTTTATCTTCAATAAAGCTGCCGGTTAAACAAAAGATACAAAGAGCTATAGAGTAATACTATCGTTTTTCGATACTTTCATAAATATTAAGAGTGAGATAACTGTTAT
This sequence comes from Niallia sp. FSL W8-1348, assembly GCF_038006745.1. Lineage (NCBI taxonomy): Bacteria > Bacillati > Bacillota > Bacilli > Caryophanales > Bacillaceae > Niallia > Niallia sp. FSL W8-1348. Next base: position 3,169,777 of record NZ_JBBOVV010000001.1, on the reverse strand, counting down.
TATCGTTAATATAGTAGACAATGCAGCCGCAACACCATAATTCCCTCGAATTACTTCTGTATAAATGGCTACTGTCATTGTTTTAGTATTAACTGTATATAACAATATGGATGTAGAAAGTTCTGAAAGCATTGTTATCCAGCTTAAGATTGCTCCAGAGATTATTCCTGGTAACATCATTGGAACAGTTATTTTGATAAACGTATTAAACCGACTACTGCCCAAACTTTCAGCTGCTTCCTCAATAGAAGTTGGAATCTGTTGTAAAGAAGCAACAGATGATCTTATCGTATATGGCAATCTTCTAATCGATAAGGAAATAACCATAATAAATGCAGTTCCAGTAATTGCTATTATTCCACTTCCTCCAATACCTGTATTAAATGAAGCTAATAAAGCTATCCCTAAAACTGTACCTGGGACGATATAAGGAATCATACTTAAACTATCTATTAATGATGTAAATAAATTACGTTTCCTCACTGCTAAATAAGAAATAAAGATAGCAAAAATAACTACTATTACAAGGGCAAAGAAAGGAATTCTTATTGTGTTAATGATTGCCGACCCCATTCTATCCCATGCCTCTATATAACTATTAAAAGAATACCCTTCTTGAAAAACCATTCCTTTTGTATTTAAGAATGAAGTATATATAAGGTAAAACTGCGGCAACATGGCAATAAACACAATGCCATAAACCACTAGATAAACCAAAAATTTCTTTAATCCTTTAATACTTTTTGGCTGAACAGGATGAAGTGAACTCATGCTGAAGGAATTTTTATTTGATACATATTTCTGAATCAAGAAAATAACTAATGCAATAACAATAGCAATTATAGCCAAAGAGGCTGCGAACGCGGCATTTCCTCCTACCTCACTAATGAACTGGGTATAAATGAGTACTGGGAAAGTACGATATCCTTCCCCAATTAACATCGGGGTTCCAAAATCAGAAAAAGCACGCATAAATACTAATAAAGCTCCTGCTAAAATAGTCGGAATTAATAGTGGTAATAACACTTTAAAAAACCGAACTAACCCTGTACATCCCATACTCTCTGCAGCCTCTAAAATAGAATTATCAATGCTTTTAAAGGCACCCGTGACATACAAGAAAATTAGTGGAAATAACTGCAAAGTAAATACTAATGTAATTCCAGAAAATCCATAAATATCAAACGGAGGAAAATGAAAATATTCTACCAAAAACTTTGTAATTACTCCATTTCTTCCTAATAAAAGTATCCAAGAGTAAGCACCAATAAAAGGTGCTGACATGGAAGCTATTATGATTAATATTTGTAACACTTTTTTCCCTTTAAACTGAAACATGGAAAATAAATAAGCTAAAGTTATTCCGATAACTAATGCAAAGAACGTTGCACAGATAGAAACTTTAAAGCTATTAATCAATGTCTCGGAGTAGTAGCTCTTAGAGAAAAACTCAATAAAGTATTTTAAAGAAAAGGAACCATTTATAAATAATGCTTGGATTAAAATCATTAATACCGGATAAACAAGAAAAACTGTATAAGTTAGAAGGATAAATAAAGAGGAACCGCTCCAAATGTTAAATTTAAACTTGTTTCTCACTATTTACACCTCCAATAAATTACGTGAACCATCTTCTGTAAATATATTGATTTTTTGTTTATTAATCGAAAGCCACACTTCATCTCCGGGTTTCAAATCTTCTTCAATTGTCGACTCTTCACTTACTTGAATATTTTCCCCTGTATCAAGATGAATAAAATATTCTGTATTCATTCCTAAGTAAACACTATCCGTAATAACTCCACTAATAGTATCCTTTCCTTGCTTAGTTCTCACATATTCCTCTGGCCTAATACTTACTCTAACTCCTTGACTAAGTTCGTTAGCTAGTTCGTCAAAGGAAAGAGTAAAACCATTTTCAAATGCAATTGTGGCACTGTCTCCTGTAGTAACGAGTTTTGCCTCTTGAATATTTGTTCTCCCAATAAATGTAGCAACAAATTCATTAGCAGGGCGATGATATAATTCTTTCGGACTTCCAATTTGTTGAATTACTCCATGGTTCATAACAGCTATCTGATCTGAAATTGCCATCGCTTCTTCTTGATCGTGCGTCACATATACAGTTGTTATCCCCACTTCTCTTTGAATGTCCCTAATAGCTTGACGCATATCGAGTCTTAATTTTGCATCTAAATTGCTAAGCGGTTCATCCATAAGTAATACATCCGGATTTATTGCCAACGCTCGTGCTAATGCAACACGTTGCTGTTGCCCACCACTTAACTTTTCAGGTTTCCGATCACTATATTGCTCTATTTGCATTAATTTCAAGTATTTAGTAGTCCTCTGTTGAATTTCCTCTTTTGTTAGTTTTCTTTGTTTTAAACCAAACTCAACATTTTCTCTAACCGTTAAATGTGGAAAGATCGCATAGTTTTGGAATACCATGCCAATGTTTCTTTTACTCGGTTCTTTATCGTTTATTCTGTTTTGGTTAAAGTAAAAGTCTCCGCCTTCAATTGAATTAAACCCAGCTATCATTCTTAATAAAGTTGTTTTTCCACATCCTGATGGTCCTAAAAGAGTAAATAAAGAACCATCTCTAATGTTTAATGTCAAATCTGGAATAACAGCAGCTCCACCGTACTCCTTTTTTGCATGCTCAATTTTAATAAAACTCATTTCCTTTCACCTCCTAGCTTCCAGTTACTTTGATTGAATCTCAACAAATATTTCATTGTAATGTTGGACAATTTCATCCTTGTGCTGAATAACATATTCATAGTCTTCTGTTAATGTTTTTATTTCAGCAAGCGGCTTCATATTTTCTCCAATTTCTACATCATCTCTTACAGGTCTATTAGTAGTTGATTTTGCAAGAACCTCTTGAACGTCTTTAGAAATAATAAAATCAATGAATTTTTTCGCATTATCCATATTTTTTGCATGTTTCACTACAGCAGAGTTTGCAGGTAAGAAAACTGTCCCCTCTTCTGGATAGATAATTTCAACATTTGCCCCATCATTTAATAACTTGACTGTTGGATCCTCGTAAGATAAACCTACTGCCATTTCTCCATCAGCAACTGTTTTATATACATTACTAGAACTAGAACTGATTTTTCCATCTATATTTGTAAATAACTCTTCAACATAATTCCAAGCTTCTTCGGAATCATATCCTCCCTTAGCAAGTAAAATATTAGTTAATTGAGAAAAGGCACTTGATGAATTAACTGGATCAGCAGTTGAGATTCTTCCTTTTAACTCAGGATTTATCAAATCAGCATATCCCTTTATATCCATCCCTTTTGTTAAGTCTTTATTAATCACAAGTACACTTCCATCTAATGTAAATGGAGTCGAGTAACCATTTGTATTACGATAAGCTTCTATCACATTCTCATTTTCAGAAGAAACATATTCCTCAAACAAGTCTCCATGAAGAGCATATGTAGTATATGTTCCGCCAAACATTACATCAGCCACTGGAGAATCCTTTTCACTTTCCAACTTTTTAAATAACTCCCCTGTACCAGCTTGAATTAATTCAACTTTAATTCCATATTTCTCTTCAAATGCAGGGATAGTAGCATTAATCAATCCTTCTGAATTTGGTGTATAGATAACTAATTTATCAGAAGCTTCGTCTCCTTCTTTATTTCCAGATGAACAAGCTGTAAGAGCTAATAAGCCAACAACTACTAAAATGAACATTTTCCAATATCTTTTCATTTATTATCCTCTCCTTATCAATGGATACGTTTAGGATAATACATAAGCAAACGCTTTCAAATGGTATTATTCTATAAATTCAGAGAAAATTCTACACTACTTTCTCTCCAAAAATTCAGTACAAGTATACCCCGTGTATTTCTTAAATACTTGATTAAAATACTTATAATCAGTAAATCCGACCTTTTCTGCAATTTGATAAATTTTATATTCTCCCCGTTGAACCTCTTCGATTGATTTTTTAATTCGATATTGGTTTAAGTATTCATTAAAGGTCTGTTTAGTTTCTTCTTTAAATTTTTTATAAAGAAGCGATGAACTATATCCAAGTTCATTAGAAACTTCATTGAAGGTAAACTTTTTAGCATAATTTTTCTCGATATATTGAATCATTTGCTTAACTAAATGATCATAGTGAACTTCAAAGGATATATTAGCTAACCCCTTAATCATTTCGTTTATTTTTTGTTTTTCCTTTTGCTCAAGTTTCAAAATATCTACCATTGTCCTTGCCTTTAGGATCGCATCTTTTAATTCTGATTCATTTATTGGTTTTACAATAAATTCAACAGCATCATAAGAAATTGCTTTTTTAGCATTAGGAAAATCATTATACCCGGAGACAATGATTTTTGAAAAAATATGATATTTTGTTTCTTCGAGCATTTGAAAGGCATCTTTTCTAGGCATATTTATATCTGTAATAACAATATCTGGCTTTAACGAATTTATCAGTTCAATCCCTTCTTCGCCATCACTCGCTTCTCCAATTACTACACAATTTATAGATTCATAATCAAAGCCAAAACGTAACCACTTCCGAATTAATTTTTCATCTTCAATTATAAGAACCCTATACACTTTTCTCACACTCCCTTATTTTCATCATGACAGTCGTATGCTTACCAGCACTTTCTACTACAAAGTAAGAATTAGGATACATTAACAAGAGCCTTCTCTTTGCGTTATATAAGCCATGATGATTCCCATTTTTCTTGAATGCATTTGAATTTACTTTTACTAATGTACTATCATCTATACCTCCCCCATTATCTATTACCTTTATAATTACACTTTCCTCATCTCTTACGACTTTAATAAGCAACTGTAAATCTTTTCTTTCTCTAAATCCATATTTCATACTATTTTCTACGATTGGTAAAATTAATAGTTTTGGAATTAAGAATTCCTCTGTTTGTTCATCTACTATAATTTCATAGGCGAATCTTTCAAAACGTTCTTTACAAATTTCTAAATAATTTTCAATATATATCATATCTGTTTTTATAGTTGCTACTTCATTCAATTTTGATATACTATATCTCAAAATTGTATTTAGATTTAAGATTAACTTATTAGCTAATTCCGTATCATAATAAGATGCTACTCGAATTGTTTCCAATGTATTGTATAGAAAATGGGGATTAAACTGTGCCTCCAACATCTTCCTCTCAGAAATTACATTTTCCTTAATCAAAGAAAGATTATTTTGATTTAATTCCTCTAATTCATCGAGCATTTGATTAATGTTTTCGCTTAAAAATTGAAATTCATCATTTGATTCTACTTTAAAGCGATAGTTTTTATTATTTATGACCTTTTTCATTTCGTTAGATATAAATTCTACATATTGCGAATTATTGTGAGCTATCTTTTTAGATGAATAACGTGAAAAGAGAAGTAAAAAGAAGACCAAAATCGCGATAATAAAAAACGAAAAACGCCATAGGATGTTTAGTGACTCTAGTTTTTTATAAACAATCAAATTCATATTAGATTCTAATATACTCTGTTTTGAGTAATAATTTCCTTCTTCATCTTTAAAATTCCTTTTAGTTACTTCTGAACTTATTTTTTCTAAAGTTCCTTTTAAGAACTGTAAAGAGCTACTTGAAAAAACATTATTATAATTGTCATATATAATGTATTGGGTACCATTTCCTGAAGAATTTTGAAGAAAATCATTTCCATTCATTAGAAAAGCAGCATACCCTATAGTATGAGAATCTTGTTTTATTTCTTTTAACGATAATAATGTATGCTCTCTTTGCGGAGTAAAGAAGGTTCGTCGGATTACTCCTTTCTCTAATGAATTGTTTTCTATTATTGTATGTAAAAAATATATTAATCTTATGTCTTCTTTCTTTTCACTATCAAATAGTAAATTTTTATTTTTATCTAATAATAACAACCTAATTCTTATATTCCGTTCCTTCCTACTTAAAAAGTGATAGTACTCTTCATATAAATCTCTATCTGTTAATTTTCCATCTACATATCTTGCGAAGATAGTTTCACTATACATTTCTAGATTTTCATCCAAGTATTTGGTTATACTTATATATTGATTAGTAATCCTTTCACTTTCTTCTGATATTTCTCGGTTAATCGAATAGTAATAGTAAACAATAAGCCCTCCAAAAATCACCAAGGAAGCCAGCGAGATCGTAATAAGTGAGCTAACCATAATCTCCTTTCTCAATCTATCTTTAAATTTAAACGTTTTCATAAATTTATTCACCCACCTTTCATTATTACATCCTCATTATTACGACTACTTTACCAAGATAATTTAAAAATGGGAAGATAATTTGAGAACACCAGTCTTACAAACTATTAAATGCACGAATACCAAAAGAGGTTAGGACATAACTAAATAGATACTCTGTAAAGACGAACAATCTCTATTTAGCTAATATATAGCGGCTGCTACTTTTTACAATAGGAAATATAATTAGTTGGTTAAACAGAGCAGCTGGAATACACGAAGACTCCTGTGCTGCGGGGAATCGCACCAAACTTCATGGAAACATCCTTTTAAAAACAAATAAATAACCAAACAATTATACGGAACATTCACTAGCATGTTCGTATAATTGTTTGGTTTTATCCTTGGCTGGAATCTTTTATCTCAGCCTCCTCTTTGATTTATATAGTCTTTCAAATTATATTATGGAGTTCCTTCATATATCTCCATTATGTTGTTACACGTAAATATGATTACGGCTTTAGTAAATATACCCTCGCCTCATATGGTCGCAGCATTTTTGCTCCGTTTAATTCCTTTTCGTCATCTTCATAGTTGCTTATTAATATTTCGCTAGAATGATTAGCAAGCTCTCTCAACAAGTTAATCTCTAATTCTTTCTCGCTAAAATTACATAAAACAAGAAGTGTCTCCTCATTCAAAGAACGTTTATATGCAAAAATCTCTGAGTGGTTTTCTAACAATAAATCATACCTTCCATAAACGATGACCTCATGTTTTTTTCTTAGGCTTATAAGTTTACGATAATAATGATAAACAGAATCAGGATCAGAAATGGCGTCTTGGACATTTATGTTTTTATAATTAGGATTTACTTTAATCCAAGGTGTCCCTGTTGTAAAACCTGCATTTTCTGTATTATCCCATTGCATCGGAGTGCGGGAATTGTCTCGGCCTTTTGCATATATGCTTTCCATCATTTTTTCCACAGGAATTCCTTCAGCTAATTGTTCCTGATAAAATTGCAAAATTTCAATATCCCGATAATCCTCTATGGAAGCAAATTGGACATTCGTCATCCCTATTTCTTCGCCTTGATAAACATAAGGAGTACCTTTCATCATATGAAGCAAGGTTGCCAACATTTTTGCTGATTCTACTCGGTAAGTACTGTCATTTCCAAAACGAGAAACGATTCTAGGCTGATCATGGTTATTGAAGTACAGACTGTTCCAGCCTTTATCCTCTAATGCTTTTTGCCATTTCGTCAGATTTTTCTTTAAATCCAACAAATCAAGGGGCTTTAAATCCCATTTTCCATTTGGCCCATTATCTAATCCCATATGCTCAAATTGGAAGACCATGTTCAGTTCTTTATTTTCCTCTTTCGTATAATCTTCCGCTAATTCAGGGGTAACACCAGGCATCTCCCCTACTGTCATTACATCATAATGCGCTAGAACCTTTTCGTTCATTTCTTGTAAATAGTCATGAATTCTTGGTCCATTTCGGTAATATTTACTCCCAGATGCATATTTTTTTCCTAGTTTTGGTTCTCCATCTAGCATTTCATCTGGCTTAGAAATGAAGTTAATAACATCCATTCGAAAACCATCGATACCTTTGTCCAGCCACCATCGCATCATTTCATAAATTTCATTGCGCAGCTTCGAATTTTCCCAATTTAAATCAGGCTGCTTTTTAGAAAAGAGATGCAAGAAATATTCATCTGTTTGTTCATCATATTGCCAAGCAGAACCACCAAAATTAGAATACCAGTTATTCGGTTCTTCTCCCTCTTTGCCTTTTCTCCAAATATAATAGTCCCGATATGGATTTTCTGTTGATTTTTTTGCCTCGACAAACCAATTATGTTCATCTGAGCTATGATTAACCACTAAATCCATGATTAATTTCATATCACGTCGATGGATTTCTTCTAGTAGTTCATCCCAATCTTTCATTGTTCCAAATTCACGCATAATTGCTTGATAATCACTGATATCATAGCCGTTATCATCATTTGGTGATTCATAAACAGGAGAGAGCCAAATAACATCTACTCCAAGATCATTTAAATAATCAAGTTTCGAAATAATTCCTTGTAAGTCGCCAATGCCATCTCCATTACTGTCCATAAAGCTACGCGGATAAATTTGATAGACAACACTTTCTTTCCACCATTTTTTTTGCATGATTAAATAACTCCTTTATCAGTCGATTACTTTGTTTTTAAAATATGGTTGTTTTCTAAAGGATTGTTGTTTTTTCAATAGGAAAAAACAATTAGTTGGAAAAATGGAGCAGTCGGAATACACCTAGACTCCTGTGGGATTAGCGAGACAGTCTGAGACCCCGGAGGCGAAGCTGAGGAGGCTCAGCGCGGCTCAGCGCGAGCCCCACGGAAAGCGAAGTGTATTCCGGCTGCGGGTATCGCAACAAACTTTACGAAAACAACCTAAAATAAAAACAGAAGATACCAATTTGTTTCATTTGATATCTTCTGTTATAAATTCCTTTCCTATTTATTGGACCTTACGTACTTTTCCAATTAATAAAGTTAAAAGGAAAGGTACGAGGATGACTATAGCCATTCCAATAAAGAATGCTCCCCAATTATCAGGGAAAATAGATAGAAATGCTGGCAAGCCGCCTACTCCTATTGAAGGTGCTTTAACTGCTTGGATAGAAATAAAGGCACCAGCAATTGCGGATCCAATAATAGCTGAAATAAAGGCAAATCGGAAACGCAGATTAACACCAAATAACGCTGGCTCTGTGACACCAAGATATGCAGAAATCGCTGATGTTATAGACAAGCTCTTTAATTTTTCATCTTTTAATACAAACAACATGGCAAGAGCTGCTGAACCTTGAGCAATATTGGATAAAGCAACCATCGGCCATAGGAATGTTCCACCAGTGCTACCGATTAACTGCAAATCTACAGCTAGGAATGTATGATGCATTCCCGTTATAACAAGCGGTGCATATAGACCACCATAAATTAATCCACCTAAAATTGGTGCAAAGTCAAAAATAGCTACAACACCATCTGTAATCAGGTTACCAATAAAAAATGTGATTGGTCCGATTGCAATAAACGATACAAAGCCTGTCACAAGTAAAGCAATTGGCGCCACGAATAGCATTTGAAAGGAATCTGGAATTCTTTTTCTTAGGAAAATTTCTAATTTAGCTAATACATAGGAAGCAATTAGGACTGGTAAAACTTGTCCTTGATAACCAACTTTCTCTACTTCTAAACCAAAAATATTCCAGGTTGGAATCTCTTCTGCACTTCCATAACCCCATGCATTCAATAAATCTGGGTGAACAAGCATTAACCCAAGAACAATCCCTAATAAAGGGCTACCGCCAAAGCGATTCATTGCAGACCATCCGATTAAACCTGGTAAAAACGTAAACGCTGTATTGGCAATTAAATTGATAATACTAGCAAAGTCTGCCCATTGGGGATACGCTTGGACAACCGACTGCTCAAAAAAGATGCCTTCCCCAGTTAATACATTGTTGATTCCCATTAGTAAACCAGCTGTTACAATCGCAGGTAAAATCGGGATAAAAATATCAGCTAACATTTTTACAGCACGCTGTAATGGATTTAAATTTTGTTCAGAGGCTTTTTTGACATCATCTTTCGTGCCTTCTGATGCACCTGTTTGATTGATTAATTCTTTATATACTTTTTCTACCGTACCTGGACCAATTACTACTTGAAACTGTCCATTTGTTGAAAAAGATCCTCTAACTAAATCTATCGATTCTAGCTTCTCTTTATTTACTTTTCCTTCATCTGCTAATGCAAATCGTAATCTTGTCACACAATGTGTTGCAGCAGAAATATTTTCTTTACCGCCAATCGCTTCGATTATATCGCTAACTTGCTGTTTATCTATGCTCATTCCCTGCGTCCTCCTACTCTATGGATGAAGATGAATTCTATTCCAAAACTAATAAAAACGTTTGCAAATATTTGTTGAATCTTGTATATACATGTCATAAAACCAATGATATAGATGTATATACAAGTTGTCAATAAAAAAGGCAATACGTTTATAATTGTATTTTTTCCCATTTCGTTTGAAATATAAATCCTATTACTAGTCATAATACAAGCAGAAAGATGAAGTAAGGAGAATAAGTATTGTATTTAATAATAATATTAAATACAGCCAACCTTCCGTAGCTGGAGGAGAAGATATAAATTCTTGTCTATTACATTTAATCCAAATCTGTTTCTGATAGTTTGAGTTTAGAAAGCAGATACTTACATGGACCATTAGCAATCAGCTGTTTACGTCATAGGAGTAGTAAATTATAGGAGAAATTAATGAAAAGATGCTTTTCATTATAGCAAAGATGAGAGGATTCTAGCCAAAATCGGGTTTTATCAGCCAAATCTGTTGGGTTTTCAGCCAAACTTCCTTTTTATCAGCCAAAATCACCAACTTTTCAGCCAAACTTCTGTTTTATCAGCCAAAATCGCCAACTTTTCTGCCAAACTTCTGTTTTATCAGCCAAAATCGCCAACTTTTCGAGAGCGTCTATAATTTTGTGTAAATGGTTATACTTACCAATTAAGGAGATGATCATTTATGCAAGATCTACGGAATATGACAATTAGAGAGTTGGCCAGTCAATGTGAAACAGTGGATGATATCCACATGATGTTAAAAGAACTTTTTAAGGAAACTCTTCAACAAGTATTTGAAGCTGAAATCGAGGAACACTTAGGTTACTCTAAACACAATGTTAATGGTATTAACTCAGGAAATAGTCGAAACGGATATAGTAAAAAAACCATTAAATCTAAGTTGGGTGAAACTAAATTAAATATCCCTAGGGATCGTAAAGGAGAATATGAGCCTCAGATTATTAAAAAGTATGAGACCTCCATCAATGGCTTAGAGGATCAAATTATCGCCCTTTATTCCAAGGGAATGTCTACTAGAGACATAGAAAGTCATATGAGAGACATATATGGAATTAGCGTTTCTCCGACTTTAGTTAGTAAGGTAACGGATAAGGTTTTGCCGCTTGTTTATGAATGGCAATCCCGTCTACTAGAACCTGTTTATCCCATTGTATTTTTAGATGCTATTCATTTTAAGGTAAAGCATGAAAATAGGATTGTGAGTAAAGCTGCTTATACCGTTCTTGGTATTAATACTGATGGGATAAAAGATATTTTAGGTATTTGGATTGGCGAAGAAGAAAGTGCTAGTTTTTGGTTAAATGTATGTCAAGATTTAAAAAGTCGCGGGGTCGAAGACATCCTAATAGCCTGTAAAGATGGGCTTTCTGGTTTTACTGAAGCCATTAACGCTACTTTTCCTAAGACTGATGTTCAATCTTGTATTATTCATCAACTACGGAATAATTCCAAGACTGTTCCCAATAAAAATCGTAAAGAATTTATGAACGATTTAAAGAATGTCTATAAGGCTTTTACCATTGAACAGGCGGAAATGGCCTTTGAAGAATTTAAAGCAAAATGGGAAAAGAAGCATCCATCTGTTATTAAGTCATGGGAAAATAATTGGTTAGAACTTACCACTTATTTCTCTTATCCAGTGGAAATTAGAAAATTAATTTATACAACAAATACTATTGAAGCCTTTCACCGACAACTAAGAAAAGTCACCAAAACGAAAACGGCTTATCCTACGGATAATGCTTTAAGAAAAATTGTTTATCTAGCGACTATAGGTGTAACGGATAAATGGACTATTCCTGTGCCTGGATGGTTAGAATGTAAACAACAGTTTGAAATAATGTTTGAGGGGCGATTTGGGAAATAATCATTTTTTATTATTTTCTTACGCTTTAGGGCTATGCCCTAAGGGTTTATCGCTTTGGTTCTCCCAAAAGAAAAAGAGAGGATAACTCCTCTCCACTTTTGTACAGAACCCTACTAGGTGCTCGGGGTGCTCCCCAGCATTGCCCTATCCCCCTAGTAGGTAAGAATCTTATAGTTATAGTATTAACCATTTATTGTAATTCAATCATTTACACAAAATATTTTACATTCCCAACTTTTCTGCCAAACTTCTGTTTTATCAGCAAACCCGGCGACTTTTCAGCCAAACTTCCTTTTTATCAGCCAAAATCGACGACTTTTCAGCCAAACTTCTGTTTTATCAGCCAAAATCGACGACTTTTCAGCCAAACTTCTGTTTTATCAGCCAAACCCGGCGACTTTTCAGCCAAACTTCCTTTTTATCAGCCAAAATCAGTTTTCCCTCTAAGCCTTACATAATTAACGTAAACACTTAATAAGGCTGATACCTTCCTTTTTTTACCCTTTTTGGCACTACATTCTTCTTAAAATAAAAGCAAAAAGACTGTTCTATCAAGGAGAAACAGTCCTTCGCTTTCCATTATGGGAGATTCCTTGTCCACGTAGTCACTATTAATGAATAATCTCGCTTGCTTTTGCCTTTTCTGTCATTTTTTTTGTCCCATTGGCCAATGGCTTTTTTAAAAATAGGGCAACGATGAAAGCAATCGCACTAAAAACAAGAAGCATACTAATTGAAAATATTACTGTTTCCTTCACCATCCCACCTACTGTTTCTCTTAACAGGTTGATGGCATGTGTAAATGGTAGGAAGGGATTAATAGACTGAAAAAAAGGTGGTGCAACTTGAATAGGAAAAGTACCACCAGAACCAGATAACTGCAATACAAGAAAAATAATCGCTAATCCCTTGCCAAGATTGCCAAAAACAGAAACCAATGTATAAACAATGGTCATAAATACTAAGCTGATAAACATACCAAATAACACAAAAGCAACTGGATCTGCTACATATGCTTTTAAGATAAACATATCTCCTAGTGTAACAATCAGACTCTGACATAATCCAATTGTGATAAAGGTAAGCCATCTGCCAAAGTATATTTGGTTAGGTGTATAGATTCCTTCTGGATCTCGTACATCCACTCGTAATAAGGAAATGAGCAGTAAGGCACCAACCCATAAACTTAAGGTTGTATAAAAAGGCGAATTTGCTGACCCATAATTAGGAATGGGAAATAAGGAATTTTCATTTAATACAATAGGATCTGATCACTAGTGTTGCATAAATGTTGTTAGAATATTCAGTTTAAATATGTCCCCTGTTAAGAGCCAAAAAAGTAAATACCCAACTAAAGGTGGATCCATCCATTTGGAAATTTTTTACAATTAGACTTAAGAGACGACGACAATTTGTTTATTAAGGAATGGTTTTTCCTTCAATCTTTCGAAGCCAAATATGTGCTGGTTTCCACAAAGCTGCCCGTAAATATCGGCTAATTTGTAGGGTTTTTCGTTTACTTTTTGTCTCGATTTGTGCGAGAACATGCAGGCAAAAAACAATAAGTGCGATAAACACTTGATTCTGAATTGCCCATTCGCTTTGGCCGTAAAACTTTTTGATATGGAGATGTTGTTTAATCCATTTGAAAAATAACTCAATCGCCCAGCGTGATTTATACATCTTTGAGATTTCTTCAGCACTTAAATCAAAACGATTTGTGATTAAATGAAGCTCATTTCCTTTTGAATCAATCACTTTTAGAAGACGAAAGTAATTTTCGGCACGGTTTTGCGTCGTACCAATCAACACCATTTGATCCGACAAAACAGATGTATTCTCGGGTAGTTTAAAATCGTAAACCTCCCGTATGACTGCGTTTTTTCGCAGCCTAGAAAGGAAAAAGTAGCCGTCATCTGTCATCCGATCAAAGCGTTCGTAGTCTAAGTAACCACGGTCAAACACATACATACATTCCTTGTCATCAACCATTACTTCAAGCTGACCGCGGTCATGTTCTTTGGCCGTTGTCATAATGGCCTTTTCGGGATAGGATATACCTTTTTCCATAAACACAAGGCGTAAGTGCAATTTAACACCCGCTTTTGTTTTGCGGAATTTTGCCCATTTATGATTAGTCAAATTGAGAGGCAATGTGCTTGAATCAATGATTTTTAATGGCATCACAAGTTTCGTGTTGTGCGTTTTGGCATGAATTTGTGAAACTAAATCAAGGAAAAGCTTTTGGAATAAGTCTGGATTCATGCCATTTAAACGGCGTGAGAGTTGGGAAATACTGATAGAATCAAGATCAATGCCCTTTTGCAGTTGATCATCGAAAAGACAATCGCTCAGCGCATGCAGACTTTCGACTTCTTCTAGCTGCGCAAAAAGTAATAATTTTAGAAATGACTCTGTCGTTAGTTTTTTCGTATAGAAATCTAATTTCAACGTTTTCACGTTTTCTTCAAATAATTGAAGATTTATTGGTGAAAACCATTGTCCAAATGAAGTTTTTCGTGTAATCTTGTCCATGAGATTGGTCCTTTTTTAGTGGATTTGGACGGGTTACCACCTGACTTATCCATTATAAAGGACTTTTTCTATGCATAAAATAATAAAAGTGAACATTTCGAGTATTTTTAATAATGAAATTAAATTAATGCAACACTAGTGGGATCTGATATAAAATCACTTTCTTGCTCTATATCATTTTTCAACAAAGAAATAATCTCGCCTAAATCATATTCGCCTTCAAAAGTCCGAATAGAATCTGCTGTTTTTGTCAATGTCTCTTCTAATTTTGGTAATTCATTTTGTACCATATCTGCGGCTTTATGAACAGCATCCTCCACTCTAGGTAAATCATTTTTAATAAATGCAGCTACTTTAGTAATATCTTGTTCAGCTGCTGGAAGATCATTACGAACAAAGCCTGCTGCTGCATGAATCTTCTCTTTTATACTCGGAAAAGAAGTTCGATAAAATTCTGCGGCGTCATTAATGCCTGCTAAAACTTTATCTAAATTTTCCTGTATAAGGTTTGTCGCTTCATGAATCTTTTTTTCTATTGTAGGTAAATCAGAGTGAAGCTTTGTTAATTCTTCCTGAGCAAAGGTAAGTGACTCATCTGTATTTTTTATTATTTCTTCTAGCTTTGGTATATTTTCTTGTGCACTTTCTAAATCATTCATTGCATGTTGAGTAGAATCTTTTATCCCCTCTAAAGCACGATTAATTGCTGGTTTTGTTTGCTTATCATAGCGATTTATTAGAGTAGTACTAAGTTCAATCGCTTCTTGTGACAATGCCGATAAAGTGTTTGCTTTTTCCTGATCCGCTGCCTGAATCGTTTGAAGCCTCTCTTTTTCTTGCTGAAAATTCGTTTTTAATTCCTGCAAATCTTTTATTTCAGTTAAAAGAGCCTCTTCTCCATTTGGAGTTGCACTGTTTAAAGTAGAAAATAATGCAATCGAACGTGTTAAACTATCGATACTTGTTTGCACTTGTGTTTGCAATGCCACAGTATTTGTCTTTATTTCTTCTTCAGTAAGATTTCCTGTTTGAACTAATGCAGCCAATTGATGAACGGCATCAGCTGTTTTTTGATATAGAAGCAAATTTTGCTTATATACAGGACCAACAGCATCGAGCGCTTGCCCATTTGCATCGATAAACCCTGGCAATACATCTGCAATTTGCTTCCCGTTATTTATTCCTTGTTCTATTTTGCCTAATGAGCCACTTGCTGTTTCAAGAAATGATTGCATATTTTCTACATTAGATAAAGCGCTTGTTACCATTTCACTAATGTCAGAAAAATGAGCTTCTAGCTCCTCAACACCATCCGCTAGCTTTTGAATCTCTGGCGCCTTTTCCTGTAAGAGAAGAATGCCTTCACCTACCTTTTCCAGTTCCGGAAGCTTCGCCTCTAATAAAAGGATATTTTTACTGGCTTCATTAATGTCAGGAAAAGCCTCTTCTAATGTTAAGATTTTTTGCGCTTGTTTATTGATTTCAGGCAATTTACTTTCAAGTGTTACTACTTTTTCTCCTAATTCATTTATTTTAGGAACTTCTTTTTCTAATGCGAAAATTTTCTCTTCTATATTTCTAATCGTCGGTAATTCTTCTTCCAGCTTAATCCCAGCGTCATTAAATACACTCAACACAGATTCACTTACCGTATGAATAAAGTTTTCTTTCACTTGTTGCACAATCGTAGATGCGCCAGTAGAAGTCATCTTTGGTGCTATTGCATTTAGCTTTTCGTTCACACTATAGTCAATCTCTGGCTTTACTTGTTTGTCCTCTAAAATAGTAGCAATTTTGGCAGAAAAATCATGCGGTATGTACAGGCTTGCATAATAATCTCCTTTCGTAACACCTGCCTTCGCTTTTTCTTTACTTACAAATTCCCAGCCAAGCTTATCATTTTCCTTTAAGCTTGCAACAATTTCATCGCCAATATTGACGGAGGAATCACGAATAGTTGCACCATCATCTTCACTTGTTACAGCAATTTTTATTCCACTCGTGTTGGAATATGGATCCCACGAAGCCGCCAAATTAAACCATGCATAAAGAGATGGCAGCACCATTAAGGCTACAATTAAAAGTGCAGCCACAGGCGCCTTAAAAATTCGAACCCAATCATTTCGGTAAATAACAAATACATTCTTCAAAAAAATCACCCTTTGTTAAAACTTAACATTCGTTAGTTTATGGAGATAGATAGAAAAGCATTCAGAGGGACGATTCTCCCGCTTCCCAAAAACGCCAGCAGGAGAACCCCCCCTCTGTGTACTTACTTTAAATAATTATTTTTTAACTCCATAACCCTCTCTACACTTTCATTAATTCTATCTTCTGTTATTATATTGTTTTCTACAGCTGTTTTAATTGATTTTATAACTGTGTGTATGTTTGTGTTATCATGCGCTACTAGTATGATGTCACTACCAGCTAAAATAGAATCCACTGCAGCTTCTCCAATCTCAAAATTATCCACAATTGCTCCCATAGTCATATCGTCTGTTATTACCACTCCATCAAACTGAAGTTGATTTCTTAATAAATCTGTAATTACCGCTTTTGACATAGATGCCGGATAGGTTTTATCGAGCTTTGGTAGTAAAATATGCGCTACCATCACAACATCGGCTCCATTATTAATCACATATTCAAAAGGAATTAGTTCTAGATTTTGCAACTGAGTTAAAGATTTGTTCACCTTTGGTAGTTGAATATGGGAATCCACTACGGTATCTCCATGACCCGGAAAATACTTTACAACAGAAATGACCTTTTCTGCTTAAATACCTTTCATTACTTGTATCCCCGTATCATGAACTATATCAGCATTATTTCCAAACGATCTATCACCAATAACGGGATTTTCTGAATTACTATTGATATCAAGTACTGGAGCATAGTCAAGATTAAAACCAAACGATTTTACATTCTCTCCAATCTTCCTTCCAATCCTGTAAGCATATTCTTTATCATTTTTATTCCCAATCACCAGACTTGAAGGGGTACTTTCTACTTCTGGCAACCTTGAAATCCGTCCTTCCTCTTGATCGACACTTATAAATAGAGGAAGCTTATTCCATTTATTGATTTCTTTTTTGGATTTTTATTACTTTCGTCTGGCTTGTCTAATACCCATCTTAATCGATAAGAAGGAGTTGCATCATAGCTAAGAATAATTTGATTAGAATTATCATCTTTATAATAACTTACCTGATCAGCTTTACCCAGAGTCTGGATAATGTCATTATAACATTATAATGAACCTTTTTAACCCCTTCATTCCTTGTTCTAAAATCCGTTACTGTATCATTTTGATATCCAATCGTTATATATTGCTTAGGATAATCTTCATAAATAGAATGATTGCTATCTGTTTTGCTTGAAGGTTCTCCTAATATATCTGTGACTTCGCTATGACTAGTTTTGCCAACAACAAATGTTCCATAATCCGTTTTCCCTTCTTTTGCTAAGGAATAAATTCTTTCAATTCTATCACTTATCTCCTCCTTGTTAGAAGGATTTTCTGGTTCCATTACAGAAGAAGCCGGTTTCGAAGATTGAGTGTCTTCTTGCAAATTATCCCCAATACCCATCTTTCCATTTATTCCATCAGTAGGGGTGTTCCTTCCTCCCCACTGATGGTTAGTTGAACCAATCGGACCTTTACGGACAGTTGATCTCCCACCTAGCTTCCTCGTATTCTCCTAAGCTTGAGGGGGAATCTTACTGTCCGTTAAGAGTGGGATAAAGTGAAACTTCTATCAGTAGGGGTGTTCCTTCCTCCCCCTCTGATGGTTAGTTGAACCAATCGGACCTTTACGGACAGTTGATCTCCCACCTAGCTTCCTCGTATTCTCCTAAGCTTGAGGGGGGAATCTTACTGTCCGTTAAGAGTGGGATAAAGTGAAACTTCTATCAGTAGGGGTGTTCCTTCCTCCCCACTGATGGTTAGTTGAACCAATCGGACCTTTACGGACAGTTGATCTCCCACCTAGCTTCCTCGTATTCTCCTAAGCTTGAGGGGGGAATCTTACTGTCCGTTAAGAGTGGGATAAAGTGAAACTTCTATCAGTAGGGGTGTTCCTTCCTCCCCACTGATGGTTAGTTGAACCAATCGGACCTTTACGGACAGTTGATCTCCCACCTAGCTTCCTCGTATTCTCCTAAGCTTGAGGGGGGAATCTTACTGTCCGTTAAGAGTGGGATAAAGTGAAACTTCTATCAGTAGGGGTGTTCCTTCCTCCCCACTGATGGTTAGTTGAACCAATCGGACCTTTACGGACAGTTGATCTCCCACCTAGCTTCCTCGTATTCTCCTAAGCTTGAGGGGGGAATCTTACTGTCCGTTAAGAGTGGGATAAATCTTCTATTTGAGTACATTCCCAATCAGTGATATAGTTTAATTTATAAAAAAGACTATATAATAAAAACAAAAGGATTGGTTTTTTTATGCTTACGATTAGAGAATTACCTTTTGAAGCGATACAAATCTATCCCTCAAGTAGTTTTGAGGGACGAGAAATTTTATTTCGTGTCCACCATCATGATTATCAATTTCTTATTGGAAATTCTACCCACCCGTTTCCTTTAGGTGTTAAACATTTTTTTAAAGAAAAGGATATCTGCCCATTTTGCCATAAACTCATTTACGCTGTTCCTTTAGGACAACAACTTTGCTTAGAATTTCAGAAAAACTTGCCAGCACTTTTACAGTTTTTCCAAGAAGAATATTCAGATGCTTTTTAATGGTGCATGATACGATTCTTCTGCTTCCCACAAACGAAACAGAAGAATCGTCCTAATTGTGTTTTATACTTCCTCGATTACACTATATAATAACAAGTATAGTTATTCTTTTTTTAAAAGGTAGGTGAACCAATTAATATGTATGAATTAACACCAAAACAGGCGCAAAAAATTGTAAATAAAATGATGAAGGATATTCCTTATAATATTAATATTATGGATAAAACAGGCATTATCATTGGAAGTGGAAATAAAAAGAGGATTGGCACGCTCCATCACGGTGCAGTTGCTGCCATCAAACAAAAAAAAATCGTTCCTATCGAAAAGGATGAAGAATTCGTTAAGAAAGGAATTAATCTGCCTATTGAATGGAATGATGATATTTTAGGTGTAGTTGGTATTAGCGGTGAGATCAAGGAAACTAGTCCCTTCGGAAAACTAGTTAAATCAACCGTTCTGTTATTAATCGAACAAAGCATCGCATCAGAAAAAGAAAATAGGAGAAAGAATGTAAAGCATGATTTTTTCAACTTATTAATAGATCCTACTACCATTTATACAAAAGACATAACAGACCAGGCATTATTCTATGATGTTCACCTAAATAAGCCCAGCCAATTGGTGTATATCGAATTTCCCAAAAACGTTAATGAGTCAATAGTCAACAACTATCCTTTCTTTCAACCATATCAAAATACGCTATGCGTAGTTGTGCAAGAGCCAAACAACATAAAAGAACTACAAGAGCAGTTAGCTAAGTATCAAGACGTCTTCATTTCCATAAGTAAAATAAATGATAAGATTGCTGATGGGTTTCTTCAGACAAAATTAGCTTTAAAAGTATTAAAGGGATTATTTTTTCATCAGAAAGTTATTTTTTATGCTGATTGTGAATTTATCGCCGATCTATCCTATTCTTTGAGAAAAATAAAAAAAACAGCCCCTCAATCAGATTTGCTTGAAACAAACGATGAACTTATTAAGACCCTCCAGGCTTATCTTAACTGCAATATGAACATGAATGAAACAGCCAGCCAACTTATTGTGCATAGAAATACATTAAACTATAGATTAAATAGAATTCACAAAATTACAGGAAAAGATCCTAAGAATATATTGGATCTTTTAGAACTAATCTTTATGTTAATTAATCGTATTAAGTGAAGAAGCTGCTCCCAAGTCAAAGGAACAGCTTCTACCAAAAGCTAGCATAATTAATTTTTCTTCTTTCTTAACTACTTTAATAGTCTTGCAATGCTTTCAGCGGTTCGTGCAACATTTGCTTTTCCCTGAGCCAGCAACGTGTCAATGGAAGCTGCTCCAGGGACGATTCCAAAAATAGCGTCAAAGCCTTCTTCATACAAAACTTCCACGTCCTGACCAATATAACCTGCCAGTGCGATCACTTTCATATCATTGTTCACATTTTTAGCAGCTTGAGAAACTCCATATGGTGCTTTACCAAATTTTGTTTGAAAGTCAATGCCGCCTTCTCCTGTAAAACAATAATCTGCCGCTTTCAACTTTTCTTTTAAATTTGTATATTCGATTACAATCTCTATACCCTTCTTCATTGTTGAATTAGTGAAAGCCAGTAAACCTGCTCCAAGACCACCCGCAGCCCCCGCACCAGGCGTGTTTACTATATCCATTCCAAGATGCGCTTTTACCTTTTTAGCGTAGTGACGTAAGTTTCTATCTAAGATCTCAATCATCTCTGGTGTAGCACCCTTTTGCGGACCAAAGACAACTGATGCTCCATTTTCTCCACATAAAGGATTCGTTACATCTGATGCAACCAAAATATTCACATTTTTCAACTGTGGAATAACATTGGAATCATCGATTGTAACTAGTTCATTTAAATACCCACCACCAAATAACAGTTCATTTCCATCTTCATCAAGAAATTTATAGCCAAGCGCTGCGGCCATTCCTGTGCCACCATCATTAGTTGCGCTTCCGCCAATTCCCAGTATAATGTCAGTAATTCCTTGCTCTATACATTCCCTTATTAGTTCCCCTGTCCCATAAGTGGTTGTAATAAGAGGATTCTTGGTTTCCTTAGTAACATGATGGATTCCGCTAGCAGATGCCATTTCAATAACAGCCGTCTTTCCGTCTCCTAAAATACCATATTGAGCTAAAACCGCCGTTTGAAGAGGTCCTGTAACTTCCTTCGTAACTAGTGTTCCGCCTGTTGCATCTACTAAAGATTGAACAGTCCCCTCACCACCATCTGCCATTGGTACATGAATACATTCTGCATCAGGGATCGCTCTTTTTATCCCTATTTCCATAGCAACGCAAACTTCCTTGGCTGTCATACTTTCTTTAAATGAATCAGGAGCTAATAAAAATGTTTTCCCCATTGCTTCCACCTCGTTTTATAAGATAAATCCGTATAGGATTATTGCTACAATAGTCATGGTTAAGCCAACAATACTTTCATACCCTACCACTTTCATTCTGTCTGCCATACTCATGTTCATAGCATTACGGGTAACATGAAAATAAGTTCCATGTGGTAAGTGGTCGATTACAGTAGCACCAGTATGTGTCATCACTGCAGCAGCTATAGGTGCAACTCCAGTATTCAATATTGCTTCTGAAAATGAACCAGTTGCCAAAATAACCCCTGTTGAAGTAGATGCTGTTGCCGCTGCCATTAAAGTTCCTGCAATCGGCGCAAGGAATGTACCAGAAATGCCAGAGGACTCTACCAATGCAACTACTTGTGTAGGCAAGTCTGAAGCAGTAATCAATCCACCAATAGCACCTGCACCAATAATAATTAAAATGGTTGGAGTCATTCTATTTAAGCCAGCTGTACAATAATCTAGAAGCTTATCTTTTTTACCTAATGCTAGCGTTCCGACGACTGCAGCAAAAGGCAAAATAAACAAGGAGTCAATATTCAGCTTCGTAAGAACCTCCATTCCAAGCATTGATCCTATTGGACTAATCATCAAAAGAACAATCGCGATAATTGGCGTTATTAAAGCCTTAGATAAAGCTGGAAGATTGGAAACGTTCGCTTTTTCTAGCTCCTCGGCCTCCTCATCTGTCACTTTAGTTCCTTTATACTTGATTAGAGATGCAAGGATTACTGTTACCACAACACCAAAAATAGCTGGAATCAGTCCTCCAATCATCACTTGGTTAACATCAAGCTCAAATCCGCCTGCCGCGGCAATTGTATTGGGATTCGGAGAGATAATATTTCCTGCTTTCCCACCTCCAGACAACGCAACTAAGACAGCAATTTTAGAATAGCCCATTTTGTTTGCTACAGACAGTGCAATTGGTGCAACAATCAGTACTGCTACTGGAATAAATACACCTACAGCTGTAATAATCATCGTAGCTAATGCTAAAGATAGCATTGCTTTCGTTCCACCGAGCTTATCTACAATAAACTTGGCAATTGTTTCTGCTGCCCCAGATTCCATCATAACACCCGCAAAAACACCTGCAGCAATAATACGGATAACCGTTCCTTGTACACTTTGTGTCCCTGATACTAAAATAGTAATTGTTTCTGTAAAATTAGCACCACCAATAAATGCTCCAACGATTGCTCCTAAAATAAGTGAATAGGTTGGGGCTAACTTAAACAAAATTAAAATAATTGCCAGCGCCAATCCACACAAGGCTCCAATCCAACTAATATCTAACCCAGTTGCCATAAATAATCCTCCTAATCTATTACTCTTTACAATAACGGCCTATTACATCCGAATCTCCCAATCAATAGTCCCTTTAAAAATTTCATCCTGTATTCCGCTCTTGTTTCTCTACTGCTTACAAATTGTTGTATACCCCTTATAAACCATTTGCAACTAGACCACATTGAATACGTTTTCATTCTATTCTATTGAAAGCCCTTTAACAATTGATAAATCAACCAAAATTCCTTGTTCATTTGCACAAATCCCCAGTTAATAACCGATAAACTTAGCTCCTTAACCACTGTTATAAAAATCTCTATTTTTTTATCTCTTATAATGAAGACTTCCATCAGCCGAGGTTTTACCGACCGTTAAGAATAGGATAAATCAACAAGTATTGCTTACATTCACTTTACTTCCCTATAGTAGGCAAAATAATTTCATCGAAAGCATGCACAATTTTTTCATTTACTTATTCGACCAACTTCGTCATTCCAATTTACGACCTACAGTTTCCATTCTCTCGTTTAATCTAAAATAATGTTAAAAAATCTTACCCCACACTAGAAAAATAAAAGATAATGTAATAAAGTTATGAATATACGCAATTTTACCAATATTAAAATTGCAATAAAGATACTAAAAACTCTATTCTGTTCCTGCTAGTATGCTCTATAGGGAAACAGAAGAACCGACCCTCCGATTCCTATAAAGTTCGTTTTTTTACTTATTTAACTATAGAAAAAACGAAAAAATAATATTTTTTTCACCAAAATCCGCACATTCTATTGAAATATCAAAAAATGATATGTATAATAACCAATATCAATAGTTTGGCAGGTGAGTTATCATCGACACAAATGAAATGAAGAGATTTTTATCTCAGGTATACAATAAAATTTCTAAGGAATTATTTGGTGCTGGTACGACATTGCTAAAAGTGACAATCGATCAGAATGTCATTACACTTCATGCGAAGCATCCTCGCGCCTCGCGCTCTGCTGCTTTGGAAGGAGAAGTGCCCAGCCTTAAACAAGAGGTTGACTTTCATCTGTCCTTACTTTTTAAGAAGAAGCTAAAAGAACATTTAGAAGCTGATACAAATTGGAATATCGAAGCAATTCTTAGGGATTATGATTCTTTCACACAGCTTGCTTTTACAAACATTGTATTAGATAAAAATTAAACTTGGATTTCTTCTTGGATTTATCTAAGTAGAACGCCACTATATACACAAGATAAGTTTAATCTTTGTTTACAGAGAAAAGACAATCTTAAGTAGAAGGATAATTCTATTTAAGCTTGTCTTTTTTTATTATTTTTATAGCTTACATGAAAGATAGTATACCAAACCAAAAAAAATCATTCGGAGGGGTTCAAAAATGAAAATGAAAAAATTAGTTAGTGCAGTTGCAGCATCATCCTTCTTACTATTAGCTGCTTGTAGCTCAGATGACGCATCAAACGGCAGTAAAGAAAAAAAGGAAAAACTAGTCGTTTCCACTTGGGGCTTTAATGAAGATTTCTTCCGCAGCGAAATTTATGCACCATTCGAAAAAGAAAATAATGTAGAAATCGTTTTGGATACCGGTAATAATGCAGACCGCTTAAATAAAGTAAGACAAGGAAATTCCGATGTAGATGTCATTTTCCTTTCTGATTATTATGCACAACAAGGAATTGAAGATAATTTATTTGAAACAATTGATCGTAGCAAGCTGTCTAATCTAGATAATATTTATGAAGTAGCAAAAGCTCCGCTTGGTGAAGAATATGGTCCTGCATACACCATTGCTCAATTCGGAATTGCTTATAATCCAGATGAAGTAACAAACCCAATTACTTCTTGGAAAGACCTATGGAGCGATGATTTAAAAGGAAAAATAACCATACCAAGCATTACATCAACTACAGGACCAATGATCGTAGATACGGCTTCCTTAGTTAGCGGTGAACCGACTTTTAACGAAGATAAAGCTTTTGAACAGTTAAAATCATTAATGCCAAGCGTTGTTAAAGAATATGGACAGACTTCTGAATATGTAAACATGTTTGCTCAAGGAGAAATTGCAGCTGGTCCCATCATGGAGATGTATTTTGCAGATTTACAAGAAGCAGTACCTAATGCTGAATTTGTTACTCCAGCTGAAGGCGGATATGCTGTTATGAATACAATCAACGTCGTAAAAGATACAGACCAAAAGGAACTATCTGAAAAGTTCATCAACTATATTTTAGGAAAAGACGCACAAGAGAAATCTGCAAAAAATAAAGTAGATTCTCCAGTAAATACGGAGGTTGTACTAACAGAAGAAGAAGCTAAAGGGCTAACATATGGAGAAGATGTTATTGCAAGCTTACACACATTAGATATGAAATTTATCAATGATAACTTAAAAGGTTGGATTGATCGCTGGAACCGAGAGCTAGTTCAATAATAGAAAAGAGGGTCATCATGAAAGAAAAGCTAATATTGGATGTAGACACTGGCATTGATGATGCAATTGGTATTCTACTAGCAGTAAAAAGTAAAGCATTTGATATTTTGGGGATTACAACCGTGAATGGAAATGTCTCCTTAGAACAAGCCACTACAAATACATGTAAAATACTAGATTTAGTTAGAGCTGATCATATCCCTGTTATAAAAGGTGCTGCCACTCCACTCCTTCGGGAAGCTTTCTTTGAACACCGCATTCACGGAGAAGATGGTTTAGGCGGAGCACTAAAGGAGGCAGCTGTTACTCACCCTGTGAGTGACGGCTTTGCTCCTGACTTTTTGATTAATTCCATTTTAAGCTTTTCTGGTGAAGTAACATTGGTGATGACTGGACCATTAACGAATTTAGCACTAGCCGTTAAAAAATGCCCGCAAATTACGAATCACGTAAAGGAAGTTATTTTCATGGGTGGTGTAATAAAAGGACCTGGCAATGTGACGCCAACTGCCGAATTCAACAGCTATGTTGATCCTGAAGCGGCAAAAATTGTCTTACATGCAGGCTTTTCTTCCATCACTCAAGTTGGTCTGGATGTAACAAGAAAAGCACTTTTAACGAAAAACCATCTTGATTTAATAATGGATAAACCTTTAAAAGATTATATTACGCAAAGCACAAATGACTATCAACAGAAATACTATAACCGCTATGGAATCCATGCTTGTGCTATGCATGATCCACTAGCAGTTGGAATTGCCATAAACAAAAGAATCGTAGAAACAGAAAAGTATTTCGTCGATATTGAAACGAAAAGTGAGTTATGCGATGGTCAACTCGTCTGTGATTTCCAAAATCGTCTAAATAAGGAAGCGAACTTATATGTTTCCTTAAAGGTAGATGATGATGCCTTCTTCCAGATGTTTATCGACATTTTAAATGGTCACTTTGAGGAAAGGGAGTGACGTCTTGAAGAAACGATATTTATATTTACTCTTGTTACCTGGTGTATTATTTTTAACGATTTTTTTAGTAATTCCAATCCTTTCTATGATTGGGACAACATTCAATGACGAAGGAACCTTTAGTTTACAAGGGTATATCGATTTTTTTAAGGATAAATACTTTATCGATATCCTACTTACTACTTTACGCGTTAGTTTACTCACTACCTTTATCTGTATTTTAATTGGTTTTCCGGTTTCCTATTATATTGCAAAGCTACCTAGCAAAAGGAAAGCCATTCTCTTGTTGTTTACCATTTTCCCATTGCTGACAAGCCCTGTTGTTCGCTCCTTTAGTTGGATGATTATTATTGGGAAGAATGGCGTGCTAAATAAAACGTTATTGAACCTAGGCCTTATTCAAGAACCACTGAACATTTTATATACGCCAAATGCCATTATTATCGGTCTGGTTCACCTTTTTCTTCCATTAATAATCGTAACACTCGTCGGCGTAATGGAGAATATCGACAGTGATTTACTGCGTGCAGCAGAAAGCCTTGGTGCTTCCAAAATTGCGACATTTATGAAAATCATTGTGCCATTATGTGTTCCTGGCCTTGTTATTGGGAGTATTTTAGTGTTTGTAGGAAGCTTTACTGCGTATACAACACCTGCTTTACTAGGTGGAAAACAACGGGTTATTTCCACTTTTCTTTATCAAAATGCAATTACCCTAAATGATTGGAAGCTTGCCTCCATTGTAGCAACAATAATGATTATTTGTACCTTTATCATTATTGCAATCATGAATGGTGTTGCAAAAAAACTAAATCCAAAGGGGTAAACGTGTATGCAGGAAAAACATAGAGGATTGGCCCTATTTACTATCCTCGTTTTTATTTTTTTACTTGGACCACTTGTAATAATATCGATTACCTCTTTTGAGAGTGGAAGCATTCTGAAATTCCCTCCAGAAGAGTTTTCCTTTAGATGGTATGAAAATATTTTTAAAGTCGAGATGTTTTTAAGCACCTTTAAAACATCCATTATTGTTTCCCTAGCTGGAAATATTTTAGCTTTATTACTCGGAGTACCAGCAGCTTATGCACTGAGCCGCTTCAACTTTGCTGGCAAAGGAATCATCAATGCTATCTTTGTTTCTCCGATTCTTATTCCAGGAATTGTTCTAGGTTTCTCTTTTTTACGCTATATTGTTGTGACCTACAACCTTCCTATTTATTTATCCCTATTTATTGGTCATACGGTCATCATGCTGCCATTTATTATTCGCGTGATTTCTTCTAGTCTAGCAAACTTTGATTTTTCTATAGAAGAAGCAGCACTTAGTCTTGGCGGGACTCGAATCGGAACATTCTTTAGCGTGGTATTGCCGAATATTAAATCCGGTATTATTGCCGCTGTCATGATTGCCTTTTTAGAGTCCTTTAATAATGTAGATATTTCCGTTTATATGACTGGACCTGGTGTAAGTACGTTCCCTATTCAAATGCTGCTCTATGTAGAAAATTACTTTGATCCTACTGTTGCAGCCATCTCTGTTCTATTAATGTTCCTTACTGCCATCTTTATGTTTGCAGTCGAAAGATTAATGGGCTTGTCTTATTTCACGAAAAGATAATGGAGGATAAAAATGGCTTTATTTACTTTAGAAAATGTATCTGTCGCTTATGAAAAGAAAAATATATTAGAAGATTTTAATTTAAGTATTGAAAAAGGACAGCTTGTTTCTTTATTAGGACCAAGTGGTTGTGGAAAAACAACGACTTTGCGCTTGATTGCTGGATTTTTAGAAGCGAGTGAAGGGAAATTTATTTTTCAAGATAAAGATTATACAAGGGTTCCTGTGAACAAACGGAATTTTGGCTTTGTTTTTCAAAACTATGCACTCTTTCCCCACCTTTCCATTTTTGACAATATTGCTTTCGGCCTGCGTTTACGTAAAGTTAGCAAAAAGGAAATCGAGAAACGGGTTCAAAATATGCTAGAAATTGTAAACTTAAGAGGATTTGAACACCGCTTTCCTGGCGAATTATCTGGTGGTCAAAGACAACGAGTTGCGATTGCAAGAGCGTTAGTTATCGAACCAGACATTCTATTATTTGATGAACCGTTAAGTAATCTAGATGCGAACCTTCGCGTTAATATGAGAGTCGAGATCCGCAGAATTCAGCAGGAACTTGGAATAACTACAGTTTATGTCTCTCATGATCAAGAGGAATGCTTCTCCATATCAGATCAAGTTGCGATTATGAATAAAGGGGTCATTGAACAGCTAAGCGACCCTGCAACCATTTATAAATATCCAGAAACGAAATTCGTCGCTGACTTTATTGGATTTAAAAACTTTATTACATTTGATAAACGCACCGATCACAAGGATTATATCGAACTTGAAAAAGCTGGATTAGTATTTAGAATAGATCGCCATGCCCATATGGAAAATCCAAATAAAAAAGTTGGTGCCATCCGCCCCGATGATTTTATGATGGAACCAAGCTCAACCGCTATCCCAAAAAACGGCATGAATGGAACAATCAAAATTACAACATTCCTTGGCAGAAGCTATCAATATGTGGTGGAAACGGCCCTCGGTAATTTCACGATTAATAAAGAAATGGTTCAACCATTTAAAAACGGACAAGAAGTAACGGTAATTATTCCACAAAATCAAATGGTGCTTGTGGAATAAAGGAGGGGGTTTTCATGCAAGTTGATACACTCGTTTTAAACGGAACAGTATTCAATAGTTATTTTAAACAATTTAGAAAAGAAAATATTGCCATCAAGGATGGTAAGTTCTTTTATATCGGAAAAAAGGGGCAAGAATTTTTCCAAGCAAGGGAGATTGTTGATGCTACTGAAAAATACATTGTACCAGGCTTAATTGATATTCATCTGCATATCGAAAGTACAATGGTAACACCTGCAACATTTTCCTACGGATTAATAAAAAATGGGGTAACAACGATCATTCCGGAACCCCATGAAATGGCCAATGTATTTGGAATTTCCGGTGTGAAAGAAATGATAAAAGCAAGCAAAAATGAAGTGGTCGATATGTTTTACGGTATCCCAAGCTCTGTTCCTGCTACTTCAATGGAGACTACAGGTGGTTCCATTGATATAGAAGATATGGAAGAGTTGTTGCAGACAGAAACTATCAAATGTTTAGGCGAAATTATGAATTACTATGATGTTCTTACAAAGCCTGATTGCAAAACCAATCAAATTCTAGATTTTGTTCGCGAAAACTATCCTGAACTAATCATTGAAGGTCATGTTCCTAAATTGTTAGATGTGGAATTACAAGGCCTAGCATTCGCTGGCGTTGGTTCTGACCATACTCACCAAACAGTTGAGGGCATGAAGGAAAGAATTGGAATTGGGATGTTTTTAGAAATTCAAGAGAAATCGATGACACCAGAAGTAATCGAGTATCTCATCGAAAATCCAGTAAAAGAACATTTCTGCTTTGTTACGGATGATGTTATGGCTGATTCCCTTCAAAAAAGGGGTCATTTAAATGTATTACTGAAGAAAGCTATTTCGATGGGAATGTCTATTGAGGATGCCATTTATGCTTGCACCTATACTCCTGCTCAACGAATGAGAATGTATGATAGAGGGGTCATTGCACCAAGTAAAATCGCTGATTTTGTGGTAGTCAGTAATATAGCGGACTTTTCCATTGATGCTGTGTATAAAGATGGCGAAAAGGTGTTTGATGAAAAACTACCATATGTGCAGAGCGCTCGTTCTAAACAATTTCCTGCCTCTTTCTATGAAAGTGTAAAACTCTCACCACTTCATGAAGAAGATTTTGAAGTGCGTATAGACACAGATAAGAATAGTGTAACCGTTCGTACCATTCATGTGCAAAATGGCTCTACTTTTACAGAAGAAAGACAAGATACACTGGCTGTGAAGGCGGGTAAATTGCAATGGATGGATAGCTCTTATTGTTTAGTGAAAACATTTGAACGTTACGGAAAAAATCAAAATAAAGCCCATGGCCTAATTGGTGGAGACATTCTAAAGAGAGGGGCTGTCGCAACCACCTATTCCCATGATAATCACAACTTATTAGTTGTAGGGAAAAATAAAGAAGACATGCAACTCGCTGCAAATGAAGTCATCAAAAACCAAGGCGGTATATGCTGTGTGCATAATGGAGAGATCCTTTCCATGGTGCCACTACCAGTTGGAGGCATCCTTTCTGAAGAACCTTTAGCAGTCATTGCTTCTCAAGTAGAAAAGTTAACAGATGCTTTAAAGTCATTAGGGTATGAACATTACAACGTAATCATGTCTTTAAGTACCCTTTCCTTGCCTGTAAGTCCCGCCCTAAAGATAACAGACTATGGGTTGATTGCAGTGAACGAAGGCAAAGTCGTTTCATTCGAAGTTTGAGAGAGATAAAAGGGCGTTCTTGTGATGAGAGTCAGTTGGATTTCGATTGAATTTTGATAGCTTAAAATTGATTGGGCTTCTAAAAAGACTTGTATACAGCTTTTTAGAAGCCACATTTTGCAATTAATAATATGGATACAATAGCACTAATCTCATGAAAATAAATTTATACTTCTTGCGATTTTTTATCAAAAAATAAATTTAGATCTGTTTTATCTGTATCTTCTGCTAAGGCATTATGTATACTATCCTGTAATAATTGCATCTTTTGTTTTTCAAAAAAAGGAACACTAATAACATTGGTTGTCCCTGATTTTTCAATTGTAAGTATAGTTTGTATACCATTCCCAACAATCCCTACACCTATTAGGAGTATAATCAATCCAAAAATACTGGAACTTAAAGAACCTAATCCTATAAAAAATATAATTAGTCCTAAAAGAATGCGTTTAATATGATATTTTGATGATAAAATAGCCCCAGAAATATTTTTTAAAGGAATGCTTTGTTGGTCTTTACCTGCTGGAATAAATCCTAATATTGTGTTTGATAGATTTGTTTTCACAAACCTACTATCGACTTCTACTTTTCCCTTAATCCAAAAGAATAATAAATTCATCGAAAATACTACTTCTCTCATTTCCCCATCTCCTCTTATTAAATTTTTTCAACAATAGTACAATATTACCATAAAATAAAATGAACGGTATACCTTTTATTGGAACAATAGTTAATTATACCTATATATTTCGACTCATTTCCTTTTTCTTAAGAGAAACCGTTTCTGCTATGAGGTGTAATGAATGTGAGCACTAAAAAAAGTCTTTTTTTCGAAAGAAATGAAGAGCAAGCCTATTTAAAAATAAAAATAAGATTTGTTTGGAAAGGCGCCCGCTCGACTCCGATGGGAGCTGCGAGAAAATTCGAAATAGCCCCAGAAAGCATGGCAATCGTCTCGGAAATCCATTACAATATCCCATTTTAATACTATGCTATTTTCAATCGTCAATTTATGCCGTATTTTAGTAGTCTCGAACCGTCCCTATGTTTCCCTCCAATAAATTGCTATAATGAAAGTAAAGTTAAATATTACTTAAATTAACATGTATTGGTGATGATTTTATGAACAGAATACTATGGGCTACTTTTATTTTTATTGTATTATTTTTAGGATTAGCAATAATGAGTGCAATGGAAGTATTAAATCAACCAGCTATCAATGGGATTTTTTCGATTCTGCTTTCTGTCTTTATTATGTTTCTTTTAGATAGCTTCTTACAACTTCTTTCTAATAGTGAAACAAGATGGAAAAAGAAACATTATAAAAACCTTTTAGAATGGGTTGATGATGGAGGAAATGGCGGCAGAAGACTAGAACAAAATCTCTTTAAAGACATCAAGCCAAAATATAATCTTGTGGATAACCTTGAGCTTATAAAAGAGGCCTTTACTAAAATCGATAAGGAGAAAAGAGAGCTTTTACTAGCCTATTTTAGGGCACAAAGAAATACAGTCTCCCTTCCCGCCACAATTATAGCTATTTTTTCTACTCTATTCGCTGGAGTCCTTTTGTATTTCATTCAAAATCCGAGGATATTCAGCATAGAAATTACAGTAAATGCTGAATTTGATTTCTTTGTACAACTATTCACATGGATTTTCTTTTTCATCATTGTGATGTATCACCTTGTAAAGATGAATAAAAGAACATCCACCAAAAACGAACTATATATTGAAATATTAGAGAAAATAAAGTGAAACTTCCATCAGTGGGGGTTTTCCTTCATCCCAATGATGGTTAGTTGAACCAATCGGACCTTTACGGACAGTTGATCTCCCACCTATCTCCCTCTTATTCTCATGAGCTTGAGGAGGGAGTTTTACTGTCAAAGTGGGATAAAGTAAAGATTATTCGTTGCAAGAGCGGGGGAAATATGGATACTATTACACATACCTTATTTGGAGTCGGAATCTATCAAAGTGTCAATAAAGAAAAAATGAATAAGAAACAAAAATATGCCCTTCTTATTACATCCATAGGTGCCAGTCAAATCCCTGATATTGATGTTATATCACAGCTTTGGGATACTACTGGTCAATATCAGATGTGGCATAGAGGAATTACGCACTCTATTTTTCTAGCTCCTCTATGGGCATTATTCTTTTACATTATCAATCGTTTGGTATTTAAAACAAAGGGAATTCAATCCTATTTCATTGCACTTCTTGCAGTATTTATCCACAATACTAGTGATGTGTTTAATGCATGGGGAACAGGTTATCTCGAACCATTTTCATCTGTTCGATTAACTTTCGGTACGGTTCCTATCGTTGATTTAGTGATATGGTTCATCTTTTTATTAACATTTATCGGATCCAAGCTTTATCCTAAAGTAAAAACACATGTATTGTTCCGTATTGGCTGGGTGCTAATTGTGCTTCATATTGCTATTCAATCTATACAAGGCTCTATTTTATACAAAAATTATAAGACGGATTATCAGGATCTTGCACTATCCGCCAGCTTTGTCCCTTGGCATTTTACCGTTATTGGCAAAAATGACAATACAATTGATATTATTAATGATTCGCTTCTAACAAAGGCTGATTTCGTGGAGCGAATTACTTCTAGCAATGAGGCAGATCTTAATCTGTTATTTGCAGAAAATCCTGCTGCAGCTACTCTTTATAAATGGTCACCCTTTGTTGTAGTTGTAGATGATAATAATAGAATTGGCATATATGATCCACGATTTTACCGCAATGGTGACTCCTTTTTAGGGGAATATTGGGATAAGTAGCATGATACTATGTTTTTTATCTTTTTTCTTTCATGGAAACCATCGTATTTCTATTTAAATAAGAACAATAAAGCAAACGTCCAACAGTGGGGATGACTGCCCATTAAAAGTGGGATAAAAATGGCCAATCAGTGAGATTACTACTTCCTCGCTGATTGGCCATTCTAGCAATCGAGCTTTATAAAAAGCCTTTACGAAATAACTTCGTATTTTATAAGATTTATTCCAAAATTATTTTTTATTGTAAAATGAACAGCAATGTACCATTCATTTCGTCACCCTAACAACGATTGTATCCGTTTTTGCATTTTTCGTAGTTACAACCACACTTGTCGTACCAATCTTCTTCGCCAATAATAATCTTTCTTGGTTAATAGAGGCAACCGATTCATTTTTTGTAGATATTCTATAGTAAAGATATTTAAATTTTCTTTTCGGCAATTAGTAAATCCGTTAAGGTCATTCAATGCTTCAAGTAGAACATGTAAGAAATTACACATTCCTGATAAAACCTTATGGAACACGTTTTATAGGGAGCTAAAAAACTCCCTATAAAACGTGACTTATATCAGTAATTTATTTATCCAATTTCACTAGTGTTGCGTTAATTTAATTTAACTATTAAAAATACTTGAAATGTTCAATTTTATCATTTTATGCAAAGAAAAAGTCCTTTATAATGGATAAGTTAGGTGGTAACCCGTCCAAATCCACTAAAAAGGACTATCGCATGGACAAGATTACACGAAAAACTTCATTTGGACAATGGTTTTCACCAATAAATCTTCAATTATTTGAAGAAAACGTGAAAACGTTGAAATTAGATTTCTATACGAAAAAACTAACGACAGAGTCATTTCTAAAATTATTACTTTTTGCGCAGCTAGAAGAAGTCGAAAGTCTGCATGCGCTGAGCGATTGTCTTTTCGATGATCAACTGCAAAAGGGCATTGATCTTGATTCTATCAGTATTTCCCAACTCTCACGCCGTTTAAATGGCATGAATCCAGACTTATTCCAAAAGCTTTTCCTTGATTTAGTTTCACAAATTCATGCCAAAACGCACAACACGAAACTTGTGATGCCATTAAAAATCATTGATTCAAGCACATTGCCTCTCAATTTGACTAATCATAAATGGGCAAAATTCCGCAAAACAAAAGCGGGTGTTAAATTGCACTTACGCCTTGTGTTTATGGAAAAAGGTATATCCTATCCCGAAAAGGCCATTATGACAACGGCCAAAGAACATGACCGCGGTCAGCTTGAAGTAATGGTTGATGACAAGGAATGTATGTATGTGTTTGACCGTGGTTACTTAGACTACGAACGCTTTGATCGGATGACAGATGACGGCTACTTTTTCCTTTCTAGGCTGCGAAAAAACGCAGTCATACGGGAGGTTTACGATTTTAAACTACCCGAGAATACATCTGTTTTGTCGGATCAAATGGTGTTGATTGGTACGACGCAAAACCGTGCCGAAAATTACTTTCGTCTTCTAAAAGTGATTGATTCAAAAGGAAATGAGCTTCATTTAATCACAAATCGTTTTGATTTAAGTGCTGAAGAAATCTCAAAGATGTATAAATCACGCTGGGCGATTGAGTTATTTTTCAAATGGATTAAACAACATCTCCATATCAAAAAGTTTTACGGCCAAAGCGAATGGGCAATTCAGAATCAAGTGTTTATCGCACTTATTGTTTTTTGCCTGCATGTTCTCGCACAAATCGAGACAAAAAGTAAACGAAAAACCCTACAAATTAGCCGATATTTACGGGCAGCTTTGTGGAAACCAGCACATATTTGGCTTCGAAAGATTGAAGGAAAAACCATTCCTTAATAAACAAATTGTCGTCGTCTCTTAAGTCTAATTGTAAAAAAATTTCCAAATGGATGGATCCACCTTTAGTTGGGTATTTACTTTTTTGGCTCTTAACAGGGGACATATTTAAACTGAATATTCTAACAACATTTATGCAACACTAGTGATCCAATTTAACAAATAATTTTTTATTACCTACAGTAACTCTGTTTACATTCTAGATGGAAATTCTAGATACTATGATCAATGGCAATTTCTTCCCCTTGCCATATTTTTTTACTACTCCAGTCTGTATCCTTCTCTTTCCAAAAAGCAGCATTTTCAGAAATCCCCAATGGTAGAAATACTGCTAAACAAAGGTATAAACTTCCAATTCCAATATAGGATTCAGCTAAAGCAGGTTGATGTCCACATACCCCAGGCAAGAGCCACCCTTTTTCATCAAACGTCCCAGCTGCACGAATTCCCTTTTCAACCACAGCTGTTAAACCACATCTTACTTGAGCAGGCGTGACATTAGTAGGTAAGGAATCTTGCAGCGCTGCTTGAGCCAAAGCTTGAAATGCTCCAAATCGATATGTACTGGAACGACCAATCACAGGATAAGTTCCATCCGGTCCAATCAATCTTTCTTGAATAGCGGCATAACGGATAAACCGGGGTACCATAATTAGCAACGCAACCATTGAGAGGGCAAAAATTTGAATGCTTTTTGGAATAAAGCGCTTTAAAATTTTCTCTAAGTGAGAATAAACATAAATGGCAACAATTGCCGGAATTACTGTTCCAGAATAAGTCATTAAAACTGTCGGAATGCCAAGAAAATCAACAGTAGTTCCATTTTCCGTTACAAGTCCTACAAAGTTAGGCTCTAATAAAGAAATTTGCACGCTCTATCGGATTTGATGACTACTTTGACTTAAAAGATGCAGCGCCTTTTATTGAGAACCGATATCAAAATGATTTAAATTATATCTCTAATATCTTGTCTTCTATTGAAAAATCAGGGACAGAAAGCTACTTTGATGCCATCATAAAAGATATTGAAGCATACAAAAAGCAAATTGATTTAGAAGCTATTGACAGACTAGCAAGGGATATCCTTCATTTCAAAAATGTTGCTTCATTTGGCTTATTATTCTCAGAATCAGCGGCCTTTGATCTACAATATAAATTAGCTTATAATGGGAAATTTATTGTAACCTTTCAAAGCGATATTAAACAAGAGGAATACATTGCAGAAGCAGAAGAGGATACGCTAATCATTATTTTTTCTAATTCAGGAAACTTCTTAGAAAAACAGCAACTTCGGGCAGGAACACCTAAGAAAAATGTATTTAAAAACACAAAAGCAAAAATCGTCGTCATCTCCTCCAATCCAAAGGTAAATGACTACGATTTTGTTGCCGATTCCATTCTCTTCCCACATCAAACAGATATCCAAACCCACTCCTTTATCTATCAAATCGTAATGGACATGCTCGTTTCAAGATTTCGATATTATAGAAGAAGGGAATCATAGGAACGGTTCTTGTGAGGACAATTCATGGAGTTTTATTTGTTTAAACTAAAATTCCTAGAAAAAATAAAACGCCAAGAAAAAGTATTCATCCCTTTTTCTTGGCGTTTATAATTTAGAGAAATGTCCTCAGTAGAACCGTTCCCCTGCTTTCCTCCACTACAAAATCAAAGAGTATATACTCTTATTTCACTAAACTTTCCACAACGTCGTCAATGATTTGTGTGTTAGCGATTGGACCGGAGTATAGCCAGCTTGAGTCTGGGCTGTATTCGTAAATATTTCCGTTTTTCACGGCCGGAATATTGGACCATAAGGAATCTTTTAATACTTCTGCTCCTTCTCCATCACTGTTAATTAGGAAAAGATGATCTGCATCAAGTTGTGCTAATTTTTCTAATGAGATCGCTGACCAGTTACCTGTTGCTGTAGCAGAAATTTCTTTTACAACTTCTGGTACTTTCAACCCTAAATCTCCATATAATACCGCACCGCTTGATACATTTTCTCCTACAATAAATAATTGATTGGATACAAGCCAGATTGCTGCTGCTGATTCATCCTTAATGGATTCTTGAATTTTCCCTTTTGCTTCTTCTGCTTTTTTATCATAGTCAGCTAGTACTTTTTCTGCTTCCTCTTTTTTCCCTACTACATCCCCTATTGTTTGTAATCTAGTACGCCAGTCATTATTATTTTCTTTGGCAACTACATATGTTGGAGCAATCTTCGCATATTGATCATATTTCGCCCCTTCTACTACTGAAGCTGAAGACATTAATACTAAATCAGGAGTAAAGCTAGATACTGCTTCGTATGGCAATGCAGAATCAATAGTTGGAACATCCTTTAAATATTCTTGAAGGTAATCTTGCACTCCTTTTCCTTCTTGAATGGACCATTGTGCAACTGGAGTAACTCCTAAGGCTACTAAGTCATCTTCTAGATAAGAACCAATAACACTTTTAGGCTCTGCTGGAACTGTTACTTCATTTCCGATTGCATCTGTTACTGTACGATCCTTCGCTTCTTCGGAAGATCCGTTCTCTTTATTTCCATTATCTTCCTTACTATTATTATTTCCACATGCTGCTAACACTGTGAAGACAAGTAATAAGCATGTAAATAATACAAACTTCACTTTACGGTTGTTCATTATGTATCCTCCTAATATGATATAACTAGATTATAAATGATAACGATTATCACTTTCAATATAAATATCGATTTTCAACTAATTTTATAGTAGAATTAATTAAAAAGTTTACCACCGTTATTTATTATTCGACAATTTACATATTATTATTATCTTTATTTTACCTAATTGGAAAGTGGGTTCTTCATGAGTAAAAGTCATTCTATAGAAAGTGAAAAAGCAACGGTATTTCGACCAAAAGCAGCAACTTTAGTTATTATTATTGGACTCATCTTGCTGTTTTTTTCTATTTGCATGTCCATCATACTAGGTGTCGCTGACATTAACTTCTCAACTGTTTTGCAAGGGATTTTTCATTATGATAGTACTTCAACCGCTCATCAAATCGTTTATCGTTTACGTTTGCCGAGAGCGCTTGCGGCAGCCTTTATCGGAGCAAGTCTTGCTGTTTCAGGTGCGATAATGCAAGGGATGACGAGAAATGCACTTGCTTCTCCCTCTATAATGGGTGTAACATCTGGCGCTATGTTTACTGTATCTATTGCATTTGCTTTTATGCCTTTTGTTTCAAACATGACGATTATGTTATTTGCTTTCATTGGCGCAGGTTTAGGTTCGGCTTTAGTGTTTTTAATCGGTGCTCTCTCCAAAAGGGGATTAACACCAATGAAATTAGCCCTTGCCGGTACTGCTATTAGTGCACTTCTTGGTTCAATTTCAACTGGCATCGCCCTTCGCTTTGATGTTGCAAAGGATATTAGCTTTTGGTATGCAGGGGGAGTCGCAGGCGTACAATGGATTAATGTTCAATTACTTATTCCCATAGCAATTTTAGGATTAATTCTTGCTTTTTTCATTAGCAAATCCATTACGATTTTAAGTTTAGGGGAGGACGTTGCTGCAGGTTTAGGGCAAAAAGTTGGTTTTGTGAAACTATTGGGTACCGTTGTTGTTTTACTTTTAACTGGAGCTGCAGTTGCAGTCGGTGGAACAATAGGCTTTGTAGGGCTTGTTGTTCCTCACATCGTTCGTTTTATTGTAGGATCGGATTATCGTTTAATTATTCCTTGTTCGGCAGTTGTAGGTGCTCTTTTATTAGTGCTGTCAGATGTAATTGCACGTTTAGTTCACCCTCCTTTTGAGACACCATTAGGAGCAATAACTGCTATAATTGGGGTTCCTTTCTTTCTTTATTTAGCACGTCGCGAAGGGAGAGGTCTATAATGCTTTCTTCAAATTCAACTAATAGGAAATTATATATCATTAGCGCTATTCTAATTGGGACAATTATTTTTGTATTTTTTCTTAGTTTAAATATGGGAACCATAAAAATTAGCCCAATAGAAGTTATAGAAACTTTTACTGGCAAAGGCTCCACTCAAAATTTTAATATTTTATATAATTTTAGACTCCCACGAACAGTCATTGCCATTTTAATAGGAATTGGAATGGCTATTGCCGGGGCAATTTTACAAGGTATTTCCAGAAATAGTTTAGCGGATCCAGGGATTATTGGTATCAATTCAGGTGCTGGCTTCGCAGTTATTCTTTATATCTTCTTTATTCAAGGAAGCTCTTTTCAAGCTGGTCCCTTATCTGTTTATATCATGCCATTTTTTGCACTGGCTGGAGCATTAGTTGCAGCCGCCTTAATATACATAATCGCATGGAAAGATGGGGTTACACCTGTCCGCTTAGTATTGGTTGGTATCGGAATTAATTCTGCTTTTGGTGCTTTAATCATCATTTTTCAATTGATGATGGATCCTCGTGATTTTACCCAAGCAACTATTTGGCTATCAGGGAGTATCTGGAGTGCAAGCTGGAGTTATGTTCTTGCCCTTTTACCTTGGATCCTTATTCTAGTTCCAATTGCAATGAGTAAGTTTCAATCAATTAATCTATTGCAGTTAGGAGATAACCTCGCAAAAGGACTCGGTGTTTCCATTGAAAGAGAACGAGGAATACTTTTACTCATTGCTGTCGGACTTTCAGGAGCTTGTGTTTCTGTCGGCGGAGGAATCTCCTTTTTAGGACTTCTTGCCCCACATTTAGCAAGAATGCTTGTCGGTCCAAAACATCAGCGACTCCTACCAGTAGCAGCACTAATAGGAGCCCTTCTGCTCTTAACATCAGATATAGTCGCAAAAAGTCTAATAGTTGGCTCAGAAATACCAGTCGGCCTTGTTTTATCCTGTTTAGGAGCACCATATTTTATCTATCTTCTTATTAAGGAATAAGGGAAGCAGAGGGGCGGTTCTTTTTGTTCGAATTCGGGGCTGGTTCTTGTGAGGACTATTTCGTTATTACAAGAGCCTCGATGTGTAAAAAAGCAGAAAAACAGCCCTCAATAAGACCGTCCCTCGACTCTTCTTTCCTTTCAAATAATCTTATCGAATAAGCAGCGAATGAACTTCTCGAATTTTTAATTTTGAAATGTTTGCGCTTTTATCTGTTCCTTCGAAGTAAGCCAAATAAGATTCACCGAATAATTCAATTCGAGTGATTCTCTTTAGGTTTACAAGGAAGGAACGGTGGGTACGATAAAAATACCAAGGTAATCGATCAACAAAAGATAGAAAAGCCTCCGTTGTTTCATAAGATGACTTTACAGTGTGAATGATTGTCTTTCGAGCTATTATCTCTATGTATAGTATATCTTCTATTCGCAAATAGAAAAAACGATTGCTTAACTTAATTAGAATTCTCTTGTCTTTTCCGTTCTGAGTAGTTCTTTTAATTATGGAATGTGATTCTTTTATTTTATATAAAAGGGATAGCAGTCGTGATTCCTCAATAGGCTTGAATAAATAACCAATTGCTGAATAATTGAATGCTTCTATTGCCAACTTCTTTTCCCTTCCTATTAAAATCAACTCAAAAGCGGGAAGATAATCCTTATACGCGCTATTAAAAATAGTGGAATGGATAGAGGGTAAATCATAGTCAACAATAATAATATTGGGTCTTTCCAGATAAATTAATTCTAATAATTCTTCACCAGTCTTTGCTTCACCTATTATCTTAAAACTAGAATGTATAGCAATAGATTCTTGTAAAAAAGAACTTATATGTGAATCTACTTCAGCTACCGCTATCGTTAGCGTTTCCATTCTTTCTCCTTTCTATATAAGACTACACCTGATGATCCATTTGATTATCTCCCATTTCATCTGGGTAATGATTGTATAGTTAAGGAGTCCTAAATGCTAACTAAAGTAACCAAAAAGTTTAACATAACCATCTATTCCTTTTACTAGCAACAAGGTTTTCGTCCCATACTCCCTCATATATCTCTAAGTCTTTAAGTAAAATATAACTACTTTCTTATAATATTCCAATGGCATTTTGAACTATTCTCTCGGGTCTCCCATCCTAGCTATACAAAAATAGCTGCCCTCAAATGTTTGAATCGCATGTTAGAAAGCGAAATCTAAACAAAGTGTTACGACAGCTTTTTCTATAAAGAAAACTTCCCTCAGTGGAGGTTAGTTGCACTTATCGGACCTTTACGGGCAGTTTAGCTTCCTCGATTTTCTGCAGCTTGCGGTTGGGTTTTGCTGCTCGTTAAGAGTGAGATAAAACAATATTATACCCATTACTCTCTTTATTAAATAGGAGTAGAAGAAGAAAAAAGATGGACCTTTCATTATAATCAGCTTATACTAACATTTCTGGTTTCCCTAGCAGAAACCCTTGCCCAAAAGGAACCTTAAGTGCTTTTGTCATAGCTAAATCTGTCTCTTCTTCAATTCCCTCAAGGATAACTTTCATCTTTTCATCTGCAAAGTCCATTAGTAAATGGACTATTTTTTGTTTTTCGGGAGAAAAGGCTAAATTATTAGAAAAATAGCGATCAAGTTTAAGATAGTCTGGAGACACCTCCATGATATTTTGAAAGTTAGCGACCCCTTTTCCAAAATCATCTAATGCAATCTGAAACTGGTTTTCCTTTAAAAACTGGAGTTTTTCTTTAAATAGTGGTAAATCCCATAATTCACTATCTAGCACGGTTTCATTTAATTCGAAAATAATCTTGCCTTTCATAGCAGGAAAATTTTCTACTAATGATAATATAAACGATTCAAATAATTCATCTAATA
Source organism: Niallia sp. FSL W8-1348 (assembly GCF_038006745.1). Lineage (NCBI taxonomy): Bacteria > Bacillati > Bacillota > Bacilli > Caryophanales > Bacillaceae > Niallia > Niallia sp. FSL W8-1348. The sequence goes on along the minus strand of NZ_JBBOVV010000001.1, from coordinate 3,127,551 downwards.
GAGTCGATGGAAATATATTGATAAATAGTGGCTTCTTCCTTCTTGCTGAGAGTGTCTGGTAGTGTTCAATCGTATCGTTGATAAGAAAGGTATCTAATTTAGATAAATAATTCTCTTTTCTTGCATTAGCAAAAAAAGTTTCTAACGGTAAGTCTGGATCATCAGAAATACGCAACAATGATTCATATCCAATTATTTTCCATTCTTTTATATTCCAAATAGGCTGGTATACATGATAAAAATTTTGGCTTTTTAATCTTTTTATTATATCCACTTAGGGTATCCTCCAAAATAAACTAAAAGTCCTGATTCTCTCCATTTGACCTAATCATACAAGTAAATGTACCGAAATTGTCATTAATTGTCTATTCGATATACCGCCATTGAGACGTATTTTCAGTCATTTACGAATGAAAAGCATACATTTTAAACAGAACTTGATACATTTCAGAGCTTCTACAAAATGTTCCACATTTCGACATATTTATTTCTAACTAACAGATAAAAAAGAACTACTTTTATAAAAACATCAATACCCTTTTCTTGACCTCATCAATTTTCAGCTTGGATATTTTCGCTTGTCTATTAACTCCATTAAAGGAAGCAATATATGTTTCCTTATATGGACTAATTTCCGTGACTTTTTCTAGATTGATAATATAGGAGCGATGTGACAGACAAAATGAGCCATTCAATTGATGCAATAACTCTCCGATATTTTCTCGTGTTTCAAATACATCCCTAGTTGTATAGATAACACATTTCTTATCTATCTTCTCAATAAAATATATTTCTTCTTTTTTAATATAGTACATGCCCTTACTATATTTAACTGGCAAATTATTGATAGAGTGGAATGCCTGATTCTCTTTTTGCTTTTTTATTATTTGTTTTGCTTTTATAATCGATTTTGATAAGCGAAAATTCCTAATTGGTTTCATTAGATAATCTATTGCTTCTAATTCTAATGCAGTTAGTGCATACTCTTCAGAATCCGCAATAAAGATAAAGTTAACATCCTTACATAATTTATAACACTGTTGCATTACTTCCAATCCATCCTTGAATGGCAGATTTACCTCAGTAATAATTAAATCTGGCTTGAACTTGATAAATTTATCTAGTAAGTCCTTGCCATTATTACACTCATCAATAATTTCAATATCTGAATGTGCTTTTAGATAATGACGAATACAGGCATTTATTCGGTTGTCTTTATCAGCTATAATTGTCCTTATTGACATAGTTTACTCCTTTCCCTCCGCATCCACTACCTTATTTCTGTCTTGTTCTTTAAAAAATGACTAATGTTATCGATTAGCCGCTGTATATTTACTATTGCGAATATTATCGTTATTATTAATAGAGGATATTTCATTAATTAGTTAAGTGACTGAACTATTTTAACACGTTCTTTTTTTTTAAACCACATATATGTTTTCTCAGCAAATTTTTCTCCAAAAAAAAGAGCCACTACGAATAGTGACTCCAATAAAGTGAAACTTCCATCCGTAGGGGGTTTCCTTCCTCCCTACTGATGGTTAGTCGAACCAATCGGACCTTTACGGACAGTTGATCTCCCACCAATCTTCCTCGTATACTCATAAGCTTGAGGGCGGAGTCTTACTGTCCGTTAAGGGTGGGATAAACGATTTAATGCCTTTCTAAGCCTTCTATAAAGGTAGAAACTAAATAATAAAAACTTTCATTCACATCTATCGGCATCCCAAACCCATTATGGTTTTCTATGGATGCAAAGCCATGGAGAATGCTTCTTAAGCCACGAATAGCATGAATGGTATCTTCCCTGCTTAAATTGTAAGGGCTTAATACTTCTGTCAACAATGCAATTATTTGATTGGCAGCAGCGGTAATTTCTGTCCCTTTCTTTGAAGTGGATTCGATAGTTAACTCATATAATCCTGGCTGCTCTCTAGCAAAGGTTAAGTAAGCAATACTTAACGGATGAATCGCCACTTCTTTTTTGACCTGGGAAACTGCTTGTTTCAGTACTTGATAGAGGTTTTCGAGAGCTCGTAATGTGAGTAGATTCATAATATCGGGTAGTCCGCTAATATGATTATAAAGAGAAGGAGATTTAACTCGAAGTCGCTTCGCCAAGTTAGCCATCGTTACTTCCTTTATCCCTTCTGTATTGGCAATCTCTATTGCTGATGTAATAATATCTTGGGTTGTTATCCCTGCTCGTGGTGACATAGTTATCCCCTTTCTCTTTCAAGTAATGATTCAATGGATAGATGAGCATTTTCAAGTAAGTTTCCATGCCCAGTGGCAAGAAGACTTATATTAAGAGGAAGTATTTTTTTTGCACTCTTTATCGCTTCTGCTTTATTCCAAGTAGCCATTGCTGGAAATGGAAAAAAAGCTCTAAATTGACCGCTAACAGCGAGGCCTCCTCTTGTTTGAAAAGCATCTCCAACAATCAAACTATTATCTCGCTTATCAAGAAATCCAAAACTCCCAGGTGTATGACCTGGTAAAGCAATGCACAACAGAGAACCAATTTGTTCACCATCTTTTATTAAAACGTCTGGTTTTGTTTGAATATTTTTTGGTAGGCCACCTTTTAAAACAAATGGCTCCTCTTCCTTATCAATGGTATGATCCCCACTCAATATTCGAGCATCTCTTACCGATATATATACCTTTGCGTTCGGTAGTCTCTCTTTTAAAGCATCCAATGATCCAATATGATCACCATGGGCATGGGTTAAAATAATTTTCGTAATTGGCTTTTTTCTTTCTTCCGCAAACGCTAGAATTTTTTTATAGCTAAAAGGTAAAGCAGCATCAATTAATGTTAATTCTTCTCCTTCTTCAATCAGATAACAGTTTACTGGAAAAATCATTGGCAGAAATGTTAACTGATATAAATAATTACGTTGGATTATTCTCAATAGATTAACCTCCTCAACAAAACTAATGGTATTAGTTTTCATTTTAACTAATACCATTAGTTTTAGCAAGAAATAACTTTTAAAACAAAAAAATACTCCTTATCAAGAGTATTATAAAAGTTAATTCATTTATTTATTATAGACTTATATCTCTCTTTTTTTGCCGCAACGCACACACTTATTGGAGTAATAGCTAAATTTATGCCGTCTTTTAAGAAAACAGATAATGGAACGTAATTTCACTTTATCATCTCCATCCCCCAATAATTTGAGTATTCAATTGTCTTCCTCTGTGAAGTTGCGCCTTTTTTTTACTTGAAGCCGCATTTTAGTAATTATATTCATTATATAACAACATATTAATAAGATAAAATAATATACCTTTAATTTACTGTATATTTAAAATATTTTAATATTAAAATTGATTTCTCTTAATGGATAATTTTTTTTACTAGTATTTAAGGTTCTAAAATCCACACATACTAGAGGGAGACAACGGATCTTTTTCCCCCTTTTGTGCATAATAATTTCTTGTTGAAAGCAGAATATTTGAATTAAACGATCGCTAGTGGTAATTTTTAGACAAACAATTAAATTTCAATGAAAGAAGGCTTGGATATGAAAGATCTATTTTCTCCTTTTTCTTATAAAGGATTAGCATTAAAAAACCGTGTAGTGATGCCTCCAATGTGTCAATATTCAGTGGAGAAGAAAGATGGAATCGCAACAGATTGGCATTATGTACATTATGTAAGTCGTGCGATTGGTGGAGCTGGGTTAATCATTATTGAAATGACCGATGTAGAACCCGATGGTCGTATTTCCGATAATGATTTAGGTTTATGGTCTGATGAGCATATCGCACCATTAAAACGCATTGTAGATGCATGTCATCAATACGGCGCAAAAGTAGGTATTCAAATTGCCCATGCTGGTAGAAAAGCAGAAGACGCACCACAGCCAGTATCAGCATCTGCTATTCCATTTGATGATAAGTCAAAAACACCAAGAGAATTATCAACAGAAGAAGTAAAAGGCATGGTAAAGAAATTCCGCCAGGCTGCTGCTCGTGCTATTAAAGCTGGATTTGATACAATCGAGTTGCATGGTGCTCATGGTTACTTAATTCACCAGTTCCAATCTGCTTACACAAACAAACGGGAAGATGAATACGGCAAAGATCTAACAAAATTCGGTGTAGAAATCATTAAAGCTGTGAAAGAGGAAATGCCAGCAGATATGCCGTTAATCATGCGTGTTTCTGGTAAAGAATATGTTGAGGGTGGATATGATATTGAAGACAGTGTTGCATTTTCTAAAAAGTATGAAGAAGCTGGAGTAGATATTTTCCATGTCAGTGCGGGTGGAGAAGGTCCAATTGCTGCTGCAGGTAAACCAGGAACACATGTCGGATACCAAGTTCCTTTAGCTCGTGCATTTAAACAAGGATTAACTGTACCAGTTATTGCAGTTGGAAGATTAGACTCACCAGAATTAGCAAACTCTGTTATCGGAAACGAAGATGCAGATCTTGTTGCAGTTGGAAGAGGCATGCTTCGCAATCCATATTGGACCATTGAAGCTGCTGCACAATTACGAAAAGAAACAGAAATTCCTAAACAATATACGGTAGCATTTCCACAGAGATAGGGATATGTGATAATTTTTGATAAACGAGCACCTGGGAAAGAACTTCTCAGGTGCTCGTTTTTCTAGAGGGACGCAGAGAGATAGTTCTAGTGATTTCTTTTTTAAAGGCATCACTAGCAGATTCATTCCATTTTATGGTATTATCTTCTCAAAGGAGCTGATTGCTAAGTGATAGATTTTGTTCTTGGTCTCTTAAGCACTGTTGGGGACATTTGCGCAGCAATTGCAGCATCTGCTTTGGAAAAACTAGAAGGTAAGTAACGCTCTCAGAGGGACGGTTCTACCGTTTCTCTTTTAATTTAGTACCCCAAAAAAGGGAAGCAGAGGAACCGTCCGAGGGCACAGAAAAACTGGCTAGTTAATGATGATGGACAATAGCCATTTTTAAACATAAGATGATGGATTTGTTTTCCGAGGCGTCCGCTCGCTTTCCATGGGGCGAGCGCCAAGCCTCCTCGTCACTACGTTCCTGCGGGGTCTCGGACTTTCTCGCAGCTCCCATAGGAGTCGAGCGGACGCCTCTCCAAACCAACCTTATTTTACTTTCAAATATGCTTGCTCTTCATTTCGCACGAAAAAAAAGACTTTTTCAGTGGGCTCGAACCGTCCCTCTGCTTCCCTTTTTTTGATGATTTTTCCAATGAAAACGTTTATAATCATCCTGTAATACTACTAATCTATTATTGGAAGAAGGGTTCGAATGAAAAGGAATCTAGCTATGAAAGCTATTGTTATGCTGTTATTAGTTTTTTCATTAGCGTCAGGAAGTACTACTCTCGATGTACAAGCTGCCGCTAAAACTTTAAAAACCGGGGTTTATGTTGTAGGAAAGGATTTATCCCTAGGTTTAAATAAATTTACCATTTCCAGTGGTACGGCAGAATTATACGTTGATCGAGGAGATTATACAATTATTGAGGAAGAAATTGATAGTGATAATTACTATAGTTCCAATCAATTTGTTGCCAGTTTAAAAAAAGGGGATATAGTTGGACTCGATCTATCCCGAGGTTCTTCTCCAGTAGAAGTCGCGTCTATTTCAAAAATTAACTTAAAGAAAATATCCAATGGTTTTTATGAAGTTGGAACCGATATACCTGCAGGAAATTAAACCATTAATTTTGATAATCCTGATGATGAAGAAGATGTAGTATATATAGGCATCTACGATAAAAACTATAATGAAAAAAGAACGGATATCCTCTATCCAGAAGACGAACCTTATTCGGATACTATCTCTAAAGGAGACATAGTATACGTCTACTATATGATTGGTACAATAAGCTTTACGGAAAAAACATCATTCCACAAAGCATTACTTTCAATAAATCTAGTGTTTCGCTTAAAGTAAACCAAACTGAAAAATTAACTGCTACAGTACAACCAGCAAATGCTACAAATAAAGGATTGACCTGGTCAACAAATAATGCGGCAGTAGCTACAGTTGATGCAAGCGGAAATGTGAAAGCCGTAAAAGCAGGAAATGCAACAATCACTGCAACAGCAAAAGGCAATCCTAATATAAAGAAGAGCATTACCGTTACTGTTACAAAAATTGTACCGACTGATTTGAAACTAAGTAAGTCTACTTTAAATATCACAAAGAATCAGACATTCAAAGTATCTGCTACTATAACACCTGCAAATGCAGCTGATAAAACGGTGCAATGGAAAAGTTCTAACACAAAAGTTGCAACGGTTGATACAAAAGGGAATATAAAAGGAGTGGCTAATGGGAAAGCAACGATTACCGCTACTGCCAAGGATAACTCAAAAGTTGCTAAAACAGTTGCAGTCACTGTCTCTGCTAAAACGGTAAAAGTAAATAAAACTAGTTTATCTATTACAGAAGGGAAATCAGAAACACTCAAAGCAACTGTTTCCCCTTCAGATAGTACCGATAAAACAGTTAGCTGGAAATCTTCCAATACCAAAGTAGCAAAAGTAGATAGTAAAGGGAAAGTAACAGGGGTGAAAAAAGGTACAGCTACCATTACAGCTTCAGTGAAAGGAGCTAAAGAGGTAAAGGTAAAAGTGACAATTACTGCCCCAGTTGCTGCTAAATCAATAAAGGTGAATAAAACAGCCGCTACTTTAGATAAAGGAAAAACACTAACTTTATCTGCAACAGTTAGTCCTAGTAATACAACCAATAAAACAGTAAAATGGAAAACATCGAATGACAAAGTAGCCAAAGTAGACAGCAAAGGAAAAGTAACCGCACTAGGTGCAGGTACGGCTAAAATTACCGCTTCCACTACCAATGGAAAAAACGCAACTGCAACGATAACCGTACCTTATGTAAAAAGCTTAAGTGCAGGAACATGGAAAGCAGGCAAAGACCTTCCTGCTGGTCGTTACAAAATTACAACTAATTCTGGTAGTGGCAATTTATTTATCGGAATGGGAACCGATCGATTTATAAACGAAATTCTTTCAAGCGAGCAAGATGATTTCGGTGTTATTGCTGTGACAACCGACATTAAAAATGGCGATTCCATTGAAATTGCAGGATTAAATAATGTGCAGTTTAAGCAAGTATCCAACGTTAAATCAAATACTCTCCATGCTGGATATTGGACTGTAGGGAAGGATATTAATCCAGGAAAATATAAAATAACAACACCAAGCGGTTCTGGCAATTTAATTATTTATAGAGGAAGTAGTTTGTTAGTAAATGAGATCCTTTCTAATAAATCAGATGACTACTCTGTAACTAGTGTAACCACTACACTAAAAACAGGAGACCGGATAAATATTTCCAGCTTAAATAAGGTTGTTTTCACAAAAAAATAATCGACTCTCTCAAGATCAGAAGAATCTCTTCTGATCTTTATTTGTGTTTTTATTTGCAATATACATATTTACCACATAGAAAGAAACCTATAACAACAAAAAAATCGAGTACTTATCAAGTCTCGATTTTTTATTTTAATAACCTCAAAAGAACCGTCCCTCTGCTTCCCTCTATGTCACATACCTGTTTTATATTTTTTTTCACTTGAAGACGTATTTTTTGTAACATGTTTTGCCTTTTCTTCTCTTAGCTCTTCTTTTAAATCTTCCATTGGAATAGGATCAACCGTCTGCTCTATCTCAAACTTATCAAATATACTCTCATTCTCTGTAGGATATTGTTCCGGATTATCCATATCCATTTGTGGATTATTAGAAGCTGACTTCCCTTTATTTTCCGCCATCAACTATCACCTCCCTATTACCTTATTAATACCCGAATTTCATTAAAAGTACTCAGAGGCGGTGTTTGTCAAGATAGTTGTCGCATTTAACTTGTTTACTAGTGTAAGAACGTAAGGGTAACTACCGCGCTTTGCTTGGTGGCCTTCTCATCAAAGAACAGAATTCATTCTGTTCTTTGATGAGAAGGGAATGGGTAGTTCAAGCTCAGTCGCAGTGGGGCTATTTTGTTCCATCCTTTTCTATCTTGTCCTTTATTGGGTTTAAAGCCACTGAATCATGTGCACTCCAGTCTCTAGTTGAGCGCGTCCAACGTTCTGGATGCTTTTGTTTCGCTAGTTCATAAACTTCTTTGCGCTTTTTCAGTATCCCAATATGCGCACCTGTGTGGCATTGTTCTGGCGTCACAAAATTTATACCACTGTGTAAATGTATACAGTTATACCAATTCACAAATCTTAATGCCCATTCACGTGCAGCCTCAAGTGTTTCAAAGCCTCTGTACGGGAATTCAGGTCGATATTTCAGAGTCCGAAACATTGCTTCAGAATAGGGATTGTCATTACTTACTCTTGGTCTTGAATAAGAGCTTTGGATCCCTAATTTTTCAAGTAATACCTGAAATGTTGCGGCTTTCATGGGACTGCCATTATCGGAATGTAAAACGAGTGGTTTACCTTGGATTTTTTCACTAATAATCGTCTTCTTCATTAAATCTTCAGCGTGTTTTGCCTCCTCTGACTCCCAAATCTCCCAACCTACGATTTTTCTACTAAAAATATCGATAATTAAGTAGAGTCGATAAAACAAGCCTTTCACCGGCCCTTTTAACCACGTTATATCCCATGTCCATACCTGGTTTGGGGCTACTGCTAAATGACTTTCTGGTAATCTACCCTCGGGCTTTTTGCTTCTTCCCCGATGATTTTGCATTTTATGCTCACGAAGAACTCTATAAAAGCTAGATTCGGAGGCGATATAAATGCATTGATCTGCTAATTTTGGCACGATTTGAGTAGGCGGTAGGTCTACAAATTCCTCTTTTTTAACAACCTCCAGTATCTCTTGTTTTTCCTCTATCGTTAATTTATTTTTTGGCTCTGGACGTAACGCAATAGGGCGTTGATCCTCCTTGATTCCACCTTCTGAAATCCAGCGTTCATAGGTGCGAACGCTAATGTTCAATTCTTTACACGCCGGGGCTAATCGCGCACCATTTTGGTTTGCTTCTTGGATGAGTTCTACTGCTAGTGCGCGATCTGACGGGCTGATCATTCGTCCTCTTGGTCCCCCCAGATCGCTTGGGCCTTTTTTCTTAATAGTAATAAGGCTGCAGCTTCTGCCAATGCTTTTTCTTTTTTACGCAAATCTTTCTCTAATGCCTTTCCTCGCTTTTTCTCCTCTTTTAATTCTTGATTTAACTGCTTTGTTTGACTAGATTCTCGCCCATTTGCATTAAGGCATGAATCTCGCCATGCGTCAATCTGTTCTTTATAAAGTCCCTTTTTTCGACAATACTCCGCTAGCTCCGCACCATTCATTGAGTATGTTTCCATAACTATGAGAAACTTATCTTCACTGCTCCAGTGTTCAGAACTTTGTCCATCTCCGGGTGTGGGGTTTCCAGATGATCTAGCCTCTTTTCTCCACTTGTAAAGCGTGGGTTCAGTAATGCCCAACTCTTCACTTAATTGGCCAACCGATTCATTAGTGGGGGGCATCATTCTCTTAATAATTGATGCTTTCTCTTCCTTTGTATAACGTTTACCATTATTACTTTTCATGTCGATCAACCTCCGTGTATGATTTAAACTATACACTAAAGTTCCCTACGACATCTATCCTAACAGAGGGGGGAGGGACGGTTCTACCAATTCTTTTTATGAGGTGCGTTAAGCTTAGGGAAGCTGGAGAACTATCCCACCGACTCCCAAACCCCACATAATCCCATTTTGCCTAATTCATTCATGTTCAATGTCCTTCAAATCGTCTATATATAAGAAAAAGGGAGGCGTTAATATATGGTTAAAAATGAGGATTTAAAAAACAAAACGGTAGATCGTGATTTTGAGATAACGGAGGAGCAGGAAAAGAAGAAAGAGGATAAAGAGAAATAATGAAAAATGGTACTTGCTCTCAGGAGAGCAAGTACCATTTTTCATATCACTATATTTCATTCAAGTAAAACCTATTTCCCCTCTACCACTTCTCTCAATATCTCATAAGAGCGTTTCTGTTTTTCAGGATCAAAAATATAAGAAACTGCCATGATTTCATCGACATTAAAGCGTTCCTGAAAAGCTGTAAGCTGGTTGCGAACGGAATCTTTGCTTCCTAAAAGAGTCACGCTAGACATGGATTTGGCCATTTCTTCTTCCTGTGGATTCCAAAGACCATCTAAACTATCCACTGGTGGCTGAAGCGGCATTTGTGTTCCACGCACAACATTTAGGAAAAATTGATGAGTAGACGTCTGCAATACGGCCGCCTCTTCGTCTGTCTCAGCTGCAATTAAGTTCAAGCAAACCATCATATAAGGCTTATCCAAATACTTTGAAGGCTTGAAACGTTCACGATAAATCTTGATTGCATCTGCCATATATCTTGGTGCAAAGTGAGAAGCAAAAGCATAAGGCAAACCTAGACTTGCCGCTAAGTAAGCAGAGTCAGTAGAAGAACCAAGAATATATATCGGTACATTTGTACCAACTCCTGGATGAGCTTTTACATATCCTTGTTCTTCTTCAGGTCCAAAGTACGTAAGAAGGGCGTTAACATCCTCAGGAAATGTATAGACTGAATCCTTTTGAGAGCGTCTTAATGCACTCGCAGTCAGCATATCAGTTCCAGGAGCCCTTCCAAGACCTAGATCAACTCGATTTGGATAAATCGTTGCCATCGTCCCAAATTGTTCTGCAACCACTAATGGGGAATGATTAGGCAGCATAACTCCACCAGAGCCTACGATAATACTATCTGTGTGTTCAAGCGTATGCTTAATTAAGATTGCAGTTGCCGAACTTACAAGTGTAGAAGTATTATGATGCTCAGCAATCCAATAGCGTTTATAACCCATTTTTTCCGTTGCTTGTGCTAAATCCACCATTGATTCAATAGCTTCCTTAGAATTTTGTCCTTCACGAATTGGAGCAAGGTTTAATACAGATATAGGTATATTTAAATTTGCCATTTTGCAAGATCCTTTCTTGTTTAAGTCATTCTTAATCATATCAATTGCTTAACAAGAAAAAAAATTATTTGCTTGCGGGAGGCACCACAGGAATAGAAAAAGGAAGAATAAATAGCTATATACCTCATGCATTTTAGAAATATTATTCCCTATTCAGTCACAATTATCCTAATGATCCAATCTAAATGAAAAGCAGAAGATACTTCCCACTGCTTCTATTTATACCATTGGATAGTTTGGGCTATGCCAGTTTGAAATGTGAAGGTTGGCTGCCAGCCTAATGCTGTTATTTTTGTTGGGTCGAAATATCTGCCTTAATAAAGTGATAATTTTCCTTTCCTTCTATTGTTTTATGCTTTATTAAATCACCTGCATATGTTAGTAAATCCAAATTATAAATTTCATAATCCGGATATTTATTCACCATATATTGAACAAAATTTCCTCCAATAAACCCTGCCCCACCTGTTACTAAGACCTTCTTTCTCGCCATTTCACTTACCACCTTCTTTTTTCTATATAAAGTATTTCTCTCTCTACTATTGGAATACAGTATGTCTATATTTATTATAGTGAAAATTTTCCTGACAATTTAGAAAAACAAAAAAAACTGCTTTCTTCAGTTTTTTTGTTCATCCATATAAGAAAGAGCAGTTGGGTTATAAGAAGAAATTCCTATACTTGTTGAAATTTGCAATTCATTGCATCCTTTTAGCAAAGACAGAGACAGGATAATTGTCCCCCCTAAAAAAGGTACTAGCTATTGTCAGCTAGTACCTTTTTAACCTTCTTTATTGTAAATTCTCACTCAACATATCATGAACTTTCGTTTTTTCTTCTTCTGGAACATTTAAATAATAGGTTTGTCCAGGAGGAGTGCCTTGTCCTTTTACTTCATATTGCTCTACGGATTTTCGCACATCACGGTAGTTTTTCTGTATGCTCATCATTTGATCAAACGTAATGTTTGTTTTGACATTTGCTCCAAGTGCATCTAGTATTTCATCAAAATGAGCTACTGTTGATACTCCTGTAGCTTTATCAATAATAGCTGAAATGACTTCCCGCTGTCTATCATTTCGTCCAAAATCACCATTTGGATCTAGATGACGCATTCTAACAAATCCCAATGTTTGAGGACCATCTAATGTTAAAGTTCCCTTTTTATAATGATAGCCTTTTTTATAATATCCTTCATCAATCCAATCCAAGTCATTTTGAACAGTAATTCCGCCAAGGGCGTCAACCAAATCACTTAGCGCTTCCATATTTACTTGGATATAATAATCCATTTTAACACCTGTGAAATTTTCTACCGTATCCTTAGCCATTTTCACTCCGCCATAAGCATAGGCTGAATTGATTTTTGTCACTCGCCCATCCCCAATGATTTCTGTTTTCGTATCACGAGGAATACTTACCATCAGCATTTTATCATTATTTGGATTCAAAGTCATGACAATGAGAGTATCCGATCTTCCTACATCACCTTTTCTTTCATCCACACCCATGAGCAAAATAGAGATTGGTTTTGTATTATCAAGCTTTTCTTCTCTTGCTTTTTTCTCGGAATTCGAATCACCTTCAAGAGGATTATACATTTTGTTTGCTGTCTCTTCTACGCTATGAAATAGATAAAACGCATAAGACCCTAATCCAATAACAAGTATTCCAATAATTACTCCTAAAGTAATCCATATCTTTTTCTTTTTGCTTTTCCTTGTTCTCATTCACGCTCTCACTTTCCTTGTTAAATTTTTGCTCATCCATTTTAGTATAAAAAAATGAGAAAATGATGAAAATAAGGATGATTCTCCTAAATTTTCTAAAAAGAAAGCAGGAGAACCATCCCTCCCTATAAAATCCTACATAGGAAATGATATCTTTTGAATTAACTATAAAGAATACTAAATCGTATAACCGCAAATTAATCTAATACTTCACTTCAATCCTTAGTATGTATTCAAAAAGACCATTCTACTGCGAATATATCCAACCAATTCATGGTAATTGTCCCTCTATATCCCTCAAATTCCAATATGTAATTTTATTTAAAGGTCACTAGTGTTGCGTAAATAGTGTCATAATTTTCAGTTTAATTGTTTACTCTACTTAGAGCCAAAAAAGTAATTACCTTTCTAAAGGCGGCTCCTGTCCATTTGGAAATTTATTTACAATTAGACCTGTGCAACGACAACAATTTGTTGATTAAGGGATGGCTTTTCCTTCAATTTTGCGAAGCCAGACATGTGCTGGTTTCCACAATGATGCCCTTAAATAACGGCTAATTTGCAAGGTTTTCCGCTTACTTTTTGTTTCGAGTTGTACCAGAACATGAAGACAAAAAACAATAAGTGCGATAAACACTTGATTTTGAATCGCCCATTCACTTTGACCGTAGAATTTCTTGATATTGAGATGTTGTTTAATCCATTTAAAAAACAGCTCAATTGCCCATCGTGATTTATACATTTCCGATATTTCTTCGGCGCTTAAGTCAAAACGATTTGTGATTAAATGAAGTTCATTACCTTTTGAATCTATTATTTTTAGAAGTCGAAAATAGTTTTCAGCTCGGTTTTGAGTTGTACCAATCAACACCATTTGATCCGACAAAACAGATGAATCCTTGGGTAGTTTAAAATCATAAACCTCCCGTACGACTGCGTTTTTTCGTAGCCTAGAAAGAAAAAAGTAGCCTTCATCGGTCATGCGATCAAAACGCTCGTAGTCTAGATAACCTCGGTCAAACACATACATGCATTCTTTATCGTCAACCATAATCTCAAGTTGACCACGATCGTGTTCGCTTGCCGTTGTCATCACGGCTTTTTCGGGATAGGATTCTCCCTTTTCCATAAATACAAGGCGTAAGTGTAACTTTACGCCTGCCTTAGTTTTGCGGAACTTCGCCCATTTATGATTGGTCAAATTTAGTGGCAAAGTACTTGAATCAATAATTTTTAACGGCATGACAAGTTTTGTGTAGTGTGTTTTGGCGTGAATTTGTCCGACTAAATCAAGGAAAAGTCTTTGAAACAAATCTGGATTTAGACCATTTAAACGGCGCGAGAGCTGAGAAATGCTTATAGAATCAAGGTCGATTTCCTTTTGAAGATGATCATCAAAAAGGCAATCACTTAACGCATGAAGACTTTCAACTTCTTCTAATTGTGCAAAAAGTAATAGTTTTAGGAATGATTCTGTCGTTAACTTTTTCGTATAGCAATCTAATTTCAATGTTTTCACCTGTTCTTCAAATAATTGAAGATTAATTGGCGAAAACCATTGTCCAAATGAAGTTTTTCGTGTAATCTTGTCCATGAGATTGGTCCTTTTTTAGTGGATTTGGACGGGTTACCACCTGACTTATCCATTATAAAGGACTTTTTCTATGCATAAAATAATAAAAGTGAACATTTCGAGTATTTTTAATAGTGGAATTAAATTAATGCAACACTAGTGTTTAAAGGTGAAAAAATAAAAAGGTAAAAAATTATATACAAAAGGAACAAACTTCTTTTTTTAAAATTTAGGGGTTTGTCTACAGTCTGAGTTTTTTATTTGTTTTCTCTTCCAAAAAGGAAGCAATAGAACCGCCCCCATAATTCTCAATGAAACTGGCACTGAAAGTTGTATACATTAATAAAATACTAAAAAATAATGTATTTTATCATTCTTATTAATGAGGAGAAGGGAATTATGGGAGTAGTGAATGGAAAGACATTTTTAGAAAGAATAAATAAGCTAAATACGGAAGTTTGGCTGGACGGAGAAAAAATAGAAAATATCTCTGATCATCTTGCTTTTAAGGGTATTCTACAATCTAAAGCATCGCTTTATGATTTGCAATGTGATCCAAACTTCAAGGAGGAAATGACCTTTTCGTCCCCGCTTTCTGGTGAATCTGTAGGTGTGTCCTACTTACAGCCTAAAACAAAAGAAGATTTGTTAAAAAGGAGAAAAATGATGGAACGGTGGGCGAAGGAAACGGCAGGTATGATGGGCCGAAGTCCAGATTATTTAAATACGGTTATCATGAGCTTTGCCTCATCTGCTTCCCTATTAAAGGAAAGCGAAAATTGTTTCCCCGATCATATCCAATCCTTATATGAAACAGCAAGAGAAAAAGATCTTAGTTTTACCCATACATTTATAACCCCACAAGTAAATCGTTCAAGTCTGTATCTAGAATATTCTAATGAGCCAATTGCAGCAAAAATAATCGAGAAAAATAATAAAGGGCTAATTATTAAAGGGGCTCGACTTCTAGCCACACAGGGAGGACTTACAGATGAGCTCTTAGTTTTTGGAGCTCCCAAATTTGACCCAGAGGAAGCATTTGCATTTGCCATACCTTCAGACACAAAAGGAGTGAAGTTTCTATGTAGAGAATCCTTTGTAGGAGGAGATTCCACTATTGATTATCCATTAAGCTCCAGATTTGAAGAAATGGATTCCATTGTCGTATTTGATCACGTCCTTGTACCGTGGGAGCGTGTATTTTTCTATGGTGATATCAGAATTGCCAATATGTTTTTAACAAAAAGCTCTTTTAACCCATTTGCTTATCATCAAGTAATTACGAGGCAGATTGTTAAAACAGAGTTTATTTTAGGCTTAGCAGAAACAATGATAAATACAATTGATGTAGGCGAATATCAACATATCCAAGAAAAAATGGCAGAAATCATTATTGGATTAGAAACGATGAAGGCACTATTAGAAAAGTCAGAGAACGACGCTACGGTCAATGAACAAGGATGGATGATTCCAAGTTCAACACCGCTTCAAGTTGCTAGTAATATTTTCCCGAAAATTTATCCCCGATTTTCAGAAATCATTCAATTAATTGGCGCAAGCGGCTTAGTTTCATTGCCAACTGAAAAAATGTTTCTCTCTGAAGTGGGGAAAGATTTAAATCAATACCTTCAAGCAACGTGTAAATCTGCAGACGAACGCAATAAAATTTTTCGATTAGCCTGGGATTTGACAATGAGCTCTTTCGGTACAAGACAAACGCAATATGAGCGATACTTTTTTGGTGATCCTGTCCGTCTTTCCGGATTTTTATATAATAACTATCTAAAAGATAGTTATATTGAGAGGATTAATGAATTTCTGAGGTGATGCGCTTACTAAAATTTCATTATACAATAAAAAGGAGCTACAAAATCAGTCACTTGACTTTGAGTAGCTCCTATTTTATCGAGTTGACGTAATATCTTCTAGTCCCCTATGCTTCCTTGCGAATCCTTCGGAAGGAAACTATCACCATTCCAACAATCAATAATACTATTCCTACCAACATAATTGTATAATTTGCAGTTGCTGTATTTGGTAAGATAGAAGATTGATTATCTTTTTGCCCACTTTGATTTGTATTGTCCTTGCTTGGATCTTTTCCTTCACCGTTCCCGTCTGGATTTGGGATCGTCGAGTCTTCACTTCCTCCATCATTATCATCTAGATTCGGGATCGTCGGGTCTTCGCTTCCGCCATCATTATCATCTGGATTCGGGATCGTCGGGTCTTCGCTTCCTCCATCTTCTCCGTCTCCATCACCCGGTTCTGAAGGTACTTCTGGTGCTGGCTGTCCTTTTGTGAATGACCAAATATCAGAAATAGCTGTTCCTGTATAATTGTCTGCAGCTATTACATACCAGTCATAGGTTTGCCCTTCTTCAAGGTTTTTCCAAACAACTTCAGAAGTATCGCCGCTTGCTACATTCTCTTGCTGGCCGATTTCTTCATTCGTATAAACATTTACCGCAAAGTAATCGGTCGCTACTTGTTTTTCTTGCACAGTTAAATCAAAATCAATCACTAATTCATCTTTTAATGGATATTCATCTGGTTCATAGAAATTATAATCATCAAGATATGGTGAATACGTATTAATAAGGATACGGTTATTCTTTTGATCAAAATGAAGGAGTTTCATATAGCCTTGTCCGCCTTCCGGACCACCTTGGTAGTCTCCGAGCATTTGATAGACTTTTCTATCAGCAATTCCATCTTGATCATCATCAACCTCACTGATTAACGTCTCTGAGTCATGATAATGTCCGGATAACACAAGAAATACATTTTCATTCTTTTCTACTACCTTTTGGAAAATTTCTTCTCCGATCGGACTTCGATTTCCAGAAACTAATAGGTATTCATGGAAATTGAGAATTGCTTTTCGATCAGGATATTGTTTTAACACATCATTGATCCATTGCATATCCTCATCATTTACACCCCAGCCCATATAAATCATAATGAAATCATTTCCACCAGCTGATATTAAGTCATAATGACCGCGATTATCTTTATAGGATTCTCCGTAATGGGGTTGATCTTTGAAGCGATCTTCTCCAAACCATTTAGAGAATTCTGTGTAGTCATTAGACAATTGATCTACATCATGATTTCCTGCAAGTACGCCATATGGAACACCGTTGTCTTCTAAAACACGCATATATTCATCTGCGTAAAGCCATTGTTGCTCGTCATCCGATTCGTCCACTACATCTCCAGTATGCAAGACGTACTTAATTTTCATCTCTTCTTGTTTTTCGGCAATCCATTCTGTTTGTCGCTTATAAATATATGGATAGCTTTCTGAATAGTATTGGGTATCAGACATCCAGACAAATGTATAATCATATTCATCTGGAGAACTCGGAATTTCGTCTTGAATTAACACATTGATTTTGTTAGCCACATCGGCAAACTCACTTATATGCACATCTGCTTTTAATGCAAAATCCTCTGCTCCTGCAATTTTATAGGTTAATAGTTTCCATTTATTTTCTTGTATGCTCCATGCATACATGGAAACCTTTCTTCCTTCTAATGATTTTCCATTCCACACTAACTCGACTTGATCTTGTTCATCGATAGAAGAATCTAGTTCCACTTCAAAGCGATGGTAAGGAAATTGTGTACTAGAATCTGTTGTTAAG
This sequence comes from Niallia sp. FSL W8-1348, assembly GCF_038006745.1. NCBI lineage: Bacteria > Bacillati > Bacillota > Bacilli > Caryophanales > Bacillaceae > Niallia > Niallia sp. FSL W8-1348. Next base: position 3,109,642 of record NZ_JBBOVV010000001.1, on the reverse strand, counting down.
TACTTTCCGTCTAAAGAAGTAATAGCGGAAACATCCTCAGCAGTTAACGCCTTTTCTCCAGCGGGTATAAGCTCTACTGGCGGTTCTGTATCGCTAGCATTTTCAAATGATTTTACTTGACTATCCTTCGCTTCATATTTATACCCTTTATAATAAGTAACATCCATTGAATCTTCAGTTGGATCCGTTACTTTAACTTTTAATGCAGGATCTCCATCTACTGCCGTTGCTGCATTATTAGCTGGTGCAATTAATTCAGGCTTATTAGGATTTTCATTTGTAACAGAGAACGAGATAACAGTCTCTGCTTTATTACCAGCCTTATCTACTGCCACCATTTTTAAATCATGCGTTCCTGGAGCAAGCTTTGAGGAAGCAGTGTCAAATGGAACACTAATTTTTTCATCATCTAATGTTACTTCTAATGATTCAACTCCAGCGATTCCATCTACTGCACTTGCTTCAATCGCGAAGGCTCCCTTGTATTCCTTATTTGCTTCCATATTTGTTTTCATTACTGGTGCCGTATTGTCCACTTGAACCGTTGCAGTTACTTCATTTTCTTTATCTGCCGCTTTAATGCTGTAAGCTCCATCTGCAACAGCTGTCGTTTCCCAGAGGTACGTTTTTGCTTTCGCTTGTTCTTCTGTTATTGTAAAAGTAAAGTCTTCGAATGGGCGGTAAGTACCATCATCTCCCATATCAAATACTTGAACAGGATTCGCCTTTTTCGGATCCCTAATAACTGTACCATCTGCTAAAATTAAGCGAACATTTCTTAAGTTATAGTCATCTCTATTTTCTTCACTTTCATCTAATTGAAATGGAGATGCTTTATTACCAGAACGTACAGTAATGATATTTTCTCCGATGGACAATTTATTTGGATCAATCGGAATCGTAAATGTTTTCCAATCGGAATTATTATCCTTATCCAATAAATAAATTATTTCATCACCCATTGTAATCGCATTTTTAAAATACATATTTAGCCCGCTAATATCAACGGCAAGATAAGCTTGAGATTCCAAAGAGCTGTACGAGCTTTGCTCCACTTTTTTTCCATCCACAAAAAGCTCTACATCATCTGCTTTATTTTCTTTTGATGTTGCTTTTAAAATAACATTTCCAGATAAGATATCATCCTCTTTGACATTTAAATGAATAGGCTCATTGCTACTATCATTTTTAATGTGGATGACATATTTTTCGGAAGTTACTTCATTTTGCCCATCTGTTGCCACAAAATAATATTCAATGCTTTCTTTAGCAATAAAGTTTGCTGCATATAAAGTCGTAACATAATATTCGATGTCACTTGGATCTACTGTTAAAAGTAATTTTTCATAATCCGCTTGATCGTTTGTACGGTAATACAGAACAACAGATTTAATCCCCTTGTCATCAGTCGCTTTTGCACGAATTGTTACATCATCATTTTGATTGATTTCTTGAATATTTGTAGCATTTGTTAAAGTTGGTGGCACAGTATCATCTTCAACATGGACCGGTTGTGCTGGTACTTGTGTCGGTTCTACAGTTCCTGGTGTTCCTAGTTTTGTTTTTGCACTAATTTTTACCGATTGGGTAGAACCATCCTCAGGAAACTTATAAAGAATTCCCATATTCATTGCCGTATCTAATTGTGTCGCCTCATCATTATAATAAGCAACGTTTATCTCTTCTTTTGTATTCGTAGCGATAACTAATCCACGCATACTGCCATTTGCCATACCGTCACTTTTTATTCGAACAATGTCTTTATTTTCTACAAGACTAGTACCGTAATTCGCATTAAAATCAGCGACTGTCATTTCGCCATTTTGTGCATTAATAATCCAAAATACCAGTGTTTTTTGTGGTTCGATTACGACATTATCTGGAATAGAAGGCCAAATGACATCTGTTGCAGGATCAGCGTTATATCTGTATTGAATTTTATAATCCTTAAAGTTAATCGCTTTATCGGTATTATTGTAGATTTCAACATATTCATATCCATCCGCAGTTCCCACATTTGCACTATCTGGCACTACCTCTGTCACGAGTAGTTTAGGAATCTTGGTAAAATCAATGTCTGTTTCTTCCACAGAAATATTGTATTCTTCTGTTTTACTTTCGTTGATTCCATCACTGGCAACGATATAATAGACAATTTCCCCATCAACTTCAGCCGCCGGAATGGATATCGAATAACGACCTTGCGCATCTTTAGACATTGCTAAAGATTTAAAATTGTCATCTGCTGATTTTTTATAAAATAAAGTTACAATTGGATTTGCTACCTCGTTATCGGTTACAATTGCTTCGATCGTCATTGCGGTAAATGCCTTTGCTGTTTGAATTGGATTATGAGATATAACCGGTGGCTCCGTATCTTTTGGTACTTCTGGTAATTCCACAACATTTGTTGGAACTTGATTCGCTTCAATTGTTCCTGGAGAAGGATCTGCTAACACTTTGTATTTCGCCATTTCCATTCCTTCTTGAGGAAATTGATAATGAACCACTTTGCCATCATTGTCATTTTCAGAGCCTAAGTAACTAGCTGAAATCATCACTTTCCCATCGGAATCCTTTATTTCAAGTGCACGATTTCCGCCATTAGCTAATCCTGGGAAGGCTTTATCAGTAAACATAACTACTTCATTACTTGTAAGGTTTGTCCCATATTCCTTGTTAAAATCCTCTAACGTTTTATCCCCATTATTAAACCAAAAAACAAGCTTTTCTTTTGACTTCATCTCTGTTGCTGGCAATTGGAATAAAACTGGCTCTCTTGAAAGATCTGTATATACATAGTAAAAAGAATAAGCAGCTAAATTTAACGGTTGATTGGAATTATTGTATAGCTCAAAATACTCGTAATAATCGGTTCCACCACCAATTGAATTAGGAGCAAGCTCTGTAATCAAGAGCGGACGATCACTATATGTATCAGCTGGCTCTGGCGCTTCTTCTTTTTCTAGTTCAATCGTATACGTTGATGTTTTAGCAATATTTTTATTATCTGTTGCTTCGAGATAGTAAGCAATATTACCTTGCACATCTTCTTTTGGTATGTTAACTGTGAATTTGTGCGGATTTGCTGAATCTTGCTGCATCTCGATTGCCTTATATATTTGATCTGGTTCTACTTGATAATACAAGATAGCGGATGGATTTTTATATTCATCTACTATTGTTGCTTCGAATGAAATCGCTTCTCCCGCTTTAGCTGTTGTCTTTGCTTCATGCGTAATAACTGGAGCTTCTGTATCTTCTCCTTTTGGATTTTCCTGCAGCGGCTCAGTTGGAACTTGTCCATCTCCTAATACAGCTGGTGTTGGCGAAGCTTTCACTTGCTGCTTTACCATTTCTGTTCCTTCTGTTGGAAAAGCGTAATGAACATCTAAACCGGTATTATCTGTTTCACCTGATGAATATGTAGCGGATACTACTTCTTGACCATCGAGATTTTTTATCACAACTCCTCTATTGCCACCATTAGCAAATCCAGGAAAATCTCCTTTAAAGGAAATGACTTGCTGTTCTGTTAAGGAAGTGCTAAAATGCTTGTTAAAATCCTCTATTTTAAGATCTTTTACATTAAACCAAAGGACAATAGATTGTTGAGGTGCTATCGTCGTTGCTGGAATAGACATTATTTTGTCCGGAGTACTACCACCAATGTAATGGTAATAAAAATAATAGCTATTTAAGTCAATCGGTTGATTGGTGTTATTATAGAGTTCGATAAATTCAAAGTTATCGGTTCCTTGTGAATCAGGCGCTAACTCAGTAATAAGTAGTGGTGGTAGCTTTGCATAATCAATGGTTTCTTGCTGATTTTCTTCTTGCTCTTGTTCTATTTCGGTTAGTGGTTCTTCTGCTTTTTCTTCAGTTTTTTCCTCTTTCACATCATTTTCCTGCTGCTTATTTTCTTCTTTCGTTACTGGTTCCTCCTGTTTAGAAGACGATGATTCCTCCTCTTCTAAATGAGCCTTTTCCTCTTCGTTTGTTACTTCTTGTTCTTGCTCTGGTGTTGTTTCTTCTGTTTCTGATGCTTCTAACGTGCTATCCGTTTCTGTTGTTAGTGTGCTTTCATCTACTTTTTCCCCAGTTCGTTCTGCTGCATAAATCGTTAAACCTGGAAATGCTGGAAAATAAGTAGAAAAGAAAAATACCCCTATAACAAAGACGACAAAAGCCCTCCTTGCTATCCTCTTTTTTAAAGACACAAGCCCATTCCTCCCTTAATCTATTATCCTACTCACTAGAATCATAGATTTCTTATTTTAAGGAGCCTTTAAGTGAATATTAATAAACATAAAATTTGTGTAAAGAAAAACAGAGGGACTGTTCCCTTAAAAATTTTTAACATTTTACTTCATCTGTCGTAGTATATATGGTAAAGTATAATTACTACGACAGTCATAGTATGTTAGATGAAGTATCAGAAAGGAGTGATTTCTTGATCAGCAGTGATGTCATACGAGGATATAATGACACCATCATTCTTTCTCTATTATTGGAAAAGGATTCTTATGGTTATGAGATTTCAAAAGATATTCGAACATTTACAAAGGAAAAATACATTATTAAAGAAACGACCCTTTACTCCGCTTTTAATCGATTAATTAAAAATAACTATATTAACTCCTATTACAAAGAAGGCGAATTTGGAAAAAGAAGGACATATTACACCATTACTGCAGAAGGAAGGAAGTATTATCAGGAAAAATGCCAAGAATGGGCCGTTACACAGGAAGTAGTTAACTTATTTATTAAGGAGGGTTACAATGAATAGCATTATCAATTATTTGGACAATGTTTTTGCCAGCCTGCCAAAAACATCCGAAATGGAAAAACTGAAACAAGAAATGCTTTCAAACATGGAAGATAAATATTATGAACTGAAGGAAGAAGGAAAAACGGAAAATGAAGCTATTGGCATCGTAATATCTGAATTTGGGAATATAGACGAACTATTGAGTGAACTTGATTTACCATTAAATGAGGAAAAACAACAAGTACATCAACTCTCAGAAGAAGAAGTAGATACTTTTTTTCACCAAACTTCAAAAGCTATGAAATCTATTGGAATTGGTGTGATGCTGTGCTTACTCGGTTCCTCTCTATTAGTCTTCTTCATCCAACTATTTGAGCAAGGTTTTCTAACCGGGATTACAGAAAATACAGCCACCTTAATTGGTGTAGCACAATTACTTTTATTCATAGCAATCGCAGTTAGTTTATTCATTTATAGTGGCCAACTATTAGAGAAATATAAATATATTGAAAAAGGTACTAATTTGAAGCTTCCCATCCATTTGAAAAAAAAGATACAAATGGAAAAAGAAGCATCTCAGCCAAACTTTTTCCGTTCGCTTATTATCGGTGTGGCATTATGTATTTTATCCCCTATCGCTTTATTAGTGACAATCGCCATTAACGATCAAGCAGCAAACTATGGCGTCTGTATTTTATTAGTTCTTATTGCCATAGCAGTTTACCTATTTATTGTAAGTGGTGGAAAAAAGGATGCTTACGACAAACTTTTAAAGGAAACATCTCATTCTTTTGAAAAAAAGCATGAAGATAAAGTAATCGGTGCCTTCGCAGCAATTATCTGGCCACTCGCCGTTGCCATTTTCTTAATTACTGGATTTGTGTACGGAAACTGGCATATCAATTGGATTATCTTCCCAATATCAGGACTACTTATGGCCATGTTCAGCGGTGCATACAGCATTTTGAAAAAGGAAGGATAAGAAAAGCAGAGGGACGGTTCTCGTGAGGTCCATGCCTCACAAGAAACTGTCCCTCTGCGCCCATTATTTCGCGTCTTTGTCAGGTTGATGAATGCCGAATATATTTCCTTCTGTATCGTTGTAATAGCCTTGCCATGCCATTCCAGGTAAAGCGTGTTTTGGCAATGCAACTGTTCCTCCATTTTGAAGAATTTTCTCCTCGGCTACATCATAGTCTTCTATTCCCATTGTACAAGCATACCCATTTACAGCTTGGATTTTTTCTGGGAGAGGAACGGTGCGTTTGATTAAAGCTCCGTTAATACCTAGCTCACTCTCATCCCCGGTCACTGCTCCAAAATACGGCATTCCAGCATAATCACTCCAATCTTCAAACTTCCAATTAAATACCTCTCCATAAAACTTTTTTGCACGTTCCATGTCATCCACATGAATTTCAAAATGAATTGGTCTCCCCATATGTATCCTCCTAAATTTTCTTTAATGAATCTTCTGAATACTTCTATTAGAAACATAGAATTCCTTCACCATTATTGTAATTATTATATTTATTTTTACATGGGCACAAAGGGAATCAGTAATTTTACAAATAAATACATTAAATTGTAAAACAAACACATATTAAAGGATATCGGAGATTTTTATGGAGGTTGTTTCGAATGTATTCTCATTTTTTAATCGGACTCATCCTATTTTCATATGCAGCAATTTTACCTAATGATTTTTTTAGAGCAGTTGAAAGTTCCGCACAGCAAAAGGTTACGGAACAAGAACTTTTATGGAAATCCCCTAGTTTGCCAGTCATCGATACAAAAGAATTTAATAAAGTGATGGATGAAATAGATAAACAAGTATATATCAAACCAAAAGACGCCAGAATTAATAAATCTGGGAATATTGTTCCCGAAAAAGTTGGATATCGTCTCCATCGACTGAAATTTATTGATCAAATGTATGCCCATTATTTCAATGATACTTCCAGTAAGCAGGAGTTCCCCTTAGAAGTCATTTATCCTAAAGTAGATAGCGAACTATTAGAAAGTATTCGCCGAAAAAGGATTGGCAGATATATAACAACCTTTAACAGAAATAATAAAGAACGAAGCATGAATATTTCGCTTGCTACAAAAGCAATAAATAATAGTGTAATTTTTCCAAATGAACAATTTTCCTTTAATCAAGTTGTCGGAAAGAGAACCGTAGAAAAAGGATATTTACAAGCTCCAGTAATCATTAATGGGAAATTTTCAGAAGATATTGGTGGGGGAATATGCCAAGTTTCTTCTACTCTTTTTAATGCGGTAGATAATGCGGGATTAAAAATTGTCCATCGCTATTCACATAGCAGAAAAATCCCGTATGTTCCACCTAAACGAGACGCCACAGTTAGCTGGGACGGACCAGATTTTGTGTTTGAAAATAACTACCAACGACCAGTACTCCTCCAAGCAAAAATGCTAGGAAATCATGTACTCATTGAGATGTATTCATCAGAAGCTATCTCTTATCACCCTAGAAATGTTCCATATTTTTAAGAGAAAGCAGAGGGACGGTTTTGAAGTGAAGTCAATGACCTCACAAGAACCGTCCCTCTGCTTCCTCTTTATCTACTTAATAATTGTTTGGCAAATCGGCGTTCTTCTTTATCTTTTGTGGTTTTTGTTATTGTTTTTAGTGCATCTTGTATAGCTGGCTGATTCCAGACTGATGGAGACCAGTTCTCTAGTACAGTTAGTGCTTGCCAGCGTAATCTTTCATTCTCTGATTCGAGCGCTACCTGAATTAACGGTAAACCTACACCCTCAAATTCTTGCAAATCTTGAATAATGAATTCTAAACATTCTTGTTCTTCTATCGTTAACCTTGGTAAAGGGAAACGCGTTTCTGCAAAAGCACAGAGCTCTTTAATAAGCTGAATATCTTTTGTCTCCATTATTGCGGCAAATAAAGCACTGTTTGACGGTTCCTTCTTTAGTATTTTAAGTAATAAAGAAGTGATGTCCAATTGATAGAATTGTGCAACCTTAATCGCTCGAAAATCAACTTCTGAGTCCTGTTTCAATGCATCAAATGCTAAATGTGACCATTTAGGATTATCTAAAAATGGTTGAAGTGCTTCTTGAAGTAACGTACGTTCATGCTGTTTCCATTGCTCCTTCAAACGTTCTTCCCAAATTTCTTCATCAGCATGTAGAAATTCACTTATTTTTAAAAGCGGATAGAAATCCTCCAAGTTTTCACAATGAGTATGTGCATGGTAAAGGAAACGTGTCAGCACAGCAGCAGCATAAGGATAGTTATCGATACCGTCTGGATTTGACTCATCTAATAAACCTTCAATAATCATGGCTGCTCCAGTGTATAGTTCCTTCGAAATATCCTTTTCATAGAGTGCCACATCTAACTCTCCCTTTGTAGCACAACGCAGAGCTATAAAATCAGCAAATTTCCTATTTTCACAACCCTTGGTAAGCAGCCAATATTTCATTTCAGGCGTTTTGGCTTCTACGAGCTCAATCGCTGTTATTTTACCCATCCCTTGGACAGACTGAACCAGACTCCAAATTTGATCATTTACTCCCTTCCCTCCATTTCTTATTGCAAATATAACATATGGAGTAAATTCATCGTGCAAGCCAATTGTATATAAGAGATCTTGATATTCTTCGCAATTGGTAAAACCAAGTACAAGGATAGCAAATTTGACAACATCTCTATGTGCAGCATGTTCGAGAAGCCATAGTGCCTCTTGCTGTAACGCATGCCCATCCAATTCAGCTTGCCCTAATTGCTCAATGAGCTCATCTCGATAGATAGCAATATGATCAAAAATAATTTGGTCGTATGTCGACTTTCTCGTTTTTACAGTAGGGTGTTCCAGCTGCTCTTTAAAAAGTTTCATTAGTCTATTCATAAATAAAGGTGTCGGTGGTTCATTCACGATAATATCAAATAGACCTGGATCTAATCTTGGTTTATCTGTACCAAAAAAGTAGTCATCATCTGGTAGCTGTCCATCTACTATTCTATGATTTGCTTGTACTTGTTTTTGGATATAGGGAACAATTTTTTCTTTATGTTCCCATGGAAGGAATTCAAGCTTTTCTGATTTATTCATAATAATCTCATGGTCAATTTTGATGATACAGTTTAGTCTAATATAGCCACCAATTTTGACAGAAACCTTATGCTTTTTCCCATCTTCTAATGTAAGAGTTCCTGATAACTTTGTGTAAGGAATAATAAGTGAAAATAAAGACTTTCGTTTATTTTCATCAACTGTTATTCCATCAATGATTAGAAACTCTTCTTTCATTTGATTGATAACTTCAATACAATGTCCTTTATAATCAATGGTCCAGACCTTATGAACCTCTTTTTCCATATCCCTTTTTAAATTTTGCATTTCATGTTTTAATTCCTCTTTAAGACTCATGAACGTCCTCCCTTTTTCAATCCATAGCTAAAAATGGATATAATAGTATATCAAACCATTTTTAACTATCTTTCATCTTTCTATCTATTAAATACTATCTTCTTCTTATAGGAAAGCCTATTAAGCAAAATTGTCTGAGAAAATATACAAATGGACGATTCTTGTAAGTCGAATGACCTCACAAGAACCGTCCCTCTGCCTCCCTAATCGTTTCCCCTTCTATTAATTCAGGCTGATAGTAATTTTCATTTAGTAAATCTTTTTTTCCTTGTAATTTCTTAATAATCCAATCAGCTGCATCGTGTCCCATTTTTTCTTGTGGGTGTGTTAAAGTTGTAAGTTTTATATTGGCATTTTTAGCGATATAAGAATTGTCCTGACCAATAATCGATAATTTGTCCGGTATCGGAATATCAAGTTGTCTGCATACATTTACAACTTCCAATGCAACTTCGTCGTTATAACATACAATGGCAGTCATTTCTTCGATATTCTCGATTAAAAATCCCTGCAAGTTTACATTTAAATCCAACTTAGTCTCTGTAGTAAAAGAAAAGACATGTTCAGCCTGAAAGCGCAGCTTGGCTTCACCCAGTGCCTTGATATATCCCTTCATGCGAAATTTCCCTTGTAAATCATCCATTTTTGCAATAAGACCAATTTTGGTATGTCCTTTTGAAATTAATTCATTTGTTGCGAGATAGCTGGATTCTACGTCATCGAGGCAAAAGAACGGAACTTCTAATTCCTCATAATAGGCATTGACCATAATAAACGGAACATCTTGTTCCTTGAATGATAAATAGTAAGCAATATTGGGGTTGTATAGATTACTCTTCGTAGGTTCAACAATTAATCCATCTACTCCAAATGCCAGCATCATTTCCAACGCTTTTTTTTCTTGTTCTACATCATTATTTGTACTAGCTAACAGCAACGAATAACCATCTGCATTCAATCTCCCTTCAATGCCACGAATAATGGAAGGGAAAATATAATCTGAAATATAGGTGGTGATTACACCAATCGTTTTATTATTTGATTTTCCACTTGTTTTGGACTGATATTGATTAGAAACATACGTACCTGAACCTTTTTCACTTCTGAGAAAGCCTTCGTTTGAGAGCTCTAAAATCGCCTTTCGAACAGTATGACGGCTAACTTTATACTTTTCTTGCAAGGTTGTTTCAGTAGGTATTTGTTCACCTACGCGATAGTCACCTGAAAGAATCTTACTTTTTATATCATCAATAATAATCTGATACTTTAATTTCAATTAACGCACTTCCTTCATTGTTGATTGCTACCATTTAAAATATTTAAAAGTCCATCGTTTCAATTAAAACTAATAAAGGGCGAAAATAGTCCCCCGATTAAAACGCTTCTTTATTTGTATGGTCACATTTTAACATAAGTATGAATGAAACTAAATATACTATCAACATACAAATACCATACAATTTTTAAAAAACAATTTTTTTTGATTTTTTTATTAAATAGGTAAAAAAACCTTTATTACAAAGATTAAGATAAATACAAAGTATAAGCTTGCCCATTCAATACGAACAAATTTATTTATCATTGACAAAAGTACGTACATATATTATCGTGAATGTGTAAAGTTTTGAAATAATAAAAGGCTGTTTTCGTAAAATTCGTTGCGATTACCCGCAACTGGAATACACTTCCGCTGAGCCTATAGGAGTCTACGTGTATTCTGGCTGCTCCATTTTTCCAACTCATTCTTTTTTTCGATTGAAAAACAACAATCCTTTAGAAAACATCCTAATAAAAAGCAACTCCAATCGATTACAGTATATGAAATCGCTATCAAGGAGGGAATATATGAAAAACAATCAAACAAACACGAAACAAGCAATTGTTGACGGATTAACCTCACTTGGAATTGAATTCGGTTCCACTCGGATTAAAGCTGTATTAATTGACCATAACTTTGAAACGATCGCATCAGGAAGTTATGAATGGGAAAACCTTTTAGAAGATGGATTTTGGACGTACAATTTAGTGGATATTATCACTGGCTTACAAACAGCTTATAGTGAAATGAAACAAGAGGTTGAACGTAAGTATGGGATTACTATTCGCACAGTTGGTTCTATTGGATTTTCAGCTATGATGCATGGCTATATGGCCTTTGATCATACTGGTGAACTACTTGTTCCTTTTCGAACATGGCGCAATACAACAACCAGTAGAGCTGCAAAAAAATTAACCGATACATTCCAATTCAATATTCCAGAACGTTGGAGTATTGCCCATCTTTACCAAGCAATATTAAACAATGAAAAGCATATCCCGCGAATCAACCATATCACCACTTTAGCTGGATATATCCATTGGTTATTGACTGGTCAAAAGGTAATTGGTATCGGGGATGCTTCCGGTATGTTCCCAATTGATGAAACTACAAAAGATTATAATGAAGCAATGATCGAGCAGTTTGAAGCATTAATTGCCATTAAGGAATATCCTTGGAAGCTAAAAGATATCCTTCCTAAAGTCGCTATTGCGGGAGAACAGGCAGGAGAATTAACGGAAATAGGAGCAAAAATTCTAGATCGTTCACGAAATTTACAACCCGGTATTCCACTATGCCCCCCAGAAGGTGATGCAGGCACAGGGATGGTCGCAACCAATAGTGTGAGAAAACGGACTGGAAATATTTCTGTTGGAACTTCCGTTTTTGCCATGATCGTGCTAGAAAAAGAGCTCTCAAAAGTTTATCCAGAAATTGATATCGTTACAACTCCAGATGGAAGTCCAGTTGGAATGGTCCATGCGAATAACTGTACGAGTGATTTAAATGCTTGGATGCGATTATTCCGTGAATTTTCAGAGGCAATGGGACAAAAGGTTGATACGGATAAATTATTTAGAGTCTTATTGAACACCGCATTGGAAGCGGATCCAGATGGTGGAGGCTTACTTAGTTACGGATATTTTTCCGGTGAAAATATCACAGGTCTAGAAAGTGGGAGACCGTTATTCGTCCGCTCACCAGAAAGCCATTTCAATTTAGCGAATTTTATGAGAACACACCTCTTTACTGCCTTTGGTGCATTAAAAATCGGCATGGATATTTTGACAAAAAATGAAAACGTAGCAATTGATAGCATTTTAGGACATGGTGGTTTATTTAAAACCCCTGTCGTCGGTCAAAAAATTGTTGCAGCTGCTATGAATACTCCTGTATCCGTAATGGGAACTGCAGGTGAAGGCGGAGCATGGGGAATTGCTCTTCTTGCTTCTTATATGGTGAATAATAACGAGAATGCTAGTTTAGAAGATTTCCTCGACAAAAAAGTATTTAAAGAGGTTGATAACCAAGAAATTTACCCTGATTGCTTTGATGTAGAAGGCTTTGAGGAATTTATTGAACGATACAAAAAAGGATTGGCTATCGAGAAAGCAGCAATAGAAAATTTAATTCTTTAAGTCAGAATTGGAGGGATTAATATGTTAGAACATTTGAAAGAAGAAGTATTCTTCGCAAATTTAGATTTACCGAAACACGGACTAGTAAAATACACGTGGGGAAATGCAAGTGCGATTGATCGCAATAGTGGTCTATTTGTTATTAAACCTAGTGGTGTTGATTACGAAACCATGCAACCTAGTGATATGGTCGTTATTGATTTAGAGGGCAATGTAGTGGAGGGAGAATTGAACCCTTCCTCTGATACAGCTACTCACGCAGTTCTTTATAAGCATTATCAAGAAATTGGTGGAATTGTGCATACACATTCAACTTGGGCCACTATTTGGGCGCAATCCGGTCTAGATCTTCCTGCAATGGGAACCACTCATGCAGACACCTTTTATGGTGCTGTACCATGTGCTCGCTTTTTGACTCAAGAAGAAATTGATCGTGGTTATGAGGAAGAAACAGGTCAGGTAATCATCGAAACATTCGAAGAACGCGGATTAGATATATTAGCCATTCCTGGAGTTTTACTTCATGGTCATGGTCCCTTCACATGGGGCAAAGATGCCAAATCGGCCGTAATGAACAGTGTTGTATTAGACGAAGTGGCGAAGTTGAATTTATTTACACGGGAATTAAACCGTTTTTCTCAAGAATTGCCTCAACGTATTTTGGATAAACACTATTTACGAAAGCATGGAAAAAACGCCTATTACGGACAACAGTAATGCAATCTATTAAACAATAAAATTCGAAAAGAGGGACATATATGTCAACGAGCAAAGTATTTTGGTTTGTTGTAGGTTCACAACATCTTTACGGAGAAGAAGCGTTAAAAGAAGTCAAGGCACACGCACAAACAATGACAGACACTTTAAATGAAAGTGGACTTTTACCATATCCACTTGTTTTACAAGAATTAGCGGTCAGTGCAGATACTATTACGAATGTTATGAAAGAAGTCAACTATCGTGATGAAGTGGCTGGTGTCATCACTTGGATGCATACTTTCTCTCCTGCGAAAATGTGGATTCATGGAACAAAACTATTGCAAAAACCATTGCTTCATTTAGCAACACAATACAATGAGAGTATCCCTTGGGAAACGATTGATATGGATTTTATGAATCTAAATCAAGCAGCACACGGTGACCGAGAATATGGTTTCATCAATGCCCGTTTGAAAAAACAAAATAAAGTAGTTGTAGGTCACTGGCAAAGAGCAAAAGTACAACAGCAGATTGCTGATTGGATGGACGTAGCAGTAGCTTATAATGAAAGCTTCCATATTAAAGTAGCTCGTTTTGGGGACAATATGCGTAATGTAGGGGTTACAGAAGGCGATAAAATCGAAGCACAAATACGATTTGGTTGGACAGTTGACTACTTTGGAATCGGAGACCTTGTCCAATATGTAAATGAGGTAAGCGAAACAGAGATTAATGATTTATTTGCAGAATATGAAACACTCTATGAATTGGATTACGGCACATATAGTAAGGAAGATTGGGAAGCTAGTGTGAAAGTACAAGCAAGCTACGAAATTGCGATAAAACGTTTTCTAGATGAAGGCGGATACAATGCTTTCACAACTAACTTTGAGGATTTATATGGCATGAAGCAACTTCCTGGTCTGGCTGTCCAACGTTTGATGGCACAAGGATATGGTTTCGCTGGTGAGGGTGATTGGAAAACAGCTGCACTTGATCGCCTTCTAAAAGTAATGAGCCATAATGAATCAACAGGCTTTATGGAAGATTACACCTATGAATTAGCGGTTGGTCAAGAGGCAGCTCTTCAATCACATATGCTGGAAGTCGATCCAACTTTAGCAAGGACTAAACCTAAAATGATTGTATCTCCGTTAGGAATTGGCAATCGCGAAGATCCCGCTCGTTTAGTTTTTGATGGGAAAGCTGGAGACGGAGTCGTTGTTTCAATGGCTGACTTCGGTACGCATTACAAACTATTAATTAATGAAGTATCAGCATTTGAACCAACTGTTCCAGCGCCAAATCTACCTGTAGCCAGAGTGCTATGGACAATTAAGCCAAATTTCCAAGACGGCGTGAAAGCTTGGATAGAGAATGGCGGAGGTCACCATACAGTTGTTTCCTTAAATTTAACAACCGATCAAATTATCACTTACGCAAAACTTGTTGGATTGGAGTATGTGGTAATCAAGTAATGGAAGCAGGGGGACTCCCTGCATTGCTAAAAGAAATAGAGGGACGGTTCTTGTGTATGATATGTCCTCACAAGAACCGTCCCTCTGCTTCCCCATCATTCATCCCATTCCTCCTGGTCCACCGCTGGAATTAACTCGATTATAATGTACTACTTCTCCTAATTTTTCTGCTTGTTTGTTTTCATCAGGTGCTGTCATGCCAGATTTCTTTTCGAAAAATAGAACAAGGCCCATCACAATTGCTATTGGTGCAAATAACCATAAAAATATCATTCAAACACCTCCATCATACATATATGATTGATTATTCATAATATTCATACGTTATGGTGGTGCAATTGGTTTCATTTAATTGGCAAAATACAGGAGACAGCTGTTGCGAGTCGAATGTCCCCACAAGAACCGTCCCTCTGCTTCCCTATGCATAGCTCCGTAATACGGATGCCATAAACTTTATTCCTTCTATATAGTCGGTTAGGTTTATGTTTTCGTTTGGTGCGTGGTTTTGGGAGGTTGCGTTGCCTACTCCGAATCCAAGGGATGGAATGCCGAATTTTTGACAAAGGTTATACATAGGACCTGTTCCAGCTTGCGAGCGTAAGACTTGTGGCTTTTGGTCATAGAACTGCTGAGCAGTGCTGACAACTTTCTCGACAAGTGGATCAGTTAATTCAGTTGTGCCTGCTCTTTGCCCTTTTAACTTGATAACTTCGATGTCACCAAATCCGTGTTTAACTAAATGCTTTACCAATAGATCGTAAATTTCTTCTGGATCTTGTTCTGATACTAGACGGAAATCGAGTTTTACTTTTGCAGTCGAGGGAAGAACCGTTTTAGATCCTTCTGCTGTATAACCAGATTCGATCCCGCAAATCGTACAAGTTGGTTGAAAAATTAATTTTTCTTTCAAAGGAAAACCAGTTAAATTATTTACATAGTTTTTTAACCCTAAATTTTCTAAATCAGCTGCTTCATCAAGTTCCATTTCTTCTGTCAGCTTTCTTTCTTCCTCTGTCAAAGTTTTGACTTTATCATAAAATCCCTCTATTAATACTTCTTCTTTCGTATTTTTCAATGTAGAAAGGGCCCATACTAATCGCCAAGCCGGATTTTCCACGATGGCTGCTTTCGCTGAATGCAAGTCAATATTAGCCCCTTTAGCTCTTAACTCTACATACAACATTCCTTTGCAGCCTAAAGTAATCTGCAGTCTCCCATCTAATGTTTTAAATCCATTTTCCCAAATACATCCATCTGCTTGGATTTTTTTAGGATTATTGATAATAAACTCTTCTAGATGAGGGCTGCCGATCTCTTCTTCCCCTTCTACCAAAAACTTCAGATTAATCGGCAATGTACCATATACTGCTTGATACGCATGGACAGCACAAATTCTAGAGAGAAGTGTTCCCTTATTATCAGCAACACCTCGTGCATATATTTTTCCATCACGGATCTCTGGAGTAAATGGATCACTTAACCATTGATCAATCGGGTCTTCTGGCTGAACATCATAATGATTATAAAAGGAGAGAGTTTTCTCCTTGCCATTTTGTATCTCCCCATAAACAACTGGATTTCCTTCTGTTGCCACTAACTCTACTTCTGCCCCTAGGTTCTTCAAATGGTGCTCAACCATTTCGGCTGTCTCCTTAATCCCTCTATTTTGCGCGGCTACACTCGGTTGCTCGCAAAGATCGAACAACCATTTTACATACATTTCTTTATGATCTTCAATATATTGATATACTTCTTTCATAGTTGAATTCTCCCTTATACCATTTAACATTTTGATTTATTCTTCTCCAATAATGATGAGGTAACCTGTTCTAATCCAACTAAACCTAGAATTGTTAATAAGATTTTTTGTGCACCAATGTGGCCATCTGTAGGATTATAATACTCTTGTAATGTATGGAATCCTCCCCCTTCACCACCTCCGCCAAGTGTTAAGGCAGGAATACCTAAATGAATAGGAACATTAGAATCGGTACTGCTTGCTTTATCTAAAATCGGCTCAAATCCTAGAACGGATGTCGCACATCGAGCAGCTTGCACTATAATAGCATCATTATCTTGTGATCCTGCTGGACGATCACCTACTTTTTCTATTTGAAGACTTACTTGTGATTCTACGTTCCATCGAGCATTTTCTTCTTCTTTGGCTTGTTCCATCAAATGCAAAAACTTACTTTCGATTATTTCTAGCTCTTCTTGGGAATTGGAGCGCAAATCAACTAACATTTCTGCTGTTTCGGCAATGGTGTTAACAGAAGTTCCCCCTTTAATCATCCCTACATTAAAAGTTGTTTTTGGTTCGGCAGGTGGCTGCAAATCAGAAATTTTAGCAATAGCCCTCCCTAATGCATGAATAGGACTGGGAATACCAAAATTTCCAAAACTATGTCCACCTGGCCCTGTAAATAAAACGTTAAACCTTTTACTTCCTGTACCTAAATAGGTAATACGGCTTGGATCTCCGGGCTCGATGGAGATAAATCCATCTATATCTTGGCGATTGTCAAACAATGCCTTCACTCCTCTTAAATCACCCAGTCCTTCTTCTCCAACTGTCGCGCCAATGATGAGATCTCCTTCTGTCTTTATCCCTGCTGCAGTGAGAGCACGGATAATCGTTAAGACAACGGCTAACCCTCTCCCATCGTCACAAATCCCAGGAGCATAAATTAACCCGTTTTTCCGTATTGCCTTTACATTCGTTCCTTTTGGGAAGACAGTATCTAGATGTGCACAAACAACAAGGGAAGGACCATTCCCACTTCCAGGCAGCACCCCAAAAACATTCCCTACCTCATCTGTAGATACTCCTTGAACACCTAGCTCTACTAATCTCTTTTTATACCACTTTCCTTTTTCATCTTCTTCAAAGGTTGGTGCTTCTATTTCCGTGAGCTCAATTTGTTCCTCAGTCGTTGCTTCATTATCTTCTTTTAAAAACGCTAGCGCTGTTTTGACTTGCTCATTCTGGGCAAGCTTTTTATATACCTGTTCCACCTTTTCTGTAATAGCCGCTGTTTTTTGTTCTACATTTTCCATGTAAATGAACTCCCTCTCCATTAATTTCTTTTTTTCGGTTAATCATATAAATGGCAAGCAACGACATGTTTATCGTTAACTTGTAATTTTGTAGGTACATCTTGCTTACATCGATCCATTGCAAATGGACATCTTGTATGAAATACACATCCTGTTGGAGGATCCAATGGTGAAGGCAACTCTCCTTTCAACTGTATTTTTTCTCGTTTTCTTTTTGGATTTGGGATTGGTACGGAGGATAATAAGGCTTTTGTATAAGGATGCAATGGATTTGCAAACAATTCATCCGTAGTTGCTTCTTCCATCATTCTTCCTAAATACATAACTCCAATCCGGTCTGAAATATGTCTTACAACACTAATATCATGGGCAATAAACAGATAGGTTAATTGATACTCTGCTTGAATTTCTTGCATAAGATTAATAATTTGAGACTGAATGGAAACATCTAAAGCAGAAACAGGTTCATCACAAATGACTAACTTCGGATTAGCAATAAGAGCTCTTGCCAGCCCAATTCTCTGTCGTTGGCCTCCGGAAAATTCATGTGGATATCGATAATAGTGATCTGCTTGTAAGCCAACCTTTCCCATAATATCCATCACCTTATTCGTATGGTCTTTTTTATCGCCAATCGAATGAATTATCAGGGGCTCTTCTAATGTATTTCCAATTCGTTTTCGCGGATTGAGAGAAGAATAAGGGTCCTGAAAAACCATTTGTATTTCTTCTCTCATCTTTTTTAATCCCTTACCTTTTTGCTGAAAAATATCTTGATTTCTATAAATAGCTGTACCTTCCGTTGGATCAGTTAGTCTCATCAATGTTTTGCCTGTTGTACTTTTTCCACAGCCCGACTCCCCAACTAATCCATATGTTTCTCCTTCATATAATTGAAAGGAAACATCATTGACCGCCTTAACATAATTTTTTATTCCTCCCAGTTTCCCAAGAGGACTTTTTATAGGATAATATTTTTTTAACCCTTGCACATCCAACAGGATTTTCTTCTCTTGTTGTTCAGCTTGAAACATTTGCATAACATTCCTCCTCTTGCGCTATTTTTTCAAAGTGCCAGCATCGAACCTTTTGATTAGAGGAGGTTTCGGTTAAATCTGGTGCCTTTTCTAAACATACAGAATCAGCAAACGGACATCTTGGTGCAAACCTACAGCCAATTGGTATACTATCAAGGGAAGGAACAGTACCTTCGATTACATGCAGTTTTTGTGAACGATCTCCCTCCATTTGTGGAATGGACTTGATTAATCCTTTTGTGTAAGGATGAAGGGGGCTTTCAAATAAACTTTCTACACTAGCTTCTTCGACGATTTGGCCAAGATACATAACTACTACTCTATGACAAAGCTCTGCCACCACACCTAAATCGTGGGTAATAAACATAACGCCCATCTCAAGCTTTTGATTGAGCCCACTAATTAAATCCAATATTTGCGCTTGAATCGTCACATCTAATGCTGTTGTTGGTTCATCAGCTATCAGCAATTTAGGCTGACATGCTAATGTCATAGCGATCATGACACGTTGTCGCATACCGCCTGATAAATTATGAGGATAGTCATTAACGCGCTTTTCCGGCGACGGAATACCAGTAAGTTTTAGCATTTCGACTGCTCTTTCATAAGCTTCCTTCTTGGTGACATCTTGATGAAGCATGATCGCCTCTGCTATTTGAAAACCAATTGTTAACACAGGATTTAAAGAACTAAGAGGATCTTGAAAAATCATGGAAATATCATTTCCCCGAATCATCTGCATTTTCTTTTTTGAGAGCTTTAATAAATCTGTCTCTCCTTCGAAAAGAATCTCTCCTTCATATTTCACAAGATGCTTTTCATCAAAAAGGCGCAGAACCGATTGGGAAGTAACACTTTTCCCACAACCTGATTCCCCTACTACTCCAACGATTTCCCCTTTATTGATTTGAAACGAGACACCATCTATTGCCGTCACTTTTCCTCTTTCTGTAAAAAAATGAGTTTTTAAGTCTTTCACATCCAATAACGTATCCGAACTCATGCCCTTCCCTCCTTACTATCTTCCTTTTTTCCCTTTGCTTATATTAGGATCTAATAAATCTCTTAAACCATCTCCTAACAGATTTAGTCCCAGTACGGATAGAATAATAAGAATCCCTGGAAATACAGTCATCCACCATGCATTAAAAATGACAATTTTCCCATCATATAAAATGTTCCCCCAACTTGGGTTGGGAGCTGGAATGCCCGCACCTAGAAAGCTTAACGCCGCCTCTGTAATGATGGCATCTGCGAAAATAAAGGATGCTTGAACAACTAATGGGGAAATCGTGTTTGGCGCAATATGCAGAGCAATAATTCTCCAAGTACTCGCTCCTTGCGCTCTAATCGCTTCAATATAAGTCTCTTCTCTTATGACCAATGCCGTAGATCGAACAATTCGAGCTACGTTAGGAATAAAAACAATCACAAGGGCAATGACTACATTTTGTTTTAATGGTCCTAATGCAGCGACTAAAGCAATGGCTAATAAAACTCCTGGAATAGCCATTAATCCATCACAAATGCGCATCAAAATATTATCCAATGTTTTAAAATAGCTTGCGAGTAACCCGATAATTAACCCAATTAAGCAGGCGAAAAAGGCTACCATTGCCCCTATTCCTAAGGAGACTCTTGCACCATATGCAATTCGGGAAAGCAAGTCTCTCCCAAAGTTATCTGTTCCCAGTAGATGATCGACACTTGGTGCTTTCAGACGATTTTCCACTTGCATTTCATAAGGACCGTACGGAACAACGATCGGAGCAATAAGTGCTATTAATGTTAAAAGCGTTAGAATAACTCCCCCTGTTACAATCAGCTTATTACCAATAATTCTGTGAAAAAGTAAAAGCCGTTGCTGCTTTTTTAAATCATTCTTACTTTCTATAAACTTCAAATCTCGCTCTAATACACTCATCGATTCCCCTCCTCTGCTTATCGCTAAAAATTATCATTTTTTCCCATAAACTTTTATTGCCTCTCCAATCTCACCCTTGGATCAACGACACCATATAATAAATCGACGATTAAATTAATAATGACATAGATGAAGGTCACAAATAACACTACTCCTTGGATGACCGCATAGTCTCTTCGCTCTACCGAATTAATGATTAATTGCCCAATTCCTGGAATATTAAAGATTGTTTCTGTTACAACAGCCCCAGCTACCAATGAGCCAAAGGTTTGACCAATAACCGTTAATATAGGAAGAAAAGCATTTCGAAGGGCATGTCTATAAATAATCAGTTTTTCTGTAACACCTTTCGCTCTTGCTGTTTTTATATAATTGGTATTTAATGTTTCTAACAAACTAGAGCGAGACATTCGGGAAATCAATGCTGTGTGCATCGCTCCAAGGGAAATAGATGGCAAAATTAAGTATTTTAAATGTTCCCATATCCCCTCACTTAATGGTCGATATCCTGCTACAGGTAACCATTGCAGTTGAACACCAACGAGCAATACTAAAAACAACCCTAGCAAAAAACTAGGTACACACATTCCTAATAAAGAAATTCCCATTATCGTCTGATCCGTACCTGTCCCTCTATGCATGGCAGCTAGAATACCAAGTGGCAAAGAAAAAACTAGCGATATTATCCCAGCTAAAATAGCTACAGAAATGGTTGGACCGAGATGACTGGTAATTGCCTCAAGGACAGGCATTTTCATAAAATAAGAAACACCAAAATCACCTTGAACCGCTCCTTTTATCCAGTTAAAATACTGTTCGATGATCGGTAAATCCAATCCCATTTCCATGCGTAATTCCTTAATTTGTTGTTCTGTTGCTTCCTCTCCAAGGAGAACAGCAGCAGGATCACCAGGAGTTAAGTGAATGATAGAGAAGATAACAACCGATACAACAAATAAAACGGGTAGTAACGAAAACAATCGATTAACAAGATACATTTTCATCTAATTTCCTCCTTTTACATTCGATGAAAATAAGAAAACTTCCATCAGTGGTGCCTTACCCACTGATGGCTAGTTGCAGTTACCTCCTAAAAAGGAACAAGAGTTATAGCTAAGCATTGTCCTATTTAAGTGAGTTATGAAGAAAATGAATTTACTGCGTTTTTTTCACGTCCCATAAAATAGGTCCTTGAAATACAGTGAAGTCCTCCAATTTATCTGTAGCCGTGATAATACTTGCATAATGTCCAAATAGGGTATAAGGAACATAGTCATTCCACATATAGGATTGCATCTCAGCCCAGAGTTCTTTTGCTTCCTCTTTTGTTGCTGCTGTACGAATTTTTTGCAAGGAAGTTGTCATTGTTTCATCATTTGTCCAGCCTACATAATCTGGGTTAACTACTAATAATTGTGATGGCGTGGTAACATAGCCAGTACCTACAATTAACAAATCCCAATTTTCTGGATTAGCACGTTTTTCGGTCAAAGTTGGCCAATCATAGAGTTCTAGTGACACTTTTATTCCCATTTGCTCTAACTGTTCTTTTAATACAACAGAAGAATTGTATTGATGGTCATAATCCCTTGTAGAATAGAGAATAATTTCTTCGCCATTATACCCAGCATCTTTTAGCATTTGTTTCGCTTTTTCTACATCGCCTAAGTTAAAGACTTCTTTTCCCGCATCTGTAGCCCAGTCTTTTTGTTCTGGACTCATATAACCAGGATCTAAATTATATAAATCTTCACTACCAAAGCTGGCAAGCATAATAGCATTCGCATTAATACCAGTATTAATTGCTTTTCTTATCTCCGGGTTTGTCATTATCCCTTGCTTTTTGTTATAAGCTACATTCAACGTTCCAGAATCGAAGGAAGCAAAGGTTTTAAGATTTGGTGTATTCTTTAATTGCTCATAGTTATCAAAAGGCATGCTATTTGCAATATCATATTCTCCTGTTTGAATGCCAGCAAGTCTTGTAGACGAATCTGGAACAATATGATAAGTAACATCATCTATATAGACGGTCTTTTTACCGGATAGACCACTGGATTCTTGCTCAGATGCTACATAGTCGGCAAACTTTTCTAACTTGATATATTGATCTTGTTTCCATTCCACAAACTTAAGTGGTCCAGTACCAATATATTCGGAAACCCCATCTTTACCAGCATCCTCTATTACTTCAGATGGCATAATAGCGGGAAACTGCCCTTTTCCTGCCATAATATCTAACACATCAGTAACGGCTTCAGCTAGTTTTAATGTGACCGTATACTCATCGGCTGTTTCAAATTTCCCTCCACTCAATAATAATTTTGCTCGAGAGGATTGCTCCAGCCATCTATTCATGGAAACAACAACATCTTCTGAAGTCATCTCTTTTCCGTTATGAAACGTTATCCCTTCTCTTAACTTAAACGTATAAGTTAAGCCATCCTCACTTGTTTCAATCGATTCTGCCAACATCGGCACTGCTTGTTGGTCCTTGTTTTGCGTAACCAATGTCTCATAAATATTTCTCATTATTTCAATAGCATCAGAAGAAGTAGTCAAATGAGCATCCAATGTTGGCGGCTGGACACTAATTGCAATATTCAAACTCCCGCCATAGGAATCTTCACTTGATGTCCCACCAGAACTTGAGGACTTACTACAACCAACACTTATAAGTAAAAATAAAACAGAAATAATCATTGCTAACTTTTTCAAAGCATTTCCCCCTCTATTAATATTAGAATTATAAAAAGATTCTGTCTATTTTAGCCGCAGTTATTTTTTCATTTAAACGAATGACTCCTATATTTCCTTCTATATTGATTTTTGTACCATATGGCTCTGAGAGTTTAGCTAGTCTTAGCAATATGTCCTGATTATCTGATAGAACTGGCCAACCTCTTTCATATCTGTCTTTACCATAGCCTAATTCCACTGGATAAAGCTTTAGCTCTATCAATTCTCCTTTTTCCATTGTCCAAACAGGGATGACTGATTCCCAGATTTTATGATTGATTCCGAATCCTATTGTGTTATTCTTACTTCTTTTATCTAAGGCATCTGCGACATTATCTGTATGACTTAATTGATACTTTTCATAAAAGTCTGTTGGCAAATAAGGAACAGTATCATTTTGAAAAATAAAATTACCCAAGCTATAAAATATTGGTCGATTTTTATAAATTTCTATCCCTCTTAATACATGAGGTCCATGTCCGATGACAGCATGTGCTCCTTCATCAATGCATACTCTTGCAAATTCCTCTAAAAACTGAGCAGGTAGTTCCTTCTCTCCTTTTCTCATTTCATGTGCGTGAATACTAACAATAATATAATGAGCTTGCCTTTTTGCTTGTTTGATACTTCTTATAATTCGTTTCATATCCTGCTCATCAGGAGTCGTCGATTGACCTTCTTCATTACTTTCTTCGAATAAATATTCGCCAAATGAATAGATTCCATCATTTCTTCTTAAGCGAAAACCTTCTTTAATTGACAATTCTTGGGTTGCATTTATATAAGTGGCTGAGGCAATTTTTTTTAAAGTGTTCATATTCTCTGATGTAATCTGGTGGATGGTATTATAACGTAGTGGATTGATGCCAGGTCTTCCGATCATGTCAGGGCGCTGCTCACCTGCCACCCAAGACTCATGAAAGGTTGATGTGGCTGATATCAAGGCAACTCTTCCCGTCTCCGCTTCCAAGTATCTTGGTTCGCTAGCATATGCCATATTCTGTCCAGCCCCTGCATGCACAAATCCTGACTGATTTAAATATTTTTCTGTTGCTTTTAGGCCATCAATAGAATAATCCAATGTATGATTATTCGCCCATGCTAACGTATTAAATCCATAATTCCTTAAATCAGACAGCAATTCTGGAGAACCCATGGCCCAAGTTCCTCCACTTACCGCTCCTGGGATGCCTTCATTCTGATGGAGCGTTACTTCTAAATTTGTAAATCGAAAATCAGCTTGATTAATGATGTCGGCAATTTCTTTATAAGATTTATTTTTTGCTGGAAGTTTACGAGTGATAAAGGAATCACCCGTTGCAGCAAATGTAATCATATCTTGCATTTTGCTCCCCCTTTCTTTCCATCGTTATATTCGGAATTATTCCTTAATTGTTCCTTAAATTAAAGTATAGAGAGACAAATTATTAAAGTCAATAATGCATATTAAAAACACTGTTAGATTATCTGACACAAAAAATCCACCTATCATTTATTACAGAATTATTACGGAAATATAATTTGCAAACCTTTTATTTTGTATAGTATACTCTAGAAAAAGTACAGTTGGAGGCATACATGAAGGCAAAAGCTGGTCTGCTAGGACCAAAAGACTCGGTGCAAAATATAATGGAAATTGCAGCAGATTTTCAATCTAAGCTGGAAGTTATCCCCTATATTTATAACGAACCAAGTGAATCAGAAGCAATTGTGGAACAAAATCAGCATTTTGTTGATTTTTGGATATGTACAGGATATACCCCTTACTATCTAACGAAAAAATATCATAAACAACAATTATTCTTTTATCCACGCTTTAATCAAGGGTCCATCGCAATAATACTATTAAATATTCTATATAAGGATAGAAAAAATATTGAAAGAATTAGTATCGATAGTTTTTTTAAACAGCAATTTATCGACCTTTACCAGGAAAATCATATCCCTTTAGGCCAATTACATTTATTACATAATGTAGGACTTCCATCCAGTGAAATTGTAGAATATCATGCTAATCTCTTTCGAACTAGGAAAGTAGATATTTGTATCACCTCCCTACGTTCAGTTTATGAAAAGCTTGTTTCGATGAATATTCCTGTTTATCGAGTGACTGCTACAAAGGAAAATATTAAACAAACTATTAGCGAAGGATATGAAAAATGGGAAAAGTTTCATTTCCGTAATTCCCAAATTGCGGTCATGATGATAAAAATCGGGGAGATGATGGATACAGCAGCAAAGGATTCGATTTCCTATGATTTACATCGATTAAACTTAAAAATCCAAAACTCGGTATTAGATTTTGCCGAATCTGTTTCAGGATCTTTTATTACGACCGGCATTGGAAGCTTTCTTATTTTCTCTACAAGGGGCTCGATAGAAAGGAATAGCCAAGAAGGAAATTCTCTTCTTTTCCAGATAGAGCTACTCACAGATTCTAAAGCAAATGTTGGCATCGGCTATGGGGATACTGCCATGATTGCTGAAAAAAATGCAATCCTAGCACTTGAACACGCCGAAGCATATGGTACCTATACAGGATTTCTTGTCGATGATAAAGGAAATATCACCGGTCCTCTTCATCAAAAAAAGACGATTGGATTTAATTACAGAGTGACAGATGAAGAACTTAGCAATAAACTCAAAAAAGCTGGAGTAACCATTAGTACTTACAATAAAATGGCTTCTGTCCAAAAAAATTTAGGAAAGCACGCAATAACAGCAGCAGACATCTCGGAATGGCTTAAAATGACCGCGAGAAATGCAAGAAGAATACTTACCAACTTAGAAGAACAAGGACTTGCCAAAATAATCGGTGAAGAAGTTCCACTTACAAGAGGAAGACCAAGGAAGATTTACCGGATAGGTACATAAAAGCATAGAGATGGACGGTTCTGGAAAGGAATCACAAGAACCGTCCGTGGGCACTGAAAAACTGGCTAGTTAATGATGATGGGCAATAGCCACTTTTTAAACATAAGATGATGGATTTGTTTTCCGAGGCGTCCCTCTGTTTCCCTTAATTACTAATTACTTCTAGGAGTTGGTTAATGTCTTCAGCTGAAGCTGCATAAAGATGGGCATAATGATTAGATCTTGCTGTAAAATAGACATTGTGCTGCTTACCAGAATATCCGTATTTTAGTAGATTCGCATATTGCTCAGTACTTAGCTGTACTTCAATATTAATACCATTTGAATAATAAGATCCCGTATCATAAAAACAAGTCTCTTGAATTGGCTTCACATGAAAACCTTTGACATAACCATCAATATTTGAATGCGTTTGATTATTAGAGTACATTTCACTTCTCTCCTTCTTTCCTTTATACCCCTATTTTACTCCAGTTACTTTGAAAACACTCCAATTTGTGTACTATTTCACATATATTTCATAATTCTTTTATATAACACACTATTAGAACAAAAAAGCGATATACTTTATACAGAATAGAGGTGAGTTGTGTGGTACGTCTAATACCAAATATAATTTCTGGCATTAGAATCCTTTTATCATTGACCTTATTATTTTTCCATAGCGGATTGGGGTTTTGGATAGTTTATTTTATCTGTGGTATTAGCGATATGTTAGATGGCTATCTTGCACGGAAATTTCAAGTTACAAGTAAACAAGGGGAAGTTTTAGATACGATTGCAGATATGACGTTTTTAGCAATTGTTGGTAAGATTGTCCTCCCATCTACCGTGCTTCCAATTTGGATCTGGAGTATGATAATGCTTATTGGATTGATAAGAGTTTGTGCTATGGCTATTGGCTATTATAAATTTCACACATTTACTTCCATTCATACATATGGAAATAAACTAACTGGTTTCGCCTTATTTCTCTATCTTCCATTTTTTTTATTAAATAACAGCATTTTTTTCTTATATACGCTTTTAGCGATTGCTCTATTGTCAGCAGTTGAGGAGTTACTTCTACAATGCTTATTAAAAGAAGTTTCAAGAAATAAAAAAAGTATATTTTTTTAAGTTAATGCTTGTTGACAAAAACCTAGAGGGATGGTTCAAGATACTGAAAAACTCCCACTAAGAATCTTGTATTCTTGAGGTGATCCCAAAAAGTTAGAGTTTTATATTTAAGCAGCTAATTGGCTGGTATGGATTTGATATTGAACTGGACTCATGATTTAAAAACACCCCAAAAGTTAGATTTCACTCTAGCTTTTGGGGTGCAGTACAATTTCAGAGGAGGTTTTTAACCCCATTACCACTAGTTATTCGCAATTGACACTTAACATCAAAGTTACATTTCGTTTACATTATCCAACATTCCGCTCTAACTTAGGCCAACTATATTCTTTTATTAGGTTACGTTAGAACCGCCCCTCTACTTCCCATCTCAATGAAGTATTTGCTTCTCTTTTAAGCTTTGTTTTATCCATTTGGACTCTTCTCCGCCAGCCCAAAATAGGTCTCCGTCGCTAACAGCTCCGCAAAAGCAATGACCCTTTATTGTTTCGACTAGCACTAATTTCATTTGCAACAAGTCACAATAATAGATTCGCGAATAGCCATATTCGTCCTTGCTGGAGCAAACGTAAATTTTATCATCAGAATGTACCATACTTAAAAATACACGTTCTTCTATTTGAGAAGAAAACGAATGCCATTCGTTTTCTCCATGATTCCGAAAGGAGATTGTGCCTTTTTTGGTTTGACATGCCCCTGTTGTCATCCAAAGAAAAGAATTGTCTACATAAATAGATGAAACCATCTTATCTTTTTCATAACGTAACGATTCCAGTCGATTGGAATACAATGAGTATTTCCATAACCCACCATTCTGTTTATGTATTTGTGTACCTACGTATATCTCTTCATCATTTAAGTTTAATGAACGAATAATCGGTCTTACGGAAAGTTCTTTAAAAAGAGAAATTATGCTCCATTTCTGCCCAAAATCATATGATACTAGTAATTGTGTCCCTGCATGGGTAATAACTAGCCCCCTCTCGTTGCCAATAATATCCCATAGGCGCTGCCTAGTTGGAAAGAAAGACGTTCTCCATCTTCCTAATTTCAAATGAAGCTGAATATATCTTCCCCTCTCACCAACCCCCATTATATATTCACCAATTCTCTTTAGCTGATAAATAGAGTCATGTAATGGAATCACAAGCTTCCATTTATTATTTTTAAATGAAAAAATTCCTTTCCTCTTAATCGAGACTAAAAATTCTTTTGGCGAAGTAGAAATGACAGCGGTCGCCCCATTAGCGTGCATGACTTGTATCCTTTTCCTTTACCCACTCATACACACCAACTGCAAATTGTTCACATTCCAACACTTCCTCCTCACTATCCGGACTGAACTCAATTTTTAATAAGGAGCTAAACACATCTCCCCCTCTTTCCTTTACCTTGTCTGCTAAAAGATCTACAGCTTGACAAAAGGCAGGATAAAAACGATCACCTGACCCGAAGATTCCAAAGGAAATTCCAGTTAGATCCACATCATCTAAGTCTTCATACATATCCTCCAATTCATATGGTAAATCGCCATCTCCCCATGTATAGCTTCCGAAAAGAACAAGATCATACGCGGATAATTTTTGGAGGGGGACCAAGTCTAATTCCTCTACTTTAACCTCACAATTTAATGTTTCTAATTTATTCTTTATAACAATCATTATGTCTTCTGTATTGCTTGTCATACTCACATATCTAATTAATACCTTCACTCTGACCACCTTTTAAATGAGAATAATTTTCATTTGTAAATTAACTATAAGTGATAATGATTATCATTGTTAAATTGATAAATGATTCAATATTTGACAAAACGGCGAAGAATTTTGTCAAATATATCCTATCAATTCCCAACCAGTTAAATGCTCTCGTCTTTTTAACAGAACGTTCTATTATCCTAGCATTACATATACTTCATTGATCTACTGACTATTATTTACTATTTCATTCCATCCGTATCAGTCAGGGGGGCTTCATCCTTTTGAATCCTTTGACAACTAACAAGATTGTTCTTATAATAAAGTGAAACTTCCATCAGTGGGGGTTTTCCTTTATCCCCACTGATAGTTAGTTGAACCAATCGGACCTTTACGGACAGTTGATCTCCCACCTAGCTTCCTCGTATTTTCATAAGCTTGAGGCGGAAGTCTAACTGTCCATTTAGAGTGGGATAAATTACGAATGGAATAATAAAACCTTACGTAGGACGTGGATTTTTCTAGAGGAAACTCTATTTTCGCCACACAATTGTCTATAGACAGTTGTGTGGCTTTTTATGTTGAAAAGGAGGATATTCATTTTGAAAAAATGGAACTATGCATTAATTGTTTTTTTAGGAGGGTGCTGCTACGGCATTCTATCTACATTTGTTAAACTGGCATACGCAGCTGGATTTTCAGTGGCTGAGGTAACAGGAGCACAATATTTATTTGGTACATTAATTACTTGGATACTTGTTTTATTTACAAGGAAATATAAGGTTACGCGCGTTCAAGCTATCAAACTACTATTATCTGGAATTCCGTTTGGATTGACGGGAATCTTTTATTATCAAGCATTGCAAACAATTAATGCTTCACTAGCAATCATTTTATTGTTTCAATTTGTATGGATTGGTACACTTTTCGAAACGATCATTTATAAGAAAAAACCTACCTTAGAGAAGGTAATTGCGATCATCATTCTCCTATTCGGTTCCATCTTAGCTGGAGGCGTTTCTTTAGAAGGGGGAATGAACCTTTCCTGGCAAGGTGCCGGTTGGGGACTACTCTCAGCCTTTACCTTTGCAACATTCATTTTTCTTAGCGGATCCGTCGGGAAAAATACCGCTCCTCTTCTGAAGAGTGGTCTTCTTTCAGCGGGTGGTTTATTCGTTGTTTTTCTAGTTTTCCCACCCGTTTATTTAGTTGATATTCCAACCTTAATAGGAGTAGCACCATACGGATTGCTGCTTGGAATTTTCGGTGCTGTTCTTCCGCCTCTCCTCTATTCCATTGGGATGCCGCAGATCGGTCCAGGACTTGGCACTATCTTAACAGCATCTGAGCTTCCAGTAGCTGTCTCCATGTCTGCGCTAGTTTTAGGAGAACATGTGGGAATGTTACAATGGATCGGCGTTGCTCTTATATTAGGGGGAATTGCGTTTAGTAATGTTCAGCTTTCAAAAGCCAAAATGATGGTGGAATATTAAACAAGGAATACGGAGGGACGGTTCTTGAGGGTCGAGTGACCTTATAAGAACCGTTCCTCTATTTGTTTCCACCAAAACAAACCTGACGATTGGTTAAATAAACCATATTTTGTTTATCATTAATAGAACTATAATCTTTTATTTTCTATGGGTACCATTGATTCAAGGACTTTTCTCGTTTACCAGAAACTAAAAAGAATTACCAAAGATATCAATACCAGCAACAAAATAATTTGTCACAATTATTACCTCTTCATCGTCTTGTTTATGAAAATAACAATTGGAGGTTATCAGATGATTCAAAAGTGGGATGTTGTTATTGTTGGTGGTGGACTGTCGGGGTTCGTGGCAGCAAATTATTTAGCGCGTAACGATTTATCCATATTGGTACTCGAAAAAGGGAAAAAGCTTGGTGGAAGGGCTAGAACGGATCAGATACGACGACAATATTTCAATTTAGGTCCACATGCACTATATAAAAGAGGAAAAGCCAAGTCAATTCTCGAAGAATTAAATGTACAGCTTCTAGGAAAGTCACCTAAATTAGGAGGTATTTTAGTTAAAGATAGCCTAAAATATACTGCACCTTTTACTTTTCCAGGCATTATTAAAACAAATTTTTTAAATTGGAAAGAACGAATGGAATGGGCGAATGTTTTGATAAAAGTAGTTTTCGTTAATGAGGAAAAGCTAGCACAACAGACCTTCAAACAATGGGTTCAGAAAACAACCAGTTCAGAAAACATTCAAGCATTACTCTATTTACTAGGTAGACTTGCTACTTATTGTCACGCTCCCGAAAAAGCAAGTGCCAAAATTATTGTATCCCATTTAAAAACTGTCATTAGTGGCGGCGTACATTATTTAGATAACGGTTGGCAGACAATGATAGACCAGCTCCATAATAAGGCTGTTATCGCTGGTGTGCAGATTCAAACACATAAGCAGGTTAAGCACATCGCACCCCTTGCACCTGACAATTTTAAAATAGTTCTATCAAATGATGAGAAAATATTTGCAAAACATGTAATATGTACAACAGGACCACACGAACTTCATCATATGTTAGGAGAAAACTCTCCCTTCGCTCCAAATGACACTATTACCAAAATTATACCTGTAAAGGGAGCCACGTTCGATGTTGCTTTATCACAATTACCTAATCCTAAACAATTGTTCGCCATGGACTTAAAGAATCCAATCTATTTTTCCGTCCATTCCAATTACGCCCGACTCTCTGACGATGCAAAAGGGACAGTCATGCATGTCTTTAGATACCACCATCCAGATGATACGATAGATAGCAAGCAGATTAAAATGGAACTTGAACAATTCTTAGAAAAGATACAGCCTGGGTGGAAAAACTATGAAATAACTAGCCGTTTCCTTCCTAAAATTACAGTTAATCAACGCTTACCTCAGATAGGAGATGAGCAGATGCTACAGTGTTCTAAATTAGGAATTCCTGGATTATATATAGCAGGAGATTGGACTTCTCCAAATTCTATTTTGTCAGAGGGGGCAGTCAGTAGTGCGAAGGAAATTGCAGAGGAAATTTTAAAAAGGAGGATTGTTTTCTAAAAGATTATTACTTTTGCAATGGGATAAAAATGACTTAAATATACTGAACAGTCTGATACACGTAAAATCCACAGAAAGCAATAGCAATGTGTTTCAGGCTGCGGGTTCATTGCAACAAACTTTGCGAAAACAGCCTAAAAGAAAAGAGTGGATATTGTGCAGATTAGCACTGAAGAATATCAACAATTTAAACCTTTGTTGTTCTCCATAGGCTATCGTATGTTAGGTTCAATGGTGGATGCCGAAGATATTGTGCAAGAAACCTTTTTAAAAGCGTATCAAATGGAAGAACAGAAAATAGATAATAAGAAGGCGTATCTCTGTAAAATGGTAACTAATCGCTGTCTTGATGAATTAAAGGCAGTACGACACAAAAGAGAACAATATGTGGGACCATGGAATCCTGCGCCATTATTGCAAGAGGAAACCAATGATTCAGATCCATCTGAAATTATATTGAAAAAAGAAGGAGTGAGTATTGCCTTTTTACGAATGATGGAACATTTATCACCAAATGAGCGAGCAGTCCTTCTTTTAAGAGAAGTCTTTGATTTTTCCTATTCAGAAATCGCTACTATCATAGGTAAGAACGAAGATAACTGTCGAAAAATTCTCAGTCGTGCTAAGCAAAAAATCCCTTATATAGGGGATGAAAGTTTAAACTATGAAAAGAATAAATCTATTATTAGTCGCTTTATTCAAGCATTTCAAACGCAAAACATGGATTCCCTATTAGAACTTATATATGAAAATGTCACCCTTTACTCAGATGGTGGAGGAAAAGTTAGGGCTGCTGTTCGCCCAATCGTATCTCTGCCCAATGTTTTATCCCTATTATACGGTATCATAAAAAAAGTCCCAAAAGACTTTTATTTTGAGATTAGAAATGTCAATAGTCAGCCCGCGATCGTTATTTACATGAATGGAACACTTCATAGTATCTTGAGCTTTTACATCATCAAGGACAAAATTAAAGAAATGTATATGACTATGAACCCTGATAAATTACCATTATCCAAGTAAAATATAATCGGCACCAGTTCCTAAGCCATGCTCTATCAAAGCTCTCATCTGAAAGTGCCATCCTTCGCAGAATCCCGTTAAGAATGGCACTCTCTTTTTATCTAAGCTAAAGGACATGATTAAAACCCTCTTTATAAAAACTAATTTTTGTCTTTTTATGGTGCCTGACACTGATTTTGGATTGGAAGTATCCACCGTCCTTTGTTATGATGGGGATAGTAGCCTTATTTCTATAATAATGGAGGGAACTTCCGTGAACGATAATCAGACAAATGAGCAAGAAAGCAAAAAGAAAATTAGCTTGCAGGAAGCGATGAAACAACAGTTGGCAAATAAAACGCAGCAAGGACAAGGTGGCAAAGCAAGTTTAAGCGGCAATCAAAAAATGCAGAAAATGAAAAGTCAGCTGACGAAAAAGCCAAATAATCAAAGAAAACGCATGGGTGTGTAATGAACGGCCAGAATAGAAAAGACATAGCTCCAGGCTTGCACGTTGAAATTGTGCTGAAGCAAGACCAAAGAACAGGGAAACGAACAGAAGGCATTGTAAAAGATATTTTAACAAAGTCTCCATTTCATCCTCATGGAATTAAGGTTCGCCTAGAAGATGGACAGGTAGGACGGGTGCAGTTGATTAAAGAAAGATAAAAAAAGGACGTTCTCGGTATAAGAGTCTTTTACCGAAAACGTCCTTTTTTTGAAGGCTGCACTATTATTAAAATCGCCTATAAAAGAATACAGCCATTTTCTTTGCTCATTGAAACAGAGAGTCAAATTGTTGTTTGAAATTCTCCGTTTAAAAGATATAGAGATATTGCAGCACAAGGAGTTATACCATTACACCAGATTTTTGGCAGGTCACCTTAGATGAAATTGTTTCTGAGTATTAAGGGAGAAAGCCTAAAAAATAATTGATGGACACAATAAGCTTATCGAAATTATTCTACACTTTTACCGTCCTGCTGATAAACACAAAATGATATGATTTGTCTTTTTATGGTGCCTGACACCGACTGTCTTACCAACCTTCTATTCCTCCAGCAAAATACTTGTTTAACGTATTTGCTTGTTCGCCCAATAGAGTGTTAGCTTTATTGACTAAATCCTCCATTATTAGCGGCTTACCTGGTGAACCTGTTGGCGCATCCACTCTAGAAACCAACTGTCGACCATCGTTTAAAGTTACTTTTACCATACAATATCTATCTTTTGGATAGCTATCCACTTTTACTGGAATTCGGTGATCATACTTTCGATGAATTTTTTTCATTACTTGATTGACATCAGTAGCAATTTGATCGACAGAAAAGTTCTCTATAGATAACGCTTCCCCCAGTAATAATAAAGCTACACAGTATTCTACGCTAAAGCGCCCTTGCTCCCCATTCTGTGGGTGGGTGTAAACTAATGCAGCATCACCATTGGGTGGGAAGTACAAATCCACAAAGGCAACCTCATCTACAGAAAATTTTTTCTGTGTCTTTATATACTGGATTGCATCAATTGCATGTGCATTCGCAGAACAACATGGATATAATTTAAACCATAGTCCTGGTTTATCTATTGCCCAAGGGTCTCCCCACTTTTCGAAAATCTCAAATGGATTTTCTCTTTGCTCCACATACATAGAGATTAAACCATTTTTTGCTTGAATTGTATTAATACTTCCTGCAATCCCTTTATCAATAAAATGAAGAATCTGCCAAGCACTTTGGGCTGTCATACCAGCATGCAACGGTTTAACCATTGTTCCAAATTGACTCCGAGAACCGCTTAGTTTTGAGACACATAAGTTAATAGCTTGCGCGAATTTCTCCGAGTCGAAATTTAAATAATGGGCTCCAGCAGCAACCGCTCCGTAAATTCCTGCAGTTGCTGTTGTATGGAACCCTTTTTCATAATGCTGTGCACCTAATAATTGAGCAAAGCACTTCATCGTTTCAATCCCTATTAAATAAGCCTCATAGAAGCGTTCTCTATCACGCTTCTTTTCTATTAGTGAATGTAATAAGCTCAAAATAATCGCAGACGGATGTCCTCGAATTTCCGAATGAACATCATCTAAATCTAGAGCATGTGCAGAATATCCATTAATCAAACACGCATCAAAAGGATGAATCTTTAAATCAGTGCCTATTACTGATGCTTCCTCTTATCCAATAGTGCCGGGAAGCCAAAAGAAGTCCTCTCTTATTTTAAAAAATGATTACTTTTTTAGAAAACTATGTCTAAAACTATCCTTATTAAAAGCTAGCCACCCTAAATTATTCTTTGTATCAATCATCGATCCATTTGCTAAAACTTGATGGGAGATTATTTCCTTCCATAGAAAGGATGCAGAAGCCTCTTTTTCATGAATTACATAATCATTCCCGCAATATCGCGACATTTTCTGTTGCTTTGTACTACTCTTTCTAAAGTGAAGAATGCTTTTTAATGCCATTCCAGATAATCCATCAAAAGACTGATTTTTTATGGGACTGCTTGTAAATTGATGAAGACTTCGTTTTTTTTGCTGCTGAAAATATACCTCTACCGCAATCGAAGAAGCCATATGGGCATCTCCAGAAAGAATTATGCAATTGCTTGGATTCCATTCAGCTATTTGTTGATGGAAAAAGGAAAAACCTCTTCCGTTAAATTTCCACCATTCCAAATCTAAACTTTTTTGCAGAGAAGGAAGGATATTCGTAAGAGGCAGAATGAAATTTTTTAAAAAGGACTCAATCAAATGAACCCCGTATAAGGGAGTCGCAGAGATGATGACTAATGGCGTTTGCGTTTGCCATCCACTTGAAAATAATAGTTCTGATAAATGATTCCATTCCTTTTTCCGGATTAAATTCGGTCCGTTTGTCCGCTGCTTTAGGACATTTCCAATAACATAGGTCCGTTCTGCTGGATAAGCTCGTTGTGTTCGAGTGTCTAATATGAGGCTTCTCGGATTTGTTGGTGCTACATAACTCCATGAACGAAAGGTTAATATCGTCTGAAGCCACTCTGTATATGCTAATGTGTGTACTTTTAACCTTTTTGTATAGTTTCCTATTTTTGTGAAAAAAGAAAGAGGGAAAGCTTCCGGATTATTACCCCAGCCTTGAAAAGCCCAATAAGCAGTTAAAGCATTAGCAATGACATGATTTCCAAGCGGCGAACTCGCTACTTTTTCCTGCCACTCTTTTGTTATATTCCAATCATCTGTTACATCATGGTCATCAAATATCATATAAATCGGGATATTTGCCAATAAACGGCGCACCTTTGGCAGATATTGCTGGAACCTTTCCATATCTTTTTGCTGCTGATTAAATTCTTTCCTTATTATATTGATTTTTCTTCCATACTCTTTTGGTTGTTCTTTATCACTATCTATATAAATCTCGTCATCTACTAAATAGTCATCAAAATCTTTCAAATACCCCGCCTTGTTTGCCAGCTCCCAAATTTCAGGATTCCAGTTCATGATATACATTGCCGCATACTCACCCAGTGTCATAAGGTGATTATCAGCCTTCCTTGAAGTAAACTGGCAGTATTTCTTTATTAGTTCTTTTCTTCCATTTAACTGGCTGAAGGCTGTTTGGAGGGATTTGCTATTAAAGTCCTTGCATAATTCCTTTAACGGTTCCTCCTTACCTATCAGTTGCTTACCTAATGCAGATAAGAAAGGAGCGACTGGCGCTGGGACATCATCTGCATAAATTTGGTCACCTGTCAGAAAAAGTGCATTTGGTCTTTTTTCTAACTGAAAATAGTATTCCTGCAGTTTTTCGTCTCCTAAGCTTAACGCATCCTTGCCAATTCCATGTAGTTTACGACAGGAACCATATAAGATGTTTGATTGATCCCTTGCTGGAATAAAAAAAGTGGGGTATTGTAAATTTCCATAACAAATAGAAGCGGGATGTGTTGGGGACAGCAAGCCAAAGTCACTTAAATCATAGCTTCGTTTCCCTTTTTTTAGTTCAATATTGTATCCTAACAAAGTTTGAGAAGGAAGGATTTTGGAGTTAGGCTGGATTTTGATCAAATATACATATACTTTTTTTCCTAAGCGAAAGATTTGCGCATCCGACTGGATACTAATTGGTTGATAATCATATTCCCCTGTTTCTGGATTTATTTCAATGGAGTAAACCTTAGCGTTCAATCGGTATTTTTCACTTAAAGCAATCCAAAGATAGGCGGAGGTTACCTCCACCCTACGCACCATCGGCCCAGACAAAATTAACGGCAGATCCATCATTACCACCATCCGTTTTCTATTCTCTTACAGCCTATTCAGAGAAAGCCGCTGATATGTTTTTGAATGATGGATACAGGGAATCAAGGAAATTAGGGGGACGGTTCCCTTTGATTCGATTAGAATATTGGATAAAACGGAAGATCCTATTCAACTAGTGGAGGTGCAATTAAACATGAAAGGTAATAAAAAATTTTTCATCACAATGTTAGCTTTAGTCGGAGTTATTTTAGCTGCTTGTGGAAAAACAACTGATGGTACTGCTTCATCCTCAGATAACCTGCCTTCTAATAATGACTCTACTCAAACGGAAGAAAGCGACTCCTCGTCAAATGAGGATACTGCTACTGAACCGAATGACAAAGAAGATACTTCTAACAGTTTGAAAGATGAGTATTTAGAGAAACTAAACGAAATGGATAAAAAAGACAGAGAAGTACCTGCAGACACCTCAAAGGCTAGTACTACAGTAGAGTTGGAAAAAGAGGAAGCAGAAAGATTGGATCGTTGGGACGAAGCATTAAATGAAATATATAGCGTCCTAAATGAACAGCTTTCTGCAGAAGAGATGGAGCAATTGCATGAAGAACAACGGGATTGGATAAAGGAAAGAGATCAAAAAGCTAAAGAAGCTTCCCTCAAATACGAAGGTGGCACAATGGAAGGATTGGAATATGTGGCAACACAAGCGTCTGTTACAAAAGACAGATGCTATGAATTGGTAGCTAAGTATATGTAAGGAAGGAAACAGAGGGAAGTGGTAAAACCGTCCCTCTGTTCCCTTTCAAATATTTTTTCAGCACTATAATACTGTTCATCTCCTTGTTCTAAACCTCGTCGAAACGTCTTTACTAATGATGGACCACCAACATGAAAGCCTGAAAAGAAAAATAAAACACCATCTGCTTTTTACAAGATGGTTTTTTTTTTCACAAATACTTTGATTAATTTTCTTATTACCAACCCAACGATTACTCCTGGTATAACAAAAAGTATTGGTAAAAATATAGGACCTATCAAATGCCCAAATAGCTTAACTTCTGATGAATAGATTAATCCTACCGTTACAAAATAGGCAGCAAACACAAAAGGTAGGAATAAGAAGGAAGAATTTTTTCCTTGATCATCAGCATCTTTAACTGCATCCCACATAGCAAAAAAATAGAGACATGGATAAAACATTAGCCACCTCAAATTAACTTCCTCTAAAGATGCAGAAATATCTCCATGAAAACTTGAAATAATCGCTATGTTAAAGTTTGATTGTACATTCACTACTACCTCAAGAACAATAAGAATAATTCCTTTTGTATATTTCTTATTAAGTAGCTGCCCAAATCCAGGTAAAGCGATAGACCATAGAAGTTTTTCAAACGAATTCTTATTCACATCATTCCCAGGCCACCTTTTTTAAAAAATATGATTGATTTTTATGTCTGATTTCCAGATGAATGCTTAGAAAGTTTTTTCCTGTCCGCTGCTGTATATGGTTCTTCCAACCATCCTTGTTCAATCATTATATTTAATCCATCATTATTATATTTTCCAATAGTAGGAATTAACGCTATATACTCTGCAGCTAAATCATGCCTTAACATTTCCGAAAGGGCAGTACCAATATTTGCTAAAGCCATGTTTCCTGCCAACGAAACATGATACATCAAAAGCTTATCTGAAAAAGGAGATGCTGTTGAATCAGTTATATGAGTATCCATTAATTTAGGTGATGGTAAATCTTGATTGATTAAGCGATTCGTGTAAATCTTAATTTGTTTACTAGCTAGTTTTGCGCCTTCTTGAAAATATTCTCTTAACTTTTCTGAAGAGGCGACTTGACTAAATCCTATCATCAAAGATTTTCCTAATATGTTCGTAATAATATTATAATGATAATGTTTTATTTCATTAGCAGTAAGCGGTCTATCTCTTCCAGTAAAGATAGAGATAAATGATTTTTTCCCCACAAAGTCCACTTTCTTAGGATACGGAATCGTAGGATGGCTAATATCCACTCCTTTTAAAAACAATAAATGTATACCTTTTTCATAGGTTTCAACTGCATCGTCTATATTGTTTCTGAAATAGTCCATTATGTCCTGTCTTGTCGCATTGGTATAAGCATGACCATATGTAATTACAGCTGCTCCGGCCATTTGAGTAATATAAAAAATCATAAAGATATCACTAAATAAACGTGGTCCATCCTTCCGAACATCCTGCTCCCCAAATCCAACAGGAATAGGAATATTTTCTCGATTGAAGATGTTTTCCATTTGCTTAAGATGTTTTTGAGAAAGTGTAATAGCAAACTCGATATAGTTTTTTACTTCTCCATCTTCAACAACCTGAAGGAAGTGATCAAACACACAACAAAGCATCGATCCTCCCATATAATTAGCAAATCAAAACCACCAGTGTGAACTGGTGGTTTGCTCTGCGGCTAAAAGCCTCTCTTACCGGCCTCGGCCTTAAAGGCCCACTGAAAAGGTTTCCCTTCTGCACCACATTCACTCACCAATTCTAAAGAATTTCTTTATTTACTTCCGATTTTTCTCACCCGTGAACGGATCGAATTCTTCGAACAACGTTAGCTGATCAGCCATATAATCTTCTTTCAGCTGATTTCTTATATATTCTTGTATTTGTTTCTTATTTCTCCCCACGGTATCAACGTAGAAACCACGACACCAAAATTTACGATTCCCATAGCGATATTTCAAATTCGCATGTCGATCAAATATCATCAGGCTACTTTTTCCTTTTAGGTAACCCATGAACTGCGATACACTTAATTTTGGTGGAATACTAACCAACATATGGATATGATCCGGACAGGCATTTGCTTCATGTATAATGACACCTTTTCTTTCACATAGCTCTCTTATGATTTGTCCTATACTCTTTTTGTATTTGCCATAAATAATTTGCCTTCTGTATTTTGGGGCAAAGACTATGTGATACTTACAATTCCATGTTGTATGTGCTAAACTGTTCATGACCTTCATAAGGGCATACCTCCTTCTTGCGTGAGATAAAGTGGTCGGGAAACCAACTTTATCCTACCATGAAAGGAGGTTTTTTTGTTACCTCGCTATAAGCTCTCCGGAACCCCCGGCATAGCCAGGGGTTTTCGAAACCATCAAAAAGAGAAGCAGAAGATCCGTCCCTCTGCTTCCTTTTATTCATAAACCTCTATTTCAACTGGCAATTTGACTTTATCTTTTGGGAAGGTAGCATACCATACCCATAGGTTATCTCGAAGGAAGAACTTATTGGGTTGTCTATTGCCTTCACTAGTAATTACGATAGTTTTAACGTTATCTTCGGCAAACCCATATATAATGGAGAAATCCTTTTGAACATTATTATCCGCTTGCCAGGTAATGGAATCTCTCTCCTGTTTCTCCTCTTTAAACTCCTGAAAATCCAATATGGGATAAATAAATTTTTTAAAGTCCGTAAATTCATTATTAGTAAGTACAGGAATGATGCCCGAACTACTTTCAGCAAATACTAAATGGGACTGAGCATCAAACAAAAGAATTCTTTTGCAATCGCCAAACTGTGCCGATACTTCTTCACATACACTTTCTTCCAAGGAGGTAGTAGGAATAATGACAGGCTTAGTCGGACTAGGACGTGTGGCAATAAAATAAATTACCACAACTGTTAAAGCAAACGCAGCTATTAAAAGAATGTTTCTCATCTCATGTTTTCTCCCTTCTCCCTTAATTCATTAATGAAATTTATGCACTATTATGCGAAACTGTAAAAAAAATATCGCATAATCAATACACGATACCTTATTACTACTCCCTCAAATATATAATTTTCTTTTAACAAAAGGAAGCTGACTTCAAGAAGTTGTTTTGTTAACGCCTCCTGAGTCAGCCTCTGATTCTATATCATTTATTCAATAAGGGAGACACAAGAACCGTCCCCTTGCTTTCCTTATTGCATGGAAACCCAAACGCTCTTTACTTCAGTGTAGTTATTTAATGCGTAAGAGCCCATTTCGCGACCAATGCCAGATTGCTTGTAGCCGCCGAATGGGGAAGCTGCGTCAAATGTGTTATAGCAGTTGACCCAAACGGTTCCGGCGCGTAATTTGCTGGCGATATAGTGGGCATTGGCGATATCTCGTGTCCAAACGCCTGCTGCCAATCCGTAATTACTGTTGTTTGCACGATTAATTAACTCATCTAAATCGTCATATGGCATAGCAGAAATAACTGGTCCAAAGATTTCCTCCTTGGCAATCGTCATTTCATCCCGCACATCTGCAAAAACGGTTGGAGAAACAAAGTAACCTTCTTCACGTGGATTGAAACCACCCGCGACAAGTTGTGCTCCTTCGTTTAACCCTCTCTCAATATAGCCAAGAACTCGCTGTTGCTGCTCAACGGAAACAAGTGGTCCAATTTCTGTATCAGCATGAATGCCAGCACCTTGTTTCAGTTTTTTCGCTTGTGCAGCCATATCTGCAACAACATTATCAAATTGCTTCTTCTGAATAAACACCCGAGAACCAGCACAGCATACCTGGCCTTGGTTGAACATAACACCGTTAAACGCACCTGGAATAGCTTTTGTTAAATCCGCATCTGGCAAGATAATATTTGGTGATTTTCCGCCAAGCTCAAGTGTTACTCTTTTCAATGTTTTAGAGGCATTTGCCATGATCATTTTTCCAACTTCTGTGGATCCTGTAAAGGCAATTTTATCTACTAAAGGATGATCAACTAATGGTTGACCAGCTGTTTCTCCAAAGCCAGGAACAATGTTCACAACTCCATCTGGGAAACCAGCTTCCTTAATTAATTCGGCTAAATAAAGCGCGGATAATGGCGTTTGCTCAGCTGGCTTCAATACAACCGTGCATCCAGTTGCAAGAGCAGCTCCAAGCTTCCACATTGCCATTAAAAGTGGGAAATTCCAAGGAATGATTTGTCCTACTACCCCTACCGCTTCATGACGCGTATAGTTAAAGTATGGTCCACTAACAGGAATCGTTTGTCCTGTAATTTTTGTACACCAACCAGCATAATAGCGCATATGTTCAATTGCTAATGGAATGTCCGCGTTCGTAGTCTCGCGAATCGGCTTTCCGTTATCTAACGTTTCTAATTGGGCAAGTTCTGCACTGTTTTCCTCCATCAAATCGGCCAGTATGTACATAAGACGACTGCGCTCAGAAGCACTCATTTTTGACCATGGTCCCACATCGAAAGCCTTACGTGCAGCATTCACTGCCAAATCAATATCTTCTGGACCTGCTTCATATACACTTGCTAAAACCTCATCTGTCGCTGGATTATAACTGTCGAACGTTTTTTGTGATTTACTCTCTACAAATTCACCATTAATAAATAACTTTTTCTTACCACTTAGGAACTTTTCAACCTTTTCTTTTAAAACTACAGTCTGTTGGTTCATCGAATTCCTCCTTAAAAAGTAGATAATTTAATGGTCATGCACCAATATAAGAAAACGCTTACAAAAACAATGTTAACACTGTGGAAATAGAGATACAACTAATAAAAGAAGAAATATTTCGGGGAAATTTGACATTGCGACGGCATGTGACAGATAGCGACAGGGGACGCAGAGGCAGAGGGACGGTTCCCTCTTCACTTCTCATATCCTTCATAAATATGGAGGATGATAAAAGTATTTATATAAGCAAAGAAGGAAAAGCC
Organism: Niallia sp. FSL W8-1348; assembly: GCF_038006745.1. Taxonomy (NCBI): domain Bacteria; kingdom Bacillati; phylum Bacillota; class Bacilli; order Caryophanales; family Bacillaceae; genus Niallia; species Niallia sp. FSL W8-1348. Next base: position 3,066,334 of record NZ_JBBOVV010000001.1, on the reverse strand, counting down.
AATAAATAGACAAAAGTATAAAAGAAAGAAAAAGGAATAGACCGATATCCACAAAGTTATAATGGGAATCATAGTAATCATTAGGACGGAAATTGTTTTAATGGGGTGAACTAGCGCTATCTTCCATGTATTAATGATTGAATCCTTTACTGAATTTTCAAATCTTGCAACATAAGGAAAAATAAAGTTAAACAATAGTAAGTAAGCAAAAGAAAATAGACCAAGACTTACCTTAACAAGGAAAAGTAAATTTCCTGTATATTGATTCAGGTAATAGTAATCCATATACAACACAACGCCGACTGCTAATAAAATCAACCATATGAGGGTACTCTGTTTAAAGTTTTTTTGAAGGGCAGCGACATATCCCCTAATGATTGATACATCCTCATTTCTAGCCATTTTTATTGTTATCGAATACATAGCTGTTAGTGCCGATCCTATTGTAACAATAGGCAAACAAGAAATGAGAAATAGAGCATTTAATAGTAATAAATCAACTATTTTTGCTAGAAATCGGTAGAAAGGTCCATTCCATTCAAAAATATTATTCACCGCAATTCCTTCCTTTCCTAAGTTTAGAGGTTATCCTTTCTAATAAAACCACAAGAATGAGTTTCACTGGATAACCTCATTCTTTTTCCTTTTAAGCAAATCAATCTGGCTATTCTTTCACCGAACCTACTACAATACCAGTAATAAAGTATTTTTGCAGCATTGGGTAGATTAATAGCAATGGAACACAGGAAACAACAATTTTTGCTGCATTAAGATTCTTGTTAGATACTTCTCCTGCATTTGCTAGGTCACTTGAAGTTGCTCCAGCTTTTAGCATTTCCTCAATACTGATTGTCAATGATTGGATATATGTCATTAATGGATAATTAGTTACTTTTGTCATATAGATCAATCCTGAAAAAAAGTCATTCCAGTTTCCGACGATACTAAATAAAGCAACTGTCGCCAAAGCAGGCATCGATATCGGTATATATACTTTAATCAGTACCTGTAATGGGTTCGCGCCATCCATAATTGCTGCTTCCTCTAGTGATTTGGGAACGCCGATAAAAAAATTCATTACAAGGATAATGCTGAAAACTTGAACAGCTCCTGGAAGAACTAGTGCCCAAATCGTATTCAACATATCAAGGTTTTTCACAACCAAATAGGTTGGAATCATTCCGCCATTAAATAGCATCGCGAAGATAAGCAGATTCATATAGATTCCTCTGCCTCTAAACTCTCTTTTGGTTTTCGAAAGAGGATAGGCCATAGTAACAATTAACACCATGTTAATAACCAATGACAATATTACTCTTTGAATCGAAATACCAAAGGAGCGCCAAAACTGACTATCTTCCATAATCATTTTATATGCCTCAAAGGTCGTATTAATTGGTGTTAGACCAACCTTATTACTAGCTACTGCATCGCCTCCGCTAAATGATATCGCCACAATATTCCACAGTGGAAGCAAACAAGTAAGGGCAAGGAAAATGACGATTGCATAAATAGTTAATCTGCCACATCGTGCAGAAAAGCTCTTATTTTCTATCATGCGTTCTTCCCTCCTAGAATAATTTGCGATCAGTATATTTTTTTGCTGCATTATTTGCTGATATAATCAGGATTATTCCAATTACTGATTTAAATAAACCTACTGCTGTACCAAAGCTATACTCCCGACCCATTAATCCTACTCGGTAGACATAAGTGTCCAGTATATCACCTGATTCATATACCATTGGTGAATAAAGATTATACACTTGATCAAATCCAGCATTTAAAACATTAGGCAAACTTAATACTGCCAACAATAGGATAATCGGCAGCATACCGGGAAGGGTAATGTTCCAGATTCGCTTCCACCAATTTGCGCCATCTATGCTTGCTGCCTCATGAAGACCAGGATCAATAGCTGTTAATGCTGCCAAATAAACAATTGAATTATAACCAAACTCTTTCCATACGTCTGTCCCTATCAGCAACGGTTGAAAAAGTTTATTACTTCCAAGAAAATTCAGCTTGTCTATGCCAAAAAAAGCAAGAATTTGATTGATTGTTCCATCTAGGCTGAACATATTAACTACCACAGATGCTAGCACTACCCATGAAAGAAAGTGTGGTAAATAAACAATTGTTTGAATGGATTTCTTAAGCAGTTTCAATCTAACTTCATTTAATAGGATAGCGAAAACGATCGCCAGCAGAGATCCTAAAACGATTTTTCCGATAGCGATAACAATTGTGTTTCTGAAAAGTTTACCGATATCAGGTAAAGAGAACATATACTTGAAATGTTCGAAACCTACAAATTCTGAAGCCCTAATTCCTTTTGCAGGTACATAATCTTGAAATGCCATGATTACCCCAAACATTGGAACAAACGTAAAGATAATCAAAAAAATCATTCCAGGAAGCAACATCGAATGATAAAACATTTCTTCTTTCGTTACTATTTTTTTTGTTTTTTTCCTTTTTGTGCTAGCTAATGGATCCTTACCATTTTCTATTTTCAAATGCGGCTGCTGAAACATTCTAACCCCTCCTTACAATTCAGCTGTTCTAATGATGACTTTCCCTTCCTAATAGAAGAATTACATGATTAGAACAGCTTAGAATCTATCTTATTTATTGGCTAACTCTTCTTTTATCTCAGCAGCTATTTCGTCGCCTCCTTGTTTCTTCCAATTAGCTACAAAGGTATCGAAATAATCTAGTGGCTTATTACCTGTAACAATTTTAATAAAATCTTCCTCTTCTAATTTTAAAAGATTGGCACCCTTTTTCTCCATGGTTGGAGTATTACCGAAAAATACAGGGGTAGTCCAATTGAATTGCTCTTCGTTTGTAAATTTATCGATCATACTCATACCAAGCATTCTCGAATGATATTTTGCCCATTCAGACGTTCCTGCACCTTCTGGATCATTTTGATATGCCATTACACTTTTCGCATCGATTTTTAAACCAGCAGTAGGAATATCATCCATGGAAATTTTCCCTTCCACAGCTTCTTGAATATATTTATATTCGTCTATAATATTTGTGGATTTATAAACTTCAATATTAAATGGTCTTGTAGAACCATCCACTGCCAACTCTCCATATTTATAGATTTCTGGATAATCTTTCTGTAAGTCATCTGCGTTTAAAATTTCATCATAGAATAAGTTTAATATTTTTATTGCTAATTCTGGATGCTCATAATCTTTCCGGACAACAATAAATTGACCTGTTGGGTTATTATGAAATACATTTACTTTACCGTTTTCTCCTTCTATTGCATAAGCAGCAAACTCAGCATTCTTATCCATTCCTCTTACTGTTGATAATCCCCAATCCGGTATATGCCATGGTCCCGTAACTATCCCAGTTTGACCGTTAGTAACAAGTGCCATAATATCATCCCATGTTCTTGTTCCAAACTGAGGATCTATGATACCTTTTTTAAACCAATCTGCCATTACCCCTAATGCTTGTTTCGTTTCTTCGGTTGTAGAACCATTGACAATATTTCCTTTACTATCTTCTAACCACATTCGAGGATGAGCATTAAACACTCCGGCAATGCTAGTCATATTCATGCCGCTTCCACCATAATCACCTGCATTTAACCAAGAAGCAAATGGAATACCCACTGGATTCCCCGTGGAACCTGGATCCTTATCAACAAACGCTTTTGCAGTGCTCTCTAACTCGTCTAAAGTAATTTGTCTGTCTCCATCTGTATCCAATTTAATCCCTAATGTATCCATCCAATCTTTCCTAATCCACACTATATTTGGCGCAGAATCTCCAATTGTACCTGGAATAGCCATCAATTTCCCGTCAAATGTAGCATCTTCTAGCGTTCTGTTATCATACGTGCCATAAACCTCTTTGATGAAATCGCTTGCATTTTTATCATACACTTCCGTCAAGTCAGCAATTAGGTCATTTTCCACTAGCTCTTTCAGCTCTTCACGACTATCTACACGCATCATATCTGGCAACTCACCGGATGCGATCGCAAGTGCAACTTGACGATTATAGTCATCGCCTTCTGCTTCGAATTGATCCACTATTTTAGCATCTAGTTTCTCTTCTACTAATCTTGTATATGCATTGTTTTCATAAGTGTCTCCTTCAGGCAATTTAGAATTTGCTGCGGTTACCCGTCCCATCGTAATGATGGTTTTCCCATCTTCTGTCACACTGTCACCGGATGAAGAATTATCCATACATGCTGCTAGTGATAGTGTTAATGAAGTTGCCATTAATCCTAATGCCGCACGCTTACAAAATGTTTTGTATTTCATAAAATGTCCTCCCTTTTTTATATAAGTGATAGCAAATGAAATAAGTTTTTTAAGAAATCTTACATGTTACCAAAATATAGTTAAAGTTTACTGGATTAACAAAGAGATGAATATATTAAATAAACCGTTTTCATGTACTTTTTTCCGGAAGTTTTTCTGTTCATCATTAATAAAAAGGACAATATGTTATAATCAACTAGAATTTTAGTCAGGAGGTATTACTATGTATCGTATATTAATAGCAGATGATGAAAAGGACGAACGTAGCGTTATTCGTTTTCTTCTTGATAAATTTCAATTTCAACTCGATATTATAGAAGCAGCTAATGGAAAAGATGCTATCCACTTATTAGAGAAAGAATCCATTGATATCTTATTTACCGATGTGAAAATGCCTTTTGTCAATGGCATAGATTTAGCTAAAATGGCCAAGTCTATAAATCCTAATATACAACTTATTTTTTTTAGCGGCCATGATGATTTCCATTTTGTCAAAAATGCCTTGTCGCTGCGAGCCGTTGACTATATATTAAAACCAGTTAATCCAAATGAATTAAAACAAACGATATCTTCTGTTATCCAAAACATGGAACAACAAAATAGGGAGCTGAAGCGAGAAAAATCGAATATTGCTTTCCTTAAAAATCATCTCTTATATCGGTTATTGAATGGCACCTCCATAGATGTACTAAAAAATGAATACCCTTTCATAGATATAGATTATTTACATGAATATAGACGAATGATACTGATGCAATTTGATGTACCTTTATTTGATAAATTGCTCAAAGAAGAGACCTCCCTACTTTTTGCACAAATCAAGCAATGTATGGAAGGAATGTCTTTTGACTATCTTCATCTAAATCCCTATCAATTATTACTTCTATTAAAGAAGCCAATAGAGCAAACAGAAATAAGACTGATAGCCAAGAATATTCATCAGCAGATTCACTCCACTTTTGGGATACATGGTTATTTTTCTATTAGTGAAGAAGTGGAAGCACCGGAAAACATTCCAGAACGATTTAAACAAATCGAATATTATTTAGAAGATCGATTTTTCTATAAAGATAACTATCTTTATCCGATTGAATGTGGAAAGTTAGAACAAGAGGAATATCTAGAACAGGATGAAAATTTTCTGCTATCGATACAGAATGCTATTCAATATGTAGATACGTTTAGCTTTCGACTTAGCATAGATACCCTTTTTCAAAAATATCATAGCCAAAAGCAAATATCGCATATTTACGTTCGTTTTTTCTTTTCACGATTGCTTCAGATTTTATGTAATGCATTACCTGAGTACAAAGAAACGATTTTGAATAAAAAAATATCAGCTATTTATACATGCACTCATTTTTCAGAAATAGAACAAATAATAGAAGAAGTAAAAAGGAATGTCTTATCCTTCCTAGAGAAAAAGGAAAAGTCACCTAAACATGTAATTCATATTGTAAAGCAATATATCCATGAACATTATGTCGAAGACTTAAGCCTAAATATTCTTGCTGATAAAGTATACCTATCACCGCGTTATTTAAGTGAAGTATTTATTCAAGAAACTGGTTCTGGGATAAATAAATATATAAAACAGGTTCGAATGGATTCGGCCAAGAATCTACTAATTCATACAAATATGAAAGTCAATGATATTTGCAAGCAAGTGGGATATCAAAATATTTCCTATTTTGTCCGCAGTTTCCGTGAAAGTTTTGGTCTAAGTCCTGAAAAATTCAGACAATCAAATGGAAAGACGAAAGAGAAGACGAACTGATGAATAAGCTATCCCAATGGTTTAAAGATTTAAAATATCGCAGAAAAATATTAGTGATCTGCCTTCTATCCAGTTTATTGCCTGTTACTGCATTAGGAAGCTATTGCTATTTTCAAATTCAAAAACTATTAATCAATCGAGAAAAGGAAGTATTAGAAGAATCCTTACACCAAGCTATTCTAAGTCTTGATTATAAAATCAATTCCTATAATGATGCAATGAATCAAATTGTTTGGAATCAAAATATAAAAAGCGGATTAACCGCTAATTATGACAATAACTTTGATATGTATACTATGTACCGTGATCATCTTAAGCCACTTATTTTCAATGTAAAAAATTCACAAACCGATATCAATCGGATAACAGTTTATAGCAATAACAATACATTATTCCCACATGGGAACTTTCTTCGACCTCTTACAGATGTAGGAAAATCAGAATGGTTTCCGGAAGTCATCAGCAATGCTTCCGCCCATTTAATCGTTTCTTCTGATAAAAGCTCTTTTGAAATGGTCAGCAAAATATTTGATTATAACGGAAACAATATAAATATTGTCTACATGGATATCCATTATCAATCTTTCTTTAATCCGTTATCCAACCTATTTGAAAATTCCTATGGACTCATTATTTTAGATGAGAATAAGCAACCTGTTTACATCCATCAAAACTTTAATAAAAAGGGACAATCTTATACACTCTCAGCAGACGAGTTGTTAAACAAAATCAATAATGGGTCACTTAAAACCGAATATGTGTATAAAAGTGCTAATTTCCAATCAAACGAGTGGTCTGCTTATTTATTTCGACCATTGGATATCGTCTCTCAATCTACTTCACCTATTATGACTTGGGTAATTATTGTTATTGTCCTATGTATTTTTACTCTCTATCTTTCTATTTTTTTTCTTTCAAAGGTTGTGGTCCGTCCATTGGAGTTACTAGCAGCCAATATGAAGCAAATTGAAAAAGGAGACTTAACCGTTACTGTGACCCATTCCTCTCGAGATGAAATTGGCGATGTAATTGGACAGTTTGGAGACATGGTTCACAATCTCCAAGAAATGATTGATGAAGTTTATAAAAGCAAAATTGCCCAGCAAGAATATGAAATGAAAGCACTACAAGCACAAATCAACCCGCATTTTTTTTATAATAGCCTTTCTCTAATTAATAGTAAGGCTATCCTTGTGGAGCAAGAAGACATTAGCGAGATGGCACAACTCCTTTCGACGTTTTATCGCACTACCTTAAATAAAGGGAAAAATATGATAACCGTTAAAGATGAACTAGAAAATACAATTTCCTATATGAAAATACAGCAAATGATGCATAGCAATTCCTTTGATCTTTCTATCAATGTGGACGATCAAATACTTGGATATACAATGATTAACTTACTACTTCAGCCACTAGTAGAAAATGCAATTAATCACGGAATAGACCATAAAGAAGATAGAGAGAGAGGAATAGTAACGATTATCGGAAAACAGACAGATAACGATCTCCTATTTACTATTTCGGATAACGGTCCTGGTATGGAACCAGAAATACTAGAAACCATTCTAACTACCAAAACAAAAGGATATGGCGTACAGAATGTTCATCATCGAATTAAGTTGGCCTATGGAGAAGCATATGGTTTATCCTATACTAGCAAGCGAGGAAAGGGGACAACGGTAGAGGTACAAATACCAAAGGTTTTATAGATAGAATGATAGAGGACGGTTTTTTATGGAGGGTATTGTCCTCGTAAAAACCGTCCCTATGTTTCCCTATTTCACAATCGCAACAAATTTTTCTGCTTCGTGGGTGACTGCTTCGTAATCTCCTGTAGTGGCTCCTTTAGTTAAGCTTGAGCCTGTTCCTATGGCGAAGGCGCCATTTTTGATCCATTCGCTCGCGTTTTCTACGGTGACGCCTCCACTTGGCATGAAGTTTCCTTGTGGAAGTGGTCCTTTAAAATCTTTGACAACACTTGGTCCGAAAGCTCCACCTGGGAAGACTTTGATGACATCTGCGCCAAGTTCTATAGCAGTTAACGCTTCAGTTGGTGACATAACGCCTGGCATAACGGCAACACGATAGCGATGACACATAGTAATTACTTCAGGTGAAAGATTTGGTCCTACTATGAATTTTGCTCCAGCCAAGATAGCTAGGCGTGCTGTTTCAGGATCTAATATCGTACCAGCACCAACTATGACATCCTCTCCCGCGTATTTGTCAGATAGTTTTTTTATAACATCTAACGCGCCCGGAACCGTCATGGTCAGCTCTAAAAACTTAACTCCACCTTGACGTATTGCCTCACTTACGAGCAATCCTTGTTCTTCATTTTGTGCTCGTATAACTGCTACAACCTTTTCCTCTCTCATTTTTGCTAAAATTTCAATTTTATCCATAAAAGATCACCTTTTCGTTTTATTTGAAATTTGCAAGGATATTCTCAACCGCCATTAAGCTCATTTTGTTGACTGCATCGACGCTGGAAGCAGCGGCATGTGCTCCTACAATAATATTATCCAGCTCAAGTAATTCTTTCTTTTCAGGTGGTTCTTTTTTGAAAACATCAAGCCCTGCTCCCCAAATTTTCTTGTTTTTTAGAACTTCATAAAGGGCGTCTTCATCAATAAGTTCTCCGCGAGCTGTGTTGACCAACACGGCCGTATCCTTCATTATGCTGAATTCTTTCTCACTAAACATATTGGTTGTTTCGGACGTTGCTGGTAAGTGAAGTGTTATAAAGTCGCTTTCTCTAATAAGCTGTTCAAATGCAACATAGTTAACATTATATTCTTTTGCTAATTGATCATCTTGGTACATATCATAGGCAAGAATAGTCATGTCAAAGCCATATGCTCTTTTAATGACACCCTTTCCGATTGCACCTGTGCCTATAACACCAAGGGTTTTTCCATATATCCCAATACTTGTTTTTTTGCCCCAATCCATTGCGCGGCATGATTTATCTATTTCTACTATTCTCCTAGCAATCGCTAACATAAGGGTAAAAGTAAAATCTGCGACAGAGTCTGAGTTTGCATTACGAGTAATCGTTACTGGGATATTGTTGGCTTTACAATATTCTATGTCGATATTATCTGTACCTACGCCATACTTTGAAATGACTTTTAAGTTTTTCGCGAAAGCTAATACATCAGCATTCAATGGATCCACACCCACAATAACTGCGTCTACATCAACAATTTCCTTTTTCATTTCTTCTTCTGTCAGAATTCTTCCGTATGGATTGGTAACCACCTCAAAGCCATGAGCTGTTAATATCCGCTTGGCCTCATCACTGTGCTTTCCAAATGATCGGGGAGTAATTAATACTTTGGGCATCTATCTCCCTCCTCCTTTCGTTTGCTTATTGTGGAACATTATAGTAGTCGTAAATACTGTTCGACTTCAGCTAAATTCACAAATTTTTTTGGTGAAAGCTTGCAGATTACTTCTGATTCTTTCACAAAATCCGGTATAAAAAATGCTGGTATGCTTGCGTTATTGGCTGCTTGAATACCTGCTGGAGAATCTTCCAGTACAATTGCATCTTTCGGCTTCACTTTTGATCGAGTACAGACTTCAAGGAAAATATCAGGACTTGGTTTCCCCTTTGGCACTTCCTCTCCCGAAACATATAAGTCTATAAATGGTAAAGTATCAGATACCGTTAGAAATCTGTTGATCACTTCAGTTGAGCTTGATGATGCAACAGCTACTTTTATGCCCTTAGACTTTAAAAATTGGAGTAATTTATCCAACCCTTCTTTTTTAAAATGAGGTCCTCTAATAAATGAGTGCTCTAATTCATACTTTTTAGAACGCATATATGCTCGCCACTCTTGAACGGGATGACTTGGCCCATAATAATCCGCCATTTTACGGACAATATCTTGATTCGTAATGCCGATAAATTGTTCAAATAGCACTCTTTCAAATTGAAAGCCATAATGGTCAGATGCAATTTGCCAAGCTTCATAGGCTAACCTTTCCGTATCAAACATTAAGCCATCCATATCAAAAATAACTAAAGATGGAAGTCCCAAACCGATTCTCCTTTCAATTGATACAACACTTGTTACAACCATCACTCTCTCGAGACAGTTTATCCCAGAAACAACTCTACATTTACCACATTGTCAGGTTTCTCTTTTTTAATACTTCTTTCTATGTCTGAAACTACTTTCTCTCCCATGCCTCTTAAGCATTCCATTGTATAAGCAGAAGTGTGTGGCGTTACAAGAACATTTTCATATTGGAAAAATGGATGAGTTTTATCAACTGGTTCTCCTTCTAAAACATCTGTTGCTAGCCCAGCAATTTTTCCACTCTCCAATGCTCGCAATACAGCATTTTGCTCCCATAATTCTCCTCGTGCAGTATTAGTGATATATACGCCTTCTTTCATTAAAGAAAATTCACTGTCAGTCAGCAGATGATAGCTTCCCTCATTAACAAAAGCATTTAACGAAATAATATCGGACTGTACTAATAATTCTTCTAAAGTAACACTTTCTGCACCTTTTTGTCTCAACTGTTCTTTTGTTTGATAGGGATCATATGCTAGTAATCTACCATTAAATCCATTCTTTAAAATCTCACCCACTCTACTTCCTATATTGCCTAATCCAATCACACCAACTGTTTTACCATTGATTTGGTGTCCAATAAACTGAGCCCGATCGGTCCAACGCCCTTCTCTTGCCGCGGTTGCTGCTGGATATGTTTTTCTCACTACTGCTAAGAGATTAGTCACTGCATTTTCAGCTACTGCATCTCTTTCTACTAATGCCGATACAATTGTCACAATCGTTCCTTTTTCTGTTGCAGCTTCGATATCAATGTTGTTATAACCAATTCCGTGACGTGAAATAATTAGTGTTTCGTCTTTTTGGTCAAAGAATTCCCTTGTAAAAAAGGGAGTGACGCTAGATATGATAATATTAAAGCCATACAATTTTTCTGCTAGTACTTTTCCAGAAGTATTTACAGGGAATGTAAATCTTTTTACCTCTCCAATTTTTTCAAGACGTTCTATTTGATTAGGGAATTTTTCTCCAAAGCTACTTGAATTTACAATTGCGATTTTATTTCCCATTGCTTTTGTTCCTTTCCACTTATATTGTTTACTACTGAACATACTTAGATGGAATGATATTAATCCTGAGAACTATTTTTTAATTGTTTTTAATCCATCAATCAACGAAACTTTTTTACTATCTGGAACAGTCTGGAAAAACACTTCGATTCCTTTTGCGTCTATTGCTTTTAAATTTTCAGCATCAGTATTAGTTAGAGCAACAGTTGGGATAACAAATTGAGCATTCCCTTTTTTTGAAACTCCGCCTACATTTAGTCTAGTAACAGGCAGGCCACTTTCAATGACTTCTTTCACACTAGCAATATGTTTAAATAGAAGGACAACAGTATCGTTTCCAAATTGATCGCTATTCCATTTTTCAACTACTTCTTGATTACTGTATACCTGAATCTTTAATCCAGAAGAAGAGTTTGTATTTATATAAATATCTTTCATAAATTCATCAGATGCTGTTTCATTATCAATAACATAAAGGGCATTCGTACCCAAACCTTTCGACCATTTTGTCATTACTTGCCCATGAATTAAGCGATCATCTACCCTTACTAAATTGATTTTCCCCATACTGGCCTCCCTTTCAACGATAAAGATTTATTTCTTTAAGAAACTCCGATTCAAATGATGGATCCCACTAGCACCTGTTCCTTGAACTGTTTCTATTAAATTTTTTGTTTCTTCTACTGTTTGGTAGAAAGTTAATAATTCAATTAACATCGGCATATTGATCCCTGTTAATATGTGTAAATCGTACTTGCATAATAAAGACAATGATACGTTAGAAGGACTGCCCCCCAATAAATCTACTAATAAAATTGTTTCTAAACCGTTTTTTTCGTTCTCTTCCACAATCTCATTTGCTTTTTCCCGCAGGGCATCCACTGATTCACCTGGTCTAAGTGCTAATGCACGCAAATTATTCTGTGGACCCATAATCATTTCAGCACTTTTAATGATCTCGATGCCGAACTCACCATGTGTAATAACCAAAATTGCCCGATTTGCCATACTCCTGCTCCTTTATTTTTTGGATAACCTAATGAAGCTATAAAGGGAAACTTCCATCAGTGAGGTTTTCCTTCCTCCCCCACAGATGGTTAGTTTAACCAATCGAACCTTTACAGACAGTTGATCCCCCACCTATCTTCCTCGTATTCTTATAAGCTTGAGGAGGCATCTTACTTTCCGTTAAGAGTGGGATAAAAGTTATTAAGTTACCCATTTTGTATTGTTAATTATGTTTTTATACTCCATTTAGAATTTATTAACCCTTAAACATCCTATAAATAGCAATCTTATAAGACTTTGATTGTCCCAAGTACAATTAATGTACCGGTTAGCCATAATAAACCTTTTGTAATATTAAAGCCCTTCTTATCAAAATATAAGTAAACGCCTAATACGGTTAATAATGGCAATAAGCCAGGTAAAATCGAGTCTAGTATGTCCTGCAGGACGAATTGCTTTTCCGATAGAGTAAAAGATAACGAGCTACTTACTTTTACATAGGATCCTGCCAATATCCCCATCATAAACAATCCAAGAACAGATAAAGCGTCAATCATGGTTTTAATCCGGCTGCCGGCTAAAATCTCTTTTGCAGCATTTCGGCCTAAACCGTAGCCCATTCTGACGAAATAGTAGCCATAAAGAAATGTTACAAGCGTGAAGCCAAGGAACGGAAACAATGCACCAAGTGGGCTACCTGCCATTGCCCATGGCAAAGCGATTGCTATAAAGATATATTGAACAGTACCTGAATCAATCGCATCTCCAATACCAGCTAGAGCACCCATCAATCCTACTTTTGTATTGTTAATCATGTCTGGGCTAGGCGCTTCTTCTTCTTTTCCTTCCGCAAGCGCTTTTGCACGAGATTCCTCAAGAGAGGCTGTAATCCCAGTCAACGTACCTCCACCCCAAATTGCTTGCGTGTTAAAGAATAATAAGTGTCTTTGATACGCCTCGCTTAGATCTTTTTTATCTTTATATAATTTTTTTAATATTGGTGTCATCCCGAATAAAAAGGAAGGAGCTACCATTCTGTCAAATGTATGGGGGATTTCATTTGCCCACCACCATCTTGACCAAGCCTTAAGCAAATCCTTTTTAGTAATAGGATCTGGATAACTCACTGGACTTTGTTTCTTTTCTTCCGTATTCATCTATTAACCCACCTTTTTAAATTTCTTAAGCTGATTCCTTTCTTCGCGTGAATAATACATAGAGACCAGCAAGAATAGCACCGAAAATAGCATAAGTAACAGTGTTAATTTGTAAGTCTTTTAAAGCAACACTCATGAAGTATGCAAGGAAGAAGAATAAAAGCAATTCCTTCTTGCCAATTACATGCATAATAACGGCAATTCCAAGAGCTGCAAGACCTCCACCAACGACTTCAAGCACGTGGATAATTGGACCGTCACTAATAGAATTTACAAAATCAGCGACAACAGGAGCTCCATAATAAAGAGCAACAAACACTAATGGGACATAAAGAATGAAACTTATGACGATAGGTATAATGATGACGGACGTAAATATTCCTCTGTCATTTACATCTGCTGCATACTTATCTAATACACGCAATGCAAACGTATTCAAAAAGAAGCGGAATTGATAAGCATAACTACCTAATATCCCAACTGGAACTGCGATAGCTACTGCTTTTTCTGGTGTAAAATCACCTAATACTGCCACTGTTACAGCAATGGCTGCGGCAATAGCAGGTTCACTCGGTAATGCTCCTCCTGGCGCTACTGCTCCCATATAAACCAATTGAATTGCAGCCGTAATAATCATTGCTTCTGTTATATGTCCTGTAACAATTCCAACAACTAACCCCGTCATTAACGGGCTAAAGCGCAATGTTAAGGTTGCATACCCAATACCGCGGGACATAACGATTGCAACCCAAATGGCTATTATCAGTGCTTGACCAACGGATAGTGTTGCCATTTGTCTTATCACTCCCTTATGTTTTTAAAATGTTAATAATTGCACAAACTACTACAAAGCTAACCTCCTTTCGAATAATAAAAATGAAATAATTATATTTAATATAAATTACTTCCTTATCACACTGTGCCCACCAAATTCATTACGGAGAGCAGCAACCACTTTCGCAGAAAAACTATCTTCTTCCAAAGATCGGTTTCTCATCATAAGCGACAAAGCAATAACGGGAACAGGAACTTCTAAATCTAACGCTGTTTCTACCGTCCATTTGGCCACACCCGACGATGCCACCATTCCACGAATATTTTCGAGTCTAGCATCTTTTTTGAATGCGGATTCCATTAATTCCAAAAGCCAGCTACGAATTACGGAACCATTATTCCAGACTGTAGCTACTTTAGCTAAATCAAAATGATATTGACTTTGCTTTAGCACTTGGAATCCCTCTCCAATCGCTTGCATAAATCCATATTCAATTCCGTTATGAACCATTTTTAAGAAATGGCCACTACCAGATTCTCCTGCATATAAGTAACCATCTTGAATCGAAACACTTTTAAATATTGGATCCACACGTTCAAAAATTTCACGTTTGCCTCCAATCATTAAACATGCTCCTTCATTAGCGCCTGAAATGCCCCCAGATGTTCCAACATCTAAGAAATGCATTTTCTTTTCATCCGCTTGAGCTGCTCGGCGGACTGAGTCCTTATAATTCGCATTTCCACCATCAATCACAATGTCGTCCGCTTTCATTTTTTGAAACAGCTCGTCTATCACCAGTTCGCTAGATTTCCCTGCCGGTACCATTACCCATACCACTCTTGGAGACGGCATGCTTGTAAGCATTCGATCTATACTTTCCACAATATGTATACCGCTTTCTTTTGCACTAATTCTTGCCTCATTAGATTGGTCAAAACCATAGACAGAATGACCATTGTTTGCTAAGTTTAACGCAAGGTTGTATCCCATTTTTCCTAAACCAATCATTCCAATTTGCATTAAATCCACTCCTTGTTTTAAAACAATGCTTGTGTATTTTGAAAAAACTTTCGCTTCATTAAATTAAGTTAATAACTTTTCGGATGAGACTGTGTTTAGCAGCCAGAGTTTATTTTTAGGGATTGCTAGTCTACTAGATTTGGGAGGTAAGCTACCCCTTCTTTGAAGTGCGCACAAAAGCTTCTCGGCAACACCACGTAATAGAGTATTGTTTATTTTGAAAGTATAAGGGATCACCCAAATAACCAACTAATGACATTGGCTTGAAACAACTATGAACTTTTTTTGTTGCTCTTTTTAATACTTTTTATGTAGCTTGACCTAACTGTTAGGTGCACCATATATCCTTTATTAATTAAAATTATACACGTTTTTTCGAGTGAGTCAACTAAAAATAATCGAAATTTCGTATATTATTACGTTTTTTCGTGTAGAGGGGGAAAAGAGTTGAAAAATATTGAAAACATTGGAGATCGTATTAAATTATTGAGGGAAAAACACGGATTATCGCAGGCAGCATTTGGAAAAAGAATTGGCGTATCTTCTGGAAATGTTGGAGATTGGGAGAGTGATAAAAAAAAATCTTTGCCTGGTGCAAAAGCAATCTACGCAATTTCGAGGGAATTTGAAGTATCATCTGATTGGTTACTTGGTGGAGAAGAATACATAGGGGACTCGGCACTGAGAAGCGGGAACATCCTTATAAAAGATGACAAGCCTGCAATTGGGACTAATAAACTAATGGAAACAACCTATGATTCAACTACCAATAAACTTCTAAGTTTATCTAAAGAAGCAAAAGAATTAATTGATATTTTTACTATTTTAAGTGAACGTGATGCAACCGAGCTATTAATGATTGCACGTATCAAAAGGGACCTTGATAAAAGCTAGAAGATGTTGTGGGGGCCCTTCTCTTTATCATCAATCATCCCACAATAGAAGGGCCAGTAAATTTCACCTCTCCACAACCAATAAGAATGAGTCAATTAGGTCGCTGTATCAGCAATCATTTAAGACGCCCAAATTGGTTTTCTATTCCAGAACCATTATTGAAAATCGCACTTAGTGAAATGAGCCTATTAATTACGGAAGGTCAACATATTACACCTACTGTTCTTCTTGAAAATGGATATATATTTCAGTATACAGACATGAAAGAAGCCATTAGAAGTTTATACTAGATGTACAGAGGGACGGTTCTCTTGCTTTCTTTTAACTATAAATAAAAAGAATGTCTACAGAAGAACCGTTCGGGCCCACTGAAAAAGTCTTTTTTTTCGTGTGAAATGAAGAGCAAGCATATTTGAAAGTGAAAATAAGGTTGGTTTGGAGAGGCGTCCGCTCAACTCCTATGGGAGCTGCGAGAAAGTCCGAGACCCCGCAAGGAGGCTTGGCGCTCGCCCCATGGAAAGCGAGCGGACGCCTCGGAAAACAAATCCATCATCTTATGTTTAAAAAGTGGCTATTGTCCATCATCATTAACTAGCCAGTTTTTCAGTGCCCTCGAACCATCCCTCTGCTTCCCTCCATTGCCTTTCTTACTTTCCATGATTTTATGATTTGTGTTTCTAGAATATAAGGCGATACTTCTGTAAATACTTTTTCACTATTTTTAAAGAGGATAGCGCTTTTGTATTTCTTATTGTGTTTGACTGGGTGTATATGATCAATATGCTCGGTGAATATCCATTGGCAGTGAAATTGACTTGGAGCATGGGTGGGAAATGCATAAATATTTCTAGCGGGGTTAATTGGCATTGGCAGTTTTTTCTGCATTCCTAGTTTATATGTAATGGAACGTCTTCTTCCATTATAATCAGAACCTCCAATTAATAGATTTTCCTTTATTATTTCAAAAGGAGTTTGTTTAACATAGACAGTCCGATCGATTTCTCTTACAACCGCATAATATTCTATCGCTTTAATCGGCATAATTATCATAGTGGTATCACTTGCAATATATTTATTTAGAATGATTCCTTCCTTCATCCTATACACTCCTTCTTTCTCACTCTTTTATTCCAGTTCCTCCGATTTTTCTTTAATTAGGACTGCATCCAATTGTAAATCAAGCGCTTCACAAATCTTGTATAATGTTTTCACTTTTGGTACCTTTTGTCCTCTTTCAATTTGGCCAAGATGATTTTGATTTAAGCCAGTCTCACTCGCAAGCCTAGATTGAGATAAATTCTTTTCTAACCTTCTCTTTTTCAATAGCCGATAATCAATACAACCTTTTTCCCCTCTTCCTATCAAAATTTTCACCTCCTTTAGAACTATTATGAAGGAGACTAGTTAGTTGTAGTACTTCTTGTAGGAAGGAATTTGTTAACATTTTGTTACTTTTTTAGGGATTAGATGTAAAAACTAAACCTTCGTTAAAAGACGATTAACCGTCCTCTCGCTTCCCAGAAAAATTACAGATAAAAAAAGATTCAATTTTTGGGACTCCTCCTATATAATTAGGTATATTTTACTACAAAAGAAAGGGATTACGTTTTAAGGCAGTAAATAAAATTAGAAAACAGCTCCCCTTTAGATAACTCAACAGGAATTTTTCAACATATGATAGCGGAAAGGCTGTTCTCTTTTACAAAATGAAAAATACAATCACTGAAGGTAAATAGTTCATTTACCAAGGTTAAAAGTAGGAGAATGAATATGAAAAAATTCTTTAAGAAAAAGCAATCTAGCTGGTTAGCAAAGACTACTGACATAGATGTTTCCATAAATAGCACCCATCCTAGCATTAAAGATAAAATTAACATGCTTAATCTTTCCGAGGAAGATTTAAAGATAATTAAAAGTCTACAGCCAATCGTGAAGGAAAATATTTCATTATTGGTAGATTCCTTTTATGAAAGAATTCTGCAAGTACCAGAACTTAATACAATAATAAACACACATAGTACACTTGATCGATTAAGAAATACGCTAAGTGGTTATATTGTCGAGCTCTTTAATGTGAAATTTGATTCTAGTTTCCTTGAAAAGCGACTTCAAGTAGCTAAAATCCATTTTCATATTGGTTTGAAACCAGCATGGTATATGGGAGCTTTTCAAAGTATTACAGAATCACTAATCGATATTATCTATTCGTCCTTAAGTAATAAAAATGAAATACCTCCGATTATTAAGGCTATTACAAAAATTATTAGCCTAGAGCAACAAATAGTATTAGAGCAATACGAGAATGAAAATAGGCTGGCAAAAGAAGCACAGTACGAGGAAGTGAAACAAGATCTCAAAGGAAAAATTGTTGATATCAGTACTAGTTTAGTTGCACTTTCTCAACAAACTTCTGCTTCTGTAGAAACATTAATCCAAAATAGTGATGTGGTTAAGGATATTGTTAAGCAAAGCAGTGAAGAAACATTTAAAACACAAGAATTTGTTAAAGATGGACAAGTACAAATGAATACATTACACCATACCATCGAAAAGGTTGTAGAAGATACAGAACATATGGAAAAGATGGTTTCTAGCTTAGAGGAATCTTCTATAGAAATACTAAATGTTGTTCAAATCGTCAAAGAGATTGCAGACCAAACAAACCTTTTAGCATTAAACTCTGCCATTGAGGCAGCTAGAGCTGGCGAACATGGAAAAGGCTTTGCAGTAGTCTCTGACGAAGTAAGAAAACTAGCGATGCAAACAAAACAGGCTGTTGATACAATACATCAACTTATTTCTAATTCAAGCGATTATACAACACGTGTTACATCATCTCTACTAGAAGTTAAAACGGCTGTTCTCGATGGGAAATCAAAGGCTGAAAAAACGAATGAGACATTCCAACACATTTTATATTCTTCTGACCATAACGTCCATCAATCAAATGAAGTAAGTAGTCAGATGATTGAACTAACGGAGATAATAAAAGAAATAGGAGAAGCCACTTCGGGTGTAGCCGCTTCAGCTGAGCAGTTAAATGATGCCGCCAATAATGTTTGAACTATTGATAACCTTATAATATTTTTGGCAAGAGACTGGAATACTTATATCCCAGTCTCTTTGCTTATAAAATACACTCCGTTTAATAAACCGTCTTATTTTTCTGTTGAAAAAATTAAAAACATCGGTCTTCGCAGTTCATCTTTCATATTAGTACTATTCTTCAGCATTTCTTCAGAAGGAATTGGTTCTTTAACTTCCTTTATAATAAACCCAGCATTAATTAAGTCATTGACATATGTCGAAAAAGTTCTATGATATTTTATAACATTCTCAGTAAGAAAAGTTGTTTCCCGCAAACCTTCTGATTGGTAATTATCCAATGCCCAATGCAGACGATTCCCTTGGTCATCGTAATACCAATCTTGTTCATTCCGAGAAGTGAAAATTGGATGTTCCACTGAAAATACGAATGAACCTCCATATTTTAGACAATGATAAACTTTTTTACAGATTGCTTCAAATGACTTAATATAATGAAAAGCCAATGAACTAATGACAACATCAAATTGTGCTTCTGAGAAATTTATGTCTTCAATTGCTATTTTGATGTAGGATATTGCAGAGTCATCTGTCATTCCCCGAGCCTTTTGTAGCATTTTTTCTGATATATCTACACCAATTACAGAACTTGCTTCCTGTTCACGAGCATAACGGCAATGCCAGCCGAACCCACATCCTAAATCAAGGACACTTTTATTTTGTAGATCAGGTATCATTTCTTTTAATATATGCCATTCTCCCGCAGCATCAAGTCCTTGAACTGAACGTGGCATTCTTTCATACGCAGAAAAGAAATTATTATCATCATATTTATTTTGTTTCATACTTTCCATCTCCTATCATTTAACATAGCCTCCTAAAACAATCACAACATCTACTTTAGGAGGCTAGCTATCTTCTTCTAACCAATTCTTTCACCTCATTTGAATAGTTAAAATTATTATGGCATAAATTCCTTTTAAGCTAAACTAAGTTCTAAATTAGAGTCATCTCTAAAGGTGCATTCATTTGAGGAAAACAGGAGAACCGTCCCCCCTGTATCCATTAGGACCACAGCGTTTGCTTTAACTTCTCTTTTGCTCCTTTCCTCCACCATTTAACTGCGGAAAGTGAGACTTGTTCTTTCTTCGCTATTTCTTTCACCGTCAGCTGATGAACAAAGGTAGCAATTACCCACTTTGTTTCTCCTTCGGTTAATTCATCGCAAAGTCCTTTGATATAGTCCTCTTCTTCCCGATATAAAACAGGACTTTCTATCATGGTCCAAAACGCTTCACTTGGGTAATCATTTCTTTCTGCTTCCCTTGTCCGGCGCTTCAACTCATCAAGAAATCTCCCTTGCATATGCCGATACAAATAATTGCTATATTTCCCCTTTTCCTTATTAAAATTTCTCCTTGTTTCCCAAATGCTTATTAAGCCAATTTGAAAAAACTCTTGTTTATCTTTATAAATCGCCAGCTTTTTCATCATATGGTGAATCATCGGTGTAAACTCCTCCACTAATTGCTCATAATTCTTCCCTTCCATACTCGTTTCCTTCTAGAAAAGTACTTTTCTTGCTTATTCCTAGGTACCTTTACTTTATGGAAAGAAAGGACTCTTTTCGATTGAAGAAAAAGAAAGTTACGAGGAGAAAAAGGAAATAAATGTTTAAAAATGGCGGCTAACTTGAAGTTATCGTGGGAGTTACTTGATAAATAGCACTATTTCATAGACAGATATCACTTGAATAAGCGAATTGAACCCTGCAACTTCTAGAAAATATGCTATAATTCGAAGGGGAAAATAAAGATAGAGGTGACATTTATGGCAATACACGTTGTATTGTATCAGCCAGAAATTCCGGCTAATACTGCCAATATTGCACGTACTTGTGCAGGAACAGAAACAGCCCTACATTTAATTCGACCACTTGGCTTTTCAACTGATGAAAAGATGATCAAACAAGCGGGACTAGATTTTTGGGAGACTATAAACATCACGTATTACGACTCATTAGATGATTTTTTTGTAAAAAATCAAGGGGAGTTTTACTATATTGAAACATTCGCAGAAAAAACATATACATCCTATGATTTCACAGATCAATCAAAGAATTATTATTTTATCTTTGGCAAAGAAACAACCGGATTACCGAAAGACCTACTCGAAACACATAAAGACCATTTTTTACGAATACCAATGACAGAACATATCCGTTCACTGAACCTTTCAAATACAGCAGCAATATTGGTATTCGAAGCATTGCGACAGCAGGGATATCCAAATTTAAGATAAAAGGGAAGCAGAGGGGGCGTTTTACTGCTTCCCTTAATGTATTTTCTTGGTGCCTGACACCTACATGATGATTGAATTTTTTTCAGTTAGGGTATATTATTATATATAAGAATTAAACTAAAAAAACCAAGGAGCTGGAACTCCTTGGACAACTACTTACGAGTGGGATGCTAAATTTTATTTAGAAGAACCACCCTTTTGCTTCCTACGGCGCGGGGTGGTTTTTCGTTTGTTCTTTTTTCTGCTTGCTATGCGCTTTGCAATGCCTGCAGCCAGAGTAGTAAAAAAGGCTTTTGCCACTTCTTTGAGTAAGTCCAATACGAAGTCCATTGGTATATCACCTCCTTTCCCTTTAAATCAGGAAAAGAGTGCATACCACCCGCACCTATGTAGTTGTAAGAATAGTATAACACAGAGAAAATATTGGTTGGATAATAATAGTTTATACAATCGTTATAGACCATCATATGTTAACCATTCGAAGTTCAGTTAATCATTCATTCCTCTTTATACTGGAAGACTAGTTTAATATGACTTTAGTTAGTTTTTCTCTACCTTCTCCTGTCATAATGTAGCTCTACAAATTGATTGAAACATCTCGTTCCCTTTAAGAATAGCTCCAATTGATATTCATCTTCTTTAAACAAAGGAACTCCTTCTCCTATTATTGTTGGGGCGATTGTAATGATAAACTCATCCACTAACTTTTCTTTGATAAACGAGTGTAATAGATCTCCCCCACCAACAATCCAAATGTTCTTCCCCTCTTCATTTTTTAATTTATTTGTAAAATCGATTATGTCTTCCTTTATAAATTTAACATCCTCCGTATCCTCGTTTTCCTGTCTCGAAAATACGTAACATTCCTTATTTTTATATGGGAACTCTTCCGTCATATGAGTGATGATCCAATCATATGTTTTTCTTCCCATTAGAATCGTATCTACCGTTTCGTAGAATTCAGAAATTCCATTGTCCCCTTCACCTTCTACTTTAAATAACCAATCTAATGAATCATCCTTTGTAGCAATATAACCGTCCAGACTTGTTGCGATTAATAATACAAGTTTTCGCTGTTTTCGCATATACTTTCCTCCTAAAAAGATTAATATTTATAGTATAATGCTCAATAATGACATCCTTTGTCATATATAAAATTTTAGAGGTGGTTGTATGCGGGCTGATCGGTTGCTATCCATTTTGCTCCTCTTACAAAATAGAGGAAAAATGACAACAAAGGAATTAGCTAAGGAATTGGAAGTTACGGAGAGAACGATACATCGGGACATGGAAGCATTAAGTGCAACGGGCATACCTATTGTAGCTGAGAGGGGAAAATCTGGCGGTTGGAAATTACTTGACCAGTATCGCACGAATTTAACTGGATTAAAGTATGATGAAATAATATCTTTGCTTATTTCTCCTTCTATTCAATTGCTCTCCGATCTAGATTTATCGAAGGAATGGTATGATGCTCGTCAAAAAATGGTTGCTGCACTACCAAACTCTTTTCGCAAAGAATCCCTCGACGTTTGGAATCGCATCCACATAGACACTTCCGCCTGGAAGCAACCATCTGAAAAAATTGACTCCTTTAAAATTTTGCAGGAAGCGATTTGGCAGGAAAAAGTACTGCAGATAAAATATGAACGAGCAGATGGTAAGGAGATTTTTCGAACAGTCGATCCTTTAGGATTGGTAGCAAAAGGTAGTACTTGGTACTTAATTGCTTCCTCAGACGAAAAGATACGAAATTACCGAGCTTCAAGACTCCTTACTGTAGAGATGACAGATAAATCTTTTACGAGACCGGATGACTTTCATTTGGAAAAATACTGGGTGGAATCAACGCAAAACTTCATTAACACTCTCCCTGAATATAAGGCAGAGGTGGAAGTGTCACCATCAATCGTTCACAGAATGAAATTCACTGGACGTTTTGTGCAAATAGAAAATATAGAACCACCGACTGCCGATGGATGGATACCCGTAAGTCTTCGCTGTGATACGGAACAAGAAGCAATTGCTTATATCCTTGGTTTCGGTGACCAAATCAGAGTCATCTTCCCTACCTCATTGCAACAGGACATTTATCAGATGGCTAGAAAAATCGTTGCGTTTTATAAATCGTAAAGGGAAAGAATATCAACGTTGAAAAAATTAAAACTATTATAAAGTGAATGTATCTTCCTTCTCTAGCTTTAGCATGAACATTCTTAAAGGAATCAGTGGAACCGTCCGAGACCACTGAAAAAGTCTTTTTTTCGTGCGAAATGAAGAGCAAGCATATTTGAAAGTGAAAATAAGGTTGGTTTGGAGAGGCGTCCGCTCGACTCCTATTAGAAGAAGAGGACGCAACACTCATCAAACTAATTCAGGACCAATCCAAGGAAATCTTCTTTCCAGTACCTATTGAAAGGGATGGGAAAGAAGGCAGTATCACATTAAAAAGCTTACGTGGAAAATCCAACATAAAATCTAATCATAATGATATTGTCCTATTAAGGCTAAAGCTTGATACCATCATACTTGATTATCCTGAATGGATAAAGCTTCCGGATGATTACGCATTTTTAGAGAAAGAAATAAAAAATTTTTTCAAAAAAAATATCAAGAACTATTTAAGCAATTCCAAGACAATCACGTTGATCCTCTAGGAATTGGTGATATCTATAGAAGTAAAAATAAGAATTGGAACGAGAAAGTTTTCTATAATAAGAGGTATCCAAACTTAAAACTTGAACCAACTATTAAGATAGATATATTGCAATCAGGCGTGGGAGAAGATACTTATGAGTAATGAGAAAATAAAAATTAGAGAAAGTCTAACTCTATCTCCATTTTTCCTTTTCTTTCTCATTCACTCCTCACAAACTGGCATTGGTATGTTAAGCATGCAAAGAGATATTGCTAAATACGCGGAACAAGACGCTTGGATAGGAATAGTGATTGCTGGATTATATCTTCATGTCATATTTTTAATGCTCTTTAAAATTTTAGCAAGCTCTAATAATGGTGATGTTATTTCCCTACACCAACAATACTTTGGAAAGATCTTTGGCAATATCTTGTCTATGGTCTTTGTAGTTTACTTTTTTTTATTGCTTTTACTTGTCTTTAGGTCTTATATTGAAATATTGCAAATTTGGGTATACTCCATTGTTGCTCCATGGGAAATTGGGTTAGTGATTACCGTGGTAATTTTTTATATCGTATTAGGTGGGTTTAGAGTGATTGCCGGAATATCATTCTGGAGTACATTAATACCGATTATTTTAGTTTTCGTACTAGGATATACACTAAAGTTTAGTCACTTTTCTAATTTACAACCCTTTTTTAATCATGATATCAAAGAAATACTGTTGTCTGCTAAAGAAGGAATCATTTCCTTTGTTGGTTTTGAAACCGTCCTATTATTTTTTCCTTTTATTAAAAAAGGGAAGAGTACAAAAAGATGGGCACATTTAGGATTGCTATTTACAACCCTGACCTATCTTATTTTAACGATCATAACGTATGCTTTTTATAATCAAGGAATGCTGAAATATATAATATGGCCAACACTCTCCATGACAAAAATTGTTCAAGTTCCTTTTATTGAACGATTCGAATATATTTTCATTTTCTCATGGTTACTTGTTGTAATGCCTCCAATGTGTTTATGTATTTGGGCTATAACACGAAGTTTGAAGGAAATGCTGAATATCAAATCAAGTTTTTCCTTAACAGGGATACTTGTGCTAGTAAATATCCTTTCTATATTATTGATTGACCGAGACTCGATTCATTTCGTCAAAAAAGCAACAACTCAATTAAGTATATATATACTATTTCACTAGCGTCGCATAAACATTGACGGAATTTTCCGTTATTAATTATCCTTACTTTTGAGTAAAAAGAAAGATGATTAAACATAGGTAGTAAACATCCATTTTTTTACTATACCTTGTGGCGAGTGTGATAGAGACAGTGATTGGCTTATGGGACAGTGTTTCCCCCTATTTTTCTCAACCAAATGTGTTCCGGTTTCCATAAAGCTGCTTTCAAATAACGACTAATTTGTAAGTACGATCGCTTACTTTTCGTGTTCCGTTGAGCCAGTACATTCAAGCAATAGACGATCATCGCTATATACACTTGGTTGTGCACAGCTTGTTCACTCTGTCCAAAGAATTTTTTGATATTCAAATGCTGTTTCATCCATTTGAAAAACAGTTCAATGGCCCACCGTGATTTGTAAAGTTCAGCGATTTCATCCGCACTTAAATCAAAACGATTCGTTAACAAGTGTAGCTCATTTCCTTTTGTATCCCATACTTTGATCAAACGGAAAACATTCTCCGATCGATTTTGTGTGGTTCCAATGACGACCATCTCATCCGATAACACAGAAGAATCTTCTGGTAACGAGAGTGTTTCAAGGCTACGTACAACCGCATTTTTACGCAGTCGAGAGACGAAGAAATAGCCTTCATCTGTCATGCGATCGAATCGTTCATAGTCCAAGTATCCACGATCAAACACATACATGCATTCTTTGTCATCGACCAGGATCTCAAGCTGGCCTCGGTCATGTTCGTTGGCATTTGTAAGCACGGATTGATCTGGATAGGAATGACCTTTTTCCATAAATACGAGGCGTAGATGGAGCTTCACACCAGATTTGGTTTTTCGAAATTTTGCCCACTTATGGTTGTTCAAGTTTAATGGTAATGTACTGGAATCAATAATTTTAAGAGGTGTTGTCGTTTTTCGTCTCGCTTGAAAATCAGTCTTCCGATGAATTTGCTTGACTAAATCAAGAAAAATAGTTTGGAAAAACTCCGTTGGAACCAGATTTAATCGCCTACCCAGTTGAGAGAAACTAATGGAATCAAGTTGAGTGGCGTTTTGTAATTCTTCTGAAAACACGCAATCACTTAATGCACGCAAACTCTCCGTTTCATGGAGTTGTGCATATAGTAGTAATTTCAAAAAGGAAGTCATATGCAGCTTCTTCGTATAGTAATTTAATTGATAGTTTTTCACTTGTTCCTCTAACAAATTGTTGGAAATAGGTGAAAGCCATTGTTCAAATGATGTTTTTCGTGTAAACTTATCCATGCGTTAGTCCTTTATTTTGGATTTGGATAGGTTACTACCACCAACCCATTATAAAGGCTTTTTTTATAGAAAAGTTTATTTGCGGAAAATTTAATTTATTTAGCTATGTTGAATTATTTTAATGCGACACTAGTGATTTTCCATGTATAATTAATCACCATTCTTTGCTTTTTAGAAAGGTATTTCTCCCTATGCCACTTAGTTGATCTTTATATCCAAGTAATTGTCTCAATCTTGTATTAGGATACTTCATTTTTATTCTTAATTCCTTCGTAGTAATAGTTGGTTCCATAGTTAAAATTTCTTGGACCTTGACTATTTCACTAATATCATAATTGATCTTGTATACCATAAACGGAGATAGGTATTCAGCAATATTAATACGTGTTAGTTCTTCATTTCCAGTCCATTTAAATAGACGCACTTGTTCCTGAAACCTTTTAATATTAGCATTTTCCATTAAAAAACGATAAATCAAATCACTTTTAACAATAGTTCGATCAGTATCTTCTAGGTAACTTTCTTCAAGTAAGAAGACTACTATACCGATAAATGTATCAATGATTTGAAGAGGAATTGATTTACTAGAGTCCTGAGAAATTACTTTATTTACTCTATAATTTTTATTTCTATATGCGGAATGTGCATTCATTTGTTCAATTATCTTATCATTAAGAAATAACTTGTCATATTCGTCATTACGATCAATTTTAATCTTCACTTCTACCAATTCATTAGTTTGATTATCTAGATGGGAAAGGTCTCTAGTTAATCCGTAAAATAATCTCTCTGGTATTTTAATATAAAACAGGTTCCTTAGTTCAGAAGCATTTAGGCCAATTTTTGTTGCAGAGGTCAATGCATCCTCATTGTTGACTATTAGTATGTTTATTCGTATATTCTCATTTATTACCGTATGTAAAGTTTGAAAATACTTTTTTAGATGTAAATCTTTTTTATATTCACGAAAATGCAGCTCACTGGTTGAATTAGCCGCCTTAAAAATTTTTCTGATCTTATTAACTATCATTGCTAATGATTTATCTGTTCCACTATAAGCACCATAGTAAGAAAACTCTTTATTAAATTGATCAATTTTATTCGATTCATCAAAATAGATTAAGTAATTCATGTTTTTCCCCTTTGAATTAAAATATTGACTTTTAGTACATAGATGTTATAATTACAGAATAAATTAATATTGATAGTTACTTTCTCTGCTACCGTATTGTAGTGCTGGTAACTATAATCGTAAAGATAGCTTTTCCCCGCTACCGTTTTGTGGGGCTGAGCTATTTTTTATTTGTTTATTTTTTTTATCTCTGAACTTGTACTTATGAATAAATTAATTATACCAAACGTACGTTCCATTAGTCTAGCCATCGCCATTCAGGCAAAATAAAAAATCTCCCAATAAGACGGAAGATTTTTCATTTTAAGGAAGCGAGTTATTCAGCTCTCCCCCTTCTACTCCTTCAAATAATTAAAGGTATCCGTAGAACCGCCCCCCCAGCTTCCTCCTCACAACCGCTGCAGTCGAAGTTCCTGAATAAATGAATCATAATCAATCTCTAATGTATCACAATTGCTCTTCACTTCTTCAAAGAAATCAAACTCCCTATCTACTGGGCGGTCGCGGTTTTCGTAATAAAAGTTAATTAAGTGGTATAGTTTTACAAAGGAATCTAGCTTTTCTTTTTTATTCATTTATCCTCTCTCCTCCTGTTTTTTGAAAACAGTCTTTTTATCTACTAAACCGAAAACTTGCTTTATCTCCCTGGCACCACAATCCTCCCAGTTGGTTGGCTTATGATTTCCCCATTGTCCATCACTTTTATTCCTCGGACAATTGTGGCTACTGGCATTCCGGTAATGGGGGTTTGGTCGTATGCTGTTACTTTACTTTTGCTATGGAGCTGTTCTCTTTTAATAGTATGTTTTTTATTCCTATCTACTATAGTAATATCTGCATCTGTTCCTACCAGTAATGATCCTTTTTGTGGATAGATTCCATATTGTTTTGCTGGATTTTCGGAGAGTAGCTTACATGCATCGACTAAAGAGATTTTTTCTTCGCTTACTGCATTTAATAATAATGGTGCAAGGGTTTCTACTCCACACATTCCAGCAGGGATATCCCATAAACTTCCTTCCTTTTCTTCTTCCGTGTGTGGAGCATGGTCAGAACACACAATCGATACTGTTCCGTCCTGAATCCCTCTCCACAGCTCCTCTTGGTCCTTTTTATATTTAACAGGTGGATATACTTTCATTTGTGGGCCTACTCTTTCATAATCCTCATTGGATAAAAAGAGATAATGTGGACAAGTTTCTGATGTAATATTCGCATAGCCATCTGCTTGTGCTTGTCTTACTAGCTTAACTCCTTCGCCTGTACTTACATGGAGAATATGCAGCCTCGTTCCAAGTTTTTTCGCCAGGGCAATGCCAGATTGAATCGTCATTTCCTCTGCTAGGTTGGGACGTCCTTGAAGAAGTGCTTTATAATCTCTTTTTCCCGAAGCCTCTACTTCCTCTGTCAGCCTTTGAATAATTTGATTATTTTCCGCATGAATGGCAAGAATTTGTCCTGTTTTTTGCACCTCTCGGAAAATACTATATACCTCTCCATCTGAGAGGGGCGGAATTACGCCTTCGTCCCCATCCTTATAGTTATACATTAACTGATAAGTCTCTTTATTAATCGCATAGCCCCAGAAAAACTTAAAGCCGATAACACCAGCATGATGAAGGGGAACGATATCCGCTTTATTGGCATCTCCTAAGCAAATGCCCCATATCCCGAAGTCCACATGTGCCTTCGATGTAAGATTTTCCTTTTGCTTCTCAAAATTGTCCACATTATTAATAGGCGGATTGGTGTTGGGCATTTCAAAAACAGTTGTGATCCCCCCAGCAGCTGCTGCCTTGGTACTGTAGTAAAAATCCTCTTTATAAGTGGGACCTGGATCTCTTGAATGAACATGTGTATCGATAAAGCCAGGGCAGACATACAATCCTTCTCCATCCGTTACTTCCAAAGCTTCTCCCGTTAACTCTTCCTTAGAGATAGCAGCAATTTTTCCATCTTTTATGTAAAGATGCCCTTTATCAAATCCACTTCCAGTATATAAATAGCCATTTTTTATGACATGATCCCACAACATTTTCTCCACTCCTTTTTTCATGTTTTAAAAGTTGATTTATCAGCTAATTTGGTATGAATATCAGCCAAACTTCTGATTTATCAGCCAACTCTTCATGGATATCAGCCAAACTTCTGATTTATCAGCCAATTCTTCATGGATATCAGCCAAACTTCCAATTTATCAGCCAATTCTGCATGAATATCAGCCAAACTTCCAATTTATCAGCCAATTCTTCATGGATATCAGCCAAACTTCTGATTTATCAGCCAACTCTTCATGGATATCAGCCAAACTTCCAATTTATCAGCCAACTCTTCATAAATATCAGCCAAACTTCCAATTTATCAGCCAACTCTTCATGGATATCAGCCAAACTTCTGATTTATCAGCCAATTCTTCACAAATATCAGCCAAACCCACAATTTATCAGCCAATTCTTCATAAATATCAGCCAACCCCCACTCCCTACGCTTGATGAACCAGCACTCCACCGATTATCTCTTCTATCTCTTTTATTCCATGCAACTTCATATACGCTTCCATCTCTTCCCGTATCGTTATCATCGCTTCGGGATCAACAAATGAAGCCGTGCCAATTTGAACAGCAGAGGCACCCGCTAGCATTAACTCTATTGCATCCTCACCAGTCATGATACCACCACATCCGATAATCGGGAGGGAGGTAGCCTGATATACTTGATAAACCATTCGCACAACAAGTGGCAAAATGGCAGGGCCAGAATATCCGCCCATAATATTGCTGATTTTCGGTTTTCGTGAATGAACATCGATAGACATTGCCAAAAAAGTATTAGAAACCGTTAAAATATCGGCGCCGGCAGCTTCACACGCTCGAGCAATTTCCGTAATACTAGTTACATTGGGTGATAACTTCGGAATAAGCGGCTTATTTGTCACTTTTCGTACACGCGTTACTAATTCATATGTGACAGATGGATCCATTCCAAAAGCTAAACCGTTATTTTTCAAATTCGGACAAGAAATATTTAATTCGATAGCATCCACATCTTCCATTTCACCAAGTTCCTCGCAAACCTCAGCAAATTCTTCCATACTTTCTGCTGAAACACTCGCAATAAATGGTGTAGAAAAAGAAGCATAAAAAGGGACCGTCTTTTCCTTAAAATACGTTAACCCCTCACTTTGAATCCCAATCGAATTGATCATGCCACCAGCCTTCGTTTCACAGATACGCGGAGTTGGATTGCCTGTTCGCCGATGCTTCGTAATACTTTTGGGGATAATCGCACCAATCTGATTAACATCAATATAGTGAGTCATCTGTTCCGCAAATGTTCCCGATGCAGGCATTAATGGATTTTTCAAATGTAGATTGCCTAATGTTACTTCCAAGCCACTCATGCAAAAACCACCTTCTCTAAAGGAAAGACTGGTCCTTCCAAACAAATACGTACAGGACGAATCCGTTCCTCTTCTTCTATTTGACAAACACATCCGTAGCAAGAACCAATCCCGCATCCCATATTTTCTTCCAAGGCAATTTCAGCAAATAGTTGATGTTCACAAGCCACTTGCTTCATTAATACCGATAATCTTCGTGAACCACATGTATAGATTCCATCTATCTTTTTTTCTTTTATCAGAGCTTCTGCTAAAAGTTTTACACAACGAGGATCACTAGTTCCATCCTCATCATTTACAAAGATCGCCTCAACCCCCGCTTCCTTTAACTCCGCTTCCACTAAATAATCCTCTTTTGCTCTGGCACTTATAATAGCAAAACACGAAATATTCTTACTTTTCGCTTTAAATGCCAGTGCAGAAAGTGTGGCAATCCCTACGCCTCTTGCAACGACAAGAATATTTTCACTTTCTTCTTTCAAGCTAAACCCCTTGCCCAATGGTCCCAATATATCAAGCATTTCTTGCGGTTTTCGCTGCGCTAATGCCTTCGTCACTACGCCCTTCACTAGATAAAGAAACTCCAATGTACATTCTTCTTCATTGATGCGAAAAATACTGAGCGGTCTGCGAAGCAAAGGCTTGGCATCATCACTACATTTTATATGAAAAAATTGTCCTGCTTGAACAGGGAATAGCTGTTTATTTGGGACTTTTACTTTTAGATGAAAATATCGTCTGCTTACTTGCTGGTTTGATAAAATTTCCGCCTTCACTGCCATCCTTATCTCCCCTTTCTCTTGCTGTACTGATCTAGCAAAAAGTGTGTATCCGTGTAGACCACGTTTGCTTGTTCTCTATGAAGACAGATCTACTGCCTGCTGTAAAACAGCTGCCTCTAACACATCGATTCCGGTCAATATATCGTCTAAATCGGTATGCTCATCTGGATGATGACTAATTCCGTTTAAAGACGGAATAAAGATTAAGCCTACCGGCCCCAATGAAGTCATATTCATGGCGTCATGCCCTGCCCCACTTTGCATCCATTGATAAGGAAGACTTTTGTCCTGACAAATTTTTTCTACTTGCAGGGAAAGTTCCTCCGATAAATGGACAGGATCTTCCTTACTAATCTCTTGCGATATAATCTCTAATCCTCTTCTTTCCTTTACATCTTCCAACTTTTTAGACAGAGCATCGAGTACCTTATTTCTTGAGACAATGGAAGTGGAACGAATATCTACTTTCATTTCCACTATCCCTGGGACAACGTTCATCGCCCCCATCGGAATGGAAAGAACCCCAATTGTTGCGACTGTTCCATGATGCTGTTCCTCTTTAGCTGCTGCTTCTAAAGCGAGTGCTATTTCACTTGCCCCAAGCAAGGCATCCTTCCGCATATTCATTGGTGTTGTACCAGAATGAGAAGCTGCTCCCTTTACTTCAATAATGAGTCGAACGGGTGCGGCAATCCCTGTTACAATCCCAATTTTCTTATTGTTGTTTATAAGAATAGGACCTTGTTCAATATGTAGTTCAAAGAAAGCCTTAAAGCGTTCCTGCGACCGACTCGCTAAATCCAATTGATCAAATCGTAACGCACAAAGCGAAAGAGCTTTTTCAAAAGTGATTCCATCCTTGTCCTTTAGCTGCTGGTACTTTTCTTTGTGCAAGGTTCCTGCCATTGCCTTACTTCCCACCGTAGACACACCGAATCTCGAGGATTCTTCACAAGCAAATGAAATAATTTCAATCGGATGATCGGTTTCAATCTTTTGTTCGTTTAGTCGTTTTATTACTTCTAATCCCGCAGTAACTCCAACTACCCCATCGTATTTCCCGCCTTGGTAAACCGTATCGAGATGGGAACCTATTACTACTGGCGGAAGTTTTTTATGCTTCCCTTCTCTTTTGGCAATAATATTTCCGGCATAATCCATCCTAATTTCTAGCCCCTCATTTTTGCACAATCGCATAAATGCATGACTGCATGCCTGTTCCTCATTCGTAAAGGCAACTCTCGTAATCCCTTTACTTCCCGAATTATATTGATTCATATTATTCAAAAGCTCTTCATATCTTCTTTTTCGATCCATCTTTCTATCTCCTTGATTATGAACTTTGGAGAAAAAATAGCCGTTTACTCCACCCTCTCTTTATAAGCGAATAGAACTTAATAGATGCATAGATTTCATATGCTCGCTGGCCTCTTTCGCCACTTCATTTATTTGTTTCACTAATTTTTCTTGATACATCTCGATATATTCACTTTCTCCAACGATACTGATACTGACATTCGTTTTTTTCTCATCGTAAAATATCGGCGCAGAAATGGCTGATACCCCTATTTCCAATTCTTCTACGCAAAAAGCAAGTTGGGAATGATAGATTTCGTTTAATTCCTTTTTTATGTCGTGAGGATTAGTTTTGGTGTATGGAGTGGCAGCTTCAAAGGGTGTTTCTTGCACGATTTTCTCTATAGTCGCTTCCTCTTGATAGGCTACAATTACTTTTGCTGCAGCTGCACAATGAATCGGCATCCGTTGTCCCACATGCACAAAATACTTATTACGTAAATCTGATGGCTGATGGGTATAAACACAGTACACATCTCCCCCATGATATCTACAAATGAAGGTATAAAGATTGGTTTGATTTGATAATTTTTCTCCATACCTGCCTAATAGTTTAATAGGGTCCTGCAATCTTAAAAATTGACTACCCCACAACATCGTTTTCGGTCCAAGATAGTATTGTTTAGTAGCTTTATCCTGGATAACAAGCTGCTGTTCACACATACTTGTAAGCATTCGATGAATGGTACCCTTACTTAAATTGGTCTCTCTCGCAAGTTCACTAACTCCCATCCCCATATTCGAACCAGAAGAAAGGCAGTCCATTACATCTGTAAAGCGATTTAACCATTCCATGCCTTTTCTCTCCTTTAAAAATAAGTTTCTCTTGTCGGAACACTGTTCCATTTTTTTAGAATAAGAGAAGGTGCCATAAATACACCCTTCTCCCTCACAAAAAATATAGATAAAGCGTAAATGGAACCACCCCTCTGCCTGTTATACAATCTCTTTATCCTTCGATTCAGGAATTAAAAAGATAAAGGCTAATGCAGATAAAATATAGACACCAGATAATAAGCTAAGTGCATAGCTTAAAGAATGATTGAGCGAAATATAACCAATAATAAATGGCGCAAATCCCGCAATAGCTCTTCCGACATTAAAAATAATATTTTCCGCAGTCGAACGAACTTCTGTATTATAATGCTCCGCTAGAAGTGCACCATATCCACCCATCATTCCATTTACAAAGAATCCTAATACTCCACCAAGAAGCAATAAGGCTGCCATTGAAGTAACTTGGAAATAGATCCAAACAATGATTGCTGCTGCAATCAAGAAAGTTATATAAGATGGTCTACGGCCAATTTTATCTGCTAAATAACCAAAAATTAAGATACCGATAATCATGCCAATAATCGTCGTTACAGTCCACAACGTTGTTTTATTAAAATCATAGCCTAGTTCTGATGCAAGCATGGTTGGCATCCAAGTCATAATGCCATAAAAACCAAAATTTTGAACGCTTGTAGCGATAATTAAGCCAATCGTTATCTTCGTTGTTTCCTTTGAAGCAAATAACTGTCCAATCGCTATCTTATTTTTATTTTCTTCTTTCAGTTTTGTCCAAATCTCTGGTTCCTTTAAATTTCTACGGGACCAAAAAGCAAAAATTGCTGGTAAAACCCCTGCAAGAAAGACACCATGCCATCCAAATTTTGGGGCAACAAACAATACCGTTAAAGTAGCAAGAACAATCCCTAATTGAAATCCAACCGCTACAACAGAAGTAGCACGAGATCGATACTTCTTCGGCCAAGTCTCACTTACGAGTGTCATCCCAATTCCAAATTCTCCCCCAAGCCCTAAACCAGCTAAAAAGCGAAAGACGGCAAAGGTTTCTAAATTAGGCGCAAAAGCACATAAACCTGTAAAAACAGAAAAAATTAAAATAGTCCAAGTAAACACTCGTACTCGCCCATATTTATCAGCCATTACCCCAAACACAATCCCACCAATTACAGCACCAAGCAAAGTAATCGTAGAAAGACTTCCCGCCTGAGCTTGATTAATGCCAAAAAAAGCAATAATAAGTGGCAGCGTATAAGCCAAGATCATCATATCCAACCCATCCATGGCATAGCCAACCGTTGAAGACCATAATGTTTTCCACTGATAACCCGTTATTTTCTTTTCTGGTACCTCTGTTGTTTCATATGCTTTCATATTCACTGGATAAATCCTCCCCTTAACAAAATTTCATTCTATCCTTCTAAAAAAAGACTCCCATCTTTCTAGCAGAAGTAATAAATAATCCCTATCTCCTCTCCTAAAATACAATCTATCATGTCTTTCTACCGTCAAATGTTTCACTGAACGGAACGATGTTTCAGAATTAAGTAGCATAAACGTATGATACTACTAAGTTTTTTGGAAATCTATTATATTGTCAGAAAATATGACAATATTTTTTATTTTCAGATATTTAAAGATAGAATCAATCATGCAAATACCCTCATCTGGAAACTAGATGAGGGTAGCAACAATTTATAAATTTAATTTTAGGAATTATTCCATATATATTATGGTTATTAAACGGCAAAATAGCTTCAATTTTAGCTCGTTTTAATTTAATCATTGGAATTAAAGAAATGTTAAACAATTGCGGATTTGCTTCAAAAAGCAGTTGTATATACTCAGCTCTGTTCCTTGATGTCTTTTAATTCCTCGATTAGGTCTCGCCAATTAAAATAATCATCGGGTTCATCAAGTTCATACGGGTCTTTTAAAATCTGGTATGTATTTTACATATGCTTCAATTTCTTAGGTGATCCAAAGTACTTATCGTCATTTCTTGTCTGAATATAATTCTTATCATAAGTAGATTTTCCAGAAAGGGACTCTGTTACGGAGTCCCTTATTCATTTAATCCCTTTTATTGAATAGCCGCTTTTCGTAAGTTTATAACATTATTAGGATTTGATGACCATAGTTTCATCAATTCCATTTGTCTCTCTTTCAGATCATCAAAAGGTTCTTCAACTACTTCAACCTCACAGAATTTCTTATCAAATACTTTTGTACCTTGTATTTTTTTATAACCGCCGAAACCCATATCGTCGTTAAGTAACCAGACTACTCTTTTAATATTGGCAAATAATATACCACCAGTGCACATCGGACAAGGTTCCAAAGAGGTATAAATCGTAAACTTTTCACGATTAACTTTTGCATTAAATATTGATTTTCCAGCATTTCGAATTGCATCAATTTCAGCGTGAGCTGTTGCATCTTGTTGAGTATGTACTCTGTTACGACCTTTCGCAACTAAGTTATAGTTTTCATCTACTATAACTGCTCCGATTGGATATGTATTCTCGTTAAGTGCTTTTGCTGCTTCTTGCAGTGCTAACTCCAAAAAATATCTATCTCTATCAATATTCAATAGTCTCATCCTCTCCTGAGCTACCTTTCTCGCTATATAGCCCTTTATCCTTCACAAAAAGAAAAATTGAAATTTTTGTCTTTTTGTGGTAACTGCCCCTTGTCCCGTTTTAAATCAAGCTTTGTTCTTTTCTCCGATTATTTCCACAATAATAACCAATAAATAAATTACACCTAAAAATAAAGGCAAAAAAGTTACTATATTAATTATTGGTGGATTCAGGCTTAGCCATTTTATTGTTTCATTTTTCTGCGGAAAGAAAAAATCTGGATTTTGAATTAAAAAATTCAGTCTATTAATCAATAAAAACAAACCAAATACTAGTAAGTAGTTTGAAACAACTACCAAATTTCTATAAATTTTACAAAATCCCACCAAAACACTTCCTTTTTTTCAGTTTAATACATACTTATTATTGTTAAATAATACCACATTTTCAAAAAAGATGAAATGTTTAAAAAAATTAGTTTGTGTACCTTGGTTTTATTCTTATTTTTATCTAATCTGGTTTTAATATTATCCTACATACTATCTTTATGAGGTAAAACAAAGAAAGTATACTCCGGAAACAAAACTGAGACACACATATATGCTAGAGTAAAAGTTTTCCAACATTAGGAATATGATTTCTTTTAATTTTTATCTCAATAACATTGATCTATTAACTGACTTCTTTACTATATATCAAATCTTAATCTAGTAAATCTGAAAATCTTCTAGAGAAAGTTGAGATGGTTGACGTACCCACTAAGGTATACATGAAGCAACAGTCTTACGTTGTAGACCAATGGGTGCTTGAATATTTTACGTGGCAAAGCATTTTCTTGCCACAACCTTCTATATTCAGTTCTCAATGAATAACTTTTACCCAAAATAAAGGTGTCAAGCACATGCCTGACACCTTTATTTTGGGTAGCAATTATAGCCATAAAAAGTCAGTAAGACATGAACATAGAACCATGCCAATAACCTTATTCACTAGGATAGAGATTCTGATATGTTTCTACCGTATGTATAATTAAATCCTTTAAAACATTGGTATCGATATCAGCTAATTTATTTACATAAATACAAGCCTTGCTCTTCGTGTGCTTACCAAAGTTCTCTAATAATTTTTCTCTTTCCTCACTTTCATAGGCCAAATAAAGACTAATCTTTGCCTTTCTTGGTGAAAAACCTACTAACGGTGCATCCCCTTCATGTCCTGATGCATACTTATAGTGATAGCTACCAAAGCCTATAATACTTGGCCCCCACATTTTTGCGTCGTAACCAGTTACCTCTTCAAAAATTTCTAATAACTGATAGGCATCTGCCTTCTTCTTCTCACTTTCCACTCTTTCAATAAATTCAATTACACTATTGTCTGTTTCTTTCATCTTCGGTTCATACATATATGCGCACTCTCCTATATTCTAATTACATACTTGTTTACATTATTGTCAGGATTATTACATTCTAGAATCAATCCTAATTTCCTGTTTAATAACCAAATATCCTACAAATACTTTTGAGAACTTTATAAATTTCCCCTTTATATACTAAAATTGTAGTATAGAAATGATTGTTGTTAACAATTTATTTCCAAAACCTAAAAGGGATATATGAGAGACATTCAAAGCTCTTTGCTATTTAAATATCTAATCCAAACCAGGTTCTTAAACGTTTTGCTGCCTCTCCATCTGCAACTATTCCGCTATCAGGACTTGTTGTGAAAAGTAGCCATTGCCAATCCTCACTCCCTACAAAACCTATTCTTGACCAATTATCGACGAATTCAATAAAGTTATTTGCAATTTTATAACCGTGTCCTTCTCCATTATCGTGACTAAGATAAACTATTGGAGCATCATCTTCCGTGTTACTCATATCAAAAGCTAAGTAATCACCATTTCCTACTTCACAAAAAGCCAATTTATTATGCCAAATGACATCATATTCATCTTCAGGATTAGGAAAAACATTTTCAATCCAGCCCATACGATCTTCTTCAAATTGAGAAAGCAGTTCTAAGCTCCAATGAGGTCTACCAGAGAAAATTTCTCGGAATTCATTTGGTTGCTCCATATTGTCAGGTAAAAACCAACGCAGGCTGAAATTGCCTGAGAACTCTTTGAGAACTTTTTTGAAACTTTCAGGTAACCTTACCCCAAGTTGTTCCTCTGTTTTGATTATTTGTTCAAGCGAAGCTGGTTCATCAATAATAACTTCTTGGACTTCTCCACCAATCTCTTTAATCCTAGAAGTAATAGTCTCAATTCTATATCTTATTACTTCATAATCCATCTAATCTCCCCACCATTTCTCAAATATAATATATAATTTACGCCCCTGGCTTATTTGAACTCGTTATAATCATCTTTTCTGCCTTTTGTTCTATCCACTAAAGATTAAAATAATGAGCATCTGTCGTTCTTAACTCTTCGCAAATTCACATCTTCGAAAAAATGCTGCTCTCCTCTCCTAAATAAATAATTGCGTTAACAATTACCCGTTTTATCTTACTTATTATTATCTTTACCCTTACTATTCTCTTTATCATCATAGTACGTTTTCAATTCTTTATAAATATAGCTAGCTATATTTTCTGGAAAATAATTATTAAACTCATCATTGTACTTGGCAAAAAAGCCATCATCGTCAATAAGATTTAAAAAGTTTCTACTCGCTGGAAATATATTATCCATTTCGTTTAGAATTTCTCGTACTTTTTTTCTGCTTGGAGAATCATTGTACTGAATAGCATTTCTAATCGCTTGAATTAAGTTCCATATTTCTCTATCCATTTTCTCCTTATATTTTGGATCATGAAGCATCTTTATTTCTTTCATAAGCTCCTTGTCCGCTATAAAATGTTCTTCCCATGCTTGGATTTGTGATTTTTCCCGCCTAAATAAATCAAGCATAATAAAGGCAAATTCATTTAATTCTTCCTCAGAAATACCTTCAATATTGTACAACCGTTCCATTCTCGTAATTACTTCTAACTTATCATTTAATTCTGCTTGTTTTTTTTCAATTAACTGCTTCTGCATAAGCAATAACTCTCGATTTTTTAACTTCTGATTAGTTATTTGTTCTTTTATTTCATTTAAAGACAGACCAAAATGTTTTAAAATCATTATTTGTTGAAAAAGTTCCCAGTCTAATCTTGTATATACTTTTCGACCATTTTTATTATATTTTTTTGGGGTAAGTAATTCTATTTTATCGTAGTACCGTAGCGTTCTCACTGTTGAACCTACTAACTTTGCAAACTGACCAATTGTTACTTCCATGTTAACACCACCTTACTGAATTATATACTGTTACGTAAGGTCACAATCAATACACTTGTTAATAGTTTTACTAATATAAATGAACGAAATGAAAATAGGATATTTTTTTTAGAAAAAGGTTGCTTACGACATTACGTCACCATCTATGATTGGTTCTATATTAAGTTTGAGAGGAAGGTTATGTATGGAACAACAATCATTATTTCGAAATCCCCCTTTTATATTTCTATTTATTGGTAGTTTTTTAGCGATTATTGGTTATAGCATGTTTTTCATGACAACAACTTGGTTTGTTATTTCGGAATTAGGTTCTGCTAGTTTATTGGGCATTATACTTATTGCCATTACTGTGCCACGTATTCTCATGATGGCATTT
Organism: Niallia sp. FSL W8-1348; assembly: GCF_038006745.1. NCBI lineage: Bacteria > Bacillati > Bacillota > Bacilli > Caryophanales > Bacillaceae > Niallia > Niallia sp. FSL W8-1348. The sequence continues at coordinate 3,026,134 of NZ_JBBOVV010000001.1, read as the reverse complement.
GGTGGGGTTCTTGCTGATAAATTCAAGAAGACGACAATTATGTTCAGTACGAGTTTAATCCAAGGCGTTCTATTAGTTATCCTATTTTTAATGAACAATGCAAATCAATTAACATTTGTATACCTGATCATTTTGGGATTCTTTTTTGGAACATTAGATGCTTTTTCTGGACCAGCTGGGACATCATTAATCCCGAAAATAGTACAGAAAAACCAAATAAAACAAGCAAATGCCGTTATTCAGGGATTGGGTCAGATTGGTTTTGTTATTGGACCTATTATATCTGGGAGTGTCATGGAATTCGCTGGCGTCACAACTGGTTATTTAGTCTCGGCTATTATTGTTCTTTTGTCTGCCTTTTTTATGTTTCCACCTTTCTTGAAAGAAGGTCCCGTAGACAATACCATTCAACAAACGCCGCTTAAAGATCTAATAGAAGGGTTTTCTTATGTAAAAGCAAGTAAATTTTTAATTACAGGTATCCTTATTTTAATTACGTTAAACTTCTTTGCCTTCGGAGCGATATCGATCGCAATCCCAATTTTAGTAGAAACGTATGGAGGGACACCCATTAATCTTAGTTACATTGATGCTGCTTTAGGGGTGGGGATGCTAGTGAGTACAGCAATAATCGCTATGATCAAAATACGCCGTAGAGGATTAACATCAATTGCTGGATTAATTGCAACATTAATCGTAGCTATAGCATTTAGCCAAATTCCTAATTTGTATATTTTGACAGCGTTAGCGTTCTTCATTGGATTTACCATGACATTTGTTTCAATCCCATTTTTCGCTTCAGCACAAGAAGATACTGATCCCCGCATTATGGGGAGGGTCATGAGTATTGTCTTCTTAGCAATGAACGGGTTTGATCCGCTTGCCTATGCAAGTGTAACTTTACTCGTTTCTAGAGGATTTGATATTCAATTAGTCATTTTGTCCTTTTCAATTGTTGGATTAATTATTGCTCTTGCCATTTTATGGAGAGGGAAGACGTTTAGAAATTATAAGTCTAACTATTAATTTCCCTTCAGGAAAAGACCACTTTTAGTACCTGACCCCTTGACCCGAAACAGCAAAATAAAATTGGTTATCCGAAATGTTGGTGCTATAATAATGAGTATAATTCGAAAAATGACGGGTCGAACCGTTTGATTTAGGGGTGTAGAAAATCCATGCTAATAGAGGTGCAAGCCAAGTTGCCTGGTGAGAATAATAGAGATTATTCATACAGAGTAATAAAAGAAGCGATTATGTCGTTGCGATTAAAACCGGGTCAATCTTTAAGTGAAGCAGAGATTGCCGAGGCACTTCAAATTTCTCGTACTCCAATTCGAGAGGTAATGGCAAAGTTACGAGAAGAACACTTAGTAGAAGTAATTCCACAAGTAGGAACGTATATATCAAAAATTAAACCAACCTTGATTGAAGAAGCAATATTTGTACGAATTATCTTGGAAAAAGAAATTTTAAAACAATCCTGTATATCCTTTCCGAAAAATGTATTGGTAGAGTTGAAAAATAATATCGCACATCAAGAATTATTATTAGATCAAAAAGGAATGGAGCAGGAATTCCACAAATTAGATAAACAATTTCATTTTCTGATCTTTCAGGGAAACAACAAGGAAAATGTCTGGGATTCCATTATCCGATTAAGTACCCATTACAATCGAATGAGACTTTTAGCCGAGATGAACCTTAGTTTCAGTGATGCAATCCTTCAACACAAAGCGATTGTGCAAATGATTGAAAATAAAGATGTAGATCAGGTAGAAACTATTGTAAGAGAACATATTATTGAGCCAACAAAGCTTTGGGAAGATTTATATAAGCCTAATAGTCCATATGTTGAATATTTTGATCTTACAAAAAAAATGCCAGTATTCTAGGGTAGAAACCTAGCTACTGGCATTTTTTTGTTGTCACTAATAGTTATAACATTTGGTGAAAGCGATTAATAAAATGACATTTCAGTAAAATTAATGGTTGTAAACGTTTCATTAGCATGCTAGCATACTAGTATGAAATGGTAATGCAAATAGAAAAAAAGGGAGGCATCTGAAATGGAAATGTCATTTCGTTGGTATGGAGAAGATGATCCAGTACAAATTGAGTATATTGCTCAAATTCCTGGGATGAAAGGAATTGTAACCGCTATATATGATGTACCTGTTGGAGAAGTTTGGCCAATGGATAAAATCGTAGCTTTAAAGAAAAGAGTCGAAAGTGTCGGCTTGAAGATTTCTGTCATTGAAAGTGTACCAGTGCATGAAGATATTAAATTAGGATTACCAACAAGAGATCGTTATATCGAAAATTACAAACAAACGATCCGTAATTTAGGGGAAGCTGGAATACCAGTCATTTGTTATAATTTCATGCCTGTATTTGATTGGACTAGATCCGATTTAGCGTATGAGCTTCCAGATGGTTCCACAACATTAATTTATGATGAAGCAACGGTTCAAAAGATGAATCCGATGCTTGGAGAATTATCACTACCTGGGTGGGATACTTCTTATGGTGAAGGCGGTTTAAAAGGCTTATTACAACAGTATGAAGGTGTGGATGAAGAAAAGCTTTGGGAGCATTTAGAATACTTCATTGGAGAGATTCTACCAGTAGCAGTTGAAAGTGACGTGAAAATGGCGATTCACCCGGATGATCCACCTTGGTCTATTTTTGGATTACCACGAATTATTACCAATAAACAGAACTTAGAAAGATTCTTAGATTTATATGACTCACCAAACCATGGACTTACTCTTTGCTCAGGGTCATTAGGATGCGATCCGAACAACGACTTTGTTGATATGGTCAAATACTTCGGAGGGATAAAAAACCGCGTTCACTTTGCCCACTTACGAAACGTAAAAATTACCGGGGAAAAATCTTTTTGGGAAACAGCCCATTTATCATCACATGGTTCATTAGATTTTTATGAAATTGTAAAGGCATTCATCGATTACGGTTTTGAAGGACCATTTCGTCCAGACCATGGCCGGATGATTTGGGGTGAAAAAGGAAGACCAGGATATGGATTGTACGATCGAGCTTTAGGAGCAGTTTATATAAATGGTTTAATTGAAGCAATCAAAAAATCAAAATAAGCTAACATTATTCCAATGAGGCTGGGACATAAGTATTCCAGCCAAGGATAATTCCGAACAATTATACGAAGATGCTAATGAATGTTCCGTATAATTGTTCGGGCTTTTATTTGTTTTTCAAAGGATGTTTCCATGAAGTTTGGTGCGATTCCCCGCAGCCGGAATACACTTCGCTTTCCATGGGGCTCGCGCTGAGCCGCTTCGGCCTGTGGCCTGCAGGGTCTCAGACTGTCTCGCTAATCCCATAGGAGTCTTCGTGTATTCCGGCTGCTCTGTTTTTCCAACTAATTATATTTCCTCTTGTAAAAAGTATGCGAAAGCAGCCGCTATTTACTAGCTATATTAGAAATTGTTCGTCTTTACAGAGTATCTATTTAGTTATGTCCCATCCTCATTGGATACAAGATGTGGACACTTATATTGTTATAAAAGCGATTTTATGTTGAGATATTCTGAGAGAAAACTAGAATTGTAAGATTATAGTTCATCACAACTAGAATATTAACTAAAGGAGAGAAAGTTATGCCATTAATTATTACTGCTATTGGTATTTTACTTTTAATATTTTTGATTATGAAGGTCAGGCTTCATACCTTTATCACATTGGTGGTTATTTCGTTCTTATTAGGTGTGGGACTTGGAATGCCAATCAATGAAATCATGGGATCTATCCAAAATGGATTAGGTAAAACAATGGCTAGTACAGCATTGATTTTTGGGCTTGGAGCTATTTTAGGGAAACTAATTGCTGACGCTGGCGGAGCCCAACGTATTGCAATGACATTAATTGATAAATTTGGTAAGAAGCATGTTCAATGGGCAGTCGTTCTTGCTTCCTTCATTCTTGGTATTGCCTTATTCTTCGAAGTAGGACTTGTCTTATTAATACCAATCGTTTATCAAATTGCCAAACAAACAAAAATTTCATTTGTTTGGTTAGGACTGCCGATGACAACGGCATTATCTGTAACACACGCTTTCTTACCACCGCATCCAGGACCAACTGTGATAGCTGCTCAATATGGGGCAAATATTGGAATGGTCTTGCTATACGGCTTTGTCATTGCTATTCCAACGATTCTTATTGCAGGACCACTATTCACAATATTTGCAAAAAAAGTAGTTCCGTCAGCTTTTAATAAAGTGATGGAAGGCAGTATTGCAAAATTAGGCGATGCAAAAGCCTATAAATTAGAAGATACGCCAAAATTTAGTGTGAGTGCATTCACCGCATTATTTCCAGTTCTATTAATGAGTATATCTACAATTGTTACCCTAATTAGAGATGTAGTAGGTTTAGAGGATAACTTATTCTTTGCCATTGTGGAGACGATTGGCCATCCATCTATGGTTATGCTATTGTCCGTATTGCTAGCTATCTATACAATGGGTATCGCACGAAAAATCCCAATTGATAGCATTATGACATCAGTGGAAAGTTCTGTTAAAGCGATAGGGATGCTACTATTAATCCTAGGAGTTAGTGGTTCACTTAAAGAAGTATTAATGGATGGTGGTGTCGGAGATTATGTTGCTGAAATTTTCGAAGGAAGTACCATTTCCCCATTAGTCCTTGCATGGTTAATTGCAGCAATCATTAGACTTGCACAAGGATCGGCAACCGTGTCCGCGTTAACAACAGCTGGATTAGTTATTCCAATGTTGGCTGGTAGTGATGTAAATTTAGCCCTATTAGTATTGGCAACAGGATCTGGTAGTGTTATTGCTTCACACGTAAATGATACCGGTTTCTGGATTATTAAAGAGTCCTTCGGATTGACAATGAAGGAAACATTTGCAACATGGACAGTACTCGAAACGCTTATCTCTGTCTGTGGATTAGGATTTGTCTTATTGCTTAGTTTATTTGTATAAAGATGGGACAAGCCCCTGCTCTCAAAATTAAGAAGCCAGTGAAATTCTACGTTTCGTAAAGTTTCACTGGCTTTGATTTTTTTAGAAAGGGTGATAAACTTTCGTTTCTTTGACTTAGAAAAAATAAATCGCTATACTAAACATCCCTGTGAAATAAGATTATTCGTGGCGTTCGTGGCGTTACTGTGACCATATTCTATTCTGCTGGAAAAAGTTCTGTTGATAAGTATCTTTCTCCTGTATCAGGAAGTAAAACAACAATTGTTTTCCCTGCATTTTCTGGTCTTTTCGCTATTTGAGTTGCTGCAAAAGCAGCTGCTCCTGAAGAAATGCCTACGATTAGTCCTTCCGTTCTTGCCAATTGCTTTGCTGCATCAAAAGCATCCTCATTTGCTACAGTAAAAATCTCATCCACTACAGAACGATTGAAGTTATCTGGGACAAATCCAGGTCCAATTCCTTGAATTTTATGTGGAGCCTTTGTACCGCCTGATAAAACTGGTGAACTAGCAGGTTCCACTGCAATAATTTGAACAGAATTCTTCTTCGATTTTAATACTTCTCCTACTCCACTAATCGTACCGCCAGTTCCCACTCCCCCTACAAAAATATCAACTTCTCCATTTGTATCCTTCCAAATTTCTTCCGCTGTTGTTTTTTTATGAATTTCTGGATTGGCTGGGTTTTTAAATTGTTGAGGGATATAAGAGTTAGGAATTTCAGCAGCCAATTCTTCCGCCTTTTTAATTGCTCCAGGCATACCGTCTGCCGCTGGTGTTAGAACCAACTCTGCTCCTAAGGCAATAAGCAATTTTCTACGTTCGATACTAAAGCTTTCAGGCAGTGTAATGATAAGTTTGTATCCTAATGCCGCTGCGGCAAATGCTAATGCTACACCAGTGTTACCACTTGTTGGCTCAATAAGAACCGAGTCTTTATTAATTAGCCCTTTTTCTTCTGCATCTCTAATCAACGCCAGACCAATTCTATCTTTTACACTTCCAGCTGGATTAAAATACTCTAATTTAGCGATAACTTGTGCTCCAACATTATTTGCTTCATTAAAGTTTACAAGTTCTAACAGAGGTGTATTACCAATGAGTTGAGTTAAATTAGTTGCGATGTTTGCCACTTTGTTTACCATTTCCATTCCTCCTACACTCTTAATCCCGATTTAACATATCAGATATATAAACTTTACTACTCTACACACAAAAGTACAAGTATGATTTTAAATTTTTTTGAATTTTTTAAATTAAATTTATCTTTTTGAAGGGAATCAGGGGGGACGGTTCTATGGCTTTCCTTTGAAATACTCATCACTCCCTTTCCCCACCCTTTTACTACAGAAGGAGAGACTTGGTCTTTCTTCTCTATTTCTTTGACTATAAAAGAGGAGAAAGTAGTGCAAAACGTACAGAAGTATTAGACGATTATTATCTTTCTTTTTATCCCAAAGCTTCCTAAGTTACTAAATTCAATAACATACTTTTAAAAATTTGATGATATAATTTAAGAAAAAGGAAATTGGAAAAATTTTAAATTTCCCCTATTGGAGAGAGAACAATGAAATTAAGTGACCGTTTTTTTAAGAATAGAGTAAAGCCTATCGCAATTGCTCAGTTAATATTGGTGATCCCACTGCTAATTATCGTAATTTTAACTTTTACATCAAACACTGTAAGATTGAGTCAAGTTTTTGTGGGAGTTTTTTTAGCTCCCTTTTTTATAAAGTAAAACCTCTAAGTTTGTATCCGCTTTCCAATTGGTTTTGTTCTTCCAACTGTTGATTCTCTCATTTTTTAAAAACCTTTTAATCCCTGTAAGGCAAAGTGAACGGGTTTTCCAATCGCTTGATTTAAGTATGGCATGTTCTGACGCACGGTTTCTGTTACTAATTTTGTGGGTATTTTTCTTTTCGGTCGATGCTCTTTCTTTGATTTTTCCGTGGCTTTTTCCCATTTTCCATATATCGTTTGGATAGATAGATCATCCTTCAACCCAATCCACAAACGTGCCATGCTCATGACGCCTTTTTTGCTCCATGCTCTTCCATTCTTTAATCGTTTGGCTAATTGATTCATCATCGCCTCTGCACTTCCCATTGGACGATACGCTGTCGTGTCCACACCTTTTTCCTGTAACCAACTACGGTAATCTTTTATGGTTTCCTGATGATGCGTTAAAAAGGCAAGGAAATGCTCTAGTTTTTCTTCTTTTTCTGGTGTATCCATTGTTCCTACTGCGCTATTCAACTCTAGAAGTAATGTTTCTACCTGGTAGTTTCTTAACGCTCTTTTCATGTAGCGGTATCGAGGATGGCTCTTCATTAGTTGCTTCATCGAACGAGCGACATGAAAACGGTCCATGGTGAAAAAGGCGCGTTCCCGAAAATACTCCCGACATGCCGTTATCCAGCCTGCTCCATCACCATTAATAATAAGCAAGGTTTGGGTAGGATCATACGCATAATGATTCTGTAAGAACGTTTCAAAGGCTTCCCAAAAGGGTTCTTTTCCTTCATAAAGAAAATGCCTTTTATTTCGGAGCCTGATTCGCTTTCCGTTTTCTTTCCATCCCTCGTGTACAGCGGCGAATTTCAACTCCCATCCACGCTTTTTCTTTTCTTGACTCTTCACATATAATCCATCTACTTCGACAAACAATACCTTTTGAAAAGGGCGTTTTTCCTTAGCGGGAAGTACGCTTGTTTGAAGAAGATGTTGCCGTAATGCTTCGTGGCTCATCGCCGAATAGCCTAAAAATTGTTCGAACGTTTCCACCGCCTTTCGATAGGAGGAGCCATTCGTCGCTAGTTCTAACCCCCATTCTTCTAGTAGCGGACTAAATCCCTTATTCCCCTGAAACTGTAAATAGTGATCTAATAGACAAATATATTTTTTAGTCACACGATCAAAATAATAATTACGCTTCAGCTCCACAGCTCCAAACGCTGTATCTAATCGTATTTCTCGTTTATCACGTAAAGCAAATCTTCTTTTGTCTCGTTGCTTGGCAATCTCTTGATCCCAATTTTCTAACGTTTGAATAAGGATTTCTTGAAACGTCATTTGTAGTGTTCGAAATAAAGTTTTTTCCAATTCTTTTAATGATGGCATTTTTATGTTACATTGATTCATGAGAGCCTCTCCTTTTCGTAGTTTTCTAGTCAAACTCTACTTTACAAAAGGAAGCTCTCTTTTTTAATACTTAATTTTTTCCAGCTACCGCGCTTTCGCTTGGTGGCCTTTTTGTCTAGTTGGGGGACTCGTCCCCCAACTAGACAAAAAGGATATTTATTCTCCCACAAACATTTTACTCATACACACTGTAAATTTGTTCTATACGGCCGTTATACAAATTCTGCTTGCAATATCGATGTTTTTAACGGGGATTGAGCAATATATGCTTAAAAACAAATGGCAAGCTATTACTTTTTTTGCCTTAACATTATTTATCATTTTTGTTGTTATCCAAACCTTTTATGTTGCAAGTATACAGAGATAGTTAAACCGACTTAAAAAAAACGCAAGGTTATATATACTCCCTTGCGTTTTTGTGTGAATTATAATGTTAAAACAATGCAACTTCCTTTGTGATTTTGGTTTCTATATGCGATTCCTACCTTAAAACTGAATAACAAAATCTCCCGTGAAACAAGATTATTCAGGATGTCACTATAACCAAAAAAGGGAGAGAAAGCTCACTCCCTTTCTTAAGAACCTTATTCAATCAAACGTTTGATTAGAAAATTACCAAAAAGAGCAATCTCTTTTCCACTGAGAGATTGCTCTTTTTATCCTATCACTCTATTTCTGATGACATTGATTCTAAAATGCTTTACTTCTAAGTATTTCATTTTCTTTTCCTAAAACAATAATTTCGTATCTTTGATCTTCTTTTAACAAGGAGGGTAACTTATTCGATACAATTATTTTGTTTGTCTGATTAATTAGTTTCGTACTCTTTTCTCTATTGTTAGCAGAAAGTGATGTTTTTATATAATAAAGCCTCCCATGAAACTTTCCTGTGAAACAAGATTATTCGAGGCGTCACTGTGACCTGTAACCTTAGTTTATCACATTCACACAATCTAACTCTCTATCAATCTTCGACAAATTTCGGGCCGTCCCTGTGACCTAGAATTCTGAAATAATAAGAGAAACTGAAACTTCAAAAACTTATAAATGGTCAAATGCATTAGAAGAACATGCTGTTCCCTTTGGATATTAAAAGCTATAAAATCAAATGGCTGGAAAAAAGGAGAACAAGTGAGCCTTGACTTATTATATAACGGAGATCATCAAATTCAATTGACTCCCACAACAGATATAGAAGAAAAACGTAAACCTTGGTGGAAAAACTCTTTAAATAAGGTCAACTTATTTAACTTTCCTAGGTATTGCAAAACCTAGATTGGATATTGATCAGATTCTTTTCCTCTCGCATGTAAAAATTGAAGATATTGCTCAGGTTTGGGGTCAGGAAAATACGCAAAAATCCGTTCTGAATTTACCATACTTCCCTCTTTGGTCTCTATATAGTCAAAATAACTGCTCCAAGGATATTCTTCCAAGCTTTCTACCATACCAGCTCGAATTGGATTTAGATGAATGTACCGATTCACTTCTAATTCATATTGAGCAGAAGTAATCAACTCAGATCCATAACGGCTTTCAAACACATGTCCTGTAAAATCGTATTTCTTATTGAAATATATCGCGTAATTAAAATGGAGAGTTCTTATAATGTCACTTGGGGAATGTTGAAGAGTTTTAATTTGAAGATGGATGTGATTTGTCATTAAACAATAGGTTTGCAGAATAAATGGCCTTTCCTCCATTACTTCTGTCAATAATCGCAGATACTTTTCGCGGTCTTCCTCGTCCAAAAATAAAGAAGTACGGCGAATACCTCGACTCGTAATATGATAACTAGCACCAGGATACCAAACACGCTTTTTTCTAGCCAACGAACAACCTCCCTTTTTATGAATTTTGCTTGCATATTATGAAGGATAAAATCGACGGAGATTAGCAAGAGGGTTTTATTCTATGCCCTCTAATAGAAAGAGGCATCTTAAAATACAACATTCTACATCCCATACAAAATCCCTGCATTTTCCGACAAAAAAATAGGAAAAGAAATCAAAAAATGATCCCTCTTCCACTTTGTCCTCCAGAGAGAGACAGAATTAGCTTTTTGTCTTTTTATGGTGCCTGTCACTCTTAAAACAGCTTCATTTGTTCAGATTTACTCTGATTATGTGATTTTTCATCATATATTTTATACCCCATCGATTGGTATCCCTTCATTCTCTTTTCAAACATAGCTTTTAACATCGGCTCTTTATGATCTACATAATCATAAACCTTAACACAAGATTTAAGTTCATGAATACGATGTAACCTCCCTACATATTGTTGCAATGTGCCTTTCCAAGAAATTGGCATAGCTAAAAATAAACAATCTAAACGAGCATTATCAAAGCCTTCTCCAATATATTTTCCAGTAGCAATAATAAGTCTTTCTTCATTATCAGGGAGTTTTTCAAGATTTCTAATTTTTTCTTTCTCATCTTTTTTAGTCATTCCACCGGTCAAGACAATTATATTTTTTGCGAACCCTTTGAAAGTTGATTCTAAGTCATGAACATGATCTAATCTTTCTGTTAAAATTATCGGCGCAGACCCTTTTTCTAGTTCTTTAAGGACATCGTCAAAAATTAGTTGATTTCGAATTTTATTATTTGTAAGTTCTTGATATACGGATTGAATTTCTTTTTCCTTTCCCATACTTTTAAAATTAGTATATCTAGGGATTAAATGATGTTCAAAAGTAAGTGTCTTTGCATGACTTTTTGCATTCACCTTATATCGGATGGGTCCTAATTGCATGGTCATAATCGGTTGCAAACCATCTTTACGAGTTGGAGTAGCTGTTAAACCATGAATAAATTTAGCATTCGAATATTTTAAAACTCGCTCAAAACTAACAGCTGAAATATGATGGCATTCATCTACAATTATTTGGCCATATTGTTTTACATATTCTTTAATTTCCCCTTTATAATTAAGACTTTGGATTGTAGCAATATCAATGATTCCAGATTGCTTATTTTTCCCGCCGCCAAGCTGTCCAATTTGGTTACCTTCCAACCTTAAAAATACTGATAAACGATCTTTCCATTGTTCTATCAATTGTTTCCTATGAACAATAATTAATGTGTTTACATTTCTTTTCGCTATTAATGCCGCAGCAATAACTGTTTTTCCAAATCCTGTTGTAGCAGACAAGATTCCTATAGAATTTTCTAATAATTTAGATACCGCTTGTTCTTGTTCTGTTCTTAATGTACCTGAAAAGTTTAAAGATAAAGGTTTTCCCGGATTTGTACTTTCTTGAAATTCATATTCGATTGCTAATTCATTAAATAGTTTAATTAATTCATCTTTACAACCACGAGGTAAAATAATAAAGTTATCTATTTCTTCCGAGCAGATAATATTTCTTGGTATACCATATGTGGTTAAACGTTTTGCTTGCGCTTTAAAAAATTCTGGGTTTTTAAATGTTGATAGATTTACGAGTTTTTGAATAAAGAAAGAGGGAAGTCCTATTTTATCTATATATAATCCATTCTTTTCAATAACGATTATCTTAGTAGGTAAATTATTCATTTCCTTTACCCTATTAGATACAATCTCATTATTTTCCTTAATGAGATTTGAATCCCCATTATTTTTCCTTGATACTTTAATAATCGATTCTACATCATCTTGGTTCATTTTCTTTACATTATCTAAATATAACCATTGATCAGAATATGGGGAAAAATTCTCATCCACAAACACACTATTACCTTTTTTTCTGGGGGTATTTTGTAAGGGAAGAGCAATTAAATTTCCAAAACCACCTTTTGGAAGTGTATCTTGATTGGGAAATAAACGGTCAAAAGAATCCATCCCCAATTGATATCTTCTCTCAAGTGTTCGTTCTAATAAAACGCCCCCTAGCTTTCTAGCTAAGGAAGCCGGAATTGCCTGATTAAAAAAAATCCAAACATGACATCCATTTCCAGAACGAGACCGTTCAATACTTGCAGGTATGTTCATCTCTTTACAAGTTTCCATAAAAGCAAGAACATCATTTTTCCAGTTTTTCTTATCAAAGTCGACTGCTAAAAAACAACATGTTTCATTCTGCAAAAGGGGATAAAGTCCAATAGTATGTTTACCAGTTAGATGATCATAGATGACTTTATCTGTTAATGGAATAAACTTTCGATGCTGACAATCCGCACATTTAATAGATGGTTTTTTGCATAAAGTCGGGTGCCATTCATTTGTACAAGCTGGTGTATAGCCGGACTTTCCGCTTTTAGATTCCCAACGAATAGAAAATACATCTTCTCTACCTTTAAAGAGTTTTTTATAAATCCGAATTCTTTCTTTAACTTTTTCTGCTTTCGTTCTATTTCCTGTCGGTTCTATAAATGATTCATTTAAACTAAATTCTATATTATGAACTTTTAAAAGCTTTTTTAATTGAAGATTTTCATACTTCAGACTTTCACATTCTTTAATTTTCATTAGTAATTGGCGTTCAGTATCTTGCATATTACCACCTCGAAAAGTTGGTCATTTATCTACATATATTTATTATACAAAAATAGGAAGATAGAAGGCAAAAACCTGTATTAGCTAGTTATTATAGTCTATTAGGCCTAAATAAAGGCTTCAATTAAATGCGACTATTTACGAGCTCAAATATCAGTCCAAATCATAATCTAGTAAAGAAGCAAATACTTGAGTTGGCAACATGGAATTACAATTAAAAGCATTTCCTTGAATTACCCCCTATTATTCGCGCCAGTTTTATGGGGGGATTTATGTTTTTTCAAAAGAAATAAGTGCTTATCAAAGCACAATCCCCTTTCAGAATTTCACTTAACCTAGACTAAACTTAGAAAAGTGTCTTATTCTACCCCCTTTAAATAAATAGGAAGATAGCAAGAGACAGCTTAAAACATAACATTCTACATCCCATACAAAATCCCTGCATTTCCCGACAAAAAAAAGGAAAAGAAATCAAAAAATGATCCCTCTTCCACTTTGTCCTCCAGAGAGAGACAGAATTAGCTTTTTGTCTTTTTATGGTGCCTGTCACCAGGAGTTGTCACCAGGAGTTGTTCCATTCTCCACCCCAAGTTCCTGCAGCCATCTACGGTAGCTGATCGTCAGGGCGTCAGACTTAAGATGCAATTCTGCCTGCAGATCCAATGGCAGTAATTCTGGCTTTTGGCTTTGAACAATATCTAAATCTTGATAAAAGATTTTATCCTGGAATTCGATAAATGGTTCATCTGGTTTATCTAAATCATAGTTTCTTGTTAACAGCATAAAGGCTTTCGACTGTTCGTTATCTTCTTGATTGACGACAAGCAAAATCGTCAACGCATCTTCTGATCCATCTGTTGTTTTCGTGAAACGAGCAGTTGTTGGATTTAGAATTTCATACACATAATTGGCATATCCACCTTTTGAACGTCCATCTGGATTGGGCTGGTAGACAGGAATTTTACTTGTAATAAAACGGTTATCGATAAAATCCACTTTATAATCGACCACTTCGGCATGATCCTCATCCCCAAGCAAGCCTTCATGAACAAACATAAGATGGGAAACATCAAGGAAGTTTTCAATGATTCGCGGTGCATTTGCTTTTACCTCATAAGGACCACATATCGCTGTTCGATATCCTTCTGTACTATATTCAGGATAAGAAATAAGCGGTGCTGGATCATCCCCCAAGTTCACCCAAATAAGTCCAAGGTATTCCTCACAATGATAAACGGTTGCTTTCGCTTTTCTTGGAATAGCTCGTCCCTTTGGCAATGCTGGAATCTTGACACACGCCCCTGCACAATCGTATTCCCAAGCATGGTATGCACAAACTAAATTTCCGTTTTTTACCTTACCAAGCGAAAGTGCCGCTCCTCTATGAATACACAAATCTTTAAAGGCATGAACGCCTTTCTCATTTCGAAAAATGGCTACTCTTTCTCCAAGAACAAATACTTGTTTCGGATCATCCTGCAATTCCTCTGCTTTACATACTGGATGCCATTCATTCCATAGTCTATCTTGTTGCATAATCGCGCCTCTCCTGTTCCTATTTTTAGTTAATATTTACCGTTGGCTTGTTTGTATTTACACGCTCTACTTGTTTTTGCGGCAAAACTAGATTAAGAATTAATGCAGCAATGGCTCCTATAGCTGTCCCTGATGATACAAAGTAAGTAACAATTTCAGGCAGCCCATTTAACACATTCGCCGGCATTAATACAGCAAATAAAGCGAGCATGATTGGAACTCCAATAACAATCATATTTCTCTCCGTAAATTCCAATCCTTTCACGACTTTAAATCCATTCATCATAATGATTACGCATAAAATCGCAAATACACTATTAATCACCACACTAGGGATACAGGCAATCAAACTCGTCAGTTTTGGCATCATGCCTAGAACTACTAACATAATTCCACCCATAATAATTGGCTTACGGCTCTTTACTCCTGTAATCGCAATAATACCAGCATTAGAGGAATAGCCCGTTACTGGCGTTCCACCAAAAAAAGAACCGACAAAACAGCCTAACCCTTCACCGAATGCACCGCCATTTAAACGTTTGTCATTAAGCTCTTCACCCGTTACATTGCTTACAGTAAACCATGTTCCCGTTGTTTCAATAGTGACAATTAAGTAAACTATAATCATGACTAGGATGGCATGAACATTGAATTGTGGCGCTCCAAATGCAAATAGACTTGGCATTTGAAACCAGCTTGCATTTTCTAATGAGGCAAAACTAACTAAACCGAAGAAAGAGGCAACAAGTGAGCCTAATCCTAGTGCTAAGATAACCGATACTACTTTTATATATTTCCATTTAGATTTAGCCTTTTCCCCTACGTACATACAGAAAATCAATACAGCTGCTGTAACGGTCGCAACCAAGATATTTTCGCCAAAACTACCTTCTGCTGTATAAATAGAATTAATCGCACTCGGCATTAAAGAAATCCCTACAACCACAATAACAGTCCCAGCAACAATCGGTGGGATGACTTTTCTAACCACTTTGCTATAGAGTTTAAGCGGATAACCAAGCAAGGCAATAATTAACGCACCAGGTATTAAGCTGCCTATCATTGTTCCAATTCCTGATGTCGTTCCAATTGCTGCAAGTGCACTTAATGGCACAAAGGAAGGTCCTTGCATAACAGGAAGCTTCATTGCAAAGCCTGCTTGAATAATCGTTGCAATTCCACATGCGATAAAGGTCATTTGGATCAGCAATGCACTATCCGATACGGAAAAGGACAATAAGCCTGCCAAGATAATCGGCGGGATAAACAAATCCATCGCTAATATTTGCTGTACTCCTAGAAAAATCGATTTGCCAACGGTAATTTCTTCTTTTCCTTTCTGTATATTCCCCTTTGCTTCCAAATTTTTTGCCATATTCTCCATCCCAGTACCCCCTGTTGATGATACCTTCATATAATCCTTGTTTCTTCATTAACGAGCAAATTCACCGAACAGAAAAGCTCGAAGTACATACCTTCCTTAACAAAAGAAAAGCATGCACTTCGAGCCCTTTATAATCAAAGTATGACAAGAATAGACATCTCCCTATAAAGGGACGTCATGTCCATTTTATCTCTGCTTTTCATAGTCAGTTTATTTACGGTAAACAGGTAGAAACTTGTAGGCCATATCCCTACGATTATATGAAAATACACTATTTATTTTTGAATATTATAGCAACCTGAAACATTTGCAATGCTCAAGCCCACCTTCAACATTCACTTCATTTTTTAAAATACGCAATAAAATTTTTTATTTACTAGCAATTATCAACTTGCTACAATGACTATATTAACACAAAACACGAACATTAGGAAGGTGTTTATGAACAATTATACGCATATTTTTCACGGAACTGCTTTTTCTAGTGAATCTCCCAAAAAAGTAACTATATTGAAAGACTATTTATTCTTTATCGATACCAATGGAATGATAAAAAAAATGATTGGACCGGAACAGGCCGAATATCCAGCCTTGTTAGAGACTTATGAAGGACAAGCTAACTTCCACCGTTTAGCAGAGGGGCAATATTTCTTACCTGGTTTTGTAGACTTGCATGTTCATGCACCGCAATGGGCACAGTCGGGTACAGCTTTAGATATCCCGCTATACGATTGGCTGCATACCTATACATTTCCACTAGAAGCTAAGTATGCAGATTTATCCTTCGCCTCATCAGTATATGAAGACTTGGTAAGCACCTTGCTTGCAAATGGAACAACAACCGTTCTTTATTTCGCGACTGTCCACAAAGAGGCGAGTTTGTTATTGGCAAAAATCTGTGCAGAAAAAGGGCAAAGAGGTTTAGTAGGCAAAGTCGTCATGGATGATCCAGAACAAAACCCATCCTATTACCGAGATGCCGATACACAAACAGCTCTAGCTGATACAGAGTCATTTATTTTAGCCGTGAAAGAGTTAGCCAAAGAGGCGAAACAAGGTGTTTATCCTGTTGTTACACCTCGATTTATTCCAAGCTGCTCAGACGAAGCCCTTAAGGGACTTGGCGAATTGGCAGCAAAATATGATACCCATATTCAGTCCCATTGCAGTGAAAGTGACTGGGCCCATGGTTATGTAAAAGAACGCTTGGGTAAGCATGATGCATTCGCTCTCCATGATTTTGGATTATTAGGCGACAAATCTGTGATGGCTCATTGTAACTTCTTAGATGACAACGATGCCGCATTATTTGTGGAAACTGGTTCAGCCATCAGCCATTGCCCGCTATCCAACGCCTACTTCGCCAATAGCGTACTGCCCATAAAAAGATTTCAATCAATGGGAATTGATATCGGACTAGGTACAGATATTTCCGCTGGTGCCACTCCAAGTCTGTATGATAATGCGAAGCAAGCCGTTGTTTCCTCGAGAATGCTAGAAGATGGCGTAAATCCAGCTCTTCCCGCAGAGGAAAGAGGCGTACCAGATTCCCAAATTTCTATTCATGAAGCCTTTTATCTAGCAACTGCCGGCGGGGGTGAAAGCTTAAGTCTGCCAATCGGACGTTTACAAGAAAACTACACTTGGGATGTACAAATCATTGATACAAAAGCACCAACTGCAAAACTGCCGATTTTCTCTGAAGCAGAAGATTTAGATGATATTTTCCAAAAGATCCTCTATCTCGTACGCCCAGATAATATCTCGGAAGTTTGGGTTCAAGGAGAGAAAGTTCACTCCCGTTCTTGAGAATTCTATTGGTCTACAATCAATCAGATAACATGAAGCACCCTAATCAAACGTTTGATTAGGGTGCTTCTGCTAAGTAAAAAAGCTAATATGGAAGAATATATTTAAATGTCCCTTGTAGAGAGACAGTGTCTTTTTATGGTGCCTGTCACCCTATTTGTCACCCTATCTCTACCTTAACCCCAAAATGATCAGACACAACCGGCGTGGTTCTTCCATCAAAAACAGTTTCATATGAGTAAACAGATAGATTAGAAGAAACAAAGATATAATCAATCCGAAGCAGATCACTATTATTCTCCCAGCCATCAATTTTCTTCACCACAGTATGGCTGCCATTTTTGACCGTGGCATCTAGATAAGCATCCTTTAAATGGGGGTGCTTGGAAACAACGCTATAGCCTTCTTTCTCGATATGAGCAGGGTTATTAAAATCGCCCATCAACAAGATATATCCACCTGCCCGTGCTTCCGCTTCCCATGCTTCAACAAGCTTGTTCCATTCATACAAGAAAGGATAGCTTTCGGTTTCATCCTGCCACCAAGAGAGGTGCAATCCGTATACTAAATAGTTTCTTTCACTTGCTTGAAAACTAACTTCCAACGCTTTTCTTGTATGATAGTCTGTATAATCATCTTTGCGGGACAGCAATATCCCTCTTGCATTTGTTACCTTAAATCGAGTGAGAATGGCGATTCCTTCATCATATTGGTCGTAACCAATATGACTAGGAACCCAGCTCCAATAATATTCAAGCCCTTCTTTCTTCAGCTCCTGCTGGAGAAGAAAAGCAAAGTTATCTTTTTTAATTACCGTATCTTGATTGGGGGCAATGAAAAAAGAATCCACCTCTGCCTCCTCTGCATCCATCGATTGATTTACTTCCTGTAAGGAAATAACATCATAGGAATCAGCAAGCAATTGCACCTTGATCGCTTCCAGTTTTTCTAAAGGACTTTCTTCTATCCAGCTATGGGTATTTAATGTTAATAATTTCATTCACTTTGCTCCAAATAGTCATTAATGTCTGATTTCAGAATGTCAGCCTTTGGACCATAGATAGCTTGAACACCGCCATCCTTCTTAATTAAGCCCATTGCACCAGCTGCTTTCCATGACGATTCATCGCCTACTTTATCTAGCTCTTTTACAGAGACACGCAGTCTTGTCATACAGGCATCCACATCAGTAATATTAGCTTTTCCGCCTAATAAGTCGACAATTTCTAACACTTGGCTGTTAGTAGGACCAGCGTTCCCAGCTTCAGTGGTGTTAGAATCTGCATCACTTTCATAGTTACCATTACGACCTGGTGTTGAAAAATTAAATTTCTTAATCATGACATTCGCAATAAAATAGCTCACTATAAAGAAGACAATACATACAATTACATAGTTTAGGACGTCGCCTCCCAAGCCTGCTTTAAAAGCAATCGGCAAACGTGTAATCAGTTCTAAGTTTCCAAAGGAATGGAGCCGTAAATGGACAATATCCGCAGAGGCAAAAGCTAATCCTTGTAAAATAGCATAAACAACATAAAGTACTGGAGCAGCAAACATAAACATGAATTCTAATGGCTCTGTAACCCCTGTTAAGAAGACAGCGATGGCTGCGGAAAAAATCATTGATTTATATTTTTTCTTTTTATCCATATCCACATTTCGGTAGATTGCAACAGCGACTCCCATCAAAATTGCTGTTGCACCAATCATCTGCCCTACTTTAAAACGTGCTGGAGTAACAGATGAGAGCAGTTGATTATATGCCGCAGTATCACCCGCATTTTGTAGATTTACTAAATCACTTGCCCAAGCTAGCCAAAGTGGATCTTGTCCAAATACTTCCTTACCAGCCATCACACCAGACATGATCGTATACGTTCCACCTAGTGAGGTATAGTTAATTGGAATCGTCAACATATGGTGTAGACCAAATGGAATAAGTAGACGTTCAGCTGTACCATAGATAAAAGGCGCTAGGATTGGAGCGCTTTCACTTGAAGTCGCAATCCATAATCCAAAATGGTTAATGCCTGTTTGAATCGTTGGCCAAATCACCGCAAGGATCAAGGAAACGATAACAGACCAAAGGATAACCACAAACGGTACAAATCGTTTTCCATTAAAGAAGGCCAGTGCATCTGGCAGCTTTCTGAAATTGTAATATTTATTATAGACAATTGCTCCGATAAAGCCAGAGATAATCCCCACGAAAACACCCATATTAAGTGCAGGCGCTTCCAATACACTTGTAAAATATCCTTCTACTAAAATCTTGGTTCCAAATAAAGTATGCGTAAATGCACCATCTTCAGATAGCATTTCATTTGTGACCCCAAAGATAGAGCCTGTAATTCTATTAATTAATAAGAAGGCAATTCCCGCAGCAAAGGCTCCGCCTGCTTTTTCCTTTGCCCACGAACCACCAATTGCTAAGGCAAATAAAATATGTAAATTCCCAATAATCCCCCAGCCAATATTCTCTACAACGCTTCCAATTGTGATAAAAACAGAAGCATCAATCATGGCAATCAGCTTACCTAAACTAATCATAATCCCAGCTGCCGGCATAACAGCTACCACTACCATCAATGCTTTTCCGAATTTTTGCCAAAATTCAAATGACAACATCTTTTTCATTGTGTTCCCTCCTATTTCCAATTAAAACGTTTGCATTAAATCATATCTATGATTATAGTAATATATCTACCATTTTTCAAGAAAAATATTCTTGTTATTAGTAATTAGTGGTGAAAAATACGAAAAATTATGCAAACGATTGCATTAAATAGTATACTTTTCCTTTAATTGAAATAAAACCTTACTTCTGTCAAACCACTTCATAATTAATTTCTCTTACTGAACTACTCTTATTGAAAGAACAAATTTTTCTCAATAAACAGATCGTCTTATAGTAGCTAACAATGTGTTTCTTCAAAAAAATACCTTTAATCCAATAACGCTTAATGAACACTTAATTAATGCTGAATTAAACTATTATATATAAACAACAACTTTTTTTGATTAACTACTTCATCACTTCCCCCTACTTGGTACTTACGAATGGACAATCACGATATCTTCCTACACTTGTGAATAATCTACCGCGTTTCTTAAGATAATAGCCATTCAATCCATTTATATAGTTTCCAACATTATAATAATCAAGATAGATAATAAATTTTTCATATTATGCTATCACAGAATGATTATTATAATGTTGTATGCGATTTAATAAAATTGAAAAAGATAATATTGTATTCTCTATTTATTTGACATCAATTTGTTTTAAATGCGTCCAAGCATTAGAGAAATACTTCTGGCTTCCCCATGTTTCCCTATTTCCAACTATAATAAAGTGTTTCTTCGCTCTACTTGCCGCAACATTTTTACTTTAAAGGCATAGAAAAGTGTCAAAGATAGATATAAGTGTAGCTTTGTGTTTACTTTTTATTTAACTGTCCTAAACTAATATTAGCGGGTATAATTAACTAAATATTGGATAAGGATAGGTGAATTTATGAAGGGAGCTCTCAGAGACTTTTTTATTGGCGTATGTGGGTTCTTTATTTGCATCATTCATTACTCACTATTACATACTATTCGGGGCTCAGTTCAGTTTTAAAATCAGTTATGCTTTTTATTTTATTTGACTAGCACTGATATAGATTTATTAATCAACTCTGTTATGCTATCTAAATTATGTTCAATGTAGAAGTGGTCTCCATCATAGGCATGAAAGCTAATCCTGTTCTCGAAATAATATTGCCATCTCAAAACTTCTTCTTCACTAAATTTATCTTGCTTTCCATACATTATATGAACTTCAGCCGATTTTACTTTTTTCCCGAGCTCGACTTTGCATGTCTCTACAGCCTGAAAGTCTGACCGCAGTATTGGAATAAAAACATCTCTCATATCTTTGTTATCTAAAACCTCTGTATTTAAGCTTCCCATTTTCTTAATACTAGTGATGAATGCATCTTCAGGCAAGGTATGGTATTTGAGCTGTCTAATCGTATCGGGTGCGGCTGTAGAAGAAATAAAAATCTTTTCAGGAAAAGAGAATTGTTCTTCTTGAAATTTCAAAGCTAAATTATAACTTAGAAGACCGCCCATACTGTGGCCAAAAAAACCAAAATGATCCCCGGGTGAAATTTGATCCTTTACTTTTAAAAAAATATCATCAACCATATCTTTTAAGTTATTTTGTAGTTTCTCACCAAACCTTTTTCCTCTACCTGCTATCTCTACAGGAATGAGTTCCACATCTTTATTTAGCTCCCTAAACCAACCTCTATAATATTCTGATGAACCTCCAGCAAAAGGAAAACAGAACAATTTAAAACTTTTCAAAGAGCCACCCCCTTTTATTTAACCGTATATCCTGCATCAACAGGTATATTAATTCCTGTTATTTGGGAAGCATATTCCGAAGACAACCACAAACATGTATTAGCCACATCAGAAGCGTTAATTAACTCGTTGGTTAAATGATTTTGAGAAGAAGTTCTCATATAAGTCATAAGATTTGTACCGTACATTTCTGCTACTCCGTTCAGCATTTGACTATCTAATCTCTCTTCATCTTTCATAGATGTGGGGCTTATACAATTAACTCTTATATTGTACTTCGCATAGTCAACAGCCAGAGCTTTGGTAAGACCTATTAAACCATGTTTACTAGCAATATAGCTTGAAAAGGATCCGAAAGCAATGGTTCCAGCAATAGATCCAATATTTAAAATAACCCCTTTATTATTTCTCATCATTAAAGGTATGATTGCTTTTGAGCATTTCCATGGTCCATTTAGATTAATGTCTATTACGACATTCCATTCTTCTCCATCCAAGAGGTGTGATTCTTTTCCACCGGGCCCAACAATCCCAGCGTTATTAATTAATATGTCTATATTATCCAACTCTTCTAAGCTTTGTATAAGCATCTCTTCTATATCTAAATAATTTCTTACATCACACTCTTTAATAACTACATTAATATCACTTCGTTGAGCTAACACCATTTCCCTTGTCTTTTCTAGGTCTTCAAGTGAAGCCATATTATAAGGACATTCTAAAATGTTTTTACATATATCAGTTAATAATAAATTATATCCCTGTCGACCAAAGGTTAATGCTAATTCTCGTCCGAGACCTCGCCCCGCCCCAGTTATCCAGACCGTTTCGTTTTTAATATCCATTTATATATCACCTTTAATTACACGTAATTGAGTCTTATTTCTTGCAACAATGCTACAACTGTAATCTTTCTCTAAAAGAATATCTCTTATATACCAAGTTTCTTTTTTTATAGAAATCTTTTCAAAAACACCTATTATAAAATCCAATGGTATCACTATATCTTTTAACGGAAAAGATAATCCTTGACCTATTGCTTTAACAACGGCTTCTTTTCTAACCCAATATTTATAATAGAACTTTCTTTTTTCCGCTATATTAGATATATCCGTTAGAAAAGAAATTTCATCATTAGTCAAAAATTCTTCAGCTATATCTTCTACTTCTATACATACATTGTTTTTTTCAATATCTACACCAAGAGGGTTATCATAGGAGGCAGCAATTACTACGTAATCACCTGAATGAGATACATTGAATTCAAGGTTTACATCCTTTATATAGAGCTTGCCAAAATTATTCTGTTCAAAAATTAAATCATTATTTTCAATAGAAGTGTAATAACTTATAATCTTTCTTAGCATGCCTCTACCAACAATAAACCTTACCTTATCTTCTACTTTAAGATATCTATCTGCTCGGTTTATCTCTTCAGGATTAAGCAAAGTGTAACATTTTAAAATTTGCTCATCCCCTAGCTCTCTAATCTTGTACCAATATAAATTAATAAATGGAGTAGAGATTAAATTGTTTAGATCTCTACCCCTATTAATACTATTTCTCATCAGTCTCTAATAGATTTAGGTCTCATATCCACCCAGTTTTTTTCTATATAATTTAGGCAGGTTTCTTTATCTTTACTCTCCCCTACACTTTTCCATCCATTAGGGATTTCCTTTTCTTCCGGCCAGATAGAATATTGTTCTTCTTCATTAATAACTACGAAAAATTTGCTCATTTCAAATTCTCTCCTTTATAATTACTGTTCTTTGTATGATCAATTATTATTTTAGCTACTTGATCTGCTTGGTGTTTTACAAAATAATGTCCAGCACCTTTTAGTACTACTAAGTTAACTTCTTCAGCAAAGAAGCTCCAGTCCTTATATCTCTCATTGAAATTATAAGTAGTTCTATCTTTATCACCAATTAGTGAATAAACTGGAGTACGTAGTTTTTGTGATGGCTTCCGGTAACGATGAGCAAGATAATTAGCAGTAGATGAAAGATCGTGCTTTACAGACTTAACTAAATAAGATAATTCCGCTTCATCAAGTACCTCTTCGAATCCCCCTAATTCAGTTAAAAAATTTATCATGTCTGTGTCTGACATTTGCAAGTCTTTTTCTAATGATTGTAAAGAGTTTTTATTAGGAAAATATGCCCCCAAATATACAGCTTTAATCTTAATATTCTTTTTTTCTAGCAACCTAGCAATTTCTATTGTAAGCGGAGAGCCTGCACACTGACCGTATAAAATAACTTCATTATTAATATTCATCATTATTTCTTCTACACATTTTCTAGCAATTTCTTCAACAGACATAAAATTAAAGTCTCTATTTATTAGACTATGACCAGGCAAAGATACAGAGTATAAATTGTAACTGTTATCTAAAGTTTCTGCCAAAGGTGAATAAACTACTTCGCTGCCGCCTCCATAAGGTATACAAACTACGGAGTAATTAGCAGTTTCATTCCTTTTTAAATTAACTAGTAGGTTAGCTTGAGTCTTTATTTTTTTTTCATCAGCTCTATGAATGTAAACCTCTGCAAGTGAACCAATAGTTGGATTTTTAAATATATCTATAAGTTCTAATATTCTTAACTCTCTCAATACCTTTATAGCTTTAAAAGAATTCCCTCCTATTTCGAAAAAGTTCTGATCTACTCCTATGTTACTTAAACCAAGTATACTTTTCCATATATTGCATATATATTTTTCTTCTTTAGACCTTGGTTGAATAATGTTATGGTCTTCTTTGTAGTTAATGTCCATGTTGATTAACTGTTTTCTATCTACTTTGCCATTTGGGGATAAAGGTATTTTATCCACTACAACTATATGAGCCGGAATCATGAATAAAGGTAGTTCATTTTTAAGATGAGATTTAATATAAGATTGTTTGATATCTAATTCGTGATAATTTTCATTTATAGTTAAATAAGCAACTAGAATGTTCCGACTATTTATTTTCTTAGCGATGACTACACAGGATTTAACTTCTTTAAATTTCTTTATAGAACTTTCTATTTCACCTAATTCGATTCTTAATCCATTAATTTTGACTTGAAAGTCTTTTCTTCCTAATAATTTTACATTCCCGTCTGGAAGGTATTCACCAATGTCACCAGTCATGTAAATCCTTTCATTATCTAGGAAAGGATTAGGTAGAAATCTTTCAGCAGTAAACCTTGGGTTATTAATGTATCCTCTGGCAAGCCCAATGCCTCCGATGTAAAGATCTCCCTTAACACCAATAGGACATGGATTTAAATACTCATCCAATATATAGGCTTTTTGGTTATGCATAGGTTTCCCATAAGGTATGCTCTCTTGATATACATCATTCATGTTTACGGAGAAAAGTAACGAATGTATGGAAACTTCAGTAGCTCCCCCTAAAGCTATTACCTCAATATTTTTATCGGCAAATTTACCAAATCTTTTTGGTAGGTTTGTGGGAATCCAATCTCCCCCTAAAAGTATTAATCTTATAGGTAAAATTTCACTAAATTCTTCTTCCAGATACGATGTATAGATATCTAATAAAGCAGGAGCGGAATTCCAAATTGTTACACCGAAATTTATTACCAAATCATTCCAGCATTCAGGGTTCCTCTCGCTATCTTTGTTAGGAATCACTGTAGCACCACCAGCTATAAGAATTCCTAGCGTTTCATATACACACATATCAAAACTCATAGAAGAAATATTTAATATTACATCTTTATCAGATACATTGTATCTAGTATTTAGATCCAAAATATTATTTGCTACACCTTTGTGTATATTCATAATTCCTTTTGGTTTTCCTGTAGATCCTGATGTATACATTATGTAAGCTAAGTTGTTTCCATTAGTATCAATATTAGGATTTTCAATACTTTTTTTGTCTATACGATACTTTAGCTGATCAAAATGAATGTACTCAATGTTATTTTCTAATGGCAACGTTTGTGAAATATTTTCATGTGTCAATATATGGCTAACACGAGCATCACTAACCATGTATTTTATTCTTTCAAAAGGATAATTAGGGTCGATTGGAACATAAGCACATCCAGCTTTTAATATGCCTAAGAAACCTATAACCATATCTAAAGATTTATTCATAGAAATACCTATGTTTGAACCACTCTTTATTCCCTTACCAATTAGATAATGAGCAAGTTGGTTAGATTTTTCATTTATATATTTATAGGAATAGTTTTTATTACGATAAATTATACCAATAGCATCAGGGTTTTGTTTTGCCTTGTTTTCAAAAAGACCATGGAGTGACAATAAACCGAGATTAATATTAGTTTGATTAATTTCATTTATAAGGAATCCATATTCATTATTACTTAAGGTATTAAGTTGTGAAATTTTCTTCTCAGAATTCATGCAAATTTCATTTAGTATTTGTACGTAATTTCTCAGAAATCTTTTAATTGTATCTTTAGAAAATAGAGAACTGTTATACTCTATATCAATTCTATATTTTCTAACATTTTGAACAATATTAACCATCATATCAAACTTACTTTTGTTTGTATCCAGTATATATCTAAACACTTGTAATCCATGAACTTCTAGGCCTTTCTCGGGCTTTTGCTGAACTTGAAACAAAATTTGAAATAATGGTAACTTTGAGGGATCTCTTTCTGGATTTAATTCCTCAACTATTTTTTCAAATGGATAGTCCTGATTTGAGAATCCTTCTAAACAAGTGT
Source organism: Niallia sp. FSL W8-1348 (assembly GCF_038006745.1). NCBI lineage: Bacteria > Bacillati > Bacillota > Bacilli > Caryophanales > Bacillaceae > Niallia > Niallia sp. FSL W8-1348. Next base: position 2,999,718 of record NZ_JBBOVV010000001.1, on the reverse strand, counting down.
CCTTTACACGAGTAAGCAACTCGTTGAAGGTAGGGTTTCCGCTAATATCTGTTCTTAAGGCCAATAGATTTACGAAAAAGCCTATTAGATTTTCAAACTCTTTCCTACTTCTTCCAGCAACTGAAGTACCTATAGTTATATCTTCTTGATTTGTATATTTATATAGCAATACTTTAAATGCACTCAACATTGTCATGAATAATGTAACGTTGTTACTACTACTTAAGTCTTGCAATTTTGAGACTAGACTCATAGGAAGGTCTAAACTTTGTTGTTCTCCATTATTATGATTATTTTTTTTCCTTAAATTGTTAGCTGGAAAATTAAGCTCTGAAATACTCTTTAATTTATTTTTCCAATAATTAAGTTGATTATTTAATTGACCAGAGGACAGACGATTATGTTGCCACATAGAATAATTAGCATATTGGTATTTTAATTCTGGCAGAGCAATTTCAGACGATGAAACTAACGCATTGTAACTAGAGAAAATTTCTGTAAATAAATTTCTCATTGACCATCCATCAGTAGATATATGGTGGATAGTTATTAATAAAATATGTTCTAAAGAGGATAGTCTTACTATAGTAATCTTGAAGAGAGGTCCCTTTTCTAAATCAAAAGGATGCTTCAGATTTTCACTACAAATTCCCTTAAGTACAAATTCTTTAGATGCTTCATCTTCATTCGAAATATCTTCAAGATTAATTGGAACTTGTCTAAAATGATTTATATACTGATATGGTTCACCATCTATTGATTTAAATGTTGTTCGTAATGATTCATGTCTCTGAATAACTATCTCAATAGACTTTTTTAGAACTTGAATGTTCAAACTACCTCTTAACCTTAATGCGTCCGCAGAGTTATAGGCTGTATTACTTGTGCCTAACTGTTCCATAAACCACAATCGTTTTTGTCCAAATGAAAGTGGGATTATTTCGTGTTCAATAATTTCAGGAATATCTTCTTCCTTTTTACTACTTTTTATTTTGTTTAAAAATATTTCTTCTAATAATTGTCTTTCCTTAAAGGATATATCTGTAGTTTTCATAAACTTGAATCTCCTTAGTCAATCTTATTAAGTATCTGTGAGAGTAGGTCCTTGTCTAAGTTGTTCATAGAAAGTAGTTTGTAATTTTTCTTACTAGCACTACCATTTTTCGGCAACTCGGTATACTCAATATTCTCGGATAACTTTCTAATGGTTTGGTATTCAAATAAATCAACTATAGACAACTTAAAACCTTTTTCTTTCATTTGAAATACTAATTTTGTTGCAGCAAATGAATCTCCCCCTAATTCAAAGAAATTATCATTTACACCTATTTTTGTGTTTTTAAATACTCCCGACCATATCGTTAACACTTCTTCTTCTTTTTTATTTTTAGGTTCCTCGTACAATTCTTCTGAAAAGTTCTTATTAAGATCAATATCTAATAGTTGTTTTTTATCAATTTTTCCATTGTTATTTAAAGGGAAGTTCTCAACCTTTATAAATAGTCCAGGTATCATAAAATGTGGTAGGCCTTCTTTTAAAAAACCTCTTATATTATTGGTATTAATATTTTTATCAGTCACTTCAATAAAAGCAACCAACCGTTCATTCCCATGCTTTGTATGATTCAATACCAAAGCGTTTTTAATTCCTTGATATTCTTTTAATTTACTTTCGATTTCACCTGGCTCTATCCGAAATCCTCTTACTTTCAACTGATTATCTTTTCGACCAATGTACTCAATTTCTTTATTTATAGTATAATTGGCTACGTCCCCTGTCCTATACATTCTCATACCTGGAGAAGTTGCATATAGGTCTGGAATAAAATTATTAGCAGTTTTAACTGAGTCTGTATATCCTCTTGATACTTGTACCCCACCTATATAAATGTCTCCCTTTTCACCGGGTGCAACATGATTTAAATTTTCATCCAGAATATATATAGCAGTATTAAAGGATGGCTTACCTAAGAAAACATTATTGTTTTCCAACTTGTACTCGTGTGAAGTAACTTGTACTGAACATTCAGTTGGTCCATATAAATTATATAGTTGTGTGTTTAGGAAATTTTTTTTAAAACTTCGCGCCAATTTAACAGACAAAGCTTCTCCAGCTGAATATACTCGTTTAATCGATTTACATCTTGCAGCGTTTGGTTGCTCAAGAAACGACGTCAATCTAGATGGTGTAAAATAAAGATCTGTTATATTGTTTTCATAGATATATTCAGCCAAGATAAAATCATCTTGCATAAATTCAGAGGATATATGAAGTTCGGCTCCACTTGCTAAAGGCCAAAATACTTCGACAACAGAACAGTCAAAACTAAACGCAGCTTTATTCAAAACCTTTGCCTCTGGTGTAAAAGGAAATTGTTCCATTAGCCATTTAATCTGGTTAACAATCCCTTCATGAACGTTAATAACTCCTTTAGGATTACCTGTGGTACCAGAAGTAAACATCACATAACATTTATTTTTTTTGTGAACTCCAATTTCTAGGTTTTCTTCTGAATTGTTATGCAATGTCCCTTCAATATCTTCAAGAGCTATTACTTCTTCTACAAGAAACTTATGTTTATAATTAGAAGTAGTCAATGTAAATTTGGCCCCTGAAGCTTTTATCATATAGCTAATTCTTTCATTGGGGAATTTTGGGTGTATCGGAACATAGGCGCACCCGCATTTAATTATAGCTAGCATACAAATTACCATTTCTATAGATCTATCTATACAAAGGGCAACCGAATCTTCAACTGATAATCCTCTTCCCCTCAAAATTCTTGCTAATTGATTGGATTTTTTATTTAAGTCTTCATAACTAATGGAATTGTTATTATAAACAATTGCAGTTTTGTTTTTATAGTTATTTAGATTTTTTTCAAATAAATAATGAAGAGTGTCTTCTTGTTTAAGGCTAATATTTTTAATCATTATTAAAACCTCTCTCTAAACTGTTGTTAAGACATACTTGTTTAAAATTAGTAGCGCCAAAGACTCTATGGATGGGTTTTCAAAAAGGTCACTGATAGATAATTTAATTTCAAAATCGTCTTTTACTCGTTGAATAATTTGCATAATAGTTATAGAATGACCGCCAAGTTCAAACAGGTTCTGGTTGACCCCTACCTCGTCCAAGCCTAATACTTCTTTCCAAATTTCAGAGAGTTGAATTTCCATTGGAGAACTTGGCTCTTTAAACGTATGGTTAAATTTTTTACGTTCATTAAGTATGATTTTGGGTTCATGAACTAAATTAAATTCATTAATATTTCTTTCATCATCAATCATTTGTTCAAAGATAATTTTTAAATTTTCAAGTATACCATTTACTTCTTCTGGGTCAAAATTCACTTCATTGTAGACAATTCTTAAAAAGATATTATTGTCTCTAAGTGAACATGCTACTGTTAAATGGTAGTTTGAGTTGATACTTGGACCTTTTGAAGATTTTTTTCTCATTACAATACTATTATCTTCTTGTTCTAGATAGGAATCATGAGGATAATTTTGGAATATGAGTAAGTGGTCAAATAAATTAGATCCTTTCTCCAGATTAACTAAATTGTGTATTTGAGATAAACCAATATGTTGATGTTCCTGAACTTCAAGGTTTTCAAATTGAATATCAGAAAGCAATGATTTTAAGCTCTGCTCTTGATGAAGTTTAATTCTAATAGGTATATTATTTATAAAAACTCCTGCAATATGTTCTACATGATCTATCCCAGGAGGCCTACCAGAAACAGTGAACCCAAACACTACATCCTCTTCTTCACGGTATTTAGAGATAAGAATAGTCCAAGCAGCTTGAAAAATAGTATTTAGCGTAACACGATTAGATTTAGCTAGTAATTCCAACTTACGAGTAGTATTAATAGGTATATAAGTACTAATTTCTACTTGTTTTTTATTGTCCTTGGAATCCTTCTGTATAAATTCTTTAAGGCTAGAAGGAGATGTGATACCTTCTAAATGTTGCTCCCAAAAACTTAAACTATCATTCATTTCCTGATTATTTAACCATTCAACATAATTTTTATATGAGTATTCAAAAGGTATTGGCAGTTCCCTACTTTCTGATAATAATTTATAGTTTTTCTTGAATTCCTCCATGACAAGGCCTACTGACCAACCATCTAATATAATATGGTGAAATCCAAAGACAAAATAATGCTTATTAGATGATAGTTTTATAAGTTTTAGGTTTAGAAGTGGTGATTTAGTTAAGTCTATTAATTTAGATTGGTTGGTATAGTTTTCTTCCTCAATAGATTTAATTACCATGTCTTCGTCTTTTCCAGTCCAGTCTCTAAATTCAATATCTACTTCAACATCGTGACGTATCACTTGAAAAGGTTGAGGTAAATTATCCCAAACAAAGCTAGTTCTTAATATAGTTTGACTTTTTATTACTCTCTCCCATGCTGTTTTAAATACATCTAGATTTAATTCTCCATCTATTAAGTAAATTAAAGTCTCAACGCTTGCAAAGGATTCTGAATTACTAATACTATAAATTAACATTAATTCTTGCATCTTAGTCAGAGGAAGAATATCTTTAATATTTTTATCCACTAATAAACCCCCAAATGTTATTTAAGTTGTTCTAGAACTAAAGACAGATCTTCTTGGTTTATAAGATCAAAACTTGAAACAAATTGCTTTTTCTCCAAGTTAACGACTTGTTTGAATACTGATTCAAATTCCTGCGCTAAATTAGAGATATCTTCTGAAGAATAAACCTCATTGCTATAAATCCACTCTAATTTTAAATCATCTTTAGCTTTCTTTATTTTAACGACCAAAGGGTGAGTAATTTGTTCTATGTTTTCAAAATCGCTGTGATTTTCCAGAATCCAAAACTTATATTCTTGCTTGCCCGTTGAAATATTACCTAAGTAGTTTAGTAATATATCTCCTCCGATACCGGATTCTCCTTCGAATAAATCTTTAGCAACTAAATTATAGGTGAATCCATTGGACGGAATACTTTTACGTTCAGTTTTAACATAGTCTAATATCTCTTTTGTATCTAAAGTATGATGTTCGAGAGTTATAGGGTAAATTGTAGTAAACCACCCAATTGTCCTAGATATATTTATTGAGTTATGAATATCTTCTCTACCATGTCCTTCTAAATCTAATAATAAATTTTGTTTATTTAAAGTTTTTTTATAACTCATATATAAAGAACATATAATCAAGTCTATAATGCCAGAACTTTCTTCTTTTCTAGCTTGTAAATTAAACACTCCATTGATATTTTGATATAGCCTGCCATTATTTGTATATAAATAATGACGGTTAGTTATATTAATATCCACTTTCTTTTCAGACCAATAAAGATGGTCATAATCTATTTCGCTAGAATTTTTATAATTTACTAAATGGTTGCTCCACTCTTTAAAGGAAGTAGTTTTCCCTTGAAGGACAGGATGTTGGGCATTCAAAACTCTCTCATATAAGAACTCTAAATCTTCAAGCAAAATATTCCAAGATATTGCATCTATAGCTAAATGATTTACCACTAAAATTAATACGTCTTTTTCATTTTTTTCCCACAGGTCAAAATGTAATGCTTTTATGATTGGTCCTCTCGAAATACTGAAGTTTTTTAACATTTCGTCCAACTTGCATTTTATGATTCCAATAGTTTCATCTTTCTTTTCCACTTTAAAACTTTCTAATATATCTCTTTTCTCAGAAACCTCTATGAACTGTTGAACTCCTATGATATTTTTTTTAAACTTTACTCGTAAAATATCATGGTGATTAACCAAAAGTTCTAAACACTTAACCATTACTTCCAAATCTAATTTTTCTTTCATTTGTAGATACTCAAGTTGATAAAAGTTATTAATATTAAAACTTTTTTTAAGAAGAATCCATTCCTGGATAGGCGTGAGGGGCATAGATCCAGAAACAAGACTATAGTCTGCAATAGATTTATTACTTCCGGTGCTCTCTAAAAACAAAGCAAGTTGTCTAACCGTTTGATTTTTATATAAATGTCTTGGTAAAATTTCATAACCTAATGTTTTCATCTTGGCAGCAATTTGCATTATCTGTATAGAGTCTCCACCCAAGTCAAATAAGTTATCGTCTAATTTTATACTTTGATTATTTAAGACACTTTTCCATACATCTTCTACAATTTGCTGTAATTCATTTTTATCTTCATTTAAACAATTTTCTGGTTCGTTTATAATTTCTCTTGCCTGAACTAATCGCTTTTTATCTATCTTCCCGTTAACATTTATAGGCATGTTGCTAACAATTGTCAATCTACTTGGAATCATATACAAAGGAAGAAAACTCCGTAATTGATTACGAATTTCAATTAAAGTTATTTCTTTTTCTAATACTATAAAGGCCTCTATTTTTTTCTCGAATTCATTAAAAATCACTGCCGATTCAGAAATTTCATTAATTAAATTCAAAGCACTCTCTATTTCCCCAAGTTCAATTCTATAACCATTTAATTGAATTTGATCATCTATTCTGCCTAAGTATTCTAAATCCCCATTCCATAAGTATCTAGCTCTGTCTCCTGTCTTGTACATCTTTTGTCCATTATATGGGTTCTTAATAAATCTCTCCTCGGTAAGGCAATCATTGTTTAAGTAACCTTTTGTTACCCCATCTCCCGATATATACATTTCTCCTGGCACATTAATAGGTTGTAGATTTAAATTTCTGTCAAAAACAAATACTTCTAGGTCATTCAAGGGTTTTCCTATTATATTTTTCCTTAATAAATCTTTTTGGGTAACTTCATGAAAAGTAACATGAACAGTTGTCTCGGTTATACCATACATATTAATTAATTTAGGTTGCTCAAACCCATAGTTGTTTGTCCAATGTGCTAACATGTCAATACTTAAAGATTCTCCACCAAATATGACATACCTTAATTCTTGCAATTTAGTAGAATACAGGTTATTTTTGTTAAAATTAATTAATTGGGCAAAGGCAGATGGTGTTTGGTTTAAAACAGTAATATTTTCATCGTTTAAAAAATTATAAAACTCTTCTGGAGACCTACTTGTATGGTATGGAACTATAACAAGAGTAGAACTGTTAAAAAGAGCACCCCATATCTCCCAAACTGAAAAATCGAATGCAAATGAGTGAAACATAGTCCACTTATCATTTTTTGTAAATGTGAAAAAATCCAGACATCCTTCCATAAGTCTATAAACATTTTTGTGTGTTACCATTACTCCCTTAGGTTTACCAGTAGATCCAGAAGTATATATAATATAGCAAAGGTCGTTTTTATCTATTAAAGTATCTAAGTTATCTGGCTTATATTGATTTTTAACTCTGAAAAAGTCCGTCCAAGAAAGTGTGTTTATACACGATAAGTCACAGATATTCTCTTTCTCATCATTGATAATCGCTACCTTTATCTCTGCATTATGGCATATATATTCAATCCGCTTTTGAGGTGCATAAGGATCTAATGGAACATATGCAGCCCCAATCTTTAAAATCCCCAACAGACTTATTAATAACTGACTTGATCTGTCAAAACATAAACCAACTCTATCTCCTCTTTTTAAACCTTTATCCCTTAAATATTTAGCAAATTTATTCGCTAAAACATTTAATTCATTATATGTATATTTTTCATTCTCATATTTAATCGCGATATTGTTGGGATTGTTTAAAACGTTCTCTTCAAATTTTTCTATTAGATTTTTAGTATTGTATGTTTTAGGAGGACTAAATCTTCTAATTCTATTTAGAATCTCCCTATTTTCTTCCAGCTGATATTGAGAGATTTTTTTAGAAGGATCACTGATAATTAATTCCACAATATTTCTAAAGTATTGTAAAAAATTTGTTATCGTATCACTGGTAAATAAATCAGTACAATAAATCAATTCCAAACTAACATTATCCTCTTTCTCTGAAATGTAAAGATTCAAGTCAAATTTTGAGGTATTTACTTTTGTATCAATGATTTTACTTTCTATATTTTTCAGTTTTAAATTATTTTCCTGACTATTCCCTTCATAATTTAAAACTATTTCGTATAAAGGATGCTGTAAGCCATTACTTTTTTGTTTCAATTCCTTATACACGTATGTCAGTGGTATATCCTGATTACTTAAGGCTTCAACAAACGTCTTTTTTACATTGTCTAAAAATCTTCGAACCGTCAAATTTTCTTCTATTTCTAGTCTTACAGGAAATGTGTTGACAAAAAAACCAATCAAATTATCAAGTTCTCTTCTAGTACGCCCTGAAAATGGAATTCCTATAATCAACTCTTTTTTTTCAATAAATTTATGAAGAGTAAGATTTAATGCCGCAAGGTAAAAGATAAATGGAGTAATTCGTTCTTTTTTACAGAACATTTTAATTTTATCCTGCAGTTCTTTAGAAAACTTAATAAACTCACTTGTTCCTACATAACGGTTATCACTTCCTCTTTTAAAATCAGCAATAATACTTGAATCTGGTGGATTATCAAGTTTTTTGAGCCAATATTTTTTTTGGTTCTCATACGCTCCTTTTTTAATTTGTTGTTCTTGCCAAAGTGCATAATCTGCAAATTGAAAAGAGAGCTTAGTGTTTAAGGTAATGTCTATTCCATCTTTACAACTATTGTAATATGTGCTGATTTCATTAAAAATCTGCTTAAACCAAGAATCGGAAACGATATGATGTGTTACTAGTAAAAAGTAATGAATGTTATTGGATTTCTTAATAATTAAACTCCTTAATAAAGGATCATTACTAAGATTAAAAGGTGTATCTATTAAAGTAGATACTATATTTGCCAACTCTTCCTCTTGTCGACTTTCCATCTCAATTATTTCCACTTTATTTTCAACGTTACTCCGAATAACCTGTATAGGGACCTCATTTTCTACTATAAAGTTTGTCCTTAGGATATCATGCTTATTTATGACCCAATCTATAGAATCCGATAGTAATTGAGGGTCCAAGTTTCCTTCTAATCTCAAATATACTGAGCTATTGTAAGCCGCGCTTTCTGGATTTAGCTGTTGGAAATAAAATAATTGCTGTTGTGCTGGTGTTATAGGAATGGGATCTTTCTTTCCCATTACATGTCCTACTAATTCATTCATAATAGAATTGCCACCTTTTTTATTTATTCGGTAATAGTTTTTCAAGGGTTATAATAATATGTTCAACGTTAGAGTTTTCTAATATTTCAATTAACGGAAACTCTACATTATGTCTTTCTCGTAATAACGCTATAAATTGTATTGCCAATAAAGAATGTCCACCTTTTTCAAAAAAATCATCTTCTAAACTAACTTGTTCAACGTTAAGCAACTCCATAAACAAATCTTCTACAATTTTCTTAGAAACCACAAACTGGTTTTTATCATCAAGTTTTTTTAATTTATTTTCTAACATTTTTCTATCAACCTTTCCACTTTTACTAGTAGGTATTTTATCAATTTTAATCATTAGTTCAGGAATCATATATTGGGGAAGTAAACTTGCTAGACTTTTTCTGACTGATTCAATTTTTACATTTTCTCCTTCTAAAAACGCAACTAAACTGTTATAAGTGTAATTCTCATTAAATCTGGTAATAACAGATGCATTAGCAACTTCGCTAATTTTTAATAATGCATTTTCAACTTCACCTAACTCTATTCTATAACCTCTTATTTTAACTTGATCATCTTCTCTTCCCAAGAATACAAGATTTTGATTTTGATCATATCTTGCCCTATCACCAGTTTTATACATAACTCCACCATTACCACTTATATCTGGAAGGAATTTAACACTAGTTAACTTGGGATTTCTAACGTATCCTCTACCCACACCAGCTCCCCCAATAAAGATTTCACCAATTTCACCAAAAGCTACTTTGTTTAAATCTTTATCGAGTAAATAAATATTTGTGTTTTTGATAGGATTACCTATGGGAATAATACTTTCTGATACTTCTCTATCATTTCTAAAAGAAAATACAGTAGAACCAATTGTTGTTTCAGTAGGACCGTATTCATTAACAAAGGTTAAAGTTTCATTCCTTGTAACCCATTTATCAATATGAGATTTTGTTAATAGTTCTCCACCAGCAATTATTAAGTTTGGGATTGTCATATTTAAAAAACTATCCTTACTCAATAAATCGCTAATAGCTATTAAATGTGTTGGGGTTACTTTAATGAAACTGTGATGTTCTTCAGTATTTGATATTAGTTTATTAATATCATTACTTCGAGATAGTATCTTTACAGATCCCCCAGAAATAACGGGTAGTAACATACTTGTTAGACTCAAATCAAAAGAGACTGGGGAATGTAATAGAACTTTTCTGTTCTTTTTTACATTGTAGTAATCTTTTGCCCACAACAAATAGTTAACAATATTTCTATGTTCAATTATTACACCTTTGGGTTTCCCCGTTGAACCAGATGTGTATATTATATAGCAACTATTTTTTGGACTAATTGACACGTTACAGTCCTCTTTTGGCATATTACTCATATTCTTCTTCACAGAATTTATATGTATTGTTCTAGTGTGCGGAATGTCTAAATTTTGATCTGTGATAACATATTTTGCACCAGAATCCTTAACAATATCGTTTATTTTCCCTAAAGAAGAACTTGAATCTTGAGGAATGAATGAACACCCTGCTTTAATAGTCGCTAAAATTGAAATAATTAAAAATGGGCCATTATTCAGATAAATAACAATAGGAGTCTCCATATTAATACTCAGACTAAGTAAATAATGCGCCATCTGATTTGATAATTGATCAATGGACCTGTAAGAAAACTTTTCTTTCTCATACTCTATAGCTAAACTAGATGAGTTTTCTCTAACACTTTTTTTGAAGAGATCAATAAGAGTTAAATTTTCATGTGTAAAACAATAATCTTCTAAGAGCGAACTTCTTTCATTACGTTCTACAATTTGTAGATTCATCACTTTACCTCATTTATATTTTTGATACTATAGGGTTCAGCCATACTTACTAATATTCTACGTTCGCCTTTAAAAGGACTTCGGGCATGTGCAGTAAGCATATTATCTAATAGTAGAACATCGCCTTTTTTCCATTTAAAAGTAACTGTTTCTGCTGCATAAGCGTTTCTTATCTCTTCTAGTACTTCATTTTCTATTTTTTCACCTGTTCCATAGTAAGTATTATTAGGAAAATCTTCTTCTTTCATCTGCATTAATAGTGTATCTTGAACTAACTTAGGTAAAGTCGTGTAGTGAAAAAATACTGCATGATTAAACCATATAGGTTCCTTAGTATAGGGGTGAAAGACTACAGCGGGCCCTACTCTTTTAGTTTGCAATTTGTTTTCTTTCCACTCATACTCATAACCTGCATTTTTACAATATTCTTCTACTATTTCTTTATTATCAGTTTGAAAGACTGATTTCCAAGATAATCCTAACCTTTCGGTTAGATTTCTTACATACATAACACCTTTTTCTTCAAACTTTTCGCGTGTAGTCCTACTAATTCTGTTATACACATTTCTTGTATTAGCAATTGGGGTTTCTCCCCCTACTTTTGGTTCAACGTCACAAAAAAAACAAATTTTTAGTGGCCATACATTTGCATAAGAGTTCTCGTTATGCAAATAAATATACTGGTCTGCTGGGTATTCAGTAGAAGTATAAACTTTACTATTATTTACCTGTTGTCTAGGCGAAGATCTTTCTTTATATTCAATTAATTCCGGGAACATTGCTGTTAAAAAATCGTTAAAATTCTCTGCGGAGTTTACCTTGAAGTTTCTAAATAATATACCTCCATACTTATGAATAGTTTCTTCTATAAAGCTTTTATTTTCCAAACCATATTCGATTAAATTTTGTTGAGGGTCAATTGACTCTATTACTAATGGTAATTCACTATTTTCTTTTAAGAAAAATGTTTTTATTTCTTTATCTAATATTTCCATCACTTTTCCTCCTTCAACAACTTATTAATAGTAGGGTATGGGTGCGTTGTTTACTAATCCCCCCACTTGCTCTCTAACGTTATTAACTAATGATGATTCAACAAAATATTCTTTATCGTTAATCTTTCTTGTTGAGCGTAATATTTTATCTATTAATTCAAAACAATCCTTCATATCTTCTTGTTTTAGCCCTCTTTGTGCTAATGAATTTGTACCAATCCTTATCCCACTAGTTATAAATGGATTGTTATAATCATTCGGTATTAGATTTTTATTCACAATAATTCCACAATCCTCAAGAACCTTCTGTGCTAATAAACCATTTAAACCGATAGAAGTAACATCTAAGATAACCATATGATTATCTGTTCCTTCGGTTAAAACTTTATAACCGTTGGATAAAAACAAATCTGCTAATTTTTTAGAATTCCCTAAAATATTCGAAGCGATTTCTGCAAACTCTTCAGTTTGTACATAGTAAAATGCATTTGCTTTAGCTAAAATTGAATTAAGGTTTGGTGTTCCTTGAAATCCTGGGAAAGTGGCTTTATTAACTAAAGTTTTAAAATTATTAGTTGAGTCAATACTATAATCTTTACCCATAAGTATAAGACCACCTCGCGGACCACATAACTGTTTATAAGTGCTCGTGGTAGTGAAATGAGCATAGTCAATAGGACTCTCATGTAGTCCAGTTGCTACTAACCCTGAAATATGAGATATATCTGCTAGCAGAAAAGATCCTATGCTGTCTGCTATTTCACGGAATCGTTTAAAATCTATTCTTCTAGGGTAGCTGCTAGCCCCGCATATAATTAATTTAGGCTTATGTTTTTTTGCCATATATTCTGCATGGTCATAATCTATGTAGCCATGTGAATCTAATCCATAATGTACAAAAGAAAAGAAATTACTAGTAATTGATGCTTTAGCTCCATGGCTCAAGTGACCACCCGAATTAATATCCAAACTAAGAACAGTGTCACCAGGAGATAATAAATTAAATAATATAATCTGATTTGCAGACGACCCAGAATGAGGCTGAACATTAGCATAACTTGCCTTAAATAAAGACTTAGCTCGATCAATAGCTAATTCTTCTACTTTGTCAGCAACTAAACACCCCGCATGATACCTTTTCCCAGGGTAACCTTCTGTAGTTAAACTAGATAAAGTACTTGCTTCGCACGCTAGAACTGAAGGCGGAACTATGCTTGATGATGCTACCATTGATAATGTATATTTCTGTCGCTCATACTCTTGACATGTATATTTATAAACCTCATTATCAAATTCTTTTAATAAGTCAAGGCTTGATGAGAAAAAATCGTCGTAATCAGCATTAACGTTCATTGTTTTTTTATCAAGTACTAACAATTTTTTCACCTTCTATACTTTCTTTTTGTTTTTCGAGTACATCCTCAATGCTATTTAGTTTAAATACAGGGGAGAATAGAACGAATAAAAACGGTAATAAACCTCCAAATCCTCCTATTATAATTGCGTTTTTTATACCTACTGTCTCTCCAAGGAACCCCCCTGCTAAGTAACCAAGAGGAACCGTTCCCCAAACAAGTGTCCTCATTGAAGCGTTCATTCTTCCTAATAAATGAGATGGAGTATAGGACTGTCTAAAGCTAACTTGACTAATGTTATAAATTGGGTTTGCCATCCCCCAAAAGAATTGTGAAGCTAGTAAAAACAGTATACTTAGAATAGAATTATCATCTGTTAAAGGAATTAGTAGTAGCGACGAATTTCCGAATAGAATAGAGAAAGTTATTGTTTTTCCTAATCCCAACATTTTGACAATGTGATTTGCCAGAAGGGCCCCTACAAAAGCACCCACACTTGCTATTCCAAAAATTAAGCCTATTGTGGTAGCGCTGAAATTTAAATTTACAGATAAATATATTATAAAAACTGTAAAAAGAATCCTTCCGAAAAAATTACTGATACCTGTACACATCGCTATAGGTCGAAGAAAATTACTCTTAAAGACAAAACTTAATCCTTCCCCTATTTCATTCCAAATGTTTTTCTTCTCACTAGTACTTACAACTTTTTCTTCCTTGATCTTTATTGCTTTTAAAAAGATTGCAGATACAAGAAATGATAGAGCATCAAACAATATTGCAAATGGCGCTGTTAAAAAGTCAACTAATAATCCACCTATGCTTGGTCCAGCTACCTGTGATATAGAGCCAGATGCTTGCAATTTTGAATTTCCCTCCGATATTTTATCTTTACCAACTAAGGTAGGTAGATAGGACTGATATGCTATATCGAAAAATAAGGAAAAGACCCCCGTAAAAAAACCTACTAAATACAACTGTTCCATTGATAGGAAATCAAACCAAACACCAGCGGGTATCGATATCAAAAGTAAAGCTCTGCATATATCCGCTATAATCATTAATGGTCTTCTTTTTAATCTATCTACCATTACTCCAGCAAATAACCCGAAAAATAGATAAGGGGCAAACTGCATAGCACCTAACACTCCTAATTCGCCTGGAGATGCCTTTAAAATGTTTATCGCTAACAATGGAAGAGCAATAATTGTTATCTGACCGCCTACGAGAGATAGCGTTTCACCCGCCCAAAACTTCAAAAAATTTGAGTCATTCCATAAACCTTTTAACTTCACTTAAATCAACCTTTCAAAGTAGGAACAAATATTTTAGTTATTTACTAATTGTTTTTTTACTTTTCTAAATGTGGAAATTATATCTGAGATTGTAAGATTATTATCACTTAGCACAATGTCCATCAAATTTTTATAATCACTCATTAAATTTTCAATAGATTTTTGGTGGTATAATTCTTTATTAAACTCCCACTCAAATAAAATCTTTTGTTTGTCATTTAGAGGTATTCCCGTAATATTGATGTCAAATTTGGCCGAAGCATTATGATGGTATACAATTTCTCCTTCTACCTCATAAAGGTCTAAATTAGGCATTAATGCATCGTGAAAAGCAAAGTTTACTTGAAATATAGGGTTTCTGCTTAAATCCCTTTTTAACTTAAGTTCTCTTACCAGTAATTCGAATGGCATATTTTTATTTTCTTGCGCATTTAGTAATACTTTTTTTGTAATGTTTACTAACTCTTTAAAGGTGTTGTTATAAGAAAATTTTGTTCTTAAAACGATAGGATTGACTAGCATTCCAATAAGCTCTTCGGTTTGATCAAAATGTCTATTGGCTACGCTTGAACCAACGACAATATCATTTGATTCAGTTCTTTCACTCATTAAGATGTTAAAAATACTTAATAAAACTATATAGAGAGAGCTCTTTTCTTCTTTAGCAATTTTTTTCACATGTTCAACATTCTCATCCTCAACAATCATATAGAAGGCATCACCAGAAAATGACTGAATTCTTGGACGTTTATAATCAGTCGGAATTTCAGTACAGGGTGCATCTTTTAAATTGCCTTTCCAAAATTGAAGTTCTGAATTCAAATTATCTAATTTGATGTTTTCACGCTGCCATATACAGTAATCAGAAAATTGAATTTCTAGTTCTTTTAATCCGATAGGTTCATTTTTTGCCAGGCTATTATATATTTCTTTCAACTCATACATTAATCTAGTTAAAGACCATCCGTCATGAACAAAATGATGTTCTGTTTGAGTTAATATGTGACTATGATCATTCAATTTAATAAGCTTCCAGCGGATAAGAGGTAACTTTTGAGCATTATATTTATAGGAAAACTGCTCATTCATAATATTTTGAATCTCAGCTGTTTGTTTTACCGAATCCATATCAGCTAAATCCACAACAGATATATGGGCTTTAAACGGTTTGTGTACGTTCTGAACAGGTCTTCCGTTTTTTAAAGTAAATGTAGTTCTAAAGATTTCGTGTCTTTCAATAATCTTAGTAAACGCTCCTTCTAGATACCTAATATTAAGATTGCCATTAAAATTAATACTTAGCTGTGTATTATACGCTAAATTATCCTCGTTAAGAGCGTTTAAAAAAAGAACCATTTCTTGTGAATATGTTAATGGTATATCAAGTCTTTCTTTGTTTTTAACCGGCTTTAGAATCTGAAATTTTGATTGTTTAGTAGTATTGTTTTCCTTACTGTTTATTAGATTCAACAAATCAATGGTCTTATTTATATTGAATATTTCTGCTAATGTAATATCAGTAACACCAAATACATTTTTAATTCTTGACATAATTTGAATAGATTTTAAGGAGTTCAATCCCAAATCGTACAAATTTGTATTTGGATGTATAGATTCAACTTTAAATACGTTAACTAGTAAGGTATTTAACTTATCCAATTTCTCATTATTATAGCTCTTATTGACAACAAGATAAGACAAATTAAGTTTCGATAATTGTTTCATATCAGTTTTACCATTAGTATTTAAGGGTATTTCGTTAATTAGATGGTATCTAGAAGGAATCATATACTTAGGCAATTTACTATTTAAATAAGATCTAATTTTTTCTGTTCTCAAGTCTTTATCTCTACTAACAATGTATGCAACAAGCAACTTACTACCATCGCTTTCAAAAGTTCCTACAATAGCTTGTTTAATATCTTGCATTGTCTGTAATGTAATTTCAATGTCACTGATGTCAATTCTATGACCATCAATCTTAATTTGGTTATCTGTTCTACCAATATAATCTAATAAACCTTGAGAATTTATCTTCCCTAAATCGCCAGTATTATAAATTCTTTCACCAACGGTTTGATCAAAAGGATTTGGTAAAAATCTTTCAGCTGTATAAGAAGGTTTATTCAGATAACCTCTAGAAAGTTGAGGTCCTCCTACATAAATAGTTCCTATTTCTTCTGCTTTTACCTGATTTAGATTTTCATCTAATAAATATATTTTATTTTCTCCAATAGAACTCCCTAATGGAATTTCATCTAAAGTATCTGTCAAACGACCAAGTTCGTAAGCTGTCACTTCAACTGTTGTTTCCGTGGGTCCATATGTATTTAATAACTTAATCGCAGCGCTTGTATTTTCCTTCCAATTTCTATACTTATCTAGCTGCATTTTTTCCCCACCAAGGATAATTAAACGAACAGAAGGAGGTAAATTTTTGTGTTTCGTATAGTTTAAATAATCAACAAATTCGTGCCAGTACGCGGTAGGTAAATCAATAATATTTATATTGAATTCGTAGCAACAGTCAATTAAATCATCGAAACCTAAAGTTTCTTTTCCAGAAAATATTAACTTAGAACCAGATAAGAGAGATGGATATATTTCATCAACACTTCCGTCAAACCCTATAGGAAAGAACTGTAACATACGATCCTCTGAGCTAAGGTTATATTGATTCTTTACACCCCTTACAAAGGCTAATAAGGATTGGTGAGTAATCATTACTCCCTTTGGTTTACCCGTAGTGCCTGATGTGTAAATGATATACATTAATGATTTACTAGAGATACTAATATTTAAATTATGTGATGGATAATGTGCCAACTGTTTTTCGATATCTTCAATCATTAAACTGCCTTGTAGATTAGTTAAACTTGCACTGCGATCAGTAATTACTAAGTCGGCGGAAGAATCATTTAAGATATATTCAACTCTATTAAGAGGATATGCTTTATCAATAGGCAAATAACTTGCACCTGTTTTTAATATCCCTAATATGATTGGAATTATATTAATTGTTCTAGGCAAGTAAATAGCAACTATCTTTTTGTTCTCTATTCCTCTTTGTTGTAATAAATGTGCAATCCTATTAGCCTTTTTATTCAACTCATCATATGTATAAGATATATTTGGGGATATTAGTGCATACTCATTATGATTTTCATTAACAATTTCTTCAAATAAACCACAAAAATTATCGCTAGTTCGCATAAGGCACCTCATAAATTAGAAATTTTATTAAAAATACTCTAGCTTATCAGCTTTTAAGAATGTCTTAAGGTTTATTAATGCTTGTTCCATTTCATCTGAAGTACCTTCATTCTCTAACCAGAACCCTAAGACATTTAGCACATTATTTCCTCTGTCAAATTTAAGATCAGCTCGGCCTCTAATACCTCCTCTACTTAAGAGAGGTAAAACAAAATACCCGTATTCTCTATTTTCAACTTTTTTGTAAAATTCAACTTTATAATTAAAGTTGAATAAATTGTGTACTCTCTTTCTGTCCCATATCAAATTATCTAGTGGTGATATTAATACAGGATGCAGCATATTAGTTGATATATTCTCATTTGAGTACTTATCAAATAATTCCTTAGCTAAATAATATTTCGTTTTTTTATTTTCTATGTAGACTTCCTCTATTTTCTTTTCTTCCAGTAATTCTTCGAAAGCCTCTTTCCATGGTTCAGACCATTTGTAACACCTAAAATAATCTGCAGTCTCTCTTTGAGTTGCGATACCAAGCCTATTTATGCCTAACCACATAAGCTCTTTAACCGAGTCTCTTATTCCTATGTCTGTCTTATTTTTATGCCACGTTATGTATTTTTCTGATAAGCAGTAAATCCTGTTAAAATTTTTATCTCGATTACTTACTGTAATGATACCTTGATCAAATAAGTCTTCTAACACCCTTTTAGCTGGTTTGAAATTCCACCATCCTTGACCTGACCTTTTAACCTCCTTAAAATCCGAACTGCTTACAAACTCTTTTTCCTTTATCAGATCCATAACGACCTTATAATATTCAGAGTACTCTTCTCTTACTTGCTTATTGACTGTGGTAGCACTTCGTCCATGTTGTTGTAAGAGTCTTATTCGATGTAAGAATAATTTATAATAAGACATAGGCATCCAAGAGGCAGAATGGCCCCAGTATTCAAATGCGTTTTGATCATATACAGTTTTATAAAGTTTGTCAGTATCATAATTACCAAACCTAGAATATATAACTAATTCTTGATTCCTTGCTAAAACATTAATTGAATCTAACTGTATAGTTCCTAAAAAATTCAAGACATCAATTGGTTCTGAAAATTCATTGTAGAACCCTTGAGCATATAAAATTAGGTTTCTTGCTTCATTGATGGTTATATTCATTAACAAAACACCTTTTTTCCAAAACTATATTTTGTGAAATAATTCCCTTTCCTATCTCTGTTAAAAAGTCTTCCAAGCAAGAAAAAAATAAAATTCTTAATTAATATTATTTTTTTAATATTTACAAAAAAGGAAAACCTTGTCTAAATAATAACTAAATTGCACTATTTTGTCACTAAAAAATGGTATAAAAGGTATTTAGACCTATTTATTCCATAAAGTAATGATTATGTTTATCAGTACCGCACCACAAAAATGATATACAGATAATTTTATATACCTCTGTTAAGTCGTAAGACGCTAAATGCAAACATGAACTAGTTTTGCCGCCGGCTAAGAGGGCAAGCCAAAATCATTCACGTATAAAAGGAAAGACTGATGATTTACTCCTTTTCCTAACTTCGATTGATGAACTAACATGGGTAAATTGTGCATTTATGCTTTTACCTACAGTTATGGGTATGCCATTGAGGGTGTACTCCACATTCAAAAGAAAAGCATGGCATTTAGTTGGACAACCCTAAGGGGATTTATATAAAATTGTCCATACTGGAGATGCTTACTTTCGCTGGCTTGAACAACTCAATGAGGATGGCCAACTGGACATTGATAAGTCCAGTAATTTAAGTATAGCCAAGATAGTCTATTTTCCTCTGGAGAATTCGATAAAATCCAAAAAGGATTCGGAACGAAACATTCCGAACCCTCAGAGAGACTAACTATATAAAGTCAAGAGTAAATAGAACAAGTTAACCGTTATGTAGGCATGACAAAAAAGCCTTATAATGGCTAGACTAACCTAAATAAATGAGACACTATAAAACACCTTCGAATGGTACACTTAAACAAAGTACTAACTCGGAGGTGTTTTGCGTGGACAAAAACATATATTCAAGTGAGGTTAAATGGGCAGTTGTTAAAGATAAGATGAGTGGTCAGTTTACGAATCAAGAAATCATGCAGAAATATGGAATTAAAAATGTTTCTCAAATCAAAACGTGGATGAAATGGTATCGGGAAAATCAAGTTCATCGATTCGATCAACCTATAGGAAAACAGTATTCATACGGGCATGGTCCAGATAATTCAAGTGATGAAGATAAAAAAGAACGTCAAATGAATCACTTAAAGCAGGAAAATGAAATCTTAAAAAAGTATTTGGAAATCGAAAAGGAGTTGAAAAGGAAATTGTCCTCCAATTAGTACAGACATTACGAAAAAAATATACTGTATCAGCTATTTTATCTGCTTTACATGTTCCAAGATCTACGTATTATCGCTGGGCATCTTCGCAACCAATGGAGTTATCTAAGGAGGAGGAAACAATTATTTCCCTCTGCAAAGAAACAAAGTACCGATATGGACACCGGAAGATCAAAGAGCTGTTAAAGCGTAATTATCAAATTAAATTAAACCGTAATACTGTTCGTATGAGTAAAATGTTTGTGGGAGAATAAATATCCTTTTTGTCTAGTTGGGGGACGAGTCCCCCAACTAGACAAAAAGGCCACCAAGCGAAAGCGCGGTAGCTGGAAAAAATTAAGTATTAAAAAAGAGAGCTTCCTTTTGTAAAGTAGAGTTTGACTAGAAAACTACGAAAAGGAGAGGCTCTCATGAATCAATGTAACATAAAAATGCCATCATTAAAAGAATTGGAAAAAACTTTATTTCGAACACTACAAATGACGTTTCAAGAAATCCTTATTCAAACGTTAGAAAATTGGGATCAAGAGATTGCCAAGCAACGAGACAAAAGAAGATTTGCTTTACGTGATAAACGAGAAATACGAGTAGATACAGCGTTTGGAGCTGTGGAGCTGAAGCGTAATTATTATTTTGATCGTGTGACTTAGGTTTGGTCACAGTGACGACCCGAAATTTGTCGAAGATTGATAGAGAGTTAGATTGTGTGAACTCGTTGCACAGCGACGTTCAGAAAAATCTTGTTTCACATGAATGTTTCACGGGATGTTATATGTGTGTGATGGTTATAGAAATTTGTTAATGGATTGTTGCAGAAGAATAGAGCAAATCTTATTTAACCCTTATTTTACTAATAGGGTATAGTTGCACAGAGACGTCTTGAAATCAAATTCGTAAATTCATTTATAAAAATTTTAAAATGAACTTACGAATTTTAGTTAATTAAAATATTGATTCAAAAAAACTGATAATTCATTGACTATAATCCTATTGATATATTAGTATAAAGATACAATAAAAAACTAACGGGAAGTCCCCGAGAATCCTATGGAAGTTTGTACATTTGCTTGTACAAACTCGATAGCATTTTCAGGGACTTTTTTGTTTTTTTTTGTGAAAAAAAGGAGGAGTCTCTATGAAGAAGTTAGTAAGCGCAAAAGCAAATTGGCTAAAAAAGGAGTTGGCTTATTTTGGATCGACTGCAGTAATCTGTCTGTATCTGGTGATTCCAAGTAATGTTTATGCAGAAGAAGCATGGAAGAAGGCGGGGTTTGATAAAAGGCCTTTGGACGAGGATTTTATGAGAAATCTATTTTTTGTAGTAGCATTCTTAGCAATAATCGCAATTATTTATATTACTATTTTCATTATTTTACGCAATCGCAGTAAACATTAAATTGGGATTAACAGATGTCAATTTGACAATTCTTGGTCACAGTGCACCGAATTGTTGGTTTGCCTGATGCTTCTGTTAAAGAGTCATGAAACAGGTGCCAGGCCATAGCCATCAAGTTAAGCATATCATTACTAATCTAGATAAAAAAGTCTATCCTTTCTATTAGACTGACCTAGCAATATGGGACAGTTATAAAACACCTTCTTAGGCTGCCATATTACCAAACTCTATTGGTGTGTAGTAGCCTAATTTTTCTTGAATACGCTCTTCGTTATAATACCTCATAAATTGATCGACACGTTCTGTAACTTCTTTTAAAGACAAAGAATGAAATTTAACATACTGAAATTCTTCTGATTTTAGGTTTGAGTGAAAGGACTCAATGACTGCATTGCCCCAACAATTTCCCCTGCGTGACATACTACTGACTAAATTCTTCTCTTTGATCCGATTTTGATACGCATAGGTTTGAGAGGCGTAAACACTTCCTTGATCTGAGTGGATGATTACTCCTTCAGGGTTTCCTCGTTTTGCTAGTGCTTCATTCAAGGTATCCATTACTAAAGAAGTTTGTTGATGGGGATAAAGCCTATAGGCAACGATTTGAATGTTAAACAAATCCATGATGGTAGATAAATATAAAGTATCTGGACCATATTGAATATAGGTAATATCCGTTACCCATTTTTCGTTAGGATTGCTTGCATAAAATTCTCGCTGTAATAAGTTTGGTGCAACAATGACAGATTCCCCTTGTGATTTCCACTTTCTCTTTTGCTTTACTCTACACTGAAGATGGTATTTTTGCATAATGCGTTGAACAGTATTGCGATTTAATTTAATCTGATAGTTACGCTTTAACAGCTCCTTGATCTTCCGGTGACCATATCGGTACTTTGTTTCTTTACATAGGAAAATAATGGTTTCCTCTTGTTTAGACAACTTGGCAGATTGCGAAGATGCCCAGCGATAATAAGTAGATCTTGGTACATGTAAAGCGGATAAAATAGCTGATATAGTATACTTTTTTCGTAATGTCTTTACTAGTCGGAGGACAATTTCTTTTTCAGCTCCTTTTCGATCTCCAAATACTTTTTTAAGATTTCATTCTCCTGCTTTAAATGATTCATTTGGCGTTCCTTTTTCTCTTCATCACTTGAACCATCTGGTCCATACCCATATGAGTATTGCTTTCCTATTGGTTGATCGAATCGATGAACTTGATTTTCCCGATACCATTTCATCCACGTTTTGATTTGAGAAACATTTTTAATCCCATGTTTCTGCATGATTTCTTGATTCGTAAACTGACCGCTCATCTTATCTCTAACAACTGCCCACTTAACCTCATTTGAATATACGTTTTTGCCCATGCAAAACACCTCCGAATTTAGTACTTTGTTTAATTGTACCATTTCGAAGGTGTTTTATATTGTCTCATTAATTTAGGTTAGTCTAGAGTATTAGCTGCTTCTTGATAGTCTTTTTTGTTCCCTAAACAATCTAGCACAATTTGTATTCGTTCTTCCCAAGTCGTTTTTCTTCCCTTAGTCATAGAGCTCGTCCTTCCTTGTGACGTATCTTTTATTTCACTATGACTATTATACTTCTTAATCCACCCTCTAAGGACAGATGGATCGGATATTTCATACATTCTCGTAATTTCACGAATCGAGTAATTTCCAGAGGCATAATCTTGAATAGCGGATAACTTTAGTTCTTTAGAATACTTTTTCCAGGAAGAAGTCTCTTTTAGTCCTTCTAAACCGAATGTATCAAATTTATATTTCCATTCCAAAACGGTAGAAAAGTGCACCTTATAAATCGATGAAACTTGGAGTGACGAATTTACTTCCCCTAAAGCTTTCACTATTTGATATTTCTCTTCTACAGAATAAGATTTTCTAGACATAAAAATACTCCCCTACAAGTAACCAGATTTTTATTTTTTAATCTGTCTACCTAAAGGGGAGCATATCACCTTTCCCTCTATCTAACTCAACACTAAAATAGAAACAACAATAATTCGTCCACGATCACATCCACTTGGTTCCTAAATCCATTACTTGTCTTCCGTTCACGCTTTCCTCGCTCATATCGAAAATCTAAGAATTCATTCCACTCCATGACCTCTCCTAATGCATGCTTTAAAACAAATGCGATTGTATTCTGATCCTCTTTCATTCCATCTCTGTTTAACATGAGTAAAGGCACATCATAAATTACCGCTTCACTTACCGTTCCCCACCCGGCCTTCGTAATGACAAGGTCGCTTGCTGCAATATAATGCTGTGACTCAGTCTCATCAGCAGGAATGGAGAAAACATTATCTCCTTCCATTCTTACATTCGATGAGACAATAAATACACAATCCTTACTATCCCAGATTGGCAACGAACTTACATTAATATGATTTATCTTCATTCCTAGGCCAAAGAAAATAACAGTCTTTTTCCTAGAAGGATTTACCTTATCAAGAATCTCTTCTACCTTCTCATCTTCAATCTTTCTAGAAAAAAAGGAAAAATCCCTCTTATCCCCTAGCCAATTTCGTTCATTATTGCCTGCTAATAAGAAAAAGGAAGTCATCCTTTCATATGCTTGTTTCAATCTCTCTAACCTTTCCTTATCCAAAAGGAGTTCATAGGCACTATACCAAGTAAAATTAGAAATTCCAACAGAAGGAATCCCTGCTTTCGTAGCTGCTTCAAACGGTAATGGGGAAATATCAGAGATAACTATATCTACTTTGTTACTTATAAGAAAATCCTCTTCCTTCTCCATCTTGCTTTTCCAGTCTTTAAAAAATATATCAAAACTCTCTTTCAATTTTACCTTATCTGGCTCCAAACTTTGCTTCTTAAGAAAATAACCAATATCAGTTGATACTTCTCTAATAGAAACTTGTTTGAAAGGAAGAGAATTCTTCAAGAAAGGAATAGCAAATGAATGACAAATAATGATATACAAAGAAGGCTCTTTCTCCAAAAGTTCTCTAATAATTGCAACAGAACGCACCGCATGCCCATATCCATAGTCCGATATATAATAAGCAATGGTTTTCTTGAAATTCCTCCTATTTCTATTAACCATAGGATACCCCCACCTAAACGAATTGATAGGAACTATTTTACATTCCTTTTATCCCTGCAAGGAACTATCATTTGTCCTGTTGTAATGCCAACGATATAAGATTGGTGTGTTCTGCCAAACACAAAACAACCACTAATCAAGTAAATATAAAGATACCAGGCTGTATTTTATTTCTCTTTAGTGCAAATTGCAAATAGAATTACTTTTGTCTTCTTGAGAAAGATAATTGTCTTTTTGCGGTGCCTGACACTAATTCTTGACCCCATGTCCCTATATGTGCGGTTTTTCCTTATAAGCTTTATAATATGAGAAAGGACGGTGATAAGCATGCTAAAAGAAGAATTACAAAAGAAGTTAGTTGATAAAATCATTCTAGACACAAACCCAGCCTTCGTCATTCTATTTGGTTCATTCGCTAAAGGCACGACACATGATGAAAGTGATATCGATCTTGCTTATTTCAGTGACAAGAAGCTATCATCTTATGAACGTTTTATGCTTGCTTCTGAGCTTGCTGCAATTGCCGGTCGGGAAGTCGATTTAGTCGACATTAAACAAATCGATACAGTATTTACAATGCAGATTTTTGAGCAAGGCAATCCGATTTATATACATGACGAGAACGAATTTACATGCCAAAAAATGCGTGCTTATAGCATGTATGCTACGTTAAGTGAGCAACGTGCTACAATTATTAGTGCGATCAAAGAAAGAGGGAGTGTATTCGGCAATGAATGATGTTATTTTAAATAAAACGACGACAATTGAACGTTGTGTTAAGCGTATTTATGAAGTGTACGAAGACAATCCTGCAAACTTAACGGACTTTACAAAACAGGATAGTATCAATTCGTGGTCACAGTGACCACACCTGAGGATGAGGAGAAATTCGCACTTTCCCCTCTACCATCTAAACCTTACAAAATGTCTAAATGGAAAACAGCGAATACGGTCCGACTATCACCTCTCTGTCGATTGATATTCAGTTCCATATGAATATCAATCGACAAGTCAAAGTGAAACATCTCTGTGAAACAAGATTTTTCAGGGCGTCACTGTGCAGCGAGAATTTGGTCCTCTTTTAATTTTGTACGGAATCGACAACAAAAAAAAGCACACCATGCAGTTACATCAGCTTGCCCCCTCCAATTCCCTTCAAGCATCAAAAGGCGCATAAAAACTGCTGTATGTATTTACTAGCAAATATTGACTATTAGTTTCTTCCTCAACATGTATTTCTTAGATGGACTATTTATGATTTTTGTCTTTTTGTGGTGCTGACACTTAATATGGTGGTGGTATTCACAACGAATCTAGATTATTGAAAGATTACGCTACTACAATACTTTTCCCGTTTCTGTGTCGGTGTCCCTTCATAATAATCTAGTAAAAAATTCACATTCATAAAACAAGGTACTGTCGAATCCTTCTTATAATATTGATAGCTACTCCAAGGATAGTATTCTGCCAGCTTAACCATTCTCGCCTCAACTGGGTTAAGATGTATATAACGGCTAACTTCTAACATACCTTCTTTGTCGTCAATCCTTTTGTCATAAAATCGTTTTTCAAAGACATGGCCTGTTAAACGGTATTTGGTGTTATAGTAATTGGCATAACGTTTATTGATTAGTGCCATTAGCTTTGAGATGGGTACTTCACTAGAACGCAATTGGAAATGGAAATGATTATTCATGAGGCAATAAGAGGCGATGTATGAGTAAAATGTTTGTGGGAGAATAAATATCCTTTTTGTCTAGTTGGGGGACTCGTCCCCCAACTAGACAAAAAGGCCACCAAGCGAAAGCGCGGTAGCTGGAAAAAATTAAGTATTAAAAAAGAGAGCTTCCTTTTGTAAAGTAGAGTTTGACTAGAAAACTACGAAAAGGAGAGGCTCTCATGAATCAATGTAACATAAAAATGCCATCATTAAAAGAATTGGAAAAAACTTTATTTCGAACACTACAAATGACGTTTCAAGAAATCCTTATTCAAACGTTAGAAAATTGGGATCAAGAGATTGCCAAGCAACGAGACAAAAGAAGATTTGCTTTACGTGATAAACGAGAAATACGATTAGATACAGCGTTTGGAGCTGTGGAGCTGAAGCGTAATTATTATTTTGATCGTGTGACTAAAAAATATATTTGTCTATTAGATCACTATTTACAGTTTCAGGGGAATAAGGGATTTAGTCCGCTACTAGAAGAATGGGGGTTAGAACTAGCGACGAATGGCTCCTCCTATCGAAAGGCGGTGGAAACGTTCGAACAATTTTTAGGCTATTCGGCGATGAGCCACGAAGCATTACGGCAACATCTTCTTCAAACAAGCGTACTTCCCGCTAAGGAAAAACGCCCTTTTCAAAAGGTATTGTTTGTCGAAGTAGATGGATTATATGTGAAGAGTCAAGAAAAGAAAAAGCGTGGATGGGAGTTGAAATTCGCCGCTGTACACGAGGGATGGAAAGAAAACGGAAAGCGAATCAGGCTCCGAAATAAAAGGCATTTTCTTTATGAAGGAAAAGAACCCTTTTGGGAAGCCTTTGAAACGTTCTTACAGAATCATTATGCGTATGATCCTACCCAAACCTTGCTTATTATTAATGGTGATGGAGCAGGCTGGATAACGGCATGTCGGGAGTATTTTCGGGAACGCGCCTTTTTCACCATGGACCGTTTTCATGTCGCTCGTTCGATGAAGCAACTAATGAAGAGCCATCCTCGATACCGCTACATGAAAAGAGCGTTAAGAAACTACCAGGTAGAAACATTACTTCTAGAGTTGAATAGCGCAGTAGGAACAATGGATACACCAGAAAAAGAAGAAAAACTAGAGCATTTCCTTGCCTTTTTAACGCATCATCAGGAAACCATAAAAGATTACCGTAGTTGGTTACAGGAAAAAGGTGTGGACACGACAGCGTATCGTCCAATGGGAAGTGCAGAGGCGATGATGAATCAATTAGCCAAACGATTAAAGAATGGAAGAGCATGGAGCAAAAAAGGGGTCATGAGCATGGCGCGCTTGTGGATTGGATTGAAGGATGACCTATCCATCCAAACGATATATGGGAAATGGGAAAAAGCCACGGAAAAATCAAAGAAAGAGCATCGAGCGAAAAGAAAAATACCCACAAAATTAGTAACAGAAACCGTGCGTCAGAACATGCCATACTTAAATCAAGCGATTGGAAAACCCGTTCACTTTGCCTTACAGGGATTAAAAGGTTTTTAAAAAATGAGAGAATCAACAGTTGGAAGAACAAAACCAATTGGAAAGCGGATACAAACTTAGAGGTTTTACTTTATAAAAAAGGGAGCTAAAAAAACTCCCACAAAAACTTGACTCAATCAGAGGCGATTTCAAAGGGGTACTTTTCGTAGAGTTGTGTTAGGATATGAAGAAATGCTTGAAAATCGCTGGCATTCCGAAACAAAGGGTCACGTCGATTTCCCCTGGAAACAATATGATAAAATCGCTCTGGTAGATACACTCTTTTCTTATAGGGCATTATTTCTCCCTCGCAATCGTCATTTGCTTATTCTGTCCCCAGCGTCTTAAGGTCATCGCTTCCCAAATGGCCTGGTCAGCTATTCTTTCCTCTCCCGCTAAATCAGAAATGGTCCTTGCAAGTCTGATAATTTTAATCTGAACACGATTGCTCCAGTTTTGCTTAGAAGATATTTGGGTGAGCGTCTTTTTCTGTTCTGTTGTCAAGGCACTCGTTTCCACCAAAATTTCAAACGGAACCTTCGCATTGGATACCTCTTGTTGATACCGTTCATACTGGCGCACACGCGCTTTTTCCACTCTTTTACGAATATCGTTAGAGGATTCTTGCGTCGTGGAGGGCCGGTTAACATTTACTGACTGTAAGGATAAAAGGATGTCCATTCGGTCATAGATAGGACCTGACAACCGATTTCGGTAGGCTTGAATTTGCTTTTGGGAACAGGTGCAATAATGATGAAGAGAACCGAGGTATCCACATGGACAAGGGTTCATAGCACCTATTAGGATAAAAGAAGCTGGATACGTCACAGTAGAATGCGCTCGGCTAATGGTTACTTCACCAGTTTCAAGTGGTTGACGGAGCATATCAAGCGTTTTTTTGGAGAATTCTGCAATTTCATCGAGAAAAAGGATTCCATGGTGAGCCATCGATATTTCACCTGGTCGCGGGTTCGACCCACCACCAATAATGGCGACAGCAGAAGCAGAATGGTGTGGATGCCTGAAAGGAACAAATTGATTATGGATACGCTTTTCACGAGCAAGCTGATACAAACTCATCACTTCGAGTTGTGCTTGATTTGTTAATGAAGGTAGGATGGAGGGAAAGGATTCAGCTAACAAGCTCTTTCCACAACCAGGAGGACCATTCATTAGCAAATTATGCTCACCAGCTGCAGCAATTTCTAATGCTCTTTTTGCTTTCTCATGTCCAATCACATGACAGAAATCCTTTTGATGAGTGTCAACATCTGGAGTTAGATGATTCTCTGAAGAAAAAGAAGGTTGAGACAGCATGCTTTCTTGCCCTTCCAAATGCTGAACGACTTCCTCGATATGAGACACAACTATACATTCAATATCCTGTAGCATATGAAGTGGCAGCACCGAATCATAAGGTAAATACACTCGTTTGATCCCAAGTTGCCTTGCCGCAATAACAGCAGGTAGTATCCCTTCCCCACTCGCAACCGAACCATCAAGGGATAACGCCCCAATGAACGCCGTATCTGTGGGAATTTCACGCTTCACCTCCCCCAGTTCCTTCAAAGCAGCAATTGCGATAGCCAGATCAAATAGCGAACCATTTTTCTTTTGATCAGGCGGAGATAGATTCACAACTACCTTCTTATCCGTCACATCCAAATCAAAATGAGCAATCGACGCCAACACCCTCTCTCGAGACTCCTTAACAGAAGCATCAGGCAACCCAACAATCACCATAGACTCCGTGTCCTGCGATATCCGCACCTCCACCTGCACACGGTAGCCCTCCAAACCTTTCAAACCAATACTTGAAACTTTTGAAGTCATACAACTCCCTCCAAACTATTTATTTTTATAGTACGATGAATGAAAATTAACCGAGAAAGAAACAATTCAAGAAAGATTAAAATAGGAAGATAAATCAATCGAGGTTAAAATAGAAGGAATTCTTATTAGTACAAGAACAACTGAACAACTAACAGAGGGAAAGATATAATCTACCACTCCAATATTCTACAAAATAATCAAATTTCCTGCCAAAATGAAAATAAAAAGAAAGAAGACAACAATACATTTGCTGTACTTCTTCTTTAACAATATCTATAACCATCACAAATAAAACGTCCGTGAAGCTTTCCTGTGAAACAAGATTATTCGAGGCGTCACTGTGCACCATACATGAAGAAATTCAAGAAATGTTTCTATGATCATCTCCTCCTTTCCTAAACGGAAAAAAGCGCAACAACCAACCATCCTCACAACATTCAGTTGCTAATTCAGTTCATCACATTCACACAATCTAATTCTCTATCAATCTTCGACAAATTTTGGGGCGTCACTGTGACCATAAGTTTTGAGGTACCAGGCACCACATAGTTGAATACCCTATAAAAACATCAATAAGAAAATGCGAGCGTGGTATTGTGAAGAATCGCGTTGAAATTGCTTCTGTATGGGTGCAAGTGATCGGAACAGTCCTTGCTGCTTTAGGAAATAGTGCTTGGAAAATACTTAGTGAAGATGAAGTTAAAAACTTGGATTTAGTAGGGAATATTTTACAAGCTTTCGGAAATGCCGTCCAGGCAGATCAACAAGAAACGGTCACATTTGAAAAGATTGGCACACAAATCCAAGCAATTGGAAATACCGTTGTGGCCAGTTCGTATATTTTATTGGAGGAGGATTTAGAAAGTAAATTAATCATTAAAGGGAATTGGCTTCAGGCATTCGGCGCACTTGTCGAAGCTGTCGATGAGGTGCTGGATAACTCAGGACCGGAACAAACATTAAATATCTTAGGTAATACCACACAGGCAGTCGGTAACTCCTTCCAAGCAATCGGCGGGAAGCATATCCTCTTTAACAATAAAGATAAAGGATTATTTTTAGTAATTAGTGGAAGCTGGATACAAGCAGTAGGAACGGTATTAAATGCAATTGGCCAAACCGATGAGGAATTAGCAGAAAATAACCATGTTAACCAAAATAAGAGTGTAGAAGATGCCTCTTCCTTTTATGAGCAAGAAAATCTCAAGCATGCTTGGGAAGAAAGGAATAAATATTATTAGCGAATTTCAAAGTTCAAGGTTAATAAACAAAAAAAGGAAAAGAAATCAATTAAATGATTCAGAGTGTAGAGAAAGTATTATTTTCTCTACACTTTTTTATTTTTATAGGATTATCAAAAATGGAATGGTAGGTTCTTTTATAGAAGTTTTAAAAAAAAAGACTCTCATGCCCCTATCCCATTCTGGATAGATGCATGGCAATCTTCTTTATGTTTTGACAGGTAGCTGTCATTAATACTTGTTCGGCAGCCTTCTGTTTTCCACGTAACCGGCAGTAGCGAAGCCCATGCAGTTCTTTTGAATCTGCGAAGCTTCGCTCTACTTTTTCTTTTCTAAATTTATAAAGGGCCTTCCCTGATTTAGAAAGACGATTTAACCGAATTTTTTCCTTGTTTTCTTCCCAAACATGACGAGTAACTACTTTTGTATGATTTTTAGAACGAGTACATTGGGAAAGCAATGGGCAATCTTTACATCGTTTGGGATTTGATTTATATTCTCGATATCCTTCGCGAGTTGTTGTGCGATAAGGCAGTATTTCTCCGTTTGGACAAGTGTAACAATCGGCTTCTTTATCGTAAGTGAATTTCCATTTGGGAAAGAGTCCTTTTACTGGACTATATCTTCTATGTGCGATTACTCCAAAAATATTTCGTTCTTCTATCCCTTTACAAATAGGGTTTGTTAAATAACCAGAATCTAAAGCAACAGCTTCCACTTGAAATTGGAAACGATCGATTTGACGATCAAGTCGGTCTAAATAAGGAACAGAATCATGGACATTCCCTGGGGTAACAAAGGCATCCGTAATGATGTTAAACTTCATATCCGTCGTACGGTGATCTAAATAACAGAACATCTCTTGTTTTATTATCACGGGACATAAAGCCACAATCAGGATCCGTTGTACTGACCCGAATTTCCTTTGTTTCCTCCACTGCCTCCTTTTTCTTTAGAGGCTTTTTTCCGTGGGCAGTCCGATCCTCCTCAATCGCTTTATCTAATTCTTCCACGTATTCACGTGTTTCCACTTTCACCGTTTCTCTGGTGAATTTATGTTTATTGGCATTCGCTTTCAAATGAGTAGAATCAGTAAATAAAACTCTCCCTCCAACCATTTTATGATTCATCGCTAAAAGAACAATCTCGTCGAAAATGTCCTGAAAGACAGTGGTATCTTTAAATCGATTACACCGATTCCAACTAATCGTAGAATGATGAGGAACAGGATCGGTAATTTTTAAACCAAGGAACCAACGATAAGCGAGATTTACTTGAATTTCCCGCTCTAATTGTCTTTCGGAACGGATGCCATATAAATAACCGATAAACATCATTTTAAATAAAATCAAGGGATCTAAAGATGGACGACCATTGTCTTCGGAGTAATAAGGACGGACTTTATCGAGGATAAAAGAAAAATCAATGTGTTTATCAATTTTTCGTAAGAGATGATTAGCTGGAACAAGCTCATCTAAAAGAACAAATTCTACTTCGTTTTGAGTATGAGAACGGGTATGTAACATCGAAATCACCAACCTATATTTGATAATTATATTATATCAAATTACCGCGGTGAATAGATAAAGTAAATATAAAAAATTAAAGGCTGTCGAGACTTTCTCGACAGCCTGGATTCCTTTCCCTTTGTCCTTCTGAGAAAGACAGAATGTACAATTTGTCTTTTTATGGTGCCTGGCACCATACCTATTACCTCTACTCCTCCAAATCCAAAGAAGTATCCTTCTTAAAAACTTTCAACAAAATCAAATAAACAATCCCGATTGCCAACCAAATAAATCCTAATTTCTTAGACAATGGGTCTAGGTTAATCCATACGTAGCCAATAACGGCAAATCCGATTAGTGGTAACACGAGATGTCTAACATAATCTTTACTTTTTTGTTTTTTAATAAAGTAAATGACAACCGATGCATGTAAGAATAAGAATGCTGATAACGCGCCAAAGTTAACAACGGAAGCTAAGGAGTTAATTTTGGATGAAAAGAATGCTGTTACGATTAAAGAGATTACTGCTACTACTAATGTACTTGCATATGGTGTTTTGAATTTCGGGTGAATTTTTGATAAAAACTTTGGTAGCTTACGGTCACGAGCCATACTGTAAAGAATTCGTGAAATGGCTGCTTGTGCAACGAGTGCGTCAGCTATTCCCCAAGCTAGGGCTGTAGCTAAGATTGTTGTCCATTTCAACCAAGTACCACCAGCTATTTCCGCAATTTGATAGAAGGCAACATCTGCATTTTCAAATGTCGTATAATCTGGCCAGATTAGTGCTGCTACCCATGTTTGAATAATAAATAATAAGCCAACTACAAGTAAGGAGAAGATAATTGCTCGACCAACTGCTTTGCTACCACCTTTGGACTCCTCCGCTAATGTTGAAATCGCGTCAAAGCCTAAGAAGCTTAATACCGCAATCGACACAGCTCCCATGACCACGCTCATGCTGAAGTTATCCGCATCATACAATGGTTTAAATGTGAATTCAGCTCCATTCACCCCTTGTACAATGGCAACAATACCTGTTACCACAAATACAGCTAAAACAATAAGCTCCAATACAACAATAATTTTGTTCGCTTTTGCTGTAAATTCAATACCTACTACGTTAACTACCGTGTTAATTCCGATGAAAATAACAAGCCATACTAAAAGCGGAATTTCTGGAACTATATCATGTAATGCCGCTGCACTAACTAAATATAAAAGCGCTGGTACAAAAATATAATCGAGTAAGATTAACCAGCCTGCAATAAAACCAACAGACTCATTGATCCCACGTTGTGCATAAGAATAAACAGAGCCTGCGATTGGAAATGCCTCAGACATTCTTGCATAGCTTAATGCTGTGAAAATCATCCCAACCATCCCTATTAAGTACGCTAAGGCAACCATCCCATTGGATCCTTGAGCAACCGATCCATAAATACCAAATGGTGCGATTGGTACCATGAAAACTAAACCATATATCAGTAAATCCCAAAACGTTAAAGAGCGTTTAAGCTCTTGCTTATAGCCAGTGGAAGACACTTGGGCATTGTTTGAAGTTGATTTCTCTGGAACTGCCATCGTTTAATTCGCTCCTTCTTGGAAAAGTTCGATGTTGTATGCTTCCAAAAT
This sequence comes from Niallia sp. FSL W8-1348, assembly GCF_038006745.1. NCBI lineage: Bacteria > Bacillati > Bacillota > Bacilli > Caryophanales > Bacillaceae > Niallia > Niallia sp. FSL W8-1348. The sequence goes on along the minus strand of NZ_JBBOVV010000001.1, from coordinate 2,965,623 downwards.
AGCTCTTGGAACGAAGAAGCGTGCTGTTTTCAATGGATCGACAATCTGACTAATTTGCGAATCTCCAGCTGCACTCATTAACATAGTGAATTCTTCGAGCGATAGGTCAGTATGTGGTCTTAATAGATGAATCATTTCTTTTACAGCCTGATTTGCGGCGTCATCCAATGATTTCATGGAAACTAAAGAAGCTACGCCCTCTTCATTTTCAAGAACAGGGAAGTTCAAGCTATGCCCTATAATCACCTCAAGCGTTACCGTCACCTTTGCAGGAATTTCAATACCAGATACACCAATTTCCCCGTCTCCCATTGCAGCGTGTAAATCGCCTAATGCAAATAAGGCTCCCTCTTGAAAAACTGGAAAGTAAAGTGTCGCGCCAGTTGTGATTAGTTTTGTGTCCATGTTTCCACCGTGCGCTCCTGGTGTTCCGTTATTGACTGCTTCCTTTTCCGGAGCAACACCAATTACACCAATCATTGGATTTAATGGCAATGCTAGTTTGTCATTAAAAATCGCCTTGTTATCTTGAATTGGAATGATCTTCGCCGTGAAGTTTTTGATTTCATCCCCCATCACGCCAAGGCCAGGACCAACTACCATAACCCCTCTTTCTCCAAGCTCAATGTTATCAATCTTCACTTTCAGAATATCTCCTGGCTGCGCTCCTTCCACGAAGATTGGTCCAGTTGCCGGATTAATTTGATCCCAGTCAATTGCCTGAAATGTTGTGTCATTGGAAGTAATCTGATCTTGGAAACAATCATATGTATCAATGACCACTTGTGATCCTGACTGCAGTGTCATTGCCGGCTTGTTTGCTTTATCCATTGCATAAATATACGATTCCTTTGATAAATGGTTCGCCATGCTTATCCCCTCCTAGAAATGTTACTACCTATTCTAGCTTGTTTACCCGGAGAATGTTTGCAAAATTTTGAAGTCTTTTTGCACAAAACTGGCTTATTTTCAGATTATTTATATTTTTCCAAAATAAATAATACAAAACAGCAAATCAATGCTGCGATTGGAGCGACTAACCAAATCTCTTCCATCCATATAGTCAATCCAATGCTCACTAATGTCATAACTACCATAATCAGGGTAACATTCTTTGCCCGAAATGTTCGTCCGATTATAAAAGGACAACCTGCCGCTCCAAAAAAACCTAGGAAAAACGGAAGCCATGCAGACATACTCTCCGACAAGAAGATCGCTAATAGACCTAACACACTACAAGCAATAACCCCTATTAAGTATCCATGCCTTAGTAATCTGTACGCATAATGATTAGTTCTGTCCCTACTCTTTATCTTTAAAAAGACACTAATTAGTGAAAATAGGGATGTCCCGATTCCAATTGCTAATGCTCCTAGTACGATAAAAATGATGATATGAATGATCACTTGATTCATTTGCTCCACTGCTTGATTTTGGACAAACAGAAAGAAGCTAAAGGAAAAAATCGAAAGCATAAATGCGAACCAAATAAAAGTAGAAAGACGTAATACGGTGACTCGGTGATTGGACTTCACAGCACTTGCTGTTTGCCAAAAAGTTAGGTTTGTGCAAGCTTGTCCAAATACAACCAAAACAAACGTCATACTGGCAAAAATCACATCAGCAATGTTGCCACTAAACATCTCTCCCTGATATTTAGTGTATATAGTCTGAACCCCTTCCCCTAAATATAAAAATAATGTAACAATAACTCCGACAAGGAAGATTGCATAAAAGATGGTTGAGCCTATCTTCCTAACACCATAGCTTCCACCTAAGCCAAAAAATACGAAGCAAAAGCTGATAAAAATGGCAATTCCTCCAACGGATAATACATCCAATAAAAAATAAGCAAGAATCGTAAATTGCACAAATAGACTTGCCATGCTGGAAAAAGCAAAGAACCACAGATGGGAATTACCTTTCGCGTCTGTAACCTGCTTCACTTTTTCTTTGGTCATGATGTTGTTCAATAATAGGTACAAACCATATGTACAGATGATCAGGATGGGAAATGTCGTTAACTGAAAAGCTTGCATGGACAATATAGGGACAGCAACGGTCACGCCTGAGATAAATTGTAGCGAGATTCCATACGTCCCTGCACTTAACCCAAGTTCACGACTTGTTACCATGTATTCATGGATACTGCGATGTGCACCAATTTTTTCAATAAAAAGGATAAGGACAAAAAAACCGATAAATAAGAGAATATACCAATCAATCATGGAGCTTCTCCTTTAATTGACTAGGGGTGATTCCTTCCACTTTCTTAAAGGAATTACTAAAGTGATGCTGGCTGGAAAATCCAACTCTTTGGGCTACTTCAAATAAGGACCAATGTAGGTTTTCCTGCATCAATTGTTTTGCTTTTTTTATGCGAAATCTTGTTATATACCCTGTAAACTTTTCCCCCGTTTCTTCCGCGAATTTTTTACTAAGGTATGTTGGAGAAACATATACTTGACTCGCTACATCTGCAAGCTGTAGTTTTTCTTGATAATGTTCGCGAATAATCTGAAGCACGCTATTAACGAGCGTCGACTTGGTATCAATCCATGCGTGTTTATCCATAAAGTCAGCAAGCATATCGTAGAATTCTTTCTCAATAACTGGTTTCACTAAGTAATCCATCACATGTAGCTTAATTGCTTGTTTAGCATATTGAAAGTCCTGATGTGCGGTAATAAGGACCACTTCTATTTGATTATTATTAGATTGCAAAAATTCACAAAACTTCAAACCTGATTCACCTGGTAATTGAATATCCACTAATGCAAGGGAGAAGTTTGTCTCTCTTAGCAGGAGCTTTGCTTCACTCGCATCTTCTGACGTATAGATATTCCAATCTGGAAATTTCTTTGCTACTAGAAAGGAGAGTTGTTCCAGTTCCAATGGTTCATCATCTACTATTAATATATTCATCTTTCACCCTCCGGCGTATATGGCCAAATGACTGTTGCCTCTGTTGCGTTATCTTTACGTTTTAATGAAACATCTGTGTACATTTCAAATAATAATTCCAACCGTTTTTTAATATTTTCCAACCCTGTTCCATGCCCACTTTTTTGCTCAATCGCTCTATCCCCATTATCAGAAACTGTTAATCTCACCCAATCACCATGTCGCTTTAAGGCAATCATCAAATGCTTTTCGCCACGTTTTTTCTCCAAGCCATGCTTAAAGGCATTCTCAACAAGCGTTTGTAACGTATAAGACGGCAGCTGGGTTTGATAGGCTCGTTCATCTAGCTCATACGTGATCGTAAGCTTTTTTCCAAAACGAAGCTGCTGAATCGATAAGTAATTGTTTGTATGGAATAATTCCCTTTCAAATAAGACAAGCGCTGTCTGATTTGCATGCTGATACTTTAGAAATAAAGAAAATTGCTCCATAGCTGTTATGAGATCATCATTTCGCTTCAAACGAGCAAGGGACATCATCGCATTTAAACTATTAAACAAAAAATGCGGACGAATCTTTTGACTGAGCTGTTCATACTCCATTTGCTGCAGCTGCTTTTCTAATTGAATTTGTTTATTCTCCATATGTAAATAATCAAACTCCTGATTAAGTAGTTTCATAATACTCAGCAAGACCAAAGCAATAATCGGAATTAATAGACTTACTATCAAAATACCAAAAAAAATAACCATAGCAAACAATCCTTTTTCCGTTAAGCATAACTTTTTTTGTCAAAATGAGCAACGGAATCAGGTTGGCCGTTCAATGGAACGGAAGCAGAGGGACGGTCCGAGACCACTGAAAAAGTCCATTTTTTTAGAAACTAGATTTGAATAAAAGGGCTGAAATATCTAGATATGCCAATAAATTGGGAAAAACATAGTGTTTTTCAGTTCTTTTAGAAATTGAACCAGCCTTTTGAGAGGATAGGATAGCTGCTATCCTCTTTAGATTTACTGCTAAGGCAGTAAGTTTTGCCTGTATGGACATGCTTTTTAGACCGTACCCCCTGGCACGATCTAGCCCGTGAAAATTTTTCATCTCACCGTTCTTCCACTCCTGACAAGCTCTTTTTTTATATTTCTCTCTGAACTCCTCTGTCTTTTGTTGTTGACTATATTCGTAGAATTCAAGGAAGTAGTTGGTCAACGACACTACCAGTGTCTTGTATTTCATTTAAAAAACTTAACTAAATAATAACCCAGGCCCCATCTAAAACATAGGTGGGGTCTATTTGACGCTTACGAGAAAAGTAAAAGAATTAGACCCGAAGGAACGTTTTGAACAACGTCTTAAACAAAGCAAACCAGTACTAGACGCTTTTTTGTCATGGCTAAAAATACAAGAACAAAAAGTACTCCCTAAAAGTGGAATGGGCAAGGCGGTGACATACTGCCTCAATCAATGGGATAAACTAATAGCCTTTTTGGAGGATGGTCGATTAGAAATCGATAATAATCGAAGTGAACGGTCGATCAAGTCAGTAGTGATCGGAAGAAAGGCATGGCTGTTCAGTAATACACCGCAAGGTGCTAGAGCCAGTGCCATCATATACAGTATGGTGGAGACAGCAATCGCAAATGGATTAAATCCATATTACTATCTTCGCTATCTATTTGAGCAGCTTCCCAATATGAATTTGACAGATATGAATGCCTTAGACCGAATGCTTCCTTGGTCAACAACTTTACCAGTTTCTTGTATCTTTTAAAAAGTTATCTAAATAATAACTTAGGTCCCATCTAATTAATAGGTGGGGCCTATTTGACGCTTACAATCTAACTCTCTATCAATCTTCGACAAATTTCGGGGAGTCACTGTGACCATGAGTTAATAGAAAAAGGGATAGGTACATTTCTTACTTAGTGAATGTGTATCTATCCCTTTTTAGCTTTATTGAAAGGTTGATGTGTTAAATTCTAGGTCACAGTGCAGCGAGCCCCTATTAGTAGACATGAAAAAGTGACCAAAAAAGTGGCTTTTTCCCCGCACTTACTGGCTCAGATGTCCGCAAATAGTGGCTCAAAACTCCGCACTGCCGGCTCAGTCTATTCGCAATACTCAACTATTTCAGTTTATCATTCACTCAGTCTAATTCTCTATCAATCTTCGACATATTTCGGGGCGTCACTGTGACCATGAGTTTCAATCTTCAACAAATTCCGAGGCGGTACTGTGCAGCGAATTGATTATTATATTGACAAGTAAGCGTTTTATGTTTAGAATTCAAATTAGTAATTAAATAATTCTAATTAATCTTTGAATTGTAACTGTATCTCACAGGCAAGATCAAGTTAATGTGGTCACATTGTTGTATTAAATGTGTCTGTATTATTTGGTCTTGTTTTTTTTCTGTAGTTTAATGAAAGGAAGTGAATTCATTTTGAAACTTAAGAAGGTTTATAATAATAATGTTGTGCTTGCTGAGAACTCTCGAAGCTTGGAACATATTATTATTGGTAGAGGAGTTGCTTTTAATAAAAAGATTGGTGATCAAATAGAAGAATCTATGATTGAGAAATTATTCGTCCTGCAGTCTGCACAAACAATGAATAGTTTTTTGAAATTATTGGATGAAATCCCTATTAATCATTTAGAGCTGACAAATAGAATCATAGAAGCTGCCGAGAAAAAATTGAATGTGAAATTTGATGACAGTGTCTATATAGGCTTAGCAGATCATATTACTTATGCATTGGAAAGAAACAAAAATGATATAGCTGTTAAGAATGCTTTATTATGGGAAATTAAACAGTTTTACAAAAAAGAATATGAAGCCGCTTTCGAATCACTAAAAATTATCCATTACTATGAAAATGTGATGCTATCTGAGGATGAAGCAGCTTTTATTACACTTCATTTCGTTAACGCCCAACAAAATGGAATAGGGATGAAGCAGACAATTTTAAGTACAGAAATTATTCACGAAATTATAACTATAATTCGCTATCAATTTAAAGTGGTGCTTAATGAAGATTCTCTAAATTATGCTCGTTTTGTATCTCATCTTAAATTTTTCTTGCGAAGGGTTTTTGCAAATGAACATAATACTTCAAACAATCTTAACCTATTTGAAGAAGTTGTGCGAAAGTTCCCAGAAATATATGCTTGTGTTGATAAAATCGTTATTTATTTAGAGCAGCGATTAAAGATTAAAGTCCATGAAGAAGAAAAATTTTATTTAATTCTTCATATCAATAGAATACTAAATTAAGATTGTAACTGTTAAATCAGGCAATACTTAATAAGTGATTTTTTAAGCTTATTAAGTATTGCCTTTTTATTATATAAAAAATAAAGTTTAGGAGGTCTTTAGATGGGGAAATATGATGAACTTTCACATTTTATCATCGGAAATGTTGGCGGGAAGGATAATATCGGATTAACCCCCGAATTTTGGACAATAACTCTCTTATTCTTTCATTTCCTCAGTTTTTTATTTTATAGATTTCTTTCATTATTCTTCAAAAAGGCCATGTTGCTTGACATGGAGCCTCTGCGGGCATGATTCTCCTGCCAAGAAGCCAGCTGTTTTACAACATTGGCATCGCCGAACGAGGCTATCATGCCCGCCACTCCAAATCAAGCTGATGCTTTGAATGAATACATCCATTACACCCGAACCTCCTTGATCACCAATGAATCTTGTTTTTGATAGAATTCCTTTGGTGACAAATCTAGTATACTAGAATGCATACGTCTCTCGTTGTAGAACTCCATAAAATTCATGACTTCTTGATATGCTTCTGTGTAGGTTTCAAACTGCCATCTGGATAGGCAATCGTCCTCAAAAATGCGATGGAAAGACTCAATATGAGCATTCATATTTGGTGTTCTTGGTGGAATTCTTTCGTGCTCAATTTTGGAATCTTCACAAAACTTTTCAAAAGTATGGGAAATAAACTGCGGTCCATTGTCTGTTCGGATTACAGGTTTTTCCAATTCATCATATTGTTGGCGTTTTAATAATGCCCTTTTCAGTGTCTGTTTGACATCATCTCCAGTGCAGCTTAATCCCATATGATAGGTAATGATGCCCCTGTCATAAACATCGATGATGGACATGACAAAGAAAAAGCGATCCTCACCTTCGATAAAGCCATATTTAATGTCAGCTTCCCATAGCTGATTAGATCTTGTAATAATGCGATTTCTTGCTAGTTTCCTAGGGTATGAGACTTTCTTTTGGCGCTGTGGGCGTAAGATGCCCAATTCTTTACAAATCCGGTATACTTTTTTCTTGTTAATTTTAAGTTTGTATTTTCGCCTTAAGACCTTAGTGAGTTTGCGATAACCATAGTTATAGCAATCACCGGCAATCTCTTCTAGTAGAAATTCTTTAATCTGTTCGTCTGATATCTTTTGACCGTCCTCTTGGATCGAATAACCTGGTGCTGGACGTCCCTCACTTACTTTTTTCTCCTCAACACGATAATTCTTTTGATAATAGTATGTGGATCGAGGAATACCTATGATTTTAAGCACCTTTGAAATCGAGTAGCCTTTTTGAATCCATTTGTTAGCTACTTCATGCTTTTCAGCAAGTGAGGGTTTTTCTTTTTTATAAGATCCCTCAGGATCGCTATTTCAAGGTCTTTTTCACCTAATAACATTTTAAGTTTTTCATTTTCTTTGGATAATTCTTTGGAGTCTATATCTGGCAGCACAGCCACATCTACTTCACCAAATTTACCATCTTTGTATTCACGAACCCAGCGACTAACCATATTGGGATTCAGATCATACCGGCGAGCTACAAGGGTATTCTTCCCTGTGTCTTGGGCTTCCTTGATGACTTGTAATTTAAATTCTTTAGAATGTTTTATTCGTTTCATGATGTCAGCCTCCTTGGTACATTAAGCAGTATAATAAATATTACTCTTATTGTCCAAGTTCATTTTGGGGCTTATGAGATATTATTGGCTTAACACATTGTATGACAAGATTGCGTTTTACTTTAAATGATTACAGTCTCGTAAACGAAGCGAATTTAAAAGGAAACAAAGAGATTGCAACAGCTCAGAAAGCTGGTGGGCAGTATCAAGTTGTAATCGGCACCCATGTTGGTGATGTTTATAGTGTCATTTTGGATAAAATCGGAACTAGAAAAACAATGGAAAGTGAAAAAAAAGGTGCACTGAATTCCATCATTGAAATTATCACAAAAGTTATCACACCGATTTTAGGTGTATTACTCGCTAGCGGATTAATTCAAGGCGTGCTTATGATCTTAACATTTGCAGGACTCATACAGGAAACAGATGGTGCTTATATTATTCTTAATGCAATGGGTCAGGCTATCTTTAACTTCTTCCCTGTAATTCTTGGATACACAAGTGCAAGGGCATTTAAACTCGATCCAGCTATTGGAATTATTATTGGTGCCACTATTATTTTCCCTGGCATGGTAGAAAATCTGGCAAGCGGCGATGCGGTTATGACATTATTTGAAGGAACAATTGCTGCTACGCCTGTTTTCCAAACGTTTTTTGGCATTCCCATCCTGTTCCCAGTGATGGGATATGGCTCAACCGTTATTCCAATCATTTTTATCGTGTATTTTGCTTCTAAAATTAATCAATATTTGAAGAAGAAAATTCCAGCAGTCATGGCTTTTACGCTTGTACCTTTTTTAACCATATTAATTACGATTCCAATTTCACTCTTAGTTATTGGTCCAATTACAAATATGTTAAGTGAACTGATTTCAAATAGCGTTTCCTCCCTTTACGGAGTTTCCACTATTTTTACATCTTTTATTGTGGCACTTATTTATCAGCCATTAGTTATATTAGGCCTGCATTGGCCGTTAATTACTTTAGGATTGCAGAATTTAGGCAGTCATGGTTCAGACTACATTTTGCCTACACTGTTTACTGCATCCTTTGCGCAAGCAGCAGTTGTAGCAGCTGTCTATTTAAAATCAAAATCAAAAGTCCAAAAAGAAATTGCTGTTCCAGCGTTTATCTCAGCTCTCTTTTGTATTATTGAACCAGCAATTTATGGTGTAACGCTTCCCATAAAAAAACGTTTTGTATTTTCCATGCTCGGTGGTGCCATTGGTGGGACTTTTATCTCCGTATTTGGCGCAGATATGTATGGAGGAGTTGTTGGCATATTTGGCTTTGTTTCCTTCTTAAACCCTAATGGGGAATATACAGGCCTAATCATTTCCATAATTGGTGTACTTATTTCCATTGTTGTTTCCTTTTTATTGACTTACTTTATCTTTGATGAAGCTGTTGAAAACGAAGATTGTTCACCCCAACAGAAAAGCCCTGACTCAAAAGCAAAGGTCATCTATTCTCCGTTGCGTGGGAATGTTACGGAATTAAAAAATGCGACAGATTCAGCTTTTGCAAATGAATTATTAGGAAAAGGTATCTTGTTTTACCCAGAAGGCAACCAAATTATTGCACCTTTTGATGGAATGATTACAACACTTTTCCCAACTGGCCATGCTGTAGGGATCACAAGTACGGATGGAGTAGAAATGCTTATACACGTAGGAAAGGATACGGTAAGACTAGATGGAAAGCATTTCAAAAAAATAAAAAAACAGGGAGAATTAGTAAAGCAAGGCGAGGTGATTGTGGAATTTGATTTAGAAGCAATTAAAAACGAAAACTTTAGCACAGAGACACCAGTAGTCATTACAAATTTAGATAATAACAAAAATATTTTAGTAACGAAAAATGGTTTGATAAATTATCAAGACGAATTAATGTCAATCCAATTAATACAGGAAAATGAAACGGAAGGTATCAGCGGAGACAGTTCGACGAAGGATGGGGGTAGTTTTGCATGACAGCAAATAATGAATTGTTGAAAAGAATAAAAGGAATATTGATAGGTGGAGCGATTGGCGATGCATATGGAATGCCAACAGAATTTTGGACATATAGCCAAATAAAAAGAAACTTTCCAAATGGCATTCAAACATTGCTTCCTTCTTTGGAAAATCAATTAATTCCAAGAACTTTGCCTGCCGGCTCTATTACGGATGATACAATCAATACAATTATGATTTTAGAGTCGATTGTAAAAAACCAAGGGAAATTAAATGCGATGGATTATATTAAGCATTTGACAGAGTGGATTTCTAATGCAAAAGATTCTAAATTAGTTTCCGGCCCATCAACACTTAGAGCTATCCAAGCAATTAATAATGGCGTTCCTATTAACAAAACTGGATATGGCAATACAACCAATGGCGCCGCAATGAAGATTTCACCAATCGGACTTATATCCGAATACAACCAATTAGATGAGTTAATGAAAAATGTGTATGACATTTGTTTACCAACACATAACTCGAGCATAGCTGTATCTGGCGCTTGTGTAGTAGCAGCCTGCATTAGTTATGTTGCTGCTGGAGGGAAGGATCTAAACGAAATGTGGGAACTTGCTATAAAAGTTGCCGAAGACTCAAAAGGGATTGGGGCTGAGTTTCCGAGTCCATCCTTATCTTTCCGCATTCAATATGTCCGTGATATTGTTGATAACTGTCATGAAGAAGAAGCTGTCATACGAATTGTCAACGAATTAGGAACTGGTGTAGAAACGATTGAAACCATTCCTGCTGTCTTGGCTGTTGTACAGCTTGCTAATGGAGACCCGATGAAAGCCGCAAAAATAAGTGCAAGTTTAGGAGCGGACACAGATACAATCGGTGCGATTTCAGCAAGCATTTGTGGAGGGATGACTCCAATTTTTGATGAAAGTGATGTATCACTAATTGAAGAAATCAATTCCTTAGATTTTGATAAACTCGCTGAGAAAGCACTTCCGTTCTCTCCATATTACATTTAAGAAAGGCTCTTAGGTTTTCGGCGGATTACTAAAATTATCCTACACGAACAGTTGGCAAGTGGTAAAGATTTTTGCTTGCCAACTAAACTAGGCTCCATCTAAATTAATAGGTGGAGCCTAGTTGATTGACGCTTACCTTGTAAAAAGAATGGGCAAGAGTGGTAAAATTACGCGGCTGTAATCATCTTCTAAACTTCACGAAGGAATTCAAGAAATGTTCTATGATTACCAGCTCCTTTCCTTAACGGAAAAAAGCGCAACAACCAACCACCAATATCCAGTTGCTATTTAAGTTTATCATTCACACAATCTAATTCTCTATCAATCTTCGACATATTTCGGGGCGTCCCTGTGACCTCGAATTCATATTGGTGATCCCACTGCTAATTATCGTAATTTTAACTTTTACATCAAACACTGTAAATTTGTTCTATACAGCCGTTATACAAATTCTGCTTGCACTATCGATGTTTTTAACGGGGATTGAGCAATATATGCTTAAAAACAAATGGCAAGCAATTACTTTTTTTGCCTTAACATTATTTATCATTTTTGTTGTTATCCAAACCTTTTATGTTGTAAGTAAATCGACTTAAAGAAAAACGCAAGGTTATATATACTACCCTTGCGTTTTTGTGAGCGAATATAATGTTAAAACAATGCGATTGCCTTTGTTATTTTGGGTTTAATTTGCGATTTTCTACATTAAAACTGAACTACTTAACATAACTACCTTACTTCTTCTTTCACAATTTCAACGGCATTCACACACAAAACCTCCAGTGAAACAAGATTATTTTGGGTGTCCCTGTGACCAGAATTCAATTTCAATCTCATGTAATTGGACATTCTAGCAAGCACATATACTTTACTATTTGGAGGTGTGTATATGGCTATGAATTTTCCGCCCTTACCTGAGGAAATAAATATTATATATTCTTTGCCCCTCAAAAGTATTAAACCACTCTTTGTTCCAAAAATTACTGGGGTTTTTATAAAAAGGACTGACATTACACATAGGCTCTTAACTACATTCGATGTTCTTTTACCAGTTGAAAAAGTACCTAACAAAGATGAATATATATTAGTGGGGAGATATGATGTGTTCTATTATCTCAGAAATACTAAAGAGGATTTAAGTGTTAAATGCATTATAGAAGAATATACAGGATCGTTAAAACAATACTATAAAATTCTCCGTCGGATGCATAGCAAAGGAGACATGACAAAGAAGAACAAACAAATTGTGCTTCAATTAATAAAGGGGTTGGGAGTAAATATATCCTCCGTATCTAAAAATACAGGTTTTTCTAATTCTGATTTTTCAGACTACGAATACAATAGTCTGGTGCCTACAAATTTAATAAATGAACACACTACTGAAAAAACATTAAATTGGATTAGCAAGCTTAAATTAGACGCCACTGTTAAATCTTTTTTATATGACAGAGCTAAACTACCAAAAGGAAATACTGGAAGACTAACTGAGGAAAAACGTAAATTCCTACAGGACTTCTTTAAATATGTTAAGAGATTTGATAAATTAAATTCTATTCAACAAATAGAAATTCTCAAAAAAGCTTTAAATTTTAAATTAATAGCTATAGAAATTCTTCAAAAAGAAATTGATGGATATTTCAATAAATAAGTTTATAGTTAAATTCACATATATATTAAGAGATTTTGTTGGAAGAGCATTTTGATAAATGCATCAATTTGTAAATATAGAATTAACGGATGTAGCAAATTTTTCTAGGCAGAATAAAACATCCTTTTGGCATTAAGATTTGTTTGGAAAACTATCGAATACGGAAGAAATATACTTTTAAGAAAAATTGCTAAAAAGACAGACATCAAAATTAGGTAATGAAAAAAGACAGTGGTTCCTTTACCATTGTCCTTCTCAGATAAACTTTTTCTTTTTATTTTATGGTGCCTGAGACCCTAATTGTCACCCTAATTCCATCCTATCTCAAAAGAGGAATACATAGTATTTCCATAACCAAGCGTAAGCAGATTTTATCGATTCCTTGAATAAGCTCATAGAGAGGAAAAACAAGAGGATTGTAATTAATACACTAATCATGTGTATATAATGCTTCCTAATAATAGTCATTCATTCACCTCATTTATCTCAAAGAGATTTTTCTATTTTCTTCCAACTTTTATTTTTCTCAGTCAGTAACCAGGTTAGTAGCTTTCCAGAACTATTATTTTGATCAGAAATGGAGCTTGAAGCAAAGAAACGATAATTCGAAAACTTACTGTCTACTTTTCTTAGAAAGTTATTAAGCCCCATGCTAGATAATAAATCGATACACTGCTGATGCGTTATCTCTTCTACAGACTCTGTATCGCTTGCCACCGATATTTGCTTCATTGTTTCTTCACCGATTTGAAAATTCAACTTTTGATCCATTTTATTTATTAGGATTGCTATTGGCTTTTTAATTTTTTCATGAGCTTTTACCCCATAGCTTTCTTGTAATTCTAGTAAAAACAGATCGAAGATATCCTCAAAATCTACACTATTCCATGTTTTAGTAAGATTCATTTTTTCACGAATACTAGGAGAAGAGAATGGATCAAGAATAAGTATACTTGCATCATAATAACTTAAATACTTTTGCTTCTTAAAATCAGAACTATTCTCAAATGTTTCTCCTGCTGGATCATATAAATATATCATTTTTTCCGTATGCCATTTAGGGTGTTTTAAACCTACACACTCTGCTGACTTTTGACGATTATTCGTTTTCTCAGGGCGTATTCCTGCAGATAAATTACTATAATAGGAATCCACTTTTGACTCTAGGGATTTATTAGGATATCGAACCTTTACCCCTAAAGACTTCGAATACTCTGCTAATTGACCAACTGCTGCCAGTAGAAAACTCGTTTTCCCTGAGTTACTCCCACCAATAATCGGAATAGTAATTGGGGTACTTTCATGACTCATGTCTCTGTTACAACAAGATGGACAAGATGCATGAAGATCTTTTCTACCATTAAAGTAAGTGGCTGGTAATCGTTGACCACATTGACAGGTTCTTTTTAATATTCCATACTTTCCTGGGACTAAATCTGTATGTTTGGAATGGCAATTACTACAATGATAAACAGGTAATTCACTAGATTCATAACAACTAGGACAAACTGTCTTTACATGATTCCATTTTCTAAAGAATTTGTCTGTGTAATAACAAATTTTCCAGAATAAAATAACTGGTAAACTATATAAGGAAATAGTTGCAAAATAGACTAGAGAAATTATTATTAGCAAGGATTGCCCAACCAATACTAGAGTAAGTATACTAGCATAAGAGCTTACTTTAATAAAAACTGTAATGACACTGCCATAAACTCTTTTATGTCTGAATAAATTAGTTTTTACTCTCTTCCAATTTTCCTTATTTTCATGGAATGCAGTTTTCATAACAATATTTGCATCTTTAAATGCTTTCCAAAATATATATTTCTCTATTGCAGGTTGTTCTGCGTCATTTCTCATCCCTTTGTATGGTTTTACATTTTTTCTGAAAATATTTATATAGGTATATACAGTTAAATAAACCCCATAAAGATAACCTACTATAGCTATTCCAATAAATGCTATTGGCCAGGTTATCACGGAAGCAATAAAATTAAAAATATTGTTTGGAATATACTCTTTTCTAATTATAGCAATTAGTAGATGAAGCCCAAAAGCTCCGATCAACATAAGTAATTTATATTGGCTATAAAAAATAAACCATTCCTCAGAGAAATAAAAATCTCGAAATAACAAAATAGGATTTCCATTTGCTTCCCACCCAGTAGAGAAGAACAAATATAAATAACATCCCATATAAAGATATAAATAAGCAGCCATATATTCCGTTCTTGGTCTTAAAAAGAAGAATAGTGATCCAATGAGAATAAATGGCCAATAATTATAGGAAATTATATCGATAACATTAATGGGAAAATACATATACGCTATTAATATAAATACGAAAGATAAGGCCGTTATCTTAGGATATTGTTTTTGGTTCACTTCCGAATACGTCACTAATATCGACGGAATCACTAAAGTAAAAATTGTGTAGATATTTGTATGATCAATTTTAAATTGAAATATTACTAAGGTTGATACTAAAATGATGATGTTTAGGATTCTTAGGGATAAATGAAAACTTTTTGTCAATCCACCATCTCTCCTTTTCATTCATTGGAAAAGTTACTCTTTTAAAAATATCTCCAAGCACGCTGAAACCTTTCTAAAGGAGTAACCATTCATTATTTTCTTCTTCCAAATGGAGTAAATAGTTTCTTTAACAACGAGTTATTTCCCATTACTTCCGATTCTATTTCTACCCAAAGATTTTTTATTTTTGGTTGACTTTCTATACTCTCTATTGCATTCTCTGACATTTTTCTCCATAGGGCTTTATTCGATTTAAAATATTCAACTAATGTTTTTCTTAATTTATCATCTTGTTCTTCATACTTTTCTAAGTATGCTAGTATAAATTTAGTTAATAAATCTATTTTTTCGTCTTTATTTAGTGTTTGTTCTATTTGTTCCAGCACAGACCATAGGCTTGATATTCGTTTAGAGGAAGCCAAATATTCAGTAATGATATAGAAACTATTTCCTTTAATTAAGACGGGGATAATCCATTTTAAGTATTGCTTATACTGAACATCTGTGGTCGTCTCTAATAGATCAGCCACTTTGAGTAATGTTTGTTTAGAAAATCCTCCTGTTTTTTTGATACTCTCACCAAATTCATATAATTTAGACAAGGGGATTTTAGATTTTTTTATTTTCTCTATATTTGCTACTAGACTGGAGTATCTTATAAAATTCTCATTTAATGGAAGTTGTTTTTCTGCATGATCAAATAAAGGAACCAACGATAAACTAGAAAAATTCACCAAGTATCCAGAAGAGAATAGCGTTTCTACTTGATTCATCCATGAGGAAGTATTTTTTATTTCTAACAAACGATGAATCACAAGCTTCACCTGTTCAATTGTCGGCTTCTCCTCACAAAACAACTTTTCATTCAATGGAACAAGTGCAGTCACTGGTTCAAAAGTTTCTTCTAACAGCGATTTAAAAAGGCTATCAAGTAATTTCCGCCCATCCTTCCACTTTAAAACTAATTCGGCTGGTAAATCTCCCTTTTTTATACTATTAAAAAGAACAGGCTCAAGATCCCCCCTATAATTTGGTACTTTTAAGTATAGAACAACCAAAGCATACCCTAAGTATTTGGGATATTTTTTCAAAAGTAGTTCCACATTATCTATGTTTTGGTAATGTGGAAGAGCTAAATCAATCAATTGCACTACAAACATGTATTGTGATTGTAAATTATCAACATAACTACCTAAAGTGTCCATCTCTTCTAGAATAAATTTGAGATATACATTCAGTTTTTCTTTTTGAGGTTCTGCTTTCGCTACTTGATACATTTCTTCTAAATAATGTTTCTCTGTAATAATTTCCGAAAAACTTTTTACTTCGAGAGTTAAATTTTTCATTTTTTGATAATAGGCGAATGCTTTTTCCAAAGCCATAGTGTCTCTTGCGTCGATTATTAATTGATTAAAAGAGGAAACAAAAAAGGCATATGCATATGCAAATGTTTCAGCTTCTTTTGTTTTATTACCGACTTCGAATAGAAGATTGGATAAACTTTCTGCAATTTCAATATCTTGTTCAAGAATAAGTACCTGCAATTCCTCTGCACCTTTTGGATAGTGTTTCTGAATCATTTTAACGATTTCTTTTTTATAAGAATCTCGACAATTCAAATGGGCAAACTGAAGTGCCTGTTTTAATTGGAATGAACTAATTTTTCCGGAATGCATGAAGGAATAAAGTAATGTTGCATTATCTAAATGATCATCAATCACTTCTAATTTCGTATTCTCAATAAACTCAAAAAAATGATTTAAGCCAGACCAATCAGAATGGAAAAATTGCATAACAAAAGACGGATACGATATCTCTTCTTCAATTCTAGGTATCTCTTGATAAAATAGATCAAACACATAAAATTGTTGCCCAATCATTGTTTCATTACCTTGATAATTTGTCCCATTTGGTAAGGTTGCATTAAGAAGATATTGACTTTTCATTGGATCATAAGTATAGGTCGTAAAAGTAATTTCCTTTGCAAATTTTGTTGGGAATGCCATGGAAATACTAGCCAACCATAAAGGTATGTTTTCTTGTTCATCTAAAATGAGAATACGTCTACCATTTTTTTTATAAAGAAAGACAGCCTTTACCATTTGAGCCAAAATAGACAGCCTATTATTTTCTTGAAGGAATTTCTCAATGCTTTCCTTTGTGATGAAAGAAGTTTGAGCCACTAGATTTAATTCTGGTAAAGGCTCTGGCCTTCCAATTACTTCATCTTCTTCCACAGATAAACTATTTCTCAAATGATTATTTTTATAAAGCTGGATTGGATGGAAATAAAGATTGTCCTTTTCACATACTAAAGTATGAGTAAAAAAATTCCCTGTTCTTCCGGAATAGTCCGTACCTTGATATTGTGCTAAAGAAATGCCATATCTTCCACTTGATAAAGAATAAAAGGAAAATGCTTTTGGGAACATTTCTAATTCCTGTTCGGATGGATCAGCAATCAAATGTGATGGTCTAATATAAATAGAATTTCTTTCTATTTCTTGATTTTCTAATTCTGTTAGACCTTCTGAGAGTGAATATGTTTGAAAACCTGAACCCTCTCCTTGTCCAACTTTTGAAGACGTATAATAATGTTGAAGGAATTTCATCGTTTACCTCCTTTTATCCATTCCCTTAATAATTTTATTTTTCCATAAAAGCCATAGAAATGGATCTTCCACACGATATGGTTCGATATTGGTAATTTTTCTATCTAGTCCTGGGTCGCTTCCCAAGGCGGATATACCAAAAAATCCATACTCTTTGTAATTATGGTCTAACAAAGCAGTCATATTCCCTTTCGTCCATCCTTGGACAAGGGATTTCATCTCATTATTAACACTTTGAAAATCCAATACATTAAACGCCTTTTGTTCTAAATGACGACTCTTCATCTTTAATTTACTACTAGGATCTATAAGAGGCAGGATTCCATCTATTTTAGAGAAGCTTATGGCAATCGGAATATTGATTTTCTTTTTCATTTTTATGCCCAAGGTATTACGAATCATATTAGTCGTTCTAATCAAAATATCATTTACATCATTATCTAGATCCAAATGAGGTAAATTGACTTGTACGCCTTGTTCCCCGATTTGGTCTCTTACGGAAGGTAGCTGAAGTGGATCCAGTAAACAGATGATACCAGCAGAATTACTAATATAACGAGTATGTTTACTCATATTTTTTTCTTCTTTTAAGTCCTCACCTGCCGCATCAAAGAAAGCAAGGGTGATTACCTTTGTACCAAACATTCCACCATTAGAAAAAGAGAGTGTAAATAATAAGGGTTTTTTCACATCACCATTCACTCTTGCTGATTGAGTAACATCCAATGTTGTTTTATTTTGAAATAATGGATTCTTAAACTGGCGGTTGTAGCGTTGAATGGTTTCTTCATTTTCTGGCTTTAAATAGCAATTATAGGCATTTCCTATATTATTAATTATTTCATCTATTAAAACAGCAATATAGTGACTTTTTCCTGATTGTTTTGCTCCAATGATTGCAATAATATAATCTTCATAGTCACTTATTGTACTTGGTAATGTAGAGCGACATGAAGGACATATTCGAATCATTGTTTCCTTATTACAAGTCTTACAATTTACAGAGGATGGCATCGTTGGTTTTAACCAAGACATACTATTTTTCTCCACAGTTGCTTCTGTGACTGTAGGCATTATTAGGTTAATGTTATACTCCCAATACTGGGAATAAACTAAATCCTCCTCCATACATCTTTCATCCGAACATCTAAACTGAACTTCCTGCATTTTATGTTCGTGAAAACAATATGGGCAAATATAAGATTTCTTAAATGGTGCCATAACTTTCTTCCTTTCTATTTTCCTATCGTTAAATCTCCAATTGGATCTAAAACAAATCTTGTAATATCTTTTTCATGCTGATAAAACAATTTAAAAAATGTATTTTGCTCTTGATGATCTGAAATATCCAATTGTAATGAGCTTAAATCTGTTCCCTCATCGATTGTTAACACTTCTACACCATCATTTCTTGACAAAGGCTGACGCCCTGACTGCTTAACAACAACTAAAGCAGGAGATTTCACTCCTACATCAGAGCATTGAATAGAAAGTACTACTTTTTTCTTAAACATCCCTTTCCTATCAATGGAATACATGATTTCATGCGGCTTTTCATTTGTATGATAAAAATGAACACCTTGTGAATAAAGCTTTTCTCCATTGACTTCTTCTCCCACATAAATAGTGAAGTATAGTTCTTTAAAACTATTAATATTATCCATTTTGTATCCATTAAATGCATCATATGCTGTCTTCGAGCAACTACGTTGAACGGCACCTGATTCCATGGGAGTCTTAGGAAAATCCTGCTCGCTATATACAACAAGCACTTCCTCAATATCCTTTGGCCAAGACCATTGTAAAAAGAAACTTCCATTTGCATCTTTTTTGCCGCTTAATTGAGAAACATCCACAATCTCTTTTACAGCTATCGCCTTACATACAATAGCTAAATTTCCGCTTTTTAAAATCGGTAAAATATAATTGACCCGAGATGGCACTATATTCACCACACATTTGCCGTCTGTGTTAGCTTGTTTATAGGAAAAATGTGCAAGTTTATTTGATAATTGACTATATGAACGAACTTCTCCAAATTTGAAAGCTTCAAAAGGACGATCCGCAACATAATAAAAGATTTCTTCCTTGCTTTTTATTTGGTCTAGACAATTAAGCTCTATCTTATTACCAGCAATATTAGATATGTAAGTGGTTATTGGATTCAATTCCACTCCCATCGTTAAGATGGACTTCCCTTTAGATAATAAGAAGCGACCATTTCCGTCCTTATGTTGACAAATTACTAAATAGCCATATTGCTTATCGCTCTCAATATCATTGTCAATAACGCCACTTCCTTTTACACCATTGAGCTTTATTCCATCACCACGACCAGTTGGAATACTCCCTTCTTTTTTCCACACTTCCACTTGTGTTTTGACAAGGTTTTTCCACGTTAAAACAATTCCACCGTTCTCCGGATATGCCTTCAATTGCTCCACTTCCGGCATTCTCATGATTGGTCCTATTGCTGTTGCCATCGACGATAGTGCTCCAAATCTTTTCGTTACCACCGAATAATAATAGATTTTTCCAGATAATGATTTATTGTCAATGAATTTATTTCCAATTATTTCACCAATAACTTCTCCGTCATCCCTATTTTCAATAGGGGAATTTTCTTTTCGGATAATTTGATATGCCAAATTACCTTCTGAGTTGGATTTTACCCAAGTAAGAACAATCTCTTCCTCGGATAAATTAGCTTCCAATCGAGTTGGCGGATCAGGTGGATAGTTATTTAATTTGCTCAAAGCTTCTTGACAATCTGTACTGCAATTTATGGCTTCTAAATAATAATGAATCGACTCTTTTACATCTGTTCTTTGACTTGCCTGTTTCAAATAAGCCTCTGTCATAGATAATCTATTTGTAATTTCATTTCGAAGAACTTTAATTTGTGCTTGATTAGTCCATCTATAATTTTCTAATAATTTCCATTCCTTGTTCGCACTATAGTATCTTCTCTTTTTCACTTCTGCCTCTACTCTAGAAAGTTGACTATCCATTTCATTCTTTCTATTAGCTAATTTTTGTAGAGCATTTTCTACGTCTTTACCATTAAAGTAATATTGCGCTCTTAACAATAAATTTTCTGCGGTGATTAAATCATACATCTTTAATGCTAGATTACCGTCTTTAAGGAAACGATCATGTAGATATTTACCTTCTTTCATCACACCACATTTTGTACAATGAGTATCCCCAACATGAATGGGTGAATGACAAGCGTAACAACTCGTATGCATGGGAGAACCACAGTGATAACAGTGGTTAGTATCCTCTTTATTAATACTTCCACAACTGCCACATTGAATAAGTTCCAATTCTTCCGTATTAGCAACATTGCTAGTAATTAAAAGAATATTCTTTTGCTGACAATAGTGAGCAATTCTCTGCTTTGCATCTTTTTGTAGTAAGCCTTCTTTCCCGGCTTCTTTCAACAACTGCTTATAAACAGAATAGTCTATGACTCTATCAGCAGCAGCAATATCTATATAAGGGACAATCATTTCAAAGCGCGCTTTTTTTAAAGCTTCGTTGTATTTTTGATAAAGTTCTTCTGTCTCAAAAAGAGTTTTGGCTTGTGAATATACTTGCTTTTTATTCTCTGTTTCGTTCGAGCCTTTGCCCTTATTTTGATATTTTCTATATTGCTCTTGGCTAATAGTATATAAAATGCCTCTATCCGCTTTTTCTGGTTGTTCTAATACATCATAAAGAGTTGGAACAGACCCGACCTTTGGGACAACTGCCAATTCCGTTAATAGCTGACTAATTATCTTCATCTTTTCTGGTTGTAAGCTATCCTTTTCTTTCACTTGGGAAACTTGTTTTCCCTCTTGAAGAGGCACTACCATTTTCTTCATAATCTCAGTTTGAGGAAGTTTCGTATCTTGTTCCATGCGTTTTATTTCCAAAGGAGTGACATACCCCTTAGCTGATAATATATTTATGTATCCATTTAAAATCTTATTTTTTTCTTTTTCTTGCTTTATT
The DNA here is from genome assembly GCF_038006745.1 of Niallia sp. FSL W8-1348. Lineage (NCBI taxonomy): Bacteria > Bacillati > Bacillota > Bacilli > Caryophanales > Bacillaceae > Niallia > Niallia sp. FSL W8-1348. Next base: position 2,944,047 of record NZ_JBBOVV010000001.1, on the reverse strand, counting down.
TGCTCTGCTTTCTTCTTTTCTAATGCTTCTTTTGCTTCTTCTATACGAGATTCACTATCAAGCATCACTTGTTCTATGCTGGGAATAAGTCTTATATACTCTCTGAATTTCGGTCCATTTTGGGGATGATTTACTTTCTTTCCCCACTCCAGCTTTTTATCTTTGATTGTTTGACTAATGACTTTTTCACTTGTTTCCGGTGGATCATAGGACAATTCCAACAATAGATAAAAATTGGGTCTTTCCTCCATAAATCACACCTCATTTCTTATTAAACATTAATCTATTCGACTTTTCCTTAATTTCACGTGCAATCTTCGAAAAGGAACTGATTAGCTGTGTTTCATTCATAAACAAAGCATTTTCATCTGTTGTCGCAAGTCGTGATAAGAATTTTTGATCGGCATCTCCAAATCCAATTGCGATTATTTCTATATTAGCTCGTTTACATATTTCTGCATTCCTAATAGCAATGTCCGTGTTCCCCCACATACCATCTGTTAAAACAATCACAAAAAGGTTCTCCCTATCTGTTCTGCTGTTAAGCATTTCTAACGTTAACAGAAATGGTTCTGCACTATTGGAGTATCCTAGTGGACCGATTTTAATATTACTGATAGCGTTCTTTAGTAGACTTTCTTCATTCGTTAGATCTTGAATTATTTGTACAGAGTCAGCAAATCCGACAATTCCAAGATTGGTGAAAGCTAAATCAAATTGATCAATAAAATTGCTTGCAGCCTTTTTCGCTTCACGAAGTGGACTTCCACTCATGCTTCCCGATAAATCTAATGCTATTACAACTGATAATTCGACTGGTATATTTTCCTGAATAACAGGTCCTCCCATCCAAGAAAGATCTTCTGGCAATGGTTCTTTCTTAATAGAAAGCATGCTTTCATGATTATCTTGAATTGCTGTAACAGCAACTATCCCATTCGCATCATAGGAATAAGAAACATTTATATTGCTAATGCCTTTTGGATTGTGTTTAATGCCAGAGATAACATATTTACCTAGAATTTCATTCTCTAATGGATTATTACTTTCCCCTTGAGTCACATATACTTCTAATTGATTTTCTCTTTTATCAGAAGTATGCAGTTGAAAAGGACGTTGTTGTATTATTGGTATTGGTAAATTTCGACGAATAATAATACTATTTGTATAAGCTGATCCATCTTCGCTAACCGAAACCATCCCTAGACTATGACTCATAATGTCTTGTACTTTTTTATAGGAACTACTTACTTGATACTTATTCTGGATTTTATCGATTTCCATTTTTGCCTGAATTGCTGCCCCATAGGCAACCACTTCATCAACATTTACCCCTTTTAATGGGAGTTTCCCAATTTTACTTTGTATATAGGCACTAATCATTGGCATTTTTGTAGAACCACCAACAAGAATAACATCGTGAATATCTAACCAGCTCAAATTCCCTTCAGCTAATGCTAAATCTGCCAAATTCCATGTTCTCTCTATCAAATCCAGGGTTAATTCTTCAAATAAAGATCGGGTAATCTCATAGGTATCTTTTTTACCTTCAAAAAAAATGGAAAGATTAACTTTTTTTAAATCAGTTAAATTCTTTTTTGCTTTTTCACAAGAAACTAATATTTCGTTTAGTGCACCTGCATCTTCTAGTGGGTCCAAATGTTGTTTCTCATAAAATCGTTCACAGACATAACTAGCTAGTCGATCATCCCAATCCTTTCCCCCTAAAGAATGATCTCCATTCGTCGCAAGAACCGTAATCTCTTGATTATCTATTTCTGCAATAGTCACATCAAACGTGCCGCCACCTAAATCATACACCATAATATTTTTCTTTCTATTTATGCTATGTAATCCATAGGCAATAGCAGCAGCTGTTGGTTCATTAATAATCCTTAGTACGTTCAATCCTGCTAATTTTCCAGCTTTTATCGTTGCTTCCCTTTGCATATTATTAAAATAAGCTGGAACGGTAATGACAGCATCCTTTACTTCTGCATTGATTTCTTTTTCCGCATCTTGTTTTAATTTTTTTAAAATCATACTCGATAAATCAATGGTGTCATATACTTTATCACCGAATTCATACTGGAAATTAGAATCACCCATTACACGTTTAAAAAATGAAGCAATTTCTGAAGAGCCAAAAGCTTGTTCACTTTTAGCTTCTTCTCCAATTATTGGTTTTTCTTCTCCGAAATATATGACAGAAGGGGTTGTTGTTTTCCCTTCCGAGTTTTTCAAAACTTTCGTAGAACCAGTTTCATCCACAATAGCCACTACCGAGTAGGTAGTCCCTAAATCAATACCAATACAATTAGTTGACATAGATTTCTCCTTAAGATATCGATAATGATTTAGATTTTTCTGTAGCTTCTACCATTTGCTCTTCACTAATTACAGAAGTAGTTTCAAATGTAGCAGTAACTTCATTACCGCTTGTTACATCCACACCTTTAATATCTAATCGCCCATTTTCATTCAATATGAAAGTAATATCTAATGGCGCGTCTTCAGGCAACCCTTTTATTAATGTTAATATAGATTCACCTAACTTTACTCCATCTTCAATTTCAATAATCTCATCAGAAAATTCATTTTCATACACTTGTAACAGCACATCATCTTGATTTTCTTCGACTGTTCCAAAACGTGATGTAATGATTTTAGGCAATGTATCATTTTTTGTTACCAGATTGACAATTTTTTCTCTTCTTTCTCCATCTGTTGAAACCATAGATACAATTCCAAAGCTTTTACTCGTCACGTTAATAATGACCGTTTCAGTAATTTTCTCCACTTCACTTGGCGATAAACGGAAAAATTCCTGTGCTTTTTCCTTAATTTCCTTTTCTTGCTCTTCTGTAATTTCCTCAACTGTGCTAATCTCGAGACGTTTTGCTTGGACCCAATCACGAATGGATTTTTCTGTTCCATATATGGTTGCACCTTTTGCAACTGCTTCATCTGGATCAAATTTCACCGGTTGTTTTCCGAATTCTTGAATAATGCGGGCTTCAATTTGAGGCATTCTGGTCGACCCTCCAACGAGAATAATCTCATCAAATTGATCTTTTCCTTCTCCTTTCTTCTTCGCCTCTTCTAACATTAATTTCGTTAACTCTACTGTACGATCTAACAATACTTCCGTTAGATTATCAAATTTTTCTCTTGTTAACTCCACGCGTACACGATCAGCTCCATGAACAAATGAAATTGGTGCTTTTTTTCGTTCACTAAGTGTTTTCTTTGCATTCTCTGCTCCGACTTCTAATTCTTTTGCCGTTTCAGCATCATCCAGAATATCGTCATTATTACCAGTTTGTTCATGATATTGCTCCACTAGATAATTGATAATTGCATCATCCCAGTTTTTCCCACCTAAATTGTGGTCACCACCTGTTACGATAACTTCAATCGCTTCTGGAGAAATATCAATTAAAGTTACATCAAATGTACCCCCACCTAAGTCATAGACAAGTACCTTTTTGGATGTATCCCGTGATACTCCATAAGCAATTGCAGCAGCTGTTGGTTCATTAATAATGTCAATCACATTTAATCCAGCAATTTCACCAGCTTTTTTAGTCGCTTCCCTTTCGTTTATTCCAAAATACGCTGGCACAGTGATTACTGCATCTTTTACTTCTTCTCCGACCTTATCTTCTGCATCCTTCACTAACTTTCGCAAGATAAGAGCTGATATTTCTTCTGCACGATATTTTTCACTTTTATTCCAAAACTCATAATCTGTTCCCATTTGGCGCTTAACAAAAGAAACAACATCATTTGGATATAACTTGCCACTTTCTTTCGCAGCGTCACCAACAACAATATTTGTTGCCTCATCTTCATCTTCAAAGAAAACAACGGAAGGGGTTGTCCTATATCCATTCGAGTTTGTTAGAACTACAGGTTTATTGTGCTCATCCATATAAGCAATACAAGAATATGTAGTCCCTAAGTCTATTCCATACACCTTCGTAGCTGAATTTGCCATTTTTCTTCTTCCTCTCCTGATTCCAATAATATAAATGGTTTATTATAAACTGTAAGAATTAATTAAAATCTTCTTGTTTTTCTTCATAAACATATACTGAAACTTGTTCTTTACGTATAATTCTTTCGTCCCATTTGTATCCTTTTCCTAATACTTCTGCAATTTGCTTATCCTTCGATAAATCATTTGTTTTAATAGTTCGAACAATTTTCTGCTCCATTTTTTGAAATTGACTATCCTCAGATTCATAGGATTCTACACCCTGAGTATATAAAATATCCTCTATATCCATTATGGTTCCATCAATGGCCTTCAAGTGTTTAGTATATTCTTCACCAGAATCAAGGGATTTTTTTAATTTCATTGATCTATCTATCGTCAATATTAAATCCATAATCACCGGCATTAATCTCTCATGAATTAGATTATCTTTATATCCTTGTAATTCATTATGTAATTTATCAATTATTTTTTCTTTATGTTCATCATGTTTTAATTTTTGTTCAAATTCATAAGACAATTGATTTAATTTCTTATCTAAGGAATGATATTGACTTTCTAGTAAACTACCAATACCTTCTACTTTCCCCAAGATATCTGCTGTAATAGAATCTCCAGCGCTTTCGGTCTCCATCTCAATCGCATTCGGATTTTTAGTATCCTTTTCATTATTTTCATTCGATATTATTTGTGAATCGATTGAAAGGTGTTCATCATTTTGATTCATGACATCTTCTATAAATAAATCATTATGATGTGCTTTATTGAGAAAATCAGGTTCACTCATACTATTCGAACTATCACTTATGTTATTTTCTTCTTTAAAAGACTCATCCACTTTTTCGATATCAAATACTTGTTCTGTTATGGATGTTTTACTAGTAATATCTTCGCTTTCTATATTTACATAATCTTCTAATTTATTATTTGTATTTCCGTTTTTCTCATTGTTTTTTTTAAACATCTTTTCACCTCGTTTTTTGTCATATTGAAACCTAAAATAAACTCAACAAAATTCTACAAAACAAGACTGCATCGGTCTCTGTTTTCTTTATTTTTACGATACTTAATTAATACACTATTGAAAGTGAGTACATAGAAGTGAATCATAAAAACGCCATTATATTATTCACATGTCAGCCATCAAAAGTTAACAACAGATATAATAGAATTCAAGTGTTCAGGCTGTATGAGACTATAACTAAGTCTAATAAAAATCTGTTTACTATCTCACTTGCTAAAAATAAAATTTTTATAGCCATTCTGAATCACTTAGTAACCATATTGATGCTCATCCTATCCTACTTATAATTTTAGCGATACTCACTTCCTCCACCCCAAATAGCTCTTCCACCTGTATGCCCTGTTTGTTCATGAGTCTCTTTATCTACTAATTGAATGACTCCTGGCTCTTCATTATGATGCCATACAAAATTATCTGGTGTTTCCCCGTTCGCTAAGCTGTGTATATCGGTTTGAGATAATCCAATTTCCTTTGCTAAGGAAGGATCAGCCTGTATAGCTTGATACAAGTTTTCATTGGCAACAGCAAATTGAACATCATCACTTTCTAAATATAATTCCTCCGCTAATTCAACGTGAAATGCTGAATCAAAGACAGGAAAAGTACCTTCAACTACTTGACCGTTTGGCAAATCTATATATTTCTCTGCAAAAGGAACTCCAGTATCTGGATGAATATTTCCACTTAGTCCATCATTTCTCGTATGTAACTCTTCTGCATTTACATCATCTGCCCCATCTATTACATCTAACACACCAATCGCAAGGCTTGATACAGCGACAACCTTCCCGATATTTTTTAATCCATTAATCACTTGCTCCTTATCCCCTTGTGAAAAACCTCTAATTGCTTGCCCTGCATTTGCTGCTGTATAAGTGACAGCGGAACCGATTCCCTTTATTGTTCTATCAGCAGAATCTTTCATATGAGACAAACCCGCCTGTTTATAATAGTCATCATCTTTTATAAGACCATATGTACCTTTTACCGCACCATCAAGAAATTCCCCTGCATTATCCAGAGCACGATAAGACGCTTTTTGTATACCATCTCCTACTTCTTCTATCCACTTACCAGTACCTTGATATCTAGTACCAACTGTCTTCCCTATCAGTTTAGCTGAGCCTCCCAGCAATCCTCCACCAACCGTGCCAATCGCCTTACCAACAGAACGAAAAACCACCATAAATTAGTTCTCCTTACCTAAATTAATATACCTATTATACTTGAATTTTTTTCTATTTAATACTAATTTCTACTATTTAATTTACATAAATTAGTATAATAGAAACTAGTTTTTAATTCCCACGCAAAATATCCCATCTAGATTTTAGATGAGGGTAGCAATAAACCAATGTATCGAACCAGATTATGCAAAAAAGGGCTTAATGAGTAGATTACAATGATAGGAAATAAGTGATTTAAACTTCAAACATTCCCAATATTAACATGTAAAAATACACATCATCGTTTATGTTCATTCTTTTTTTCAGAGAAACAAATTGTATTTTTTGTCTTTTTATACTCTGATACCAAACTCTTAAACCTCCCGTGAAATATTCCTGTGAAACAGGATTATTCGAGGAGTAACTGTGACCTAGAATTATTCTGTTTTGTCATGATAAATAGCAAATATAGATGGAAAAGAATGCTTATTTCTAAGTCTGAGATGTAAATTGTCATCATGATTGTTCTTTTTTAGCCAATCTTTTAAATGAGAATTTGCCAATTCTACAATACACTCAAACATCAAACTGTCCGCAATACTCAAATAAATTCCCAAAATAATAGAAAATTCTATAAACACATATTATAGTTGGTTTTCATTTTAGATTTTTTATAGATAATAGTAAAAAAGGATGATAATAATAGTTAACTTGAAAGAAAGGTAGTACCACAACTTTTCCGATACATTTCATTTATAATAATTTGCTCATCATCTCACATATTTTCCCACCCTCTATTCATGGAATGAAATATGGACTCTTTCCAACCCACAATTAAGTTAATACAACATTCCTCCACACACCACACCATTAATTAAACAATCCACTTAAAAAGGAGCAGCTAAAATGAAAGAAATCCTTACTACGTACAAAGTTAATGAAGAAACAAACGCACTAAAACCAGCTTTTCAGCTAGACTATCAAACAATCGTACTAGAGGGGCAGCGAGAACTCTATGTAAAACAAACTCCATTAGAATTAATTAAATTGGCAGCAAAAGAAGGAGGAGCAGAATATAATGGCCGGCGAATTTCAATGACTTATTTAACAGGCATTCATAAAAAAATTCCGATTCCAATTAATCCACTTAAAAACATCTATGCTTTTCCAACTTCTTCTCCAAATCAACCCCATTGCTGTTGGATATTCTTCCAACATGTCGAAGAAATTAAACCAACAAAAGGCACCTATCGTTCTATTATCCAATTTAAAAATGGCATTGAAATAAAAATGTACGAATCCCTGCATATCTTGGAGAAACAAATGTATCGAACCTGGTTATGCCAAAAAGCACTTAATGAGTAATTACAGTGATAAGGAAAGAAGTAATTTAAACTTCAAACACTCCTAATAAAATTTTCTTTTGAAATTTGTAAAAATATAGAAAAATACACATTATCGTTTATGTTCATTCCTTTTTCCTCTTTAGATAATGAGGAAAAAAGAGGGATAACATTGTCCAACGAGCTATATAAAACCCAAATCTATAAATCAATATTCGGAAGAAAGATCCGAAATAAAAGAAACATAAGAAATGTAAGTATTCAGCAACTTGCAGAAGATTCAGGGGTAAGTGTCAACCATATAAACAATATTGAGCTTGGCAAATCACACCCAAGCGCAGGTTTATTCCATGCTATTTGTAACGCCCTACACATTGATGCAACCACGTTTTTTAAAGAAGTGATGGAAGAAGTGGAATTGTTGATATTGGAAGAGGAATAACGTAGAACACTAACTCCCTCATTTTCTAATCAACTAAGTTCTATAATAAATATGAAGTTATTAGAAAAGGAAATATGACTTTTTCTTCTGGGGACAGTACAATTGTCCCCAGAAGTTTACAATTTGCTAACTTTTTTGATAAATTAAATATGAGCATCTAACGTACAATTCTATTAAGCTTCTAGGATAGAAGTGACCAAGCTTACTTCATTTGCGATTTTCCACCTTAAAACTGAACTGCTTAACAAAACTATCATACTTCTTCATTGAAAAATTCCAACCGCATTCACACACAAAACCTCTCGTGAAACATTCCTGTGAAACAAGATTATTCGAGGCGTAACTGTGACCTAGAATTAATGAAAACCGAAGTATAGTGATTACAACCAATCTTCAATTCGGTCAATGGAATCATGTTTTTGGCGACCCGATTCTAACAGAAGCTGTCATTGACCGCCTGATTCACCATTCTCATTTACTTGTTTTTAAAGGAGATAGTTTTCGTTATAAAGAGTCTTTATTGCATCAATAATTTGAAGTGACAAGTGGCATGCATATTTAATTGCCATTTGGTACATTTTTTAATTGCCAAATACACTGCAACCTCTACCGTCAGGGTGTGGTTGTCAATTAAATATTATTTTGGTTGAGAACCACCCTTTTGCTTGCGACGGCGTAGGGTGGTTTTCTTGTTTTCTAATATGTTCTTCCGAAAGAAATAGGCGCTTATCTCACGCACAATCCCCTTCAGAACTTCACGAAGAAATTCAAGAAATGTTTCCATGATTATCACCTCCTTTCCTAAACGGAAAGAAGCACAACAACCAACCACCCTCACAATATTCAGTTGCTATTTCAGTTTATCACATTCACACAATCTAACTCTCTATCAATCTTCGACAAATTTCGGGCCGTCACTGTGACCAAGAGTTCATCAACGTATCTTGTTTTATTTTGAGGTACACTTGATTGTCTGGTTGCGACCCATAAGTTCCAACAGGAACTGAATAACGATTTGACTTGAAGCGAATCGTATTGTCCTTATTTATGTTCCTTGGTATAATTACTGTATGGTTACTTTCTAATGAAAGTATAGGGGAGACTAGCTGTAAGTGTTGCTTTTCGACGAGAAACACTTCAACTGGTCTCTTTTTCGTTGTATTATGTACATTCTTATTACCTGTACGATCTAACCATTGTAATGCTGTGACCGTCAAGTAGAATGAAACAATTTTTGCTCGTTATTTTGAAACACTTTGTTCCCCAAATATGGTAGAACGATGCTTCATACGATAACTATCTTCATTTAAATGAATGATTTCTACTCGGTGAAGAATCCTATCTAGAATTGCTGTTGTTATAGCTTGATCACCCAATAATTCTCCCCATTCTTTTGGTGCCTTATTAGAGGTCAAGATAATGGAAGACTGATTATACAAGTCATTAATTAAATGAAAGAACATATTAGCTTCTTGTTGATCCATTGCCATAAACATTAAGTCATCTATTATGACTAAATCAGCCTCTCTAATTCTTTTCATTCTTGCTTTTGACTTTCGTGTGATTTCTTCTGTTTTCAGGTTATGAATTAAATCTCCCATTGATGTGAATATCGCTTTATACCCTTGGTTAATAGCCTCTATTCCTAGGCCTACGGCCAGGTGAGTTTTACCTACACCTGGTGGCCCTAATAAAATCAAATTGTACAGCTGTTCTATCCAAGTTAAATCTTTTAATCTATTTAGTTGTTTGTTGCTTAAAGACTTTTGTTCTTTTAAATTAAACTCCTCAAGTGTTTTGCTGAAAGGAAAAGTTGCCCACTTTAATCGGTTGTTTAGTTGCTTTTCTTCTCTTCGAGTTTGCTCATAAGAAGTGACATCTAACAGGAATTGAGTAAATGAAAGGTCTTTTTGCTCAGCTTCTCTGATCAAATGGGGGAGATGCTTGGCAGTTTCAACGAGTCTTAACCCTTTCATTATGTCTTGTAATTGTTGGATTTGGCTCATCGCTATTCAACCTCCATTAAAACCGTGTAAGTATCTACTTTTCTTTTGTATGCTTCTGTTTCTAAAACCCATTCTGATAGCCTGTTCAAAGTCTTAACTTCTTTCTTTTTATCAATAACTGTTTCATGTACCTGGCGCTGACGTTTCACATATGCAATGATATCGCCAAAATCAGTTGCACTGTATAATTTCCTTTTTAAACACTCTGCTAACGCTTTAGTCAGTACTTCGTTATCGATACCTTTTGTTTCGCGCAAGATGATTTGCAACTGGTCTTTAATGTAACGAGGATTTTTTTCCCTAACCTTCTCTAAATATTTAAAGGCTAGTTCTTTATCTTCAAATCTCTCAGCCACTGTATTAATGAATGCTCCAACACCTTTGTACGATCCCTACTATGTTTTTTATCTTTTATTAACAGCCCTTTCCCTTCGGGAATTGAATGTTTTGCAATAATTTCGCCAGTATCAGGTATATAAATAACTAATTCTTTAGTCTCCGTTTCCTTGATACATACTTTTTCATATTTGTTATAAGTTCCAAGTGGAAGAGAGTACCGATTAGATTGGTAACGAATAGTATTGTCCTTATGAACACATCTTGCTATACTTATCTCATAGTTATTTTGAATATCTATATTTTGGGAGACTGGTTTTAAGTGTTGCTTTTCCAGGAGGAACACTTCGAATGGTCTCTTTTTTGTTGTATTGTGTATTTTATAGTTACCCGTTCTGTTCAGCCATTCCCATCCTTGCTCATTCCAAGAGTCGATGTTATGAAACACTCTATGTTTTGCATAGTTTTGTTTGATAAATCCAACTACATTTTCTATTCTTCCCTTACTCTCAGGGTCAGCTTTTCTACAAACCCGAAGGTTTATTCCTCTGGATTCTCTATACTGCTGAAATTCTTTAGTTAAAATTAGATCTCCACCATTTTCGCTAACAACAATTAAACTATCTTGGTCATAAACGATCTCATTGGTCATTCCTCCATACCATTTAAACGCGTTCTCATGGGCTTGTATAACATCCCGTGTTGTAAATGGTCTATCCAACCACTCTTTATACTTTTGTCTAGAATGTGATAAGACAAAAGCTATAAAGTTGAGTTTGGCTTCCTTATTATCAACAGTTTTTTGTCTCGTATGACCAAAATCTACTTGCATTTGTTCTCCCATTGGAGGATCAGGAATTGCCTCATACATTCGAGGAGATGTTTCCTTATTTATTTTGTATTCTTCTCTTAATGCTTTTACATATGTTCTTACTGTACTTTCTCCAACAGTTAGATCTTTATATTTCTCTAAAAGCCAATCATAAACTTGTGCTGCTGACATATCCGGATGCATCCTCAACCAAGATAAAATCAGTTCTTTATATGGATCTAATTTTTTCTTTTTATACTGAAGAGAATCAACCCATTTCGCCATCTCCGAAGGAGATCTCTTTAAGTGCCTGTAAACAGTTGTTCGAGAAACCCCTAACTTTTCAGCTATCTTTGTCTGACTAAATCCTTGCTTTAATAATTGCTTTATCTCCATGTACATTTCCCACTTATCCACCTTCGCTAACCTCCACTGTAAGTATGAACTATGATTATTTTACAGTGATAGGTTGATATTTTTTGCTGGTATATTTGGGTAAATAAGCGTTTCATCTTATCAAGCAAAAACTGTACACTTTATTCTAGCAGTCACAAATGCACTTACATTCCAACTCTCAATGTCTTTAAAGACGCGACTATCTGCGAAATTACCTTTTATGTATTTCACCACGTTTTCTATCATCCCTTTTGACTCAGGATCGGCTTTTCGACATAAGTGTACGCGAAACTTACGTTCTTTTATATATGCTTGAAATTCTGACGTTAAAATTAAATCTCCTGCATTTTCACTAACGGAAAGTAAATGGTCTTGATCATAAACAATTTCCTCTGTATAACCACCAAAAAAGCGAAATGCATTTTCGTGACAGCGAATGGCATCCTTTATTGTAAAAGGTCGGTCTAGCCACTCCATATATTTATAACGTGAATGTGCCAAGACAAAAGCGATGAAATACAATTTAACTTCTTTTTTCTTTATCGTTTTCTGCTTTGTTTCACCCCAGTCCACTTGTAGCTGCTTAGCCATCGGCTGTTCAGGTACAGCCTCGTAATGTCTAACAATGGCTTTTTTCTCAATCTGATATATTTCGCGAATTTCTTTTACATAAGAACGTACCGTGCTTTCTCCAATCTCTAAATTGGGATGACGTTCTAATAGCCAATCTTGAATTTGTGCAGCACTTAAATGAGGGTACTCCTCTAACCAAGCTACAATCCAATCCCGATAGGGATCTAGTTTTTTAGGCTTTTGAAGTGGGTTTCCTAAATACTCCTGTGCTTCTTCAAAAGACATTCCTAAATACTTATAGACAGTCCCCCGATTAATTTTTAAATGTTTAGCAATTTGAGCAATCTTTAATTTACGCTTAAATAGTTGATGAATCTCAATATATAACACTAACTTTCCCTCCAAGTCTTTAACCTCCAGTAAACGAATAATTCTAGTTTACTAGATTGTCTATATGTTTGGCGAAAGTGTTCACGGGATTCTAGCGAAAACTGTCTATTTTATTCTAGCGGTTACAATTTGTTTACGTTCATCTACTGACATAAAAAACCTCCTAACAATTGATGTTAATGTGATTATCACAAAACACGGCAATTATTAGAAGGTGTGGAGTATTTGTCGCTTACCCATCTAAAACATAGGTGGGGTCTATTTGACGCTTACATAAAAAAGGGAGCTAAAAAAACTCCCACAAAAACTTGACTCAATCTTTAGCATGACACATAGTTGAAAACAATTGTTATAAGCTATATAATAAACGTATATAATGAAAAAGAGAAGTGCGCGAACACTTCTCTCTGCAACCTCTACCGTCAGGGTGTGGTTGTCAATTAAATATTATTTTGGTTGAGAACCACCCTTTTGCTTGCGACGGCGTAGGGTGGTTTTCTTGTTTTCTAATATGTTCTTCCGAAAGAAATAGGCGCTTATCTCACGCACAATCCCCTTCAGAACTTCACGAAGAAATTCAAGAAATGTTTCCATGATTATCACCTCCTTTCCTAAACGGAAAGAAGCACAACAACCAACCACCCTCACAATATTCAGTTGCTATTTCAGTTTATCACATTCACACAATCTAACTCTCTATCAATCTTCGACAAATTTCGGGCCGTCACTGTGACCAATAATTCCCATTGTCCAACGAGCTATATAAAACCCAAATCTATAAATCAATATTCGGAAGAAAAATCCGAAATAAAAGAAACATAAGAAATGTAAGCATTCAGCAACTTGCAGAAGATTCAGGGGTAAGTGTCAACCATATAAACAATATCGAACTCGGCAAATCGCACCCAAGCGCAGGTTTATTCCATGCTATTTGTAACGCCCTACACATTGATGCAACCACGTTTTTTAAAGAAGTGATGGAAGAAGTGGAATTGATAATATTAGAAAAGAAATAACGTAGAACACTAACTCCCTCATTTTCTAATTAACTAAGTTCTATAATAAATATGAAGTTATTAGGAAAGGAATTATGACTTTTTCTTCTAGGGACAGTACAATTGTCCCTAGAAGTTTACAATTTGCTAACTTTTTTGATAAATTAAATATGAGCATCTGACGTACAATTCTATTAAGCTTCTAGGATAGAAGTGACCAAGCTTACTTCATTTGCGATTTTCCACCTTAAAACTGAACTGCTTAACAAAACTATCATACTTCTTCATTGAAAAATTCCAACCGCATTCACACACAAAACCTCTCGTGAAACATTCCTGTGAAACAAGATTATTCGAGGCGTAACTGTGACCTAGAATTAATGGAAAGGCTGAAAAATTGAATTAGAAAATATTTTTTAGATAATATCATATCTATGAGAAGAGAAGATGCTATTGCAGATGGTATTTTAGTAGATTTAACAGAAACAGCAAAAGTGAGTGGAATTAATTTTCAGTCGCTGTAAACATTACTTTATTGGCTGATGTAGTAGAATAGTAGAGCCAAATGAACTGGCAAAATCAATGGAGAATCAACTTCAGAAATAATGTGGGATGTCAAATGGAAAAAAATGTTATAGTTATGAATGCAATCAGCACATAAATTGCGAACGAAACGGGGCGTCACCGTGCAGTGAGCCCCTATTAGTAGACATGTATAAATTCGGGAAAAAGTGACCATACAGATAGTAAAAGGAGCCGATAATACATGTCTACAAGTAAACGAAAAAATAACAAGTATTCACCAGAGTTGAAGTTAGAGGCAGTAGAAAGAGCAATGGCAGGAGAAAGCGTATTAATTATTGCTTCTGACTATGGAATTCCAGACCCAGATTATATCTATGTGTGGATTAATAGATATAAAACATATGGTGAAGTAGGATTGAAACGTAAAAGAAGAAAGCAACCTCAAATGGATAAAGATCAATTAATACAGGAACTAGAAATGGAGAATGAAATTTTAAAAAAGTATCTAGCAATTCTGAACGAGGAGGGAAAAAGTATAAATTCAAGGTAGTGGACGAACTAAAAAAGAAATATCCAATAGGGAAGATTTGTGCAAAACTACAAATCTCAAGAGCCGGCTACTATAAATATGAAAAAAAGAAAGAAAAAAAGAAAAGAGAATCAAAGAAAGAAAGACAGTTAAAGGAGTATATTCAATTGATTTACGAGGAACATAAAAGTAGGTATGGTTATAGAAAAATACGTGCTGTTTTAAATAACCAGTATAACATTCCCGCAAGTGAGAAAGTTGTACGCCGACTAATGCAAGAGTTAGGTTTGAAAAGCAAGGCGCGTAAATGGAAAAAAGGAACTAAACAGCATAAAGTCGCCTCAGCAGGATTTATATATGAAAATATATTACAAAGAGACTTTTCTACCAAACGAATAAATGAGAAATGGGTCACTGACGTAACCGAAATTTCCTATGGAAATGGAAAACTATATTTGTCTACAATCCTAGATTTACACAATAATAGAGTATTAGGGCATTCGATAGCTGAAATCCATGACGTTAATTTAGTAAAGGCCTCCTTACTAGACGCATTGAAAAAGAGAAAAAATAAAAACAAGAAACTAATCCTTCATTCTGATCAAGGTTTTACCTATCGTTCAACCAAGTGGCATCAATTAGTGGCAAAAAACCAACTTACGCCAAGTATGTCTAGAAAGGCCAATCCTTTTGATAATGCCTGTATTGAAAGCTTCTTCTCCTATCTAAAGACGGAATGCCTAGAAGAACTAAAGGTGGCTCATAATCAAATTGAAGCTATAAAGGTTATTAATGACTTTGTCTATTACTATAATCATAAACGAATTCAAAGTACGTTGAACTATAAGACACCTAATCAATATGTCGCGGCTAGTTAAACAGAGAGCCACAGGCTATATTTTCTCCTTGTCATCTTACAGACCACACCTCAGAATTCTGGGAGCTTGTCAAGTGCCTTCCTTGACAGGCTCCCAGGGTTCTGAGACACTTCGCCAAGATGATAAGAGAACAACAAGAAAAGGACATTACATACATTGGAAATTACTTGAACAGTTAAGATATCGGAGGATTGATACATTGACTATTTTAACAGAGCAAGAAGCTACTTCATTAATGCATTCATGTGGAATAAAATGCAGTAAAGAAAAGGTAAGACAATGGCTAGATGAGGGAATACTTAAAGGTTCAAAAGAAGCTACCGGCCAATACTTTGTAGGCGAAGATGACGTTTATAATTTCCTAGAATACTATAGGTGGGAAGGGACTGCTTTTGAAAAGGGCATAAATGAAAAGGAACAAATAGAGAGATTATTAAAAGAAAACATAGAACTGAAAGATGAGCTTGGAAAATTAAATAGAGAAATATACGAATTGGAATGTCGTCTAAGAATTAATCCATTTTAATCATAAAAATCCCCTACCTAAAAGAGCCAAGGGAAGGGATTTTCAATCTAATTATGAAGATAAAAGGGGTGATGAATTGTCACCAATGAGTACATTTCTGACCTTACTAAGAAAGTGCTCTATTGCTTAACCTAATTAGATTTATTAAACTAAACCGAATTTATATTGTCTACTTTTTAGATCTCGGTGCACCGTGACCTAAAGTGATGGCTCGCAATTTCCGCAAAGGGCGGCTCTTTTCTCCGCAATGACTGGCTCAAAACTCCTCATAAGTGGCTCATTTCATCTGCAATAATCATCGCTATTTAAGTTTATCATTCACACAATCTAATTCCCTATCAATCTTCGACAAATTTCGGGTCGTCACTGTGACCATGAGTTCAAACCTTTACGGTCATACAAAACCCTCCAAACTATTTATTTTTATAGTACGATGAATCAAAACACACTGGGAAAGAAACAATTCGAGAAAGAATAAAATAGGAAGATAAATCAATCGAGGTTAATATAGAAGGAAATCTTTTTAGAACAAGAACAACTAACAGAGGAAAGGAAGAGACAATCTACCACTCCAATATTCTACAAAATAATCAAATTTCCTGCCAAAATGAAAATAAAAAGAAAGAAGAAAACAATACACTTGCTGTACTTCAAAAAAAGTGGCTCTTTTCTTCTGCAATATACGCACTGCCAGCTCAGTCTGTTCGCAATACTCAACTATTTCAGTTTATCACTCACACAATCTAATTTTCTATCAATCTTCGACAAATTTTGGGGCGTCACTGTGACCATAAGTTTTGTTCTTCCGAAAGAAATAGGCGCTTATCTCACGCACAATCCCCTTCAGAACTTCACGAAGAAATTCAAGAAATGTTTCCATGATTATCACCTCCTTTCCTAAACGGAAAGAAGCACAACAACCAACCACCCTCACAATATTCAGTTGCTATTTCAGTTTATCACATTCACACAATCTAACTCTCTATCAATCTTCGACAAATTTCGAGCCGTCACTGTGACCAAGGGTTTAAAATTATTTATTTTGGTTCCTCTTCTAAATGTTTAAGCTCGGTATCAGAAGCATCATCTCCATTAATTTTATTTACAGAATGTTGATAAACGGTCTTATTTTCAGGTCTATACATGTATGTATATGCTATATCACTTTCATCATTGAAAATTACAACTGCATGAAAACCGAACATAGCGTTATTAATATCAATGCTTTTAATATCATCCTTGGAATAATCCATATTTTCATATAAATGATCTTCTAGAGAGAGTCTAACCTGATTTTTTTTGTTTGAGAAACTGTTGAAAAAATATAGAGAGACTAAGAGAATTACAATAAAAGAAATTAATACAGTGAAAATAGTTGTTTTTTTCATATTTTTCAAAAAATAACCTCCTGATATATTCCAATTAATGGGATTTTATGTAATTCTAATTATATAATAGTATTTATATTAAAGATCACTAGTGTTGCATAAATGTTGTTAGAATATTCAGTTTAAATATGTCCCCCTGTTAAGAGCCAAAAAAGTAAATACCCAACTAAAGGTGGATCCATCCATTTGGAAATTTTTTACAATTAGACTTAAGAGACGACGACAATTTGTTTATTAAGGAATGGTTTTTCCTTCAATCTTTCGAAGCCAAATATGTGCTGGTTTCCACAAAGCTGCCCGTAAATATCGGCTAATTTGTAGGGTTTTTCGTTTACTTTTTGTCTCGATTTGTGCGAGAACATGCAGGCAAAAAACAATAAGTGCGATAAACACTTGATTCTGAATTGCCCATTCGCTTTGACCGTAGAACTTTTTGATGCTGAGATGTTGTTTGATCCATTTAAAAAACAGCTCAATTGCCCACCGTGATTTATACATTTCTGAAATTTCTTCGGCGCTTAAATCAAAACGATTTGTAATTAAAGGAAGCTCATTTCCTTTTGAATCAATCACTTTTAGAAGACGAAAGTAATTTTCGGCACGGTTTTGCGTCGTACCAATCAACACCATTTGATCCGACAAAACAGATGTATTCTCGGGTAGTTTAAAATCGTAAACCTCCCGTATGACTGCGTTTTTTCGCAGCCTAGAAAGGAAAAAGTAGCCGTCATCTGTCATCCGATCAAAGCGTTCGTAGTCTAAGTAACCACGGTCAAACACATACATACATTCCTTGTCATCAACCATTACTTCAAGCTGACCGCGGTCATGTTCTTTGGCCGTTGTCATAATGGCCTTTTCGGGATAGGATATACCTTTTTCCATAAACACAAGGCGTAAGTGCAATTTAACACCCGCTTTTGTTTTGCGGAATTTTGCCCATTTATGATTAGTCAAATTGAGAGGCAATGTGCTTGAATCAATGATTTTTAATGGCATCACAAGTTTCGTGTTGTGCGTTTTGGCATGAATTTGTGAAACTAAATCAAGGAAAAGCTTTTGGAATAAGTCTGGATTCATGCCATTTAAACGGCGTGAGAGTTGGGAAATACTGATAGAATCAAGATCAATGCCCTTTTGCAGTTGATCATCGAAAAGACAATCGCTCAGCGCATGCAGACTTTCGACTTCTTCTAGCTGCGCAAAAAGTAATAATTTTAGAAATGACTCTGTCGTTAGTTTTTTCGTATAGAAATCTAATTTCAACGTTTTCACGTTTTCTTCAAATAATTGAAGATTTATTGGTGAAAACCATTGTCCAAATGAAGTTTTTCGTGTAATCTTGTCCATGCGATAGTCCTTTTTAGTGGATTTGGACGGGTTACCACCTAACTTATCCATTATAAAGGACTTTTTCTTTGCATAAAATGATAAAATTGAACATTTCAAGTATTTTTAATAGTTAAATTAAATTAACGCAACACTAGTGATTAAAGATACTATAATAATATAATAGGAGGTTATTAATGAAAAAAATATTTCTAGGATTCTTTTTTGCTTTTATAATTATATTACTTTTTCCATTCTCTTCTTATGCGGATGATTTTAGTACTTTTGCTGATAGTAATACAGGTAGTGGAGCTCCTAAGTATCCAGGTACAAGCACAACTGTGCAAGTAGGTGATATAATTGGGACAAAAATGTTTTCAGGATGGGATACATATTATGTTGGACATGTTGGTATTGTAGGGCCAGATTATAAAGTCTATGATGTTGTAAAATGGTCTGATGTTACTCAAGTAAGTTCAATTAGTAACTTTGTTGACCGGTTCAATAATAATACTGTTGGTGTTTATAGACCAAACACCTCATCAGGAAATCGTTTTTTGGCAGGAACTTGGGCTAAAAATAACTTAAATAAAGTAAAAAGCTATTCTATAACTTCTGCAACACATAAAATTGATGTGAATTATTGCTCAAAATTCGTATTTCAGTCATATTATTTTGGTGCAAAATACAAATTTGGTTTAGGGGATAATAATCAAACTTATGTTTCTCCGACCTATATTATTGATAGTAGTAAATTTATTGTAAACGCTAAATTATAATGATGTTATCAAACATAAATTAAGTAAGCGTGTTCTAGAATTTAAACAAGCATTTGACAGTAGTCTAGTGAGAATCAAGAAGTATAAATAAAATATCGTAGTAGTCTTACAAGGTGTGCCAACACTTTGTAAGGATTACTAGGTATTGGGTATACTGAGTAACCAATTTATCACTCTAGCGATACTAGTATTATAATATTGATAGTTTTGTATGTAAATAGAAAAAGGGATAGGTACATTTCTTACTTAGTGAATGTGTATCTATCCCTTTTTAGCTTTATTGAAAGGTTGATGTGTTAAATTCTAGGTCACAGTGCAGCGAGCCCCTATTAGTAGACATGAAAAAGTGACCAAAAAAGTGGCTTTTTCCCCGCACTTACTGGCTCAGATGTCCGCAAATAGTGGCTCAAAACTCCGCACTGCCGGCTCAGTCTATTCGCAATACTCAACTATTTCAGTTTATCATTCACTCAATCTAATTCTCTATCAATCTTCGACAAACTTCGGGGCGTCACTGTGACCATGAGTTTTGAAAGGTTGATGTGTTAAATTCTAGGTCACAGTGCAGCGAGCCCCTATTAGTAGACATGAAAAAGTGACCAAAAAAGTGGCTTTTTCCCCGCACTTACTGGCTCAGATGTCCGCAAATAGTGGCTCAAAACTCCGCACTGCCGGCTCAGTCTATTCGCAATACTCAACTATTTCAGTTTATCATTCACTCAGTCTAATTCTCTATCAATCTTCGACATATTTCGGGTCGTCACTGTGACCATGAGTTCTAGACACTTGGAACGATGAAGCATGGATTTATCAACAACCATTTACCAAACACACTGATATAGTAGGAGATTCATTAGTATACGAGTTTGAGGGTACTGGGTGTCAATTACTACTTGGTAGTAGAACCGCTGCAGGAACTATCGATGTTTATTTGGATGGACAAAAAATTTACACAGGTTTAGATTTGTACAATACAGGAAATTACGTTTATTCGTTAGATGTATTTCCATTACGAACAAACGATTATTACAATCGTGGTTATGGGAAGCACGTAGTTAAAGTGGTTTTAACAGGTGCGAACGCATCGGCAATCACTCCTACTGTTTCAAATCGAAGACTTCAATTTATTTCAGGTTATGTCTTTGACGGTAGATAATCAAAACTTTTTTTCTATGAAAACTCAAATAAAAACACAGCTCTATAAAGGAGCTGTGTTTCGATACATTGTGTTCTTAATAACCGCAAGGGATAACCAAAGTATTGGCTCTGTAATCATAAAACTTGATGCTGATAAACTGAAAATAATTATTGCGAATCCTGCAAACGCAAAAACAAAGGCAGTTGGATCTTTGGTCTTAAATAGAGTTTTTATAATGTTAAAGAATATTGCCGTTACAACCAGTAAGCCGACCAATCCAAATCTGAACACCGTTGCTGCAGGTAGGATATGTACATTATGCACATCTGCTTCTCCAAGTAGAGCTGCGGATTGAACAGAAGTATCAAGTGAAGTGGACATATCTAGTGTACCGCCTAAACCAACACCAAAAATCCATTTCAAAGGGTTGTTCCCTAATGAATCTAATACAGCTTTAACTTCAAACAACCTTTGTTGAATACTTATATCTTTTGAAACAGAATTATCGGCAAATACTATTAAAGTATTGTATATTCTTCGTCCGAGTGGCGTTGACATGAATTCCCACTGTGAAATTTGCACCAAATTATTTATGACATATGAAAATCCAATTGAGGCAAATAAAATAACAAATGATGTTATAAAAATAATTATAAAAGCTTGCTTAACCTTTCCTTTAAGTAACATTAAAAAGGTAGTGAATCCAATTAATATTATTAAAGTTAAAAAAGCTGTTCTATTTAAAGAAGGTAAAAGAACAAGTAAAGGTATAATATTAATAAGTATAGATTTAAAACTAAATATAAAAACTGCATATGTTAGTAAAGCAGCATGAATAAAAAATATAGATACTAATAAAGAGTTTACTCCCATAAATTTAACTATTAGTAAACATAATCCAGTTATTAACATGATTTTATTCAAAGTATTCATATTAATCTCAATATATACTTTACCTATTCTTGTGACGATGTATATCATCAAGCCTAGTATTACATATGCCATATCAGAGAGAATGTACAGTAACGAATTCCCTAAATAAAGACCAATACAAGCGGTTAAAATTATATAATACAAAATTAATGAGACAATTATTAGATCCTTCTTAGGAATTTCAAAATTTCTATTGATAAATTTAATTAACATGAACATGAAAATTCCAAATAAAGTAGAAGCAACAATAAGTGCTCTTACATATGGTATTGCCGCAAATCCGATTTTACCTAGACCTATCTCAATTACTTTTGTGCCTATGGAATAAATGAGTATGTATGTTAGAAACAAATAAACAACCCATGATTTTCCAAGTTTAGTGCCTATAATCAATAAATACAACTCCTAATTTTTAATTATAATGTATTATATCATTTATTTCTTATTCGCAATAGCGAATATTTGTAAAATAGTAATATAATAGGTAATTAAGAAGGTGGTGAATATATGTGCTAAGCAAAAAGACTTTTTTGTTTCTTTCCATTTTAATATTATTTATTATTGCTGCGGTCATTTATTTTCAAAGTAGAAATGATCCTAATTATGAACTACCGTTTGAAATAGCCGCCCCTCCTCCGGGAGCAATAAATGCAAAGGATCATGGTGCATATGGGGACGGTAAAAAAGATGATACACAAGCGATATCTGAAGCAATTTCAACAGCTAATAAATTAGGCGGTGGCACAGTTTATTTTGATAATGGTACATATATAGTGAGTAAAAAAATAAATGTACCAAAAAACGTATCCTTGTACGGTGCAAATTCAGAAAACACAACAATAACGCGTCAAGATGGTGAAGATCAGGAGATTTTTTCATTGAGTGGTAATCAAACTGTTCAAAATTTATCGATAATATCTAATATAGGTATCAATATACTAGGAGATAATATTTCAATTCATCAAACTAAATTCCGCTGTGTTCTCCAAGCTATCCAGATGTTTAATAAAACCTCTGGACTGATTATTAAACAAGCAGAATTTACTGAAAGTGGTTATGGGATTTTATCAAACAATGAGGCAAGTAATAATGTAAGAATCCTTGATAGTAAATTTCACAATATATTATATGATGGTATAGAAATAAACACCCCGAGCGATAACTGGATAATTGAAAATTGTATTTTTGATAATAATATAAGTAAATCAGAATGGGCTGGTTTTGGAGTAGGAGTTGCTAAAAAAGCTAAAAATATCACAATCAAAAACTCTAAATTCACAAATATTATTGGGCAGGCGGTTCATGTAGAGGACTATGCAGAAGTATGGGTTATAGGAAGTGTATTTGAAAACAATGGTGGAGTTAAATACAAAGGTAGTCCTACTGCTGATATAGCAGTATTATCTAATGGCGTAGTCACTATTAAAAATTCACTATTTAATGAATCTAGCGCCGATTATAGTGACCTTGCTATTTATAATACAGATTTACCTGTTGGGGGACATGCTTATGTAACCAATTCAACCTTTAATAATAAAAGAATTAGCAAAACAGTAAATCATGAGCAAAATAACTTTCTTAATGAATAATCTTCGTAAAAGCTACCAATCTATTGAATTATGAAATATCACTAGTGTTGCATTAATTTAAATTCACTATTAAAAATACTCAAAATGTTCCATTTTATTATTTTGTGCAAAGAAAAAGTCCTTTATAATGGATTAGTCAGGTGGTAACCCGTCCAAATCCACTAAAAAAGGACCATCACATGGACAAGATTACACGAAAAACTTCATTTGGACAATGGTTTTCACCTATAAATCTTCAATTATTTGAAGAAAACGTGAAAACGATGAAATTAGATTACTATACGAAAAAATTAACGACAGAGTCATTTCTAAAATTACTACTTTTTGCGCAGCTACAAGAAATTGAAAGTCTGCATGCGCTGGGTGATTGTCTTTTCGATGACCAGCTTCAAAAAGGGATAGACCTTGATTCTATTAGTATTTCTCAGTTGTCACGGCGGTTAAACGGCATAAACCCTGATCTATTTCAAAGGCTTTTCCTTGATTTAGTGTCACAAATTCATGCCAAAACGCATTACACGAAACTCGTGATGCCGTTAAAAATCATTGATTCAAGCACATTGCCACTTAATTTGACCAATCATAAATGGGCTAAATTCCGCAAAACAAAAGCAGGTGTAAAGTTACATTTGCGCCTTGTGTTTATGGAAAAGGGTATATCCTATCCTGAAAAGGCCGTTATGACAACGGCAAAAGAACATGACCGTGGTCAGCTTGAAATCATGGTGGATGACAAGGAATGCATGTATGTGTTTGACCGTGGTTATCTAGACTACGAGCGCTTTGATCGCATGACTGATGATGGCTACTTCTTTCTTTCACGGCTACGCAAAAATGCAGTCATACGGAACGTTTACGATTTTAAGCTACCCAAGGATACAGCTGTTTTATCAGACCAAATGGTGTTGATAGGTACGACTCAAAACCGTGCTGAAAATTACTTTCGGCTTCTAAAAGTGATTGACTCAAAAGGAAATGAACTTCCTTTAATTACAAATCGTTTTGATTTAAGCGCCGAAGAAATTTCAGAAATGTATAAATCACGGTGGGCAATTGAGCTGTTTTTTAAATGGATCAAACAACATCTCAGCATCAAAAAGTTCTACGGTCAAAGCGAATGGGCGATTCAAAATCAAGTATTTATCGCACTAATTGTTTTTTGCCTACATGTTCTCGTGCAAATCGAGACCAGAAGCAAGCGAAAAACCTTACAGATTAGCCGTTATCTAAGGGCTGCATTGTGGAAACCAGCGAATGTTTGGCTTCGAAAGATTGAAGGAAAAGCCATCCCTTAAATATGCAAATTGTCGTCGTTGCAAAAGTCTAATTGTAAATAAATTTCCAAATGGATGGGGCCACCTTTGATTGGGTATTTACTTTTTTGCCTCTAAACAGGGAAGGTGAGTAAACTGAAAATTATGACACTATTTATGCAACACTAGTGATGAAATATAATTAAATAAAAACTTGGGGGATTATTTAGTGAGAGATAGGCTTATTATATTAGGTCTTTTTATAATATTAATAGGAGTTATAGTTATCGGACAAATTCAGTTTAATAACTGAGAGGATTTCTATTAATATTATACAATAAAATATTACAAATCCATGAGAGTCTCTGAAATCAGAGGCTCTTTTTTGTGTGTAAATTAAATTTAGGAGGAATTTTATATGGCGATTTGGAATGAGGACTTTGTACAAAAGAATAAATACTCTCGTCCAGGACTTAAACTTTTAGGTGTTAAAGGTATCGTAATGCATTGGACTGCTAACCCAGGAGCTTCAGATACAGCCCACCAATCTTTCTTTGACGGCACTGATGGAGGAGGTTCTAGGTATGCTGGAGCTCATATCTTTATTGATAGTGACTCAGCAACCTTAATCGTACCTTTAAATGAAGTAGCTTATCATGCGAATGAAAAATCTACTAAAATAACAAAATTGAAAGCTACAGCTAGTTATTATGTAGGTGGTAACGCTAACCTGAATACTATCGGAATTGAAATGTGTGTAGAGAAAGATGGAACAATTCATAGTGAAACAGTAAAGCGTTCTGTAGATATCGTTGCTTCACTTTGTAAACAATACAATCTTGATCCATTAAAAGATGTGTATAGACATTATGATATTACAGGTAAAAACTGCCCTGCTCCATGGGTGTCTGATTCGTCAAAATACACTAAGTTCAAGAATGATGTGAAAAGTAAATTAAATGGTGAAGAAGTGAAAGTTGTAGAACCTGTTAAAGAAGAAGTAAAATCAGAGATTGTTACTAAACCTTCTAAAGCTACTGACGAGTCTTATGTTGGTAAACGAGTAGAAAGTATTTATAAGGGCTCAGAAGGCTTGAATTTCTACTCTAAAGCATCTTGGGATAAGAAGTATAAAGTTGGTACTGTAGCTTATGGTGTTGGCTTCCCTACTATTGTAGATAAGGTTAAAGTTGATGGTACTTACATGTATAAAATTAAGAATTCTAAAGGGACAGTTTATTACATAACTGCTGCTTCTGAGTATGTAAAAGTTGAAGGTGAAACAACAAAGGCATCTACTACTACGACTAAGAAAACTGAAACTAAAAAAGAGACACCTAAGAAGAAATATATTCAACTCCCTAAAACTTCTGATTCATGGAGAGTATATCCTTTAGACAAAGCTCCAACTAAGGGAAATGAAAAAGGATTTCTCAACCCTAAAAAGTTCGGTGGGTTAGAATATGAAATTCTTGGTACGCCTCAAGCTAACGTATATACAATTAAATCCGGTGACTTTGGTAAAGTGAATATCTATGGAGCAACTTCTACCGGAGCTAAAATTGTAACCAAATAATATGTTATCACTCCCCTTCTGTTTATTAAGTTGGGGATTTTTTATTTATTAAATTTTTAGGAGGATTATGTTATGGACAAATTTACACTTATTAGAACAATTGTATTGGTAGTAGCACTAACTAACCAATCTTTAGTACCGAACCATCAAGGGATAACGCCCCAATAAATGCTGTATCTATTGAAATCTCACGCTTCACCTCCCCCAGTTCCTTCAAAGCAGCAATTGCGATAGCTAGATCAAACAGTGAACCATTTTTCTTTTGATCAGGCGGAGATAGATTCACAACTACCTTCTTATCCGTCACATCCAAATCAAAATGAGCAATCGACGCCAACACCCTCTCTCGAGACTCCTTAACAGAAGCATCAGGCAACCCAACAATCACCATAGACTCCGTGTCCTGCGATATCCGCACCTCCACCTGAACACAATAGCCCTCCAAACCTTTCAAACCAATACTTGAAACTTTTGAAGTCATACAACTCCCTCCAAACTATTTATTTTTATAGTACGATGAATGAAAATTAACCGGGAAAGAAACAATTCAAGAAAGATTAAAATAGGAAGATAAATCAATCGAGGTTAAAATAGAAGGAATTCTTTTTAGTACAAGAACAACTAAACAACTAACAGAGGGAAAGATATAATCTACCACTCCAATATTCTACAAAATAATCAAATTTCCTGCCAAAATGAAAATAAAAAGAAAGAAGAAAACAATACATTTGCTGTACTTCTTCTTTAACAATATCTATAACCATCACAAAAAAACGTCCGTGAAACTTTCCTGTGAAACAAGATTATTCGAGGCGTCACTGTGCACCATACATGAAGAAATTCAAGAAATGTTTCTATGATCATCTCCTCCTTTCCTAAACGGAAAAAAGCGCAACAACCAACCATCCTCACAACATTCAGTTGCTATTTCAGTTCGTCACATTCACACAATCTAATTCTCTATCAATCTTCGACAAATTTTGGGGCGTCACAGTGACCAAGAGTTATTTATTTTGGTTCCTCTTCTAAATGTTTAAGCTCGGTATCAGAAGCATCATCTCCATTAATTTTATTTACAGAATGTTGATAAACGGTCTTATTTTCAGGACTATACATGTATGTATATGCTATATCACTTTCATCATTGAAAATTACAACTGCATGAAAACCGAACATAGCGTTATTAATATCAATGCTTTTAATATCATCCTTGGAATAATCCATATTTTCATATAAATGATCTTCTAGAGAGAGTCTAACCTGATTTTTTTTGTTTGAGAAACTGTTGAAAAAATATAGAGAGACTAAGAGAATTACAATAAAAGAAATTAATACAGTGAAAATAGTTGTTTTTTTCACATTTTTCAAAAAATAACCTCCTGATATATTCCAATTAATGGGATTTTATGTTATTCTAATTATATAATAATATTTATATTAAAGATACTATAATAATATAATAGGAGGTTATTAATAAAAAAAATATTTCTAGGATTCTTTTTTGCTTTTATAATTATATTACTTTTTCCATTCTCTTCTTATGCGGATGATTTTATTACTTTTGCTGATAGTAATACAGGTAGTGGAGCTCCTAAGTATCCAGGTACAAGCACAACTGTGCAAGTAGGTGATATAATTGGGACAAAAATGTTTTCAGGATGGGATACATATTATGTTGGACATGTTGGTATTGTAGGGCCAGATTATAAAGTCTATGATGTTGTAAAATGGTCTGATGTTACTCAAGTAAGTTCAATTAGTAACTTTGTTGACCGGTTCAATAATAATACTGTTGGTGTTTATAGACCAAACACCTCATCAGGAAATCGTTTTTTGGCAGGAACTTGGGCTAAAAATAACTTAAATAAAGTAAAAAGCTATTCTATAACTTCTGCAACACATAAAATTGATGTGAATTATTGCTCAAAATTCGTATTTCAGTCATATGTATTTGGCAATTAAAAAATGTACCAAATGGCAATTAAATATGCATGCCACTTGTCACTTCAAATTATTGATGCAATAAAGACTCTTTATAACGAAAACTATCTCCTTTAAAAACAAGTAAATGAGAATGGTGAATCAGGCGGTCAATGACAGCTTCTGTTAGAATCGGGTCGCCAAAAACATGATTCCATTGACCGAATTGAAGATTGGTTGTAATCACTATACTTCGGTTTTCATAACACATAGAAATCACTTGAAATAAAAGCTCTGCTCCTTCTTTGTTTAACGGAATATAGCCGAGCTCATCAAGTATTAAAAGGTCTAGCTTTTCGATTTGTTTCATCAGCTTTGGTAGAGTGTTTTTCTGGTTTGCTTCAATTAGTTTATTAACCAAGCCTGCCACTGTATAGAACTTTACCTGGCTGCCAAATCTATGTATGGCATTTAAGGATAGTAATGTTGCCAAATAAGTCTTTCCTGTACCGACACCACCGTATAAAATAAGGTTTTCCCTCTCCTTAATAAAGTCACCATTAATGACAGCTGTACGTTCAATTCCTTGTGGAATTTGTATATGTTCCCATTGGAAAGGCGTAGAACCTGTCTTCGGTAGCTGAGCTTGACTTAGTAATAAATTAACTTTTCTTTCTTCCCGATTTTGGACTTCCTTTTCAAAAAGCTTTAATAGGTACTCTTCATTTGTTTCTGCTTCTATTTGATTAAAATTCTCTCTAATCCAACTTAACTTTAGTCGCTTTGCGTAGGCTTGTATTTGCTCGTTCATTCACTCGTACCCCCTTGAAAAAAAGCATCGTAATGAGAAAGCCCACGAGTTGCGCTAGGTACTGTTGGAACATTAAGACGAGGAGTAATCGCCTCATAAGATGTACCTTGATTTAGTAGAGAATAGAAACAATGCTTGATTTGATCCGCACTAGGATGACCATGTGAAGAAGCTAACTCTAATGCCTCATTCAATAAAGTAAAATCATCATTTTTTAAGAGCGTAGCTAAAAGACGTAAAACTTCTTTCTGCTCTTCTTCTGTACAATCTCTTAAAAAGTTGGACCATTCAAGAGGAAATTGGTCATATAAACTAGAATATTTAATTGCCTTTGGACGTTTTGATAGTAAGTGTAAATATGGTTGCCAGTTCATCGACCTTCTTTTTACTCCATATAAACGAGAATGCTTTACAATAACCTGACGTTCTTCGTTCAATACAATAATAGAGTTATAGGTTACACAAATATTTATGCGCTGCTTGGCAAATCTAGGCGACGTTGAATATTCCTTGTTATCGATGTTTATAATCCCGTATTTATCTGCCTTCACTTCCTGATAACGCACACATTCAAACTTCTTCTCAGGAAGGATAAGCCATTCCTTTTTGTCTTCCTTATATAACTCTGATTGAAGCGTTTCTTTTAAGTAGTGTGGACGATTTCGGTCTTCCTCTGCGCATTGCCAAAGTGTTTCATTAAATTGGTCGAGATCCACTATGGTGCACTCGGGTAAGAAGAAGTTATTTCGAACATATTTCACCATTGCTTCAACGTGTCCTTTTTCATTCCCCTTCCCAGGATTACAAAATTCGTAACTGAACCCATAGTGTAAGACAAAACGTTCAAATGTATCAGTGAGTTCACGTTCACCCTTACCTTTTATCTTTTTCACGGCGGGGGATAAGTTATCGAATCGTATCGTTGTCGGCACACCACCCATATAGTGAAACATACGTTGTAGGCCCTCTAGTAAACACTCAGTGTTTTCCGAAGGAAATACCTGAAACAGGAATGAATTACTGTACGGAAATGACATCACTAAATACGGTAGGTCTATTATCTCTGATTCATATAAGAAGGGTGCTGTACCAAAATCAACTTGTGCTGTTCCTGGTATGGATTCAAGAGGTAATGAAGCTCCTTCTATATATTCTTTTAGCTCTTTCTTCCTTCTTGAAACATAGTCACGAACTGTACGTGCAGAACCTTCGAAGCTATGAAACTTAACTAACTGCTCGTACATTCTTTTGGCAGTTCTATGATTCTTCTTTTTCTTTTTTAAGTCTTCTCGAATCCACTTATCTAAAATAGGCTTCACTGGATCCATCACTCTAGAGCTTCTTTTCTGTGGTTTTTTTACTGGAAACTCTTCTTGATTCGCGTACTTAGAAACTGTACGAGGATCCAGTTCCATCTTTCTTGCCACACTGGAATAAGTTCCACCTTTTTGATTCACTTCATGTCTGATATAATCAATTTGTGCCACTGCTAACATCTCCTAATAGCCTCCTGTTAAACGTTGTTGGTCCAACGAGGAGTTTAAAGTTATTATGAGAAGTTGACAAGTGGTTTTTTTAATTTGTGTAGGGCCCTCCGGGCCCTACACAAATTAACTGCCATTCCCTACATATTTAGTTTGCCATAAACACATATTATTTTGGTGCAAAATACAAATTTGGTTTAGGGGATAATAATCAAACTTATGTTTCTCCGACCTATATTATTGATAGTAGTAAATTTATTGTAAACGCTAAATTATAATGATGTTAGCAAACATAAATTAAGTAAGCGTGTTCTAGAATTTAAACAAGCATTTGACAGTAGTCTAGTGAGAATCAAGAAGTATAAATAAAATATCGTAGTAGTCTTACAAGGTGCGCCAACACTTTGTAAGGATTACTAGGTATTGGGTATACTGAGTAACCAATTTATCTCTCTAGCGATACTAGTATTATAATATTGATAGTTTTGTATGTAAATAGAAAAAGGGATAGGTACATTTCTTACTTAGTGAATGTGTATCTATCCCTTTTTAGCTTTATTGAAAGGTTGATGTGTTAAATTCTAGGTCACAGTGCAGCGAGCCCCTATTAGTAGACATGAAAAAGTGACCAAAAAAGTGGCTTTTTCCCCGCACTTACTGGCTCAGATGTCCGCAAATAGTGGCTCAAAACTCCGCACTGCCGGCTCAGTCTATTCGCAATACTCAACTATTTCAGTTTATCATTCACTCAGTCTAATTCTCTATCAATCTTCGACAAATTTCGGGTCGTCACTGTGACCATGAGTTTATAGAAAATTCTATAAACACATATTATAGTTGGTTTTCATTTTAGATTTTTTATAGATAATAGTAAAAAAGGAGGATAATAATAGTTAACTTGAAAGAAAGGTAGTACCACAACTTTTCCGATACATTTCATTTATAATAATTTGCTCATCATCTCACATATTTTCTCACCCTCTATTCATGGAATGAAATATGGACTCTTTCCAACCCACAATTAAGTTAATACAACATTCCTCCACACACCACACCATTAATTAAACAATCCACTTAAAAAGGAGCAGCTAAAATGAAAGAAATCCTTACTACGTACAAAGTTAATGAAGAAACAAACGCACTAAAACCAGCTTTTCAGCTAGACTATCAAACAATCGTACTAGAGGGGCAGCGAGAACTCTATGTAAAACAAACTCCATTAGAATTAATTAAATTGGCAGCAAAAGAAGGAGGAGCAGAATATAATGGCCGGCGAATTTCAATGACTTATTTAACAGGCATTCATAAAAAAATTCCGATTCCAATTAATCCACTTAAAAACATCTATGCTTTTCCAACTTCTTCTCCAAATCAACCCCATTGCTGTTGGATATTCTTCCAACATGTCGAAGAAATTAAACCAACAAAAGGCACCTATCGTTCTATTATCCAATTTAAAAATGGCATTGAAATAAAAATGTACGAATCCCTGCATATCTTGGAGAAACAAATGTATCGAACCTGGTTATGCCAAAAAGCACTTAATGAGTAATTACAGTGATAAGGAAAGAAGTAATTTAAACTTCAAACACTCCTAATAAAATTTTCTTTTGAAATTTGTAAAAATATAGAAAAATACACATTATCGTTTATGTTCATTCCTTTTTCCTCTTTAGATAATGAGGAAAAAAGAGGGATAACATTGTCCAACGAGCTATATAAAACCCAAATCTATAAATCAATATTCGGAAGAATGATCCGAAATAAAAGAAACATAAGAAATGTAAGTATTCAGCAACTTGCAGAAGATTCAGGGGTAAGTGTCAACCATATAAACAATATTGAGCTTGGCAAATCACACCCAAGCGCAGGTTTATTCCATGCTATTTGTAACGCCCTACACATTGATGCAACCACGTTTTTTAAAGAAGTGATGGAAGAAGTGGAATTGTTGATATTGGAAGAGGAATAACGTAGAACACTAACTCCCTCATTTTCTAATCAACTAAGTTCTATAATAAATATGAAGTTATTAGAAAAGGAAATATGACTTTTTCTTCTGGGGACAGTACAATTGTCCCCAGAAGTTTACAATTTGCTAACTTTTTTGATAAATTAAATATGAGCATCTGACGTACAATTCTATTAAGCTTCTAGGATAGAAGTGACCAAGCTTACTTCATTTGCGATTTTCCACCTTAAAACTGAACTGCTTAACAAAACTACCATACTTCTTCATTGAAAAATTCCAACCGCATTCACACACAAAACCTCTCGTGAAACATTCCTGTGAAACAAGATTATTCGAGGCGTAACTGTGACCTAGAATTAAGAGTTAATGGCTCTCCATTCCGCAAAGGGCGGCTCTTTTCCTCCGCAATGACTGGCTCAAAACTCCGCATAAGTGGCTCATTTCATCTGCAATAATCATTGCTATTTATGTTTATCATTCACACAATCTAATTCCCTATCAATCTTCGACAAATTTCGGGTCGTCACTGTGACCATGAGTTTATTTTGCTGGATTTAACTCTACTAAACATAATTATATCCTCTTTGTAAACAATAAAATCAATAGATTTCAACTGGTGAGTTCAGATTATTGATGTTTGACAGGACAGGAACTAGGTGACTGTAAATCTTTTTTATGCTCAATAAATAGAATGCAGGACTCTGCATTTTTCAGTTGCAAAGTTCTGCACTTTGATTTTTTTACATTAGATTTTTTAACTTATCACGAATAGATTTTCTAAAAAATATATTAAGCAAATAGAATATTCTACAATTATAATTACTTTTTGTATCTTATAACACATATCAAGGTAATCTATATTCCAATAAAGGTAAAAATTAGTGTTAAAAGAAAAACAATAATATTTTATAACATCTATTCTTAAAGCCCTTTATATAAAAACTTTAGATTTTGTTTTATGGAAATGCTTTATTACATCACTCCATTTAAAATAAAGTCTTGTAAAGTCTTGATCGCTAATGCCCACACCCGTCTGAATTTCAATAAATTCTAATTCAGTAAGTGCTTTTATACCGTGTTTTTTTCCAGCTGGGAGGTGTATAGTATCGCCTGCTTTTACTCTAGTAATTGTATCATCTATTGCCAATTCACCTTCCCCTCTTACAATGGTCCAAACTTCATCTCTTAGAGAGTGATAATGATAACTTGAATTTTTCCCTTCATTTATACAAATTCTTTTCGTAACCATTTCTTGTCCATTATCATACGATGCATAATCTAAGACTCGAGACCATCCCCATAATCGTTCTTCATACATAGGTCTTTGATTTATACCGTTAATCAATTCTTTAATCTTTGGACTAGATTCCTTATCACTAACCAAGATTCCATCAGGACTTGCAGCAACTACAATATTGTTCAGCCCTACTACTGTAATAGGTATATCTAATTCATTAACCAAGTGCGTGTTATCGGAATCTTCAGATATAAGACCCTTTCCTATTTGATTAGTTACCATTTCTTCTGTTAGGGTATTCCAAGTACCTAAATCTTTCCAAAATCCGTCATAAGGTAAAGTTATTACTTTTTTTGCCTTTTCCAATACTTCATAATCAAAACTAATTTTAGGAAGAGTTGAATAATTACTATATAAATTATTGTAGTCGGTAGTAAATCCACTGTCCTTTAGAATATCAATTATATAACCTAATCTAAATCCAAACACACCACAATTCCATAATGCATTCTCTTTAATTAACGAATTGGCTTTTGTTTCACTCGGTTTTTCAATAAAGTAATCTACCTCAACATACTCTTCATAGTTTTTATCTCTCTTAGGCACTATATATCCGTACTTAGAAGAAGGATAAGTAGGTTTTACTCCAAGTAAAGCAATATCTGCATTCTGTTTATTTAGTATTTTTTCTATCTCTTTAATCTTATTAAAAAATTCAATATCAACAAAAGGATCAACTGGTAATACTACAATAATCTCATCTTTGTGTACTTGCTCTTCTGTATATAAATATGAAGCGGCTAAGGCGATAGCTGGAAAAGTATCCCTTCTTTCTGGTTCTATAACTAAAGGGGTATCCATTCCAACCTGACTATAAATCATTTCTTGTTGTAATTTTGAAGTAGCTACAATTGAGGAATTAGCAAGATTAACAGTTTTAAGCTGTCTCCAGACTCGTTGAACCATTGATTCCTTAGACTCATTATCTCCTTCTAATACTTTAAGGAATTGCTTAGAACGTGTGTCATTAGATAATGGCCATAGTCTTTTACCTGATCCACCTGATAACAAGATTAGCTTCATTTAATTATTCTCCTTTATTTAAAAATTTCCTGATATTTTTCTCAAATCTTTTCAAGATCATTTCCTTATCTAAGTATTCTTCAGCATATTTTCTAGCATTTTGTTCAAAATTATATAAATTATCCCTAGCTATTAAATCTAATAGAGTATCATGTAATATATCAGGGTTTTCAGGTTCGATAACCACTCCAGAATCCGAACTGTTAATCACATCATATAAAGCTGTCCCTGGTTCTGCAGTAGCAATAGCTGTTCGGCCTGCAGAAAGAATATTTGTTAACTTAGATGGCATTACTAAATCTGCCGCCTCTTTCTTTTGAATAACTAAATGAATATCTGCAGATGCTAGTAATTCTGGTAACAATTCCAATGGCTGTATTGGAAAAAATAAGACGTTATCAAGATTATCTAGGTTCTTCATCTCAATCAACCCCTCTTTCGATACACCATCTCCAACAAAAATAAATTTAACATGATTTATATCTTTACTTTTGAATTTCTTAGCAACATCTATAACTATTTCTAAACCTTGTTTATTACCCATATTTCCAGAATACATGATAATTATATCATCATTATTTTTTGTGAATGAATCTCTAAACTTATTTATTTTTGGTAATGGTGTTATAAAACTGATATTAGACCAATTAGGGAATAGTATAAAGTTGGTAGTTTTAATTTTTTTTTCTTTAATTCGATCAATCATTGAATTAGTTATTGACGATATGACATTAACCCTATTAAGAAAAAATTTTTCTACGTTATTTAGTATTTGGGATAGAAATTTCTGCTTTATAATTCCTAACCTAATTGCTGCATCAAACTCTAAATCTTGAACATGTAATAAAATTGGTGTTTTTTTGATTTTTTTATAAATAACAGCATTAATTAGCGGCATTAAAGGAGGGCAAAGTGCAATAACTAAGTCATGTTCTTTTTTTCTTAGAAACGTTGGTATCCAAAATCTTAAAGAATTAAAGCTAAAAGTAACCTGCATTAGTATTCTTTTTATACCTGAAATATTTTTTTTATTTGGCACATATAAATGTGATCTATATACATTTACACCATTTATAATTTCTTTAATATATTTTTTCCCCTTGTATTCTTCATAAACTTCCCATTCAGGATATGAAGGCATAGCAGTATAGACATCTACTTTATGTCCGTTAGCAACTAACCATTCTGCTAATTCAGTATTATATTTAGCTATACCTGTCATTTCGGGATAATAATTTGTACTGTATAATAATATTTTCATTTTACACCTAGCTTATTATATATTTTTATTATGAATAGTATTTCTATTTATAATCCTTTTTTTTAAAAATTTCGCCGGAGTTCCTCCATAAATCCCCTTAGATGAAATGTCATTTACAACTGTACTTCTTGCAGCTACCACTGCTAGCTCATTTATCGTAACCCCTGGATAAATGAATACATCACTCGCAACCCAGACACCATCTTTAATAATAATTGGTTTTGTAATTAAACCAAAATAAGGATCTGTCGTATCATGCGTACCTGTACATAAATAAGACTCCTGTGAAATTACACAATTGGAACCAATTATTATATTATCTAGGCTGTATAATTTAACATCATCACCAATCCAAGAATATGCGCCAATTTCTACCTTCCAAGGGTAAGTAAATTTTGCAGAAGATCTTACTTGAACGCTTTTATCTATTTTTGCACCAAATAGTCTTAATAAAAAATTTCGCCAGCCATACATATTATGAAGAGAAAATCTAAACAAAGTTCCTTGAATTAACCACCACAGTATCACTATCAAATTTGATCTACCTCTTGAATACCAACTTTGATTATATTCCTTCAATTCAATTTTCATCTTGTATAACCTCTTCAAATATTTCGTCTAATCTCTTAATATAATGTTCTTCTTTAAACTTCTTTAATGATTTTAATCTGTTTTCTTTAGCGATCTTAATCAAAATTTCTCTATCGGATAATCTTTTTATAGCTTCTACAATTTCAGATGGAGACTTAGGAGTAACCAAAATTCCATTTTTTTCACTTACTATATCAGGTATACCCGCATGTTTTGTCGTAATAATAGAAAGGCCATTTCCCATAGCTTCAATAATTGAAATTGGTTGTCCCTCTTTAGGATAATAGGTTGGCAGTATAAATATATCACTTTGAAACAGTAGTTTTCTCTTTTCTTCTGACTTTACAACTCCATGATAAGAAATATAATTTCTTAAATCATTATCATCAATAAATTTAAAAAACTCTTCTTCGTCTTCTTTCGAGAAAAATGCTCCAGCAAAATGGAATAGTACATTATATTTTTTTAATTCAACAATTGCATTAAGAACATCCTTATATCCTTTACTTTCAATGAAATTGCTGAGATAAATCACTTCCAATTTTTCCATGCTATTATTTATATTTTGAACCTTCTTTTCAAATTCTTTTTCGCTTATTAAACTTGTATCCTCCACGAAATTTTCACAAACTCTAATCCTTTTCAAATCAATAACATCATTAAATAAATACTTTAAACTTTCACTTAAAGCTATCATAACGTCTATCTGGCCCAATATTTTTCTATTTAGTCTTTTTTGGAATTTATTAAATGATTTATATAAATCTTTATAGTATCCCCCATGATAATGTACTATCACTTTTTTCTTTTTCTTTAATATACTTTTTAATAGAAACATATCTCTTAAATTACCTAACTTTGATTGAGAGATTGTTATATAATATATATCTGCCTGGGAGTTCTTTATTTGTTGTCTATGCTTAAGTACTAATTTATTTGACTTTATATCTACAATATTCATTTTATATTTTCTGTTAAGGTAATCTGACTTGATAATTGTATCTAAAGCTTTTGACAATCCATGAATTGGAGGAGGAAATTGTCCAATTAAACATATTTTTTTCATAATCCTTCACCTTAGTTTCTTTATTTTGCCACCATTTTTACTCAACAATCAATTTTTATTTTTAAAGTAATAATTTTTAATTGATTATATTATTATTACCTTTATTTATAAAATTCTCTTTTTCAAATATAGTATTACTACCAATTATATTATTAAAGGTAGATACTTCAAATATTATACTATGTGCATTGTTTAACGTTGAATTACTAATATTTGCACCATCTAATATATTATTATTTGATTTTCCCGAAAAATAAATCTCACTTTTTGTACTATCATTTAATAAATTATTATCCATTAACGATGCTTGAATTTTACCATAAGAACTATTTTCAATTAATAATCCAAATTCAAGGTTATTAGTGTACGAACCTTTTATGTCAAAATTATTACTATTCGATATTTTACCACCTATTTTTGCTGAATCTTCTATAAAATCCAATTTAAACGTTTGGCTATTCTTAATATCCACTCCATTAGAGCGAATATTAGATATTAAACCACCTATTTTAAAATTATTACTATTTTCAATATTGATTGCTGACTGAGAATAAAATGAATACGTGTTATTATCTATAAGAAATTTACTACAATCAAAACACTTTACAGCATGACCATTCTGATATTCTTCATTATTATTATCTCTTTTAGGTGTTAAACCATTAAAGTTATTATTTTGAATAGTAAATAAAGAGACATTAGATAGTTCTATTGCATTCCCTATTGATTTATAACCTTTCACGTATTGGGAGGATAGGCCTTGATCAAACTGGTTATTTGAAATAGTTATATTACTAAAATTGTTCTTTTCAGAACTATTCTCTAAGTTAATGTGAGAATTGTTATTTGCAAAAAAATGGTTACTAGAGATAATAATTTTTCTAAAATCACTACCTTTTGCAATTATCCCTCCACTTTTGCAAAGTTCTACAGTATTAGCTATAAAACTTAAAGTAACAAAATCACCCTTCAAAGCAATATTAGTCTGAGTAAACCAAGAATTTCTGATCGCAATATCAGTAATAGTACCTTCTGTGGATATTGCACTAGCTTTTTTTTCATCTGTATTAAACATCTGAAACAATAAACTATCTACAACAAGTTTAGAACTTCCAGTATTATTCAAAGTAATTAAAGAAAAGTTAATTTTCTTCTTACCTTCTGCTTTAGCCATTATAATACTAGAATTCCCCTCACCAATAAGCCTCATTTTACTTTTATTTATTATTTTTAAACTTGAAGTAACTCTGTAAGTCCCTTTTGGAAAATAAAGAGTACCTCCCTTTTCATTATCAATAGAATCAATAGCAGATTGTATTTCTTCTGTATCATCTGATTGTCCATTTCCTGTAGCCCCATATGTCTTTACATTATATGTACTTTCATATGAATTTGCAGTAGTAAAGTACTTCGATTTTAATACTTTATAACTAAATGCTATTATAAATATAATACCTAATAAGACTACTCCTTTTATTAAAATTTTAATATTTATTGTTTATCACTCCTTTTTAGTATTCAATTAATAGTTTTAGATACTTTTTATGAATGACATTTACAACAATATTCGAGTTAGCCTATACAAACAGTCATACTTATTAACATAACAAAATTGATTATAAAATATATTAAATAGAATTTATTTCATTTATAAGATTTCTTTTTATGTGTAAAATATTTTTTTCAACATCATCTAAAGGATATCCGTTCGTAATTATTTTACTCATCATCACACTCAAATCCTCTTGATCAAAGTCTTCAACATTTAAAACATAATTGTCAAGACCTATTTCTTTAAAAGTCCCCATTGTTTTATATTGATATGCAAGTGCTATTGTCGGCGTACCACCAGCTAATGCGAATATAGTAGAATGCATTCTACTTCCTATGAACATATCCATTCTCCCATAAATATCTACCAAGTATTCAGGACAATTTTCTATTAAATCTAAATTAATAACTGTACTTTTTGAACCTAAGATATCTTCTAATCTTTTTGATACAGTCATATCTGAATCCCCTTCTCCAACAGTCACTTGAGGAAATATGTAAAAGTGAACGTTTGGTATCTGAGAATATATCTTTTCACAGGCATAAGCTACTTTAGATAAATACAAATCTATATCTTCACTTGTTGAATTTTTTTTAGCAAACCTCCAGTCAAGTAAAGTTAATCCGACTTTGACACTTCCTTTATCAAAAGAAACATCTCTTGATTTTAAAACCTTTTTCGGTAGAGTAAAGCCAATATCTGGTATTTGTTTAAGATTTGATTTTATATTCATTTTTTTTAGCAACTCAGTTGTAATTGATTCCCTACTAATAAAACTATCAACTTCTTTTAAAACTAACCTAGTTACAATTTTATCAAAAAAATAATTAATTGGTCCTACACTTTGTGGAAAGGCTAATGTTTTCTTTTTCATTCTTTTTCCTAACCATATATGAAAAAGTGCATTTATTAATCCAACACCCAATGGACCTTTTCTTGAGGAATATAAATAACCGCCACCTACGCTTATTACAACATCAGCATTTTTATACTCTTCAATTTTATTTGGAAAAAGTAATGATTTAAAAAATTTTTTAATCCCGGATAAATATCTACCTATAGTAGAATAATTAGGATTTAATGTCCAAATTGCTGGTACAGATTCTACCTTATATCTATTATAAAATTCCTTGTTTTCTTCCCAATATGATGACATTACTTTAATTTTAGCATCAGGATAAACCTCTCGAATTAAATAAATCATTGCCACAACTATCCCAGCATCTCCTCTATTTTTTGTCGAGTAAGCATTTATTAATAAAAAATTCATTTTCCTAATTCCCCTCTTTCCTTTATATCTATTAAAATCAATCTTTTATATACTATTATTAAGTAAAAACTACTTATAAGCACAGAAATAAACATACTAATCGAAGCCACAAACACAT
Source organism: Niallia sp. FSL W8-1348 (assembly GCF_038006745.1). Taxonomy (NCBI): domain Bacteria; kingdom Bacillati; phylum Bacillota; class Bacilli; order Caryophanales; family Bacillaceae; genus Niallia; species Niallia sp. FSL W8-1348. Next base: position 2,903,757 of record NZ_JBBOVV010000001.1, on the reverse strand, counting down.
TCCTAAAAATTGACATCAGTGTTAAACCCAACAATATTGTTAAGACTGCAGCTATCAAATTCCCTAAAGAAATATATCTCGTTTTATTAATTACCCTAATTCCTAAAATGGGGGGTCTGTTTAATCCTAAAGCAAGTTGATATAATCCAAAAATGATAATCAAATATTTATACTCCATGTATGCATCATTGAAAAAAACACCAAATAATAAATAACTCATAATTATTGCCATAAAAACAATACCTATATATGGAATCAAAAACTTCCTCTTTAAGCCATTAATATAATTATTAAGTTTGACTCCATTAGAATTATAATAGATATTAGATGCTTTTGGAGTATACATATTTTCAAAAAACACTAAAAAAACTGAAACCAAACCTAAAATATTTAAAATAGATCTCATTGCACCCAATTGCAAATCCTCTAAAAAAAACGATAATAGAATAAAATACCCTGAAGTAGAAATCCAGTAATATAAACTGCTTAAAATCGTCCACTTTGAAAAATCCCAATGGACTCTTACTATCTGTTTAAAATCAAAGAGTATAAGATTCTTGATTGTTTCCGTAAATGGTTGTGTACGGATAATAATGTATACAATTGCAATAAAGTAGCTTAAAAATAATACAGCAAAAGACAAATCTATCGTAAGTGAATTCTTGAAAAGTAGATTACCTAAAAAAAAGAATACAACTAGTATAATACTTGAATTCATTAGACTTTTTAATTTATTGTCTGCGTAAAAGTTTTTTCTTAATAGTTCATATTGTCCCCAACTCACAACTGTTAAGATACTGAAAATGCTTGTTACTAACTCCAGCCTAACAATGAATATATTAACAAATACTACTGCTATAATAGCAAATATAATAGAAGTAATAAGATTTAGAATAAACAGTATTTCAAAGTAGGCATTTTTATGCTGACTATACTTTGTAGGCAAAAAAACTAAAACTGGACTTGCCCAAATACCTGAAGCTATTAAAAAAACAAATGTTAATGCAGAGTGTATTATAATAAAATTTGCAAAATCACTTGTTGGTAAATTTTTCCCAAACATAAACACTATTAAGAAATTTAATAATGAGATAAGTGATTGTTCAACTAAACCATATTTTTTAAATATATTCATAATCTTCTTTTTCAAATCAAACAATCCTATTCTTCAAAAAATAATTTACTAATATAGAGTTAATACAAATAGCTCCAAAATAAGCTGATTCAACTCATAATGGAGTTTATTTTAGGAGATTTCATATTTATTTTTTATAATAAAATTTCTTTTTATTAAAAAGAATAAAATTAAAATATGAATAATTAAAAAACTATACTGTTCAAATATATTTGTAGCAAAAGATATTAATATATGAACAAAAGAAAATATTATGAGATCTAATTTTTCTATTTTGGTTTTCTCTACAATCCAAATCAATAGAAATATTAGAATAAATACATATATAATCAAAAAGATAAAACCAAACTGTGAAATTATTGCATTAAATGTACCATCCATTAGAATACTCTCTGTTTCTAATCCCAGTTCTTGTTCAAATATTAAGGCAGTATTTGTACCGTATCCTAACCCATTTCCAATTAACAATTGTTTTATACTTCCATTCATTATAAGATCATATATAAACGAGAATCTCCCATTTTGAAATTGGTATAAAAGCATATTACCACGATCTGATAATGCCGAGATAACATTAATTGAAAGAATAAAAAAGCAACCCATGATATATAATGTTAAGATACTTAGTAATCCTTTTTTTCTTTCTTTTCTAATTAATAATTTAAAAAGGGACAATAGGATTAATAGTAGACAACATATAATTGCGATCCTAGTCCCAGAAAAACTAGCAACAAAAAATGCTGTTAACTGGTGTATACTATAATATTTCGATTTTTGTTTATCGGTATAAAAACGATCTATAAATAAAAGTAATGACATATTAACAGCAAAATAACCAAGACTACCCACTCCACCAAATGTTCCGATTAATCTCAATGAAAATGGGAGTACGAAACCAGACACACTTAATTGTATTTCATAAAATAAAATACATAGAATCAAGTTTAAATATAATATAATGATTAGTAATTTTTTTATTATTAAATACAAATTTTCTGTAAAGTAAAAAAATCACATTAATGTTGTAAATAATAATAATATAGGTCTTATGCCAGAAACTAATTGAAACGTATTAAAATTCCCCTCTATAGCTAACGATAAAGCTCCATATATGATAATAACCATACTAATTATCAAGAACTGATAAGCTATTTTTTTTCTTTTTATCATTAACAAATCGATAGAGACTAAGAGGATTAATAAAATTAATATTACATCTTTTATATATCTGAAACTAATTGGTACATTTATTTGAATACTATTATAATATGCATATACTGGAACTCGATTTAAAACATATAGAATGCTTTCAGGAAGAAAGGGTATAGATGCGAAAACACAAAATAAAATTATCAACATCTTTATTAATCTATTCAAAGAATCACCGCTAACATAAAATATTACTACATTGACCGTCTAAAGTTATAATATAAATAGAAGCTTTATTACTCTATTATATGAACTTCACTTTAATCAAACATCTTTTTGATTTTATCTTCACTTTGAACTTTTCTCATATCAGCTTGGACCATAATTTTAACTAATTCTTCAAATGATGTTTTAGTAGGATTCCATCCTAGTAATTTTTTGGATTTTGTCGGATCACCCAATAATTGATCAACTTCTGCAGGACGGAAAAATTTCGGATCTATCTCTACAACCACTTCTCCAGTGGATTTATTAATACCTTTTTCCTGTACTCCTTGTCCAGTCCATTCAATTTCAATACTCACATGTTTAAAGGCCAACTCAACAAACTCACGAACGGTATGCATCTCACCAGTTGCAATAACAAAATCTTCCGGCTTGTCATGCTGTAGAATCAACCACATACATTCAACGTAATCCTTTGCATAACCCCAATCCCTTAATGAATCTAAGTTTCCAAGAGTTAACTTCTTTTGCTTTTCTTGAGCAATACGAGCTGCTGCTAAGCTTATTTTTCTAGTTACAAAAGTCTCACCACGACGCTCAGATTCATGATTAAATAAAATACCGTTTACAGCAAACATATTATAAGACTCACGATAGTTTTTCGTAATCCAAAAACCATAAATTTTTGCAACTCCATAAGGAGAGCGTGGATAAAAAGGTGTAGTCTCCTTTTGAGGAACTTCTTGTACCTTACCATAAAGTTCGGAAGTAGAAGCTTGATAAACACGAGTTTTTTCAGTTAAACCTAAAATACGCACTGCTTCTAATATATTTAGTGTACCTTTTGCATCAACATCCAAAGTATAACCTGGCATATCAAAAGAAACTCGAACATGAGACTGTGCAGCTAAATTATAAATCTCATCTGGTTTAATTTCTCCAATAATACGAGTAATGTTTAAAGCATCTGTTACATCTCCATAATGAAGGTGGAAATTAGAATTATTTAATAAAGCTTTAGCTTCTTCTTCTGTTAAAAGATCTTCTAAGCGCTCTTGATTGTAAGAAGAGCTGCGTCTAATAATTCCATGTACTTCATATCCCTTTTCTAATAAGAACTCAGCTAAATATGAACCATCTTGTCCAGTTACTCCAGTAATTAATGCCTTTTTCATCGTAATCCTCCAAAAATATATTATTTAGTTACTTCCATTTCATTTTCCAAGAACCAGTTATATGCTTTGTTTAATCCTTCTTCTAAGGAAGTATTTGCTTTCCAACCTAAAGAATTAATTTTTGTTACGTCTACTAATTTTCTAGGTGTTCCATCTGGTTTCGATGTATCGAATTTTAATTCTCCTTTAAATCCGATTACCTTTTTAACTAAGTTTGCCAATTCCTTAATCGGGATATCCACCCCTACACCGACGTTTACAATTTCATTTCCTTCATAATTATTCATTAAAAATACACATGCATCTGCTAAGTCATCTGAATAGAGGAATTCTCGTTTCGGTGTACCAGTTCCCCATACTTCTACATACTCACTATTATTAACTTTTGCTTCATGAAACTTTCTTATTAAAGCTGGTAACACATGAGAAGAATGTAAATCAAAGTTATCATTTTCCCCATATAGGTTTGTAGGCATTGCTGAGATATATTTAGTACCATACTGTCTGTTATATGATTCACACATTTTAATACCAGCAATTTTTGCTATTGCATACGGTTCATTAGTAGGTTCTAATTCCCCAGTTAATAGATACTCTTCCTTAAGCGGTTGAGGTGCCAGCTTCGGGTATATACAAGTACTTCCTAAAAATAATAATTTTTTTACATTTGTTCTATATGACGCATCAATCACATTTGTTTGTATCATTAAATTATCGCGGATAAAATCAGCAGGATATTCATTATTAGCAACAATTCCACCAACTTTAGCTGCGGCAAGAAAAACATAATCAATTTTTTCTTCCTCAAAAAATGTATTTACTTCTATAGGATTTCTTAAATCTAATTCTTTACTTGTTCTATATACTAGATTTGTGTACCCTTCCGATTGTAGCTTTCTAAAAATAGCTGAACCAACTAAACCTCTGTGACCAGCAACATAAATTTTCGAATTTTTATTCATTTTAAATTCCCCTTAAAATGCATTTTTTGATCCAAACAATACTAAGATTGTTTTCAATATGATTTTAGTATCAAATAATAAAGATCTATCTTTTATATACTGTAAATCCAGTTCAACCATTTCCTCAAATCCCACATTACTTCGACCACTAACCTGCCAAAGTCCTGTACAACCAGGAGTTACTAACAAACGTTGTTTGTCATGAGCTGAATACTCCGCAACCTCCCTAGGAAGCGGCGGTCTTGGCCCAACCAAACTCATATCCCCTCTAAGCACATTAAACAACTGTGGCAATTCATCCACACTGGTCTTCCGAATAAACTTCCCGATCTTCGTAACCCTTGGATCATCCTTCATCTTAAACATCGCCCCAGAAACCTCATTCAGAGCCAATAATTCCTTTAATCTCTCTTCTGCATCCGAAGCCATCGAACGAAACTTATACATATAAAACTCTTTCCCATCTTTCCCAACCCTCAGTTGCTTAAAGAAAACCTTCCCTTTTGGATCCTCTAATTTGATCAATAGCGCAATGATTACAAAAAGCAGGCTTAGCACAACCAATCCACAAAATGAACCAATGATGTCTATCGCTCTCTTCATTACAAGATAACTACGAGCTGTATTTACAGATACATTCTTTTTCTTTTCCAAATACAGAGATTGATCCTTATAAAACTCAGACATCACCAAACCACCTATCTTCCCTTAATTTTTTCAGTCTACTTATCTTCTATTTATATGTATCCTTCAGATAACTAACGATAAAATATATTGATAATTACATTCTACCGTTAGTTATCTAGTAAGTTACTAAATTAGAAAATTCCTAAAAACTTCTTTCTTTGTATCCGTTCAGGAATTTCCTTCATTACATTACCATCTTCCAATAGCAATTCTGCATTCTCTTTAAAAAGATAAATATAATCCACGCCAAAATTCTCTTCTATAATATCTAGAGATTCGACCATTTTAAAACCGCGATTATGAATGTTATGGGCATCTGAAGCAATAAAATGAGTAAGATTATACTCGATCAATTGCTCTGAAAACTTTTTCACATTCTTCCCAAAATAACCAGCTACACTAGAAGCTGTCACTTGTGTTAACGCACCATTTTTTACAAACTGATAAAGAATATCCGGCTTCTCCTGCAACTCTTTATTTCTCTCTGGATGAACAATTATTGGAATAATTCCCTCTGTTTGCAGCTCATACAACAATCTTTCTGCATATCGCGGCACAGAGGAAGAAGGAAACTCAATGAAAAGGTATTTTGTATGGTTAAGTGTTAGAATCTCTTCCTTATAATAGTCTTCTATCACTTCTCCATAAATTCGTACTTCCTGGCCTGGAAGTACGGTAAGAGGAATATTTTCTTGTTTTAATACGGTGTTTAGATCATTTACTTTTGTAAGAATAGAAGATTTCAGATTATTAAACTGATTATTCTTATGATGAGGTGTAGCAATAATCGTTGTAATACCTTCATTCACAGCCGCTTTTGCCATCTTTATGCTATCTTCTATTGTCTGTGCCCCATCATCAATACCAGGTAATATATGACTGTGGATATCAATCACTTTTGCTACACCTCTCTATTTTTTTCCTAATTTTTTATTATTTTCCTAAACAATATAAAATAGTACCATCGAACTACTCATTCGTAAATAGCGAAGAATGTCGAATCCCGTCTATTAGATTGTTAATTTGTACCATAGTAATAATAATTGCCTTTTTTGTCCGCTTTTTTGTTATTTAATACGACACCCAATATTTTCCCAGTAGAAGAAGCAAGTTGCTCTTTTGTCTTTACGACAGCTTCTTTATCTGTTTTGCCGCTGCTAACTACTAAAATACTTCCATGACAAAGATTTGCCAATACTTGAGCATCTGTTACAGCTAGAACTGGGGGAGTATCGAACAAGACAATATCAAATTCTTCTAACGCCTTATCTAAGAAATGATTCATTGCTCTAGATCCTAAAAGTTCAGAAGGATTCGGAGGTACTGGGCCACTTGGAAGTACATATAAATTTTTCTCATCATACTGATGAACAGCTTCCATTAACTCCATTTGGTTCGTTAAGATAGATGTTAATCCAGCTGTGTTATTTAAATTAAACGTATAATGAACAGTTGGTTTTCGCAAATCGGCATCTACCAATAACACTGTTTTTCCTTGTTGCGCAAAAACAATTGCCAAGTTAGCTGCTGTTGTTGACTTTCCTTCTCCTGGTCCAGAAGATGTCACTAAGATAGAACGTATTTCTTCATCAATACTAGAATAAAGAATATTTGTCCGAATATTTCTATATTGCTCTGAAATAGGAGATTTCGGATCATACTTTGCAATTAATTTTCTTCGATTTAAAGCTAAGCCGCCTTTTTTTACTCTCTTACTTGCTGCCAAGTAAATCCCCCCTACCTCTTCCTTTTTGAGTCCCTCTCATTTTCGCTTCTACATTCTCATCAATAGTTGTAATTGCGCCTAATACTGGCAACTCTAGTAATTTCTCGATATCTTGCTCATTTTTCACTGTATTATCCAAGTATTCTAGTAAGAACGCTAATCCAACACCTATCATCAATCCTACTACTGCAGCAATGGCGATATTCAATGGTGGATTCGGACTGATTGGTGCTTGATTCTCTTGATCTTCTGCCAATGGTAATACTTTCACGTTATCAATAGTCATAATATTCTTAATTTCTTTTTCGAAAACTTCAGCTGTTTTATTGGCAATTTGCAGCGCAACTGTTGGGTCAGAGTCTGTAACAGAAACAGTCATTACCTGTGAACCTTGTGCACTTTCCACTGTAATTTTACTGTTCAATGTTGACACACTCATATCTAAATTTAATTCTTCTTTTACAATATTTAAGATAGCTGCACTTTTTAAAATAACACTATAGGTGCTTATTAATTGTACGTTTGCCTGTACTTCCCCTGTATTTAACGCAGCGGATGAGTCAGCTTTTGCCTGGTTTACAAGAATTTGCGTCGAAGATTTATACTCCGGTGTAATAATGAAATAACTTACTATTCCACTTACAATCATTGCAATGAGAGTAATCGATATAATAAGTGTCAATCGTTTCTTGATTGTGTCGAATAATTCTTTCAAACTGATCGTTTCTTCCATGACTTCCTCCTAAAAAAATATAAAAACCAAAAATATTATATCATATATCGTTGCATATATTGTCATTTCTTGTCATAATTTTAAGTGAATTGTTTTTACGTGTTTTACTATACCAATTAATTTACATATTTGATATATATTTTTTAAAATAGGGATAACTTTCCTATCTATTGTACGATTATGGTAGATTAATAACCGATTATACTTACTTTTGGGAGGTTTCAATGAAAGCTACTATTCTATCCATCCTATCCATCATTCTTGTGGTCATTCTCGTAATTGGGAATATTCACTGGAATATTCGCTCAGAAAGTCCTCTATCTACTATTCATCCTACTGAAGGTGCAAATACGGAAGTAGAAAACAAAGAGCAGTACTTTAGTCTCGATTACTATATGAGCTTTGCCAAATCATGGCCAGATGGTGCCCAGCAAGTATTGGAGGAAAAATTAACAGATAAACAATCCTTTCATATTTTGTTGGTTGGCTCTGATGCAATCGGTGATCAAGAGCTTGGATTAGTTACACCATTACAGGAAGCATTAGCTAGTAAATACGATAAATATGTAACAGTTGAAAGCATAACTTATGATGAAACTTCATCCGATTATGTAAATGATAACGAATATGAATCTCTTATCTCTAAGAAACCAGATATGGTTATCCTAGAGCCATTCCTATTGAATGATAATGGCGTAGTTGATATTTCTACCACATTAATGAATCTTAATCAGGTGATTAAGGAAACAAAAGATGAGCTTCCAAATGTTACATTCATTATGATGCCTGCACACCAACTGTACAATGCAGCTCTTTATCCTATGCAAGTGAGAGATTTACAGAAGTATGCTGAATCAAAAGATATTCCTTACTGGAATCACTGGGAAGCCTGGCCTGATAGCAAAGATCCTAAAGTTCAAGATTATTACAATACTGAAGGAGATAAGTCAAAAGCGAATGAGCAAGGTTTTGAACTTTGGAGCAACTATTTAGCGAAAAAGCTTATTTCTGAATAAAAACTTATTTAACTAAGCGAGGAGTTCTCGCTTTTTTCTTTTTATCTGTTCTATATAACGTACGATTATGTTATCATATTTTCTGAATATTTGTAAATAACGCTTTTTGTTTCATTTAAAATGTAAGCGTTACCTAGTTTCTTCTATTATATATAGGAAGTTTTTTCAATTTGTAATAAGGAAGACAGGTGGTTAATTTTAGTATCACCTTTTTTATTAACAATCATATATGGTTAACTCTATAAACATACCGTTTATCTCTATGTTTGAATAAGAGTATTTATACGGAGGAAATATAATTAATGTGTTTAGTTTTTGTTCATTCTTATTTTTGGTATATGTTATTTATCATTGTTCCTCTAACATTAGGCAGTTTTCCATCACACTAAAATTTTTTCTATGATTAAAACTTCCTCGTTATATTACATTTTATTTACTCTTTAGTAGATAGGCTAGAGCCCATGGCTTCCTATGCTATAATGATGGGCGAGGTGAATTTTTAAATGGGTAATTTACAAGTATGGTCACAATGGGAGCGATTTATAGCTGCTTTTGAGCGGTTTAACTGGATTGATTTAGGTATCGCCTTATTAATCTTTCTTGTATTCTTAGGATTTCGAAAGCTATTTACGATGTATATTTATAAATTAGTGTTAGCGATGGTGAAGAAATTACCGGTAGATACTGTTTCCAAAATATTGCTGGCGTATGAAAAGCCATTGCGCTGGTTCTGGGTCATTATTGGAACATATTTGGCTTTGACTTATTTACCATTTCCGATTACAACCTTCCACTTTGTGCAACAAATCTATAAGTCGTTTATTATCGGTTTAATTGGCTGGGGAATTTTTAATTATTTTTCTGATCAATCGAATCCGTTTGAACGAATGATTTCTCGAACAAAGTTAGATTCTGATAGTATGCTGATTCCATTCTTAGGAAGAGTTTTTCGTATGCTTGTCGTTATCTTTACGGTTGTCAGCATTTTGGATACTTGGGATATTCAAATTGGTGCCTTTGTTGCTGGTCTCGGGGTTGCGGGTCTTGCCTTTTCCTTAGCTGCACAGGACACTGTTGCTAACTTCTTTGGCGGTGTCGTGATTATTACGGAAAAGCCTTTTTCTAAAGGGGACTGGATTCAAACTCCTTCTGTAGAAGGAACGGTTGAGGATATTTCCTTCCGCAGTACGCAAGTTCGAACTTTTTCCGACACCATTGTAACGGTTCCAAACTCGAAGCTTTCGAATGAGGCGATTACAAACTGGTCAAAAATGTCGAAGCGACGCATTGACTATGAACTAGCTATATCCTATCGAACGCCAAATGAAAAGCTGAAAACTGCTTTAAAAGAAATAGATGAAATGTTGCGTAAACACCCAGGTGTACATCCAGATACAATTATGGTTCGTTTTACCGATTTCCGCGATTATTCGCTAGGAATCTTTGTCTACTTCTTCACTAAGACAACTATCTGGGCGGAATACTTAGTCGTTAAAGAAGAAACAAATCTACAAATACTTAGTATCTTAGAGAAACATGGTATTGAAATAGCGTTACCTAGTCAGCAGATTTATTTGCCGGAGAAAGAGGACGGGAAGAAATTGCTGGCTGGTGAGTGAGTTTATTAGGTGCATTAAAGGTGAAAAAGAGAAGGCGCGGTTGTGAAACTGCGCCTTCTCTTTATTTAGTTTGGCTGATATATTTATAGGTTGGCTGATTTCTTTGCTGCTTTGGCTGATATTTCTATTGTTTGGCTGATTTCTTTGCTGCTTTGGCTGATATTTCTATTGTTTGGCTGATTTCTTTGCTGTTTTGGCTGATATATTTATTGTTTGGCTGATTTCTTTGTTGTTTTGGCTGATATATTTATTGTTTTGCTCATTTTCATGTTTTTTCCGCTAATTTCTCCTCTGCTTTCATTAATCACTCCATTAATTCTAGCTAATCCACCACTGTGCTTTGTTGTTTTTTCTGAGAAACCCATTTAATACTTTTTTCCGTTTATCTTTAAGGACAATATAAATTCCAGCATAAGAGAATTCGAATTGGAGAATGTTACAGGCATTTTAAACGTTAACGAAAATTAGTTTATTTCTAAAGAATAATTCAAAACAATACTGCGCATTATGAAAGAAAAAGGAAATTTTATGATTGGACTATTAATAGCAATTTTCGTATTTAACCTGGTAAGTTTTAAAGTAAATAAATTGCTTAATAAGAAGCAAGTGGCTCATATCTGGATGTTTACAGTTGCTTTTCAGGTCGTTGTTGATCAGTATGTGGATTTGAAGTATGAAGGTTACTATTATTTTTCAAAGAGTATTGATATTGCGGCTGTTCTTCCTATTACGGTTTTAGTACCGCCGGTTAATATCGTATTTTTAAATTGGTATCCTTTTGATACTTCTGTAAAAAGAAAAATAATTTACATATTATTATGGGTAATCTTTATGCTTCTTTATGAAGCTTTAGCATTGTTACCTGAACCATGGGGTTATTTTAATTATGGTTGGTGGGAGTTTTGGCATTCTGCAATAGCAGATCCTATTCTTCTTTACATTTTATTAAAATATTATCAATGGTTTGTTAAGTAGCTTAAAGGATATAAAAATCCAATCTAAAAGGTGACAATATGAACAAGATGTTAATAGTCTTTTTGCTAGTATCTTACTTAGTAATTGGAGTTATTTTTTTACTTATGCCCAAAAGATTAACAAAGCAAGAGATCTATATTACTTGGTTCGTCGTAACAGTACAGACACTAATTGCAGATATTTTTTTTGGCGAAATTCTGGATTTATATGACTTAATAATAGCAGATGGCGATTTATTAATCGATTTAATCATCCAAATATCATTGCCAGCTTTTTTTGGCATTTTATATATGAATTTTATGCCTAGAGAAAGAAACAAATTTATTCTCTATTTTGTTTTTTGGGTCGCTTTTTCAGTAGCATACGAGACCTTAGCTGTTTTTGTTGGATATATACATTATAAGGGCTGGAACTTTTGGTATACTACTTTATTTTATATGTATGCCTGCCTCTTTATGCGCTGGCACTATTGGTTCATACGAAAAGCGATTAAGAGTGATTCTATATCATAGATTGTATACTATTATGAAAGCGCTCAAAATAATGGGGTGCTTTTTATGATTTTAGGAAAGGATAAACAGGTAAAAGACACTATAGATCGGAGTAAAAAGGATGTTATTTCTTTTCGTCACAGTTATCATTTTCAACCTAATTGCTTATTTAATTCCTAAACGTATCAGTCCAATGGTTCTATTGGCTACAACATTGTTTGCCATGTATTTACAACTTATAACAGATGTTTATTTAGGCTTAAAATATCACCTATAAAGATATTTCGATAAGGGTGTTAATTGGTCTACTTTGATCTATGCTTTTGGTATATATCCAGCCATTAACGTAGTATTTTTAAATTACTATCCTTATGGGAAAAATATATATAAACATGCTATCTACATTTTGGGTTGGAGCATATTAGCAATGGGCTATGAAACGCTTTTCATTTGGACTGGAACATTTTATTTAAACGGTTGGAAACAGTATTATTCTGTGATCGTTTATCCCATTCTTTATATTATTCTAATGGTGTTTCATAAGATCGCAGTAAAATTTATTAAACAGAGTTAGGGAAAAAGAATTATTTTGTATTTATGACTCTTTTAGCGAAAATAACCATCTCTAGTTGACTCTCCCCTAACAGGAGAGATTACACTTAATATTTGTAGCTAACTACTCAAGGAGATGGCAAATTATGTTGAAACAAAATATTACTTTATCTATCTTACTTATCAATCTATTCATTGCCTTTCTGGGCATTGGTCTTGTTATTCCTGTTACTCCTTCGATTATGAATGAGTTAAATCTTTCCGGTGCTGTTGTTGGTTATATGGTGGCGGCTTTCGCGATTGCCCAGCTGATTGTCTCTCCTATTGCTGGACGCTGGGCAGACCAGTATGGAAGAAAGCGAATGATTGTAATCGGGTTGTTTATATTTGGGGCATCTGAAATATTATTCGGGGTTGGAAAAACAGTCAGTGTTCTGTTTATCTCGCGGATGCTTGGCGGGATTAGTGCGGCGTTTATTATGCCTGCTGTTACTGCCTTTATTGCCGACATTACTACATTGGATGCTAGACCTAAGGCACTTGGCTATATGTCTGCTGCTATTTCCACTGGATTTATTATTGGTCCTGGGATTGGTGGATTTTTAGCGGAAATCGGGACTCGTATGCCTTTTTATTTTGCCGGTATTTTAGGTTTTGTTGCTGCTATCCTCTCTTTCTTTGCTTTAAAAGAACCAGAGCAGCGGTCCGAGGAAAAATCAACGAAAGAAGAAAAGGTCGGCTGGCAGCGGATTTTTGCACCGATGTATTTTATTTCTTTTCTAATTATCTTTATTTCATCGTTTGGTTTATCTTCGTTTGAATCATTATTCTCATTATTTGTTGATCATAAATTTGGATTTACGCCGAAGGATATTGCGATTATCATAACAGGTGGGGCAACCGTTGGTGTTATTGCACAAGTAGCTTTATTTGAAAAGCTTACAAAGTGGATGGGCGAAATTCTTTTAATTCGCTACAGTCTTATCTTTTCGACGGTTCTCGTATTAATTTTAACAGTAGTGCACGCTTATTTTCTGATTCTGTTTGTTACGATTATTGTTTTCGTAGGGTTTGATTTAATGAGACCTGCCGTTACTACGTATCTTTCAAAAATTGCTGGAAACGAACAAGGCTTTGTCGGCGGGATGAATTCGATGTTCACAAGCATCGGCAATGTATTCGGTCCGATTATCGGGGGGATATTATTCGATATCGATTTAAATTATCCTTTCTACTTCGCCTCTGTCTTTTTAGCAATTGGAATTGCCTTGACACTTGTTTGGAAACAGCGGTCATTAGCTAATAATTAGTTTGGATGGAGTTGAATAAAATGGAAGAGAAGCTTTACTCCATTGGGGAAGTATCGAAAGTAGCCAATATTACCATTAAAGCACTTCGCCATTATGATAAGATTGGCTTATTTAAGCCAGCTTATGTCGATCCGAAAACCAAATATCGCTACTATCGAGATTCCCAATTATATCGCCTAGATATCATAAAATCACTGATTTCTATCGGCACTCCGCTTAGTCAAATTAAAGAAATTCAAGAGACCGATAACTTGGATTTCGTCGCTTTTTTGAAAAAACAAGAAGACTTGATAACCGAAAAAATAGCTTCTTTACTAGAGACGCAACAATCCATTAGAGAGATCCGAGAGGAATTGCAAAGACAGGAATATCCGTTTGGAGAAATTATTGTGATGGAAAAAGAAGAGCAGCCCATTATTCAAACAAAAGTAAAAAATATTGGGCCGGCGACAATCCTAAATCCTTCCTATAGCAACCTAAAGAAAGCCACAAAAGAAGAATTCCGCAACAATGGGTATGGCTCGATTATTCCTTTCGGACACTATGAAAAAGTAGAAAATATTTCTTATAGTTACCTTTATACACCCGCCCCATTGCGAAAACAGATTTCCAGTCTTTCCAGCGAAGCGGAGCGAGCGATTATCCCTAAGGGGAAATATGTAAGCATCAAAGTAAAATCAAATACGTTCAAAGAATACTTTCAGACATTGCAAAAGTTAATTACCTACATCGAGGAGCAAAAATTGACGGTGAAAAGCGACATTTATGAAACATTCTCGATAGGACTTTATCATAAGAATGAGGAGTATATTAGCGAATTTAGCGTGCGGGTTGCTGAGGCTGACTGAAGGTGAAAATAGGATGGGGTAAGTGCTAGGATTAAGTCCGTATAATTGTGCAAAAAGAAAAGAGTCAAATTAATTCCCTTTTGGCAACAATGTTTATCAGCGACGAAAAACAAGTTAGAGGAATCAATTATAACTCATTTACAGTTTACCCAAGATATTTACCTTTTAAAAGAATTTGTTATGAACTCTAATATTAAATCGGTTATTAAATCTTTCATCGTTTTCGTACTTAATAAGATTATGAAGAAAGAACTTGATCATTAACCATCAGCCCTTAATTTAATGGCACTCGGGCACTAATCCGAGCAAGAAAACAATAAATTTAAAACATCTCACCATAAAAAAGTTAGGTCTCGGACCCGACTTTTTCTTTTACTGCTTATTTTCCTTTGGCAAAAATAGCACTTCAAAATCTTCTAAGTCCTCGATACCATCCGATTCCATTTTTTTCAAAAGTTGCTACCAATAACCTTATCCCTTCTTCCACCTTTGCTTGCTCGCTTGGTTGTAAATTTTCTAATACCGATCCCATTATTTGCTGGATTGGCTTTGGGGCTGTTTCTTCGATTATCTTAACCATTTTTTCTGTTAACATAATCTGAACAGATCGCTTGTCTTTGGACCACTGGGGTCAGGATTCTTAGCCTTTTTTTGTGGAGCATTGGTTCCCTGATTAGAAGCAAGAATTGGGCTGTATGATGTGGATGGCTCTTTGGCATTGGTTTATATTTTTAATGTATGATGTGGAAGCTTTTTGTTAACTCTTGTTTGTTTTACTTGGTTTTTGGCGATGGATTACTTGAATGGACCAAAGTTAGGGGATTATCAGCCTAAGTTATGGCTTTATCAGCCAATGTTGCGGCGGTGGCAGCCATTCATTGGCACCCATGTGATGTCTACCACTAGAATAAGACGGAACAATGATATAATATATATGATCTCTAATAAGGAAAGGAGCGCCGAAAGACATGGAATGGAGTGAGGTTCGCAAATTATATCCAAATCAGTATGTCAAACTTAGCATCCTTGAGTTTCACATAGAAGATAATAAAAAAATTGTAACGGATGTCGCATTGATTAATATTATTGAAGATTCTAAATTGGCTACAAAAGAGTTACTTAAATCTAAAGGGAATACCATTGTTTATCATACAGGTTCTGAAAAAATTGTTATTGAATTGAGAACTCCAAGTGGCTTAAGAGGTATGAGATTATGAAGTTAGAATTAGTGAATTGTTTACTTGAAGTGGAAATGACGATTTCTTATAAAGGAAAAACGAAAGTAATAGATAAGCTTATTATTGATACAGGTGCAGCTCATACTCTTATCTCATCCGATATTGTCTTTGACCTTGGTATCTACTTTGAAAATGGAGATCCTTTAGTCAGTGCATACGGTATTGGCGGTGAAGAATATTCTTTTCGAAAACTAGTTAATTTTATAAAAATAGGTACACATGAAATACATGAAATGAAGTTGGATTTTGGAAATTTAGATGACTGGGAGATCAATGGTCTCATAGGGCTTGATATCCTAATGAATGGAAAATTCCTCATTGATTTAGAGAAATTAGAATTACGAATTCCATAGAAGAGTTGCAGATAAAATCGGACAAAAGATCGGTTCATTTAGCCAAATTTATTTTACGATAATTAGGTTACCCTTCCATTTTTGAAGGTGAAAATAATTTAATTTTAAGTGCTACTCTAATTAGGAATCACAAGAACAAAAGAGGTCTTATTCTTAATTTGGAGTACAGAACGGTTTAATAAAAATGGAGAACATAAAAGAGGAATAAAATCTGATTTCTTAAGTAATACGTATTGGCATTTTATTAGAAATACAGTGGAACTATAGACCATATTTAGATACTGCAAGAATGATTACGCATAGCAGATTAAAGGAGATTATACATTAATACCTTATCTCTATTTATTTTTTCCCGCATTTTCATCGGACTGATTAGCTCATCTTTACTAAAAGCATTTGGTTCTTATATTAGCAGGTTATACTATTTCTATCCTTCGTATAATGGTGATTTTTAGCAGGCATAAA
The DNA here is from genome assembly GCF_038006745.1 of Niallia sp. FSL W8-1348. Taxonomy (NCBI): domain Bacteria; kingdom Bacillati; phylum Bacillota; class Bacilli; order Caryophanales; family Bacillaceae; genus Niallia; species Niallia sp. FSL W8-1348. Next base: position 2,887,098 of record NZ_JBBOVV010000001.1, on the reverse strand, counting down.
AAAAGTCAGGTCTCGGACCCGACTTTTTCTTTTACTGCTTATTTTCCTTTGGCAAAAATAGCACTTCGAAATCTTCTAAGTCATCGATACCATCTGCTTCCATCTTCTTCCCAACAGCTGCTACCAATAACCTCATTCCTTCTTCTACCTTTGCTTGCTCGCTTGGTTGTAAATTTTCTAATACCGATCCCATTATTTGCTGGATTGGCTTTGGGGCTGTTTCTTCGATTATCTTAACCATTTTTTCTGTTAACATAATCTGAACAGATCGCTTGTCTTTCGGATTCGGTTTCTTAATGAGCAACCCTTTTTCTGTTAGTCGTTCCACGATATCTGAAACAGTACTTTGCGTCATACGCAGATTTTGGGTAAGCTGCTTTACGCTAATTTTTTTATTAATAAAGACTTCGAGCATTACTCGGGCTTGGGGAGCAGTCACACCATGTCCTTCTGCATGCCTCTGCAGGCTCTTCATTATAAATCGATTCAAGAAGTCGATCGATTCCCAAATGTACGTGGCCCTATCTAACATTTTTTACCCCCTTCTGTAAAAATCAATTGATCCTTACTTTGAAGAAAAACTCGCTAACCTTCTGCGAGTCTTTCTTTTATTTATGAAAAAATTTTTACGATGCTTCTTCAAACTGGCTATTATAAAGCTCTGCATAGAATCCATTCTTCTCCATTAACTCCTGATGTGTTCCTGCTTCGACAATATCGCCCTCTTTCATCACGAGAATTAAGTCAGCATTTTTGATCGTTGAAAGTCTATGTGCAATGACAAAGGAAGTTTTTCCTTCCGTCAGCTTATCCATCGCTGTTTGAATCAGTAATTCCGTACGCGTATCTACGGAGCTAGTTGCTTCATCTAAAATAAGTAATGGCGCCATTTTCACCATAGCACGTGCGATGGTGATAAGCTGTTTTTGACCTGCTGATAAGCTCGTCTTGTCATCCAAGATCGTATCATAGCCGTTCGGTAATGTTTGAATGAAGTGATGTAATCCAACTGCTTGGCAGGCAGCTTCCACTTCTTCATCGGATACCCCTTCTCTTGAATAGACGATATTGTCGCGGATAGAACCTTCAAATATCCACGTATCTTGGAGCACCATACAGAAAAGATCGTGTAAAGCCTCTCTTGTCATTTCGTTTGTTGGGATACCATCAATCGTTATCTCGCCATCATTTATTTCATAAAAACGCATAAGCAAATTAATTAACGTTGTTTTTCCCGCTCCAGTCGGTCCTACAATTGCGACTTTCTGTCCAGCATTTACGCGTACAGAGAAATCTTGAATAACCGTTTTATCTTCGCTATAGCCAAAACGTACATGCTTAAATTCTACATCGCCTTTGACATTCGTAAGTTTTTCTTTCTTCTCGTCTTCAGTTGCCAATTCTTCTTCTGATAAGAATTCAAAAACACGTCCACTTGCTGCCGCTGTTGACTGTAGATTTGTCGCTGCTTGTGCAATTTGCTGAAGTGGCTGTGTGAATAAGCGAATATACAACATAAAGGCAACAATTACACCAAATGAAATATTGCCGTTAACTGCAAGCGTTGCACCGACAATACAGACAACTACATAGCCGAAGTTCCCAATAAACATCATTAGTGGCATCATCAGCCCTGACATAAATTGTGATTTCCACGCACTCTCATATAGTCGTGTATTGATGGCAGAAAAGGCATCCTTCGCCTGTTGCTCTCCATTATATGCTTTCACTACATTATGGCCAGAGTAGATTTCCTCAATATGACCATTTAGTTTTCCAAGCTCTTGTTGCTGTTGAGCGAAGTACTTTTGTGATTTCGAAATGATAAAAAACATAAACGCAAACCCAATGAAGGTGGATAGAATAGCTGAAATAGCCATAATCCAGTTTGTATAGAACATCATGATTAAGGAACCTACGAACATCGTAACAGCAGTGATTAAGCTACTAATACTTTGGTTCATCGTCTGTCCAACCATATCGACATCATTTGTGACCCGACTAAGCACATCACCTGTTGTTGTATTATCAAAATATCTTAACGGCAAACGATTGATTTTTACTGAAATATCTCTTCTTAATTGTTTAGAAATTCTTTGTGTCACAGTTGCCATAATATAGCCTTGCACATAGTTAAAAATAAATCCTAAACCATATAGAAAAACCAAAAGAATGGCTACATCATAGACAGCATCAAGATCAATTTCTCCCATCAACCCTGCTGTAATATAATCCGTCATTTTGCTAAGCTGATCAGGACCAATAATACTAAAGATCGCCGCTGCCATGGCAAGGATTAATGCAAAGATAATGATGGGGAAATAGGCCTTACAGTAGACAGCCAGTTCCTTTAAACTTGAAAAATTCATGCCTTTCGCACCTGGAGGGATCGATTTGGCTGGTTGTTTACCCAACTCGTCTGTTTGGGGTTGATTTCGTTTATTTTTGGCTTCTTTTGCATCCGTTTTTTTACCCAATTTCGAGTTCCTCCTTTGATAATTGTGATAAGGCAATTTCTTGATATACCTCACAAGTTGTCATCAGCTCATCATGTGTTCCCATTCCAACTACTTCGCCTTTATCTAATACAAGAATTCGGTCAGCATCTTTAATGGTTCCAATGCGCTGTGCAACTATAATGTTAGTGGCATCGTTTATTTCCTCTTTTAGCTTGGAACGTAGAACACGGTCTGTTTTATAGTCCAATGCGGAAAAGGAATCATCATATAAATAGATTTCCGGATTTTTATAAATAGCACGCGCAATCGATAATCTCTGTTTCTGTCCACCAGAAAGATTTGTTCCACCTTGTGAGATCGTTGCATCATATTGCTGATCCATTTTTTCAATAAAATCCTTCCCTTGAGCAATTTCAACTGCTCGTTGGATGTTCGATTGTTCTACAGATTGCTTAGATTCTTCCCCAAGCGTGACATTGGAAGAAACAGAACCACTGAACATAACTGCTTTTTGCGATACATAACCAATTTTATCTCGTAATGCTTCTAGCTTGTAATCTTTTACATTAAGACCATCAACGAGAATCTCGCCGTCCGTTGCTTCCATAAAGCGTGGTATCAGGTTCAGCAAGGTACTTTTTCCGCTACCAGTAGAACCGATAATCGCTACCGTTTCTCCTTTGGAAGCAGTAAAGCTGATATCTCGAAGAATATAATCACTTGCACCAGGATACTTAAAGCTAACTTGGCGGAATTCAATCTCTCCGATCTTATCTCCAGCCGTTTTCGTACCACTCTTTATTTTCACATCTGTATTTAGCACTTCGTTGATTCGCTTAATCGATACTGCAGCACGAGGAAGCAGCACAAATGTAATGGAAACCATCATAAAGGCCATGATGATTTGCATTGCATAGGAAGAGAAGACAACCATATCCGAGAATATTGGCAAGCGATCTGGCATGGCTGCATTATTAATTAACACAGCACCAATCCAATAGATGGCAAGCGTCATTCCTGACATAATGAGGGAAATGGTTGGCATCATCAAAGCCATGATTCTTGTAGTGAATAAATTCGTATCAGTTAGTTCCTTATTCGCTTTCTCAAACTTATTTTCATGATAGTTGGATGCATTATAAGCATGAGCAACACGAATCCCACTTAAATGCTCTCTTGTTACCATATTAAGATTATCCGTTAATTTCTGGATAATTTTAAATTTAGGAAGGGCAACGATAACAATCGTAGCTATTAACACTAATAGTACTGCAATTGCCACACCAGTAGCAGCGGTCCATTCCCAACTCTTTCCGGTAATTTTCAAGATCCCCCAAACCGCAATAATTGGAGCCTTGATGACAATTTGCAAGCTTAAGATAATCAACATTTGCACTTGTATAATGTCATTTGTAGAACGAGTAATTAAACTAGCCGTAGAAAAACCAGAAAGTTCTTCCATTGAAAAAGATAATGTTTTATCAAAGACTTTTTTACGCAGACGGTTAGAAAAACCAGCAGCAACTTTTGCGGCAAAGAAAACCGTGATAATGGAAGCCACCATACTTCCCACCGCACAAAGGATCATAAATCCACCTTGTGTTAAAACGTCACTTAGCTCACTTCCCTCTGTCTGTACAAGTCTAGTTATTTCAGCCATATAATCCGGAAGCTTCAAATCAAGCCATACTTGTAAAATAATAAAGACTAATGCACATGAAATGAACATCCAGTCCTTTTTTTGAAAGTTTTTAAAAATGTTTAACATGAATCCATTCCTCCTCCTGCAGCCAAAAATCCTACCGGTTGCAGTTCTTGTTTGACCTGTTGCTTTCATTGTGTTCGAACTAATGGATTCTTATTCTATAAAAGGATCCATGTGTTGCTTAGTTTCTGAAAATTAAAATACATCGAACAAGATACATCGTATCCGATATATCGTATGCGATTATATTAATGATTTTATTGATCATTGTCAAACAAAAACATTTACCATGTTTGGAAGGAGGTGCAAAAATAAACAGCCCCCTGATTTAGGGACTGTCATTAGCTTATTTAATGATCTCTTGTAATCTACTCTTAAAGCTATTGTATACATATGCCCAAATAGCTGGGTCCGTGCGATACTTCTTTTGTAACTGGGTATAAAACTCTTTTTGCTTTTCATCAAATGTTGGATCCTCTTTTGCTGGAAGCTTAGCGCGACCCTCTGTTACCATTGCTTGTACTTCTGGTGCACGTGGTCCCCATTTACCAATTAGTTCCCCTTGTTCATTCAAAATAAGCACCATTGGAATTGCTCTGCCGCCGTTTGTCAAATGACGATCAATTAAATCCGTATCCGCATCTCGTAATGCTACATGCATTGGTAGACCAGCAGCTTCGACTACTTTGCGGAGAACAGGATTAATCACCATCGCATCACCACACCAATCTTCTGTAATTGTTAAGAAGTGCAATTTATGCTGCTTTAATTCCTCCACAAATCCATCTTGTGGTAAGGTGAAGTTATCATATACTTCATAACTTTCCTCTTTTAATGTACTCATATTCTCCATATATACTTGAATCGTTGAACCTTCTTCAAAATATTGTTGTTCCGTTTTCATTTATGTACACACTCCTTTTTTTGTAAGCCTTCTCTATTATTTTACTATTTATCTGCTTTTCATTCTATTTATTGGATTGGGGATAAAGTAAAACTTCCATTAGGGGGAAGTCTTACTGACCATTAAGAGTGGAATAAATTTCTTTTTCTGATAGTTGATTGTATAGAGCTTTGTTACAATGATTTTAAGAATATACTTAAAGATGGGAGTTATGGCATGAAGAAATTTCTTTCTACGCTCGGTATGGCTTTGATTGGGGGAGTGTTTGGCGCTACACTTACGCTTGCTATTTTATCACAAGAATGGAGTATCACTAATTTCCTTATCGGCGTCATTTGTTTAATCTTATTTTATGTAATACATATTATTTTACATGAAGCTGGACATCTTATTTTTGGAAAATTAACTGGCTATTCGTTTGTTTCATTTCGCGTTTTTTCTTGGACAATCGTTGCAACTAAGGATGGCTTGAAATGGAAAAAGCTGCATGTGCCAGGTACGTTAGGTCAATGTTTAATGGCACCACCACCGTATGTGGAAGGAAAATTTCCATTTAAGCTGTATTTATGCGGTGGCGTAATCATCAATTTTCTCAGTAGTGCAGTAGTTGGTGGCATTGCTTGGATAGTAAGTAGCGATGCTTTTCCCCTGCCTGTAACTCTTTTCGTTCTCATCGGGCTCTTTATCGGGGTAACCAATATTATCCCCTATGGCTTTAACGATGGAATGTCGTTAAAAATGGCTTGGAGTAAAGAAAAGAAACAATGGCAACTCTACTCCCAATTCTATGTCTATGCCCAAACTTCTAAAGGTGTTTTGTATCAAGAATTGCCAGAAGAATTATTTAACCTACCAGATGGCGATGATGGCAGTGACTATTTTTCGCAGTGGACATTATGCATACAGCAAGTTCTAGCAATGGAACGCTTAGATTTTGAAGAGGCAAAAAGAATTAATGATATGCTGTGGGCAAGAAAAGACGCGCTTATCTCCCTTTTCCGAGTAGAAGTGGCAAAAGAGCGATTATTTTTATTGACTGTCCTAGAAGGCGATATGGAAGAAATTCGTTCCATTTATCAGAACAAAGAAATTAAACGATTTTTAGCCATTAAGCAAATGAGCAACAAACGAATTGCCGCTGCTTATGAATTGTATGTGAACGGAGACCAGGATAAAGCAGCCGCACTTTGTGAAGAAGGGGCTAAGCTGGAGAAAAGTAATCCAAATGCGACTGATATTGTGTTGGAGAAGCGGTTGATGGCGGTTTTGTTGGGGGAGAAGTTGTAAGGTGGAATTTTTGGGTGGTGGTTGGCTGATATAATTGTGGGTTGGCTGATTTTGACTCGGGATTGGCTGATATATTTCTACTTTGGCTGATTTTGGCCCGGGGTTGGCTGATATATTCCTGCTTTGGCTGATTTCGGCTCGGGATTGGCTGATATATTTCTACTTTGGCTGATTTCGGCCCGGGGTTGGCTGATATATTTCTACTTTGGCTGATTTCGGCCCGGGGTTGGCTGATATATTTCTACTTTGGCTGATTCCTCCTCCATTTCGGTCAATATTCGGTGGATAATGAGCACAGTTTCATTCTCTACTCATCATCCATTCGAATATTTATTTAATTACTTACGGTTTATGATACTTTCTCCCTTTGTTTTCTCCTTTACTTGGCAAATTCATTCTTACTAGCATCTTTGCAGCTGTCTCACGTGAAGAAACGTTGGCAAATTTGCGGAATTCCTTATTTGTAATAGTGGCTTTTATTAATAAAAGGTAATCGGTCACAGTTTGGTGATGCGCATCTTTGTCATATGTGTTGCAGTGAGGACAGAACCATTTGCGTTTTTGGCGTATCATTGCAAATTTTTCGCAAGATGGGCATTGTACACCTGTGATGAGGTCGCTTGGTTGAACTCCGTATTTTTTTAATAAATCAACGGTTTCTGGAGTGTTATTTTTCAAGAGGTTTTTTGCTGCTTTGCGAAGCAACTTGATATCAACAATGGAAGCCCTTCTATATTTCGCGACGAGCTTATCCCATTTTTCTGAAAAACTGTGGCTGTGAATGACTACGTCTTTAATGGATGGATCTCCTTTTATAATAGTGGATGGATTGCTGAAAATTACGATGAATTCGATGGGGAGTGGTGGGAGATTATGTTGTTTGAAGTATGTTAGTAATTGACGCTGGTGTCTTTTTGCTTGGGAAATTGGATTAGAAAAACCTTCTACCTTTTCATCTCCTGTTCGAATCATTTGATTAAAGTTGGAGTCGATTTCCACTTCTCCGTAATAGTTTTTGCATTCGACAATAAGAGCGAATCGTTGGGTGAGGATGAGGTAGTCGATCTGAAAATGGTTTTTTCCATCGTAAAGGCGAAGATTATGGATAATGAGGCAATCCTTTTCTGGTAAAAATTGTTGATACTTCATTTCTTTCTCGCCATTATAACCAGTAAGCAGTTTCCTTAAGTCTTTCATTACATTCGGTCTTAGTTTATGCGTTTCTTTTAACCTTTTAATGAGTATTTCTGTAGATTTTAATCTATCACTCTTGCAAACTTCGTTTAAAAACAAATTACCACTTCCTTTCTCTTTTTCTATTTCAGTTATTCTATTTTATTGCTTGGAATTCCTTTTTGTGGGGGAAGGAATTGGGTTTGGCTGATATATCTGTAGTTTGGCTGATTTCCTCCCTAGTTTGGCTGATATAACCATGCTTTGGCTGATTTCCTCCCTAGTTTGGCTGATATATCCATACTTTGGCTGATTTCCTCTCTAGTTTGGCTGATATATCCATACTTTGGCTGATTTCCCCCATGCTCTAGCTAATTCCCACCAAACTCCGCCCTAATACATAACCATTTTCCCGCGAATATCCCCAACTACCGCCCAATTCCCCACTCCTTAAGTCAATCTAACTCAAAATTCCTCATAAACAGCTGGATCTTGATCGGCAATCCGGCCATCTGCACGAGTGAGACTAGAAATTTTGTTCATTTCTTCTTCGGTCAGTGTAAAATCGAATATTTCTATGTTTTCTCGTTGGCGTTGTGGGGAGCTTGATTTTGGAATTGGCAATGCTCCTAGTTGGGTGTGCCATCTGAGGATGACTTGGGATATTGATTTTCCGTGTGCTTCTGCTATTTGTTGAATGGTTTCGTTTTCTAATACATTGTTTGCTCGGCCGAGTGGGCTCCATGATTCGGTTACGATGCCGTTTTCTTTGTCGTAGGCTAGTTGTTCTTTTTGTGAAAAAAATGGGTGTAGTTCTACTTGGTTAATACTTGGCAGTACGCCAGTTTCTTTTTTCAAGCGTTCGAGATGCTCTGGTAGGAAATTGCATACGCCAATAGAGCGGATGAGACCCCATTTTTTTGCGTCAATTAATGCTTGCCATGCTTCTACGTATAAATCTGTTTTGGGGTTTGGCCAGTGAATAAGAAATAAGTCGTAATAATCTAACTTTGTGCGGTAAAGTGATTCTTGGATGGTGTAGAGTGCTTTGTCGTACTGGTGATGTCGACCTGGAAGTTTGGAAGTAATGAATAACTGTTCCCTGCTTACTGTGCTGCGGCGAACAGCTTCTCCAAGTGCTCCTTCGTTTTCGTAATTGAAAGCAGAATCTAGTAAACGATAGCCCGTATCAATCGCTGAGGTTATTGCCTGAACGCCAGACGCTCCTCGTAAATTATAGGTACCAAGGCCAATTGCAGGAATAACAAGACCATCATTAAGTGTGATTTGTGGAATCGTTGTAGACATGAATGATTTCCTCCTTCTCTAAATTAGGAAAAGATTTCCTCATCTACAAAGTATAGAGGATATCTAGTAACAAATTCTAGTGATTTGCTCCATCTATTTACCTTTATTTCAAAATATTTTTCTTTCATTCCGTAATCGGTATGTTAAAATATAGGATATATATTAAAAAAATGTATGGGGAGGGAAAAAGTATGAAAAGCACAGGAATTGTTCGAAAAGTAGATGAATTAGGACGTATTGTTATTCCAAGAGAATTGCGAAGAACATTAGGAATTGAAATTAAGGATCCTTTGGAAATTTTTGTCGAAGGGGAAAAAATCGTCTTTCAGAAGTATAAAGCGTTTGAAGAATGTGCGATTACTGGGGAAGTCTCACCCGATAACATCAGTTTTGGTAACGGAAAGCTTGTGTTAAGCAAGGAAGGCGCAGAATTATTAATGAAAGAATTGGAGTCGGTCTTTGCAAATGATTCTCACAAGTAAACGATATACGAATATTTATTATAGGACAATTCCATCATTTTTCACTCGATAGATGGGATTGTCTTTTCTTTTTGAAAATAGACAACCAACGCCCATTTCCCCCATTACGAATGGTAGTCCCCCACCCTAAGAGGAACTGTTCCATTCTACAACATTTCTGCCTGTTTTCTTTGCTTTATATAGCATTTGATCTGCTTCTTTAATTAACTCATCTAATAATTTCCCATCAGATAGACCCCCTAATCCAACAGAAACGGTTACTTTTCCATCTGGCTGGGTTTCTTCTCCAAAAAATCGATAATCTTCCACATTTTTGCGAAATCGCTCAGCAATGTTTACAGCTGTTTGCATATTCGTTATGTTTGTAAAACAAATAATAAATTCCTCTCCACCATATCGGGCAAAAACATCTTCTTTTCTCATAGAGTCATTTAATAGCTGGGCAATGGTGCGCAGAACTGCATCACCTGCTGGATGACCATGGGTATCGTTATATTTTTTAAAATAATCTACATCCATCATGGCGATGACAACAGGTACATTACTTCCCATTAATTTTTCAACATTTGTTCGAAAAAAACGCAGATTATATAAGTTGGTCATGCTATCATGCCTTGAATGATATTCTAGTTCTTTCCGAAATAATAGCTTTCTGCTTACATCATTTTGCATAAAAAAAATGCAAAGAACAGCAGCTATCTCAAATAATATCAGACAAATGACTGTAATAAACGATACATTGGTCGTCTGAAGAATAAGGAAAAATCTTATAACCTGATAACAGTTAAATGCTCTTAACATATGCCTAATATTTAGAATGGAATATGGCGGATTATAGCATTTCCTATTCTGAAAAAAAGCTCCTATTGCAAATGGAAGGATGATGGCCTGGAAAATTCCTTGTAAAACACTTGTTCCACCTAGATGATAACGATATAGAGCTGGTAAGAAAGTGGAAATTAATCCATATTTCCAGCCCAATAAATAAGAAATATAGAAAATAGGAACACCTCGTAAATCTAAGCGTACTTCCCCATATATCAGTGGCTCCCACATTACACCTATACTTAGTAGACTAACAACAATGGGTAAAGCCCACATATACTTGAGAATATTTTTATAACGCAATACAAGGTATTCTTTTAGCTGCAGTACCAAAAACATAAATGTAATTATTAATGTTATATTATCTAAAAAGGCCTTAAGCATTAATTTAATTTTCATCACCCTATTTTCTTGTTGTAATTCTTGCTGAAAAAATGGATTGTTAATAACTGTATTTTGTCTCATCTCTTGCGATTTCATGTTAAGAAAAGGTTGTTTTCGTAAAGTTTGTGGCTATTTACCCGTAGCCTGCATAACTTCGCTTTCCGTGGGGAGAACTGTTTTTTTAGAAAACAGAAGGACACGCCATTTACCGAGTTAATTCGGCAAGGGCATGTCCCCAAATTTTCATTTTGTTTTGTGGTTTTTGTTCAATATATCCTTGTTCTTCAAAATCGGATAATTTACGGCTGATTGTTTCAGGTGTGGTTCCTAAATAGGAGGCTAAATCTTTTTTTGTCATTGGTAGCTTGATTTCTTGCGGTTGCTTTAGATCTTTTCCTTCGCCTAAACACTCTATCAAATAAAGAGCGATTCGTTTTTCCACTTTTTCTGTTGCGAGATTGGTTGTTTGCTTTTCTGATTGTTCTAAACGGGCAGCAAATTCTGCCAAAATTTTGAAAGAAATTGTTGGATATCGTAATAATAATGTGTGTAAATCCGCACGCTTGATGATACAGACATGTGTCTCCAGCATTGCTTCTGCGTATGCTTCATGGATTGTCTCTGTAAATAACGCTAACTCGCCTGTAAAGTCACCAGGATGCAAAATACGAATAAGCTGTTCTTTCCCAGACTCTGATAAACGGTAAATTTTTATTTTTCCTTTATTGACAATAGATAAAGAGTCGGATGGATCACCAGCATGATAAAGGATTTCTCCTTTTTTATAGATTAGTGATTGCACCATATCCATAATTTCTGCCATTTGTTCTTTTTCTAAATGATTGAAAATAGGCACCGATGATACACAAGAATGAATAGATTCTGTTGAATGATTGCATTTAAAAGTATGATCACAAGATTGCTGCTTGCTCGGCATGCCGCACCCCTCCTCCTCCTATTCTACCATTTCACCAAGTAATTTAAGCATGTTTAGCATGACTTTCCTTGCTACTTACTATTGGGACCTTTCTATTTGTCTTATTAAAGCGCACTAATCTCATCGCATGTAAAATAACAATTAGCACACTTGCTTCATGAATAAACATCCCCGAAGCCAAATGAACATAATCGAGCAGGACACCCATTAATAAAATAAACGCTACCCCAACTGCAAAATACGTGTTTGCTTTCATATTGCGAATCGTTGCTTTTGATAAAGCATATGCATGGGATAGTTGGGACAATCGATCAGCCATTAATACGATATCAGCCGTTTCCATGGCAACATCGGTTCCTCCCTCTCCCATTGCCACTCCGATATTTGCCGTTCCAATAGCAGGTGCATCGTTAATACCGTCGCCAGCCATGGCTACCATATGTCCTTTCCTTTGTAATGCTTTTATCATTTCTACTTTATCTTCTGGTAATAATTCCGCATGATACTCTTCTATTCCAAGCTGAGTTGCCACTATTTTGGCTGTTGCTTGATTATCACCCGTTAACATGACTACTTTGCGAATCCCATCTGCTCTTAATTCTTGTAAAGAAGTAACCGCATCTTCTCTTATTTGGTCAGCAACAGAAATTACTGCCTTTATTCCTCCATTCACAGCCACAAAGATAGCAGTATTTCCAAGGTTTTCACGTGCTACTGCATATTGGATAACACCTGTTGTCATTTCAATGCTAGATTCAAGCATCATCGAACGATTGCCAATGACGACCGTAAAACCTTCTACTTTAGCACTAATTCCTTTTCCTTTTATAATCTCTATCGTATTAGGTACTTGGTTCCATACTAATCTTCTTGTGAATGCTTCTTTTACTATCGCTTTTCCTAAATGATGTTCAGAACCGCTTTCTGCTTCTGCAGCCAAACGTAAAATTTCATTCTCGCTTATCTCTCCAAAGGTTTTTATGTCAGTTACTTCCGGCTTCCCTTTTGTCAATGTTCCCGTTTTATCAAACACTAATATATCCACTTTTGAAAGTATTTCCATTACTTCCCCACCTTTGACGAGAACGCCATTTCTTGCTCCATTGCCAATTCCCGCCACATTTGATACAGGAGCTCCGATAACCAATGCCCCAGGACAGGCAATCACTAACAAAGTAATGGCTAAATGAAGATTTCTTGTAATGGCATAAACGATAATTGCTAGCAAAACCACTCCCGGTGTATATAATTGTGCAAATCTATCTAAAAACTTCTCCGTTTTTGTTTTCGATTCTTGCGCTTCTTCTACTAATTCAATAATTTTGGCAAAGGTAGTATCATCACCAACCTTTTCTGCAAGCATCTCCAGATAACCGCTATCTACCATCGTACCGCTATATAAGGTATCTCCAGTTTTTTTCGTTACAGGAATACTCTCTCCGGTAATTGCCGCTTCATTTAGCAATGCCTTTCCAGTGATCACTTTTCCATCCACAGGAACTTGCCCACCAGAGCGTAATATAACTCGGTCCCCTTTTATCACTTCTTCTACTGATACTTCCACTTGCCTTTTATCCCTTATTACCGTTGCCTTTTGTGGGGTCATATTTATTAAATACTTTAGACTTGATCGCGTTTTTTCCAATGTACGAACTTCCAGAAAAGCGCCAAATAGAAACAGAAAAGCAACAATAGATGCTTCTACATATTCCCCTATAAAAAGGGCTGCAATGACAGCAATGGTTACTAATAATTCAATACTAAATGCCTTCATTCGTAATGCAAGGAAAGCTTTCCTTGCAATTGGTATACTAGCAATGACAGCAGCCACTATTAGAAAGTAACCTTTTCCCGTCTCCTTCCCCAGCATTCCCGTTATCATCCCAACTAAAATTAGTGTCCCTGAAATTATCATGTAATGATTCTTATGTTTGTTCATCTTCTATCCACCTACTTTACAGCTAAGACAGAATAACCTATTTTACATAGGATATTTTTTATTTGTTGAGTCTCTAAAATATGGGAATCATATTCAACTTTTACTTTACTGGAGCTAAATAATACTTTTGCTGAAACAACTCCACTTGTTTTATGGAGAATCCCTTCCAATTTTTTAATACAAGATGGACATGTAAGTGGCTCTAATTGAAAAACAGCTTTAGACATTTTCTTTTCCTCCTTCTTTTTACACCTTTATTGTAAAGAGAAAGGAGTTTTTTTTACTTGATATACATCAAGTTTTATAAAAAACTTTTTCTAAAAGCTGTTGCCCATTATTAAAAGAGGAAATAATAATCGCTGAGGATTTATCAATGAAAGTAGGAGAATTACTTATACGAACTCTCCTATAAATTCCCCCATTAGCGAATGAGGATTCAACTGTGGATATACAAAAATAAACTTCTAAAAATAGCTCTCCTATCATCTAGTGACGAGGTGCGAAGACCATAATCATTACCCCCACTAAACAAACCCCTGCACCTATCCAGTCATAAATATCTGGTGTTTTTCGATCTATTCCCCATCCCCACAAAACAGACAGAACGATAAAAATGCCGCCATAAGCAGCATACACTCTTCCAAATGACATAAACGATTGAAAGGTCGCAATAATCCCATATGATACGAGCAATATTCCTCCAAAAATCCCCCAATAATAAGACTTTCCCTCTCGCAGCCATTGCCAGATGAGATAGCCTCCACCAATTTCAGCTAAACCAGCTAATATAAAAATAAGAATTGTCATCACGAACCACCCTAATATCTAGTCTTTCATTCATTATACCAATATTAGGCTGACTATTTGCATCTATCTCTTGTGCTTTTTTCTATCATCTTTACCGAAAATTGATGAAAGAGCATTAGCATCACATAAAGAACAGGGTAGGTGAAAACTGAATAAATTTGCTTCCAGCCATTCAAATAAAAAGTACCACTCCATATAAAGATGGTTTCATACACCATCGCAATGACTCCCCAGATGAAGACATAGATTATCTTTGTTTTCATTCCTTCTTTATACGGAAAATAATTCAAAAAAATGACATTAATCGTCGGATAAATTCCCAAAATATAAATGAAACTCTCCCAATCTTCTAAAATATCCATATAAATCATATTTCAAATCAAGATAGGTATCTGTTATTAGTTGAAGGAACATTGCAAATAATGTAGTTGTCAACATTTCAATAGGCGTCAAACGTTTAGGAATAAAAAAAGCAATCCCATTAAATAAGATTACAATAAGGATAAGAACGAGCATCTAATAACTCCAATCTATACTAATTGTCCATTCTTATCCTTGCCCAAAATAGATAAATTACTCGTATCCTTCCTGCCACTTAGTAAATAATTTTGTCACTAAATATCCGCCAACATATAGAAACCAATAAATCAAAAAGATATAGAAATAATTAACCCATTTATATGGTTCAAATAACCCGAGACTTGTTAACAACGGTTTGAAACCAAAGCCAAAGATGACCGCTAAAATGGTTGCATAAAGATAAAAGTTTTTACCATGCTTCAATGTCCACTGATAGACTAGCATAATGGCTACCGGAATAATGGACCCATCCAGTGAGAAGCTCGGCAAAAACGGTAGCAACTGATATGGGTATCCCCATAAACCGAAGCGAATACCTATTGCATCTACATAGGAAAATAACATATGCACGGCAAATCCAAAGAATCCAATAATAAAAATACGTTTGCGGTCAATCGTAAAATACAAGACGACCAGTGGAACAACTAACATCAGTACTGCCACCCAAAACTGCCATGTATCCAAATTGGAATACATACTCCAATACGTTTGTGCTTCTTTTGTATACTTCTCTTGAATGGAAACTAATCTATCAAACATAGAACGCTGTTGCTCATTCATCTGATCACCCCAGAGATTATTCATTTATTGTTAGTATGAACGTTTATTTAGAAAATATTTCTCTTTCCTCTGGCTTATTAAATAGGAATATTAGGGAATGCTTTCAATAAAGTGAAACTTCCAGTAGTGGGGCTTCCGCTTCATCCCCACTGCTGGTTAGTGACCTTAACGGACAGTTAATCTCCCACCTATTTTCATAAGCTTGAGGTGGAAGTCTTACTGTCCGTTAAGAAGTGGGATAAAAGAAGTTTCTTACGATTGTAGTAATGGGGGGTCTTTATGCATCGGCGATTTTGGAATAATTTTGCTTATTTCCGTTATTATTTCTTTATTCTCTTATTTGTTAGTATCGTTTTGAATCGTTTTATTCTTGAAAATCAAGATAACTATTTTGTTTTATACATTTTATGCACTATTTTTTTGGGGATAGGCTTTTACAGTAGCCCTATTTGGGTGATTTTCCTGTTAACTTTTTTGGTGGTTACTTGTAGATTCTTCTTTCTCCCCGAACCATCCGCATCTTTCAGTACCTTTATTATCTATTTATTTACCTACCTTCTCATTACGTTCATTTCTGTAGCTTTTATGTCTCGAGTCCAAAGGGTGCTTGAAGATAATTTAGCTTTAACAAAAGTACTTTCTAACGCACTCGACTCTAGAGATTCCTATACCATGCACCATTCGAAAAATGTGGCAAAATACGCAATGAAGATCGCCGAAAAAATGAATTTACCCCATTATTTATGTGAGGTCATTCATATCGGCGGACTGCTTCACGATATTGGGAAAATAGGTATACCAGAGCATATTTTGACTAAGCCTGGAAAATTAACAGAACAGGAATATAAATTAATCAAAACACATACGACAAAGGGATTTGAAATCATTAAACATGTTAGACATTATAAAAACAGTGGCATATTAGATATTGTGTTATACCATCACGAGCGCTTTGATGGAAAAGGCTATCCAAAAGGTTTAAAAGGCGAAGAAATTCCATTAGTCGCCCGCATTGTGGCAGTAGCAGATAGTTTCGACGCAATGTCTTCCAAACGAGTCTATCGAAAAGAACTCCAATTAGAAACTATCCTTGAAGAAATTAAAGACAATAAAGGAAAACAATTTGACCCACTAGTAGTTGATGCTTTTCTAGCTTTATTTGCAGAGGAGTTTCATAAAGAAAAGGAGGGATTGTAAAAGCAGACAATGGTAGTATTTCTAGCCGTAATCCTCCTCGAAATACTACCAACAATAATCCATTTCTTCTCCTTATTAAAACCGTTGACTTCCAGCAAAAAATATGCGACAATCCAATAGTTCGTATACGAACAGTTTTTATAAAAACCATATAGAAGGGAGAATTATTCAGATGAACGGGTCGTTAAACAATGAATTAATCCGCTCTTATGCTCGCATTAACAAAGCCTACAACCACTTAGTTCAACTTGATGCGAAAAAATTAGATCTAACAGCAGTACAACTTAAAACACTGTACAGGATTTATTTCCAGCCCAACATCGGCATAGGAGAATTAGCTACAAAATTATCTTTAACTAAAAGCACCGTTAGCGGTATTATCGATCGACTATCCCAACGCGAATTAATCGAACGAACCATTCCTGAAGAAAATCGTCGATCTGTCAATATCCAACTAACGGAAGAAGGACAGCAAGTCATGCAACAATATTTCGCAGGCACGTCCATTCTAGCTAACAAAGTGAGAGAAGTTATGCAGCTTCCAGAAGAAGAAATAAACAAAATCCTAGAACTAAATGGGAAAATATTAGCCATTTTAATGGAAACCGAGGAGGAACAACAATGAATAATAAACGCATGATCTTATTAAATATTATCCTTTTAATCGTTTTAGTTGGCGGAGGATTCGCCGGCTATTACTTCTACGATCAATCCGTATCCTATATTAAAACAGATAATGCCCAAATCGCGGGACAACAAATCAGCATCGCTTCACCAGCAACTGGAAAATTAACAGAATGGAAAGGCGAAACAGGTACCGCTTTTAACAAAAATCAAAAGATTGGTACTGTAGAAGTTGTAACAGAAACAGGTACAACCGATATGCCTATTACAGTTCCTGACAACAGCACGATTGTGCAATCAAGCGCTGTCCCAAATACCTTTATCGCAGCAGGAACTTCCCTTGCCAAAAGCTATGATTTAGACAATCTTTGGGTTACTGCAAATGTCGATGAAACAGACATCAACAAAGTAAAAGTCGGCCAAGAAGTAGATTTATATATCGATGCTTACCCAGATACCGTATTAACAGGGAAAATAGACAGTCTAGGACTTGCAACAGCAGGCACCTTCTCCCTTCTGCCAAGCAACAACAGCTCAGGAAACTATACAAAAGAAACACAAGTTATTCCCGTAACAATCTCTATTGATAACTACGGCGGTCTAAAACTAATCCCAGGTATGAACGTTTCCGTAAGAATTCATAAGTAGGTGATGGATATGACCACTTACATCACAAGCTATATTATAGGAAGCCTACTTCTCCTACTAATCATCAATCTTTTTTTACGAAAAAAGAAGACAGTAGCTAAACCAGACAGCGTAAAAGAAGATGCTAAGAGGGAAAACGACATTCCGTCATCCCTTGAAAAAGCGGATATGGTGGAACCGGTAAAACCGTCTAAGGAAGTTGATATGGGAGAACACGCGGAGGCTATGAATGAGGAAGCTGATAAAGCGAAGCCTGACATAGAAGATGGCGTAGCCGAAGCTATGGAATCTAATAAAGCAATAGCGGACGAAGAGGATCACCTAGCTGAAGCTAAAGAATCCAAGACAAAAGCTCCTTATAAACCATTAGAAACTACCGAAGAAATAAACCGCAGCAAAGTAATTGTCGCCTTAATGCTAGGTGCGTTTGTTGCGATTCTTAACCAGACTTTATTAAATGTGGCAATTCCACATATTATGAATGATTTAAATGTATCAACAAGCACGGTCCAATGGCTAGCCACTGGATATATGCTGACAAATGGCGTGTTTATTCCAATCACCCCATTTTTGATTAATAAACTAGGCACAAGGAAATTACTTATTGCGGCGATTTCCGCTTTTACGATTGGTTCTGTTGTTTGTGCTACCTCTGTTGGATTTTCGATGCTATTAATCGGACGCATCATCCAAGCAGCAGGTGCAGGTTTATTAATGCCACTTTTAATGACCGTCTTTTTAATTATTTTCCCGCCAGAAAAACGCGGAACAGCAATGGGGATCATGGGTGTTGTAATGATTTTCGCCCCTGCCATCGGTCCAACGTTATCAGGCTGGTTAATTGGTCACTATTCTTGGAGAGTGTTATTCGAGCTTGTAATTCCAATTGGTATTCTCGATTTAATTATCGCAATTGCATGGATGAAAGATGTAACAAAAGTTTCGAATCCAGTCTTTGATACAATCGGCTTTATTACTTGTACAGTCGGTCTAGGCTCCTTGCTTTACGGATTTAGTGAAGCTGGGAATAACGGCTGGGACAGCAAAGTTGTCGTTCTTTCTCTAATAATTGGTGTTATCTTCTTATGCCTGTTCGTCTGGAGAGAACTTACAACCGATGCTCCTATGGTCGACTTGCGTGTATTCAAATATAGTATCTTTACTTTAACAACATTAATAAGCATGATTGTAAATATGGCAATGTTTGCAGCAATGCTGCTTTTACCAATTTACTTGCAAAACATCCGCGGATTCACAGCACTAGATTCTGGATTATTAATGTTACCAGGTGCGATTATCATGGGGATTATGTCGCCGATTGCTGGAAAACTCTTTGACCGCTTTGGCGCCAGACCGCTTGCAATTATCGGTTTAATTATTACGGTGCTCACTACATGGGGATTCACACAATTAACGATGCAAACATCCTATTCCCATTTAATGATGCTCTATATTTTCCGGATGTTCGGGATGTCCTTTATTATGATGACCGTTATGACAGAAGGAATGAATCAACTTCCATTAAGCTTAACAAGCCACGGTACTGCTGTCTCCAATACAGCAAGAACTGTAGCAGGAAGTATCGGTACCGCCTTTTTAATTACAGTCATGACAAATCGCACAGCCTTTCATTTAGATAACTATAACAATATTATCTCTTCAGCAAATCCCTATATCGCAGAGAAGTTTGCACAGCTGGGTCAAGGTTTAGCAGGCCTTACTGGATTACCAACAGGAGCTGGCCAAACCTTAGCTATTTCCACTATCTATGGAAAAGCAGCACAAGCATCTACGATTAGCGGCATTAACGACGCCTTTATTGTGGCAACGATTATTGCTAGTGTTGCATTGGTTCTATCGTTCTTTATCCGAAGAGCTAATACAGGTTCGAAAGAGAATTAAATTTGAAAAATCCCGAGACATTGCGTGATGCTTCGGGATTTTTTGGCGTAGGTATGGGGACTGAGATTTTATGAAGGTCATTTTTACTTAGGGTTGCCTTAAAAGTGGGGTTCATTTCTTTTATGAACGCCACTTTTTTCAAGGATTGCCTTGAATCTGGTTTTCATTTTCTTGATGAACCCCACTTTTTTCGGAGGTTAGCTTAAAAGTGGGGTTCATTTCTTTTATGAACGCCACTTTTTTCGAGGGTTGCCTTAAATCTGGCTTTCATTCCCTTGATGAACGCGACTTTCCTCGAAGGTTACCTTAAATCTGGCTTTCATTCCCTTGATGAACGCCACTTTCTTCCGGGATTACCTTAAAAGTGGCTTTCATTTCTTTAATGAACACCACTTTTTCGGGGATTACCTTGAATCTGGTTTTCATTTTCTTGATGAACCCCACTTTCTTCCGGGATTGCCTTAAAAGTGGCTTTCATTCCCTTGATGAACGCCACTTTCTTCCGGGATTACCTTAAAAGTGGCTTTCATCTCTAATGATCACCTTTTTCAACGCGGATTCCCCTTAAACTATTTCATACTTTATCCCATTTTCACATTTTATATAATATTGTATATTTAATGTAAACTATTTCCTTAAGAAAAGGTGATGAAAATTAATAGATTCTATTACGCAACTATAGTGACCATCTTTCTTTTAATTTTAGTTAGTGTAGATATGATTACAGAGATAGTTTTTGTGATTGTATTTATTCCATTGAGCATTTGGATGCTGTTTATTGGCATAGCTGAATTTAAAAAAACTTTTAAGATAAAATAGCTCTCCTGCACTAAACAAACTTCCTCTCCCAAAACAAAAAAGAAGCACCTCCTAACGAGATGCTTCTCCTCCATAATATCCCTTAATCAACTGATCCATTACCCAGTTTGTTCTTGCCCCACTAATTCCAGTGCTTGGACTAGTACCTTTTCCAGTTAACTCATCCACCATTAACTGAATCAAATGTTGCTGAATGTGACGGGGATTTTCGATTACCCACTCTTCCGTTGTCTCTGGTGTTGTTAATGTAATGGGACCATTGCCAAAGGTTGCGAAGGTTAATTTGCCTTTGCTTCCAGTGATTTCATTTTCATCGATGTGGTCATGGGCACTGAAACACCATGTGCCTGTTCCGTGAATACCTGACTCAAATAGATAACTGCCGGTCACTATATCTTCTGCTTGATAGCTGCCATTTTGATTGGTTGCGAATCCTTTCGCTTCTTTAATTGGACCTAGTAGAAAATCTAGGATATCCAATGTATGGCTTGCTAGATCAAGGAAAAGACCACCGCCTGCAAGTTCTGGTTGCACTCTCCATGCTTGATCGTCCTTTAAGGCAGGTTGATATTGAATCGTTCGCACAAATCGAATATCCCCTAATACACCACTATCAATAATTTCTTTTATTTTAAGAAAACGAGGAAGTGCTCGTCGATAATAAGCGACAAATAAAGGGACATCTGCTTGTTTACATGCTTCAATCATCTCTAGGCATTCTTGATAATTTCTTGCCATCGGTTTTTCTACATACACTGGTTTGCCTGCTTTTGCGGCAAGGATTGTGTATTCTTTATGAAAAGCTGGTGGAGTAGCGACGTAAACCGCGTCTACTTCTGGATCGTTGATCAAGGCTTCCGCATTGTCATACCATTTTGGAACATTATGACGCTCGGCATAATCCTTTGCCAATTCTCCATTTCTTCGCATGACTGCGACTAGCTTTGAATTTTCTGCTAATTGAAAGCCTGGTCCACTCTTAACCTCTGTTACATCTCCACAGCCAATAATTCCCCAACGAACTTCATTTTCTATCAATTTCATTTTTATTTTTCACCTCCCTTTCTTATTCGCTATTCTATTTTTAAAACCCTTTATTTTTTATAAATATGTCTAGTCAATTCAAATTTTTATTACTTGCCCAGTATAAATAAGATTAATATTCTTTATCTGTGGATTCTTTGCTTGGATTGCTGAAATAGTGGTACCATATGTTTTGGCGATTTTCGTTAATGTTTCGCCACTTGAGACAATATGGATCGTTTCTTCTTGTGGGTTAATCCAAGATCCGGGCTTTCCTGCTACCGTTGTAACATTTATCATCCCTTGTGAGGTATTAAAAATCGTATATGTTCCTGGTTTGACGGTTCCTCTTTTATTTTGACCAGATTTGGCATCTGCCGCTGTCAGGAATGCATCAGTTTCTTGTCGTACCGTATACTTACTCGTCTGTACCACTTCTGTTCCCCAATATCCAGGCTCTTGCATAATTCGATTTCGGTCGATATTAACGCCTTCTATGATAATATTATTTTCATGTTGATACATATGAATGAAGGGAGCGATTTCTCCGCGCGACCACGCATAAGTTTGCCAAAAATAATCAGCATAATCCCGCAATGCGTACATCACTGCATAGGAACCATATATCCCTACTTTATATGACCTTAACTGTTTTTTTATTGCTGAAAAATAAGCTTGAATTAGCTGCATTTGCTTCCCTGCCACATCATAATCAACGGCAAAATAGATGGCCGTTCCCTCAGGTTGCCCGACTGCCTTCGCCCACTTTTCTGCATCCTTTCCATCCACTATTCCCTGCTTTTCCGTAAAATAAGAAAGTTTATTAGCGCTTTTTTGAAAAATACTAATTAGTTTTATTCCTGTCTTTTGGATAATCTCTGCCTCTTTCTTGTCAAATGACTTCCAGCTGTCTCCTAAATATCGTGCCGCATAGCGGAATCCTGCTCCTTTTAAATCCTTTGCCATTTTCTCTGTTAATTTGGTAGCACAATCAAATCCTAGTGTCATCTTTATCACTCCTTTTTCTTTTTATATAGAAAAAAAGCTAATAAAAGGTCAGCTGAATTTTGGCTTGTAACAGAAATGTTACCTGCTCATCCATGTCGCCAATCCTTGAAACTGTTATACTGGAAGAAGAAAGGGGCGACTAAAGTGAGACAATATGATTATTCACAGATTTTCCGAGATACATTTATCAAAGAAGCTATCGACCGTGTCGGTGCAGGGATTGTCATTACAGACCCTAGCTTAGAAGATAATCCTATTATTTATGTCAATAAAGGCTTTGAAACACTAACCAACTATCAAGCGGTTGATATTTTAGGAAAGAACTGTCGTTTTTTACAACAAGGAGCCAAAGATCAGCCCCAGCTTCAACACCTTCGAAATGCGATTGCGAAGAAAGAATCCATTGTGGTTACATTAAAGAATTATCGAAAAAATGGAGAAATGTTCTGGAATGAACTGTCGCTCTATCCTATCTATATTGGTGAGGAAAAGAAGTTATTCTTTGTCGGCATTCAAAAAGATATTACCGTTCAAAAGGAATCCGAGCAGCTTATTAAGGAATACATAGATGAAATTAATAACTTATCGACACCAATTATTTCTGTGCAAAAAAATGCCTCTGTTCTTCCCCTTATCGGCAATTTAACCGAAGAACGTTTTAGCCAGATGGTCACCAATATTGCGGAATATGCCGCTAGAACAAAAGAAAACTATTTTATAATCGATTTACAAGGACTGCTTAAATATGATGAAACTGTTCAACAAGGAATTATCCGGATTAAAGATATCCTTGCGCTCATGGGCACAGAACTAATTATTACCGGTATGCAAGTCAACATGGCAATTGATACGATTGAATATACATATGGAAAGAAGTTAAATATGCGTGTTTACCCAACATGTCGGGATGCGCTTGAAGCTATTTCAGCTACTGATGCTTGAATAATAATCACCCTTTCTTCTCACACTAAGAAAAAAAGGGTGATTTTTTATGACTAATTTTCTGCTGACGAATTTATTCTCTACCTTTCTCTTGCACCGTAATTTGCAGTGGCATCGCAAGCTTGTTTGGATAGCTATCCCGTTGTTTTTTCTATTTATGATTGTTCAAGCTAAATATATTGTTAATCGGTTGAAAAAGAATACCTTTCATTTTTAAATCTATGGGGAACAGGGATAAAATCCTTTCGCCTTTCTCCGCTAAATCTCTATTGATTATGTTTCCGTTTACATGTATAACTATCATATAGACATGAAAAAGGGTGAACATATTGAATAATAAGATTATACTTTTCATCAACACAGTCGCTCAGTATACGACTGCTGGGTTTTATTTTTGGATATATCTTTTTCGTGGCGGTCTAGTGTATGGCTTAGTTCCTGCTGGCATTGGTCTGATTCATAGCATGGAGAGCATTCATAACGAGGTAGAATATAGCATTCGTATTGCCTTCGAGGAGGCTTACCAGAAACATAAAGATAATAAATCGCTTTCCTTTATTGTCTTTTTTCTTACCATTATTAGTCTGATTTCGGTTTACTATTCTTTAATTGTGGTGAGCCCAGTACTTGGCTTTTTTCAATTCCCACTTGTTTTCTTCACTTTTTTTGCATGGATTTATTATATTTACTGCATCTATTTTCTTGCTGATCCTCCGAGGGGCAATGGGGAGAAAAAATGGATTTATGCCCTTGCATTTGACACATGTATTCGTCGTTTCTTTAATAGCATTATCATTCTCGCAACATTAATTGCAATTAGTTTTCTCGTTCGTATTAATTTGCTAGTATTCATCTTCTTTGCTCCGCCACTGACGATTTTTTTGACAAAATATATTGTGCCTAAGGTGAAATAAACCAAAAGAGGATGGGACATAACTAAATAGATACTCTGTAAAGACGAACAATTTCTAATATAGCTAGTAAATAGCGGCTGCTTTCGCATACTTTTTACAAGAGGAAATATAATTAGTTGGAAAAACAGAGCAGCCGGAATACACGAAGACTCCTATGGGATTAGCGAGACAGTCTGAGACCCTGCAGGCCACAGGCCGAAGCGGCTCAGCGCGAGCCCCATGGAAAGCGAAGTGTATTCCGGCTGCGGGGAATCGCACCAAACTTCATGGAAACATCCTTTGAAAAACAAATAAAAGCCCGAACAATTATACGGAACATTCATTAGCATCTTCGTATAATTGTTCGGAATTATCCTTGGCTGGAATACTTATGTCCCAGCCTCTTTTTTATTAACTATTTTCTTGTTTTTATAAATAATACGGAGCAGCACTCTTAAAATTAGTTTTATTTGACCGAACCAGATACTCCATTATAAATGTGTTTCTGTAATGTCAGGAACACGATTAAAATTGGCAGGATAACGATGATGACACCTGCTAGGATAACTGGCCAATCTGTGCCGTATGGACCTTTGAAGGCAAATAGTGCAGTTGAAATAACCTTCAAGTCTGGTGACGGCATATAAAGAAACGGGTTATAGAAATCGTTGTAAATTCCTACGCCACTGATGATTAGGATGGTGATCATCGGTGCTTTTAATAATGGAAGAATGATTTTACGATAGATGGTAAAATATGATGCTCCTTCCAAAATTGCTGCTTCGTCTAGCGAAACAGGAATGTTTTTCAAATATTGTAGGAAGATATAAACGGCAATTACATCTGTTCCTAAGTTAAGCACAATCACAGACCAAATGGTATTGAATAAACCCATTCCATTAATGATTTGGAAAGTTGCCACCTGTGTTGTAATACCCGGTATGAGTGTTGCAAGAAGGAATAGTGCTAGAATAACCTTCTTCATTTTGAAATTAAAGCGATCAAGAACATAAGCTATCATTGTTCCTAAAAGGAGTTTTCCAATAATCGATGCGATAAAGATAAGAATCGTATTTTTAAAACCAGTAAGCATTTGCCCATCGATAAATGCGGTTACGTAATTGCTGAAAGTAAAATTCTTCGGCAATTCTAAGACACCTGTTGTTAAAAATTCCTGTTTGGTTTTAAAGGAGCCGATAATCACAACTAAAACAGGTACGATAGCAACGGCTGCTCCGAGTAATAAGCTTCCATATTTGACGAAAAATCCAAGGATATTCTTTATCATCATCGCAGTCGTTAATCCATTGTCGCTTTTTATTCCTGTTTGTTTTTCAAATCCTGCTTGTGATTTCATACTATTTCGCTCCTTTCTCTCTTGTTAAGTATTGCTGCAGCAAGGTCACAACAATGACAATAACAAGTAATACTAATGCCATCGCAGAGGCTAATCCGACTTTGCTGAACTTAAATGCAGTGTCAATCGTCTGGATAACGAATGTCTTTGTACCATTTGATCCGCCTGTCATAATGTAAGGAATTTCGAATACGCTTAGTGATCCGCTAATACCGAGAATAATATTTAAGAAGATGATTTGTTTAATGCTTGGCATGATAATATATCGGAATTGCTGCCAGCGATTTGCTCCATCAATCTCTGCAGCTTCATAAATTTCTGAATCAATAGACTGAATAGCACCAAGAAAAATAATGAAGTTAAAGCCCATATAACGCCAGATCGACGTAAATGCCATCGAAACGTTATTAATCGAGCGATCTCCTAACCATAAACGGATTTGATCTTCTAATCCTAAGAAAGATAAAACAGTATCTAACGTCCCTCCACCTTTGTAGAAGTATAAGAAAATAAACCCAATTGCTACCCCATTCAATAAGTATGGGAAGAAAAGAATCCCTTTCCAAAGATTCGCAAATTTCACTTTAAAGGTTAAAACCGTTGCAAAATATAATGCGATTCCTAATTGCACGAATGTTGCAAAGAAATAATATAAACTTACTTTAAAAACGGAGAAATATTCAGGAGTAGTAAAAATTCGAATATAGTTATCCCAGCCAACACTTTCACTTGTTGGACTTATTCCATTCCAGTTTGTAAAGCTATACTGTACCATTTTAAATAAAGGATAATATGAAAATAACAAAAGCAAAAATACTGGTAGTGCGGAGAACAATACAATGATTAATCTTCTTTGCCCATCGTACCCCAATTTAATTTTATTCATCTTGCCTACACCTCTTTATTCTTTCGATAACGCCTATTTATGGAAAACTTATTCACCTCCATCGGCGCCGGAGCAAAATATAAAACTACCTAGAACGGAACTCTCTTTTGTTATAGCAATGTAAAAGGAATAAAGTGAAACTTCCATCAGTGGGGATTTTCCTTCCTCCCCCACTGATGGTTAGTTGAACCATTCGGACCTTTACGGACAGTTGATCTTCCTCGTATTCTTATAAGCTTACGGTTGAGTCTTACTGTCCGTTAAGAGTGGATAAATAATAGCTACAAAGTATGGATGCTACTCTCTGCTGTGTTCCGTCTAAAAAATGATTTTTACAAAAACTTATAATAACGAAGGTTACCTTAAGAGATTGACTCTTTTAAGATAACCCTCCATTCTTTAAAACTGTTGTTTTTCTATCTGTTATCTGTTGTTGTTGTGTTCTAATCGTTCTCATTAAACCATGAGCATGTAACTGCTTTTTTGGTTTATTGACCAACTTCTTCGATTGCTTTGCCCCATTTTTCGTTGAGGTCTTTCATGATATCTTCAAAAGATTCTTTCGTGTTTCCTTTTGCAGAATCCACGATTCGTTGTTTCGTTGCATCTGTTGTGCCTAAACCAATTTCAGAGCTGTTGTTAATATCAGCAAATAATGATTCTTTTCCAGCAGGTGCAGGGGTTGGTTGGAAGAATTCCACGCCAGCTGTTTCCATTGATTTAAGAGCAGCAGGTAGTTGTGCTCCAACTTTTGGAGAAATACCACCAGTATCAGCAGCATAGTTAGACTCTTCTACAAACCAATCTAAGAAAGTACGCGCTGCTTCTTTATGCTTGCTGTTTACGTTAATACCGATATTGTAGTCTCCACCAATTGTAGTATATTGTTTTCCATCATGTGTTGTTGGGAATGCCGCAAATTGGATATCTTCTGGATTTTCTGCTAATGCTTGAACCTGTTCAATTGCCCAGCTTCCTAATACCATTGCTGCGATTTTTCCATCAGCAAGATCTTGCTTAGATTGTTCCCAATCTGTCGTTGTTGGGTCCGCTTCTGAATAGCCTTCTTTTACCGTATCATAAAGTAATTTGTAGATAGTATTCATTGGCTTTCCATCGTCAAATGGCGTTTTATCTGTTGTTAGCTCATTCGTGAAGTTTGGATCTCCTGCTGCGGATTCACGTACGAAATCCCAGTTAGACATTGCCCAGTTAGAAGCATAGTTTGTATATAATGGTGTACTATCCGGATTGGATTCTTTAATTTTTCCTAATGCTGCTATGAAATCTTCTGGTGTTCTTGGGAATTCGGTGATTCCAGCATCATTGAACACTTTCATATTGACAAGTACACCTGTTGTATTTACTGCAATAGGAATACCGTATGATACTCCGTCATATGCACGGTCTGTTAATAGTAAGTATTTTTCTTCTAATTCTTTCTGATCACCAAGTGGCTCAAAGAAATTTGTGTTGTCTTCTGGCTTAATAGTTGTTGGAACCATTAATACATCGCCGTAGTCTTTTGAATTCATACGAATTTGCATTTGGCCAGCATAGTCAGTAATTGTCTCTACTTTCACTTCAATGTCAGGATGTTTTTCATTGAATTCAGCAATGTATTCATCCCATTTCCCATTCCCAGACCAGTCTGTTTTGTGGTTAATAAAAGTGATTGTCTCTTTACCGTCTGCGCCTTTTTCTCCTTGCTTGTCCGAATCACTACTACAAGCACCCAGCATTAACGCAGCTGCACTAGCAATTAGGCCAAAACGAAATAGTTTGTTACTTTTTTTGATCCCCATTCTATTTTCCCTCCAAATAATTAGGTCATATAAAGAGTTGAAGCTATTCTGAAAACCCTATCATTAAGCGCTTACAAACATATTCTACCATGGATATTTTCATTTGTATAGACTTTTATTATAAAAGTAAGTACAAATATTTTCCGTTGTTTTATGAGTGGTTAAGCGTATACATTTTGTTGTTTTTTGAGATAGTAGTTGGTTTTTTATTTGAGATACTTGCTACTAAACAGGCTTTGATAACCTTGCCATGTTACCTTTTGCTTGCTCTCCCAGCTTTACTTTGATTTGACCCCCTCGATGAACACCACTTTTTCACTTAACCATGCTTCCAATGGCTTTCATTCCTCTAATAATCACCGCTTCTCTCTAAATCCACTCCTCATTCCCACCAACAGAAGAATAATAATCTTTAATCACTTTCTCCGCTGCTTTTCCATACACTGCGTAATCTTGATCACTACTTGCTCGTTCAATTGGATAAAGATGAGCTTTCCAATCCCATAGGGCAAAGCCTTTTACCCAGCTTCTTTTGCTTGTCGCTTTAAACATGGCTTCATACCAACTTTTTTGGACTTCTTCGCTGAATTTTCCTCTTTTTGTCCAGTCATTTGGAAGTACATCTCCCCCTACCCAGCTTGGACAACCGGCTTCACAAAAAAAGAATGGTTTCTGATGTTTCTCGACTACCTTTTCAATGCGGTCTAATTGTGTTTCCCACGCATCAATCGGGTAATAGCCGCTAGATGAAATTACATCGACAGCATCCCACCATTTTAAGACATCTTCTTGGTATTTATCGCAATTGTAGGTAATTAATCCATTGTAAACTTTGCGCACTTCCTTTATAAGATGACGCCATTCTGCCTCTCTTCTGTCTGCATTTACTAACTCGCAGCCAATAACAAACATCGGGCACTTCATTTCCTCTGCTATTTTCGCATAGTGAAGAATGTACTCATTATAAGATGCGAACCACTCCGACCATTTTGGTTCACATGGTACATCGGTGTCGAAAAAATTAATATGGGCACGCCATGTGCCGTCCGAAACGTTTACCATTGGTTTTAAAATAACCTTCAAACCCATTTTGTTAGCGCATTCAATTAATTCCACCGTTTCATCATCACTAACTACATTCGGATGATTCCTCCAATTGATAGTGATGGATTGTGGGGTATCCTGCTCTGCTACAACAGTAAGGACAATATGCTCAACCGCACATCTTTCTTTTAACAACTGTAGTGATTCTTTTGTTCTTGCGTCTTGCCATTCTCCCCTTTTGTTCATAAATCCAAAGCTAAAACCTTTAATGAATTCCATCGAGATTCTCTCCTTTTCATCTATAAACCTATATAAATATAAAGTTTTATATTGAATTGTCTATACTTTTGTTGTAAATTAATTATATATTTCGACTTCTGATATGTAAAGAACCAATCGGGAGAAAAAATAGACAATTTAATAGAAAGAAAGTGACAGAATGGAAGATAGCAAGAAAGAATACTATAGGAAAATGTTGTATTTCACGATTCCTATAACCATTCAGCTTTTGATTACTTCGGGTCTGAATATAATTGATTCGATTATGGTAGGTAGACTCGGAGTAGATAGTATTGCCGCTGTCGGTATCGCCAATAAATTTACGCAAATTCCAACAATCCTGCTACAGGGATTTGCTAGTGGCGCGACGATTTTTTGTGCACAATACTGGGGGGCCAGAAATAAAAATGGCATTAGTCGCTCTATTATTTTTGTAAGCGTACTCACCATGATTTTCTCCCTTTTCTTTACGCTTTTGACCCAGTTTTTCTCCTATCCGATTCTTGGCTTCTTTTCATCGGATATGTCTGTTAAACAATTGGGAGGCGAATTCCTTCATATCCTTGGTTACTCCTATGTTTTTACTGCTTTATCGATGATTTTTGTAATCGCTTTAAAAACAACAGGCGAGGTACGGAAACCGACCTACTATAGCGTAATTGCTTTATTAGTTAATACTCTATTAAACTATGTCTTAATTTACGGTAACTTCGGGGCGCCTGCTTTAGGGGTCGAAGGAGCTGCGATTGCTACGCTAATTGCGCGGATCATCCAAACAGGTCTTTTATTTATGCTCCTTGTAAAAAAAGAGTTCATTTCTTTATCGATTATTAAAAAGAATCTCGATGTTTTCCGAAGCAGTTTAAGCAAGCATTATTTTAAAATCACGATGCCATCAATTATCAACCATGGTACGTGGACACTCGGCGATACGCTGTTTTTCTGGCTGTATGCGTCGTTGGGTACAAATCAAACAGCCGCTATTTCGATGATTGATCCGATTATTTTTATTTTCACCTGTATATTTACTGGAATAAGTGATGCCTCAGCGGTAATGATTGGAAACCAGCTTGGAGCAAATGATAAGAAAGGGGCATTTCAGTATGCTAAGAATTTCATCCGGATTACAACGGGTACCTCTGTTGTCGTTGGAATTCTAATTCTGATTGCGCTGCCACATGTATTATCTCTTTATCAACTTACCCCAGAAGTAGAACAACTTGTTTACGGAATTATATTTGTATATATTCCCTATTCGCTTGCGAAAAATTTAAATTATATTAACAATGTAGGCATTCTTCGTGCCGGTGGAGATACAAAATACGTGATGTGGTTAGATACGATCGGCGTGTGGCTCATAGGTCTGCCACTTGCGGCATTAGGCGTATACTTCCAGCTACCTTTGTTTGCTGTCTATGCACTTGCTAACTCCCATGATTTTATTCGAGCTTTCTTGGGAATAAAAAGAACTTATACGAAAAAATGGATTCGCAATATCGTTGAAGGGTAAAGAGTGTAAAAAAGAGGAGGAGTTACGATGAAAAAAGTAGAGTTTATCGAAGAGTTAGAGAATCGCATACTGCCATTTTGGTTGAATTTAGTAGATAAGGAGAATGGCGGTTTTTATGGAGTCGTTGATTACAATCTCAAGATTCATCCTGAAGCCCATAAAGGAGGCGTTTTAGGTGCTAGAAACTTGTGGACCTTTTCCGCTGCATATCAGTACAAACAAGACCCAGCCTATTTAGAAGCAGCCCATCATGCCTATGAATTTTTGAAAAATAAGCTTTGGGATCATGAAAATGGTGGCATCTATTGGCTCGTTGATTATAAAGGCAATCCTGTTCTTTCATCAAAACACGTTTATGCACAAAGCTTTGCACTGTATGGCTTAAGTGAGTATTATAAGGTGTCTAAAGATACGGAAGTATTAGCATTAGCACAAAAATTGTTTTACCTCATTGAAAATATTTGCTATTCTGAAGCCTTGAATGGGTATCTGGAAGAGTTTCATGCCGATTGGACGAAGAAGGAAAATGTTTTATTAAATGAAGGTGCGGAGGCTGCTTTTACAACAAATAGCCATTTGCATATTATCGAAGCTTATACGACACTCTATCAAATTTGGCCTGACGAAAAGCTATTAAGTAAAATCGATAATCTATTAACCCTTTTCCATACTCATATTTTCGACCATGAAAAGCATTATTACCAAGCTGCCTTTGATCCAAATTGGAATAGCATTAAGGATACTTTCTCATTTGGCCACGATATTGAAACGAGCTGGCTTTTAACAGAAGCTTTAACAGTAACAAAGCTTGATCGTCCCGAGATCGTGGAAATAAATAAGCTTATGGCACTTGAGGTTGCAAGAGAGGGACTCGCAGATGATGGATCCCTAATGGATTACAAGGCAAATGATTTCATTCACCCTACAAGAGTCTGGTGGGGCCAAGCCGAAGCAGTAATCGGCTTCCACAACGCCTATGAATTAACGAATATTCCAAACTATTTAATGTATAGTGAAGATGTATGGAAATACATTCAAGCATCTATCCATGATCAGCGCGAAGGTGGAGAATGGTACTCCCGCATTGATGCAAATGGTGAAGTTATTTCTTCCCTGCGTGATACTAAATACTATTCACAAGAAAACATCGTCGATTCATGGAAATGCCCATACCATAATGCTCGAATGTGCTTAGAAATGATTAAACGTTTAACTGATTAAAAGGAAAGAGGTTGGGAAATAAGTATTCCAGTCATAGATAAACACGAACAACTATCAAATAATCCTAAATGATTGTTCGGGTTTTATTAGTTTTATAAAAGGCTGTTTCAGTACAGTTAGTGTTAATATCCGCAGCCTGAATACACTTCGCTTTCCATGGGGCGAGCGCCGAGCCGCTTCGGCCTATGGCCTGCAGGGTCTCGGACTTTCTCGCAGCTCCCATAGGAGTCTACGTGTATTCAGGCTGCTCCATATTTCCTACTAATTCATTTTTTCTAAAAAAACAATATTTTTTAGGGAATTGCCTTTAAAAACAGAGTGGAATGGAGCGGAAGACACTCGACTCCTGCGGGAAGTAGAGCAAAACCTAAGACCCCACAGGCTTTAGCCGAGGAGGCTTAGGTTGCTCCCCGCGGAAAGCGAGTTTCTGTAGCGCAATGGAACGAATTAGTTTTTACACTTGACTATATTTAAAAACATAAATAACCATTGTATAAAAGGAACCTTTATTTAAGTGATAAATTAGAGATTGTTCGTCTTTACAGATTGGCTATCTAGTTTTGTCCCAGCCTCTTATCTTCTATCCTTTTAGCACCTCGTCAATCGCAGCAAGTTCTTCTTCGCTAAAGTGAATGTTGTCCAATGCCTTCACGTTGTCTTCAATTTGGCTTACTTTACTCGCCCCTATTAGAACGCTTGTTACAATGCCATCGCGTAAAATCCAGGCAACAGCCATTTCCGCAAGTGTTTGCCCTCTTTCTTTGGCAATATGGTTTAATGCTTTCACTTTACCAATTGTCTGGTTAACATTTTCTTTATGTAGCCATAATCCCGTTTCTCGGTTTGCACGAGAATCTTCAGGAATGCCATTTAGATAACGATCTGTCAATAACCCTTGTGCAAGCGGACTGAAAGCAATTGCCCCGAGCTGTTTTTCCACCAGTACATCCTTCAAACCATCTTCAATCCAGCGATTAAACATGCTATAGGACGGCTGATGAATAATGAATGGCGTTTTTTTCGCTGCAAAAATTTCAGCAATCTCCCTAGTTTGCTCTGGCGAATAGTTCGAAACGCCAACATATAGAGCCTTTCCTTGACGTACCAATAAATCCAATGCTTCCGCAGTCTCCTCTAAAGGTGTTTCCTTGTCAGGACGATGATGATAATAAATATCGACATAATCAAGTCCCATTCGCTTTAAGCTTTGGTCAAGACTAGCGACTAAATACTTTTTCGAGCCACCATCTCCATAAGGACCAGCCCACATCCCATAACCCGCTTTTGTAGAAATAAT
Organism: Niallia sp. FSL W8-1348; assembly: GCF_038006745.1. Lineage (NCBI taxonomy): Bacteria > Bacillati > Bacillota > Bacilli > Caryophanales > Bacillaceae > Niallia > Niallia sp. FSL W8-1348. The sequence goes on along the minus strand of NZ_JBBOVV010000001.1, from coordinate 2,853,293 downwards.
CAGTTCATCGCGATACGGCTTTAAATCTCTTTCCAAAATCTTCGCAAAGTTTTCTTCCGCACTACCAGCAGGAGGCCCATAGTTATTCGCCAAGTCAAAATGCGTAATCCCTAAGTCAAACGCTCTTCTCACAAGGGCAATCCCATTCTCAAACAAATCAACATCCCCAAAATTATGCCATAACCCTAAAGACAACGCCGATAATTTCAACCCACTTTTCCCAACACGATTATACAACATCTTCTCATATCTATTTTCGTCTGCAATATACATAATGTATCCCTCTTCTCAAATTATTTAACTGCTACTTTTTGAAAAAAAAATAACAAAGTGGACTAACGATTTATTCGAATTTAGGCAGATCATTTGGTGGTTAGTCCCCACTTCGGCGGAACCGTGCCAGTTTGTTTGTGAGCTTAGCAGTTTTATATGCGCATTTTCCTAGTTTAATTGTAGGTTTGGCGCTTTTATTTGCGACTCCGACACTTTTTCTTGCGACTCTCACACTTTATTTGCGACTCCGGCACTTTTTCTTGCGACTTTCACCACTTTACTTGCGACTCCGACACTTTTTCTTGCGACTTTCACCACTTTACTTGCGACTCCGACACTTTTTCTTGCGACTTTCACCACTTTACTTGCGACTCCGACACTTTTTCTTGCGACTTTCACCACTTTACTTGCGACTCCGGCACTTTTTCTTGCGATCCCTACTTCCCAAAAGCAAGCTCATAATTATAAACAGCACCAATTAAATTAGCGTCGTTTTGAAACTCGCAAATAGCTACTTCCGGGATAAATGGGGCAATTTTTGCGCTTTCTACTACTTTTGCTAGATGAACGTTGAGCTCGTCAAGTAGTCCTTCTTTACTGGAGACGCCGCCGCCAATAATGATTTTCTCTGGATCAAAGCTGTACTGCAGATTATAGATGCCTATTGCTAAGTAGTGATAGAACGTTTCAACCTCTTCTTCTGCGATTTCATCTCCTTGTTCAGCGAGTTCAAATACTTCCTTGCCGCTTAATTCGGTTTCTAATTCCATTCGTTTAGAATAGCGTTTTGCCATATTCACGGCGGTGCCTAGATCACTGAACGTTTTATCTTCTTTAAGGAGCATGTAGCCAAATTCGCCGCCAAATAGATGTTTTCCGTGGCGGACTTTACCATCAACGATAACAGCGCCTCCAATTCCTGAACCAATCACAACAAATAGCACATTTTGCAGTCCTTTTGCTGCACCTCTCCATACTTCCGCAAGCCCAGCACAATTGGCGTCATTTTCCATTGAAACCGGGCAGCCAAATAGCTCCTCTAACTCGAAAAAAACCGGAAAGTGGTGGATATAAGGAACGGCACTTGCCCCTTCAATCACACCTTTACTCTGATTCACAGCGCCAGGAGCACTGAATGCAACACCATCAATAGTATATTTAGCGTCCATCTTTCCTTTTAGCTGAACCATCTCTTGTTTCATCTCATCCCAAGTTTTGGGAGTGACAAAAGAGCCTTTGTCCACTAGTTGTTCTTTTTCCCATACAGCAAACTTTACGGAAGACCCGCCTATATCCATTACTAATAAAGACATATGAACACCTCCTCATGTGTGCACTTTCACTCTTATTGTACTTTAAGAAAAGACCATCGCAAAAGGTAAGCGATGATCTTCTTACTATTTATTCAATCGCATTATTGGTACTTACTTCTTTGATCCAATGCCCAGACTTCTTGATTGTTTTCACTTGTGTATGAATATTGTTTGAGATAAATCCATAACGGTTACGGTAGGCATTCATCCAGCTCCAGCAATCGATTGGCGTCCATAAATGGTAACCGTAGCAATTAGAGCCTTCCTCGATTCCTTTATGAACCCATTCTAAATGCTCTTGAATAAATTCGATTCGGTAATCATCCTCGATCACGCCTTCTTCATTTAAGAAGCGATCTTCTCGAGAAACACCCATGCCGTTTTCCGACACGAACCATTCGATATTTTTATAGTTATCGCGAATGTTGATAGCAATATCATAAAGTGCCTCAGGGAAGATTTCCCACCCTTTATCTAAGTTCATGCGGCGACCTGGCATTGCGTAATTATCATAATAACGATCTGGCATCCAGTCTCCAACACTATTTGGTGCTACATCCGGCGCTTTTACGCGTGATGGATGATAGAAGTTTACCCCAAGAGTATCGATCGTATTTTCTTTTAAAATAGCTAATTCTTCTTCTGTTGATTCCCAAATTACTTTGTCTTTTGTTAAAAGTTCCACTAATGCCGGTGGGAATTCACCGTAAACTGCTGTATGAAGGAACATTTCATTGCGCCATAGGTCCGCAATTCGCCCTGCTTCCACGTCTTCTGGCTTATCGCTTGCTGGATAAGAAGGCGTCAGGTTTAAGATGGTGCCTATTTTTGCACCCTTTTCGTTCATCTTCAAATCGTGGAATTCTTTGATTGCTTTTGCAGAAGCAAGATTTAGATTGTATGCCACCTGCACTGCCTTTTTCCCGTCTACTACTTTTGGATAATGGAATTGGTACAAATATTGTCCATCAACAATTACCATTGGCTCATTAAATGTGAACCAGTGCTTCACACGATCGCCGAATAATTCGAAACAGCGACGAGCAAATTTTGCAAAAAGATCGACGACATGCTTGGATTCCCAACCGCCATATTTATGATATAGCTCTACTGGCAAATCAAAATGGTGTAAATTCATAACCGGTGTCATTCCTTGTTTAATAAATTCATCAATGACATTGTTATAAAAGCGTACCCCATCTTCGTTTAAGCTTGCTGTTTCGAAATCATCAATTAAACGTGTCCATTGAATGGAAGTACGAACAGAGTTTAAGTTGATATCTTTCATTAAAGCAATATCCTCTTCATAGCTATTGTAAAAATTAGATGCTGTATCTGGTCCTACGTGGTTATAGAATAATTCTGGCTCCACTTCATACCAGTAGTCAAAAACATTTGCATGTTGTTTATTAAAACGACCTTCACTTTGCGGTCCAGATGTTGCTGCACCCCACCAAAAATTTTCCGGGAACTTTTTCATGATATTCGTCTCCTTTATTGTTTCTCCGTTAAGTAAAATATTTTGCTGTTGTAATCGGTAATATGCTCTCTTGACCAGTAATCGCTAGCTCGATCGATATAGTTTCCTGCTAAAATAAGCCCGATTTCCATTAAATCATCGCCATATCGTTCTAAGTCACTATTCACTGTATATAATTTATCTGCTTCCAAACCTTTTAGCTGCAAGCGTTCATATGGTCTATTGGGCTTCGCTAAAACTTCATAGTAGCCAACAATTGCTTCTGTTTTATCTTGGGAAACAACCATCCAAGCTGTTTCGTTATTGGTAAAAGGACTTTGCAGACGGATAAATGTTCCTTGTTGAATCAATTTGCGATGTTTTTTAAAGAAGGCAATATGCTCCTTCATTTTTGCATGCTCTTTTTCAGGCATTTTCGTAATGTCTAGCTCATAACCAAATGTACCGAAATAGGCAACATTTGCTCTTGTATCTAGACTTGTCATTCTGCCAACTTGATGGTTCGGAATTGCTGATACATGGCTTCCAATACTAGATAGCGGATAAACCAAAGACGTACCATATTGAATTTTCAGACGCTCTACCGCATCCGTATCATCACTAGCCCATGCTTGCGGCGCATAATAAAGCATTCCTGGGTCAAATCGCGCCCCGCCACCAGCACAGGATTCAATTAACAGATGTGGATATTTATCTAGCAATCTCTCATATAAAGAATATACGCCTAAAATATAGCGATGGAATACTTCTCCTTGCTGATCCTTTGGCAACGCAATAGAGAAGACTTCGGAAATATAGCGGTTCATATCCCATTTGATATAGTCAATTTTGCTGGCCGAAAGAAGTGCATCCATTTGGGCAAAAATTCCGTCGACAACCTCAGGACGAGAATAATCGAGGACAAATTGGTTTCTGCCATGGGATGTTCTTTTTCCAGGAACATGAATGAGCCAATCAGGATGTTCATTAAAAAGCTTGGTCCCTTTACTGATCATTTCTGGCTCAAACCATAAACCAAACTTTAGGTCTAATGCATGAATTTTCTCTGCTAAGCCTTTGATGCCATTAGGCAATTTATCTTTGTTTTCAAACCAATCACCTAGCGAGGAAGTGTCATCATGCCTTTCCCCAAACCAGCCATCATCTAAAACGAATAATTCGACACCAAGCTCTGCCGCTTTTTTGGCAATATCTAAGATTTTTTCCTCGTTAAAGTCAAAATAGGTTGCTTCCCAGTTGTTAATGAGAATCGGACGCTCCCTATCACGCCATTCGCCTCGAGCAAGTCTTGTACGATAAAGTTCATGGAAGGTCTGGCTCATCCCATTTAATCCTTCATCCGAAAAAACAATAACTGCTTCTGGTGTCTGAAATGCTTCAGTTGGTTTCAATCGCCAAGCGAATTCGAATGGATTGATTCCGAGCATTGCTCTTGTAACTTGATACGTATCTACTTCTACTTGTGCTAAAAAGTTGCCGCTATAAATTAGACTGAAGCCATAAGCTTGGCCTGTATGCTCTGTCGTATCTGGTCGCACCAATGCCATAAAAGGATTATGTTGATGGCTGCTCGCCCCTCTCGCACTAGAGACAGCTTGAATACCTGTTATAACTGGCTTTCTCTCCATATGATTTTCCCTTGCCCAGGCACCATGCAAATGAACAAGTTCAAAGTTCTTATCTGGAAAATCAAGGCTTAAACTCATCGCCGACTCCAAATCATATTCATGCTCTCCGTTGTTTACAAACTTCGCACTGCGAGCAATCGCCTTTCTTCCTGCAAAAATGGTATAAAATAAATGAATACTTATATCAGAATACGTATCTTTTAATACAACTTCTAATGTCTCCGCTTCGTCCATGTTCTCTACATAAGTAGCAGGTAGCCCAGTTAATGCTGGTTTTCCTTCTAGGATGTTATGATGATCGTAACGAAAATCAGAAATTCGATCTCCTTCCGGATAGCGGATTTGCTGAGCTGGCGTACGAAAGTCAGTTGTTCCATAAGAAGGATATTCTTGTCTTATATGTTCTAAGGAAGAGGTATGATCCCCCTCTATTTGGTTATTCGAGGGACGAATCTCTCTTTCTAGTAAGTATTGAAAATTATCACGATGTCTAATTGCTTTGCCAAAATAGAGATGCTCTAGCTGAGATGTTTTTTCTATGACACGAAATAAATAACTAATAAATCCGTTTGTTAAATGAAATTCTAGTGTTTCTTTATTGAACGTAATCATTTTACTCATGATCTAGCAAGAACCCCCTGACTCTATCTCCTAGTTTCGGCAAATATTCATGCCCATACTCTGGGAAGAATATCATCTCTTTTGGTGATGAAATCTGATTGTAGACAGCAAATTGTGTCACTGGCGGGCAAACCCCGTCTTCTAAAGCAATCGCCCACTTTACTTCCGCCTTAATTCTAGGCGCTAAATGCTGTAAATCGATATATTCTAATGTATCGAAAAATTCCTCTTCTCTGTCATGCATTGGATCGCGGAATCGGAACCAATAAGCCAATTCCTCATAAGCAGAAGCGTTAATATCTAACTCAAACACTTTTCGATAATCACTAAGGAATGGATATTGTGCGACGACTTTTATCACTCTCGGTTCAAGTGCTGCACAGGCTAACGATAAAGCTCCGCCTTGCGATGCCCCTTGAACAGAAATCGCCTCTTCATCGACTTCCTCCATGCTCATTAAAATTCTTGCAGCATGAGCAGTATCTAAAAATACACTTCGATAATAAAGGCTTTCTGGTCCTTCTTCGACACCACGAATAATTAACCCTTTTAATGTCGTTCCTTTTGCGGTTGTATTATCTTCTGATTCTCCGCCTTGCCCGCGACAATCCATCGCAAGAACGGCGAATCCCTCTGTTACCCAAGAAAGCTTATCGCCAAAGTCACCGCTGTCCCCATGGTAACCATGGAACATCAGCATACCAGGCACTTTTCCTTCTATTTTCTTCGGTCGGATGTATTGGCATCTTATCTTAGCACCTTTTACACCTGTAAAATATAAATTGTAAAAGTCTGCTGTTTTTGAAGGAATGTCTACTTTTTCTAACTCGTAATCCAAGCTTTGTTCATCCAGCTCTTGCAACGCCTTATCCCAAAACACATCATAATCCGCGGGCTTTCTACCAGAGCCTTTATATTCTCGATATTCATTGATTACCTGCTCTTTTTTCATGAAGGGCACCTCCGCACTGTTATCGCTTTCATTATAATGTATATACTTGAAATTGTAAATGTCTATATTTATTTTAAAAATGTAAAACCAAAACTTTGGGTGATAGCGTTAACTCGCTGGTGTGGCTATTTTATTGGTGATTTTGCTCCCTATTACTTGCCGATTCCACGCTTTTATTTGCGATATCAGCTTCTTTACTTGCGACTTCACCCCTTTTACTTGCGACTCCCACCCTTTTACTTGCAACTCCCACCCTTTTACTTGCAACTCCCACCCTTTTACTTGCAACTCCACTCTTTTTCTTGCGACTCCCACTCTTTTTCTTGCAGTTCACCACCTAATACTCCTTCACTCTTTCGACCCAAAATAAAGAAACTTTTCACAAAAAAGCATAAATAATGTATATCTGCAGAATTATCTGCATTTGTTAGAAGTAACAGATTTGCTTTTAAAGGGGGGCTTTACAGTGGGACGACATTCGAAGAAGTTAATAGTGGTTGATGCGGTAAAGGATTGGGTGATGGATGGGAGAGCGATTTTATTCAGAGTATGAACTGGCGAAATTATTTGATGTGAGTAGGCATACGGTTCGTCTAGCGATGAGAGAGCTGGTTCATGAAGGGTGGCTTTATCGGGAGCAGGGTGTTGGCACTTTTTGCGGCGAGCCTTTTGCTAGTAAGAAAGGCGATAGCAAAACAAATGGGAAAAATATAGGCGTGATGATGACTTATCTTTCCGATTATATTTTTCCATCGATTATCCGCGGAATGGAGACCTATTTGACGGATAGAGGTTATTCTTTAACATTAGTCTGTACGGAAAATGACCATGCGAAAGAACGGCTATGTCTCCGCAATTTGCTTGATTTGAACATGGATGGCCTTATTTTGGAGCCTACTAAAAGCAGTCAATTTAATCCTAATATGGACTGTTATCTTGAACTGGAAGAGCGTAATATTCCGTATTTAATGATTAATCAGTTCTATTCTCAGCTTTCTCCCTTCCATTTAAAAATAGATGATGTCAAAGGAGGATATATGGCAACAGATCATCTGATTCAGCTTGGTCATGAACAAATTCTTGGAATCTTTAAGTCTGATGATTTGCAAGGTGTTCATCGTATGCAAGGCTTTTTGCAGGCAATGCGAAACGGAAAACGGCCAATTAGTCCAGAGCATGTCGTAACCTTTACTACCGAACAATTAAATGACGATTTTACAGAAAAACTTTTGAATACGCTTACAAATAAAAACACAATGCCAACTGCTATTGTTTGTTACAACGATTTTATCGCAATGTCAGTACATAAAGTTTTAGAAAAATTACAATTGTCCGTACCAGAGGATGTCTCTCTCATCGGATTTGATGATGTTAAACCAGCTGGATCAACAAAGATACCATTAACAACCATTGCCCATCCGAAAAGCCGTATGGGGGTTGATGCTGCTAAATGGATTATTGCAGCAGTAGAAGGAAAAGAACTTAATCTATCAAACGAGCCTCCTATTATTTATGAACCAGAACTAGTGATACGTTCGTCAACGGAAGTCGTAAAAAAGAACAGATCCGCCGTGTCCTAACACACGCGGATCTGTCATCCTATAAAGACAACTAACCATCGATTTATATGTAAAAAATACAGAGGATGCAATGGTCAAAGTGAAGGAATTTTGGCAAAAGAAGAGTCGAACTGCGCTGAAGAATGAAGCAAAGGAGCTCTAGTAGTATTTCACTTAAGAAAAAGGCTGTAGTGTTTGTTATTCGAACAAGCACTACAGCCTTTTTGATGTTTGGTGGTGGTGGGAATGATGAAAATTCTATTTTAGCCGAGCCAGAGTCACTTTAATTGGAACGAAAATGTTGGATATCAGCCAAAGTTTTATGTTTTCAGCCAAACTTCAACTCTTATCAGCCAATCTTTCGCTTTTTCAGCCAAACCCATCACGATATCAGCCAAACTCCTCCTCCCCCCATTACTTCCCCAACCGAATCACATTCCAAGATAACTTCGGCAATAAAGCGGCTACTTTTCCATTTTCCACACTCGCATCTCCATTAGAATGCGGGGCAACCGGTTGAGCTTGAACGGAATTTGTTCTTTTTAAATCTGGATTTTCCAGGACTATATGCTCGACCACTTTATATCCATCAAAGTTACGAATATCACATTCTAGCTGTAAACCCTCTTCCTGATCTCTATTAACTGCAAAAATCGTTAACTCTTCTGTTTCTTCATTATAGACTGCCGTAGATTCTAGGAACGAGATATCTGTGAAATCCTTGCTGTCATATTTTGGACTGGAAATAATCGGATTCAATGCAACTCCTCTTCCATAAATAGAAGTATGCATATATGGATAAAAAATAGTTTGTTTCCAAGCAGGACCATTTGCTTCTGTCATGATAGGCGCAATTACATTTACCAATTGAGCAAGACAGGCAATTTTCAACCGGTCTGCATGCTTTAACATTGTAATTAACATACAGCCTACTAAAAGGGCATCTTCAAAATTATAGATATCTTCTAATTGAGGTGGCGCAACAGTCCATGGTTCTATTCTTTTATCTGCCTCTTTGGAGTGATACCATACATTCCACTCATCAAAAGATAAATAAATAGATTTCTTGCTACGTTTTTTTGCCTTGATATAATCCGCTATACTGATGACGGAGCGAATGAAATCATCCATTTCCAGCGAAAGGGCTAAATAATTTCCGATATCATTATCATAATTTCCATAGTATTGGTGGAGCGATATAAACTCTACATGATCATACGTATAATCTAATACTGTCGCCTCCCATTCTGCGAATGTTGGCATACTGCGATTGGAGCTTCCACAAGCAACAAGTTCGATCGATGGATCCACCCATTTCATCACTTTCGCTGCTTCTTGGGCAATTCGCCCATATTCTGCTGCCGTTTTATGGCCAATTTGCCAAGGACCATCCATTTCATTCCCAAGGCACCAGGTTTTTATTTTATGCGGTTCTTTGTAACCATGGCTAATTCGTAAGTCACTGTAGTAGGAGCCACCTGGATGATTACAATATTCTACTAGATTTCTAGCTGCATCGATCCCTCTTGTTCCTAAATTGACCGCCATATTGACTTCAGCATCCACCTTTTTAGTAAAATCCATAAATTCATTTGTGCCAATTTCATTTGTTTCTGTCGTTCTCCATGCAAGCTCTAAACGCTTTGGACGTTCTGCAATAGGTCCAATACCATCTTCCCAATTATAACCAGAAACAAAGTTTCCACCTGGATAACGAATGATTGGCACTTTTAGCTCTTTAATTAGGCCAATGACATCTTTTCTAAAACCTTGTTCATCTGCCGATGGATGTCCTGGTTCATAAACGCCTCCATATACAGCACGCCCAAGATGTTCAATAAAGGAACCATAGATTCTCTTATCTATTTCTGCTACTTTAAAATCCTTTTCAATAATCATTTTTGCCTTTTGACTCAATGGAATCATCCCTTCTGCTGAAAAATTTATATTCCGCCTTACGGAAAAACATTTATAGAAGTAGACTTTTATCCTTTCACTCCGCCAGCTGTCATTCCTTCAATAAAGTAGCGCTGGAAGAAGATATAAAGAATTAGTACTGGAAAAATCGCCATTACCGAACCTGCAATCAATACATCATAATTATTTCCATACGGTGTTAGCAGCGTGGATAAACCGATAGGAAGTGTTAAATTTTCGCTAGATCGTAAAACAATAAGTGGCCATAAGAAATTATTCCAGCTTCCTAAAGCCTGCAAGATAGCCATTGAAGAAAAAGCTGGCGCCATCAATGGCATCATGACACGAAAATAGATGCCAATTTCCGTACAGCCATCTACACGGGAAGCATCAAGTAAGTCTTTAGGTAAACCACTTGCATATTGCCTGAAAAAGAATATAGGAATAGGAGCAACCACAAAAGGAAGAAATGCCCCAAGCAATGTATCCATTAATCCTAGACTCATTGTTAACTTATATAAAGGGAGCATGATGATTTCCACTGGAATCATCATAACGATTAAGACTAAACCAAAAATGACGTTCTTTCCTTTAAAGTTATATACTGCTAGCCCATAACCAACCATACTTGTGAGTAATAAGCAGGATAAAGTTGATATAATCGTAATCACAATACTATTTTTATACCAAATAAAATAGTCCGTATCCCCAGTAAATAAAAAGGAGTAGTTGTTTAAAGACAAAAGCTCTGGCTGCAACTTCAAATTCAGTCCAAATCTTAATATCTCTGTGGATGGTTTTAATGAGCCAAGAACAATAGCAAACAAAGGAAATAAGGCAAAAACGCTAATGACAAGGAATAACAGAAAGAGTAATATCGATGTTAACTTCTTGCCTTTTCTTGCAGGATTCATCTACTGTTCCTCCTTTCTGAACATCCCAAAGAACTTTAATTGAATAAAGGTAATGATAAAAGTGATCACCAATAATGTAATGCCCACCGCAGAGCCAAATCCTAAGTTATTTTGTTCAATTCCCTTCTGATAAAGATAGCCAACGATTGTTAAACCAATATTATTGGGGGAGCGATTGCTTCCATATAACATATAGCTTTCTGCAAACATGGAAAGTCCACCATAAATACTAATCGTAAAAACATAAATAGATATTGGCTTTAATAGAGGTAGGGTAATATGTGTGAATTTCTTCCAAGTAGATGCTCCATCTACTTCTGCTGATTCGTAAAGTTCTTTTGGAATATTTTGCAGACCTGCTAAGAAATAAAGAATATTGATCCCCATCCACTTCCATGTAGCAAGCACAACAAGCACAAACATACTTGTTCCAGCATAATTAAGCCAAGCTCTTGGCTCTAATCCAAAAGTAGAAAGAATGGAGTTTAATAGTGCTCCATCTTGGCCTCCAAAAATGAGACGAAAGATAATTCCAGCTACTACGACAGAGGTTAGCGCTGGTATAAATGTGACGGATCGGAAAAAATTTTTCGCAAACATTAATTTTGAGTTTAGTAGTACTGCCAATATCAATGGCAATGGGATAAGAATACAAAGAGTCAATAACGTATATATCGTGCTATTTTTTATTGCTGTTAGAAAGGTAGAATTCCATAACCCTGCATAGTTTTCTATACCGATGAAAGTAGTTTGGCCTGGCAATACTTCTTGGAAACTCATAATAAAAGTAGATACTACCGGGTAGGCAAAAAAGATAGCAAAAGAAATAATAAAAGGTAGAACAAAAAAATATGGAGCTGCTTTTTGTGAATATAATAGATTAGTACGTCTCTTTTTCCCAAGCTGCTTTCCTATACTTCCCTTATCCATGTACCCTCCTCCTATCTTTTTTTATAGGGAGTATTCAACAATCAAACACCCCCTCATTTGTAAAATTTATTCTAATTCCTTCTGGGCCTCTTCTAGAACTTGCTGTGGATCCTTCCTATCAATCAGTGTTTGAAAGAGTATTGTTGTTTTAACCGCATTTGAAACGTCTGGTGTTTTTTCACCGATATTTACTCCTTCGATTTCATCTTCTACCTCAAGTAATGTATCAAAAATATTCGGACCAAAATATTCCGTAAACTGGTTGGATTCCTTCAACTCTGGTAATTCCCAAACGTCTGTGCGAATAGGATCAAATCCTAATAACTGCCAAATCTTGATATTCCCTTCTTTTGATAGCTTTGCATAGGCGAGGAATTTTTTCGCAAACTCAGGATGTTCTGATTGATTGGTTACTACTGTCCCTGTTCCACCCATTCCGGCTGATCTTGGAGAGCCTTCTTTCCATGATGGCATTGGTCTAATGATTATTTTCCCTTTCAAATCTGGCATATAATCTGTGAATCTTCCCATATACCACATTGGCATCCAAACAGAAGCAGCACCCCCATTATTCATGAAACCATAATACTCTTCAGCATGGTGATCATTACCGGGTGCTGGAATAGCAATACCTTCTTTTACTAATTCTTGCTGGTATTTTAATACGTCGACAATGCGCGAATCAGTTAGATTGACGTTGCCATTATGGTCTAATAAATCATCATTTCCCTCTAGTTGAGCAACCTGTGGCCAAAAGGACCATTGATCCTCCACATCAAGTGTTGTCATTGGTATACCTGTTTTCTCCACAACCAATTTTCCTGCTTCTTTAAAATCTTCCCATGTGACGATATCATCTGGATTTACACCGGCTTTATCCATTATTTCTTTGTTATAATAAATAACAGCTGCCCCAACATGAAAGTCTATTCCATAGGTGACTCCATCCTTCGAATAAATATCTAGTCTAGATTGCACGACATTTTCTCTTTCTGGATCGACCACATCATCCAATGGTAAAATCTGAGGTGTTCCTTTTAAAAAGTTACCAAATTTACTAATTTCTATATCGGAAATATCTGGAGCCCCTTTTCCTGATTGCAAGGCGACAAGTAATTTATTATGCAAGTCTTCATATGGATACGTATTTACCTTAATGCTGATTTGATCGTCTGGATTTTCTTCATTCCACATTTCCGCCATTTTTTCATAATACTGTCCATGCAATTCATTAAAGGTCCATAATTCTACTTTTGTCCCCTTTCCCTCATTGGAGTAGCCTGAGTTAGAACTATCCTTATTACAGCCAGCTAAAAATACGGAGAATACAAGCAGCATGACAAGAAAAGCAAACATACTCTTTTTCATTTTTTATCCCCTCTTAGTTTGTTTTTATGCTAACCCTTATTAGGATTTAAGCCATGGCTAAAAGCTGTTCTTTATTTTAGATTTGTTTAAATTGATTTACATGTTTACATAGTATTAACTAAATTAAAGTTTAATGAATACGTTTTCATTTTTCGTTCAATTGGCATAGAATTTATGTAATATTTTAATATTCTTCTTCATCCAACGTCTATTCCTAGTTCCATAAGCTTGACCCTTTTCATTATTTAAAAGAAATATCTGTTCTTCTAAGTCAAAAGAACGAATTTATCTTTTTCCTTCTTTTTAACAAAACCTAAAACATATGATTTAAAAAGAGGTTAATCCTTTTAAATCTAGCAAACTTCAAAATATAAAGGAGGTCATTTACAATGTTTACTAATCCTCTTATTAATAAAATCTACTCCCTTTCCAATTGGATAGTAAAAATATGCTATGTGAACCTATTATGGGGGATCTTTATGCTAGTGGGATTGATTGTATTTGGGTTTTTCCCCGCTACGGTTGCGCTGTTTACTGTTTGTCGGAAGTGGGTGTTGGGGGATCGCGATATCTCTATTTTTTCAACCTTTTGGAGTGCGTATAAAAAGGAATTTATCCCGAGCAACCTTTTAGGAGCTCTTCTGCTTTTTATCGGGCTTGTCCTATATGCTGATTTACTAATGATTCAACAAACTACTATTATCGTTCTACATTATTTGTATGTCCCGCTCCTTCTTATTTGTGGGTTATACCTATCTACTATCCTTTCTTTTTTTCCAATGTACGTTCATTATGATACTAAAGGGTTCCAGCTGATTAAAAATGCCTTTCTTATTGGCTTCATTGCACCTATCTCTTTTGTGAAGCATATCATCGGTCTTGGAACCATTAGCTATTTATTCATTACATTTCCTGGATTTGTTCTTCTCTTTGGCGGATGTATCCCAGCTCTTTACATGATGTGGGTTGCCAACTCGGCCTTTACACAATACGAAAGGAAAAGAGCTATTCAACAACAAACTTAAGGATGTGATGTCATGATACATATTAAAGATTTACGTTCTGGTATTCCTATTTTCAAGGCATTAAGCTCTGAAATACGGGTTGAAATCCTTTCATTACTAACGAAAAATGGAAGTCTTAATTTAAATGAGATTGCTCAAAAATTAAACTTGTCCAATGGGGCTGTAACCATGCACATTAAAAAACTAGAAGAGAGCGGAATAATCGATGTATCAACGGCTGTTGGCAAACATGGTATTCAAAAAATTTGCTATTTAAATGAGAATCTACTTACAGTTGAGCTGCAAAACAATAAAAGTGAAAATTATTATGAATATGAAATAAAGGTGGGGCATTATTGCGATTATTTGGCGGAAGCAACATGTGGACTTGCTACAAAGGACAGCATTATTGGAGAATTTGATGATCCTCGCTATTTCGCAGATCCAGAACATATAAAAGCAGGCATCGTATGGTTAACGAAAGGCTTCTTAGAATACCGCATCCCCAATTACTTAAAAAAAAATCAAGACTTTAAGGAAATCCAATTCATTTTTGAAATAGGCTCAGAGGCACCTTATTATAATAACAATTGGCCTTCTGACATCGTTTTTTCCTTAAATAATAAGGAGCTAGGGAAATGGACGTCGCCTGGAGACTTTGGGGGAGAAAAAGGAGTCTGTACTCCTGCATGGTGGCCACCCCATTTAAACCAATATGGCTTACTAAAATTATTGCGCATCAATGAACACGGCACCTTTATCGATGGCTGCCGCATCTCCAATGTCACCATTTCCGATATTATATTAGATCAAAAATCAGACATTAAATTCCGCTTAGCAGTAGCCGATCAAGGAAACATCGGCGGACTTACCCTATACGGAAAAAACTTCGGCAATTACAATCAAGACATCATTGCGCGAATTATGTATGAGATTGTGAGCTGATTAGAAGATTAGTGAGTCCTAGTACGAGACTCCTAGAATGAAATTAACCTACCAGTTGAAAAGTACGTTAAAAAAAACACCTCTCAAATGCAGATAACTCTACATTCAAAAGGTGTTTTTTATTACAATACTTTGATTTTATCTAAATCAGCTTTATCAAGTACTGTCTTCATATATTCCATAATTTCTTCTCGCATTTCATCGCGTTGTAATGCGAATTCTAATGTTGTTTTAACGAATCCTAACGTTTCACCAACATCATAGCGGTCACCTTCAAAATCGTAAGCGAAAACGCGTTGAATTTGGTTTAATTGTTGGATAGCATCTGTTAATTGGATTTCTCCGCCTGCACCTGTTTGTTGATTTTCCAAGTACATGAAGATTTCTGGTGTTAACACGTAGCGACCCATGATTGCTAGATTAGAAGGTGCTGTTCCAGGAGCTGGTTTTTCAATAAAATTATTTACCTGGTATCTTCTTCCTTCGCTTTCACCTGGATCTACAATTCCGTAACGGTGTGTTTCATTATCTGGTACAGTTTGAACACCAATAACAGAAGCATGCGTTTCTTCATATTGGTCAATTAATTGTTTCAGGCATGGTGTATCGCTTTGTACGATATCGTCGCCAAGTAGAACAGCAAATGGCTCATCACCAATAAAGCTTTTCGCACACCAAACAGCATGTCCTAAACCTTTTGGCTCTTTTTGTCTAATATAATGAATATCTGCAAGATTTGAGGAATATTGAACTTTTTCAAGTAATTCAAATTTCTCTTTATCACGTAGATTCTGTTCTAATTCATGTGCGTAATCGAAGTGATCTTCAATCGCTCTCTTTCCCTTACCAGTAACGATAATAATATCTTCAATACCAGAAGCAATTGCTTCTTCTACGATATATTGAATAGTAGGCTTATCGACAATTGGTAACATTTCTTTCGGCATTGCTTTCGTTGCTGGCAAAAATCTAGTTCCTAGACCAGCGGCTGGTATGATCGCTTTTCTTACTTTTTTCAACTTATTTCCTCCTTTAGACAATTAACTTTATAATTATACCATTTTTTTGCTAAAAAGGGTTTTAAATACGAATTTCTTCTTTGTAAATTATTAGCAATGCTTAAAAATTTGTTCTATATAATATATATATAAAACAAAACAAGTATTAAAATGTTCTTAATAACGCACAACTATCATACCATTTTCTAGCATTTTTGAAAATAGTTTTATATGTATTTGTTAATAAACTTATCACTTTTTACATTTTTTTGTCAAATGTCCTTTTAACCATTTTAAGAATTGAATATTCAGAAAACTTGTTATTTTAGCATACAAAAAAAGAGCTGTAATGACAACCCTTTTTTTTCTACATTATTCGGGATAAACTTCTTTCTCTGTAACCCATTTGTGATTGGTTACCATTTCGCCACCTGTTGTTGGCTGGTAGTCTACCATATATACAGTTGTGTTCTCAGCAGATTCGATTATAGCCTTCGCGCCTTTCATTCCTTCCATATGATCTGCTTCTAGGGTAACCTCTGTTCCCTTCTCAAGCATTTCACTTCCAGCATCCTTTATTTCATCTTGGATAACCCATTTATGATGCTTGATCGGTTCTCCTCCTGTTGTTGGAGTGTAAGTAACCTGATAAGCAATCGTATCAAATGCATTTAACACCGTTGCTTCTGCACGATCCATCCCTTCCATATGATCTGCTTTTAAAACCACCTGACTACCTTCTTTATATGTTGGATCCGCTGCCGGTTCTAAGCCTTCGGGAATATCTGGTGAGCCAGTTTCTTGGTGCCCATGCTCGGATTGGTTTGACTGCGTTTGATTGTCGCTATTTTTTTCACCGGAGGAACAGCCATAAAACAATAACAATACGGTAAAAATTGCAGCGATATAAACATGTCTACTTTTCATTCTATTACCTCCTCTATTATGAATTCTTTCACTAAAGAGGAAATTTTAAACATTGGTCTATTTATTCGCTAAAGGTAATCGAATAGTAAAGGTTGTGCCAACACCATCTTCTGAAATGAAATCTATTTCGCCTTTATGCTCTGCAATAATGTTATAGCAAATTACTAACCCTAAACCTGTTCCTTTTTCTTTCGTCGTGTAAAAAGGTTCTCCCAGTTTATTCTTTATGTCATCAGGAATTCCCTTACCATTGTCGTTGATGGTGACAACAATCCATTTCCCATCAAGTTTTGCTTCCATATTGATGATGCCACCGTTTTCCATCGCTTCAATCGCATTTTTAACCAAATTGATAAAAACTTGTTTCATCTGATCAACATTACATAAAGCATGTAAATCATTATCATATGTATCTAAATTAATTACGACATTATCAAGATTTGCTTGTGATTGCATCAACGTATAAACATCTAGAAGAATTTTTCCGATGTTTATTTCTTTAATTTCTGACTTTGCTGGTTTTCCTAGAAACATTAACTCGCTCGCAATTGTTTCAATCCGATTGATTTCAATATCAAGGATTGGATAAATGTCTTTTAATTTCATTGCTCCTTGGTATGCAAGTTTTAGAAATCCTTTAATAGCGGTTAAGGGATTTCTAATTTCATGGGCAATACTTGCGGCCAATTGCCCAGCTATTCCTAGTTTTTCGTTCTTGATCTGCAGCTGTTGGTTCTCTTTTCTGACACTTATGTCTCGAGCTATAATAATGATTGTGGAACTTAAATCTTCAAAAAGGAACGGATAAGCTAACAGCTCCACCTCGACTACCTTTCCATTAGGTGTAATTAGCTCCATTTCGTATGGAGTTACTATTTCTTCCTGCCATATAAGCTCTTTCTTTTCTAAAAACTTTTCTAAAAAGTCTGGTTCCATAATTTCATAAGCAGATTTTCCGACAAGGTCTTCTGTATCAAGTAGTTTTACAGCTGCTTTATTAGCATACATAATAATATTGTTGGAAGTAATGAAGACAGCATCTAGCATATCTTCTACTAGACGGGAATAGTAGGTTTGTGCTAGTTGTAGATTGGCAATGGTCTCTTCGTATTTGCCATTTCTCACGAGGGGAGGAGACAAGATTTCCTTTTCATACCCATTGGATAATGTGAATTCTGTATCTGTCATCACATATGGATGGTGCTTTGCTAAATCAAAATAATTACTTGCAGATAACTCCGTCCCGTTATAGGCACATACCGTGTAATTCTGATAAGTTCTAATATACTTATCTACCTCATCCTCATATTGAAGCAATTTATCCATGATTTCCTCTTGCTTGAGGAGGACGGGTATTTTTCCCCAATAACGAATCGTTATATCTTTATTAAAAAAATAATCGGAATTAATGGAGCCATTGGTTGCTTCTAAAATACTACCTAAATAAAGCTCCCCATTTCGATAATAGACCTCTTCACTATCAATAAAATGAATCCGATCGATTTGCTCATTAAACAGTCCATGTTCTTCCAACTTCTTGATTATTAGTGGCCATATTTTCTTCTGATCTACTAAAACAACTATTTGCTCTAAAAGCAGACCGGTTTTTATGAAGGACGCTGCATTGGTTATGTATTTTTCTTCATTGCTTGTTATGTACATGATATGTGCGCCGCAAGTCAAATCGGAGAGATTTGTAAGAGCAATCTCTGGATGGTATCTTGTCTGAGGAGTATATACAGCCATTAAAAACCCCCTACTTTCTTTATAAGTTTAATATCCTTTTATTATAGCATGTAAATTTCCGACTATTTGGATGATTTTTTGTTTTTCTTAAAATTAAAGGACAGTCCTTCACTGCTTTAATACAGTGAGGGACTGTCCTTCCTTTTCTTATTCTTCGTATTCATACAATGTTGCACTTTCAATATAATTAACAAATCGACGAAGCTCTTTTGCCTGTTCTCGATTCATTTCCCCTTTTTCATACATTTTCTGAATCGTCGCTCGCTGTTGATCCACAATACCTAGACGCAATTCTTCTATTTGTTCCTGCAGCTTTTCATTAAATGATGCAGTTGGTTTTTCCCAACGATCGACCATGCGTCGGTACTCTAGAATAACGGTCTCTACTAGTTGTTTTTTCTCAGCAGATTCTTTCCATTTTTCTAAATAAGAAATGGCAGATTTCATCGAATCCAATAAAATTTCTTTGCTGATACGCATTTGTTCCCTTCGATCCAATTTGGTGCCACGTTGCTTTCGTGCAAAGCGTTTCCATCCTCTCATTGCCTTTCCAAATAAAAATTTGGTCCCTGCCTGCACGTTTGTGGAAAGTATTTCTTCTCGATAATCCAATGATTTTTCAAAGATCTCAAACACTTCTTCTGTGATTTTATCCTCCTTTAATAATTGATGCACATAGTTTCGCTCTTCCTTCAGTGCACGCAATCTTATTTCAACCATTGCATTGAAATTGGTTTCTTCTTCTTCTGTTCTTTCCACTTGATTTAACTGCCGAATGCGTCGTTTATATTCATCAATTAGTTCATAAGCCGCCGCACTATTTTCTTCATTCATTTCTAAATAGAGCTTATCAATCGTAGAGAACATAATCTTTTTCTTCGCTCTAATTAACAGATCCTCATCATCTATTTCCGCTGCTCCACTATTTTTACTAAGGTATGGCAAGAATATCGTTGCTGCAAGTAAGGTGAACAGGATCACACCTGCTGCTAGAAAGAGGATTAAGGAGCGTTCCGGAAATCCTTGTCCAGTATGGATGACAAATGGAATTGATAGCACCCCTGCCATTGTTACGGCTCCGCGAACTCCTGTCAAACTGACAAGCAAGGTATGCTTAATACTTGGCTTTTCGATTTCCTTCGTCTTATCTGTTTTAAATTCATAGATAGAAAATAAATAGGACCAGAAAAAGCGAATACTAAGAATCACGACACCAATTAAAATAACATATCCAATAATTAACCAGTTACTCAAAGAAGGATCTTCGACCGTATCTACAATAGAAGATGGAATATTTAAGCCTAATAGTAAAAATACAATCCCGTTGAGAATAAAAATAACGATAGACCAAATATTTTCCGTCAGAACCTGTTCCTCAGCAAGCATCGTCTCTGTTCTTTCACTTACTAATGAATGAATAATTCCCCCAACTACAACAGCAATAACCCCAGAGGCATGAAGCACTTCCTCTGCCACGATAAAGATTAAGAACGGCGTCAACACTTGTAATAAGGAGTGAAAGGTGACATCCTGTATCCCTTGTTTCCGCAATATAAAACGAATCATGATAATAAGAAGGCCTAAAACAAGACCTGCAACTGCCCCTATAAAGAACGTATAAGTAAAATCAGTAAGTGCCTCTGTAATCGAGAAATATCCAGTTACAACAGCAGCAACCGCATAATTAAATGCGACTAACCCAGAAGCATCATTAATAAGCGATTCCCCTCTTACAAGGTTGAGCACTCTTGCCGGTATATGAATTCGCTTGGCAATTCCATTTACTGCAACTGGATCTGTCGGGGACAGAATCGCTGCTAAAGCAAACGCTGCCGCTAACGGAATACTTGGAATGAGCCAATGAATAAAGTAGCCGCCGACTATTGTCGTCAGCAATACTAATATAATGGCATTTCCTAAAATAGAAGCTCGCATTTTCCACAGCTCTTCTCTTGGAAAATGCCTACCATCGTTGTAAAGCAATGGAGCAACGAATAAGAGCAAAAACCACTCCGCCTCCAATTCGAGCTCAAACTCAGAAAATAATAAGGCCATCAACACTCCAAACGCAATTTGCGTTAGCGCAGTTGGAATGGACGGAAGATAATGGCTAACAATATTAGAAATCAGTAAGCAAAGCAGTAATAAAATGATTGTAATTAATAACTCCATCTTGTTGTCTCCTTGAAAATTCTTTCTCTAGTTTCTCTCATTTTTATGTAGATTATGTTGTTTGGGCATTGTTTTGTAAATAGACTTATTCCGCTTAAAAAGAGATTCCCTAATTGGAATCTCTCAGTTTGTAGAAAACCCCTAATTTTTTAAAATAGAAGTTTGTATATAGCATATTTATTAGTCCCTTTGAATAGGGATGTTACTTTCCGCTCCAGGGGCTCGCGCTGAGCCGCTTCGGCCTTTAGCCTGCAGGATCTAAGCTGTCTCACTAATCCTACAGGAGTCTCACCCCTTCCACTCCAAGCAAGGCATAAAATTCCATTTAACTTTTCAAAAATCTTTTTGTCTACAAATTGAGAAATTCCTCAATTGGAATCTCCTTATTTGTTTAAACCGTAAATCTTTTTTATCCGTTTCAAATGATGACGTCCACGACCGATATTGACCGTGGATTCTCCGTTATTTGCGAACCTACTGTTGCTTTACATTACCCTTCTACTGGAGACTTAGGACCTGCTAATTCTAGCTGATAAAAAGCTAAATCTAACCATTTCTCAAATTTATAGCCTGCTTTTTTAATCGTGCCCGAATACGTAAATCCTAGTTTCTCATGAATGAAAATACTTCCTTTATTTGTGCTATCGATTCCAGCAATAAGGGTCGCATAGCCCTCTTCTTCTGCGCGTTCAATTAGTACTTTTAATAATTGAGTACCAATTCCTTTCTTTCTTGCTTCTTTATGGACATACACCGAATGCTCAATCGAATACTTATATGCTGGCCATGCCCGAAAAGGACCATATGTAGCAAATCCAAATACTTTTCCATCCTCTTCAAAAACAAAGAGAGGATACCCACCCTCCACTTTCTGGTCATACCATGCTTTTCTGTCTTCCAAAGAGTGTGCATGATAATCATATACGGCAGTCGTATGTAAGATTGCATCATTATATATTTCTAAAACCTCTCCTAAATCTGTTTCCTTCATCTCTCGGATCATCGCTTTATCCCCTTTTTTACTATTAAAAAAATTCTCTCTAATATACTAATCTTATTAAGTAAGATACCAAGTAGGGACGAAAAATGAAAGTATTTTCTATTAATTGCGGATATGAAAAAAAGATGTCCTGTTCAGACATCTCCATCCTATTTCTTATTATTGTAGCCTCTTTCACCAAATGGCTGTAATTTCTCCAACCACTTTTCCTCCAACTTTGCTAGCTCTTCTTTTTCATTATAATAAGGATCGTCTTTCGGCTTTAGCACTTCTACAATCTCAAATGAAAATGCGTCCTTCCCGTATTCCTTCCATTCTTCCACTAATTTCTTATTGGCATATCCGCCATTTTCCAGTGAAAATTTCACTCCATTAATTGTTTTAAAATTTCTCGTGCTAACAACACAAATTTTCCCGTTCTTACTATTCGTTATCGTATAAATACCAGCTTCAATCGGAATTTCTCTATACTGTTGTTTTAGCTCTTTTTTGCGGTCCATGTTATGTCTATCACCTTTCTATTATTTTTTTGTGTTCTCGTAAAGGTTGTTGCTGTTCCCCACAGCTTGAATAATTAATTTTCTATTGAAAAAACAAGATTCTTTTTGAAAAAAACTATTTTTTTAACCAATAAAGGCTTCCATCTGCTTTGCGATCAAGAAATCCGTATTCAATTAAATATCTTCTTATCAGAACATAATCATCATAAATAGTCTTTAAAAGCTGATTTAATTCCTTTTCGGAATAGCTCTCTTGCTCTTCTAAATACTTGGATATTTCACGGAGAACAATTAATTTTTGCTTTTGCTTGATTGGAAATTTACTCAAAACCCCATCCTTGAAATATTTAGCTGTTATGCTTTCCTGTTCTTCTTCCGTAATATTGTATCTATCGTCTACCATTGTGGCTGTTTTATGAACAGGAACAAAGCTAGGCGCATGATTATCCTTTTCCTTCATTAACTCCATAATCGCCAGAAAATTTCTCGCTTGCCTTTCCTTTTCCTTAAGAGCAAAGCGATGATGCCGAATGGTTGAAGCACTTCCAATTGCCAGCGCTTTTTTCACTTCTTCATCACTTTTCCCATGATAAAATAGCTCCAGCAATTTAGTCTGATGCTCCGTTAACCCTGTCATCTTTTTATCTAAGCTAAGTAAATAATGAAAAACAGATTGATGAGCATCTTTTATGTGGTGCTGCATGAACTTTTCCGCTTCATATAATGTTCCATCTTGTGGATAGATAATACCTTTCTCTATCTGCTCCCCACATAAAAGACAAAGATAGGAATCCTGTTCATCAATATAGCCCTTTTTTAATTCATCAATCGTTGCATTTTGAAAATAAGATGAAATCTCCATAAAACAAACACCTCGTTTATATGTTTGTTATTTTACAAACAAATATTATTTATGTCAGTTAAATAATAAACTTTTTTTGGTTAACCGTCAATGTTTAGGGAGATTTTGTTTGTTTTGATGGTAGTAAGCTGGGAGGAATCTGTGCGGGATGAACGCTACTTTTTCGTTTGATTCTCTGCTTTTTGGCGTTCATCTAAGCGATGAACACCACTTTTCTCCTGTTTCCTCTGCTTTTTGGCTTTCATCCACTTAATGAACGCCACTTTTCTCCTGCTTCCTTTACTTTTTGGCGTTCAGCCACTTAATGAACGCCACTTTTCTCCTGCTTTCTCTACTTTTTGGCGTTCAGCCACTTAATGAACGCCACCTTTCTACTGCCTCCTCTGCTTTTTGGCTTTCATCCACTCGATGAACACCACTTTTCTCCTGCTTCCTCAACTTTTTGGCGTTCATCCACTTAATGAACGCCACTTTTCTCTTATCTCCTTTGCTTTTTGGTTTTCATCCACTTGATGAAAACCACTTTTCTCCTGCTTCCTCTACTTTTCGGTTTTCATCCACTTAATGAACGCCACTTTTCTCTTATCTCCTTTGCTTTTTGGTTTTCATCCACTTGATGAAAACCACTTTTCTCCTATCTCCTTTGCTTTTTGGCGTTCATCCACTTGATGAACGCCACTTTTCTCCTGCCTCCTCTACTTTTGGCTTTCATTCACTTGATGAACACTACTTTTCTCCTGCCTCTTCTGCTTTTTGGTGTTCATCTTCACCCCCTAACTCCTCCTCTAGCAATCTCCCAATAGACTTTCCAAAATAAGTATATTACCATGTAAGAAAACAGTATTTATGGAGGAGTAAAATTTGAATATTCTTTGGGATTTTGATGGTACGTTATTTGATACATATCCTGCTTATACAGATATTCTTTATACAGTATTGGGAGAAAAGATGGCTAAGGCAGCTATTTATAAAGAGTTGAAAGTTTCTTTCTCCCATGCAATTGAGTATTTTCACTTAACAGAAGAGCAACGAAATGAGATTAAGCAGATGAATAAAGGAATTGTTGTTAGTGAAGTGAGGCCTTTTCCTGGTGTAGAGGAAATTTTAAAGGCTGCGGAAACAAATGTGATTATGACACATAAAGTGAAACTTCCATCAGTGGGGGTTTCCTTCCTCCCCCACTGATGGTTAGTTGAACCAATCGGACCTTTACGGACAGTTGATCTCCCACCTAGCTTCCTCGTATTCCCATAAGCTTGAGGGGGGGAGTCTTACTGTCCGTTAAGAGTGGGACAAAAGTCATGAGGGTGTAATGAAGTTTTTGCGGTATTATGGATGGGAGAACTATTTTGCGGAAATTGTTACTTTAGCGAATGGCTTTCCCAGAAAGCCGGCAGTAAATTTTTATCAATATTTACATACAAAATATTCAATTGACTTAGCCATTGGGGATCGGGAACTGGATTTAATTCCAGCAAAGGAATTAGGAATCCCCACCTGTATGTTCCAAAACCAGTGTGATTTTGCTGACTTTTCTCTCGCAAACTATACTGAATTTTTTACCGTATACCCGATGACAAAGGGGTGAGGATTATTTTTAAAAGAAAATTAATCGCTGCTAGTTTTACTTGTTCTCTTTATACGATACTGCTTGGATTATTAGTACCAGATTTAATTGATAGCAAGGCAACATATTTTCAATCGGTAATAACAAGTATTTCCATCTACTTTCTTTATACGATACCAGCAATCTTTGTTTATGGTCTGTTCACTTCTTTTGTAAGTGATAAGATTGGGGAATTGTTTGCGCGGAAAACAGGGGAAAATAATTTCGCTTGGCACATTTCTTTATTGCTCCATCTATTATTTGGGTCTGTCCTTCTTTTTATTAGTTTGCCGGCTGCTTTGCTATTTTACCTCATTGATCGGCTGCTTCGAAAAAAAGACCGTTTCTTCACCTGGACACATAGTCTGTTATCTATTGCATTGCCTATTTTCCTTTGGCTTTTAACAATGGTAAATGAATGGTTTTCCATTTTTTAAAAAGGGCATTCCAATGAAAACTCGGAATGCTCCTCACTCTTTCTTCAACACTACTTCCACAATCTCTGGTCGGTTAAAAATTCTTTGGGGAATAATGCTATTTCCTAAACCTCTATTAACGATCATTACCGTTTCTTTGTTTTTATACATACCTGCTGTATATTTCGGCACGAATCCTTGATCTGGCGCAATTATACCACCGATAAAAGGCAGTCTTACTTGGCCGCCATGTGCATGGCCAGTTAACACTAGATCGATATTTTCATAGAGGGAAAATAATTCAGGTCGATGGGAGAGCAACAGATTAAAATGTTCCTCTTGTGATAAGCTATCTACTATTCTAGACAGCTCTTGTTCTCCTGACAAAAAAGCAGGATCATCCACCCCCATGATATTTATCGTCTCTCCACCTATATGGAACAAGGTCTGTTCATTTCTTAATACTTGAACGCCGGTTTGCTCTAATTTCTCTTCTAACGAAGGAAATTTTCCTGACCATGATTCATGATTTCCTGTAACATAATACGCCGGAGCTAGTTCAACCAGTTTTTCCATTAGTGTCATGCTTTTCTGTTCGTCATATTTTTTTGAATCCACTAGATCTCCAGTAAAAACAATGAGATCCGGATCTAGCTGTTTTACACGATTTACTAACCGCTTTTGGTTTTTTCCAAACTGCTTGCTATGCAGATCCGATAACTGCACTATTTTTAACGAATCCCCTATTTTTGGGGATGAGAGAGTGAAAGTGGAGGTAGTCAGACTATTATTTTGATAGAAAGAAAAAAACAGACAGATGCCTATTAATAGGCTAATAATTAACATTCTTTTTTTCACTTACATCACTCTTTCTCCCATTTCACCTCAAAACCGCCCTGCAATCCATCTCCGGTAACAATGAGCTTATAAGTTTCTGTTTTTTTAGCTTCAAAGGTTAAAATGGTCTTCTCTTCATTACTTAAACCAATTCTACGGTTTTTTTCGTCTATTAAGTAGTAGCCAAAGCCACCACCATTACGATTGGTAAAATCAATATGGACGGTAACATTTTCCCCTTTTTTGGCTTTAATCGGAACCTCTTCCTCCCCATTAAAATAAGCAAAATATGCTTCATAGGATTGTTCGCCTCTTATGGTATTCCATTCCTTTTTTACAGTGAAATCAGGAATTGTTAGCAAGAGGAAGAAAATCGGTGTAATAGCAAATGTCCATTTAAACCAGCTTACTTTTGCTGCGATTTTAATCCCTATGTAAAATAATAACGCGCTAATTAAACCAGAAGTTGCCGCAAATAGAGGGAAAACATTCCAAACTATCGGCAGAAAAAGACAAAGGCCAGCTAAAATATACAAACATACCTCTAGCTTTGGAAAATATTTAACTATCCAGTCAATCAACATCGAAAGAAGAATCCCAAAACCAAAAAAACCTATCCAAAAGAATGGATTTTTAATTTCATGAGAAAATAAATATAAATCAAAACTTGATAGAAAAAGATAGGAAAAAAAGATTGATGCCGCAAAACCTGCTCCTGCTAGTTTTATTAAGGCATATTGTATTCCCCTACGGATATTCTGACTATCTACCATATTTGTTCCTCCCAAAGGATAGTTACTAACATTCTATCAAAATAAGGAAATGAATTGTTAAAAACTTGAAAAATAAGCAGGTGATATAAAGTGAAACTTCCAGTGGGGGGTTCCTTCATCCCCCACCTTTAGTTAGTTGAGCCAATCGGACCTTGTCGATTTCCCACCTTTCTTCTTCATATTCTCATAAGCTTGAGGGGGAATCTTACTGTCCGTTAAGACTGGGATAAAATCAATTATTGTTTTATATGCTTTTAGTAAATAGATGATTCCTATTTCATTTGCATTCTCGGTTAAAATCATAACAAGTGGGTCATACTTATGTTATGTATCTTTTCGGGAGTGAAATATATGATGTGGTTTCCTTATCTTTATCTCCTTTTGACTCTAATCATCCTTTTGTTCATGCCAAAGCGCCTGACAAAAGTAGAAATATATGTAACATGGTTTGTGGTCGCTTTAATTAATTTAAGCTCGGACCTCATCTTAAGTTTTGTCTTCCATATGTATGAGTTAGGACCAAAAGGAGTACAGCTTTCTGTTCATTTTATTGAACTAACACTTGGTGCCACTCATGGAATAATTTATTTGAATTTTATGCCCCAGCACTTCAAAAGCTATATCCCCTATTTTTGCGCTTGGCTCGTTTACTCTGTTCTTTTGGAGTATCTCCTGCTTTACTTCGAATTCCTTACTTATAGCGGATGGCACTTATGGTATTCAGGAATTTATTATGCATTTGCCTTACTTTATACAAGATGGCATTTAACCTTTATTCGCAGTGAGAAACAAGGTTAATGGGGAGCGAAGCGAGGTACCTTTACAACCAACCATTCCGCTTCGCTTTCGCAATGGCTTCCATTCGATTTTTTGCTTCTAATTTGCTGATTGCTTCGGAGATGTAATTGCGAATTGTTCCAGATGATAAAAAAAGTGTTGCAGCAATCTCCTTTACTGACTTCCCTTTTTCAATTAGTATTAATATTTCTCTTTCCCGCTTTGATAATGGGTTTTCTTTTCCGATACTGCCAAAAATTAATTCAGAAGCGAATTCTCTTTTTCCATTCATAATATTTCGAATTGCTTCCGCTAATTCTTCACTTGGACCATCTTTTAATAAATAGCCATGGACATTCGCGTTTAGGGCTCTTTCAAAATATCCTGGTCGTGCAAATGTGGTTAAAATAACAACTTTACAAGGAGATTTCAGCTTCTTCAATTCCTCTGCGACATCAAGGCCGCTTTTTATCGGCATTTCAATATCTAATAAGCAAACATCTGGGTTATGCTCTTTAATAAGGGTTAATGCTTGTTCACCATTTTCTGCTTGGCCGACGACTTCTAAATCTTCTTCAAAGTTAAGCAGTGTTCCTAAAGCTCCTCTAAGCATGCGTTGGTCTTCTGAGATGATAATTCGAATCACCATATTTCCTCCTTTCGTCTTTCCTTTCGAATGATTGGAACAACGATGTGAAGGGTTGTTCCATTACTGGATGAAATTCTCCATTTTCCGTCTACTAGCTCCAGTCTTTCTTGCATTCCCAATAGTCCATTTCCCTCATTCCGTCCCTCTTCCAAGCCTTTTCCATTATCCTGAACAATAAGTTCAATTGTCCCTATATGTTGTTGAATTGCTACTTTGCTGGTTGTTGCAGCACTGTGCTTAACAATATTGGTAACAGCTTCTTTTAAACAAAGACTAATAATATTCTGTGATAAAAGCGGCACTTCGCTATCTTTCATGTCGATTGTAATTTCTGTATTAATCCCTGCTGCTTCCAAAGTTGTTTGCACCTCTATTATTGCTTCTCGAATAGTAATTGCCCGCATGTCAGACACTAGCTCACGAACTTGTTTTAAAGCTGCCCTAGAAATTCCTTCCATTTCTTTCGCTTCTTTAATTGCGCTTTCTGGTTGGGGATAGACCATTTTTCCAACGAGCTGGCTCTTTAATGTCAGGAGCGATAAAGTGTGGCCGAGCGTATCATGCAAATCGCGGGCAATTCTCATGCGTTCTTCTTTTTTAACTAAATAACTAATTTGTTCATTCGCTAAATCCAACTGCCTTTCTAAATCCATACGACGATTCATGGAGCGGATTCCAAAAGGAGAAATCAGCATAATAAGAAAGAAGGGAATCAAAAAGATCAGGGAATTAGGGTTGATATCCTTCCAACTGATTCCAATTGGGATTAGTAAAGAGAGGACAAACAGACTGTAAAAATAATAGAAATATTTTTTCCCAGAATAATATCCGATGAAATTTGCAGGGAAATACCCCATAAATAATAGATTAGGATCATAAAAGATACTAAAAATCATGACAAGCAAAATTTGAATAACAAGCCAATAATTAAATCGATTCTCTTCTATACTGCTGTATAATTGTCGGTATGACAGAAGAAATACAAGTACAAGAAGAAATCCGACTATTTGCTTAATCCCCTCTTCCTTCATCACCTGCATAATCGGAAGGAGTACATATACTAAAAAGATATAAGGAAAAAAGCCATATCTTCTCGGAAAAAGCTCGAACCTCTTCTTGGTATCCATCTTTCTCCTACACCGCCTCTCGTTTTTTTCCAATATAAGTTGATAATACCATAAATAGAAGGAGGTACCCGATAATCATCAGATAATTAAAAAAAGAGGGGGACTGGTTCCTAATTATTTCCCATGCTCCGTTTGCAAAATGATAGGAAGGAACCCATTTTGCCACTTGCTGCATGAAGGATGGAAATACCTCGATTGGCATCCACATTCCCCCTGTTATGGCCATAGTCATATAGATAAGATTACTAATTCCTGAAGCAGTTTCTACTTTTTTAATGGTACCAATAATTGTTCCAAGCGCCAAAAACGGCAGTGATCCAAATAATATCCAAAGACCACAAAGCATCCACTGAGAAAAAGTTAGGCTAACATTATTAATGAGGATCCCAGCGGTAAAGATAACAAGGATGGAAAATAGATGAATCACTGTTTGTGCTATCATTTTTGCACCATAATAAACGAATTGGGATAGTGGAGTAATTTGTAAATAAATTGTCCAGCCTTCTGCTTTTTCCTGCACGATTTTAATTCCTAAGGTCATAATACTAGAACCCATAATACTAAAGGTCGTCATCGACATTAAATAATGAAGATTCCATAATGCCTCATCATCTCGAGGTGCTGTGAAAATATTTGTAAATAAAAAATAGAAAAGGACGGGAACAAGCAAGGACCAAAAAATATAATATTTGTTTCGAAGCATTCGTATGATTTCTACTTTACTTTGCATCCAAAAAGATTTCATTGCCTACCTCCTTCTTCTCTCCCAATAGCTGTGAAAAAACCTCTTCTAATCGACCTAGCTTTACTTCAATATGGTAGATATTTAGTTGCCTATCAAAGATTTCTTTTAAGAGTTGATCCGAGTTTTTAGCAACAATTGTTACTTTATCCTTCTCTTTCTGCACATCCTCAACAAAGGGAAAATTCTGATAGAAATCTAATGTATAAGGGGTTCGTTCTTGGAACATAACTCTTGGCTTTGTTAGCTTTTCCTTTAGATGTGCTGGCGTACCGTCGCCTACAACCTCACCTTTATTTATCATGATTATTCTCCCCGCTACTTCATCTGCCTCTTGCAAGTAATGGGTTGTAAAAAGGATTGTTTTTCCTTGCCTGTTTAGTTCCTTCATTTTTTTCCAAAACTGTTCTCTTGATGTTACATCCATGCCAACGGTTGGCTCATCCAAAAACAGCAAATCAGGATTACCTGCTAGTGCCAGCGCAAAGTTTAGTCGTCTTTTTTGGCCACCGGAGAGCTTTTCTGTCCGTTGATTCCAGTCTTCTTCTTGAAGTCCTGTTAGTTCCAACAAGGTAGTCAATTCAATGGGATTTTGATAATAGCTTTGAATTAATTGAATCAGCTCTCTTACCTTTAAACTATCCATTACACTGACTTCTTGAAGCATTCCACCAATCTTTTCTAACACTTCCTTTTGTCTTGGATTCTTTTGAAAAAGGGAGACAGTTCCTCGTGTAGGCTTCATTAAGCCTAGCAGCATCCGCATCGTCGTCGTTTTCCCTGCTCCATTCGCTCCTAAGATCGCTACCATTTCCCCTTGTTTAATCGAAAAAGAAACGTCCTTTACTGCTTTCTTCTGCTGAAATTCTTTCGTTACGTTCCTTAACTCTACAATCGTTTGCAATTTCTCCACCTCCAAGCTTCTATCTTTATTTTAGCTAGCAGCAGGAGAACTGATTAGTCGCAGATGTCAGGAATCTCGGATGACAAATGTCATTTTTTTTAAGAAAACTTCTCTCGATGGGGGTCTTACTACCAGTTAAAAGTGGGACAAAAAAATTTTTAGAAACTTACATTGAATTTTCATGCGTTGCTTGGAGTGGAAGGGGTGAGACTCCTGTGGGATTAGCGAGACAGCTTAGACCCTGCAGGCCAAAGGCAGACCGCGGCTAAGCGCGAGCCCCACGGAAAGCGAACCCCTGGAGCGGAAAGCAACATCCCTATTCAAAGGGACTAATAAATATACTATTCAGAAGTTTGACTACAGTCTGAAATGTTCTGGCTAATCACCAGAACATTTTTTATCTTATTCTTCTGTTGTCATTATGAAAAATTCTACATCATTAGCATTCTTAAATGCAGAGATTCTGCGAAAACCAAACTTTTCATATAAAGCGATGGCTCGATTATTAAAAGTTGCAACGGTGAGACGCAAAGGATGTTCCGTCTCTATAGAATCGAGGATACATTGCATAAAGCTGGTTCCCTGACCTTGTCCGGTTAAATCAGGGCGCATGCCTAAACCAATATCAAGGTATCCTTCTGGGTATGCTTGAAAAAGGTAGCCGATCGGAACCTGGGCAGCATAGCCTGTGCAATAGAATCCCACTAACTCTCCATTATGTTCAATTGCATAATAGGGATTTTCTGCGAACTCTTGCAACGATTCCTCTGTCACTTCACTATTATATAAATCGTAAGGAGCGGGATAAGTCCAGCTAAGAATTTCCCTCGTTGCTTGCTCTGTCATCTTTTGTATAGAAAAGTCCATTACCTATTCTCCTCTATGTGTTTATTTCGAGTGAACCCCAAATATCTCGTTCCTTGAAATTGCAGTTCCCCGCTGTCTCCTTCTACCAGCATGCCATATTCTTCTCCTTTTAGTTGAAATTCGGTGCGATCTCCACTGGGAAATTCAAAGGTTATATAATAGTTGCTATACGAGCTACTTTCCCCACCACCATGTACACTCGTTCTTTTCGTAACCACTTTAGCGGGTGTAGAAAGTAGTGGCTGCTGATTGTTTTTATTCCATTTCATAATTGAACTGATGATAGCAAAAATAAAAAGACCAATAATAATAACAAATACCACAAAGATGAAAATCGGTCCAATCGTGAACATGATATCATCCCCACCTGTATAAAAATCTTCCATATAAATTGTTCCCTTCTAAAAGTATTTTCGCCTTGATTTCCATATAGCCTTTATTACGCTCCCATTTAGGAAAAAGTTTCAACTTGTAGCTGTTGATTTTCTACATTCTTTGTTATTTCAATAAATTTAAATGTAAAATTAAATAATCTTATATTTAAAATCTAATTTATTTATTTTTTCAACTATTAAATTGACTTTTTAATATAATTTATTAATCTAACATAGAAAGGAGGTAGGCATTAATATGAATTATCCAGTTATTAATGATTGTCCTGTCTGTCATCACGAACTCCATGTAACAAAGCTAGAATGTAGTCATTGCCATACAACGATTGAAAATCGCTTTCATCTTTCCAAATGGCATTCTTTTTCAGATGAGCAAATGCATTTTATTGAAACATTTATCCTTTCACGAGGAAGCATTAAAGAAGTAGAAAAAAAACTTGGTATTTCTTATCCAACTGTTCGAGGAAAGCTGGATGATATTATTCGGATTATGACAGGCGAAGGGGAAGAAACAGAGAGACAACCAAGTAAAATTAGTACGGAAAGAAGAGCGGATATTCTAGAAAAGCTAGAAAATAATGAAATAACAGCAGAGGAAGCCATCCAATTAATGAAGAACATTTAAGGAGGATATGAAACATGAATGATGAATTGAAACGAATTTTAACAATGGTTGAAAACGGAAAACTAACATCTGATCAAGCAACGACACTTATCGATTCAATGGAGGAAAAAACGGAAAAGAAAACCTTGCTTGAAGATAGCCCTTATCTAAATCGCCTACTTAAAGTACGAATCCAATCGGAAACAAATGATAATATTAACGTTAATGTTCCAATTAGACTAGTAAAAGTACTGCTTCAAACCGGAATAGGTATCGCGGCAAAAATCCCCCAAGCCAAACCTATACGGAAAATATCGATGTGGAATTATTATTAACTGCCATTGATAGCGAATTAGTCGGCGAAATTGTTAATGCCAAATTAGCGAACGGTGACAGCATCAATGTGTATGTGGAATAGTGGAGTGAAACTATGGTAAAGGTAACTGTCCAGACAGAAAAACATAAACGTTATTACATCATTCTCCCTACTTTTCTGTTAAGTACTTTTATTAATTTCGCCTTTTCAAAACGGTTATGGAAATTTATTCACAACCGAACGAAGGAGCAAACAGCCGTGGCCATCTATAGGAACGCTAGTGATATAAAATTTTTATTAAAAATGTTGAGTAAAGAGCTTAAATACACTTCTCTGTCTGAGCCACTTGTTGATATTTGCCTAAAAGACGGAACTTATGTAAAGGTGACGATCACATGAAATGTGCACTTCTCCTTAAAAAGAAAAAATCTAGTGCTCGCAACACTAGATTTGTGTGAAACCTTTATTTGTTTTTAGCTAAAACACCTTTCCTACACTCGTTTGTTTAAGGGAAGGTGCTCTTTTCTTACTATAGCACAGGTCGAAATATTTGTGAATTACTCATGCGGTGCGCCAGGTGGATAGAAACTTGGCGGCATTTTAATCCATCCATGTTCCCTCATTCTCGTTTTAAGCTCCATCCCATAAATACTTTTTTCTGTATGGAAACGAATCCACATTAAGCCAACGTCGCTACGAACACTTTGCGTGATATTTGTGGAACACATAACAATATTGCCTGTTACTTTGGCAGCTAGTAAGTTTGCTATTTCCATATCGGTAGATTTCGCCCCTAAAGGAATGGCATTTGGATCAGATTTTGGTTTAGATTCAGCAGAGCTGGAAAGAGGCACGCCTTCATTTATCATGAATTCCTCTAGGTTGTTTCGCTGTTCTGTTTCTAATTCTCTTGCTTCATTAATCAATTTAATTAAAACATTGTCTGTTGTTGTATTAAGAGCCATTTCAAGTACAGGAATTTCATCCGCTATTGCAGCTTGATATGTCCAGCAACCCATCGCCTCTCCAATATGAAGTAGCGGCTTCGGTTCAGAGTCAAATCTCGTCTTAATATAGTCGAGAAATGCTTCCATTTTATGTGCCATGATGTACACCTCTTCGTGTTTTTACCTATAATGTTTACAATTAAATGGAAGTTTATTCAAGATAAAACTATTTAGAGCAATCGATACGTAAAAAGGATATCTTTTTTCGCACCTGATGGAGCACATTTTTAGATGTTAAGGCTAATAGCTGTTGACTCTGTTGATTTTATTTATAGTTTTGGCGCTTTACTTGTGGCTTTTATTCTTTTACTTGCGACTTTCGCACTTTTACTTGCGACTTTCACCCGCTTACTTGCGACTTTCACCCGCTTACTTGCGACTCCCACCCTTTTACTTGCGACTCTCACCCTTTTACTTGCGACTCCACCATTTTTACTTGCGACTCTCTCCATCTCCAACTTTCCTTCTCCTTAACGCGACACCCCAATTTGCTTTCTTACTTCTTGTAAAAATGGCAGTGTTCGAGCTCTTGCTTTTTCCGCTCCTTTTCGGAGAAGCTCATCTATTTTTTCAGGATTATCCATTAACTCCTTGTATTTCTTGCGTGGTTCTTCTAAGAATCGATTCATGACTTGGAACAATTCCTTTTTCACTTCTCCCCATCCGACTCCATTTTCGTATCTTTGGCGCATTTGCTCTACTTCTTCAGCACTTGCAAATTCCTTATACAAAGTAAACAAGATAGACGTCTCCGTCTCTTTTGGTGCTTCTGGTGGGAGAGAATCGGTTTTGATTTTATTAATAAGCTTTTGTAACTTTACTGGCTCTTCAAAAAGAGGAATTGTATTATGATAACTTTTGCTCATTTTTCGACCATCCAAGCCTGGCAAGATACTAGTTTCTTCATCCACTATATATTCCGGTAGCACAAAAGTTTCCCCATAATGATGATTAAAGCTGTCGGCAATATCTCGCGCAATTTCAACATGCTGGATTTGATCTTTTCCTACAGGTACCATATTGGCTTGAAAAGCAAGAATATCGGCTGCCATGAGGATTGGGTACGTAAACAGTCCCATGTTTACGCCATCATCAACCTCTTTTCCTGCTTGTTTATTGCTGTCGACGATTCCTTTATAAGCATGTGCGCGATTCATCAACCCTTTTGGAGAAAAACAAGCTAATATCCAATTCAATTCAAAGATTTCCGGTACGTCGGACTGCCGATAAAGGATTACTTTTTCCGGATCTAACCCAAGAGCTAACCATGTTGCTGCCACCCCATAGGTTAACGTTCGAAACTCTTCGCGATCGTGAATTTTCGTTAAACCATGATAATCTGCAATAAAATAAGCTGCCTGATAATCACTGTTTTCCGCTAGTTGCAAAGCAGGTTTAATTGCCCCTATATAGTTTCCTAAATGTATTTGTCCAGTTGGTTTAATACCAGTTAAAACTATTTTTCCCATCTGCTTATCCTCCCTTTTATAAAACACAAAAAGGGCCACTCATCCTATAAAAAGGACGAGTAACCCCGTGGTGCCACCTTCATTCGTTTATTTCACATAAACGCACTTAATCCGTACAGAAACATAGCTGTTCCGATACTTTGTCTTTTTTAACGGTAAGACGTTCCGCGCAGCCTACTAGTGGGTTCAGCCTTGTAGCTCAGAAGCCCATTCAGCAATCAATCCGTACTGATTCGCACCACCCATCAGCTCTCTGAAACCTCTTAACTGCTTACTCTTCTTCCTCATCGCTCATTAATATTACATATATAGTAAATTATAAGATTAAAAAGGTCAAGAGATGCTTACATATTCTTATCTTTTAGAAGGATATTATGAATAAGAACCTAAAAAAATCCAGATGGCAGCGAAGCCACTGAATGACTTAAAAACGTTGAAAGTATCGCCATTTATTTAAAAATGAGGATTATGTTACAAAAAATATTTTCAAAAGAAAATAAATTATCCTCTTGTTTTTCTGAACTTTATCTGTTAGTATCTTTTACAAGTTAGCGCTAACGAAAAATTTTACTAATTATACCTTTTAAATATATATGCTTTGATTGGAATCAGTAGTGCCTATTTCCCTGTTATTAGAGAGTCAATGGTTGGTGCAAATTGACACAAAAATAGGGGCGAATTACCTCCAGGAGCATTCTTTGTGAAAGAGTTTACTCGATTAGCAGAGAACGGATGAGCCGTTACCCATAATGAGTGTTGAATAGCTATATATTCTTCAATTAGGGTGGTACCACGTGCTTAAAAGCAACCACGTCCCTTGTTTAGGGGCGTGGTTTTTTTTTACAGTTTTTCTAAAGTCAATTTGGTGTCTAGCTCCAGCGCCTACCACCTAGCAAACTTCAGGTCACCTCCCAGGTTGCTAGGTGGTGAACAAGGAGCTTGCGCCTTTCTTACAAACCAATTCAACGAAAGGAGAAAGAAAGATGAGTCCATTTATTGAACAGTTAACTACAGACCAAGAAAAAGAAATGAAGAGGCAACTTGATGTTTATCGTCAAGGCGTGCAAGATATTATTCCGACGGAAGAACTAGCAGAAAAAATCGCTAAGTCACTTGTGACAAATACCCCGTTAAAAGTAAAGCTCGGCCTTGATCCATCTGCTCCAGATGTTCATCTCGGCCATACAGTTGTACTGAATAAACTGCGCCAATTCCAAGAAAACGGGCATACGATTCAATTAATCATCGGTGATTTCACCGGCAAAATTGGTGATCCAACTGGAAAATCTTCTGCTAGAAAACAGCTGACAGATGAAGAAGTGAAGGAGAATGCGAAAACTTATTTTGAGCAATTCGGCAAAGTACTGGACATGGAAAAGGTCGAGCTTCATTACAACTCTAAATGGCTCTCTTCCCTTTCCTTTGAAGATGTCATTCAACTTGCTGGAAAAATAACCGTTGCCCGCTTGCTAGAACGGGATGATTTTGAAGAGCGGTTAGCATATGGAAAATCGATTTCCTTGCATGAATTCTTCTACCCACTGATGCAAGGCTATGATTCCGTGATATTAGAGGCAGATATTGAACTTGGCGGTACAGATCAGCATTTTAATATTCTC
The DNA here is from genome assembly GCF_038006745.1 of Niallia sp. FSL W8-1348. Taxonomy (NCBI): domain Bacteria; kingdom Bacillati; phylum Bacillota; class Bacilli; order Caryophanales; family Bacillaceae; genus Niallia; species Niallia sp. FSL W8-1348. The sequence continues at coordinate 2,816,079 of NZ_JBBOVV010000001.1, read as the reverse complement.
ATGGGACGTCACTACCAAGAAAAGTTTGGAAAAGAAAAGCAAATTGCGATATTAATGCCCCTGTTAGAGGGATTAGACGGTGTTGAAAAAATGTCTAAGTCAAAGCATAACTATATTGGCATTGACGAAAGCCCAAATGAAATGTACGGAAAAGCAATGTCCATCCCTGATCCATTAATGAGCAAATACTTTGAGCTTATTACAGACTTAGAACCTGCTGAAATTGCCCAAATTAAAAAGGATTTGCATGCTGGGTCTCTTCATCCTAGAGATGCTAAAATGCTGCTAGCAAGAACAATCGTCCGTATGTACCATAGCAAAGAAGCGGCAGAAAAAGCGGAACAGCAATTCATTACTATTTTTCAAAAAGGAGCTTTACCTGAGGATATTCCAACCGTCCAGTGGACTGGCAACAATCCTGAATCACTTGTCCAGCTGCTAGTAGACGTTAATCTATTACCCTCAAAAAGTGAAGCAAAAAGGATGATTCAAAACGGCGGTGTTCGCATCGATGGAGAGAAAATCGAAGAAGTAGATCTTGAAGTTACGATCAACAAGGAATTAATTATTCAAGTAGGGAAAAGAAAGTTTGTAAAACTGCTTGGCTAATCACTGAAAATGGGCTAGCTGCTAGCCCATTTCCTTTTATGAACTTACTGTCTCGCCTCCATTTACGTGAAGAACTTGCCCTGTTACAAACCGGGAATCATCAGAAGCTAAATATACAAAGGTCGGTGCCAATTCGAATGGCTGTGCTGCTCTTTGCATTGGATTAGCAGAACCAAAGATTGCTACTTGATCAGAGGAGAAGCTCGCTGGAATTAATGGTGTCCATGTGCGTCCTGGCGCTACTGCATTCACACGAATTCCTTCTTTGACAACACTTCTGGCGAGGGATCTTGTGAAACCAACATTTGCTGCTTTTGTGGCAACATAATCAATGAGCAGCGGTTCCCCTGCGTAAGCAACGACGGAAGCTGTATTAATAATGCTACTTCCCGGCTTTAAATGGGGAAGGGCCGCTCTTGTTGTGTAAAAATGGGAGTAAATATTAACCTTAAATGTATCATCAAATTGTTCATCGGTAATATCCGTTAATTTCGCCTGTTGAAATTGTATACCGACATGGTTACAAAGAATATCTAGTTTTCCAAATGTCTTTACCGTTTTCTCCACAATATCGATACACTGTTTTTTCTTGCGCAAATCACCTGGCAGCAATAGACAATGTTGCCCTAATTCTTCGACCCTGTTTTTTGTCCGATTGGCATCCTCATGCTCATCTAAATAGGCGATTGCTACATCAGCTCCTTCTTTCGCAAAAGCAATCGCAACTGCTGCACCAATACCACTATCTCCCCCTGTTATTAAGGCTACTTTCCCTTTCAGCTTTCCACTTCCTATGTAGTGGTCATTTTCAATAATTGGTTTTGGAACCATATAACTTTCTAATCCTGGCTGACGGAGCTGTCTATTTTCAGGAAAATTAATCGGAATTTCCTCATACTTTGTCACTTTTCCATAATTCGGATAAAGCGGATACGGATCTGTCTGCTTATTTGCTTCAAATAACGCCTGCACTTCTTTTAGCTCGATGTACTTTTCAGATTGGTGATTTCTGGGCTCTACTAATTCATAATAAGCTTGTGGCACTTGAAACATTGGATCTCTCGGATCATGCGGATAAAAGGACATACTAATCCCTCCATTAATAGTAGTAAATTATCCTATGTGGTTCTGCCTATTTTGTGCCTACTTATCTTCCATGGACTAACTCTCTTTTTGATGGGAGTGAATACGCTAAAAAGAAGAAAATGGAGGAGGGTCTTATTATGAGGTATGAATTTCATCCAAAATTAAAATTATTGCTGCAAAAACATTCTAGCGAACCTGTTCATATGACATATATCAACCACAAATGGTCGATGCCAAAAACAACGGTAAAACCACCCTATTATAAAAAGCCAATTTATGAGTTACATTATCCAAAAGTATGAGATAAAGAAAACTTCCATCAGTGCGGGTTTTTCCTCTTCCCCACTGATGGTTAGAAGGCGATGCCCCTGTTATCAGGCTCTTTTTATCTTACTCGCTAGTTCCCTGATTCACTCATTTTCCGCTTAAGCGCAGCGTGAGTTTGCCCCCAAAATATAAGCAAAATACCGATAATTTGCAGAAAATCAGGGCGATATGCTGTTAATACGATGTCCATAAAGATTGCAACTGCAGGATCTATAAACACAAGAACAGCGATTGTCCCAGAAGATAGCTTTGGCAAGCTGCTAAAAAACAAATAATAAACAAATCCAGTATGTATAATTCCTGTCAATAAAATATAAAACCAGTTTTCTCCTGTTAAATGGTTAAAATAATCCCATCTGACCAGTGGCAATAGCATAATAATCCCAACACTTGTTTGAATAATCGTTGTTAAAATCGGATTTAACTTTGCAATTTTCTTCCCTGTCAATGTCGTCAACGCATAAAATAAGGAAGCCCCAAATGCCCATGGCAATCCAGCTGAAATAAGATCATCAAAAGACAAATAATCTTGAATTCCACCAACCAATAACGTTCCAATAAAACAAATAATAACTGTTAGCAATACTTTCAAACTGACTTTTTCCCGATAAAGAAAGCTCCCCAATAAAACGACAAGAACTGGCGCCAAATGATAAATGGAAACCGCAACAGTCACTGACATATGCTCAAATGAACGGAAGAAGAAGACCCAGTTCACAACGAGAAACACGCCACACAGCACACTGTAGCCAATTTCTTTTCTCTCAATCGCTTCCTTTTTCCGCTGTGAAAATAAATAGACAATACTTAATACGACACACGCACAAATACATCGAATAAATACCAGTTCGATAGCTGGCAAATTCGTTTTAGCAGAAAAATAGCCAATCGAACCAAATATAGCCATTGATAATGCAAATTTCATTGCTGCGCTCATGCTATTCCTCCAAAACTGAAATCAAGTTGCTAGTTTTTTTACTTATTCTCCTATCATATAGAAATTTTTCATTTTAATAAATATGATAGATTACCAATTTGATCCTTTTTCAAAATCAAATTTCTCAGCAAACACAAAAAACCCCTTCTAAAGAAAGGGTTAAATTCTTTTTGCACCATAATATTTTGTTTTCCAATAAGAGTTGGATAGCTTGTCCACTTTTACTCCTTTTGAAGAGGAGCTATGAATAAACTGATTACTTCCTATGTATATACCAACATGGGATGCACCTTTTTTATATGTTTCAAAGAAGATTAAATCTCCTTTTTTCAATTCAGATTTCTTTACTTTTTTCCCTTTTGTATACATACTCGCGGCTGTTCTTGGCAGAGATTTGCCAACTTTTTTATAGCTATAACCAACAAATCCGGAGCAGTCAAATCCTTTCGGAGTGGTTCCTCCATATTTATAAGGAGTACCTATATAATTCTTCGCAACGGTAACAACCGATTTTTTTGAAGCGGCACTTGCTTCATTGGTACCAAATATGCCAGAAAAAAACAATCCAAATGACAGGAGTGACAAGACAATAACCTTTTTCATCCAGTGACCTCATTTACGTAAGATTATGTTCCCAAGGCTTCCTTCTATCAACAAATCTATCTTCTCATATTATTCAGATAATTAGGTTACATCTTTATAGAAATTGGATTACAATTCTATTACAATACTATATAAGAATAATATTCCTCTAATACCATTATCTTCTTTCTCCATCTGACCTAATTTCTCTGATGAAAAGATAGAACATGATATACTAATAGAAAAAAAGAGGGAGCGTGTAAGCCGTGGATTTTATTGCTATCGATTTTGAAATAGCGAATGCGGATATGGCAAGTGCCTGCTCAATAGGACTAGCTTATGTAGAAAATAATTCTATTATTAAAGAGGAATATTTTTTAATTAAACCTCCAAGTCTATTATTTGATCCAAAGTTTACAGCGATTCATGGAATAACCGAAAAAGATGTTGAGGAAGCGAAAAGTTTTCCGGAGGTTTGGGAATGGATAAAAGAAGCTATTTCTTCTCATACCATCATTGCCCACAATGCTCAGTTTGATATGAGTGTTCTCTATTGCTGTCTGGAAAAATATCAATTCGATATGCCTGATTTTTCTTATATTTGTAGCATTCCCATTAGTAATCGCGCAACTAGAGGGGCGAAGGTGGGCCAATCATTGAAGGAGCGAACATCTTATTTTGGTATTTCAATGGAAGAACATCATCACGCAGGTTCGGATGCGCGAGCATGTGCAGAGCTTGTCATTGCTTGCATTCAGTCGAGAAAAAAGGATTCGTTAAGTACCTATTGTGCTTCTTATCCAACTCTTCCTATTAAACAATTTTCTGAACTAAAACCACAAACTACTTTTGGCAGAGCTACTACTTTTTCTAAAAGAAAGCCAGTCAAAAAATTCTCATCAGTTTCCATTTCAGAAATTACGCCAACAACTGATTCTTTTGATGAGAACCACCCACTTTATGAAAAAAACCTTGTTTTCACTGGCGATCTACAATCACTTGAACGAAAAGAAGCCATGCAGCAAGTTGTCGACTTAGGTGGAGTCATCAAAAGTGGCGTCAGCAGCAAAACCGATTATTTGGTTGTCGGCGTACAAGACCAAAAGCTTGTCGGATCAGAAGGCATAAGTTCAAAAGAGAAAAAAGCATACGATTTACAAGCAAAAGGAAAGGCAATTGAAATTATCAATGAACAACAATTTTTAGCGTTATTGAATAAAGAGCGAGTAAATCATTAAAAAAGGCTGTTTTTCGTAAAGTTTGTTGCTACTACCCGCACCCGGAATACACTTCGCTTTCCGTCGGGCTCGTGCTGAGCCTCCCACAGAAGTCTTCGTGTATTCCGGCTGCTCCATTTTTCCAACTAATTCTTTTTTTCGATTAAAAAAACAACAATCCTTTAGAAAACAGCCTTAAAAAAAGAATTGAATTCATTTTCCCGTTAAAGAAGACTGCTTCACTATATTCTAATGAAGCAGTCTTTTTATAAGGCTCCTTTTCTCCTCTGCTGTCCCCTTTTCCATCGAAATGGAATTAGCAAAGCTAAAAACAATAAAAGTGCGACTACCTCAAGAACAAACACATAATACGGATATGGTCCCAAATAATCGAAAAGGGAACCATTTGCTGGCTTAGAGGCTAAAAACATATAATTACCACCTGTATATTTATTGACCATCCACGCCAGTCCAGCACAACTATTTAGAAAGGCGAATGACAGAAACAATCCTTTTTTTGTCGGTTTATATTGGTGGACAAGCACAAAGTAAAGACATGTCCATATAATAAGAATGTGCGTAACAAAAAAGTGAAAATAACGGAAATGGGGATAACCAAAAAACAATTCTGGTGTGACAATAGCCATTAATGCGCCTATAATTCCAATAAAATAAACTACTTGAAAAACAAGCTCCCATTTAGTAATTAGTAGCAGCAAGCAAAGAACTAAACTAATGGAACAAAGATGGAACGGCAGCATAAAAGTAGCATTCCATAACCGATCCTTATACATCCAATAATGATACATCGCCTCTAAACCTAGTAGTAATAGGAAAAAGACAAATCGAACAATACCACTTCGATTTTCGATGTCATTCCGAAAAACAGCAAGTAACACACCCCCTGTAATAAGAATGCCTATCATAACTAGATGGGATACAGAAAATAATTCAAAGGGGAAATCATTATCAAGATGCCCGTACCATCCCTTCATTTACACCATTCTCCTTTCTGGTATTTTCCGAAAAAATTATTTTTCCCAAATTTTTTTAGAAACTATGTATAAAAGTTTAATAGTTTGGGAATATTATAGACAAATACTACTGAAAAAGAAAAAGCATTTTTAAAGGAGAGGATCATGATGAAACTACAAACAAATACTGCAATGACTGATTTTATTGACAAAGATAAATTCGAATTAGAATCCTACCTTGAATATTTATTTAACATTGCTTCGGAAAAATAATCTGGAGGATACGCTGCTTTTCCAACTAAAAAAGCAGCGTATCCTCCAGGCTCCTGTTTAGAAAACTTTGTTAGGTTGCATTCCTCTTAAAGAAACAAGTCATCCATACACTTTTTTGTAAATTCCTTAGAAAAAGCACTTAATATTTCCAATTCAATTTGGTAAAATAGGAAAGCAATCTATCAAAATTAGGAGCGTCAAAAATGGTACTTTCTCGCATTAATATTGAAAATGCATGTGAACTACTAGACACTATCGATTTACTAAAGACCCAATTGCTTAAATATGGGATTGAAAAAGGCTTAAATGATCCCAATACCATTCAAATAAGTGAACAGCTAGACACATATATTGTCATGTATCAGAAAAAAATGGCTCAAAAATAGAATACTATACATAAATCCTCTGCGAATCCTCATCTAAACCGATTACTAATTAGCGAATAAGATTAATAATATCTTTCATTGCTGCCGCTGCTGCGCCCTTCGGATGAGACGCACCGCCAACACAGCAAATGGTTCCCATCTCTTCCGTTTCAAACAAAATTCCTTTATTTGTTCCCTTTACATGAATTAGCGGATTTTCAGGAGGAATGATTTCTGGTTTTACTTGTAAAACCAACCTATCTCTTTGCTTTTTTGCTGATGCAATCAGCTTCCACTCACACCCATTTATTTTAGCGCGTTGCATATCCGCTTTTGTGACCTTTTCTATGCCATCTACCACAATATCTTCTAATGTTAGATTAGTATGAAATAAGCCATTTGCTAGTAGCAGTATTTTGCATGCACTGTCCAATCCTTTAATATCTAAATCGGGATTCTTCTCCGCAATTCCATTTTCTTGTGCTAGCTGCAATGCTTTTTCAAAAGTTAGATTCCCCTCTGACATACTTGTCAGAATGAAATTAGATGTCCCGTTTAAAATCCCTTTTATCGATTGAATAGTGCTGCCTGCCAAACTAAATTCACCAATATCTAATGTAGGTAACGCTGCTGCTGTAGCTCCACTATACTTGATATACCGCCCTTTTGCCTTTGCAATTGCCAGTAATTCAGGCAAGGAATGAACAAGTGCCCCTTTGCTGACAGAAACAATATCCATATTCGCCTCAAGCGCTTGTTTTATATAAGAAAGGGCGGGTTCTCCTGTTTCTAGATTCGTTGGTGTACATTCTACGAGAATATCCCCTTTCATTGATGGAGATTCAAGCACTAAATCTTTCATGCTAGCATATTGCGAAATTCCAATTGATCCTGTGGGGAGCCCGTGCAATATAGATAGATCTAATCCTTCTGGGTCATAAATCATCCCAATTGAGCCAACCACTCCGATTACTGTATATTCTGTATGATATTGTTCTATGAACGCTTCTTTTTTACGATATAATAATTCGACAAATTCTTTAGCAACTGTGCCATATCCAGTAATAACTATTTTTCTTTGCTTCATCGCCTTTATTATTCCTTTCTTTGCTTTTCTTGCTATAGATTTCTGTCTTTTTGTAACTATTTCCTTTATTTTGGATTAAAATTTTTGATGTCAGTAAATTTACTGTAACTTTTCGTTTGCATCACCGTGTTATACATAATAGGGGGCGAAGATGAAGGATTCTATCGATACTATTTATCAAACTTATTTTAATGCACTAGTGTTGCATAAATAGTGTCATAATTTTCAGTTTACTCACCTTCCCTGTTTAGAGGCAAAAAAGTAAATACCCAATCAAAGGTGGCCCCATCCATTTGGAAATTTATTTACAATTAGACTTTTGCAACGACGACAATTTGCATATTTAAGGGATGGCTTTTCCTTCAATCTTTCGAAGCCAAACATTCGCTGGTTTCCACAATGCAGCCCTTAGATAACGGCTAATCTGTAAGGTTTTTCGCTTGCTTCTGGTCTCGATTTGCACGAGAACATGTAGGCAAAAAACAATTAGTGCGATAAATACTTGATTTTGAATCGCCCATTCGCTTTGACCGTAGAACTTTTTGATGCTGAGATGTTGTTTGATCCATTTAAAAAACAGCTCAATTGCCCACCGTGATTTATACATTTCTGAAATTTCTTCGGCGCTTAAATCAAAACGATTTGTAATTAAATGAAGTTCATTTCCTTTTGAGTCCATCACTTTTAGAAGCCGAAAGTAATTTTCAGCACGGTTTTGAGTCGTACCTATCAACACCATTTGGTCTGATAAAACAGCTGTATCCTTGGGTAGCTTAAAATCGTAAACGTTCCGTATGACTGCATTTTTGCGTAGCCGTGAAAGAAAGAAGTAGCCATCATCAGTCATGCGATCAAAGCGCTCGTAGTCTAGATAACCACGGTCAAACACATACATGCATTCCTTGTCATCCACCATGATTTCAAGCTGACCACGGTCATGTTCTTTTGCCGTTGTCATAACGGCCTTTTCAGGATAGGATATACCCTTTTCCATAAACACAAGGCGCAAATGTAACTTTACACCTGCTTTTGTTTTGCGGAATTTAGCCCATTTATGATTGGTCAAATTAAGTGGCAATGTGCTTGAATCAATGATTTTTAACGGCATCACGAGTTTCGTGTAATGCGTTTTGGCATGAATTTGTGACACTAAATCAAGGAAAAGCCTTTGAAATAGATCAGGGTTTATGCCGTTTAACCGCCGTGACAACTGAGAAATACTAATAGAATCAAGGTCTATCCCTTTTTGAAGCTGGTCATCGAAAAGACAATCACCCAGCGCATGCAGACTTTCAATTTCTTGTAGCTGCGCAAAAAGTAGTAATTTTAGAAATGACTCTGTCGTTAATTTTTTCGTATAGTAATCTAATTTCATCGTTTTCACGTTTTCTTCAAATAATTGAAGATTTATAGGTGAAAACCATTGTCCAAATGAAGTTTTTCGTGTAATCTTGTCCATGTGATGGTCCTTTTTTAGTGGATTTGGACGGGTTACCACCTGACTAATCCATTATAAAGGACTTTTTCTTTGCGCAAAATAATAATATTGAACATTTTGAGTATTTTTAATAGTGAATTTAAATTAATGCAACACTAGTGATTTTAATGATATATATTATTTTCTCCTTTCACTCTGCCATAATCATCATTCTGCAGAAGATTTAGTTCAAGAAACATTTTTTAGGGCACATCTCTATCTAGAAAATTTTCAAGGAAAAAATGTGAAGGCTTGGCTTTTTACTGTTGCTTATCATGTATTTATCGATCAGTTTCGAAAAAATAAGCGACTAGTAATCAAAGAGGATGATTTCTTTCAAAGAAAGATGGATAACGCACAGAGAATAGAGGAGACAATCGTACTAAAAGAAGATATCCAAAGGGTTATAGACATTCTAAAAATATTACCTGAGAAACAAAAGATGGCTGTATTATTAGCTGATTTTCATGAACTAACAACAGAAGAAGCCGCAGCGGTCATGAACGTTAGTCCTACCTACTTTAAAGTACTACTGTTCCGGGGAAGACAGATTATAAGACAGAGGAGGAAAGAATTCCATGAGTGAGGAATACAAAAAAAAATTAGAGGCCTTTAAACGAGGAGAACTTTCGGAAGTGGAAGCGGAAGAAATGGAAAGGGATTTAGAAAAAGTCGAACAATATTTACAAGTTTTTGAGGAAGCTGAAATGGGAAATCAAGAACAAGCTGTAACTCCGATGATGGATCAAAAAAAACAAAAGAAAATTTTAAGAAAGGGAAAATGGAAAGCCAGATTTCAAACAGCATTTACTGCCTTAGGACTAATAATTACTTTCACCATTATTTCTTCCATTTTAACTGCTGTTTATTACTCCTGGGGCACTCCAGATAGAACGGATGTATACCGAAACATCATTGATTTAACATTAACTGTAACAGATCCATACGGTCAGTTTAGTGGAACCAGCACAAATACAAAACCTTACTTTGGACTGGAAGCAACAACAGATATAGAAAAACGGGTTGGAGATGAAATCTTTAAAGTAGGAGAATATAAAACAAATTTTTTATTTTCGATGATGAGTTTTCCAGAAAAGGAAACAGAGGGAATTATACCACAGCAACAACCTTCTTTTTCTTTTTTATCAAAAGAAACCTCTCCATCAGAATGGAACAGACTTGAAAAAGTAAAGAGTGGTACTGTCTCGTCTGTTTATCTGTCCTTTTCTGAATTATTATCTACTAATGAAGTCTTTGATCATTTTAAAGATAGAAATTTAGATATTATCTGGTTTGCAGTAGATACAGGAGTAGAAGCTAAAGAGGAATATGGATTCGAAGCCATTGGATTTCCTAGTACACCAATATGGCATGATGATGATATGATCACGGATTCCGTAGAAGAGGAAGGAAATTTTTGGTTCTCAGTGGAATCCAGCTCCGCTTCTTCACCTGAGTATACAGAAGGAGATTCCAAGATTCTACATCAACAATTTCTAAAAACACTAAAATTTTTAGAGCCCTATGAAAAAAAGGCAGAAAAGTTTCATTTCGGTCATTTAGACTTAGACAAGCGATTAGAGTATCTGGAAAAGCATGGGGTTTATCACTATGGAATTGTCATTACAGGTCCCACAGAGGAAATATTAAAGTTGAAAAAGGAAAGCTGGATAAACGACATTCGCATTGATGAAATAAGTTTTTGGAATTGGAATAGATAAAAGCACAGGCTGTTTTCGTATAGTTTGTTGCTATTACCCGCAGCCGGAATACACTTCGCTTTCCGTGTGGCTCGCGCTGAGCCTCCTCAGCTTTCGCCTCCGGGGTCTCAGACTGTCTCGCTAATCCCCGTGGCGTCTTCGTGTATTCCGGCTGCTCCAATTTTCCTATTAATTCTTTTTTCCTATTGAAAAAACAACAATCTTTTAGAAAACAGCCAAAACAAAAAAATGACCTACAGCGCAATATGTCCCTGTAGGTCTGTTCTTCTTATAAATATTTTCGGTGCAGCGCTTTTCCGTCATAGCTATAAACAAGCTGTTTATCTTCTACCACTGTTTCAATATGCACGCCTCTCCCCCATAATTGATGAATATACGGAAGTACTTTTTCTAAATATTTCAAGTCTAATTCAATTCCTTCATAACCATGCTTTAAGTATAGCTCACCATTTTTATTATAATCACCATCATTGACTGTAATATATGGGAATCCACCGTTAACCCTCATGCTTACTAATTGATCACGTACCTGCTCCCATGCTTTATCGACAATTTTATAATCTCTGCCTTGCTTTTGGAAAAGATACATGTCTTCTCTCATCACGAGATCTTTTGTTAAATAGTTTCTTAGAAAAGAAATATCTGATTCTATTTCGCGAACCTCAAACATCTTTTCCCGTCCTGAACCTTGCTTAACTCCGCGTTTCTTCATTTCCTCAGTTGGATTATTATAGCGTTCCTCAATATCTTCAAATATCTTTAATCCTAGATAATAGGGGTTTATGCCCGTTTTAGACGGCTGTACAACCCCTGCATTTAGCTTCGCAAATTCAATCGCTTCTGCACTTGTTAAGTCTAATTCCCTGACAATTCGCTGATGCCAGTAGGATGCCCAGCCTTCATTCATGATCTTTGTTTCTAATTGAGGCCAGAAATAAAGCATTTCCTCTCGCATCATCGTTAAAACATCCCTTTGCCAGTCCGTGAGCTCTCTACTAAAGTTTTCGATAAAAAGTAATAAATCTTTCTCAGGCTGTGGCGGGAATTTCTTCGCTACCTTTTTCTTTTGCTTTTTTGGTTTATTTCGGTCATCCAATCCCCATAATTCATCATAAGGAGTACTGGTTGGTTCTTCTTCCTCCACAAACTCTACATCATCCATCGACCATGCCAATTTAGGTCTCATCAAGCTTGGATCAATATGTTCATCAATGGCTAATACAGCATCCAAAAACGTTTCCACTTCATGCTTTCCATATTTGATTTCGTATTGGCGAATTCGATCGGCTGTTGCTGCCATGCTTTCGACCATTTCACGTTTCGTATTTTGAAACCGCACATTATTTTTAAAGAAGTCACAGTGTGCCAGAACATGGGCAACGATCAGTTTATTATTGATTAACGAGTTACTATCAAGCAAAAATGCATAGCACGGGTTTGAGTTTATAACTAATTCATATATTTTTGACAATCCTAAATCATAATGTAGTTTCATTTTATGAAACTGTTTTCCAAAACTCCAATGGGAAAATCGAGTAGGCATTCCGTATGCACCGAATGTATAAATGATATCCGCAGGACAAATTTCATATCTCATTGGATAAAAGTCTAGTCCAAATCCAGAAGCAATCTCGGTAATTTCGTCAATGGCATATTCTAATTCCTTTTGTTCTACCTCATTCATTCCGCTCTCTCCTTTCACCGTTTAAACTAATGTATGAAGGGAAAAAGTGAATCATGTGTAAATTGGATAGAAATTGCGATAGATCGATGGTTTTTATTTATAAGATAGGTAGAGTTTTTGGGATGAGTAGAGATACTTCTTTTTGTGGATTTTAATCTTTTGGGAGATCTCCTAGAGTAGCGCTTTACTCTTGACTGATCCTCGGCTTTCATTCACCTGATGAACACCACTTTTCGCTTGCCCCCTCTGATTTTTGGCTTTCATTCGCCTGATGAACACCACTTTTCGCCTGCCCCCTCTGATCCTCGGCTTTCATTCACCTGATGAACACCACTTTTCGCTTGCCCTCTCTGATTTTTGGCTTTCATTCGCCTGATGAACACCACTTTTCGCTTTCCTCCTCTGCTTTTCGGCTTTCATTCGCCTGATGAACACTATTTTCTGTTTTACACTCCTTTGCTTTTCACAGATTTCATTTCAAAAGAAAATGGAGCATTCACTAGGAACACTCCTTCTTCCTTTATTCTATTATCTCTTTCACTTTTTTCACGACGTGTCCGGAGCTGCCTTTGTCTTGCACGGCTTCCATCATCATTGCAATCAAGAAGTCTTTTTTGTCTTTATCATAAGTGACATACCAGCCGTTTTCTGTTCCTTTTTCGCCTTGCTTTTCTTTTAATTCAGCTGTTCCTGTTTTTCCTGCGAACGTTTTGCCACTTATTTTTCCGCCACGTGCTGTACCATTTGGATTTTCAATAACTTGCTGTAAGTCATCTGAAATCGTATTGGCAACCGATTCGTCCATGATTTTTTCTTTCCAAACTTTCCCCTTCTCGTCACTATCTAATAGGGTAGGTGTCATTAGATTTCCACCTGTAACAAACGGAGTATATGCTGTCGCAAGGTGAATCACACTCATTTCTACATGCCCTTGACCATAGCCTGAGTCTGCTAATAAAATTTCTGTATCCAATTTGCCATATGTGGATGTTTCAATTGGAAAAGCATAAGTAAACGGCTCTTCAAATCCAAATTTCTTTAACTCGTTTGCAAATTTTTCTTTCCCTAAATCAAGCGCTGTTTGCGCAAAGTAAATATTATCACTGTAAAGCAAAGCATCTGCAAGATTTACTGGAGCTGAGCTGCTATGCACTCTTGTAACAAAATAACCGCCCCATGATTTATCCTTTTGCCATTGCTTTGTGGTAATCTTCCTTTCCTGTTCAGGAGTAATCACGCCCTCTGTTAATGCAGCTGCTGCTACAAGAGGCTTCATTACAGAACCAGGTGCATATTTATTTTTAAAACGATTGGTAAAAGGATCTAGCTTATTATTATCGTATGCTTCTTTCTCAGACGTTGTCAGACCAACAACCATCTTGTTTGGATCAAATGCAGGGCTGCTAACCAACGCAAGTGTTTCTCCTGTTTGTGGATTAATAGCTGCTGCTGTACCTGCCTCTCCATCCATTTTTTCATATATTTCTTTTTGTAAATCAGCGTCTATTGTCAACTTTATATTTTCGCCATTTTGTACTTCTTTTTTCGCCAAAGTAACCGTACTGCCGTCTGTCTTTTTAATTGAAATTTGTTCACCATTCGAACCTTTTAGTCGTTCTTCCAGTACTTGCTCCAAGCCTCTTTTTCCAATTACATCTGTGCTTGAATAGCCTTTCTCCTGATTTTTCTCGAGCTCCTCTGCAGTGATGTTGCCGATATAGCCAATTAAATGTGCAGCACTTTCGCCAAATGGATAAATTCTTCCTTTTGTATCTTGCTTTTGCACACCAGGTAATGCAAAAAGTTTATCTAAATAAGCACGATCTCCTGTTGCTACTTTTTTAATCGGAACAAAAAAGCTTGGTTGTACCCAATCTGCATTGAGTGCTTTCTCTACTGTATCTTTTTTAATATCTAAAAGCTTTGCTAGTTCATTAACAACGGCATCTGGATTATCTCCCATTTGTTCTGGAACAAGTCCAATTTCATAAATTACACCATTCATTGCTAACGGATTTTCATTTTTATCGACAATACTGCCTCGTTCTGCTGGAATCGTGTTGACAGAAATTTTGTCGTCAGGACCTAACTCCGAAAAAATATAAGTAGTATCCCAATTAATATACCAATTCTCGTCTTTCTCTCTCTCTTCTTTCACCAGTGCAGCCTGATTATCAAAGCTGATTTCTCCTGCCATGCTGTTCATTTTAACCGAAAATGGAATTTCTGCTTTTTCTACTTTATTGAACTTCTCGTCTTCTGCTGGTTTCTTATATGTGATCTTTAAATCTTTAATACTTAAGTCTTTGTAGATCTTTTCATATCTGGCAACAAAGTCTTCTTCCGAAATATTTTCTTTTGCTTCTGTTGAAAGAAAGGCATACATATCTTTGAATTTCTGATCATTCCAAAGTTTTATATATTGTGATAGCCGTTCATCTGGGGTAGGATCATTTTTATTGCATCCTGTTACCACTGCTATCAAAATTAATATCAGTAAAAGCATCCATCTCTTTTTCATTCCTATCTCCCCTTCTAATCTACTACTACTAGCGTACCATTTTTTCCTCAAAACGGATAAAGAATTATATACAAAATTTAATTTTTTTATCTCTTATTTCCTACACTCTGTATATTATTATCTTCCTAAAAAAATAATAACTCTATTACGAAAACCAATCGAAAAAGTTACAAATAGTTTTTGACATACTTTTTTAGCATCTTTTGCTAAAATACAAGCTAAGGGGGAAACATGTATGATTGTGTTATTTGATGGGGTTTGTAATTTATGTAGTAAAAGTGTGCAATTTATTATAAAAAGGGATCCTCATAACCAATTCCTTTTTGCTTCTCTGCAAAGTGAAATGGGAAAAAGTCTTTTAGAAAAACATCATTTATCCGAGGTTGATAGTGTCGTTCTTATTAAAGAAGATATGTACTATATGGAATCAGATGCGGCTTTGGAAATTTGCCGCCATCTTTCTAGTGGATGGAAGCTTCTAGCTATTTTAAAAGTGATTCCTTCCTCCATAAGAGATCCTCTTTATCAATTTGTTGCTAGAAATCGTTATAGATGGTTCGGCAAACAAGACTCTTGTATGCTTCCAACAGAAGAGATGAAGAAGCGTTTTTTGTAATAGCCCCTCTTTTTTCAAAATGCTCTGATCCTCTCTCCGTTTGCTTTTTCAAAGTCAAAACAATTACTGAAGAACTGCTCCATTACCTTTCCAAATATCATCTTTGCAATAAAAAAAGCAAAAAAAGACCGCTTTCCCATCAGAAAACGGCAGAAAATTGGAGATAAAAGGACTACTCGTAAAACAGATATTGGGGTTTAATAGAAATCTCAATTTCTATTAAACATGCTCAATTAAGTTTATTGTGCTCATAATTAGAAGGCGTAGGTGGGCACTTCTAAAAATAGCAAAAATATTCTTAATATATTGCGGTAAAACCAATTAAATCATATTATAAAGATAGATGAATTCTTGATTTCCAAGTATATATCGCCATTTTACGGCATTTTACACTGTTTTCCCCCAAAATTCATTACAAAATATAACTTTAGGAATATTCATAAAAAAGGTATGCTTTTCTAAGTAGGAGTGAAGCGATTGGATTTTTCAGCAGCTGGAGAAAAAATCAAGGAATTACGCAAGCAAATGGGGTTATCACAAAAAGAACTTGCTCACAATATATGCACACAGGCGCAAATTAGTAAAATAGAAAAGGGAGAAGTGCTTCCACTGTCTTCTACTCTTTATCTTATTTCTCGGCGGCTGGGCGTTGATGTGAACTATTTCTTCGATATCGGCACAACACCAAGACTTGATTATGTAGAAGAAACCTTTCGACAATTAAAAACAGCACGAAGAAATACCGACTATCAAACATTAAAACAAATTGTAAAAGCAGAAGAAAAAAACCCTCTATTTACGCACCATAAAAAAAACTATCAAATGTTACTTTGGCATAAGGCGATTTATGTCTTTGAAATCGACCGTGATTTTAATCGAGCGGTAAACCTTATAAATGAAGCAATTGAGCTTACCTTTGATACCGTCTACACAGAAAGAGAGCTAGAAATCTTTATTAGCAAAGGGATCTTTTACTATGAAGAAGGTTTCATCGATGATTCCTTGACCATTTATCAACAAGCATTTAAAGCAGTAAATCAACTTCCATATTTACAAGATGATACAATTAAAAGTAGGTTATACTTTAATATTGCTAAATCATTAACAGATCAGTCGCGGTACGATACTTCGATTAACTACTGTAAGGAAGGAATCGATTGGGCTATTCAGCAGGATAATCTTTATCTGTTAGCTCACTTTCACTATCATATAGGATATAACTACGAATTACAAAAGAATTTTGACCTAGCTTCTCAATATATGAGAGATGCCCTCATGATTTTCCAATTAGTAAAAGACTCTCGATATACGGACTATATTGGAAATAAAATAAATAGTTGGCAAAACTAATCGTTTATAAAGAAAGCTTCCATCACAGAGGTCCCCCACGGATGGATAGTTACACTTATCAAACGTTAAGAGTTGGAAAGATGTCTTGCAAATATTCTCTCCCCACTTAAATGTGTGGGATGATATTTGAAGGCATTTTTGTTTGTTTTCCCCCCTCAAATATACCTGGTTAATTATACCTTTATTGATTCACCAAGTCCTCTCCACGATATCCTAAGCCCTATTGATAATTAACCATGAGAAATTACCTATTTTTCTAAAACTCTATTTTTTTTAGCGAAATAAAAGGTCAATAGTCTGATAGGTTATGGTAAGATAGGTATACCAAAGTTTATTCATTAGGAGTGAGTAATAAAAAATGAAGAAGAAAGTCACAGTATTGACAACTACTGCGATTCTGTCAACCACTTTCGCAGCAAACGCCTCGGCTAGTACTTATGTAGTAAAAAAAGGGGATACATTAGGACAGATTGCGCAGAAATACAATACTACTGTTAATGAGTTAAAATCTCTTAATAATCTTTCCTCAGACCTTATTTTAATCAATCAAAAATTATCAATTGCAGATAGCTCAAAGTCTACAAGTAGCAATACTACTACAAGTAATCAATCTTCAACAAAGACAAGCACTGCTGCAAAAACGTATAAAGTTGTTTCAGGGGACTCCCTTATAAAAATAGCAAATAAGCATTCTATTTCTTTAGGTGAGTTACAGCAATGGAATAATCTCTCATCATCGCTTATTTATCCTGGTGATATTTTATATGTTTCCAAACCTGGAACTGCTACCAATACACCAGCGTCAAATTCATCCAATAATTCTGGAAACGCTGGCAATACAACGGTTAAAGAAACTACTTCTGCATCTACAGCCACATATACAATTAAAAGTGGAGATACTTTAAGCAAAATTGCTTCTACTTATAAAATGTCTGTAAGTCAATTGAAGCAGTTAAATAATCTTAATTCTGATTTAATTTTCCCAGGGCAAAAACTGAAGGTTACTGCTTCTGAAAAGGTAACGAATACAGGGAATAATAATTCCTCATCTAGTACAGCAACCCCTATTTCCACGGGAAATAATGGACAATCCTATGCTTCTAAGGTAGTTTCTGCTTCAAAAAGTCTAATTGGCCTACCATATGTTTGGGGCGGTTCGACTACTGCTGGCTTTGACTGCAGTGGATTTGTTTACTATGTATTAAACCAAAGCGGTAAATCAATTGGACGTTATTCTGCTGAAGGCTACTATGATCGCAGCTATTATGTAGATATTCCAGCAGTTGGGGATATTGTCTATTTTAAAAATACTTACAAACAAGGTATCTCTCATTTAGGTATTTATATTGGCAACAATGAATTTATTCACGCTGATTCAAGCGGCGTTCGTGTTACAAGCTTAGATAACTCGTATTATAAAGAGCATTTTGATAGTTTTAAACGCTTGTATTAAAAGATAATGGTTGATGGTGGCTGTCTAATTTGGCAGCCTTTTTGTGTTTTTCTGGTTGTGGGGTGATTTTTTGGGTTGGCTGATTTCCTCTTCACTTTAGCTGATATATTTGTGCGTTGGCTGATTTCCCCTTCTCTTTGGCTGATATATTCCTAGTTTGGCTGATTTCCCCTTCTCTTTCGCTGATATATTCTCCGTTTGGCTGATTTCCTCTTCTCTTTGGCTGATATATTCCTAGTTTGGCTGATTTCCCCTTCTCTTTGGCTGATATATTCTCCGTTTGGCTGATTTCCTCTTCTCTTTGGCTGATATATTCTTAGTTTGGCTGATTTCCCCTTCTCTTTGGCTGATATATTCTCCGTTTGGCTGATTTCCTCTTCTCTTTGGCTGATATATTCCTAGTTTGGCTGATTTCCTCTCTACTTTGGCTGATATATTCCTAGTTTGGCCGATTTCCCCTCTATTTTGGCTGATATCAGCACTACTACAATTAATTTTTCTCTTTTCACTGCCCAAGTCACAGCTATCCGGACATATTTTTGTTCATTCCCTATATTCTCAGCTTTAAAACTATTTACTAGTTCCTTCTTTACTTCCATTCTTATGTCCTCTACCATCTCCTCGCAAAAAGCGTTATAATTAAAGAATGGACTTTTTTCGCGCGTCATTTTTCAACGTTATTTATGAAGCGCAAAAAAAGCATAATACGGAATCAATAAACTAATAAATGTTCTTGGGAGGGATACATTATGCTTCAAGAAAAATATTTAGAGCCATTGAATTTTTGTGCAGAAAACTTAATGAATTTATTGGATGCAAATGATCCCCGAATGAAAAACATTGTAGAAAAGGGACTTCTTTTATATAGGCAAAGCTTTGTCTATCAAGTCAAATTTTCCAATGAAATAGTGTCTGGAATGATCCAGGATGTTATGCCAGTGAAGGCAACATTGGATTTGGATTATATTCAATACAGCTCTTGTACTTGTCATGCGGAAGGTTTTTGTCGCCATCAGCTTGCTTTGTTTTTCTATTTACTTGCTCAAGTTGGAAAGGTGTCAACTTGGTTAGAGGCTTGGAGAAAGCCAATTAAAAATACGGAACTGCTAAAGAATCTCGGCATTATGCGAGCAAGCGACTTATTGAAGGAATCCGAGGATAAAGAACCAAATTACGAAGACTGGATGGAAACCTTTGATAAGAGTTTTCATTCGCTTATGCCTACGAATGAAAATAAACCATATATGATCGCAGAAACGTATTATATTTATATGCGAAAAATAAAAGCAGCAACTCCTCTGCAAACAGAGTGGAAGCTTCTTTATTTAGTCATCGCTCAAGTATTTACATTTAAACAATTATTAACACTTAGCAAAAATCTGGATCATAATACACAAACGATTAATCGTTATTATCGACATCTTTTCCAAGATTTAATGAACAGCATTGATGATAATCTTTATAAACTATCGAACTTTACCTTGCCATTTGCTTTTGACGACTTTTTAGTTCGTTTAAAGGACGGCCTGAGTGCGATTCTCACGATCCAACCAAATTTAACATTTGAATGTATTCAGCTTTATCGACTTATGTGGACAAATCTCTTTGCTATTAAGAGCTGGAGACAAGATGAATTGGAACAGCTATTAGCTAATGAAAATCCGACATTTTCTGAAAATGTTGCTATTATCCATTTGGAAATTCTGCTCGAAAAAGATGTGGATGCACTTAAGGTGATTCAGTCTCTTGATTCTCAGGTTACTACCTATATGCTTTATTGGATTGACTATTTGTCGAGTCGGAAATCATGGAAACGAATGGACTTATACGTTCCAGCGTTTATTCAAGAATTGAAAACTTACTTATCTGAAGATGAGGATGATGAGTATTGCTATGAATTTACGCAAATGGCGTTACGAGCAATTTCTCCTTTTTGCATGACAATGAATAAAGAAGATTTATTGGAAAAAGCTTATATTCATACCCTTCCATACAGCTATCGCAAATATGAGGATTTCTTGTTTGAGAAAAAACAGTTTGATAAATGGATCGATCTATTTACAATGATGGGATACGGACTAGATAATCTACATAAAGAGCAGATAAAATTATTGCAGGATTACGATTATTCTTTACTGCTTTCTTTATATCACCGTTCTATTCAAGAGCATATTGAGGGGAAAAATAGGGACCATTATCGAATCGCTGTCCGGCAATTAAAGAAATTGCGTACCCTTTACAAAAAAATGAAAAAGCAAACCGAATTCGAGCAATTCTTACTGGTTATCTTAGAGCGTACGAAACGATTAAGAGCCTTTCATGAAGAATGTAGAAAGGGAAAGCTAATCCATGTTGAAAACTAATTATTTAAAAATAAATGTTCATTATTATGAGAATAAAGGATTTTTTTTAACAGGTGAAATAGAGGATCATTATCTTTATCCAAACTATTGGAAAAGGCTTCTTTTTCAACAGCATCAGGAAAGCTATTACGGTACGGTTATAGATACTGTAACAATAGACGGGATAGAAGGAATATTAGTAAGCGGGTGGCAATTGGTCACTCTACTTGCTACCGAGGGATTTAATCGATATATCGAATGGGATTGGAACGATACAGCGCAGGTTTGTCTTGCTGCTGCACCAAGTATTCTTGAAGCCATTACCCATAAAGAATGGATACCAGATTTCAGTCAATGGGAAATCGGGAATTTCCAATGGTCTCTTCCTCATCGTATAATAGAAGAATTTGATCCAAGCTTCTGGGAAATGGAGCTTCATGAAGAGTTAGAAGGGCAAACAAATAATGACTTTATTCATCAATGGTTTCAGCAGTCCCTTAATCAATATTTAGATGGGCATCAAGAGACAAAACAAAGTTTCCACGAACAGATGGACACATTAAAGAACGCAAATATTCCAGCAGAGCAGCTTTCCGCTTATTTTACGGAAGATAAATGGCAGGAATGGATGGGCTTAAAAGAGAACGACTATCCCTTTACATTAGGAATTCGTTTAGATGAACCGACTGAAATTGATACAACCTGGGATTTGGATTTATTTTTGAAATCGAAGGAAAATCCTGACCTTGTCGTGGATATCTATGATGAAAGCAATATGCCGAAAAAGTGGCTGAATTATGCCTCCTATATAGAGGAAGAACAGCAGCGTTGGCTCCTTCTTTTTCCATGGCTAAAAGGAACAAAAGGAATAACGAATCAATTAACGGAGGAAGAAGCATGGCTTTTCTTATCAGAAGCGAGTGAGACATTCCTCGCACTTGGCGTAGATATTCTTCTTCCTTCTTGGTGGCAAGCAATGAAATCAGCAAATCTGAAAGTGAAGGCTAAAGTGTCCAGTTCAAGTCATCGTCCATCCTATGTAGGCCTTCAAGCGATGCTGGACTATAACTGGCGGTTCTCTATGAATGGTGTTACGCTTTCTGAAGAGGAATTCCATAACTTAGTAGAAGAAAAAAGGCGACTCGTCTTTATTAAAGGGCGTTGGATAAAATTAGATCCTGCTTTCATTCGACAAATACAAGATTTAATGAAAAAAGCCGAAAAAGAAGGTTTGCATGTCCGCGACATTATCGAGCAGGAATTAATGCAGGCAGAAGAACAGCAAAATGATGAGCTAGAGAATCCAAAAACGTTTGCCAAAATCCAAATTGAACTGAATAGACAATGGCGAACAATGATTCATCAATTAAAGGAAGTCAGGAATCTGCCATTGGAGGCAGTTCCGCAAAACTTTTTAGGAGAT
Source organism: Niallia sp. FSL W8-1348 (assembly GCF_038006745.1). Taxonomy (NCBI): domain Bacteria; kingdom Bacillati; phylum Bacillota; class Bacilli; order Caryophanales; family Bacillaceae; genus Niallia; species Niallia sp. FSL W8-1348. Next base: position 2,794,035 of record NZ_JBBOVV010000001.1, on the reverse strand, counting down.
TTGCGCGACTATCAAGTACTTGGAATGAGCTGGCTCCTCTTCTTAAGAAAGTATGGATTTGGTGCTATATTAGCTGATGATATGGGACTTGGAAAAACGGTCCAGCTAATCTCTTATCTTTTAAAAGTAAAAGAGATTGAAAAGGAACAGACAGCCCCTGCACTTATCATCTGCCCTACTTCTGTACTTGGCAACTGGCAAAAGGAATTAGAACGATTTGCCCCTGACTTAAACGTTTATCTTCATTATGGCGCGAACCGCTTAAAAGATGAGGTATTTGTGCAAAAGGCACAGGAATCAGATGTTGTCTTAACTTCATATGGATTAACACATATTGATTTGCAAAGCTTTCAAGACTTAACATGGAGTACCATTGCGATTGATGAAGCGCAAAATATAAAAAATGCGCAAACCAAGCAGTCAAGAGCCGTAAGAAAGTTAAAGAGTCAGCACAACATTGCGCTTTCTGGAACACCGATGGAAAATCGTCTTAATGAGCTCTGGTCTATTTTTGATTTTACCAATCATGGCTATTTAGGAAGTCTTGGACAATTTCAAAAGCGCTTTGTGATTCCGATTGAAAAAGAAAATAAACCCAAACAGATTCAGCAACTGCAGACACTTATTCGCCCATTCTTATTAAGAAGGACGAAAAAGGATGAAGAGGTTGCCTTAAATCTCCCTGATAAATTGGAACAAAAGGAATATTGTCCGCTAACAACAGAGCAAGCCGCCTTATATGAACAACTAGTAACAGACACATTTGTCCAAATCGAGCAGCTATCTGGATTTGAGCGTAAAGGGCTTGTCTTACAAATGTTAAGTAAATTAAAGCAGCTTTGTAACCACCCTGCACTTTACTTAAAAGAACAGACACCAACAAGCCTATTGGATCGATCAGTGAAAATGGAAAAATTAGCGGAACTGACCGAAACCATTATGGAGCGGAAAGAAAGCTGTCTTATTTTCACTCAATACATTGAGATGGGGCATATGATTCAGGAAATGATGATGAAGAACTTCAAGGTTGAAGTACCATTTTTAAATGGAAGTATGTCCAAGCAACAGCGGGATCGCTTAATTGAACAATTCCAGAATGGAGAATTCCCCATTTTTCTTCTTTCCCTAAAAGCGGGGGGAACCGGATTAAATTTAACAGCGGCAAACCATGTCATTCACTATGATCGTTGGTGGAATCCAGCTGTTGAAAATCAAGCGACAGACCGTGCATACCGCATTGGGCAAACTCGTTTCGTTCATGTTCACAAACTTATTTGTACAGGAACATTAGAAGAAAAAATTGATGCGATGCTTGAGAAAAAACAATCATTAAATGATCAAATCATCCAAAATGAAAATTGGATGACCGAGCTAACGACCGATGAATTAAAAGATTTGGTTTCATTGAATAAGGCTGGGACATAAGTATTCCAGCCATAGATAAACCCGAACAACTATCAAAGAATCCTAAATGGTTGTTCGGGTTTTATTAGTTTTATAAAAGGTTGTTTCAGTACAGTTAGTGTTAATATCCGCAGCCTGAATACACTTCGCTTTCCATGGGGCGAGCGCCGAGCCGCTTCGGCCTCTGGCCTGCAGGGTCTCGGACTTTCTCGCAGCTCCCATAGGAGTCTACGTGTATTCAGGCTGCTCCATATTTCCTACTAATTCATTTTTTCTAAAAAAACAATATTTTTTAGGGTATTGCCTTTAAAAACGGAGTGGAATGGAGCGGAAGACACTCGACTCCTGCGGGAAGTAGAGCAAAACCTAAGACCCCACAGGCTTTAGCCGAGGAGGCTTAGGTTGCTCCCCGCGGAAAGCGAGTTTCTGTAGCGCAATGGAACGAATTAGTTTTTACACTTGACTATATTTAAAAACATAAATAACCATTGTATAAAAGAAACCTTTATTTAAGAGATAAATTAGAGATTGTTCGTCTTTACAGATTGGCTATTTAGTTTTGTCCCAGCCTCTTCTTATTTATCCTCAGGAATCTTTATATCTTTTCGCTTCTCTTCTTTACTCATCTTATAGAAATAAACAGTTTTTGTTGTTAGATGACCGGCTAAATCTGTTGCTGTGAATTCAAATTCGTTCAAGCCTGGTTCTAGATCTAATTCCACCTTTTTCACTGTTTTTTCTAAACTTCTCATTGCATATGGCTGTTTGAATGTTTGATAATACAGCTCACTTCCATTTAAGGCTAACTGAATTTCATCAAAATTATCCTTTACCGTAACGTGAACAGTTGGATTTTTACCATTACTATTAACAATACGATTACCAGAAAGTCCATTGAAAGAAATAGATGGAGCTTCTGCATCGACGATAAAGCTGCGTTTAAATACTGCCGTATTATCAGCATTATCTGTTGCTTTTATTTCCACGGAATGAACGCCATTATCATAAGGAATTGACGTAGTAAATGTGTACTCGGCTTTTTCCTCATTGTAGACAGTGTCTACTTTTTTTCCGCCAATCGTAAACGCTTTGATGCTAGATTCATCTTTAATTGTTCCGCTAAATGCAATTTCTTTATCTCCATACACCTCTAACGCTTCTGGGGTATTTAGGGAAATTACTGGGATGGTTTTATCCTTCTTCACTTCTTCTGCAACGATACTCGTCTCCTGCTTATTGCCTGCATAGTCATAAGCAACGACTGTTACAGCTGTGCCTTCCTCTACTTCATTTGGTAAAGTATATTCTGTTGTCTCTCCACTCAATAGAGTCTCTAAAATAGATTTTCCATCTACTAAAATATCTAAATGTGAAACGCCTGAGCCATTTTTATTATCTGATGCAGCAAATTCCAACGCTTTATTATCCTCTACTAAAGCTACTTCAACAGACGGACTTACTGTATCAACAATAACTGGAATATCAACTACTTGCGGCTTCGCTCCTGGATAATCAAGAGTAGCACTAATGCGATAGAAATATTGACCTTCGACTAGTTTTCCATTCACCTTACCATCCCATGCCCATTTCGAATCAAGGGCATAACTTGTTCCTCTACCACCATCATAGTAATTTTTTCTAATTTCCTCTTGTGTTCTTAAAGTTCTTACCGTTTTCCCTTTATTATCAATGATTGAAAATTGAACCGTCTTTGCGTTTCTTAAAAACGATAGAACTGGAATAATCTCTTCCTGTACTCCATCGCTATTTGGAGAAATAGCAATTCCCTCTTTTGTAAACTTACTTGTAATAGGATCATATCCTAGGTAAAGGAAGTCTTCCCCTTCTTTCGTCACGGCTCCGGCCATGCCATAGAAAGAAGTTTCATCATATTTCATACCATCCAAAATCGGTGCTTTGTTCCAATCCCCTTTAAATCCGACGTAAGGAACTGTTAATGTTGCATTTGTTTCTTCTGGATCTGTTAAGGTTACATATCCCTCAACAAAGTAACCATTTTCAAATACACGATCAATTGCTACAGGTGTTTCCCAGCTACTTGTTAGAGAAGGATCAATTACTTTTGCATTTTTTAAATCAACAGAAACTTTGATTGTTTTGCTTTTATTTGCCGGAATAGTAATGGTTGTTTGATCACTACCATTTACTTTAATTTTTGCATCCAAAATTTTCTGTGCTTCTAACAAATCAGCGGAATAACCTAATTCCCCGTATGCAGCAAAATCCGTTTGTACATTTGCAGCAACATCATACTTTACCTTTTTATCACTATAGTTTTTCGCTTCTAACGTAAAAGTGAAAGTCTTTCCTACTTCTTTCAATGCAACTTTTCCTTCTTTTGTCTTCTTCTCCGTTACAATAACTGGTGATTGTAACGCTGCATGTAACTGCATAAGACCTGCACCTTGGCGACGTGGAGAATATGGAACATCCCAGTCAAATGCACTGTTCACTGTTCCAATATCTGTTACTGGTTTTGCTGTGTTCATCAATAGATTTTTCGCCATGTTTACTCGTTCAAAACCTGAGACATCAAATTCATTATCCACACGTTCTAACACAAGCGCAGAACCCCCGGAAACATGCGGAGCTGCCATTGATGTTCCACTCTTCATACCATATTGATTATTTTCAAGAGTTGAATAAATTTGTCCACCTGGTGCTGTAATTTCTGGCTTAAAGTCTAAGTTTGGCGTTAGTCCCCAAGACGTGAAACTACTCATTTTTCCAGCCTCTGGATTTGCTGAAGTCGTTTTCTCGCCACCAAATGTAATCGAGATATTTTCTCCAGCTTGAAGAGCTGCCGCTAGCTTATCCCCATCTGTTTTTAATAAGAACAGCTGTGGAATGTTAATACTTGCATCTGTCGCCATGCTAACAAATCCATCTGTATTATTATATATAATGACACCAGCCGCTCCTGCTTGCTGTGCATTGATAGCCTTATCAACGAATCCAATTCCACCTCTTTGAATTAGCGCATAATTATCTTTTACATCAACTGCGGCTAATTCTTCTGGTGTCCCTAAGCCAGCATATACGATCTGGAATGTTTTCTCTGCTACTGTATTTGGATGAACACTGCTTGCGGATAAGAATCCAGCTTGTCCAGACGTATCACCATATTGATAAGAAAGTGCATCAATATCTATGAAACTATTTTCAATAGAAGCCACTTGTAAACTATCATACGCTACACCAGGTGATCCAGAAACACCGATATCTGGATTTGAGCTAGATGGATTCGCAAAACCATTTCCAAAATGAGCAGAGTTTCCAGCAGAAATGGACATCATGATTCCATTTTCCACTGCGCGTTCAATTGCCTGTTGTTCTGGAGCATCAGCAGCAACAAATCCTGCCGTAGATCCTAAACTCATATTAAGGACATCTGCTCCTAATACAATTGCATCATCGATTGCTTTAATATAAATATCTCCCCAAGTAGTAGAGACACTAGGGTCATTTCCGAAAACTTTTAAAGCTAAAAGCTGTGCTTCAGGAGCAACCCCTTTGATTCCGTTATTATCTTCATCTCCATTTGCTCCGACAGTGCCTGCAACGTGCATCCCATGCATGCTTGCCCCTGCAGCGATATCTTGGATAATATCATTCTCATCCATATAGTTATATCCATAAGGAACCTTTTCACTATAGAATTTACCCTGTAGTCCATTTTCGTCTTTAAATTTACTAATTTCTTCTTTTGTTAATTCCTGTTCTGTTTCTTCTGACAGAACCATATCTTTATGTTTTGGATCGATGCCGGTATCAATGACCCCAACAATCATTCCTTCTCCTTTAAAACCATAATCACGCCATGCATCTTGTGCTTGTACAAGTTCTTTACTATAGATCATGTCCGCTTCTTCTTCTGGTCTTTCATATGCTGTGGCAATATGTACTTTTGCTACTTCAGGAAGTTCTTCCATTTTTTCGATATCACCATATTTCATCTCTCCACTAAAGCCATTAAAAATAGTTGTGAAATTTTCTAGCTCTTTAAATTTTACTTTTTTCGCTTTTACTTTTTCTTTCACTCTTTTTTGTTCGGCCAACTTGTCCGTCTTTAATTTTTCTTTTGTTGATTTAGACAATTCTTTTACTTGCTTTGCCTGGGCTTGAGCATATTGCACTGTTGGCTCGGTATTCATTTCAACAACAACTCGGACCGTATCTGTTGCTTTATAAGCGGTCTCAAGCTCGTCCAACTTAATGGTTTGGACATTTAACTGGTTTTCCCTTCCCTTCTTACTAACTACTTTATCTGGTACTGTTGCTGCCAATACACTATTTGAAAATAGCATAAAAAGCATAATAACTAGAACAAATACTTTTCTTAGTTTCACGTTAAAACTCCCCTCTGAACCTTCTATATTTTTGGAATATATCGAACTATATAAAAATATCACAATATTCTTTCATTTATTAAGTGATAAAAGTACTGTCTCTTCCTTTTATTTCTAGTAATTTAGTAAGTAAATATCGCATTATCCTATTTTTTTCGTCAAAAGCAGACGTCATTCAGCTTTTTTTCCATTTTTAGGATGGTTCTATGTATGTAATGATTAGAAAAAAAGCTCTGTAATAAGATCTTTATCTATAAAGTGAAACTGCCATCAGTGGGGAATTTTCTGCAGTTTGAGTTGGGGATCTTACTGCCAGTGAAGAGTGGGATAAAAGTTACAGCTTTAACGAGAAATTCGTTTGAACAAATAGTGAACAATATAGAACAACCTTTTACCAATATAATTTTTAGAACAACTGAAATATTAAAAACAGATTAGGGTGAACATTTTTGTACTATAGATAAGAAAGATCTCTTATTTATGTAAAAACTTAAAAAATTATCCTGTTTAGATGAATTCCTACAGTTAAGGTATAATAGAGAAAATGGAGAATTTGCCCGGGGAGGGATTATAGTGAAAACCTTTAAGCTAATTTCTTTACAGATTCTAACGAAGGAAAAGCTCATACCAATTACATTAATGGATGGATTGATTATAAATAAAGAAGATGATTATAATCATTGGCTAATTGAAGTCTATACAGATTTATCGTCTATCGACTTTCTTGAAGAATCTTTTCAAAAAAAGGAAGAATTGCTTGTCCAAGCCGTTATTACCAAAAAGGCAAATGATCCCGCTCCCTTTGAAGTAATGATTCTGTCTATCCAAAAATTTGGTGACAAAGCAAGTATCCTTTTAGAAGGAACTTTAAAAAGAGATAGAAAAGACTATGCTGAATTGCTGCTCCAATATTTAATCGAAGAAGGTTATGAAGGGAAAAATTTATCCAGTAAATTTACCGAACTGATGCAAAGCAAACCACAGACGTTTTTGGAGAAGAAATTATAAGGGAAAACACAAACGTTTCGTAATAAATCAGGATGTTATTATGGGATGACCAACAAGGCTTCTTACATGAAGAAAGAATCCCCATGCTGTCAGACGTTAAGGAAGGCAAATCCCCCTTCTTCCAATAAGAAAGGGGATCTATAATGGTGAGCCTTTTTTATTCGTCTACATCGTCTTTATCATTAGCATCATCTTTATCTTCGATCATATCTTCACCAGGATCGTTATCATCCGTAGTTGGATCTAGATCATCATCTGTATTCTCATCTGGTACATCTGGTGCGTTGTCGTTATCCAAATCGGTATCTGGAACAACGTCATCATTATCTAAATCATTATCTTCGATTGTCGTATCATCATCCGGTGCTGGACTTTGATCGTCATTGTCACCACATGCCGTTAAAAGCATGGCAGATAACGCCGAAATACCTAATAACTTTATCCATTTAGTCATTCGTTTTACCCCTTTTCTTAAATAAGTATCATAAAGACCATTAATTGGTCAGTAATTAGGTTATCCAAGAAAAGAAAATTATTACGCATTGTTCGCTAATTCCAATAATAAGCAAAATTGTTAAACAAGAAAACAAAAAAAAGAAGGAATGTTTGTATAATCCCAACATGCACTTCCTTCTTCCATTCCTATTATTATGCTTCTGTTTTATCGCCTAAAGCAAACATGATTTCTGCTTCACAAGCAATTTCTCCATCAACAGTCGCTACACATTTTCCTTTGCCAAAGTTTCCACGCACTCTTGTCATTTCCACTTCAAGACGTAGTTGGTCACCAGGATACACTTGCTTTTTAAAACGGCAGCTATCGACTCCAGCAAAGAATGCGAGTCTCCCTTTATTTTCTTCTTTAATCAGCATAGCAACCGCTCCAACCTGCGCTAATGCTTCTACGATTAATACACCTGGCATAACAGGATACTCGGGAAAATGGCCATTAAAATACTCTTCATTTGCAGACACATTTTTAATGCCGACTGCCCTTTTGCCTTCTTCCACTTCCAAAATTCTATCTACTAATAAAAATGGATATCGATGAGGAATAATTTCTTTAATTTGATTAATATCTAACATTTTTGTGACCTCCTACTAATATGTGGTTATATACCATTGTACTAAAAAAAGCTATAAAAAAGGAAGGAATATCCCTTCTCTTTTAAAATGTTTTTACAGAACATAAACCAAGTGCTCCATAGACTTCTTTTTTTTCGAGCAATTTTTCAGATTATGCTTATGCTATCTACACTTCCATTATTCCCCAACAAAAAAAAGGGAATATGTAGTTATTTTTACAAATCCCCTTCTTGTTTACTCTTCATTTATTAAATTGCTGATATGCGCCCACGTTTCATTTTTGAAGGTATCGTTAACTCTTCCATCTCCCATTACACTATACCCTACAATCGCTCCAGCTAGAACACTGACAGCCATTATTAAAATAATGACAATGATGCGTAGCCAGATAGGAAACAGACGAACTCTAATCTTTCGCTTAGGAGAAGCCATTTCTTCTGTATTCTGCTTTTCTTTTTGTTCTTCTTTAAATTCTTCCCTTGTCTTAACCATTTCCTGACTACTGCTATTTAATGCCATCATTATTCTCCTTCTTAACGTATTCCATTCACTAATCCCATCATCTGATCTGCTAAAGAGATGGATCTGGACTGAAATTGATAGGAGCGCTGTGTAGCAATCAGATTAACCATTTCTTTGCTTATATCCACATTGGATTGCTCCAATGCATTCTGTTTCATCGCAATCTCGCTTCTTCTCGCACCGTTTAAATCCATAATTGCTTCATTTTCGTCAGCCATATCTGAAAGTCGGTATAAATTGTCCCCTGTTTTTTCAAGGCTTTGTGGATTATTGGCATACGAGATCCCTAAATTAATGGTTTCCTGACCTCCATTATTAAACTGAACGGTTAAAGTACCAGTTGATGAAAAAATATAATCCTTAACATTATTATTTAATAAAATTGGGTTATTATTCTCATCAAGGATTGCATGCCCTTCTTTTGTCACGAGCATATTCTCATTATCAGAAACAGGAGATAAGTACATCGCTCCGTCTCTTGTGTAACGAACTTCTGTTATACCGCCGTCTTGCACTAGTACTCGATATAATTGCCCTTCTTTTGTCAAGGCTGTATCTAATACCCTATCAGAGGCTTGAATCGATCCTTGTGTCATCACTAATTGTGTTTGAGCAAGTTTAGCGCCTACTCCTTGTCGGATTCCATTTGGAGTCAGACGATTGACTTCCTGAGTCTCATCCTTCTGATTGTTAAATTGCTGAAAAAGCATATCAGTAAACGTCCCATTTTGCTTTTTATAACCAGTAGTATCAACATTAGCCATATTATTACTGATAAGATCCATTTGCTTTTGTAATTGTGTCAAAGTATTACTAGCGGTTATCATCGTTCTATTCATAGCAATCCCCCTTTACTTTTATCTAATGGAAATGGGTTTATATCTTACCGATTTCATTTGCTGCTTGATCCATACTCTTATCATAAGCCTGTAATATTTTTTGATTTGCTTCAAATGCTCGATAGGCTGTCATCATATCTGTCATCGTTTGCGCTGTATCTACATTTGAGTTTTCTAAAAATCCTTGCCTCACTTGGAAATTAACTTGATTATTTGCATAAGCACTTTGGAGAACTGCTCCGTCCTGTGCTCGATACAAACCATCGCCTTCTTTCACAAGCTGTTCTGGTGTATCTGTATAGCTAATCCCAAGGCGATAAGCTTCTCCATTACCACTTGTAATTACACCGTCAGAGGTAACGCTAAAATCCGTACTTGTTAATTGTATTCGCTCATTATTTTCATCCAAAACATATAAACCACTAGCCGTTGTTAAATATCCTTGTCCATCTAAAGTAAAGTTTCCATTTCTGGAGTAAGCTGCTTCTCCATTTGCATTTTGGATGGTAAAAAATAATCCGCCACCAGCATTAGTCCCATTCCCTGGAACATTTACATTTAAAAGTGCTAAATCTGTTTTTAATTCTGTTTGATTAAGGTCACCCTGAGTAAACTTTGGTATAGCTTCCTGCATATAGACTCCTGTTGCCAAATAGCCTACTTGCTCTTTTTCAACAGCGCCAACCCCATTTTTCCTAACACTCTGCTGCAATAATTCAGGGAAAGCTCTCATGGATGATTGATCTGCTTTAAAACCTGGTGTCGTGCTATTAGCCATATTATTAGAAAGCATTTCGGTTTTGCGTTGCTGTGCAAGCATACCGGAAGCTGCTGTATAGAACCCTTTAAACATAACTGTCTCCAATCTATACAAATTTTCGATTCAAACATATATATTCTATTATAAAAAAAATATTCAAATATTACATTAAATTTTGTTGAAAAAAGTCTAAAAATGTTTTATATTCACTATTTATTATATCGGCTTTCCTTTAAAACAATCTACTGGTAGATATAGGGGAAATTCTTGAAGTCACTGAAAAACTGGCCAGCTAAGATCATTTACCGTACCCACTTTTTAATCTTAGATGTTGAATATGTTTTACTTTCAAATATGCTTCCTCCCCCTTTTTATTTTAAAAAACTTTAAGGGATTTTTTCAAGATATTCTATAGAACGAAGGAGTTACATGTCTTTCTCTCTATTCAGCTCATCAACACATAAAAAAATCGGAACAAGAAAAAATTTTCTTAAGTTCCGATTTTTTGGTTTAAGACTTATATGAACGGGTATGAAATAACTAGATTTCATTTTCCTATGCATAAACAAGTAGCTTTGTACTTGTTTATGCTCCCCCATTTTATTTAGCTTAATTTCCTTTTTGCGATACGATCAATGTTATCCAGCATCATCCCTGTACCGATTGCCACACAATCCATAGGATTTTCAGCTACCAACACTGGAACCTTTAGTTCATCTGCTAATAGTAAATCAATCCCGTGAAGTAATGCACCGCCTCCAGTTAAAATAACCCCACGATCGATAATATCTGCTGACAGCTCAGGAGGTGTTCTTTCTAAGACACTTTTTGCAGCTTGTACAATAACAGATACTGATTCTCTCAATGCTTGTTCAATTTCATCCGAATAAACCGTTATAGTTCTTGGAAGGCCCGAAACCATATCGCGTCCGCGGATATCCATTTCTTCTTTTCTTGATCCAGAGAAAACAGTTCCAATATTGATTTTTATATTCTCAGCAGTACGTTCCCCAATTAGTAGCTTATACCTGCGTTTAATGTACTGTAGAATTTCATTATCAAATTTATCTCCAGCCATTTTAATACTGGAAGAAGTAACAATATCCCCCATTGATAGCACTGCTACGTCTGTTGTACCGCCACCAATATCAACAACCATATTTCCGCTTGGCTGGAAAATATCCATTCCTGCACCGATAGCTGCTACTTTTGGTTCTTCTTCTAAATAGATTTTCTTTCCACCACTTTTTTCCGCTGCTTCTTTAATTGCTTTTTGTTCTACACTCGTAATATTCGTAGGACAGCAAATAAGAATTCTCGGCTTAGATAAAAATCCTTTTACATTTAATTTATTGATGAAATGCTTCAACATTGCTTCTGTCACATCAAAATCAGCGATTACGCCGTCTTTCAATGGGCGGATAGCTACAATGTTTCCAGGCGTACGTCCAACCATACGACGCGCTTCTTCTCCAACTGCTAATACTCTTCCTGTATTGCGATCTAATGCCACAACAGAAGGTTCATTTAAAACAATTCCTTTTCCTTTAACATGAATGAGAACATTTGCTGTTCCTAAGTCAATACCAATATCTCTAGCAAACATGATATACGCTCCTCCTTCGTCTTTAGCTTGTCATTTTTTTCATTTTTCATTTCATTTTCCTTATAGAGACAAAGAGCTGGCTTTCACACTATATGTAACGATATCCTCATACTTAAGTTTCATTAAATGACGTAGAACAAAAAACATTTGTCTAGAACGTCTTCTATTCATACAGCTTATAGCGCTTTTCTCTAAACACGCCACCAAATATTTACATCGCTTAAATATGTCTTTCTTATCGCTCTATATTAAATCAACCATTTTTCCCTTTTTGCAAAGTGAATTATGTATGTTTTTAGGTTAAAATTTGTATGTTTTTTTCTCTATCTATTTAAACCACTCTAATTTTTTATTTTATCATACGGATGCAGAAATAAGTAACTTTTTGTCAAAAAAATGCGTTTTTTTTCACAAAATAGACTGTCCAAACACCCTTTAGGAGAAAAAGGATTTTTCAGTCTGTTTCTGTTTTCCTTGCAAAAGAAAAAGGACATTGATCCCAAAGTCCTTTGAAGCTATTATGTACCCTTTATTAGCATTCCTAATGAAGCCTTTTTTATACAAACTCTTTTTCTCTATCGATGGAGTCGCCTCCATCGATAGACTGTGGTAACTCCATGTTTCTGAACTTTCCTTTCTGTTAAAAAAATCTTCAGGACAATTTTGGATAAATCACTATCCCATCATGTTTTCTCTCTAATGATGACAAAGCTTGCCCCGTTCTTTCTTACTGTACAGTTTCCCCTTCAAGCTCTTCCTTTTTATACTTCATTTTTGTTGCTTCCCCACCGCGTAGATGTCTAATAGATTTATGATAATCAAGGATCTCCTTCACTTCATTTGCTAAATCTGGGTTAATTTCAGGAAGTCTTTCTGTTAAATCTTTATGGACTGTACTTTTGGATACGCCAAACTCTTTCGCTATTACGCGAACCGTTTTTCTCGTCTCCACGATATACTTTCCAATCTTGATAGTTCTCTCTTTGATGTAATCGTGCACACCACTCGCCCTCCCTAAATTGGATGTGAGAAGTGTGAAATGAGACTCGCTCTTCGCTTCATCGAAATTCTTCATCCCGCACGTTTCCTTTCCTGCAAAATACTTTTCTTCATGCGGCAGAAAGTCAAAGGCTTTCTGTTCTTATAATGATTAAACATGTCCTCAACTACATATCCATTTTCTTTTAAACGACCCCTCACTCCAAACTTCCTCTTTGTAAGGTTTGTAACATTTTATTAGCTTGGGTAAGACTTTATGCAGAAAAATATGAATAGGGACAAGGTTTGTCTAAATTTTTTTATTATTCCTTTGATTTTCAACGAGTTTTATAGCTATTTTTTCTATTATGTAAGCTAATTGGAATGAAGTTAACGAAGTTGTAGGAAAAATCTCTTGGTGGAAAGTAAGCTTTTAAGGAGAAATTTCACAGTGAAAATCCTCAGGGATGGAAGTTTTCTTAATAAAGATTATTCAATAAAGTTGGAACATTGATTTTTGTTGGAGTCGTAGGCATATATCGGAAATTAATGATTAATAGAGGGTAAATTATTTCCCGAGAAATTTGTCATTTTCTGTTTCTGAGGGTTTATTTTTTTATGAGCCATTTACTAATAGATAAATTACACTATTACTTATAACCTATTTTCATTTATTTAGTTTTCATTACTACTAAAGGGAATGCGATTTTATTTCAAAATTTTCTTTTTCTAAAAATTGCTGCTCGTCTTCCTTCGACATTTCCCAGGCTTACAATGCCTTTTTTCGAGGAAAAAATAAAGGTTGCTATCAAGTAGCTATTACTTCGCATAAACTTTATTTCATGCTTTGTATTAGCTATTAATAGCAACCTTTTATTATCTGTAACAGCTAGGAATATACCCAGTCTGCTTTCTATTAAGCGTTTGGATCAGTTGATGTAGAACCTTCTGCATCTTCATCCTGATTAGAGTTTGAACCATTTTCTAATGAGTTATCTGTTGGCATTTCTTCTTCAGAAGTGCTTGATTCTTCTACTTCTGATCCAGCCTCTGACGTAGCACCAGAAGTATCATCACTTTGTAGAGCACTTAATGGCTTGCCAAAATAATCAATTGGGTTCACAGCTACATTATCTTTTCTTACTTCAAAGTGAACATGAACACTTGCATCTTGATTCAACTTACTTTTACCAGCAGTAGCTAATGGCTGACCTTTTTTAACTTCATCGCCTACTTCTACTTGAAAATCTTTCACAGATTGATAATATGTTTTAATTCCATTTTCATGGTCAATTTCAATCGTATTTCCTAATAGAGAATCTTCTGCTACTTTCGTAACAGTACCACTAAGGGCAGCTACCACTTCAAATTCACTATCGTCTTCGCGTTTTAAATCGATACCTGTATTTGGTTGATATTGATTATTATAAAACACTAATGATTCGGCCTGTTTTTCTTTACTAGCCGTATTGTCGTAAAATTCCTTTTGTGTAATAAACGAATCTTCCTCTATTACTGGCCATGCAAAATTTTCAAATTCTTTTGCTACTGGTTCTGCAGGTTCATCTGTTTGTTTCGTTGGCATATCAGCGTTATCATATTTATACTTATCTGTTTCTGATGCGCTATTTTGATACCAAAGGACACCTGTTAGAATAATAGCTGCACTTGCGATATAAATGGCTGGAAATGCCCAACGCTTTTTGAAAAAGCTTTTTACTTTTGACTTTGGAGAAGTACGTTTGTTTTCTTCCTCTCTCATTTTATCATCACCTCAGCAATCATTCTGAACAGATAATGATAAATATATACCTACCTGCTAAAAAATTTTTTTAGACTTATTTTTCGACAAAGTTCTTTTTTCTATACATGGAAAAGGAAATTTTTTATTGATGGCTAAAAAGCAAGTCTCGGAATAGAGACTTGCTTGGGTTTGGCTGATATATTTTTGTTTTGGCTGATTTCCGCGCTGCTTTGGCTGATATTTTCTTATTTTGGCTGATTTCCGCGCTGCTTTGGCTGATATTTTCTTATTTTGGCCGATTTCCGCGCTGCTTTGGCTGATATTTTCTTATTTTGGCTGATTTCCGCGCTGCTTTGGCTGATATTTTCTTATTTTGGCTGATTTCCACGCTGCTTTGGCTGATATATTCTTATTTTGGCTGATTTCCGCGCTGCTTTGGCTGATATTTTCTTATTTTGGCTGATTTCCTTATTTCTGAGCTGTATATTTCGCTAGCATATCATCTGATGCTGTTACTTCTACGCCTTTGTAATAGTATTTTACGATTTCTTCATAGTTTTTTCCGTTGGCTGCCATTCCGTTTGCACCATATTGGCTCATTCCTACTCCATGGCCGTAACCCTTTGTGGCAATATAAACGGTATTTCCCTTACGTTCCATTGTAAAATCAGTTGATTTTAGATTTAACTTCTCCCGAATATCTATTCCTGATATCTCTTTTCCGTTTATTTTTGCACTTGCAATTCGCTTTCCTTTTGTGTATTTAACATCTTCTAATACTTCACTGCCAGATGCTAGCGTAACACCTAAACTTTTTTCGAAATCCTTAACGGGCATTGTAACTTCTCCTTTAAACTTGGGTGAATTGACATCCCATGGACTTTCAACACTTTGTAAATAGGAGATAGAATTAGCCCAAACATCATCTGAGTTTTCCGTATATCCGTTGCTTGTGGAGAAGAATGTGGCATCAATAGGTGTACCCTCATACGTTAAAATTTGCCCCTTTGTAGCCGCTACAGCTTCTTCAATCTTCGTTATATTCTTTTGCCAGTCATAACCGGCATTCTCCCAAATTTTCTTTAGCTCGTCGCGATTGTTATATACTTGATAGTTAATGGTATCGCCTACTAAAGCTCCATCGGGTAAATCTGTTTTTTCTTGACTCGTCATTCTTTTTACAATATATGTTCTTGCTGTTAAGGCTTGTGCTTTTAATGCTTCCAATTCAAATTTTGCTGGCATCTCTGAGGCAACAACCCCAACTACATAGTCTTCTAAGTCTAATTTCTCTACTTCCTGCTTATTTTCCCGATAGACTGCCACTTCAATAGCAGGCTCTGACACTTCGGCAGATTCCGTATTAATCTTTGCCTCTTCCTTTTTATCCTGAATAGAGGGCAGAACAAGGATTGTTGGAACAAGTAAAGTGATGGCAAACAGAATAGCTCCTAGTACGATGAAAGGTTTGATTTTAATCATGAATTAAAGCCTCCATAAGATAGAAATAAGATCTTCAAAATTGTCTCTAAAACATTCTTATGGAGGTGGACAAGCTTTTATTCCTTATTTTTCTGTTGAAATATACAGGTTTTAACAAAAAAAATGGTTCTAAATATCTCGTTTGTGCATACTATTTTAGCAATCCTGTTATTTAAACACCACATGTTATTTCCTCTATTATATAACATCTAAACGTATTCATGTTTTCAACAGTAATGACTTATTTTTTTAAAATAATTTTTCATTATATGTATAATTTTGCCCATAAAAAAACAAACTTTATTTATCTGTACATAATCGATAAATAAAGTTTGCCCTTTGTATTATGCATTTAAATCCGCAACATAACTTGCAGTTAATGTTAATTCGCTTTCTTCCGTAATTCTTTCGATATCAGCGCCTAAAGCAGCTAGTTTTTCATGGAAATTTACATAACCACGATCTAAGTGCTTTAGCTCTGTAACACGCGTAATACCATCTGCTACAAGTCCAGATAAAATCAAAGCAGCAGCAGCGCGTAAATCAGTAGCAGCTACTTCTGCACCTTGCAGATTGGTTGGTCCGTTCATTACAACAGAGCGGCCTTCAATTTTCACGTCGCCATTCATACGTCTAAATTCTTCTACATGCATAAAGCGGTTTTCAAAAACAGTTTCTGTAATCATACTTGTGCCTTTTGCACGAAGAAGTAATGCCATCATTTGAGATTGCATATCTGTTGGGAAACCTGGATGAGGCATTGTTTTAATGTCTACAGCTTTTAAATTTTCTGCACTAATTACACGAATTCCATCTTCCTCTTCTTTAAAGACAACACCCATTTCTTCCATCTTGGCAATTAAGGAAGAT
Organism: Niallia sp. FSL W8-1348; assembly: GCF_038006745.1. NCBI lineage: Bacteria > Bacillati > Bacillota > Bacilli > Caryophanales > Bacillaceae > Niallia > Niallia sp. FSL W8-1348. Next base: position 2,777,366 of record NZ_JBBOVV010000001.1, on the reverse strand, counting down.
AAATGTTCTGGAACAGCACCTTGTACTAGTACATTTCCATTCGTAATAGCGGCAGCAATTAAGAAAGTGCCAGCTTCAATTCTGTCTGGAATAATAACATGTTCTGTACCATGCAGAACATCAACACCTTCGATTCGAATTGTTCCTGTACCTGCACCTCTTACTTTTGCTCCCATTTTATTTAGGAAGTTAGCTAAGTCCACTATTTCTGGTTCTTTTGCTACGTTTTCGATAACAGTTGTACCTACTGCTAATGAAGCAGCCATCATAATATTTTCTGTAGCACCTACACTTGGGAAATCAAGATAGATTTTTGCTCCTTTTAAGCGTCCATCTACAGATGCTTCGATAAATCCATTACCAACCTGAACCTTTGCTCCCATTGCTTCGAAACCTTTTAGATGCTGATCAATTGGTCTTGAACCAATTGCACAACCTCCAGGTAATGCTACTCTTGCATGACCATTTCTTGCTAACAAAGATCCCATTACTAAAACAGATGCTCGCATTTTTCTAACATATTCAAATGGTGCTTCCACACTTAATTCTTTCGATGCGTCAACAGTTACTTCTCCATTTTCAAAATGTACGTCTGCATTCAAATATCGTAATACTTCATTAATCGTATATACATCTGAAAGAGTCGGAACTGATTTAATTATACTTTTACCATCACTTGCTAATAATGTAGCGGCGATCACAGGCAAAACGGCATTTTTTGCGCCTTCTACTTTAACCGTACCATTTAACCTTTTTCCGCCGCGGACGATGATTTTATCCAAAGTCTATTCCCCTCCGCGTCCAATATCTCTATATTAATATTCAATCGTTATGATGGGTGTGCCAACTACAAAGGTAGTTTTTCCTCCCATATCTTGTGTTCTCAATCCTATTTGTACGTTCATTTCCTTTTCACTATTATCAATTCGTTCTTCAAATAAGGGCGTATAAGCGGAGGTGGATATAAAATCATCCTCTTCCAACGCCTCTACTTTTTTTGCTTGAAATGCATTTAGCAAATGGTTAACTTTATAAGGCAAAGTCTCATTCATCTTATCACTGAATTCGCCTTTAATACAAGAGAAAATTGTTGGTTTCCCACGAAATATGTCAGAAATTTTTTTGTTAATTTCCATATCTAACCTTTTCATTTCTGTATCCTCTAACTTCTTCCCTCTCACCTCATACATAATATATGTTTGAACGGCGTCAGTGGTTAAAGAAGTCGTTAAGATTATACTTTCTTCCATTTTGCTACTGGATTGTAACACCATCTTTGCTTGCCAGCTTTGGTGGTTTTTCGTTTCTACCCAGTCACTATTTGGGAAAACTTTGCTTAATTTTGACTGATATGCTTTTGCATCTTTTATGCTTGTAACATTTTCCAGCCTTTCTCTTGCATGCAGAGACCATTCATTTATTGTTACGTTTTCTTGTTTTTGTAAAATTTCATTTATTGTTATTAAATCAGATTTCGTTCTCGCGATAGTGATGTTATTCCCAAATGTAAGACAAGCCAAACCAATCAAAAAGGTTATTATTATTAACGTTTTATTTATCTTCATTGTTATTCCTCCCCCATACTACCATTGTTTCCAAGGAGAAGAATTGCATACTAATGATTAATCGTCACTTTTTGACATGAATAAAACGTTGATCAAGGAACAAACTATTTAAGCACACAAATTGAATTTTACTGAAAAAAAGTAGCAATGAAAACATGTATGAAGACCTATCTTTGTAATTAATTATTTCTTGTTTTGGTAATTACTTCAATAATAATGGTAATTGTTGTGACCAAATTAAGTAGTCGAGTAAAAAATTACTGACAATTGATCCCATTATTACTGCTAGCAATACATACAGTACTCTTGCTTGAAAAACTCGGTTCTTTCGAAGGAATTTCTCAAAATTTAGGGACTGTAATGCCCACCACGAAAGAGCAATAAAAACGATATGTATTAAAATACTCAGTAATGCTTGTTGTCCAAAAGCTTCTACCATTTTTTCCTCCTATCTAGCCTTCTGTTTCAACTCTTATTTGACGTATTGACCTATCAAAAAGTTTCACTTTAATTTATTATTTTTTCATTCTATAAAATGAATATTAATAACCCCTATCAAAAAATGATAAGAGGAATTTTAAAAGCAAGAACAATTCCGGATATTATCTACACTTCGCATACCGTCGCCTATGCTTAAGTCTCCTTTGGTTCCAAAGACTAACCCCCGCGGCGTTAATCTCTCACTGCTGGTTATAGGACCAATGCGGGGGAGGTTTAACACAACCAATCTAACCGCCTTGACTTTCTGCAGATTGAGCAAGTGGTTACTGCATGTTAAGAGTGAAGTTATCCTTCATACTTTTTTTAAAAAATTTCATCACACTAAAAAAGCCCCCATAGGGACTTTTTTAGTATTTTTTCTCAACAATGGATATACGATTCATTGCACGTTGAAGAGCAAGTTCTGCACGTCTAAAGTCTACATGCTCCGACTTCTGGGCATGTAACCTTTGTTCCGCACGCTCCTTAGCACGTAAGGCACGATCATAATCAATTTCTTCCGCTAATTCAGCAGATTGAGCAAGTACTGTCACCTGATCTGGGCGAACTTCTAAAATTCCACCATTCACCGATAGATATTCAGAATCTGAACCTTTTTTCAAATGAACAGCTCCTATTTTAAGTGGGGCAACCATCGGAATATGGCCTGCTAAAATGCCAAGCTCTCCACTTTCTGCTTTTGCGATCACCATATCTACATCTGATTCATGCACCGGGCCATCAGGAGTTACTACATTGACTTTAATCGTCTTCATTACTACCCCTCCTGATTAGTTTATACTTCTACACCCATAGATTTCGCTTTTTCTATAGCTTCCTCAATACGTCCAACTAAACGGAACGCATCTTCTGGAAGGTGATCATATTTGCCATCAAGAATATCTTTAAATCCTTTTACGGTTTCTTTTACAGGTACATAAGATCCTTTTTGACCTGTAAATTGCTCAGCAACGTGGAAGTTTTGAGATAGGAAGAATTGGATTCTTCTTGCACGATGAACGATTAATTTATCTTCATCATTTAACTCGTCCATACCTAGGATACTGATGATATCTTGAAGTTCTCTATAACGTTGTAATGTAGATTGCACGTTTCTTGCTACCTGATAATGCTCTTCCCCTACGATTTCTGGTGAAAGGGCACGAGAAGTAGAAGCAAGTGGATCTACTGCTGGATAAATACCCATCTCTGTTAATTTACGCTCAAGGTTTGTTGTTGCATCCAAGTGAGCAAATGTTGTAGCTGGCGCTGGATCTGTATAGTCATCCGCCGGTACATAGATTGCTTGGATAGATGTTACAGAACCTACATTCGTTGATGTGATACGTTCTTGTAGTCTACCCATTTCCGTTGCTAATGTCGGCTGGTAACCAACCGCTGATGGCATACGGCCAAGTAATGCAGAAACCTCAGAACCAGCTTGCGTAAAGCGGAAAATATTGTCAATGAAGAAAAGAACGTCTTGTCCTTGTTCATCACGGAAATATTCAGCCATTGTTAATCCTGTTAAGGCAACACGCATACGAGCACCTGGTGGCTCATTCATTTGTCCGAATACCATTGCTGTTTTCTTAATAACGCCAGAATCCGTCATTTCATGGTAAAGGTCATTTCCTTCACGTGTACGTTCCCCAACACCCGCGAATACAGAAATACCACCATGCTCTTGAGCGATGTTATTAATTAATTCCTGAATTAAAACCGTTTTACCTACACCGGCTCCACCGAATAGACCAATTTTACCACCTTTAATATATGGAGCTAATAAGTCTACTACTTTAATACCAGTTTCTAAAATTTCCACTTGTGTTGATAATTGTTCGAACTTAGGAGCTTCTCTGTGAATAGAATCACGTCTAGCACTTGCTGGGATTTCTGGATCTAAATCTATTGTTTCTCCTAATACATTAAATACACGACCTAAAGTCACATCTCCGACAGGTACAGAAATAGATTTTCCATTATCTATTACCTCTGCGCCTCTTGTAACGCCATCTGTAGAAGACATCGCAATAGCTCGAATTGTGTTATCACCTAAGTGAAGGGCCACTTCAAGTGTTAATTCTACGTTAGAAGTGCTATTTGGACCTTGAACAACTCGTAATGCGTTGTTAATGTCAGGCAGACTTCCTCCATCGAACTTCACGTCAACAACTGGTCCCATAACTTGAAGAACTCGTCCTGTGCTCATTTATTTCCCTCCTAAACTTTCTTAAAGCAGGCTCTGCTAAAACTTTAAAGTCTAGCAGAACTTATTTATCTCATTATTCTAAGGCTGCAGCTCCACCAACGATTTCCGTAATTTCTTGTGTAATAGCTGCTTGTCTTGCACGGTTATATTGTAAACTTAGATTACCTATTAATTCTTTCGCATTATCAGTAGAATTTTTCATCGCTGTCATACGTGCAGAATGCTCACTTGCTTTACTATCTAGTAAAGCACCGTATAGTAGACTCTCTGCATATTGTGGTAATAGAACATCGAGAATTTCTTCTGCTGATGGTTCGAACTCATAAGATGTTAATGTAGTATTCGTAGCATCCATTTCTGTTAACGGAAGAACCTTCTTCTCTACTACATCCTGTTGAATAGCACTTACATAATGACTGTAATAAACATAAAGTTCATCGAAAGTACCATCATCAAACATGCCTACAGCTTTGCTTGTTACATCTTTAATATCTAGGAAATCTGGTAAATCTGGTATACCAACAACATCCAAAATGACATTATGTCCTTGTTTTAATAGGAAGTCTCTCCCTATTCTTCCAATAACAATAATGGCATACTCATCTTTAGATTGATGCCGCTCATTTATCGTTTGATTCAATTTTCTAAGTACGTTACTGTTGTAGGCTCCCGCCAATCCACGTTCTGAAGTAATAACAAGATAACATGTTTTTTTCACAGGACGTGATTGAAGCATTGGATGGCTAACGCCTGAGCTTCCCAGTGCGACAGAATGTGTCACTTCTTCCATTTTAGACATATACGGAATAAATGCTTTAACATTAATAACCGCTCTGTTCATTTTAGCCGAATACACCATTTGCATGGCTTTTGTAATCTGACTAGTCTTTTTTGTTGAGTCAATACGAGCTTTTATATCACGTAAAGATGCCAAAGATTCTCACCACCAATCTTTAAGTTTGCCTTCTTATTCAGAAGCTACAAACGTTTTTTTGAAATCATTAATTGCTGCTTTCATCTCATCATCAGATGGAAGATCTTTTGTCGTAACAATATGTTCCACCACATTTGTATGATTGTGATCTAGCCAATTTAAGAATTCTTCTTCGAAACGTCTAATATCCACAACAGGAATATCATCTAAATGACCACGTGTTAGTGCATATAGAATCGCAACTTGTTTTTCAACTTTTAACGGTCTATTAAGATCTTGTTTCAATACCTCTACTGTACGAGCACCACGATTTAATTTATCTTGTGTCGCTTTATCTAAATCAGAACCAAATTGAGCAAATGATTCAAGCTCACGGAATGATGCAAGGTCAAGACGTAATGTTCCCGCAACCTTTTTCATTGCCTTGATTTGCGCAGAACCACCAACACGAGAAACGGATAAACCGGCATTTATTGCTGGACGCACCCCAGAGAAGAATAGATCAGATTGTAAGAAAATTTGTCCATCTGTAATCGAAATTACATTTGTTGGAATATAAGCAGAAACGTCTCCAGCTTGCGTTTCAATAAATGGAAGAGCAGTAATAGATCCTCCACCTTTTGCATCACTTAATTTTGCAGCACGCTCAAGTAGACGAGAATGCAAGTAGAAAACATCCCCTGGATAAGCTTCACGACCTGGAGGACGACGTAGTAATAGAGACAATTCGCGATAAGCAGATGCTTGTTTTGTTAAATCATCATATACGATTAAAACGTGTTTGCCTTCATACATAAACTCTTCACCCATTGCTACACCTGCATATGGAGCTAAGTATAGTAGTGGCGCTGGTTGAGAAGCAGATGCTGTTACAACGATTGTGTATTCTAATGCACCATTTTTACGAAGTGTTTCAACAGCGTTACGTACGGTAGATTCTTTTTGTCCGATTGCTACATAGATACATACCATATCTTGGTCCGCTTGGTTAAGAATTGTGTCGATCGCAACAGATGTTTTACCTGTTTGACGGTCACCGATAATTAATTCACGTTGACCACGACCGATTGGCACTAGTGCGTCAATTGCTTTAATCCCTGTTTGAAGTGGCTCACTTACGGATTTACGATCCATAACGCCAGGTGCTAAAAATTCGATTGGACGTGTTTTTGTTGTATTAATTGCACCAAGTCCATCTACTGGTTGACCTAGAGGGTTTACTACGCGTCCGATTAGCGCATCCCCTACTGGAACTTCCATGATTCTTCCAGTACGACGAACTTCATCGCCTTCACGAATATCTGTGTAAGGACCAAGAATAATGATACCTACATTACTTTCTTCTAGGTTTTGTGCTAAGCCCATTACCCCATTAGAAAATTCAACAAGTTCTCCAGCCATACAGTTATCTAGGCCATGTACACGAGCAATACCATCACCAATATTAATTACTGTACCAACTTCGCTTACTTGAACTTCCGATTGGTAACTTTCAATTTGCTTTTTTATAAGAGCACTGATTTCTTCCGCTTTGATGCTCATGCGTTTCACCCCTATCTAAAGAATTACTATCCTAATAATTGTCGTTGTAGACGGTTTAGCTTCCCTTGAAGACTACCATCATATATTTGATTACCGATTCTTACCTTAATTCCACCTAATAGGTTAGAATCAATGATATTTTCAATATTTAGCGATATTTTCCCAACTTTTGCAGCGAATGTAGCTGAAATAGCTCTTTTCTCATCGTCTGTTAACGGTTTGATTGAATATACTTTTGCATCTGCAATCCCTTTTGCTTCATTAACTAGTGCTATAAATTGATCACATATACTAGTAATCATCTCTTCCCGATGGCGATCAATCAATAGCATTAAAAGGTTTTGAATATACTCGCTTGCAGAAGCAAATGCTACTTTCACCATTTCTTTTTTCTTTTCTAATGAAATATTAGGAGATTGGAGAAATGTATGAATTTCAGGTGAAGAGGTTACTAGTGTTCTCACTACTCGCACTTCTTCATCCAACTGATCGATCTGTCCGTTTTCTTTGGCGATTTGGAAAAGGGCTAAAGCATAACGCTTTGCAACACCTGTATCCATCATCGTTTCTCGCCTACCTCTTGAATGTAATCATGAATTAACTTTTCTTGGTCTTGCTCATTTAATTCTTTTTCGATCACTTTAGAAGCGATTAAAACAGAAAGAGAAGAAACCTGATCGCGAATCGTAGCAACAGCTTTTTCTTTTTGCTGTTCGATTTCTACTAGAGCAGAATTTTTAATACGGTCTGCATCTTTTCTAGCATCGTCAATGATCGTTTCTCGTTGAGCGTCAGCCTGCTGTTTTGCTCTATCAATTAACTCTTGTGCGTCATTACGTGCTTCTTTCAATAACGCTCTTTGTTCTTCTAATAGCTTTGCAGCTTCATGTCTACTTTTCTCTGCATTATCTATTTCATTTGCAACAAATTCCTCACGATCCTTCATCATTTTCATTAAAGGACCCCATGCGAATTTTTTAATTGCCCACAACAATAATAAGAATGATACTAATTGAACGATTACATCACCGCCCGCGAAATTCATTGCGGCACCTATTACTAATCCATTTGTGAACACGCTTGATTCACTCCTTTCAGGTAATGTTTTTATAACATACAGGAAACCTTTATTCGCTTATGGAAAAAAGGTGAATATGCTTATTTATAAAATAATAGGAACAATTTTTAGCTATTAACATACTCATTTGAGCGTACTTTTTTTGTGAATTGTTGGTTTTAAATAAAGGAATGGCGAAGGTTCTTATCGAATGATCTTCGCCATAACTAAGGAATAATTATTATTCTTATTCTATTAAAGAACCATAAATGCGATAACAACCGCCATGATAGGAATCGCCTCTACGAATGCAACCCCGATGAACATTGTTGATTGAAGCATACCTCTTGCTTCTGGTTGACGAGCAATCCCTTCTACTGTACGAGAAACGATTAAACCGTTACCTAAACCTGCACCTAGTGCTGCTAAACCAATTGCTATTGCTGCTGCTAATGAACCCATTATTAAAATCCTCCCTAAATTGTAATTATTATAAAGTTTGTCCAATTTCTGAACTGGGTATATATATTAATGGTCTTGACTTACTTTATGAGCCATGTAAACCATTGTTAATAAGGTGAAAATAAATGCTTGGATACTACCAATAAAAATGGAGAATCCTTGCCATACCATTGTTAATGGGAAGGCTGCGATTGTACCTAAAACATTTGTTTTTGCTAAACCATTTACTAGTAAGTTTAGTAGAACCTCACCCGCAAAAATGTTTCCGTATAAACGAAGACCAAGTGTGAGCGTATTAGAAAATTCCTCCACTACTTTTAATGGTAATAAAAACCCTACCGGTTGAACATACTCCTTAAAGTATCCTTTTGTACCACGCATTTTGACACCGTAGTAATGAGTTAAACCGACTACCATGATTGCTAATGTGAGGGTTACCGCAGGATCGGCAGTTGGTGATTTCCACCAAAGCTGATGGTCTACTGTAATAGCAAAAGGTAAACCTAACATATTGGAAATAAAGATGTACATAAGAAGAGTGATTCCTAATACGTGGAATCTTCCGCCATCTTTCCAATCCATGTTATTTTTAATAATATTACGGACAAAGTCCATAATCCACTCCATCAAATTTTGTCGGCCAGTTGGCTTCATTTGAAGATTTCGAGTGAGAAAAAACGCAATTAAGAAAACTATTAAACTTGATACAACAATCATTAAAACATTGGAATAGTTAAAATATAGTCCAAAGTGTTTATAAATTGGTGCTTCATGATGCAATATTACTCACCTCTTTTCTCACCATTCTTATGTAAAATAAAATAACGCACTAAATAATCTGCCATAATGACAATATAAGCTGTCATCAATCCAATTACAACACTTATTAAGTGAACTTTTTGTGGATATTCTACGGCAATTAAGCAAACTATTACTGCTGTAGCCATTCGGGAAATCGTTCCTAAACCATAAACTTTCCCTTCATCTTCAATGGCTTTATCAAATACCTTTGCTCTTCTAACCAGTAAGGTGAGATTGAATACACTGGCACTTGTCCCAACGAATAAACCAAGAAAAACAGATTGATAGGGGGTGAGCGCCCAAGCAAATGCACAAAATGATAAAAAGAAATAAAGGTATTTTTTGACCCTCATATATATCTCAAATAATTGTTCCAATTCTCTATCCTCCTTTATTTTCAGGGCAACACTCTAAACCCGCGAAAAATAAAGCGAAGCAGAGAAAAAGCACATTCCTTTTGTATCATTTTCGGGCATTTTGCGTTCCTATTTACCCTCCAGTTTTGAAGATAAATATAACATTCTTTTCGTCCGCCCCTTAACACTATTAACACTATATCTGTGTTAAAATCTTGATACTCCGCGGGTGAAAACCTATTCATACCCCTTGTAAGCATACAATAGGGTATTGTCAATGTCAATGCATTTAAATACAAAAAAAAAAATTCATTGCTCACCATTTAACAATCTCTTTCTTATAGCTTATTTTATTTTTAATATTTTTTCAAGCATGTCCTCTTTCCCGGCTTTCTTCGCAAAAATTTTCATTCGATAGGTACCCGCTTTGTCCATATTCGTTATATTAAATTCACCTTTTAATCTACCTCTCTTTACTTCTTTTTTCCAATCTAAAAACCGCACAAATTGCAAAGTATCATTCCTAAAAAGAGCGATTCCAAATTCTTCTGCCCCAGTCGGTAAATAAGTCTCATATTCATAGCTGTCATCTCCAGATTTTTTTAGAAAATCAAAACCCATAATTCGTGGATAATCCGGCTCTTCCAATACATATAAATATGGCAACTCAATTAAATGTCTACCAGCTCTTACCTTAATTATACCATCTTGCAGTTTATCAGTGAAAAGGTTATCATCAATATTCATTATAATTGGGACATTTTTCTTTTGCCCTGGTTTCAATGTAAACGGCATAGGCAATCTCCAACTAACCCCTCGCTTTCCTTTTGGAAAATCAAAGGATACTTTCTCCATCGTTTTACCGACATTTTTTATCGTAATATATGCTTTATATTGGTTTTCTTCTTTTACTAATTTATATTTACCAAAGCGAATGCTTCCTGGCATAACTAGAATATTTGCATCTATCGCTTTATCCACTTGAATTCGGCCAGCTCCCTGTTCATACACTTTATATGTCACATTTTGTCTATTTTTGACTGGTTTTGCCGTATTCATTAAAGCTGCTTTCACTTCATCTGGACCCCAGTCTGGATGAGCTTCTAACAATAAAGCACATGCTCCAGCAACAAAAGGAGCCGCCATACTAGTTCCTTGCAACGCCATATATCCTTCAGGTACTGTGCTATTTATCACAACCCCAGGCGCAAGAACATCTGGTTTGATATCCCATGTACTAGTAACAGGTCCTCTCGAGCTAAACTCTGCTAGTATATCTTTTTCCCACTTTTTTTCTATTGTTAAATATATTTTTTTCTTTTGAACAGACTCCTTTATAAATTCTCCCTCTTCCCTTGTAATTCCTGCTACTGGTATCGGCACTTCCTTTTCTAACATCCCTTGAAATGCCCCTGCCACATTGTTGAATATTAATACGCCAACAGCTCCAGCTTCATAGGCATTCTGAACTTTTTCCGTAAACGTCAGTTCCCCTCTTTCTATTAACACGAGTTTCCCTTTTACATTTGTTAATTGATCCATCTTGCCTAACCCACCATTCACTAATGGAATGGATCCCATTTCCGCCCATTCCTTACTATTCTCCATATTTGTTAGGGCTATTTTTTTTTCATTTATTGTAAAAAAAGGAGTATTTATGTTTGGCGTAGTAGCTCCAACGGAAATAGCCTTAGTGGCTGTTCCAGGAGAGCCCACTGTCCATTCTGCGGGACCAGCGTTTCCTGCCGCCGCAACTGCAATTATCCCCTTCTTCACCACTTCGTTTAGAGCAAGACTAATTGGCAAATCAGGACCATTCACGTCACTACCTAATGACAAGTTAATGATATCCATCTTATCTCGGACAGCCCTATCAATCGCTGCTAAAATTTGCTCCGTTGTTCCAGCCCCACCAGGACCTAGTGCTCTATACGCATAAACAGTAGCATTCGGAGCAACTCCTTTCATTTTTCCATCGGCTGCAATAATTCCCGCAACATGGGTACCATGAAAAGTGTCCTTATTTCCTAACCCGTTCGTTTCCATCGGGTCCTTGTCCTTATCAACAAAATCATAGCCACCCTTATAATTCTTTTGCAAATCAGGATGTCGATAATCTATTCCAGTATCTATTACCCCTACTTTGATTCCTTTCCCGCTTAAATGTTCAAGGGATTTCCCTAAGTAATTTCTTATTTCATCTGCTCCGATAATTTCAACCGGATTTTCCGCTTCTGTCATATAGGTTTGAACTTTTGAAACTTGACTCACTCGTTCACTTCGTTCTATTTTTTCTAGTTCACGCACTGGTCCTTCTACAGAAAAACCACTAAACACTTCCTTAAAAATATATCTTTTTTCTAAATGAGGAAAGTCCTTTAAAAGTTGGTCAATTTCCTGTTCGGTATAATTCGTTTTTGTATGTACTATAACGGTTTGAATCTCATTTGGATCTTGTGCGGGAAGCTTTGGAATGTTTAAGGATACTGCCATGGCCGAATGAGGTACTAACAATAGAAGTAAGAGGAATATTCTAAGCATTTTTTTTAGCATACCAATCGCCCCCTGCAAATCATTATGCTTTTTATTTTGACCGCAAGTTGTTATTTTATGTATTTGACATTAGAGATTGGAATTATTCAAGTGTGACTTTTATCACACATACAAATGTGAATATTTTATGTTTATTGATCACTTTTTCATAAACAAAAGAAACCACTATATCTTTGCCATTTATCTATATTAATTTTTAGACGATAGATTAAAAAATGCTCATGGCTATTTGCCCTGAGCATTTTATTGTGTAAAAACTATTATTTCGTACCAAACAATCTGTCTCCTGCATCTCCAAGACCTGGCACAATATAACCTTTTTCATTTAATTTTTCATCAAGTGCTGCAATATAGATATCTACATCTGGATGTGCTTCTTTTAATGCTTCTACCCCTTCAGGAGCTGCGATTAAGCACATAAATTTAATGTTTTTTCCGCCTCTGTTTTTTAAAGAGTGAATCGCTTCAATTGCAGAACCACCAGTAGCAAGCATTGGATCGACTACAATAAAGTCTCTTTCTTCTACATCTGAAGGTAACTTCACATAATATTCTACCGGTTTTAAGGTTTTAGGATCACGATATAATCCAATATGTCCGACTTTTGCGGCAGGGATTAATTTAAGAACCCCGTCAACCATCCCGATACCAGCACGCAAGATAGGAACGATACCTAGTTTTTTACCTGAAAGCACGTTTGATTTTGTCTTAGCAACTGGTGTTTCAATTTCAATTTCTTCTAATGGCATATCACGCGTAATCTCAAAAGCCATTAATGTTGCTACTTCGTCTACTAACTCTCTAAATTCTTTAGTACCTGTTTGCGTTTCTCTGATGTATGTAAGTTTATGCTGAATTAATGGGTGATCAAATACATATACTTTTGCCACAAAATTCACTCCGTTCCTTCATTAATAGTATAAATATCCTCATTTTTCGACAGGATACTTCGTTAACACACTTCTATTTATTCTACAGAAAAAGTATTAACGAATCAACTGAAATCCATTTCTAAATTTGAAAATTCTATGATAGTTTTTCCGAAAAACGACAAAAAAACCGGACTTATAAAGTAAAACTTCCATTAGTGGACGGTTTTACTTCCTCCCCTACTGATGGTTAGTTGAACCAATCGAACCTTTACGGACAGTGTTGATCTCCCACCTATCTTCCTCGTATACTTGTAATCTTGAGGTGGGAGTCTTACTGTCCGTTAAGAGTGGAATTAAAAAGAGGACAATCATAATTAGCTCTACGCCTTTGATTGTCCTCTTCGCATTATAATTGTTTGTACAATTCGAATTTACTAGTTAATGCCGTTACCCTTTTAGCAGCTTCCGCTAACTTCTCAGCATCTTCATGGTTTTTAAGTGTAAAACCGATAATAGATGCTATTTCATCCATATCTTCTACACTGAAGCCACGGGATGTTACTGCTGCTGTTCCAATGCGGATTCCACTTGTAACAAACGGACTTGCTGGATCGTATGGAATAGTATTTTTATTTACAGTGATTCCCACTTCATCTAATACATGTTCTGCTACTTTTCCAGATAAACCTAATGATTGAAGGTCAACTAATAATAAATGATTATCAGTTCCATTTGATACTAAGTTTAATCCTTCTTTTTGGAGACCGCTTGCTAATCTCTTTGCATTTGCAATAATATTTCCAGCATAGTCTTTGAAATCTGCTTGAAGCACTTCTCCAAATGCCACTGCTTTTGCCGCAATTACATGCATTAACGGGCCACCTTGAATTCCAGGGAAGATTGATTTATCAATTTTCTTGGCAAATTCCTCTTTACAAAGAATCATTCCACCACGAGGTCCACGCAATGTTTTATGTGTTGTTGTTGTGACAAAGTCAGCATAAGGAACTGGATTTTGATGTAGACCTGCAGCAACTAATCCAGCAATATGAGCCATATCCACCATCAAATATGCTCCAACTTCATCGGCAATCTCACGGAACTTGGCAAAATCGATTTCACGTGGATAGGCACTTGCTCCAGCCACGATTAATTTTGGTTTATGAGCCACTGCTTTTTCTCGAACATCTTCGTAATTAATATAATGTGTTTCTTTATCTACACCATACTCTACGAAATTATATTGAACACCACTAAAGTTAACAGGGCTTCCGTGTGTTAAATGACCACCGTGAGACAAATTCATTCCTAACACTGTATCGCCATGCTCTAAAATAGTAAAATAAACTGCCATGTTTGCTTGTGCACCTGAGTGCGGCTGTACATTTACGTGTTCAGCACCGAAGATTTCTTTTGCACGATCGCGAGCAATATCTTCCACAATATCTACATATTCACATCCGCCATAATAACGTTTAGCAGGATAGCCCTCGGCATATTTATTTGTCAATACAGATCCTTGCGCTTCCATTACCGCTTCACTAACAAAGTTTTCTGACGCAATCAATTCAATCTTCGCTCTTTGTCGACCTAATTCTTGCTGTATTGCTTTAAAAACAAGTTCATCTTGCTCTGCTAAATGCTTCATATGTATATCCTCCCGACTATTCTCTCTTTTCCACCGTAAATCTGCCTCTATTCTATCATGTATATATTTTAAAAGGAAAGGGGTAATTCACGAATTATTAAGTGATCCATATGTTATTCGTTCGGTTTTTTAAAGTTTTTTCAGCCACTTTTCGTTATTTCATTTAAAAATATACGAAAATATTTATTTTGCTACTATTTCAATAAAATGAACCTGCATTAAAATTATATTTTTTTATTGTGGTTGGATGGTTTTTCTGGGAGAGAATTATTATTTAACGATAGTACCAGAGAAATTGTGAGGGAGGGGAGAGGATTTTCGGCTTTCATCCCTTTGATGAACACCATTTTCCCTCTCTCTCTTCTCATTTCTGGCTTTCATCCCCTTCCTTCATCAACAATCATTCACTAGGATATCCTCAAATCCAATGACAGCACAAAAACAAAAAACCAATGAAATTCCTAAAGAGTATTAAGGAATTTCATTGGCTTTCAATTAACAAGAAAGATTTTCTTTTGTTTTTTCGTAAACAGCTCTTGGTCCGCCAATTAATTTAGGGCGGGATTTCGCTAGTGTGACATGGGCATTTCCCAATTGCTTCAGCGTTGTTCTAATTGGTACAGCAACATGCTTCAAGTGCATTCCAATAAAGGTATCACCAATATCTATTCCACCATCCGCCTGAATAAACTCTACAACAACCGGATCTTCCATCTTTCCGAAAGCAAATGTGGCCATTGCTCCGCCCGCATGACGCACAGGAACAACAGATACTTCCTGTAAGTTTCTTGCAAGTAGCTCTTTTCTTTCTACTACTAATGCACGATTTAAATGTTCACAGCACTGAAAAGCAAGGGAAACTCCTGATTGCTGTTGATATTTTTGACATTCTTCGAAAATTAACGAAGCGACATCGACGGTTCCCGCAGTCCCAATTTTTTGTCCAATCACTTCACTTGTACTGCAGCCAATCACAAACAGTTGCTGCTCTTTAAGTTGTGCCTGTTCTTGATATTCGGTTAGAATCGTTTGTAACTGCTCCTTTAGCTTAAGTGTTTCCTCGTTCATATAAAACACCCCTCTTCAAGTTACCTACATTTCTTTTACTATAACCATCATTGCACAAAGATATTGCAAGTACAAGCAAACTATTCTTTAATTTGGAAGCGACAAATTGTCTGTTGTAACTCTTCTGCATGTGCTTGTAATTCTAAAGCCAAGCTATCCACCTTCCGAATAAGCGCCGTTTGATTTTCAGCAATATTAGTTACCTGCTGTGCCCCTGCCGCTGTTTCTTCTGCAATTGCAGCTACTTCTTGGGATTGCTGTGTTGTTTCATAAATCTGTTGTTTTTGCTTATGAATTAATTCCGTAATATCAGCCGTTGCATAAGCCATCTTAGTTGTTGTTTCATTCATCTCGTTGAAAATTAAATTTGTTTTCTCCCCAGTTTTCGCTTTTTCCTGAGCATTCTCTACTTGCTTTGTAATTTGCACGACGACATTTTTAACTTCGGTTTGCATATTGCGAATTATCTCGGCAATTCCTTCTACCGCTTTTCCACTTTCATCTGCCAACCTTCTTACTTCTTCCGCAACTACACTAAAGCCGGCACCATGTTCTCCTGCTCGAGCTGCTTCGATGGAAGCATTTAACGCCAATAAATTTGTTTGTGACGCAATTTCTCCAACAAGCTTTAAGACTTCTTCGATTTCCTTTGAATGAACTTCTAAATTCTGCACAGACTTTAGGGAATTCGTATTCTCCACTGCCAAGTCTTTCATACCATCTACTAATGAATGAACAACTTTATTTGTCTGCACCAATTTTTCTGTCATTTGTTCTGAAATCATTTTTGACATATTCGCTTTTTCTTCTACTGTAAGAGCGATATTCATTGACTCTTCCACAGATTCCGCAGAAGCTTGTACACTTTGTGCAGAAACCTCCGCTCCCCCAGCAATTTCTCCTACTGAGCTAGAAATAGCTAAGGTCTGCTCTAATGCATTATCTGATTCACTAGAAATCATTTTTACTGTTTTATTTGTCTTGTTAAAATTATTTTCAATACTTTGAACCATTTCCCGTAAATTATAAAGCATATGATTAAAAGCTAGACCTAAGGACTTTATTTCATCATCAGATTTCGATACTTCCACATCTTGACTAATATCTCCATGTGCAGCTTTTAATGCGCTTTGTTCCAGTCGCTTTAACGGCTTAATAATAAGACCTGCCGCTAAAAAAGCTAAAAACCCAGACCAAAATACCCCTAATAATAAGGTGACAATATTAAAAATTACGGAATTAATAGCCAGTTTACTTTCAATAGCTGGATAAACGATATACATACAAAAAGCACTTGTTGAATAGGTAATAATCGCTAGAATTGTAATAAATAACGCTAATTTTTTTCTTAAGCTAAACTTGTAATGCACCTTTGTTCCCACTTTTTATCCCCCTTGTAAATAAAAGACACTTTACCATTCACTCTTTGTTATTTTCCCCATTGCTTTATCTATCAATTTTTCTAATTCCTGATAGGTTTCTCGATACATAGAAACAGATCCGCCAAAAGGATCACTTACATCCCCATTTGGATCATCCTCTGCAAATTCCTTTATCGTAAACGTTTTCTCTATTGAGGATGGATACGCTGATACGAGTATATTTTTATGCCCCTTTGTCATGGTAAATATATAAGTCGCCCAGTCTATTAGCTCTTTTGTTACCATAGCGGAAGAATGATTATGCTCGATTCCCTGTTCAGAAAGAACCTCCTGCGCTTGAAAAGAAGCGGCACCACCATTTATCGCATAGACTCCAGCTGATTTAACCTCCACTTCAGAAGCAAATTTTTGCTTTAAAATAGCCTCTGCCATCGGACTTCTGCACGTGTTACCTGTACAAACAAACAATACGCGAATCATCTTTTATCCTCCTTTATATGCTTCTATTATAGACCAATTTACCTAAAATTTCTATTTAACATACAAAGAAAACAAAGCAAATACTGGTTTATTATCGGTTAAAACTAGTACATTTTTAGTGTTTATGTATTGTTAATAATCTGTAACTATTTATTAAGTTAATTTGCTTCATTATGATCGATTCTATTACCAACATTCTAGGAGCGCTGAAACCAACTTAAAAAGCGGATTCCATCCCTTTGATGAAAACCACTTCTCCTATACTTACGCAACTATAAACTAATAAGCAGCTTAATTCCAAAAATAAGAAGGATTCCTCCTCCTAGCATTTCTCCATAGGAACCTAACCAGCCTTTTACCTTTCTGCCAATCAGTAAGCCTAGCCATGTCATTACCATCGCACTTATGCCAAAACTTAATAGAACAATTGCCGTTCTTGCTTGATAAATCCCAAGGCTCAAGCCAACGGAGAAGCTGTCCAAACTTACACTGACCGCAAATAAAAGCAATCCAAAACCAACCGGTGTAATTCGGCTTGTTTCTACTTCTTTAAATCCATTCCAAATCATTTGAATCCCTAGTAGCACAAGTAATGCTCCACCTATATATCCGGCTATTTCACTAAAATTTTCCGAAAGGAGTTTCCCTGTAATCATCCCGAGCAGAGGCATTATTACATGAAAGATTCCGATTACAAAGCCGATTTTTGCTATTTGCTTTAATCTTAGTTGAAACATCCCCATGCCTAGCCCAACAGAAAATGCATCCATACCTAAAGCAAATGCCATTAAAATAAGTGTAAATAGTTCTCCCACAATTGCAGACATTTTTTGGCCCCCTTGGACTTGCTAATTAGAGATTATGCACGTCCAAGTTTATTTAGAAGTAAGAATCTGCAAATATTTTAAGAGAGGCTATTTTTGTAAAGTTCGTTGCTAGTTATCCGTAACTTGAATACATTTCGCTTTCCACAGGGCGAACCGCGAGCTTTGAGGGATCTCCAATCTTATAGAAGTTTACATGTATTCCGGCTGCTCTATTTTTCTAACTTATTTTTTCTCCTATTGAAAAAACAACATTCTTATAAAAGACAGTCTAAAAGAATACTTTCACTTTCTTATCTTAAAAGACTATCTTATTACCTGATGAGAAGCTGCTTTCATTAATCTGTTCATAATTGCCTGTCCAACACCTTCTGTTGGAAACATCTCACCAAAAATAATATCTACTTGATGATGATCAAAGCTTCGTAAGCCATCATATAAGTCTGTAGCTACTGTGGATAAATCTGTTCGTTGTCCACAAGCATAAACATAGTCAGCTTGATAAAATGCTTTATTTTCTTCTGTAGTAAGAACACCCACTGTATGTCCTTTTTGCTTTTCTTCTGCAATTAATAATTGAATTTTTTCCTTTGTGCCTTCCACTAAAAATAATGGTGCATTTGGAGCATAATGGGTGTACTTCATCCCTGGCGATTTTGGCTTGATTTCCTTATTAATCAGAGCTTGATCGATTTTGACTTCTCCCACAACACTTTCCAGTTGTTCTTTCGTGATACCCCCAGGACGGAGAATTACTACCTTATCACCCGTACAGTCTACAACCGTCGATTCTACCCCTACACCTGTTGGACCCCCGTCTACAATCCCGGCAATACGGGAATCAAGATCCTCTTTTACATGAATCGCTTTTGTAGGACTTGGCTTTCCAGAACGATTAGCGCTTGGCGCAGCGATTGGTAAGCCTGATTGTTCAATAAGTTGTAAAGCAACTGGATGATTTGGCATTCGGATGCCTACGGTGGATAAACCAGCAGTGGCAACCTCTGATAAGGCTCCCTTTTTCTTTTCAAAAATAACTGTTAGAGGTCCCGGCCAAAATGCCTCCATCAATTTTCGGGCTGTTGTTGGCACTTTTTCTACTAATTCATCTAATTGTTCTAGTTTCGCAATATGTATGATAAGCGGATTATCAGAAGGTCTTCCTTTTGCAGCAAATATTTTCGTGATGGCGGCATCTTCTTTTGCATTTCCACCTAGGCCATATACTGTTTCTGTCGGGAACGCAACGACCTCATTTCTTTTTAAAAGATCAGCAGCTTGTTCTATTTGTGAATAACTTTCTTTCTTATCCACATTTTTATCCACTGACCAATAATTTGTCTTCATTTAAATCCACCTTTTTCCATTCTAATATTTCTTTCTTAAAATCGCCTCTAATTCCTCATTTTTCGACAATACCACCATTTGCCGAAAAGGACAAGTCTCTCAAAAAATGGGGACAAAAATTCGACTTGTCCACAAATTGTGAATAAATAACCCCAAAAAGTGGATAACTTATACTATTTGTCCACAATATTCATCGAGATATACATAAAATGTGACTTATCAACAGTGTAAACGCTTTTTACAACATTCGACTCCTTCAGCACCTCTGGAATATCTACTTCTTCTATCTCTTGGAACCCTAGTAATTGAAATAATTGAATAGAATGTTGATTATGAACTCTACAGTAGATAGCATCCATATCTTTATCCTTCGCTAATTTTAAGGCTTGTTGAATTAAAAATAAAATATCCTCTACCGTTCCTCTCGAAAGAACCATCGATCGTAATAAACCTATTTTTCCAAAGGGTTCTATCCCAATTGTTCCTATAAGATTCTTATCCTCATCTGCTTCCATCAGTAAAAAATAATTCAACCATGCTTCTATTCCTTCTACGGTTACTTCTGCTTTTGTTAAAAACTCATTAATTTTTTCTACATCTTCTGTTTGGGCCTGTCGAATGATATGCATCTTTTCCCTCACCCCATCTTCTAGTATTTATTCTATTACTATGCAAAGGTGGAGAAAAAATGCTAGATTTCTTACTTTAAACCAAACTCTTTTATTTTGTTATATAAAGTTCCTCTTGAGATTCCTAACAATGTGGCTGCTGCGCTCTTATTTCCATATGTTTTTTTGAGTGCTTCTTCTATTCGTTCCATTTCATTATCTTCTTTATTCCCTTTTCCCCCTTGAATAGAAACCTTATAGTTATCCACAATTTCAGCAGGGATATATTCAAGTGTTAATTCATTATTGCCTTCACTTACTAACACACTATGCTCTATCACATTTTTTAACTCTTTTATATTGCCTGGCCAATCATATGCACATAAAATATGCAATGCTTGTTCATTTATTTTCGTTATCTTTTTAGCATATTTTTCGTTATACATTTTAATAAAATTATTAACTAAATGTGGTATATCTTCTTTTCGTTTGCGAAGTGGAGGGATTTCAATATGGATAACACTTATTTGGTAATAAAGCTTTTCATTAAATTCCCCTTTTCTTACTAACTCTCCTAGAGGCTGGGTAGAAGATAAAATAAACCTTGTTGCTGGTTTTTTCTGCGGTTCTCCTCCAACTCTAGTAAAAGATTGTTCTGTCATATAGTGCAGAAGTTTTTCCTGAACAGCTAAAGGCATCTTATCCACTTCTTCAATAAATAGCGTTCCTGTTTCTGCCTGTTCTACCTTTCCTTCTATCTCTTCTGTATCTCCAGAATCAAAGGTCATTTTCTGATATCCAAACAGTTCCATTTCTATTAAATCTTTTGGAATCGTGGAACAATTCAATGATAAAAGTGGATTCTTCCTTTTAGATCCCCCATAATGAATGGCTTGTGCAAGCTGTTCTTTTCCAGTGCCTGTTTCTCCAGAAATAAGAACAGGTATTTCTGCTGAGGCTACTTTTTGTGCAATTTCTACCGCTCTTTTCACCTCTTTGCTACTTGATAATACAGATGAAAAAGGTGCCTCTTTTTGTACATAAAGTACTGAATTCGAATCTAATTCCTGATTTAAGTGAATTAACTTTGTTATATCATGTTCTGTTGAAATACCACCTATGATTTTATTATCCACAAGAACAGGTGAAGCGTTAATTAACACATGTGTATGTTCATTTGGACGATGATAAGTACCCCTAATTGGATTTCCCACTTTTAAAATTTGATGTAATTGAATCGATTCTGAGTCGAAATGCTCTCCAATTTTTTTACCAATAATCGCTTCTTTTTTTATGTGATACGTATCTTCGGCTACACTGTTCCAGTAAAATACTGTTCCATTATTATCTACCGCTGTTACAGCATCATTCATTGTTTCTGCAAGTGTTTCAAAATAAGTCATGATATACTTATTTTCCCTTTGCAAAGATCGAATTCTTTCAGCAGCGGTCACGATGCCTTGATATTCATTTTGTTTCTTTATAATTACTGGTCTTAACCAATTTATCTTTTCATTTTGTATATCCTGTATGGAAAAATACTCTGAGGGTAATAGTTCGCTTATTTGTAACCAGTCTTTTATCTTTTGATCCTTCCTAACAGCTGCTACAAGGAATCGCTCTGCTTTTCCAATCACAAATAGCTGCTTACTTTCTATAATGATATAGGAGTAATCTTGTAATACTTCTGTTAGGGTACCGACTTTTTCATCATCTGAGAGGATGGTAAATGAAGTTTCTATCTTCATTTGTGAATCTGTAAACATATCTTTATCCTTTCTTTCCTTATTATTGATAATTTATCACTAAATAAGCGTTTTTTCCAATAAGGGGATAATGGATGGGATTTATGTTATAGAAAAAGCTGTCTCCAAAAAAGGCATACACTTGAATAATTAATATGCAGAAGTTTTTACTTCTTTCTAGTAATATTCTTGTGTTCCAAAATGGAAACAGCTTGATAAGATTTGTTTTAATCTAAATCGCAGGCGAAGTACACTTTACTTCCCATAGGACTACACTTAAGCCTGGTCGGTATTCCTTCCATAAAAAGCAACACTCAATCTCTTATTATTACAGTACTCTTCTAGTGCTTAATTTTGCTTGTGTGAAGAGTAAGAGGTAGTCGAATCCTCCAGCTTTTGAGTCTGTTCCAGACATGTTAAAGCCGCCGAATGGATGTACTCCTACTAATGCTCCTGTACATTTTTTGTTAATATACAGATTGCCGCAATGCTGATTTTCTAAAGCGTATTCGATTCGGTCTTCTTTTGTGGAAAAAAATGAGCCTGTTAATCCATAATCCGTATCATTATATACTTTAATACCAGTTTTCCAATCAGGTACTTTACAGATTGCTAGAACTGGACCAAAAATTTCTTCTTTCATAATACGAGCGTCTGCAGGAACGTCAGCAAAAATCGTTGGTTCCATATAATAACCGTTTCCTTTTGCACGAGACCCACCTGTTACTAGTTTTCCTTCGTCTTTTCCAATTTCAATATAGCCTAATATTTTATTTAATGCCTTTTCGTCAATAACCGGTCCTACTGCTGCGTTTGTTTCCGGAAGACCAATTGTTAAATTTTTCGTTCGAGCTACTACTTTTTCCACTACTTCATCGTATACAGATTCTACAATGATTGCTCTTGATCCAGCGGAACATTTCTGCCCTTGGAAACCGAATGCTGCTGCAACAATTGCTTCTGCTGCCGCGTCAAGATCTGCTGTCTCATCAACGACAATGCCATCTTTTCCGCCCATTTCAGCGACAATACGTTTTAACCAGATTTGTCCTGGCTGCACAACAGATGCACGTTCATAGATGCGACATCCTACTGCACGAGATCCAGTGAAGGAGATAAATCTTGTTTTCGGATGTTCTACTAAGTATTCGCCAACTTCCAAACTATCTCCAGGAAGATAATTAATAACACCCGATGGCAAACCTACTTCTTCCATTAACTCTACAAACTTGGCAGCTACAACTGGTGTATTATCAGATGGCTTTAAGATAACTGTATTCCCAGAAACTACTCCAGCAACCGTTGTCCCTGCCATAATAGCAAGTGGGAAGTTAAATGGAGAAATAACGATGCCTACCCCAAGCGGAATATAGGTAATTTTATTATCTACTTCACCAACTGTTGGATAAAGCGGTTGATGGATGGATGTTTCACTTAAACGGAGCATTTCTCTTCCATAAAACTCAAGAAAATCAATTGCCTCAGCAGTATCCGCATCTGCTTCTGCCCAATTCTTCCCTGACTCTAAGATTAAGTAAGCAGAAAATTCATGCTTTCTTTCTCTCATCAACTGCGCTGCTTTAAACAAATATTCAGCACGCTCAGAGGCTTCTACCTTCTTCCATGTTTCAAAAGTATGTAACGCTTCTTGCATGGCCTTTTCTGCATATTCCTTATTTCCTTTACTAACTTTACCGATTACTTCATCTACATTTGCCGGATTGATGGAAACTGTTTTTTCTTCTGTAATAATTTTATCTTTACCAATTACAAGGGGAAACGTTTTTCCTAATTCTCCTTTTACTTTTTGAATAGCCGCTTCCATCGCATGTTGGTTTTCAACCTTTGTAAAATCAGTAAATGGTTCGTTTTTATAAGGGGGGATACTCGTAATGTTCGTCATTTTTATTTCTCCTTTTATTTGAAATTTTCTTTCATTCTTTAAATCTACTAATCTTACTATATAAAGTGAAACTTCCATCAGTGGGGGTTCCTTCCTCCTCCACTGATAGTTAGTTGAACCAATCGGGCCTTAACGGACAGTTGATCTCCCACCTATCTCCCTCGTATTCTCCTAAGCTTGAGGGGAGAATCTTACTGTCCGTTAAGAGTAGGATAAGTAGGGTAAAAGGGGAGCTCTTTTACTGGCTTATTTAAACAAATTTTTCAAGATAAACCACACGTTTGCTGGTCTTTCTGCTAATCTTCTCATAAAGTAGCCAAACCAATCTTTTCCGTAGGGTACATACACTCTTACTTTGTAGCCTTCTTTCACTAGCTTATTTTGTAAATCTTCACATATTCCATATAACATTTGGAATTCA
Source organism: Niallia sp. FSL W8-1348 (assembly GCF_038006745.1). Lineage (NCBI taxonomy): Bacteria > Bacillati > Bacillota > Bacilli > Caryophanales > Bacillaceae > Niallia > Niallia sp. FSL W8-1348. Next base: position 2,753,106 of record NZ_JBBOVV010000001.1, on the reverse strand, counting down.
AACTTGTCTTTATCAATCCCATGCTTAGCTGCAAGTTCTTTTGTAAATTGAATTATTTTTTCATCATGGCTTGCAACAGCTGCGTAGTTTCCGTTTAACATATGCATTTCAATAATCTTTTTATAATTTTCATCTACATCTTTTTTCTCCGGAAAGGCTACATCTGGCGACTCTTTATACGCTCCTTTCACCAAACGCAGATTTGCCTTTAATTCATTCAAATGCTTCATATCTTCTTCTGTCCGATATAAATAAGCTTGAATAACTAAACCAACGTTATCAAATTCTTTGCGGAGCTCTTCATATATATCGATGGTTATTTGACAATGTGCATAGTCTTCCATATCGATGCGGACAAAATTTCCGTATTGGTTTGCTCTGGAAACAATCTTTCGCATGTTGTTTAAGCATAAATCTTTATCAATATCTAACCCAAGAGAAGTCATTTTTACCGATAGATGCGATTGAACTCCTGATGCATGAATCTCATCCAATGTTTTCAGAGACATAATGGCGGACTCATTAGCTTCTTCTTTGGTGTAGACAAATTCCCCCAAATGATCTAGCGTGACTACTCTACCCGATTTGTTTAATTCTGTGACTTTTGAAATTGCCTCTGCAATGGTTTCTCCAGAAACAAAGCGTTTTGCTCCAAAGCGAAGACCATATTTGCGAGCTAGTTTATTTGCAGACTTATTCTTAGCTAATGACTGAAACATATTTCTCAATGCAACTTCCATTATCAGGCTCCCCTTTTGAACACTTTTGTTTAAAATGTATTCACTGTACATTTGTGTTTAATTTATGCTTTGATTATACAATAGTACTCGCTGTAAAATCTATAATTTTCTGATTAATTTTTATTATTCGATTAGATAGAATACTGGAAGCGCATAACTAACAAAAAAAGATTGTCCACTAGTACTCTTCTTAAAAGCGGCTATAATTTAGCCTTTTTTAAGAAGAGTACTTATAAGACAATCTCTTAGCTGATTTTATATGTTCTCTGATTAGGTTTTCTTCTTGAAATGTACTTTGCTAAAACTCCATATTTTGGCGAGCCAAGAAAACTTATCATAAAAATGATTCCCGTCGAGAAGGCCATGGCTCCAGAGATAGAAGTATCTAACCATACAGCCATATAATAGCCAATAAATGCGGACAAGATCCCAAATATACTACTTAATGGGGTCCTACCAACAAAACGCGGAAAACATACGCTAAGCAAAATTCGACATGAATAAAGCCGATTTTTCCTACGCTAAGGAATCATCGGCCTTTATTTTATCGGATAAGGGGACGGAGTGAATTTAAACTTGCTACTTTGTTCATATCAAACGTGTATTCCCCAAGAAAATTAATATGTTCCCATCCCAATGGGGAAATATGTTTTAGTAAGTCTTCTCGTAAAGCTCCTTTTTCTTTCAGCAATTTTGCGGCTTCAGTAAGATATACAGTGTTCCATATGCTAATGGCGTTAATTAAAATGTTTAATGCACTGGCGCGTTGAAGCTGATCTTGGAATCCTCGTTTCCTAAAGAATAAAGCTCTTGCAAGAGCGTTCATCGCTTCACCTTTATTTAATCCTCGTTGAATGCGACGACGTAGGGCTTCGTTAGATATGTAATCCAAAATAAAAATGGTCTTTTCAATTCTTCCCATTTCTCGTAAAGCAGTAGCTAATTTATTTTGTCTTGCATATGACCCTAATTTCCCCATAAAAGAAAAGAATCAAGGGACATTCTTGATCAAACTTTTTTCAAAGCTACAACTAAACAAGTTGTTCTAACCATAGTGTGAAAATATAAGATTATGGTTTAAAATGTACAGTTAGACTGATTAAAACATTTAAGAGTCGTATCAAAAAAATACGGAAAATGCATGTTATCTGGGCTAAAAGGGAAAATTCATTTGGCATGTTAAATGTGTAAATTAAAAAAGTATAGAGGTTTTGTTTGACAATAAAAGAGTATCTATATATATTGTAATTAGCTATCTTGTAATGCAAATTAGTTATAAATATAAAACGCTATCTTGTATTACAAGGTAATGGGGGGAAGAGCTTGACGATAAGAAGTCAATTGTTAAAAGGAATTCTAGATGCATGTGTTATGGCGATCGTAGAAGAGCAGGCCATTTATGGATATGAATTATCACAAAAGCTACAAAAAGCTGAACTGCCTGATATAAGTGATGGGACGATTTATCCAGTGTTACTGAGATTGCAGAAAAACGGATTTATTCGTAGTGAAATGAGGCCTTCTGATTCAGGTCCTAACCGAAAATACTATTTTTTAACGGATAATGGAACAGAGGAGCTTGAACGGATTGCAAAAGAGTGGATGCTGATTGCAAGTCCAGTTAGCAATTTATTAAAAAGAGGTGAAAACAATGCGAAGCACAAAACAATTAATCAATGAAAATAATGAAAAACGTAAGCTATTAAATGCCGAGAATGAATTATTATATGAGGATTTTTCACTATATATCAGAACCGATTTACGAGTAGCCGAGCACGAAAGTGAGGAACTTCTAATGGATTTACTTGATCATCTTTTAGAAGGACAGGAAGACGGAAAGACAGCGACTAACTTATTTGGGTCTCACCCACGAAAATACGCAGATGAGCTAATAGCAGGACTTCCGCACGAGAAGAAACGAAATGTCATTCCTTATGTGTTTTCTCTAGTGTTCAATTTACTAGGGTGGTTCAGTTTAATTTATGGAATGGTAAACCTTGTTTTACTAAAGTTTACAAAAGTAGATGAAACTATTTCACTTGGTAATAGTATTGTGCTATTAACTGTAATTATGATTGTTACTGCTTTCGGAGTGTTCGTTATTTTCAAACTTATTCGTTCGACACTTTTCGTTAATAAAAAGCAAAGAAGACGAGCCTTCTGGAAGGCCGGTTTTTTTGGAGCAGGTTCGTTTGCACTTATTATGTTCTTAACTAGGATAATGCCTGACTTTGGACCAGAGGTTAATTTTGAATGGTGGGTTTATCTAGTTATAGGTGCCGTGTTGGTTATTATTAGTAAATTGGTTAGAAGCATAACTACATAAAATACGTTATATCTAGTACTTTTCAAGCAAAGAAAAAGGTGGGCTTTTTTTGTTAATTAATTGGATTAAATGGAAATTAAAAATTAGATGGAAAAGTCAAATGAACAATTTCATTTTTTTTAAAAAAATAAAACAGGTAAAAAATATTTGGGTTTGGGTAGTATTATGGAGTTTGATAAGCTTTAGTACCCTTCTAGGAGGTAGTTACTTACTTTTTAAAACAACTATCCTAAATGAAAAATTAACTGTAAGTGATCAACCATCAGGAATCTTATCAACCCTTGCTCTTCAAATTCTGTATTCTTTAAGGGAAAATCATTTTCTATTATGGTCATTACTTTTTTTCATTATATTTATAAATGCAATAATTTCCGGAATCGCTTCATCTAAATGGCAGCTACAGGCTGTAGATAGAGACTGGTTAATGATAAATCTAAAGACTAGCGAACAAAAATCTAATATCTATATTTATTTAGAATCTTTAACTTGGAATTCAAAAGTTTTTCTAATGGCATACGTTCCAATCATATTATCACTTGGGTATTTACTAAATCTAACACCAATAAAAATAATCTTAATTTTGTTCATTACTTTTTTGCTTTTTATAGTTTTGGGAATAATAAGTTCTATTTTCCATAATAAATATATGTGTTTACAAAGGAAACGAAATCATTTTTTATTACGACTTGTTACAAATATACTGATAAGGTGCTTTCTATTTGTTCTAGCCTTAAATATGAGTAATCGATTAGTGCCTTGGATTAAAAACTTCCCACTAACATCAAATGAAATTGATATTGAAAAATATTACCAATGGATGCAACTTGGCACCAGTTCTCTAGCAAAATTATTTGAACCGATAAAAGATGTAATTACATTCTCTCTATTACCGAATAGTATCTTAGCAACTTATGCCATGGGGGAACTGGATTTAAAGGACTTACTAATTTCCAGTGTAATATTGACTATATTTGTTGGATTTACAGTCCTTCTTGCCTTTTCTAAAAGTAAGCCATCTAAAGGTATTTATTATCCATTTTCTTTTTATGAAAAGTGGATTGTTTCTCTAAGTGCTATTGTGAATAGACAATCATATATAACCTTTTTAATTAGAAATGATATTCGTACTACCTATTTCTTTCATAGATTTCCTATACTTCTAGGGCCATTGTCTTTCTGGATTCAATTGGGCATATTTACGAGTTTTATTCAAGTCTTTGAGCCATTCGATAAAATGTATCATTTTATTCTAGCTTTTTATTTCTTCTTTTTTGTATTTTTTTATGTATTTACAATGTTCTGGGGCTTAAATGGAATGTTCTCAATGGATAGTGTTGGCAAACATATCATTTTGCATCTTTTGTCTAAAAAAAATGCTTGGTCAATTTTTCTTTATAAATTTCAATTATTTTTAATTACTACACTTCCGTTATTTATTGTGTGTGACATTCTTTTTATGATTATCAATCAAGTTCCTTTAAATATTTCGATTATAGTTGGGGTATCTCACCTACTATTTTATTTTTTATTAACTATCATAATATTTTTACCATCAGTGATTAGTCCGCATTACAACTTTTTAAATATTGAACAATTAGAAGATTATCCAGATCAAAAAGCAGTACGGAACCTTATCAGGTACTTAACAGTAGGTATTTTTATCCCTTGTTTAATGTTACCTATAGCACTTTTAATGTCCGATTTCATTAGTATTTCACAGTATTTACATATAAACGCAATTGGAATCACTGTATTGTTGGTCTATTAGAACATGAATCAGGTCAAATCATTATAAATGAAAATGAAAAATCACTTTATAAGTCAACCAATCCAGTTATGTTTATCCCTGACTATCCCTTGCTATATGAAGAATTAACAGGTTTTGAGTATGTAGAGATGATGATTGACATGTTTCAAATAAAGAAGAAAAATCCATATGAAAGCCTCTATCGTTACGATATGGATGACGAGCTGCACAAAAAAGTGAAGGATTTATCTTTGGGGAATAAGAAAAAGATTGCTTTATTTACAACCTTATTAAGTAATCCATCACTTTTATTGCTGGATGAATTTATTTCAGGTATTGATCCTATTAATATGAAGATAATCAAAGCAATTCTTCTGGATTACGTTAATAACGGGAATGCCATTCTTTTATCTACGCATCAATTAGAAGTAGCCCAGCATTTTTGCGATACGCTCATATTGATTAATAATGGGGAAATACTAGAAGATAATCTATCAATCACTTTGGTAACTGAAAATCATTCTACTTTAGAAGATTATTTTATATCTACATTGAAGACTAATGGGGGGAAATAATGAAAAAAAATTTTATTTTAGGAACTATAGTATTTTCTTTATTTGCCATTATTCCATTAATTTTCTCAATTTATAATGGTAATGCTAAAGATTCTATTGTTAGTTCTTGTATTCTTATTGGCGTATTAGCTTTCACATTTATTGAATATAAGGGTTCAAAAAACAAGAGAGTAAAATAATCTTTATATTTAGGGGTAGCGTCACATGCCCATCAAGGTAAGAGATCATAATACCCCAGAACGAAAATTTTGTGTATCTTACTCGTTTTTATCGTTTTGGGGTAACTCGTTATTGCTAGCTTGATGGCGGATGGGGTCCTACCAGCAAAACGCGGAAAACATACGCTAAGACAATTCATGGAAATGAAAAACCGATTTTTCCTACGCTAAGGAATCATCGGCTTTTTTATTTTGCGATTAATACAGAATATTTAACTTTCACTTTCCAAATATCTATATAACGTAGATTTACTAATTCCTGTTTCATCTTTTATTTCAGTAACTGTTTTACCGCTCTCTTTCAACATCTCTTCCATTGATTCTGTTGATTCATTTGAGCATCCTGTTAAAAAAACAAACGTCATAAGCAATCCTGTTAGTACGGATTTCCACATTAGTATTCCTACTTTTCATCATCACAAAAAACATACCTTATGGACAATTTATTTCTCTAAGGAAACTTTTATGTTTGTATACAAAACACTTAACTATCTGAAAAATGTCAATAGTTTAAGCATAATTAGGTAAAATTTCTTAGATTGCTTTTGTCTGAGGATTATACAAAGAAAAAAGATGCCTTTATTAAAAGCATCTCTCTTAAACCTATTTAGTACTAGATATCATCCAAAAATCTTTTCCCATAATTCTACAAGGAAGAATTTCACTTCTACTTCCTCCTCTTTTTCCCCTTCAACAAATACAGGATCTTGTTTCTCTTCCGCTTTCCTTTCTTCCTTTACTGCCTTTTCCTTTGTTGTTTCTTCTTCTTTCTTCTCTGCTTTTTCTTCTTTCTTCTCTTCCTCAAATCCATCACTGACTGCTACTCCGTTAGAGAAGTCTAAGAAACATAGCGGTGGGAAAAGGACACACCACCAATTCGCACCTTCACCTTCCCCTAACGTAATCAGAATTGCATCATATTGACCAGCTGGATATAAAAACTCACCATAAAGTTTGGTTGGAAAATCAACCTTGTCAAAAGTAACATTAACTGCTTGGTTTGCTTTTTCTTCTTCTACTACTCTTTCAGCAATCTCTTGAATCTCTGGTAACTTTTCCTTCAATAAATCTTTCGCTGCCTCTTTAGAAGTTAATTCTGAAACCCAGTTTGTGATTTGTTCATTTACAGCGTCTCTCACTTTTCTTTTTAATGACTGATCTTCTTCCTTATCACTGTTTGCTAATATTCTTAAACGAATCGCATCATTTGGAATGATTACCTCGCTATTTGCTGTTACTTCATTTTTAGGAATATATAAACTCATAATAGTAGATAGAATAAGTACAAATAAATAAATAGTTGCCATCGGTTTGTTTTTCATCTTTTAGCACCGCCCCTTCACTAACACAGTCTGGACAGATTAATAGAATCTTAAACTAGTAAAATTCATTTTCTTGAGTTGTTTTCTAGAGGCAACTACTATTTGCAGATATGTGAATTTTCTGGTGTTAGTACTTGAAGGTTTTATGCTTTAGTTTGGGGATTTCGATTTTACTTGTGGGTTTGGCACTTTTCCTTGCGAGTTTCATACTTTTACTTGCGGGTTTGGCACCTTTACTTGCGAGTTTAGCACCTTTACTTGCGCCTCCCCCTCCTTTACCAAAAACGGTCCAACTAAATCGGCAATAAAAAAGACATATCCCACACACCTTAACTTGTGTTTAGAATATATCTTTCTAAAAAATAAAACCCTCGTTTAAAAGCAACCGAAAAACAGAAGTTAAATAGCTCAAAATCCTACTTCTGCAAATACCATTCGATCTTTGCCATTAATATCATATTGTACTTCTACTTTTGCCTGCGGAAAAGCGGTTTCTAACAGCTTGGCAGCTGCCTTGCTTTGGCCTGCTCCTACTTCAAATCCAATAATCGCTTTTTCTTTAACAACAAGCGGTAATTCTTCACAAAGCCTTCTATAAAGAACTAGCCCATCTTCGCCTGCAAAGAGGGCTCTATGAGGTTCAAATTCCGTGACAATGTCAGACATTGTTTGGATGTCCCCTTCTGGAATATACGGAGGATTAGAAAGAACAATGTCAATACTTCTCCCTTGTTCCATAAGTGGCTGTAACAGGTCTCCTTGAATAAACTCTATATCTTCGGCCCCTAGTTTTTTTGCATTTTGCTTTGCTACAGATAAGGACACTTCATAAAGATCAGTAGCTACTACCTGCAAGGATGGATTTTCTAATTTCATAGTCACGGCAATTGCTCCGCTTCCTGTTCCCACATCTACTAGTTTTAAGGCTGCATTTTTTCCAAACAGCCTGTCTATCCGTGCAAGTGCAGATTGTACAAGCTCTTCTGTTTCAGGTCGAGGAATAAGCACTTCCTTATTAACTGTAAAGGCTCTGCCATAAAAATCTTCTTGACCAATAATATACTGGACTGGTTGTCCTTGGGCATGTAAATAGACTAGCTTTTGAAAGCTCTCGAATTGTTCATCTTCCATGTCTTCCCGAAATTTTATTAGCATTTCAGATCTACTGACTTGTAAGGTATGCCTTACCAATAACTCCGCTGCATATTCTTCTCTGTTATGGTCCTTTAAATAAGAAGAAGCCCATTTTAGGGCTTCGAATACCTTACACATCAGAAGCACTTTCCAAACGACTAGATTGTTCTTCAAAAATAAGTGCATCGATAATATCGTCCATTTTTCCTTGAAGGATTTGATCTAGCTTTTGAATAGTCAATCCAATACGGTGATCCGTTACACGGTTTTGTGGGAAGTTATACGTACGAATTCGCTCCGAACGATCCCCTGTACCTACTGCTGATTTACGTTGTTGATCATATTCTGCTTGTGCTTCTTGTTGGAATTTATCATAAACACGTGCTCTTAAAACCTTCATTGCTTTTTCTTTATTTTTAATCTGTGATTTTTCATCCTGACAGGAAACAACTGTCCCTGTTGGAATATGAGTTAAGCGTACCGCAGACATGGTAGTGTTAACACTTTGTCCTCCAGGTCCACTAGAAGCAAATGTGTCTACGCGGATATCTTTTTCATGAATTTCAATTTCAACCTCTTCTGCTTCAGGCAAACATGCAACTGTTGCAGTAGATGTATGAATACGACCACCAGATTCTGTTTCTGGGACACGTTGTACACGATGAGCACCATTTTCAAATTTCAATTTGCTGTATGCGCCTTTTCCGTTAATCATAAAAATGATTTCTTTGTAGCCACCAACGCCTGTTGAACTTGCATCAATTACTTCCATTTTCCAGCCTTGAGCCTCAGCGAAACGACTATACATACGGAAAAGATCACCTGCAAATAGTGCGGCTTCATCTCCACCAGCTGCTCCTCTTATTTCCATAATAACGTTTTTATCATCATTAGGATCCTTAGGGATTAATAGAATTTTTAAGCGTGCTTCTAATTCTTCAATGCGTGTACCAGTCTCATCTAACTCTTCCTTAACCATTTCGCGCATTTCTGGGTCTAACTTTTCTTCCAGCATTGTTTTCGCTTCTAAATATTGTTCTTTCACTTCTTTATATTCACGATAAACTTCTACTGTCTCTTGAATATCCGATTGTTCTTTCGAATAGTCACGCAGTTTTTTTGTATCATTTACAATTTCAGGATCACTTAATAATTCATTAAGTTTTTCATAACGATCCTCTACAGCTTGAAGACGATCAAACACACTATTCACCTCGTTTTTATCCATAACGTATTCATTATATTATAGGCTATTTTCCCCGTCAAAACCAATTCTTATGAAAAATGGTATTTGCAGATGATTAGGAGAGCCATTTTTTCATTAATCTATTATAATAGACTTAATAATAAGAAGAGAGGGTATGACCATATGTCCCTAACCAATCAATCCATTTATCAATATGTGATGGACCAGGCCCCAAGTATAACCCAAAAGTGGTTTGCCATTAAAGATGGAGAAGAAGGGTCTATTTACTCAAAAAATTCCACACCGTCTGTTGAACAGCTGCTGAAAAAACAGCATGCATATACGATTCAAACCGTCATAAGCGCTTTTTTAGAAGATGAGCATATTTTTGCTGAAAATCTAGAGCAATGGGCAAATGAGGTTGCTAAAAGCAGAGTAGAATTAGGAACACCTGTTCATGAAGTATTAGAAGCATTAAGTATTACGAGACAAACGATATGGAACACGATTGAACAGTTTATCCTTGAACAAAATAATATCCCGACCGAATTTGTATTACAATGGAGTTCTAAATATCACCTTACTTTTGATCGATTGACCAATCGATTCACAAACATGTATCATACTTATACTAAACAGAAACTTCATTCTCAACAAGAGTTAATCCAGCAACTAAGTGTTCCGGTTATTCCGATTACAGAGTCTATTGGCGCCATTCCATTAATTGGAGATATCGACAGCTTACGAGCAAAACTGATTTTAGAGACAGTTCCTGTTAAATGTAAAGAGGAAGGAATTCAACATCTGTTCATTGATTTATCTGGTATTTCTTCTATCGATACTATGGTTTTACATGAACTAATGAAATTAACTAAAATCCTTTCTTTCATTGGTATTGAATCTACTCTATCTGGATTAAGTCCTGATACCGCTCAAATGATTACTACCTTGGGAATTGGTTTAGGGAAAGTTCCAACATACAGTACGCTTAATCAAGCATTATCTTTTCAGCAAGTGCCAATGGATAAAGCAAGTAAACCTAAACCTCAATCCTAACTAATTTTCTTTTACATTTGCATTTTCACAAAGAAACTCCAATAAATTCTCCTTACTAATTCTCTTAGGGATTCCTACTATCCTAATTGAAAAAGTATGGGATTTATCGGAGTTTTAGCTATATTGTTCTTTTTCTTTTCTAAAAGATTGTTGTTTTAAGGCAACTTGAATACACATAGACCAAACAGGCAAAGTGTATTTAGGTTGCGGTTTACTGCAACAAACTTTACTTTCTATTAAACTAGTAAAATCAATGTAGTAGCTTTTCGCCTACATATTCATCGCGAATTTCTCCAACGATTTCTTCTAAAATATCTTCCATTGTGACAAGACCTACAATTACGCCTCTTTCATTCTTCACTAGTGCCATATGCACTCTTTCTTGCTGCATTTTAAGAAGCACGGTTTTAATTGGTGATGTTTGCAGAAAAATCGGCATCTCATGAATAAATTCTTCCATATTTGTCTCTCTTCCTGCTACTACATTTGTTAACATCTCTTTAGTATTTACGTAACCCACCAACTTCGTTCGATCTTTCGTCACAGGATATCGAGTATATTCATGTTTATCCAAAACAGTTAAAACTTCTTCAAATGTCATTTCTAATTCTACATTTACAATTTGTTCCCTCGGAATCATGATTTCTTTTAGAATTCGATTGTCAAACGCAAAGATATTCTTTAAATAGGCTAATTCCGTTTGGTTGATTTCGCCACTTTCATAGCTTTGTGTCACAATCAACTTTAATTCTTCTTCTGAATGAGCCGTTTCATGTCCAGTCGGTTTAACCCCAAACCATCCGAGAATTGCTCTCGATGAGCCATTTAATGCATGGATTATCGGCTTTGTTACTTTTCCAAACCAATACAAACCAGGAGCTAGCATTAACGTCATTTTTTCTGCATATTGGATAGCTAATGTCTTTGGAGCCAATTCTCCAATTACAACGTGTAAAAAGGACACAACCGATAAAGCTATCGCATAAGAAAGCACAGTTGATAAAGCACCAGGCACATCAAACCTTTCAAATAATGGATGAAGCAGCTTTTCTACAGTTGGTTCTCCTAATGCTCCTAGAATCAATGCAGTAATGGTTATCCCAAGCTGACAGGCAGATAAATAATAATCTAAGTCATGCGCTACTTTCTTTGCTATTACTGCCTTTTTATTTCCTTCTGAAATTAGTTGATCTAATCTTGACATTCTCACTTTTAAAATCGCGAATTCAGCACCAACGAAAAATGCTGTTAACATAATAAATACTGCTACTAAAAACAAATTCAATAGTATTATACTGTCCAATTATTTCCCTCGTTCTTGAGGGGTTCACCTCCATGATTTATAGATAAAGCAGCTTTTCACATCTTAGCTAGTTTTTCACTACGCCTTGAGTAAGACTAACCTCTTTAATTTGATAGTTATCCATATCCGTCACCGTCCATAAACGGTCTCCTTGCTCTACTTGATCCCCAATCTTGGCGGTATCTAACAGCTGATATTGAATCCAACCTGCAATTGTATCAAGTTCTTCGCTTTCTTCAAACGGCATCCCAAAACGTTCTTCTAATTCATCTAGCAACACACGGCCGTTAATAAAATATTTATTCTTTCCCGACTCGCGGATGTCCGCTACTTCATCTGCATCAAACTCATCACGGATTTCACCAACAAGTTCTTCCAAAATATCTTCCATCGTCAGAATACCAGACGTACCACCATATTCATCGATTACTAACAACATATGCACTCTCTCTTGCTGCATTTTTAGCAAAGCATCTTGCAAGCGCGTTACTTCTAAAATGACAGGAAGATCCCGAACAAATTCTGCTAATTGGCGATTTCTGCCCCAAGCCATTTGTGTTAGCATTTTCTTTACGTTCACGACACCAACGATATGATCTTTATCTCCGTCTTCTGTTACTGGATAGCGTGTATAATTATGTTCATCCAATACTTTTACTATTTCGTCATAGGTCATATCTTTATTTAACGTAACAAATTCAGTTCTAGGAACCATAATGTCCTTTGCTACTCTTTCATCAAAGGAGAAAACATTTTCCATATATTCAAGCTCTGTTTGGTCAATTTCTCCACCTTGATAACTTTGTGTCATTACTATTTTCAATTCTTCTTCTGAATAAGCCTGTTCATGCTTAGCAGGTTTTATCCCCATTAAACGAAGCAATACTTGCGCCGATCCATTTAATGCCCATATAAAAGGTTTCATCACTTTACCAAACCAATATAATGGCGGTGCCAGCATTAAGGTTAATTTTTCAGAGAACTGTATAGCAAGTGTTTTCGGAGCCATTTCTCCTACCACAACATGCAGGAAAGTTACCAATGCAAAGGCGATAGCATAGGATGCAACAGACGCAACTGATGGAGAAGCATTCAGCAGATCAAACACTGGATATAATAATTTTTCGACTGCTGGTTTTCCTAGCGCTCCGAGTCCTAGTGCTGTAACGGTAATACCTAGTTGACATGCCGAAAGATAATAGTCTAAATCACCAGCTACCTTTTTGGCGACAATTGCCTTTTTATTTCCTTCTGCAATTAACTGTTCTATTCTTGACATACGAATTTTAACTACAGCAAATTCAGAACCAACAAAGAAAGCCGTCAGCACTAATAATAGTGCAAGTAAAAATAAATTTGTTATCGTGATTATGTCCAATTATTTCCCTCTTTTGAGGGATTCACCTCCAGGAATAGTTACATTAAAGACAGTAATTTCATTACGTCTAATAATTTAGTTTCAAGTGTACGATACACTTTCTTTTTTTCTTCCTGCGGCGCATCTTTTAATTTTTCTTCCAATGATGTCAGTTTTTTTTGCAAGCAAGCAATTTCGGCCTGTACCTCATTCATAATTGGTTCTATGTCTTCGTCTTCTGTTGATTGAATGACTTTTCGAATTTCCTCAATAGACATTCGTTGTTTTTTCAAAAGTTTGATTCGTTCCAATGTATGAAGAACATCTTCCGAATAAAGACGATAATTGGAAGCTGACCGCGTTACAGGAAGCAATTTATTACTTGTATAATAATCAATTGTTCTTGTAGACAATCCGCTTAATTTCGCCACTTGGCCAATACGCAATAACGCCTTCCCAATGAAAAAACCCCCTCTGCAAAAGAGGGCACTGAAAAACTTACGCTTTTTATTGCGTATCGGTTTTTCAGAATAAAAAGAAGGCACTTTCTGTTCGATTTTGAACAGAAAGTGCCTTCTTTCTTTGTCTATTTCTTACTCTTTTTCGTTTAATAGCGTCAATATTCGCTTGAGGTTCACTGCGAATATTGTTGTGGCTCCTTGAATTTCCATGCCAAATAGACCCGTAGACGATGCCGTATCGTACCCGTGTCCATTTTTTAACTCACTATTTTTTGCTTCCACTTTATAGCGCTCCTTCGCTAACTGGATAAATTTATCCGTTTGTTGAAAGGCCAATTGTTCTGCGTGTGTTTCGGATTTTAAGCTTACCGAATAGGTTTTACTTTTCGCACCTTCCTTGTAACATCCATCCCGTAATGGACATACCTTGCATTTTTCAATATCAAAATAATGTGTTTCTACTTGGTTTTTAGTTTGTCCCTTTTTACCAGTTCGTGCTTTTCGTACTGCTAAATGTCCTGCTTTACAAACAAATCGTCCGGCATCTTTGTTGTATTCAAATGTATCTTCTTCTTTTCGGTTACCTTCTGATATAGCTGGATTTAACTTTGAAACAAGTGCAATTTTTTCTTTTTTCGTATAGTCAATATTCGCTTTCTCTGAATAAGCTGTATCTCCAATTACCGTGTTTACTTCCATACCTGTTTGTTTACTTTTTTCGATCAATTCTTGTAAGTACTTCCCATCACTTTTTTCACCTGTCGTGATGACTGCGGCTGTAATAATTCGTTCATCACTTAACGCAATATGTGTTTTATAGCCAAAGAAAGAAGAGTCAGCTGATTTATGACCTTTTCGTGCATCGGCATCTGACGAATAGGAAAGGTGCACTTGGTAATCCTCGACAACTTCCTTTAACATATTTAAGCGTTCTTTGACAGCGGGTACTTGTGCGATTTTTGGTTCCTTTTCAATCACTTCCATTAATTTTTCACAGTAAGTTACTTCATCTTTTACATCATTAGTAGTATTTTTTGCAGGAAACTTTTCTTTCATCGATTCATCAATTTTATAGATTGCTTTTCGAACATTTTTGGATTTCTCTTGTAAAAACTCTTTTGGTGACTTTTGATTGTAACGTGCTTTTGAATGCGTGGCATCCACAATAATTGTGCTACTTTTAATGATGTTCTTTTCCAGTGCGATTTCAACGGTTTTCCCAATTAACATATCTAATAAACCGACATCTTTTAGACGCAGTCGACGGAATTTTGTCAGTGAACTTGGATCGATGACGTCATCTTCTGGCGCCATATCTAAGAAATATTTAAAGGACATATCGTATCTAGAACGCTCTACTAAATCAATGTCCGATACATCATGAATCGCCTTTAATAATAAATACTTGAACATACGGATAGGCGGAATCGCATTTCGACCATTATCTAAACAGTATTTTGTTTTTAACTCATCTAGAATAAAGGAAAAATCGACCAGTTCATTAATCTGACGAAGCATGTTATCTTTTGGCACGACGATGTCATAAATCTCCATGTATGGACTTAAATTGAGTGTTTCTTGGTTTGAAATCATGAGGAGCACCACCTGTATTTATTTATTTTAGTATACAGGAAAAATGGCGTTTTTTAGAGAAAAGATAGGTTTTCCGTGGTAATAACACTAGTTGATTGGAGTGGAAGGTGGCGACTCCTGCGGGAAAAGCGAGACAGCCGATACCCCGCAGGAGCGCAGCGACGAGGAGGATTGGCCTCGCCCGCGGAAAGCGTCCGCCTGGAACGGAAATCAACGGATTCCAAAAAAACGGGTAGATGAACGACAAATCGTTCATCTACCCGCTATGAAATCCCTATGAGGACTTTTTCAGTGCCCTCCTGCAAAATAAGATATTTCTATAATAGCACATACAAAAATATCTGTACAGTAACACGTTATGGTTTGTAGTTAGTGTTGTTATCTAATGTAGTAAATTGATAACCCTGTACCGCTGCTCTCTCTTAAGAATATTTACATTCAAATAAAAAGAAGCTCTTATGAAGAACGACCAATTCATTCTTCACAAGAGCCTCTTTTCTTATAATGCATTCGATGTATTATCTTTATTTGCCTTCTCCGAACTTCTAGGTACTTCATGATGGTGGCGACATCTTGGTTCATAGGATTCAGATGCCCCTACTAATATGATCGGATCTTCATAGCAAGCTGGTGCTCCATTAATCAATCTTTGCGTTCTGCTTGCTGGAGAGCCACAAACTGCACAAACCGCTTGAAGCTTTGTTACTAACTCGGCAATTGCCATTAATTCTGGCATTTTCCCGAATGGCTCGCCTCTAAAGTCTTGATCTAAGCCAGCACAAATTACCCGGTGACCACTGTTTGCCAGATGCTGAATAACATCCACAATTTCATCATCAAAAAACTGTACTTCATCTATTGCAACTATCTCTATATCGGAAGTCACATATTCAAAAATGTCGGCTGATTTACTAATAGGAATTGCATTTGTTGCTGTCCCATTATGTGAGACAACTGATTCCTCACTATAGCGGTTATCAATACTTGGTTTAAACACTATATACTTCTGCTTAGCAAATTGTGCCCTTCTTACACGACGGATGAGTTCTTCTGATTTTCCTGAAAACATACTTCCACAAATAACTTCAACCCATCCATGATGTTTCATTACATACATGAAACCGCTCCTTCCTAGAATAAAAACAACTTGTCTCTTTCCTTACTCTATTTATATTTTTTCTATTTAATAGTCAAAGTAGGATAATCACTACCAATATTCTCTCTTACATACTTTAACAGCTATTGATACTAATTGAAATAATATATTCGACTCAATCATCATTTTTTAACAGCATCTTGATAGAAAAACGGATAAAGTAAAACTTGCATCAGCGGGGGGTTTTCCTTTCTCCCCCACTGATGGTTAGTTGAACCAATCGGATCTTTACAGATAGTTAATCTCCCACCTAGCTTCCTCGTATTCTCAGAAGCTTAAGGGGGGAGTCTTACTGTCCGTTAAGAGTGGGATAAAAAAATACCATAAGATACTTAAGAATAAAAGTTATCAACTTACATTCATTCTTAAATATCCTATAATAGCCCAAAATAAAAACAGGCAAGGAGAAAAGTAACTTCTTGCCTGTTCTTGATATTTCATATTACTTAAGACCGTATTTTTTGTTGAAGCGATCAACACGTCCGCCAGCTTCAGCAAATTTTTGACGTCCAGTATAGAATGGATGGCATTCAGAACAAGTTTCAACTTTGATTTCTTTTTTAACAGAACCAGTTGTGAACTCGTTACCACAAGCACATTTCACCGTAATTTCGTTATAAGTTGGATGAATTCCTGTTTTCATTCCTTTTCATCTCCTTCCGCCCTGCAACTTTCGAAACAGAGTTATAAAACAATGCCATAAGCACTGTAATTGTTAAAACACATTGATTATATTATAACAAGGACATTCTTGTTTTGCAACACTATTAACACTGCATTGAATTTCCAAATAATGAAAAACCTTTACGTTTTTCTTTATCAAATGAAAGGTTAAAAACTTACCTGTATCTCTATTATCTTAAGAGCGTTTAGCAGTACCTGCTTTCATTTGTTCTCCAAGGATGGCAAAAAAGTCTTCATTGCTTTTTGTTTGTCTTAATTTTCTTAAGAACTTTTCAGCAAAGTCTGGTGAATCAGACATCGATTTACGAATAGCCCATAACTTGTCTAAATGCTCTTTCGGAATCAATAACTCTTCTTTACGCGTTCCAGAACGTCTAATATCAATAGCAGGGAATATTCTTCTTTCTGCCAATGCACGGTCTAGATGAAGTTCCATATTACCTGTACCTTTAAATTCTTCATAAATAACATCATCCATACGAGAACCAGTATCTACAAGGGCTGTAGCTAATATAGTTAAAGAACCACCCTCTTCTATGTTACGGGCTGCACCGAAGAATCGTTTCGGACGGTGGAATGCTCCTGGATCGATCCCCCCTGATAATGTTCTACCACTTGGAGGAATAACTAGGTTATAAGCACGTGCTAATCTTGTAATACTATCCATCAAAATAATTACATCACGCTTATGCTCTACAAGGCGCATCGCTCTTTCTAATACTAATTCAGCGACTTTAATATGATTTTCCGGAACTTCATCAAAAGTAGAGCTTACTACATCTCCACTTACAGATCTTTCGATATCTGTAACTTCCTCTGGTCTTTCATCAATTAGTAAAACAATAAGTTCCGCTTCTGGATGATTAGTTGTAATACTATTTGCGATTTCCTTAATAAGCATCGTTTTACCTGCTTTTGGAGGAGCCACAATAAGACCACGCTGCCCAAAACCGACTGGTGCTAGCACATCCATTATTCTAGTAGATACATTTCTCTGTGTAGTTTCTAAATGTATTTGTCGATTTGGATAAAGGGGAGTTAAGGCTGGAAAATGAACTCTTTCTTTAGCTGTCTCCGGATCATCGCCATTAACGGCTTCTACTTGAAGTAAACCAAAATATCTTTCGTTTTCTTTCGGAGGGCGGACTTTCCCCGAAACTTTATCCCCATTTCTTAAATCAAATCTTCTAATTTGAGACGCCGAAATGTATATATCCTGTGAACTTGGAGAGTAATTAATCGGTCTTAAAAATCCGAATCCTTCTGACTGAATAATTTCAAGAACACCTTCCATGAAGAAGTAGCCTTCTTGCTCTGCTCTCGCTTTTAAAATGGAGAAAATCAGTTCTTTTTTTGTCAACTTGCTATAATAGGCAACTTTATATTCGCGAGCTAATTCATATAACTCTTTTAATTTCATATTTTCTAAACTAGATATATTTAATCCCATTTTTACACCACTCTTTTATATTTTCAGTTATCCCTACCATTTATTTCGAAATGCGGGAAAGTTATTCTTCTGTTTGAGGCGAACGCTTTTTGTGAAGAGAAATTTTGATGCGAGAAATAATTAAAGTGAAGGATGGAAAAGAAGATTCCTACTTCTTCTCCAGCTATCGATAAATAGTATACTTTCATTTTTCTTATAGCTCTTTTCATAAGAATGGCTTCGAATATAAATTTATCTTAAGAGGAGTTTTTATTTTATCCTTCATGTTTCTAATGCTTCTACGAGAATCAATTAAAAGCAATCTCTATTTTACCTCCATCTACGAAAAATGTGCAACAAGAATTTTTCAACTGGCTTCTTGTTAACCCATAATGGAAGTGGAATATGGATAAAGACTCTTTATTATCCTTCTTTTTAGGATAGTTCGAAAAGGAAGGTATTGGAGGATGCTTAATGAATATTCCCGTTTTGGGAGGACATTGATTCTTTCATCAACGTAAATGAAAAAGGATGGTCCTAACATCCTTTTATAGTGAAATTATTACCTTTTTATACGTATCCGAATCTATTATATATTTTATTCTCTTCTATATTTTTGCACGGAACAGGGGAATGTCCTCCCCCGATTATCCTTTTTTCCTTTTAAAAAAGCAAGAATAGAAAAAAGTTAGACATATTTTACAACGGCTGTTTTCGTAAAGTTTATTGCCATTACCTGTAGCCAACCAATTCATTATTTCTAGAGAAACAACAATCTTTTAGAAAACAGCCTTACAATAAATGAATGTTGCATCGCAATTGCGTATTACTATGCATTAACCATTATTTATTTGTTGATATTCCTCTTCCGTCATTTTTTCACGCCATATTGTGGCACCTAAACCAGTGAGCTTTTCCACTATATGACTATATCCTCTATCTATATGTTCTAGACCAGTTATCTCCGTAACTCCATCTGCCATAAGCCCTGCTATAACTAATGATGCTCCAGCACGCAAATCGCTTGCCTTTACTTTCGCACCTTGTAAATGAACAGGTCCATTAATTATCGCAGATCGCCCCTCTACTTTTATCGTCGCATTCATGCGGCGTAACTCATCTATATGTTTAAATCTAGCACCATAGATTGTGTCTGTAACCATACTTGTACCATTTGTCTTGGTCAAGAGAGACGTGAATGGCTGCTGTAGATCTGTTGGGAATCCAGGATATACAAGCGTTTTTATATCTACAGGTTTAAGGGAGTTGTTTGAACTTACAAACACTTGTTCATCACTTGATTCAATTGAAACTCCCATTTCTCTCAATTTTGCAATAAGAGACTCTAAATGTTGAGGGATTACATTATCCACAACGACACCGTCTCCAACTGCAGCACCAATAATAATATACGTACCAGCTTCAATACGATCAGGAATAATAGTATGACGGCAACCGTGTAGATGATCTACCCCTTCAATCCGAATTACATCGGTTCCAGCTCCCTTAATTTTTGCACCCATATTGGTTAAAAGTGTTGCGACATCAATGATTTCCGGTTCTTTTGCTGCATTTTCAATGATGGTTTTCCCTTTTGCTCGTACTGCTGCCAGCATAATATTGATTGTTGCACCGACACTTACTACATCTAAATAAATTCTTGCTCCTCTTAACTCATCTGCCCGAAGATAAATGGCTCCTTGTTCATTTGTAACCTGTGCACCGAGCGCTTCAAACCCTTTAATATGCTGATCTATTGGTCTTGGTCCAAGATGGCATCCACCAGGTAATCCAATCACTGCCTTTTTGAAACGTCCTAACATGGCTCCCATTAAATAATAAGAAGCACGCAATTTTTTAACCTTTCCATTCGGCATAGGCATAGAGATCATAGAAGAGGGATCAATTGTTATATCAGACTCTGATATAGATACCGTTCCACCTAACTCTTCCATAATTTCTTTTAATATTTGAACATCTGAAATGTCAGGCAGCCCCTCAATTGTAACTGGAGATTCAGCTAAAATGGTTGCTGGAATAAGTGCAACTGCACTATTTTTTGCACCACTAACTCTAACCGTTCCTTTTAAAGGCGATCCACCTGCAATCATAAGTTTTTCCATTTCTAGCTCCCTTCTAAGCCAATGCAAAAGTACGAATTCTGCTATAGTTAATCAAGATGAGGCTTGGATGTAGAATCTTGTTTGAATTACTGTTACTTATTATACCAAATATTAAGACTTAATGGAAAAGTATCTATGTATGAACTTTCGTTCTCATTTGTTAATAAAGTGAAACTTCCATTAGTGGGGGTTTGGTTAGTTGAACCAATCGGACCTATACAGACAGTTGATCTCCCACCTATCTTCCGCGTATACTCATAAGCTGGAAGTGGATCTTACTATCCGTTAAGAGAGAGATAAAGTACAAACATTTTTAGTATTACCTATATAAAGCCCTCTAATACTTTAGACCACCCACTCTAAAGCTTTTTGGGATATATAAAAAAGAGGATATCTTTAAAGGGTATTCCCTAAAAAGATATCCTCTTTCATTTCATAACAATTATGCTTTATTTGAAGAACCGAATTCTTTGATTTTGCCGATTACTGTTGCTTTAATCGCATCACGAGCAGGTCCTAAATATTTACGTGGATCATACTCTTCTGGTTTAGCAGCTAATGTTTCGCGAACTGCTTTAGCAGAAGCAATTTGGTTTTCAGTATTAACGTTGATTTTAGCAGTTCCTAAAGAAATTGCTTTTGTGATATCTTTTGTTGGGATACCAGTTCCACCGTGTAATACTAATGGTAAACCAGTTAATTTACCAATTTCTTCCATTTCTTTGAAACCTAAGTTTGGCTCACCTTTATAAGGTCCGTGAACAGAACCTAAAGCAGGAGCTAATGTGTCAATACCAGTACGTTTAACAAGCTCCACACATTCGTTAGCATCAGCATAAATTACACCTTCAGCTACAACGTCGTCTTCTTGTCCACCAACAGTACCAAGTTCTGCTTCAACAGAAACACCTTTAGCATGTGCATATTCTACTACTTTAGAAGTAATTTCTACGTTTTCTTCAAACGAATGATGAGAAGCATCGATCATTACAGATGTAAAACCAGCATCAATTGCTTCTTTACATTTTTCGAAGCTTGAACCGTGATCTAAATGAATAGCAACTGGAACAGTGATATTATAGTCTTCGATTAAACCTTCAACCATTTTCACAACTGTTTTGAAACCAGCCATATAACGGGCTGCACCTTCAGATACCCCAAGAATTACTGGAGATTTTTCTTCTTCTGCAGCTTGAAGAATTGCTTGAGTGAACTCAAGATTATTTAAGTTAAATTGACCAACAGCATAGCCTTCTGCTTTTGCTTTGTTTAACATGTCTTTCATTGAAACTAAAGGCATATTTCTTCCTCCTTATTTAATGATCGTTCTTTGTTACAAGAGAATCTTTATTAAATTTCCCAAAGGAAAGTTGAATATGTATATAATACCTCAAGTAAACGAAAACGAATCATTCCTTTTAAACTCAATTGTAATCATACCAAAATTAAACAAGAAATGCTATCGTTCCAGCTTTTTTTTCTATTTTGTCACAATTTAGCATAATTTTTGACGAATGAAAGCACTTCAAAACTAGATACATTGGAAACTGGAGAAAAAAACACTGTAAATACCATCAATCTCACTATTCCAGATTGATGGCTGTTTTATTTCTTTGTAAAAAATATCACAGATTAATTTTCAAAAAATTATTAGTCCCTAACTAAAAACAAATATTTTAAGGATAAGAGATATCTTCTTCGTATCGTTTAGGTAATTAATATGTATATACTTGAGCAATTACTGATTAATGTATTTCTTAACAGCTTCTCTAAGATCATCAATATCAAACGGTTTAGCAAAATGCGTGAGTGCTCCAAGGTCTTTCGCTTCTTGAATCATATCAAGTTCTCCATAGGCAGTCATGATAATGACACGAATATCTTGATTAAGCTTTTTCATTCGTTTTAATATTTCAATTCCATCCATTCCAGGAATCTTCATATCAAGTAATACTAAATCTGGTAATTCTCTTGTCACTATTTCTAACGCCTGATTTCCATTTGCAGCTTGAAATGTTTTATATCCTTCCTTTTGAAAAACTTCATTCAAAAGGATTCTTATGCCGAATTGATCATCAACGATTAGTATTTTCCCTTTCATAATTGAACCTTCCCTTCTCAGTCGAGTTATGTATGTATTGTCTCGGTTTTATCATAGTTATCTTTCTACTATTTGGTCAACTTTTCCTGCTAATTCCCTTAAATTTTACCTTTTCCCTATATTTAATTATAATTATCTACTATATGAAGCGATTTACTGTTAATTTTTATAATAATGGAGGTTTTTCACGTGCTTAAAATGTTTTCCACTCAATTAAGTGGACTATTTAAAAGGTTACACGAAAAAGAAGAGGAGACAATCGAAGACAGCTCGAGATTATTAGCCCAAGCCATCGTGAGTGACGGAAAAGTTTACTTCTATGCAACAAATGAAATGGCTGGAGTGATAGAGGAGGCGACAAAAGGAATGGAGCCAATGCCAAATGCAGTAGAATGGACAGGCGCATCACTTGATCTTATTACTTCTAATGATCGTTTCATTCTGTTTTCTCGCACCAATGAAGAAGAAGAGGTAAATCTTTTTGCCAAACAATTACACGAGGCTCAAGTTCCCTTTATTTCTATCTGTTCGATTACCAACCCTGAAATAGAATCATTGGTTGACTTAGCGGAAGTTACTATCAACTTAAAACTCACTAAAGGCTTATTGCCTGATGAAGAAGGAAATAGATACGGCTACCCCTCTTTAATTGCGGCTCTCTTTATTTATCACGGCATTAAGTTTACAACCGATGAAATTTTAAAGGAATACACTATATAATAGGAAGAAACATAACGCTAAGCGTTAGAAAAGATCACAAAAAGAGGTTATTCCAAATGGAGTAACCTCTTTTTTAACAGTTAAGACAGTATAAGTTTTCTTTATTATTTTTCCGCTAGGCGGATAGATGCACCAACAAACTCACGGAATAGCGGTTGTGGACGAGTTGGTCTTGAAATAAATTCTGGGTGGAATTGAGATGCAACAAACCAAGGATGGTCTTTTAACTCAACAATTTCCACTAAACGGCCATCTGGGCTAGTTCCAGAGAAAATAAATCCTGCCTTTTCCATTTCTTGACGATATTGATTATTAAATTCATAACGATGGCGATGTCTCTCATAAATTACTTCATCTTGATAGGCTTCATAAGCTCTTGTTTCTTCTTTTAGTTTACATGGATATAAACCTAAGCGAAGTGTTCCGCCTAAATCCTCTACATCCTTCTGTTCAGGTAGAAGATCGATAACTGGATGAGTAGTCGCTTCATTAATTTCAGAAGAATGAGCATCCTTCCAACCTAAAACGTTACGTGCAAATTCGATAGAAGCAACCTGCATTCCTAAACAAATTCCTAAGAAAGGCACTTTTTGTTCACGTGCATATTGTGTTGCTAATATCTTTCCTTCAATTCCACGATCTCCAAATCCGCCTGGTACAAGGATTCCATCTGCATCTTGTAGTAATTCTTGGACATTTTCTTTCGTTACATGCTCTGCATTAATCCAATCAATATTGATATCGGCATCAAATGCATAACCAGCATGTTTTAATGCTTCTACAACAGAAATATAGGCATCTTGTAGTTCTACATATTTACCAACAAGTGCAATTTTTGTTGTTTTAGAAAGATTACGTACACGATCTACTAATTCAATCCATTCTGTCATATCTGCTTCTTGGCATTTTAGCTTTAAATGGTCGCATACAATTTGATCAAGGTTTTGCTCTTGTAATGCTAGAGGAATCGTATATAGTGTATCGGCATCACGACACTCAATAACCGATTTATTGTCTATATCACAGAATAACGCAATTTTGTCTTTCATATCTTCAGAAATTGGTTTTTCTGTTCTTACAACAATAACATTTGGCTGAATTCCCAAGCTACGCAACTCTTTTACACTGTGTTGAGTTGGCTTTGTTTTCATTTCCCCTGCAGCTTTAATGTAAGGTACTAATGTACAATGAATATACATAACATTATCGCGGCCAATATCACTTTTAATTTGGCGAATTGCTTCTAAGAATGGTAATGATTCAATATCCCCAACCGTTCCGCCAATTTCCGTAATAACCACATCTGCATTTGTTTCACGCCCAGCTCTATATACACGCTCTTTAATTTCATTCGTAATATGTGGAATTACTTGAACCGTACCTCCAAGATAATCTCCTCTTCGCTCTTTTCTTAAAACAGTAGAATAGATCTTTCCTGTTGTAACGTTATTATATTTCGTTAAATTGATATCAATAAAACGCTCATAGTGTCCTAAGTCTAAGTCTGTTTCTGCACCATCATCTGTTACAAATACTTCTCCGTGCTGATAAGGACTCATCGTACCTGGGTCCACGTTAATATACGGGTCAAACTTTTGAATCGTTACACTTACACCACGGTTTTTCAGCAAGCGACCAAGAGAAGCTGCTGTAATCCCTTTTCCTAGTGAAGATACTACTCCACCTGTTACAAAAATATATTTTGTCATTATATAATCCCCCTTGATTTAAGTTTGCTCCAATTCCTCTTTATTTAAGACGAATTAACTAATTTTTTTAGAGGGGTATGAAACGATTGCTATTAACTTCCTTACTAAAAAATAAAAAGCGCTCCACTTACTTTCTACAAGTAAGGGAGCGCTATATTTAGCGAATTTAAGTTCGTTCCTCTTTTTAAGGAGCCCAAAAAAGATTTTACTAGCAACGACTGTAAATGTCAAGAGTAGAAGAATTATTTATCTTCATCCTCATCATCTTCAAATTCGTCGTCTTCGTCTTCCTCTTCCTCCTCATCTTCGATTTCATATTCTTCTTCTAAATCTTCGTCGAAGTCTTCGTCTTCCTCTGACAAATCGTCATCCAATAGATCGTCGTCTTCCTCTTCATCCAAATCGTCATCCTCATCTAGAAGTTCTTCATCATCTAGATCTGCATCAAAGTCATCGAAATCGTCATCATCTTCCTCTAAGCTATCAAAATCATCGAAGTCATCATCGACAGCTTTTTTAGCTTTCTTCTTCTTCGGCTTTGTAACAGTTACAACGTCTTCCTCTGATTTATCTACTGGATACCATAAACGAAGTCCCCAACGATTGTCACCTAGTGATAAAAAGCGACCATCAATATTAACATCTGTATAAAATTGTGCTATTTTCTCGTTAACTTCTTCTTCACTTAGTCCTACTAACTTTGCTACTTCGTTCATTAGTTCATTAAATGCATAAGGTGTTTTGCCACCATTCATTATTTCATATGCTACATCAATTAGTGACATTTCTTTTAGTTCTTCTTTTGTGTATTTGTCAACACTCATTCTTTCGCACTTCCTTTCATATTCTACTCAATCCCCTTCCTGAAAGCTTGGACCAAAATTCAGGTGGAAGTTTCATGTGTCGGGAGTTTATTATTTTTTATACATCTTATTGATCTTTTAACAAATCAATCTAATTACCTGTCTACTTTTAGTAGGCTCATTTTAAGAAAGGAAACCTTTACTAAATAGTAAAAATACATATTCTCCATTATAAACAAATTTTAGGTGAATATGCTAGTTCTAGTTAAGGTTTATTTAACTTTTCTTTGAAATAGAAGGTTTCCTTCCTTTTGGTGGTTCCTTTTTGACTTGCTTGTTTATTTTTAGCTAGGCGAAAAAACAGAAGGGATAAAAGAAAAAAACCAATCGAGCCTAATTGATGCTTATAAAGAATATAAAAGATTCCTAAAAATAGGAGCAGTCCTATTAATATCAAAAGTTTCCGCACCTTTCATCCATCCCAACCTAAATAATTGATTATTCTTACTTCTAGAATAACGATTATAGCAAGTAAAGTGCAAGTCTCTTCTTTATTTTCCCCTTAAAATTATTATCACATTGAAATGAATGTGGATGAACGTTTCTAGATCCTTCTTGTTTAAGTGTTCCTCTTCTATATGAACGCTCTTCTCGTACCTTGCTCCTCTTATTACAGCTTTCCTTATTCTTTCTCATTCAACAAAACAATATAATTTAAACCGAGGTATGAAAGGCATAGAATATCGGGAATACTATCCTTTTAAGGAGGCATAGTGAATGAAGACATTCTTGATAATCATAAGTATTATTGCCATACTGATTTTCCTTCTCTTTATTGACTTCCAATTAGGAAAGAGAGCCCAGCAAAAAAAAACAGATCGAAAAAACTATCCTTTTAGATATACTAACTTTCACATTTATTCGGACGGAACAGAGTTGTTTCCAGCCCTGTTTCAGACCATTAAAGAGGCAAACAGCCATGTTCATGTCCTTTTCTATACTATTAAGACAGACAGTATTTCCACGGAGTTTCTTAACCTTTTAGAAACAAAAGCACATGAAGGAGTGGAAGTACGCCTTATTTTGGATTGGTTGGGAAGTATTAAAATACGAAAAAAAATTAGGGAGAATTTAAAAAAGGCTGGTGTTCAGTTTGCTTTTTGCCAACTCCCAACATTCCCTTACCTTTTTTATTCCTTACAAGTTAGAAACCATCGGAAAATTGCCATCATTGATGGAAAAGTTGGTTTTATGGGCGGCTTTAATATTGGCAAAGATTATATTCATGCCAACTTCAAATTAAGCCCTTGGCGTGACTATCATCTTCAATTAACTGGAGAAGGAGTTGATGACTTACAGCGGGAGTTTTTAATCGACTGGTTAAAAGCCTTTAAAGTTAATCTACTGCAAAATCCTATATATTTCCCTATGCAGCAAAAGGGAGAATCTAGACATCAACTAATTCCTACACAAGGGGTTTATTTAGAAGAAATAATCTGTAACTTGGTCAAAAACAGCAAAAAATCGCTTTTTATCGCTACTCCTTATTTTATCCCTAGTAAGCGAATAACAGAAGAGTTAGTGAGAGCATTACATAGAAATGTTTCCATTACGATCCTTATTCCTGATAAAGCGGATCATATGCTTGTTAAAGAGGCCTCTTTTCCCTATCTACGTTCACTAATAGGAAATGGAGCAAGCGTTTATCAATATTTGAATGGCTTTTTTCATGGCAAATTAATTAATGTTGATAATGAGATTATTATTATCGGTTCATCCAATTTTGATAGACGCAGTATCTTTTTAAATCACGAGTTAAATTGTTGCATCTATGACCCTATATTTATTGACAAAATGAACAAGATTACAGAGATGGATTTACAGCAAGCAAAGGAATTATCGCTTGAAGGTTTAAATACAATCACGATGAGAAGTAAACTAAAGGAATGGGTTTCCCGTCTTTTTGCTCCGTTTTTATAAAAGGACTTCGTAAAGATGCTAAGGACTCTAAATACAACAATTAATCATGCTCAACTAAATGGCCGCTCACTGGAATAGTAAGCGGCCATCTAGTTGAGCATCCATCATATTTACATTTCTTATTATCTTTGAAAAAAGACACTGACCCATTCGAACACACGGTAACCGGCATATATTCCAAAAATGCCTACAATCCCTGAAAATGCACCTGGAGCAGGTATGGGTAGCTTTAATAGTCCAAAGATGAATCCAGTTAAAAACCCAGTAAGTAAAGCAAATAGAACTAATTTCACAAGCATCTTCCCTTTCCTGAAGTAGATGCTTTTTATTATTCGAAAAGATGATTAGAAATATCCAATGATTTCTTTATAAAAAAAGGAAGTTGGGACATAAGTCTTTTCAACCAAATAACCCTGAACGATTATACGTATATGCTAAGAAGAGTTCGTATGATTGTTTAGGGTTTTATTCATTTTAAGAAGGAAGGTTTGTGGTGATAACCCGCAGCCTGAATATACTTCGCTTTCCATGGGGCGAGCGCCACGGAAAGCGAACCCCTGGAGCGGTGAGCAACCTCCCTATTCAAAGGTACTAATAAATATACTATATACAAACCTCTATTTCTAAAATTCAGGGGTTTGTCTACAGTCTGAGAGGAGAGCATCACTTTATGCTCTCCTCTCTTAATTAATTACATTTTTTCTGGTGCAGATACGCCGATTAGGGCTAAGGCGTTTCTTAACGTTATTTGCGTTGCTTGAATTAATGCTAGACGTGCCTTCGTTCTTTCTAAATTGTCTACATCCAATACTTTTTCTGCGTTATAAAAGCTATGGAAAGTAGACGCTAAGTCGTAAATATAATTAGTAATACGGTGTGGCATTCTCTTTAATGCCGCTTCTCCTACTGCTTGTGGGAATTCTCCTAGTTTTTTCAATAAGTCAAATTCTTTTTCTGCAGTAATTAACGCAGCGTTCAATTCATCGCCAGGCTCGATTCCTTGTTCTTTCCCTTGTCTAAGGATACTGGAAATACGGGCATGCGCGTATTGTGCATAATATACTGGGTTTTCATTGGATTGTGATACAGCAAGATCTAGATCAAAATCTAAATGCGTATCCGCACTTCTCATTGCAAAGAAGTAACGAGTTGCATCTAAGCCTACTTCTTCCACTAAATCTCTCATTGTAACAGCTTTACCAGTACGCTTACTCATCTTCATTTTTTCACCATTCTTATATAGATGAACAAGCTGAATAATTTCAACCTCTAAAGCATCTTTGTCATATCCTAATGCTTGAATTGCAGCTTTCATACGAGGTATATAACCATGATGGTCTGCACCCCAAATATTAATAAGCTTTTCAAAACCTCTATCTAGTTTATCTTTATGATAAGCAATGTCTGGTAATAAATAAGTAAACGAACCATCATTTTTAATAAGAACACGGTCTTTGTCATCTTCGAAATCAGTAGAACGTAGCCATGTCGCTCCATCCAACTCAAAAATATAGCCATTTTCTCTTAATTTGTTTAGGGCAATATCAATCTTTCCATTTTGATAAAGAGACGTTTCGGAGAACCACACATCAAATTTCACACGGAAATCTTCTAAATCCTGCTTTAACTTAGCCATTTCATATTTCAAACCGTAGTCACGGAAAAAATCAAAACGTTCTTGCTCCGAAACATGGACATACTTATCGCCATATTCCTCTGCTAATTCTTTCCCAATTCCGATAATGTCTTCTCCATGATAGCCATCTTGCGGCATTTCTTTTTCCATTCCTAATGCTTGGAAATATCGTGCTTCTACAGATAATGCCAAGTTGTTAATTTGGTTACCAGCATCATTAATATAGTATTCTCTTGATACGCTATAACCAGCTTTATCTAAAATATTGCATAGGGAATCTCCTACTGCTGCCCCACGTGCATGTCCTAAATGAAGATCTCCAGTAGGGTTTGCAGAAACAAACTCCACTTGCACTTTTTCATTGTTTCCAACTGTTGTTTGTCCGTATTGCTCTCCTGCTTTAAGAATAGTTGGAATTAAATCAGTTAGATAGCTGTTATCCATATAAAAATTAATGAAGCCAGGTCCTGCTATTTCTACTTTTTTAATAGAAGCTTTCGTTTGATCGAAATTGTCAATAATAGCCTCTGCAATCATACGTGGTGCTTTCTTCGCGACTCTCGCTAACTGCATCGCCATATTAGTAGAATAATCACCATGTGCTTTGTCCTTTGGTAATTCCAATATCACTTCTGGAATTTGTTCTTCTGCTGCTAACCCAGCTTTTATCACACTTTGTTTAATTTCTTCCTTTAGTTTTTCCTTTATTTGATCTACAATATTCATTCTTACTCTGTCTCCTCCTTAAATGAAATAGTCATATGATAGGTCCCATTATTGCTACCCTGCATCTTTAAATCATATAAAATATCTAATGAACCTGTTGTTGTGTGCTGCTCTATTTCTAATGCTAGCCTCTTTGTATCTGTAATTAGTTGAAAAACACCGTATGGACTTTCATAACTACCGATTTTCTGTTTATTAATTAGAAAAGGGAGTCGCATTTTTACCGCTCCACTTCGAAGGATTAATCCTTCCTTTTCCGTGACTTTAATAATTGTTTTAATGGTGCCTTCTTCTATGATTTCTTCATATTTTATATATTTACTAGTATCTTTTTCTAAGTATTGACCAAACCCAATCCACTCAATACTTTCTTTATTTTTCCCATTATATATATGTGTTGTAACATGTAATTTTACAGGCACCTGTTGCGCTGATGGTTGAGACAACGACAACACTTCCTTTTCATTTTACTGTGTAACTTTATAAGTATAAATTTTTTGAGGGGGAAGTGCAAGATGGTTCGACAAATGATGCGCATATAATAAATTTAATCATTGTTTAAGAATGATAAAGAGGATGGGACATATCTAAATAGATACTTTGTTAAGATGAACAATCTCTAGTTTAGCTAGTATATAGCTGCTGCTTTTGCATACTTTTTACAATAGGAAATATAATTAGTTGGTTAAACAGAGCAGCCGGAATACACGTAGACTCCTGTGGGATTAGCGAGACAGTCTGAGACCCCGGAGGCGAAGCTGAGGAGGCTCAGCGCGAGCCCCACGGAAAGCGAAGTGTATTCCGGCTGCGGGGAATCGCACCAAACTTCATGGAAACATCCTTTTAAAAACAAATAAAAAACCAAACAATTATACGGACTCTCATAAGCGTCTTCGTATAATTGTTCGGATTTATCCTTGGCTGGAATACTTTTGTCCCAGCCCCTTCATTTTTAATAGTTATTTAACTCTTTAATTGGTGTTTGTATAATTACCGGGTTTTTAGAAGGATCTAACCATTTTAGAATCTTCACTACATTTGCTTCTGATGTTGCCGTACATCCAAGGGTGTAACTATTCCCAATGTGGAAAAAGATTGCACTTCCTTTGTTTGGAATGCGTTTTGTGTTGTAGTCAATGACAAAACCATATTTATATGCCGGCACATTCATATTTTCTGCACTCTTCCACTGACCGCTAGTTTTCTTTTTAGACTGCCACGTGTTATAGAGCTTAGATTTTGGATCATCTACCCATACATCGTCATTGGTAATTTTTCGATAAGATAATTTTGTTCCAGGGTTCTTTTCTGTACCGAAAGCTGTCCCTATTGTAAATTTCCCAATGGGTGACTTTTTACCGCCTTCACTCATATTTGATGTAAATCCATATTTACCGATGTGTCCAGCTGTAGTTAGAACTGGAACCCATTCTCCTTTTGTATTCTTTTCAAATGTGCGAATTTCAGCAGAGGATGTATTATAACCATTTGATGTTACAAGAATCAATTGCTTATTTTTCCCCACTGTTTTTAGACCTGCTGCCAAATTTTTTGGTGCAGCTGGCTTTTTTGTTGTTAGATATTTACTCGAAACCCAGCCTGTTTTGGTGCCTACCGTTACTTTGCTCCAAGAACCCTTTGTTTGCGATACTTTTAAAGATTGATTCTTTTTGACTGTTGTAATTACTTTGTAAGTGGTACCTGCACCACTTCTCACATTCAACGTACTTGCTGTGACATACATCGTTTTCGTCGTTGTTGCTGCTTTTGCTGCCGGCTTCTTTGTTGTTAAATATTTATTGGATGCCCAGCCTGTTTTCTTTCCAACTGTCACCTTATCCCAAGACCCTTTTGTTTGGGTTACTGTTACAGCCTGATTTTTCTTTACCGTCGTTACTACTTTGAACGAGGTACCAGCTCCACTTCTTATATTAAGGGAACTTGCTGTAACATATTTCGTTTTTTTGCTGGCAGCTTGCACTGTATTTGCCGAATGAAAGCCTGCAAATAATACTATGATCCCTATTAATACGACAAAAATCTTTTTACTCATTTTATTCCTTCTCCCTATGTAAATGTCATGCTCCATCTTATTTTACATATAAAAATTGCAGCAAAAATGGTTCATATAAAGTTTATCAGATGATTATTTCAGTTTCTTAAAAAGCAGATTACAAAGCAACTATATTTCCATTGCCAGCTACTAGTATGGATCCCTTTCATCATAACTCAGCTTTTTCATTATTTTCTATATTTTAACATATATACAAAGCATTTTTCCTAGGAATTTCTAGAATCTATTTATTAAACCAGAGTCCACAAAAAAGAGGATGGGACATAACTAAATAGATACTCTGTAAAGACGAACAATTTCTAATATAGCTAGTAAATAGCGGCTGCTTTCGCATACTTTTTACAAGAGGAAATATAATTAGTTGGAAAAACAGAGCAGCCGGAATACACGAAGACTCCTATGGGATTAGCGAGACAGTCTGAGACCCTGCAGGCCACAGGCCGAAGCGGCTCAGCGCGAGCCCCATGGAAAGCGAAGTGTATTCCGGCTGCGGGGAATCGCACCAAACTTCATGGAAACATCCTTTGAAAAACAAATAAAAGCCCGAACAATTATACGGAACATTCATTAGCATCTTCGTATAATTGTTCGGAATTATCCTTGGCTGGAATACTTATGTCCCAGCCTCTTTTTAGGACTATCTATGAAATGATCATTTTACGAATCCTAAGATCATTTCACGGATTAATTTACTAGCTGTATTTGCCGTTTGCTCAGATGGGTCATAAATTGGTGCTACTTCTACCAAATCTGCCCCAACTACTTGAACATTGGAGCGTGCAATTTCGTGAATAGACGCTAATAATTCTTTTGATGTAATTCCCCCTGCATCTACTGTACCAGTACCTGGCGCATGTGCTGGGTCTAATACATCAATATCAATTGTTACATATACAGGTCTGCCTGCAAGTGTTGGCAAGATTTCTTTTAAAGGCTCTAGCACTTCAAACTTAGAAATATGCATGCCAACTTCTTTTGCCCATTGGAACTCCTCTTTCATTCCAGAGCGGATACCAAAAGAATAAACATTCTTTGGGCCAATTAAATTTGCTACTTTTTTGATTGGTGTCGAATGAGATAGCGGCTCCCCCTCATACTCATCACGAAGATCTGTATGAGCATCCATATGTATGATTGCTAAATCTGGATATTTTTTATACATTGCTTGGAATACGCCCCAAGATACTAAGTGCTCTCCACCCATTCCAAGTGGGAATTTATTATCTCCTAATACTTTGTCCACAAATTCTTCGATCATATCTAAGCTTCGCTGTGGATTTCCAAATGGCAACGGGATATCTCCCGCATCAAAGTATTTTACCTCTTCCAGCTCTCTATCTAAATATGGACTGTATTCTTCTAAGCCAACCGAAACCTCGCGAATTCGGGCAGGGCCAAAACGGGACCCAGGGCGGAAGCTAACAGTCCAATCCATTGGCATACCGTACAATACTACTTGGCTTTCTTCATAATTTGGAAAACTTTTTATAAATACATTTCCTGAATATGATTCATCAAAACGCATTGGTAATCACTCCTTTTTTATTCAAAACAGCTTAAATCTAAATTGATTCACTATCCCCTTCACAAAGATCTTGAACAAACTTCGGTAGAATAAAGGCCGCTTTGTGTAAGTCTTTCGTGTAATACTTGGTTTCTATTGAATGGAAACGGCTCTCTGGCACTTGTAAGGGATCATATTGCTTTGATCCAATTGTGAACGCCCACATTCCGCTTGGATATGTCGGTATATTAGCGATATATAATCTGGTTATTGGAAATATTTCTTTTACATCTCTTTGTACGGAGCGAATAAGCTCTCCTTTAAACCATGGGTTGTCCGATTGAGCAACGAAAAGTCCATCATCCTTTAAAGCTTTTGCTATCCCAGCATAGAAGCCTTTTGTAAACAGATTAACAGCAGGTCCCACTGGTTCTGTGGAATCTACCATAATTACATCATAGACCTTTTCACTTTTGGCAATATGCATAAAGCCATCACCTACTTGCACATCCACTCTTGGGTCATCCAGCTTTCCAGCTATCTCTGGTAGAAACTGCTTACTATATTCAATTACTTTACCATCAATATCAACAAGCGTCGCCTTTTTAACACTTGAATGCTTTAATACTTCCCGAATAACTCCGCCATCACCGCCGCCAACTACAAGAATATGCTCAGGTTTCGGGTGAGTAAATAATGGAATATGTGCTACCATTTCATGATAAACAAATTCATCTCTGGTAGAAGTCATCACCATATCATCCAATAACAGCATATTTCCCCACTCTTCTGTCTCTACCATCTCCAACTTTTGAAACGGTGTCTGTTCTGTATGTAATGTACGTTTGATTTTCATTGTAATTCCAAAATTATCAGTCTGCTTTTCTGTAAACCAAATTCCCATTTTCATATCCTCCATTCATTTGATTAGTTAAAGCAATCAAAAAAGAAACATTTCTAATGAAAACAATCTTCTTTTTATACTTCCCAATCAAACAAATAACAAACACGAAAAAAGTATAGTGGATATTCGTAAAAATGCAAAGAATTTTTTTATATTCCATGATAAAAATGTTTAAAACACCAATCTTTACCACATACTAGTGCTATCTATTTTCGTTTCGTTTCATAACGATAAAAAACAAAGAAATTTCTACTTAGGAGGTGTCATGTATTGGAAGTCATTGTCAATAAATTAAAAAACTCTGGAAAGTATTTACGCATACTCGTGATATTGGGACTCCTTTTCATGATAACCGCAAGCATCATTTTTATCGGAGTTTATGTATACGCTCGTACACTTGGCCCCCCTCCTTTAGCCGTTTCTCAGTCAACTATCTATTATTCAGATAACGGTAGTATCATTGGAGAAAGCAGTAATGGGCAAAAAAGATATTGGGTATCCATCGATGATATTAGCCCATATTTAGTGGATGCTACTGTTTCCATTGAAGATAAGAACTTTTATTCTCATCACGGCTTTGATTATAAACGAATTGGCGGTGCTATTTTAGCAGACATAAAAGCAATGGCAAAAGTACAAGGGGCAAGTACGATAACGCAGCAATATGCCCGAAACTTATTTTTAGAGCATGAAAAGACATGGAAGCGAAAAATTGCAGAGGCTTTTTATACACTTCGACTAGAAATATTTTATACGAAGGATGAGATTCTAGAGGGCTATATAAATACAATTTATTATGGCCACGGAGCATATGGAGCAGAGGCAGCGAGCCAATATTACTTTGGAAAAGAGGCATCAAAACTAACGCTAGCAGAAGCAACCATGCTTGCTGGTATTCCGAAGGGACCCAGTATTTATTCTCCCTTTTCATCAATGGAGAATGCAAAAAAAAGACAAAGCATTATCCTTAATTCCTTGATTGAAAATGGCTATATAACAGCAGAAGATAAAAAGATAGCTTTAAATGAAAAGCTATCTCTAGTAGGAGAATTCCCGAACACAAGTATGGAAACAGCTCCCTATTTTCAAGATAGCGTTAAAAACATTTTGAAAAACCAGCTTCACCTGGATGAAAAAACGATTCAATTAGGCGGATTAAGAGTATACACTACCTTGAATACCGAGCAGCAAAGAATTGCAGAAGAAACCATTAATCACACGATAAACAAAGATAGTAATATACAAATAGGCTTTGTAGCTATGGATCCAACTACAGGCTATGTTAAAGCATTGGTGGGTGGAAGAAATTATGAAGAAAGCCCATTTAACAGAGCAACTCAAGCTAGTCGTCAGCCTGGTTCGACGATAAAACCTTTGTTGTATTACGCAGCACTTGAACATGGATTTACACCAGCGACCATGATGAGTAGCGAGAAAACGACCTTCCGTTTTGATGATGGCAGAGATCCATATACACCGCATAATTTTAATAATCGATATGCAGATGGCAATATTACAATGGCACAGGCACTTGCGGTTTCCGATAATGTATATGCTGTTAAAACCCATTTGTTTTTAGGGCAGGACACATTAGTAAAAACAGGAAAAAGATTCGGCATTACAACCGATTTACAAGAAGTACCTTCACTTGCTCTAGGAACCTCTAATGTGCGGGTAATCGAGATGGCAAATGCCTATAGTATGTTTGCCAATGGAGGAAACAGTGTTTCTCCTGTTTTCATTACAAAAATTGAAACAAATGATGGACAAATTCTCTATGAACATAAAGCAAAGAAAGAGAAAGTGTTAGATACAGATTTAACTTTTGTCATGAACCAAATGATGACAGGAATGTTTGACCCTAATTTAAGTGGCTATGCCTCTGTAACGGGAAGTACCATCGCAAACGATATTACAAGAATTTATGCAGGTAAATCTGGTTCCACAGAATCAGACAGCTGGATGATTGGCTATACCCCGCAATTAGTGTCAGCCGTTTGGACCGGATATGATCAAGGAGAACCCATCACGTTAACAGCTGATAAAACATATGCAAAGAAAGTTTGGGCTCAGTTTATGGAACAAAGCTTGAATAAAGAGCCAATCAAAGGGTTCACTCCTACAAAAGGAACAGTTGGTGTATATATCGACCCTAAGAGCGGTAAACTTGCATCAAATGCGTGTGGCACAAAAAGAATAATGTACTTTACGAAGGAAACTGTACCGACAGAATATTGTGCTGATCTACCGAAAGACGATTCCAGTGAAAAACCAGCAAATAAGGAAAAAACAAATGAAAAGGTACCATGGTATAAACGAATTTTACCTTGGTAGAAGCAAAGATTGAAAAAGCATACTGCCGCCTATTTTTGGCGGGGTATGCTTTTTTGTTTTGGTCGGATGATGGCGAGGCAAAACCTCGCCTCTGTTACCTTTTTGGCTGTTCCGTTTTGAAAAGGGCTTAGAGATCCTCTCTCCGTTACCTTTTCTCTCTCTTCCTCTTCCAAACGGGCTTAGACAACCTCTCCTCTGTTACCTTGCCTCTCTCTTCCTCTTCCAAATGGGCTTAGACAACCTCTCTCTGTTACCTTGCCTCTCTCTTCCTCTTCCAAACGGGCTCAGACAACCTCTCTCTGTTACCTTGCCTCTCTCTTCCTCTTCCAAACGGGCTTAGACAACCTCTCCTCTGTTACCTTGCCTCTCTCTTCCTCTTCCAAACGGGCTCAGACAACCTCTCTCTTTACCTTTTCTCTCTCTTCCTCTTCCAAACGGGCTTAGACAACCTCTCTCTGTTACCTTTTCTCTCTCTTCCTCTTCCAAACGGGCTTAGACAACCTCTCTCTGTTACCTTGCCGCTCTCCTCATTCTTCCTCCAACCAAACGTCTTCTACATATTTTCTTTTTTGCTGCTTGCTTATTTTTCGATATTCTTTTGATTTAAAAATAATATCAAAATCATAATCTTCCGGATAAAGCTCTGTTCCTTTAATATAAAGCTTCAATCGCTTTTGATTGACTATTCTTTTTTCCTGGCGAACCTGCACGATATATCTCCCTTGTGCATCTGGTCCTTGGTAAACAATTCCCATTTCATTCGTCTCTGTAAGAATTACATTATCTCCTTGCTCAAATATTGGCTCTTGTGCTCTTGGCGTATCAACCGGCCTTGTCATTCCTGATTTGCGGGCATATTTATTAACAACTACCTGTTGCTTATAGCTTGGATCATTTACATTTTGATCATCATGGAAGTTCCGATATTTTTTATACGTTATCTCATGCGCTTTTTCAATAAGCTCAGGGTGCAGTCCTAATTTGCTTGCAATTTCAAACGCTTGGCTTCTCCCACTTTGCCCCAATAACAGCTTATATGTCGGCCGTAATGTAACGATATCAAATTCCATTGTTCCATTTAAAAACCCTTCTGTTTGATCCGCAAATTCCTTCATCTCACTATAATGAGTCGTCGCAAATAATGTTGCTCCTTTTTGATAAAGCTGTTCTAAAATTACAATAGCGAGGGCCATCCCTTCTCCAGGATCTGTGCCAGATCCTAGCTCATCAAGCAATACAAGCGAACGGTCATTGGTTTTTCTTAAAATATCAATAATATTCACTAGCCTTGAACTAAACGTACTTAAATTTTGTTCAATGCTTTGTCCGTCACCGATATCCACAAATATATGCTGAAAAATCGCTATTTTGCTCCCTGCTTTTGCAGGAATTAGCAAGCCTGATTGTGCCATCATTGTTAATAAACCAATTGTTTTCAATGTTACTGTTTTCCCACCTGTATTTGGCCCTGTAATAACGAGGGCACGATGCTCTTCGCCAAATAAAATGGTTAAAGGGACTGCTTTCTGCCCAAGCATTGGATGACGAGCTTCTTTTAAATGAATCATATAGTCATCTGTTAAAACGGGAGACTTTGCATCAATTGCTCTGCTGTATTTTGCTTTCGCAAACAAAACATCATAATAATGCATCGTTTCGATAGCTAGATTTATCGCATTTTCCTCTGCTAATAGCTTTTCTGTTAATTCATATAAAATTCGTTCTACCTCATACTCTTCTGCCAGCTTCATTGTTTCTATTTCCGCTTGCATATCTGCCAATTCAATTGGTTCGATAAATACCGTTGCACCAGATGCAGAAGTATCAAGTACACTTCCTGGCATTTTGGTTTTGTATTCTCTTTTAACAGAGAGAGTCAAATGTCCATTACGCTCGGACACAATTTTGTCTTGAAGATAACTTGCATATTTTTTTGATTTCACTAGTTGGTTAGCCTTTTCTTTAACCCGATCTGTCAAGATAGATAACTGTCTTCTTAAATAGGCTAAATCACTAGATGCGTAATCATCGACATTACTATGCCTAATACATCTTGTTATTTCTTCTGTAAGCTCCCTAACATCAGGGATAGATTGAACATACAGTGAAACATTCGGAGCAGCAAATTCTTTATCACGCATAAACTGCTTAAGCTTTGTGCAATGCTCTAAAAAGGAAATAACAAATGGAAATTGATCTGCTCGAATATAAATCCCCTTTTTTGCTTGACTTAAATATAGGGACATTTCATCAAGCGTATGAATGGGAACACTACTAGATATTTCTATAATTTTTATAGCCTCTTCTATTTCCTTTATCGACTGCTCCATTTTTCTTTTATCATGAATGGGTCGCAGCTTCCGAATGGTTTCTTTCGCTAAATTTGTTTTCGCATAAGCTTCTATATCCTCTAAAATTTTATAGAAGCCTAATACTTCAAATGTCTGTTGATTCATTTAATTACCTCCTGATTTTTTCTTGAAAAACCCTTGAAAACAGAAAAAAGCCAGCATGAACAAACGCTCACACTAGCTTTTTTGGGTAAACCTATCCGCTTGTTTGCGGCATAAGGAAATCCTTCGCAATAAAGTAAAAAAGCTATGACAAATATGCCATAGCTTGGATCGTCTATTGCTCGCTATGAGGCTTATTCTTAACCTTCCTTGAAATTCGCATGCTAAATAAACCGGTAGAATTCCGATTTTTTAACAACATTCAAGGCCGTATAAAATTAACGGTTAGTTAAGAACACTCACACTCATAAAACAATCTCCTTTAAAAGGGCTTTTTATTGAAGGCTTTTTTCGGATAGTTTGTTGCTATTATCCGTAGCCTTATTTGTTTCTCTTTTAGTTTATCGATTTCTCTTCACATTTGTCAACATTTTCAAAAAATTATCCTAACAAGTCTTTTTTCAGCTGTTCTAGGGAGTTATCCCAGAGTTGCTGATCATGATTTTTTAGGAAATCAGCAAGCACCTTTTTAGACTTATCATCCATATTATCAACCATAATATGCCTTTTCATACTTTTATCCATCTTATTCACATGGTCTGGCAAGGATTT
Organism: Niallia sp. FSL W8-1348; assembly: GCF_038006745.1. Taxonomy (NCBI): domain Bacteria; kingdom Bacillati; phylum Bacillota; class Bacilli; order Caryophanales; family Bacillaceae; genus Niallia; species Niallia sp. FSL W8-1348. Next base: position 2,713,140 of record NZ_JBBOVV010000001.1, on the reverse strand, counting down.
ATAGCCTCTGCGAATCGAACGATCTACGGTCATTTCACAAGCTGTTACCCCAGCATAGTAAGGACCTTCAGGCTTGCGGTCAATCGTTACCCATACTAGCCAATAAGCCTTGCCATTTGGCACTTCTTCTTTACTTTTTAAAAACTTGATACCACGCTCTACAGCACTCCTTGCATGCATCGCCCCAATATCAACGATTGCTTCTCCTGCTTCCACATCAATAATAACAGGAGATACATTTTCTAAACTAAGACTGCCAATTCCAAAACCTTTATGCCCATCTGTTGGGTCATTTTTAATAATATTAAAGCCTACTGTTTTTTTCTTTTTTTCTTCCATTTTTCATACTCCTTCTGCGATTTATTCTAAGCGATCGCGGATTGCTAGCTGCTTAACGATTCTTATTTGTCGTGCAAGAAAGACAATTTTTCCATTCTAACAAATTAAAATAATAATTGATTAAACAGTTGAAGGAAAAAGACTCGCACAAACTCAATCCAAGGGAATATTGTATAACTTGATAAACCGGTAACAATTAATACAATAAATAAAATAGATCCATATACCTCATACTTAGACATTCTTGCTCTAACTCGAGAGGAAACTAGATCTTCTATAATTCGGTAGCCATCTAGAGGTGGTAGCGGAATTAAATTAAAAGCAAAAAGTAATAAATTCATATAGACAAAAATTTGAAAAAACGGATATAAATCAAAATTACTTCCTACTGGAACATTTAACTTTATTAATAGTGCAATAATAATAAAACCAAGAAAAGCTAGTATTAAATTACTAACAGGTCCCGCTAGAGAAACCAATACTCCAGCTAATTTAGGTCGTTTAAAGTAATGACGATTAACTGGCACTGGCTTCGCCCATCCAAACCCAGCAATCAAAATAAAGATTGCACCAATGAGATCGATGTGAACGATAGGATTTAGCGTTAATCTTCCCTGCTTTTGCGCTGTTGGATCTCCAAATTTATAAGCTACGTATGCATGTGCAAATTCATGGAAGGTAAAACCTATAACAATGGAAATAATAATATAAGGCAAATCCGCCAAATTTTGCGAAAATAACAAATGATTAGCTCCCCTCTATAAACAGTTTCTACGGAAAATCGTTTTTTTCTATCTAGTAATGTTTCCTTCTAAAATTATACATGATTATAAATTGGAAAGGAAAATTTTCTTTTCCTAGGAAAGGAGCAAATAAAAATCCCCCCTTTTAATTACAAAGAAATGATTAGAAACTTGCACTTTTTCAAAAAATATGAAAAACTACTAACAAAAACCAAGGAGGACTAACAGATGCCATACGTAACTGTAAAGATGTTAGAAGGTAGAACAGAAGAGCAAAAGCGAAATCTAGTAGAAAAAGTAACCGATGCTGTTGTAGAAACAACAGGTGCCTCAAAGGAAAAAGTAGTTGTCTTCATTGAGGAAATGCCTACAAACCATTACGCTGTTGCAGGCAAACGCTTAAGTGATCAATAATGGCCATTAAAAAAGATCCTACCAAGCAAATCGTTTCATTGCATGGTAGGATCTTTTTTAATGAATGGTTTTCTCTTTTAAGCTTTCAATATATGTGTAGGCTATCTCTATTTCTTCTTCTGTATATTTTTGCTTTGCTTTTAAAGTAAAAACTTTTTCTTTCACTTCTTCCTTTGGTAAAGTATCAAAGAATAGAACGGTTGAAACAAGTTCAAGAAATCTTGAATTCTGGCCATTCATATCTTCCAGACAAGGCGATAAATTAGGCATCTCCACTTCATTAAGTGCCAGAAACTCTTTCCCATTATCGGTTAAGGTATAACGGTATTGGAAATAGCCTCCCTTTTTTTCTTTTATCTCATTTAAAAATCCCATATTGCATAGTTCTTCGATTCGCAAGGTCAGCTCTTCTGAATAGGGACCGAAAAAGTGAAATTGATATTTTTCATGAAACGGAAAATCAAGCTTTTTCGCAATATATATCATTTTTTGCAGCTTTTTTCTTCCAATAATTTCGCCCGAAGCAGCAATTGCTTTCATTACTTTGGCATGATCTTTTAACAAATTGGGTCATCTCCTACTCGATTTAATCCTAAGACATACATCTATTGAATATCCAACAATTGACGAATTTGTTTTTTGATTTTCCCTTTAGAACTGTCATCCTTTAAAATGTCCTTTGGAAAATACAGCTTATGATCGGTTCTTCTTTTTCCAGAGATACTGTCGACTATTTCCGATTCTCTGGAAAGCTCTCTTATTTCTCCGTTTTTCATCAATAGATGAATGGGCAACCGTTCTTCCTCTTCCCCAGGTCGATAAAAATCATAAGGTAGGTCAGACGAGGAATCTACAACTAAATAATATTCCGGATCTAATCCCGCTTTTTGAAATAACCCAGATAATTCTTGGAGTTTCTTATACTCTTTCGCTGGATCAAACTCAACATATTTAAAAAGATTCCTGTTCATAAACCTGCGGCAAAGGTCTTTCAAAATAGTATCGTCTTCTTCTTGCCACATTTGAAAATAATAGAGAATAATAGCCTCATCCAATTTCAAGTAGTCCTCTAAGGATGTCTCTTCTTCAAAAAGTGAGTAAAAATGAATGGGGTGATATTTAAAAGAGTAGAACTGTTCGTGTAAATGTTTCGCTCTATGTAGAATCTTCGTAAGAATTACTTCCGCACTTCTTGTCACTGGATGGAAATATACCTGCCAGTACATTTGATAACGGCTCATAATATAATCTTCTACAGCATGCATTCCGCTTTTCTTAATAACAGCCTGATCTTCACGTGGACGCATGACACGCAAGATTCTTTCCATATCGAAATTTCCGTAGCTAACCCCTGTAAAGTATGCATCTCTTAGTAAATAATCCATTCGATCTGCATCAATTTGACTGGAGATTAGACTAACAACTAGTTTTTCTTTTGATGTTTTTGCGATTACTTCGGCCACTTTTTTGGGAAAGTCTTTCTCTACTCTTGTTAAGACTTTATTTACTTCTGTCTTTCCTAAGATAATTCTGCGTGTAAATTCTTCATGATCGAGATCAAACACTTTTTCAAACGAATGAGAAAAAGGACCATGTCCTAAATCATGTAAGAGTGCGGCACATAAAGAAAGCAATCTTTGGTTATTATTCCATTCTTCTCTGCCTTCAAAAACATCGTCAATTATTCTTCTAACAATTTCATATACTCCTAGAGAGTGATTAAACCTGCTGTGTTCCGCACCATGAAAAGTAAGATAAGTTGTGCCAAGCTGCTTAATTCTTCGCAGGCGCTGAAACTCTTTCGTCCCAATCAAATCCCATATCACTCGGTCACGAACATGGATATAGCGGTGGACTGGATCTTTAAATACTTTCTCTTCGTTTAACTTATCCGTCGAATATGGCATCTTTCTCACTCTCTTTCGTTCTATTGGCTATTTTTTATTCATTCTAGTAATTTAGAGTACGCTCCATATTCTAAAGATAGAAAAAGAGGGTTCCGTGTAGGCATTTTAAAAAGGAAAAAAATCATGGTTTTCTCCATAAAATAACTATCTAGTGGAAGCTCCTCTGGTTTTACAAAGACTCTGTTTTTCATTGTTGTTGTTTCATTTGAAGATTTCAAATAATAGATGAGTTTCTATTATTTTTTTAACTTTGTATTAATTTTATCCATTAACTCTTCTTCTGTTAATGCAGCTAGTGGACGATTATTGACAAAAGCAAATGTTTTTTTGCGACCAGGACCACAATAGGATTGACATCCTATTTCAATTTTTGCATCTGGATCTATTTGCTTTAAACGTGGTATTAACGTTTTTAAATTTACTGCCTGACAATCGTCGCAAACACGAAATTCGTTTGCCATTGGGACAACCCTTTCTTTAAATGCTCTCTATTAAAGTTATCAATCATCTAATCGACAACATTCTCACTCATTACTATATGGTATTTTACCCCTTCTCCACTAGCAATGCAAGATGCAAAAGAGTGTAAAACAGTGACGAATTTGTGGAATAAATCCGCTCCTACTATGCTATTTTTGTCTATCTGCTACGGCAGTATTTTTTCTAAACTAATTCCCTTCTCTATATTAATTAATCAATATGCGTTATAATTTTCTCTTGAATATAGGGAGGTTATTAAATGAATAAAAGTAGACTATTAGTAATGTGCAGCATTGTGCTTGCAATGTTGATCGCCTCTATTGATACGACTATTATGAATACAACCATGCCAATTATTGCAGAGGAACTTGGCGGAACGGCATTATACGCTTGGTCTTTTGCTGCTTATATGATAGCTAGCACCATACTGTCACCAATTGCCGGCAGACTTTCTGATCTTTTTGGTAGAAAGAAACTGTTTGCTTTCGGGATTATCGTCTTTTTAATCGGCTCACTCTTATGTGGAATTGCAGCGACTATGCCTCAATTAGTCATTTTCCGCGCACTACAGGGAATGGGAGCTGGATTCATGATGCCATTTCCTGCTATCATTGCTGGAGACCTTTTTTCTATTGAAAAAAGAGGGAAGATCCAAGCATTATTTACTGGCATGTGGGCATTATCTGCCGTATTAGCTCCCACACTTGGTTCTCTTTTTGTAGAGTTTTTGAGTTGGAGATGGATTTTTTACATTAATTTTCCAGTATGTATCATTGCACTATTAACTTTGATTCCATATAAAGAAGTTTATCAACCTAAAAAGGCACAAGTAGATTATATTGGTGCTGTCCTGTTTGGAGTCGGCATAACTTGTGTATTACTAGTTACCGTGTTAGAAAGTTATCTGTTTATTTTTGCTATAGTCGGTATCCTTCTATTAATCACATTTTATTTCTTTGAGAAAAGACAATCTTCTCCTATTGTTCCATTATCCATTTTTAAGAATAAAACAATTACTTGGATTTTCCTTAATGGATTTGTTGGAACATTGGCCTTATTTGGAACATCAAGCTATATTCCATTATTCCTGCAAAACCAAGCTGGCCTTTCTGTCCTATGGAGTGGTGTTTCTCTCCTTGGTATGTCTGTTGGATGGATGGCCATGTCGGTTCCAGCTGGTAAATGGATATTAAAATATGGCTATCGCATTCTATTAATAATTGGAAATACATTACTATTACTGTCAGGAATTTTATTAGTATTATTAAATGAATCAAACGGCTTCTGGTACGTCTTTATCCTCATGATTGTTCAAGGATTAGCATTTGGACTACTAAGTACTGTTGGTGTTATTGGCGCTCAAGCATTAGTAGGAAATCACGAAAAAGGGATCTCTACTTCTTTCTTTATGTTCTGCCGAAATATGGGAACAGCAATCGGTGTAACCATTATGGGATCTTTGCTAAATAGTGGTACTACCTTTATGGATGGTATTCACCATCTCTTCTTATTCGGATTTATTGTAAGTATTTTTGCATTTTTATCAGCCTTCTTTATCCGCAACGAAGGAACTTTAATAGAAAAAAGAGCATAGAAAATTTAATCGTATATGTATCAAAAATAGTCGGCCAAGTTGCCGGCTTTTTTTCAACCCTCTTTATCCGCTAATTTCCCTTTTTTCTAAACTATAAAAAAATCTACTATCCTTGTATTTCTTTTGTATAAACAAACATATTTCTGGAAAAGATGGAACTAGAAATATTTATTTATCGTGATTAAGTTGGGAGTTGAGTTAAGAATGAAGGTTAGACAAGATGCATGGTCTGAAGAAAACGATTTATTATTAGCAGAAACAGTTTTAAGACATGTCAGAGAAGGAAGTACACAGTTAAACGCATTTGAAGAAGTTGGGGATAAATTAAATAGAACTTCAGCTGCGTGTGGATTCCGCTGGAACGCAGTCGTTCGTCATCAATATGAGAAGGCGCTGCAGCTTGCGAAGAAACAGCGAAAACAACGACAACGGATGCTAGGAAAAGATCAAGGTGGTAAAAAGAAACTATTATACTCACCACCAGTACCAACAGTGGACGATCTCGAGGCTCTTACTGCTTCCACTAGTTTAGAACTTGGTTCAATGGAGTTGGAGACATTCGATTCACTAGAAACATTAGATACACATGTTACTAGTCCAGAAGAAGATGAGCTTGCAAACTATCAAACAGAAGAACCACAAACGAACATTGAAGTAGAGAAAACTCCTGTTTACTCAGGAGTGAGCTACAATCAAGCTAGCACACTTAATTTTGATGCCGTTCTCTCTTACTTACAAAATTTCCGAAGTGCTCCAATACAGCTGGAAATCTTAAAAAGTGAGAATGAAAGATTAAAAAGAGAAATGGCCACGATCAAAAGTCGCAACAAAGAGTTAGAAGAAAAGCTACATCAAATCGAAAACAACTCAGAAATGATGCAAGAAGATTACGAAACACTCATGAAAATCATGAACAGAGCCCGTAAACTTGTGGTACTAGAAGAAGATGAGCGCCCAACCAAGTTTAAAATGGACCGAAACGGAAACCTCGAAAAAGTCGCAGAGTAATTAAAAAGCGGAAAGGGACCGTTCAGCGGCGTGTGGGGTGGAGCAGCATTTCCTGAGATAAAGGAAACACAGAGAGCGATAGCGATCTGATGTTGACTTATCGTAGGGAGAAGTTTGCTAGCTAGATTGATTTTAAAAAGCGGAAAGACCGTTTAGCGGCTTATAAAACGCATAACAAAAAAGAGAGAAGTTTTTGGAGTTGGCAACCATTCTCGATTATAAATAGAGGATAAGGAAAGGGATTCAAAAAATCACCTTCCTTATCCTCTTTTTGATTTTAACGAAATGCCTGCATAATTTTCTCGTTTCGATCAACGACACGATCATAATAAGACTCGAACAGTGGTAGCTCTTCCCCTTGTAATTGATCTGCAAATAAAAACTCTGCGTGATCTTTTAAAGCAAGAAGCAACTTTGTCATCACTTGATCAACTGTTAGTGGAACGTCTAATAGTTCAGCTAAAGAAGCCATTACTTCCGGTTTTATTTCTGGATAAGCAAATTTGGTTGTCTCTCCTTGCAGTCCTGCAGCATAAAATTGCTTGATAATTTCCGCTCTTTGCTTTCCACTGCCATTTATGCAAAGATAAATTTGAACCGCAACCCCACTTCTTAAGCGTCTTTGAGAAATGCCTGCAAATTTTTTCCCATCAATACTTAAGTCATAGCTGCCTGGACAATACGATCCGACAATTTCCTTTGCTTCTATCGTTTTCCCATATTCTTTAAACATATAGTTAATTAATTCCCACATCGTCTCATAACCACTATTAATATCTATTCCTCTTTCCTGTTCTGGCAGGATAAGCGAAATATTTAACACATCTTTATCCAACACAACAGCAAGTCCACCAGAATTACGGACAATGTATTGGTATCCCTGCTCCTTTAAAAAAGCCAATGCATCTTTCAGATGAGGTAATCTCGTATCTTGAATTCCTAATACAATCGTCCGATCATGTACCCATGTTCGTGCCGTAGCAGGTACCATGCCACTTCCAACAGAGGAACATAAAGTATCATCCATGCCGAAAGAGTGTAGCGCTGATACATGTAAACCTGTTGTTGACTGATCAATGATTCTCCATTTATCTTGTTTTAACAAACTAGTATTGCCGACCATCACTTAGCTCCTTTTGTTTTAACAACCATCTATCCTATTTTTAAAAGATATAGTTTTCTTTATTCATTCACAATGATTTATTATAACGAAAAAAGAGCTTTTTCTAAAGCTAAGCAGTTCAATTAATATGGGGAAATGAAAATTACATTGGAATTCACACCATATAACACATACTATTTAACACATTCAATAGCTCAGACTCTGAGCTTTACATTTTCACGATGCTACTTTCGTTGAAGCCCATCTTAGATAAAGAAAACTAGTTATATTACTTTTCCCATTCATGTTCTAAAACACTATATAGTAAAGAGTCACGCCAACCATCTTTAATTAACAAATCTTCACGAATTCCACCTTCTAAATACATCCTAACTTTTTCCAAAACCTTTGATGAACCTCAATCTCTCATTCTTTCTTAAAATGAATAAAACCCCAAACAATTATACGAATTTTTCTTAGCATGTACGTATAATCGTTCGGGGTTATTTGGTTGAAAATACTTATGTCCAAGCTTCTTTAAAAATAATTATTTTGCTAAGCTTTGTCCTGCAGTAATTAATGCTAATTTATAAACATCTTCTTCGTTACATCCACGAGAAAGGTCGTTTACTGGAGCATTTAAGCCTTGAAGGATTGGTCCGACTGCTTCAAAGTTACCTAATCTTTGTGCAATTTTATAACCGATATTACCAGCCTCTAGACTTGGGAATACAAATACATTTGCATCTCCTTGAATTGGAGAATCTGGAGCTTTTTGTTTCGCTACAGATGGAACAAATGCAGCATCAAATTGGAATTCACCATCAATTACTAATAATGGGTCTCTTAGTTTTGCTTCAGCTAATGCACCTTCTACTTTTTCTGTTTCTGGTGATTTTGCAGAACCTTTAGTTGAGAAGCTTAACATTGCAACGCGTGGGTCAATGTCAAACATTCTTGCTGTTTTCGCACTTTCCACAGCAATTTCTGCCAAATCTTGGCTGTCTGGAGTAATATTGATTGCACAGTCTGCAAATACATATTTTTCATCTTCACGAACCATGATGAATACACCAGAAGTCTTCTTAACACCTTGTTTTGTTTTAATAATTTGTAAAGCCGGACGAACAGTGTCAGCTGTTGAATGAATTGCACCACTTACTAGACCATCTGCTTGGTTAGCATAAACAAGCATTGTCCCAAAATAGTTTTCATCTAAAAGGATTTTACGCGCGTCTTCTTCTGTTACTTTTCCTTTACGTCTTTCAACAAAAGAAGCAACTAATGCATCAAATTGAGCATATTTCTTTGGATCATAAATTTCTGCATTTTCTAAAGAAACACCTAGATTTTTTGCTTTTGCTTGAACTTCTTCTATGTCCCCAATTAAAACAGGAATTAACACTTTATCTTCTGCTAAACGACCAGCAGCTTTTAAAATTCTCTCATCTAATGCTTCTGGGAAAACGATCTTTACGTTTTGGCCAGTTACTTTTTCTTTTAAACCTGTAAATAAATCACTCATTAATTTTCTTCCTCCTTTTTATGTACACTTAATAGGATACTCTACCATGATAAAATTTCAAGGAATATTCCTTACTTTCTTCTATTTTTATCCCATATAAAGCATGATGCGTTCATCTACTAATGCAAAGAAGATGAAGATGAAATATTGATGGAAGTTCTGTTATAAATCTGATAATTCCCTATATGTAACTTCATTATACTTTTTTAGACGAACTGAAACTTCCTTTTTCTAGAAGTCACAATTTGTTCACAATTATCTCAAGGGTTATTCCACTAATATATGGAGAAACTATGATATAGTTAAAATCGTATAAAGTGAAACTTCCATCAGTGGGGGTTTTCCTTCATCCCCCACTGATGGTTAGTTGAACCAATCGGACCTTTACGGACAGTTGATCTCCCACCTATCTTCCTCGTATTCTCATAAGCTTGAGGGGGGAGTCTTACTGTCCGTTAAGAGTGGGATAAATGTTATTAAATAAGGAGTGAATATATAAATGAGTGAAGCAGCAAAAACATTAGATGGTTGGTATTGCCTGCATGATTTCCGAACAGTAGATTGGACTACATGGAAAATGTTACCTAACGATGAAAGACAAGAGGCAATCAATGAATTTCTAGGTTTATTGGAAAAATGGAATGTTGTTCAAGAAAACAATAGCGGCAGCCATGCCCTATATACAATTGTTGGACAAAAAGCGGACTTCATGATGATGATTCTCCGTCCAACTATGGAAGAATTACAACAACTAGAAACAGAATTCAACAAAACAAAATTAGCTGAGTTTACTATTCCAGCTCATTCCTATGTTTCTGTTGTAGAATTAAGTAATTATCTTCCTTCTGATTCAGATCAAGATCCATATGAAAATCCATATGTAAAATCTAGATTATACCCAATCCTTCCAGAATCCAGTTATGTGTGCTTCTATCCAATGGATAAACGCCGCCAAGGAGAAGACAACTGGTATATGCTTCCTATGGAAGACCGCATAAACTTAATGCGTAGCCATGGCATGATTGGCCGCCAATACGCTGGAAAGGTAAAACAGATTATTACAGGATCTGTTGGTTTTGATGATTACGAATGGGGCGTAACCTTATTCTCAGATGATGTGCTCCAATTCAAAAAATTAGTATATGAAATGCGTTTTGATGAAGTAAGCGCACGCTATGGTGAATTTGGTTCTTTCTTTGTAGGCACCATTCTTAAACAAGAGGCAATCACTAACTTTTTACATGTAAACTAAATGGAAGGAGAGAATTCTCTAGTAGAGATTACTGGAGAATTCTCTTTTTTTCTATTCTCTTAAAGATTAACTGCTTCTTCTCTAAATAAATCCAGTTGATTTCGATATAAATTCTTAACTCCTTGTCATAACTTTTTCTTTTTCCTCATAGGATGAAATAGTGAGCGATGACCTAAGAAGGAATCAACATTCACCGTCTACTTCTTATCTGTAAATTTTATGGTCAACTTCTGAATGATGGAAGTATGTATGGGAAGATTGAATAGAAGACTATGGAGGGATGAAAATGAGTCAATCAAATTATGGAAACTACGGTTATCCACAAGGATACGGGACTTACCCCGGGCAAATTCCTACCTATGGAAATCAGCAAGTGTATCAGCCACAAACACCAATACAACAAGGGGTCCCTACTCCTACACCTACACCAGCGCCTACACCAAGCCCAACACCTACTACACTGCCAGGACAGCTGCCACTTGAAGCATCCTATATCGAGAATATTTTACGTCTTAACAAAGGAAAAATCGCAACCGTATATGCAACATTTGAAAACAATAGAGAATGGAATGCTAAAATCTTTAAAGGCATTGTTGAAGCAGCAGGGCGTGACCATCTTATTTTAAGCGACCCGCAAACTGGAATTCGTTATTTACTGCCTATGCTATATATCGATTATGTTACTTTTGATGAAGAGATTGAGTATGAGTATCCGTATGGCGTTGCAGCACCAAACTTGACTACATATCCACCTAGATAACAAAGAGAAATTCCGTGCATCACTTATATAGTGGTGTACTTTTTTATGCTTTGATTTAGAGGCACAAAAAGGGACTTCAAAAAGTCCCCCCTTATATTAAGTTATGACGTTTTATCTTTCACCAAAAAATAGGCAGTTATCCATGCGGTAATAGGGATTACAAGTGTAACACCTGTTCCTGCACTAAGAATCGTAATCATTTCTGCCCCAAATATTTTTGAATTTACAATTTCCCCTAACGTATAGGACAAATCTTTAAACCAAATCAGCAGTGCGAGGTAGCCACCAAAGAAAGCAAAAAATAACGTATTCGTACTTGTACCAAGAATATCTTTTCCAATACTTAATCCAGCTTTGTACAATTCTTTTCTACTAATAGATGGATTGTGATAATAATATCTTTTCCAATTTCCCTTCCTGACTTTACTAATGCTTTAACAGATATATTATTATTCTTTTCATACAATCCAAATATCGAAGAAGACATGGTAATGGCGACGTCCATAACAGCGCCGAGGGATCCGAGAAATAGTCCTGCCAAAAAGACCAATTTATAAGGACGCGTAATAAATTGTAATTTCTCATAGCGAAGGCCTTTTTCTGAAGTTAACCATAAAACAAAGTAAGTAATAAATAGAGAAATAAAAGTACCTAGTAAGGTCGCTATAATCGCAGCATATGTTTTTTCGTTTCGCCCGCTCACAAGTATAAGGGAAATAATCGTAAAGATAATCACGCTTATACTGCAAATTAACAGCAGACTCTTTTCAGACGTATTTAATAAACGTCCAATGCAACGGATAAGATGACGGCATTAATAATCAAGCTAATAAGAGAATACAAGCCCTGTTTTTTACCAACAAATAGCAAGGCAAAAATAAAAACCCACCCAATCATCAACAAATATGTATCTCTTTTTACATCTTGTACGCTTCCTTTCAGATAGCCATTCTCTCCTAACTTAGAATCAATATGAACAAATAATTCATTTCCGACATAGAATTCATCATTATTGGCTTTAGAAGAAGAATATTCATTCATTAGATAAATTTGTTTCCCTTTTTCCTTCCCATTTTTCACTACCCCAATAATTTGCTGAATAAAAATATAATCCTTATTATCAAATTGATCCTTTACTTCCGTTTTATCTATTAGTTCCGTTTTTACGACTTCTGCTATTGGCTTTTCATAGAAGGAGTAATTGTTATGCACAAACACGATAGACCCTATAAATGAAAGTAAAACGACAATAAAAAAGAGTTTCTTTTTCTTGCTCATTTTATGAAATTTGCTAAATATAACTTTCAAGAGTAACCTCCTACTACAAAGTACTTTTTCTTTTGGAAAAGTAAGAAAAAAGGATAGGTAAGAATATCAATCCTTTGCTTACCTATCCTTTTATACGATCCAATTACATCCATTTCCAAGCAGCGATAATAATTAATAACCACGCTGTCAAAAATGCTACTCCACCTATTGGTGTAATAGCTCCTAGTATTTTGATTTGGGTAACGGCCAATATGTATAAACTTCCTGCAAATAGGATAATTCCAATTAACATTAGCCATCCTGCCCAATTCAACAAACTGCTTTCTGGAAATTTCCCTAAGAGTAAACCGATTAGAATTAATCCCGTACTATGGAACATTTGATAAGTAACACCTGTTTTCCACGTTTCAAGATATTTTTCTGGTATTTTCCCTTCTAACCCATGGGCACCGAATGCTCCTAAACCTACAGATAATAGAGCATTAATTGCTCCGATAATGATAAAAGCTTTCATTTTTATCTCCTTCTTTTTAACTTTTTATATAAATGGATCTATGTATGAAGTGTTGATTGTTGCACCTTATTCGTGCTTTCTGCAGATAGACTCTTCCTATAACTAAGCACTACTAAATTAACGATCCGTTGCACTCCTGCAGGTTCTCAGACTTTCCCACATTTTCCGTAGAGTCAAGCAGACTTCTCTTCAAACCTAAAAATCAAATAAGGAATCGCCATTTCCTTCTTCCATTTTTATTTTATTTGTTTGTGTCTGTATGGTTTGTTTTGGAATGGTTAATGGCGCTTGAACAGCTTGGAAGGTTGGTTGCTGAACGGGTTGCTGATAGGTTACGCCTTGTATTCCTTCCTGTTCTAAAACCAACTCACATAAGGATTTAATCGCGTAGACTCTTTCTCTTATTCTTGCATCGGAATTGCTTGTTTTAGCTTCTGCTAACTGATCTTCTATCTTAGCTAATAATTGTTGTATAGAGATATTCATTTCATCCCTCCTTTGCCTGGAAGCGAAGACATTCGTGTCCAGATGCTCTTTTTACTTCGACAGATGGTAGCGCTCTTCCTTTAAATTGGAATGCTTTACACCCTTTAGGGAACTGACTATCCCATGTAACATAGTAAAATTTAATTTATCCCACTCTTAACAGACAGTAAGACTCCCCCCTCAAGCTTATGAGAATACAAGGAAGCTAGGGTCGGAGATCAACTCTCCGTAAAGGTCCGATTGGTTCAACTAACCATCAGTGGGGGAAGAGGAAAACCCCACTGATGGAAGTTTCACTTTATAGCAATTTACCTTATTCTTGTCCATTCTATACCCTTCCAATCCCTTGCAGGAAAATACACACGATGAGCAGCGATTTCTTTTCCTATCTGGAGAAATCACTGCTCATGTATATTTCCTTTATTATATTATTCTTTTTCCAAAAAATCATCTATACACCAATTGATGATTGAGTCAAGTTTTTGTGGGAGTTTTTTTAGCTCCCTTTTTTATAAAGTAAAACCTCTAAGTTTGTATCCGCTTTCCAATTGGTTTTGTTCTTCCAACTGTTGATTCTCTCATTTTTTAAAAACCTTTTAATCCCTGTAAGGCAAAGTGAACGGGTTTTCCAATCGCTTGATTTAAGTATGGCATGTTCTGACGCACGGTTTCTGTTACTAATTTTGTGGGTATTTTTCTTTTCGGTCGATGCTCTTTCTTTGATTTTTCCGTGGCTTTTTCCCATTTTCCATATATCGTTTGGATAGATAGATCATCCTTCAACCCAATCCACAAACGTGCCATGCTCATGACGCCTTTTTTGCTCCATGCTCTTCCATTTTTTAATCGTTTGGCTAATTGATTCATCATTGCTTCTGCACTTCCCATTGGACGATACGCTGTCGTGTCCACGCCTTTCTCCTGTAACCAACTACGGTAATCTTTTATGGTTTCCTGATGATGCGTTAAAAAGCCGAGGAAATGCGCTAGTTTTTCTTCTTCTTCTGGTGTATCCATTGTTCCTACTGCGCTATTCAACTCTAGAAGTAATGTTTCTACCTGGTAGTTTTTTAACGCTCTTTTCATGTAGCGGTATCGAGGATGGCTCTTCATTAGTTGCTTCATCGAACGAGCGACATGAAAACGGTCCATGGTGAAAAAGGCGCGTTCCCGAAAATACTCCCGACATGCCGTTATCCAGCCTGCTCCATCGCCATTAATAATAAGCAAGGTTTGGGTTGGATCATACGCATAATGATTCTGTAAGAATGTTTCAAAAGCTTCCCAAAAGGGTTCTTTTTCTTCATAGAGAAAATGCCTTTTATTTCGGAGCCTGACTCGCTTTCCGTTTTCTTTCCATCCCTCATGTACAGCGGCGAATTTCAACTCCCATCCACGCTTTTTCTTTTCTTGACTCTTCACATATAATCCATCTACTTCGACAAACAACACCTTTTGAAAAGGACGTTTTTCCTTAGCGGGAAGTACGCTTGTATGAAGAAGATGTTGCCGTAATGCTTCGTGGCTCATCGCCGAATAGCCTAAAAATTGTTCGAACGTTTCCACCGCCTTTCGATAGGAGGAACCATTTGTCGCTAATTCTAGCCCCCATTCTTCTAATAGTGGACTAAACCCTTTATTCCCTTGAAACTGTAAATAATGATCTAACAGACAAATATATTTTTTGGTTACACGATCGAAATAATAATTACGCTTCAGCTCCACTGCTCCAAACGCTGTATCTACTCGTATTTCTCGTTTATCTCGTAAAGCAAATCTTCTTTTGTCTCGTTGCTGAGCAATCTCTAGATCCCAATTTTCTAATGTTTGAACAAGGATTTCTTGAAAGGTCATTTGTAGTGTTCGAAATAAAGTTTTTTCCAATTCTTTTAATGATGGCATTTTTGTGTTACATTGATTCATGAGAGCCTCTCCTTTTCGTAGTATTCTAGTCAAACTCTACTTTACAAAAGGAAGCTCTCTTTTTTAATACTTAATTTTTTCCAGCTACCGCGCTTTCGCTTGGTGGCCTTTTTGTCTAGTTGGGGGACTCGTCCCCCAACTAGACAAAAAGGATATTTATTCTCCCACAAACATTTTACTCATACCCAATTGATAGGAGGCTGTTCCCCATTTGCTAGCATGCGATTAATCGTAGAGAACGGTCTACTTCCTAAAAAACCTCGATGTGCTGAAAGCGGGCTTGGGTGTGTTGATAAGACGATACCGTGCTTTTTTTGATCGATAAGAGCAAGCTTTTTTTGGGCAGGATTGCCCCATAATACAAAAATAACTGGCTCCTCTCTTTCATTCAGCATTTTTATTACTTGGTCTGTAAATACTTCCCACCCTTTTCCACGATGAGAATTAGCTTGTCCTGCACGAACGGTTAAAACCGTATTTAACAGAAGGATCCCTTGATTGGCCCAGCTCTTTAGATAGCCGTGATTCGGGATAGGACACCCTAAATCTTCATGAAGCTCTTTAAAGATATTTTTTAAAGATGGTGGTATTTTTACTTGCGGCTTAACGGAAAAACTTAATCCGTGTGCTTGATTGGGACCGTGATAAGGATCCTGTCCTAAAATGACTACCTTTACTTTGTCATAGGGAGTGAACGTTAAACTATTAAAGATATCTTCGCGTTTTGGATAAATAGTTGATTCTCTGTACTCTACTTCTAAGAAGGATTCTAATTGAATAAAGTAATCCTTTTGGCGCTCCTGCTCTAATAATTGTTGCCATGATGCGGTCATGCTTCCCCCTCCTTTATTCCCCTGTGAACTTTACTTCAACAGTATATCCTAGTCTCCCATAGAATTCTTTCAATGTCTTTTGGGCATTTTCCTCTGCTTTTACCAATAGTCCTTGTTCCACAGCCTCTTCCTTCATCGCTTCCTTTGCTTCATCCATTAAGCTATAAGCTTCTTCCCATTCCACCTCTCCTCTAAAAATGCCAGAAACAGAATACGTTTCTACTTCATCAAAACTAATAGAAGGATCTTGAAGAAAGCCCGCTTTTGGTAATAGAATGTGAATTGTTTTCTCTTCTTCATTAATTTTAATTTGCTCTTCTGTTATTTCCGATAAATCTACTCCAGCTGTCAGTGTACCAGGTACCACTAATAGTATTTTTCGTTTCGTTCCTGGAATATTTGCCTCAATTCCCTTTCCAAAAATCTCGTTATCTTCTTTTTCTAAGATTGTTTTTACAAAGGCCTGCGAGGTGGCTAATGTTGATAAATCCTTCATCTGTTCTAAATAAGCACCTGTTCTTACTACTGGTTCTTTTGGAAAAGCAACTTTCCAAAGCCCAACTATTCCGACTATCAACCCCACTACTAAAATACTTAAAAAAAGCATGATTTTTCTATTTATCCGATTCTTTACTTTATATAAACCAAATCGAGGAAATCGAAATCCTCTTCTGTTATTTAACTCCATTGTTGTACTTGCCTGTTCCTTTTGTCCAGCGCTTAGCTCTCGATTAATTTGTTCTCTTTCTTTTTTGCTTACCATTTGCCCCCTCCTGTTTCTATGATTCTCTTAATTATATTATATAGGGAATTTTGTCGATTGTGGGGATATTTGTCTATGTATAATTTCCCAAGGGATAGACAATGAAAATATTACCAATGGAAAAAGAGTTTCATCTTTTTTATAAGAGGTATATAACACACATAGATAAATTCCACATTAATAGGAGGCTATCATTATGTATAAAGTAGAAATAGTAGAAAATGGTGTACAAGCAAGCAACATTATTAACGCATTAGAAAACCAAGGGTATAAAAAGGAAAACATTTATATTTTCGCCCACGATAAGGATCGTTCAGAAGACTTAACAAATGCAACGGAAACAGGAAATGTATCCATGAAGGAACAAGGACTACTGGATTCCATCAGTAATGTTTTCCGAAAAAGAGGTGACGAATTGCGTTCAAAAATGCAATCAGTCGGATTAACAGAAGCAGAAGCCGCTAAATACGAGGAAGTTTTAGATACAGGTAAATTAGTTGTCGTTGGTTCACTTGAACAATAAGAAAAGCCTCGCGTTGTGAAATAACAGCGCGAGGCTTTTTTTACTATCCTAATAATTGGTCATAAAGAGTTTTAGCATATACTACATCATTTGTCTCATGTATCAACGCTCTGCCATCTTTAAATAACACTACTCTGTTCGCCTCTAATTGAACACTGAGGAGAAATTGATTTTGCCTCACTGTATATCCTTTCTTCTGAAGACTTTCTTCTAGTTGCTGAAATGGGATATCCTTTGGATTAGAAGGACGAATCTGAACCGTTTCTCTTCCACATAAAACAGCTGTCTTTGTCTGGTTTTCTTTTTTCAAAAAAGGATAAGTCGGATTTTCTCCGCAAGTTGGACAGTCCTCCCTTTTCACGCGATTAACTTTAATATTATGGTGTTCATTTTTCCATAAATCAAAGGTTAAAAATGTTCCTCGTAAGGAAGCTTTATCTCCGACTAATATTTTTAACGCTTCGGTCACTTGATGGGAAACTACTAATTGAACAGTCGGAGCGATAATCCCTACAGTATCACATGTCATACCGGTCATCGGCATAGATTTTATTAGGCAATGTAAACACGGTGTCTCTCCTGGTACAATCGTGTAGCTCATTCCAGAACTCCCTACACAAGCTCCATAAATCCAAGGTATTTCATGCTTCACCGCTATATCATTTACAATCATTCTTATTTCCATATTGTCAGTTGCATCCATTATTATATCAACGCTCTTCGCTAACTGCTCCAATAGCTCTACCGTTGCTTCCCCAACAATACTCTTAATGCTGCATTCTCTATTAATCTCCATTAATCTTCTTTCTGCAGCAGCAGCTTTTGGTATCCGCTCTTTTGCATCCTGTTCTGTATACAATTGTTGTCGCTGAAGATTGCTTTTCTCCACATAATCTCTGTCTATAATAGTAAGATTCCCAATGCCACTTCTACATAACATCTCTGCAATGGACGATCCTAACGCACCAACACCAATAATTAGCACATGTTTCGTCCTAATTTCTCTCTGCCCCTCTGTTCCAATAGAAGAAAATAGTATCTGGCGTGAATATCTCTTCTGATTCATTTGCATTTACTCCTTCCTCATCCTCCACTAACAGGGGGAATAAAAGCTACTGTATCGTTCTCCTTCACAATATCCTCATCCAGTGCAAATTCCTCATTAACCGCTACCATTACTCCTTGAAGGGATAAAGATGGATATGTATTTAGTAAGTACTCCTTAATTTGCGCTATTGTCTGTTGTTTCCCTTTCAATGTTAACGTCTCGCTTCCTATTGTTTCTTTCACACCCGCAAAAAAAAGCAATGTAATCAATGTAATTCCTCCTCACCTGGCTTACCATTGGGATACATTTTAGTCCCCTTTTGATTGCCGATCCACTCTTCTCCATTTTCCCAATGCTCTTTTTTCCAAACAGGTACAATTTCTTTTATTCTTTCGATTGCATATTGATTTGCCTCATAAGCATCCTTTCGATGCGGAGTGGAAACAGCGATAACTACTGCGACATCACTAATTTCTAGCTTGCCAATTCGATGAGTAATAGCAATATCGATATCTCCCCATTTCCGCTTAACCTCTTCGCCTATTTGCGCAAGTTTTTTTGTTGCCATTGGAGTATAAGCTTCATATGTTAAAAATAGTGTTTTTTTCCCTGCTGTTATTTCCCTCACTGTCCCAATAAACGTAGTAACAGCACCCGCATTTCTTCTTATTACTTTATCAATAACATTTTGTATATTAATCGGCTGATCTATTATTTCAAACCTCATCGCTATATCCCCTCTGCATTATTCTCTATTTCCTTGAGCATTTATATTGCTTCTTGCTTTTCCATCGTAAAAAATATATATAAAGATTACCATACATGTAGACAGAATTCTCTTACTTATTATCACCTTACGCCTTTAACTTCCTTCGATTGGTATGTAAAAACGACATGAGAACCAAACTAAGGCAAGGATGGCGCAAAAGTTGTATGATTAATTAAAATAGTCTACAATTATTCAATCAAACAAAATTACTTTTCGCTAAAAAGTGGCAATTACATAGGAGGCATAACAATGAAGAAAGTATTAACTTTAGCAGGATCTGACACTAGTGGTGGTGCAGGTATTCAAGCAGACTTAAAAACATTTCAAGAACTAGGCGTTTATGGAATGACCGCTTTAACGACAATCGTAACAATGGATCCAAAAAATCATTGGCATCATAATGTTTTTCCACAGGATATAAACACAGTAAACGCTCAATTGGAAACTGTTCTATCTGTAGGTATTGATGCAATGAAAACCGGAATGCTTGGTTCTGTTGAAATTATTGAAGCAGCAGCAAAACTAATTGATGAGAACAATATTAAAAATGTTGTTATTGATCCTGTCATGATCTGTAAAGGAGAAGATGAAGTCCTTCACCCAGAAACAGCTGATGCTCTTCGCGAATTGCTTGTTCCAAGAGCAACGGTAGTGACTCCTAATCTATTTGAAGCTTGGCAGCTTGCACAAACAGATGAGCCTATTAAAACAATAGAAGATTTAAAAGAGGCAGCAGTAAAAATTCACGCACTTGGACCAAAATATGTTCTCATTAAAGGTGGCAGCAAATTAGGACATGAAAAAGCAATCGATCTTCTATATGATGGAAAAGAATTTACGATTTTAGAGAGTGAACTAATTGATACAACCTATACACATGGAGCAGGCTGCACAAACTCTGCTGCGATTACAGCTGAATTAGCAAAAGGTGCAACAGTAAAAGATGCTGTTCAAACAGCTAAAGACTTTATTACTGCCGCTATTCGCAATGGCTTTAAGTTAAATGAGTATGTTGGCCCAACTATGCACGGAGCATATCGTAACGAAAAAGAGAAGCTTCGTATTAAGTAAAAGAGGTTAAAAATGGTCTCACAGCATTCTTTGCTTTGAATAAAAGGAAAAAAATGCCCTGACCATTTTTCTCCCTTTAAATAGACTAGTAAAAAGGAGGGATATTCTTTGGAGTTTGTACAAATCGAGAAAGTCCAAAAAGAAATCGAGCGTTTGAGTGAAAAAGAAATATATATTCACTTAGAAACGACTAATGGCGCCTATGCTACACATAATGACGAAACCTTCTTTAACTCCGGCGCCTATATCCGCAATGCACAGCTTTCCTATGAATATGGCAAGATCACAGGAAACGGTCCCTATCGAGTTGGCTTAAAAACGGGAATTGGCTGGGTTTATGCAGAAGGTGTTACTCATTATGAAGTGGATGAAAAAAATAGATTATTATTAGCAGGATTAGATTTCACAGGAAAATTGGCAGTTGCCTTACAAATAAGTGAAACACCATTTGAATGAGAAAGTAAAATAGCATGAAATATTCTTAAAAAATAAATGATTACCATTTCATGAAAGGAGGAGTATAAATGGAAAATGAAAGACAAGTATTAGTTATTTTCCCCCATCCCGACGATGAAGCATTTGGTGTATCTGGTACCATTTCTAAATTTATACACGAAGGAGTCCCGGTCACATATGCTTGCTTAACACTTGGCCAAATGGGACGAAATTTAGGAAACCCACCATTTGCAACAAGAGAATCCTTACCAGAAATTCGCAAAAACGAATTACAGGAAGCTGCAAGAGCAATGGGATTAGAAGATCTCCGTATGTTAGGCTATCGTGATAAAACGATTGAATTCCTAAAGGAGGAAGTACTAGTTGATGAATTTACTGCATTACTAGATGAACTAGATCCGTCTCTAGTTATTACTTTCTATCCAGGATATTCTGTTCACCCAGATCATGACGCGACAGGAGCAGCCGTTGTAAAAGCTATTGAAAAAAGAGATGCTGCTAATAGACCCAAACTTTATTGTGTAGCATTCTCGAAAAATTGTGAAGAAGATCTTGGACAGCCGGATATAGAAATCGATGTTCAAAATTTTGCAGAGCAAAAAATAGCAACAATTGCAGCCCATCTTTCTCAAACGCAACAATATGCAGCTACTCTTCAAGAGGGGTTAAATAATCAGGAACCAGATGTGCTAACTAGATTATATACAGAGCGATATTGGACATTTGAACTACTCGGCACTTAAGTACCGAGATTCTATAAGAACTGATTAATAAACCTTTTGGTTATACTAATTTTATTCTCATCGGGACTGCCAAAAGCCCCCTAGCCACCTTGTCCGACAGTTCGGATGTATGGTTACATTTTCTTAAAATATTTGCTGCTCCGTTTAGGTCAGCATTCACCAAAATAGACCTAGATGTTTTGTATAGCCCTCGAAACGCTCGTTTTCCAGAGAAAACGGGCTTTTCTTTCGAATTTTTATTATATACAGGGAGTTCATCATTATCTAGAAAACTAGCTTTTGAAGTATAGCTTTCTTCTTGAACGATGAGTTCAATGCGGTGTCTTTTGCACATATTTTCAACTTTTTTGATGAACTTACTGTGTGGAATTTGTACAAATTTTTGGTTGTTTTTCTTTCCGATATTAATGTTTTGTTTCCAACCCCTGTTGAGTCCAACAACTAGTTTACCGATTCCGTTAGCCAAACAATGTTTGATAACGTAGTGTGTTGTTTTGTTTAAAAAATCGCGTAATACATTGTTTCTTTTTCTCAACAAACAAACCTGTCGATTGGTTAGGTGGGCAATATTTTGTTTATCTTTCATAGACTGTAACCGTTTAATTTATTTATTGTACCATTGGTTCAAGGACTTTACTCGTTTACCAGAAACTAAAAAAGTATTACCTAGTGTATCGATACCGGCAATGAAATTATCTATTCCTAAATCCAAAGAAAGTGCTTCATCTTTGTTTAATTTTTGCTGTTCTACTTGTTTTTTATAGACATACTCGATTTCAAAATAATGTGCGTTATATTTAGGAAGGATGCGTATTTCAGCAATTTCTGAGGGGGCTAAATTTGAAGGGAAACGAACATTAATCGTTCCGTATTCTCTTTTAAAGGCAGGAGAAACAGGAATATAGAATGTCCCATCTTTTTGTAGTTTAAATTGTGGGTAACTTAATTCAAAATGAGCATCTTTTTCCAAATAACGTGGAATCCTTGCTCCTTGACCTTTTACTTTCAACACCCCAAAGAAACTTTTAAAGTTTTCTTCCACTTTTTTGAGCGTTTGTTGCGCCGCTGCCGAACCCATTAATTTGTAGTTCTCATTGGATTTACATGCATGGTAATTTTCCTTATAGGGGAAATATTTTTTTGTTTCAAAAAAGTGTTGGCGAACCGAATACAAACCAACATTGTACATATTCTTGCTTAATTGACTTAATTTACGCAATGCTAAATATTCTTTTTTTGTTCTTACCTTCAATATTTCTTTTTGTACTCCGAATTGTTTCTCCGTATTTTTCAAATTCCGCACCTCTCTCTAAGATTATTTTACCAAACAGAACATATGTTTTCTATATTCAATTTTATTTTTTCAAAAAAGAAAAGAGATTCATCCCACGACTGAAGTCGCAGGTGTTCTCTATTAAAGCATAAGTTCTAATCATTTTAAAATAATAATTTTCTTTCTCTACATAACTATTATTTATTGAAAAAAGCTGATGCAAAAAATTCCATCCTTGCATCATCCCCCTTCCCTATAAATTTTCTACTCTTCCTTCTAACACTTCTTTTGCATTTTGCACATGATCGTTGTCTTCTGATTTCACCATTTTCACGAGGAACTTTCTCATCAGTAACATTTTAAGTCCCTTAACATGCACTGTTCCTTCAAACTCCACTTGTGTGCCTTCAGGTATCTCTGAAAAACGGTAAGCATAGTCAACTATTAATCCGTTTGAACTGCTTCTCCGCATAAATCCCACATTTTTTTCATAGGTAAGGTATTCTATTTCAGCATATACTTTATTTCCACGAACATTTCTTATCTCTTTATATTTTGTGCCGACCCCTATCGGCTCATCTGTCTGTTTTTCTGTTGATGCCACTTTACTCATATATTCTGGAGCATTTGTCATATCTGCAAAATAGGCAAAAACTTCGTCAATGGGCTCACAAATAATAACACTCGCATTAAAATCAGCCATTTTTCCACCTCAATAGGATCTTTCTTTTTTGCTGTTTTCGTAAAGTTTGTTGCGATTACCCTCAGCCAGAATACACTTCGCTTTCCATGGGGCTCGCGTTGAGCCTCCGGGGTCTCAGACTGTCTCGCTAATCCCCGTGGCGCCTACGTGTATTCCGACTACTCTATTTTTCCAACTCATTGTTTTCTCCTATTGAAAAAACAACAATCTTTTAGAAATCAGCATTTTTTTTTCGGTTAATCATTTCTATTATAGCGAATAACTAGCAAATTGAATAATTGGTTTTTAAAAGTAATTTCAAAATGAGTGATTACTCACCTTACAAATAACATTCCTTTTTGTAAGATAGAAGTGAGTAATCACTCATTAATTCAGAAAGGTGGTCTTTTTATGATCGCTCCACCCATTGTTTCTGTTAAGAATCTTTCCAAATCATTTGGAAAGAAACAGATTTTAAATCAAATTGACTTACAAGTTTATCCTGGTGAGATCTTAGGATTACTAGGTCCGTCTGGGGCGGGAAAAACAACACTTGTAAAAGAAATTATTGGATTAGATCTACCTGATAGTGGTTCTATTCACGTATTGAATGAAAAAATGCCTAACCTGAAGACAATGGAAAAAATCGGTTATATGGCACAAGCAGATGCGCTATATCAAGATTTAACCGCTAAAGAGAATCTCGATTTCTTCGCTAGATTATATGGATTAAAAGGAACAGAGAAGAAAAGCAGAATAGAAGATACTGCTTCTTTAGTAGAATTATCAGAGCATCTTTCTAAGCCTGTGTCCCAGTATTCAGGGGGAATGAAAAGAAGATTATCTATTTGTATTGCGCTGTTAAATAATCCAAAACTACTAATCTTAGATGAACCTACAGTGGGGATTGATCCTATCCTCCGAAAAGCTATTTGGCAAACTTTTAACCATCTGAAAGAAAATGACACCTCTATCATTGTCACTACCCATGTAATGGATGAAGCAGAGAAATGCGATCGTCTGGGAATGATAAGAAATGGTCAGCTCATTGCTATTGATACTCCGAAAAACTTAATGAATAGCTGTAATGCCCAGACGATGGAGGAAGCATTCTTATATTATGGAGGTTTAGCAAATGAGAATTAACGCCTTAGTATTACGTATTATGAAACAATTCTACCGTGACAAAAGAACACTCGCATTAATGATTTTAGCTCCTATTCTCATTTTAACGTTAGTCAATCTAGTTTTTAATGGGAATGACTACGAAACAAAAATAGGTTTAATTGATACTCCTGATTCCATCAGCGAAGCCTTCGAAAAAGAAGAATTAAAAACATCTATTTACACTAGCGAGGTAGCGGCAGAGAACGCATTAAAAGATGGGAAAATCGATGCTTATTTTATCGTCGAAAGTGGTCAAACAAAATTAATGTTAGAAGGAAGTGATCCTTCTATTAGCAAAACAACGATTGCCAAGATACAAGAGGCCGTTCAAACGTTGTCTCCCTCTAAAGCTGCAATCGATATTGACGTACTTTATGGTTCCATGGATATGAAACAATTTGACTCATTTGGACCTATTTTACTTGGCTTTTTTGCCTTCTTCTTTGTTTTCCTAGTAGCAGGTGTATCCTTTTTAAGAGAAAGAACAACGGGAACACTGGAGCGATTGCTTTCCAGTCCTATTAGAAGATGGGAGCTAGTTCTTGCTTATATCATCGGCTTTGGATTATTTACAATGGTGCAATCAGGCATTATTGTCGTTTATTCGGTCTATGTTCTTCAGATGTCAAATGCTGGTTCCATTTTATACGTATTATTGATTACTTTATTATTGGCATTAGTAGCTCTTACGTTGGGGATTCTCTTATCCTCTTTTGCCCATAATGAACTGCAAATGATTCAATTTATTCCCATTGTCATTGTCCCACAAGTTTTCTTTTCTGGGCTTTTTAACTTAGATACGATTTCTTCTGCCATTAGCTGGATCTCTTACTTGACCCCATTATATTATGCTGCAGACGCCTTGAGAGAAGTAATGATTCGTGGCAATGGATTTATGGAAATAATAGGTTCCCTTAGTATCCTTTTTGGCTATTCTATTGTTTTAATGATTATCAATATTTTTGTTTTAAAAAAATATCGTAGTATTTAGGTTGCTGGCAAGAGCCTTATTAACTTTCGTTAGGAGTGGTTGACGATATTATATTTTTCCTCCATAATCCTTTATAATTAAATTAGATTGCATGGATAAAGGAGTTTCCTCTGAATGAATAATAGCGAGAATATATTAGAAATTATTTTAAAAGAAGAACAATCGATAACAGATAAACAAAAAAAATACTGATAGCTGCCATTGATGCGTTTTCTGAAAAAGGCTTATAGAAAAGGAACGAGAAGTTATGTTCAAAGCATTTGAAGCCAAAATGAATGATGTTGTGGAAAAGAGAGATAGAATTTTAACCCAACAATTGAATCGATCATTGGAAGAAAGAAGATTAGAAATTGCTGCTGCACAAGAAGAAAAAGAAACAAAAAAGCCATGGTGGAGCAAACTGTTTTCAAAATGAGATATAGAGTAGTGTCAATTACAACAATTGTTGTTTTAAGTTAGAATTGATTTATTCCGCAAACGGGCCATTTTGCGGAGGATTTTTTCTTAAAGGAATGTGATATACATGCAAAAGAAAGGAGATGGAAAATTGAAGACTTATCCATTAACCCCAAAGGATTATGAATTAATTGAGGAAGCTAAAACTAAGATTACTCAACTATATGAGGATGATAAACATCATGTTGGTGCAAGTTTGAGAACAAAGTCTGGAAATGTAGTTTCTGCAGTACATATTGAAGCATATATTGGACGTGTCACAGTATGCGCAGAGGCAATTGCAATTGGTAAAGCAATATCAGATGGAGAAAAGGATTTTGATACAATTGTGGCTGTAAGGCACCCCTATTCAGATGAAGTAGAGAGAGAATTAAAGGTTGTAAGCCCATGTGGTATGTGTAGAGAGCTAATCTCAGACTATGCTCCAGATTGCTTTATTATTTTAAATATTGATGGTAAAAATGTTAAAACGAAAATTAGTGATCTAATCCCATTGAAATACACTAGGGAGGCCTAGGTCAGAATTTGTTGCTGTTTCAATCAAGGTAACTATTAAAAAATGAATTGTGACTTTGTAAACAAATTGCTCTATTAAACAAATCGGGCGCGATTGTTGCACAGTAACAAAGAAATATAGAGGCTGGGAAATAAGTATTCCAGTCATAGATAAACCCGAACAACTATCAAATAATCCTAAATGATTGTTCGGGTTTTATTAGTTTTATAAAAGGCTGTTTCAGTACAGTTAGTGTTAATATCCGCAGCCTGAATACACTTCGCTTTCCATGGGGCGAGCGCCGAGCCGCTTCGGCCTATGGCCTGCAGGGTCTCGGACTTTCTCGCAGCTCCCATAGGAGTCTACGTGTATTCAGGCTGCTCCATATTTCCTACTAATTCATTTTTTCTAAAAAAACAATATTTTTTAGGGAATTGCCTTTAAAAACAGAGTGGAATGGAGCGGAAGACACTCGACTCCTGCGGGAAGTAGAGCAAAACCTAAGACCCCACAGGCTTTAGCCGAGGAGGCTTAGGTTGCTCCCCGCGGAAAGCGAGTTTCTGTAGCGCAATGGAACGAATTAGTTTTTACACTTGACTATATTTAAAAACATAAATAACCATTGTATAAAAGGAACCTTTATTTAAGTGATAAATTAGAGATTGTTCGTCTTTACAGATTGGCTATCTAGTTTTGTCCCAGCCTCTATTCGTAACCTCTTCCAACCAATGTTTAGGTAATTAACATAGGTTATTTCAATTTGTCCAAAAGCATTTAGCGCCTTTAAGGCGTTTCTATTGCCTTGAAGGCAACAAAGGGCTTTTAAAGAGGTGACAACTTTAAAAGGGATAGAATCGCCTCGTATGGCGTTTGTCAATGGCTTGGAGCGGTACCGGACCGCGCAACCTCTACTAGTGAAATTGCCAAAATGGCAGGCGTTGCAGAGGGTACCATCTTTCGACATTACAAAACAAAAAAGGACTTACTGTTAACCCTTCTCTCGCCATTATTAAGTACGTTGATTGCACCACGAGTCATAAAGGATTTCGATAAAGTACTAAATGTTTCTCACAATAATTTTGAGGATTTTCTTCGAGCTATTGTAAAAAACAGAATGGAGTTTTTACAACAAAATAATGCACTATTTAAAATTTTAATTCAAGAAATCCCATTTCATGATGATCTTCGAGAAACATTTAAAAATCAGATCGCTAAGAATATTTTCGGACGCCTTCAAGAAATTATGGACTCGTATCGAGAAAAGGGAGAAATTATTCCTATTCCGCCTTTTAGCTCCGTTCGCCTAACGGTCACATCCATATTTGGTTATTTTCTCGCTCGTCATCTTCTTCTTCCCGAAATTAAGTGGGACGATGAAGAAGAAATTGAACGAACTATTCAGTTTATCCTTTATGGATTAAAACCAAGAGAATAAGCAATCATTATAAAGTGAAACTTCCCTCAGTGGGGGTTAGTTGAACCAATCGGACCTTTACGGACAGTTGATCTCCCACCTATCTTTCTCGTATTCTCATAAGCTTACGGTTGAGTCTTACTGTCCGTTAAGAGTGGGATAAAAAAACAGTGGATAACCCCATTTACCGAGGTTTATCCACTGTTTGTCGTTTGTTGAGTTTCTATTTATTTTTATTCCTCTAGTGCTTTTCTAATCGCTTGTGCTACTCCACTTTCTTCATTTGTTCCCGTTACAAAATGGCATTGACGTTGAATATCTTCTACCGCATTTCCCATTGCTACTGCTCTACCTGCCACTTGAAACATCGAAACATCATTATAATTATCACCAACAGCCATCGTTTCTGAAAGGGAGATTCCGCGAGCATTCGTAAATTTATCTAAAGCAACTCCCTTTTGGGCATGTACAGAAGTAATTTCTAGGTTTTCTTTCCCGGAAGCACTTATTGCCACTTCCTCCAGCTTAGTCAACTCTTCTCTGACATTACTTAATACGATCGGATCAAAATGGAATGCTAGTAACTTGTAGATAATTTGGTCATCATCTTCAAATAACTCTTCATAGCTATCTAATTGATGAATAACCGCTAATCGTTCCTCTGCCGCTTTTTTAATCTCTTCCATATCCCTAACATGACCACTCACAGTAAAAATGTCCATAATAAGCGATCTTGCCACTGTTTTATCAACCGTATACGTCCCTCTATTGGTGTATACCTCATAATAGACTTGATGTTTATGTAAAGTATCAGCAATTTGTCTCGCAAGTTCCTTATTTAACGGATTTGTATCAACAATGATATGCTCATTCGTTCTAATTTCTGCACCATTTGCACAAATCATCGGGGTAATAATTCCCGCATCCTTTAAAAGATCCCCTGCTTCTTCATATGCACGGCCAGTAGCAATCACTACTTCTACTCCCTTGCTTTGCGCATATTTAATTGCTTCTCTGTTTTCTTCAGTAATTTCTTGTGTGGATGTTAATAACGTACCATCCATATCAATCGCTATGCATCTAATCATCTAAACACCCTCAATATTTTATTCAGCTTTTATCATTTCGAACTTTCTTATTCCTTTATTATCATAACATGAAAGAACAACCAGCAAAAGGAAGAGGCCTTATAGGTGGCTGTGGTTTTACAGTACTTTTATTGGGATAGGCTGGTTGCTTACGAGGAAATTCAACTCCTGAAATTCTCCATCAACAATCTCGCTGTTCTTCTTCCCCGATCTTCCAATCTACTAAACCCTCTCTCGTTTTTGTCATTTCTGTGAACGAATATGTGAACATTTTTCAAACATTGAGTGAACTTTACCTCAAACAGAAAAAATTTCATTATGATATACCTATCTTTTACCAAAAGGAGACGATCGGAAAAATAACTTTTGATAAATCCTTTTATACCAATGTTTATCGACTTTTCCCAACAATAAATTACATAGGATGAGCATCAAGGAAAAGCACTTTTAACAAGTTTTTTTATCCTATTATCTCAATCTAATCTAATTGAAATTCATCTTATGCAATGATTTTTATCGCTTTAATGAATAGTAAGATTCACAAATCTGTTCAAAATACAAAAAAAGGAGGAAAAATCCATGGATATGATTTTTCTATCGCGTTTGCAATTTGCTTCAACAACCATTTTCCATTTTTTATTCGTGCCTATCTCTATTGGATTAGTATTTATTATCGCAATCATGGAATCTTTTTATGTGAAAACAGGCAATGAAGAATACAAAAAAATGGCTAAGTTTTGGGGTAAATTATTTTTAATAAACTTTGTTATTGGTATCGTTACAGGGATTCTTCAAGAATTCCAATTTGGAATGAACTGGTCTAATTATTCTCGCTTTGTTGGTGATGTTTTTGGTGCACCACTTGCGATTGAGGCATTGCTTGCTTTCTTTATGGAAAGTACTTTTATTGGACTATGGATATTCGGCTGGGACCGTTTATCAAAAAAAGTCCATTTAGCCTGTATTTGGTTAACTGCATTTGGAACAACTATGTCTGCTTTCTGGATTTTAGCAGCAAATAGCTTTATGCAACGTCCAGTGGGATTTGAGATTAATAATGGTCGAGCAGAAATGAATGATTTCTTTGCCCTTATTACCAATGGTCAAGTACTTGTTGAATTCCCTCATACAGTGTTTGCAGCATTAGCTACTGGCGCATTTTTAGTTTGTGGGATTAGTGCCATTAAATTATTAGGAAAAAAAGATGTGGATTTCTTTAAAAAATCCTTTCAAATCGGTATTACTGTTGCATTAAGTGCTACTTTTTTAACACTTGTTGCAGGGCATGCCCAAGCACAATTTTTGGTAGAAACACAGCCAATGAAAATGGCTGCAAGTGAAGGTTTATGGGAAAACAGTGAAGATCCAGCACCGTGGACCGTTTTTGCCAATATCGATGTAGAAAATAAACAAAATAGTGCTGAACTGAAAATCCCTTATCTACTAAGCATTCTTTCTTATAATACATTAGATGGAAGTGTCAAAGGGATGAATGAACTGCAAGCAGAGTATGTTCAACAATATGGGGATGGCAATTATATCCCTCCCGTTAAAACTACTTTCTGGAGTTTCCGCATAATGGTTGCAGCAGGAGTAGCGATGATTCTCCTTGGAATTTATGGCGTATTTCTAGCTTGGAAAAAGAAATTAGTATCTAAACCAAATACATGGTTCTATCGTTTAATGGTCGCAGGTATTTCTCTACCTTTTATCGCCAACACTTCTGGATGGATTATGACAGAGATTGGCAGACAGCCATGGACAGTTTTTGGATTAATGAAAACAGAAGATAGTATTTCCCCAAGCGTTTCAGCTGGGCAAGTATTATTCTCTATTATTTCATTCTGTACAATTTATGCAATCTTAGGCGCTATCATGGTTTACTTATATGTAAAAGTTATAAAAAAAGGGCCATATATGATGGAAAAAGAAGACGAAAAAGTAACGAATGACCCGTTTGCGAAGGAGGGTTTCCATGTTTGAGTTAAATGTCCTTTGGTTTATCTTAGTCGCTGTCTTGTTTATTGGATTCTTCTTCTTAGAAGGTTTTGATTTTGGTGTGGGAATGTCAACAAAGCTTTTAGCAAAAAATGACCTAGAAAAACGAATACTCATTAACTCCATCGGTCCTTATTGGGATGCGAATGAAGTATGGTTAATTACTGCAGGAGGTGCCATGTTTGCGGCATTCCCTCATTGGTACGCTACGATGTTTAGTGGATTTTATACACCACTTGTAGTTGTTTTATTGGCATTAATTGTTCGGGCTACAGGATTTGAATTCCGTGCAAAAGATAGTCACCCTACATGGAAAAAGGCGTGGGATGTCTGTATTTTCTTAGGCAGCTTCCTTCCTCCTTTATTATTTGGAGTCGTCTTCGCTTGCTTTATGCAGGGACTACCAATTGATGAAAACATGGAATTAAAAGCCGGTTTCTTCGATATTGTAAACTACTATACATTAACAGGTGGTCTTACAGTGCTTGTCCTTTGTCTTGTACATGGATTAGTATTTACAACATTACGTACTGTCGGAGATTTACGCGAAAGAGCGCGCAATTTAGCACAAAAACTTCTACCTTTACTAGGTATCTTGTTAACTCTGTTTTCTGCGTTAACCTATATTAAAACAGATATTTTCCAAGAGCGCGGCTTAATCCTTTCCTTTATTTTCTCATTAGGGGTTATTGCCTTTGTCGTTGGCGGATTCTTTATTTCTCGAAAAATGGATGGTTGGGCTTTTGGAATGACAGGTGCAGTTATCGCCTTATCCTTCGCCTCCATTTTCATCGGCTTATTCCCTAGAGTAATGGTAAGTTCCATCAATGATGCATTTAGCTTAACCATTCACAACGCGGCTTCCGGTCATTACTCTTTAAAAGTGATGACAATTGTAGCACTAACTCTTCTGCCATTTGTTTTAGGCTATCAGATTTGGAGCTATATTGTTTTCCGGAAACGTATTACTGAGAAGTCCCATTTAGAATACTGATGGATAAAAATCTTTTAAAACTTAATGGGATCAAGCCGATTCTCGCGATTATAGGAATATTAACAATTGTGGAAGGAGCTGCTATTATTCTGCAGGCCAAATGGCTTGCAGAAATAATAGCCTCTTTATATAACGGGGCAACCTTTCAAGAGCAGTATGTAAAAATCATATTGTTCTTATTAGCTTTTCTAGGGCGACACTTTTTACACACTATCCAGCAAAACATTGCTACTAATTTTGCGGAAAAGACAAGTAAGGAACTTCGTTTTCACTTAATGCAAAAACTGTTTGAACTTGGACCTAAATTCACTAAAAAACAGGGAAGTGGAAACATTGCTACACTTGTACTCGAAGGAGTAACTCAATATAGAACCTATTTGGAACTTTTTTTACCAAGAATGCTTGCTACAGGCGTTATTCCTGGCATGATTATTCTATATGTATATTGGAATGATTGGCTTTCAGGTGTAATTCTAACAGTTACAATGCCGATTTTAATAGGATTCTTAATTCTTGTTGGTATGGCAGCTAGCAGCCAAATGAATCGACAGCTTGCCACATACAAAATATTATCTAATCACTTCTTAGATTCTTTAAGAGGTCTAGAAACACTGAAATTTTTGGGAAGAAGCAAACAGCATAGCGGAAATATTGAAAAGGTTAGCGAACAATATCGTGGGGCAACAATGAAAACCTTAAGATTAGCGTTTTTATCTTCCTTCTCCTTAGACTTCTTTACCTCTCTTTCTGTGGCTGTTGTAGCAGTAAATTTAGGTTTGCGCTTAATAAATGGTGATTTAGTTTTATTGCCTGCCTTAATGATTTTAATTTTGGCACCAGAATTTTTCCTGCCTGTCCGAATGGTCGGAGCGGATTATCATGCAACATTGGACGGAAAGGAAGCCGGGGAAGCAACTCAGGAAATTATTCAAACTCCGAACCGTATACAGGAAAATGAGCTATCTATTTCTTTAGGAAACAATCCATGCTTATCCTTTGATCGTGTATCATTTCAACATTATCCTGAAGAAGAAATAACATTAAAAAATCTTTCCTTTACGATTGATGGCTATAAGAAAATTGGGATTGTTGGCGAAAGTGGTGCAGGCAAATCTACACTTATTGACCTGCTAAGTGGTTTTTCAGAGCATTGCGGAGGAACGATTTCTTTGAATGGCTCTCCCTTATCTAGTCTTATGACAGATGAATGGAGACAGCTGACTACCTATATCCCGCAGTCTCCTTATATCTTTAGCATGTCTTTAAGAGAGAATATTGCCTTTTACCATCCAAATGCTTCCGATGAAGAAATTATCCAAGCATTAAAAGCAACTGGTTTACATGACATTTTCACTACTTTCCCTAATGGTTTAGATGAACTATTAGGAGATGGAGGAAGGAATTTAAGTGGTGGGCAAGAACAAAGAATTGCATTAGCAAGAGCTTTCTTAACCAACCGAAAAATCATGCTGTTAGATGAACCTACCTCCCATTTAGATATTGAAACCGAATTTGAATTAAAAGAAACGATGCTTCCTTTATTTACTAAAAAACTAGTATTCCTAGCGACTCATCGGCTTCATTGGATGAAAGAGATGGATTCTATTATCGTCATGAATCAAGGCTCCATTGTAGAAATAGGCACACATGCAGAACTAATTGCAGCTAAAGGTTATTATTATAAGCTATTACAACAGTAAGGAGGATGACTTAAGTTGAATGAAAATAAATGGATTTCTCCATTTCTAAAAGCAAATAGTGGTCGAATTATCTTAATTCTTTTCTTGAGCATCCTCGCTTTACTTACAGCTGCGATGCTCACCTTTACCTCTGGCTACCTTATTTCCAAATCAGCCATTCCAGTCGAGAATATTTTAATGGTTTATGTGCCGATTGTCGGCGTAAGAACCTTTGGTATTAGTCGGGCAGTCTTTAGCTATCTAGAGAAATTAGCCGGGCACCATACCGTTCTCCGTATTTTATCAGAGATGCGGATAAAGCTATATCGAATATTAGAACCACAAGCTTTGTTTTTAAAAAGTAGATTTAAAGTTGGCGATATGCTAGGAATTCTTTCTGATGACATTGAGAAGCTGCAAAATATTTATTTACGAACTATTTTCCCAACTTTTGCAACATCTGTTCTGTATATCATTGTTGTCTGTGCTATTGGCATACTCGATATTCCTTTTGCCTTACTTATGGCACTTTATTTGGGATTGTTATTATTCGTCTTCCCTATTCTTTCTCTCGTGCTTATGCGCAAAAAACAAAGGGAATTTAAGCAAAGAAGAAATGGACTATATCAAAAGTTAACAGATAACATTTTAGGAATTAGCGACTGGGTTATCAGTGGTCGTTCGAAGAACTTTATAGATGAGTATGAAAAAGAGGAAGTAATTGTCGCACAAATTAATCATAAGCTTGTTCAATTTACTCGTTGGCGAAACTTTGCTTCTCAAGCGGTCGCTGCACTAATTATCCTTTCTCTCGTGTTTTGGTCTAGTCAACAATATATCGACGGGGCTATCCCTGTTACATTGATTGCTGCTATTATTCTGGTTTCCTTACCAATCCTTGACGCCTTTTTAGTCGTTTCGGATGCATTTGAAAAGTTACCAGCCTACCAAGATTCGTTAGCAAGACTTAAAAAATTAGAGGCTCCTGAGCAAAAAAACAAAAACATACGACCAGTAATCGAGACAAATAAGGTGGATATTCAAGTTAATCAAATTTCGTACCGATATGATCGAGAAAAAGCACTATCCCTATCCAATGTATGCTTAGACATTCCACAAGGGAAAAAAATTGCCGTAATCGGACGAAGTGGTGCTGGTAAGTCAACTTTACTGAAACTAATCCAAGGAGTAATCCAACCGACTGAAGGAAGTATCACATACAATGACGAAGCAACGGCTTCCTTTCAAGAGGATACTTCTTCGATTATTTCTGTACTCAATCAAACACCTCATTTGTTTGCGACAACATTACGAAATAATATTCTACTAGGCGTTGAAGAAGCAACGGAAGAAGAAATAACAAAAGCGGTTAAATTAGCTCAATTAGAAGAGTTAGTTGCCTCCTTACCGAACGGATTGGATACTTTTATGGAGGAAACAGGACAACGTTTTTCTGGCGGAGAGAGACAAAGAGTAGCATTAGCTAGAATATTACTCCAAAGAACTCCTATCGTTCTTATGGATGAACCGAATGCCAGCCTTGATCCAAAGACAGAAAAAGCCTTACTTAAAACAATCTTTAGCTCACTAGAAGGAAAAACATTGATCTGGATTACCCATCATCTCGTAGGCGTTGAAGAGATGGATGAGATCATTTTTATGGCTCACGGCAAAATTGTGCTTAGAGGAACTCACCATGATCTGCTTGCAACAAGTAGCCGTTACCAGCAATTATATGCTTTAGATCATCCAGAATACTGATGGATAAAAGGCGATCTTCGTTATGAAGATTGCCTTTTATCTATATTATTGGTTTTGGCTTGCTTTTCCGTTACCTTTTCGCTCTTTGATTCTTGCAAAAGGGCTTTGCGGCTTCCTCTCTGTTACCTTTTCAATCTTGGATTCCTGCAAAAGGGCTCTGAGACTTTCTCTCTATTACCTTTTTACTCTTGGATTCCTGCAAAAGGGCTCTGAGACTTTCTCTCTGTTACCTTTTTACTCTTGAATTCCTGCAAAAGGGCTTTGAGACTTCCTCTCTGTTACCTTTTTACTCTTGAATTCCTGCAAAAGGGCTTTGAGACTTCCTCTCTGTTACCTTTTTACTCTTGGATTCCTGCAAAAGGGCTTTGAAATCCCCCATCAATTTCTCTCTCACTTCAACAAACGCTCTCTATCCCTTTCAGATGACCTACAATCGTAATATCATTAAGTTGTTACCATCTGTCCTCCATTTACATGAATAACTTCCCCCGTTGCATACATAGAGTCGTCTGATGCTAAATACACATATGCTGGGGCAAGCTCAAATGGCTGCCCTGCTCTTTTGGCTGGTGAGTCGGTACCGAATTTCATCACTTTCTTTTCGGAGAAGCTTCCAGTAATTAACGGTGTCCAGAAAGAGCCTGGAGCAATCGCATTTACTCTTATTTTCTTCTCCACTAAGGAAAGAGCTAAGGATCTAGTTAATGTAACTACAGCACCTTTCGTAGAAGAATAATCAATTAGTTCTTTAAAGCCATTATATGCGGTAATCGAAGCTGTATTAATAATCGAGCTTCCTGCCTTTAGATAAGGCAGCACCGCTTTAATTAAGTAAAAATAGGAAAAAACATTTGTTTTGAATGTATGTTCTAATTGTTCATTGGAGATATCTAATATACTCTTTTTTACATATTGCACAGCATGATTATTGACAAGGACATCAATTTTACCAAAACGTTCCAATGTTTTACGAACAACTAAAGTAGAATTTGTTTCTATCGTCAAATCAGCAGGAATTAGTAAACATTCTCCACCTAACTCTCTAATCCTTTGTTCCGTTTCCTCTGCGTCACGGTGTTCGTTTAAATAAACGATGACTACCTTTGCACCTTCTTTTACAAAAGCATAAGAAGCCGCTCTTCCAATTCCACTATCTCCGCCGGTAACGATAGCTACCTTTCCTTTAAGTTTATCGCTCCCTTTATAATGTGGATTTTCAGAAATAGGGCGTGGATTCATGACATATTCAAACCCAGGCATTCTATCTTGATGCTGGGGTGGAAATGCAATTGGTACATCCTTCGTTTCTTTTTTATGACCGTAATAAGGATATTCTGGATACATTCCATTCCCTCCTTCTCTAGGCAATTATCTTTGATAACATATGCAAGGAGGAAAAAAAGGTGCCCACAACCTTATTTTCTGTATATTCAAACTTCTTTATTTTGTATATAATAAATACAAAATAAATTCTGATAAAAGAGGAAATATATATGAAACGAAAGTCTATTGGGATATTCCTTGTCTTAACTGCTGCAATTTCCTGGGGAGTCTCTGGATCAGTAGCACAATACTTGTTTACCGAGAAACACTTTAGCACAGGTTGGCTCGTCAGTATTCGCCTTCTTACGAGCGGAGTAATTTTGCTCAGTTATTTAGGATTAACGAAGAATAAGGACATTTGGAATATTTGGAAAAGAAGAGCGAGTGTGGGGAACATACTCATTTTTGGTCTGCTAGGAATGGCTGGTGTTCAATTTACTTATTTTGCTGCGATTGAAACAAGTAATGCCGCAACAGCAACATTACTTCAGTACTTAGCACCTGTACTTATTATTCTCTATATCGCCTTGAAAAGGAGAACTATTCCTCCCTTTCAGCATGTAATTGGGATTATCACTGCTTTATTGGGGACCTATTTTCTTGTTTCTGCAGGGCATTTTTCTACGATTTCAATCAGACCAGAAGCTTTAGCCTGGGGGTTAAGCTCTGCCTTTTTCCTTGCTCTTTATACATTACAGCCCGCACAGCTGTTGAAAGAGTTTGGTTCCACAATAGTTGTTGCATGGGGAATGATTATTGGAGGTCTCGGGATGTCCTTTGTCTCTCCACCTTGGGAGACGGGCGACGGGGTGTTTTCGTTTTCTTCCATTCTAGCGATCGTTTTTGTCATTTTAATTGGTACCTTAGTTGCTTTCTTTTGTTATTTAGAAAGCTTAAAACATTTGGAAGCCGCTGAGACTAGCTTATTATCTTGTGCAGAGCCGTTATCCGCAGCATTCCTTGCCGTTATCTGGTTAAAAGTCCCTTTTAGTGTTTATGAATGGATTGGAGCCTTCTTCATTTTAACCACCATTCTTTTACTTTCTCTTAAACGAAAAAGCCCTGAAAGAAAATTAGCAGAAAAGACTATGTAGATAAGGAACAGCCCTTAAACGACGATGAAAAGTGTATTCGGACCGTTCCTTTTTTAGTGATCTTTTCAAATTATCCTTAATGAATAACCTCTTCTACTTTCGCATTCGTAACTTGAATTAAGTATTCAACTGCCATTTCGATTTGAACACCGATTTTTCCTCCACTGATAATAATAGAGGATTGCTTGTTCACACTTGCATCCAAGATTGTCTCATACTTTTTCTTCATGCCGATTGGGGAACAGCCACCTCGAATATAGCCGGTCATTTTTTGAATATCCTTCACGGCAATCATTTCTAATTTTTTTGCGTTTACTACTTTCGCTGCCTTTTTTAAGTCAAGCTCAGCTTCAACTGGGATAACAAATACATAAATTCCGGAGCCAGCATCTTTGACCACAAGTGTTTTATACACTACTTCGATTTCTTTGCCAATCTTGCCTGCAACGGAAATACCATCAATTTTCCCATCTTTATTTTCATAGGTATGCACACTATATGGAATCTTTTCGGCATCCAAGATTCGCATTGCATTTGTTTTAGTAATGGCCATCATTATACGCTTCCTTTCCCAATTCGTTGTAAATCATTGTCTTATTAAATCATATCATCAGAAAAATGAATGTTAAATATTATTGAACCAAAGCTCCTTATTTCTCATATAGTATGGAAAGTAGAAATTGACTTGTTGGGAGGAAAAAAATGAAACCGACCTATCAAGATGCCCTTGCTTATTTCGGGGTAAGCGGTGCACATCCAGGTGGATTAACTTTAACAAAATTTTTATTGGAGCAAGAACAAATTACGGACCAAACAACATTACTTGATGGCGGCTGTGGAACCGGCCAAACATCAGCCTATATAAAAAAGAACTATCCTTGTTCTGTAACAAGTATTGACTACCATCCTACAATGGTTAAAAGAGCAAAAAAACGATTTGAAAAGGAAAATCTCTCTATCCAATTAGTTCAAGGAAGCTTAGAAAAAATGCCCTTCCCTTCCAACAGCTTTGACATCGTTTTAGTAGAATCTGTCCTAATTTTCACTAATTGCAAAAACTCGCTTGCCGAAATTAAAAGAGTGCTTAAACCAGGCGGCACCCTACTATTGTTAGAAATGACTGCCGAAAGAAGTCTCAATACAATGGAACATCAGAATATGTGTGAGGTATATGGAATTGAGAAGGTGTATACAGAAAAAGAATGGGTTCATTTAATGAAAGAAGCAGGCTTTCCAAAAGTAGAAATAAAACTTGGCCACTCTGTTTTTTCTCATATGATGACGGGAATGGAAACAGAAGAAGAGGCAATAGATATAACTGTGCCAGCGAATATGCAATTGGAAGGAAAGTTAATGGACCATTCTTATATTCTCTATACGTATGGGAATATCATCGGCTATCGCGTATACAGAGCAAGTTTGTAAAAAATAAAGAGGTTCTCTAAGATAACCATTCTAGGGGACCTCTTTATTTGTTTAACTGTCTTTTAATAAAGCTTTATGAATCCATATAGCTGCTTGTGAGCCTTCTCCCATTGCAATCGTAACCTGTTCAGAATGGGCCACAACATCACCTGCAGCCCACACTCCATCTATATTGGTCATTTTTGTGCGTGGATTTACGATAATATGATTATTTTCCATTATTTCGACTCCTAAAGGCACGGCTAAATCTGACTTTACTTTATTACCACCAAATGCTATAAAACTATGATTTGTCTCGAATGTTGTCCCATTTTCTAGTATATACCCTTTGATTTGGGAATCATCCGCTAATACTTGTTTTATTTTCCCTGTGAATACTGCAATATTACTATCGTGTAGTTGCTTTATTACACTTTCTTCTAAAACCTCTCCACCGTGATTGATATACGTAATATCCTTTGTCCAATACAATAACGTTAGTGCCATATTGGCCCCGACTTTCCCATTACCTATTACGATTGTTTTCTTATCTTTCACTTCGTAGCCATCACAATCTGGGCATAAATAAACACTAATTCCAAGACAAGGATAAATTTCAGGGAATGGAGGGATATTGTCCATTACGCCAGTTGCGAGTAAGGTTTTTCGAGACTGAAAAGTATCTGTGTCTGTTTGAACGGTAAAATAGTCATCCTCTTTTTTTAAAGAAATAACCGTACTTTTTAAGAATGTAACCCCAAGACTTTCAGCATGTTTTCTTCCTAAACTTCGTAATTCAGAACCACTTATTCCATCTGGGTATCCTAATATATTATGATAGCTTTTACATAAAGTAGACCGACCGTCTTCTGCATCGATAATTAGCACTCTATGCTTATATCTACCTAATTGAATTGCTGCCTGCAATCCCGCTATGCCTCCGCCTATAATAATGCAATCAAGCATATTGATCATCTTGTCTTTCCCCTCTTTCTTTTAGTCATGTCTCTTTCTTTTAGTTTTTACGTGGAAGGAATTCTTATTCTTCCAAAATGCTATCCGATAATGGGGAATTAAAAGAAAAGGTTGTTTTCGTAAAGTTTGTTGCGATTACCCGCAGCCGGAATACACTTCGCTTTCCGCGGACAACGCTTGAGCCTCCTCAGCTTTGCCTCCGGTGTCTCAGACTGTCTCGCTAATCCCACAGGAGTCTTCGTGTATTCCGGCTGCTCCATTTTTCCAACTAATTCTTTTTTCCTATTGAAAAAAAACAATAATCCTTTCGAAAACAGCCAAAGAAAAAATGGCTATGTCATACGGGATTCCCGAATACATAGCCATTTAATCATATTAAGATAATACTTCTTCTTTGAAGAACTGTGGTAGATGTTCTTTATGTGCTTCTAGCATTTCATCCAAAATTTGTTTTGCCACTTTATCAGAAGGCAGTAATGGGTTAATCGTCATAGCTAATAATGCTGTATGATAATTCCCTGTAACTGCTGCTTCAGCTGCCACTCTTTCAAAGGACTTAATTTGTTGTACAAGCCCGCGAACAGCGACAGGTAAATCGCCAATCGCAATTGGCTTAGGACCCTCTTTAGTAATAATACTGCTAATTTCTACAGCAGATTCATCTGGGATACTAGCAATAGCTCCATTATTTATTGTATTGACAGGCTGGATATCTCTTCTGTCATTATACATCGAGTCAATCAAGCTACAAGCTGCATCACTATAATATGCTCCACCTCGTTTTTCTAACTGTGGTGGCTTGATATCTAAATGCTCATCTTTATATAGTTCAAATAGCTCTTTTTCTAATTGTTGAACGACTTCAGCGCGTGTACCTTGTTCAGCTGCTTCTTCTAGCTCATTTTGCAGCATTTCTGCTTGTTTGTAATAATAGCGATGGTATCCACAAGGAATAGCTCCTAATGCTTTGATAAAATCTGGTTCCCAGTCGATAGCAGCAATATTTTTCATTGTATCGCTTTTATGCTTCGTCATTTTCTCCAAAAAGTCTGGTGTGATATTTTTGCCGTCTAAGTATACATTTAAACCGAATACCATATGATTCAAGCCGGCAAAATCTACATGTACACGGCTTGCTTCTACCTCCAATAGCTTGGCGATACCCATTTGGATAGAAATTGGCACATTACACAGCCCAACAATCCTTTTCCAGTTACTATGACGAAGAACAGCTTCTGTTACCATTCCTGCAGGATTGGTAAAGTTAATTAGCCAAGCGTTTGGACAAAGCTCTTCCAAATCCTTTACAATATCCAAAATGATAGGGATGGTTCTTAACCCTTTAAACAATCCACCTGGACCGTTTGTTTCTTGTCCAATCACATTATATTTTAGGGGAATTCTTTCATCCTTTGCTCGAGCAGCTAGTAATCCAACACGAAATTGCGTTGTAACAAAATCTGCATCCTTAAGCGCTTCCCTTCGATCTAGTGTTAAATGAACTTCAATAGGTAGACCTGCTTTTTTTACCATGCGTTTTGCTAAATTCCCAACAATATTAAGCTTTTCTTCACCTTCTGGAATATCTACTAGCCAAAGCTCGCGCACAGGTAATGAATCATATCTCTTAATAAACCCCTCTACTAATTCTGGTGTGTAGCTTGACCCACCGCCAATGGTAACAATTTTAATTCCTTTTTCCATATCCGATCGCCTTCTTTCTTTTATTTTTGCAACCCCTTACAAAATTAATAATTCAAAAGGCCAGCAAGTATTTCTTCGTATATAACGTTACCGTCTAATAGTGATCAAGTAAATAGAATGGAGGGGTTTAGGATTTTTTCACACATAATGGAACGTGTTCCAAAAGCAAAACACCTTGTTTCTATAATATGAAAAAAGGCGCTTGATAAAGGTTATTCACTCTTTATCAAGCACCTTTTTCCGAGCATGAGCCCGGAAAATCAATTGATTAATTACTTCAGAAAACATTAACCCCATCGCAATAGAACCTGAAATTAAGCAGACTTTTGCTGCTAAGCTTACCGCTACATAATAATTATTCTCCACAAAATTACGCATCGCATTATAAGCAGCTCCCCCTGGAACTAATGGAATAATACCAGCGACACTAAATATAATAACTGGTGATTTATATATTCGGGCGAATACTTGACTTATTACGGCGACAAGAAAAGATCCAGACAAGGCGGCAATTACTTCATTATGATGAAAATGAACAATTGTCCAATAAGCCATCCAACCAACCATTCCTACAAATCCACATTGGATTAAAAGCTTCCGCGGAATATGAAAAATAATTCCGAAGCCAAATGTCGCAACAAAACTAGTTATTGCCTGTGCTAAAAATTCATTCATCGCTTCTATCCCTTTCTTAAAAAACCAAAAATGCAACAGCGATTCCAGAGCCAATTGCCGTTGCTGTTAAAAATGCCTCTGCCCCTTTTGAGATACCAGATACTAAGTGTCCTGCCATTAAATCTCGCACAGCATTCGTAATTAACAGACCAGGAACGAGCGGCATAACGGAACCGATAATAATCTTATCCACTTCAGAGCCAAAACCAATAGAAACAGACAA
The DNA here is from genome assembly GCF_038006745.1 of Niallia sp. FSL W8-1348. Lineage (NCBI taxonomy): Bacteria > Bacillati > Bacillota > Bacilli > Caryophanales > Bacillaceae > Niallia > Niallia sp. FSL W8-1348. The sequence goes on along the minus strand of NZ_JBBOVV010000001.1, from coordinate 2,670,221 downwards.
AAAGGCAATTAATCCGATAACAAAGGCTGCAGATAATTCAGCAAAAAACTTTATTTGGAGAACTTTATGAAAATATAAAGAGCATAAAAATCCTAATCCTCCAGCAAAAAAAGCAGGAATAAAATCTCTCCAAACACCATTAAACATGATAAGAAAACAACCACTAGCAATAGCCGCCGCTATTACTTGAAAAGTATCAGAATAGTTGCGTTTCTCTGTTTCCACATCTTTTAATAAATAATACGCTTCGTTCATCCCTACTGTCCCCGTACTTATTCTCCTAGATATATCATTTACACGAACTACCTTTTCTAAGTTAGTTGTTCGCTCAATTATACGGTTTAATTTTGTCTTTGTTGGCTCTAATCCTTCTAATGATAAAATGATGCCAGTTGGCGTTACAAAGCAATCAGAATCGGTTACACCATAAGCAGTGGCAATCCTTGTCATCGTATCCTCTACGCGGTGCGTTTCAGCCCCGTTCTGCAGCATGATACTACCCGCTAATATACAAATCTCCATTATGTCATATGTTTTTTCCACCGATATATATGTCACATATCATCTCTCCATTGTAGAAAAGCATATGCACCTTTTAGTAGATATTCTTTTTTGTTTAAATTTCTATATAATTGGCGCAAAGCAATTTCATTAAATTTAACTGAGTCTAATATAGACCTTCGTTCTCGATTTTATTCTAATCAATAAATTACAGTTTATATGAAATATGGGTAGTTTATCAATATTTGAGCAAAAAATAAAATAGACGGAATTTTTTATGAGGGATATTGGAAAAAGAAAAAAATTATTTCCAAAATAAAAAGTCCATTATGCATTCAATGGACTTAACGAAAAGACATATAATTGTTTTATTAATCGTTTTGAATTCCAAATCTCGCGTTGATTTGGCCTCGGAGCATTTGTTTTTTTATTTTGCGTTCTTCTTCTTCCTTATTCTTCTTCATAATCTCTTGTCTGATTTCATGTGTACGAACGCCTTCTTCTCGTTTATTAGCAATCTCAATGAGTCTTTCTACATCAGAAAATGAATATTTGCGATTTCCTCTTTCTGGTCTTTCCGGAAAGATTAGTTTTCGTTGTTCATAATATCGAATTTGTCTTTCCGTTAAACCAGTTAGTTCACTTACAACACCAATGGTTATTACCTTTCTTTTCTTATAGGATGGCTCATGATCCATTACATCTCACCTCATGAAGTTAAATAGTATTCTCATTTGTTTTAATTATAATACTTTTCAGATAAAACAGAACGTCTTTTGTTATATTTTCTAACATAAAAATCAAAAAATAGGTAAGATTTCCTTACAGTTTTAATGATTTTTTATTTATTTTCCGTTAAAATGCTAAATGTATAAACCATTCCTTGTAGTTCTCATCAAGGAATAGGTATTACGTATTATTTATGTAAATGGAGAGGAGCCTTCTTACATGATAACCAAAGAAGCAGTCGATTTAGCTAAAAAGATCGTGGAACTGGATCTTTTGAGAGACGAGATTTGGGAGCACCTTGCAGAAGTTGCCGGTGAACATGCCCATGAACTTCTTCGAATTGTTCAAAATAACTAAACAATACTGTATACCCTTTACAATTCATGTTCTTTATATATGGTAATGCCCAGTCAATAAGTGATTATGGCATTACCCACTTTTATTTGAAATTATTTCATCGTACATTCGCATTAAAATGTCCCCATGCACCTCAACAAGCCCTTCTTAGGTAATATTTTTTTATCTTCATTGTCAATAATTCTAACATCATTCTATAAGAATCTAGCAATTACCGCAAGTGATATCTAAATTTTTTTAATACTCTAACAAAAATAGACCATCTGCCAGGTTTCCCATATAAAACAGGAACTGATAGATGGTCATTATTTTATTTATTAAATACTTACATCCTTCTTCTGGAAGAACCAAAAGGTGATCGTCATAAATAGAGCATAATAGACAAACAAGATACCTAAGGACATCGGCATCGTTACTGTATTCATTATTTTATCCTGCATTAAGAATATCGTTTGATCCAAATGAGGAAATACCAATAATTTTAGCCAAGCATAATCTGTAGCTAGCATCTGAATAACCTGGCCAATTGTAGAGGAAACGAATAATACAAATACCCCAACTCCAACGGCTATCGCTTGGTTTTTAAACAATGTCGACAGCATAAAGGCTAAGCTTACAACAAGCAATAATCCAGGCAAGTAATAAAGAAGCATTTTAAAGAATAAAGCTGCGCCAACTTCAATAATTTGACCACTAACTCCATTAATAAGTACTTTATCTCCCATACTTCCTACACCAAAAAACGCTATGCTTATTAAATAACCAAAACCAACTAATAAGATAATTAATATGGCAGTATAAATTAAAACAGCAATATATTTCGATAGAAGAATCGCCCATCGCTTATGTGGTCTAATTAGCAATTGCTTGATTGTTCCATCAGAGAATTCAGAAGAAACACTTCCAGCACAAACGATTACTGCAAATAAAGTAATTAATGATTTCATCCCGATAACCATTCCATTCATGTTTGACCAAGAAGTGGTATAAGGACTAACATCATTTTCTAAATTAGTTTTATAATCTTGAATGTTCATTTCAATCGATTCTTTTGTATCTTCCCAATCAAAATCTTCTTCACTGTTCATTAATTCTTCTTCTGTCTTCGCTGTAGGCAGCTTCTTTTCCAATTTTGTTATTTCTGACTGGACAGACGCACGCCAGTCATCCCCTTTATATTGCGGAGTCATTTTCATCTCTAGAATACTTCCGCCAATAAGGGCAAGTATTAGTATAATAGGGAAAATCCAGCTGTTTTTCTTTTCCCAAATCTTTATTAGTTCATTTTGTACTAACCCAATCATTTTGTTTCCTCCTCTCTCTTCTGATTGGTTATTTCTAAGAAACGATCTTCTAATGTAGCTTTTACAACATAAATGCCATATACAGCAACATCATTTTCAACAAAAAGTTTATTGACAAGAGGAATGGTTTCTTTAGCTAGCTTTACCACCAATTCTCTCTCTTTTATCGATATTTCCTCTACCTTAATGTCACTATTACGAAGGATATCCACAGCTTTTTCTGGTGACTCTAATTCAAACGTCACTTCTCTTACACTTACTTCTTCTTCTTCAGAAACCGTCTCGTCCATTTTCGAAATATGAATTAATTTTCCTTTTTCAATAATTGCAAACCGATGGCACATTAATTGCATCTCTGATAAAAGATGGGAGGAAACTAAAACAGAAATCCCTTGGCTAGCTAACAAATGTAAATAATCTCTAAATTCACGAATTCCTTGAGGATCTAAGCCATTTGTTGGTTCATCTAAAATCAGAAGAGTGGGATTATGTAATAACGCCTGAGCAACCCCAAGACGCTGTCTCATACCAAGTGAATACGTTTTTACTTTTTGATGGATAGCATTTTCCAATCCTACTAGTTTAATAACTTCATTAAAGCGTTCTTCTGTAATAGGTTCCTTTGCCATACGAGCATAATGCTTTAGATTCTTATATCCACTCATATATTTATAAAACTCAGGATTTTCTACAATAGCCCCTAAGCTGCTCATCGCTTTTGAAAAATCGTTATCCACATATCTATCACAACTTTTCCGTTTGTTCTATTTATTAGATTAACAATCATGCGGATAATGGTTGTTTTCCCCGCTCCGTTAGGTCCTAACAACCCGAATATCTCGCCTTTTTCCACAGAAAAACTAACATTATCAACAATATTTCTTCCTTTGATTCTCTTAGTGAGATTTGTAACTTCTAATGCATTTAAGCTCATTTTATTCTCCCTTCATATGATTGCTTTAAAGTAGTACCGCTCACCCACAAGATGTATTAATTCCCTTTTCTTTTACTAATACGTTTTTCCCTGGGAAAAGTTTCAATTATATTTAAAAATACAAAAAACCGTTCTTCCTTGATTTATTCAAGAGGAACGGTTGTGGATATGCTTATAGAATATTTATGTTCAAACTGTGGTTGTTGATAAATTATTGATAAGTTCTTGGACTGGCTTGTAGTCGTAGCCTAGATCTTTTGCCACGGGAGCATATGTGATTTTTCCTGCGAAAGTATTGACTCCTTGTTTAATGGCGTAATTACTTTCAATAGCAGCCACTGCTCCTTGATTTGCAATCTGCAGTGCATATGGCATTGTTACATTTGTTAATGCAATAGTAGACGTTCGCGGCACAGCACCAGGCATATTCGCTACAGCATAATGTACAACTCCATGCTTAACGTAGGTAGGATTATCATGGGTCGTAATATGATCAACTGTTTCAAAAATTCCTCCTTGATCAATCGCCACATCGACGATAACAGAACCTGGAGCCATTTTCTTTACCATGTCTTCTGTTACTAATTTAGGAGCTTTTGCACCTGGAATTAGCACAGCCCCAATTACTAAGTCTGCATTTATAACCGCTTCTTCAATATTCGCCGGGTTAGAAATAACAGTGCTTAGGCTTGCACCAAATTGATTGTCTAATTCTCTTAATCTTTCAGGATTTAAATCTAATAACGTTACATTTGCCCCTAACCCAATTGCGATTTTCGCTGCATTGGCACCAACAATGCCACCGCCAATAATCGTTACATTGCCTTTCTTCACGCCAGGAACACCAGCTAATAAGATTCCTTTGCCACCATGCGGTTTTTCTAAAAATTGTGCACCAATTTGGACAGCCATTCTTCCAGCAACCTCACTCATTGGTGTCAATAATGGTAATTTCCCATTTACTTCAATCGTTTCATAGGCTATTCCAATTACACCGTTTTCTGTCAAAGCCTTTGCTAGTTCTTGCTCTGCCGCTAAATGTAAATACGTAAATAGGATGAGTCCTTTGCGGAAGTATTGGTATTCAGAAGCTAGTGGTTCTTTTACTTTTATAATCATTTCTGCTGTATTCCATACTTGAGCTGCGGATTCGATAATCTTCGCACCTGCTACCACATATTCTTCATCTGTAAAACCACTGCCGACTCCTGCGTTTTGTTCCACTAACACTTCGTGGCCGCCACTTTTTAAATAAGAAACACCGGAAGGAGTAATTGCGACCCTATTTTCATTGTTTTTAATTTCCTTTGGGATACCAATAATCATGAGAATTCCCCCTTGTTATAAATTCTAACATTAACTGTTAGATATCTTATTATTATAATAGGACGAATTCTGAAAATTATCTTTGTTAAAATTAATGAAACAAAAACTGTTCATTTGTGAAAAGACACAAATAGAAAAAGAGGAAGGGTTGGGGATACTACTCCTTCTGCCAATACATTAATTTTAAATCTAAATAAATCATAAACTTTTGACTAGGCACTGATAAATCAACTTCCATAATTTCGATCATCCGTTTTAAACGATAAGCAAGCGTATTAGGATGAATATGCAATCGTGCAGCTGTTTTTTGCATACTTTCACCTTCATCTAAATAAATCTCAAGAGTTGCCAATAACTCCGTATTATGTGTTTGATCATATTCTTTTAGATTCCGTATAGCAACATTCTCCGATCCATCCTGCCTTCTTTTTTCCAATAGAATATCTAGAAACTGATAAATACCTAATTCTTGATAATGAAAAAACGTACCTGCTTCCTGGGGAAATCTCTCTCGAACCTCCAGAACAGTTCTAGCTTCTCTAAAGCTTTTTGGTACATCGCCATACTGTTTGTAGATTCCACCAAATGAGCCTTTAACCTGTTTAATAGAAAACCTTTCTTCTAGGTTTTGCTGAAAATTACTAATGAATTTTTTAAAACAAGCAATGGAGTTCCGGCTATCCCCTAGAGGAGATGCCAATATAACTAATTCATTATCATCAATTGTCGAGAAAGAAATTTTTACGTCTTGTGATACTTTCAATAAATAGAGAATATGTTTTTCTATTTCCTTTGTAATCATTTTAGAAAAAGGAAAAATCATCACCGTAAAGGAACCTAAAGAAGAAATGCCGATTTCTTTTAGCTTCTCATCTACATCTGCCTTTGTCACATAACCTGTTAACATTCTCCAAAAGAATTCTTGGTTATCCTGTAAAGTAGGGGTTTTATTTGTAGCAAAGCGTGCTAAAAGATGACGCGCTACAGTTGCCGCATTTTCTAAAAGCCCCATTTTCTCTTCTGTAATAGTAGTACCCAATTCAATTGCCCAAATGTATCCAATTACCTCTTCACCTCTCCAAATCGAAACTGCCACGCGATTTCCTAGCCCAATTTCTTTCTTCTCTTTAATCCGAATTGGCTTTTTACTTTGAAGAAGCTGAGGAATTACTCCATCCTTCCATAAACGATTAATCACTTTCTCTGGAACCCTGCGACTAATGATGGTAGAAATTCTTACCATATCCGTTTCTTCGTCATGACTGCTGTACACTAATACACGATGATGGGGGTCCTCCAATGTAATGGGACATCCTAATAGTTCACTAACATGATCTGCAAAGCTTTCAAGGGAATCATACATATCCCTTCTAAACGGATTGCGCGGCTCACTTGTCATCCATCTACTCCTCTCCAAAACGCTATTTATAATCGTTCACAACTTGTATCTCTTTTTATTTTATCGCGTTTGGAAAGCTTTCAACAATAAGAATCTTAGAAAAAATACAAGAACTATTTTTTCTTTTCCTTTATCGCCTGGGAACCAATTAATCCTATAATTAGCAAAATAATGGATGCAAGACTATAATCCTTAAAGAATGTTGTAAACGGAATGTCTAAAAACATAAACATCAATGTTAATAATCTACCGACCATTAATAACAACCCAATGACAAGAAGCCAATTAAATACTTTTTCGAAAAATACCATCTAAAATTCTCCTTTATAAACTAATTTCCTTTAAAGTAAAACTTTCCTCCATTGGGTTTTCCCTCATCTCCAACTTCGAGTTAATTGAACCATTCTAACCTTTACGGACAGTTGGTCTCCCACCTATCTTCCTCGAATTCTCATAAGCTTACGGCCGGAGTCTTACTGTCCGTTAAGATGGGATAAATATTACTTCATTTTGACAGCTACCTTTTTTAAAGTTACTCGATTCATCCAAAGCACCATCAGAATTAGCAAAATTGTTCCTATAAAGGAGAGTACTACCGGAAATTCTACTCCGTTAAAAAAGAAGCCCCCTTTTCCAGTAGAAGATCGATTGGCTCCTTTATAATTACTTCACCATTTTGAAGAATCACCACTTCTTCAAATAAATAATCCATTTCGGATACTAAATGCGTCGAAAGAATAATCGTCCGAGGAAATCGTTCGTAATCCGCCAGTACTTCTTTATAGAACTTTTCCCTTGTTGGAGCATCCATGCCGTTATACGCCTCATCAAAAATGGTAATTTTCGATCTACTAGCTAATCCTAAAGTGACATTGAGGGCAGATTGCATTCCCTTAGATAATTTTGATACATAATTATCTAAGGGCAAGTTAAATAATTTCACTAAATCCAATGCATATTGGCGATCGAAATTAGGGCGATATCTTTCTACCGTTTCGATTAATCCTTTCACCTTTTCTGTTTCTGCACTATAATCTGTTTCGTAAACAAAGCTTACCTCCGACATAATCGCAGCATTTTCGAACGAATCTCGGTTTGCAATTTTTATAGATCCAGCTGTTGGCTGAGTAAAAGACGCTAGCAAAGATAATAAAGTAGACTTCCCAGACCCATTTCTGCCAATAAGTCCGTATATTTTATTCTCTTCTAGATGCAAACTAATATCTTTTAACGCTTGATATTTTCCAAATTTCACAGAAATTTGATTAAGTTTTATATCAAAGCCCATTTTTATTCACTTCCTTTTAATTGATTTATCATATTTGAAATGTCTTCCTCGGAGATACCTAATTTTTTTGCCTCTTGGATCATGGGAAGTAAATATTGATCAAGAAATTGCTCTTTTCTCTGCGTTAATAGTTTTTCTTTTGCCCCCTCTGCCACAAACATCCCTACACCTCTTTTTTTATAAATAATCCCATTCTCGACAAGCAGATTGATTCCTTTAGAAATCGTTAAATGATTAATTTTATAAAAGTTAACAAGCTGTGTAGTCGAAGGAATTTGCTCATTTTCCTTTAACTGGTCTTTAACAATTTGATCTTCTATTAGCTCCTTTATTTGCAAAAAGATTGGCTTGCTGTCATTAAATGATGTGTTCAATGCAGGATTACCGCCTTTCTAACTTTACTGTTATATGGTTATATAGTTATGTATATAACCATATATGATTTATTTTATTCAGTCAATAGGCGATTTCTATATTTGTTGAAGTGGATTAATTTTATGAGGGAATGGGACACCTTATCAAAATACAAAAAAGAGGCTGGACATAAGTATTCCAGCCAAGGTTGAATCCAAACTATTATATGAAGATGCTTATCAAGTTTCGTATAATAACTCGGGTTTTTTATTAATTTTAACAAAGAAGGTTTGTGGTAATCACCCGCAGACTGAATACACTTCGCTTTCCATGGGGCGAGCGCCAAGCCTCCTCGTCACTGCGTTCCTGCGGGGTCTTGGACTTTCTCGCAACTCCCATAGGAGTCTACGTGTATTCAGTCTGCTCTATTTTTCCTAATAATTAATTTTTTTGAAAAAATAAGAAACTAAATAACCTCTAAAAACGAAGTGGAATGGAGCGGAGGACACTCGACTCCTGCGGGAAATAGAGAAGCTTTAGACCCCACAGTGCAACGATGAGGCTCAGCTTCCTCCCCGTAGAACGCGTGCGTCTGTCTATAGCGCAATTGTTCGTCTTTATCCATTATATATTTTGTTTTGTGCCAAACTCCTTGTTGTTACTATATATTCTGTTTAACAAACTTTGCTTCCATTAAAATTTTTGTTTCCTTTATTCTTTGCATAGTATAAGAAGATTCCTGCTTCAACGTTTCATCTAAATAAGCAGGATGGGTCATTACTTCTATACTTTTCCCATCCTCCACTCGTTCACGCAATCTTTCAAAATAGCTTTCTACAACGCCATCATCATAGAAATCGTCGAGAAAGATGTCTGTTAATGTTTGAATATCGGTAAAATGAGCACCTGCATTTCTTACAGGTAACCTGTATTTATCAGAAAGCTTTTTTATGACGGGATAGAACTCCTTTATTCCATGTACATGATGATGACTATCTAAATGGGACGGTGTAAGGTCTGCATCTAGGCATTTTTCAATTTGCGCCGTCCATTCTCTTTCTAAGTCATCTAAAATTATAGAAAATGGATTGCTATAAACAACTATCTGTTTTTTAAATTTCCCTGTTTCATCAACAAGACTTGGGACATCGTCTAACAGCGGCTTTCCCCATGTTAATACAAGATGGACACCTACCTTTAAAGACGGTGTATCTTTTGCTAACGAAATGGCATGCTTTGTTGCCTTTGCATTCATCATCATGGTTGCGGAAGTAACAATCCCCTTGAGATGGGTATCGATAATTCCATAGTTGACTCCTCGACTTAGACCGAAATCATCTGCATTAATAATCACTTTTGTCATGGATTCGTCTCCTTTTAAAGCTTTACAGCCATGTTTTACTGCTACATAGCAAGCTTATTATATACGAACACTTTCTTTTTTCGCAAAAAACTGTGGGACATATGCTTTATGGGCCTCTAGCATTTCATCTAGAATTAGCTTTGCAACTCGATCACTTGGTACAAGTGGATTAATAGTCATAGCAAGTAAGGCTTTTTCATAATCCCCAGAAATAGCTGCTTCAATAGCCACTCTTTCAAACGATTTAATTTGCGCTACTAGCCCCTGTACTGCTACTGGAAGTTCGCCAACAGCTATTGGCTTCGGTCCGTCTTTCGTAATGATACAACTTATTTCCACTGCAGATTCATACGGAAGTCCTGTTATAGCTCCATGATTCACTGTGTTGACTGCCTGAATATCACATTTGTCCATATACATGGAGCGGATCAAACGTACAGCAGCATCACTATAGTAAGCGCCTCCACGTTTTTCTAACTGAGGAGGTTTTATAGCCAATTCTGGGTCCTTATATAATTCAAATAATCCCTCTTCTAATTTTTGCACAACTTCAGCTCGAGTTTCCCCTTTTTCTGCTTCCTTTAGTTCCTGTGCAAGCACATCGCCTGTTTTATAATAATAATTGTGGTAAGGGCAAGGAAATAAATTTAATCCTCTTAAAAATGCAGGCTCCCATCCCATAGCATGAATATTTTGCATCGTAATTGCTTTATTAGGATCTGTTATTAATTCAATGACCTCACGCTTCACACTTTTGCCGTCCACATAAACATCAAGCCCATAAACCATATGATTCAATCCAGCGAAATCTATTCTTACTCTTGCAGGGTCAACACTCAATAAATCTGCAACACCACGTTCCATTCCAATCGGCACATTACATAGACCAACTACTTTTGAAATGTTGCTGTAGCGAAGTACTGCTTCTGTTACCATCCCAGCAGGATTAGTAAAATTGATTAACCATGCATTGGGACACAATGCTTCCATTTCTTTTGCTATTTCCAAAATAACGGGAATCGTACGAAAAGCTTTAAATAGTCCACCAGGTCCATTTGTCTCTTGGCCAATAACGCCATGCTTCAATGGAATTTTTTCATCAAGTGCTCTTGCAGCGAGCTGTCCTACACGTAATTGTGTTGTCACAAAGTCAGCGTCCACCAGTGCCTTTTTCCGATCTAATGTTAGAAAAATATCGATGGGAACTCCCGCCTTCGCTACCATTCTACGCGCTAACTCTCCGACTATTTCTAACTTTTCTTTCCCTTCTTCAATATCAAAAAGCCATATTTCCTTTACAGGCAGTTCTTCATGATACTTAATGAAACCCTCAATTAGTTCAGGCGTGTAGCTTGAGCCACCACCTATTGTTACTATTTTTAAGCCCTGACTCATTCTGCCATCCCCTCTCTTGGTGTCCCTTGCAAAAATTCTTCACGCAATTCAATGATTTCAAGAGCAAGTTCCTTTAATGTTATTGCTGTCATTAAGTGATCTTGTGCATGAATAAGAATAACTGGAATTGTAAATTTGTCCCCGCCCGCCTCAAGATGGAGTAATTTTGTCTGAATTTTATGAGCCTCTGATAGTTCTGTATCCGACTCTGTTATCTTCTTTTTGGCAGCATGAAAATCCTTTTTTTTCGCGTCTTGGATTGCTTCCATCGCAAAGCTTCTCGCATTTCCACTATGTAAAATCAGCTGAAAAGAGAGCTGGTATAATTCTTCCGTATTCACCTTATTTTCCTACTTTCTTTTAGACACTTACAGAATCGGAATCTTTTGTAAGCTCTGTTTTATTTTTCGAATCAATTTTGACTTGAGCATAAACAAACGGTAGATAGATAACTGTTGATATGATTAAGTTTAAGGCTGCTAAGCCAGCTCCTAAAAAACTTCCTCCTGTTGCTAAGTAACCGCCGACTATCGGTGGTGTTACCCAAGGAATTTTAGCGGTTATCGGTGGAACGATGCCGTAATAGACTGCAAGATAAGAAATAATCGTTGTAATAACAGGTCCAATTACAAACGGAATAAACCAAATTGGATTTAAAACAATTGGCAAACCAAAAAGGATAGGTTCATTGATTTGGAAAATACCTGGCGCTCCGCCAAGACCAATCATTTGTTTATATCGTTTCCTTCCTGCAATAATCATCGCGATAATTAGCCCTAAGGTTGCCCCTGACCCTCCCAAATACACAAAAGCATCTAGAAATGATCCAGCAAGAATATGATATTCTCCCAATGCCTGAACTCCAGCTTGAGCTAAATCAATATTTTCAGCTCCTGTTTTTTCAAATAACGGTGTCGTAATTCCACCTAATACATTGGGTCCATGTAGACCAACCATCCAGAACAAGTGCACCAATAAAACTATTAATATTGCAAATGGAAGAGAGTCAACAGCACTTGTTAATGGAGACACAATAACCGTATTTAACCAATCATTTAAAACCTTTCCATCTGTTATCATTCTAAAAACTACTCCAAATAGCCCTACTAGAAAAATAGTCCCCATACCTGGCACTAATTTTGCAAACGACTTAGCAACAGCAGGAGGCACTCCATCGGGCATTTTTATTACTAACGCTTTGATTTTCGCTAATCGCAGGAATATTTCTGTAGCTACCAATGCTACGATAATGGCTGTAAAAAGGGCTGTTGCATTAAAATAGTTAACGGATACTAATCCCCAGACTCCACCTGCAACCGTTTCAGACGCCGCTTCATCTATAGGTAAGGTCACATTTGCTGTTTGGGGCAATAATAAGAAAAAACACGCTGCGGAAATAAGCATTGCTTCAAAACCTTCATCACCATATGATCTAGCTAATTTATAGGAAATTCCAAATACCGCAAAAACGGAAAGAAATGCAAAGGTTCCAAACCAAATATCTCCTCCCAAAGTTGACCAGTTAGGACCAAATATTGACTCCATCATTCTTCCATATGGGGGAATAATCTGGCCTAGATTATTAAATAAGACAGCAAATGATCCTACAATGGTAATAGCAATCATTCCAATTAGTGTATCCCTAATCGCAAGTAGATGCCTTTGATTACCTAACTTTAATGCAAAAGGCATTATAAATTTTTCAATAAATCCCATCATCTCTTATTCCCCCTTAATTAATGTAGTGGCTTGTGCCAGCACTTTTTCACCATTACATAGTCCGTAGTCCTGTGGATTAATGGTTGCGACCGGGATCCCCTGTTGATCGCCTGCTTTTTTCACTTGAGGCAAAAGAAAACGTACTTGTGGACCTAATAAAACGACGTCAGCGTTCTCTATCTCATTGTTCACTTCTGATGCTGCTATCGCCCAAATTTTGCAATCTATTCCTTGATTTTTTGCACTTTGTTCCATTTTTGAAACTAGTAAACTTGTAGACATTCCAGCCGAACAACATAATAGAATATTCACTAATTCATCCCCTTTAAAATGATAGATTATTCTGATTTTTAGTCATAAAACAAGAGTCACACCTTCTTACATCTTTCATACGATTCTTTTCAGGCCACCCTTCCCTAAGAGAGATTAAGAAATACTTTTACCTTACATCTATATTGTAATAACAAATTTAAAATATTTCAATATATTTTAAATTTGTTATTACAAGTTTTATTAATTGTTTGCGTATTAAGAAAAGAAAAGATATTCTATTCATAGGGACATTATGGAGGGAAACGATTGTGGAAGAAATAAACAAAGAAGCTGCATTACACTCAATTGTAAAAGAATCTATTATCAACATGATTAAAAGTGGCGAATATCAACCAAATACTAAGTTGCCAACCGAGGCTGAATTTTGTGAGACATTTGGAGTGAGTAGGACAACTATCCGTACAGCACTCCAACAGTTAACAATTGAAGGATATGTCTATAGAGTACAAGGGAAAGGTACCTTTGTGGCTGAAAATAAAGTAAAACAATCTTTAACTAGTACAGTGGAACAGTTTTCCGAACAAATTACGATGCAAGGGAAAGATCCATCCATTAAGGTATTACAACTTAAAGTCATTGAAGCCACAGACTTTCTTGCAAAACAGTTTAAACAAAATATAGGTGATCCCGTCAATTGCCTAGAACGTATGCGTTATGTAAATGATACTCCTCTTCAGTATGAGATATCCTATCTACCCTGGTACAAGGTGCCCGGACTAGACAGCGCAGCCTGTGAAAAATCTTTATATAAGATGCTTGAAACAAAATACGACATAAAGATTAGAAAAACAGTAGAGCACTTAGAATTGATTTTAGCGGATGATACGATTTCTAAAAAGCTTGAGATTCCTACTGGTTCTCCGTGCTTTTTACTAGAAACATTTGCTTATGCAGAAGATGAAACTGCCATAGAATACTCAAAGACTATTTTCCGTGGAGATAGAGCACATTTTGTCATCGAGCGGAATTACTAGTTAGGGATAACAAGTGAATATTTGTTATTACAAATATTCACTTGAGATATTAAATTGTTATTATGAAGAAGTAAGCAGGATTTTGATTTGTGCGGAGATTTGGTTGTTGATATTTTTATTTATGTTTTTCCTTTAGAGGGGGCATCCTCTTTTTGAACACCTTTTTGCTATCCTACTAAAAGGCCTTCATGCTTCTAATAAACAACCATCTTTATCCACAGAAAATCCCCTATACTGGCTTTCAATCCTTCATCATAGCTATTTTTCCACAACAAATCCACATCCCACCAAATCTCCTGCCTTATTTGAATTATTTTCCCGAAAACACTTCTAATCCACTCTATTATCCACGATTCATCCACAGAAAAACTCTACTTATCCACAAAAAGAACCAATCATCCAAAGCCAATTTACGCTAAGTCTAATCGGTTCTCTCTTTATTCTCCTAATTTTGATTTAACAGTTGAAATGACTTTATTTTTACCAATCTACTTACTAAAATTAACCCGATTATCGATCCTGCAAAACTACTGACAGCGAAGGATGGCATATAAAATAGTGCGCCTGTTTTTGTGCCTAATAGGATAGAGGCATATGGTACTGCCACTAATGAAGCGATAATGCCTGTTCCGACAAATTCCCCTAAAGCTGCAAAGATTGGTTTAGATGTTTTATGAAATAGATAGCCTGCTAGAAGTGCGCCAATCATACTCCCTGGAAATGCTAATAAAGATCCCGTTCCCAATAAGTTTCTTAATAAGGAAGTAGCAAAAGCAATGATAACTGCTGGAATCGGCCCAAGTATTACTCCTGCTATTACGTTTAATGCATGTTGGACTGGATATGCTTTGGCAATACCCGCTGGAAACCATAACAGAGTTGATCCATATGTCCCAATCGCCGTAAACATAGCCATTATAACCAATAATTTAATTCTTTTCATCGTATTTTTCCTCCACTCAAACAAATTTAAGCAAGAGACTAAGCGAACCTTATCTCAACTGACTAGTAGACAGGAAAGAATGTCAGAGGGCTATTCATACACTGACTTTTAACAAATACAAAAAAGCCAGATCTAAACAGACCTGACTGATAAAGTCAAAAAGAAATAGAGTGAATCCACTACTTCCCTACGCTGGTATAATCCAGATCAGGTCTTTAGGGTTAAAAAACGAAACGTTTTTCTCTCAGCCATCTACTGGCACCCCTAGTAGTCCATATATGCTTATGCCCTCATTTTACCCTATTTTCGTTACGGCGAAAAGAACTATTTTCTCTATAAAAATACTTCCATCAGTGGGATTTTTCCTCCTCCCCACTAGTGGTTAGCTGCACTTATGGAATCTGTTTTAGCACCTGTTTCCTTTATTCCTTTGACAGTTTCTCTACAAATTGCATGTCAATTAATTCATCGTATTTATACCCTTCTGTATATACACCTGTTTTTTCCACAACATCCATTGGCTTTGCTACTGCTTCTTCTGAAATAAAGCCATCTTTACTCCATAATTCATCCGCATAGGCTCTATCTAAAGATGCTTGTAAGCTTTCCTCTAAAGTGGAAGGAAACTCTGCCTTTAACACTTTCATCGAAAGTTCTGGGTCTTCCTCTACTTTCTTTAATCCCTTTAATACTGCTCTTACAAAGCTTTCCACCACTTCTGGTTCTTTCTCAATGGTGGATTTCTTTACACTAACAACGGAATAAGGATAATCTCCTAAACTTGCGAAACTGTAAAACGGCTCTTTCCAAGCACCTTTTTTAATTCCTTCCGTGATTTGCGGTTCTCCTCCATTTGCAATATCTGCATTTCCAGATTCAACAAGGGAAACAACAGCACTTGCATCAGCTGGTTCTTCTAATTTAACGTCTTTTTCTGGGTCTAGCCCTAAGTCCATTAACAACCATCTAGTTAAAAGATTAGGACTTCCACCATAACGACCAGCAGCAATTGTTTTTCCTTTTAGATAATTTGCTAGTTCTTCTTTGTTTGTACTATCAATCGTAACCTCTGAATTTCCCATCAAGTAAACATTAGCGCGGTTTACAACATTTACTACTGACTGAATAGGATCAGAACTACCTAGATTGGCCATTTGCACTGAATCCGGTCCACCCATGACTCCCCATGCATCGCCACTGACAACAGACGTAACATGTGCTCCCCCTGTTGCCGTAATAACCTCTACCTCCAGTCCCTCTTCTTCAAAATACCCTTCCTCGATCGCGACATATAATGGAAGGTATCCAATTAAGTGAACTGGTTCAGAAATGACAAGCTTTCGTAAGCCATCCTTCGTTTCCTTTGTACCCTTATTTGAAGCACATCCAGCAAGGACTAAGACGATACTAAGACAAGCAAGTAGAAAAAGCCTGCACTTTTTCAAAGTAATGCCCCCTTTTTCACATATAAATAGAATGGAAAGTTTGTTAGTAGGTAGGAAAATGAAGATTAACCAGAAGTGTAATGTGGATAATGGAAATAAATATTCTATTTCATATATATGGAACCTTTTTTCTCTTTATGTTCTATTCAAGGGGGAAAATATTTAATCGATATTTCTTCCTCTCAAAAGTATCCTTTCTAGCCATACAGTAGCAAAATACATCACAATGGATAGGATGGATAACACAGCTACTCCAACCCAGACAAGATTAATATTCATAATTTGCCCTGCATATAGGATCATTCTACCAATTCCCTGTCTTGAGCTAATAAATTCACCAACAATAGTACCTGCTAAAGCTAAAGCTATGTTTATTTTCAGGCTGCTCACAATCCAAGGCATTGTCGTTGGGACAACAACTTTTGTGAAAACATGCCATCTCTTTGCTCCAAGTGAATACATTAATTTTTCTAAGTCCTTATCAACTGCCTTCACTCCACTATATGCAGCAAGAGCTGTCGTAATAATGGTCATCATAAAAGCAAGAACTACTTTGGAGCTAAAGCCTATGCCAAATAAAATAACAAGTACAGGTGCTAGGGCTAGTTTTGGTACTGCATTAAATGCAATTAGATAAGGCTCTGAAATACGAGAATAATAGTAGGACCACCAGAAGGAAAGCCCCAACAAGGCTCCAAAGAAAGTTCCTAAACCAAAACCAAAAATAGTTGCCCCTGATGTGTATAATAAATCACTCCATAAAGAACCTTCCGTCCAAGCTATATAACCTGTCTTCCATATGGTAGAAGGACTGCTCCAATAATAGGAGTCAATAATTTTCCATTTGGAAAGCAGCTCCCAGGCAAGAAGAAAAATAACCCCAAAGCTCCATTGTCCGATGCGAGTAAAATTCTTTCTTCTCTTAGCAATTGCTTCTTCATCCTCTATATAAAGAACTGTAGTATTTTCCTTTGATTCCATTTCTCCATTCCTCCCTCCTCATTCTGTTTCTTCATTTGATTTTAGTGCTTGTAGTACATATTCTTTTAATTGAATAAATTCAGAGTCTAGTAGTGTTTGTTCGTTTCTAGGTCTTGGTAAATGAATCGATACCTTTTCTTTAATCGTGCCTGGTCTAGGTGTGAGAATATATATTTCATCTGACAAAAAAATGGCTTCGTCTATATCATGAGTAATAAACAGAATCGTTTTCTTAAAATCTCCCCATATTTGTAAGAGCCATTCCTGCATAAGCAATCGCGTTTGTGCATCGAGAGCACCAAAAGGCTCATCAAGCAAAATAACATCTTGGTCATAAAGCAATGTTCGCAGCAAGGCAGCTCGTTGCCTCATTCCACCAGAAAGCTCGTCGGGAAAATGTTTTTCAAATCCTTCTAATCCATATCTCTCTAGTAAAGGTAGTGCTCTTTGAATTGCTTCCTTTTTTGGAACACCCTTTACTTCTAATCCCAAAATCACATTATGGAGAATATTTCGCCACGGGAGGAGCAAATCTTTTTGAAGCATATAGCCAACCTGCCCACTTTTTCCGACGATATCTTTTCCGTCTAACAAGACATTGCCTGTAGATGGCTTTATTAACCCCGCAATAATATTGAATAGGGTAGATTTTCCACATCCACTTGGACCAATAATGCTGATAAATTTCCCTTCCGGAATCTGCAAATTTGTATCCTTTAATGCGAAAAACTCCTTTCCATTTTTTCGAAAAACCTTACTACTATTCATAACCTCTAATTTATACAATTGCAGCCCTCCATTCTGAAATGTTCATTGTTTTCGATTATTTTTATAAAGAAATTTCTAAGCTTTCAATGAACGTCCCACACTTCTAAACTCGCTTCTTGCTATACTATATGTAAAAATAGGCGAATCGGATAATTATTATAAAAAAAAGAGTTAATCTCTAAAAAGGTTTTTTCTTATTTATCTTTAATACAGATACATAATGAGAGGATCTTTGCTTGAGGGTTTATTGAGGAAAAGCACCACTGAAGACCATATCTTACTGCATAGCAAAAAAGTGTCTTTTAATAAGACACCCCTTCTAGTCACAGCATTTTATATTCCACTAATTCGTAGGAACGCCCAAATACAGATAATGGACAAAAAGAAAAGGAATGCGGATAAACTGAAAAACAAATATATCGAATTACTTCGTGATATTTCATCTACTCTGTTCTTCCTATTTGAACTTTGTTTTCTAAAAGAGATTAACCCCCAGATAATTAGTACACATACAAGAATATTTCCCATTAACAATTCTGCAGCTGCCAATATAATATATGACCAAAGAACAAAAGGTGAATGCTTAACGAACGATCTCATTCCCAATCCAATAGCCAAGCTAACAAATGGTTGGATCATCGCAATAACAAATAATATTGTTATAAATGGATTTTGTTCTATATATTGTAAAAATGGCACGTTAGTCTGTATAGCCGCCAGATAAATATAGGCAAGAAATAAAACGGGTATCGCGTAGCAAATATATTTTGCAGTATTTAGAATAGCTGCCTTCCTTATCGGAAATACACTCTTTTGATTATTTATTCCTTTATCCGCAAATTTTACAAACATGTAAGCACCTCGCTATTTTTTTCTTTTGTGCTCCTTATATTCGAGATATTGACTTGCTAGTACTTCTCCAACGATAAAAAAAGAAGCTAATGATGTATAATTAATCCCACTGTTAGTTGGTACAGAAGTAGTAGTAGCATAGAGATTATGAGGAGTCATCCGTGCCAAATTATTATTTTTCATATTCGTAATCGAGATAAAAGGAATTCCCTTCGCAACAAGTTTTTGAATTTTCGGTATTAATGTTGGTGTATCCCCAGATAAAGAAATAATAATCATTAAATCGGTTGGACGAAGATCAGGTAAAATAACTTCAAATTTTGTCTCATCATGGATAATGGTTAAATAGCGATGTTGGACGATAAATGCACGTTGTAGCTCATGTGCCGCATTTAATTGGGCAGAACCTGTTCCATATACAAAAATTCTGTCCGATTTATCGATTACTTCACATATCTCATCAAAATTTTTATCCTGCAAATGTTTTAATGTTGCTTCTAGATCATGTGTTAAGGTTCCGATATAACTTTGACTGATTTCTTCCTCTTCGTCTTCCCACTTTAGAAACACACGAAATTCACTATATCCGCTAAAACCCATCTTTTGAGCCAATCGTAGAACCGAAGAGCGTGATACATTACGTAATAAGTGCTTCCATACAGGCTCGTGCGTGAGCTTTTTTGGCTAATGCAATGGGAATTCCTATTGCAAATAACAATGGCATTTGTCTTAATACAGCCCAAGCACCTTCACCAATAATAAACCAACATTGGTACCAAAGACTTTCGGGATCTGCTAGGGAACCCATTATTAATGGACTTTTAAAAAGAATTGTTAACCCAATTACTACACCAGCAAACGGAAAAAGCAGAACCGGTACATATAATGCGCCACCAAAACGCTGAACTTTTTGCATCATTACTTAAAACCTCCTAATTATTTTATTTAAATTTTCAGATCATAAATTTGCTAACGCTTTCATGTGTTAATATTAGCTTATTCTTACCTCTTTGAATATACGAATAATGTAAATTGCACCTAATCACTACTTTTGTGTTTTTTCACATCATATAAGAATTTTCCCACAACCCACTTTATTATTAAATGATAAATAGATAAATTTAGACTGGAGTCCTGTGCATGTTACAAAAAATGAATGCTTTTCTTGGGAAGTGGATGCCGCTTTTAACCCCTATTAGTGTAGTAATTGGTGTATTACTATCGGGCGTGCTGCATCATGCCGCTTTCTTAGTACCATGGATTTTTGCTGTCATGACTTTTATAGGTAGCTTGACATCTAACTTAAAATCAGTGAAATATACGATTACTCACCCACTTTCTTTACTCTTAACACTAGCTATTCTTCATCTCATCACTCCTTTATGGGCTTTTATGATCGGGCATCTATTTTTTCAAAATGATCCTTATACAATTACAGGTCTTACTTTAGCCGTTGTTATTCCTACTGGGATTACGAGTGTTATTTGGGTTAGCCTATATAAAGGAAACATCGCGCTCACACTCGCGATTATATTGCTCGATACATTGCTTTCTCCATTCCTAGTTCCATTGAGTATGAGTTTGCTTGTTGGAGAAGCTGTACAATTAGAGGTGTGGGGGATGATGAAAGGTCTCCTTGGAATGATTGTTCTACCTTCGATTGCTGGTATGCTTGTGAATCAGTTTGCATTGGAAAAAGCCAAAGCATGGAACCAGACACTTTCGCCTTTTTCCAAAATTGGATTAGCGCTTGTTGTTAGTATTAACAGTTCCGTTGTTGCTCCTTACTTACGAAATATTGATAAAAAATTTCTTCAAGTATCTCTTACTGTTTTTATCATTGCATTATCTGGTTACTTTTTTGCATGGATATTAGGGGTAATAACGAAGCGTAGCAAGGAGGAAATCATTGCGATGATTTATTCGGGGGGTATGAGAAACATTAGTGCTGGAGCCGTACTTGCTGTAGGCTTCTTTCCTCCAGCAGTAGCTGTTCCCGTTGTGATCGGGATGCTATTTCAACAAATCTTAGCGGCTTTATATGGCTATTTCATTAAACTAGTGTATGAAAAACCATTAGTTAGAAATGAAAAAATAAAGGAAGGGAAAATTTCATGAAATAGTTCCAAAAAATAAGGAGCTGGGACATAAGCCTTTTCAACCAAATAACCCCGAACGATTATACGTACATGCTAAGAAAAGTTTGTATAATTGTTTGGGGTTTATTCATTTTAAGAAAGAAGGTTTGTGGTGATCACCCGCAGCCTGCATACACTTCGCTTTCCATGGGCCGAGCGCCAAGCCTCCCATAGGAGTCTACGTGTATTCAGGCTGCTTTGTATTTCCTACTCATTATATTTCTTTTAAAAAAAGGATGGAACGAATTGGCTTCGCTACTAAATGAGAAATTGTTCGTCTTTATCTATTTATATTTTGTTTTGTCCCAGTCTCTTACTTTCCTTTATGATGTCTTATTTAAAATCATTCCACACATTTCAACCATTTCACTTGCCATAATCTTTAATGTTTCGGTTGTTAGCATTTGATCTTCTGCATGCATAAGAATCAGGGAAAAAGGCAATTGCTCTCCAGATGCTTCTCTTTGTATAAGAGAGGCATGGACTTTATGGATTTGATTATAGCTAGTTTCACCTTCTGTTATCTTTTGACGAGCTTCTTCTATTTCTCCCGCTCTTGCTATACGGATTGCTTCTACATAATTACTGCGCGCTTCTCCTGCATACGTAATAATTTGAAAAGCTGCTGTTTGCATTTCTTCTAAAGTATTCATTCCGCCACCTCTACTGACCCATTAATTTTTTGCTAATGATAACGCGTGGTCTAATATTTTCTCTCCATTTGCTGTACCGTATAGCTTTGTATCAATAACATCAACTGGAATCCCGTATGGTTTCGCCGCATTTTCAGCAGCTTGTTTCATAAAGCGTACTTGTGGTCCTAAAAGGATCGCCATTACACCCTCACTTGAAGTTGCTAATTCATCGGCAATTGCCCCTTCTGGAATAGCATAAACATCTATTTCTTCTCCTCTTGCCTTAATAGCTGTCTTCATTTTTGATACCACAATCGAAGTAGACATCCCCGCTGCACAAGCTAATATAATTCTTTTCATGATTGATTCCCCCTGTTATTTAATAAAATCATCATTTTTAACTGTTATTTCTCTCGTTTCAATGATTTGCTTATACCAATAAGCTGACTTTTTCATTTCTCGATTGCGGTTTTCCTCTAAGTTAATCTCTACAAGCCCATATCTGTTTTTGAAGGCATTCATGGGGGACACATTATCCGTGAAAGCCCAAAGCATATAACCTTTACAGTTTGCTCCTTGTTCGATTGCTTTTAATAACCATTTAAGATGTTCACTAATAAATTCTATCCGATAATCATCTTGGATTACTCCACGGTCATTCTTGTATTTAAATTCATTTTCCACACCCATTCCATTTTCTGCAACAAACCATTCTATATTGCCGTAATCTTCCTTCAAACGGATAGCCATATCAAACATAATTTGCGGATAAATTTCCCAGCCCCGGAATGGGTTCATTTTTTTCCCCGGCATATCAAACATTTCGTAATAATAGGATGGATGAAAAGGAGTATTTTCGTTCCATGCCGTTGTTCTTGCTTTGACCCGATGTGGATAATATAAATTAATGCCTACATAGTCAACCGTATTGTTTTTTATGGCAGCCAAATCTTCCTCTGTATGTTCAAATAGAATATCGTGTTTTTTCAATAGTGTTATTAACTCTTCCGGGTATGTTCCTTTAATTGATGGATCTAGAAACACACGATTAAAAAATAGGTCATAGATGCGGGCCGCATCTTGATCATGAGTAGCAGAAGACCTTGCATACGTAACTTCTGGATTCAAAATCACGCCGATTTTTGCGCCATGATCACGTAGCTGTTTTTGTTTAAATAATTCCACTACTTTAGCAGTAGCGAGGGCCTTATGGTAATTCCATTGCATCCATTTTCTTGTATTTTGCTCAAATGGATAACGAATGGCATCTAAATAAACACGAGTTTGTACAACAATAGGCTCATTGAAAGTAAACCAGTGCTTTACTTTATTTCCATATCGCTCCAATACTTTTTCTGCATATTTAACGAATAGATCAACAATATGTCTGTCATTCCATCCATCATATTTTTCGAAAAGAATAGCTGGCAATTCATAATGCTCTAAACAAATCATCGGTTCTACGCCTTTTTCTATTAGCTCATCAATGACATTGTCGATGTAAGCTGCATATTCCTCATCTACCACTGCATTTTCATAATCAAGCAGAAAACGAGACCAATTGATGGATGTCCGAAAATGCGTTAACCCAATTTCGTTCATTATATTAATATCTTCTTTGTATCGATTATAAAAGTCTGTGGCGATGCCTGGTCCATAGCCATTATGCCAAACATTTTTATTGTTTTTATACCAAAGATCCATATAGGAATCCTGTGAGTCTTTTTTTCCTGTCCACCCTTCTGTCTGCCATGCAGATGCTGCTGCTCCTAATATAAAATCTTCTGGAATAGCTTGTTTTATTTGTTCCATCATTACTCCTCCTTACTCTTTTAAAGCGCCTTGCAAATGCCTGTTAAATACATGCTTCCTAAGGCTCGACCATAAATCATAACCTAGCTTACCTGTTCCATTCCTCTTTTGATTATTCGTTTTCTGGAACAGTAGGGGCTTTATTTGCAATCAATACAAATGGCAAGTAAATAAGAACCGAAACAACAATACAAATGATTTGTGTAATAACGGCACCAACACTTCCTGCTGTTGATAAATACGCATTAATAATTGGCGGCGTTGTCCAAGGAACCATCACGACAGCCTTACCAGCAAAACCAGTAAGTGTTGCAATATAGCCAATTGTCCCTGTAATTAGCGGTGTAATAATAAATGGTATTGCCATAACTGGGTTCAACATAACTGGCAATCCGAATATTACTGGCTCATTAATATTAAAAACACCTGGTCCAATGGATAATTTAGCAATACTTCTCATTTCTTCTCGTTTCGATACGATAAAGATGGCGATTAATAAACCAATTGTTACACCTGAGCCACCAATGCTCATGTATACATCCCAAAATGGCATCGTAATAATATTTGGTATCTCTTTTCCTTCTTGGAAGGCAGTCATATTTACGGTAATGGAGGCAAGTAATAACGGCTCCCTTATCGGTTTTACCATTTGATTTCCATGAATACCAATCACCCAGAAAAATTGGGCAACGAACATGAGAATAAGAATTCCTGGCAGTCCTTGCATTACACTTTCTAAAGGTCTTTGTACAATGTTATATACTGCTTCATATAAATAAATCCCTGTAATTTTGTAAAAAAGAAATCCAAAAGTCGCAACAATCGTTACAGTTAAAATAGAAGGAATTAGTGCTGAGAACGAAGTTGCTACATTTGATGGGACACTATCTGGCATCTTGATTTTCAACTTATCTACTTTAGACAATTTGCAGTAAATCTCTACCGATATAATCGCGATAATCATTCCAAGAAATAAACTTTTTGGATCAGAAAACTGTCTAGCTAAAACATCAACTACCAATTGGCTTTTTTCATTGACAAGTAATTCAAGCGTTGTTGGAATTACAGATATATAGGACATCATCGCTAATATTCCAGGGAATAACGATTGATGACCATTTATCCGCCCGAGTTCAATACCAATGAGAAAAACAGCTCCAATAGTAAGAAAGTTTAACGTAGCATATTGAATTGCTTTCATAATTGGCTGATAATCAGCTAAAAAGGCAAATGCCTTAAAATGAGCTAATCCGCTCTCTGTTCCCATAACCATATTGGCGATCAAAACGGCAAACGCCCCAGTTATAATGACAGGCATTAAAGTAACAAATGCTTTTTTAATGGCCATAATATATTTTTGATTTGTAATTTTGTAAGCAACATTACCAAGGGTCTCTGTAGCTTTATCTTTAAAACTCATCGATTAACCTCCGTTTCTTATTTAAATGAAAATGATAGGAATCATGCATGACCATCATTTCTTGATTTCATTCTATTTGAAAAACGCTTTCATTTACATGCACTTATTTTCCACGTTAAACCGGAAATCGCTGACTCAAAAAAGGAACTCATAAACACGAGTTCCTTCAGACTGTAAACAAACTCCTAAATTGTAGAAATAAAAGTTTGTATATAATATATTTATTGATCCCTTTGAATAGGGAGGTTACTTTCCGCTCCAGGGGTTCGCTTTCCGTGGGGCTCGCGCTGAGCCGCTTCGGCCTTTGGCCAGCAGGGTCTAAGCTGTCTCGCTAATCCCACAGGAGTCTCACCCCTTCCACTCCAAGCAACGTATAAAAATTCCTTTAAACTTTTCAAAAATTCCTTTACTAAAAATTCAAATTATATTAGGTTACTATTGAACCATATTGACGATACATGCTTTAAATTCAGCAAATGACTTTACTTTTAATAGTTGATTCACTAAATAGGCATTTCCTGATATTTTAACTAATAACTGATATAATTTTTGAATATCTTTTTTATATTTCTTTTGTACACTTAATAAGAAAATAAATTGCACCTTATTATCTCCCCATTGAATTGGCTTTTCCAGTGTGCAAATGGATAGAAAAGTGCTTTCGGTGATTGGTTTTATTGGATGAGGAATAGCAACTAAATTTCCATAGCTGGTTGGAGCAATCTCTTCTCTTTCCATGATTAACTCAAAGAAATGGTCCGGAGCCATTCCGGCCTGAATAATCTCACTTGCTAAAAATGCTAGTACGTCTTCTTTCGTTTGAAAATCTTGTTGAAAAAAACTGAGACTTGGATGAAAATATTGCAATGTATTTTCGACTCTATCAACAACAATATGTTCTAATTTGCTAATGTCTTCTTCTCTTAAAATCGTATGTACATCAATAACTGGTATAGTTAATTCCCTTTTAATAGGAATGGTGCTGACAATAAAATCTATTGTGCTAAGATCATAGTTATCGATGGAAAACATATTAGCTGTTCCTACAATATCCAGTCTATTCCCAAAGGTAGATTGAAGTTTATGATACAGTAATTGAGCGCTTGCCACACCGGTAGCGCATACAATTAGACATCTTTTAACACTTCCCTTTGCCTTCTTCCTCTCTAGCGCTGCTCCAATATGCAAGGCCAAATAACCTATTTCATCCTCATTAATGTTCATGTTCCGATATCTACTTAAGAAATCCCCCATAATAACCGCTGCATCGAAGGACATTTGGTAATTTTTCTTTATTTCTGCAAGCAATGGATTTTTTATTGTTAAATCGTATTTATATCTATTAATCGCTGGCCTTAAATGCAAACATAAACCATAAATTAATTCTTCATCATAAGAAATGTCTAATTCTAATTGTTGCTCCACTTCCTGTAGCATCGCTTTCGTTAAAGCTAAAATATCCTCCTCTATCATATCGAGTATATTCTCCCTGCTATCAGATTGGTAAACTACCATTTTCGCACCTAATAGATGAATCGTTATATAGGCAATCTCTGACTCAGGAAAAGCAACTTGCAACTCGTTTTCTAAAAACTGAACAATCTGTGTCGCCACTTGAAATTCTTTCTTTTCTTTTAGAGGTTGCATTTCTTTTAAAGGCATAGAAACATAATTGTTATGTTGAATTCGAATACAAGCAATCGCAATATGTGTCGCTAAATTATTCACTCCAATATCTGAAAGAAAAATACCAGATCGCTTTGCTTGCTCCACAATAATCTTTTGGATTTCTTCTATGTTTTTATTAGGAAGAATAGACTTTGTTTCTTCTTGATCAAATACATATGCGGCAAGACAATATCGAAGCTTAGCCTCTTCTCCTTTTATTTTCAAGCCATAGTTTGGCTTCTTGTCCAAATCTAAGTTAAATGCCTGCAATAATCTTCTTACTTCCTTCAAATCATTTTTAATAGAGGATTCACTCACAAACAGCTCCTCTACAAATTGTTCAACTTTCAGGTATCCCTCTGCTAATAAAAGGCGTTTGAGAACATAGTCCACTCTTTCCTCTGGTTCTATAGGAATGGAAGTACTTAATTGATTTTCGTTCATTATTTTCGTTAAAAACGGTTTAAAATAATGATAATTTTCAATAACTAGTTCATAGCCCTTCTTTCTTACTAATACAACTTGCGCTCCATTATTTTTTAATACATCGGTTAATGCTTTTGTGTCACTTCTTATTGTTCTAGTCGTTACATTCAGGCTATTTGCTAAGTAATCACTGGATAAAGGTGCTTTTGACTGCATAAGCTGATGTAATATCTTTTGTTGTCTCATAGGTAACAATTAAACTCACTCCTTTTTAACCATTTCCTTTCGATCCCTTTTCTTTTAATCCCACTTTAATGATATTTCCATCATATCTTATCAGTCTATTATTAGAAAGCGGTTTCCACATTAAAGATTGCTACTTATTCTTAAAGCCAATATTCATTCTCGTGCAGGATATCTCTTTTTTTCATTCCAGAAACAAAAGGATGTCCTTTTACATAATATCGAAGAGGCTTAGCTGTCCAATCCTCCTTATTTGGAATTCCCACTCTCGGAGATATGCCAATTATCGATGGCTCCTTTCCCTCTGTAATACATAAGGATCCTTCATTTAATAATACGCCATCTAAAGCCTTTGTAATTTCCATTGCTTTCGTTAATTTACCTGGACCATTACAGACTGTTATGCCTGTTGCCTTTCGATTTTTTCCCATCTGAACTGTTCCTTGAAGGGGTTCAATTGCTCGAATAAGCACAGCCTGTGGATTCCCTGCTTCCTTTGTTACAATATTCAACATATGGTGCGTATGCATGGTGTAGACATAGACTGTCCCACCTATGTTATACATCGATTCTAATCTAGGTGTTCGTCTTCCAGCATAGCTATGACAAGCCATATCTTCCACACCAAGATAAGCCTCTGTCTCAACAATATAGCCACTATATGTATGTGTTGGTGTTTGGTGAATAAGTAATTTCCCTAAAAGTTGTCTTGCTATTTCCTCTGTTGATGGATTTATATAATCGATCATAGTCTCTCTCCTCATATATTTCTTTTAGTATACGTTTCTTTCCCCCAAAAAAGAAAGAATCATCCCTTTATGAAGAGATGATTCTTATACCTAACTTCTATTGCTCAACAAGTTCCTTCGGCTTAGCTAAAGCGGCTAATCCTGCCTGATTCAACGTATTCCACGGTTTATTAAAATGTGGTTGGAAGAAGAAATCGATAAAGCCTAATTCGTCAATGGTCATTTTTGTTTGAATACATACAGATAAAGTATTCATCATTTGCGTAACATCCGCTTTTGAAATTAATTGTGCTCCTAAAATTTGTCTTGTCTCTTTATGGAAAAGTACTTTTAAGCGAATTTCATGGAATGTCGGCATAAATTCTGGACGATCATTATCAATTACTTCTACTACTTCATAAGGAATATCATTAAACTTAGCAGTCAATTCTGTTAAGCCAGTAGATGCCATATTTAATCCAAAAATATGCAATCCAGAAGTTCCTTGTGTTCCCATATACTTTAATGGCTGCCCAGCTATGTTATGTCCTACCAATGTACCCATTCGAACAGCATTTGTTGCAAGGGGAATATATACCTTTTCTCCTGTAGGGTTGTAATTAACTGCACAGCTATCACCTGCCGCATAAATATCAGAATTGCTTGATTGCATATATTCATTAATTTTTATCGCACCATTTGGCAGTAAATCTACTTTTCCTTTTAACAGATGGGTATTCGGTCTGAATCCCACACATAAGATAACTAAATCCGTTTCATATTCGCCTTTCGTTGTATAAACCTTCGTTACTTTTCCTTGTTCATTTCCTTCAAATTTTGTTACCGTCTGTTGTAAAGCTAAATGAATATTACGCTCTGCAAATTCAGCCTCTACGACATCAGTAAATTCTTTATCTAAATACTTATTTAAGATTCGATCTTCACTATCAATTAACGTCACGTTTTTTCCATTTAACGCAAATGCTTCCACTAACTCGACACCAATATATCCAGCACCAATTACAGTGACATTCTTTACATTTTTGGATCGCTCAATAATTTCATTTGCTTGGTTATAGTTTTTAGAAAGCAAAATATTATCTAAATTAATGCCATCAATTGGTGGAATAATTGGCCAAGATCCTGTTGTCATCACCAATTTATCATATTGATCAATCTTTTCTTCTCCTGTATTTAAGTCTTTCACACGTACTTGTTTGTTTACTGTATCAATATCCAATACTTCATGCTCCATATGCATAGTTGCACCAAGGGATTTTAGCTCTTCTGGTGAAGAATAGAATAATTGACTCGCATCTTTCGCCACGCCACCAACATATAAAGCAATACCACAAGATAAAAAGGAAACATTATTATTTTTTTCATAAACTGTTATATCTATATTTTTATTTAAATTTGCTAACGTCTTTACTGCTGCTGTTCCAGCATGTGTACATCCAATTACAACTACTTTCATCGTTTAAAAACTCCTTTGTAATAGATTGAATGTGAAACACTTCACTTAATTAGTGAAAAAAATCACATATATTGTGACGCAATTCACATTTCGTTCACACCTTTATTATACATCGAATATTTCTTAATGCAACTATTTTGTGATCAAATTCACAAGAAAAAACGAGGGAATTTATTCCAAAATCAAAGCCCTTAATGGATAAAGGATAAATTGTTTGGAATAATATTATAAAAAATAAGCGAGAAATAAATATGAGGTTACTAACAAAATTCACGGTGCTTTTTGTAATATTATTTATGTTAATTCCATTAGAAACTTATGCAGTTGAAAAGAGAATTTCTAAAATTGTTACAAATCAACATAAAACAGAAGAAATACTTGTCGAGAGTCTACCTGAAGCAGGAATTAATTTGTATGCTACTGAAAGAGAAGGGATGTTAGAAAATTTTAGGTTACACTTATTAAGTGGTGACAAGTATCTCCCGTTTTGGTTTAATGTATCAAATCAGACTTATTGGCCAAATACTTTCTATAAAGACATTAATCAAGATGGAAAAAAGGAACTAATTTTTGTTTTAACAACAGGGTATGGAAATGATATTGTAAAACAAAATGTTCATGTATTTCATCAAATTAAAACCAATCTTGGTAACTCTTATAAAGAAATACTTGTGGATAATCCAATGGCGATTATTTTAAAAAATGTCAAAACAAAATTAACAAAAACAGAAGCAATTATTAATATAGGAACTAAAAAAACTGTTTTAAAAATAGATAAAATAGGGATTAATTCGAAAGACTTATTTCCAGATATATCAATTAGTAATATAAGTAAAATCGAAATTTTGGATAATAAATTGACTGCTATTATAGGAGCGACTATTTCGCCAGCAGGTGGATACGTAGGTGATTTTCATATTACATATACTTTTAAGGATAAGATGTACCAATTAGAAAAGATTAAATTCATCCCTAATAAATAAATCGAGCAGGGGGAAGGCACCTAGCCTTCCCTACTCGATTTATAACTAACTTTATTGTACCCTCATAGCCAAATCTCCCGTTTTAGCCCAACCTACACGAAGAATAACATAATAAAGAGGTAACGTAATCACAATTGGAAGTACCATGCCTACAGCAACATAGATTAAAAATCCGTGCAGTCCTTGTGTTGCTAGAACGCTAATCGGTGCAATTAAGGAATTTAATCCTAATCCCGCTAATTCGTAAGTTGCAGTAAATCCAAATCCTAGTGTAGCAATTGGTGCACAAATGATTGCTGCCACAAAAGGCGGAATGATTAATAATGGATTTTTCACTAAATTCGGGAACTGCACTTTTGGTGTAATAATTGATTGTGCAAGAAATCCTCCTAGATCATTTTGACGAAGAGACATTGCTGTAAATCCGACAAATTGTACGGTACAACCGATTAACGCCGCTGCACTTGAAACAGGATCCATTTGTAATGCAATTGCTAAAGCAGCTGATGATGCCGGAGTCATTAAAAGAATGCTCCATACTAGTGAAATAACCATTGGTGCCACTAGTGGATAGCCTTGAACAGAAGATGTAATTTGTGCGCTAATCCATTCCAGCATTGGCGTTGTTACTGCTGCTAATCCTACTCCTGCGATTCCTCCAACAAAAATGGCTGCCGCTGGAATTGCTACCATGTCTAAAATAGTTTTTCCATTAACCCATTTACCAACATATGTTGCGACGATTGCAGCTAGCACAGCACTAATTGGCTGTCCAGAAACTAATACCATCCCTGCATCTGTTGCATGTAAAGCATTTCCCCCAATCGTACTACAGACCATTGCACTAAAAATCACTAATGTGTTCCCACCTAACTGGTAGGCAATCCCTGCTCCAAATGCAGGTGCAAGCAACACCTTTGCTACTCCACCAATCTGGATTAATACATCCCAGCCAAATGCTTTTCCGATCGATTCTAATAGCAATCCCATTCCTAATGTTACAAGTACGGCATTAGACATTCCTGCTGAGGCTTTATACATTTGTTCCATGAAATATTCTTTATTCTTCATCGTTGTCTTCTCCTCTATTTAAAAAATAATCATCCTATCAATAAAAACAAAAAAACCTGTCCAATATTTGGATAGGCACCGTCAAACCTTACAAACTGTTTAGTGCCTTGTTTTAATAAACAAAAACTGGACTAAACAATTCCCGTTATGATAAAAAGGGATTATTTAATCCTAAGAGCATAATATGAGTATAATAATTAGTAATGTATTTGCTTTGATTTTCATGATATGCTCCTCCTAAACGGTTAATTATTGTTTAGTTATAATATCACCAATATTCTGAAAATGTAAATAACTATTTTATTTCAGAATATAATAAAACGCTATCATAAATAGCATAATGAAAGGTTTTTTTTCTTTTTTTGAGGGAAATGATTATTATTTAGGTGAAATAAAATCAATTTGAAGGAAAGAATAGATATTCTTTTAATAATTGAAGTTTTGTCAGAATATTTAACAAAAAGAGTGGCGAACCACTCTTAAATGATTTCTATATTCTTTGTTTCTTTTCCAAAAAAGAGAACTACTGCAGCACCAATTAATACAGCAATACAAAAAATAGTAAAAATAGTAGGTATTGATACATTTTGAGCTGTTAAGTAAGGAACTAATAGCGGTCCTAAGATTCCTCCAACTCTTCCAACTGCTGCTGCCATCCCAGCACCTGTTCCACGAACCTTTGTAGAATACTGTTCTGGTGTATAAGCATAAAGAGCACCCCATGCGCCTAAATTAAAGAAGGATAAAAGGATTCCTGCTGTAAGCAGCATTGCTGTACTGTCCGCTACCCCAAACATAAATGCACTTCCGGCTGTCCCAGCTAAAAATAAAACGAGTACAAACTTTCTTCCGGCTTTTTCAATTAGATAGGCTGCCACTGCATAACCTGGTAATTGTGCTAATGTCATGATTAATACATATTCAAAGCTCTTAATCATACTAAAACCTTGCGAAACCATTACACTTGGAAGCCATAAAAACATTCCATAGTAGGAAAATACGACACAGAACCATAGAATCCACAATGTCGCTGTTTGCTTCCGGTTTTCTTTTGACCATACCGCTTGCATACTTTCCTTTATTGTTAACTTCTTCTCTTTTTCCACTTTTAAAAATTTCGGCGAATCAGGTAAATGCAACCGCAAATAAATCGCATAAAAAGCTGGGAGTACACTAATTAAAAGTGCTGCTTGCCAGCCATACTTTGGAATCACAAAATAGGAAATAACAGCTGCTAATAACCACCCAAAAGCCCAAAAACTTTCAAGTAATACAACTACTCTCCCACGTTTTTCCTTTGGCACACTTTCAGAAACAAGTGTGGATGCTACTGGCAATTCTCCACCAAGTCCCATTCCAATAAAGAAACGCAGGATTAAAAAGATAGTTAACGAAGTGGTAAAAGCAGACAGCCCACTACCAATAGAAAATAATAATAACGTAATCATAAACACATGTTTTCTTCCGATTCTATCTGCCATTACTCCAAAGACAAGCGCTCCAACAGCCATTCCTATCGAATTCATGCTGCCAATCCAGCCCATTTCTTTTCCAGTTAATCCCCAATCAACTTGAAGAGCAGTAATAATAAATGAAAGCATTCCAACATCCATCGCATCGAACATCCATCCTAGTCCTGCTATGCCAAGAATCTTTCTTTGTGATATTTCTTTTTTCATTGCTATCCTCCCATTTTTTCCTTATGTTTCCCACTGATCATATATTTATGAAAACTATCTACTATAATAACACTTGTCATGACACTAATCATTACATTTTAACTGTTTTTTAAATGTTTTTTATTATCGAGAAAAACAGTAACAAAATGAACAATCAATGGAACATCGATATTTCGAAGTCTAATTATGGGAAGTTATGAATATTACCTCTAAAAAATCCCAAGAAAAATAACGAAAAAAGCGCAACTATTACTATATTCAAGATTTTTGAAAAGTTTCCTAAAAAATATATTGTTTTTCTCTTTACTTTCTTTTAAATAAGCATAAAATGGTTCTTATGTTTGTTATTTTTAAATGTAAAGGGGAGCTTAACTGTTGAGCGTTTCAACAACTAAAATACAAAATCAGTCTCTTTTTAATATATCTTGGCCATTGTTTATTGAACTTGCTTTACACATGGGAATGGGAGTAACAGCTACTTTAATGCTCAGCCATTATTCAGATGGCGCTGCTGCAGGAGTCGGGGTTGCCAATCAACTTCTTGGAATTTTTATCCTTGTCTTTAATGTTACCTCTATCGCTGCTATGATATTGATTGGACAAAAACTAGGAGCTAATGAGCTTCATAAAGCTAGAAGGTTTGCCCGTTCGGCAGTTGGTCTAAACTTCTGGTTTGGAATGATAATAGCAGCCCTCGTTGTTGTCTTCGGTGAACATTTATTACAACTATTTGATATCCGCGGTGAAGTATTAGAATACGGATTAATATTTGTTCGTATATGTGGTGCGTCCCTCTTCTTAGAATCTCTCTCACTTGCACTTAGCGCTGTATTAAGAAGCCACGGTTTTACAAAAGAATCCATGATTGTTAGTGTTTTGATGAATGTAATCAGCGTATTGGGTTATGCCATTAGTATTCTCGGAATTTTTGGCTTACCTATTACAGGTGTTGTCGGCGTTTCTTGGACGATTGTTATTGCCAGATCATTTGCCGTGCTCGTTTTGCTTTATCTAGTTTACAAGCGAATCGCTTTAACTTTTAAAGTAAAAGATTTTATCAAAGTGAATAAACAGGATATACGGGATATGTTATATATCGGTATTCCTTCTGCTGGGGAGAATTTGTCGTATCAATTTTCTCAATTGATGATTACTGCCATCGTTGCTTCTCTTGGAGATGCTTCCTTAGCAGCAAGGGTTTATATTAGTAATATTTCGATGATCTGTTACTTATTTACTTTAGCAATTGCTGAAGGGACCCAACTCCTTGTTGCCCGCTATATTGGTGGAAAGCAGTTTGATCGTGCGCTAAAACGTGGCATTAAAACACTTAGACTTGCCATGATAGTCTCCTTAATTGCCGCACTGGTGATGGCATTTATCGGTCAGCCAATTTTAGAGCTATTCACGAACAACTACGAAATTATCGCTATTGGATTACCTATTTTGTGGGCAGTTGTCTTTACAGAACCAGGAAGAGCAATGAACATTGTCTTAATGAGTTCCTTAAAGTCTTCTGGAGATGTCCGTTTCCCTGTAATAATCGGTATTATTTCTATGTGGGGAATCGCAGTTACATTGAGCTATGCACTAGGGATTACATTAGGATTAGGTCTACTCGGTATTTGGCTTGCTCAAGGACTAGACGAATGGTTTAGAGGCATATTTGCCTTTAGACGTTGGAAATCAAAGCCTTGGGAGCGAGTGAAAGTTAATCGTTCCATGAAGAGTCATGCATAAAGAAATTTTTTATAAGGTCTATGTAAAAGAGTCTTTTACATAGACCTTTTTTGGTTTGGCTGATAAATTGTGCTTTTCGCGAATATTTTCTTCTTTTTCGCGAATTTCTTAAATGTTTTCGCGAATATCTTTCCTCTTTTCGCGAATAAACCAATAGTTTTCGCAAATTAACCTTCCCCAACTTTTCTCCTAATTATTGAAAAATTTAAATTAAGTATTGAAAAGCGCTTTCATACAACTTACAATACAACTAAACCGGTTTACTAAATCGTTTTATGAGAGGTGATAGTGAAATGTCTGCTATATATATCCCTTTAAATTCCTTTTTTGATAAAAAAATATCCATGAAAGATTTGCTTCAAGCTATTTCGATCGTTGGAAAATCAAAGGCAACAGGAATAGAAATTAGAAGGGAATTAATAAAGGAAGAAGATTTGCTACCTGTCCTGCAAAATATCCAACCTATTCTTCACAAAGCTGACTTATATACCGTTTACTCCGCCCCCATTCCCGTATGGAATAACTTAGGCACTGTAAACGAACAGGCACTTCATACTGTTTTGGAAGAAAGCAACTTTCTCTCTGCCCAATGGGTGAAGCTTCCACTTGGGCATTATGATAAGAAGAAATCAGATCTACAAGCATTAGGGAAAATTCTAAAGAAATACCCTAACGTCTCTTTATTAGTAGAAAACGACCAAACAGTGGAAGGTGGAAAAATACAGCCACTAGCATCTTTTTTTGAAAACGCTTCTATCCTAGGGTTAAAAATACGGATGACGTTTGATATTGGTAATTGGGCTTTCCAACAAGAAGATGCTTATGAAGCTTTTCAAATTTTCCATCCTTATATTTTCTATTTCCATTTAAAGCATGTAGTTAAGCAGGATAATCTTTTTTTTACTGTGCCCTTACCACCTGAACAAACTGCTGATTGGCGAAGGATAGATCAAGGTATCTCAGCATCCATTCCAAGAGCACTGGAGTTTTCCCTCGAGAAATCGATGGAGGAAATTAATAAATATATAGATATTGTTCAATCCAATCAAGGGAGGGAAAATTCGCATGCAATCAATTGATGTTATTACGTTCGGTGAGGCAATGGCCATGTTTATAGCCGATTCTTGTGGTCCATTACATGAGATACAGCATTTTACAATGGAATTGGCGGGGGCAGAAACAAATGTAGCAATTGGTTTAGCTAAATTAGGGTTCGATGCAAGCTTTGTAAGTAAGGTAGGTGCTGATGCCTTTGGGAAATTTATTATCGAAAGACTTCAAAAAAATCATGTTCATGTCGACCAGATCATAACAGATAACCATTTCCCAACAGGATTTCAATTAAAATCTCGTGTAACGCAAGGAGACCCAGAAGTTCAATATTTTCGAAAGGGTTCTGCCGCTAGTCATTTAAGTATTGCAGATTTTGATGAGCAATACTTTCAAAAAGCTAAGCATTTGCATATGACAGGCATCCCATTAGCCCTATCCTCCGACACTAGAGATTTTGCACAACATGCTTTATCCTATTTTAGACGCCATGCTAAAAAAGTCTCTTTTGACCCAAATCTAAGACCGAAGCTCTGGAATTCAGAAAAGGCAATGGTTGATACTATTAACTCCTTCGCTAAACAAGCTAACTACGTTTTACCTGGATTAGAGGAAGGCATAACACTAACCGGTTATAAAACACCTAGTGATATTGCCTCCTACTATTTAGATGCTGGTGTGGAATTAGTAATCATCAAACTTGGCAAACAAGGTGCCTATTTTAAATCACCTAACGAAGAGGGAACAATAAATGGCTACCATGTCGAAAAGGTGATCGATACAGTTGGAGCAGGTGACGGATTTGCAGTAGGTGTTCTTAGTGGTTTATTAGAAGGCCATTCTATCGAGAAGTCTGTACAACGAGGAAATGCTATTGGAGCGTTAGCTGTTCAATCTCTTGGTGACAATACCGGATATCCAGAAAAGCATGAACTGCTTCATTATATAAACAATCAATCTCAAAGGAGTGTAAACATATGAATACCCTTTCTAAAAAAAGATGGATTCGCCTTATCCCGATTGTTTTTATTACCTATAGCTTAGCTTATTTAGACAGAGCAAATTATAGCTTCGGTGCTGCAGGTGGCTTAGCTGAGGATCTAAATATTACTGCCGCTACCTCTTCTCTACTAGGAGCGCTATTTTTCCTAGGATATTTCTTCTTTCAAATTCCAGGCGCCCATTATGCAGAAAATAAAAGTGCTAAAAAATTAATTTTTTGGTCCTTAATTCTTTGGGGCTTATTAGCAACAGCAACAGGACTTATTTCAAACGTAAAAATTTTATTCGTTATACGTTTTAGCCTCGGTGTAGTAGAAAGCGCTGTTATGCCGGCCATGCTAGTATTTTTAAGTCATTGGTTCACAAAAGCAGAACGTTCGCGCGCGAATACATTCTTAATACTCGGAAATCCAGCAACGGTTTTATGGATGAGTATCGTTTCAGGCTATATTTTGGAATCGCTCGGTTGGAGATGGATGTTTATTTTAGAAGGTTTACCTGCCGTTATCTGGGCATTTTTATGGTGGAAACTAGTGAATGATCATCCAAAAGATGCAAAATGGCTGAACAAAGAGGAAAAAGCAGCACTTAACAAAGCATTATTAGAAGAACAAAAGGAACTTAAGCCTGTTAAAGATTATAAAGAAGCTTTTAAATCTAAGACTGTTATCCTGCTTAGTCTTCAATATGCCCTTTGGAGCATAGGTGTCTATGGCTTTGTGATGTGGCTGCCAACGATTATTAACTCAGCGCCAAATGCAAGCATTGTAACAACTGGCTGGCTGGCATCTATTCCTTATCTATTAGCCTGTATTCTTATGTTAACGATTTCTTACTTCTCTGATAAATATCAAAATCGTAAACTATTCGTCTATCCGTTTCTTTTAATTGGAGCAATTTGCTTCTATGGTTCTTATTTAATTGGAACAAGTAATTTCTGGTTATCCTTTATTCTCCTTTCTATCGCAGGGGGAGCAATGTATGCACCATATGGTCCGTTCTTTGCTATTATTCCTGAAATACTTCCTAGAAATGTCTCTGGTGGTGCAATGGCATTGATAAACAGTATGGGAGCATTAGGTTCTTTTGCCGGAGCTTACATTGTTGGTTATTTAAATGATTTAACAGGTGGTTTTGGAGCTTCCTATAATTTCATGGCAATCTCCTTATTATTGTCGGCTATTTTAACTATCATTGCGACGAAAAATGAAAAGCCTATGATTAAAAATAAATCTAAATTAACACATCGACCACTACACGACTAATTTTAAGCGTTTTCCTCTTTCCCTTTCCATGTAAGGATAGATTGTTTTATACTAGAAAAGAATCTATTAAAGTGTGAGAGAGGAAAACAAATGGCGAAAGTAACCATGGCAGATGTGGCAAAATATGCTGGTGTTTCCAAAAGCACCGTTTCCCAATATATCAATAAACGATATGAGTACATGGGTGAAGACACAAGGAAAAAAATTAAGGGTGCAATAGAAGAACTAGGCTACCATCCAAATTATATTGCTCGCAGCCTTAAACAAAAGAAAACATCCATGATTGGAATTATTGTTGCAGATATTGTACACCGTTTTTCTACGGAAATTTGCCGTTCCATTGAAGATTATTGCTTTGAGCATGACTATCAAGCGATTATCTGTAATGCTGATAATAATCCTACGAAGGAAAAAACATATATAGAAACGTTACGTGCGAAGCAGGTAGATGGGCTTATTATTTTTCCAACAGGGCAAAACATTGATGTTTACGCAAAAATGATCGAGGAAGACTATCCAGTTGTATTTATGGATAGAGAGATTCCTGAAATAGACGCTCCTTTTATCCTTTCAACGAATGTCGAATCTAGCTTTCAAGCTGTCAAATTGTTTTTGGAAAATGGACACACAAATATTGCTATTTTGACACAGCCATTAACCATTTCAACAAGAAAAGAAAGAATTGAAGGATATAAGAAAGCGTTGCAAGCATTCTCGATAGACATATGTAATGACTATATCATTAGTTCTGAAATAGCAAATGTGAAGACAGAATTAAGCCAACTTTTTGAGAAAGAGAATCCACCGACGGCTATTTTAGCAGGGAATGATTTAGTGTTTTTAGAGACATTAGCCTTTTTACAGGAAAATCAACTTCGCGTTCCTGAAGATGTTTCTCTGATTGTTTTTGATAATTTTCCTTTTGCTCACCTTTCCAATCCCCCAATGACTATGATTGCACAGCCTGCTTTTGAAATGGGAAGAAAGGCTACGGAGATACTTTTAAAGCAAATTAATAAGGATCATTATGAAGCAAAAAAAATTATTTATCCATGTGAATTGATTGTTAGACAATCCTCGATAAAGAAGCTTTAAAGATCTTCGGGAATTGGTGAAGCGTTCCTTCTAGAATAGAACAACGCTTCTTAGACAATCCTCGCTTTATTATTTTTTTGATTTTTAATAAACCGGTTTAGTAATAAAAGAAAAGGCTGTGAATACAAATGAACATTCAATTAGCTTTAGATCGATTAACTATTCCTGAAGCAATACGATTAACACGTTCAGTAGAGTCTGATATTGATTGGATTGAAGTTGGAACCTCTCTCATCAAAGAGTTTGGAATGGATAGTGTTCGAGAAATGAAAAATGCATTTCCTCATAAAACAATCCTTGCTGACACGAAAACAATCGATAATGCGAAATATGAAGCAGAGATTAGTTTCACTGCTGGTGCAGATATTATTACCGTCATGGGAACGGCTCCATTAATAACCATTGAAACTTGTATGGAAATGGCTAGAAAATATAAAAAGAGAGTAATGATTGATTTCTTAAACACTTCTAGGGAGCAGCAGGAATCTCTTCTTGCGATAGAGGGGGCTATTTTTTGCCTGCATATAAGCAAGGATGAACAAGAATTGATGGGAGAAAGGGCATGGAAAAACAATCAAACTGCAGCGGGCTATTTAACAGCTAAGCACACAATTGCCGCAGCAGGAGGAATAACACTAGATTCTTTGCCACAGCTTCTAGCTAGCGGAATCGATATAGCCATTATTGGCTCGGCCATCACGAAAGCTGATAATCCATCGAATGTAGCAAAACAGTTTAGAAAACTAGCAAAAGGAGGCGCTTTTATCAATGAGTAAGCTTACTACTATTCAACGAGAAATCCAAGCTGTGTTAGCTCAGGTTGATGAACACCTATTAGTCGATACAGCAGCACTAATTAGAGAAAAACAAAGAATTTTTGTGGTTGGAGAAGGAAGATCCGGCCTAATGGCCAAATCCTTTGCAATGAGATTGATGCATTTGGGAGCAACTGTTTATGTAGTTGGAGAGACCATTACACCTTCCATTTCTCATGAGGATATCTTAGTCGCTATCTCTGGTTCTGGTAAGACAAAATCTGTTATATGGACAGCTGAAACAGCC
This sequence comes from Niallia sp. FSL W8-1348, assembly GCF_038006745.1. NCBI lineage: Bacteria > Bacillati > Bacillota > Bacilli > Caryophanales > Bacillaceae > Niallia > Niallia sp. FSL W8-1348. The sequence continues at coordinate 2,629,762 of NZ_JBBOVV010000001.1, read as the reverse complement.
AATAAACTAGGTTGCAGTGTTTTAGCTCTAACTACCGACCTTAACTCTCCACTTGTGCAAGCAGCAACTCATACAATCTGTATTCCCGCAAGCACAAAATATCGTAAGGCAACTGAGATGAAATCTATACAACCCTTGGGCTCCTTATTTGATCAATGTGCTCATCTTGTATTTGATACCATTTGTCTTAACTTTGCAGAATTAAATGAGATTGGATTCGAGGAAGCCTTTAAGCGGCATAGCAATATGGAATGATAACTTATTTTTCACGTTGGTAATTGGCATTTTTATAGAAAAGGCAAAACTTTATACCTTATCCCCCATAGATGAAAATAAGAAAGACTACAGCTCATTTTGTAGTCTTTCTTATTTTCATCTAGGTATCTAATATAGTCGATTCTCGAATAATCAACTTCGGCTCAAAAATATGTTTTCCTTGATTTTTATTTCTTTCATTAATTTTCTTCAGGAGCATGCGTGCACACGCCTCCCCCATTTCCATTAGTGGCTGCTTGATTGTTGTAATTTTAGGTGAGGAAATTCTATCTAAAAAGACGCCGTCAAATCCAGTTACGACATAATCTTCTGGCACACTTTTTCCTGTTTTCTGTATCGCACGAATTACGCCTGTCGCAATACGATCAGAAGCACATACAAATCCAAATTTGCCATCGTTCTTTGATAAGAATTCAGAAACCATAGCTTCAGCTGCTCTTGAACTATTTTTTACTCTTATAATTTTGCCTTCTAAATCATCTTCAGAAATCGCATCTAGGTAACCAGCCTCACGAAGCTGTCCAAAGGGCTCGTCCTCATCAATCCCCATAAAAATAAGCTGTTTATATCCTAAGTCTAAAATATGTTTAGTCGTTACATATGCTCCCTTTTTGTTGTCTACATCAACGAAATCATATCCATGCAAATTCTCTCCAAATAAGACAACTGGAATCGTTAATTTCTCAATAAATGAATAGTCTGACTCCCGCATCCCTGTAACAATAATTCCATCACATTTACCTATATTAAGAGATGTCCTTGTCACTAACTGCAAAGAATAATGGTTCTTGTCCAACTCTCGGCTCATTCCAGTTAGTAAATTCATATAATACGGTTCAACGGTATCCATTTCTTCTAAGATCAACAACTTAATCACTTGTGTTCGATTATTAACCAATGCCCTTGCCGCATAATTAGGAACATAACTCAATTCCTCCATTGCTTTATATACAAGCTGCTTTAACTCATCTGTAACTTGCTCTGGATGATTTAACACTCTTGACACTGTCATTTTTGAGACATTTGCTTTCTTTGCCACATCTGAAAGTGTTGCCAATGGAACTCCCCCAGTATAAATTTAAATTTCTCTGTCCATATGATTACTAAATTATTGAAAGCATGCTAATTAATATCTTCATTTATTCTACAACAAAAATTCACCATCATCATAATTCTAAACTTTTTTATAAATATGCTTGATAAATAACAGAAATGGGTTGATAATAGAAGGGTGCAAACGTTTTCCTTTTATCTTTTTATATTATAATAGTTTTTCGTTAGATACTCAACTTTTAATAATGCAAACGATTGCGTAGAAAGGGAGATTTTATGTTAAAAGAAGCGATTTATCATCGACCTGGCAATAATTTTTCTTATATTTATAAAGACGATACGGTACACATCCGCCTCCAGACAAAAAAAGCGGATATTGACTCTGTTCACCTCCTTTTTGGTGACCCTTACATTTTTGTAAATCAAGCATGGCAATACAAAAAAGCTCCCATGAAAAAAAGTGGAAGCACGGAACTTTATGATTATTGGTTTATCGAAATAAAGCCTGAATACCGACGTTTACGTTATGGATTTGAGCTCTCATCTAAAGAGGAAACACTTATCTATACAGAAAAAGGATTTTATGAAGCAATTCCAACAGACGATACTGCCTATTATTTTTGTGTACCCTTTGTGCATAAAGAAGATTCTTTTCATGCTCCCGACTGGGTGAGAGATACGATATGGTATCAAATTTTCCCGGAACGTTTTGCTAACGGGGACCCAGCACTTAATCCTGCCGATACGCAAGAATGGGGTAGTACAGAGCCAACACCTACAAATTTCTTTGGCGGCGATTTTCAAGGTGTTATTGATCATGTAGACCATCTAGTGGATTTAGGAGTTAATGGTGTTTATTTTACACCAATATTTAAAGCTTACTCCAATCATAAATATGACACAATCGACTATATGGAAATCGATCCCCAGTTTGGAGATAAACAGACGTTTCAAAAAATGATAGATGTTCTTCATGATAATGGCATTCGGATTATGCTAGATGCTGTGTTTAATCATAGTGGCTATTTCTTCCCTCAATGGCAAGATGTCATGGAGAAGGGAGAAGAATCTATTTATAAAGATTGGTTCCATATTCGTGAATTTCCCATACAAACAGCACCAATTCCAAACTATGATACTTTTGCCTTTACCCCTTTTATGCCAAAGCTAAACACAAGTCACCCAGAAGTAAAAGAATATTTACTTGAGGTAGGTCGCTATTGGGTTAGAGAATTTGGTATTGATGGCTGGAGATTAGATGTAGCAAATGAAGTCGATCACCATTTCTGGAGAGATTTTCGAACAGAAGTAAAAGCATTAAATCCTGATGTATATATTCTCGGCGAAATATGGCATGATTCCATGCCATGGCTGCAAGGGGACCAGTTTGATGCCGTAATGAATTATCCATTTACAACTGGTGCTGTCAATTTCTTTGCTAAAGATTCGATTACTTCTACCGCCTTTAAGCATACGATTACCAATGTGCTTCACATGTACCCAAATAGTGTTAATGAAGTATCTTTTAATCTATTGGACAGTCATGATACTCCGCGTATCTTGACGCTTGCAAATGATCGAAAAGATAAAGCAAAACTATTATATTTATTCCTTTTATCTTTTACTGGAACACCTTGTATCTATTATGGGGATGAGGTAGGAATGAATGGCACACAAGATCCAGGCTGTAGAAAATGTATGGTGTGGGATAAAGACAAACAGGATCTTGATTTATTTGCCCATATTCAAAAATTAATTACTCTTCGTAAGAGTCATCCAGCATTTGGAAATAAAGGTTCATTTACCTTTATAGAAGCAGATAGCAATATTGTTATGTACCAAAAAACGTACAAAGAAGAGCATATTATCTTCTCGATTAACAATACGGATGAAGAGCAAACTTTTACCATTCCAGTACAGGATATCGACAATAAAAATGTTTACGATCTGTATCATGATAAAGAAATCATTTGGAGTCTAGAAAAAGAATTAACCTTAGCTCCTGGTGCGTTTTCCATATTGCAATTTAAGACTTCCCATTAATTTTGGTGTTTATATTTAAGTTATTCAGAATGCGAGACTTTGAGTTATTTCTTAAGGTACTCGCTTTTTTTGGTGTATTGGGATTGGATGGGACCTTATGGAAGTAAATTGCTATTTGCTTCTTCTGTTTGGATGATGACGGGCGTTTATTTGATGCATGAACGCCACTCTACTCTCTTTTCTCTTCAACTTCGGCTTTCATCCAGCTTATGAACACCATCTTCCTCTCTTTCCTTTTCAACTTCGGCTTTCATCCAGCTTATGAACACCATCTTCCTCTCTTTCCTTTTCAACTTCGGCTTTCATCCAGCTTATGAGCACCATCTTCCTCTCTTTCCTTTCCAACTTCGGCTTTCCTCTAGCTTATGAACACCATCTTTCTCTCTTTCCCCTCTCTTATATAAACGTACTTTCCCTCCTCACTCAGACAGTCCTGAAATAAAAAAAGAATGAAGCAAATTTTCCACTCCATTCCCTTTCCTCTTCTATTCCCCTAACTTCTCTCTCAAACGTTCAAGGGTAATCTCTGTTGTACTTCCGACTTGCCAATCTGCTAACTTCATTCGGTCTGGGGTGCCAACACCTATCGCAAACATATTTGCCCCTTTTATTGCTTGTATGCCTGCCTCTGCGTCTTCCACTCCAATACATTCATTCACTTGTAGTTGCAACTGCGCTGCTGCTTTTACAAAGATTTCAGGATCAGGCTTCCCTTTTTTCAATTTCCCAGGATCTACGATTGTATCAAATAAAGTCGTTACTTCTAATCGATCTAATATTACAGGCCCATTTTTACTTGCAGATGCGAGACCAAGTTTTAACCCAGCTTCCTTGCATTCCAGCAAGAAATCTTTTATCCCAGGTAATAAGTCGTTAGGCGTTATTTCTTTAATTAGTTCTTGATAGTAAATATTTTTATCGTGCGCCAGCTCTTCGACTTGCGCTTCGGAAAATTGCCCGCGAATTCCGCCATGGTCCAATATTTTATATAAAGAGTCCATTCGACTAACACCTTTTAATTCTTCATTAAACTCGCGATCAAAAGGAACGCCAATTGCCTCAGCAGTTTTCTTCCACGCTAAATAATGATATTCTGCTGTGTCTGTAATAACTCCGTCTAAATCAAAAATAATTCCTTTTAACATATTAATCCCTCCCTAGATAAAGTGAAACTTCCATCAGTGGGGGTTTACCTTCCTCCCCCACTGATGTTTAGTTGAACCAATCGGACGTTTACGGACAGTTGATCTCCCACCTAGCTTCCTCGTATTCTCATAAGCTTGAGGCGGGAGTCTTACTGTCCGTTAAGAGTGGGGTAAAAAAGAGCCCTGCTTCTATAATTCTGATGCTTTTTCCCCTAGCATTAGAATGATAATCAATCAGTGGCTCCTTTCTTCCTAACTATCTATTTCTTAGGCTATTCTAAAAGATTGTTATCTTTGCGATAGATAAAATCTTATTAGATAGAAATACGGAGCAGCCTGAATACACGTAGGCTCCTATGGGAATAGTTCACCGCTCTCCCCATGGAAAGTGAAGGGTATTTAGGCTGCGGGTTTTTAGCAACAAACTTTATGAAACATCATTTCTTACCAACATACTCTTTTTCAAGTAATACAGCTTTTCCATATAACTCAATTTCTATCGCCTTACCAGATAAAAGCTCTAGTTTTACATTCTCAGAAGTTGTTGTTACTTGAATTAATCGATTGCGATAATTTATTGTAAACGAGTAACTATTCCAGCCTTTAGGCACAAATGGAGCAAAGGAAAGGGTCCCTGTTGCCGAGCGCATTCCAGCAAATCCATGCACAATAGCTAGCCAGCTTCCTGACATACTAGTTATATGCAGTCCATCTTCTGTATCGTTATTATAATTATCAAGATCTAGTCTTGCTGTTCGCTGATACATCTCATAAGCCTTTTCTTCTAAGCCAATTTCTGCTGCTAAAATAGAATGAACACAAGGTGAAAGACTTGATTCATGAACAGTCATTGGTTCATAAAAATCAAAGTTACGCTTTTTCTCTTCTAAGCTAAATTCATGATTTAAGAAGTACATTCCTTGTAAAACATCAGCCTGTTTAATGAAACAAGAACGCAAAATTTTGTCCCAAGACCAATTTTGATTAAGTGGTCTTTCTTCTTTTAAGAGTGTATCCGCAGAACGTAGATCTTTATCTAAAAATGTATCATGCTGTACAAAAATTCCTAATTCGTCATCAACTGGGAAATACATTTTATCAATGATTTCCTGCCATTTTACTAATTCGCTTTTTCCAATGTTTAAATCCGTTTTTCTTTTTGGAGCTGCCTTTTCCAGTAATTCTAATGTGTATTTTAATGTCCATGTAGCAATTTTATTGGTGTACCAATTGTTATTTACATTATTCTCATATTCATTTGGTCCTGTTACACCATGCATCATGTATTGATCATTCTTTTTCGAATAGTGTACACGATCTGCCCAAAAACGGCTGATACCTACTAACACATCTAATCCTTCATTTAATGCATAGGTTTCATCACCTGTATACGTTGAATAATTAAAAATGGCATGGGCAATGGCACCATTACGGTGAATTTCTTCAAATGTAATTTCCCATTCATTATGGCACTCAACACCAGTGAAAGTTACCATAGGATATAATGCCCCTTTAAGCCCTTGCTGTTTTGCATTATGTTCTGCACCAGGGAGCTGTTGACGGCGATAACGCAATAGCTGTTCTGTTACTTTGGGTTCTGCAACAGCTAAATACATGGGTACAATATATGCTTCTGTATCCCAGTAGGTTGCACCACCATATTTTTCCCCTGTAAAACCTTTTGGTCCTACATTTAGACGAGCGTCCTCGCCATAATAGGTAGAGAATAATTGAAAAATATTGAATCGAATTCCTTGCTGTGCTTCTTCGTCTCCATCAATTTGAACATCTGCCTTTTCCCAGCGAGCTGCCCATGCGGCAATATGTTCTTCTTTTAAAACAGTATATCCTTTTTCTCTCGCTTGTTTTGCTAACATATCAGAAACAGTTGCTAATCTTTCCTCTTCCCAATCACGAGAAGTGGAAATAGCGACATACTTCTGAAGATGGATAGTTTCTCCTTGATTAAGCTTATTGTTATATGCATTGGCAACATACATTGGCCTTTCATTATAAGAAGTTACTTCTAGGTGATTAATTGTATTAACCATAGAAGCAGATACCGCAAATCTCGGTGTTCCAAAAGGATTATCAACCGTTTTGATTATTAGGTTACCTGAATTAACATCTACTTTTCTTCCAATTTCTCCCCAGAATTTCTCCTCATAGTTGGAGTCTTCATTTGTCACATCACCATCTAAATACGGGATTAACTCAATTTTATGTGTTCCCGTTAATGCTGTTACCTTAATGTCTATTGCACAAATTTCCTTAGATGCAATACTTAAGAAGCGTTCAAACTCAAAGCGAATTTGTTTTCCTCCTTTTTGAAGGATAAAGCTCCGTTTTAAGATTCCTTCCTTCATATCTAGTTCAAGGTGAAAATCAGTGATATTTTCTTTATATAAATCTACTTTCGTTCCATCTATATAAATATCGACACCGATGAAGTTAAGAGCATTAATCACTTTACCAAAGTATTGAGGATAGCCATTTTTCCACCAGCCAACTCTTGTTTTGTCTGGAAACCATACACCTGCAATATACGTACCTTGATGGAAATCTCCAGAGTAGCCTTCTTCAAAGTTACCACGCATCCCCATATATCCGTTTCCAATGGAGGTTAGACTTTCCTGCAATCGCTTCTCTTTTTTTTCCAACTTATTTGATATTAGCTTCCAGCTGTTTATTTCGAAAAGACGCTTATTTGACATAATCTTCTCTCCCTATGCTTTATCTGAATCTGCCTTTAATCCTTTTTCTTTAAAACCTGTTCTAAAAAATGCAAATGCAATCATTAATACCGTTCCAAGCCCTTGGATCATTATTAAAGTTGCAACATCAAATTGAATAAATCCATAAATGATCGCTAAGATGGTCGGTAATCCTGCTGCATTAAGGACAATCGTTGCTGCCTCTTTAAAGGTTCTTATATCCGTAATATTCGATTTCTTTGTTAACCACAATACAAGTGACATAAAGAGAAATTGCAATACATTCATTGCTATATATACACCAGCTAGTAATAGTAACAGGATTGGTAGAAGAAATGCCTTGTTCTGCACATACCATAAAGTACCGATATATTGCAGGACATCTTCCTTGTTTTCTATTTTGAAAGGATATTTCTCCTCATTTTTTGGGTAATACAATTGAAATCCAAATCCATTTTCTTCGGCAATTATTGCATAGTCTTCTTTAAAAACAATGGCATTGGCATATCCCTTTATACTAAATGTCTGATTTTCGCCAGTCATTTGATATTTATTGTCGTTATCAATTGCAATGACATTCCCATCTGTTTCTTCTGTATATTGACTATCTATTCCCACTAACTTTCCATCTTTCACTTGCTTAGAGGACAAAGCTTCTACAAAGTTATCTGTGATTAATTCGGCTGTCCGTGGAAACAGAAACTCAAATGGGAAAGTCGTTAATTTTGCCATTTGAATAGAGGTCGGCATCATCATACATGCAATTAAGAAAATAAAAAGGAAGATCATTTTTGGCCATGTTAATAGATTCTTACCCTTAAATACATTTGTCGGTGTAATGATAGACTTGAAATATTGCATCAAAAATGGTTCCGATTTCTTCATTGTAATCCCACTCTCTTACTTCATTAAATATGCTTAATTGGTTTTTTATATAACTTTACTCTGTTTGCGAATATTGCATCTGTTTTCCGAGGTGACAGTTCGACTCAGTATGGCGAACTGTCGCCTCTTCAAACTAGCATAATTTCACTTTCAAATAACATTTATTTATCTATATTAGAACACTTTTTCCTGGGTCTTGCTTTTCAGCCATGTTTTTTCTACTTATCCTTTCGAACCACCGCTAGTTAAACCAGAAACGAAGTTCTTTTGTAAGAAGAAGAATAAAACAACTATTGGTAACGCTGCTAGTACTGCTCCTGCTGCGAACAAGGCTACTTTTTGTTCTCGTGGGTTAGAGATTAACGTTTGCAACCCAACTGCTAATGTTAATAATTCGTTGGAGCGTAATAAGAACTTAGATAGTAAGAAATCATTAAATGGTGTCATAAATGCCCATAATGCCTGAACTGCAAGCATTGGACGTACCAATGGTAAATTGATTTGTACAAAGATTCTTAAGTGGCCAGCTCCGTCAATACGTGCACTTTCGTCAAATTCACGTGGAATCGTATCAAAGTATCCTTTCATTAACCATACGTTCATTGGTATTCCACCGCCGATGTAGATTAATGATAATAGCCAATAGGAATCAATTGCTCCAAGAACCGTTGCTAATACGTAATATGCTGTTAATGCTGCCATTGTTGGAACCATTTGAATAACAAGGAAGAAAATTAAGCTATATTTTCTACCAACAAAGCGATAACGACTGAATACATATCCAGACAGCGTTACTAAAGTTACTTGCACAATCATTACCGCAATAGCGATAATAATCGTATTTTTATACCAGCTTAAATAGTTGGTTTCGCTGAAAAGTCTTCGGAAATTATCTAGTCCCCAGTTTGCATCTAATTTCAACGTAAATGCCGCCATATTAGTTGCTTGAAACGCACTTGAAGCTGTTACCAATAATGGGTAAATGATTACTATTGATAGGATTCCGAGAAAACCATACGTTAATATTCTATTTATAAGTCGCGATGATCTCATGCTCATCCTACATCATCTCCTCATTGCCAAAAGCATTTGTTTTCTTAAACGTTATGAGTGATACCGCAATAACAATTGCAGAAATTATCAATGTTACCGCTGCTGCGACTGCATATTGTGGTGCCTGACCTGTTGTTAGCTTATAAATCCAAGAAATTAAAATGTCTGTTGATCCTGCATTCCAGCCGATACTTCCCGGACCACCTTCATTAAATAGATAGATGATAGAGAAGTTATTAAAGTTAAATGTATATTGTGTAATCATAACTGGCGCTGTCGCGAATAAAATCATCGGTAATGTAATATTACGGAATTGCTGTAAAGCAGTTGCTCCATCAAGGTTTGCCGCCTCATATAAATCATCTGAGATAGATTGCAATACACCTGTTACCATTACGAAGATATATGGGAACCCAAGCCATCCTTGAATCATAATAAGTGCTGTCTTTGTCCAAGTAGCATCTGTTTTCCAAGAAATTGCCGGTATATCAATGAGCGGCAAATGATTAATCAGTGGAATTACTTGTGCGTTAATAGCACCGATACTGTCATTGAACATATTAGAGAAGCCCATGATAGAAATAAATGCTGGTACAGCCCATGGTAATAAGAATAAAATTCGGAAAAATGCTTTACCTTTCACATGCTTCTGATGCAGCACAACAGCAGCAACGACACCAAGAACGATTTGTAAAGTAGTTGCGCCAAATGTCCAAATCAATGTCCAAACGAGAATTTTCATAAATGTTGCACGGTAAGAACTTAAGAAGAAAATATTTGTAAAGTTCTCAAAACCAATCCAATCAATTAGTTTAAATGGTGGTATATGTTGAAAATCATAGTTTGTAAAGGCAATAAATAATGTAACTAGTACCGGGAAAATAATGATAAAAGCCATTAATATATAAGATGGGAATATAAAGATATAAGGGAATCCTTGTTCCCAAAGATTTTTCAAAATCTCAAGCGTTTTCGTATTAATTTTTTCTCCTCTATCTCTTAAAGCCCCTATTTTACGTGCATCTAGGATATTAAGTATATAGAAGAAGAGAAAGATAACGGATAAGATTAACTGCAATGTTCCTTTAATCATTAGGAATAACGAGTGATCATCACGAGGTACACTTCCTAATGTTATTAAGCCTTCTAAAGCCTGAAATCCAGTTAGCGCCATCTCTATTGCAAAAACTAAGAAGAGAGCAAAAAAGACTATTCCTTTAAAAGCTTGTTTATTATAAAACTGACCTAACCCAGGAATAATGGATAACAGGGATGCTTTCTTTTTATGATTTGTTTCATTTCGACTCATTACGGGCTATCCCCTTTCTATAAATTGCATAATTGTTGCATTCATGGTAATTTATTGATTTACCTAAAGAAATCATCACTCGACCAACTTTTTTTGATAAACCAATTCGGTTTTGAAAGCATTTTCAATGCAAACGATTGCGTTAAGTAAAGAAGAAATTTCTAATTATCAACTGTGATAATTAGAAATTTCGACTGAAGGGAGTAGAATACCTCCCTTCATTTAGATTATTTATTAATATTTTTGTTCAATAGATTCTTTAATATTCTTCACTGTGTCTTCTGCAGATTGTTCAGGTGTTTTTGCGCCAGAAACTGCATCAAACATTAGATATTGTCCGCCATCCCAAACTTCTGCCATTTGTTGAATATTAGGCATTGGCGAAGCGTTTTCAAAGTTTGCAATAACAGCTTGCGCTAATTCGTTATCTGCAGGAACTGCTTCACGTGCGATAGTGTTTGCAGGAATTTCGTTTGTAGCTTCAAAGAATTTTGTTGAATTATCAGCATTACCAACATACTCTAACCATTTAGCAGCTAATTCCGGATCTTTTGCATAAGAAGAAGCTACCCAAGCTTTTCCTCCACCGAATGCAGCGAATTTTTCACCATTTGGTAATGTTGGGATTGCACCAACTCCATAGTTAACACCAGCATCTTTAAATGTAGATGCCATCCAAGGGCCATCAATAATTACAGCAGTTTTACCAGTAGTAAACATTTCCGTAATGAAGTCACCAGAACCAGTTACGTCTTGCATACCTTTTGGCCATTGATCATACCAAGTTTTTGCATATTTAATTGAATCAATTGTACCTGCATTATTTAAACCAATATCAGTTGGATCTGTTCCTTCGCTTCCAAATGCATATCCACCATATCCAGCAATTAAACCATAGCTAAAATAGAAGTCTGTCCATTTTGCTAAGAAAGCAGTGTTCTTGCCAGACTCAGATGCGAATGCATATTTGCTATCTTTTGTTAATGCTTCAACTTCTGAGAAATCTTTTGGCATTTCGTTAATTAAATCTTTATTATAGTAACCAACTAATGTTTCGATTACAAATGGTGTACCATATTGTTTTCCGTCAAAAGTTACTAGCTTTTCTTCTGTTTCAGTAATTCCTTCTGGTTGAGTTGTTACTTCAGCTAAATGACCTTGGCTACCCATTGAACCAACGCGGTCATAAGGAACGATAAATACATCTGGACCAGTTCCAGCAGGACCATCTAATGCTAATGCATCTGCTTGATCTGTCATTGCCATCACTACTACTTTTACTTCTGCATTATTTTCAGATTCAAAATCTCCTTTAATGCTATCAATATATTTTTTATACCCATCGCCATCTACTGACACTGTTAATGTTTGTTTTCCGTCAGAAGATCCGCCTTTTGAACTTACTTTCGTATCATTGCCGCCACAAGCGGTTAAAGAGAATGCAGTAAGTAATGCTACTCCTGACATTAATAGTTTTTTATAACTCATCATAAAATTTTCCCTCCTTGTTTATCTCACATTCTTATTGTAGAATTGAAACCGTTTCAATGCAATCGCTTTCTCTGTGTTACCGATAACAGAATGTAACATCAAAACACAACAATGTATAAATTACCCTATTATTGGGTAAATATCCATATTTCCATACGAATTAACCGTAATGGGCTTAGAGTCTTAGAGAACGTCCACCTACCTCCACATGAAAAACAAATGAAAAGAGCCATAACCATCCCTCTTTAAGCGAACAGTTCTGACTCTTAATTAGTGAGGTTTTATCCTCTTACTCTTTTTAATGATACTTTCCCCATATTAAGTTTAGAAAAAACAATTGTTAGGATAAATGGTATAACAATTGCCAGTACCATTGCTATTAAAAATGTAAGCATATGTTCCGCTTTGATAGATAAAAATCCTGGTATTCCCCCTACCCCGATAGAATGAGCCATTACCCCTGATCCAACTGAGATAACTGCTGCAACCATCGAACCGATCATGGCTGCTAGGAAAGGGAAACCATATTTTAAATTAATACCAAACATGGCTGGCTCTGTAACACCTAAGTAACACGAGATTGCTGCTGGAACTGATACTTGTTTTTCTTGTTCATCTTTACGATTTAAATAAATCATTGCTAATACCGCTGACCCTTGTGCAATATTTGATAAGGCAATCATTGGCCATAAGTTTGTTCCGTCAAATACACTCATTAATTGTAAATCAATTGCATTTGTCATATGGTGTAATCCTGTAATTACAAGTGGTGCATAAGCAAAACCAAATACTGCTGCAAATAACCATCCTAAAGAAGAAGTTAATCCAGAGTAGACTACATCAGAAATGACAGAACCAATCTTCCATCCGATTGGACCTAGTACTGTATGCGCAATTAATACGGTTGGTACTAATGCGAAGAATGGTACAACAATCATCGAAATGGCATTCGGAATAATTTTACGCAAACGTAACTCTAGGAATGATAATAATAAACCTGCTAAGATAGCGGGAATCACTTGCGCTTGATAACCAATCATGTCAACTTGAGCAAACCCAAAATCCCAAAATGGAACTTCTTCTGCTCCTGCTACTGCATAGGCATTTAATAATTGCGGTGATACTAATGTAATCCCTAATACGATTCCAAGAATTGGTGTCGCACCCATTTTTCTTGCTACTGCCCATGTAATTCCGACAGGCAAGAAGTGAAAGATTGCTTCCCCTATTAACCACAAGAAACTATTTGTTCCGGCCCAAAACTGGGATACTTCTACTAATGTTTTTGTTCCGTCTTCCATTAATTTGATTTCGCCAATAACATTTCGGAAACCAAGAATTAATCCTCCAACTACGATTGCCGGAATCAACGGTGTAAAAATATCTGCTAAATGAGCAATCATTCTTTGCAGGAAATTCATGTTTTGTTTTGCAGCCTTTTTAGCTTCATCTTTAGAAGTATCACTTACTCCCGCAATCGAGATAAACTCATTGTAAAAAGATGAAACTTCATTCCCAATAATAACTTGGAACTGACCTGCTTGTGTAAACGTTCCTTTTACAAGCTTCATTTTTTCAATGCTGTCGATATCAGCCTTGGATGGATCATTTAAAACAAAACGCATTCTTGTTGCACAGTGTGTTACTACGGAAATGTTTCCGCTTCCACCAACATGTTCAAGAAGTTCTTTTGCTTGTTCTGTGTATTTTCCCATCATTCTTCCCCCTTTTGCCTTACTCTCATGTATTAATCAATCAATTATAATTTCTATTGCATACCCAAAACCTGTATATACAAGTTTTGATTACGTTTTCATTATAGTTGTATATACAGGCGGTGTCAATACAATAAAAATAAATATTTTTGCATGGCTAAGAAGAATTATTTAGGGAACAGAGAAAGTTCACTCCTTCATCAAGTAGCTCTATTGGCATCATTAAAACAAAAAAAACAGGCCCTTACAATCTATTCATTACAAGGCACTAAAATGCTATTGTAATGAATATTGTATGGACCTGAGAATTTAGTACTTACACAAATAGAGCAATGAAAATTCCAATAAGTAACATCATACTACAATAAAAATAATCAAATAAAGTGATATATGTTTTTTGATAATACGTTCTATCTTTCTCTCCTGTAAATCCTCTTACTTCCATTGCTATGGCCATTTGCTCTGAACGACGGATTGCTTGTGTTAGCAAGGGAACTGCATAGCGAAAGAAAGCCTTCCAAGTGCCACTATGTTTATATCCTCTAATCCGATGGGCTTCCTTCAGTTGCGCTAGGTCTGATTGGAACATTGGAATACAGCGAAAGCCAGCCATCATTCCATATGCCCATTTCGGTGATAATTTCCATTGGTGGATAAGGCTCATCATTAATTCATACAAGTTAGTAGTAGTTGTAAAAAGTAAGCCAATCGTAACGAAGGCAAGCATTCTCATCGAGATAAGCAAACCACTTCCGATACTTTCTTCCGTTACTTGAAACCAAGCCCATTTCCAAACAACCGTTTCCCCTTTCCCAAATGCGGCTAGCATCCAAAACGTAAGCACAAAGAAGATAGAATAAGGAAGCAGAACCTTTACAAGAAATTTCCCCTTCCATCCTCCGAGCGTTAAACCAAGGATGAAAACATATATCCAAATAGCTAACGTAGAAAGCGCACTTTGAATCGTCATCAAAATAACCATTAGCAAAATATGGGTCATTAGTTTCATCGCTGGGTTAAGATGTGATAGATAAGACTCGTTGCTTTTGATTGTCTTCAACCTCCTTTAAATCAGCGATTAATTGATAGTGGATAGGAGGTATAATAGCTAGCTTCTTACAAAGCTCTTGATTGGAAAAAAGAAGATATGGATGGTCAGCATAAGCTTGATTCTTTTGATGTAAAACAACAACTTTATCTGCATATTGATCAACAATATCCATATCATGTGTAACCATAATAATAGAAGTTCCTTCCCTCTTTCTCTTTTCAAGCACTTGCAATAAATCATGTGATGATTTCGCATCTTGCCCAAAGGTAGGTTCATCTAATAAAAGAATATCTTGATCTAATAACAGCATCGTAGCTACACTCAATCTTCTTTTCTGTCCAAAGCTAAGGGTAAAGGGATGTTGATTTTGATAAGGCTCTAAACCAAATTCCTTCAAAAGCTCTGTAGTGCGTTTGTTAATGTCCGTTTCCTTCCATTGATATTGAATACCAGAAAACGCAATTTCACCAAAGACCGTTTGATTAATAAATTGGAGCTCTGGATTTTGGAATACGAAACCTAAGTGCTGATATAAGTCTCTATCTCGCCACTTTTTTAGTTCCTTTCCATGAAAGCGGATGTCTCCCTTTTTGCTCTTTTTAAGATGAGCGAGCATTTTCAAGAAGGTACTTTTCCCCGTACCATTATTACCAATAACAGCAATCCATTCTCCCTTATTCACAGTAAGATTTATGTTTTCTAATATAGTTTCTTTAAAGTAAGCAGCTTCTAAATGATTTACTTCAAGAACTGGATCGTATAGCTTTCTAGAATCTGCCGTTTCTTTTCTGATTTCATATTCTTTCAGTAATGCTATTTTTTTTGGATGATCTTCATTTTGAAGGATATCCTCCCATTTATGAGGGTATATTTGAGGAATCCATATACCTGCCTCTTGCATCTCTGGTTTATGCTGATTAAGAATCTGTTCAGGTTCGCCGTCAGCAATTATCTGTCCTTTTTTATCCAAAAGAATGACACGATCCATCCATTCTATGCAGCCATCTAACACATGCTCGACCATAACCATTGTTTGCCCAGTTCTAGTTGCAGTATTTTTTATCACCTCAAAAACTTCTTTTCGACCAGAAGGATCTAACTGTGCTGTTGGCTCATCCAAAAAAAGTACTTCTGGCTCTAACGCTAATAAACAAGCTAAAGCGAGTCGCTGCTTCATGCCACCTGAAAGATTGGCTATAGGAGTATGCGGCTCAATCGTTAATCCAACGGTTTGGAGAAGCTCCAAAATGATAGCATCCATTTCTGCCCTAGGTACTTTTCGATTCTCCAAGCTAAAAGCAATTTCTTCCTCTACATGTTCCATGCAAAACTGTGTGTCAGGATTTTGGAAAAGGACACCGACTCTTTTTTTCCTAATGACTTCTCCTGAAACACTTGCTTCTATATGTTCAGGAATGATGCCGGCTAAAACAGATATTAGCGTAGATTTCCCGCTGCCACTTGGACCTAGGATCAATACTTTTTCCCCTTGATTAATATGTAGTGACACTTCTTTGAGGATAGGTTCCTTATCCTCAAAGAAGCGCACAGATAGATGGTTACATCCTAACAATGAACTCATCATTAGACTCCTTCTTTCGATTCGATCTAGAAATAGCATAACCATTTAAAACGCCTGTTTTACCAAGCCCCTCAACAATCGCTTTCGCTAATAATCCCCCTAAAATCAATCCACTGATTACTTGAATAATAAAGGTAAGAACGAGTGTCGTCGTCGTATAATAGGAAAAACCATTTGCTAGAATGCTATATAGCATACTTCCACAAGCAGCTAAAGCGCCGGAAAGCATTAAAACAGATACATGATATTTTTTATAGCGGAATATCGCGAATGCAATTTCAGCACCAATTCCTTGGAATACGCCAATTAACAACGCTGATAAGCCAAAATGACTGCCAATTAAAAGTTCAACAGAAGCTGCAACTACCTCGGCAATTAAGGCTGCGCCTGGTTTTTGCAAAATATAGGCAACAATCGGGCTTGCAATAACCCATATTCCAAACATAAAGTTAGCACCGACTGGACCAACTAATGCTGAAATCGGGAGCCATAAAGTGGACCACCCCATATAAAGAACACCACATGCTACCGCAATTACTACTAATAAGACAACCTCTTTGATTTTCCAGTTCATACTGACACCTCAAGCGTTTTTACTGGCCATTCCTCTAGGTTATAAGCCATATCCCAAAACTTGTATTCTAGTTGACAGCTTAATAGAAAATATTCCATTAGCTTTTCTTTCTGCGCTTCATTAAGCGTTTCAGCAATTTCGTCTAGTCGCTGGCAAAATGGTGTAGTGACAGTCATTGGGCCATCTCCATAAAAGTGAATCCAGTCATAAAAAGGATGGGCACTATCAGGGTTAACCTCTTCTAAAAGCTTTTTACCGATTTCCACATATGTCCATGGGCAAGGTAAAAGCACTGCTAAAATATCGGCAATATCACCTTGCTGTGCAACTGTAAGCATGTGACGAATATAGTGATGTGCAGACGGAGCTACTGGAAACCCTTGTAGATCTTCATATTTAACACCTGCTACTTCACAAAAATTATTATGTGGATGTATTTCGCTATGTAGCACAAAAGATATTTGATTATTAAAAAGTTCGATATCTCTTCTATTCGAACTTTTTGAAATTGCCAAACCATAAATTTTCATAAACGCATTTAAATACTCAAAGTCTTGTTTCACATAATGGATAAGCTGTTCTTTCTTTAAATCACCCTTTCCAATTCCTTGAACAAATGGATGTTCCATAATTGCCTGAAAGATTGGTTCTGCCTGCTTACGTAATTCTTGTGAAAAACTCATTTGATTTCCTCCTTCTTTGGTCCTTATGACCAACCATTAAGATTTTTTCATGAAAAGGAAAACATGGAGCAACTTTGATATGCAAAAAAGCCACTCCAAAAATGGAGTGGCTTATATATGAATAAAATAACACTACTATTCTATGCCGACTCCACTTTCCTACGCTAGTATGAACTAGATCAGGTTCAAAGGGTCCAAGTATTCTTGTCTCAGCCAATAAGGCTCCCCTAGTGGATTTTCCTATTCAATTACTTAATACATTACCGAAAGTCTATAATTTTTGTCAATCATTTTTCACATATTCTTTTTGATAATTCTGTTTATCCCCTATTCTTAAGGGGAATAACTTTAATGAAATTCTGATTATGTATGCTGTATTTCCCTTTACTTTTAAAGAAACTTTCACAAAATCGACATATTCATGTGATGTTTTTCACATAATTTAAGTATATAATCACTATATAAACAGTAATAACATTTTACAAAAGAATGAATTTTAAGATACTATGGAGAAAAGTAGAAACAAAGTAAATTATTAACGAATCTTGTTCTCCATTTAGTAATGAAATAGCTTTAAATACTATTAATCTATTAAATTAGAAAAAGGAGTTGCAATAAGATGAAACAGCAAAATATTAATCGAGTAGTTTTAATTGGTACAGGTGCTGTAGGATGCAGCTATGCCTACTCATTAATTAACCAAGGTGTTACCGAAGAACTTGTTTTGATAGATGTAAATAAAGAAAGAGCAGAAGGGGAAGCAATGGATTTAAATCATGGTATCCCATTTGCCCCTGCACCGACAAAAGTATGGGCTGGTGACTACGCTGACTGTGGTGACGCTGATTTAATTGTCATCACTGCAGGTCTTCCGCAGAAACCAGGTGAGACTCGTTTAGATTTAGTTGCGAAAAATACAGCTATTTTTAAAAGCATTGTAAAAGAAATAACTGCTAGTGGGTTCGATGGTATTTATTTAATTGCAACAAATCCAGTTGATATCCTTACTTATGTAGTTTGGAAAGAATCTGGGCTTCCTAAAGAGCGAGTAATCGGTTCTGGGACTACATTAGATTCTGCACGTTTCCGCTATATGCTAGGTGAGTATTTCGATGTAGATACACGCAACATACATGCTGCTATTATTGGAGAGCATGGAGATACGGAGCTTCCTGTATGGAGCAGTACAACGATTGGCTTAGAAAGCATTGAAACAAAGCTAGCTAAAAATGACAAATACTCTCAAAAAGACTTAGATGAACTTTTCATTAATGTTCGAGATGCCGCTTATCATATTATTGAGCGTAAAGGCGCCACTTATTATGGAATCGGAATGTCACTTGTCCGAATTACAAAAGCGATTCTCGGAAATGAAAACTCTATCTTACCAGTATCTGCATATCTTGATGGCGAATATGGTCATAAAGACATCTATATTGGTGTTCCTGCAATTATTAATCGCCAAGGAATTCGTGAAGTACTTGAGCTAGAACTAAATGAAAAAGAAACAGAACAATTTAATCACTCTGTTGAAGTTCTTAAACAAACAATGGAATCTACCTTAAATTAATAGATAATAGAAGCCTATTACTATCAACGTATAATAGGCTTCTATCTATTTTCTTCATCCAATAGATGGAGTGGCTCGTAACCGTACTCTATTAAGTTAACAAATCCATTTTCCGCAAATATAATCCCCTCTTTTTCTAACATCCTTCTTTGAAGTTGTCCATGTTCACCTGGTAATCCAATGCATCCTTTACTATTAAGTACCCGTTGCCATGGTAGTTGATATTTTTCCGATAAGGTATGAAGAATCCTAACAACTTGTCTCGCACCCCTTGGACTTCCAGCTATAGCAGCTATTTGTCCATATGTCATTACTTTCCCTTCTGGAATATCTGCAATGATTTCAACTACCTTTTTTGTAAAAGGTCTCATCTTCTTACCTCCTCTTATATATAGACCATTCTAACAAAATTTTTGTTAGAAGTTACTTTTTCCTTCTTATTAGAGATAAAGATTATACCAATGAAATTTCATAAAAAAAACGAGGCTGGGACAAAACTAAATAGTTAATCTGTAAAGACGAACAATCTCTAGTTTAGCTCATAAATAAAGGTTACTTTCCTATACTGATTATTTATGTTTTTAACTATAGTCAAGTGTGAAAATTAATTCGTTCCATTGCGCTACAGACACACGATTCGCCGGGGAGCAACCTAAGCCTCCTCGGCAAAAGCCTGTGGGGTCTAAAGATTGCTCTATTTCCCGCAGGAGTCGAGTGTCCTCCGCTCCATTGCACTCCGTTTTTAAAGGCTAATTCCTAAAGTAATATTGTTTTTTCAAAAAAATGAATTAGTAGGAAATATGGAGCAGCCTGAATACACGTAGACTCCTGTGGGATTAGCGAGACAGCCTGAGACCCTGCAGGCCAAAGGCAGACCGCGGCTCAGCGCGAGCCCCATGGAAAGCGAAGTGTATTCAGGCTGCGGGTAATAACAGCTGAAACAGCTTTTTTACAAGCCGATTAAAAAGCCAAACTATCATACAAATTTTCGTGTAATTGTTTGGCTTTAACTTTGGCTGGAATACTTATGTCCCAGTCTCTTGTCTTTTTATTATTATTGTAAATTTTGTTGTATCAACTGATTGGTTTGTGTTTGCGTTTGGGTGTAGGTTGTAATCTGCTTATTAATCTCCTTCTTATCCAACTTTAGAAGAGGACATTACTTGTGACGTACTTATTATTGGAGGCGGAAGTTCCGGAGCTCAATGCGCTCACTATTTAAGTGAAGCTGGATTAGATGTGGTTGTTGTTGATAAAAGAAATATAGGTGAAGGCAGTACTTTGACAAACACTGCCTTAATACAGTATTTAGGAGATAAAATGTTATTTGAGCTAGTAAATACTTTCGGAGAGGAAACAGCAATCAAGCATACTAAGCTTTGTGAGGAAGCAATTCGTGATATAGAAGCTATTTCTACCAAGCTTGAGATCCCATCTGATTTTGTCCGCCGCGATAGTCTTTATTACGCTAGCTATGAAGAAGATACAAAAAAAATAGAGGCGGAATACTATTATTTAAACAAACATCAATTTCAAGTATCTCTATTATCTTCTGATGAAATTTTTAAAAAATATGGTTTTTATAAACATAAAGCATTGTACATAAATAACGATGGGGAGATTAATCCATACAAATTTAATCACGGACTAATTCAACACGCTCACCAAAAAGGGGTTCGGGTATATGAAAATACACGTATTAATGGAAAAAAACTAACGAACGACCAAGCAATTTTTTATACCGAAAACCAGCATTCTATAACTGCTAAAAAGGTAATTATGGCAGCCGGATATGAAAATCTAGAATTTAAGAAAGAAAAGAATAGCTTATTATTAAGCTCTTATGTTGTTGTTACCAACCCAATCGATGATTTTTCTTCATGGCATAAAAGAATATTAATATGGGAAACAGCTCGTCCTTATATTTATATGAGAACAACTTTAGATAATCGCATTATCATTGGCGGCCTGGATGATAATACTACTAATCCTGAGGACAGAGACTCTAAGATCATGTATAGAAAAGAAAAACTTATTGCAGAATGTAACAAGCTTTTTCCAAAATTAGATATAAAGGCAGAATATTACCTCGGTGCCTTTTATGGGGGAACACATGACGGATTGCCGCTTATCGGCGAATACGAGGATTTTCCTAATTGCTACTTTTTAATGGCTTATGGAGATAATGGGTTAGTTTATAGCATGGCTCTTGCAAAGATACTAAAGGATATTCTTACAAAGGGCACTCATCCTGATTATGCCATTTATAATAGAGTAATGAAGAAATAAGTGAGCTTTAGTTCAATTAGGGCCTACTTAAAGGAATAGAAGAAAAAAAGGTTGGGACATATCTAAATAGATACTCTGTAAAGACGAACAATCTCTAGTTTAGCTAGTATATAGCTGCTGCTTTTGCATACTTTTTACAAGAGGAAATATAATTAGTTGGTTAAACAGAGCATTCCGGTTGCGAGGAATCGCACCGAACTTCATGGAAATAACCTTTTAAAAACAAATAAAAACCCAAACAATTATACGGAACTTTCATTAGCATGTTCGTATAATTGTTCGGATTTATCATTTTCTGGAATACTTTTGTCTCAG
Organism: Niallia sp. FSL W8-1348; assembly: GCF_038006745.1. Taxonomy (NCBI): domain Bacteria; kingdom Bacillati; phylum Bacillota; class Bacilli; order Caryophanales; family Bacillaceae; genus Niallia; species Niallia sp. FSL W8-1348. The sequence continues at coordinate 2,608,014 of NZ_JBBOVV010000001.1, read as the reverse complement.
CCTTTTCCAATCCCTCTTATTAATGCCCACCCAAATAAGCCTGCTTTAATTCATCACTTTCCTGTAGTTCTTGTGCAGATCCTGATAAAACCACTTTTCCTGTTTCGATGACATATCCTCTATGCGCAATCGATAATGCCATATGAGCATTTTGCTCCACCAATAAAACAGTCGTTCCTTCTTCATTAATTTCTTGAATGACTTGAAAGATCGTACGAACGATAATCGGTGCTAATCCCATCGATGGTTCATCTAAAAGAAGCAATTTCGGTTTTGCCATTATGGCTCTTCCCATTGCCAGCATTTGTTGTTCCCCACCAGATAGGGTGCCAGCTAGCTGTTTTTTTCTCTCAAATAACCGCGGGAAAATCTCATACACTTTTTGTAAATTCTTCTGAATTTCCTGTTTATCTTTTCTTAAAAAAGCGCCTAATTCCAGATTTTCTTCCACTGTCATATTAGAAAAAACTCGGCGTCCTTCGGGTACATGTGACATTCCAGCTTTCACGATTGATTGCGCTGGTTTTCCTGCAATAGACTTCCCTAAATACTCAATAGAGCCCTTTTTAGGCTTAATTAAACCGGATAATGTCTTTAATAATGTACTTTTACCCGCTCCATTCGCACCGATAAGGGTAACTATTTCGCCTTCTTCGATATCAAGCGTTACTCCCTTTAACGCCTGAATATTTCCATAGTATACATTAAGATCCTTTATATGAAGCATTATTCAGCAACCTCCTCTCCTAAATAAGCTTCGATTACCTTTGGATGATTTCTAATCACTTCAGGTGTTCCCTCTGCAATCAATTGTCCATGATCCAAAACATAAATTCGCTCACAGATCCCCATAACAAGGGGCATATCATGCTCAATAAGCAAAATGGTTAACTGAAATTTTTTTCGAATAAATGCGATCAATTCCATCAGTTCATGTGTTTCCTGAGGATTCATTCCTGCAGCTGGTTCATCTAGTAATAACAGTTTAGGACCTGCCGCTAAAGCTCTTGCTATCTCTAGACGGCGTTGCTGGCCATACGGAAGATTCTTCGCTTTTTCATTCATATAACGATCGAGTTGAAAAATCTTTAGAAACTCTATTGATTTTTCTTCCATTTCTTTCTCCCCTTTGAAATGGGAAGGAAGCCGCAAAATACTGCTTAGCATCGAGTGCTTTGCCAAAGAATGATAGGCTACCTTTACATTATCTAAAACGGATAGCTCTTCAAATAAACGAATATTTTGAAAGGTTCTGCTAATCCCTCTTCTTGTTACCTGAAAAGGCTGCAATCCCTTTAGACTCTTTCCATCAAAGAGAATTTCCCCTTCCGTTGGCGCATATACACCAGTTAACATGTTGAAAGTAGTCGTTTTCCCCGCACCATTCGGACCTATTAGGCCAATTAACTCTCCTTGATTCAGTTCTACATCAATCGCGGAGACTGCCTTTAAACCACCAAAAGAAATACCTACATTTTTCATTTGCAATAAAGGTTCATTCTTAGTCATTGGAATTACCTCCTTTGCGTTTAAACAAATCTGTAATTTCCTTCGTTCCCATTAATCCCTTTGGGCGATATAGCATTACGATTACTAAAACAAGGCTATATATAATCATTCGCGTTTCTGGATAATCTTGAAGATAAGTAGAAATGATTGTCAAAAAGCTAGCGGCAATAACAGATCCTGATAAACTCCCTAACCCTCCAAGGACGACGTAAATCAAAATATCAAAGGACTTTAAAAATCCAAAGTTAGTTGGATTAATAATATAGAAGTTATGTGCTTGAAGCGCTCCTGCAACTCCAGCGAATAAAGACCCTAGTGCAAAAGCCGCCACCTTATAATAAGTTGTGTTAATTCCCATCGCATCTGCCGCAATTTCATTTTCCCTAATCGCAATTGCTGCACGACCATGTCTTGAATTAGTAAAATTCACTATGACCAAAATTGTAATAAATAAACAAATGAACGTACTTGTCCATGTAGTCAAATGGGTAACTTGCATTCCTGCTGCTCCACCGACATAATCAATATTTAAGAAGAAAATTCGAATAATTTCCGCAAATCCTAATGTAGCAATTGCTAAATAATCTCCTCTTAATCGCAATGTTGGAATTCCAACTAATAGCCCTGCTAGTGCGGCAACAAGTCCACCAGCTAAAATAGCAATTGGAAAAGGCAATTGAAACTTCATAGTGGCAATAGCTGACACGTATGCCCCCACTGCCAAAAAGCCTGCATGTCCAATTGAAAATTGACCGGTAATACCTATTACAAGATGCAAGCTAACTGCTAGCATAATATTAATTGCCATTAAGATAATCATATTGCTATATAAAGAGTCAATCCAGCCTCCAGTCATTAGGAACTGAATTACGCCATAAATAAGTGCGGACAGTATAAGGAATATCCAAAAAGCTTTTGATTTTTTCATCCTTCCAGTCACCTACACTTTCTCTTTTGTATTCTTACCAAGTATGCCTGATGGTTTAAAGATAAGAATCAAAATTAAAATAATAAAAGCCGCGGCATCTCTCCATAAAGAAAAGCCTAAAGCACTAACAATCGTTTCTACTACTCCCAAAATAAGTCCGCCAATCATTGCACCTGGAATAATCCCTATTCCGCCTAAAACAGCTGCAACGAATGCCTTTAATCCTGGAATGACTCCCATCAGTGGTTCAATTTTTGTGTAATAAGCACCAAAAATTACGCCTGCTGCTCCAGCTAAGGCAGATCCAATCGCAAAAGTTGCTGAAATGGTCCGGTCTACATTGATTCCCATTAATCTTGCTGCATCTATATCATGAGAAACCGCCCGCATTGCCTTTCCGGTCTTCGTTTTATGGACAATAAATTGCAAAATTAACATTAATCCTACTGACGTTCCTAAAATAATCAGAGACTTGCTTGTAATTTGTGCACCAAACACATCAAATGTCTTTGTTGGTAAAACACTTGGATAGGTTTCTAATCCTGCCCCTCTAAAATAAATAAATACATATTCAATCAATAAAGAAACCCCGATTGCTGTAATTAGTGCCGCAATTCTCGTCGCATTTCTCAACCGTTTATATGCAATTCTTTCAATAATAATTCCAAAGATAGCACAAGCAATCATGGAAACAATCAATGCTGGAAAAAAACTAAGCCCCCAGCCAGTAATAGCATAAAAGCCAATAAAGGCCCCGACCATAAATACATCTCCATGGGCAAAGTTAATAAGTTTAATGATTCCATATACCATCGTATATCCTAAGGCAATAAGGGCATAAATACTTCCCAAGGAAATGCCGTTAACTAGCTGTTGTATCCATTCCATCTATTTATTCACTCCCTTTTGCTAAGCAATAATCAATGAAAAATATTTTCGCAAAGCTTACTGCTACTTAACTCGTATAAAGCACATTTTGTGTTCTTACTCTCTATCTCTATTACTCTTTCATATCTCCAATTTTCTATTCTTATTCTTCCAATGGAAAATAGGGAGGCTCTCCCTCCCCATCCATAATGTCTTATTCTGGATCAACCTTTGTTTTAAACACTTGTTTTCCATCTTGATATTCTAGAACTGTTGCTGATTTGATCGGGTTATGATTTTCGTCGATTGTAACTAACCCAGTAATTAGTGATAAGTCTTTTGTTTTTGCCAACTCTTCTTTAATCTTTTCAGAATCTGTACTTCCTGCTCTTTCAACAGCATCTTTTAATAGATACACAGAGTCATAACCTAAAGCATTAAATGCATCTGGGCTTTTTCCGTATTCGTCATTAAATGCGGAAACAAACTTTTGAATTTTCTCATCTGGATCTTCCGAAGAATAATGGTTTGTAATAAACGTATTATTTAAACTCTCTGCTCCAGCTAAATCAATTAATTTTGGAGAATCCCAGCCGTCAGCACCCATGAAAGGAGCTGTAATACCCATTTCGCGAGCTTGCTTAATGATTAATCCAACTTCTTCATAATAGCCAGGAATAAATACAAACTCTGGATTCTTCCCTTTGATTCTCGTTAATGTCGCGCTGAAATCTGTATCCTTTGCAACATAAGATTCTTCTGAAACTATTTTTCCACCAGCAGCTGTAAAGGTTTCTTTAAATGCTGCTGCTAATCCTTTTGCATAATCACTTGCACTATCAGCATAAATGGCAGCATTTTTAATTTTCAAATCATTAATAGCAAAATTAGCAGCCACATTTCCTTGGAATGGATCAATAAAGGATGTACGGAATGCATACTCATTTAGCTTTCCATCATCATTAACAGTAACGTTTGGAGCTGTACCTGATGGAGTTAATAAGACCGTTTTCTTGTCATTAGCGATTTGTACCTGTGCTACTGTATCGCCACTTGTAGCTGCTCCGATAATTGCTGAAACTTTATCTTGGTCGATTAGTTTCAATGCTCCATTAGTTGCCTCCGTTAAATCAGATTTATTATCTACTTTAACTGGTACTATTTTCTTGCCATCTATTCCGCCATCCGCGTTAATCTCTTTAATAGCTAAATCAATGCCGCTTTCTAATGATTGTCCGTAAGACGCAACAGCTCCCGAAAGCTCCAAGTTAACTCCTATCTTAAATTCATCCTCTTTGGATGCATTATTTCCACCGGCACCACAGCCAGCCAATATACCAGCAGCTAATGTAGAAGCTGTTATTAAAAGACTTAATTTTTTCTTCATACTGAATCCCCTCTTATGTTTATTTGATTATTCTGACAATAAAAAGAAAATAACTCTAAATGTTGAAAGAGTTTTACAAAATAAATTTTATTAATTTGACTAGTCAGACTATTCAAATCATTTTTATATTGCGAAATTAATCATAACGAACTAGACAAAAATAATCAATACCCGACAAACCTCAATAAAATGTTACATTTTCTGACGCTAAAAGGAATGAATTTTGAATATTTTTTAACAATTCTGTTAAATATGAAATAATTATTTTTTACTTGTCAGAATTTTTACCAAAATAAAAAATAATTTTTTCATAAAATAGCAGTTTCCAATGATCAATCGTTAATCTAGAAATATTTGTTATTAGCACAAGTTATATTTTCTAACATACCAGAAGCTTATTTTCCAAAAAATTCATCTGCAAATTTTTAAAAATTTTTTTATATAACTCATTTTTTTCTTATTATAGGGAATAAACAGTACTAATAAGACATAGAAAGGAGTACTACGAATGAAAAAAATTCTATTCTTTTCACTCTTCACCTTTTCTCTTATAGCAAGTGGCTGTTCCAATGGTTCAACAGACAGTCAACCTGATTCACCGACAGAGGAAAAAGCAAATGCTGCTGGACAAGCTAATACGGAAACTGATCAGACTACTGAGGAACCCCCTTCAACCGATGAACAGATTAAAGAAATTCGATCTATGCTTAAGATGAAAGATAATAAATTACCGACGAAATTTCCTATAACAGATTCTGAATATATTGCAGCTAAAATTAATGAAAATGAAACAGATGGATATTCTATTTCGTTCTATCAGACGCAAGAAGCTGTCTCTATCAATGATGAGTCTTTAGCTACAAATGACAATCTGATTGCGACTTTTAAAGCTGAAACATTCGATGATGAAAACAAACAAAAGGAACTTTTCCCTGAAGTTTCATTAGACTCTGTACCGGATGACATGAAGGTAGATTTAGGGCATCAAATTACCGGAATGAGGGAAGGAGCAGCTGGAAGTTCGTATTTAGTTTGGAAAGAAGGACGTTGGGTGTTACAAATTAAATCGATTTCTGAAGATCAATTAGATTCTGTTGATATTGCAAGAAAGATGGTGGACTATTTAGAGGAGAATGCCCTCCCAGTACCTAAAGAAAATGGACGAGTGGAAGTAAACTATCCAAAAAATGCGGAGGAAGTAGAGATAACGGCGAGATGGGAAGAAGGAAATGTTGTCTATACATTAGAAACTGCAGAAGTGCCGATAAATGCTTTAATGATGACTGTCTCAACAGAATGAGTCATAACTGGAAAATCATGATACTTTGAGAATATTGGTTAAATCCACTTGGATTGCAGCCAAACTTCTATATAAAAAAGAGTTGTTGGAAAAGTAGTAACTCTCTCTTCTCCAATAACTCTTTTTTCTATACTATTCTTTCATAAGAATACTGACTTGAGAATACATTTTCTCTTCATATGGAGCGAGCGATGTTCCAACTACAAGCTACGTATTCAAAACTATAAACACACCTAATGGAATTTAGACCCGTACTTTCATCACTGAACAATCATCACATTGGATCATACTTTTAATTAGTTCTTTGTTCTTCTCTTCGAATAGTTCATTATGGGATGATACCATCGCGCTATTGCTTGCGTCTGGCTGGATAAATAATTTCGCCTTATTAACTGCATTTGCGGCATCTTGGAAAGCTCCTGCAATTAAATGAACTTTTCCTTCATGCTTTAGAATATCTCCTGCGGCAAATATTCCAGGTACAGATGTCTCACTGTTAACATTGCCTGCTATGTAAAAATCCTCAAGCATCTCAATTTTCAATTTACTATTCTTTAATAAGGAAGAATCCATTTCATAGCCATGGTTGATGACTACTTCATCTACTTTCAAAGTAGTCATTTCCTCCATTTTTGTATTCGTTAATTCAACCGAATCAATACAATTATGGCTTTCGTTGGCAATCAATTTCGTGATAGAGGTATGGAATAAGCAATCTACGTTACTTTCTAACAGTTCTCTTGCTTTTGCCTCGTGACCTGCAAGGGTATCTTTTCTACATGTTAAATACACTTTCTTTGCGATTGGCTCTAGTTCGAGTGCCCAGTCAACTGCTGAATTTCCACCACCAGAAAGAACGACAACCTTATCTCTAAAGTGCATTAAAGATTTTACTGTATAATTTAAGTTTGATACCTCAAATCTTTCTGCACCTTCTATTTTTAATTTTTGTGGAGTAACGATTCCACTTCCTACTGCAACAATGACTGTTTTAGAATAATGGATTTCTCCTGAATCTGTTTCTAATAAGAATATCCCTTCCTCATTTTTAGAAATAGAATGGATCTTCGTATTTGTTACTACTTCTGGTTTAAAAGTTAAACCTTGCTGGACAAGCTGCTCTCTTAACTTCTCACCTGGCATTGGAGTGATGCCGCCAACATCCCAGATCATTTTCTCTGGATATAAATGCAGCTTTCCACCTAGCTGTGGCAAAAATTCAATAATTTTTGTTTTCATTTCTCTTAGCCCACTATAAAAAGCAGAATATAAGCCTGCTGGTCCGCCGCCAATTATCGTCACATCGAATAATTCTGTATGATCCATTAACCCGCTCACTCCTATTATTAAAGTTTTGTACTATCTATATATGATTACATCATTCTATTTATTAGTTAAATTGATTATCATTCTCAGTTACATACTACCTCTTTTTTTGAATTTTATCAATCCTATAAAGAAAACTTTTAAAGATGGTGGGCGAGAAATAGAAAAAGCTCATTTTGTCTATGTAAAGGATAGAATTAAGAGTTATTTAGTGGATTAGGTAGTATTTTTAAGCATACCGCCTATTTAGTTTAATCAAAAAAAACTTTATGAACGATATGAACTGTATATGCTTTATTATCATGTTTGCCCTTTATAAGAAATGTTTTATATAATTATTGTAGCTCTACAGGAGAAGGATATGGATAAATCCCATTACCATACTGGGAGTAATACAAAGCAAGTAATACTTTACAAAACCATTCTAACCAAAGTTCCACCTTAAGTATTGCCATTATACTCGCTTAATTCCTACTATTCCTCTAAAAATAATCAACTTTATTTTCTATTTCCATTTTATTTATCCATATCCTAAAAAATCTCCCAGATAAAACTTTAAGGAGAAGTGATGAATGTATAAAATCGAAGTCAAAAATCTTACAAAAATATTTGGAGGAAACCCAAAGGAAGGACTAAAAAGACTCCAAGCTGGCGAAGAAAAAACGAAAATACTTAAAGAAACAGGAATGACAATTGGGGTAGATAATGCCTCCTTTCATGTAAAACAAGGAGAATTCTTTGTCATTATGGGTTTATCCGGCAGTGGGAAATCTACACTTATTCGCCTAGTTAACCGACTAATCGAACCAACTTCTGGTGAAGTATTAATTGATGGAAAAAATATAACCAGCATGAATAAAAAAGAGCTTATCGATATCCGACGGAAAAAACTTAGTATGGTTTTTCAGAATTTTGCATTATTTCCAAATCGAACAGTTCAAGAAAACGTGGAATACGGTTTAGAAATTCAAGGTCATCCTAAGAACGATCGGGCAAAAAAAGCTACAAAAGCTATCCATGATGTTGGTTTAAAAGGGTATGAAGCAAGTTATCCTAATCAACTTAGTGGCGGTATGCAGCAACGCGTAGGTCTTGCTAGAGCATTAGCCAATGATAGCGATATCCTGTTAATGGATGAAGCATTTAGTGCGTTAGATCCGCTTATTCGGAAAGAAATGCAGGATGAGCTCATCCGTTTACAAAACAAGCTAGGCAAAACGATTATCTTTATCACCCATGACTTAGATGAAGCACTTAAGTTAGGTGATCGAATTGCAATTATGAAAAATGGTTCCATTGTACAATTAGGTACAGCGGAAGAAATACTAGAAAAGCCTGCGAATGATTATGTTTCTAGTTTTGTTGAAGATGTAGATCGTTCCAAGGTATTAGTGGCAGGTCATATTATGAAACAACCAGATTTAATTACTACTTGGAAGGATGGCCCGAGAGTAGCGGTAAGGAAAATGGAGGAAGCTGGTCTATCAAGTATCTTTGTCGTAGATAAGGATAAACAACTTAAAGGTATCCTGACCATTGATGCTGCCATTAATGCGTTCAAAGAAAATAAATGGGTTGAGGATGTATTAGAGCATGACTTCCATTCAACCACATACGATACACCATTAAATGATTTAATTGGCGTTGCAGCAGAATCAAAATTCCCCATTGCAGTCACAGAAAATAATAGATTGCTAGGAATCATCGTTCGAGTCTCTATATTGTCTGGACTTATTCTTGGAAAAGAACAAAAGGAGGCTATCGTATGAATTATTTCTTCTTTCCACTAGAAGATTGGACAAATCAATTTGTAGACAATTGGCTATTGCCAGTCTTAGGTGACTTTTTCAACTCCTTTAGCGGAGTGTTAAGCATATTTATTAATGCTGTCACTAATTTATTTACCTTTATTCCTGCTGAAATAATCGCAATCCTCTTAGCACTATTAGCATGGCGCCTTGCCGGAAGAGGAATCGCAATTTTTACAATTATTGGTGCACTTTACTTAGGTTCAGTAGGTTTATGGACAGGTGCTATGCAAACATTAGCTATTGTTATCGTAGCAACCTTTTTCTCAATCGTTGTTGGTATCCCATTGGGAATATTTACAGCTAAAAATCGAACATTGGATCATATTGTTAGACCAATTCTCGATTTCATGCAAACATTACCAAGCTTTGTCTATTTAATCCCTGCTATTCTACTCTTTGGTCTAGGAGAAGTACCAGCAGTTATCTCTACTTTCGTTTTTGCTACTCCACCTGCAGTACGCATGACGAGTTTAGCTATTAAACAAGTTCCTGCTGATATTGTGGAAGCTGCTAAGGCTTTCGGTTCTACTTCTTGGCAGTTACTTGTTAAGGTTCAGCTTCCAAATGCCATTCCAACTATTATGGCAGGAATTAACCAAACGATTATGTTGGCATTATCAATGGCAGTTATCGCCTCGATGATTGGCTCACCTGGATTAGGAAGTACTGTTTTATCCGGTATTTCTAGTGTAAATGTTGGATTAGGCCTTACTGGTGGATTAGGTATTGTTGTCCTTGCGATTATACTGGATCGAATTACACAAGGATTAGGAAAAAAAGCATAAAAAAACGATACTATTTTACAAAAGAAAGGAAGTATAAATTTTATGAAAAAATGGAAATTTAGCTTTTTACTGTTATTACTATTTACCCTTTTAGTTGGATGTTCTTCTCAAACGCAAAATACTGGTGGAAATGGGACGAACAATAGCGAAACGATCACATTTGGAGTGACTCCTTGGACTAGTACAGTTCCTCCAACAAAAGTAGCTAAACTTTTATTAGAAGATATGGGCTATACAGTGGAAGAGAAAAATGCAGATGCTGGTGGCGTTTATACTGGCCTTTCTCGAGGTGATTTAGATGTATTTATGGATTCTTGGTTACCTGATATGCATGCAAATTATATGAATCGATACAAAAGTCAAATTGAAGATGTAGCAGTCAGCTATACAGAAGGGGAGCTTGGATGGGTTATTCCGTCTAATGTGGAAGGCATTGATAGCATTGAAGATCTGAAAGGAAAAGAGGATCTTTTCGGTGGAAAAGTATATGGTATTGAAGAAGGGGCAGGAATGACTATTACTTCAAAAGAAATGATTGAAGAATATGGGTTAGACTTAGAATATGTTGCTTCTAGTGAAGGTGGTATGTTAGCGCAAGCGTCTAAGCTTATGAAAAGCGGTGATCCCGTTCTTTTCCTCGGATGGCGTCCACATCCAATGTTTGTTGATTATGATTTAAAGGTATTAGAAGATCCAAAAGGTTTCTTTAAAACATCTGAAGTTCATGTCGTTGCAAATAATAGTTTGAAAGAAGAAGCACCTGAAGTACACGAATTTTTAAGTAATTGGAGCATGCCTGTTGAAGATATTGAAGAAATGATTGTGAAGATTGACAATGGGGCAGATGAGGAAGAAGTTGCGCAGGAATGGATTGATAATAATCAAGATTTAGTTAATGCGATGTTAGGGAAATAAAGAAAAAACGAGTTACTTAAAAATAACAAGTTTAGTTTTAAAGTACAAAATTCACTATTTAAAAGAGGTGCAAATTAGCACCTCTTTTGTATTTATATTAAGAGGCTGGGACATAAGTATTCCAGCCAAGGATAATTCCGAACAATTATACGAAGATGCTAATGAATGTTCCGTATAATTGTTCGGGCTTTTATTTGTTTTTCAAAGGATGTTTCCATGAAGTTTGGTGCGATTCCCCGCAGCCGGAATACACTTCGCTTTCCATGGGGCTCGCGCTGAGCCGCTTCGGCCTGTGGCCTGCAGGGTCTCAGACTGTCTCGCTAATCCCATAGGAGTCTTCGTGTATTCCGGCTGCTCTGTTTTTCCAACTAATTATATTTCCTCTTGTAAAAAGTATGCGAAAGCAGCCGCTATTTACTAGCTATATTAGAAATTGTTCGTCTTTACAGAGTATCTATTTAGTTATGTCCCATCCTCGTATTTATATTAAGCTATTGATAACTGCAGTTTAAAGTGATGGTTTCTTAAAGTACTTCCATTATTTTGGATAAAATAAAAATGGAATTTGTTACTTCAAATTCTCCTCTATTTAAGGAATGATTTGTATTTGGGATAACATCAATCTTTAAATTCGAGTTACTTAATTGGTCAATTTGATTTGAATTGAAACCCACCTCTTATTTAAGAAGTTTGTCTAAAGTCCGAATTGGATGCCTTATACGAATTAGGCAAATCAATAACTATCTAGCCCCTCATAATGGAAGTATGCGAAATCGGCGTGGGTGGCTGCTTTTTTGTCCATATCGTGGACAGCTATTCCAATGAAGTTTCCAGTAAATCCGCCTGCTAAAAATAGGAGGTCTTGAGCGCTGACTATTTCTTGCCAAGGTTCTTCTTCATCTGATCGGAAGCAAAAGTTTCCTGTAGCTCCATTTCCAATGACCTTTAGTTGTATTTCTTTCCTAGTAATAGGTATTATCGTTGGGTCTAGTTGAAACAGTCCACTTTCACAACGCATGAACCGAAGAACACGCCCCTTCTCTTCCTCATATGTTACGTAAACATATAGATAGTTGCTATCGTTTAAATAAAGCATAAGTCCAGCCATTTGATTAAAAGTTGTAGGATGGAATTCCACTTTTGTTTCTACCTGAAAGTGAAAGTCCTTTTGACGAATGGCTAGAATATGATGCTCAAACAAAGACTGAACGGAATCGCCTGAAACCATGCGTAAATAACCGTTTCTACTTGTTAAATCACACCAAGAATCATCCGCTAAAATGCGTAAAGTATTCCATTCTTTTTTTAAAGGTCCTGTAAAATCATCTTCGAAATCAGTAGCCTTTTTGAAGACTACCTGTTCACTCGTAACAATTTCAGTCAAAAGACTGGGACCTTTTTCCCCTGAGGCAAGACGAAGCCAGCCATCCTCTGTCCAATAAACCTCTTCTATCGCCGTTTCTCTTCCTAATATGGCAGCTTTTTTTTGCAATGGCCTTGTGCATAAATAAACCATATACCAATTCCCAAACGGTGTCTGCACAATGCTTCCATGTCCTAAGCATTGGAGTAATGATTCGGGTTTATCGCTTGCAGTAAGCATAGGGTATTCAGGATCTAATTCATAAGGACCTGTTATTGCTTTTGATCGACAAACAGTAACAGCGTGTCCCTTTCCAGTCCCTCCTTCTGCGGTTATTAAATAGTAATAATCTTTATAATAATACAAATGAGGAGCTTCCGTTTTAGCTAATTCTGTGCCATCAAATATTTTATAAACTGGACCAATTAATGTTTGATTCTTTGTGTCAAATTCTTGCATAACAATACCTGCTGATTTATTTCCTGTTGTCATTCGGTAATCCCATATTTCGTTTAACAGCCATTTGCGCCCATCTTTATCATGAAATAAGGAAGGGTCAAAACCACTGCTGTTCAAATAGACAGGACTGGACCAAGGTCCATTTATATTTGGTGCGGTAATCAAATAGTTATGGCAATCCTTAAATGGCCTTTTCGTACTTTTTACATCGGTGTAAATAAGGTAGAAGAGCCCGTCTGAATAGCTAATTTGTGGAGCCCAAATACTACCGTTCTGTGGATTTCCTCTTAAATCTACTTGATTTGTAATCACATCTGTTTGATGCTCCCATTGGATTAAATCATTCGATTGATAGATACGCACACCTGGTAACCATTCAAAAGATGAAACAGCAATATAATATGTTTTATCTACCCTTAAGATATTGGGATCTGGATTAAACCCACGTAAGATGGGATTTTTAATAGGAATTCGAAACATAGGCATCTCCTTTCTTGTTCAAACTAGCTCCTTTTCGAAACAAACATAAAGCTCCTGCTAGAAAAAAGAGAAATGCGATTGGAAAAGCAATAAATTGGGTACCAATTAAGGTTGAAAGCCCAGCAACTAGGTATAGTACTGCTGCCCATTTCGGATAACAATTTCTCCAAATGAAGGCAGTCGCAGTCGCAACGAAAATTAGTACGAGTAATAAGGTGATGCCAAACCAGATAGATAAGACCTTCATTGCCTCTAGGCTATCTTGTACAGCACCTAAAGAAACGCCATCCTGAAGAATGGGAAATACTGTTTCTTTATATGTTTCTTTATCCATAGAGGTCATCGTTAGCGAAAATCCCCCTAGAAATATGACACAAAATACAATCCCTACCATTCCAATTATTGCTTCCCATTTTCGCTTCATTTCTCCCGTCCCTTTCTACTAGTCTCCATATAAACCCAATCTAACTTTTTGATTGGACTATTTTGAGCATAACAATTTTCTATTTCCCGGTAGGTTACTGTTTCTCGATTCTCATTCTTTCCCCAATCATTCCATCTATCTGAGTGAATATGAGCACCTATTCTACATTGAAAAAAAGTTACATTCGCATAAGGTCTCCATGGCCGACCTAAATAGACATTTACTATACCAGCCTCTGCGGTTAAATAGCAGTGAGAAAATAAAAAACCCTTTTTCCCGCTGGCTGTACTCGCTGCTGTTACATATCCTGGATGGTTTTTTGGACGCTTAAGAGATCTCAATTCACATTCTTCAAACTGTGCTTCTCCTCCGCCAAATATATAATCAACGGTTCCCTCGATATAACAATGAATAAAGGTTATTAGATTGTCTCGATATTCATTTCTTATTTCTGGTTTAGAGAAAGGAGTCCCATCTTTTTGAAGATCTGGCAATGGTCCGAGACAAATAGTATCCTGAAACCCTTTAAACGAACAATTTTTGAATTTCACTTTATTGCCTTCATTATAGAGAGCCACTGCCTGCCCCACTGTTTCCCCAGGTCCAGCATTATTAACTATTTCCATATTCTCTAACCAAATATTTTCTGCATTGATAAAAAGGGTCGCTGTTTGAAAGGTACCTATCTCACAGCCACTCTCATCCAATTGACGTGCATACTTGTTTCCAATAATCCGAACATTTCCTATACCGATTAGTTTTCTATTTGATTGATAGAGACTGATATTTTCATCGTAATCTCCACTTAAAATGATGAATGTAACTGGACTTTCTATATTGGAACAATGAGCAATCCCATCTTGTATACACTTAAAATCACAACTATTATTTTTTCCAATGACAAATTGAAATTGATTCTTCACAAATGCTTCTGTAAGAAAGTTTCCCATTGTTTTCTCATTTCCTTTGTCTCTTGATGACCACCTGTTACAATCCGGCTGTTCCAATGATCCTCCGCATTATATTTTCTATACATTTTTACTAATTCCTCATCCAATAGCATGGCCCCTTCAATCGGACACATGCGATCGTCTTTACCAACAAGACTCAACCGTGGCCTTGGGGCAATTAACGCTTGCACGGATAAAGTAGAGAAGCTTTTTAAAAAACCTGGCACGTAGTAATAAAATCCATGATGATCCAAGCCCCGCTTTTGCTTTAGTGTTTCTATATGCACTTGTGCAGCAATATCAACTGTTACTCTTATCCGATTGTCTAGTGCAGCCAACCACCAGCTCATGAGGCCACCCATTGACATTCCAATTGCCGCAACTCGGTTCTTATCGACATCTGTTCGCTCCACAAGATAATCCAGGAAAGCAATATTATCAAAAATCCGCATGCCCCATAGTGTCCGACCCTCTAATAACATTTCTTTGACTAATTCACTTTCTGCTTTGCCTTTTCTTTCATTAAATCCCCACATATCAATGGAGCCAACAGCATATCCCAAATTCGTTATTGCCTCGACAAAAGGAGGGGATTGTAAGTAGCTGCTACTTACTAGCAGCTCTTCTTTTCCCTGATCAAAATTCCCTCCATGTGAATGATTAAAAATAACAATAGGAAGCGGATCGTCCTGTTTTAAAGGTTTGGCAAAATAAGCTGGAACGGATTCCTCTTCATTTAATTGCAGCAAGAGACTCTCTAAAATATAGTTATTTTTTGTTTCTTTTCTTATTAGTTGGACCGTCCTATTCTTTGCCTTTGGATAATCTCCTAATAACTCAATGAGCTTTTCTCGTCTCTCCTTCACTTTACGCCTTCACTTCCTTCAAAAGCGCTTCTTCCTTCTTTGTATTTTTGGACTTACAGTTGGTTAATTCGATATCATCACTATATTCGAGATAAAAGGCCGGACCTTCATGATTTTCGATCGTTACCCGATTAAATAAAATATCCTTTGCAAAGCCAACATAAAAGCCTCGGTTACTCATATCCTCGATCCCTGCCATCATCGCCGGTTTCCCAGGAATCGCATTTTCCGCCAGCGAAATATCTATCTGGTTAAAAGTAAGTTCTGATACATATTGCTCTGCTAAGCCATAAATGAACCCAGCAGAGGCATGAACATTCCTTGCTGTAATGTTTGCAAAATGAATGCGTCTAAACATTGGTGTATCGACTGTTACTGGGTATGGATGTTTATCCCATACATATTTGTCCTTCCCTTTAGGACCACAGAAATAATATAGGTTTAAAATGAATGGACAGATAACACCTTCCATTACAATATTGTCTACACGGATGTCTTCGACTACACCTCCACGCCCTCGTCTTGACTTCAATCGAATGCCACGATCTGTATCTTGAAAGATACAATTGCTTATCGTTACATTTCGTATATCCCCACTCATTTCACTGCCAAGTACTACTCCCCCATGGCCATGAACCATCGTACAATTCGTTATCGTTATATTTTCACAAGCTACACGCTCTGCCGTATCCTCTGTTCCTGCCTTAATCGCAATACAATCATCGCCTACATCAATATGACAATTGCTGATTCTTACATTGGAACAGGATTCTGGATCGATGCCATCTGTATTTGGTGAATCTTTCGGATTATTGATGGTTAAATTATCGATAGTAATGTTATTACTGCAAATGGGGTTAATCGTCCAACTCGGAGAATTTATTAAGCTCACATCTTTAATCGAAATGTTTTCACATCCATCTAAACTTATTAATTTTGGTCTCGGATAAAGCAGCTTTTCCCGCTCATTGCGAAAAATATGCCACCATCGTTCACCATTTCCATTGATTGTTCCAAAGCCAGTTATAGCAATATTACAACTATTTTCCGCATATAAACACGAAGCATAGACCTCTCTAGCTACACCTTCCCATCTGGATGTAACAACGAAATAGTCCTCTTGCCGATCAGAGAATTTCAATATTGCTCCTGCTGCTAAATGGATTTCAATATTATCCTTTAATAAAAGTGCCCCGGTCAGAAACTCATCTGGCGGAATGACAATTCTGCCTCCACCATTTTTATATGCCTTATCTATCGCCTCTTGAATAGATTCTGTACATAAATCCCCATCATTCTTTGCACCGAATTCAGTGATGATATAGTCGCTCATTTTATAATCTCCTTATTCGTTAATTACTTCCTCCACTTCCCCTAATGCTTGCAAAAATGCACCCAAGCCTTTTTGATCATTACAAACAATCGGCTCGCTAATGTAATAGGCATAGGTCCCGTCTCGTTTGTCAGCTCCACCAAGTCCTGCTACCTGACAATTTTTATTCAAGTTTACCCAACCCTCTTTTGTCAGAAGAACAAATTCATCTAAAAGACCTTGATAGCCCTTCTTTAATGGACCAATCCATTCTTGTTTATCAAGAACTCCTAAGCGAATCCCCTTTGCTATTGCACAAACGTACATACTGCTTGCAGATGCTTCTAAGTAGTTGCCTTTTTCGCCCTGCTTATCTACTACTTGATACCAGACTCCCTTTTCCTTATCTTGATAGTTTAGTATTGTTTCTAATGTTTTCTTAAGAATCTTCTCTAGAAAGGAACGGTCTGGCGTATCCTCTGGAATAATTTCTAATGTATCTACTAATGCCAGCACATACCAGCCCATTGCTCTTCCCCAAAAATTCTCCGATAATCCTGTTTCTTTATTAGCCCAAGGCTGTACTTTCTTCTCGTCCCATGCATGATAAAGAAGTCCTGTCCTTTCATCTAATAAGTGTTGATAACTAGTTTTGAATTGATGCAGAATATCGTCAAGCCCCTCTCCATCTGCATATTCCATTTGATATTGTGCGTAAAATGGTGCTCCCATATATAAACCATCTAGCCAAATTTGATACGGATAGATTTGCTTATGCCAAAAGACACCTTCTGAAGTTCTTGGATGTTGCTCTAATTGTGATTTCAATAAATCAGCTGCTTTTCGATACTTTTCCTCGCCTGTTTCTTTATATAATTGAAACAGTAGTTTTCCATTGTTAATATGGTCAATATTAAATTCCGATACTTCATACTCTTTTATCGATCCATCTGGTTGAACAAAATAATCAATATTTTCTTTTATATACTGCAAATATTTCTCATTACCGGTTCGTATCCAGAGGTTTTCAAACCCTTTTAGAACGACTCCATAATCATAAGACCATTTTCCGTTATAACCTCTATCCTCATATAAATGTGGAAGTCTTTCCATAATGGAAAGAGCTGTTCTCTCTGACCAACTTATTTCTGTCATTCTTATATTCTCCCATCTTATTTAGATTTTTTCCCCACTCTTAACGGGTAGTAAGAACCCCAGCTCAAGCGAGGGCACTGAAAAACTGGCTAGTTAATGATGATGGGCAATAGCCACTTTTTAAACATAAGATGATGGATTTGTTTTCCGAGGCTCGTCGCTACATTCCTGCGGGGTCTCGGACTTTCTCGCAGCTCCCATAGGAGTCGAGCGGACGCCTCTCCAAACCAACCTTATTTTCACTTTCCAATATGCTTGCTCTTCATTTCGCACGAAAAAAAGACTTTTTCAGTGGCCTCAGCTCAAGCTGCGAAGGGTCTTTCCACTACTTCCCCGCTAGAGTTAAGTGTCTTACGCTCCATTCCAGTCTTGTTTGAAATATTGATTATAAGCAACAACAACCTAAATTTTTTCAAGGTGAGCGTCTAGCCGAAATCTGCTTTCCTCTCACCTTTTTTTTGTCAAAGTATGCTCTAATTATTTTTGGCTTATTTCGTTTGTTCGTATGCTGCTTTATACTCCTCTTTAATTGTATTTCCGCCAGAATCGCTCCAAGTTTTTACTGCCTTTTTAAATCCATCTAAATCAATTTCGCCTAATATATACTGATAAGTAGCATCTGTAATGATCTTTTGTAATTCAGAACCTTGTGACGTATTTGTTGGAGATTCTAAAGAATAAGCAGGATTTAACACTGCATAATTAGCATTGTCTGCAATCATCTCATCTGCTAATGCTTTAATAGGATTGGGATCCTTTAATCCATAGCCTGATTCTTTTGGTCTAGATGCCGCGAATGGCTGCACTTCTTGTGTCCATAAGTCCTGATTGATAATTTCATATGCACCATCATCTGTTAACTTATAATGAACATCTTCCATTCCGTATGTCATTAACGTGTATACTTCTGAATCTAATAGATCATTTACAAATTTGAGAATTCTCTTTAATTCCGCTTCATCCTTTACTTCTGAACGAGGGAATGCCAATAATCCACCAATTCCGTTATTCGCTGCCCAAATCGCACGCTCAGGTTGGGAATCAGAAACCATATCATTCACTAATGCTAATTCCATATTATCTTGGATACCCGTAGCCATTGTTTGCAGGTTTTTAGCGTCGAAAAGTGCTCCAATATAAATCCCTGCTTTTCCTTGTGCAAAGCTTTGTTGTTGGTCCGTTTTTGCTGTAACAGCGAAGTCCTTATTTATCCAACCATTTTTATAAAGCTCCTTCATATAATCCATGGTTTTGACATATCCATCTGATTCAAACTCTGGAATAAAGTCTCCATTTTCATCCATTCCCCATATATTAGGAGTGCCATAATAAGAACTTAATGTTTTAAATGCTCCATATATTAAATCGTTACGATCAACAAACCCAGTCGTATCGTTTTTGCCATTACCGTCTGGGTCATTTTCTGTAAACGCTTTCGAAATTTTCATTAATTCATCAACTGTCTTAGGAACATCAAGTCCTAAATTATCAAGCCAATCTTTACGCAAAACAACACCATTACGAGCTAAATCTTTCTGAAATGGAATGCCATAAAGCTTCCCTTCAATAGAAGCAGAAACACGCACATCCTCCGAGATTTCTTTTAGATTAGGGAATTCATCTAAATAGTCTTCTACATTCCAAAACATCCCTGACTTTAGCGCATTGCGGACAGATGAGTTTTCAAGAATTGTTAATGTAACAATATCTGCTAATGAATCCGAGGCTAATGCCGTATTAATCCGCTCTTCTTTTGAAGCATCTGGTATCCAAGAAAATTTAATTTCTGTATTTGTTTTCTCTTCCATTTTATCTAAGACCGTATCAGTTGGCGGGGAAGCTGTATGTAAAATATTCAGCCAAGTAATTTCAGCCTTACTATTTTCATCATACGTGCCAGATGATTGCTCTTTTCCACCACTACACCCTGCCAAAAACAGCACACTCGCAAAACTAACACTAGCTAACTTTAATAGTTTTTTCATTTGTACTCTCCTTTGTAATTTGATAAAGTGAAATTTCTATCAGCGGGGGTTTTCCGTTATCCCTCACGGATGGTTAGTTGAACCATTCGGACCTTTACGGACAGCTGATCTCCCGCCTATCTTTCTCGAATCCTCATAAGTTTACGTCCAGAGTCTTACTGTCCGTTAAGAGTGGGATAAATAGTTTTATCTTCTACTTCTTCTGTATTTTGTAATTCTATTCTCGTAAACACTTGATTTGCTGTCCAAGTAATCACATAGAATAGAAAACTAATACCGAAGAAAGTGAGAATCCCAGGAAAAAACGTTATTGCTGTCCAATAAGTTGCACCAATTACCACAAACAATAATAGTGTGTATTGTAAACAGGAAAATCCAAAAATAAAAGACATTTTTATTCGAAAGAATATTCCTTTCCAGTTATAATGAGCCATTAGTGGATAGATAAAAATAGCTGAAAGGAAAAAAAGAAAGCATATGATAATCAGGCAAACTTTTAGATACCAGTTAGTAACATAAAGTAAATCGATCACCAATACATAACCAATCAGTACATAAATCCAGCTTGTAATCATTGATTCCTTGAAAGACTCTTTATAATACTTCCAATAGGAAGAAAAAATAGGGATATTCGTATTTCCTCTCATCCATTGTCTCAGGATACTAACTAGTGCATAGGTTGCTGGTCCGGCACCAAAGAGTCCCACCCCTAATAAAGTAAAGAGCCACCAGAGGAAATTCACATACACCAGATTTAATATCGTTGTAAAAATGTGGTTTATTTTTTCCACCGATTTTAACATCGAACTCCCCGCTTTCAACTAACCTTAATAAACACCATCCTCACCAAACTTTTTGGCAAGCTTATTCGCAAGCATCACTAAAACCAAGCCTACTAAGCCCTTAAATAAACCAACAGCTGTACTAAAGCTCAATTGTCCGTTCTTCAAACCAGCCGTATAAATATACGTATCAAAAATCTCCGCAACACTTCTATTTAATGAATTCAGTAATAGGTACATGTGTTCAAATCCTAAATCTAACGTGCTGCCTATTTTTAAGATTAATAATGTAATAATTACTGGTCGTATTGCCGGTAATGTTACATGCCATGTTTTTCGCAGTCTTCCTGCTCCATCCATCTCTGCCGCTTCATATAGTTGCGTATCTACAGCGGTAATAGCAGCAATATAAATGATCGTAGACCACCCTAGTTCTTTCCATATCACTTGTGCAATATAAACTGTTCTCGTCCAATCAGGTGATGTTAGGAAGCTAACTTTATTAAAGCCCACTGCCGCCAACATTTCATTAATTAATCCACCATCGACATTTAAAAATACATATGTAATGGAAACAATAATTACCCAGGACATAAAATGGGGGATATAAATTAACGTTTGGATACTAGATTTAAAATATTTGTTTTTGACTTCATTTAACATAAGCGCTAAGATGATCGGCATGGGGAAAAAAATGAAAATATTTAAAGCAAATAAGATAAGTGTATTACTTAGAAGCATGAAAAAGGTCGGTTCTGTAAATAAGCGAATAAAATGCTTCATCCCTACCCATGGGCTGCCCATAATTCCTAAGAACGGTTGATAATCTTGAAAAGCAATGATCAACCCGCCCATTGGTAAATACTTAAAAATAATAAAATAGAGAAAGCCAGGGAAAATCATTAAATAAAGAAGTTTATTCTTTTTCACATTAGCCCAAGTTTTTTGTCTTCTGACTTTTTTTTGCTGCTTCATTTTTAACTCTGATAATGTTTGATCATTAGGCTTAATGACACTTTCCATTTTGTACCCCCTCACTTTATAATGTGATGCTTGATTCTTACCTTAGCATATTGAAAAAGTAGAATTACGTATATAATCATTATTCGATAACGCTTACAACAATTGTTATATCACTGGTCTCCTGCACTCAATCCAATGTAATGATTACTACTTTGCCCACATGATTATCTGGTTCTCTAATATGATAAACCACTCATTTGGTAAGCGTTTTCTTTTTCTTAAATACTGATTATATACGGAATTAGCTTCTCCTGATAAAGTAGCTTTATAGAAAGAGGATAGGTTATTTCTTTAAAAGCTTGTGGTTAGCTTTACTTCTAAATACGCAGCAATTAAAACATTATTAGTTGTTGTGGAACAACTAGCTAGACAAAATATGAAGGAGGATCTATATGGAAAAAACGTATAAGAATAAGAAAATAACAAAAGGAGGACGGGCCTTTTCCATTATTAATGGAACAATTCTACTTATTATCGCCTTCATTTGTTTTTTACCTTTTGTAAATGTTATAGCTAGTTCCTTCGCTTCTACACAAGAAGTAGTGGCTAAACGATTTATCTTGATTCCTGAAACTTTTTCATTAGATGCATACCGTTATATCCTATCTACTCCGACACTCTTTAAATCTTTAGCTGTTTCGATTGGCGTCACCGGAATTGGTACACTAGTGAGTATGATTCTGACGTCTCTCATGGCTTATGGCTTGTCTCGTAAATATCTTCATGGCAGGGGCTTTCTTAACTTTCTTGTTGTTTTCTCTATGTTATTTAGCGGAGGGATGATTCCGACATTCTTAGTAGTGAAGGCCTTTGGATTAATCGATTCTTATTGGTCATTAATTTTGCCTGTAGCTATCAACGCATTTAACTTAATTATTATGAGAAACTTTTTCCAAGCACTACCTGATAGTTTAGAAGAATCGGCTAAAATGGATGGTTGTACGGATTTAGGTGTTTTTTGGAAAATAATGTTGCCATTAGCATTACCATCTATTGCAACAATTTCTTTATTTTACGCTGTTACTTACTGGAATACTTATATGACTGCTATCCTTTATATTAATGATTCTACAAAATGGCCTATTCAAGTTTTATTGCGTCAAATTGTTATTGTTTCGAGTGGCATGCAAGCAGAAGGCTCATCTGTTGATGTAATTCCTCCTGCACAAACGATTAAGATGGCTGTAATTGTTATTGCTACAGTTCCTATGCTTATTGCTTACCCATTTGTTCAAAAGTATTTCGTAAAAGGAGCATTGGTTGGTTCTGTGAAAGGATAAAAGTTAGTTATTCCTTCCCTATTAACATAAAAATTATCGGTGTTAACCCACAATATGAAAAAGCGTGCAAGTATAGGATGTCTTCTATCTTACACGCTTTTTTTGTTAATGATTATATTGTTTTCGATAGTCACCTGGAGTCATTCCTACTTTTTTCTTGAAAAAACGAATAAAGTTTTGGGAATTTCGATACTGTAATTTTTCGGCAATCTCTTTGATTGGTATATTTGTTTCTTGTAATAATGACTTTGCCTTTTGTAGCCGAAAACCCATTAGATAGTCAACAAAGTTTTCTCCATATTCTTTCTTGAAAACACTGCTTAAGTAATTAGGATTATAATGAAGACGGTCGGCAATAATATCTAGAGAAATTTCTTGGTCATACTCTGTCTGAATGATTTGAACAATTTTATCGGATAAAGAGCGAAATTCCTTATCTGTTTTATCCTGTGTGCTTATAATGATTGGCGTAATAAGGTGTTCAATTAGCATTTGCTTTATTCGATCAGGATAATAGGCATTTATCGCCTCATAATAAAGCGGCTTTATACTGTCAAAAATTTTCGCTTCCGCACCTAACAGCTGACCCAATTGAATAATCTCATTAATTAATCGAATAAGCGTTACTTCTAAGCTGACTGGATTTTTATTCATCCGGAAGATTTCGTCAATTAACGTGTCTACTGTCTCCTTCACTTCCTCCTCATTACCTGAGCGAATCGTATTTACTAGCTCATTTTGCAATTCTACAGGATATTTAGAAATGGAAGCATCATTCAAAAGAGGAGCAATATCATCATAAAAAATAATCGACTCTGGCCCTACATTTACACGATAGTGTAGCGCTTCCTTTGCTAAATCGACTGCTTTTTTGCTGCTGATTAGTGTTTTATAAACAGGACTTATCCCTACGCTGATAGTGATATCCAGATACTCCTTTGCGGCAGTTTGAATCTCCTCATAATACTTCATAATTCTTCGACTAGACTCATAATCATTTTCATCGGTTATAAATATGGTCGCTTGCATCTCATCGTTTAATACAATGGGGATTAATCTTTCCTTGTCAGGGACTATTTCCTCCACAATATTATTTAAAGCCAATAAGTATAAATCTTTCTCCACAATTTTTTGACTATCCATATTGTCGATTTGAATTAACCCTGTGTAAAAATGATTCGTTTCGTTAAAAAAATAACCAAATTGCTTTAATCGATGCTTTGCTTCATTTGCTGTAATTCTATTTCTAAATAAGCTTAAGACAAACAAAGTCTCGAGCTGCGGTTTTTGCATAGTTAAGCTAGCCACTAATGTTTCATTCTGTCCGATAATTTTATCAACAGAATCAGCGACAAGAGAAAGTTCACTTTTCTGGCCACTCACATCATGTATAGCTAGTTTCTCCTGAATTTTACGGATTGGCCGAGAAAATGAGTTAGCAAGCATATAAGAAATGATACCGACCAAAATGATCAACAGGGTCGAGACGATTAATAGACCAATCCTTGTATTATTAATCATATTGGATATTTCCGTCGGATTAATTTGCACTACATAAATCCAGCGATTATAGTCTGATTGGGCATACACATACTTTTCGCCGTCTGCGTCTACCATTTTGATGTCTTCTCCCTCGTTCATGATTGCTTCATAATTTTCGAGAGACAATAGCCTTGCTTTTTTCCTACTTGAATATAATAATTCATTTTTGCTATTATAAATTTCTACTAAATTATCTTTTTCATTATCAACAATCTCATCAATGCTGCTTCTTGGAATATTGGATATTCCTAAGGCAAATTTATCCCTTTGATAAATGGGCAAGGTCATAATCATCTCAATACCGGTACTAGTTGGTCGCCAAAATAAGCTTTGGGTTGCTTCATTAATATATTTTTGCTTATATTCTGCAATTTCCTCTTCAGATAATTCTTTCAGAGAACCCTCCATAATTCCCCAATTTTGATCAATGCTAATGAGATTATGCTTACTTCCTTCTATGCCCATCATTTCTATATAATTGATTTCCTTTTTTATATCCCGGTATGTATCAAAGTCTTTTCCCGACAAAGGCTGCTTAAAAATTGTCTCGAAAGTTGCAGTAGAACTATATGCTGTATATCCATATTCAATCGTTCGGACCTTTTGCTCTACATTGTTAAGGATTTGTTTTGTGTAGTTTTGCTTATCTTTCAGAAATTCCTCTTCGACGGAGTGATAGGTAGAGTTATAGATAAATACACTAAAGCCTACTACAATACTAATCCCTAATAAGAAAAAGGGAAAAAACAATTTGTAAAACAACCTTAATTTCTTCAAGCTCTCACACTCCTTGACTGAACTAATTTTATCACACTATTATTGAAAGCGTTATCAAATCATTCGATAGTTTAACTTTATTTACTAAAAAATAATCATTTTCTTATATCTGGAAAAAGATTATTTCCTAGTTTTTGGATTACAATATACATATAATAGCATATACTTCTTATCTTTTGCGAGAGGATTTTTTCACGTGTGCATCATATGTCTGATTGACAAATAGATAGATGAATTATAAAATGTGAACGTTAACATAATTACTAGGAGGAACTATGGTTACCATAAAGGATATTGCAAAGCTTGCAGGCGTTTCTCACACTACTGTGTCACGGGCGCTAAATAATAGTCCCCTCATTAAACCAGCTACAAAAGACAAAATTAAGAAAATCGCAGCAGAATTGCATTATGTCCCAAACTTTAATGCTAAAAGTCTTGTAAACCAGAAATCTTACACAATTGGTGTTTTTTTCTCTAGCATTAGCCATGGAACAAGTTCGAGTTTTCTAGTTGATGTCATTAAAGGAATTAATTCTGTTTTAGACGAAAATTATAGCATAGCAGTCAACGAGATAGATACACTCGTCCATTTTGATAAAGTTATTTCCAAGCGATTTGACGGAATCATCGTACTTAGTCAAAGTGATACAGACAACGCATTTATTTACTATATACAGCAAATCGGAATCCCAATGGTCGTGCTAAATCGCAGGTTGGATGATCCATCTATTCCAAATGTTTCTGCGAATGATCAGCTGGGCGTCGAAAATGCAATCGATGAAGCGATTAAGCTTGGGCATGAAAAATTGGGGTATATCAACGGAAAAAGCTCTTTTCGTTCCTCTGCGGAAAGAAAACAAGGATTTATTAATAGTTTATCTAAACATCATCTGCCGATACAATCAGCATATTTGGTAGACGGTGACTATAGCATGGAAAGTGGATATGATAGAATGACTCAACTATTAGAACTTCCCACCCCACCAACTATCGTATTTTGTGCTAATGATGATATGGCAATTGGTGCATTAAAGGCTTGTTTTTCGAAAAATAAGCAGGTACCCAGTGATATCTCGATTATTGGATTTGATGATATTACCTTTGCCCAATATTCTACTCCAGCCTTAACTACTATTCATAAGCCCATTGATAAAATTAGCGAAATTGGCACGCAAAAGCTTATAGCAATAATGAACAGTGAAACGTTAGAGGAAACTCAAATTTTAGTTGATACATTCTTAGTTAAAAGAGAATCCCTTAGTTACCCAACAAAACAGTCATAACTGTTTTGTTTTATCATAAAATGTTAACGTGTGCAAAAGGAGGAAATATAGTGAAGAAGCTGTCAAAACAACTAAAGCCAAATAGATCTTTTTTTCCAGAGAAAGTCATTCAATTTGGATCAGGTAATTTTATGAGAGGATTTCTTAATTGGCAACTACAGCAAATGAATAACCAACATTTATTTAATGGCAGTGCTGTGCTTGTGAAACCTACAAGACATCCTTCCAAAGTATCATTAGAGGAGCAAGATTATCTCTATACTGTCATCCTTGAAGGTTTCTTCCAAGGGGAAATTGTTCATACGAGTGAAATTATAACGACTGCTAATCGATTAATTAATCCTTATGACGAATGGGAAACATATTTACAATTAGCAGAAGATGAAGAATTAGCTTTTATCATTTCTAATACGACAGAAGCAGGAATACAATTTGATGAAAAGGACTGTCTCATTGATCAACCTTCTACTAGCTTTCCTGGAAAACTTACTGCCCTTTTATATAAGCGCTTTCAATTAAAAAACCGAGGATTTACGATTATCCCTTGTGAATTGATTGATCGTAACGGTGAAAAACTGAAAGAAGTTGTCCTACAGTATGCAAGCCTATGGAATTTAGAGCAAGACTTCATTAATTGGATTCACGCTGAAAATACATTTTGTTGCAGCTTAGTTGATCGTATCGTACCAGGCTATCCACGTGATCAAGCTGAACTACTTAATCAGGAACATGGTTATATCGATAACCTTATGGTAAAAGCAGAGCCTTATTTACTATGGGTTATCGAAGGTCCACAAGAATTAAAAGAAACATTTCCTCTTAAAAAAGCAGGGTTAAATGTAATTGTTACAAATGATATGACACCATATCGGGAAAGAAAGGTTCATTTGTTGAACGGTCCTCACACAGCAATGGTTCCACTTGGATTGCTTGCTGGTCTAGAAACAGTGGAAGATGTCATGAATGATAAAGATTTTGCTTTTTTTGTAAATCACTTAATGTCCCAAGAAATTATCCCTTTACTGCCTCTACCAACAGAAGAATTAAACACATATGCAACATCGATTATGGAACGATTTAAAAATCCTTTTATTCGCCATGAATTAACCTCTATCGCTTTAAATAGTGTCTCAAAATATAAAGCACGCTTATTGCCACTTTTAATAAAATACCAAGAAAAAAATCAAGAATTGCCACCGTTGATGACAGCTTCCCTTGCTGCATTATTCCTGACCTATCGTGGAAGCCAGTATAAACCAAATGATAGTCAAGAGGTGCTAGAGGTGTTTTCAAAAGCTTGGAAAAATCCGGAAACAGTTGCCTTTACTATCTTAGGCAATAAAAATCTATGGGAAAAAGATTTATCAACGGTTCCTGATCTAGTTGACGAGGTTACTACCTATATCCATAAACTTCGAAAAGACGGAGCAAGAGCTGTTTTAAAAAAGATGCTAAACAAAAAACAGCCCCCTTCCCTATTAAAGTTGAACGAACGAGACAATGTGGCGGTTGCACTGCGACCAATTACAGCCTCAGAAACATTATACCTAGATAGCATCTCTATTACAGCTAACCATGATATACCACAAGGACATAAAATAGCCTTAACAAATATTCGTACATCTACCAATGTCATCAAATATGGCTATCCTATAGGACATACGCTAAAGGAAATTACTCGTGGTGATTGGCTTCATACTCATAATGTGAAAACAAATTTAGATGGAGAACTAAAATATTCGTACCAGCAAGATATCCATCAAGTCAAATATCCAAAAAAGAACCTCACCTTCCAAGGATATAGACGAGCAAATGGAAAAGTCGGAATTCGCAATGACTTATATATTGTTCCGACTGTTGGTTGTGTAAATGGCACGGCTGAGTATATGTTGAAAGAATTCGAAGCTCTTCATCCTGACCTAGGTACATTTGATAATATTACGATTTTAAAACATCCATATGGCTGTTCTCAATTAGGCGAAGACCATGAAAATACAAGGAGTATATTAATAGATGCAGTGAAGCACCCAAATGCTGGAGGGGTTCTTGTTTTTGGATTAGGCTGTGAGAATAACGTGGTCGCTGAATTTAAAGAATTACTAGGAGATTATGATGCTTCAAGAGTTAAATTTTTAGTTGCCCAAGAGGTAGGCAACGAAATAGACGCAGGATTAGAACGATTAGAAGAAATCTATGAAGCTGCTAAATATGATCATAGAGAACCAATTCCAATAGCTGAGCTAAATATCGGCTTAAAATGTGGCGGTTCCGATGGTTTCTCTGGTATAACAGCTAACCCGCTATTAGGGGCATTTTCCGATTTCTTAATTTCCCAGGGCGGCAGTACCATTTTAACAGAAGTACCTGAAATGTTTGGAGCGGAACAAATGCTTATGGCACGAGCGGAAAACGAACAGGTTTTTGAGGATATTGTGCACTTAATCAATGACTTTAAACAATACTTTCATTCCTATGGGGAGCCTGTGTATGAAAATCCTTCCCCAGGAAATAAGGCTGGCGGGATTACTACTCTAGAAGATAAATCATTAGGTTGTACCCAAAAAGCTGGCACAGCACCCGTTGTAGATGTTCTGCAGTACGGAGAGAAAATCTCCAAAAAAGGGCTAAGCTTACTGCAGGCACCAGGCAATGATTTAGTTGCCTCTTCTGCTCTCGCTGCAGCTGATTGTCACTTAGTTTTATTTACAACAGGCAGAGGAACCCCATTCGGCAGTTTTGTTCCAACAGTGAAAGTAGCAACCAACTCAACTATTTATGAACACAAAAAGCATTGGATGGACTTTAATGCTGGTCCTTTACTAGAGCGGCAAATGAATGAAGTTCTGGAAGAATTTATTGAAAAAGTGATTGCTGTCGCAAGCGGAGAAAAAACGCGCAACGAAGCAAATGGCGTCCGCGAAATCGCTATATTTAAAACAGGAGTTACTTTATAACAGATTTGTAAATTAGAAGTTTATCAAGGAGTTTGGCTAAAAGTGTAGAAGATTGATGTAGCGTAGTGCTAGCTTGTACTTGAAAAGAAGTTCATTTGGTACTTTCTTGGAAGCTGGAGGCTCTGAGGTGTCTTCTCTGTTACCTTTTTTATCTTCTTTTGGGCATAACGGGCTCTGAGATAATAAAAGCAACTATAAATCATAAATAACGAAAGAGGGATTCTAATGTTTCTAAATGATCAATTTCTATTAAAAAATGATATCGCGCAAAAACTATTTCATGACCATGCAAAGCAGATGCC
This sequence comes from Niallia sp. FSL W8-1348, assembly GCF_038006745.1. Lineage (NCBI taxonomy): Bacteria > Bacillati > Bacillota > Bacilli > Caryophanales > Bacillaceae > Niallia > Niallia sp. FSL W8-1348. The sequence goes on along the minus strand of NZ_JBBOVV010000001.1, from coordinate 2,578,249 downwards.
TATTATTGATTACCATTGTCACTTAGACCCTAAGGAAATTTATGAAAATAAACATTTTAAAAACCTAACGGAAGCCTGGTTAGCTGGCGATCATTATAAGTGGCGATTAATGCGTGCAAATGGAGTTCCAGAGTCCTATATTACTGGAAATGCTTCTGATTATGATAAATTTTTAGCATGGGCACGCACTGTGCCAAAAACGATTGGCAATCCATTATATACATGGACTCACTTAGAATTAAAGCGCTTCTTCGGAATAGATTTATTACTAAATGAGGAAAATGCTCCTCTTATTTGGGACTTAGCAAATGAAAAATTAACTACTGACGACTTCAAGCGTCGTAATATTATCACTAACTCAAATGTAAAAGTAGTTTGTACGACCGATGATCCTATCGATGACTTACACTACCATCAACTATTAAAGGACGAAGAACAGCATTTTCAGGTGCTTCCTTCCTTCCGTCCCGATAAAGTATTAAATATTGACCAAAATGGATTTATAGAGTGGATAGAAAAGCTAAGTACACAATCACAAGTTTCCGTCACTTCCTATCAAGGATTAATAGACGCTCTTAAAACTCGTGTAGCTTATTTCCACCAAATGGGTGGCAGACTATCTGATCATGCACTAGATATATTAACGTATGAGGAGGCAGATGAAAAAACGCTTGAAGCTATTTTTCAAAAAAGACTTAAAAATGGAGCATTATCTTCCTATGAAATCAGCGCTTATCGTACCGAGACATTATCTCGCTTAATCGGTTTTTATCATGCGCATAATTGGACAATGCAGCTTCATATCCATGCATATCGCAATACCAATTCAGCACTGTTTGATCAAATCGGTCCTGATACTGGATATGACGGAGTGAACGACCTTCCTCTTGCAATTCCTTTGCAGCGCCTTTTAAATCGAGCAGAAAAAGACGGGAAATTACCTAAAACGATTCTTTATTCTCTAAATCCAAATGATTTCTTTGTTTTAGCTACTTTAATGGGATCCTTTCAAAAAAATACACCTGGTAAGCTTCAGCTAGGATCAGGATGGTGGTATAACGATACGAGAGCTGGAATGCGTCATCAGTTAACAGTTCTTAGTGATGTTGGTCTTCTTTCCTCTTTTGTAGGGATGCTGACAGACTCGCGAAGCTTTCTTTCTTACACAAGACATGAATATTTCCGCCGAGTACTCTGTGAGTTTATTGGAGAAATCGTAGAACGTGGCGAAGCACCAGCAGACGAAGACCTGCTCGGTAGCCTAGTAGAAGCCATTAGCTATGATAATGCTAAACAATACTTCGGATTTGAGCGTTCTTATGTTGAAAATCATCCACGGTAATCATAATCATAATCTAGAGGCAAATCAGCATATGACATTAAGTCTCTCCCTTTTGAATGATAAAAAAAGACCCTTCATACTGGTTTTTCCAGGTGGAGGGTACCACCATTTAGCAGAAAAAGAGGCAAAACCTATCGTAAATTGGCTTCATTCGATTGGATATCATGCTGGAATCCTCTATTATCCTGTTGGAATAATCAATCCTATAAGTATCATCAATCAACTGGAAGAAGTATTTATGCAACTACACAGTAATGCAGATAACTGGCATTTAGTAGAGAATAAAATAGGTGTGCTAGGCTTTTCTGCTGGTGGACATCTTGCAAGTCTAGCCTGCACAAAAATTAGTAATCGAGCTAACGCTTTGGTTTTATGCTATCCAGTTGTTACCTTTACAGAACCATATGGGCATTCTGGAAGTCGAGAGCATTTTTTAGGAAAAAATCCGCCTAACCATCTAGTGAAGGCCTATTCGGTTGAGCATTTAGTCGATAAAAATATGCCACCAACTTTTATATGGCACACAGCGGACGATCAATCTGTTCCTATTCAAAATACCATCATGTTAGCAGAAAGCTTGGCAAAGTTCAGCATTCCGTTTGAATATCATATTTTTCCTTCTGGAAAACATGGATTAGCATTGGCAGAGGATTCCCCCTATGTCCATCGATGGCTGAGCTTAGCCGAAGCTTGGTTAAAAACTATTTTTGTATGATAAATCCATTTCACTGACTAGAATACTGGAGGAAAAATAATGCCAGACAAAATATCAATATTTATAGCAGGAGATTCTACAGCAGCAGAAAAAACAGCTGATAGGCGCCCGGAAACTGGCTGGGGAGAGAAGCTTTCTGCTTTTTTCACAGACCAAATTGTTATTGATAATAGAGCCATCAATGGCAGAAGCACAAAATCTTTTATAAATGAGGGACGACTATCTGCCATTGAGCACACTATTCGTCCTAGAGACTATCTATTTATTCAATTTGGACATAACGATCAAAAAGATGATCCAGTGCGCGGAACAGAACCTTACGGAGACTATCAAAAAAACTTACATACATTTATAAATACCGCCTTTAAACATGGTGCGCAACCAGTATTACTCACTTCTGTTTCTCGCCGGCATTTCACCGACCAACTCATTGATTCTATGTCTCTTGGCGAATATCCACTAGCAATGAAGCAATTTGCAAAGACACACAATATAGCGCTTCTGGATATTCATAAAAAATCGATGGAACTGTTCCAATCCTTAGGCCCTGACTTGTCTAAAAACTATTTTCTTCACCTTGAAGCTCATGAATCTAGCAATTATCCAAATGGAATAAAAGATAATACCCATTTTAATGAATATGGGGCAGAAGCAATAGCCCAGCTTATTAGTAATGCGCTAAAAGAAAGTGATCTACCTTTAAAGAGATTCTTAAAATAATCGTTCAGGAGGGATACTAGTGCTAACACTTAATCTTGGTATTCGTGCCCATGATTTAGGTCAACTAAGCCTAGCGGAATTATGTAAGCAATTAAAAGACTATCAATTTACCAATATTCAATTTGCGATTAAAAAATCTTTTCCAAAATATGTACCTTCCCTTCAGAGTCTTTCACCAGGAATAGCAAGCTTTTTTGGCGACTACTTTGCTAACAACGGGATAAAAATTAGCACATTAGGCTGCTATGTTAATATTTCAAGCAGAGATCTTGCTGTTCGCAAAGAGGCATTAGAAAGCTTTAAAACCCATATACAACTTGCCCGAGACTTTCGTGCTAGCCTCGTTGGTACAGAAACTGGCAGTGTTGGAGAGGGCTTTACGCCTGAAAACTTCACAGAAGAAGCTTATCAAATCGCAAGGAGCTCTGTGCTGGAATTAGTAGAGTATGCTGAACATTTTGGAGTAACTATTGGAATTGAGGCTGGACTTAACCACCCTCTCTATTCTGCTGCTTTAGCGAAGCGTTTAGTAGACGAGGTACAGTCCCCTCATTTAAAAATTATTCTAGATGGAGCGAATTTAATAAACCTTGATAATGTATCAGAAAGCGATTTTATTCTTAATGAGGCATTAGACTTATTACATGAGCATATTGCAATGATTCATTTAAAGGATTTAACCGTTAATAAAGGACAAATAGAGATTGTCCCTGTTGGCAAGGGAATGCTAAATTTTGAGCCAATTCTAGCATACTTAAAGGACAACAGACCTTTTCTTCATGCTACTTTAGAAGAAACGCAAGGGGAAGCAATTAGACCTGCAATCGATTATTTAAAGGAAATGTATTACCGTTTATAAGGAATTTTTTAAGCTGTGAAATTCCTTGAATGTCTCTGACAGCCATTCTGAGGAAAAATTAAAACAACATTCATTGTAGCTCATCGATTATCCACCATAAAAAACGCAAATAAAATTGCTGTGATTGAGAACGGAAGCTGTATCGAATTTGGTACATATGATGAACTAATGATCAAAAGGGGAAAATTTTTTCAATTAAAACAACTACAAAGCTAGTAAAAAAGGAGTTCCGTTTTAACGTAAGTAGTTCAGATAACGTGGAGAAAACTTAAAATCACAGCCCCAAAAACATACGTTTTCGCAACGTAAATAGCAAGCGAATTAACAATACAATTAACGCAACAAAAAAAGCTTGGGATATCCCAAGCTTTTTTATAGAATGTGTTGTTCTTATTCAATTAAAGCCCCCGATTGTTTAAGTACATTTCTTCACAAACTAATCTTGTCAATTAACTTTTGTATTGCACTGACTACCACTTCTGGTTCATCATTTTGAATATAATGAGCACTGTTTTCAGCAATCACCAATTCACTTTCAGAGGAAATACCAAGAATCGATTCCTGCATTTCATTCCATAACTCTTGTGATTCCTTTGAATAATGAGTTTTTTTACCAGCTGAAAGAACAATAAGTGGGACATTTAATTTAAGTTTAGTATCTTTTAACTGCTTTAGGCTTTCCATAAATTCATTATAATTGCCTTCATACACGAATTGCTTGTTGTATGCTTGTTGAAATTCTTGTGACATTGTTGGGAGAAACCTTTCTCTGTAATCTTCAGGCGTAGAGTCAACCAAAACAAGTCCACAAACTTCATTTTGATATTCAGTTGCAAATATTCGCATATTAACTCCACCAAATGAATGACCTACTAATATGTAGGGAGGTTTAATCCTGGCTTCTTTAAGAAGTTCCTTCAATTCTTTTACCATCTCAATGCTGGTTCGGGGGTTAGAACTTTTTTCACTTTTCCCAAGCCCTGCTCTATCATAAATTAGAACATAGAGAGCATTGAAATATCCCTAATTACTGAATCCCAAGCCTTGGAAAAATCTCCATATCCAGCATCCATAATGACAGTTGGTTTTCCGTTATTTTCTCCCACCAATTTAGTATAAATTTTACACCCACTTATTTGCACAAACATTTCTTTAGCCATCTATTAATTTCCTTTCATTATGCCAACTTATGCTACCCGCCATCGGTTGCGGTAAGTGAAATCTTCACAACTCTATCTATTTTTTAAGAAAGGGGCATAATTAGCAAAAGTGCTTTTTACTCATTAATAAAATTCGTATTAGTCAATCTAGGTAATATTGTTTTTAATTCAATTATATCATCTATTATTACTTCAGCTTGAGAAAGTTCATCTTCTTGAGCAAAATCAAAATTGCATCCAATTGAAACTAAGTCATTATCTTTAGCGGCATTAATATCAGATAATCGGTCCCCAACAACTGCTCCATATGTAATATTATATTTTACTAATATTGTCCGAACCAAGTCTGATTTATTTAACGACTCAATTTGTTGTATACTAAAGGTTTCAGTAACCCAATTATCCAAATTATAGTAATTAACGATTGCTTTTAAATATTCCGATAAACCATTGCTTGCTATGTAAATTGAATAATTATTTTCTTTTAAATAACTGAAAACTTCCTTAACGTTTGGATATAACTCACCTTTTCCACTTCTTATATTTTCAATTAATCTTTCCAGAAAATAAGCATCAGTTTGTTTTCTTACTTCATTGGAATGATTAGGTAGCAATGCTTCCCAGACTTTTGGTAAAGGTACACCCATAATTTGACGGTATTTATCTATTGGTGTTACTGTATCCCATTTATTTAATGACCGTAAATGGTTGAAAGTATCCTCAAGTGATAGTTCTAAAATTTTATCTGTTTGAAACAGTGTTCCATCCATATCAAAAATAATTGATTGTGACATTGTGTTCTCTCCCAATTTAAAAATTTCTGTTTTTCTCCTCCTGTTTATCATAGAAAGAAAAAAGAATTATTAACTATTCTGGCAAGTCTGCCGCATCAGTTAATATTTGCGTAATCTAATCTTATTTCTCCAACTCTATCGCCTTCTATCAACCAAAATTCAATAGTTACATCATATTTATGGTCAACATAACCTATAATATCAACCCCTTGTTCGCTTCTTTTGTAATAACTTGATCCATACAAAGCAATAATCTCTCTTTTCGTACTCCCAATTTCAATTCCTTTTGCTGTTTTAAGACGGGTGTTTTTCTTTACTCCATCTGATTCATTAATTATTATCCGAATTATATCCCCTTTGTTTTTCCCACTGTTAATGGAGGCAGTTTCTAATCCACCTTCCCAATGATAATAATCATATAAATCATTGTCTTCCATGGAAAGTGGCTTTCCAAAACGTTTTATAAAAGATTGATTTTTAATATTATCGTTTAGTCGTACATGCCCAAAAGATTCATTTGAAAGGTCGATTGAATCAGTATGCTTAAAGTAATAGCTTCGTCCCTCTGTTAAGAAGGGAACTATTCGGTAGCCTAGAATAGCAATTAATATAATTAATGCAATCAATAGAAAAATATTTACTCTCATTCTTCCCACCTTGTTTATTTTCTTAAGTATTATCTCAATTTTTCCCATAATTAATTATATTTTACCTAGAATTTCTATGTATGTAAATACATTTTTTTACAGACGTATTGGAACTCCAAAATAATTCAATTGTACATTTATGCCTAGTTTGATAACTAAGATGTCTTATTTTACTATTCACTATGGACTTGTAAATCATTTTCACTTAAACTATTCTGCGAGGTTTGTGACACAAAAGATTCTCTTCATTTATTATGCTACCAGGATTGTTTCTAAATAAAAAAAAAGTTCCCAAATGAGAACCTTATCTTTGCTCTTAAAACTCTTTTAATCACCAATAATTCTTTTCAAAAAATTTTATTATTTCATTTTTATAACCAAATTTATCAATAATTTGTTGTAGTAATTCTATTTCATGGGAATGAGTTTTTCTGTCTCGAGCGTTTCTCGATATAAGTCAATAAAAGGAAGGTTTTTACTAACAGCATTGTTTAGTTCCTTTTCAACATCATAGGAAACTTTTTTAAACCTCACTTCAGCAATCCCTGTCTCATCAATTTCAAGAATTGCATAAAAATGCCAGTTTCTGCCATAAGCTAGGTTTCTAACTATTAAAGGATTGCTATCCCGATTGCTTATTTATATGAGTTGATGATTCCATAATAAACCAAATCTAAATAATGATTATCCTTCTTTACCTGATCAATTAGTACCCCTTCTTCCCTCATCCCTAGTTTTTGCATAACTCTTCCTGAGGCTGGATTTGTTTTAAAGTAACGAGCAAATACTTTGTGTAGGTGTTTTTCATTAAATGCAAACCATAAAATTGCTTGCGCTGCCTCTGTTGCATATCCATTTCCCCAAAATTCTTCACCAATCCAGTATGCTATTTCACCATTGTTAAACTTCTGATTGCTTAATAGTGCTATAGCTCCATATAGCTCACCATTTTCCTTATCAGTTATTGCAAACTCATAAGACATTTCATTATTATAATTTTCAAGATGGTTTTGGATCCAAGATTTAGCATCATCCACTGAATATGGATAGGGTAAATAAAGTGTATTTTTATAAATATTATAGTTATTACAAAGGTTGGCTACATTTACTACATCAGATTCGTGGAATAATCTAATTACTAGCCTTTCAGTAGTAATCATCTTATTGCTTTCATCATATTTCATAATAAGAGTCCCCCATGACGAAATGGTTTCTAATTTCTATAAATAAAAAGACAATATCTAATTTTAGATATTGCCTACATTTATCATAATAACTATTCTCCAATTAAAAGGAAAAACCTTCTTCCACAAACCTGCCCCTTTTCTACCATAAGCAAGATTCCACTTATTACAGGAATGCTGCCCTGTTAGTACCATAACCAAAAACGGTAATAATCCTTCATGGATTATTACCCCGATAGTTCTATGAGGGTCCCAAATTTATTATAAATTCTTTTTAAATAAAACCCTATCTTGATTTGGTCCGTCATAGTCCTTATACACGGGAACTCCATCTACGACTGCATCTCCTTGTTCAATATCAAAACCCATATTAGTATGAAAGGAAATTGAAACTTTATTGATAGGTGAAGTTACACAACGGATTATATTACCACCTTTTTGTTTAACCACATAAAAAAATTTGTTGTAGAGTGTTTTTCCTACATTGTGTTTTCTATATTCTGGATGTACTCCAACGAAATGAATATACGCCTCTTCAGACTTTGATTGTGATAAAAACCCAATAAGAAATCCTACTATTTTCCCATCTTTTTCAGCAATAAAACTTGTATCTGTAAAATGATCAAAAAAGAGCTTTGGTAACTTATCTGCCATTTGTCTTCCTCCCCACCATTGATTTAGTAATGGCGAGATTTCATAGTAATCTAAACTGTATACTGAACGAATCTCCATTTTTAATCTCCCTACACTTGTATGTTATATTTACCCAATCCCACAATTATTACCAATTTTGGCACATCTATTATTCACTCTAGTTCAACTATCCAACTTTAGTAAGAAATGCGATACCTTTTAGTAAAAGTATCGCACCCATTAATTTTTGTGAGATATTGTACAATCTTAGATTTTTATTCTATTCAACTTCTTGAACGAATCCTAGTTCATTCCCGTCTAAATCACGAATTGTAAATTTTTCCTTAACCCCATGGGGTTAAGGAAAGTTCCTCAATTATATTTACGTTATCTTTTATTTCTTTCCAAAATGATTCAACATCTGAAACATCAAAATTAAACCTTCCGTATGATGGAAAATTTTCATCCTCCATAATAGCGAATACGTCAGCTTCAAAGTGTGCATAGTTGGGTTTTTCTGGTGGCCAAGTACCAGCGACTTTAAATCCTAATACAGTAGTATACCACTTCAATGCTGTATCTAAATTTTTAACATTTACTCTAACGTGTGATAACTTTGTTTTCATTATATCCTCCCTTTATCATACCAGGCTTTTTTGGGCCTATCTTCCGGATATCCAAAAGTACTTCTATATGATTTTCTTTCATTCGTGAAATCAAACCATTTTCTATTACTGCCTGGGTTATTTGCATAATCTATTACACAACGTATTTGATCCTCAACACAACTATCAGTCCATACACCCATTTTCTGTTCTAATTTGTCAAAAAGCTGAGCCCCATTTTTTTGACTTATCTCTTCTAAAGAAAAAAGTTCTAACTGGAACACCAGTTTTTCTGCTAGTTCATATCCGATAGTCGGTACTGTTTGAAATTCTGCTAAGGCTTTAACTAGCCGTGCCCTTTCAATTGAAGTCTCTAATATCTCTACAATTTGAGTTGTATTAAGTGTATGTATTTCACCTATTTTTACTTTAGCTTTTCGTAACTGTTTTTTTTCATCATTAGATAATGGTAGTTTTGGATATGAATTCAAATTATCCCTCCTATCTAAAAATAATAGATAATTGTAAACTTCGACAATTATTTTTAATATCCTCCTAATTCAACTATCCTGCCTCGTTAGTTGAAGAACTAAATTTTCATAATCTTTAAGTGTATTTTACCACATACTGTTATAAATCCTTGATTTTTCTCGCAACAGACTGATAATCACATAGTATTTTACAAGTAAATTAGCACACTAATTCGCACAATGACAATAGGCATTGTCAAGTTATTATTTTGGGTGCTATTTGTTATGATAGTTTGTTGTTAATTTCTTATAAAAACGTTGATATATCAAGGAAAATAGTTCTGCTATTTACTGTGCTAAAAGGTATGATAATCTATGTGCTATTTACGATGTTTCTCCACAAAAACTGAACTACTTAGTTTTAACGGGTCTCCTTTTTTCAAGACGTTTTCTAAAGGATTGTTATTTTTTCAATAGAAAAAAAAGAATTAGTTGGAAAAATGGAGCAGACGGAATACACGAAGACTCCTGTGGGATTATCGGGACAGTCTGAGACCCACTGAAAACGAAGTGTATTCCGTCTGCGGGTAATAGCAATAAACTTTACGAAAACAGCCTTTTTCAGAAATTCTTCCATCACAAAATAGAATAGCCACATAAAGGGAAGAAAAAAATTTTCCCCGAATTTAAATATGTTTTTAAAATTTTTTATCAGGGTAATATATTGGTACGCCTATCCCTTACATAATAAAACGCTACGAACAATTTGAAATATTCTGATAATAATGTATAATAAAGGAGATTTATTCCTTTTATTATTCTAGTAAAACAATTACCTTTGTCTTACACTGAAAGGTTTCCATTTTTAAAAGGGATAGAACATATAAACTAGCAAAGGAGATGAACATCGATTTACATTTCAATCACAAATATAATAATGAACACACGGAAAAAACATTATTATAAGAGGAGGAGAAAGTAAATAACTATGAGTGATCAATTAAATCCTGACAGTAGGAACCCAAAAACAAATCAAAAAAACAATTTAAAAATTATTGCAATTATCTCCACATTTGGTGGTCTTCTTTTTGGCTTTGATACTGGAGTAATTAATGGTGCCTTACCTTATATGGCCCGTCCAGATCAGCTTAACCTCAATGCAGTTACTGAGGGTCTCGTTGCTAGCTCCCTATTATTCGGAGCAGCTTTCGGAGCGATGTTCAGTGGTAAACTGGTAGACAGCTATGGAAGAAGAAAGGTTATTCTTTATCTTGCTGTTATCTTTCTTATTACAACACTCGGTTGTACTTTTGCACCGAATATCCCCATAATGATTACTTTCCGCTTCTTACTAGGTATCGCGGTTGGAGGAGCCTCTGTAGCTGTTCCTACTTTTCTGGCGGAAATGTCCCCAGCCGAACGCCGTGGCCAAATGGTAACACAAAATGAATTAATGATTGTTACAGGTCAATTACTTGCCTATATTACAAATGCCATTATCGGAAATACAATGGACGGAGCAGGACATGCATGGAGATATATGCTCGTCATTGCATCAATCCCTGCTATTGTTTTATGGATTGGAATGCTTGTAGTACCTGAAAGTCCGAGATGGTATGCATCGAAGGGCCGATTTAAAGAAGCTTTTCGCGTACTATTGCATATTAGAAAAGAAAAAAGAGCAAAAGCAGAATTACAGCAAATCAAGAAAGCAGTCGAATCAGAAGCAAAAGTCGAACAGGTTGGTTTCAAAGACTTGGCAGAACCATGGATTAGAAGAATTGTTTTTCTCGGCATCGGAATCGCAATCGTTCAGCAAATTACCGGTGTAAATTCGATTATGTATTATGGTACACAAATATTGCAAAATACAGGATTCACTACGGAAGTTGCCTTAATAGCAAATATAGCGAATGGAGTCATTTCTGTTTTAGCTACATTTGTAGGAATTTGGCTACTTGGACGTGTAGGTAGAAGGCCGATGCTTATTACAGGATTAATCGGTACAACAACTACCCTACTATTGATTGGAATTTTCTCCTTCACTTTAAGTGGAACAACCATTCTGCCTTATGCTGTACTTAGCATGACTGTTACTTTTTTAGCTTTCCAACAAGGTGCGATTTCCCCCGTTACATGGCTTATGCTAGCTGAAATATTTCCTTTAAAGCTTAGAGGAGTTGGAATGGGTGTTTCCGTATTTTGCTTATGGACCACAAACTTTCTCATTGGTTTAGTTTTCCCGATACTTCTCGATAATATCGGCTTATCCAATTCATTCTTTCTATTTGCGGTACTGGGTATATTTGCGATAACGTTTGTTAGCAAATTCTTGCCTGAGACAAAAGGAAAAACGTTAGAGCAATTAGAACAGTATTTCCGCGGCTTTGATAAACAACCTCGAGATGTCCGGAAAACTAAAATAGGAGAAAACCAACTACATTCTTAATTTTTACTATTTAAATAATAAAAGTTAAAGTATTTCATTAGCTTTTCAGAGAGAGTTCCCCTCAAAAAGGTAGGAACTCTCTTTCGTTTTGACAATTTGCATTTTTTTTAACGGATAATTTTACATTTGTTAAAATCAATCAACTAATTTACTGCAATTTATATAGAAGATAGATAAACTAGCATCACTTTTACTTTCCTGCGTTGAAGCGTTAAAAATAATCATTGACGAGTATCCAAATATTACAATATAATAAACTCCAAATTCAAGGAGAATGGGGAGTTCTAAGGTGAAAGAGTTTTTCAGTAAATTATTAAATGGTATGAGTATCGGAATCGTCGTTTCTTTAATCCCAAATGCATTACTTGGTGAAATATTAAAGCTCTTTATTCCTTTCTTTCCTCCGCTTCAGCACGTTTTAGATATTACTGCATTTATTATGAGCTTATTACCTGTGTTGATTGGTGTAATGGTCGGAATATCCTTCAAGCTGTCCTCAATTCAAACAGCTAGTATCGGCATTGCCGCAATGGTTGGAAGTGGTGTTGTTCAAAAAACAGCAGATGGATTATTTACCTTAAATGGCATTGGGGTCGTGATAAATACTGGTATTACCGCTGCACTTGCGGTATTATTTGTTCGCTTTGTCGGCGACCGCCTGAAAGCATATTCTATTCTTCTACTACCAACCTTATGTATTTTAATACCAGGAATGGCGGGCTATTTATTATTGCCGTATATGAAATCTACGACTGGATTAATCGGTATTGCAATCGAAAATATTACAAACCTACAACCTATCCTAATGGGTATTATTATTGCTGTCGTATTCTGTTTAATTATTCTTTCTCCTATCTCTACAGTAGGGGTGGCAACCGTTATTTCTCTGGCTGGAGTTGGTTCAGGGGCTGCAAACCTAGGAATTGTCGCAGCAGGCATTGGATTAGCAATAGCAAGCTATAAGGCAAACTCTCTAGGGACTGCATTGGCACATGTACTTGGATCACCTAAAATCCAGATGGGGAATTTCTTTATGAAACCAAAGATTGTTATCCCAATGATTATTACTGCTGCTGTATTAGGTGGATTAGCTGGCTATTTAAATATCCAAGGGACACCTTATAGCGCTGGCTTTGGATTATCAGGATTAGTCGGTCCTATGAATTTTATGCGCTTAGCAGAAGGCGGCTGGACTAGTAAAAATATTACTATAATGGTTTCTACCTTCTTAATTATTCCGTTTCTTTTAAATGTGTTCTTCCTGTACATTTTTTCAAAAAAATTAAAAATGATTAAATCGGACGACTATAAATTAAATTTTGATTGATTTTAATCCAAAAAGTAGAGGATACCAGTTAACAAACCTTGGTATCCTCTACTTTTTCTCTATTTTGCTATCGCAATAATTCCCTCTTCTTCATCGAGCACTAATTTTAACCCCATATAGGGATCCATATTTAAATACTCATCTAACCATAATCGCAGTGCTTCAATCATATTTTGAGTGATTAGCACTTGTTTACGATCTTGGACGTATGCTTCGGCAGAAAATCCATAGTCATCATCATACATTAGCTCTACTTCTACTTCCTCTGGTCGCACTTGCTTTTTTCGCGAGATATAAACACATATCGCATTAATAATATCTTGTTCCGGAATGATTAGTTTCTCCAATTATTTGCTTCCTCTCTTTTCTTGTTTCGGTAGAAAGTGAATAATTTCTTGATTAAATTGAATACCAATACAATCGCAATAATATTAATTAACAGCCCTAAAATAGATCCAAATGCTCCCATATTGGCAAAAAGACTACCAAATAATAAACCAGCAAGCCCCCCTACCATTAAACCTCTCATTAAACCGCCGCCAGAGAAGAAGCCACCTGATTTATTTGTTGTACTAGATTGATTTGATTTTGTCGTATCGTTTGTATTATTTTTCTTTTGGAAAAAGGAATTATTATTTGTATTGCTATTATTGTTGTTAAAGCTTCTTTTTCCGGACTTATAAGACTTTGCCTCAACTGTTGTAACCGAGTCTTGAAACACGATACTTACTGGTGATAAAACCAATCCTAATGTGAGAATTGCTGATAAAATTTTCTTCATTTTTATTCCTCCTGATAATTATCATCGATTTTGTATACTAAGCATACCTTAGACTTTATATTTTCCTTACCTTGTTAGTATTTGCAGGAAAAATAAAAAGCCCTCCCATTTGATTGGTAAAGGCTTTAAAAATGTATCTATTTATCCCTTTACCAAGAACGGCAAAGGTCTCGCAAACAACATCCAGTTGCCAGTTAAGCCGGCGATTTAATCGCGTATTGACGACGTAACTGTTAGCTACTCCCCTTTGGAGTATGCAATTTTTAAGTATAAATACATTTTAATATAAACAACATGTCTAGTCAACTTATATGATGAAAGCGATTGAGTCAAGTTTTTGTGGGAGTTTTTTTAGCTCCCTTTTTTATAAAGTAAAACCTCTAAGTTTGTATCCGCTTTCCAATTGGTTTTGTTCTTCCAACTGTTGATTCTCTCATTTTTTAAAAACCTTTTAATCCCTGTAAGGCAAAGTGAACGGGTTTTCCAATCGCTTGATTTAAGTATGGCATGTTCTGACGCACGGTTTCTGTTACTAATTTTGTGGGTATTTTTCTTTTCGCTCGATGCTCTTTCTTTGATTTTTCCGTGGCTTTTTCCCATTTCCCATATATCGTTTGGATGGATAGGTCATCCTTCAATCCAATCCACAAGCGCGCCATGCTCATGACCCCTTTTTTGCTCCATGCTCTTCCATTCTTTAATCGTTTGGCTAATTGATTCATCATCGCCTCTGCACTTCCCATTGGACGATACGCTGTCGTGTCCACACCTTTTTCCTGTAACCAACTACGGTAATCTTTTATGGTTTCCTGATGATGCGTTAAAAAGGCAAGGAAATGCTCTAGTTTTTCTTCTTTTTCTGGTGTATCCATTGTTCCTACTGCGCTATTCAACTCTAGAAGTAATGTTTCTACCTGGTAGTTTCTTAACGCTCTTTTCATGTAGCGGTATCGAGGATGGCTCTTCATTAGTTGCTTCATCGAACGAGCGACATGAAAACGGTCCATGGTGAAAAAGGCGCGTTCCCGAAAATACTCCCGACATGCCGTTATCCAGCCTGCTCCATCACCATTAATAATAAGCAAGGTTTGGGTAGGATCATACGCATAATGATTCTGTAAGAACGTTTCAAAGGCTTCCCAAAAGGGTTCTTTTCCTTCATAAAGAAAATGCCTTTTATTTCGGAGCCTGATTCGCTTTCCGTTTTCTTTCCATCCCTCGTGTACAGCGGCGAATTTCAACTCCCATCCACGCTTTTTCTTTTCTTGACTCTTCACATATAATCCATCTACTTCTACAAACAATACCTTTTGAAAAGGGCGTTTTTCCTTAGCGGGAAGTACGCTTGTTTGAAGAAGATGTTGCCGTAATGCTTCGTGGCTCATCGCCGAATAGCCTAAAAATTGTTCGAACGTTTCCACCGCCTTTCGATAGGAGGAGCCATTTGTCGCTAGTTCTAGCCCCCATTCTTCTAGTAGCGGACTAAATCCCTTATTCCCCTGAAACTGTATATAGTGATCTAATAGACAAATATATTTTTTAGTCACACGATCAAAATAATAATTACGCTTCAGCTCCACAGCTCCAAACGCTGTATCTAATCGTATTTCTCGTTTATCACGTAAAGCAAATCTTCTTTTGTCTCGTTGCTTGGCAATCTCTTGATCCCAATTTTCTAACGTTTGAACAAGGATTTCTTGAAACGTCATTTGTAGTGTTCGAAATAAAGTTTTTTCCAATTCTTTTAATGATGGCATTTTTATGTTACATTGATTCATGAGAGCCTCTCCTTTTCGTAGTTTTCTAGTCAAACTCTACTTTACAAAAGGAAGCTCTCTTTTTTAATACTTAATTTTTTCCAGCTACCGCGCTTTCGCTTGGTGGCCTTTTTGTCTAGTTGGGGGACGAGTCCCCCAACTAGACAAAAAGGATATTTATTCTCCCACAAACATTTTACTCATACGATGAAAGCCTATTCACATGATGAACATATAAAGAAAACTTCCATCAGCAGGAGTTCTTCCTCCTACTTATCGGATCTTAACAGACAGAGAGGGATAAATACTTCCTTAATATTCCGCTTTCTACTAAAAATTCCACCTCCTATTTTTTGTAAATACATGAATAGGATTTTGTTAATATCATAACCTAATGTATATTCCAAAATAAGTAAGTAGGTATGTAAATGAGTACAAGCTTAACCTTTCCTCAAGCAAAGTATAGTACAGCTGGTATTACCTATTTAATGCATCAAAAACCTTGTTTAGTCGCTTGGTGGTCAGCTGTTTTCCCAGGATTTGGGCATTACCTTCTTAATCAGTATGCTCGTGCGACGCTCCTAACCATTTTAGAAGTGATTATTAATACTGGTGCCCACATTAATGAAGCTATGATTTACTCCTTTTGCGGAGAAATAGAGCTAGCTAAATCGGTTATCAATATAGATTGGATGATTGGCTATATTGTTATTTATTTAATAACTATAGGGGATAGCTATCGTTCAGCCATTCAATTAAATAAATTCGTTGAACTCTCTACACCAGATTTAGCTAGTTTAGAAATATTTCCATTTGAAATACAATATTTGCAAAATAAGAGTCCTCTTTTAGGGATTCTCTATTCTCTAACATTTCCTGGATTAGGACATTTGTATAACCATCGAATATTCTTAGGATTTTATGCGATATTTTGGTGGTGGACATATGTTATACTATCTCACGCTCATAAAGCTATCGTATTGATTATTACAGGTAATTTCGATTCTTCCATTACCATTTTAAATCCACATTGGTTACTATTCATGCCTTCAGTAGTTGGGGGTTCTGTTTACCATTCGTATATTACCTGTATTCAACATAATAAGCTTGCAAATGATTCTCAACAAAAACGCTTAACAGATCGGTATGCAGGTTCCAAGTTTAGTTTAAGAGGTGCAAAGGGATGATTATAGTCGGAACCTTTCAACCATCTATCGAAATCGAGCGTGCACTTTCCGAAATAGAAGAATTAGGGATCCTTCCGGAAGAAATGATGGTACTATATATGGATGAATTCCCTCCTAAAAGCAATAAAAAAAAGGACTCTGCAGATCTACATGTTTCTTCTTTTGAAATCGGTATTGCATTTGCTACTGGTTTAGCAGTCATTGGAGCAAGCGTAGGCTTTAAATTAGTAGTAGGACCAATTTTTAGTGGAATCCTTGCAGCGATTATCGGATTTTTCAGCGGTTATTGCTTGTATTATCTTTTCCAACGAAAGAAAAAAAATAAGATGCATCCAAGCATGCCAGAAATTATTGTACTTATCCAAAGCTCAAAAGAGGATGCCCCAACCATTAAAGAAATATTATGGAGGCATAAGGCACAGAGTATTGGCATGAGAAAAAGAATGTGATATTTACGAATAATAACAAAAGCCAAAAAGCCAATGGTGATAGCTTTAGACTTCTGTAATTATTCGTTTTTTTAATGTACAGTTTTTAAACGAATTGACCAAAAGATTTTAGAAAATTTAGACATTATATACATACAATAAACAAAGGAACATGTTAATATATTGGCATGGCATATTGACGTGAGGAATGTTTACATATACTTCATTTTAGGCTGTTTTCTAAAGGATTGTTGTTTTTTCAATAGAAAAAAAGAATTAGTTGGAAAAATGGAGCAGCCGGAATACACGAAGACGCCACGGGGATTAGCGAGACAGTCTGAGACCCCGGAGGCGAAGCTGAGGAGGCTTAAGCCTAGCCCCACGGAAAGCGAAGTGTGTTCCGGCTGCGGGTAATCGCAACAAACTTTACGAAAACAGCCTTATTTTAAAAGGAGAGGAAGTTAGTATTATGAGCTTAGAAACCTTAAATAAACGCGTACAATCAGATCTAGCTTACCTTAATTATCGAGGACCAAATTGGGTTCGTCCAAAAACGCATGCAGAAGGACATGTTTTTGATGTCGTCATTGTTGGTGGCGGACAATCTGGTTTAGGAATCGCATTTGGTCTTTTACGTGAAAGAGTATCAAACATTCTTGTAATCGACGAAAATAAAGAAGGCCTAGAGGGACCATGGGAGACCTATGCCCGTATGGTCACGTTACGTACTCCTAAACATTTAACCTCTATTGATCTCGGAGTTCCTTCTCTTACTTTTCGTTCTTGGTGGGAAGCACAGTTTGGGGTAGAAGGATGGGAAAAGATTGATAAAATTCCCCGTGGAGATTGGATGAATTACCTAAGATGGTATCGGCAAACCCTTCAATTACCTGTTCAAAATGAAGTAAAGCTAACGTTAATTGAACCTTTAGAAAAGGGGCTTCATCGACTGCATATTAAAAAAAAGGGAGCTTCCTCATCCTTGCTTGCTCGAAAGGTAATTCTGGCTACTGGCATCCAAGGGGGCGGTGAATGGCATGTTCCTCCAATGATTTCTGATAATCTTCCTTCTCATTTATACGCTCATACCTCCTCACTAATTGATTTTGATTCATTAGAAGGGAAAAAAGTCGCTATATTGGGTGGTGGTGCCTCTGCTTTTGATAATGCCCATTACGCCTTATCTCAAGGGATTGCCGAAGCTCATGTTTTCGTTCGGCGCCAAAAAATGCAACGTATTAATCCTATCAGGCAAATGGAAGTGTCTGGAATGATCGAGCATTTTCCTGCCTTATCAGATAAAGATAAATATGCAGGCATTGCTCACTTTTTTCAGCATAATCAACCACCAACAAATGATACCTTTAATCGCGCATCTTCTTGGTCAGGTTTCCATCTTCACCTTAGCTCTCCATGGGTGAAAGTAACAGAAAAAGGAAAGCAAGCAGAAATAACTACCCCAAAAGGAAACTATTTATTTGATTTCTTATTCATTAGTACTGGTTTATTAACAGACCCAAAATTGCGTCCAGAGTTACACTTACTAGAAAAGCATATCGCCCGTTGGAAGGACTGCTATGCAGCTCCGGCAGAAATTGCAGCTCCTACGCTTGATGCGCATCCTTATTTGAGCCCAGGCTTCGCTTTTATTAGCCGTGACAAAGAAGGAGAACCATTGCTTCATGGCATATACTCCTTTAATTATGCTGCATTGATTAGCTGTGGCTTATCTGCTTCTGCCCTTTCTGGCATGAGATATGGGATCCCCCGTATTGTTACAGCCATTACGGATGAATTATTTTTGGATGATAAGGACGCTAACTTAAAAGATTTTTTCGAATACGATGTCGAAGAATTTACAGGGGAATGGCCTGTAAATCAAGAAGACACCTCAGAAGTTATTTAAAAAGGAAACTTCCATTAGTGTGGGGTTCCTCCCTCACTAATGGTTATTTAACCATTCAGACCCTTTACGGATAATGGTTCTTCCACCTGTTTTCCTCTAATTCTTGCAAGCTTTCGGTTGAGTCTAACTGTCCGTTAAGTGTGTGATAAACAGAGCTAGGACCCTTTTATAGGCAGTCTTAGCTTTTTTATTTGGCATGTTTTAAATACATAATATTGGGTATAAATAAAAATAATGATTATTAATTGATACATATTATCATTTAGGAGGTATTTTAATGGAAAACAAAAAAATCGAGCAGTTAAAAAAATACACCATTGATAATGAACAACAGGCTGGATTAACAACCAATCAGGGATTAAAAATGGCAGAGGATGAATTCTCCTTAAAAGCTGGACTAAGAGGTCCTACCTTAATGGAGGACTTTCACTTTCGGGAAAAAATGACTCACTTTGACCATGAAAGAATTCCTGAACGTATTGTTCACGCACGTGGAGTCGGTGCACATGGCGTTTTTCAATTATACGAATCTCTTGAAGAATACACGAAAGCCGATTTCCTAAATGATACAAATAAAACAACACCTGTTTTTGTTCGATTTTCTACTGTCCAAGGCTCTAGAGGTTCTAGTGATACTGTTCGCGATGTGCGCGGATTTGCTGTTAAATTTTATACAGACGAAGGCAATTATGATTTAGTTGGAAATAACATTCCAGTATTCTTCATCCAAGATGCAATTAAATTTCCTGATTTCGTGCACGCAGTAAAGCCGGAGCCCCATAATGAAATTCCCCAAGGAGCCAGTGCACATGATACTTTTTGGGACTTTGTTGGTCAAAACCATGAAACAGCCCATATGGTAATGTGGGCAATGAGCGATCGAGCTATCCCCCGGAGTCTCCGAATGATGGAGGGCTTTGGTGTGCATACCTTCCGACTTGTTAATAAAGAAGGAATAGCTCATTTTGTTAAGTTTCATTGGAAACCGAAACTAGGTATTCATTCTCAAGTTTGGGATGAAGCACAAAAAGCAGCTGGGAAAAATCCTGATTTCCACCGCCAGGATTTATACGAAGCGATTGAGAAAGGTGACTATCCTGAATGGGAACTTGGTCTGCAAATTATTTCTGAAGAAGATGAATTTGCATTTGATTTCGATATATTAGACCCTACAAAAATATGGCCGGAAGAAGAGGTTCCTGTTAAAATTGTTGGGAAATTAACCTTGAATCGAAATGTAGATAATTTCTTTGCGGAAACAGAACAAGTTGCTTTCCACCCTGGACATGTTGTACCTGGAATCGATTTTTCCAATGATCCATTATTACAAGGGCGTCTATTCTCTTATACAGATACCCAATTATCTAGACTGGGCGGACCTAACTTCCACCAAATTCCGATTAATAAACCAGTATGTCCTTTTCACAATAATCAAAGAGATGGCATGCATCAAATGACCATTCATCATGGACAAACAAGCTATCATAAGAATGGATTGAATAATAATCAGCCAGAACCAGTACCTGTTGATCAAGGCGGTTATGAGCATTATCAGGAAAAAGTGGATGGTGGAAAAATTAGGGGTCGCAGTGAAAGCTTCCTTGATTTCTATTCACAAGCTAAACTTTTTTATAATAGCTTAACACCATTTGAACAACAGCATGTGAGAGATGCTTTTAGTTTTGAACTTGGAAAGTGCAAATCAGAAGCAGTTAAAAACAATGCGGTAGAACTTCTCAACCGCATTGATCGCAGTATTGCAGAAGAAGTTGCTAATAACATTGGGGCAGTATTGCCTAAAGATAACCTAGAAGTAAAATCAGCCAATAAATCTCCAGCCTTAAGCATGGCCACTACTGTAAAGAAACCCGACACTCGTTGTGTTGCGATTCTTTTAAACGGAGAGCCAGATAATGCCCAATTACTTCAATGGGTTCAGGCTTTAGCAGCTAATAAAGTCAATTTTAGCATCGTTGATAAAAATCTGCATACGATAGATGGAGAATTAAAAGTAACAGACACATATGATACTGCCGATGCTAGCCTTTTTGATGCTGCATTACTTATTAGCACAAATGGCAAACTCGAGAATAAAGCCATCGAATTTATAGAAATGACTTTTAATCACTTTAAACCTCTAGGTATTTCCGTAAGTGACTATGCTGCACTAGAAAAAAGCCGAGTCACCATAAATGAACCTGGTATATTTGATCTTACTAAAGTTACCATTAATAACTTTGTTACAGGTGTAGCAGAAGCTAGATTTTGGAGTAGAACCGTATAATCGTAAAAAGATTTGCTTATATTCATCAGATATAAGCAAATCTTTTTTATTCCTCCCAAACCTTACATTTATAAGCCTTCCTTAGTGAAAACTATACTTTTACCCCGTAGACAGTACCTTATGTATCTGCTATATTAATAGTTACCAATGATAACAGTTACCTTAGATAACCATTTTCGAAAGGAGGAAAAACTTATGAAAACATCACAGCGTTTTTTTCAGCAACTATTATTGCTGTATCGACCATTTGAAAACAAACTTGTGCACGTGTTAGGAACCCACCATATTCAAAGGGCACAATGGACCATCCTGTTTTGTTTATATGAATATGGTTCTGCAACCTTAGTGGAGCTTTCTAGTTATCAAGGGGTGGAGAAACCAACGATTACAAGAACAATCCAACAGCTGGAAGCACTAGGCTACGTAGAACAGATGACAAGCCAAGATAAACGCGAGAAGAGAATGCAGTTAACCGAACTAGGAAAAGAAACGTATTTAACAGTACGTATTGCTGTCGACAAATTTGAAGAAGAAATCGTTCATAATTTAACTGAAAATGATTTAAAAGAAGCGATTCAAATTATGAGCAGTATTCGAAATAATTTATTAAAATAGGGGGATTATTTTAGTGGAAACGCCAAAGGATAAATTATGGACAAAGGAATTTATTGTTATTTCCTCTGTCAATTTCTTTTTAACGCTTATTTTTTATTTATTAATGGTAACCATCGCTGTCTTTGCAGTCGATGAATTTCATGCTACAACAAGTCAAGCTGGTTTAGTAACAGGAATCTTTATTATCGGAACGTTAATTGGCCGCCTATTTATCGGGCAGGCCATCGATCGTATTGGCCGGAAAAAAACATTAATGATCGGTCTTCTATGTTTTACGATTACTACCGGTCTCTATTTTGTAGATTTGGGTATTAATTTTCTTTTATTTAATCGATTTTTACATGGAATTACACTTGGAATTGCTAGTACTGCTGCCGGAACTATTGTGGCAGATATTATTCCATCTTCCCGAAAAGGTGAGGGAATTGGCTATTTCAGCATGAGCACCACCTTAGCAACTGCCATTGGCCCTTTCATTGGATTATTTATGAGCCAGCATACCACCTTCCAAATTATTTTTAGCTTTTGTTTTCTTTTAGGAATCATCTCTCTTTTTATTGGAATTTTAGTAACCGTACCTGAGTTAACAAAAGCTACAGTTGAAAATACAGCCGAGTCAAAGGGCTTAAAACTATCTAGCTTTTTGGAGCCAAAGGCTTTACCTATCGCTTTTATTATCCTACTTGTTTCCCTTTGCTATTCCAGCGTTCTATCCTTCATTAATTTTTATGCAAAGGAAATTAATCTCGTAGATGCAGCTAGCTTCTTTTTTATCGTCTATGCAGCAGCGATTATGGTTTCCAGACCATTTACTGGCAGACTAATGGACAGCAAGGGTGCGAATTACGTCATGTATCCTGCTATCATTCTACTTAGTGCAGGTCTGCTTTTATTAAGCCAGTCAGAAAGCAGCTTCACTTTATTATTATCTGGAGTATTCATTGGATTTGGTTTTGGTAATATGCAATCCTGTGCTCAAGCTGTAGCAGTCAAGGTGACCGCTCCTCATCGCATTGGACTTGCAACATCTACCTACTACATTTTCTTAGATGCAGGCTTAGGCTTTGGCCCATATGTACTTGGTTTCCTTATACCGCTTACTGGGTATCCTCATCTTTATATGATATTAAGCGCCCTGGCTCTTGTTGTTATCGTTCTTTATTATCTTCTTTATGGAAGATTAGAAAGAAAGACGAAAGTTTTTGCTTCATCTTCTATGTGAGAAAAGGACTGCCCTTGAATAGGCAGTCCTTTTTTGAGATTGGATCATATATTCTTGTTTTGGATCATATCCTTTTCCGGATGGATCATATTTTTCAAAATATCTATTAGGATTGAATTTTTTCTTCATATAATTCTATAATCTGTATATTCTTTATAAAACTGTTTTTCCTACTTTCATACACCAAACAAGTAGTTCCAAGCGATATAAGACGTTTTCTAAAGAAGGAAAAAAGGTAATGGATCACGTATTTCATATATAGAAGAAAATTTTAAGAGACGAATAAACACTGCCACATAAACAACTGTTATAGAATTAATAAAAAATACAGAGGTGAATAATAATGTACCCTTCCTCTCCACTTTCTTACACACATGTCCCGTCAAAAAGAAGCTTAACAGTATATGGAAATAGTACGTTGTCAATTGAACCGAATATTTGCAAGATCACACTTGGTATTAACACAGAGTCCAAAAATGTAACAACTGCCCAGCAGGAAAATGCTAGTACACACCAACAGGTTGTGACTTCTATTTTAGGTTTAGGCGTCCCTTCTGCCAATATTCAAACCATTGACTATACTATTTTTCCTCAGTATGACTACGTAGAGAATAAACAAGTTTTCAAAAGCTATAAAGTAACCCATTTGCTATCTATCCTCGTAGAAACAATTCAGCTTGCTGGTACTGTTATTGATACAGCCGTACAAAACGGTGCAAATCAAGTGACCAGTATTCACTTTGATGTTAGCAATCGTTCAGATCATTACGAGCAAGCACTTCAAAAGGCAATTAAAGATTCTTTATCAAAGGCAAAGGCAATTGCTGAAACCTTGCGCATAACAATAGACCCTATCCCAGTAAAGGTACTAGAGATTCCATCTGGATCTAATGTTCCTATCCCGCTTGCAAAAGTCTCATTTGCGGAGGTAGGAGGAGTTTCTACTAATCTAGAACCTGGACAGTTAATGATAGAAGCGAAGGTTGAAGCTAAATTTTCCTATTAAAAAGTAACATTTTTCTATTTCTAATATTTCCCTATTATTTTATAAATTCCCCTCTATTCAAAAATTGTTCTACCAATTATAATTATCTGGTAATACTACTAATATTTCCTAGGGGGAACTTATGAAAAAACTATTATCTCTTGTAATTTGCTTTTCTCTTTGCTTTACTCTATTGCCTAGTACTTCATTTGCAATAGAAACTAATGATAAGGAACTTGAAAAGTTTTTACAAGATATCGGCTGGGAAAAGGAAGCATATATTAGCTACTTAACAAGTAAAGGATGGACATTAGAAGATTTTTATTCGATTGACGAATTAGGCACTCCTCTCAGTGAAGAGTCCATTCAGCCAGTATTAATAGATTTTGAATTAACAAGAGAAGAATTAAATGAACTTCTTATTGAAAATGGGGATATAGATAAAGGTCAAGATGTTCTTGACGGAGAATATCTTATTTTCGCGGAAGAACTTTATGATTTTGTTGACTTTTATATCAACGGTGAGTTTGGTACTCCAATTGATGAACAAAATCTTCAAGAGTTACTAACTAAGTACGGCTTTGCATCAAAAGAGGAGCTAGAGGCCTTTTTAATAAACAACAATGATTCCTTAGATGATTACGAATACATTGAGGACCTTGATTATATGGTTGATCTCTATAAGAATGGTTTATTTACAGATGAAGAAATTTTTGGCTTATTCGATGAAATCGGATTAACAGAAGCAGAAATTGAAAATCTATTAAACCATTTGGAGAAACTAGATTTTGAGGACCCTACTGTCTTAGATCGTTTACTCGTCCTTAGTGATCGAATGATTGCTTTTGAAGAATTTGAATCGGCGGATGAATTAACTGCGGAACAAATTAGCGAGCTATTAAGTATTTTCACAGAATTACTTGATATTTTTCAAATTGATATTCAGTACTACCTTGTAAAAGATGGGCAAAAAGAGCAAATATCAATAAATAATCTATTATCCTTACAATCTACGAATGGTGCTGATTTACTATTAGAGATTTATAGTAAAGAAGGACAATTTTTAGCTGATATTCTTTTTACGGCTGAAATGTTTGGTAGTGAAGTGATTAAAGAAACCGGAAAAGATTTGCAAGAAGCAAAGGAGATTATTGCAAAAACTGCTGATGCAAAGAAAACGGTGAAAAAACCTCAAACGATACAAACAGTAAAAGGCGCAAAGCTTCCAAAAACAGCAGCAAATTATGTACAGAATATATTGATTGGAACAGTAATTATGATAGCTGGTCTGTTCCTATTACAAAGATCTCGTAAAAAAGAGATTTAACATGAGAACAAAAAGAAAGAAATGGAGAAGTCAAAGACAGAAGCACCATGTGATTCTATCTGTTGCAGCTGTTATCCTCGTAGGATTTGGTATATGGTTCAGCACTACAAATGCGTATACTTTTCTTAAAGGATACTTTCTCTTTCAATCTGCACAAATAACTTCTGCTGAAACACCAAAAAAAATTAAGGAAAATATACAAGAAGAAACCAAGAATAAAGAGCTATATTCCTCTCGTCCAAATGTTGGCGATAATATCGGTAAGCTGTATATTCCTAAATTAGAGATGGAACTCCCCATCTACCATGGGACAAATGAAGATGAATTAGAAAAAGGAATTGGACATTTCGCAGGAAGTGTTTTACCAGGCGAAAAGGATAATTCTGTACTTTCCGGGCATCGTGACACTGTTTTTCGCCGTCTTGGAGAAGTAGGTAAGGGAGATTTACTTGTTGTAACCACCTCTGCAGGGGAATTTACTTACAAAATAAAAAATGTACGAATTGTCGATAAGGAAGATCGGTCAGTGATCGTTCCAAAACCAAAAGCAACATTAACTGTTTCTACCTGCTATCCCTTTCAATATATTGGTGCTGCACCAGAAAGGTATATTTTGGTATCCGAATTAATTGATTCAACTATATATTAATAGCAGATCTAAAGCCTTGTATCTTAAGATATAAGGTTTTCTCTTACTCCTCTCCACTTTTCCACACATATTCTACCTCTTCACAAAAAATGAGAACGCTTCAATTATAATTTCTTATTAGATGAAAATCTTTGACATCTTAGCAAAAATAATGTAAAGTACCTAATGGTCGAACATTTTTAGATCATACCGACCTTAATATTCGTGTTTAGGAGTGTATTTAATGGATAACGTGTTTGATTACGAAGATATACAATTAATTCCGGCTAAATGTATTGTAGAAAGCCGTTCAGAATGTGATACAACCGTAACACTTGGCGGTCATACATTTAAGCTACCCGTAGTTCCTGCCAATATGCAAACCATTATTGATGAAAAAATTGCAGTATATTTAGCTGAGAATGGCTATTTCTATATTATGCACCGTTTCCAGCCAGAAACACGCAAGACTTTTATACGTGATATGCAATCTCGTGAATTGATTGCCTCTATCAGTGTTGGTGTAAAATCAGAAGAATATGACTTTATTTTACAATTAGCAGAGGAAAACCTCGTTCCTGAATTTATTACAATTGATATTGCTCATGGTCATTCGAATGCAGTGATTGCGATGATTAAGCATATCAAGATGCATTTACCTAATAGCTTCGTCATTGCTGGTAATGTGGGAACTCCTGAAGCAGTGAGAGAACTAGAGCACGCAGGTGCAGATGCAACAAAAGTAGGAATCGGCCCTGGAAAAGTATGTATTACAAAAATTAAAACAGGTTTTGGAACAGGTGGTTGGCAGTTAGCTGCATTGCGCTGGTGTGCAAAAGCTGCGAGTAAGCCAATTATCGCAGACGGTGGTATCCGTACACATGGTGATATCGCAAAATCTGTACGTTTTGGAGCAACAATGGTTATGATTGGTTCATTATTTGCTGGACATGAAGAGTCTCCAGGTGAAACAACCGAAAAAGAAGGGAAACTATATAAAGAGTATTTCGGCTCTGCTTCTGAGTTTCAAAAGGGAGAAAAGAAAAATGTCGAAGGCAAAAAAATGTTTGTAGAGCATAAAGGCTCTCTGCAAGATACATTAACAGAAATGGAACAAGATCTTCAATCTTCCATCTCTTATGCTGGCGGCAAAAAGTTAGATGCCATTCGCAATGTTGATTATGTTATCGTTAAAAACTCTATTTTTAATGGAGATAAGCACTAGTGTTGCATAAATGTTGTTAGAATATTCAGTTTAAATATGTCCCCTGTTAAGAGCCAAAAAAGTAAATACCCAACTAAAGGTGGATCCATCCATTTGGAAATTTTTTTACAATTAGACTTAAGAGACGACGACAATTTGTTTATTAAGGAATGGTTTTTCCTTCAATCTTTCGAAGCCAAATATGTGCTGGTTTCCACAAAGCTGCCCGTAAATATCGGCTAATTTGTAGGGTTTTTCGTTTACTTTTTGTCTCGATTTGTGCGAGAACATGCAGGCAAAAAACAATAAGTGCGATAAACACTTGATTCTGAATTGCCCATTCGCTTTGGCCGTAAAACTTTTTGATATGGAGATGTTGTTTAATCCATTTGAAAAATAACTCAATCGCCCAGCGTGATTTATACATCTTTGAGATTTCTTCAGCACTTAAATCAAAACGATTTGTGATTAAATGAAGCTCATTTCCTTTTGAATCAATCACTTTTAGAAGACGAAAGTAATTTTCGGCACGGTTTTGCGTCGTACCAATCAACACCATTTGATCCGACAAAACAGATGTATTCTCGGGTAGTTTAAAATCGTAAACCTCCCGTATGACTGCGTTTTTTCGCAGCCTAGAAAGGAAAAAGTAGCCGTCATCTGTCATCCGATCAAAGCGTTCGTAGTCTAAGTAACCACGGTCAAACACATACATACATTCCTTGTCATCAACCATTACTTCAAGCTGACCGCGGTCATGTTCTTTGGCCGTTGTCATAATGGCCTTTTCGGGATAGGATATACCTTTTTCCATAAACACAAGGCGTAAGTGCAATTTAACACCCGCTTTTGTTTTGCGGAATTTTGCCCATTTATGATTAGTCAAATTGAGAGGCAATGTGCTTGAATCAATGATTTTTAATGGCATCACAAGTTTCGTGTTGTGCGTTTTGGCATGAATTTGTGAAACTAAATCAAGGAAAAGCTTTTGGAATAAGTCTGGATTCATGCCATTTAAACGGCGTGAGAGTTGGGAAATACTGATAGAATCAAGATCAATGCCCTTTTGCAGTTGATCATCGAAAAGACAATCGCTCAGCGCATGCAGACTTTCGACTTCTTCTAGCTGCGCAAAAAGTAATAATTTTAGAAATGACTCTGTCGTTAGTTTTTTCGTATAGAAATCTAATTTCAACGTTTTCACGTTTTCTTCAAATAATTGAAGATTTATTGGTGAAAACCATTGTCCAAATGAAGTTTTTCGTGTAATCTTGTCCATGAGATTGGTCCTTTTTTAGTGGATTTGGACGGGTTACCACCTGACTTATCCATTATAAAGGACTTTTTCTATGCATAAAATAATAAAAGTGAACATTTCGAGTATTTTTAATAGTGAAATTAAATTAATGCAACACTAGTGGGAGATAAGGTATATTAATTTTCAAGAAAAACAGAGAAGGACTTACTCAATAAGTCCTTCTCTGTTTTTTACAGAAACACCCAGTTAAATAGTGACATAGATTCATAATCAAAGTATAATATAGTTAACCTCTAGAATTACCTCTTATAATCCCCAAAATAGAAAAAGAAAGGTTGATTGAATTTTTATGAAGAGCTTTTCCTTCCACACAAACCACCGCGAACGGTCGAAATCCCCAGAAACGAGAATTAAACTCATCCCACTTACCGGCACACAAAGCAGAAGCGAGATACTAAAGAAAATAGAAATTAGCTCCCAATTTAATATGCGATATAGAGGACTGTTTGAGTATTACGGCGATGACTTAATTGCTTATAAAAAAGAAAATCCTACTGATTTTTTCCGTAATGAATTTCTCCGAACCTTCTCCAGTTATCTGACCGACTACCTAGAAGATAACATGCCCACCTCTTGGCATAAATGCAAAAAATCTTTCATCGAGTTACTCCTTTACATTCACTTACCTAATGCTTTAAAAATCTCCAAAGAAAGCGATAGTATCCAATACTTTATCTCCGAATTTAAAAAGTTTTCCATATGGCTAGACCACAGGGAGAAAACGACATGGACAAAGATGTTAACTCCTTATGAACAGACGATTAATGAGCTACAGTTATGCGAGGAATTGTTAAATAGATTATATCTCCAAATGTATCCTCAATTTTTCGAATCAGATTGGAATTATCAAGAAGATTTAACAAAGGTTAGCCAACGCCTAGAGGAATGTAAGGAGGTGAAGGATAATTTCTTTCAAATAACCAATATAGATGGAAACACCGTTTATCTTTCCAATATCCATACAAATAAACAATTTCAAGTAAATAAAATTCCTGTTGATGAACAGTTTCTCGGGATAATTCTGCATGGCTCTATCGGGCGCTTAGAAGGTCAAGCAACTTGGTCTCTACTTCTTACAGCAGGAGTATATCCAAAGCGGGCAAAGAGGTATTTAACCTTTAGAGAAAAATAACGAGAGGTAATATAATAAAAAAGTATGAAAAAAGACATTGAGTAAATGCTCAATGTCCTTTTTCGTTCTTCTAAATTGACAAGAATGAACAACATTTATTGAGAACTAGATTCGTTAGTTTGTCCATTATTTTGATTACCCTCGGGGGCTTGTCCTCGGCCACCTTCGAAATTACCGCTTGGTGGTGTTCCGCCTTGTCCTCGGCCACCGCCACCACCTGGGCCCCCCATATTATTGGTAGGTGCCTCTGAAATACCAGATTCATCTACATAGGTTAATGTATCGGAAACAGTAAATTCAACAACTTCTGTTCCTTTTTCATATGATCCTGTCGATAAACCATTGCTTTTTACCTCTGTGCTACTTCCACCAGAGTACAATACATAAGTACTATCTTTTGTAATCTTCGATGAACTAATCACAACTGTTTGGTAATCTTTTTTCGGTTTTACTGTTACAATAGCATTCCCATCACTATCTTCTAAATGAACAAGTGTGCCTGCTTTTTGTGTCTCTGAATAAGTCATCATTATAGAATTTTGCTCAGATGTATCAGATGTTGCCTGGGCCATCCCTGAACTGCCTAGTGCTATTAATGTCCCTCCACTTATTTCAAAACTACCATCATAGTCTAACGCTCCGTTTCCGTCATTCGTTGGGCCACTAACAATGATCGTACCGCCTGTTACCACGATTGATCCATTTGCATCCAATCCATCTCCATCTGCCTCTACGTAGACATTTCCTCCATTAATGGTTAGCAATGCATTCCCTGCTGATTCCATTCCCATTCCTTCACCAGGGGCGGCACTTTCACTGCTACCATCACTAACGTTAATACCGTCATCTGCTGTTATAACGGAGATATCTCCGTCATTAATAGTGACTGTTTTTCCTTCTATTCCTTCATAACTTTTTTTAATATCGATCGTTCCATTAGCGATTAAAAGCTCATTCTCTGCATGAATACCATCATCACCAGTTAGAATAGTAAATTCACCATCCATGATTGTAATGTTTGCATCACTATGAACAGCATCATCTAACGTATCTATCTCAAACGCTCCACTACCAATAGCGATCTCCTTATTTGCCTTTAACCCTTTTGTACTTGGTGTATCCTCCACTTCCGTCTCTTCTTCCGCGCTATCTCCCCAAGGTTGTCCTCCCATCATTTCCTCTCTTACTTCGATAGTCTCAGGGCTGCCTCCACCTGCTGTAATGGTAAAATCACCATCTGCCACATAGAGAGAGGACTCAGCTTGTATACCATCTGTTCCAGCTTTTATATTAAATGTACCATCTTCAATGGCAATAATACCTTTTGTATCATTTGTATTCGTTGATTTAATGCCATCTCCACCCGCATTAATATCAAATGTTCCACTCTTTATCGCTACTAAATCTCTGCCCAAAATAGCATCATCTACAGCAGTTACTTTTATCGTTCCTTCCATAATTCGTAAATCGTCTTTACTTCCAATCCCATTATCATAATTCCCAACTACTTCTAAAACACCTGTCCCATTTATTGTTAAGTCATCCTTACTAAAGATTGCTGCATTGGGCTCACCCGATCCATCATCTTCCGTATAAGTTTCTCCATCAGACACCTGATTTTCCGTACCCTCTGCAAGGGTAATAATGGTATCCTCTGCCTCCTTTATAAAAATCGCCGCAGACTTACTATTATGAATGTCTACTCCATTTAAAACGAGTTGAACCTTTCCTGTATCCGGTGCGTCAACTACTATCTGTCCGTCCTCCAAGTCACCGCTTAAAACATATACCCCTCCAGTTCTTATTGTAATAGTCGTTCCAGATGTCATTATTGCCGCAGATTCATCATAAGAAACTTTGTCTCCATTTAAAGTAATAGAAATAGAATTTTCGTCTTCCCAATTCGTTTGATAATCCTCCTCCTCATAACTTATATTTTCACTAATATATGCACTCACATCTATTTCACTAAGTGAGCCAGCATTACTATTTTTAGAGTTATCACTATCCTTACTACATGCAAATAAAAGCAAGGTACATGCAATAGGCAAGACTAACTTTTTCATTTTACTTTTTTTCATTATCATGTCTCCTTTCTTTTACTATGCCTTCATTATGAGTGCAAAACCTTAACAATTCCTTTAGAAGTTGGTTTTTATTTATTTTTCCTGTTTCTTTCTATATATGGGAGAAAAGTTCCTCTACTAGCCTCTCCACCAATTGCTTTTACACTATTTTTATAAAAAATTAAAACCTACTTAAAAATCTTAAGGATAGATTAAGGTTTATAAATGATAATGTGTCCAAGCAGCTAAAAGAAAGGAGAATCAACATGGAAGCACAAAAACTAAACGGTTTAAATGGTAGAACCGAACTAAAACATGAATTAAATCAAATAGATTGTTATCTATTAAGAAATAAATTAAAGCATGTAATGGAAGTTGACCCCCATGCTACTAATGATGGGAAGTATCTAATTAGAAGTGTTTACTTCGATAATTTTGAAAACAAAGCACTCACACAAAAAAAAGAAGGTCTTCTTAATCGCGATAAATTTCGAGTAAGGCTGTATGACTATAATACAAACTATTTAAATTTAGAAAGAAAGAGCAAACGCAATAATTTGACCTATAAAGATAAATGTAGAATTACTGCAGAAGAATATGAAAAAATCCGCATCGGAGATATTAAGTGGATGGAAAATGACCCTCGTGACTTGATCAAGGAATTATTCATTCATATGAGTTTATATCAGCTAAAGCCACACACAGTTGTAGATTATGTACGTGAAGTCTTTATATATCGTTATGGAAATGTCCGGGTAACCTTTGATAGTTCTATTCAAACAAGTTTTCGCAATAATGATGTTCTAAACAGAGATTTACCTATGGTTGAAACCAACCCAAATATCACTATTTTAGAGGTTAAATACGATGAATTTTTGCCTGAAATAATCAAAAACCTTCTGCAAATAAGTGATAGAAGAAAAGGAACCTATTCTAAATATCAAATCAGTAGAATGTACGGATAATAAATATACATTTTCAAGGAGGAACAATTATGAGTAATATTAGTTTCGAGGATATATTCAAATCAAGTATTTTAGAAAAAACAAGTAACTTTTCAGTAATTGATTCATTAATAGGACTATTAGTAGCTTTTGGGGTCGGTTTATTCATCTATTATGTTTACAAAAAAACTTTTTCAGGTGTAATATATTCTCACACCTTTAATATTTCCCTTATTATTATATCGATGGCAACTGCCTTAATCATTATCGGAATATCATCCAATGTCTTACTATCACTTGGAATGGTCGGCGCATTATCCATTGTACGTTTTAGAACACCAATTAAAGATCCAATGGACTTAGTATATTTATTCTGGGCAATTGTATCTGGAATTCTTTGTGGTGCAGGATTTATTGTTCTAGTTATATTAGGTGCACTCTTAATTGGAATTGTACTTATTCTGTTTACAAACCGTATTAAGATCGAAAATCCATATTTATTAGTTATTAAATATACAAATGAATCATTGGAGGATTCGTTAACAAAGACTATTTCCGATCATGCAAAAAAATTCTCGGTTAAATCAAAATCAATTATGCCAGGAAATGACTTTGAAGTAACTTACGAAATTCGTGTAAAAGAGAACAATGCTACTTTCATCAATAACATTTCTAAGCTTGATGGTGTAAAGTCAGCAATTATGCTTAGTTATGATGGCAACTTCACCGCATAAAAATAGAAACATCGAAGCAAAGACATACTTATGCTTCGATGTTTTTATTTTTTTCCTCTATTTCTTCTCTATATACAGTACGAATAATTATTATTATCTAATAAATAGCTGTATAATTATATATACTTGATGGTTATTAATAAAGCAAGTTATACATAATTTTTCTTATCATCATAATAGACAAGGAGTTATAAGAATTATGACTATTCTTTTAGTAGATGACAATACTGTCAATCTATTTGTAATGGAAAAAATACTAAAAAACGCTGGGTACGATGATTGTGTCTCACTTACCTCAGCCAATGAATTATTTCATTATTTACAACTTGATGCTCCTCATTCCACAGGGAATAGTGTGGACTTAATATTACTTGATATTATGATGCCAGAAATAGATGGCATTGAAGCTTGTAAACGTATTAAAAAAGTGGAACACCTTAAGGATATACAGATTATCTTTGTAACAGCATTAGAGGATAAAAATAAACTTGCGGAAGCCTTGGATATTGGCGGTGTAGATTATATCACGAAGCCTCTTGATAAAATTGAACTCCTTGCAAGAATACGCGTTGCCCTACGGTTAAAAGCCGAACTTGATTGGCATACCCAACATGAGAAAAAGATTCAGTACGAATTAGATTTAGCAACTCATGTACAAAGAAGCTTATTGAGCTCTCCCTTAAAAGATGAGCATATGCATATCGAAGTTTCCTATTTGCCCTCTTTTAATCTGGCAGGTGATATGTATTATTGGTATAAAGTCGATGAGGATAAATATGCAATTATTCTTTTAGATATGATGGGCCACGGCATCTCCGCCTCTTTAGTATGTATGTTTATCTCTTCTGTCCTAAGAGAATCAGTTAAACAATTAGTACAGCCTAACCTGGTTATAAAAGAATTAAATCGTTACATGACTTTATTAAAAAATGAAAAAGAGGGACTTCCATTTTACTTTACTGCCATTTATTTAGTAATTGATACAAAGAAAAAAACAGTGGAGTATGTTAATGCAGGGCATCCTTATGGATATATGTTAGTGGATGAAAATGATGTTGTTACGTTAGAACAAAGTACTTGTGCAGTAGGATTTTTTGATGAAATGGAAATTAATACAAAAGAGGTTTCCTTTGAGAAAGATGTCCAAATTATTCTCTATACAGACGGGGTATTAGAAGCAATGGGTCCTTGCGAATTTGAAGCAGAAAAACAAATTCGCTCTATTTCCTCTAAAAGATGGGAACATACCTGTTCCGTAATGGATCATTTACTTACAAAAGAGCAACAGTCCGATCAGCCAGATGATATGTGTGTATTAATGATCCAAGCAAAAGCAAACAATTAATATTTATATTGAATGTCACTAGTGTTGCATAAATGTTGTTAGAATATTCAGTTTAAATATGTCCCCTGTTAAGAGCCAAAAAAGTAAATACCCAACTAAAGGTGGATCCATCCATTTGGAAATTTTTTTACAATTAGACTTAAGAGACGACGACAATTTGTTTATTAAGGAATGGTTTTTCCTTCAATCTTTCGAAGCCAAATATGTGCTGGTTTCCACAAAGCTGCCCGTAAATATCGGCTAATTTGTAGGGTTTTTCGTTTACTTTTTGTCTCGATTTGTGCGAGAACATGCAGGCAAAAAACAATAAGTGCGATAAACACTTGATTCTGAATTGCCCATTCGCTTTGGCCGTAAAACTTTTTGATATGGAGATGTTGTTTAATCCATTTGAAAAATAACTCAATCGCCCAGCGTGATTTATACATCTTTGAGATTTCTTCAGCACTTAAATCAAAACGATTTGTGATTAAATGAAGCTCATTTCCTTTTGAATCAATCACTTTTAGAAGACGAAAGTAATTTTCGGCACGGTTTTGCGTCGTACCAATCAACACCATTTGATCCGACAAAACAGATGTATTCTCGGGTAGTTTAAAATCGTAAACCTCCCGTATGACTGCGTTTTTTCGCAGCCTAGAAAGGAAAAAGTAGCCGTCATCTGTCATCCGATCAAAGCGTTCGTAGTCTAAGTAACCACGGTCAAACACATACATACATTCCTTGTCATCAACCATTACTTCAAGCTGACCGCGGTCATGTTCTTTGGCCGTTGTCATAATGGCCTTTTCGGGATAGGATATACCTTTTTCCATAAACACAAGGCGTAAGTGCAATTTAACACCCGCTTTTGTTTTGCGGAATTTTGCCCATTTATGATTAGTCAAATTGAGAGGCAATGTGCTTGAATCAATGATTTTTAATGGCATCACAAGTTTCGTGTTGTGCGTTTTGGCATGAATTTGTGAAACTAAATCAAGGAAAAGCTTTTGGAATAAGTCTGGATTCATGCCATTTAAACGGCGTGAGAGTTGGGAAATACTGATAGAATCAAGATCAATGCCCTTTTGCAGTTGATCATCGAAAAGACAATCGCTCAGCGCATGCAGACTTTCGACTTCTTCTAGCTGCGCAAAAAGTAATAATTTTAGAAATGACTCTGTCGTTAGTTTTTTCGTATAGAAATCTAATTTCAACGTTTTCACGTTTTCTTCAAATAATTGAAGATTTATTGGTGAAAACCATTGTCCAAATGAAGTTTTTCGTGTAATCTTGTCCATGCGATAGTCCTTTTTAGTGGATTTGGACGGGTTACCACCTAACTTATCCATTATAAAGGACTTTTTCTTTGCATAAAATGATAAAATTGAACATTTCAAGTATTTTTAATAGTTAAATTAAATTAACGCAACACTAGTGATTGAATGTTTATAAATAAAAAGGGATTTCTCACCATAGGAGAAATCCTTTCTTTTGTTGTTAGAGCTGGATATGAAGCTAATAGATTTTTTGATAAAGCCTTTCTCCGCCTGCTAGCTCTCTATATTTTGGCATGACATCAACAAAACTTAATGTCTCTTTATCTCCTAAACCAAGAAATCCATCTTTACTTAAGCTTTCATAAAAGAGATGATGGACTTGATTTTGGAGCATTGGATTAAAGTAAATCAAAACATTTCTACAGATAATCACATGAAATTCATTAAACGATTGATCCGTAACCAGATTATGTTGAGCAAAAATAATATTTTTCAACAAATCAGAATGAAAATAAGCAAATTGATGATCTGTTTTATAATATTCCGAGAAAGCATTCGTTCCTCCGGCAAGCATATAGTTTTTCGTATATGCTTGCATTTTATGCAGAGGAAATGCACCTTTGCTCGCCTTTTCAAGAACATTTTCATTCATATCTGTGGCATAAATAACGGCCTTATCCTTTAACCCCTCTTCTTCCAACAGAATAGCCATTGAAAATACTTCTTCACCTGTAGCACAACCTGCATGCCATACCCGAATTTCATCATACTTTCGCAAATGGGGAATTACTTGCTCTCGAAATGTGCGAAAAAAACTTGGATTCCTAAACATTTCCGTTACATTGATGGAAAAGTCATTTAGAAGCTGCTCTAGAATAGCGTCTTCGTGAATCACTTTTTCCAGCAATCTCGTAATCGTAGGTATATTATCCATCTTCATTCTATAATAGATTCTGCGCGTAATAGAGGATCGGTTATATTGACGAAAATCAAAA
The DNA here is from genome assembly GCF_038006745.1 of Niallia sp. FSL W8-1348. Taxonomy (NCBI): domain Bacteria; kingdom Bacillati; phylum Bacillota; class Bacilli; order Caryophanales; family Bacillaceae; genus Niallia; species Niallia sp. FSL W8-1348. The sequence continues at coordinate 2,541,227 of NZ_JBBOVV010000001.1, read as the reverse complement.
CCTGATAATCGAAAAATCCCTTCAAGCAGCAGATCTACTTCAACGTCTGCATGATCTTGATTTTCTACCTCTTGTTCGTTATTCAGGAATGGATGATCCATAACCGTTCCTCCTTACTTAGCTAGCCATACTCTTAGGACCGAGTATAACTGATCTAAATCTAGCGGCTTACTAATATAATCAGATGCACCCGCTTCTAAACATTTTTCTCGATCGTTTTTCATCGCTTTTGCAGTTAAGGCAATAATAGGTATCTCTGTCAAATTCATCGTTTGACGAATAATAGTCATTGTTTCATAACCGTTCATATTTGGCATCATAATATCCATTAGAATAACATCTAAATCCGTTGTTCCATCGAGAATGTCCAGACATTCCCTACCATTATACGCAACAAGGACGTCCATCCCTCTTTTTTCAAGCGTCGTTTTTAGAGCATAAATATTACGGTTATCATCATCTACAATTAATACCCTTTTCCCTTTAAATACATTTTCATGGTCATCATTAGTCATCATGATTTCCGTTTTTCTTTCTTCCACTTGCTTTTGTTCTTCTAGATCTATTTCTTGGCGAACTTCTTGCTTTTTCACTTCCATAGTTGCAGCAACATTCATTTCACTAATATTCAATTTAGCATCAGCTATTCCATTCGGAAGACTTGGAATAATGAGAGTAAAGGTACTTCCCCTACCTTCCGTGCTTTTCAAGGAAATCCAACCACCTAGTAATCTAGCAAATTCTCTACAAATGGATAATCCTAAACCTGTACCTCCATACTTACGTACAGTAGCACCATCTGCTTGCTGGAATGTTTCAAAGATAAGCTTATGTTTATCTTTCGGAATTCCGATACCTGTATCCGACACAGAAACTTCCAACCACTCACTGCTTAATTCTCTCATACTACGACTCATTTGGTTTTTCTTCTTAATATTTAAAGATACTGTTCCACTTTCCGTGAATTTAAACGCATTGGATAAAAGGTTTTTAATAATTTGTTGGAATCTCTTTTCATCTGTATATAAAATATCCTTCAGATCTTCCTGTTTATTCACAACAAATTCTACATCCTTCTGTTTGGCAACAGGAGCGAAACTTCTTTCCAACTGTGAAGTAATATCATGGATACTTACTTCTCCAAAATGTACATCGAGCTTTCCTGCCTCTACTTTTGAAAGATCGAGAATATCATTGATAAGGGAAAGAAGATCTTTACCGGAGGAATGAATAACATTCGCAAATTCCATTTCTTCTGCCGATAAATGATTCGAATCATTCTCAGCTAACATTTCTGATAGAATAAGAATACTATTTAGCGGTGTTCTTAATTCATGAGACATATTAGCTAAAAACTCTGATTTATAATTAGAATTTTGAATGACCAATTCTGTTTTCTCTTCTAATTCTTCTTTTGCTTTTTCTAAATCTCTTGTCTTCGCTTCCGCTTCTCTTGTCCGATCTTCTAGCTGCTCGTTGGTAGCCATCAGTTCTTCTTTTTGCATTTGTAACTCTTCAGACTGGGACTGCAATTCCTCTGACTGTGTCTGCAGTTCTTCTGATTGTACTTGTAACTCTTCTGTCATGGCTCTCGATTCATTTAATAGGCGAACTACTTCCATTCTCCCCATAATACTATTGATGGTTAATCCGAACGTTTCCACTATACCAGCTATTAGATCTTGTTGAAGCTTTGTAAATTCTGTCATGGTTGCAAGCTCTAATACAGCAATTACGCCTCCTTCAAACATAACCGGTACAATAATAATGCTTCGTGGCGATACATCCCCTAAACCTGTTGCAATTAAGCGATAATCACTTGGAACTTCCTTATAGTACAGAATGCGTTGTTCTTTTGCGCTTTGTCCAATAAGCCCTTCTCCTAATTGGAAAGAATCTCTTCCAATTGTATCGCCTGATTCAGCAAAGGTTGCTGTTTTTACATACATTTCCTTTTTCTGTTGTTTATCCTTTACATAAAAGGCACCAAAACTTGCATCTGTTTTTTGTGCTATTTCTGTTATAAACACGCTAGCCAATGTTTCAATAGAGGGAATCCCTTGAAATTTCATAACAATATCAGCAACATTAGATTGTAACCATTCTCTCTGCTCTACGGCATCAAGAAGTCCATTTGTTGCATCAGCAAGCTCTTTTATTTCATCGTTTGTCCGGACATGAATTCGGGTAGTGACGTTTCCTTTAGATGCAGCAATTGTCTTAATAGATCCTGTTACTTCTCTTATCGTTCTAACAATTGATTTAGATGTTTGACTCGCCATCATAATAGCGACAAGTGAAATCAAAACTAATGCACCAAATAACCCGATCGTTAATATATTATTTTGTTTATCTAGCTGTGCCGCTCTATTAGCAGATGCTGTCTTTTCAGTATCTCTAAGATTCATAAATTTTGCTGTAACATCGTTTATGTAATCTCGACCAATATCTGCCTCGAAAAATTCATTAAGTGCCTCTGTATTGTTTTGTGCTTTATATTGGATGGTTGGCTCTCCTGCTATATTAATCCAACTCTCAATACTTTCCTTTATTTCTAGCAAATTGTCCTGCTGTGCAGGTTTATTTTGCATTAAATGATATAGCTCATCAAATTGCGTTTCCCAATTTTCCTTCCCATCGTTATACGGACTTAAGTAACTTTGGTTACCTGTGATTATATATCCACGCTGACCTGTTTCCATATCTAATATACTTTTTTCAATGGAAGAAGTTAATTCATATATGCGAGAATCATAATTGATAATCGAGTTACGTTCCTGCTGAAGGGAACGAATTTGATTATTTAGTAGAATTACCGACACAAGTAAGCAAAGAATGATAACAATGTAACCAAGGATAATTTTGGAGCGAATTCCAAATTTAAATTTCGATTCCATTTGATTACCTTCCTTAACTTATTTTCTATTTTAATAGTATAGTATCTGTAACAAAAATGAAAAGGGAATTTGTTCTATTTTACTCTATTTCATATAGTTTATATTACTTTTTTTCATGGTACAACTTTTCAAGCTTATTCTTTGAAACATCCTTTGGCAATTTTACAAGCAAAAAACCTTTTTCTCTAAAGACTGTTTTAGTATAGTTTGTTGCCATTAACCGGAAGCCTGAATACACTTGCGAGGTCTCAACCTCCGGGCGTCTATGTATCTTCAGGCTACTCAGTATCTCTTGAAAAATTATCCCCTTATAAAAAACAACAATCTTATAGTAAGCAGCCTATCTATAAAATAACTTCGTTTAGTTATCCTTTATTTTTTGTAAAAACATTCATTACACACTGAAAATTTACTTTTGGCGGATAATTCTTTTCCACATACTTTACATCTCTTTATCCGTCTCTTTCCTTTTATCCCTTTCTTTAGTTGCTCATTAATTTGATCACTCAATTCCAATCTAACCTTTTCCCAATAATAGGCTTCTGTTCTTCTTTCTAATCGATATAAGAATAATAAATGAAGCCCGATAGATTTATAAGCAAGCTCTAACTCCTCTAAGCTATCCTGCTTTATTTTTGGTTCTGGTAAATCCCTGTTTTCAACAATTGCTTCCATATTCGTTTTCCACTGGACTCGTAATGAACTTTCACTTGTTGCAAACGGGAGCTTCAAAAAACTAAATAAATCATATAAGGACATTCTCGCTTCGACCATCGTATCCATAATCATTTCATATAGCAGCATTTCCTCTGCTAAAGATGCCTTTTTCGTTCCCTCAGGGCTTTTAAAATGTCCCCATAGATAAAAGAACAAGCCGAGATTATTGGAATACTTTTGAAATCTTTCTAAAACGGCACTTGTAGGCGCTATTGTAAATCCAAAAAGGTCCGTATCCTTTTTTTCTAATAAATATTTCATCTTTTTACGATCACTTGTAAAAGCAACTCGCCCAATATCATAAATTCCCTTTCTTCCTGCTCTTCCTGCAATCTGCTTAACTTCCTGAGAGGTTAACATTCTTCTTCTAATACCATCAAATTTGTCATTTTCTAAGAAAACGATTCTCCTTATTGGCAAATTCAGCCCCATCCCAATCGCATCTGTCGAAACAATAACTTTCGTTTCTCCCTTAATAAAACGCTCCATTTGTTTTTTCCTTGCTTCCGGGGGCATACTTCCATAGATAACACTGACTTGCCAGCCCCTTCTTTGTAGCTCGGAAGCTGTTTCTAATACGTTCCTTCTTGAAAAGCAAACAAGGGCATCTCCTTTTCTCGTATGGCTGAGCTGGAATAAATCATTTTCTACCTGTAGTGGTGTCTCTCTTCGATACTCATGAACCTCTACATTTGTATCGCCTAATAGCTGTAAAATCATGTTTTTTGCATGAAGACTTGCGATAATATGAACCTCATTCGCATTTGCTTTCGTAATAGCCCGGTACCAGGAGAATCCTCTTTCCCTATCTGCAATCATTTGGGCTTCATCAATAACGATCACTTCGTAATAGTTTTTTTCATGAAACATTTCCACCGTACTTGATTGGTGCTGTGCATTAAGAACAAGCTTTTCTTCTTCTCCTGTTTTAAGGGAACAAGGAATCCCTTGCTGATTTAGTTTCTCATAAATTTCTAGTGCTAATAATCTTAATGGTGCCAAATATAAACCACTACTAGCTTCCATCATCCGGTTAATAGCCTGAAAAGTTTTACCAGTATTTGTCTCCCCTGTATGAAGTACATATTTAACATCTATATTGGTTGGAGGATAATATTCCCTACCAAATATATCCTCAATCATTCTAGCTTCTTCTTCTTTGCGACGTCTTTGCTCTTCCCGATCCTCTGCTTCCTTTTGCGCCTTCCTTTGTCTATCTTTTTCCATAATCTCTTTATGAATCTCCATATCAAAAGGAATGTCCAATAATTTTTCCAAATCTATTACGTATTCAGGCAACAAATCCTCTAAAAATTCTACTGTCACTTCTTGAAGTAACGGCATACTTGCTTCAAGCAAAGAAGAATTGGTTAAGGAATGACTATATACTTCCGTATATTCTTCCTTTATACGAGTTGGCAATCTGTCTTTTACCCAAGTAGGAAAAAAATCGATTAGATGTTGAAGGATTAGATTTTCATATGCCTCTGTCCGATCCTCTAAAAAATAAAATTGATTATAAGGCATATTCATTTCATTCGATAAATATTCTTCAAAGGTTAACTCCATGGAAGATAAAATAATACCATTTCTGTCTATCTCAAGCGCAATATTACTTCCAGTTAAATAGCGAATATAAAGAAACAGTTCCTCATAATGTTTCTCTATCAATTGTTCGATATAATAAGAAAACTTCACTGTATATTTACGCTTTGTTTCCATGTCTTTGTGTTCTTCCACTTTTTCTACATATGCTACTCGTTGCTTTCTATATTTGTTTTTCCAGTTTTCCTTATCTTCCCCTAACTTTTTTGTCAGCCACTCTTCATAAGAAAATGCGCCAACATCTCGTATTTCACTTCGAAATAATCGATTGATCTGCTTTTTACTAAGGTAGCTAATATCCAATCCTTTATTTGTAAGATATTGTTTCTTTTCAGCGTACTTTATATAACTAGTTGCTATATTAAGCCATGTGTTTAACCAAATTTGCTCTATATAAACTTTCCGATCTGCCATATACTGTGCAAATGTCGGTAGACTTTCTTTGTTTTCTAAATACTTATTTACATCCTTTATAATATGCATTTTTGTTAGTTGAATCGCTTTATCATACTGGGTTTTTAATATTGGATTTATCATGATGAACTCCTATAATAATGGATTACTATCCTTCTTTTACTTATTTTCCTTTATTTTATCTTAGACATGTAGATTTTTTTAATATTTTTTGGATTTTCTTGTGTTTTATTTAAGCTCTTTTTGTAAAATTTATTGCTATTTGTCCGTCTCCTAAATACTTATAAACACTTTTTTGTTAATAAACACTATCTATTTAAAAAAGTAAGAAAGATTACTGTTAAGTCTACACGGTGAATGTCAGTTTTTATCGATTTTTAGAAAATAGTTTTTCTGTTATTTACGATTATTTTTTTCAAAGAGGGGAATAAAGAATGTAAATAAGATTTCTCAGGAAATAATAAAAATCCTTGCACTTTGGCAAGGATTATTTGGGAGGATCTTCTTTAATAGATTAAATTTTTACTTAGTTTTTCTTTAAGCTTAACTCGCGTTTGTATTGCTCTAATTCTTTCGTTGTACAACGTACAAAGTGACCTGGAGCAACTTCTCTTAATTCGGCTGGTTCACTTGTATCATGTACAGATGGATCATAAGCAATTCTTTTACGTTCACGTTCATAACGTGGATCTGGAAGCGGAATTGCTGATAGCAATGATTTTGTGTATGGGTGAATTGGGTTCTCATACAGTTCATCTGCTTCTGCAAGCTCTACCAGGTTACCCATATACATAACGCCAATACGGTCACTAATGTATTTAACCATTGAAAGGTCATGGGCAATAAATAAATACGTTAGTCCGCGTTCTTTTTGCAGCTTTTTCAAAAGGTTAACAACCTGTGCTTGAATGGAAACGTCTAGTGCAGAAATCGGCTCGTCACAGATAATGAAATCTGGCTCAACAGCTAGTGCACGAGCAATCCCGATTCTTTGGCGCTGACCACCACTAAATTCGTGCGGAAAGCGTGTAGCATGCTCTTTATTCAATCCTACTACTTCTAGTAGCTCTTCTACTCTTTGACGACGCTCTTCTGGTGTTTTTGCAAGCTTATGATTATCAATACCTTCTGCAATGATATCAAGTACTGTCATACGTGGATTTAGAGATGAATGCGGATCTTGGAAAATCATTTGCATTTTTTGGTTGAATTTGCGAAGCTCTGCCTTTGATTTTTTACCGTGCACATCTTCGCCTTCAAATTTAACTTCTCCACCTGTTGCATCGTAAAGACGGATAATTGTTCTTCCTGTTGTAGATTTCCCACAACCAGATTCTCCAACTAGACCAAATGTTTCTCCTTTAAAAATTTCAAAGGATACACCATCCACCGCTTTGATGATTCTATCTCTACCTGCGGAAAAGTGCTTTTGCAAGTTTTTTACTTCTAGTAATTTTTCTCTAGTCAACGTTTTTCACCGTCCTTGCGACCTGTTTTCGCGAAACCAAGCATTCTTTGTTTAACAGCTTCTGGTGGCTCAACTTTTGGAGCATCTTCATGCAATAACCAAGTTGCTGCATAATGCGTATCCGAAACTTTAAACATTGGTGGTTCCATTACCGTGTCAATTTCTAGTGCAAATTGATTTCTAGGCGCAAATGCGTCTCCTGCTGGAGGCTTTAACATATTCGGTGGGCTTCCAGGTATAGCGAAAAGCTCTTCATCCGTACTGTCTAATGTTGGCATAGATCCTATTAATCCCCATGTATATGGATGCTTCGGATTATAGAAAATATCATCAACTGTTCCAATTTCAACAATCTTTCCAGCATACATAACCGCAACGCGATCTGCAACGTTTGCTACAACGCCAAGGTCATGAGTAATAAAAATAATCGCACTATCTGTTTTCTTTTGAATGTCTTTCATTAATTCTAAAATTTGTGCCTGAATCGTAACATCAAGTGCTGTTGTTGGTTCATCAGCAATTAAAATCTTCGGGTTACACGCAAGCGCGATTGCAACAACCACACGTTGACGCATTCCACCTGAGAATTGGTGTGGAAATTGGTTAATACGAATTTCCGGTTGTGGAATACCAACTAACTCAAGCAGCTCAAGAGCACGTTTCTTTGCATCAGATTTGTTCATGTTTTGATGCTTAATTAGACCTTCCATGATCTGATTCCCAATTTTCATTGTTGGGTTTAAGGAAGACATCGGATCTTGAAACACCATTGAAATATCTTTACCGCGAATTTTTTGCATTTCTTTCTTGGACTTTTTAACAATATCTTCGCCTTCTAATAATATTTCTCCACTTTTAATGACACTTTGCGGTTCGGGAAGTAGTCTCATTAAAGCATTAGAAGTAACGGATTTACCAGAACCGGATTCCCCTACAATTGCTAGTGTTTCTCCTTTATTTAACTCAAAGCTAACACCGCGAACAGCTTGTACTTCACCGTTGTAGGTGTTAAATGATACTCTTAAATCTTTGACTTCTAATAATTTACTCATTTATAAACACCTACTCTCTTATTTATGCATTTTAGGGTCGAATGCATCACGCAAACCATCACCCAATATATTGAATGCAATCATTAATACTGACAATACAGTCGCTGGGAAAACTAGTAAATACGGATATAATCGCAAGTTAGCAAATCCAAGCTCAATCAAAGCACCTAATGAGGCTTTCGGAGGTACAATACCAAGTCCGATGAAGCTTAGGAATGCTTCGAAGAAAATAGCTCCAGGAATCGAGAACATTGTATTAACAATAATAATTCCAGTAATATTCGGAACTAAGTGTCGTCTAATAATCGTACCATTTGACGTCCCTAATGTTCTCGCAGCAAGTACGAATTCTTGATTTGTAAGCTTTAATACTTCTCCACGAACAATACGGGACATTCCGATCCATCCTGTAATCGCTAATGCAATAACAATGGAAACTATCCCAGGCTGGAGGATAAGCATCATTAACAGAATAACTACTAGGTTTGGTATTCCTACTAATACTTCCGCGATACGCTGTAATACGTTATCGACTCTTCCACCATAAAATCCAGATACACCACCATAGGTTACACCAATTAATAAATCAAGTATCGCTGCAACAAATGCAATGATCAATGATACTCTTGTACCTTCCCAAAGTCTTGTCCATTGGTCACGGCCTAGTGTATCAGTCCCAAACCAGAAATAAGTATCATTAAGTTCTTTCGCTTCATAGATGTGGAAGGTTGCTCTTACTGCAGCAGAATTTCTTGTACCGTCTCCTTCATCTAGAACTTTAATATCAACAAACTCATCTGTGCTCTTATAACGAGCCATTGCTTTGGCAGTTGCATCTTTTACATTCGTACCTTCATATCTACCTGATAAAGTACCATTTAGACCTAACCAAGAAACATTCTCTAATACTGGTACTCTAGGAGGAAGCTTTGCACGAGACAAATCTTGTCCATTATTCCCGTAATCATTCATATGGGGACCAATAATACTCATTAAGATTATTAATAATATTATAAATATACTTACTATTGCAGGTTTATTTTTAAACAACGTTCTTCTTGCATCCTGACTAAAGGTTCTACTTGGTGCAGTTATTTTCTCACTAATATTCTCTTCTTGCTTAAGAGGTCTAAATAAATTTTTATCTATTTGATTAAGATTCTTTTTATCCATTTTATTTTTTTCCTCCTGCAATTCTAATTCTCGGATCAATTAATCCATATAGGAGGTCAATGATTAAAATTATGATAACAAAGCCAAAAGCAAATAATAATGTTGTTCCCATAATTGTCGGATAATCATTTACAGTAACAGATGTAACAAATTGTTCTCCAATCCCAGGTATTGCAAAAATTTTCTCAATTACTAATGATCCTGTCATTAAGCTAACTGCCATAGGGCCAATTACTGTTACTAGCGGAATCAATGCATTTCGCAATCCATGTTTGAAAATAATTCCTGCTTCAGTAACCCCTTTTGCACGAGCTGTTGTTATATAATTTGAATGCAACACTTCAATCATTTCTGTTCGTGTGAACCTCGCAGCAACTGCTAAAGGGGAGATTGCAAGTGCGATAGTTGGTAGAATGGTATATTCAAAGCCGCCCCAGAGAGCTACTGGTAGTAAATCCATTCTTACTGCGAAAACATATTGCAATAGTCCTGCAAAAACGAACGATGGAACCGATGTCCCCAGTACAGCGATAATCGTAGACGTATAATCGACTGGACCGTTCCTATAAATGGAGGCTATCAAGCCTAGTAGAATCCCGACCACTGTCCCTAGAACTAATGCTTGTCCACCTAAAAGTGCGGACGGACCGATTTTTGAGGATAGTATTTTCGTAACAGGGGTATTATCAAATGCAAATGAAACACCTAAATCCCCTTGCACAAGGTTTCCTAAGTATCGTACATATTGTACAGGAACCGGATCATTCAATCCATATTTTTCCAAAATAATTGTTTTTTGCTCTTCACTTAACTTATCGTCAGCTTTCAGTGGACTCCCTGGAAGGAACTTCATCAGGAAGAAGGATACTGTAGCGATAATGAACAATGTTATGAACATATACCATAAACGTCGAAGAAGATATCGAGCCATCTGTGCACCTCCTAATTTTTCTTTGTTTATTATAGCATAATAATTTATTTTTGCTATAATCAGAATTTTCCTACTCAAAAATACAAGAGAGTATATGCTATAAAAGCATACACTCCCTCTTATTTCATAGCATCGAATTTTTCAAAAAAGCGAAATTACTCTGCAGCTCCTACACTAGTCCATTTGTATTCATAAGTTGGTCCAAATGGATTTTCGATTAAGCCTTGAATTTTTGGAGATGATAGGAATGCGCCAGCACGTTGATATACAGGAGCGATTGCTGCATCTTCAAATAGAATTTTTTCAGCTTCTAAGAAGTTTTGGTAACGAGCTTCATTGTCTGTAGCTAAAGTTGTAGTAGTTTCCTCTAATAACTTATCATAATCTGCATTAGAGTAACCCATTTTGTTGTTTCCACCATCAGTAATCCATAGGCTTAAGAAAGTGTATGGATCTAGGTAGTCAGGACCCCAACCAGCTAATTGTAGATCGTAATCTTGCTTAGTATCTAAATCTAAACGTTGCTCAAATGGTACTTGTTTTAGAGTTACTTTTAAACCTGGTAGGTTTGTTTGTAATTGGTTAGCAAGGTATTCATTCATCGTTTTAGATACATCTGTATCTCCACCTAAGAATTCGATTTCTACGGAATCAACACCTAATTCTTGTAGACCTTTTTCCCAGAATTCTTTTGCAGCAGCAGTATCATATGTTACAAGATCGCCACTAACTTCACGGAAATCACCACTACCATCTGGCATTGGAGTGAATTCAGCTGGAATTAAACCGTTAGCAACTAAAGAACCATTATTTAAAATAGTGTCTACTAAAGCTTGTTTATCAAACGCACGGCTGATAGCAGCACGAATATTTGTGTTTGCAAGTGCTTCGTTTCTTGTTTGGTTAATTTTCATATAGAATACAGAGTTGTCTGCTTTAATTGTATAATCTTCATCAGAAGAGTATTGGTCAACTAAGTCTGAAGACAAGCTCGCACGGTCAACTTCACCTTTTTCATATAGGTCAACCATTGTTTGAGCATCTTTAACTACAACATAATTAATCTTTTCTAGCTTAACTGTACCTGCATCCCAGTAAGTGTCATTCTTAGCAAGATTCCACTTTTGAGCAGTACTTTCCCAGTTTTCTAACACGAATGGACCGTTAGCTAATAGATTTTCAGAGCTAGTAGCGAACGCATCGCCTTTTTCTTCAACGAATTTTTGGTTCAATGGTAAGAACGTACCGAAAGTTGTTAAAGACTCGAAATATGGAGTTGGATTAGCAAGTTCAACAACTAATGTGTAGTCGCCATCTGCTTTAACTCCTAATTCTTCTAGTTTCTTTTCGCCTTTGCTGATTTCAGTAGCGTTTTTGATTACGCCGCCCATCATGTATGGACCGTACTCAGAACCAGTGTCAGGGTTTACTGCACGTTGCCAAGCATAAACGAAATCGTTAGCAGTTACAGGATCTCCGTTTGACCATTTTGCATCTTCACGTAACTTGAATGTCCAAGTTAAACCGTCTGTAGATACTTCATGAGATTCTGCAATACCTTTTTCAACTTTAGCATCTTCACCTAAACGATAAAGACCTTCCATTGTAGCACCTAAGAATTGGAAACCATATTCATCAGTTGCCATTGATGGATCCATTGATGGAATCGCATCTCCGTTAATTAAGTTTAATACTTGTTCTACATCTGTATTTTCTGCTGGCTTATCTGAACCTTCAGATGCTTTGTCGTCGCCACCAGAACATGCTGCTAAAAATACACTCAACACTAACGTCAGTGAAAGCAGCCAAGTAAATTTTCGCTTCATTAAAAAAGACCCCCCATTGTTATATTATTCTGTAAATTACATCTAAAAAAGAAGCTAAAGTGAGTATACTATTATTCTAGTAGAGTTGTAAAGACTAAATATAGAGATAATTTCAAATATTGTTATATAATGATAGGGCAATCATGCGTTAAACCAATAAAGACAACGCTTACTTTTTTGATAAAATTCTAAAAAATTCTTTAAATTAATAGGTATATAATATGGCAAAAGACTGATGCTATGTCAAAAATATCCATATGCCAATATACTTTTTTACCTTATATTAGTAGATGATTTTATTATGGTAGAATTTTTTATAGTAGGTGATTTTATTCTATTGGTGATTTTTCTTATTTTTAGTGTAAAAGGAAAACAATATTCCACAATGTTAATTCAGAATGTAAGAATAGAAGTATTTTACAACTTTATTCAAAATGTACTTTCTGATCGAGTTAAGGTAAAATACGATTATTCGCGTTAAAAACTTATTAATAAAGGTGAAAATTCATGCATAATAAAAAATGGTCTGTTTTCCTAATAAATATCTTCATGACGTTCGTTCTTTTTCTTATTTTTTCCTCAGAATATTCTTTTGTTCTTTATATTAATTCCGTCTATTATTTAACTTTCTTTTATCTCGTTATTTTTCTATTTATGTATATTGCAAAGGGAGGCTTCTTGGACGGTGTGACATTCAGTTTCCGAAGATTTCATCATGTTATTCTAAAAAGTAATGATTATTTGGACGAATGGAAGGAAAAACCTCTCCCTTCTCAAAAATTTAATAAAGGAATTTATTCTATCCTTAAATTTCAAGCTTTCATGCTACTAATTTATTTATTAATTTTACTACTGACTTACTATGTTTAACTATGAGCCTTGAAATAGGCTTTTGCCCCCATACATTCCATCTCATTTTTTCAAAATGTAGGAATATTTATTTAATTACAACATTAAAATTGTATATATAGTGTTTACCAATTATAATAATGTTGTAAAAAAATTGAAATGAGGGGGATGTATTAATGAAATTGGAAGCGTTTCCACCTGTTAAAGGCAAGCATAACCTTGAAAACTATGAGGAATTGTACCAACATTTCAAATGGGACCAAGCAGAAAAGGATTTTTCTTGGCATCAGACTGGAAAAGTTAATTTGGCCTATGAGGCAATTGACCGTCATGCTGAAAACTACCGCGCCAATAAAGTAGCCCTCCATTATTTTCATCCATCAAGAAAAGAAACTTACACATTTAAAGACTTAAAGAAATTCTCAAATAAAGCTGGGAATGTATTAAAGGATGTAGGAAAAGTGAACAAAGGGGATCGTGTGTTTATTTTCATGCCTCGTTCACCAGAGTTATATTTTGCTTTACTTGGAGCAATCAAATTAGGAGCTATTGTTGGTCCACTGTTTGAAGCCTTTATGGAAGATGCTGTAAAAGACCGCCTGCATGATAGTGAAGCAAAAGTAATCATTACAACACCTGAACTGGTAAATAGAATTCCACATACAGAATTGCCTGCTTTAGAAACTATTTTTATTGTAGGGGAAAACATACAAGAAGATAATAAAACAAAAGATTTCCTTCATCATTTTCAAACAGCCTCTACAGATTTAGACATAGAATGGGTCGATCGCAAAGATGGATTAATCCTACACTACACCTCTGGTTCAACTGGAAAACCAAAAGGTGTGCTTCATGTTCACAATGCTATGATTCAACATTACCAAACAGCAAAGTGGGTATTAGATTTACAAGAAGATGACGTATACTGGTGTACTGCTGATCCAGGTTGGGTTACAGGTACTTCTTACGGAATCTTTGGTCCATGGCTTACTGGCTCCACAAATGTTGTTGCAGGTGGTCGATTTAGTCCTGATATATGGTATAAAACGATTGAAACCTTTGGAGTGACCGTTTGGTATAGTGCCCCTACCTCCTTTAGAATGCTGATGGCTGCTGGAGCGGAAGTAACAGAAAAATATACACTCTCTTCCTTGCGTCATATTCTAAGCGTAGGCGAACCGCTTAATCCTGAAGTAATTCGCTGGGGATTTGATGTATTTGGACATCGGATCCATGACACTTGGTGGATGACAGAAACCGGTGCTCACCTAATATGTAATTTACCTTGTATGGACATTAAGTTAGGTTCCATGGGGAAACCACTTCCAGGGATTGAAGCAGTTATTTTAGATGATGATGGAAATATCCTTCCGCCTAATCAAATGGGGAATTTGGCCATTAAAAAAGGCTGGCCATCAATGATGCATACAATATGGAACAATGAAGAAAAATTTAATAGTTATTTCCAACATGATCAATGGTATGTGTCTGGAGATTCCGCTTATTTGGATGAAGAGGGTTATTTCTGGTTCCAAGGTCGAGTCGATGACGTTATTATGACCGCTGGTGAACGAGTTGGACCATTTGAGGTAGAAAGTAAACTAATTGAGTTTCCTGCCGTAGCAGAAGCTGGTGTCATCGGAAAACCAGATCCTATTAGAGGCGAAATTATTAAAGCTTTTATTGCACTAGTTGATGGCTATGAAAAAACGGATCAATTAAAAGAAGAAATACGTTTATTTGTGAAAACAGGTTTGGCTGCTCATGCTGCCCCAAGAGAAATTGAATTCTGTGAAAAGCTTCCAAAAACACGGAGTGGAAAAATTATGAGACGTGTATTAAAAGCTTGGGAACTTGGACTCCCTACTGGAGACCTTTCTACAATGGAAGATTAATTTAACAACATACAAAGAGAAGAGTTACCAGTGAGCAAGGTAACTCTTCTCTTCCTTATTTTTGTATATAAATAGAAAGTGAGCCTCCATTTACATAGAATTGGCCCCAGCCATCACTATTAATAGTGACTGTTTCTTTTCTGTTCCCCGTTATATCGTACCAGACTTCTCCGGCATTTTGTTTTCCTACTTCCATCCACTTATACCCTCCAGGACCATCTGTTATTAAGGTGGCTAGTCCAGATTTTGCTTTAGCAGTATCTCCCTCTCTTGTCCAACCAATAATATCCCAATGGTCAATATAGTCACGCTGTGTACCATATGCATAATCTTTACGGGCAGTTAGAATTGGATCCAACTGTGCTTTTAATGACGGAATCTCATAATTGCTATTCCCTTTCGTTCCATAATAATCTCCATAAAAGACAGATGGATATCCTTCTGCTCTTGTAAGAATGAAAGCATAGGCTAAAGGTTTAAACCATGTACCTACAACAGATTCCAAAGATTGCCCTGGCTGGGAATCATGGTTTTCAACTAAGGTAACTGCCAGTCTAGGATTGCTTTCCATTACTGTTCCTTTTAGAATATTCCTCATGTCATAATTTCCATTACTATTAGATGCATAATGAAAATTATAATGAAGGGGTGCATCAAAAACAGACTGATTATAATTTGTCTTTGCTAAATAATTATTTAGCGTTCCAATATCATTTTGCCAATATTCCGCTACAGTAAACATCTCTTTACCTGTTTGATTTCTTACATGGGTAACCCAATCCCGTAAGTAATCATGCTTTATATGTTTAACCGCATCTAATCGGAACCCATCTAAATTTAATTCTTTAGCATACCAGGTTCCCCAGCTTTTCATTTCACTTACTACTTCTGGATGATCATAATCAATATCTGCATACATTAAATAGTCATAATTTCCTTTTTCATTGGAAACTTCCCAATCCCAAGCCTTTCCTGTTCCACGAAATTTATAGATTCTGTTTAGTTGTCTGCTCTCATCCCAATCTGTCCCATCAAAATGATACAAGCTCCATTTAAACGGAGAGTAAGTATTACCTCGGCCAGGAAAATTAAAGCCTGTCCAGGCAGAAATTTGATAGTTGCCCGATGTTTCATTATTTCTATTATTGGGATCTACTTCAACGGCAGTTACGTTCTCCGTAAAATCAGCACCCCCTTTATGGTTCATCACTACATCACCATATACATTTATATTTTTTTTATGTAATTCTGCGATTGCTGATTTTAATTGAGCTTTTGTGCCATACTTCGTCCTGACTGTTCCTTTTTGGTTAAACTCGCCTAAATCATATAAATCATATGCACCATATCCCACATCATTTTGACTTGTTCCCTTATATGCTGGAGGAATCCAGACAGCAGTTACTCCTTTATTAGCTAGATTTGCCGCATCATTTTGAAGCCTTGTCCAATGATTTCCATCATTCGGCAAATACCATTCAAAATATTGCATCATCGTTCCATTTGTAGAAGCCGCTGATGCGAACTTCTCACTTCCTAAGGGAAACAACAAGAAAATAATAATTACAATAATAGACGTTTTACCTATAAAACCTTTCATTCTTCTCCCACCTCTCCTTTGTTAAGAAAGCGTTTTCAACCCTCCTTAATAATTATAAATTTAATAGGACGGAATAGTAAATAGGACATCTTTCATTTCTTTTTTAAAAAAATCCCCTCAGCTTGTGGTTGGGTCATACTGCCCGTTAAGAGCGGGATAAAAAGTACTTAATATTTGCTGTTTAAGCCATTATTATGTCAAAATGAATGATGAAATAATAAAAGCGCTTTCCAATTTATTTAGGAGGAATAGAAATCATGAGAACAATGAAACTAGGTAGCAGTAATTTAGAAGTACCTGTAGTTGCAGTTGGTTGCATGCGTATTAACTCATTAGAAAAAAATGAAGCAGAACGATTTGTCCAAACTTCTTTAGAACAAGGGGCTAACTTCTTTGATCATGCAGATATTTATGGTAGTGGTGTTTGCGAAGAAATATTTGCAGATGCTATCCATATGTCTCCAAGTGTTCGTGAGAAGATTATCTTACAATCTAAATGTGGTATTCGTAAAGGCATGTTCGACTTTTCAAAAGAGCATATTTTAGATTCAGTAGATGGCATTCTAAAAAGACTAAACACCGAATACTTAGATGTTCTTCTATTACATCGTCCAGATGCATTAGTGGAACCTGAAGAAGTCGCAGAGGCTTTCGATAAACTTGAACAATCAGGAAAAGTGCGTCATTTTGGCGTTTCTAACCAAAATCCGATGCAAATTCAATTGTTGCAAAAGCATGTAAAACAGCCACTTGTTGCTAATCAATTACAATTAAGTATTACGAATGCAAATATGATTTCAAATGGGATTAATGTGAATATGGAAAATGACTCTGCTATTAACCGTGACGGCAGCATTTTAGACTTCTGTCGCTTACATGATATCACTATTCAGCCTTGGTCTCCGTTCCAATTTGGTTTCTTTGAAGGGGTCTTCCTTGGGAACGAAAAATTCCCTGAACTAAATAAACAAATGGATGAAATTGCAGACAAGTATCAAGTTAGCAATACAACGATTGCGATCGCTTGGTTATTGCGTCATCCTGCTAAAATGCAACCCGTTATTGGAACAATGAATATAGATCGCTTAATAGACTGCTGTAACGCAAGTGACGTTCATTTGACAAGGGAAGAGTGGTACAGCATTTACCGTGCAGCGGGCAATATTTTACCATAACTAAATTTAAACTAAAAAGACAGTTACCTCCCCGGAAAAATAACGAGCAGGTAACTGTTTTTTATTATCGATTGTCTACTTTTTCAGGATACATATCATGATTCATTAAACGGTGTGTCGCCATCTCTTCAAATTTCGTTCCTGGTTTTCCATAATTACACCATGGGTCGATTGAAATTCCACCCCGTGGAGTAAATTTACCCCATACCTCAATATATCTTGGATCCAATAGTTTAATTAAATCATTCATAATAATATTGACGCAATCTTCATGAAAATCACCATGATTACGGAAGCTAAATAAATATAATTTTAAAGATTTACTTTCCACTATCTTCTTATTTGGTATATAAGAGATATACATTGTCGCAAAGTCAGGCTGGCCTGTTATTGGACAAAGACTAGTAAACTCCGGACAATTAAATTTTACAAAATAATCTCTATCAGAGTGAAGATTATCTACAGATTCTAATACCTCTGGTGCATAATCACTTTTATATGGAGTATTTTGGTTTCCTAATAAAGTTAAGTCTTGTAATCCTTCTTCGTTCTTTCTTCCAGACATGAAAGAGTCCTCCTTGTTTGGTGTTTCCCAACACTGCTGAAAAGAGAGGCATTTACCTTAGCAGAAAAACCAACTGAATCAAACAAAAAAGCCATATCCTTTATGGACATGGCGTAGATTGCATGTATCCATAGTTTTTTATAGAGGGTATTCGCTATGAACCTCTCCCGCTTCAGTACGGGTGTATCTTTTTTAACTATATAGAATCGGCGAAAATTCGTCAATTAGAAATTTGAGGTAAGCAAAGGGGGCGCGGACGGACGGTTCTATTGAGGACATCCAAATGGACCTCAGTAGAACCGCTCCTCTGCGGCTCTGGACTATCTATCCCCTACTACTTAGGCTGAACTTCTAGCGGCTTGATTCCTTCCTTTTCCATTTCCACCTTTAAATCGTCCTGTACTGTTACATCCGCAAGCTTAACCTTGGAACGATACGCTGAACGAACCACTACATGTGAGGCGACAGGTGAAGTTAGAAAAACAAAGAATATTCCTAAAAATAGCCGGATACTAAAAACGCCTTCTATTATAAAAAAGAAAAATGTACCAACCAGTGTAAAAAGCACTCCCATCGTTGATCCCTTTGAGGCAGCATGAGACCTTGTATACACATCAGGCAGCCTTATTAACCCAAAGGAACTAAGAAAACAGAAGATTGCACCGCAGAAAATTAACAGAACAGCTATTAGCTCAATCGGATTGCTTTCGTTCAATGACCACACCTCTTTCAATGTATCGGGCAAAAGCAATCGTTCCAATAAACGATAGAATCCCAATCAATAAAATTACCTCAAAGAAACCTGTATTTCGAAGCAGGACAGAAAATATAGCTACTCCAGCAATTAAGTTAATTCCTAAACTATCTAGTGCTTGTATTCTGTCAGGAGCAGATGGTCCTTTGACCAGCCGATAGACTGTTGCAAGTATAGACAAAATAAGTAAAATTAAGGATCCAACTAATAAGTTATCAATCATACCGTGTCACCCTCTTTATAGCTTTTTCAAATTTTTCTTTCGAATGAAAAATTGATTCTTTTTGAGCTGGTATATCCATAGCATGGATAAAAAACTTTTTATTATCAGGTGCAACCTCAACAACGACCGATCCTGGGGTTAAGTTCATCAATAAAGCTAATAAAGATACCTCTAACTCCCCCTCCAATTCCGTCTCCAAAGAAAATATTCCTGGGGAAATATTAAGTTTTGGTTGGGTTATTTGACGAATAACGACTACACTCGAAGTAAACAGTTGTTCAATAAATACAATAAATAGCTTAACTACAGCTATAAATGTCTCTAAATAAAATTTAGTAGGCATATATCGACGTAGAATGAAAAGAACAAGTATTCCAAATAAATAACCTGTAAAGAAGGTTAAAACATTCCAGGTGTCCTGCAAGAACATCCATACGACACCTATTAACAAGTTAATTAGTATTTGCATGGGCATGGTTACCACCCCTTTCTGCCTATTTAATCACTCACTTTATTTTCCATTTCCCAAAATAGCTTCTATATAATAATGAGGATTCATTAACCCTTCCACTGCTGTATCTACATATTGATGTATTCCTTCTGTCCCTAATCCTAAAGCAATCGTTAAGAAAGTAAGCAGAGCAATAGGTAGCATTAATCCCTTTGTTGTCCCTTTTTCTTGTTCTAGCGTTAAATCTGTATAGCCCCAAAACACGGACATAAATACTTTCATTATGGAATAAAGAACAAATAGACTACTTATCAGTCCAAATGCACCTAGCCAATAATATTCAGCAGTAAAAGTTCCTTGTGTAATAAATATTTTACCCAGAAAACCGCTTAAAGGGGGAATTCCAGATAAGGACAATGCTGCAATAAAGAACATCCAACCTAATTGAGGATGCAAGCGAATCAATCCATTCATATCATCTAGTTTACTTGTACCAGTAAGATGAATAATGGTGCCCCCCAATAGGAAAATAAGTGCTTTAATTACCATATCGTGAATGAAATAATAGATGGAACCAGTCAACCCTACTGTCGTGTAAGTCGCCAATCCCGCTAAAATAAAGCCAACACCAATGACCACATTATAGGTCATAACCTTATAGATATCTCGATAAGCAACTGCTCCGATCGCACCAAGCGTCATTGTAATAGCTGCGAGTATACCAATCAATAGATGAGTGATTTGAACTTCATGATAAAAAATCAAGGTAAAGACTCTGATAATCGCATACATACCGACTTTTGTTAAAAGAGCCGCAAAAATAGCAGAGATAGCTGTCGGTGGTGCACTATAAGATCCAGGAAGCCAGAAGAATAAAAATAGCCCAGCCTTTAGACTAAACACCACTAAAAAGAGAATGGCTACAGTTGTCATTAATCCATCTTGACCAACTTCAGCAATACGAACGGATAAATGCGCAAAATTTAATGTTCCTGTAATCGCATATAAATAAGCAATTGCAACAAGAAATAGAAAAGAAGAGATGATGTTAATTAAAATATATTTAATCGATTCTCTTAACTGAACCCTTGTTCCACCTAAAGAAATTAAAACATAGGAAGCAACTAGCATCACTTCAAAACAAACAAATAGGTTAAATATATCCCCTGTAAAAAAGGATCCATTTACACCCGTTACCAGAATCAAAAATAACGGATAAAAATAATATTTTTCCCTTTGCTCTCCGATTGAATGAAATGCGTACAGTAAACAACAGAAACTTACAATACTAGTAACTAAAACGAGAATAGCTGCAAACATATCTGCAACCATACTTACACCAAATGGTGCTTCCCATCCTCCCAACTGGACTGATTGAATTCCTGCATGCTTTATTTGCCCAATCAAAATGACAGTCACCACAAACACA
Organism: Niallia sp. FSL W8-1348; assembly: GCF_038006745.1. Lineage (NCBI taxonomy): Bacteria > Bacillati > Bacillota > Bacilli > Caryophanales > Bacillaceae > Niallia > Niallia sp. FSL W8-1348. Next base: position 2,520,203 of record NZ_JBBOVV010000001.1, on the reverse strand, counting down.
GAACCAATCGCTACCAAGCTTAGTACACGATGGAGCATGACCTTGTCTCTAAAAATTACCATAATCATCGCAAATACAATCGGAAGGATGATCGGCAATATTACAATATTATTCATCCTCATTACCCCTCAGTAGATCTGTATCATCGGTGCCAAGTACTTTATATGCTCGATAACTCAATACTAAAAACAAAGCAGTCGTTGCAAAGTTTATAACAATGGCGGTAAGCAGCAATGCTTGTGGTAATGAGTCTGCAAAAGTATGATCCGTTATTCCTAAGAGTGGTGGACCTCCTTTATTCAACCCTCCCATTGTAATAATAAGCAAATTTACACCGTGACCAAGAATTGATGTTCCTAAAATTATTCGTAATAAAGTCTTTGTTAAAATAAGATAAATTCCAATCGAGAATAATATTCCTACAAGAATAGACATTAAAGTCTCCATTATCGATCATCCCCAATCGTCATAATAATGGTTATAGCCGTCCCAATAACAGCTAAAGCAACTCCAATATCAAAAATAACAGCCGTTGCTAGCTCTGTTTTTCCGAAGATTGGTAAATCAAAATAACCAAAGGCTTGCGTTAAAAATGCCTCACCTAATACCATTCCGCCAATACCCGTTAAGACAGCGATTAATACGCCAACCCCTGCGAGTACTTTAAAATCTACGGGAATATTCTTCCGCACCGATTCTATATCAAAGGTTAGAAAAAGCAAAATAATCGCAGCAGCAAAAGTGAGTCCACCAATAAATCCGCCCCCTGGAAAATGATGCCCAGAGACAAAAAGATTTATGGCGAAGGTGAGAATAATCACGACAGCAACCTTTGTGATACTTCGAATAATAATATCATTTGGTTTCTTCATTTTTATCCCCTCCTACTAGTTTTACCTTTATTAACGTGTATACACCTAAGCCTGCAACGGTAAGCACAAGAATCTCTAACATAGTATCTATTCCACGAAAATCAACCAAAATGGCATTTACGATATTTTTTGCCCCGGCCAGCTTATAGGAATCCTCATAGTAACTCGAAATAGAGTCAAACAAATGTGTACCGTTAGCAGAAAGAGCAATAATCGTTACTACAACACCTACTCCTATAGAAACAATAGCATTAACCGCTTTAAAACGAACTCTGCTGATTTCCTTCTTTAATTGCGGTAAATGATAGAAGCACAGTAGAAATAAAACGGTGGTTACTGTTTCTACTACTAATTGAGTCAATGCTAAATCTGGAGCTCTGAAAAGAACAAAGAAAAACGAAACTAGAAACCCTAACGCTCCTACAGCCACAATCGAGGTAATTCTTGATTTGGAGAGTAGAACTGTAACGGAGCTAATAATCATCGCAATGACTATTCCTATATCAAAAATACTTATCGGAGAATCTTGAGACATATCAAACGTAACTCCATTAAACAGCAGCAAGGAACCTCCGATGATTATAATAATGAATCCAAAAATATAGACTAAGTAATCACGTAGAAATCCTGTCATATAAAAATTAGTAATGGATTTAGACAGCTTTTCTACATACTCCAAGCTAAGATTATATAAGTTGCTTAATGTAAAGGCTTGTGGATATAGACGATAAATCTTATACCATTTTTTTAGTAGTAAATATAAAATCGTTCCCAATGCTACCACACCAATTGTCATCCAAAGTTCTGTATTAAACCCATGGAAGGCACTAATTTTCTTAGAGTCAACCGTATGTGCAAGTGACGGCAAAATAGAGGCAAAGGCTGGTTTTAATAAATACTTTGATACGAGATTAGGAATAAAGAAGAAAACAATCACAAGTACACCTAAGATCATTGGCGAGATTAATAAGCCAATAGGTGCTTCATGCACCTCTTTATCTAGTTTAGGTGCTTTATTTTTTCCTCTAAAGGTTTTAAAAACTAAAATCATACAATAAATAAATGTAAACACACTGGCAATCCAAGCGACAATCGTAAGTAAGATTCCAATATGCTGAAGATTAAATATTTCCATATGCGATGCATTCACTACAGCTGTAAAGAACATTTCTTTACTTAAGAAACCATTAAATGGAGGAAGACCTGCCATTGAAAAACTGCCAATTACTGTAAGGGTAAAGGAAATAGGCATTAAGTGAATGAGACCGCCTAGTCTTCTCAAATCCCGAGTACCAGTCTCATGGTCAATAATTCCTACTACCATAAATAAAGAACCCTTAAACGTTGAATGGTTTACTAAGTGAAAAATAGCTGCAAAGATAGCCGTCGCATATAACGCTGCCTCATCTACTCCTAAATCCTTATATAACGCAGCAGATCCTAGCCCCAGCAAGCTCATAATTAATCCTAATTGACTTATAGTCGAGTATGCTAATAATGCCTTTAAATCAGTCTGTTTCACAGCATTAAAGGACCCATATAATAAAGTAAAAATCCCTATGCCTACAACAAGCCAAAACCACTCTATTGTTCCTCCAAAAATTGGTGTTAAACGTGCAACCAGATAAATCCCTGCTTTTACCATCGTCGCAGAATGTAAGTATGCACTAATTGGCGTTGGTGCTTCCATTGCATCAGGAAGCCATATACTAAACGGAAATTGGGCCGACTTCGTAAATGCTCCGAGCAAAATTAAGATCATAGCAGGTATAAATAGTTCATGGCTATGGATTTGATTAAGTTGAAGCAACGTCTCTCTAATACTTGTTGTATCTGCCATAATAGACAACATGATCAAACCAGCTAGCATCGCAAGTCCGCCAAAAACAGTAATCAACATTGCCTTTTGTGCTCCATATCTTGAACGGTCCCTTTCATACCAATAAGCAATTAACAAAAAGGACGACACACTAGTAATTTCCCAAAACACATATAAAACATAATAATTATCAGACATTACTAACCCAAGCATTGCTCCCATGAATAGCAATAAGTATACATAAAAGTTATGCAACGCTTCTCGATGTTTTGATAAATAGAAAATAGAATATAAAATGACTAAGCTTCCTATCCCTGCAATTAACAATCCAAAAACTAGGCTAAGCCCATCTAAATACGTAGTAAAGTTAATACTATATGCAGGTATCCACTTGACTGTAGAAGTAAAAACATCTCCTTTTGCCATTTTCGGGATATACGTCAACAAATAAATAAAAATGATTAATGGAACAAATAGCACGAACCAGCCAGTATGAATTCGTGGCGTTAGCCTTTTATAAATAAAAGGTACAAATATTGCAAACATAAATGGAAATAAGATCATAAAATGTAACCAAGTCATTTTTATTCCCCTCCTTTAAATTGGTTCTATTTTTGATTAACTTAAGACAAAAAGGTATTTATAACGGAAACTATGTCTAACCTTACTATTAGTAAAAGAAACAGATTATATTTGTTCATTTGGATTATTTAAGAAATACATTGACTCATAAAGTAGCATACGTTATAGTCATACATAGTTTATTATTAATGGTGTAAATCATTCACATCTATACCTGAGGTGAAAAAATCATGGTAAATGGAAAAGAACGCATGGATGAAAGTATTCTTGTCTGCGTTTATTACGGTCCTAACGGTGAACGTCTTATACAACGTGGTTGTAAATTAGCTAATATGCTTGATTGTCCACTCTATATCCTAACAGTGGATTCAAAGCCATTCGATGAGTTAGATGCAGAAAAATCAAATTATATCGCAAGATGGAAAGAATTGGCTGAACATCATAGCGCTGATGCGTTTATCATTAAAGATAAGGAATCTAGACCAATCTCCAAAGTAGTTGCAGAAGTAGCTAGAGAAAAGAACATCACACAAATCGTCCTTGGTCAAACAGCGCAAAGTCGTTGGGAGCAGATTGCAAAAGGCTCGATTATTAATTCGTTATTACGTGAAATTCCTTTTGTTGATCTTCATATCATTTCTGTTGCCCGTTTTTTGAAAAATCCAGAGGGACAATATGAAAAAGGTGTACGTGCATATTTAGTAAAAGAACAAAATGGATACCGCCTAATCTTCAATCATACAAAACAAGTAGCTTATGAAGGAATTTTCTTTAAAGAACACGGTACGGACTTTAATAATGGTGTATTCAAATTTATGAAAGATAAAGAAACGCTGCAAGTGCAAGTACACGAGGACATTGTTAACGAATTAACAAATGTTGACATCGACACGAATGCTAGTAACGATGATGATTATCTATAGTCCTGGCTAATCTCCACCAAATTTGGTGGAGTTTTTCTTTAGAGATTGACATCCACTTTTACTAGTCTTTTTTCTTGTTTTTTAATGCCTATATATTTTAGCGTTTCCGAACGAGAGGTATGATTGTATACATCCATCAATAACGAAATAGCAATCCCTTTTCGATACGCATGATAGCCAAATGTTTTTCTTAATGTGTGCATTCCAATCTTCCCCGTAATTCCAACTAACTTCGCAGCCTTATTAATAATCCGATATGCCTGCTGGCGGGTAATCGGTTGATTATTCTTCTGAGACTTAAAAAGAAACTCATCCTCTTTGAATTCATGTTCTTGCAAATAACTTTCTAATTCAGCATGCACCTTACTGTTTAAATAGTATGCCTTTACTTCACCTGAATCACGAAGATACAAAAACTCCTTAATCCCTGATTCATCCCTTACATCCTGAACTTTCAATGCGAGTAGATCACTAACTCTTATTCCTGTATTAATACCTAACACAAAAAGGAGCAAATCTCTTTGTGATTGTTTCCTTAGCACTTCTTTAATCGCATTAATACTTTCAATTTCTTTTATAGGATCGACATATTCCATCGGTTTGCCTCCCAATAATGTTACATAACTTTATGTTATCATCATTTAAGTAACATTACAATGAATATCTCTTATCGAATGTTTTTTCTTTTGTAGTATGCTTCATTTGTGTGGAAATAGTCTGTTGAAAAGTTTTTTCGGAAATTTGATTTTCTGTGCTGTCGGAAAGGTACTTTCTGTGACTTTTGTGACTTTTTCTACCTTTGTGAAAATGAATGTGTTTTTTCTATTACCTTTTGCTTTTCTTTTTAGGATGAATGACTTTGACCTCGACTCTGTTACCTTTTTCCGCTTTCCCTCTTGTTTTCGGTAACAGAGAATGCTTCTCTGTTACCTCTTGACTGCCCTTTTTCACAAAAATGGCCTTAACAATTAACAATGCTCCTAACTTTGACAAACATAAATAAAGGCAGTAAATATCCCCCATCTACTGCCACATCCCCATTAATAATTAAATTTTTCCAACCATTCCTCTCCCGTTTCCATATCTCTAACTGTATAGGTATTTCCAGCCACTTCCTTTTCTCCTATCATAACTACCTTTTTGACACCTTCTTTATTTGCTTTTTCTAAAGCTTTTGCAAGTTTTTTCTTTCCTAATTCTAGTTCTACTTTAAACCCTTGGTCTCGAAGGGCTTTTGCCACTAAAAGAGCTTCCATTGAACAACCAATCGGAATAATGTAATAATCTAATCCTTTAGCGTCTAAACAAGTCTCTTCTAATAAAAGTGCGGATAAAATTACATCTAATCCAAAGGAAATACCAACCGTTGCATAGGTTTCCTGGGAATCAATTAAACCACCTATCGTGTTATCATATCTTCCTCCACTACCAATGCTCGACTTCACTCTTTTGTCAGTTAAGAAAATTTCATAAATGGTTCCTGTATAAATTTCAAGACCTCTCGCAAGAAATGGATTGAATACACAATATGGCTCCATTCCTAGCCGTTTTATATAAGATTGTAATTCGTTCCATTCTTCTAGCCCTTGTTTAATACTCTCTTCCTTTTCAGCCATCTGTTGATACTGCTCCACTATGCCATCCAAGTCCTTTTGTAAAAATGCTTCAATTGCGTCTATCGCCATTTGTTCTAATCCAGCTTCTCTTAGTTCCGCCTTCATTTTATCTTTACTAATTTTTTCGATTTTATCTAAAATCAAAATCACTCGGTTTATCATTTGCCCTGTAATATTCAATTGACGGAGAAACCCAGCTAATAATTTCCGATTATTATATTGAATGGTTACGTCCATTTTTAACTTTTTAAAAATATCCAATGCCATGATCATGAGCTCTGCTTCTGCCATTTGTGATTGAACACCTACAATATCAACATCACATTGCGTAAACTCTCGGTATCTGCCTGTCTTGATCGGCCCATCTCTAAAAACTTTGCCAATCTCATAGCGTTTAAAAGGCATTTTTATCGTTGGGTTCATTGCCACAACCTTCGCAAATGGAATGGTTAAGTCATAGCGTAATGCAAGCTCTCTTTTGCCCCGATCGGAAAGAGTGTACATTTCTTCTAAGATTTCTGCTCCTCCTCCGTATTTAGAAGCAAGCAACTCTTGATAATTTAAGATAGGTGTCTCAATCGGTTTACAGCCATACTGAATAAATACATCTTCAATCGTTCTTCGAATAATTCTTCTGATTCCTTCCTCCTCCGGCAAATAATCGAGCGTTCCCTTTACATTTTGGTAATTCATCTTCTTCATTTTTTCATGCCTCCCATTTAAAATAAAATAAAAAACCGCCCTTGATTTAAGTAGTAAAACTTAATCAAATGCGGTTTCATGAGAAATAGTCTTCCTATGTACGATTTTTTATCGAAATAGCAAGACTACTGTTTATGATGATGTAATTGTGAAAGGTTGATAGTAAGTACGCAGTTAACCATTTCAATCACCTCTTATTTTCCAAATACTTTAACATACTGGAAATTAGAATACAATAACTAGTTGTAATTTTTTACATTTACATGATAAGGTATTTCCATTTTAGTCGTTTTATATAATTTATCACTAGTGTTGCATAAATATTGTCGCAATTTTCAGTCTGATTATCCTCCTTGTTTAGAGCCAAAAAGGTAAATACCTATTCAAAGGTGGCTCCATCCATTTGGGTTTTTTTTACAATTAGACTTGTGCGACAACAACAATTTGCTTATTAAGGGATGGCTTTCCCTTCAATCTTTCGAAGCCAGATATGGGCTGGTTTCCACAATGCAGCCCTTAAATAACGGCTAATTTGTAAGGTTTTTCGCTTACTTCTTGTTTCAAGTTGTACGAGAACATGTAGGCAAAAAACAATCAGTGCGATAAACACTTGGTTTTGAATCGCCCATTCACTTTGACCGTAGAACTTTTTGATGCTGAGATGCTGTTTGATCCATTTAAAGAACAACTCAATTGCCCACCGTGATTTGTACATCTCTGAAATTTCTTCGGCACTCAAATCAAAACGATTGGTAATTAAATGCAGTTCATTTCCTTTTGAATCCATCACTTTTAGAAGACGAAAGTAATTTTCAGCACGGTTTTGAGTCGTACCAATCAACACCATTTGATCTGACAAAACAGCTGAATTCTCGGGTAGTTTAAAATTATAAACTTCCCGTATGACTGCGTTTTTTCGTAGCCTAGAAAGAAAAAAGTAGCCTTCATCGGTCATGCGATCAAAACGCTCGTAGTCTAGATAACCTCGGTCAAACACATACATGCATTCTTTATCGTCAACCATAATCTCAAGTTGACCACGATCGTGTTCGCTTGCCGTTGTCATCACGGCTTTTTCGGGATAGGATTCTCCCTTTTCCATAAATACAAGGCGTAAGTGTAACTTTACGCCTGCCTTAGTTTTGCGGAACTTCGCCCATTTATGATTGGTCAAATTTAGTGGCAAAGTACTTGAATCAATAATTTTTAACGGCATGACAAGTTTTGTGTAGTGTGTTTTGGCGTGAATTTGTCCGACTAAATCAAGGAAAAGTCTTTGAAACAAATCTGGATTTAGACCATTTAAACGGCGCGAGAGCTGAGAAATGCTTATAGAATCAAGGTCGATTTCCTTTTGAAGATGATCATCAAAAAGGCAATCACTTAACGCATGAAGACTTTCAACTTCTTCTAATTGTGCAAAAAGTAATAGTTTTAGGAATGATTCTGTCGTTAACTTTTTCGTATAGCAATCTAATTTCAATGTTTTCACCTGTTCTTCAAATAATTGAAGATTAATTGGCGAAAACCATTGTCCAAATGAAGTTTTTCGTGTAATCTTGTCCATGAGATTGGTCCTTTTTTAGTGGATTTGGACGGGTTACCACCTGACTTATCCATTATAAAGGACTTTTTCTATGCATAAAATAATAAAAGTGAACATTTCGAGTATTTTTAATAGTGAAATTAAATTAATGCAACACTAGTGATAATTTATACATAAAAAAACTATATATCGGAACCAATATTAGTAAAATAACCCCTGAAATAATAGCAGCTACTTTCATTTGACTTAACATTAGAGCGATATCCGGTATGTTTGTGTCATCACCTGCATTTATTAACATGCCTATACTACTTATACTATTATTTCCTATATGTAAAAGTATTGGCAACACTAACGATTTCGTTCTCATATATACTAAGCAAAATAGGAATCCAGCTAATAACTGCCCGATAAAAATTGGTGAACTTCCAATATGAAGAACCCCAAATAAAAACGAGGTAATAAATAATGCCTTTTTGGCACCTAATGATTCACTCCACTTATTGAACAATATTCCTCTAAACAACAACTCTTCTACAATTGGCGCAACGAGAATGGTAACAAACAGACTCCCAATAAAAAAAGTCGAGTCTCCCACTTCACTATCACTATTTATTATTTCTTGAATAAGCGACTCAGAGTTCAAAGCTATAATTAAGATTATAAGAAATAATAAGGTTACAGCAATTAAATCTCCTAATAATTCTAGAAAAACATACTTTCCCCACGAGGACTTTTCTTTCCTTGGATGAAATATAACTGCTTTAATAGACAGATTATTTTTTCTAAAGGAATACAGAATCCACATAAAAACTGTAACATGAAATCCCATCTTAAAATAGAAATTACTCTCTTTCTCTGTACTATTTTCTATGACAAAAACATCCATGCAAGTAAATAATATAATATATACGATCAACCAGATAAATAACCTTCTCCATTTAATCTTGGTAAAATACTTTTCTCTCATCTATTCTTCTCCATTTGCCTACTTTCTTAGAAAGACTTCACTAGTTTTCATATAGATTTCCGGCTGCTCATCTTGCACCTTTGAGCAGAACTTATTACTACGCCCTCTTGTGTCAACCTTGCAGTCTAATTAAAGTGAGAGATTGGGAACTGAACGTACTTGTTAACATATTTCTTTGCCAACAGCAGTTTCTCTTATTGACCAAGCTTTACCAATAGATTCCTACGGTTCTATCTTTTTATTTAAACCAAAGCTAGTATTCGTAAGCCTTCAACTTATACTATTTTCTAGCATTGATATCTCTGTCGTGATGTTCATGACAAACAGGACAACCCCAATTTCGTATTTCAAATAATCATTTTTCTGAACATGTCATTTCAAAATTAAATTAACAACTAATCTATAAATTCTTATTAAAAATATTATAATTGCATTAAAATAGATTAAATAGAATGCATTATTTATTATTAGTCTATTTTTCTCGTTATTTCTAAATCTCAAAAGGCAGAATTCTGCCTTTTGAGATTTAGTGCTTTATATAGGACATCTTTAGTCAAATTACCCGATAAAACAAAATAATCATACTACTCTATTGATCATTTTAAATGTCCATGTCGAACTACCCCTTTTTAAGGTTACTGTCTGTGTCGTTCCACAACTAGTGTAGCCGCCATCCTTTACGATAGGTATCCAAGTATTAGGGACTGAATAACCGAAAGAATTAGTTGTTGGTGCTTTATCTGATGTTTGATTTTTCAATACTCCATTTACTGAAGATGGACCTGAAGTTCCAAAATTAACCTTTCTATTCGAAATAGAAACTGAGTTATCTAAAATAGTCCAACCTCCACGAGTATAAGTCATTAAAATACAATTACTACCATTAATTTTTTCAGTTCTATAAGTAATAGTCGAATACGCTCTTACTGACTTGGTTGTATCCGTAGCAGAATCCTCGAGAGTACCATAGGCTAATGTAGTAAAGCTTGTTAAAGCAATCTCTTGTGAAGTAGTATTACCATTCTTAATGGTTCTAAGAACCTGAGCAGTTGAAACTTCCTCTACAATTTCCATATCTTCTTGTTCTGATATAATCATTTTTTGTAATTTATTCGTAGATGTATCTTCTTTTTGTATTTCTAATTCTGTTAAAATATTGGATTTCTCAATTTCCTCAATTGGTATATCTGTTATTCCTTTTTTAGCTCTCTCATATAATTCCTCGATATTAGTAATCTCCTTTTTTTGAGATATAATCCCATTATTTTCTTTACCAGATGATAATGGAGAAGTTTGTACATCTTGAAAAATCGTAGAAAAAAAACATACTACAAGAATAGGGACTAACAACTTTATTTTTTTCACTTTAAACACCTCTTCTTATTATTTTATGTTAATATTTTCTATAAACACCAATGTGTGTATATATAGAATATTTTAAATTTTCAATTTTTAAGGAAAGGGGGTAAAATAATGAAGAAAAAAGTATTCATTTCAGGTATATTTACTAGTGTAATATTTATTTTCATGAGTTTTTTTGAGTCTTTGTACAATATTTCAGCCAGTATAGCAGGTACAATAGGATTAATCTGTATTATCATTTCAGGACTAGCTTCTGGAGCATTTGCAAGCGGGGATAGAATTAGAGCTAATTATTGGAGTCAAAATCAAAAAAGTAGAACTGAACAAGTTAATTTATCAACTTATTTCTTTCTATTTGGTCTTCCAAATCTGATTGTTGGTATAACTTTGTTCACTTTATAAAATATAGATTTGAATGGTAGAATATTTACTCTTCCTGTTCAAGATGCAATCATCGAACTAGGGCGAGCAATTCTTTTTGACATAAAAATGCTCAATAATTAGTAATCTATTCTTTAATTTTCTGGATCATTTTTTTAAATGTTACAACGTTTAACACATTTTTACTTAGAGGGACTTCACTGAATTCCTCCAGTAAATATATATTACACTAAGTAATTGATTGTAGGTGTTATCCATATGATAAAAGAAGTCTGTGTTGAAAACTTCACCCTCGTTCCAAGTGCTATTAAAAAGGGGGCGCATCGAATTGAGTTATGCGATAACCTTTCAGTTGGAGGAACAACTGTTAGTTATGGTGTTGCTGCAAAGACTGTTTCCTATTGCCGAAATACAAATACAAAGGTGATGGCCATCGTTCGTCCAAGAGGCGGCAACTTTATTTATAACGAAGATGAAGTGGATATTATGTGCCAAGATATCCATCTGTTTAACCAGCTTGGCATTAACGGAATAGTAATTGGCTGTCTAAATAGAGATAATTGGATCGATGAAGGGGCGATGGAGAAATGCTTAACCGCTGCTGCTGGCATGGAGATTACCTTTCATATGGCTTTTGATGAAATTGCTCCAAAGCGAAAACGCCAAGCAATTGACTGGCTCATTTCCCATGGTGTGCACCGTATTTTAACACATGGAGGTCCACTATCGACAAGAATAGAAGACAATCTATCTGCACTTAAAAGTTATATAGAACATGCTTCTGAAAAAATTATTATTATTCCCGGTGGCGGAATTACGTCTGCTAACCTTCCATTCCTTTCTTCCGAATTAGGAATGAAAGAAGCACACGGAACGAAAATTGTTGGGGATTTATCCCACTCTTAACGGGCAATAAGACCCCCACTTATGGAAGCTTTCTTTATAACCTGCTTTTCCCCTTCCATCTTGAAACAATTAAAGGCTGGGACATAACTAAATAGATACTCTGTAAAGAAGAACAATATCTAATTTAGCTAGTAAATAGCGGCTGCTTTCGCATACTTTTTACAAGAGGAAATATAATTAGTTGGGAAAACAGTAGCAGCCGGAATACACGTAGACACCACGGGGATTAGCGAGACAGCCTGAGACCCTGCAGGCGAAGCCGAAGCGGCTCAGCGCGAGTCCCACGGAAAGCGAAGTGTATTCCGCTGCGGGGAATCGCACTAAACTTCATGGAAACATCCTTTAAAAACAAATAAAAAACCAAACAATTATACGGAACTTTCTTTAGCATCTCCGTATAATTGTTCGGATTTATCCTTGGCTGGAATACTTATATCCCAGTCCCTTCCTCTAATTATTCGCTTTAATGTAGTTCTCATTAAACCATTTTAATACAATCTGAATCGTTTGATCCCAAAATGCCCAATTATGATCACCAGGCATTTCAACATAATGAAAGTCCTCAATTATTTCCTGTGCTTTCTTTCTAAACTTTAAGTTATCTTGATAAAGGAAGTCTTCTGTACCACAGATTTGCAGCATCTTCACCTGACTGTTTCTCTTCGTTTTTTCTAATAGGTAAAATAAGTCATTCTTACTGCCTTCCAGTTCGTTAATAGAACCAAAAATAGTAGAAAATGCTTTGTCTCTATTCCTATCTCTCTTCCATAGTTCTACGACATCCATCGCTCCAGATAATGATGCGAAGCTATTGAAGCGATCTGGATAAGTTAGAGCCAATTTTGTTGCGCCATACCCTCCCATTGATAGTCCAGCAACAAAATTAGCTTCTTTCTGATCCGAAATACGAAACCACTTTCTAACTAATGCAGGTAATTCTTCTGATAAAAACGTCCAATAGCGATTTCCATGTACCATATCTGTGTAGTAACTTAAATCTACTTGTGGCATTACAATGGCAAATTCATAGTCTGACGCATATCTTTCAAGTGATGTGGCAGTTAGCCATGCTTCATCATTATCGGACCAACCATGTAATAGATAGATAACAGGCATAGGGGAGCTATTCTCTTTATCAGGAAGATATATATTCATAGAAGTCACTTTCCCTAAAACCTCAGAACGAAAATTCACTTTAGAAATAGCCATTTTATACACCTACTTTTTATTAGAGATAAAAGATTTGCCTTCTACAAAACTTGTGATAATCGATTCATTCTCTGCTTCTTCATTATTTATCAGCTGAACAACCTTTTCAGCTGCAACCATTCCCCAACGATGCTTAGAATAAGAAATCGTTGCTAATGACGGATTTAAAAAGGAGCCGATTTCTATATTATCAAATCCAATAAGGGAAATATCTGTACCTATCTTTCTATCTTTATTTCTAAAATATTTATAAATTCCCACGGCCATTTCATCATTAAAAGAAAAAATAGTAACAGGAGGACCTGTCATCTTCGAATGAATAATTTCCGCAGCAGCATACCCTGATTCCTCTGTAAACGCAGATGGAATAACCTCATACTCTACTCCATAGCGAGCTAATTCACGTTCACTCGCTTCCAGCCTTTGGCGGCTATCAAAAGCTTCTTCTGGGCCAGTTACTAAATAGACTTTATTAGGGTCACTTGCAATGATTTTTTCCATCGCTAAGGTCGCTCCGCCTTTATTATCCAATAGTACTTTTCTAACATTTGGGCAACTTATTTCTCGATCTAATACAACGAGAGAATGACCCCGATTGGCAAATTGAATAATTTCTTCGGTGCTAAAGGTCCAATCTAATATAATTCCTCCATCCACCATTCTTTCCGGTAGAAAAAGGTGGGACTTTTGCCCACTACAAACAATCATATCGTAGTTGTAATGAGCAAGACCTTTTTTAATTCCTTCTAATAGCTCGCCATAAAAGCTCCCACCATAATCAGCCAGGTAGACTGCTATAATTTTTGTTTCCTGCTTTTTCAATGTTCTCGCTGCCATATTAGGAATATAATTGAGTTCATTTGCAATAGCAGTTATTCTTGCACGAGTGGCTTCCGTTACCTTTGGACTGCCATTTAGTGCATAGGATACGGTAGAAATAGAAACACCAGCTGCCTTAGCTATATCTTTAATCCCTACCATTGCCTTCACCCCTTCCTACTAGCAGTATATTTCTAATGTATTTTCTTGTTGTAAGTTCTTCTTGATCACTTCTTTATCTAAGCATATTCCACCCATTCGATAAAGATTAGCTTCAAACTTACCTTCTACTACATTGCCATTGAAAATTATCTTTCTATCTTCATGTCCTAGCTTATAGTTAATTTTTACAGGCTTATCGAATAATTTAAAGGCTACTGTTAAGCCATTTAATCTTTCTGGTAGAACCGGATCTATAATAAACGTAGTCGCCGTTTGGCGAATTCCTAATACATTGCTTATCAACTGATTTATATAGATTCCTGGGCCACTGGAGTAAATACGCCAGCCACCTTTTACAGCAACATCGCCATTTTTAAGTTTACCAAAATTCTCTTGTGCTTCATACCTAGTTTTGAAATCGCCATCAGAACTGCTGAAATAAACATTACTTTGGCGAATCGCTGCATTTTCCACTCGGTCTTTGATGCCAATTGGATTAATCGTATTTAATCCTTTCCACGTTTCTTCCGCCTTCCCTAACTTCGCCATTGCTTCCGTAAAGCGAATATGGGCATGGACATATTGCAAACCAATTTCTCTACCAAAATTAGCAGCCTGTTCTGCGCGTTTAAAGTTTGTGCTTACCCCACCTTGATAGAATGCAGGACGATTCATTAAACGCACGCCATCTGGAAAATATAAATTTTCTTTAATTATTTGATAATGATGCTCCGCCATCTCAGGTGTAATTAATTCTGCGATCATACTTCTCGTCATTGGCAATAATCGGTATTGAATATTTGTTTTTTCATCTTCTGGATGTATCATTAATTCCACATGATTCGAATCTTCCATATAAACAAATCCAGGTATCGTATCTGTGCTTAATATAAATCTATCAAAATCCGCTTTGATATTTTTCACCAAATCAAAAAGATATTCTGCATACTGATTATCATAATCCTTTAATGCCTTTGCCAAATTACGTAATGTCTGGTAAGTAAGAGCTACTGTCCAGCTACTAGCCATATTCTTTTTTAACCTGCTATCATACGGCTGTAAGGTATCGTCCCAATCCCCATCTCCATAGCATGATAAAAACGTATCCGGCAGAAAATTTGTTTCTATATAATGAATTTGTTTCTTTACATGTTCCAATAACGGATAGTGCGCCGCTGTTTTTTCAAATGTATGTCTGCTTGTATATGGAATAGGTTCATCCAATATGCTCGTATCACCTGTAAATGTTAAATAATCTCCAACAACCTTTAATGGCCATACGATTACATCGCCATGACTTTCATCTGCCTTAATCTTTTCAAAGCGATCAAACATAAACCACTGCGGCCAATTCCCATCATTTTCGAATTGGTTCGCATATACTTTTTTCAAAATTTCACGAACAATTTCAGGACGATTAACGGCAAAAAAATATTCAACTGGCCCCTGAGAAACATCCCTTGTTCCCCATGCAGCTCCTCCATATTGCTCTAATCCATGTGGAGATAGATAATGAACTAGCATATTATGAGAATACCATCTACTAAGCAGGTTCATTCTCTCTACTTCTTCCTGAATTAGCGGATTCTCATGCTTCATTTGAAAACCATTCAGTAATTCATCCAGATAACGCTCATAGCTTTCCGTCTCTTCCGTTTCATTCTTTCGATGATGTTGATAATCTCCTTTATGCAAATTCCCTTGAATAGTTAGGTTTACTGCATGTTCTTGATTCAATTCTACCATGACTAGCGGGAAGCTAGACGATTCCTCAGAAGAAACAAAAACCGTTTCATCTTTCAATGTAAAGGGTTGTTCAACATGTACATGATACGTTAATTCTGGATATCCTTGACCAACAGTAGAATTAGGTGTTCCATTAAAAGTGATGACTTGATCTGATTGATTCCATTTGAATGGAATAGAATCTTCACCATCATTCATTAAAATATGGTTGCTAATGATAAAGTCATATTTTTCCCCTCTTATACTCTCGATGTTTAACTTAATCTCATAATCTTCTACAGAAGTATAATTTGTCACTACAATCAAGTCATCCGCCAGCTTGTAATACCATTTAGCGACGTTAAAGCCCATTTCAAATGCAGATGGCATCGCTAATAACTGCCACTGATTCTTTATTTTCATATAAATTCGCTGACCAGATTTCTTCATTATATTAAGTGAATTTCTATTATTACTCATCATCTTGTTCATAGAGGTGTTTCCTAAAACAATTTGTGAGTTAAAAATACCGTACATATAGACTGTTGTTGCCATTACTGGTCTATCTACTACTAAATCAGTACCACTCAATAGAATATGCCCATGTGGTCTTTCCATTTGAACTTCCTTTTCTTTTAACACGACATGATGCTGATTATCCGTGAAAAAAGACATAAGCTTTTGATCTACCATCTCTTTTTCTATTTGATTGCCAAATAATTCATTTACTTCTTTAGGCGTCAATATTTCTGTTTGTACAACCTGATTAGCAATATTAGTTATTTTATTTACCGGTTTCGTAACCTGCTCCAATTTGTTTGCTTCTGTCCAAATTTCTTCTATTTGTTGAGTAGTGAAATATGGTTTTTCTACAGCTGTTGGATGATTTTCTAAGATAGAACCATAAAAAACAACCGATTGTTTCTCTTGTACATGTTGTTTCTCTGTTTGCAAAGAGACATAGGCCATTTCATATTGATATACCTCCGTTGGCAAGCTTTCCTTTCGCAATGCTTCAGGAATGTTTGTTTCTTTGTAAGACTTCCCAAAGAATTGATAACCATCTGTACTAAATCCGATTGTCTTTTGTAAACACCCTTGTTGAAGATATGGAAACTTCGCCCCTTGTGGCTGATTTTGTCTAGAACAGATTGTATATCCGTATTGTGTATCAATATGATGATCAATATATTGAGACACATATGCCTCATTTGATTGAACTGCTCCTTTTGCTGCAATCCCAATATCTTGCCCATATAATAAATCTACTGTTTGATCCCCTTGTAAACTAACTTCCCAAAACCATACATCATGTGAAGTTAGTAAAAATTGGACTTCATAGGATACACCTTCAAAGCTGCCGCTCCAAATTAATGTGTGCTCACCTACTGATAGTTGACTATCTGATCGAACACCAAGTAAAGGTGTAGAGAAAATTTCCCCTTCCTTAAACACTCGTAAATAGATTTGGTTCGCACTACCATCTAATAGATTCCCTATGAGTTGGTTGACCATTATATCTTTATGACGAATTTCATATATATCCCCGCTAGGAAGAAAAGAAAAAGTCGTATCATTCCCATTCAAAGTAACTGTTTGAGTATTCATGTCTTCATTCCTATCCTCTTATCTTTTTTAATTCAAAACATTTTGATTGAAGTTCTATACTATTTGGTCCGACCATTACTTCAAAATCACCATTATCACTAGAGAAGTTCATATTTCTATGTGTATACCGAAGCTGTTTCTCAGAAATAGCGAAGGTAACCACTTGCTTTTCTCCGCTTTCTAATTGAACTTGCTTAAAGTCTATTAATTCCTTAACAGGACGTACAACTTCACCAACTAAGTCACGAATATAAAGCTGGACTGTTTCTGTAACGAGATAGTCCCCTCTATTCTCTACTTCCACTGTAACCTCTATGGCTTCTTCCTCTGATATAACCTCTTTATCTAATTGTAAATTACTGTAAATAACTTCACTGTAACTTAATCCATAACCGAATGGATAGCGTGCGTAATTAGAAACATCTAAGTATTTAGAAACATATTTTTCATCCGGATTTTCTTCATAAGGACGACCTGTATTATCTACATTGTAGTAAATCGGCACTTGTCCAACATTTTCAGGGAAACTCATGCTTAAACGCCCACTTGGGTTTACATCTCCATATAAGACGTCACTTAGCGCATTTCCACCTTCTGTACCAGGGAACCATGCTTCTACAATGGCAGCTGCTCCATCTAGTTCACTAATATCTAATGGACGGCCATTATATAAAGTAACGATAATCGGCTTACCTGTATCCTTTAATAGCTTGAATAGTCTAATCTGCTCTTTCGGTAAACAAATGTCACTTCGACTTGCTGCCTCACCACTCATCCATTCTTGTTCACCCAAAGCTAATACTATGACTTCTGCATCACTCGTTGCTTTTACTGCACATGAGATCATATCTTCTGATAATTCAAAGTAGTCACAAGGCATTTCGGCAGAGATAATATGATCAGATTTTGCCTGCATTCCTTCTAATAACGAAACAGCTTCATCCATTTTCCCTTGCCATGACCATGCTCCTAAGATGTCCTGTGAATCTGCTCCCGGTCCGACGACTGCTACTTTTTGATTCATTGATAATGGTAAGACACCATTGTTTTCTAGTAATACAATCGATTTTGCCGCTATTTCTCTAGCTTGTTTTCGATGTAATGTTGATAAAATTACTTCTTTCTCCCGGTCTGCATCTGCTCCACGATGAGGATTTTCAAATAATCCTAAATCGTTTTTCAGTTCTAAAATTCTCAGTACCGCTTCGTTTAACAACTTTTCTTCTACTACTTCTTCCTCGATTAACTCCTTTAAATAATGAGCATAACAAGTGGTCATCATCTCGATATCGACCCCTGCCTTTATAGCAAGCTCAGCAGCCTTTTTTTCATCTCCAGCTACTCCATGGGCAATCAGTTCTTTCACTGCTCCCCAATCAGAAATAACCACCCCACCAAAACCGAACTGTTCTCTTAATATCTCTCTAAAAAGCCACTCGTTTCCAGTTGCCGGAATTCCATCTACTGTATTGAAAGAGGTCATTACTAATTTTGCCCCTGCATCAATAGCTGCTTTATAGCTTGGCAAATAGCTTTCCCTTAATTGACGTTCAGACATATCTACCGTATTGTAATCTCTTCCACCTGCTGGAGCACCATATGCTGCAAAGTGTTTCACACAAGCTGCTACTCGATCTGTATCGCTTTTCAAATCTTCCCCTTGATAGCCACGCACTAATGCTTTAGCAAATTCGCCATTTAAATAAGCATCTTCTCCTGTTGATTCCATTACTCTTCCCCATCGAGGGTCGCGCACTAAGTCAACCATTGGTGAAAAAGTAACGTGTAAACCGGATACACTGGCTTCTAATGCAGAAATTTGCGCCATTTTTTCTGCGGCTTCTAAACTCCATGAACTTCCTAATCCTAAGGGAATCGGGAATATGGTACGAAAACCATGGATAATATCAGCCATCATTAATGTTGGAATACCTAAGCGATGCTTATTCATATATTCTTTTTGGACACGTATAGCTTCTTGAGCTCCTGATAAGCCCAAAGTGGATCCTGCTTGTTTAATATTTTCTTCCGTTAACCCTAAATCGGTTAATGGTCCTGTCATTTCTTCATTTTTTTTTGTGTAAAAATCGGCTGATAGCTGTAGAAGCTGATCTACTTTTTCCTCTACTGTCAATTCGTCCACTAATTTAACTAACTCTTCTTGTCTCATTTACATGCTCCTTACTTTAATCCTGATACATTAAATCCTTGCAGGATGTATTTTTGGAATATCATGAATACAATAATGATTGGAATAATCATAAAAGTAGAACCTGCCATCTGTAAGGCATAATTACTTGCATATTGTCCTTTTAATAGTTGTAAACCAACAGATAAAGTATAGTATTTCTCATCATTTGCCATAATTAACGGCCATAAGAAGGAGTTCCATGCACCAATAAAAGTCAGGATTCCTTGTACTGCAATAACTGGGCGTGAAACCGGCATTATTATTTTCCAAAATATTTTCCATTCACTTGCACCATCTAATCTAGCTGCTTCTAGTAACTCATTCGATATGGTAGACATAAATTGACGGAATAAGAAAATAGCGAAAGCTCCAACTAATCCCGGAAGAACAATACCTGCCATTGTATTCGTTAAGCCCATTGCATTCAAAATCAAATAAACTGGTATCATTGTGACTTGCCCAGGTATCATCATCGTTGCAAGCACTAAATAAAATAAAATATTCTTTCCCTTGAAGTTATATTTTGCAAATCCATATCCCGCCATCGCGTTTAAAATTAATCCGCCAAATGAGCAAAGGACGATAATTAATGTATTCTTTAAATACACTGCAAAGTTAAACGCTAAAAACAGTTCTTTAAAATTAGCTAAGGTAAACTCCTGTGGCCAAATGGTTGGTGGAAACTGCATAATTTCTGCATCGGTCTTTAAGGAAGAAAGGATCATCCAAATAAATGGTAAGACCATAAAAAATCCGCCAACTGTAAGAATAATTCCAACAATCCACTTCGAAGTTCTCGTTTGTTTTAGAGATGTATTCATAGCTATTTCCTCCTATATTGATTCTTCATCACTCTTACGCTGAATGCGGAATTGAATCAATGTAACGATAATAATCGCAATAAATAAAATAAATGATCCTGCTGCTGCATAACCAAACTTACTAAATTGGAACCCGTTCCGGTAAATAAATAGTGCAACTGAAGTAGTACTATCTAAAGGTCCACCATTGGTCATAATAAATGGCTCTTCGAAGAACTGTAACCAGCCAATCATAGTAGTAATAGTTACAAAGAAAGTAGCAAACTTAAGCATCGGTATCGTAATTTGAAATAATTGTTGGCGTCGATTAGCTCCATCTAATGAAGCAGCCTCATAATATTCTTTCGGTATACCTTGAAGAGCTGCTAAAAAAATAATCATATTCGTACCAATTGCTCTCCATAAAGCGAGAATAATTAATGAAATTTTTGCCATCGTTGGATCTTGCAACCACGGAACCGGAGAAACATTGATCAGGGATAGCAAATAGTTTAAAAACCCAAAGCTTGGATTATAAAGATAACTCCACACTACTGCTACAGCGACCACATTTGTTATAGATGGCGTATAAAAAATTAAGCGAAAAAATTGAAATATCTTATTTTCTCCAAAGTTAATCATGACAGCAATACCTAAAGAACAAGCGATAACTAAAGGTACACCAATAACCACATAAAATAAGGTATTTCCAATTGATTTAAGGAAAACAGGGTCTGTTAAAATTTCCTTATAATTGCTTAATCCCACAAAATTGATTTGTGACCAATCTGCTAATCCGACTAAACTAATATCTGTAAAGCTAATAAAAAATGCTACAACAATTGGAATTAAGGAAAACAACATTAGTAAGAGCAATGCAGGAGATATAAATAGGTAAGGGGCTCTTTTACTAGTAAAGTTTCTCAATTTTAAAGCACTTCCTTTACTTTAAATAGAAAAGGAGCATCTCCTAGAAGGAAGATTCTATTTTTCTAACGTATTTGATCAGTTTTTTATTACTTCTGATCGAACCGTTAGTATTTAGGTAGCTTCCTCCAAAGTTTGAGATACTCCTCTCTGCTCGTTTATTTGCTTAAAACTTTTTCTGTTTCCGTATTAAACGCATCTAGTTCTGACTGTACATCTTCTCCACCTAGATAAATTTTCTCAAAATGCTTCAAATAGTTTTGTGCAATTTCTTCAAATTCAGGAATTAACGGCATTGGACGAGAATTTTCCATTTGCTCTCCAAATACTTGATATAATGGATCACCAGCTAATTTTTCATCATTCCATGCTTCTTTTACTGTAGGCATTGCATTCGTTAATTCTAACCATTTTAATTGATTTTCCTTTTTCACCATAAAATCAATAAACTGTGCCGCTTGATCTTTTTTCTTTGAATGTTCAAATATTGTTAAATTAGAACCGCCAAGACTTGAAAAATTATTTTCTTTACCAGAAGGTAGAACAGCAGTTGCCCATTTGCCTTCAATATCTGGCACTGTGTCATTAACCGCTTTTACCATCCATGGACCACTAATAAACATTGGTACAATAGCATCGCCTGAGAACGTTTGCGAAACATCCATTCCTAAGTCCTGCTTAGGTGCATAACCTTTTTGAATCATATCATTTAGATACGTAACTGCTTCTACAAACGGTGCCTCGTTAAAATGTGGCTTTCCGTCATCAGACAATAAATCAGAACCGTTTTGTCGTGCAAACATGAAGCCTAATGTTTGTTCCTTAGAGTCTACATTTAGGCCATACATATTGTCTCCTCGTTCTGATAATTTCTTTGCTGCATCTTCAAGTTCTTCCCACGTTTTAGGTGCCTCTGTATATCCAACAGATTCTAAAATATCTGTACGATAGAATAAAACTCTTGTTTCTGCAGCCCAAGGTATAGCATAATATTTATCATCAAACTTTGTTGTTTCTACTGAACCTTCAAAAAAATTATCTAGGTTTAAATTATCGTATTTATCGATGTATTCCCCCATATCAGCTAGTGCACCAGCTGCTTGAAATTCCGGCATCCAAGTAGTACCCATTTGAAGTACATCAGGACCTTGTTTCGAAGCTACCGCTGTCAATAATTTATCATGAGCACTAGCCCAAGGAATTGCTTGAATTTTAACTTCAATACCAGTTTCTTTTGTAAATTCCTCTGCCATTTTAGGGAGTTGTTTCACTTCATCACCCATCCCCCAAACTGTCAGTACTTCTGAGTTACTAGCATCATTCTTACTATCAGAACATCCCGCCATTAATCCAACTGCAAGTAGTGCTGTGGTTCCTAGCAATGCAAATTTCTTTTTGAAATTCATTCTTGTTTCCTCCATTTTTAGATGAATTTTATAGAAACGTTTCGATATAAGTAAGTATATATCACGAATCATTACTTTGCAAGCGTTTTCTAATTGTATTATTTGATTTTATATATAGAAACGTTTCACAAAGATAAAAAAATGCCCAACAATGTTTAAAGAAAAGTACTATCAACAATTTTTATTGATAGTACTTTTCTCTTTAAGCGTTGTTGAGACATCGAAAATAAAATAGGTTTATCCTCTAAAAAAATCCTTTAGCACTTGAAAATCTTCTCTTACGTCAATCTTATTCGGCTCAGCACTTTGTAATTTTTCAATGATAGATGGCAGCCCATTTAATTCTTTATTGTCGGTGTATTCAATAAAAGATAGTTCGTGTAGCCAATCATTATAAGAATGCTTCGCTTTTCCATAGCTGTTCCCAAATACTAGACAAGGGGTCTTAGTAATAATAGAAAAAATCATGGCATGCAGGCGATCTGTAATAATTAATTTTTTCGAACCAATTTTATCAAGCATTTTCAATAACTGGTCTTCTCGGTCCGCATAATCGATCACATCAACCTCTGAAAGTACCGTATCTGTTCGCTCGACAAGATTATCTTTTCCTACTAAGTTCATTAAATCAGACACAAAACTTTCTTCCGTGACCTTTTCCTTGTCCGCTCTTAAGACAAATAGAACACCTTCCCTTTCAAGGTCCCTCGGTTCAATGGAAAGAGATAACACCATATCCGGAGTGTACAGCACATTTGCTTGGAAAGTATCTTTCAGAATTTCTAAAGTCTGCTTCTCTCTTGCTACTAATGTTAGATTAGGGTTTTGGTTATATGCTTCCTGACTTTTTTTCTTTTCTGCTCTCCCTTCCTCCGTATCTTCAAAAAAGGCTGATTGTGGGAACACAATCGTGCGATAATCTTTAAATGACTCAATTACCTTTCTGCGATCCTCTTCAATATCTACATATAAGCTTCCTAAATTTCCTCCACCTGTAAAACAAACAATATCGTCTGCATTAATAATCTTTTTAACTAGCTCTATTCCTTCATCTGTTGCATAATCCATAATTTCAATATATTCATAGTATGGAAAACAATTTTCAATAAATTTTTCTTCCGCATATGCTATTGCCTGATCTCCCATATTCGTATAACTCGGAGATCCAAATAGAAATACCTTTCTTTTATCATTAAATAAAGCATCCTGATTAACATTAGGAGCAATTCCTTTTACTATACTAAACTCTTTTCTTGCTTGATTTAACATAACATTATTCCTCCTTCTATAGATCTTCGGGTTTATTGTCATGTACCCAAAAGGAGTAATAAGTATTCCGAAAATAGTCACTTTCTCTCTTACCTTCCTTTTTTCCATGCTAAAAGAATTGCTTGGCCGTCACTTGGCGCATTTTCTCCATAATCAAAAGGAAGCAATGCAAAAAAGATATAGTAAAAAGAGAAATACGCAAACTGATAGAAAAAGGAGCTTCTTGGTAAAATATCCTGAATGATTAAGAAATTAATCACTAAAACAGTTAATAAGTTAAATAAACTGCCTCCCCCATGAATTAAAATTCGTTGCCATCTCTTTTTTTTCTCAATCCCTTTATAATGACAAGCTGCGTCTATAAAATAAAACAAACGAATATGGATGGGACCAATACAAAATATCTCTTTACCCTTGCCAACGATCAAATCACCCTTTCCGCCAAATAGCCAAACAAAAAAATGGTGTCCAACAGCATGAATAAAGCTAACAATAGGCAAAATGACGAAAAAGGCCCATGCAAATTTATCAAGATCACTTAGGGAAAACATCGTCATCCTCCCTTCTCTTCCTATTAGGATGAACGGTTCAAGTGCTACGAGTGTGTAGAAAAAAATAGATATATGTAAAATACCTCTACTATTCTGAAGTGAATCCTCTATTAGAGATTTGATAGATATTGGTAATACTTCTATGTATAATTTATTTATCAGAAAATGCCATTCTGAAAAGAGAACCACCATGATACAAAAAGTTGGTCAAATCGGCATAATCGTAAAAAAAATAGAAAATGCCATTCACTTTTATAAGGAAAAGTTAAGGTTATCCCTATTATTTCAAACAGAGAATATGGCCTTCTTTGATTGTAACGGCTTACGTTTACTTATCAGTCTCCCAGAAAATAAGGAATTCGATCATCCGAGTTCCACTATTTATTTTCAAGTAGAGAATATAAAAACAGCTTTTGAGGAATTAATAAAAAACGAAGTCGCCGTTGTAAGTGAGCCTCATCTTGTCGCTAAGATGGAGACTACAGAAACATGGATGGCCTTTTTCCGTGACATAGAAGGAAATTTACATGTTTTAATGAGTGAGATAGTAGTTTAATATTGCTGCCTAATTAGGTAGCTTTTTTGTTTTTGAGGTGGGAGTAGTTTCAGGTTTGGTATTTGCTGTTGATGGACTCCTCTTTTTCGCTTGAGCATTGCTTTTTTGACTTTTATTTGCTTGATGAACACCTCTTTTCCCTCGGGCTTCTGCTTTTTCGGCTTTCATCCTCTTGATGAGCACCACTTTTTCCTCAGGCTTCCGCTTTTTCAGCTTTCATCCCCTTTATGAGCACCACTTTTTCCTCAGGCTTCTGCTTTTTCGGCTTTCATCCTCTTGATGAGCACCACTTTTCCTTTGTGCTTTTGCTTTTTGGGTTTTCATCCTCTTGATGAGCACCACTTTTTCCTCAGGCTTCCGCTTTTTCAGCTTTCATCCCCTTTATGAGCACCACTTTTTCCTCAGGCTTCTGCTTTTTCGGCTTTCATCCCCTTTATGAACACCTCTTTTCCCTCGGGCTTCTGCTTTTTTGGTTTTCATCCTCTTGATGAGCACCACTCCTCCCTCTTCTTCCTTCACTTTCATCTTTTTAAAAAACAACATTCCCCAAATTTTCCATTGACAAATCCTTCCTCTCTATATAAAATACTGAATAATTTTGCAAAATTATAAATTTGATTCGCCCAAAAGCGAATTAAAGTAAAAGGAAGAGATCCATGGATAACCTAAACCTTTGGATTAAAAAACATGTACGTATTATTTACTCTCCCTTCCGTGAATTATTAACAAGCTTACATGTTATATACAATCCAGCCCACCACCTGACGAGGCTGGAATGGGCAGAACAAATAAAAAAAGAAATACCGAATCAGCTATGGGAAATGATCCAACTTTTTGGTGAACTAAGCAATGGATGGCTCAATTTTCTCGATTTAGACGATTATCTTTTATTGGAAGAGAAGCATGTGGAAGAAGCAATTGAGCGATTACGCATGCTTCCGGAAAACCAATTTATCGCTTTCCTTCTTGGTAAAAGAATACACACAAAAGCAAATGTTATGGAACAAAAGTTACTAAAGAAGCCTAATTATTACCGAAATCAGCTATGCGATTTGCTTTATGATTATCATCAAACATATTTTGCCCGTGAATTGTATCGAATGGAACCATGGTTAATTAAGTCTGTTTATGAGTTAAAAAAAGCAATAGAGGCTAATCCATATGAAGCGATGAACTCTATCCATCCTCGCTTTAAGCTTGATCAAAAGTCGATACGATTTTATAAAGCAGACACCTGGATTTTTACTTATGAAGAAATAGAAACATTGACGATTTATCCATCCAGCTTTATTGCTCCACATCTCTTAGTTGGTTTGGAAGTGCCGACAATCATTGTTTATTTACATGTTCCCTTTCCTAATCAGGCAGAGAACAAGCAAGATATTGTACCTGTGGACTTGCTTTCTGTTCTGGCTGCATTAGGAGACAAAACAAGGTTACAGTTATTAAAACAAATGTCAGAACATCCATTTTGTACACAACAATTATCTGAATCTACAGGTCTTGCAAAAGCGACTATTTCTAAGCATTTAAAAATATTAGAAAAGGCAAATTTAATTACTGGTGAAAGACACGGACATTTTGTCTTTTATAAAACGAATTTACCAAAATTAGACCAATTGAAGGTCGACTTAAACCAGTTTTTTGATCAGCCTTCCCTTGGTCAAAAGGAGGATACATAAATGTGGTTGAGTATTTCTGCCACCTTTTGGCGAAACTATCTCGTTATGAGAAGAGCTTTTCCTTGGTCTTTTTTTCTAGGTCATATATTAAGTGCCATTTATATAATTATCTTTGCCTATCTGACCTACTTCTTTGTTTTTAAGGGGGACTTATCATCTAGCTTCTCTGCTTATGCGGGCACAAATGATTACCTTTCTTACTGTATTTTAGGAGGCTTATTATATTCGTTTTCTGTATCTCTGTTGATGATTACGAGTCGCACACTCATTACAGAACTAAGAGAGGGCACTCTAGAATCTCTATTGCTAACACCTTCAACAAGAAAAGGTTATTTTCTCGGATATGTTGCTCAAGGATTGATTAGAATCATGATGGAATTTCTCGTTATTATTGCTATTGGCTCTTTATTTGGCTTGCATTTACAACAAATTAACTGGTTTCATGTGTTAATTGTTCTTGCCATATTGATCCTATCTACCTTTTCGATGGCATTAGTATTAGGCTCCTTTATGCTCTTTTTTAGAGATACATATATTACACAAAATACGCTATTTGTTCTTATGGGGCTTGTATGCAGCATCACTTTCCCTAGTGACTTTTTACCAGAAGGTGTGAGATGGATTAGCCACATAATGCCGCTTACCTATGGAGTAGATGCCTTACGAATGGTTTGGATTGAGGGGGTTGCAATAAACGACCTATTAACCCCATTACTAAAAATAGTCATCCTCGGACTGATTTATTTGCCCATCGGCTCGTATTTAATGAAAAGAATGGAGAAGTACGTATTAGAAAAGCACTTTGGATAAGGAGTGAAGAAAAATGATAGAAGCAAAAGGAATTAGTAAATACTACACGATAAAAAAAAGAATGAACTTTTTTCGCTCAGAAAAACAAATTGTCTGTGCAGTAAAAAAGTTAGATTTATCGATTAATGAGGGGGAAATTGTTGGCTTACTCGGTTTAAATGGGGCTGGCAAAACAACTACAATAAAAATGCTAAGTACTTTATTAAATCCAACAGAAGGTCAAATAACTGTTGATGGGGACGACGCGGTAAAAGATGCAATGAAAGTAAAAAAGAAGATTAACATGATTGCCGGAGGAGAAAGAATGCTCTATTGGAGATTGACTGGAGAAGAAAATCTCCGTTATTTTGGAAAATTGTATCAACTTTCTGGTCTCCAATTAGAGAAGAGAATTGCATACCTTCTTGATCAAGTTGGTTTATCCGATTCAAAAGATGTTCCTGTCGAGCTGTATTCCAAAGGAATGAAACAAAGGCTACAGATTGCTAGAGGGCTTATTAATGATCCAAAATATTTATTCCTTGATGAGCCTACTCTCGGTCTAGATGCACCAGTAGCTAAACAATTAAGAGGATTAGTAAAAGACCTAGCTAGTCAAGAGAATAAAGGAATTTTATTAACTAGCCATTATTTAGAGGAAGTGGAAGAGCTTTGTGATCGTGTCTATATTATCGAAAAGGGAACCATTATTTTACATGATACACCAGAAAAAATTATTGCTTCCGTTGTAAAAAACTATCATTTGATGATAGAAACAAGCTCATTATCTGTTGCTTTGCAAAACAAAATCAAAAAGGAATTAGTAAATTGTACTATACAGTTTACTGATTTAACAGACAGTACCTCTATTCATATAGATGCACCATTTGACCCTACTTCTTTCTTTATTAATATTTGTATGAATGAAGCCATTTCTATTCTTAAACTTGAGCTGAAGCGTCCTCGATTAGAAGATGCGATTCTCACCTTAGCAAAGGAGAAATCGGCATGAAGATGTTGACTATTTTACATGCGGAGATGGTAAAAAGTCATAGGCATAATTTTCATAACAAGCTGATTTATTTTTCCTTGCTTTTTTGGCCTGCTTTATTATTTGTTACCGCCTATTATTCTTTTAAGCCTTTTAACTTAACAGACTCTAGTCCCTTATCAGCCTATATGAATGTTGATCAAATTACAATGTTTCTCCTAACTGGCTACTTGGGCTATATTTTTTTCTGGAGCCTAGTCCAATCCGCTTGGAATATGAGCTATGAACGCCAAGCAGGGACACTTGAGCTTATCTTTCTAACTCCTGCAAACCGCTTGATGATCATGTTTGCTAGAGCTGCCGGAAACCTTCTAGAAGCAGTATGGCTATTTACTGCTTTCATCCTATTAGTGCTTGTCGTTACAGGAAAAGCAGCTGATATTTATTGGACTCATGTTCCATTAGCACTGTTGCTTCTTAGTGTATCTGCTATTGTTTGGGGCGGATTCTTAAATATTGTATTTCTGTTTTCCCGTGATGCGGGAATACTTTTTACCATCTTTGAAGAGCCCATGCAGTTCTTCTCCGGTGTCCGTATTCCTGTGCTTGCCTTTCCAATTTGGGGAAAAGCAATCGCATACCTTTTCCCTTTAACTTATGTACTAGAAATATTCCGGGATTTAGTGTTGAACGGAAAAAATTTCACCCAGATGATTGGACAATATTCACTCTTACTTACAATCATCCTATTATTATGTATTTCCTCTGTGTTTTTGTTAAAAAAGGCAGAAACACATGCAAAAGAAACAGGTAATATGGTTCTTTATTAACCCTCCTAAAAGCCTCCGTGTTTCACGTGAAACACGGAGGCTTTTAGACGATTCTTGCCTTTATTACTATTACTTTTTATTTTCTAGGAAATAAAAAGTAGACTTCCATTAGTGGAGGGTTTTTCTCATCCTCCACCTAGCTTCTTCGCTTTTCCATAGCTTACAGTTGGGTCTTACTGCCCAATTAAAAGTAGGATAATTAAACAAGAAAATCGACAAGTTTTACAACATAAGACAAGGCCTTAACGACTAACTTCTTCCAAATAGCTGCCTCTGATTCCTTTACTTTATTATCATTTTTATAGCTTCCATCTTCTAAAACTTGAAGACTATGTTGATCGATTGTTTTATTTAATTCCTTTTGTAAATAATGAGCAAAATCTTTACTATCAATTAAAATCATTGTTTCTGTATTTAAAAAAGTACTTCTAGCATCTAAATTGTAAGAACCAATTAAACTAATTCTCCCATCAAAAATATATGTTTTTCCATGAAGAGATTCTGTCTTTGCCTGATATTCAAATAATTCATCAACCGAATCAATAATTTCCTTTCGATTAAACCAATAACCAGAAAAAGCAAGCAAATTTGGAGTGGAAGCAATAGAGTTCGTTAGTACCTTCAAATGATTAACTGTTATCTTCTCTGAATCTACATACTCAAGCATTTTCTTAGTCGGAACGATATATGGACTTTCTAAATAAATAGACTTTGTTGCTTGTTCACTTAAAGAAACAAGTTCTTTCCAAATAAGTGGATCTTTATTGATTCGTTGATGTGGATTGTAGAGAAAATATACCTTCTCTGCTGGGTAGGCATCCTTTTTCCAATCTATGTCTTTATTGATCGGTAACGGATAGATATCTTTCGCATTTTTTAATGATCGAAGAGCCTCTTTCTCTTTGTTCTTTCCTAACGCTTCCTTTCTGTGGGATATTTTCTTCACTGCCTTCTCCGTATATGGATGTTCCCATACAAATTGATAATAATCTGCCATTTGTGTTAATACACTGGCCTTGTTTCTTTTTGTTTCTGTGAAAACGAGCACATCCCGGTCATTTGATGCTCCTTTAGAGCCTGCCGCGCTAAAGTATTTGTCCCCTATATTTCTGCCACCAACTAACGCAACCTCTTCATCAATGATAAAAAGCTTATCATGAAATCGATTATTCCATGTCCACGGCTTCCCTAAATGAAGTGGCTCATAATACTTTAATTCGATATTCGGATGAGCAAATATTGCATAGCTATATAAACGTAGATCCTGATTGAATTTATTAACTATTCCATCTAATAAGATCCGCACTTTCACACCACGATTGGCAGCATCAAATATACAGCCAAAAAATAAATCGGCGTATGGTCCCTTATGAATTGCATAAGTAGAAATATCAACAGATTCTTTTGCATTCTTTATCAACTGTAACCTGGCCAAACCTGAGTCTTCCCTATCTTGAAGTAATACCACTTTGTCTGGTGACACTCCTTTTATATCATTCTGATTGAGATCAATCTTTGGCTTCCAAGAGGAATCTGCCTTGGGCTCATGAAAAGAAGGTACGATAACACAGGAAACTACAATATAAAGGAGATAGACTCCAGCTAGCACTAAGATTATCTTCAGACTTTTACCTATCATATTGTCTCCCACCAATTTTTTATGTATACTTATCTTCTCCTTCATTTAAACAATTATGAAAAGAAGAATCGCTTTCTTATTAATTACTATTTACCGTTTATATAATGTATACATGAATGATATTCAAAGGCTGTTTTCTAAAGGATTGTTGTTATTTCAATAGGAAAAAACAATTAGTTGGAAAAATGGAGCAGCCGGAATACACGAAGACTCCTGTGGGATTAGCGAGACAGTCTGAGACCCCGGAGGCGAAGCTGAGGAGGCTCAGCGCGAGCCCCACGGAAAGCGAAGTGTATTCCGGCTGCGGGTAATCGCAACAAACTTTACGAAAACAGCCTATTCAAAAGAATGATTTAGAGCCATAATGATTTTTCTTATTATTCAGTATATTCCTCCTGTAATTTGTGTTTTTTCCAATGTAAAATCACAAACCTACTAAAAAGATTTGCTCCATCCATCCGAATCATAGATTTAAACAAATTCATTAAATGTTTAATAGATTAATTAAATTTACCTTAATTGAGAAAAAACCTTAATAAATGAAAATTAACGGTTAAAAAGCGATATTAATTTAATCTCAGTGCTAATGTTATTAACTATTTTACAAATTAGACAGGATACACAGTCCATTAAAATTAAAATAATTATAATTAAGTAACACCTTATCCTTGACAAAATAATTAAGTTTATATAATAATAAATGTTGAATTGTAATTATTATTATTTGCATAAGTTTAGATTATTCGTCTAAACTAGTAATAAATTTATTTTTAATAGGAGGAATTTAAAAATGTCAATTATCGGAAAAGAAGTTGCACCATTTAACGCTCAAGCATTTCATAACGGTGAATTCATCTCAGTAACAGAAGAAAACTTAAAAGGTAAATGGAGTATTTTCTGTTTCTACCCAGCTGATTTCACTTTCGTATGCCCAACTGAATTAGAAGATTTACAAAATGAATATGCAAAATTAAAAGACCTTGGAGTAGAAGTATATTCTGTTTCAACAGACACTCATTTCACTCATAAAGCATGGCATGATCATTCAGATGCAATCGGTAAAATTGAATACATTATGATCGGTGACCCAACACAAAGAATTTCTCGTGACTTCGAAATTTTAAATGAAGAAGCTGGTCTTGCAGATCGTGGAACATTCATTATCGATCCAGATGGTAAAATTCAAGCTGTTGAAATCAACGCAGATGGTATCGGCCGTGATGCAAGCACTCTAGTAAACAAAATCAAAGCTGCACAATATGTTCGCAACAATCCAGGTGAAGTTTGCCCAGCTAAATGGCAAGAAGGCAGCACAACACTTAAACCAAGCCTAGACCTTGTTGGTAAAATTTAAGGGAGTGGCTCTATATGTTATTAGATAACGAAATTAAAGGGCAACTGAATCAATATCTGCAAATGATGGAAGGCGATGTAGTTCTTAAGGTTAGCACGGGATCTGATGAAGTATCCCGTGACATGCTAGCCCTAGTGGATGAACTAGCTACCATGTCATCACATATCAAAGTAGAAACTACTGAATTAGAAAGAACACCAAGCTTTAGCGTAAACCGCGTTGGAGAAGATACTGGAATCACTTTTGCTGGTATCCCTCTTGGACATGAGTTTACTTCTTTAGTATTAGCTTTACTTCAAGTAAGTGGTAGAGCTCCTAAAGTAGATCAAAAGGTAATGGATCAAATTAAAGCAATCAAAGGTGATTACCACTTTGAATCATATATTAGCTTAACTTGCCATAACTGTCCGGATGTTGTACAAGCATTGAATGTTATGAGTCTTTTAAACCCTGGAATCACGCATACAATGATTGATGGGGCCGCTTTTAAAGAAGAAGTCGAAAGCAAGGATATCATGGCAGTTCCTACTGTTTTCCTCAACGGAGAATCATTCGGCAGTGGTCGTATGTCGTTAGAAGAAATTTTAGCGAAAATGGGCAGTACAGCTGATGCTTCAGAATTTGCTAACAAAGATCCTTATGATGTATTAGTAGTTGGGGGCGGTCCTGCTGGTGCAAGTGCAGCAATCTATGCTGCTCGTAAAGGAATTCGTACTGGTATCGTTGCTGAACGTTTCGGTGGCCAGATCATGGATACTTTAGCTATTGAAAACTTCATTAGTGTGAAGCAAACAGAAGGTCCTAAGCTTGCAGCAAGTCTTGAAGAGCATGTGAAAGAATATGACATTGATGTAATGAATCTTCAACGTGCTAAACGCTTAGAAAAGAAAGACTTAATCGAAATCGAGTTAGAAAATGGCGCGATTCTAAAAAGTAAATCTGTTATTCTATCAACTGGTGCTCGCTGGCGTAATGTTGGTGTACCTGGAGAAGCAGAATTCAAAAATAAAGGCGTAGCATATTGCCCACACTGTGATGGCCCATTATTCACTGGAAAAGATGTTGCTGTTATTGGTGGCGGTAACTCAGGAATTGAAGCTGCTATCGACTTAGCAGGGATTGTGAAACACGTAACAGTTCTTGAATTTATGCCAGAATTAAAAGCTGATTCTGTTTTACAAGATCGTCTAAATAGCCTACCTAATGTTACTGTTCTTAAAAATGTTCAAACAAAAGAAATTACTGGTACTGATAAGGTAAACGGTATTACTTATATTGAACGTGAAACAGGTGAAGAAAAACATATCGAACTTGCAGGTGTGTTTGTTCAAATCGGTCTAGTGCCTAGTACCGATTGGTTAGAAGGTACAGTTGAACGTAACAGAATGGGCGAAATTCTTGTTGATAAGCATGGTGCAACAAGTCTTCCAGGTGTATTTGCTGCTGGAGATTGTACAGATAGTGCTTATAAACAAATTATTATCTCCATGGGTTCAGGTGCAACTGCCTCATTAGGCGCATTTGATTATTTAATCCGTAACTAATAGTTGTGTTTGTAAAGGAGCTTCCTTCTTGAGGAGCTCCTTTTTATTGTGTGAATTCTGCTTAGTAGGAGGGG
Organism: Niallia sp. FSL W8-1348; assembly: GCF_038006745.1. Classification (NCBI taxonomy): domain Bacteria; kingdom Bacillati; phylum Bacillota; class Bacilli; order Caryophanales; family Bacillaceae; genus Niallia; species Niallia sp. FSL W8-1348. The sequence continues at coordinate 2,486,398 of NZ_JBBOVV010000001.1, read as the reverse complement.
GTTTTTGTTAGAATTCTGCTGATCCCTGTGCTAAAATAGCTCTCTCTGTTACCTTTCTCTTCTCCTTTTCTCACTTTCCGGCTCTGAGAAGTCCTATTTAATTAAAACCCTCTTGATAACTAAAAAAGACTGCACTCTAAAAACAGAACAGCCCTTCGTTCATTCCACTTTATAACTCTAACTCCATCCATTCATCTGTTTCTTTAAAGCCGAACTTCTTGTAGACAGGCCTGCCAAGCTTTGATGCACCAAGCCACATTTTCGTAATGCCTAAGCTTTTTGCTTCATCTACTAATTTCGTTAATAAACCAGTAGCAATTCCTTTTCCACGATAATCATTTTTCGTATACATATTGGTCACGTAAGCTTTTTTTCCACTCTTATTAGTATAGGAAGGGGGAAAATCATAAATAACGATTGCTCCTGTTGCAATGATCTCCGTTTGCTCTTCTACTATCCATTGAATAAGAGATTCTTCTGCTAATTTTTTTTGAAAGAAAGCCTCTAACTCTTTATCAATATCTTTATCTGCTTTAATCCCCTCCTCTACTAACTGGATTTTCCTCCATTCCATTAGTAAGTTGGCATCATCAACAGTCGCTTTACGATAATTCATCTAATTCCTCTCTTTCCTATATCCTTGACGATAAAAATATTTATTCGTTCATTTCAAAATAAATTTACACCTTTTAAATAGATATGAATAATTTTTAAAACCATTATACCATCCCCTTTATTATCTTTTGAATAATAAAAAAATTCCCTATTATTTAAAAATATGAATAAATAACCTGAAAAATAGATCCAAATATACTAATCTCTTCAATAATTATCCAACAATAACTTTACAAGTCCATTAATTAATAGGTATAATAATTTTTATAGTTTTGAATGTTCACTACATATACAATATTCAGAATTAAACAATACAAATTAGGGGGAATACTTCATGAAGCGAAAAAATTGGTTATTGCTTCTCACTTTTGCATTTGTGCTAAGTGTCTTAGCAGCATGCTCTGGAGATAATACCAACGTTTCAACAGATGCAGACAATAAAGAAAGCAAATCAGGTGAAAAGGTCCTTAACTTTTTAAATCCAGAAGCGATTCCGTCAATGGATCCATCTTTAGCGACAGATGAATCTTCCTTTATCTATTTAGGCGCTACTATGGAAGGGCTTTACCGTTTAGATAAAGATACACAACCATCACCTGGAATTGCGACAGATCATAGAGTAAGTGATGATGGTTTAACTTGGACTTTTACATTAAGAGAAGATGCTAAGTGGTCAAACGGCGACCCAGTTACAGCAAATGACTTCGTATATTCTTGGCAACGTGCTGTTAACCCTGATACTGGATCAGAATATGGTCCGTATATGATGAATGGTGTAATCAAAAATGCTACTGCTATCAGCACTGGAGAACTGGCTGTTGACCAATTAGGCGTTAAAGCAGACGGTGATTATACACTTGTTGTAGAATTAGAAAATCCAACACCTTATTTTGAAACATTAACTACTTTCGGTACATTCTTACCATTAAACCAAAAATTTGTAGAAGAAAAAGGGGATAAATTTGCAACAAGCTCTGAAGACTTGTTAGCAAATGGACCTTATGCCATGTCTAATTGGGATAGTACAAGTAATTCATGGGTACTTGCAAAGAACGATAATTATTGGGATGCAAGTACAGTAAACATGGATAAACTAACATTTGAAGTAGTAAAAGATCCACAAACTGCGCTTAACCTATATGAAAAAGGATCTGTTGATCGAATGGATCTTACATCTGATCTAGTTGACCAATACTCAACAGATGAGAATTATGTAGTTTCAGCTGATACATTTGTGTACTTCCTTAAATTTAACCAAACAACTTCAGAAGCTTTAGCAAATCAAAACATTCGCCTAGCAATAAGCCGTGCATTTGATAAAGATGCTTTAGTTAATGAAATTTTAAACAATGGTTCTATCGTTGCGAATGGAATTGTTCCAACTGATTTTACTCCAATGCCAGAAACTGGTGAGGACTTCCGTAAAGTAAGCGGAGATCTTGTAACATATGATTTAGAAGCAGCAAAAGAATACTGGGCAAAAGGATTAGAAGAGTTAGGCACAGATAAAGTTGAGCTTGAGTTTTTAGCAGATGATGATGCAACAACGAAAACGTTAATTCAATATGTTGCTAATCAGCTTTCCACAAACTTAGAAGGCTTAACAGTTAACATTAAACAAGTTCCAAAAGAACAACGCCTGGATTTAGATTCCAATATGCAATATGAGCTTCAACTTTCTAGATGGGGCCCTGACTTCCTAGATCCATATACATTCATGAACCTATGGATTACAGATGGCGGAAACAATAAGACTGGCTATTCTAATAAAGAATACGATCAGCTAGTTGGCGATACTGCAACAAAATTTGCAACAGATAATGTTGCTCGTTACGACAACTTCCTGAAAGCAGAAAAACTATTATTTGAAGATGCACCAATTGCACCTGTTTACCAAGCTTCTAGAGCACAATTAGTTTCACCAAAAGTTCAAAATGTGTTCGTGAACCCATTCGGGGCAACATATGAATATAAGTGGGCTGACGTAGGAGAATAATAGAGAACTATTTCATCAATAAGCGGGAATATACCGAAGTAGGTATATCCCCGCTTATTTGCGTTTTCAACAGTTCCTAAGAAACTATCGCATTAGATATCTTTTCCTAGAACAAAAGATTCATTTTTCCGTATTCTACAAAAAACTTAGTTCGTTACATATACAAACTATTTAAACCTTGCTATACTTTTGTCTAGATAAGGACTTAGATATTCCTTATCCTTCAAAATTAAAATATTCCATCATCATGCACTTATTGGTAAGGAGGGGATTGCGTTCTGTTAACTGATCTGTTCCACCTTGTATGTCATCATGGATTTCTTCAAAAGAATATCTTCAACCATTCACCTAAAACCAAATGTATACGATTACATTTTTTCGTAACGGAGCTGTTATGTTAAGTAAGGAACACCCACTATTTCATTCTTGTTCATAAAGCCGGCTTTTCATTAATCATCACAAAAGGAGACCTAAATATGCTAAAACATTTACGTTCATCTATTATTACTGGATTAGCTTTCACTTTATTATTGCCTGCAGGAATGTCTAGTGCCGCGGCTAAAGAATCTGTACATGCATTAGAAGCAGATAAGCTTCGCACAAGATATCAAGATTCCTTCTCTATTGGTGCTGCTGTAGAACCCTATCAACTAGAAGGAAAAGATGCAGCTGTATTAAAACGGCATTTTAACAGCATTGTTGCAGAAAATGTGATGAAACCTATTAATATTCAGCCTGTAGAGGGAAAATTCAATTTCAAGGAAGCTGATAAAATTGTCCAATTTGCTAAAAAGAATGGCATGGAACTTCGTTTTCATACCCTCATCTGGCATAGTCAAGTACCAGAATGGTTTTTCCTTGATAAAGATGGAAAGCCCATGGTAAATGAGACTAATCCCAAAAAACAAGAGAAAAATAAGAAGCTTTTATTAAAGCGATTAGAAACCCATATTAAAACGATTGTTAAACGATATAAGAATGATATTCAATCATGGGATGTTGTCAATGAGGTTATTGATGATGGAAATCCAGCTAACGAAAAAGGACTAAGAGAATCTCCATGGTTTAAAATTACTGGAACAGATTATATAAAAGTAGCCTTCAAGACAGCCAAAAAGTATGCCAATAAGGATGCGAAACTATATATCAATGATTACAACACAGAGGTCAATCCAAAGAGAGACCGTTTATATAATCTTGTACAAGATTTGTTAAAACAGGGAGTACCAATTGATGGCGTTGGTCACCAGTCCCATATTCAAATTGGCTGGCCCTCTATCTCTGATATTGAAGCTTCCATTAATTTATTTGCTGGGCTTGGTTTAGATAATCAAATTACTGAGCTAGATGTCAGCCTTTATGGCTGGCCGCCAACACCAGCTTATCCAACGTATGAAGAAATACCACTTGATCGCTTTGAAGCACAAGCAGAAAGATATAATCAATTATTTAACTTGTTTGAAAGCTTAGATGATAAAATTAGTAGCGTTACATTCTGGGGCATCGCTGATAACCATACATGGTTAAATGATCGGGCCGAGCAGTACAATAATGGCGTGGGTGTCGATGCACCATTTGTATTTGATAAAAACTACAAGGTAAAACCTGCCTACTGGGCAATTATAGATTAAAGAAAAAAACACCACAAAGGAGTTGGAGTTTCGATTCCTTTGTGGTGCCTTCCTGTTTGCTGGTGTTTGATTTAATAATAAGCTTTATGATTCTTTCATTATCCGCATAAACTCTTCGTAGGAGCTTGCTTTTAATATTTTATGAACACTTGTATGGTCCTCAATAAATTTTCCGAGAACATCATACATTTCTTGCAAATCTTCTTGACTATTCTTTTTTACACATAACAAGAAGACAATTTGAACAGGATTGTTATTCCAATCAATTGGCTTTTCTAACGTACAAACACATAAAAAGGTCTTCTCTGTTTGTGGGGTAATTGGATGTGGGATAGCAACCAAATTCCCATAAGAAGTTGGCGCTACTTTTTCTCGTTCATATACTGCATCTAAAAATGGGCTACCCACTAAACCATTCTCCATGAGTTGTGTATGCAAATATGTTAAAACTTCTTCTTGAGTATGAAATGTTTTCTTTAAAAAGACAAGATCCTGGAGAAAAAAAGATTCAATCGGCTGATGATTGCTTTGCGTTACAATAAATTTTTCAATCGCCTTTAAATCACTTTCCTTTAGGATTGCATTTACTTCAATTACTGGAACATCAAATCTCTCCTTAATTGGAATAGAGCTAACGATAAAATCAACCTCAGTTAAATTATATTGATCGAGCATATAAAATTCTGTAGTTCCAACTACCTCTAAATTACTGCCAAAATAAGATTTTAGGCGATAATAAATTAACTGAGCCGTTCCAAGACCAGAAGCACATACTACCAAACAACGCTTTGGGCCAGATTGTAATTTGGTTCTTTCCATCGCTGCACCAATATGGAGAGCCAAATAGCCAATCTCATTCTCATCCATTTCAATTCCTGTGAATTCCTTAATTGCGAGCCCCGCTATAATTCCCGCTTCATAGGCGAGTGGATAATTATTCTTAATTTCTTGCAGCATTGGATTCCTAATATTCATGCCATATTTAATTCGATTGACAGCAGGCTTTAGATGCATGCTCATCCCAAAGATAAGCTCTTCATCCTTCTCAATCCCTAAATCTAATTTTTCTTCTATTTTTGACAGGACAAAGTTCACTAACTGAAGAATATCTTCTTCAATTACATGATCGATATGACCTTTTTTCTGTGTCACCAGCTTTGTTCCAAGTAAATGCATGGCAATATAAGCAACCTCTGCTTGTGGAAACTTAATTTGATATAGTTCCTCTACTTCTTTGACAATTTCATTTGCAACATGAAATTCCCTTTGTTGTTCTATTTCATCCATATCTGCATGAAATAATGCCACATAATGACCACTGACAATTCGTTTTTGGGCGATAACAATATGAATTAATAAATTATTTATAGCTATATCAGATAAGGTAATTTGATATTTTTTTATTTGTCTTAAAATAATTTCTTGGATTTGCTCCATATTTTCGTCATCTAAAATTGATGGTAGCGGACTGTCTATAGTATTTGTTGTTTGTTTTTTTCGATCAAGTACATATTCCGATAAACAGAATCGCACCTTGATTTCATCCCCAACTGCCTTAAGTCCATAATTTGGTCTTGCCTCTAGGGTAATATCATACTTTTGCAGAATTTCTTTCACACTTTTAATGTCTTGTTGAATCGTAGACTTGCTCACATACAACTCATCTGCAAGATCATCCAATTTAAGATAATGATCATTTAGTAAAAAACGAATAATAATATAAGTCACTCTATCCTCTGGGGTTTTGGGAATGCCTGAATGAGATAGTGCGTTTTCTACAAATATAGAATGTAGATATTGTTGAAAGACGGATTTATCCCAAATCTCCAATGTATAGCCCTTTGATATAACAGATAGTATTTTCGCACCATGCTTGTTTAATATAGTATCTAGGTTTTTAATATCTTCTCTCGTTGTACGAGCTGTCACTTGATTAACGGTAGCTAAGTACTCACCTGTCAGAGGTGTATCCGCTGCCAATAACTCACGTAAAACTTGTTTCATTCGGGAGCTTAACAAAATAAGGTCTCCTTCCTTTAATATATTTACAAATATTTCTATATAAATATAATTTCTTCCTATTATTATAACAAGGTGTATTACTATTAAATGCAGCCTACATACCCTTCACTTTCTATAGGCTTCACATACTAATCCCTTAAGAGTCTACATATATAATAAGGCTGCAACGTGCTATTTGAAAATTTTTCATCTCTAGAAATAATAATCTTATAGAAAACAACTTTACTCAAAAAGGTTCTGATCTTAATCCTTGATCAGAACCTATCTTTTATATCTTAAAAAATTATATCAGAAATATTAACTATTGATTCTAAAATCCATTATTAGTTGCTACATTTTTAAACCAATAGGCACTTTTCTTTGGCGTTCTTTGTTGTGTCTTTATGTCTACAGAAATAAAACCATAGCGATTTTTATATGCATTAGACCAAGACCAGTTGTCCATGAACGTCCATAAATGATAGCCCTTTACATTGCAGCCTTCTTCAATCGACTTATGCAGCCATTGTAAATGACCTTCAATAAATTCAATTCGATAATCGTCTTGAATTTGACCGTCTTGTAAGAAACGTTCCTCATCTTGAACTCCCATGCCATTTTCGGAAATAAATGATTCCACATTCCCGTAGTTTTCCTTTAAATTTACCATGATATCGTAAATACCTTTTTCGTAGATTTCCCATCCGCGATAAGGATTCATCTTTCTACCTGGCATTTCATATGAATCAAAGAACCACTCTGGCATAAATGGACTATAAGGGTTCGGCAAATGTTCTTTTGCCTTTACTCGGCGTGGCTGATAATAGTTAACCCCAAGAATATCGACTGTATTTTCTTTCATTAATTCTAAATCACCTTGTTCTACATTTGGTAGTTGTCCATGTTCACGTAGTATTTCTACTAATTCCTCTGGATATTCACCAAGAACAGCAGGATCTAGGAAGCTTCTGTTAAAGAATAAATCACAAATATTTGCAGCTTTTAAATCAAATGGATTCTGGCTTCTTGGATAAGATGGCGTTAAATTCAAGACAATACCTATTTTTGTATCTCCGTCTTTATTCCATCCTCGAAAAGCTTGAACTGCTTTAGCATGAGCTAAAACCGTATGGTAGGCTACTTGTGCAGCCTTCTTAAAATCTACGATATTCGGATAATGGAAATCGTATAAGTATCCACCTTCTACTGGAACAATCGGTTCATTGAATGTAAACCATTTTTTCACACGATCACCAAATAGTTGGAAGGCTTGTAAAGCATACGCTTGATATGCATCTACTACTTCTCGATTTTCCCATCCACCAATGTTCTGCATTTCTAGCGGCATATCGAAATGATACAGGGTAACGAATGGCTCGATTCCATTAGCTAATAATTCATCAATGACATTATTGTAAAAAGTTACAGCTTCTGGATTAACTTCTCCCCGTCCGTTTGGAATTAATCTAGACCAAGAAATAGATAAGCGGAAAGAATTATGACCAATTTCCTTCATCAATTGAATATCTTCTTTGTATTGATAATAGAAATTAGAAGTAGTTTCCGGCCCTACATTATTAAAAAAGCGATTTGGTTCTGCCTCATACCAATGGTCCCAAATGTTTTTTCCTTTTCCTGCTTCATTTGCTGCGCCTTCAATTTGTGTTGCAGATGTGGCACTTCCCCACCAAAAACCTTCAGGAAATTTGTATTGAACAGTCATTTTAAGAAACCTCCAAAATTATTTATTACGATAAATCTCAATTATTTCAATAGCTAAATCACGAACAGTAATAGCTGTCATTAAATGATCTTGAGAATGAACTAAAATAACATTCACACCAGCACCATTTCCGCTCGCTTCCTCTTGGAGTAGTCTCGTTTGAAAACCATGTGCTTTACCAAGTTCTGTACTTGACTCTTCTATTAATCGATCCGCTTCTTCAAAGTTCCCTTCTTTTGCTTCTTGTATTGCTTCCATTGCACATGAACGTCCATTTCCAGCAAAGAGAATAATTTGAAAAGCTATTTCTGTCATTTTGTTATCTGTTTCCATCCCTGTCACTCCATTTCTAAAACCAAAGGGGATTTTACACTTAAGCTTAACTAAGGTAAAAACCCCTTTCTCTTAATTTAAAATCCTACTTCTATCTTTCTTACTTCTTATCCTTTTTTTTCTGTTTCATAATAATTTTTATCTAGAACTTTAAGGAATGGCCACCAAATCACCATTACAACAAGTAAGTTAAAGATTTGCAGTGCTGCCCCTCTCCAATCATTACCAGTTGCTAAAAATCCACTGATACCAATTGGTGTTGTCCATGGAACAATGATTCCTGCTGGTTTCGGAACAATTCCCGCTGACATGGTTAGATACGTAATAATAGTTACTACTACTGGTGCTAATAACCAAGGAATTAGAACTAATGGGTTCATGATAATTGGTAATCCAAAGATAATGGGTTCATTTACGTTAAAGATTCCTGCTGGTCCACCTAATTTTCCAAGTTCTTTTGTTTGTCTGCTCTTACCAATTAAGAAGATAAGGATGACAACACCCAACGTCATTCCAGTACCACCCATACCAACTAGGAACGTATCCATAAATTGTTTTGTTATAACATTTGGAAGCTCTGTTCCTGCTTGGAAAGCACTAAAGTTTTGATCATTTAATGCATACCAAATTGGATCAAGTACAGAGTTCATAATAATTTGACCATGTAAACCAAAGAACCAGAATAATTGAATTAATAATACCACTACGATTGTTGCTGGCAAGCTACTACCTAGAGCAGTTAATGGTTCTTGAATGATTGTATAAATAAAGTTTTGTACTGTTTCAAATGGTGTAAAGCTAAAAAGAATGCGAATGATTAAAAAGATCGTTAATGTTAACGTAATCGGAATCAATGCACTAAAGGATCTAGATACAGAATCTGGTACACCTGGTGGCATTTTAATCGTCCAATTTTTCTTCACAAAGAATCGATATAGCTCTGCTGAAATAAATGCCGTGAATATTCCTAAGAACATTCCTTGTGCGCCTAGTATTGCGGTTGGAATAACACCTGTTACTTCCCCTAATTTTTGTGGATTTAAGATAAGGAAAGATGCTACCCCAACTACCGCACCATAAATTGCTTCGAGACCATAATGCTGTGTCAGTTTATATCCTATCCCCATTATGACAAATAGCCCCATTATACTTAGCGTTGCTGCAGATGCTGGTCCTAATGCATTTTGATAAGCAGCATATGCATCTTCGCTTATCATTTTATCTAGGAAAGGAAAGTTTGCAATTACAACAAAAATTGATCCAAAAATGATTAGCGGCAAGGCAACCATAAATCCATCGCGTAATGCTGCTAAATAACGATTATTGTTCAATTTCTCAGCAATTGGCAACAGAATATTTTCCAAAACCTCCATAAATTTATTCATAAGGTTTATCCTCTCTTTCTTCTATTAGTAAATGCTTTCATTTTAAAACGAATGATTACTTGTAATTCTCGATTAATTCTAACGCTTTATTTAAAACAGCTAATCCATCAATACGCCCGTAAGCAACTGGATCAATAACATCTAATGGGATTCCAACTGTTTCTGCCTGACTTGCTAGTTTCTTTTTCAAGAAGCGCATTTGTGGACCAATTAATAGCACATCTGCACGTTCCATATCTGTTTGTGCTTTATCTTGAGCAACAGCCCAAATTTCTGCTTCAATGCCATTTTCTTTTGCAGCATCTTTCATTTTTGAAACTAATAGACTAGTAGACATTCCTGAAGAACAAGCTAATAAAATTCTTTTCATTTTAACGACCTCCGAGTAATTTATTTTAAAGTAAATTATTTATTATGATTACTACGTTTTTATCTTACAACGAAAACCCTTTCAACTTAACATATTGTTTTTCCGTCTAAAGGAGGAAATGAAATGTTAACACTTTCATTTTTCATTAGAAAAAGACTGGGACATAACTAAACAGATAATAGGTAAAGGCGAACATTCTCTAATTTAGCACTTAATTGGTTACTTTCCTATATTGATTATTTATGTTTTTAATATAGTTAAATATAAAAACTATGTTGTTCCATTGCTCTACAGACACTCGCATTCCGCAGGAGTCGAGTATCTTCCGCTCCATTTGTAACTGCTAAACTAAAATCAACAGTTTCCGCCAGATAGAATTGAACACTTTTTTATCAAAATAACCACCAGTTAGTCTATTATGATTTTATGTCATCATAGTTTACTGGAGGATTTGAAAGGTGGAAAAGTTACATTTGTTTATAAAGGTTCATCAATTAAAGGAACAAGGATTTAAAGTAGCAGCTATTGCAAAAAAATTAGGGATTTCTAGAAACACAGTTTATAAGTATTTAAGCATGAATTTTAATCAAGCATCCGAGTGGGTGTTATCAACTGGGAGTAGGGAGAAAAAGTTAGATACACACCGTGAACTTATATTAAGTTGGCTAAAGGAACATCCTGATATTTCTTCTGCTCAGGTGGAGGACTGGTTAAAGGAAAAGTACCCTAGAATAAAAATTGGAAGTAGTACTATTCGGGGGTATGTTAGTGAATTAAGGGATATTTACCACATCCCAAAAGTGGTTCGTGTACGTGATCATGAAGCTGTGGAGGAACTACCGATGGGGCAACAAATTCAGGTCGACTGGGGAGAAATAACCGTAAAGAATCAGGGAAAAAAGCCTGTTAAACTATATTTTATTACCTTTGTACTCTCTAATTCTCGTTATAAATATGTGGAATGGCTTGATAGACCTTTTACCACTAGGGATACCATACGTTGTCATGAAAAAGCATTTCAATTCTTTGGAGGAATTCCGAAGGAAATTGTTTATGATCAAGATCATTTGATAACCGTTAGTGAAAATGCCGGAGATATAATTTTAACAGGGGAATTTCAAGCATATAAGCAGGAACGAGGGTTCCGAATTTACCTCTGTAGAAAGGCAGATCCCCAAAGTAAAGGGAAGGTAGAAAATGTAGTGAAATATGTAAAAAGGAACTTTGCAAAACACAGAGTATTTCCAAATCTAGAATCCTGGAATGAAAAATGTTTAGCATGGTTGAAGAGGACAGGAAATTACAATGTACATCACACAACAAAAAAGAGACCAGTAGAAGTGCACGCCCTCGAAAAGCAACACTTAACGCCAGTCTCCTCCCTGCTTTCTTTCGAAAGCAACCTTGTAAATAGTATAACAAGAACTGTTCATAAGGACAATATTATCAGATATCAATCTAATCGTTATTCGGTTCCTTTAGGAACTTATCGTCCAAGAGGTGATAATACGGTTTACATAGAAACCCAGGGCGAGGAACTCATTATTCGAGCAGACCTTCAAGGCGAAATACTAGCAAAGCATCCGATATGTCATGGGAAAGGTGAGTTGATAAAGAACCGTCAACACACCAGAGATCGCTCGAAAGGAATTCAAGCATATAAAGAGACTATTGTTCGTCAATTCAAAGATCAAGAAAAGGCTTTAAAATTTGTCAATGAAGTAACCCGGCAGTATCCAAGGTATGTAAGAGATCAGTTCCAAGTCATTCAATATGCCATTACTCATTTTCGCCCTCAAATAGAGGAAGCCCTGGCGGTTTGCCTAAAAGAACAGCTATGGAGTGCAAACGATTTACGTGATATTGCACAGCATTTGACCCGATTAAAGGAAGAAAAAGATGTAGAATCCCCTGCTTCTCTCGAAGCTAAAAGAAATAGCCCCGCAACAACCGCTACAGCAGTAACAAGGGATATAGAATATTACACGAAAATTATGAGAGGTGTTTCATAATGACTAGCACTGTACAACTATTACAAGAACAATTCCGCCATCTTCGGATGGTGGAAACCGCTGAAGAGCTGCCAATATTACTACGACACGCAGAGAAATCATCGTGGACTTATCAAGAGTTTTTACATGAACTTCTTATGCATGAAATGAAGAAACGCGAAGAAAAAGGGATTCAAAAGAGATTAAAGTGGGCTAGCTTTCCATATTTTAAAACACTTGATGAGTTTAATGTAGAAGAACAAATATCGCTTAGCACACGCCAATTAAATCAATTAAGTGAATTAAATTGGCTGGAACAACAATACAATCTAATTTTATTGGGACCCCCAGGCTCAGGGAAAACCCATATTTCAATTGGATTAGGAGTTGAAGCCATTCAAAAGGGATTTAAAGTAGCATTTTCAACAATGGGTGAACTCATACACTTATTAAAAACGGAAGAATATATTACAAAATCAAAATTGCGGTTAAAAAGAATAAAAGAATCGGATTTGGTGATTATTGATGATTTAATGTACATGGCAATGGATCAGAGGGAAGCAAATCTATTTTTCCACCTGGTTAACCATCTTTATGAACGTAGTTCTATTATTCTTACCTCCAATAAGGGCCCCGAAGAATGGGGTGAATTAATGGGAGACCAAGGGATTACAACAGCCATATTGGACCGATTATTACATAGAGTAGAGGTTATTCAAATGAACGAAAATGACAGCTACAGAATAAAGAATAGAACAACAATTTTTGAAAGAGAAAGTGTTCAAAATTAATTAGCAAAAAGTGTTCAAAACTACTTGACGGTTACAAAAGCCTTATTCCAGTAAAATAAGCATTAATCCTTCTTAACCTTAAATAGGGTATAATAAAGAAAACGTCTAATCCCCTATGTATCAAGGTATTAGACGTTTATCACTAGAAATCACAGAAGCGTTAATACACGCATTATACGAACGATTATTCTATTTATTGATAACTATGTTGAATAATTTAAGGAATGTCTTATTTTATAGATATTCCTATTTTCCTCTAGTAATTTTATTTAATTCAGATAAAGTTATTTTCTATTATTTCTAAATTCTATTTTATAAATAATCTACTTTTGAATGAATTAATATAAAACCGATACACTCCATGGATCTGGACGAATTTATACTTTCTTTCCATGCAACCACATGAATTACTACAATATCTAACTCAAAAAAGCAAAATTATAATTAAATTTCTGATTTCCTTTGAATATCCCCTTATCCATTATGTACTAATAAATTCTTTTGTGGTTGTTTTCATTATTGCCCATGATTCCCAATAGTTTAAATTACTTACATAGAATCTCAAATATTTCTATTTCATTATTAGGTATGTCGTTACCTGTCCATACTTATAACCTCTAAAGACTAGGATGAATATAAAAGGCATGAGTCTGGGCTTTCATACCGAAGCCAATACCAGACAGGTACAGTTGCCCGCATCTTGTGTTTAATTTTATGAAATTAACTTCTACTTTGAGAGATAGTAACTATCCGAATTGATATCAAGAATATCTATGAATGTATTACAATTAATAGTATGTTCAATACCTATTTTAAAGGTACCATCAGAAGAATAATTAATATCAAGGTGATTTAATGGATGTAATTTTCCATTTTCGTGCAATTCATCAAAATCAAATCTTAAATATCCTGGTTCGAAAATAAGTAATTTTTTTAGAATTTGCCATATTTGATCTTTATTGGGTTTACTTTCAAAACTGTCTATGATTTGTATCAATTCAGAATCTAAATCAAGGAGCCCTTTAATTTCGTTTTCTAAAAAAATTTCTTCGTATGCTGACTTTAAAACTGTCAAATTTAATGCATCTAACTCTAAATCTGTAGAAAAATCATAAATAATGGGATTTTCCTCCTCTAATTTTACTTCAATATTAAAAGGAAAATTAAAAGAGAAAATTTTATTTTTAATTACAAAAAACAGCCGTTTCATCTTGTCAACTCTTAAAATAATATAATTGTTATCTGGTCTTTCTAATATATCTCCATTTGTTAGTAGGGGGATTGCTTCTAGCATTATCATGATAATGTCATTTTTAGTTCTAATTGGTTTTGATACAATTTCGACGAATCTTTTAGTCATTCTTACTGTAAACTCTTTCATTCCAGCACCCTAAATCAATTCAATGTTTTTACTTATTACTGCATAAATTTTATCTACATCCACACTGTCTTGTAACATAACGTGAACTACCCTATGAATTTGTTCTTTAATTCTAAGGTCTTGAATCTGAAACGTCTGCAAAATCTCCTCAACAATTTCATATTGAGATTTATTTATAGTTGCTTCAAGCATTAGTTTCGATTTGTCCATTATTTCATTTGGTTCAGGTTTTTTAACTTTTAGTTTTCCTGTATCAATTAGTTCATTAACTGAGCGATTAATTTCTTCATTAAGATCGCCATTTTCCTCTGAAAGAATTAAATAACTTGTAATAAATGACCTTGTGAGCATCATATACAATGAATTCCTAATAGTCGTATTGCTATTTAGCGCTGAGGTTGTTATACAGATAATGAAAGGGAACTCTAGCCCTTTGATATTATTTCGATTACTAATAAATAAGGCATCATTCGTCTTAGTTTTCACTTCATAACCCTTAATAGAAGACCAACCAAACAATTGATCAACTTTAATAATTAGTTGCTCTGCAAGATTATAATTTGAGTTATCACCCTCAAGAAATACGATACCAATATCTCCAGGTTCAACAGTAGGATTCTTTTCTCGAATATCTTGTATTGCCGACAAAACATTTTCTAAATACTTACCATTATCAGCAACTCCAACTTTAAGGCTAGTAATATTTTCATCAATGTTCTCAAACCTTTTTAATGGTTCTCTTGATAAACTGTAATACTCCCCTTCTTTTTCTATTGTATAGCCACAAGCCTCCCACTCATCATCACTTAACCACCTAACAACAGGTCGCTCTAATAGTCCAAATCCTATTGCATGAGCGAACATCAAAGTTTTAGGATCAGTTCTATAAACTCGGTTTAATAGAAAATCAGGCTTAATTTCAGTATTTTCATTATAGTAATAAATACTTTGAAAAATATCCCCAGCTATATAAACTTGTTTTTTTGTTACTTTTTCACATAGTTCAAAAAATGCTTCATTAAAATCCTGACTCTCATCAATTAGAATATAATCAAAGTATGGTTCAAATGTCCCTTCTAATTCAAGTTGATTAAGTTTTTCTAAAGCATTTTTACATACTGATTCAAAAGATACTGCCCAACTGTATCTCTGAAAAGGAATATGATAGTGACTACAAATAAAACTATATAAGCCAGAATTTCTATCTACTTGAGAACCCCAGCTTCTTTCAACCCAAAGTCGCTCATTCCATTTAATTTGCTCTTCTACTTTCATAAAATCGAAAAAGTTTGGAATTCTTTCCTTCAAACTTTTTGCCAATATTTTACTGAAACAAGTAAAAAAGATTTTTGAATTTTCCTCATTTATGTATATATCCTTGAGTTTATGTAAGAGCAATTCTGTTTTACCTGTCCCTGCTAGTCCCTGAATTGTTACTATTTTTTTATCCGGTTGTTTATAAATAAATCTAGTTTGTTCACCGTCAAATAAGATAATATTTTTCTTTATTTGCTCTAACGAATTGGTAGGGAGTTCACCGTCAACGCGGTCAATATCATTTATACTCCCTGTTAGTAAAGATATTATTAACTCTCCTTTACGAGCATTTAATCCAGATAAAGTATTATCCTTTATAACTGTTAAAATATCATCATTAGAATCAAATTTAACATCCTTTATAAGTTCGTCTCTCCATTTTCTTGGTCTACCTAAAAAGCTTTTATAATTGTATTTATCTGATATGTATCCAAGATCTTCAATAAAGTCTTCAGAAAAATCTTCGAATGAACTAGTATCACTTCCTACATTTATTAATAATAGCTTCACATTAGGAATAAGAATTAAAATGGCTTCTTTGTAAGAATATTGGTATTTTCTTTCACCAACAGGCTTATTTATTATATATACTTGCCTTTTCTCTTGTTCAGCAAATTTTTTCAGACTACTTATTATTAATTTTACTTTAGAATTACTTTCCGTATCTGTATCCAAGTGTTCAAAAAAATAGCTACTTTCCATTTATTTTCATCCTTTTACTTTTTCTTATATTTAATATATCATTGCTAAACAGTTTAATATACTTTTTCTATATGAATGCCCAAGAGTATTTATTCAAAACCATATAATTGCTGGTTCTGTATATTTGTGGCTAGTAACTGCTGCTTTACCCAGTTGTTTGTTCAGCCAGATTTTATATTGATGACTTTATGTGTAATTCTTTTTATTTTTATCAAGGTATAGTATATAACCTAAAGGAGATTTTTCTCATATTTTGTTAATATTACTGTTAAGATTATTACATGTAAAGTTTGTAAATAGCTCCTATAAATAATACATTTTATAAAATTAGAAACAAATCAATAATTTAATAGTTTTAGAATAAAGTAAAGTGATTAAAGTGTATTTTGCAAGAGAAAAGTCCAGAGATTTGCAACGAGAAATGCAGAGTGTTGCCACCCAATATATTTACAATTTTTTTGAAAGTGCGTTCGCTAATCGAAAACTTGATCCTGTGTATGAGATAATATGTGCATGATGAATCAAGCGATCTACTAACGCAGCTGTCAGTCGCGAATCGGAGAAAACACGATTCCACTGGCTAAATTCAAGATTTGATGTGATAATCAAACTTTTTTGTTCATAACACTCTGAGATTATTTGGAAAAGTAGCTCTGCACCATCTTTTCCAAATGGGAGATAACCCATTTCATCTAAAATGATTAAATCAACTTTCTCTAGTTTTTTTCGAAAGCTTGTTAATCGGCCATTGGCCAGTGCAGATTCTAGTTCCTCTACTAGATGAGATACACGATAAAAACGTACTTCAAATCCTCTTTCACATGCTCGTCTTCCTAAAGCTGAGGCTAAATGTGTTTTCCCTGTACCAGGAGATCCAACCAAAATTACATCTTCTTTTCGTTTAATAAAATCTAAATTCATCAATTCTTCTTTACTCAGATGGTGCGGTAAACTGATATCCTTATGCCATTCATAATTCTCTAAAACTTTATAATCTAGAAAGCGTGCTTTTTTAATATTTCTTGCTGCTCTGGCTTGCTCTCGTCCATCACGTTCCTTTAATAATAATTGGTGGACGAATTCATTTGGCGTTGTAAAGGGAACATCTTCAAATCCTTCTGCTATATGAGCTAGACGTAGTTGCTTACATAATTGATCAATGGTTTCCTTCATGATTCTCACCTCCAATCGGTTGTAATGCATCATACTGTGACCACTCGACATCGTAAGGATTTGATACAACTTCATCATTCTTTGAAATCAGTTCGTAGAACTGTTCATTGATTCCTTTCATATCATACTGTACTAATAACGTAATAATTTCATTGATACGTTGTTTTCTTAGAGACAGAGAGGGTGTTAGTAAGTATTCACGTACTCTTGCAGGTAAATACTCACGATAGCGTGAATGTCCGACCACTCGTGGTTTATAAACCCAATCTTTTAAGATATCTTTCCAGGGAATTAATCTACGTTTTCTCATATAGGGTCTTGCATCGCTTAATAGTACTTCACCTTCGTTGGTAATAACCTTAAATTCATTCCAAAATGTGATGCAATACAGCTGACTATAGTTCTTTGCTTTTGGTACATGAATAAGATGTTGATCTAATTTGAACTCATTGTATTTATTAAATTTGATTGTCGTTTGTTTAAATACTGAATAATCATTATCTGGTAATTTAAGCAATTGCTTTTGTTCGCATGCCCAAAGGTCTTCGATTATAGCTTCTTTTCGGTAGTGCATTCTCTTTCTATCTATTAAAAACTTTTGATAGAGTTGTTCCGTCAGGTCATCAAAATCCTTGATAACAGGTGGTACACTAAAAAAGTTATACCGTACATAGCCGACTTTTCTTTCGACATTCCCTTTTTCATGGCCACTTCGTGGATTACATACCTGTACTTTAAATCCATAATGATTTTTAAATGCCATGAATTCATCTGTTAATTGTGCCTCGCCTTCAGATCCACGTACCTTTTTAACCGCAGGTGTTAAGTTATCAATTCGAATGCTTAACGGAATACCTCCAGCTTGTTTAAATAGTAGCTTTAGACCACTTAGAAAGCACTCTTGATTTTCAGAGGGAAGAGGTACTACAAAACCGGTATTACTTGCTGGGAATGACATAATTAATGCATGTACATCAACGATTTCACCTTCATGTACAGCCTCCATTACACCAAAATCCACTTGAGCTTCACCCTCTGGATGAGCTAATCGTTCGTATCCTTTCGATTGTTCGTCATCCCTTGCAGCTTTACAATTTGCAATAAAGTCGCAGACTGTTCGATAAGACCCTGGAAACCCTAATGCTACTAGTTCCTCATGCATTTGCTTATTTGTTCGCCTTAGTTTTTTCTTCACCTTCGAATCCTCTTCTAACCAATCTAGAACTATTTCTCCCCAACGTTCTTCATACATCATTCCTTTTTTTAGAAATGTTTTCTCTTGAGGAAGTTGATCCCCATCCCCATATTTCTTTGCTGTTCTCCAATTTATATCTAATGTATCCGCAATTTGGCTAATAGATAGTCCTTTTTCGTTTCTTAAAGTTTTGATACAATTAACTTCAGACATTGCTAGCATCCTTTCATTCCTCCACTGATGAGATTCGACACCTTTACAGTAGAGTGACTTGGGGTGGCTGGCAAGTCTTTTTTTGTGGCACTAAAAAAGTGCTAGACTCTGTACAAATACGTTGCACTAGTCTGCACTTTTATTTTGCAATAAACATCTTATTAGTGATTTAACATAAACATCATAAATATCTACTAAAAATGGTGATTGATTTAATAACTTTTCTGATAGAGATATACACCCTTTATAGTCACCTATGGTATATTTTTCTATCACTGCTATGATATCTTTAGAGTTGTCGTTTATAACGTTTTCGTAGCAACCTAGTCTTAGTGATAGACTTGATAAAATTGTATCACTAATTGCATTATCCAATAATTTAATGGAATCTCTTATTAAAGAAATTTCTTCTTTTTTTTCTGTATTTGAAGAAATATGACTACAAATTTTTATTAAAGTCATATACCTATCTATTAATGACATTTTACTTTCATATGAAAGAATAACATTATATTTATAATATTCTATATTGTTTAAATTTAGTTTAAACTGCATGTATTCTGAAAGATTTATTAAATACTCCGCTTCTGAATTTCCTTCAATAAATTCTTTTTTTACTTCTTCAATTCTAGAATTGTATTTATTTGGTGATACATTTTTTTCTGCTCTAATACTAAAATAACTAGTTAGAAAAACAACTATAGGTTCAATATCTTTATTTTTAGTAATGCTGTTTACAAATTCTTTTTGTTTTTCATAGCCCTCCATCTCTTCAAGTAATGCAATCCTATTCTCAATTAACCAATTAGAATAACCAAAATCACTTTGAATCTCTGTTAATATATCTCTAGCTAAGTCAAATTTACTTTCCAGCAAATTTTTATTAAATTTATCTTTAAGAATTAAAAATTTATTTATTTCGCTTTTATATTGACAAACTATTAATGCGTTCCAATATAATTCCCTACCAATATCATTAGAGACATATAACATTTTCGCTTTCCCTAACTGAGATAATTCCTTTGGAAAAGGATTTCCTGCTATTAATTTTCTGTAAATTGGAATACTATAAAGACCATTTACAAAGTTAATTAATTCACTATTTGCTAAATTAACTTTATTATATGAAATTCCTTGAAATATATTTTTAAATTTATTTAATTTGTTTATGGCAAACTAAATATGTAGGGAATGGCAGTTAATTTGTGTAGGGCCCTCCGGGCCCTACACAAATTAAAAAAACCACTTGTCAACTTCTCATAATAACTTTAAACTCCTCGTTGGACCAACAACGTTTAACAGGAGGCTATTAGGAGATGTTAGCAGTGGCACAAATTGATTATATCAGACATGAAGTGAATCAAAAAGGTGGAACTTATTCCAGTGTGGCAAGAAAGATGGAACTGGATCCTCGTACAGTTTCTAAGTACGCGAATCAAGAAGAGTTTCCAGTAAAAAAACCACAGAAAAGAAGCTCTAGAGTGATGGATCCAGTGAAGCCTATTTTAGATAAGTGGATTCGAGAAGACTTAAAAAAGAAAAAGAAGAATCATAGAACTGCCAAAAGAATGTACGAGCAGTTAGTTAAGTTTCATAGCTTCGAAGGTTCTGCACGTACAGTTCGTGACTATGTTTCAAGAAGGAAGAAAGAGCTAAAAGAATATATAGAAGGAGCTTCATTACCTCTTGAATCCATACCAGGAACAGCACAAGTTGATTTTGGTACAGCACCCTTCTTATATGAATCAGAGATAATAGACCTACCGTATTTAGTGATGTCATTTCCGTACAGTAATTCATTCCTGTTTCAGGTATTTCCTTCGGAAAACACTGAGTGTTTACTAGAGGGCCTACAACGTATGTTTCACTATATGGGTGGTGTGCCGACAACGATACGATTCGATAACTTATCCCCCGCCGTGAAAAAGATAAAAGGTAAGGGTGAACGTGAACTCACTGATACATTTGAACGTTTTGTCTTACACTATGGGTTCAGTTACGAATTTTGTAATCCTGGGAAGGGGAATGAAAAAGGACACGTTGAAGCAATGGTGAAATATGTTCGAAATAACTTCTTCTTACCCGAGTGCACCATAGTGGATCTCGACCAATTTAATGAAACACTTTGGCAATGCGCAGAGGAAGACCGAAATCGTCCACACTACTTAAAAGAAACGCTTCAATCAGAGTTATATAAGGAAGACAAAAAGGAATGGCTTATCCTTCCTGAGAAGAAGTTTGAATGTGTGCGTTATCAGGAAGTGAAGGCAGATAAATACGGGATTATAAACATCGATAACAAGGAATATTCAACGTCGCCTAGATTTGCCAAGCAGCGCATAAATATTTGTGTAACCTATAACTCTATTATTGTATTGAACGAAGAACGTCAGGTTATTGTAAAGCATTCTCGTTTATATGGAGTAAAAAGAAGGTCGATGAACTGGCAACCATATTTACACTTACTATCAAAACGTCCAAAGGCAATTAAATATTCTAGTTTATATGACCAATTTCCTCTTGAATGGTCCAACTTTTTAAGAGATTGTACAGAAGAAGAGCAGAAAGAAGTTTTACGTCTTTTAGCTACGCTCTTAAAAAATGATGATTTTACTTTATTGAATGAGGCATTAGAGTTAGCTTCTTCACATGGTCATCCTAGTGCGGATCAAATCAAGCATTGTTTCTATTCTCTACTAAATCAAGGTACATCTTATGAGGCGATTACTCCTCGTCTTAATGTTCCAACAGTACCTAGCGCAACTCGTGGGCTTTCTCATTACGATGCTTTTTTTCAAGGGGGTACGAGTGAATGAACGAGCAAATACAAGCCTACGCAAAGCGACTAAAGTTAAGTTGGATTAGAGAGAATTTTAATCAAATAGAAGCAGAAACAAATGAAGAGTACCTATTAAAGCTTTTTGAAAAGGAAGTCCAAAATCGGGAAGAAAGAAAAGTTAATTTATTACTAAGTCAAGCTCAGCTACCGAAGACAGGTTCTACGCCTTTCCAATGGGAACATATACAAATTCCACAAGGAATTGAACGTACAGCTGTCATTAATGGTGACTTTATTAAGGAGAGGGAAAACCTTATTTTATACGGTGGTGTCGGTACAGGAAAGACTTATTTGGCAACATTACTATCCTTAAATGCCATACATAGATTTGGCAGCCAGGTAAAGTTCTATACAGTGGCAGGCTTGGTTAATAAACTAATTGAAGCAAACCAGAAAAACACTCTACCAAAGCTGATGAAACAAATCGAAAAGCTAGACCTTTTAATACTTGATGAGCTCGGCTATATTCCGTTAAACAAAGAAGGAGCAGAGCTTTTATTTCAAGTGATTTCTATGTGTTATGAAAACCGAAGTATAGTGATTACAACCAATCTTCAATTCGGTCAATGGAATCATGTTTTTGGCGACCCGATTCTAACAGAAGCTGTCATTGACCGCCTGATTCACCATTCTCATTTACTTGTTTTTAAAGGAGATAGTTTTCGTTATAAAGAGTCTTTATTGCATCAATAATTTGAAGTGACAAGTGGCATGCATATTTAATTGCCATTTGGTACATTTTTTAATTGCCAAATACATTTAATTGAGGAATATATTTGGCACCATTTCTTTTTCTCTTTTTTGATTTAGTATTCATGTTCACATCTCCAATTTCAAGATTATTTAAAAATTGTCGAATTATTGTGTATTCTGCTAAATTATACCACATAGTTATTTTTTTGAGAGGTTATAACCATTTTTTAATTATTAATGTATATGTATATGGGTGTAATATTCTCTAATTTCTTAATAACTAATCCCAAATGTTTTCTGCCCTTTCTAAAAAGTTAACACATTTATTTATTCTTCAATTACTGTGAATTCAATTTCTTCATTCAATATACTATCCCTCTTATTCTCTTTCTTTAAGCTTCAACAAGCATTACTTATAAAACGTATGAGTAAAATGTTTGTGGGAGAATAAATATCCTTTTTGTCTAGTTGGGGGACGAGTCCCCCAACTAGACAAAAAGGCCACCAAGCGAAAGCGCGGTAGCTGGAAAAAATTAAGTATTAAAAAAGAGAGCTTCCTTTTGTAAAGTAGAGTTTGACTAGAATACTACGAAAAGGAGAGGCTCTCATGAATCAATGTAACACAAAAATGCCATCATTAAAAGAATTGGAAAAAACTTTATTTCGAACACTACAAATGACCTTTCAAGAAATCCTTGTTCAAACATTAGAAAATTGGGATCTAGAGATTGCTCAGCAACGAGACAAAAGAAGATTTGCTTTACGAGATAAACGAGAAATACGAGTAGATACAGCGTTTGGAGCAGTGGAGCTGAAGCGTAATTATTATTTCGATCGTGTAACCAAAAAATATATTTGTCTGTTAGATCATTATTTACAGTTTCAAGGGAATAAAGGGTTTAGTCCACTATTAGAAGAATGGGGGCTAGAATTAGCGACAAATGGTTCCTCCTATCGAAAGGCGGTGGAAACGTTCGAACAATTTTTAGGCTATTCGGCGATGAGCCACGAAGCATTACGGCAACATCTTCTTCATACAAGCGTACTTCCCGCTAAGGAAAAACGTCCTTTTCAAAAGGTGTTGTTTGTCGAAGTAGATGGATTATATGTGAAGAGTCAAGAAAAGAAAAAGCGTGGATGGGAGTTGAAATTCGCCGCTGTACATGAGGGATGGAAAGAAAACGGAAAGCGAGTCAGGCTCCGAAATAAAAGGCATTTTCTCTATGAAGAAAAAGAACCCTTTTGGGAAGCTTTTGAAACATTCTTACAGAATCATTATGCGTATGATCCAACCCAAACCTTGCTTATTATTAATGGCGATGGAGCAGGCTGGATAACGGCATGTCGGGAGTATTTTCGGGAACGCGCCTTTTTCACCATGGACCGTTTTCATGTCGCTCGTTCGATGAAGCAACTAATGAAGAGCCATCCTCGATACCGCTACATGAAAAGAGCGTTAAAAAACTACCAGGTAGAAACATTACTTCTAGAGTTGAATAGCGCAGTAGGAACAATGGATACACCAGAAGAAGAAGAAAAACTAGCACATTTCCTCGGCTTTTTAACGCATCATCAGGAAACCATAAAAGATTACCGTAGTTGGTTACAGGAGAAAGGCGTGGACACGACAGCGTATCGTCCAATGGGAAGTGCAGAAGCAATGATGAATCAATTAGCCAAACGATTAAAAAATGGAAGAGCATGGAGCAAAAAAGGCGTCATGAGCATGGCACGTTTGTGGATTGGGTTGAAGGATGATCTATCTATCCAAACGATATATGGAAAATGGGAAAAAGCCACGGAAAAATCAAAGAAAGAGCATCGACCGAAAAGAAAAATACCCACAAAATTAGTAACAGAAACCGTGCGTCAGAACATGCCATACTTAAATCAAGCGATTGGAAAACCCGTTCACTTTGCCTTACAGGGATTAAAAGGTTTTTAAAAAATGAGAGAATCAACAGTTGGAAGAACAAAACCAATTGGAAAGCGGATACAAACTTAGAGGTTTTACTTTATAAAAAAGGGAGCTAAAAAAACTCCCACAAAAACTTGACTCAATCTGATAAAACTAGCGCTAATCCTTCTTAACCTTAAATATGGTATAATAATAAAATCGTCTAATCCCTATATACCAAGGTTTTAGACGTTTATGATTAGCCATTAATTAAATGTTTATATGTATTAACAAATGTTCTTATTGTGAGGTGAAACGAATTGGCTATAACAAAACAACATGAATATTATGAAAAGCGACTAGAGGAACTTCTAAAGGAAATGCCAGACTTTATAAATGAATATGTAGAGGCCAAAATGGATAATCGCTCCCCTCTTACTCTATTCAATTATGTTAGAGATTATAAGGAATTTTTATCTTGGTTAATGGCTGATGAAAGAGTCAAATGGTCTAGTTTGAAAACATTTCCAGTAGGCATATTAGGATCCCTACCCTTATCTGATGCACAAGATTATTTTAAATATGTCGGTCGGAAAAAGTATGAGAAAGCAAATGAATCTCATAAAATAAGTTCAAAAACAGTTAATAGGCATAAGTCCTCCCTTCGTTCGCTTTTTAATTATTTGACTATAGAAGCAGAAGTTCCAGGAACACAAGGAGAACCTTATTTTCATCGAAATGTAATGAAAAAAATTCCGATTAAAAAAGTTTCGGAAACTTTTAACGAAAGAGCACGAAAGATTTCTGAGAAGATTTTTATTGGAAATGAAGATCTCGATTTTTTGGAGTATATAAAAAACGAATATGAAAACACTCTTTCGGCTTCGGAATTAAAGTTCTTTAAACGTGATAAGGAACGAAATTTTGCTATCATTTCATTATTTTTGGGTAGCGGAATTAGAGTAAATGAATTGATAGAATTACGTCTTAAAGATATAGATAGTAAAAATAACGAAATAAGTATTATTAGAAAAGGTGGCAAGAAAGATACTATTCCAGTTACTCCTTCTTCGATGTTAGATATATTAGATTATCTAACTATTAGAACTGAAAGGTATAAAGCAGGAAATGAGGACAGTCAGTATCTATTTGTTAAACAATATAAAGGAGATACACTCCCTCTTACTGCTCGTGCTGTTGAGAATATAGTTTATAAGTATACCAAATCATTTGATAAACGAATGGCCCCCCATAAATTAAGACATACTTACGCTACTAATTTAGCTGAACAAACAGGAGGAGACATTCCACTTATTATGAACCAATTGGGGCATACTCAATCTGATATATCCTTACTTTATATCAATACATCTAGAGAAAAAGCTAAGCTTGCTGCAGAACGACTTGACCAAAGGAGAAAAAAATAAAAAAGGAAGCATTAAAGTCAAAAATTTATGCTCCCTTTTGTTTAATCATTTGTAATATTTATGTATTATAAATATCTCACTTCTGCTGTACGGTTAGAACCTTAATTACTAAACCTAAATCTTTGTTAATTTTATCTTTAGCCATAACAATTAATGAAATTGGGTTAAGATCTTTGTTAGGGTTGTTTTTATCTCCAATCAAATCTGATTTTTTAGCTGCATTCTCAATATTAATTTTAAAATCACATTTTAAGTTATTACTATGAATATTAAACAAGAGGCGTTTCAATTGAAACGTCTTTTTTAGTTTAGATTCTACTCTAAGTACATCTGTTTTATAGCCAAATTTAACCCTATGTTGTCGCTATAATCACATAGTATTGTAAGATGTTCTTTATCTATACCTCTTATGACTGAATTTAAATTTGTACCACTCTCTTCTGCTTCTTTTTAGAAAAATACAAAATCAAAAACGGTATACCATTTGCATCTATATTTCGAATATAATGTACCAGTTATCTGTCCACTTTCCCCTTTTTCCTTTAAGCAATAAAAAGGTTCACCAATGACTGATTCGTCAGGTAGTACCACCTCTAAGCGCTTCTGAATTGTTGCGGCAAGTAAAGAATCTTCATTTCCAATAATCAATTTGATTCCGTGATGTTTAGCAAACTTATTGGCTCCATGGAATGGCAACAGTTTTTTTGACAAATTTTATAAGGTGCAGAACTTCTTTCCGTATGCTATTCCGATTGTCCTTGACAATGAGCCTCCTCGGATGTGACGATCTTCGGCAGGAGCTAACAGTTAAAGTTAGACTGCCTCGCTAGCGTTAGCACATCCGAGCTCATTATCAAGGATTCGCTGCGCCAATCTCTGGTTACGGTAACCAACCGGTGTCTCGTAGCCAAGTGTACCGTGCAACCGAAGGTGGTTCCACCAATTGACATAGTCAAATAACTCCAAATCCAATTGTTGTAAGGTTTCAAATGTGTATTGATAGACAAATTCTACTTTCAGCGACTTATAAGTTGATTCAGCTACGGCATTATCAAAAGGACAGCCTTTATGACTCAATGATCGATTGATGTCAAAAGTTGTTAATAATTCATCAATAGCTTGGTTATCAAACTCTTTTCCACGATCAGTATGAAAAATCTCAACCTCTGTCAGAGGTTGTTTGATACGGCTAAATGCTTTTTTTACTAGAACGGCATCTTTATGTTCTCCACAAGAATAGCCGAGAATTTCTCGATTGAACAGATCCAAAATGAAACAGACATAATTCCATTTTTTCCCGACTCGTACATAAGTCAAGTCTGTTACGATCGCTTCTAATGGGTTGTCTCTTAAGAATTTACGATTCAATACGTTTGTCGTTTTGGCTTCATTGCAAGTAGAATGATGTACTTTAAAATAAGCAACAGTATAGCTCGATTTTAATCCTCTATTTTTCATGATTCTACTAATTTTTCGTCGGCTGATCTGAATGCCTCGTTTTGATAAGGCTTTTTTTATTTTTCTTGAGCCGTAGGCCTTTCGGCTGCGGATAAATTCTTCAGCGATTGCTTCTTCAAGTTCTGATTCGTCTTTCTTTGGTTTTGATTGATAATAATAGGACTGACGTGATAGACCTAATATTCTGCACATCGCTGATATAGGGTAAAGATGCTTATTCGCATCGATTACTTGTCTCTTCGTCCGAATATCAGCGCTGCTTGCTTTAAAATATCATTTTCCATTTCTAATTGCTGGTTTCTTTTATGTAGTTCTAACAATTCTTTTTGTTCAGGCGTAAGATTATCTTTTTCTTTGAATGAACCACTCGTTTTAGATTGCTTTACCCATTTGTCAAATGCTGAAGCCGTTAGTTCATATTCTCGAATGATTTCTACACGTGGCTTTCCAGCTAAGTAAAGATTGACGATTTGTTGCTTGAATTCTTGTGAAAAAGTTCTTCGTGTTCTCTTAGACATAAAAATTCCTCCTGGTATATTTTCTTCTAGTCTACACACCTTAATTTTTCTGTCTAGTTAATTGTAGCCTATCCAGTTTTCGACTGGATATGTTAAGGTAACAAACAGTAAATGACACGTTACAGACTGCAAAATGTACCAACTGAAAAAAGAAAGAATACCGTTGTGTGCTTTATTTCTCGATCAGCTTTTAACATATGAGGAAATGTTTTTATAAAAAAAGAGTAGTTACCGTTTTTTGGTAACTACTCTTTTCCTTTTTTAAGGTTTAAATACCTGGAAGTTTAGGTGTTTTGGGTATTGGTGGTGTAGGTGGCTGCAAGCTTTCCATTTTTTGTTGAATTGCTTTAAATTCAGGGGTTTCTTGGTGTTGATTTTGAACCATTTTTTGCTCTATTCTCTCCAAAGTCGGTTGAATTTCTTTCCCTGATACTTTACGATTTAATTCTCTTTCTAAGGTCTCTTTCGGACTAATGGAAGGCGTTTCTAAGCTTGAATAGAGTTTCACTCCTTCTCTATTGTAAAGCCTTATATCGCTAAATAAGCCCGTTTTATGAAGGGTTTCTAAATTGGTCGGCAAGTTTTTGACAACAATATCATGCGCTTGTTTTGGTGTTGCCCTAGCTGTCATTGGATCATCTGCATACATGGTTTCATATCGTTCAATCGTTCCTAAGTATGATTCAATTTTCGGTACTGCCGTGACGTACATTTTTGTTTCATAACCTTTAGATTGAAGCATTGTGGCTGTTTGAATAGGAACGTCTGTTGTTCGTCCTGTTCCTTCAATCACTAAATTATAGCCTTGATCGCTTAAACGGCTAATAAGTGCTTCTGTCATACGAACATAGTTGATTTATTCACCATACTTCCCATTACATCGTAAAACGCTATATTTAAGATTTCAAACAACTATATTAATAGGAAGAAAACTTCATTTTTCCTCTTAGTTCTATAAAAAGTGTGGCTAATTTGAGGCAAAATATTAAATTAAATTTGCCACAAATTAATGGCTCCACTATTATTTTAAATCAAGAAGTAGTAAATAATCTTATTTTTTTACTACCAGACTGTCTTTAGATATTAGCTTTTCGTCACCCACTACAGTTGACATAGACCCACAAAAAACTTAAAAACCTTGCGATGTAAGACTGGCACGGAGAAGACCAATCTATCATCACAAGGTAAGAGTATTCAAATCTTATTGAAGACTCAAATAATAACAAATTTTAATTAAGGATAGTAATATCATAGATTTTTCTAGAAGTTTCTTGAGGTGAAATTTTCGTTACCTGTCTTTTATCTTCTAAGAAATTACCTTCTTCAAGTGAAGTGGAGAGACCACTCCAAGGTTCCAAAGCAATGAATGGACTTTTATTAGTTGTAGACCACAGAATCAAGTTCGGAAAATCATCAAAATCTACTCGAAGACCTTTACCAGACTTCCTTGACCGAAGCGTTACGCTACGAGACTTGAGCTGGTCAAATGTAATGGCATCATGGGAAAAAAGTGAGTAGTCCAAATCGAGAATCTTTTGATTTTCCAAAAAAGGTGTCCGATCTTGCAAATCTAATAATCCTGTCTCAGGAAAACTCTTTGGTATCGAGCAAGACTCAACCTCACTAAATTCAATATAATAATCCTCATAGTTTTCACCTTCTACTAAAGGACAATTGAATGCTGGATGGGCTCCAATAAAGTAAGGCATTGTTTTTTCCATTTCCAAGTTCGTTACCTGAAATTCGGTTCTAATTGATTTACCATTCAAGGTATAAACAACTCTCAGTTCAAACTGATATAGGTAATTATCAAGCATCTCAGCATTCGGTTTAATACTAAAGGTCACGCTATTATCATTGACTTCTTCCAGAATAAATTCTTCTTTTCGAACAAAACCATGTCTACGAATAAGACCTGTAAAAAAGGGTCTTTCTTGAGGTCTATAAATAGCCCAATCATTTCGTAAACTACCACAGATAGGAAATAGAATAGGCGCCTGTCCATTCCAATAATTTGGATCAGCTTGCCAGAGATACTCTATCCCATCCTTGTCTTTAATCGAAGTCAGTTGACCACCAAGTGTTTTAAACTGAACAGTAAGATACTCGTTTTTTAATTCGATAGTCACAACTAATTCCTTTCTTTTTATTATTGGAAAGGCAAATAATTTACCTCGAAGTGAATAGTCTCACGTATTTCTACATCGAGTGATTGTAAAAATTCCCATTCAAATGCTGATAACTCTAAATCAGAATGGCAAATCCACTCTTTTCCAGTTGAAACATACCATTTACCACATTTTAGCAACGGGGTAGCTTCAAGCTCAGGAATCATAGGACAATCTTCGAAACTAACAATATATACCTTTTCAAAGCCTGGTCTAAATAAGTGTTGTACTTTTTCTAAAGTATCGGATAACAATTTTTTACATTTTCAAGTAATATTACTCTATCACTTGAGTTTCTGCTACTTTCTTATACCAATGAGCTGATTTCTTAGGATAGCGTTCTTGCGTGTCAAAGTCTACATAGAATAGTCCATAACGTTTTTCGTATCCGTTTGACCATGAGAAGACATCCATAAGTGACCAGATGAAGTAACCTTTAACATTTGCACCATCCGCAATTGCGTCTGATAAAACTTCCAAGTGTTTCTTCACGTAATCAATACGACCATCATCATAAACGGTATTATCTACAAACTCATCTTTGTATCCAAGACCGTTTTCAGTGATGTAAATCTTCTTGTAGTTTGGATAATCATTTTTCACTCGCATGATTTGGTCATACAAGCCTTCAGGATAAATAATCCAGTCCCAATCCGTTCTAGGCACATAATCTGGTGCGATTCGGCGACCAACACCTTTAATCTGGTACTTAGAACTTCCTTTTTCACCCTTACCATTGTGAATGATTTCAGTCTCACCATCAAAGGCTTGCATCCAATCACTCATGTAGTAGTTGATACCAAGGAAATCGTTCAAATCTTTAGCTGCTTCAAGTGCTTGGAAGTCTTCATCACGAAGATCAAGTTCTCCACCATTTTCAGCTAGGATGTGGTTGACCCCTTCCATCGTTTTATCTGAATAGTGTCCAAGGTAGGTTGCATCCAAGATAAATTTGTTATGGATGATATCTTCTAACTCAGCGGCACGAACATCTGCTGGATTTTCTGGATCATAAGGGTATTTGGTTGGCAACGCATGTACTACACCAATTTCGCCTTTATAACCTTTATCTTTATACAATTTCACAGCACGTGCATGAGAAACCATCATATTGTGGTGTGATTGGAAGACTTTGGCAAGATCATATTGAATGCCTGGAGGGAATTTACCAACCAAGTATTGACCATCTCCAATTGGGCCAATTTCATTGAAAGTTGTCCAGTAGTTTACTTCTGGGAACTCTTCAAAACAGAAAGCGGCATAATCTACAAAGTGTTCTATATTTTCGCGGTTTAAGAAATCTCCATCTGAGTGAAGAACTTCTGGTGTGTCAAAGTGGTGCAAAGTCACGAATGGCTCAACATGACGTTTGTGGCACTCGGCAAAAAGATTATGGTAGAATTCAACACCTTTTTCATTTACTTCGCCATAGCCAGTTGGGAAAATACGAGACCAGGCAATTGAAATACGAATACCATTAACGCCATATTTTTCAGCTAATTCTAAATCAACAGGATATTTATGGTAAAAATCACTTGCAGGCTCTGCTGTGTACCAATAATTGTCTTCAAGATACTTATCCCATGCAACTGGGCCTTTACCATCCGTGTGAGTCGCACCTTCTGCTTGATAAGCAGCTGTAGCACCACCAAAAATAAAATCTTTAGGAAGTGTTTTAGTCATAACTATAAATCCTTTCAAAAAAAGCATTTGAGACGATATTCTGAGTTCCGGAAACCAAGGAAATGAAATGAAATGCAATGATATGGTTAACAATATTATAAGGAACTGAAAGAATAATCTCGTCTCAAATAACTTTTACAAATTTATTAATCAAACTGTTGTTGAACAAATGCAAGAGCACCTTGTCCATCACGTGTCAATTTGATATATTGAGCTCCTTCAGTTTTTGCAAGTTTAATGCCCAATTTATCTGTTTCAGCCTTCATATCATCGAAGTTTGAAGCGACCTGTGGAGCCAAGATAACCAAGTCAAACTCTGGCAACATTTCACGGTGAGCACCGTAACTACCCGCTGCCGCTTTGACTGGAACATTGTATTCTGCTGCTGCTTTGTTCAAGGCATTGGCAAGCAAGCCACTTGTACCTCCACCTGCACAAAGAACAAGGACATTAGTTTCTTTTGTGATATTATTGTTTGCTGCTACATCTTCTTTAGCAACGCCTGCTTTTCCAAGAACGGCATCTGCTTTAGCAGTATTGAAGTTTGCAGCTACTTTTTCTTTAAGAGCATCGTTTGTTTTACCAGAACGTTCTTCTTCAAGAATTTGTTCATCGTATACCTTAACAAATGGGTAATAAATGATAGTATCAACAACTACCAAGAGTCCGGCTAAGATAAATGATAGAACTTGGAAGTTAGTACCGAGTACAATTCCCAACGGACCAGGAGTAACCCATGGAAGGTTGGCAGAGAATGAGTTCATGTTCAATGTGTCAACAAAGAATTTAAAGATCCAAACGTTGACAATCGGAGCGAAAATGAACGGTACAAAGAAAATCGGATTCAATACGATTGGTGCACCAAATAAGATTGGCTCATTAACCCCAAAGAATGTTGGAACAACTGAGGTACGTCCGATGGCACGGTTACGTTCTGATTTACAAATCCACATGAACAAGAATGGAACAATCAATGTAGCTCCTGTTCCACCCATGGTAACAATAAACATTTGAGTACCAGAAGTGATAACTTTATCTGCATGTTGTCCAGCTTGGATAAGATGCAAGTTGGCATCGATATTGGCATAAGTGATAGCAGCGATTGCTGGTTCGACAATTGAAGGACCGTGGATACCAACAAACCAGAAGAAGGCATAAGCACCAAAGATAAGTGTAATTCCAAGGTAACCATCTGCAGCTGAGAAGAGAGGAGCAAGAAGGGTACCGATTGATTCTGCAACGGTTACACCAAGAGTTCCCTTAACAATGAGTTCAAGTCCATAAAGGAGAACAACCGATACAGTGAATGGAATCAAGTCTTTAAATACTTGAGAGATATTTGGTGGAACCTCTTCAGGCATACGAATAGTAACATTATTTTTCACACAGACCTTGTAAACATTAACTGTCACAAAGGCTGCAATAAATGCTGTCAAAAGACCTTTTGTTCCCATGAAGGCTGTCAAGAAGCCTCCTTCTTTTGCTGGCTCAGCTGCCATCAAAAGGAACCCTACCATAGACGCTAGCATCGTAGATAAGAAGTTAATCTGATTGGTCGCAGGTAGGTCACGGTTCATTGAGTCCGTCAAAGCTTTAGCGGTAGTACCACCAACAAAGAATGCTAGGATACCCATCGAATAGCTATAAGGAGTCATCAAGAAGGTCTCAATGTCTTTTGACCAGTGGAATCCCCAAGCATTTGGGACATAGGCAATAAGGATAAAGATAGATGAGAAAAGGATGACTGGCATACCAGCGATAAATCCATCACGAATAGCACGAAGATAGATGTTTCGAGAGATTTTCTCAAAGAACGGTTTCCCTTTCTCAATAAGTTCAATGAGTTTATGCATTATTTTGCTCCTCTTTTATAAAGTTCGATGAGGTGATGAATCACATCTTTTAATAAGACAGTAGTCATTAAGTGGTCCTGACCATGCATCATGGTAACGCTGTATGGAAGTTCCTCCCCAGAAGCTTCTCGAGCCAACATAGCTGTCTGAGAATTGTGAGCCTCTGCAATACAGCTTCCTGCTTCTACTACAAGACTATCTGCCTTAGCGAAATCACCATTTTCAGCCGCTTTAAGCGCTTCTAAAAGTTTAGAGCGAGCATCTCCAGCATAAGCAACAATTTCAAACCCTAAGAGAGTCATCTCTTCTCTGTTCATAACAATATCCTCCGTTTTATGTTTTTACTATACTTTATCAGTCCATGGACTAGCTGTTTTAACAAGAACTTTGTTAAGTTCATCAATATTTTCGAATCCAGTAGTACGCAACCATTCACGTGCTGCTTTTTCACCTTCTTTGATGTAAGGTTCTACAGATCCTGCCCAAGTAGCACGTCCACAAAGCACACCATTAAACTTGGCACCTGAGTCGTGAGCAAATTGCAATGTTTCTTGGAACAATTTAGCAGATACACCTGCACTTAGGTAGATGTATGGAAGGTTAGTCGCTTCTTCTTGTGCTTTAAAGAAGTCAGCAGCTTCAGCTTTACTGTAAACCACTTCACCATCAGCAAAACCTTCGACATATTTAACGTTAACTGGTACTTCTACTTTAAGAACATCAATGTTAAAGCGTGGATCAGAGAAAACTTTCATCGCTTCAATGACTTTGCGAGGTTTCACTTTTGCATATTCAACAGAACCTGCATCTGAGATTTCTTCATCATAAGCAAGGATTTCCAAGAAGAAAGGAATATCTTCAGCGACACATTCAGAACCAACACGTTCAATATAAGCTTGTTTTTGTTGGTTAAGTTCATCTGAGCTGTCTACATCATAGTAAAGCAAGAACTTAACGGCATCAGCGCCTTGCTCTTTGATGCGTTTTGCAGACCAAACATCCAAGCAGTCAGGCAAACGTTTTGTACTTGATGTATCATAACCTGTTTTTTCATAGGCAAGAAGAAGACCTGCTTCTTTATCCAATACTTTTGTTGCTGGAAGTCCATATTCAGGGTCAAGCAACATTGAAGAAGCGTATTTTGTAAGTTCATCAGCAACCAAAACCTTTAGTTCTTCCATTTGAGCTACAGTTGGTTCTGTATCTTGATACTGTGCCATCAAACGTTTCAAAGCACCACGTTGGTCAAATGCCAAAGCTGAGATAACACCGTTTTTATCTGAAATTTTTTCCAAAGATTTGCGTTTCTGTTCTGTAAGTACCATTTTTATACCTCTTTTACTTCAATTTGTGAGTTTAGTGTTTCGTAATTAGTCATATTCACATGCCCTGTCATTGTTTCTTGAGCATTTAACATACCCAATGTCATCGCATGTTTTAATAAGTCAGCGTCACTTTTTTTACTATTTAAAGCTGATGCAATACCAGCTACCGTTGAGTCCCCTGATCCGACTGGATTAACAACTGGGATATCAGGAATATCTACCTTATAGAAAACATCACCATGTTTTGCAAAGGCACCGTTTCGACCTAATGAGACCACTATCCATTCGATACCACTAAAAAGTGACTCTTTAAGAACGTCTTTGAGTTCTTCAATATCTTTTGTTACTTCTTTTCCAAGCAACTGTGAAAGTTCCTCATTATTAGGTTTGATGGCATTAGGTTTAGCCGACGATTTTAGAACTGTTTCAAGAGGTGCACCTGAACAATCCAAAACGGCTGCTACTCCTTCATCCGAAGCAAGTTGGATAAGTTTTTCATAATAATCGTTGGGAAGTCCTGAAGGTAAACTTCCTGAAATTGTCACAACTTCTGATTGTTTAATAAGATTGCTATAGTGGTCAAGAAAGCCTTCTGCTTCTTCATGAGAAATTGTTGGTCCTTGTTCCAAAATTTCTGTTTGGTTACCCTCGTGTAAGATAGCAATACAGTTTCTAGTGTTTCCTGAGATTTTATAAAAAGCTGGACTAACAAGAGATTGTTCTAATTCGCTTTCAATAAATTCACCAATTTTACCACCTAAGAAACCTGTAGCAGTAACTTTATCACCAGATTCATACAAGACTCTAGTAACATTTAAGCCTTTTCCACCAGCTGTCTTACTAACATCTTTCACCCTATTCACTGTATCAATTTTCAATGTTTCTAGAGGATAAGAGATGTCTACTGAAGGATTTAGTGTGACTGTCAGAATCATTTGTTATACCTTAATCTTGGTCGTGGTAGTCACCACGGTCCCATTTTTCAAGGAATTCTGTAAAGAAATCTTCATCTGCTTGATGTGCATTATGTGTTTCAACGTGTTCGATTTTTGCAATCAATTTTTTATTTTCTTCTGTTGGTTTGTACTCAGCTTCAATGAAAGCTTCAATGATGTCATTCATAAGAAGACCACCAGTAATCATTCCACCGAAACCGATAACATTCGCATTTAACTCTTCTTTTGCATATATAGCTGATGTCATATCACGAACCAACGCTGAGCGAACACCTGGAACTTTATTGACTGCATTGTTAATGCCGACACCTGTACCACAGATACATACTCCCAAGTCTGCTTGACCACTTACTACTGCTTCACCGACTTTTTTACCATAGAGAGGGTAGTGAGTACGTGCGTGGTCATATGTCCCGAAATCAAGGACCTCATGTCCTTTTGATTTCAAGAATTCTGATACTGCCATTTTTTCATCTGTGACAATGTGGTCACATCCAATTGCGATTCTCATTCCTTAACTCCTTTTCTTAACACATTTTGTTAAGCATATCTACTCGGATTTGATGACGTCCGCCATCATATTTACCATTGACGAAACCTTTAGCGATGTTTTTAGCAAGCTCATCACCGACGATTTCAGCGCCAACCGTAATCATTCGTGAATTGTTATGTCCACGTGTCATATAAGCTGAGCGTTCATCTGAAACTTCTGCTGCAACCATACCTTTAATTTTAGTTGCTACCATGAATGGACCAGCTCCATAAGCATCAATTACAATACCTAAGTTTTGCTCATCTTTATTTACTTCAGAGGCAACTGCCAAGGTAACATCAACAAAATCTTGTCCGTCCTTAGTCACATCAATTACCTCAAAACCTTCTTCTACAAGAAAATTTTTCACAACATCTTTTAATCTCGTACCTTTGAGATCTGCACCAACAACAATAGCCATTTTGACTACCTCCTAAATTTTAGAAAGAAATGCTACGTAGAAGTAGAAAACATTTTGCAAAATGTTCGAAAAAACGTTTTCATCATTTCTTTGTTTATATAATATCAAAAATTCAAACAAAAAGCAACGCTTTTTGTTTATTTTTTGTTTTTTTATTTGTTTTTTTTAAAAATAGATAACACCGTTAAATTATTGTTCATTTTTGTTCATTTAATCCATCACAAAATGGACGTGAAATATCTATTCAAGTATTACAAAAGTCTTTTACTTTCTATAACTTACTGATTAAGAGGTCCTACTTTATTTTCGTCTTATAAAAAATCTGACCTAAGCTAATATACGTCAATCCTCTGTTCTTATTTCATCATCTAAGGTTTGTTTTTTTGTTTGAAATTGTTTGTTTTACCTTGTCTTTTATGATACAATTAAAAGAGAATTATCTTTGGAAAAAAATTACTTTATGAAAGAAGAGTCTTCATATGAACAAAAAACGACGATTAGAAAAAATTTTAGATATGTTAAAGATTGATGGGACCATAACCATAAAAGAAATAATAGATGAACTAGATATTTCCGATATGACAGCCCGTAGAGACCTTGATGCTCTAGAAGCTGATGGACTTTTAACACGTACTCATGGTGGTGCACAATTGCTTTCCTCTAAAAAGCCACTTGAAAAGACACATATCGAGAAGAAAAGTCTAAATACAAAAGAAAAAATTGACATTGCTAAAAAAGCCTGCTCTTTAATCAAAGATGGCGATACTATTTTTATTGGACCCGGAACTACACTTGAACAACTGGCATTAGAATTGAAAGGTCGTAAAGGTTATAAAATTCGTGTCATTACAAATAGTCTCCCTGTGTTCTTGATTCTAAATGATAGCGAAACCATTGATTTATTGCTTCTTGGCGGTGAATATAGAGAAATAACTGGAGCTTTTGTAGGTTCAATGGCTTCGACAAATTTAAAAGCAATGAGATTTGCCAAAGCTTTTGTTAGTGCAAATGCTGTTACCCATAATTCTATTGCTACATATAGTGACAAGGAAGGTGTGATTCAACAACTTGCCCTAAACAATGCTGTAGAAAAATTCTTATTAGTAGACAGTACTAAATTCGATCGATACGATTTCTTTAACTTCTATAATCTAGATCAACTCGATACCATCATTACAGATAACCAGATTAGCCCTCAACACTTAGAGGAATTTAGCAAGTACACTACTATTTTAAAAGCGGACTAGAATTATGACTTATAAAAATATTGTTTTTGACCTTGATGACACTCTTTATGACCATCAACTCCCCTTTAAACGTAGCGTTGAGAAATGTTTTCCAACGATTGATATCCAACAAATAGATAACATTTACAAACGTTTCAGATATTGGTCTGATGTTGCTTTTCCTAAATACACGAAAAAACTCATCAGTATTGAGCAGCTTAGAATTTTTCGCTGTCAGAAGACTATGGAAGAATTTGGCATCGATAGTATTTCTAGGACAGAAGCTCTAGACTTCCAAGCTGACTATGAATATGAACTCGATCAGATTACGATGATTCCTGAGATACATCAACTACTGCTGGCTCTACATAAAAACCACATCCCAATAGGTATTCTAACTAATGGCCCTGTTGACTTACAGAGTCGAAAACTCCAAAATATTGGTGCCTATCAATATTTTGAAAAGCAAAATATCATCATTAGTCAGGCCACTCACGGAGGAGCTGTAGAAAATAGCTATGAAGGTAATGTAAAAAACTTACAAAGTTACCGAAATGTCCAATTATCTAAAAGGGCTATAGAAATTCTTAAAGAGGAAATTGAGTTAAATCACCAACATATAAGATTCAATCCTGATTATAAAGATAATGGATGGATTTTCACTTCCAAAAGTCGTCATAAACCCGACTATAATGGAACACCTCTTCATTATAGTGTCCTTAACAATTTCCTCAACTCACCTGAAAATGGAAAATTAAATCGAAAAGGTAATCCAAAACGAGCAGGAATTGATATTGATAATAAACTTAGTTTTAATAAACATATTACGACCCATATATTCCGTCATACGCATATTAGTTTCTTAGCAGAGCAAGGAATACCCCTAGAAGCAATTCAAGACCGTGTAGGGCATTCTAGAGGTAGTCGTGTAACAGAAATTTATTTGCACATCACTAAAAAAACAAAGGATCAAATTATACCTATCCTTGATACTCTTACACAATAAGTGTGGCAAATCTGTGGCAAAACATAAGAAAAAGGCTTGTCCATATTGGACAAACCCTTTATTTTCAAGCTTATATAACCTAATTAAGCTTTACCAGCTGATTAGAATAGGATGTTGCATGTTTTACTACGTCTTTTTCATAGAGTTTCACTAATTCGTCAAAATTTGGGTGCTGTTGTTTGAACGTATCATTATCAATGATAACAACATTTCCTTGTGTTTCTTCGGAAATTGCCGATCGCAAACTAGTTTTCCCTGATCCTGGTTGCCCACCAAGTAAAAAAGCGGTTGGCGATTCAACCGCTAGTCTATTTTTAGTTAGTCGTTCAACATTCTTTTCTAAACGATCTTCAAATTGCTTTTCGGTGAAGTCAGTAATATTCGCCATGTTAAGCCACTTTCTCTTTTGTCAAAATTTGTTTTGAATATTGATTCATTGACCGCCAATACTCATGAATAGCTTGTAATTCTTCAAATGGTTGTTGAAATAAATCAACTTCTTGTGCCACTTCTAATTGATTTAAAAGATTCACTTCTAGTAAACGAGTATTTTTAGTATCTAGTTCATGATTCAAAACATAATTTAATACCCGACTATAAACACTTGCCGATAACTCATTAATGATTTCAATTTCAAATGTTTTTTCATACGTAACTGCCATTTCATTTT
This sequence comes from Niallia sp. FSL W8-1348, assembly GCF_038006745.1. Taxonomy (NCBI): domain Bacteria; kingdom Bacillati; phylum Bacillota; class Bacilli; order Caryophanales; family Bacillaceae; genus Niallia; species Niallia sp. FSL W8-1348. The sequence goes on along the minus strand of NZ_JBBOVV010000001.1, from coordinate 2,446,909 downwards.
CACTCCTTTTAAAGTTTGTCAGGTAAATATTTCCGTATATATTCTTCTAAGGCTTGATCCATAACTTCTTTTACGTTTCCGCCATTCTTTGCTGTTTCGATTTTTATAATATGGTGCAAGTCAGCACGAACACGAACCGTCTTATCCCCCATTATATCTTTTTTTGCGCTGATTGGCGTATCATTTCGTTTTGCTTTCTGTGCGCCTAAGTTTCCCACAATCACTCACTTCTTTCTATTTCTTCTTATTCTTATTTTATCATCAACAATCACAAATCACAAGTGATTTGTGATTAATCACTTGTGATTTGTGATTCTATTCTTTTTTCATTTTCTAACTGAATGATTCGCTCAACCATTTCAAAAAATACATTCTCATACATGGCTAAAACTTTTTTGTCATAGCCTTTATGTTCTGTAATGCCGTTCTTAGACCAGGTACTTACTTTATTACTTCGCTTGATAATATTTTGGAAAACCAAATTATCTTCTTCATGTTCTTTGTACAGTTCTTCCAGGTTTGATTTTATCGTTGCGCTGTCCGTATCAACTAAATAAGGAACAAAACCGATCATATCTAGTCCAGGGTTAAACTGTTCTTGTAAATCAATCAAATAGTTCAGCACTCGTTAAAAGGTGCTGACTTTCAACTGCCTGGCACAATAATTTTCCTTTTTCAGTTACAACAAGCTTATTCTTAATCACTTGGATATATTCTTTTTGTTTTAACGCTTCAATAATACTTGCTCTTGTTGCTTCTGTTCCAATCCCCTCAACTTCTTGTAAAATTTTTATTGCTTCTTCATCATCAACCGTTTTATTCGCCGTTTTCATAGCGGTTAAAAGTGTACCCTCTGTAAAAGCTTTTGGCGGTTGCGTTTCTTTTTCAACACTCTTAACATCAACTTCGGCACGTTCGCCAATGATAACGAGTGGTAACGTTTGAACGTCCTCTTTTTCTTCTTTGGTTTGTTGTTTGAAAAGAATTTTCCAACCTTCTTGTTTTGGTGTCTTTCCGATCGATTGAAACAGCAAATCAGCTACTTTCGTTTGTATCTTGGTTTCTTCATACAAGTAATCAGGTAAAAACATGGCAACGGTCGTTTTAACAACTAAAGCATAAATTTTTCGTTGTAAATCGTCCATTTTCGCTAATGCAGATTCGGTAGGTACTTGTTTTGTTGGGATAATGGCGTGGTGTTCCTGTACCTTACTACCGTCCACATAACGCTTTCTAGGCTCTGTTTCAACCATTTCAAGATCAAGTCCTAAAAAACCGCTATATTTGCCAAAATTCGCTTTTAAATAAGCAAATTCGTTCTCTGTAATAAATGGTGTATCTGTTCTTGGATAACTCAATAATTTTGCTTCATACAGTCCTTGCATAGCTTTTAAAGTTTGGCTCGCTGTCGCTTTATAAAGCTGATTGACTTTTGATTGCAAACTACTTAAAGAAAACAAACTCGGACTATTCGTTTTCTTCTCTTTGGTTTGAACATCAGCAATTATCCCCTCTTGATTGCCTATTTTAGCTTGTTTAGAAGAAACAAAAGCTAAAAGCTCCTCTTGGGTTTTAAAACGCTGTGTGGGGCTTAGAACGCCCTTAAATGACCCTTGGTTTACTTTTATACTAGCTTCCACCTCGAAAAAAGGTTCTTTTTTAAAATTCTCTATGGATTCCTGGCGCTGAAAAATAAGGTATAAGGTGGGCATTTGAACACGTCCTAGTGAAAATGTACCTTGTACGCCCTTCTGTTGTAAATTTAACGTATACAAAGGGCTTGCGTTCATGCCGATCAACCAATCGGCAATTTGGCGTGTTTGCGCTTCTTGATAAAAGGGATAGTAATTCATTCCTGGTTGCAAATTTTGAAAACCGCTTCGGATCACATCTTTTTCTAAGCTATTGATCCATAGTCTTTTAAATGTTTTATCTTTTGAAAAGGCATTTGCTTTATGGATAATCGACCAGGCGATATTTTCACCTTCTCTGTCGCTATCTGTTGCAACAATAATTGTATTTGCCTTTTTGAGAAGTTCTGCAACAATTTTAAACTGCTTTCCCTTATCTTTTGCAACTTCAAAATCGTATCGATCAGGAAAAATCGGCAAAGATTCAAGTTTCCAATTTTGCCACTTTTTGTCATAATGACCTGGTTCTGCTAATTCCACTAAATGCCCAAAACCAAAGGTGATAAACGTTTCATCTGTAAATAGTGGGTCTTTGATCTCAAAATAACCGTCTTTTTTGGTGCTTTGTTTTAAAGCACTTGCGTAGGCTAATGCCTGGCTTGGTTTTTCAGCTAAAATAACCGTACTCATTAACTATCCCTCTTTTCATTGTTTTTTCTTTGATCTACTGTCACGTTATATCTTGCTCGATACCTTCTAAACGTTCGGCGATTGATTCCAGTTTGTTCTTCAACTTCTTTATCGGATAAACCATTCAAAAACAAATCGAAAGCATGCTTTAAACGTGGATCATTTTTTTAAAATTTCAGTTGCCGACCTTTGAATTTGCCTTTTTTCTTAGCAATTTCGATTCCTTGTGCCTGACGTTCCTTAATTTTTTTTCGTTCTGATTCTGCTTGATACTTGTACAATTCAATGACAAGGCTATTAATCAAACGCCTTAAATTTTCATCTTCAATACCATTCATTGAGGGTAAATTTAAGACTTCCAGGGTTGCCCCCTTAATTTGAATTTGATTCATCAATTCTGTTAATTCTTTATTATTTCGTCCTAATCGATCTAATTCAGTAACAATAACAATATCCCCTTCACGAATATAGTTAAGCATAGCTTGTAATTGTGGGCGTTCGACCGATTGACCGCTTAATTTGTCTGAAAAGACCTTAGAAACGCCCTGTAACGCTTGTAATTGACGATCTAAGTTCTGTTCTTTGCTACTGACACGTGCATAACCAATTTTAGCCATTTTCAACCAACCTCTAAAATTGTCTCGGTTGCAATAACCAATCAGCTATATCTACTTTTTCAATTTCAAATTGCTTATCAGAAATTGTCTTTTCGTAAGCGATAAAATCTTGCGCATATTGTTGCTCATTAAAAATAGCCACCACTTCGTCATTTTCTAAAACTCGATAAATAAATTTTTTCATTTTACTCCTCCTATTATGCTCAACTTAAATGACCTATTCACCAAGTCAGATATACTGCTAAAATCATATTAGGACAAATAAGTATAATCTGTTGACCGCTAAATGAAATACTTTCTGACCTAATTAATTGAGCTGCTGAAAGAGCGATTAAATGAGAAATTAAAAAAGGATCAAAAACTTTTAAGTTTCTGACCCTATTTTATTGATTGGACAAATATTCATAAATCTATCCATAAATCGTACTTTTAATTGAACAACATTAGAAATCATTTTGAGCTATACATATAAAAGAAGAGCATCCAGAAATTATAGACTTTCTGAATACTCTTTTTCCGAAATAAATATTACATCAACCATTTCAAATAAGTAAACATTCAAAACAGCGTAGCTATTAATATGACTATAGAATTATAAAAAGCATGTGCAAATATTGATTCGAAAATATTTTTTTTTCGCAAGTATACAATCGTCAAATAGATCCCTATAACCAAAAATGGGAACAATAAAAATAGATTACCCTCAACATTTTGGATATGATTTAAAGCAAATAAGAATATACTCACTAAGGCAGTGAATGCTCTCAGCCATTTTTTTGCACCAACATAAATTAAAGTAAATCTAAAAAGCATCTCCTCAAAAATCGGAGCTACTAATATGCTATCTAACAATAGTGGGATAGTTCTTTGATCTACAGGGTAATTAAATAAAATTACATCTGTCTCTCGAAATAAAACCATGTTAATGGAAAGGCTACACTTAACTGGACAAATAAAATAAGGGTTGGCAGATTAATAGAACAAAGTATATTCACTAGGAAAACAGAATAGAGTGATACTAGTAACTTTATGCGGAGAGGTGGGTAAGCTAGCCTGCCTGGCAAGCCAGCGATTCTTTTCTAACAGCTGTATTGGCTGGAAGAAGCATACCCACAGAGGCTCCGTGTCAAGTTACGGTGTCATGCACGATATTCATAGTCTGCCAGTACCAGTTAAGGAGTAATCATATGAAAACAAGACGAACTTTTACAGAAGAATTTAAGGCGCAAATGGTTCAATTATACGAAAGTGGAAAGCAAAGAAAAGATATAGTAAAAGAATATGACTTGACTGCTTCTGCCCTAGATAGATGGATCCTACAAGCTCAATCTACAGGATCTTTTAAAGAAAAAGACAACCGTACTCCGGAAGAGAATGAACTAATTCAATTACGTAAAGAAAATAAGCGTTTACAAATGGAAAATGATATTTTAAAGCAAGCCGCGCTGATCTTAGGACAAAGGTAAATGTAGTGAAACAAAACGCACACAAATACCCTGTATCAGCAATGTGCGATGTCCTACAACTTTGTCGCAGTACGTATTACTACGAGTCCAAGCCAATTGATAATAAAGAAAATAAGTTAGTAGCTACCATCGAATCTATCTTCCATAAAAGTCATCAGATTTATGGGGCACGCAAGATTAAATGGGAGTTGAAGAAGGTAGGCTTTACCGTTTCCCGACGAAAAATAAGCCGCATTATGAAAGAAAATGGATTAGTTTCCAAATACACTGTAGCACAATTTAAACCAAGTAAAAATAAAACGAATGAATCCCTTGTGAAAAATAAATTGAATAGAAAGTTTAAGCAAGATACCCCACTTGCCGCTGTTGTCAGCGATTTAACGTATGTCAGAGTGTCAAAAAAATGGCATTACATCTGTTTATTTGTTGATCTTTTTAACAGAGAGATTATTGGTTTCAGTGCCGGTCCGAATAAGGATGCCCAGCTTGTGTATCGAGCATTATCGACTATACGAGCAGATTTGCGTTGTATTCGTCTATTCCACACCGATCGTGGAAGTGAATTTAAAAATCAATTAATAGATGAAGCATTAAATGTGTTTAACATACAACGATCACTTAGCCTAAAAGGATGCCCCTACGATAATGCTGTAGCAGAATCAACATTTAAAGCGATTAAAATAGAATTTTGTAAAGGGCAAATATTTGAAATTTAGGAGACCTTCAGAGTAAATTAAGTGCCTATGTAAAGTGGTTTAATCAAGAAAGGATTCACGGAACATTAGATTATGTAAGTCCCATAGAATACAAGAAATTTCACCTTAATAAAAGTGTTTAGTTTAGTGTTGACATACCACTAATTTATTTTTTAGATTTATTATTTCCTCTTTTATTAATTCAATAGAAGTATCCTTATTATAATTCTGTGAAGAAATCCCCAAATCTTCCATACACAACTCTAAATAATTTTCAATTTGACCTATGTACTTTTCGAAGTCACTAATTTCCCATTTCAAATCCTCGATTTCACTTTCGATTTCTTCAAATTTTTCTTCAACATAGATTTTAGAAATATCGCTATACGTTAAAGATTGGAAATTTTTTATTAACTTTTTAATATTAATTACTTCATCCATTCTTGATGTTCTTTTTGACAAAATAACATCTCCTTATAAAATTATAGTCAAAAGAAAAAGAAACTGATATACCCTTCTGTTAAAAATTTAGATATAAAAATTAAAATAAAGTAAGTTGGTCATCATCAATCTTCAATGTCTTTCTATATTCAGCTAATCTCTTTTCATAGAATCTTGGATAAAGTTCCATTAAGGCGTATCCTAGTTCCTCTTTACTTAACTTATCTAATATTACTTTACCTTCTCTTTGGTGAAGGTCAGTATCGATTCTTTATTTATCTTTTTGTATAGCCCATTGTATAAGAATTGTCTACTATACTTTTTATTAGAATCTGATAACTCATTAACCATCTTTCTAATGCAACGCTTATATCTTGACTTAACCTCTAAAAAATCTCTCTCAGATACAGTATCATCTGCTTTATTGGTATATGTATCATGAGACACAACAATCCAATCTTTACTTTTATAAAAATCCATTGCTTGATGCTCATATATTAAAAAATCTTTTTTGCTGTGCGTAGAAGGATCTAACATTTTCAAAACTATATAATGCGTATCTTTATCTAAGTATAAATTCATCCTATTAGGCTTGCTTGTATATTCCGGTATATTTAACACATGCTCTATCCATCTAACTACGAATGCTAATTGAGTTTGTCCAACATAAACAATTCTCAATTTCTTATTAATAATTGCATATATGCCAGCATTAAGTTTCTCACTCATGTTATCACCTCAATGTATATATTTTACATCTTTTGGTAATGGTTGGCTAATAATCTTGCTGCGAGAGGAATAAAAAAACGATTTTCAATGAATTTTAATCATAATCCAAAAACCCTACTAATTAATAAAGGTAGGGTTTGTTTTATATTTATATAATTGAGTCAATTTCATAAGTCCAACTTTTAAAAAATCAAAAACTTGCAGAATTTAATTCCTTTTAATTTTTTTACTTTGATTAAGCAACTTGTTGTTGATTTAACATTTGATTAAGACGGTCTGCAGCTAATTTTGAAGCATTATAAACTAACGTAACGAGGTCAAAATGGACTTTAGCCTTTTTTCCTGTACGATAACGAACATTGTTTAATTGGAAATATCCCTTAAGATAAGCATTCACACGTTCTACCGCCGTGCGTCTTTTGAAGATTTTTTTCCATGTTTGAGATCCACGTGCTGGCGCTGTAAATTTTCTTAAATCTGTAGTGATTTTTACTTTATACACCTTTTGACATAGAGCATCATTGGCTAGTGGACAGTCTTTACATTCGTTTGGACGTGTGTATTTTAGTGTTTCATATTTTACTTCAAAGCTATCATAGCGATAGGAATGTTCACGGACACAAGTAGGAGCGAAATGCTTATCAAAACCAATTGGTTCTGGTTCATTGCGTTTATTATAAGCAATCACAGCTCGATGACCCATTCGATGTATTTGCGTATAAATGGCTTCAAAATCGTAACCAGCGTCCATTGTTTCATAGAGTAAAGAAGAAAGCGATATTCGTTCATGAATTCCTTTTAATAAAGGAATCGCAGCCTTTCCGTCATTCAAGTTGGCCGAAGAAAGAAGGGATTGAAGAATATATTGACTGGATGTTCCAACAGCCAAATGAGCTTTAAATCCATACCAAAAAACGTTTTTTCCTTCACTGTTTTTCTTCACACCCCACTGTGGATCTTGAGGAATTTCAGCTCGAAGGTCGGCTAAAGGAATGTCTAACTGATCTTCGATTTTTTTATCAAAAAGAGGCAGATTGGCTTCCAGTTCCGCCTTTTCAATGAGCCATTTTTCATATTCTTCTTTTGATTTACGCCCACGCTTTTTCGGTTCACTTTTCGGTTGTTCTTCCTTTGGTGGTGCTCCATCTTTTGCGAGAAAGTGTGTAGCGTCAATGGCTACTGTGTCATCGGAAATAAAACCTTCTGAAATCGCTTGATGAAGCAAGGTTCCTTGGACTTTTTCAAGTACATTCGATTCACTGAGGATTGTGACCATTCTGGAATAAGCTGCTTCTGACGGAATAGTATCTGACACTAAAAAGCCACAATCAAGGCGAAAAATCATGTCATTCTGTAATCTTTTCACTAAATCTTTAATAAATGAAATACGCTCTGTGATTCTAGCAACGAGTGAATAAATCATCGCTGCATAGTTCAACTTAACGGGTCTTCCAAAACGTGATTTCTTCGTTACCACAGCGAAGATTGGGTCTATATCAATAGAAGAAAAAATAGCTTCAAAACGTTGGGTAGGTTCTAAATTATATAATTCTTGTAGGTCAAATAGGCTTCCTTGTCGTATAATAGTCATAGGGAGTCTTCCTCCAGTCTTATAAGTTTGTGTGGTGCTTACTTATTTCGACATTTTGGGGAGGTACTCCTTTTTTCGTACATTTGATAGCTTGTGGCTCTAAGGATTTAATTTATGAAATTGATTCGATTTAATAAAACTATAAATTTAAAGTTTCCTTCCCAATAATCATCTCTTAATTCATTTACTTTTTTATCCAACTCAAAAAAAGCAGATTCTTCATCTTTCAAATTAATTTCTTGCAAATATATTCTTTCATGATCTAAAAAACTAGAGGAAACTAATAGTAAATCACCTTTTCGAGTTAATGATACTTGATAATTTAAATGAAGCTTTCTTTCCCCTTTATCGTGAGTTACAGCGTACATTAAGTAAGTGGTATTCCAAGTTCGTTGAACTCCTTCTTTGTTTACAAATCCCCCAAAGAAAAAGCCACCTACTTCAAACATGGTCAAAGGGTTTTTTGTGGAAAAATTCTGTAAAAAAGCAAGTGTATAAACTAAACTTTTTCCATCTCCAAAATCCTCATTTGTAATAAAATCTACAAACTGTGAGCTTTTTTCACTTAAAAATCTATGTTCTCTTCCAGTACCTAGGTGTATTGAAGAATGTTCCTCTTTGAATCTACTGTTTCCCATGTAATTATACGAATATAGTCTAGGAATATCTTTCTCCATAAAACCCACTAGTAATTCTATACTAGAAAAAGGACCAGATGATAACACTCTTTCGAAAGCAGTTAAAGGTTTCAATCCTTTTTCAAGTTCATCCTTAAAGATTCCAATTGCTTCCAAAGCATTTTCAACATCCCCTGCGAAAGTAACTAAAACATTACCAGGTAATTTAAAGACTTTATAGCTTCTATCTTGCATAGTTTTATTATCTGCCCTAACAAATTCACCAAAAGTAGTATGTGCACCAAATACTTCATCAATATCATGATTTCGTCCACTTGAAGTTAGACTGTCAGCTATCAAAAATACTGCTGTTTTAGATTTAAAGCCAATACAATATGTCACACTTCTAGCCTCCAATATATAATAAAAAAATCCTTATCAATAAATATAAACACGCTATAAAACTCAACTAGCAAACAGTTTCCTATTAAGGATAAACTGCTCTGCTTCAAAAAAGAACGTATAACCAATTCTGCAAAACAAAACCACTTGCAAATCTATATCGCCACTACACCCAATTGAAAATTAAAAGTTGGATAAATTTTAAAAGGTTGAAATAAAACATAACTAAATATCATCCAAATCATAAATCTGAACATTTTCTACCTCGTCTTTATAAAGCATCGATCTTAAGCAAAGTGTAAACTTATTGTCTGCAAAGCGATATTTTTTAGTTTCTTGGTCTTTATAAAGGATTATTGGATCTGTACTACAAAGACTATTCAATATTGGGGTAACATTAATTTTTTTTTCAAATGTCGAGATAGGAAACTCAGTAATTAAATCCTCACTAATTTCTTTTGTTGTAAAGTACTCTTTTTCTTTGAGTCCTAAACAGAATAAAACTTGATTTTTTCGTGATATACTTCTTGAATCATACACAAATATTTTCGAAATAGCTGCATAATTTTTATTTAAGGAAGTTGATAACCATGTTTTAGTTGCTTCCTGTAGATATTCTTTTTTCGCAGACCAATTATTTTCTTTACATCTTATACTTAACTCCAAACAAAACTCGTGTAATCTTTGTGGAACTCCACCTGTTATCCACGCAATCTCTCTTTTATAAAATTCTTTATCATCTTGGTTATTAAAATGGATATCTAATTTATCAAACCCTCTCTCAACTAATTCAAATGACTGTTGTGTTTTAAGTGTTCTTATCTCAGGAAGCTCCATTACTCTATTATCTATAGTATTAATGTTTGATACCCTTTTGAAATAACTCTGTATATCACCTGTTGCAGCTACTACTATAATCTTAGTGTTAAACTTTAGTACTTCATCGTCATCAATTAAGATTATAAGATTGGTAAGTTCCTTTATTAATTCATCACTATCTACAATAGCTTCAAAATTCTCAAAAACTATATACCTTTTTTTACCTCTATTCTTTGCTCTATGTTTCATAAACTTTAAAAATTCAAGGAAATAGTCGACCTCTGCCACATACTCTGCAGCATGACTTATTCCACCATCAGCAATAGGAATTTTTACATTAGCGTTTTTTGTTTCAGTATACTTTGTCTTAATCTGCCAATTTTCTCTTGCCATTATGTTCTTAAAACAACTAGCAATACTTTTTGCGCTAGAAGCACTAGCTAAGTTTATTGGTTTAAAATAATAATCTTCTTCAATTAAAACCCTTCTTGTTAGCCAGGTTTTCCCTGTTCCACTTTGACCATGTATTAAGATACACAAATCATTTCTTAGGGCATTTTTAAATTGCCTTTCATGGTCAGGTCTAGCTATATACATACTTGGATCATATTCTTTTCTAGGATTAAAGACTTCTTCAGGCTCTAGTCTTGACATTCTAATAAATCTCATGTACAGTCTCCAAACTAACTTTTTTTATAAAAATTATACCATCAATACATAAAATTGGTAATGAAAATTCATTTAAAACTTTCTGTGTATTATTCTTATAATAATCAAAGATGCGCTGAGTGGGTAAAAGTTGATTTAAATTGAAGGCTTTGCCAACGTCTCGCTACATAAGATTGTGTAAAGGTTGATGTTAATGATTCTTGGCCAAATAAGCGTAAATGGTTTGGCCTTTCTGTTAACGAGCCTAATTGTTCTGTAAATGGAATACGTAATGTTTGAAAATTAATATTTAGCTCCTCACGATCAAATTCATCAACAACTGGGTAAGTCGGAGGAAATTTTGTTTCAGGAATCTTTGGAGCTTCTACCTCTAAACTCCCTTCTTTTCCACCAACAACATATGGCCAGCCATCTCTCCACTCCAGCTTTTGAATCGCTGTTTCCCTTCCTAACGGACAATACCCTCTTTGTTGAATAATCGAGTCATCATCTGGATGAATCGGACGGCCAGTTAAATGGGCCAAATACCATTCATCTGTATGTGTTTGAACGATAGAGGCATGTCCACACTTTTGCAATGGGTTTCTAGGATCATGCCAAGAAGTTAAAATGGGGTTATGTGGATGTACCTCATATGGTCCTTCTATATTTTTAGAACGAGCAATTGTTGCAGCATGCTCATATTTAGTTCCACCTTCTGCTGTTAATAAATAATAATACTCACCAATATGATAAAGATGCGGTGCCTCTGTTAATTTAATATCCGTACCTTTAAAAATAATTTGTGGTTTATTAATTAATTTTTTCTCCTCAGTAGAGTATTCCTGCATGACAATCCCGCCAAATGGATGACGATCAATGCGTTGATCCCACAGCATATTCAATAAATACTTCTTTCCATCTGTGTCATGGAACAAGGAAGCATCGAAACCTGAGCTATTTAACTTAACTGGTTCTCCCCAATCGCCATCTACTATTTCGGATGTAACCAAATAGTTGTGACAATCTTTCCAAGCTCCATCTACCACTTTTACATCTGTATAAATCAGCCAAAATTTTCCGTCGCTATAACTTAAGCAAGGTGCCCAAACACCACCTGAGTTAGGATTTCCTTTCATATCTAGTTGAGACACTCTTTGTAATGGGTGTGCAACTAATTCCCAATTAACTAAATCCTTAGAATGATGAATTTGTACTCCTGGGAACCATTCAAAGGTGGATAATGCGATATAATAGTCTTCACCGACTCTACAAATACTTGGGTCTGGATTAAATCCTTTAAGTACTGGGTTGATAATTTTCATCTTAAAATCCTCCTTATAATCGCTGTTTCCAATAGAATAGTAATTTAATCGTTTAATAGTTTATAAAGCTATTATTTTGTCTCAAATTCTTCTATGTTTTCCAAATAAACTTTATCCCGATTCTCTAGTTCTCGGATCATCTTGTCATACGTCTTTTCATCAAGATTATAGAAATTGATGTCAATCATTGCTAATACAAGGAAAACTACTGGTACGACGGTTGTCGTAATAAGAATCCCCATCAAAGCCTCAGGTGTTTGTATTTGATTGGCAACATAGCCGAATTTGTCTAAGATTAAGCCTGGGACAATACCGCCAAGCGCCATCCCAAATTTAAAGAAGAAGCCGATGATTGCATAGATCAAGCCACCCATTCGTTTTCCTGTCTTGTATTCCCCATATTCAATTGTTTCTGGTATAAGTGCCCACATATATCCTCCAGCTGTTAAGCTTCCAGCAGCAGCAACTAGACGAAAAATAAGGACAAGTGCCACATTACTAGGCGGAATGATGAGTAGAGCTAAAAGACCAACAATATTTAACAGTAACGCATAATTTAATAGTCTTTTCTTACCAAGTGACTTACTGATTTTAGGTAAAAACGGAAGAACTACTAAAGCAGGCAAGCTTCCAAGTAATCCATACCACTTTACTAAGTCCTCTCTACCAAGGTTATATGTTACATAGTAGATTCCTACAGAGTTACTAATAGAGTTAACACCAAAGATAATGATAAAGAAGATACTTAAAACAACCAATGGACGATTAATACGGAATTGTTCAAAGATGTCCGTTAGCTTAACTTTATCCTCAGATTTTTGTAAAACCACTCGTTCTTTCGTACTTTTAAAGCAGAAAATTAATAGACAAGCGCCAATGCCCCCTAATATACTCATTGTTAGTTGCCAGCCAAGAGCTGTATTTCCTGTAGTATTTCCTAGAAATGTCGATAATAGTGGAACGAAAAAGGCTACAACTAATCCACCCAGATTGGCTAAAATCATCCGAACCGATGTAATACTAACCACTTCTTGATTATTTCTTGTCATAGCAGATGTTAATGCACCATATGGAACATTTATCGTTGTATATACTAGCGATAATCCAACATAAGTAATATACGCATAGATTAATTTACCCATACTTGAAAAATCAGGAGTAGTAAAACAGAGAATTGCTAGTATAGCAAAAGGGAAAGCCCCAAAAAATAGATATGGTCTAAAACGGCCAAACTTTGTATTCGTTCTATCTACGATTGTTCCAATAAAAGGATCGGCAAGAGCATCAATGATTCGAACTACTAAAAACATCGTTCCTGCTGCTGCTGCAGATAATCCATAAACATCCGTATAAAAGAACAAAAGGTAGGTTGATACCGTAGTGTAAATCAAGTTACAGGCAAAATCTCCAGATGCATAGCCAAATTTCTCATTCATACTAATCTTTTTTAAATTTTCACTTGCCATTATCTTTCCTCCTTCAAAAGCCCCCGAAAGTTACTACTTATCTCTAAAATTATTTATTTTATCTAGCTGGAGGGTTTTTACTATTTTGTTGAACATATAATGCTTGAAATAACGATACTATTGCTATTAATCAAGAGTGGAATCGTTTCCACAAAAGACTACAAAAAGATTGCTTTTCTAAATAATTAGAAAATGCTTCATAAAATCTTTTCCTCCCTGCTGATAATATGACAGATACAACTAGTATTTCAAGTTAGTTTGTTTGTTGTATAAACTAAGTTAACCAATTTTGAAAGCGTTTGTCAATCATTTCGCAAAAATTATATAAAAACTTCATCTAGGCTAATTATTTTATTTTTCTATACATTTGTAAGAGGTTCCGCTTTATAAGAGGTTTTTTCAAAAAAAGAACCTTCATCCGAAGACGAAAGTTCTTTTTTATTATGTTCATTCATATTTTGCTAAAATAGTGAGGTGAACCTTAAAGTTTCGCTCAAAAAATATTTTTTCTCCAATAAGCAAACTTGCTTATCAGAGAAAGTAAATTATTAATGATGAATTGGTTTTTTTTCACTTAGTTTGAGTGCTTGAGCTGTTAACGAGTGAACTTCATCCAATAGTTCTGGGTTATCCTTAAGCGATACACCATAAGATGGAATCATCTTTTTTAATTTTGGTTCCCACTCTGGCATTTTTTCTGTAAAACACTTCTGAATAACTTTTAGCATAACATGGACAGCTGTGGAAGCCCCTGGTGAAGCGCCGAGCAATGCTGCTATGGAACCATCGGCAGAACTGACAACCTCTGTTCCAAATTGAAGGGTTCCTTTACCTCCTGCTTCTGTGTCTTTAATGACTTGGACACGTTGCCCAGCTACCACAAGATCCCAATCCTCTGCTTTCGCATTTGGAATGAATTCCCGCAATTCTTCGATTCGCTTTTCTTTTGAAAGCATGAGTTGCTGGATTAAATAACTCGTTAAAGACATATTTTTAGCACCAGCTGCTAACATTGTTAACAAATTATCTGGCTTTACAGATGAAATTAAGTCAAACATGGAGCCTGTCTTTAAAAATTTAGGAGAAAAACCAGCAAATGGCCCAAATAGCAATGACTTTTTATTATCAATAAAGCGTGTATCAAGATGAGGAACTGACATTGGCGGTGCACCTACCTTTGCTTTCCCATAAACTTTTGCATGATGCTGAGCAACAATTTCTGGATTCTTACATACTAAAAATATACCACTGACTGGAAACCCGCCCATATGCTTTCCTTCTGGGATGCCTGATTTCTGCAATAAATGCAAGCTGCCACCGCCGCCTCCAATAAAGACAAATTTAGCAGTATGTGTTTCTATCGAACCGGTATTATTTTGGACCTTCACTTTCCACAAGCCATCATCTGTCTGTTTTAAATCATTTACACTGTGCTTGTAGTTAATGCCCACATCTTTTTTCGCTAATTCAGCAAACAATAATCTTGTCAAAGCACCAAAATTAACATCGGTTCCGGCATCAATTTTCGTTGCAGCTATCGGCTCTTTTGATTCACGATCCTGCATAATAAGCGGAATCCATTCTTTTAGTTTTTCAGGATCCTTTGAAAATTCCATTCCTTCAAATAATGGGTTGCTTACCATCGCCTCAAAACGCTTCTGTAAGAAGTTTACATTCTTTTCTCCTAGCACTAAACTCATATGCGGTAGTGGCATAATGAAATCTTGTGGATTATGTAGTACTTGATTTTTTACAAGATGAGACCAAAATTGCAATGAAACTTGAAACTGTTCGTTAATTTCTATCGCCTTACTTATGTCTATAGAGCCATCAGGTTTTTCTACTGTGTAGTTCAGTTCGCAAAGTGCGGCATGACCTGTTCCCGCATTATTCCATTCATTGGAGCTTTCCTCTCCTGCGCTAGTTAATTTTTCAAACACTGTAATTTTCATATTCGGGTCTAATTCTTTTAAAAGCATCCCCAAAGTTGCACTCATAATCCCGGCACCAATTAAAATAACGTCTGTTTTCGTTTCTCTTCTGCTCATTTTAACCTTCCTTATACTTTAGATTTTCAGAAAGAATGTAAGCGTTCCCTTTTTAATACATGGAAGTAGGTAAGAAATTGTTAGCCAACCATCATTTCTGGAGCAAATATTACCTGGTTACAGTCCAACTTATTTTCAAAAAATTTTAAATAGTTACCTTTAATTATACGCTAGTTAATCCTTTTTTTAAAGCCAGAATTTACCCAAAAAGAAAGCCTTACCCTGTAAAAAACTAGGATAAGGCATTGATATGCTTATTATTTAAAAAATATTACTTTCTTAATTTCCCTCGTATTTAAAATGCAGGAATTGCTGTTTCATCATATTTTTCTTCTAAAAATTTACGAACTTCTGGACTAGTCATTGCCTCTGCTAACTTTTGAATAGGTTCCCAATCCGCATTATCTTTACGAGCAACTAACGTAATCGCAAAGTCATTTTCTACACCTTCTGTTAACAATGCATCACTTTTCGGTGTTAATCCAAGTGGAGATGCATAAGCTGGTGTCATCACGACTAAATCAGCATCATCATACATTCTTGCAAGCATTAATAAATCAACTTCTTCAAACTTATAGTTTTTCGGGTTTTCAATGATATCCGCTTTTGTATAATAAGGGCCTTCTTTCTCTTTTAACTTGATTACATTATGTTGAGCTAATAATGCCAAAGATCGATCTATATTGGAAACATCATTCGCAATCGCGATTACAGCACCTTCTGGTACATCATCCATAGAGTCATATTGTTTTGAATAAACTCCATAATTGGCAAAATAAATAGCTTTCACAGGCACTAGCTCTGCATCATTGCTGCGGTTGAATTCCTCCATGTAGGGAACATGTTGGAAGAAGTTTGCATCCACCTCACCTGCTGCAAGAGCAGTATTTGGTTGCACATTATCACTTAGCACAACCACATCAAGGTTAATACCTTCTTCTGCTAATGTTGGTTTTACAAGATCAAGGATTTCCGTCATTGGCGGAATTAAGGATGCAACCTTTAACGTAACTTCCTCTTGCTCTGTATTCTCCACTTTCTTTTTGTCTGTTTCGGTATTTTCTTTACCGCACGCAGCCAACATAAATATACCAATCATCATTAAAAATAATATCTTTTTCATTTCCTTATCTCCTATCCTTTACCTTTTATCAATCACTTTCGCTATAGCTGTTCCAGTAAATTGTATAGCCTGTACTAATATTACCATAATAATAATCATATAAATCATCAAGTCTGTTTTAAATTGTTGATATCCATAGCGGATAGCAAAATCTCCAATACCGCCGCCGCCGACAACTCCCATAATGGTTGAATAAGAAATAAAGCTAATAATCGATGTTGTCAGTCCTAATACGAGTCCAGAGCGAGCTTCGACATAAAGAAATTTAAAAATTACCTCCCTAACAGAAGCCCCCATCGAAATAGCTGCTTCTATGACACCCTTCGGCACCTCCAGTAACGATTGCTCTACTAAGCGAGAATAATGGGCAATAGCGATAATTGATAATGGAACAGTGGCAGCAGCTGTTCCAATAGCCGTTCCAATGATAATTCTTGTAAACGGAATAAGAAAGACAACTAATAATAAAAACGGAAACGAACGAATAATATTTACTAATAAATTCAACGTAGAAAAAACGATTGGGTTCTCTAGCATTTTTCCCTTTCTACTTAAGAAAAGCAATGTCCCAACTGGAAGTCCTATTATAATCGCTGCTAAAATAGACATGCCAACCATTATAAATGTCTGTCCGATTGATTGCCAAATTTCCATTCTATATTGAACTAATATCTCAGGCATGGTCAAATTCACCATCCTTTTTTAGCTGTTCTACCAATCTTTTTGAGGTATTATTTATTTGTTGAATTCCTTTTGGTTCAATAGCAACAGTTTCATAAATTTCTCCATCCTCGATAACCGTCACGCGATTACATATACTTTTAATTACTTCCATCTCATGACTGACGATGACAATAGTTACACCTAATCGCTTATTTACATCCTCTAGTACATGTAAGATTTCCGCAGACGTTTTCGGATCAAGGGAAGAGGTTGGTTCATCACATAATAATACTTGCGGGTTATTTGCAATCGCCCTTGCAATCGCCACACGCTGCTTTTGACCACCGCTTAATTGGGCAGGATATTTCTCCATATAACTTTCCAGTCCAACAAATTGGAGACACTCTATTACACGATTTCTTCTGTCTTTTCTTGGATAATTAGCTAATTCTAAAGACACTAAGACATTATCGTAAACTGTCTTATTCGCGACAAGATTGAAATGCTGAAATATCATCCCAATCGATTGGCGAGCTTGGCGAAGTTCCTTATAGCTAAGACTGGTCAACTTTCGCCCATCTACTTCTACTTCTCCCGTCTCCGGGACCTCTAATAAATTCATTAGACGAAGCAACGTCGATTTACCAGCACCACTCGCCCCAATAATTCCAAAGACTTCCCCTTTATGTATCGCTAAAGAAATAGACTTAATGACCTCATCATACGCAAAACGCTTACTGACATTACGCAATTGAATCATAACAAAAACCCCCTTTACCATTTGAAGGGTACTCACAACTTTTTCATTATAGCGAAATATTGAGGCGATGTCATTTTGAATGCCCAATGTGGGAAGCAGGGTGACGGTTCTTTTGGGGTCATTTAGATGGTCTACAGTAGAATCGTCACTCTGCAGTCTTTATGAGTTTATAAGATTTATACCCAAATAAAGAGCCATCGCCCAAATGATCATTGCAGATAGTTGGTTAACGCGTTTTATCAGCTTCCCTTGGTGGCCGATTTGTCCGAGTCTTCTTCCTACTATCACCAAAAGACAAAACCAAATCCATGAGACACTTATACAAGCAACAGCAAAGATAATTTTATCTTCTCCTGTATAGGCTAGAGAGCTTGTACCAATGACCCCGATTGTATCAAGTATCGCATGTGGATTTAATAGAGAAACAGATGCAGCAAAAGCTATTTGGCGAAGGGGGGAAAAGGGTACTTGCTCCTGCCTATTCCCTTCCTTGTCTGCACTTTTCCACATAGCCCATCCCATATAAACTAAGAAAAAGAAGCCAACAACAAATAGCATCGCTTTAACCCACTCAAAGGTAAACACTAATACAGAAACGCCTGCAACAGACAAATAAATAAGTAAACTGTCACAAATGCTAGCTGTAATAATAGCAGGTAATGCACCAATGAATCTTGTATGTGTCGCCCCTTGATTAAACAAAAATATATTTTGAACACCTAAAGGTAGTATTAACCCAAATGCTAATATCATTCCATGTAATAATGGTTCCATTCTTCTTCCCCCTCTGCTTTATTCAGCATAGCGGAGAATCGTTTTCTTGTCTCCATCCAATTGGATGGTCACCAACCCAACCATTTTGGTAAAATAAGAGAAAACAAAGAAGAGGAGCACACTTTTATGGCAGAAATAGAATGGAAGCCACAAAAGAATTCTACTGTCTCGTTGCATCAACAAATAACTGCATATATGAAAACAAAAATACAGCATGGTGAATGGACAATCGGTATGAAACTTCCTTCTCAACGCAACTTAGCCAAACAATTTCAAGTGAATCGAAGCACCATTGTAGCAGTACTTGAAGAATTGGCTGCAGATGGCTTAATGGAAGCGAAAGTGGGAAGTGGTACAAAGATAATAAATAATACATGGGGTCTACTTGCAGCCACACCTCCTCCTGATTGGATCAGTTATGTTAAATCAGGAATTCACCAACCGAATATTTCCATCATCCAAGAAATTAATAAAGCGGAAGCAAATCCCCATATGATTAGGCTAGGTACGGGGGAACTTTCCCCAGAACTGCTACCTAAAGGACGGATGGAAGAAACTTTTCAATTTAATGAGAAGCAAAGCTTATCTCTTGGCTACACGGAACCAAAGGGAAGCTTTGCTTTGCGCCAAACAGTCAGTGCCTATTTAAGCAAGAAAGGAATCATTGCTTCATCTGAATCGATTTTAATTGTTTCTGGCGGACTGCAGGCACTGCAATTGCTATCTATTGGGCTATTAAAAAGAGGCTCTACAATCTTTCATGAAACACCATCTTATTTAAATTCCATCCATGTATTCCAATCGGCTGGGATGCATTTACTTGGCCTACCACTTGATGAAGAAGGGGTAACATTTGATACTATCGGACGACTAAAGAAGCAACATAAAGCGGGGTTACTTTATACGATACCTAATTTTCATAATCCAACAGGTATTGTAATGTCTGAAAGAAGACGGAAAGATTTAATAGCAGTTAGCCAAATGGAAAAAATCCCTATCATTGAGGATGATGTATACGGAGATTTATGGTTAGACATCCCACCACCTAAGCCTCTAAAAGCTCATGATTTCCAAGGAAATGTTCTCTATATTGGGAGCATGTCCAAATCATTAAGCCCAGGACTTCGAATCGGATGGATAGTAGGTCCGGAGGCAGTGATTGGTCATTTGGCTGATATTAAAATGCAAACAGATTATGGTTCCAGTACCTTATCTCAATTTGCTGTAGAAAAATGGCTGAGCAAAGGTTGGTATGAGGAATTTTTAATTAATATAAGAGACGAGCTTAGACATAGAAGAGATTTTACAAATGAACTATTAAAGAAATATTTTTCTGATATCGCCACATGGACATTGCCGAAAGGTGGGTTTTATATATGGCTAAAATTAAAGCTAAGCATCTCTTCACAAAGGCTATTTTCTCTAGCCCTTAAAGACGGAATTCTTATCAATCCAGGAATCGTATACGATAAAACAGATGACCAGCATCTACGATTATCCTATTCCTACGCCTCATTCGATGAGTTGGAGAGAGGATTGATAGCCTTAGCACAAATTATCAAAAGGGAAGCACGGAGACGGTTCTACTGAGGGCATTTAATAGTCCTTAGTAGAACCGTCCCTCCGCAGTCTTCAAAAATTCTCGCAAATATTCGGTATTGGTTATGTTCTTATTGCATTCATTGCTATCTGTGCAAATTAGATTGCCAATGGCTTTGTAATAATCTGCATTTTTGGGCCTTTTTTCTTTTGTCACAGTTGAAAAATAGGCTACTTCTCCAAAGCAGTTACAGAAGGAACAAATATTTTTTTTACTCGTCGGTGTCATTTTTCCTTCCGTCCCAACTAATGTTCCTTCTAGATCATAAATAATAACTTTTTTATTAGATTTCAAATCATTCCAACTTAAAAAAGTTAATTTATTGTGATCTATCGTTGATAAATCAGGTAACCTTAATTTTTTTTGCTTGGGAAATAATTTTTTGAGCTGCTGCTCTGTAATTTTGGGAAATGGTAGTAAACAAGCAGTTAACTGTTCGATATATCGCTCATACTCTTCCTTTGTATTCCATTTTGTAATATCTAACAACTCTTGCTGTTCAAGTGATGCTTGAGGAAAGAGATCCAAAATTTTTGCATTTGCTAAATCTATTACTGCGGTTAGCACCGTCTTTGGCAAGTTTTTATTGGAACTATCCTTAATGATTGCAATCTGTTTTTCAATAAAATTCAGCTGTTCATTTTTTATAAATTGTTCTGTCATATGCATTCTCTCCTATCATTGGTTGCGCCCCTCTTACTATTTTAATAAAGTTCCTACCTTTCTAAAATGGAAAAGATGACTTAGAAACAATCTCTACATAAAAAAGCACTGATGAACCTCATCAGTGCTATCCCTCATTCTTATTTGAATACACGATTTTCTTAATCGTTTCTGTTGAAAGATGATGCTCCTTCGCCAAAGCATAAATCGTGCTTCCCTTTGCAAAGGCTGCTTTTATTGCATGATTCCTGCGATCCAGCATTTTTCTGCCGCCACTAGATGTTCCCCACTTCTTATAGGCGTTTTCTTGCTTAGGTATATATAAAGTCTCACCTTGAACATATTTTTGAATTTCGGCAATAAGTTTTTCAGGTAAAACATTGTTTGCATTCGTATATTTCAATTTGCCCGCTCCCTTATTTTTAATTTTGTCTAAAATAAGGTGCAAAGCCAAAATATTAGAAATCTTTGTTAGCGATAAATTTAATCGTTTCGCCCCATGCAAAGTATCGCCTTTCTAATAATAGGCTTTGCATGAGTGGAAGTAGTATCAGACAATCGTATGTGATTCTCCAACTGTAAGCACCCCCTTTTATCATTATTATAGCTAATTTTATCGAGTGTTTAAACCAAATATCAAAGAACTGCTTGTGCTAGTAATGTATAAGATTGCAGTTTTTCTTCAAAATCATAAATATTTGTTATAATCATAAATTCATCCGTTTGATAGTTTTCACTTAATCGGACAAGCTCTTCTTTTACTTTTTCTGGCGTTCCAATTATTGCTCGTTTTCGGTTTTTCCTTACGATTTCTCTGTCTTCTTCTGAAAGGTCTGCCCTTTTTGCCTCTTCTTTCGAGAGAATAAAGGTATCTTCTCCTTTTTCCACTGCTAACAGCCAAAGATCTTGGCTCATTGCCATTTCTTCTGCTTCTTCTTGTGTAGGTGCACATACAACAAAAACACATATATTTGCTTTTGGATTAGCAAGAGTGCCAGATGGCTGGAAGTTCTCCCGATAATGCTTCATCGCAATGCTTCCGCTAATTGGATTGATAAAATGTCCATATGTAAAAGCAGTTCCTTTTTCCGCGGCTAATCTGGCTCCTCGCTGTGAGACACCTAACATCCATATTTCCGGTTGTGTTTCAATGGAGGGATATGCTCGAACTTCAAGACCAAGCGGGGTATTTGCTAAATAATTTTGAAGTTCCGTTACTTGTCGTGGGAACTCATTCAAGCTTTTCCTCATCCCATCTGTAAGGGCTAATCGAGTGGGAGTAGATCCGCCTGGTGAACGCCCAATGCCTAAATCGATTCGGTTAGGATATAACGCTTCTAACACCTTAAAATCTTCCGCTATTTTAAATGGACTGTACTGGGGAAGCAAAACACCACCAGAACCGACACGTATCCTGTTTGTTTGAGAGGCAATACTCGATATAAGTACCGCTGGAGAAGTCCCCGCGATTCCATTTGAATTATGATGCTCAGCAACCCAAAACCGAGTGTATCCTAATTCCTCTGTTCTTTTTGCCAAATAAATCGTATTTTGAAGAGCATTCGCTGCATGCAAATTTTTACTAATAACAGACTGATCAAGTACACTCAACTTCATTTGAATCCCCTTCTTTCCTCACATTTTAGAAAGATTACCATAGCTCTTTTGCAATAAGCTGATAGGATTTTTTTCGGCTTTCATAACTATTAGTAATAGTAATAATCATCATTTCATCTGCATTATACGCTGATTGTAAGTCAACCAATTGCTCTTTAACCTCTTTTGGATTCCCTATAATCATCTTTTTTCGCATTTCTTTTATTCTATCTTTTTCATCGCTAGTAAAAGAATAGTTTCTTGCTTCTTCTATTGTTGGAATTCCTTTAGTTTTTTCGCCTGTATCTATTTTAATTTTCGATAGAAACCAACTTAAAGCAAGTTCCTCTGCTTGTTCGGTTGTTTCCGCACAAATAACTGATACAGTTACGATAGCTTCGGGCTTTTGAATACCTCCGCTTTTTCGAAATGCATTTCTATATGTATTTACAATCTCCATTCCATCTTTTTCGCTCATAAAGTGTCCAAATGCGTAGGCTGTCCCATAATTTGCAGCTTGGATAGCACTTTTTTCGCTCGTCCCTAGAATCCAAGGGACAGGGGGAACAATGGGAAGAGGATGTGCAGTTATTTTGGAAAACATCTGATCAGATGGATAATTATTATATAAAAAATGTAGAAGGTCTTTAATGGATTCCGGCATATTCCGGACATTTTCTAAAAAATTCCCAGAAAGAGCAATCGAAGCTTCAGCAGATCCGCCTGGTGCTCGACCTATTCCTAGATCAATTCGATTTGGAAATAAGGTTGCCAGCACATTAAACGTTTCGGCCACTTTATAAGGCTTATAATGTGGTAATAATATAGCTCCAGCTCCAATTCTTATCTTTTCTGTATTAGCTCCTATGTATCCTAGTACGACTTCTGGAGCAGAGCTAGCAAGACCTGGGAAATCATGATGCTCTGCAATCCAGTATCTTGTGTAACCGAGTTTTTCTCCAAATTGTGCAAGTTTCATCGATTCCAGAAGTGCCTCTTGCGCCGTTTTTCCAGATAAAACTGGAGCTTGGTCTAAAATACTTAACTTCATCTGACAGACCTCCCTGTTGTATAAATAAGCAAAAAACAGATCATAAAAACGATTAACAGCGATCTGTTTGTCTATTATATTTGTAAATTCATTCCACTTCTTTCAATTCTAAAAAGAATTCACTTATACTATTTTCATCTGAGAAATCGGTATAAGAAGTAGAATACTGATTGATTTTCCCTCTAAAATTCAATTGCTTATTTGGGATACTTACATCAAAAACATTTTCATATAAAAACTTCGTCACTACATGGTATTCTTCCCCACCACTTACTTCAAATTCAAAACTAACGAGCATTAAATACTTCTCGGTCTTATTACTTTTCATCTTTTTCTCTTTATAATTGGAAACAGTTAATTCAAAATCATTTAAGACAACTTTATTTACCATGTTACTCACTCCTTATTTAGAAGTGGAAGCAGAGGGACGTTTCTTATAAGATCCGTTTAATTGACCTCAGTAGAACCGTCCCTCTGCTTCCCTATTTTCACCGTTACTTCTGTTCCTTTTCCTACTTCACTTTGGACTTGGATTTCGCCTTTGTGTAAATCAATTATTTTTTTGACAATCGAAAGACCGAGTCCATTTCCTCCAGCTTTTCGATTTCTTGATTTATCTGCTTTATAAAATCGTTCAAATATATGCATGAGTGATTCTTGTTCTATGCCGATTCCTGTGTCTTTTATTTTAACAGTGATGCTTCCATTATCCGATTTAAATGCCTCGACTGCTATAGTACCTTTTGTGGGCGTGAATTTTATACTATTATGCAGTAAATTAATCCATACTTGATCCAGCATAACTTCATCTGCAGTGACTTTTACGTCCTCAAGCGAGATATCCATATTGATTTCTTTTTCTGTCCATTGTGGCTCGTTAGCAAGAATAATACGACGAAGCTGGTGATCTAATCGGTATTCTCTTTGATCCAAAGGCAAGTGTTCCGATTCTAAAGAGGTAAGCTTTAATAGATTTTCACTTAATTTGGACAAGCGTGTACTTTCCATTTCAATAATATGTAAATAATGTTTTCGTTCTTCTGGACTTAAATCATCATTTTTCAAGGTATGGGCAAAACCACTAATAGACGTTAAGGGAGACTGGATTTCATGGGACACATTCGAGATAAATTCCTGACGCATTTCTTCCATTTCTCCTAATTTTTCTGCCATATCACTGATGCTTGATACGATTTGATAATAGGGATGATCATCATCTCCTTCACGAAACTGACTTTTATAATAAGAAAGATCAATCTTAAAATTTCCTTCTGCAATCATTTTTATTGCTTGAATGATTGGATGCAGGTGTTTCTCTTGTCTTGATTTTACCCATGGAATTCTTGTGATAATTGCTATACAACAACCAAAGAAGAAAAATCCAACGATCGAATTTATTAACTGTCTGATGAATTCACTAGGAGTTATTTGAATTGCATCATAAAGCCATGCAGTTAGCCAATAAGCTAGTGACCAGCATACTAGTAAAAATACAATGATTGAAAGGAAGCCTGCTGTTCGTTTCATAAATTGTGAGAACTTCACTATTTTCCCTCCAAACGATAACCGAGACCACGGATTGTTATTATCTTAAAGGGGCATTCTTCTTGAGAAAACCGCTGTCGCAAGCGTTTTATATGAACATCAACTGTGCGCTCATCTCCTTCATAATCAAAGCCCCATATGTCTTCAATCAATTGTTCTCTCGAGAAAGTTTTCTTTTGATGGGTTGCAAGTTTAAATAATAGTTCAAATTCCTTTAAAGGCAACGTAATTTCTTCGGCGCCAATAGAGACTTTATAAGAATCACGATCAATAGTGACATCTCCAATCACAATCCGATTGGAGAGAGTAATTTGATAGCGCTTAAGAAGCGCTTTTACCCTTGCTAGTAATTCGGCCGGAGCAAATGGCTTTACTAAGTAATCGTCCGCTCCGAGATCAAAGCCCTTTACCTTTTGGGTTGTTTCTCCTTTTGCAGTCAACATTAAAATTGGCATTGTATCCGTATAATTGGTTCGTACTTCTCGACAAAATGTCCATCCATCCATATTTGGCATCATAATATCGAGGATAATTAAATCCATTTTATCTTGCTCTAATAAAGTCATAGCAACTTCTCCATCTTCTGCCTCTACAATGGAAAGACCCTCCTTCGCCAGAATGATGCGGATTAATTCCCGAATATGTGGATCATCATCTACGATTAATATTTTTGCCATACACTTCATCCCTTTTAAAAAATAAGGAGAACCGCCAAATTAATGGCCGTTCCTATCCATTTGATTATTCTTTATTCTACCATTTCTTCTTACTAAAACTCATGCACGTCGCATATAAGCTCGTACTGTAATTGGCGCAAAAATTGCTACGATGACTGCTGCCCCAATTAGGGAGATCGTGAAATCCCATCCCATTGTGCCATTGTTCGTTAAATCTCTTACTGCTGTAACTAAATGCGAAATTGGATTAACTTTTACAAACCATTGAAGTATATTAGGCATTGTATCAGCTGGTACAAAGGCATTAGAAAGAAAGGTTAGCGGAAATAAAACAATCATTGAGATCCCTTGCACACTTGAAGCTGTGCGTGAAATAACACCCAAGAAAGCAAAGATCCAGCTAATTGCCCAAGAACAGACAATGACAAGAAGTCCTGCTAGGATCACAAAGCCTATACCACCTTCTGGTCGGTAGCCCATAACATATCCCATTGTAAATGTAAGAGTTGTTGCAATGGTATATCGAATCGTATCAGCTAATAATGCTCCAGCTAAAGGTGCGATCCGGGCAATCGGCAAGGACTTAAACCGATCAAAGACCCCTTTATCCATGTCCTCCCTGAGCTGTACTCCTGTCACAACAGAAGTGGTAATAACAGTTTGGACGAGAATGCCTGGAATAATAACAGGCAAATAGTTTTGCACATTTCCAGAAATAGCCCCGCCAAATATATACGTAAACATAAGAGTAAAAATAATCGGCTGCAATGTAACATCGAATAATTGTTCAGGTGTACGCTTTATCTTAAGCAAACCTCTGTAAGCCATTGTTAATGAATTTCTAACCGCTTGGCGAAAACTTGAGTTTCCACGAAGTTTCCGTTCATGAGCTGGTTTTATGATAGTGCTGCTCATACTAATTCCTCCACTTTACTAGATTTATTCGTAGTATCTGCGATATTTTCTTTTGAACCAGTGATAGATAGGAAAACCTCATCTAATGTTGGCTTCTGTACACTTAGCTCAGCTAATTGAATACCAGCCTCTTTTAAGGTAATTAGCAAATCTGTTACTTTATCAGCATCGGCCATAGGTGCTGTGATTTTTCCACCTTCTGCTGAAACAGCTGATTGGACGTTAAGCACACGCTCCACGATTAAGCGAGCATCCTGCATATACTGCTCGTTTTGTATACTTAAATGTAAGGATGATGTACCGATTGATTCCTTCAAATCATTTACGGTTCCTTCCGCAACTACTTTCCCATGATCGATAACCGCAACTCGGTCCGCTAGTTCATCTGCCTCTTGAAGATATTGTGTCGTTAGTAGTACTGTCGAGCCCCCATTAATTAACTTTCGGATTGTATCCCACATTTGGTTGCGGGTTCGCGGATCTAGCCCAGTTGTTGGTTCATCTAAAAAGATAAGCGGTGGTTGGGCAATGAGACTGGCAGCTAAATCAAGCCTTCTGCGCATTCCGCCAGAGAAATTCTTCAATGGACGTTTTGCCGCTTCTATTAAACCAAACTCTTCTAGTAAATCCATTGCTTTACGCTTCGCTTCAGCTCGCCCTAAGCCTAATAGACGAGAAAAAATAATTAGGTTCTCCGTAGCACTTAATGACTCATCAACAGAAGCGTACTGACCTGTAACACCAATTAATTGGCGAACAAGCTGCGGTTCCTTTACTATATCGTAACCAAAGATTTTTGCTGAACCAGCATCTGCCTTCAGTAATGTTGCAAGCATTCTAATCGTGGTCGTTTTCCCAGCTCCATTTGGGCCAAGCACACCATAAATCGAACCAGCGCGAACATTCAAATCCACCCCATCAACCGCCCGATTATCACCAAATACCTTCATCAAACCACGAGCCTCCACAGCCCATTCACTACTATCTATAATCTTTTTATTATTTATAATTTGACACTAGTGTTGCATAAATGTTGTTAGAATATTCAGTTTAAATATGTCCCCTGTTAAGAGCCAAAAAAGTAAATACCCAACTAAAGGTGGATCCATCCATTTGGAAATTTTTTACAATTAGACTTAAGAGACGACGACAATTTGTTTATTAAGGAATGGTTTTTCCTTCAATCTTTCGAAGCCAAATATGTGCTGGTTTCCACAAAGCTGCCCGTAAATATCGGCTAATTTGTAGGGTTTTTCGTTTACTTTTTGTCTCGATTTGTGCGAGAACATGCAGGCAAAAAACAATAAGTGCGATAAACACTTGATTCTGAATTGCCCATTCGCTTTGGCCGTAAAACTTTTTGATATGGAGATGTTGTTTAATCCATTTGAAAAATAACTCAATCGCCCAGCGTGATTTATACATCTTTGAGATTTCTTCAGCACTTAAATCAAAACGATTTGTGATTAAATGAAGCTCATTTCCTTTTGAATCAATCACTTTTAGAAGACGAAAGTAATTTTCGGCACGGTTTTGCGTCGTACCAATCAACACCATTTGATCCGACAAAACAGATGTATTCTCGGGTAGTTTAAAATCGTAAACCTCCCGTATGACTGCGTTTTTTCGCAGCCTAGAAAGGAAAAAGTAGCCGTCATCTGTCATCCGATCAAAGCGTTCGTAGTCTAAGTAACCACGGTCAAACACATACATACATTCCTTGTCATCAACCATTACTTCAAGCTGACCGCGGTCATGTTCTTTGGCCGTTGTCATAATGGCCTTTTCGGGATAGGATATACCTTTTTCCATAAACACAAGGCGTAAGTGCAATTTAACACCCGCTTTTGTTTTGCGGAATTTTGCCCATTTATGATTAGTCAAATTGAGAGGCAATGTGCTTGAATCAATGATTTTTAATGGCATCACAAGTTTCGTGTTGTGCGTTTTGGCATGAATTTGTGAAACTAAATCAAGGAAAAGCTTTTGGAATAAGTCTGGATTCATGCCATTTAAACGGCGTGAGAGTTGGGAAATACTGATAGAATCAAGATCAATGCCCTTTTGCAGTTGATCATCGAAAAGACAATCGCTCAGCGCATGCAGACTTTCGACTTCTTCTAGCTGCGCAAAAAGTAATAATTTTAGAAATGACTCTGTCGTTAGTTTTTTCGTATAGAAATCTAATTTCAACGTTTTCACGTTTTCTTCAAATAATTGAAGATTTATTGGTGAAAACCATTGTCCAAATGAAGTTTTTCGTGTAATCTTGTCCATGAGATTGGTCCTTTTTTAGTGGATTTGGACGGGTTACCACCTGACTTATCCATTATAAAGGACTTTTTCTATGCATAAAATAATAAAAGTGAACATTTCGAGTATTTTTAATAATGAAATTAAATTAATGCAACACTAGTGATAATTTGATTCAAAGTAAATCCTCCTCTTCATCTGATGAAGCGATAATAAAACACAAATATGAACTCCATATGAACGAGGGAAGCAGAGAGACGGTTCTTAGGGGGACTTTTTTTGGGGGAAATGAATAACAGCAATGGTCCGCTACTATGACTTCGATAGAAAAACAAAAGATGACTAGGTTACAGATTCTGTTATAAAAGGAAAATCGGTTATCCAAAAGTCATGCAGATGTTTTATCTGCGAAACATTGTGATAACCGCTTAGCAAAAGATATTCGGGCATTATTCAGCAGGAAATTAAACGGTTTGATTATAAAATGAAGGTAACTGATGTGGAGCAAAGAGAAAACCAACTTATTACAGACTATACTATCCTAAATGCTGAGACGAAAGGGGAGAGTTAAACATTGAACAAATGCTAGAATATCAAATTCATAGTAGAGAGACAAAACAAATCGGTGATAGCCATCTACCTTTCCAATCCATTTTCCCCATTGAAAATGTAGATGCATTTGATACGAAGTAAGGCAGAGGTACGGTTCTTCTGAGGACTTTTAAGGGAAACAGTAGAACCGTCCCCTTGATTCTCACTTTATATTTTTTTCACAAATTCTGATTTTAATTTCATTGCACCAAAACCAACAATTTTACAGTCAATATCGTGGTCACCATCAACTAAGCGAATATTTTTCACCTTTGTTCCTTGCTTTAGAACCGAAGAGCTACCTTTTACTTTTAAATCCTTGATAACAGTAACCGTATCTCCATCATTCAAAACATTTCCATTTGCATCTTTAATAACTCTGCTGTCTCCGTCTATTTCGGTTTCAGTACTAAACGTCCACTCATGTCCACATTCTGGACAAACCAAAAACGTCCCATCATCTTATGTATATTCTGATTCGCATTTTGGACAATTAGGCAAATTGCTCATTCTTATTACTCCTCCACAAATTGAATTGGTATTAAGGATACTATTATAACAAAAAGGGATCCTCAGAGGGACCTTACCTCTACTTAATGTTAATGGGTTGATGATGAAGCTGCAGCTGCTTCATCTGCTTTCACACAATCAATTGCGATGACGAGGGCAATAACAATCGTCTCTAACTCTTCATTTAAAATTTGTACCTTATAACTATCTCCCCAAGTGAACCACTCTTTATTTACTTTACCGATGACTTTCCCATTTTGTAATACTTGAAAATCCATATCCCACCAGTTACCAAGTACCTCCATACCTGCTGCCTCAATATTATATCGTGCTTTAAAAAAGGAAAACTCTTTCTTAATAGTCAGGACTTCTTGACCATTTATTTCAACAAAAAACTTTGGTAAAAAGCTTAATACCTTTTTCGTAATAAGCGCAATTTCATTTTTGTTTTCATCCCTAATAGAGAAGGTCTTAGGAATTTTCATAAAACTTCCCTCTACATAATAAACATCCTTCTCCTGCTGATCCTTAACTGTAAATTTACCACTTAAACTAAACACCTTTTGCTTTATATAAAGTTGTTTCATTTTATACCTCCTGATATAGCAGTTTGCTAAATTGGTTTGCCTTATTTCATATAATAATCAATTGTTATAACATGGAAATCAACTTAAAATCACTATTTAGAATGGAGACCGTTTGTATAAATGGTCATTTCATTCCTATATTCAACACTTTATGACGTAATACCTCCCATAGTGAAAAAAGGTATGTAAACGAAGATGTTTACATACCTTTTCCTTCCACTTTTAAATCAAAGTCATTTAAAACAGGATAGCTTATGTCGCCTGTTTTGGTCTTTAAGAAAGCGAACTTTGAACAGACGTTTCTCGATGCTGGATATGACTTGCAATCCATGCAATGATCCCAGCTATTGCAAGATAAGTCACCAAAATAAATAATTGGGTTTGAAGCTCATGCCAATTAAAGTACAAATAATGGAACACTTGCTACTTCCAGCTTAAACACACTTAAAACAATAATATCTACGATAATCGCTTGAACAAATCCAATCGTATAAACCAATCCTAGTTTGTTAACTAAATGATGGGTTCCATTTACAATCTGCTCTTTTCGTTTTCCAAGAGGAAGAATATTGGATGCCATTATCCCCACCTACAAAAAAGGCAAGTGACAAGAAGTAAGGTGCGATACCCGATCCGTAGTTTGGCACAGTGGAAACATTTTGCTGTTCGAGTACTACTGGTTCAGAAAACATATCCGTCCATTAGCTTATCTGTGCCTTCCTTAAGCGGCTTTGTCCCATTCGCAGCTTTGTTATTTAACTAACATTTCAGCCGTATGTGTTATTTCATTTGTTGTTTCATGAAGTTGATTTACAATTAAGTTACTATTTTTAATTTCCTTAAATATTACTTCTGTTTTATATTTTGAATGTTTGACAGCATAAACAATTTGATTGAAGAACTCAATTGTTTCTTCTGTTATTTTTTGATTTTTCACGATATCCTCGTTAAAGGTAGTGACAGACCCATTTACCTTTTTGACCTGTTGAGAAATTTCTTTAACAAAAGAAGCAATTTCTTCCGTAGATTGTTTTGTCATATTCGATAATTTTCTTATTTCACCTGCTACTACTGCAAACCCCTTGCCATGTTCACCAGCGCGTGCCGATTCAATCGATGCATTTAGTGCTAAAAGATTAATTTGATTAGCAATGGAAGCAACAACGTCTACTACATGATCAATTTTTTGACTAACTCGGCTCATTTGACTAATCTCATCCTGCAGAACAACAATCTGATTTTTGATCGCTGTGGCAGATTCCTTTTCTTGTCCCATTCTATTTTTTCCCTCTTCAGACAAGTCCTCTACCTTTTGAATAGCCTGGTTCCCACCATTGGCTAACATTTGAATTTTATCAAATTGGCTAATCAGACCTTGTAAGGAAGAACTCGTTTCTTGTGTGATAGCAGATAATTCATGGGCAGTTTCCCTCAACTTTTCTTGTATTTTCTCTTTTTCTTTTTCTTTTACTAGACGATTGGATTCTTCCTTTATTTCATACGCTTCTAATACTAATTGTTGCTCTAAACTAAAGATTTTTTGAAGGGAGCGAACAGCCTCATACAATTCATTTTTATTTTGGATTTCTCGATAAAAAACTTCTACAATCGCATTCAATAAATGTTGGAAAGCGTTCACATACCATTTCGTTCCTAACCCTATTTTGACATGAACATGCGCAATTCTTTTTCTCTGTATAACATATGATTCATTCACTTTCCCAGAAAATATTTCTGTAATATGGTGATACAATGTTTTTCCAAGTTTTTCAACATCGCTATAGGTATTAATGATCGTAATTAAAGTAGGTTCTTTCATGACAGTCTCATAAAAGGAATTCACTAAATTTTGCGCTTCGCTTTCTACTATTGGTTTTAAAACGAACAATCGTTTAACATCCATTTCTGTTAAGCCTATCATTTCAATTTGAGTTAGCAATTCCTTTGGCAAATTAAAATCTACCACTACGTTATCTAAAGATGAAAATAACAATTCAGCCTTTTTCTTTCCTAATAACGGCATTACGAGTCTCTCCCTGCTGTTAATAAATGTATATAATGTAACTATTATACCATTTACCAATATAGGCAAAAAGACTCAATTATAGGTATTAACTCCTGAAAAATAAAAGCAGTTACTTTCTATTATTCATTAAAAATGAAACAATGGAAGAACTGCTTTTCGTGTAATTTCCTGCTTCCTCTATACTCCTATTGCCATTGCTGACGCCATTTTTCTACCTTATCGTTAATTTCTTTTGCTGCTCGATCTCTTTCCGACTCCTTTTCTTCCTTTATAGCTTGGAAGTGCTTATTTCGCAAATCGTGCTGTGAATGAGCTAATTTCAAAACTTGTTTTTCTACATCATCGGTAATCACTTTCTCATCATGCAAGAAATACGCTGCATCTTTAATTCGATTCCATTCTGCATCGGAAACCCTATATAGAGGATTATAAATCTCATTCATCCTCTCCATCGCCGCAGTCATTTGCTGTAACGTCACCCCTTGTGTCCAAACAAGCTCCCCAATCGTAGGCTGCCATTTTTTTGTAATTTGCACTTCCAAATCAGCTGGATCGTTCACTGTCACATACTCCCCACCACCAGAATCGGCCACTTGTTTTAATTGCTTTTGGCCTTCGTTATCTACGTCAAATCCAATGATATTTACTTTAGCCTTAATACTTTGATTTTGTAGTTGTTTAGCAGCAGTAACAGGGTCTCCATCACATGTTTCCACTCCATCACTCACCATATAAACCAAATTTTCGTACTCATCTGCAGAATAGGACGCCAATATTCTCTGAGCATCATTTATAGCCCCAGCTAACGGTGTCCAGCCACTTGCCTGAAAAGAATTTAATGAGTTTGTGAAATTTTTAGGTTGATAGGCAGATAGCGGATATATCGATTCCACGGCCGAACAAGATTTTTTCTTGTCTGAATCAGCCGATGAGCCAACATGTCCATAAGAAATCAACGCAACATTCGCATCACTTGGAATTTGCTCCATAAACTTCGCAATTGCTGCTTTTGCAAGCTCCATTTTTGTTTTTCCTTCTATTTCCCCATTCATACTGCCACTTGCATCCATTAACACCAAAACGTTCATTTTCTTTTGTTGTGTGGTTACTTCATCCTCACCACTCGGCAATTCAGGCATCACAAACCCATGCTCGTATGTAACTAATTGCTCATAATAGTTTTTATAATTTCCTGACCCTAGCGTATAAACAAGGTAATCATACACTTGCTCACTGCTTAGATTTTTATGTTTCATAAAATAATTCTCAAGCTCTTTCTCGGCAATCGGATTAAATGTGTCTTCTAGAAAATCTCGGTACTGCTGACTGTCCCAGCCTTCCAGTGTTTCTAACTGCTGATCCATATGTGTTTCAACTAATACTCCTGCTTGCTGATCAACCATTTCTTCTACCGTTTTGGCAGCAGGCGGGATTTTTTCTTCCACAGCTTCCTCCGTTGTCGTTGTTTTAGTAGTTTTTAGCTTCTCCGGTTGCACTTGATCCTTTGCACAAGCTGAGATTATCACTAAAGACAAAATACAAACTAAAATTGCCCCTCTTTGTAAAGCTTTCATCTAATACCCTCCTTCTAGAAAAATCCATTATTTTCTATACGTCCTATGGAGATATTAGTTTCTAAGGCTTAGGGCACAATTTACAGCAGAATCGTTAGGTGCATATTCCTATTAATTAAAGTACTGACAAATAAAAAAGATGACCTCTACAGAAAACAGAGATCATCTATTTATAAATCCTTTATTCATTTAGGTAACTTCTTTCCTATCTTTCTATCATGAAATTTATTGTGGTTGCAGAATCGTCCGCTTTAAAAACTCTCTAGTACGTTCTTGTGTAGGATTTTGAAAAATCCGCTCCGGACTTCCTTCCTCCGCAATAACACCTTTATCCATAAAGATAACTCGATCTGATACTTCTTTTGCGAATTCCATTTCATGTGTTACAACAATCATCGTTAAGCCAGAATTGGCAAGTTCCTTCATGACCTTTAAAACCTCGCCTACCATTTCTGGATCAAGAGCCGATGTAGGCTCATCAAACAGCATAACATCTGGATTCATCGAAAGAGCTCTTGCTATTGCGACTCGCTGTTTTTGACCGCCTGATAATTGTTTTGGCTGTGCATTAATATACTTATCCATACCAACAACGTTTAAGTAATGCATCGCTACTTTCTCGGCCTCTTCTTTGGATCTCTTTAGGACCTTTATTTGTCCTACTACACAATTATTGAGAACATTATGATTGTTAAATAGGTTAAACTGCTGGAACACCATCCCTAAGTGTTTTCGATAGGACGCAACATCATGTTTATCATCCAATATATTTTCTCCATGATAGAGTATTTGCCCGCCACTTGGTTTTTCTAAAAGATTAATACAACGAAGTAGCGTCGATTTACCAGATCCAGACGAACCGATAATGGAAACTACTTCTCCTTTCGTTACAGAAAAATTAATGTCTCTAAGTACTTCATGTGTTCCATAGGATTTATTAAGATGCTGAATATCAATAATTTTTTCCATCTGTTTTTCACCTTCTTCCATTATTTAAATTTGCCTCTTAATTGGTCATCTCTTCCGATCACCGTATAGCTATCAGATCCATCTAATTTCTTCTCCATATATAGCAATATTCTCGTTACAATAAAGGTCATCACAAAATAAATGAGACAAGCTACAAAGAAAGATTCAAAATATCTAAAGTTATTTCCTGAAATCGATTTTGTCACGAAATATAATTCTGTCACTGAAATAACATTCAGTACGGACGTATCTTTAATATTAATAACAAACTGATTGCCAGTTGCAGGCAGGATATTTCGAATAACCTGTGGCAAAACAACATTCCACATTGCTTGAACATGATTCATCCCAATTGCATGCGCTGCTTCAAACTGCCCTTTATCAACGGAAATAATTCCGCCTCGAACAATTTCTGCCATATAAGCTCCTGTATTAATCGATACGACAATAATCGCCGCAGTAAGAACATTCATATTTATACCAAATGCTAGCGCAGAACCATAATAAATAACCATCGCTTGGACAATCATCGGTGTTCCACGGAAGAATTCAATATAGATAGACAGTATGATATTGACCAGTTTTAAAATGACTTTTTTTGCACCTCGTTCTGGTGTAGGGATCGTGCGAATTACACCTGCTACCAATCCGATAGCTGCCCCAATAATCGTCCCTATCAAGGCAATCAAAAGGGTTAAACCAGCACCACGAAGGAACATAGGCCAATTCTCTGAAATTATTTTAATGATCCATTCAAGACTCATCTTTTCTCCTCACTTACTTTACTGTATAAAGAGGCTGGGACAAAACTAGATAGCCAATCTGTAAAGACGAACAATCTCTAATTTATCACTTAAATAAAGGTTCCTTTTATACAATGGTTATTTATGTTTTTAAATATAGTCAAGTGTAAAAACTAATTCGTTCCATTGCGCTACAGAAACTCGCTTTCCGCGGGGAGCAACCTAAGCCTCCTCGGCTAAAGCCTGTGGGGTCTTAGGTTTTGCTCTACTTCCCGCAGGAGTCGAGTGTCTTCCGCTCCATTCCACTCTGTTTTTAAAGGCAATTCCCTAAAAAATATTGTTTTTTTAGAAAAAATGAATTAGTAGGAAATATGGAGCAGCCTGAATACACGTAGACTCCTATGGGAGCTGCGAGAAAGTCCGAGACCCTGCAGGCCATAGGCCGAAGCGGCTCGGCGCTCGCCCCATGGAAAGCGAAGTGTATTCAGGCTGCGGATATTAACACTAACTGTACTGAAACAGCCTTTTATAAAACTAATAAAACCCGAACAATCATTTAGGATTATTTGATAGTTGTTCGGGTTTATCTATGACTGGAATACTTATTTCCCAGCCTCTTTATCCTTTTTATTCTGCTGCTGGTTGATTTTTTATAGCATTATCCATTATGCTTGCACGTTCTTCTTCTTTGATATCTGCTAAAATTTTATTAATCTTCTCTGTTAAATCACTGCCCTTTTGAAGGCCAACTGCGATAGATGTATCTTCTTCCGATGTTTCAAATCCATCACTAAATTCAACCATTGCAAACTTGTCATTTGCAGTTGAGGCACTAACTCCTTCAGGACGTTCTGAAACATATCCATCAATAACTCCTGACTCAAGCGCTACCCTCATTGCTGGGAAGTTATCCATAGCCGTCTTTTTTTCTACACCTTCAATTTGATCAATTACAGAATAGTGAAAGGTATTCAGCTGTGCTGTAACTTTAGCACCTTTGAAATCTTGGATAGAAGCAGCATTTTCATACTTACTTCCTTTTTTCACAACCATTACTAAATTTGATTTATAATAGCTATCTGAAAAGTCAATTGTTTCTTTACGTTCTGCAGTTGGTGACATCCCTGCGATAATCGCATCAATTTTCCCAGAAACTAATGCTGGTACTAATCCATCCCATTCTGTTTTAACAATCACTAATTCTTTTCCTAAACCTTCAGCCACTTTTTTCGCAATTTCCACATCATATCCGCCAGCATATTCTGAAGAGCCATTGATTTTCACAGCTCCATTAGAATCATTGTTTTGTGTCCAGTTAAATGGAGCATAACCCGCTTCCAGTCCTACTTTAAATGTATTATCATTTGATGATCCAGAAGCTGAATCACTGTTCGTCCCACATCCTGCCAATAAAAGCATAGCTCCTACCATTAAAACCATAAATAATGTAAACTTGTTTTTCATGATGTCTCTCCTCCTATTAATCTACTAAAACAAAAAAAACGACCTGAGATCAACTCAGGTCGTAGTATATGTAATAGCCCTAAAGTCCTCTCTTTTATCCCAAATGAGATAGCACAACTCAATAAACAAGGGGTTTATTGAGACAGTCCTGCAGCTCTTAACTACAGACCCAGCATGTAATACGGAGAAATATTACACACTTCGGCGACATTTCCTTCTCCTTAGCATCATAGCTTCTCAAACTCCGCTAAAGACTGTTAAATATCGCGCCTCTACCTCACTGTTAAAAGTGAGGTCTTATTCAATTATTTTTAATAGTACCGTATTTTGTCGAGATTCGTCAACTTGTTTTTATCACCATTACCTTTGTAAATTGTATTTTATTTGGTTTTAATAAGGAAAAATCTTTATCACAAAACGCTTCTTTTCAGCAAATTTGTACTACTCTCTGTATTATTATAAAAATCAACTGATTATGATTTTTAGTCCTTCTTAGCCTCATATACCTTCAATGATTTACCTTTGATTGGCGTTTTCTTCATTCTTTCCAATACTAAACGCCCTTTATCATTTAAAATCTCTACATAAGAAAAAGTATCCATTATGGTAATAATCCCAATATCCTCTGCTGTTACACCTTCTATTTTAGCGATCGTTCCAACAAAGTCGACTGCTCGAAGCTTCTTTTTCTTGCCGCCATTAAAGTATAATTTCATAATTTGCTTGTTCAATTTTTCATTTTTTGCCTTTTTAATAGTTGGTTCTTCATTCTTTTTTGCTTCAAAGTCAGCTTGCCTATTGGCAACTTCTTCTTTTGCAGGAGCATCTATCATTGGAATTTCAAAACCTATATATTCTTCTATCTCCTGTAAAAACCTATCTTCAAATGGTGTCACAAATGTGATGGCTTTCCCTTTTTTACCTGCCCGCCCTGTTCTTCCTGTGCGATGAACATAGCTCTCCTTTTCTAAAGGAAGATCATAATTGATCACATGGGTGATATTATCAATATCAATCCCTCTAGCTGCCACGTCTGTCGCAATTAAATAGTGGAACTCTCCCCTTTTAAAATCATTCATGACTTCAAGTCTATCTTCCTGTACCATACCACCATGGATTTGATCACAGTTATATCCTAAATCTGTTAATTGATCACTCAAGGTATCTACTCTATCTTTTGTACGACAAAAGATAATACAACTATCAGGATTTTCTACAATCGTTACATCTTGAAGAAGAGAGAACTTATCCTTCTCTTCTACTTTTATAAGCGAGTGTTCAATTTTATCTGTAGTCAATCCAGTCGCCTTGATTTCAATATCAATGGGTGTCTTCATATAGCGCTGTGACAGTTCTTTAACCGCCTCAGGTAAAGTAGCTGAAAATAACATGGTTACTCGATTTTGTGGTAATGCATTGATGATAGCTTCTACCTGTTCAATAAATCCCATGTTTAACATTTCGTCCGCTTCATCAATTACAAGATAGCTAATTCTGTCTAAGGACAATGTCCCTCTCTCGATATGATCCAATACGCGACCTGGTGTACCGACCACTACATGCGTCTTTTGTTTTAATTCTGTTTTTTGGATAGCAAACGGCTGTTTTCCATATACAGCTGCTGCTTTAATTCGTTTAAATCTTCCTATATCTATAAAATCTTCTTTAACTTGAACAGCAAGTTCCCTTGTTGGTGTCAAAATTAACGCTTGAGGTTTATTCTCTTCCCATTCCACTAATTCACAAATAGGAATCCCATAGGAAGCCGTCTTGCCACTTCCAGTTTGTGATTTCACAACAAGATCGATTTTTTCTAGTACAAGAGGGATTACTTTATTCTGAACCTCTGTTGGTGTTCTATATTCTAAACTATCTAGAGCTTTTACTATTTGATTACTTAAATTAAAATCATGAAAATTCTTTGCACTCATCATTAAGCCTCTTTTTATTTTAAATTATTCTTTTATTATTTCCGTAAGGTCTTATTATACGCTATTTTTCTTAGCAAATTAGCTAAAGCTGTAATTATAATGAGTGTTCAGGGAAATAAATTGTAATTAATTCCT
This sequence comes from Niallia sp. FSL W8-1348, assembly GCF_038006745.1. Lineage (NCBI taxonomy): Bacteria > Bacillati > Bacillota > Bacilli > Caryophanales > Bacillaceae > Niallia > Niallia sp. FSL W8-1348. The sequence goes on along the minus strand of NZ_JBBOVV010000001.1, from coordinate 2,407,574 downwards.
CAGCGGAAATCATTATATAAATTACATATCATAATAGCAAAATTTTCCATGGAGTACTTAGCACTAAAGTGATTTAATTTTCCCCAATTCATCTATAAAGGCTGGCCTTTTCTTATATAATCCTATTAGTTCGTTTATCAACTCCACTTGTTGTGGCTTACCTGCAATCTTTTTATATCTCGTTATTTTGTGACATACACCTTGATAGGCTCTTCGATTGGAAGAAATGCTTGCAATCGAATGTATATATTTCTTGTATATTTCAATGACTTCTTCTTTAAACACTTTGACTAGCTTCTCAGCATAATCTTCTATATAGCTAGGATTATTTTCAACAAAATCCAACATTTCTTCAAGATCATTTTCTTCCTCTATCAATTTAAGAAATATACGATTCGTATGCCAGCCTTTCTCCGTTTTCAGTTCATTTTTTATACTCCTATAGAATGAGGATACATCTTGATTTTCTTTGGCTAATTCTTTTAAGTCCCTATAATATTCAAAGTCACCAGCAAGCAAAAGTTCCTTGGCTAACACTTGCTGTTCTTCTTTTAATGCAAGGAATGTATATGCTGCGTAGCGAAATTTTTTCCATTTAGATAGTAATCCTGGGTATTGTTGATCCTGCGTTTCTCCTTCTTTAGCCACTTCAATAACTTTATGGTAGTTTTTCTCTTGAAGGTATTTATTCAATAATTGCTCTCTGAAGGACGAAAACTGAAGATGCTCGTGAATAAATTGATCTGCTTCATCTTGTGAACCATATTGCACAATGAGCTGAAATAATAGCTGGAGCATACTTTCATTATTATAGTACGTATACCTCTCCCTTGATTTATTATCAATCATGGACTCTATTTTATTTTTAAGTTGCTCCCTATGCCTTTCATCATCGGCAAATCCAAAACAAATGGTTAATAAATCAATCTTGTAATCTAACCATCCCTCAAAAACTTCATTATCGGTTTGGGCTAGTAGTTTCTCAAATATTTCTGCACTTTGATGATCTAATCCAACCCGGCTAGTTACCATTTCCGCTAATAATTCTAGTGTTTCCCTGACAAGATAACCAATATCCCCACTGGAATCATCCGCATATTGAAATGCAGCGATTGCTTCCTCGAGCAATAATAGTGTGATATCCAATGCCACTAGCACATTTTCAGTATTTCTTGCTTTATCTATTACATCTTCCATCTCTCTTACAAAAGCGCCCGTATCTCGATACTTGATAAAACCTTCTCTGCCTGTGTACTTCCTCACAATTGAATGAATTAGCTCCTGACATATTGCAAGCTCCTGTTGAGGATAGCCATTTGAATACTTAACGATGAGACTTTTTTCAAAGGTAGCATCATGATTTGCGCAATTGATAATAATATGGATCAATTCTTCTTTTGAGAGATTACTTAAAACCTCATGAATTGTCGTTCGTTTGTTGGTCATATTCGTATCATTTTTAGTTGTGGTTACATGATTGACCATTTCAAATAGTTGAAAATAGGCTGCAACTTCGTGTTTACATACTGGCCCAAAATCATAGGGACAATCACATTCAGAATATAAAATTTCTCCGTCATCCCCAAGCTGCACTACCACTTCGTAGTCATCGCTTCCTTCAATAAGAAAAATATATTCATTATCGGCTTTTTCATAGACTTCTAAAATATATCCTTCAATATAATAGCTATATCCTCTGTCTACGATCGTTTTATTTATATCGTTCTCAAAATGATTAATGTTCATTTCCAGTCCCGCCCAATCCATAATTGTCCATTACTACCCTATTGGATCTTCATTTTCAAATTATGTACTTTTTCGATTATATAATGCTTTATCATACACTCAATGTTCCATTACTTTATTACACATTCCCTAGGTATTTTTTTACTAACGCTTCAGACTCTTTGATTCCAGACTCAGTTAAATATACTGACTTAGATTTGATACTCCCTCTAAGCAAATCTTTGTCGTAAAATTCATTCAGGACGTCAAATGGATATCCCTTCCAACTTCTCCTCATTTCTTCTGGAAAATCCTTTTCTTTCCATGATGTTAAGTATAACAATAACAGAGTAAGTTCCTTAATCTGTTTCTCCATCTCGATTAACCCTCTTTCCATGTATCGTTTAATTCTAGCTTATTAAAAAAAAATTCAATTTACAATATTGTTTATCCCTGATTTAGCTAAGATATATTAAAAAAGGTGTCCATTCTTTATGAAGGGAACCTGTTGGTAGTAAATCAGTAGTACAAAAGATGATTTCTCAGTCACAGTGACGCCCCAAAAAATCTTGTTTCATATAGATGTTACACAGTTCATAACGTACAACTCTTCGAATATTGCTTAATAAATAAAGTGACTATAAAAAAACCTATTTTAGAAACGGTTTTACCCAAACTAAAAACAACAAAATGTTGAATTTACAGCGTTTTTTGGTTTTTCTTTTCTCTAATTTTAGCTAAAAAACTATTTTTCGAATAGCCCTTTTAGATTCAGTTGCTATTTCAGTTTAGCAAATTCACGTAGTTACACTCTCTATCAATTTCGACAAATTTCGAGAAGTCACTGTGACCATAACTTTTTAATCCCTAAATTCCCAGTTGCCTCTAAAATGTTATAAGTAGACATAACATTATTTTCAAATGTCACTTCATTTGGATGGAAATATGCAAGAATTGCTCAAGCTCTTCCTAAGAAATTTCGTGTAAGCGGGATGGTTGTAAGGAATGAAGAGAAGAGAAAGTTTTTAGAACAAAAATGGAATGTCACTACTTACAGTAATTTGTCTCAACTCTTGGAAAATGAGAATCCTGACTTCATAGTAGTATCCGTAAGTGGATCAGCAATCCCTGACTATATGCTTCAATTAGGAGAGCTTGGTATCCCGGTATTAGCAGAAACTCCTCCCGCTCCATCAATAAAGGAGTTAGTAACCCTTCATGAAAAACTTACTTGTAGAGGTGCTAAAGTACAGGTTGCAGAACAATATTATTTACATCCTATACAGCAAGCATGACTATCCCTTATTGATTCTGAAAGATTAGGAAATGTTACGCAAGCTTCCGTTTCTATTTCCCATTTTTATCATGGCATAAGCTTAATGAGAAAAATGCTCGGATTTGGTTTTGAGAATGCAACTATTAGAGGAATGAGATTCGAATCCTCCCTTGTAGCTGGTCCAGATCGGAGTGGCCCTCCCAAAGAAGAAAAAATCATTTTAGCTGAACGCGACTTGGTGTCGCTTGAATTTGATGGAAAGCTAGGAATCTATGATTTTACAAAAGATCAACATCGTTCGTGGATTCGTTCGAATCATTTATCTGTGCGCGGAAACCGCGGGGAAATATTCGATAATCGATTGGCAGTGTTGAGCGACTATTCAACGCCTGCTTTCTTGGATTTAAAGCGGATTAATAAAGGAGAAGAGGAAAATCAAGAAGGCTATTACCTGGAAGGAATTATGGCCGCGAACGCTGGGTTTATCGAAATCCTTTTATTCCTGCAAGGCTCTATGATGATGAAATTGCCATCGCTTCTTGCTTAAAGAAAATGGCAGAATATATAGCAGGCGGTCCGAACTTTTATAGCCTTGCTGAAGATCAATACCTGGGGCTAATGATGGAAAAGGCCATACTATCTAAGGAAAATTGTTAAGACTGTTCGCCAACCATGGGCTGAAAGCTAATGGAAATGGCTAACAGGATGGTTCAGTCTGGACTGTATGATTGATTGAAGAATTGTTTAAGGACTAGTCAGGTTGGGATTTGAATGTCCGTCATTTCTTATACGATTCGAACTACTGACGATTTGGGAGATTGAGAAAAAATGGTGTAACAATAAAAATATGCTGTGGTTATTTGTAAGTTACATAATCCCCTATTCTCCAAGGAAACATTTAGAAAGATCGTTATTTAAATAAATGAAGGCAGACTTCCATAAGAAAATACCTATTTATGATATTGCTCTCCATAACGCATCTAAATAAGGATTTCTTGGATTTTTTACTTAACCAAAAGAAGGATACACGCCCATCTAACTTCCTTTTCGATAAAAATTCTGAACCTTAAGTAACTAGAGAAAGTAAAATAAGCGGAGTTTTTTCTGTTAGATGCAGAGTGGAGCTAGTTTCAGGGGTAATTAAGGGTAAGTTTTCCGATTATGTAAAGCAAAATTCCCCATTTTCATGTTTTTCGAGTCGATAGGCGGAATCTCTCCGTCTATTTAAGCTATTTTTTTATTCTTTTTCTAATTAAGCGGAATTTTTCCGTCTATTTATCAAATTGGGCGTTTAACCAGATCTCCCAACCGATAAGAGCGAACCCTCTTGATCCCAGAGGCAGGAATCAGCATCTTTTTTTCGACTAGTCGAGAAAGTATTTTTTTCACCGTCTTATCACTTAAATTCAAATACTTCTCGACTTCTTTAGGAGATATGGGTTCTCCTTTCCGTATCACTAATCGCAGTACTTCCTTTTCGACAATGGACAAAGATATCTGGTCTAATTCTTCACCCAGCCATTGGCCAATCACTTGCTGAACAATCTGCTGGCATCGACGAGGCTTCTCTTTCACTTGGTCATAAGAAAATCGGATAACAGTCCATCCATCAATCACCAATTGATTTTGACGTTCCAGGTTGTCGGAAAATTGCCATCTACTTATGTTCTTTAGGTGAGGACCATACCCGTCGATTTCAATACATATCCGGATACCAGGACGAATATAAGCAAAATCCAAATACCTTTTGCCATCCTTGAAATCATCGACTTCATATTCTGGGTGAAGGTGCTTAAAGTGAAAAAATATTGGCCACCACACTTGCCTCAAAAACAACATTTCAGCCTGATTGTGGCCTTCTTGTAAGCGCCGCAACTGTTCACCAGTTCTTGCCTGCAAGTGAGCATTCAAAAAGGCATGATATTCTTTTTCAAATCCCATAGGATTCCTCCTCCTATCCATACATATTCAATACTACTATTTATCATTTGAACTTCGGACAGATTTTAAGATCGATGATGTTAGTGACAGAGAAAAAAAGAGGTTTAATATGGCTTAAATTATAGAAAGTAAGAGGCGGAGTAGCAAATATACAAAGAAAATCTAGAGAGATTTTGAGGATAGAACTATTTATAGTTTAATAAAATTCTTACATTTGTCAATCCGTTAAAAACCTTATTATGCTAAACGCCTCTCCAACCTTAAGGAGAGGCGTTTAGCTGAAAACTTCATTTACTTATGCTATATGCAAAACAGTTGAGGTTCAGTCTTTGCAGATCATTCCCCATCATCCCCAAGACTCCACTTGATTAGTTTAAATTCTGCTTCCCCTTCCATACTAATCATAGCATCATTTGGATTTGGAAAATATCGAGCAGTGAATACCTCTTCACCATCATTGATAAAAATCTCCAAGGAGGAATGATCCATAAAAATTTGCAACTTAGAAACAGAAGCTATTTTGCAAGTTCTTGATTCTAGATCATCTGTCATTAAATTTCTTCTTTTTAAGGTAAGTCTTTCTGCGTCAAAACTTAAGTACGCTTCATTCCGAAATGAAATCCTGAATGGAGCAGTTTTTACAAAGTCTATAATAAATTCCGCTGAAATCCCTTCAAATTTGTTAGTTTCCACGACTACTTGGTTTTTTCGCAACTTTTCCAATTCTTTCACTGGCCTTTGAAAAATTTTTCCATCGTGAAGTTCTAATTCTCTTGGGATTGTTAGAGCATGAACCCAGCGATTAACAATCGTTGGCTGATGTGCTTCCAACTCATCAGTGATTCCCATCCAACCGTAAAGAATGGTTCTCCCTGACTTATCCGTAAATGTCTGCGGTGCATAGAAGTCAAAGCCACGGTCCAGTTCGGTAAATGTCCCATGCTGAAACTTCATCCTCTTATAATCTAATTCCCCTATTAAATATCCAGATTGGAACAAATTATGATAGAAATCACCTTCGGGCTCGAGCCCCTGAGGTGAAACTAATAAAACATCTTTACCATTTAAATGAATAAGATCCGGACATTCCCACATATATCCAAAGTCCTTCCATCCATCCATTCCTGATCCAGCAATTCGCCCCGCTTCCTCCCAATTGTACAAATCTTTAGAGTGGAATAGTGCAACTGCCCCCTTTTCCTCCAAGGTTTGTGCACCAACAGCCATATACCAGTGGTCATCTTTTTTCCAAACCTTCGGATCACGAAAATGAGATGTGTAATGTTCAGGAAGCCTTAATACAGGACCAAGCTTTTCAAAATCAATCCCATTTTCAGAAACTGCAAGGCATTGATACGTTTCCCGAGTCCCATCTTCTTGCTTCACATTACCCGTATAAAAGAGGTACAGTTTTCCATCCGCCTCTACTGCACTTCCAGAATAACAGCCGTTTCTGTCATACCATTCACTTGGAGCCAAGGCAATAGGCTCCTCCCGCCAATGAACCATATCTTCCGAAGTATAGTGCCCCCAAAATTTAGCACCATGGGTCGTTTCAAATGGATTCCATTGGTAAAAGACATGATATATCCCTTTAAATTGGATTAATCCATTCGGATCATTCAGTAAGCCAACAGGCGGCATTAGATGATAGCGTAATCGATAAGGGTCATTTATTACTTTATTCCTATATTTTTTTACTTCGTTATAAGCTTTTTGTATAAGGATTTCTGTCATTTCAGAACCTCCTTCTTAAGAAAAAATACTTCATTTCAGCCTAATTCTCCTGCTCTTTATCTGAGTAGCCGAACATCCAAGTCAGTACAAAAGCAACAGCAATTGCAACGGCGTTCACTAAAATATATTGTAAAATCTGTCCATTTAAATAAAGCAGTAAGCCAGGAATTACGGTAATTGCCATTCCAGTTGCCTTTAGACCAAGAATAGAAGCTAAAAATCCACCTGCTGCACCACCGATTAGTGCCATAATAAACGGTTTTCCATAACGAAGATTTACTCCAAAGATAGCTGGCTCGGTAATTCCTAAAAATGCCGAAAATGATGATGGTAGAGCTAGAGCTTTTAATTTTGCAGATTTTGTCTTTAATCCAACTGCCAAAGCCGCTCCCCCCTGTGCAGCAACCGAACACGTTACAATAGCGTTGTAAGGATTATTTTTGAATTCAGCAAGCAGTTGAATTTCTAACATATTGAATACATGGTGAACACCAGTGATTACAATCAACTGGTTCAATCCGCCAATTAATAGTCCCGCCAAACCAAACGGCCATGAAAGGACATTTGTCGCTACATCTAAGATTCCTTGTTCGACTGTATGGAATACTGGTCCAATCACTAATAGTCCAAGTGCTATCATCACAAGCAGCGTCAAAAATGGTGTAACAATTAAATCCAATGTTTCAGGAACACGTTTTCTAATCGCCCTTTCAAGCTTGGCCCCAATAATACCGGCGATAAATGCTGGAATCACAGAACCTTGATAACCAACTACTGGAATAAAGTCGAAGAAGCGAAGTGCTTCCACACTGCCGCCTGCAACATCATAAGCATTTGGCAAAGAAGGTGATACAAGCATAAGACCAAGAATCAACCCTATAATTGGAGTTCCTCCAAATACTCTAAACGTGGACCAGGCAACAAGTGCTGGCAGGAAAATAAACGCTGTATCGGTTAATATCTGTGTAAATAGCAAGAAGTTTTCTGATATATCTTCCGGCTTCATTCCAAAGAGCGCTAATATTTGATCTTGCATTACCAAGCCACGGATACCCATAAACAATCCTGTTGCAACTAAAACGGGAATAATTGGTACGAACACGTCTCCGAATGTACGGATAGCTCTTTGAAATTTCGTTCCGCTTTTTACTGCTTCCTTTTTCTGATCCGAGGCAGACTTTGTATGAAGCCCTAAGTTAATTACCTCTTCGTATATTTTATTTACTGTTCCTGTGCCAAAAATAATCTGATATTGACCAGAATTATAGAACGCTCCTTTTACTTTGCTGATTTGTTCTACCTGTTCCTGATTGATTTTTTCTTTATCAATGACCATGAGTCTTAGTCTTGTTGCACAATGTGCTACCGATTGAATATTATCCTTGCCACCAACAGCCTCAATCACATCTTGTGCGATTTTGCGATTTTCTGTCATTTTAATCACCCCTATTTTTTTTGTGTGTGGAATCGATTACACATTTGCTAAAAAAATAATTAATTCAAAAATCAGTTTTTCTGGAATCGATTACACAAAGCGTAAAAAAGATATTTTTTTCGAAAGTTCAACTGTGTGGAATCGATTACACATATTATAAAAATAAAGTGTAATCAAAAAGCTTATATGAAATCGATTACACTGTAATTATATACTGGAACGTTCAATAAGTCTATATTTTATTTTCCTGTTTTTTCCCTGGGTATTTCCGTCATTAATTTGTTCTAATAACAGACCTGCTGCTTCGCTCCCTACCTCCTCTATTGAAAAATCAATCGTAGTTAAAGCAGGAGAAATAAACCGAGATAGCTCTGACGCTCCCATTCCTGCTACTGCCATTTCATCTGGAATAGATAGTCCTGCATCTTTAATATATTGCATAGCTCCAATTGCAAGCCGATCTGTTACAGCAAGAACTGCAACAGGCATTTGCTTAGACAATTTCATGATTCGGCTCATACAATGATAACCAGAATCCACATCAAATATTCCTTTTTGAACCCAGCTATCCTCTATAGGTAAATTATTTTCTTTCATTGCATCCAAGTAACCAGCTTTCCTTAAGTAGCCCACGGAACGGTCCTCTTCGTCTACGCCAATAAAAGCAATTTGATTATACCCTTTTTTTATCATTAAATAAACCAACTCTTTGGAAGCTTGATAATCATCAAAAAGCACATTAGAAATTCCCGAGATTTGTTGCCCCACTGTCACAAATGGGATATTCAACTGACTAATTTCCTCTACTAATGGCTGGTTGATAATAGTCGCAGATAAGATTATTCCATCAACATGTCTGCTTTTCAATAGCCTTAAATACTCGATTTCCTTTTCAGGATTCAGATTTGTGTTGGTTAAAAGAATTTGATAACCCTCTTTTGCAAACACTTCATCCAATCCCTTTACAAGACGACTCGATGTTTCCGTGCTAATTTTAGGAAGAATGACACCGATAACTTTTGTCTTTTTCGTCCGTAAAGATTTCGCATACTCACTAGGGATATATCCAGTCTCTTCAATTGCCTTTAATACTCTTCTTTTTGCATCCTCACTTACATAACCAGAATTATTTATAACCCTTGAAACGGTTGTGCGTGAAACACTTGCCCTTTCAGCTATTTCGTTAATTGTTGCCATGAATAGATCCTCCTGGGCACAAAATTATCATATAACTATTCTTTTCACAAGTATTTTAACAAAAAATCTATGGAGATTGAAATCGCTAATTCCTTTTTCCCTGCTTTCTAACTTACGAATGGCTGGTATTTTTGTAAAAGGGGCATTTTATTCTGCGCTTTATCTCTTAATAGAATTCTCCCCCTTCTAAGCGGAAAATTTCTACCATTCACTCACATGCATTAACAACAAACGATTATTTGGCGTATAAACTTACCCTTTTTAACTTCACACCGATCTACTATTTCAAACCCCACTTCATTAAGTATTCCATCTATATCTTCTGTCGTCACGACAACCATTTTTTTAGTAAAGCGACGTGCACATTGGAGCATTTCTAATTTTTCCTTATCCGAAACGACTGAGCAAAGGTTATAAGGCATGTCTATAATGGCCACATCATACATTTCCGTTATGTCTCTGATATCTCTTAAAAGTACTGGTCCAGAAAGGCCAAAATGAGCGAGATTATTCCGAATCCCCTTCATTACTAAAGGATTGTAGTCACTACCTGTTATATTAATTCCCATTGATAAAGCCTCTACCAATACTGTCCCGATGCCACAGCAAGGATCAATTACCGTAACGCCTGCTAATTCTGGAACCGCAATATTGACTAGTGCTCGGGCCACTCGAGTAGTTAATGCCGTTGAATAGTTATGAGGCTTTTGTTGATGAATATGCCAAATGCCTTGATTCTCCGAATAGAATCCGAAATACCATTTTCCTTTTAACTTGGTAATGGCGAATACTACCTCAGGATGATGAAGATTCGCTACACCTGGAATCAAGGTTCCAACTTGTCTAGCAATCGCTTTTCTTTCTTCAAATTCCATCTGATCTCGCTGATCGCTATCTCGATAATTAATGCCGATTACCTTAAAAGTATTACTCAATGAAGGCATTACCTGAACCTCTTGTAATAAATCTTCTAAAGTATCGCATATAAGGAGAACTTCTATTTTCTCTTTTATAAAGGGACTCCTACTTGGGTCTATATTTATGCTGCTCTCTAATACAAAGGCATGTAAGTTAGCACGAAATAGGGAACGAACCTCCAATTTACATAACTGCTCTTCTTCTTCCGCATAATTGAATGTATATAACACTAAATTATTTTGGCTCAAGTTCCTTCTCTCCTTTTTTCTTAGATAAGTCTTGAGTGATTCTATTTTTTATAAAATCTCAAAAGGCCATACTCATAATTAGGAGTATGGCTACCTTTTTTACATATTCTCATTTTAAATTTTGTTAAAGCCCTCTTCTTTTAGGTAGTCACAAGCTTCTTCATAGCTTGAAAAACTATTTTCTAGATTATCGCCAGCATATATATTCCAAAAACCTTCTTCTTGTAGAAGGAGGAGCGTATTTTTGTCAGCATCAAGCCATTTTTCTTCTTCCGCCGCTTCTTCATCCAGCGTCTCTTCTTCTAGTGCATTAGGTGTTAATGATTGAATAGATTTTTCAATAATATCTCTTAGTTCTTCCTTTGAAAAATCTCGAATATTCACCAGACCTCTATCATCTGTATCATACTCATCTAGCTTATCCGCATAAACAAATCCATTTCCATTCGGATGTAAGTGATACACTACATTCTTTTTGTCGCTTCCACTCTCCTCAAAATGAAAATTAACACGTTTTAATGAAACATTCTTTCGTTCCAATTGAGGGAACGACTCTATGATTTTTAGCTTTTCTTCAAATGATAGCATATTTGCCTCCAAGGGTTTTTGATTATTATATTATTATGACATAGTTTCTTTTAATTATGATTTGGTCCCATTCTATTTGTGGTAAAACTAATATACCACGTTTGGTTGGTATAAATATAGTCAACTTACTAGGATATAATTTCTAAACTTTTTCCATCTTCTTAAAGTCTCGTATTGCTTTTGAGAGTGCTAAAATAATTTCTTGATTAGGTGTTAGAATTCCCATTTCTATATTACTATTTTGCAATTTTAGTTTGTTTCTAGAATGAGCTTTGGTGTGGAGAAAGTCATTTTAGGTTAGAGAATTCGCAAACAAACAGGTTACGCCTTGGAGAACAGTGAGCATCTATTAACCAAACTCTCAAATTACTATGAAAATATTAGGTACTCCCTGTTAACTTTATTACATATAGGGAATACACCTAGAATAATAGGCAGAAGGAAATCCATACATAAGGAAGTGAACAACATGAAAAAACTAGCCTTGCTATTCTCAGGAGTATTCCTTGTTTTTTTCCTCGTCGCTTGTTCGGAAAACACTACGACTAGTAAAGAGAGTGAACAACATGATGAAGAACAAGTGCAAAAAGAGGATGCTGCTGACGTGAAGGAAGATAAGAAAGCAACGGAAGAAGAGAATCCGCCTCCATCCTACAAACCGATGAAACCATCAGAAAATGCTTCTCCCCTAAACGAAAAGGTAGTTGAAGAGGAGATAGAGAAAATGCCGAGTGAAGAAGCTCGCGGGGAGGATCGCACTAGGATGGTCCCACTTGGAGAAACATTAGTAAAAGGGGCCGATGATCAATCCGATGGCCCATTAAAGAATCATCGACTCATAGCCTATTATGGACATCCAAACTCTTCCAACATGGGAATATTGGGAGAAATGGAACCAGATGAATTAATGGCAAAATTAAAAGAGCAAACACAAGCATATTCAGATGCAGATCCTTCGCGTCCTGCCGTGCCAATGATTGAGCTTATTTCTACCGTAGCACAGCGTGAACCTGGGACTGAAGGGAAGTACTATCATCCAACTCAACCAGAGCAGATTGACGAATATGCCACACTCGCGGAGGAAAACGACGCACTACTTATGCTGGATGTCCAACTCGGAACAGATTCAGTCCTAAATCAAGTGAAATTACTCGAAAAATGGCTGAGGCTCCCGCATGTCCACCTAGCTATTGATACAGAATTTCATGTAAAAGAAGGACAAACTCCAGGTGTCAATCTTGGTCAAGTAGACGGAGCTGAAGTGCAAGAAGCGGTACAGTACTTAACAGAAATGGTAAAAGAAAATGATTTACCAGATAAAATTGTCCTTGTCCATCAATTTATGGACGAAGCATTAACGAACAAAGAAGCCATCCAACCAACCGAAAATGTAGAAGTTGCCTTGAACTATGACGGTTGGGGCGATTCTAATACTAAAATGGCACTCTACCGCAAATTCGTGCGCAACGAAGCAGTGCAATACGGTGGATTTAAAATCTTTTATAACAAAGACAAACCTGTGCTAAGTCCCGAAGAGGTCTTAAAATTGGATCCCAGCCCCGCGATTATTAATTATCAGTAAGGAATTCTCCATGAAGGAAATGTTATGATATAAGGCTGGGACAAAGCTAAATAGTTAATCTGTAAAGACAAACAATCTCTAATTTAGCTCTTAAATAAAGGTTACTTTCATATACTGATTATTTATATTTTTAAATATATTCAAGTGTAAAAACTAATTCATTCCATTGCGCTACGGGAATTAGCGAGACAGCCTGAGACCCCCTGCAGGCTTATTTTTTAAAGAACTTGGCTTCCCTTTAAGAAAATCAAAGAAATTATTGATAGCCCATTATTTGACCGACAAGAAGCAAGAAAACAATGAGGTAATAAAGCAGTCGATGAGGCAAATGAAAAAGCGAAAAACATGACTGCCTTCGATCAAGAAAAATTCAACGAAATCTATCGTAACCTCGCCTCTCTTCGCCATCTTTCACTTGATTCCAAAAGGCTCAAGAAGGGATTCATGAGTGGTATCAGTTCTTAAACAAAATGGGGAACTACTCCCTTGAGGCCTTCAAAGGTTTAGAGCAAATGTATGTAAATGACGAGCGATTCACGAAAAGCATTGATGGATTCGTTGAAGGCTTAGCGGCATTCATGCGCGATGCCATGGCAGTCTATGCAGACACACAAAAATAATAATAGAGAAAACCTATTCAGATACCCTTAATAGGTTTTTTCCTGCAGCCCTGCCTTCGTTCTTTTTCAAATAGGCTATGCTAAAGCTGAATGTTGATTTTTTTGCATTTTGTTGATTGAAGTGGAAGGCATGAGACTCCTGCGGGAGAAGCGGTGTTAGACAGAAGGAGTACATGCCCCTATTATCCAAGCACTTCAGGGGTTAAGAGGATTGATTCCAAGTGAATCCTCTAGCGGAGATACAAAATGCTTACTTCACTATCATCTCCTTTAAATCTATTATCACACCAGATTCAATCATAAAATCTATTCCAAGAATGCCATTAAATCCATAGGTTTCTTTGGTTATTCCTAACTGTAATTGAAAGGCATCGAACAAATGGTGATTGATTATTAAATCAGATACAATTTGTTCATAGCAGAGTTCACTTTCTCCTCCAACTCCATACATCCTTCTTGGTCTGCCATTAGCTCGGTCAATAATTAGGCCAATTGCTTCTACTTCATCAGTATCGAAAATAGTTGTGGAACAAACATCCAGTATCTAAAAGAACATCATTTAATTGCATTGTCTTTCCATTATAAGAGAGCAGAACGGAGACTAGAGGTAAGTAAGCGTCAAATAACTCCCACCTTTATCAAGATGGGAGCCTATAGTATTATTTAGATAACTTATTAAAGACTATACAATTTACAGGAGTTGATGATGACCAAGGAAGCAATTGATCTAAGGCTTTATCATCTGTCAAATCAATATTGGGAAGCTGCTCAAACAGATAGCGAAGGTAGTAAAATGGATTTAATCCATTTGCTTTGGCTGTCTCCACAATGCTGTATATAATGGCACTTGCTCGTGCACCCTGCGGTGTATTTGCGAATAACCAATTTTTCCTTCCAATAATTACTGGTTTAATGGAGCGTTCGCTTCGATTATTATCTATCTCCAAACGTCCATCCTCTAAATAGGCCACTAACTTATCCCATTGATTTAGACTGTATGCAATAGCTTTTCCAAGTGCACTCTTTGGTAAAACTTTTTGTTCTTGTATTTTAAGCCATGACAAATAAGCGTCTAGTACTGGTTTACTTTGCTTAAGACGTTCATCATAACGATCTTTTGGATCAAGTTCTTTTAATTTACGTTCAATCGCAAAAAGTTGATTACAGAAATTTAGACCTTCTGTTGCTGTAACTGGTTTTGTGCTATTTGCTGGCATGGATTTTAGTGCATCCGTGTACATTCTACGGGCATGACCCCAACAGCCTACCAGTGTTACATCGGGTACCTTATGGTACCCGGCATAACCATCAACTTGTAAGTATCCTTTAAAACCATTCAGGAAGTTCTTCGGATTTTCTCCTGCCCTTGTTTCCTGGTAATCATAAAGAATAATGGGTGGTCCTTCTTTTCCTGTGCGATATAACCATAAATAAGATTTAGATGTGGCTGGTCTGCCAGGTTCGTGTAGAACTTGGAGAGTAGTTTCATCAGCCATCAATAAATCCAGCTTTAATAAAAGGGAATGCATCCGATTATATAGTACACTTAACCACCGATCCGTACCAATAATCATCCAGTTGGCAAAAGTTTGACGAGACAGATTAATACCCATCCTATTAAATTGTTGTTCTTGACGATATAAAGGAAGACCATCTACATATTTTTGAGTCATAATATGTGCCAAGATAGAAGGAGATGCTAGGCTTCCCGGTATAGCCGGTTTGGGCGTAGGTGCTGTTTTAATAGGTGTATGAATCTCCTCATGCTCACAATGGCGACAAGAATAAACATACTTAACATGTTTTTTCACTTTCAATTCCGCAGGAATATAAACTAGCTCTTGTCGAATGTCTGTACTCATTTCATGTAATGCTCCACCGCAACACGAACAGACCTGTTCCTCAGTTGGCAAACGATATTCAATCGTTTCCACAGGCAGGTTTTCTAACATCGCTTCACGTTGACCACGTTTTTTACGACGACGCTGAAAGGAAATAGATTCTAAAACAGGTTCTGGTAACTCAGAATTTGATTCCTTTTCGATCTCATTAAAAAGTTCCAATTGACCAGGGAGAGTTTTTTCGCTTGATACGCCGAATCTTTTATGTTGCAGAAGACGAAGCTGTTCTTCAAGCCATTTTAATTTGGCTTCTAATTCGTTTTTTTCTTTGAGCTTCGCCTCTAATTCTGCATTTTGCTTTTCCAGCATTTCTAAGCGTTTTAGAAGTTCTTCAGTTGTAGGAGTTTTGGTAGATAATTTCGCTGTCTTTTTCATGAATTTATTATACAACAAGATAGACAAATTTTCGATTTTTCATTATTTAAATAACGGTTCTTGCAGTTACGACAGGATGGGCATGTTTTTGTTCCAAGGATAACCCATCTAGTAACCAATTTAGTTGTCGCCTAGTTATTATTAAAGGAGTAGAACCATTGTCATCTGATGGCCATTGGAATTGTCCCTTTTCAAGTCGACGGTAATAGAGCCAAAATCCATTTTTATCCCAATATAAAATTTTCATTTTATCTCGCTTTCTATTACAAAATACAAATAGATTAGGAGAAAAAGGATCTAGATCAAAGGCTTCTTGAACAAGTACAGCTAATCCATCAATCGATTTTCTCATATCCGTGACTCCACGTGCGAGATAAACGCGATCAACAGTAACTTCATTCAACATTCTCTTTCAATACCTTTATGACATTTGTAAGAAGTGTAGGATCAAAGCCAGGATTTACTTCGATAGAAACAGTGCCGACCTTGATCATTAAAGAACTGCATTGTGTTGGTTTAGTTTCTTCTATGATTACTGAAACCCACGAATTATTCTCTTTCTCCTTATGTTGATCTTTAATTCTTTTTTTCCAATATCCAAATTGATGATAACTTACACCATTAGCCTCACACCATTTAGCCTGGGATTGACCACTTGCTTTGTGGGCGGCAATTCTCTCTTCCCATTCTTTCCGTAATGCTAGATTGCGGCTTTTAGTCATGAAAAAACCTCCTCAAATTTATAGTATTTGAAAAGATTATCTCAAAGATTATTATATATAAACATGTGGGAAGAGTTTGACGCTTACAGACATAATCTTTGTTTGTAGAACCTTTTGTTATTATGTTTCTAATAAATTTTTTTAGAAATTTTACTCGAACTAGTATTAGTTTAACAACTTTTATTTTGTAAGAAAGTAAGATTTTTTTGTATTAACCACTTGAAACCCACCTGATATCAGGTGGGTTCTGTTTCGTGCCTATCGCATACTCTACTGAATAAGGTCAAAATAGAAAAAGCTGGTTTTAAATAAGATAAGGTATTTTTTTGACTATAGACCCTTTAGTATTATAAAGTTCTAGCCCTCCTAAATAAAGAAAAGCAATAAGGTTTTCATAGTTACTCACGTGTTAAAGTACTTAAAGTCCTTGCAAATATTCTTGAGGATAACAAAAAAGAAGTCTGTTCAGAAGTCAGCCGTAAGGTTTTGTAAAAGTGGTACATTACTGAGGGCTGGTGGAAAAGCTATTGAAAATTGAAAGCAACAGAAACTCGTAAACCATAAAAAACGCTCTATTCGCAGCCATATCTTGAGTCTAAATTATGTATATCTTTATACCTCTTCAATAGAAAGAGCATCTATCTAAGTTAGAAACAGAAATAAATGCCCTAGCCTAAGATATTGAAGAATAGAATATCATTCCTAAATTAAATAAATTCATGCTCTCTCTAATTGATCCGTGTTTCACAGTCTATAAAAATTTATACAATAAAGTACAATTGCTGAAAGTTATTAATTATGAAATCAGCATTATTATTTTTATCGTTTCCTTCAGTAAAATAACAAGCACTTATCCCTGCATTTTTCCCAGATAATAAATCTAAATCTCTATCTCCTATCATTATAGCTTCTGAGTGAATTATATTATATTTATTTATAAGATAATTAATTCCATCCGGGCTTGGTTTTCTCTCAAAACCTTGTACAGATGTAATAAAATCAGCAAAATAACCATATAAACCGTAATTTTTCAATAATCTAATTGAAGATTCCCCTCGATGCGTAAGTAAATAATTTCTTCTATTAGTCGAATGAATGTATTTACAAATATCTTCAATTCCTTCAAATGGTTTAGATAATTCTAATTCCGCCTCTTTTTTTCGTTTTTTATATTTTATTATAAACTCTTTGTCTATTAAATACTTTTTTTCATAGTATTTTAATGCAGATGATGCAGATACCTTCAATTGTTTCATGATTTCTTCTAAAGGCTCTTCTACTTCATGTTCTTTAAGTACTTCCTTAAATATTTTTGCCATCACTGGGTACGTATCAAAAAGCGTACCATCAAAATCCCAAATTATATGCTTGTACATTTTAACTCCCCCAATAAGAACTTAAATGCTTTCACCCATGAAGATAGCATTCTAAATGAGTAAATTCTATTTTTTAACATTTTAAAACTATTTCCCTATTACTGAAAAGTACTTAGAGTAACAACACAGTCATAGCCTTGCCAGCTTAACCTCTTCCAGAGCTTAGAGCCATATATTCGCCTTTTGGTGAAATATATTTTCTCTCCATTCACTCTTTATTATACACAAAGAGATGTTCATTTTGTGGAAAACATATTTCTATTATAAACAATTTAGAAATTCTGTGCATAACTGGATAATTTCCCCTAATCCAAATTGTGGTTATCAAACTGTTGTAGTAAAATAGAAGATAAGTATTTCCCCTTTCGCCAAGTTTATAACAACTCAACGATGTAAAATGGGAGTGAATAAAAATGCTAATTAATCCAAAGCTTTTTACACAGAAAAACAATATATTTAAAAATAAAGATCGAAAAGAAGTCGTTTTACCTTATTCAGATGAATACTCATTCTATCACTTCTTAGATAGACATGTTGAAAAAGGAAATAAAATAAAAGTTACATTTATTAATGAAAAAATGGACCATCAATCCCAACTTGTGAATCGAATTTCAAATTGTAAAAATAACATAGACATCATGGAATTGTAATGAAATTTGTGCCTGAACTCCTAATAGCGTTAAAAACAAAAGATATTGCCAAATTAATAGAAATATATAAAGATTCTACTTTACAAGCCTTGTATGCAAGTTATAATGCTGATTTCCAACATGATGAACAATCTCAACATTATGTGTTAGTTGCTTCAACCAGTTCATCCAATCTTGTAAAAAAAGAATATGCAGAAGAGTTCGTTTTAAATGAACTCTTTAGCTTTTTACAAGGCTTCGACCTTTCACCTTATATTGAATCTGCAACTAAATCATTATTATCTTTTGAACTTGAACCAGTTTATAAAGAGGTAGAAAGAATAGAAAATCAAATAGAACTTGGCAAAAAAAGGATGAATACAGTTATTGATTTAATGGATGATCCAACAGCCTGTTTAGACAAGGAATTATTAAAAAGTAAACTTTTGTCTCATCAAGAAGAATTAAATAAAAATAATATAGTCTTAGAAGAACTTACAAAACAGATAAATTTTAAGAAAGTCATACATCCAAGGATGTTATTACTTTTTGTGTCAAAAGATTTAGTGATTTTTATGAAATACTTCCTAACGAAGAGAGAAAATTACTGTTAAATTATATCATTAAGGAAGTTCATGTTCTTAAAGGTGATAGCACCAAGGATCGTAAAATAAAAGACATAATTTATAACTTCAACCAAAATGACTTATCATTAGATTAGGAAAAAGGCAAACTGTCCTTTCTCCTTTTTTATTTTCCATTGTATGATTAATTCAAAGGAGGTAATTAGATGGAGATAAAGAAAGTTGCTATTTATGCACGTGTAAGTACTGAAGAACAAGCATCAGAAGGTTACAGTATATCAGCTCAACTTCAAACCCTTCGTCAATACGCAAATCTTTATGGTTGGGAGATTTCAAATGAATATGTGGATGAAGGAATAAGTGGAAAATCTATTAAAGGCCGCCCTGCAATGCAAAGACTTGTAGCTGATATAGATAAGGGGAAATTTCAAGCAGTATTAGTTTGGAAGATATCACGCCTCTCCCGTAATATGTTAGACACCCTCATTTTACTAGATCAATTTGAAGAAAACGACGTGAAGTTTATTTCTTACTCAGAGAACTTTGACACTGGTAGTCCCATAGGCCGTTTAGTCGTTCAACTTATGGCTTCTATCGCCGAAATGGAACGTAATGCCCTATCAGAAAACGTAAAGCTTGGAATGACACAAAGAGCAAAAGAAGGTTCATGGAATGGAGGTCTTGTATTTGGCTATGATTCAGTAGAGAAAGAACTATTGATAAACCAGAAAGAAGCAGCAATTGTAACTTTAATCTTCGAAAAGTATTCAGAAGGTAAAGGCTTAAAGGCAATAGCTAATTTTCTTAACAAAGCCGGCTATAAGACAAAGCACGATAGACACTTTTCAATCAACGGTATAGCAACAATTTTAGACAATCTAGTTTATATAGGAAAGATAAGATGGTTACAAGTGGAAAATTGGGATAAACGACGGAGGAAAGGGAAAAACCCAAACCCAATTATTGTAGACGGAAAACACGAACCCATTATTACCAACGAGCTTTGGAGTGTTATCCAAGCACGTAGACAAAGTAAATCCTTTAAGCAACGTCAATCAAACGAACCTTTTCTATTAAGTAGTATTCTTCGATGTCCTGATTGTGGCCAAGGAATGGTACCTTCAATTACTACTTCTGTTCGAAAAGATGGGTCAAAATATAAACACCGTTACTACGTCTGTAGTAATTTTCATAATAAAGGATCTTCTGCCTGTAAAGCTAATTCAATTCGAGCTTATGAAGCAGAAGAATCTGTAATTAACCGTTTAAAAGATTTCTTAGCCGATTCCAAACTCTATATCAATACAATTGAGTCTCTAAATAAGAAAACAGTTCAATCGACTATACACAACCAGCACGAATTAGAAAAGTTTGTACAGCAGCTAATAAAAGTTAATACCATGCAAGAAAAGTACATGGAAGCATTTGAACAGAATCTTTTCCCAACTGCAATTTTACAAGAACGTTTACAAAAGCTTTCCATAGAAAAAAAGGGGTTAGAGCAAAAGAAAAATGAACTTAGCATTCAACTAAGTTCATCAGACTCAAAGGTAATTCCACCAGATGTTATTCGTCATTTATTAGAAAAGTTCTTAGGAATTTTCAAACAGTCTTCGCGAGAAAAAAAGAAGCAACTCTTTCAGCTCTTACTAAATAACATAACGATTAAGCATTCTAATGGTCGTTCTAGAACTGTGGATAAAATTGAACTAGATTTTGACTTTTCCGAAGTTAATCTGTCCAAGACCTTTACACTCATCCACATACTGTATCTTGATTCAGAGGAAAGTTCGACTTCAAATCCTGATCTAAACGACAAAATGCCACCTTATTTACAACTTTTTTTGCCTCTATTTATGATACGGTTCCCCCCGATTAATCCGAAACGCCCGATAAACCTGCTCCACCAAAATCAACCGCATCAACTGATGGGGAAATGTCATCTTACTAAACGACAACTTATCATCCGCTCGCTTCAATACCTCGTCACTAAGCCCCAACGATCCACCAATAATAAAAGTAACCTTACTCTTCCCATATGTACCTAATTTATCGATTGTATCTGCTAATTCCTCTGAAGATTTTTGCTTGCCCTCTATCGCTAGTGCAATAACATGTGCATCAGTTGGAACTTTGGTAAGGATTCGTTCTCCTTCTTTTTTCTTCACTTGAAGCATCTCTGCATCACTTAAAATTTCGGGTGCTTTTTCGTCTGGCACCTCGATGATTTCTATTTTAGAATAGCTTGAAAGCCTTTTTGTATATTCTTCGATTCCAAGCTTTAAATATTTTTCTTTTAATTTTCCAACTGTAATAATTGAGATATTCACACGCTTTCCTCACTTTACAAACAAGATATCCACAGAACTTATCCACATATCCACATTTTTAATCCACATATAGTATGGAATCACTTGTTCGCCACCATATATATGGCGTTATTTTTACAATATTCACAGGTTGTTGATAACTTTTCTTCCTCTGAAATTTGTTCCAAAATCGGAAATGTTTCATACTCATTTACAACGGAATCTATTGCTATATCAACGTGTTCAGCACAACTATAAATCATTTTTTCTTCTCCTTTTGCCTCTTGCTATTTTCATTTTTCTAAAAATAATTGTGGATAATATTTTTCCTTGATTTGAATTTTAGTTATCCACACTCCATCTTATCATTCTACCCAAAAACTGCAACCACTCTAACGAAATTCCTCTGCTTTTTCCTATAAAGCCTTACCCACAAGCACTTCATTATTTTTTGAAACAATTTTTTCATCGAGTACATTCTATTTAGCTATAGTATCCCCGTCTAAAAAATTCGTACACAAAAAAAAAGTAGAGCGGCACTAAAAAATGCTTCGCTCTACTTCTTCATATTACATTTGATCTTCCGATAACGTAAGCTCTGTTGTTTCTAGCTTTCCGTTTCGATAATATTTCACATCCATCTTATCGCCGATTTTCTTTTCTGTATATAAATGCTTTCTTAAAGCAATTAAATCGACTATTTCTTCTCCATCTAGTTCCACAATAACATCTAGTTCTTTTAATCCAGCTTTTTGCGCTGGAGAGTTTGGTGAAACATCTTTTATCGCTACACCTGTCGTTACATCATTCGGTAACTTTAATGCTTCTTGCTGATAATAGCCTGGAATATCACTTACCGATTGTAGCTCTACCCCCATATATGGGCGTTGCACTTCACCATGCTGCTCTAAGTCCTCAATAATCGGAATCGCTGAATTAATGGGAATTGCAAGTCCAATTCCCTCTACAGCAGATTCAGCAATCTTCATGCTGTTAATGCCAATAAGCTGTCCTTCAATATTAACAAGGGCACCACCGCTATTTCCAGGATTAATTGCTGCATCGGTTTGAATAACTTCCGATTGCCAATCAGGTGTACCATCTTCATTTATATCGACAGGGATGGTTCTCTGTAACCCAGATATAATCCCTTGTGTCACAGATCCTGAAAATGTTAGGCCTAGAGGGTTTCCAATTGCAATGACCGGCTCACCTGCTTTTAACGTATCCGAGTTCCCAAACTCGGCAACTTTGGTGATTTCACTTGCGTCTACTTCCACTACTGCTAAATCGGTCCAAATATCAGCACCAATTAGCTCAGCACTGATCTTCTTGCCATTTGATAACGTGACCTCAAGCTCTGTTGCCCCTTGTACCACGTGGTTATTTGTAACAATAAATGCTTTCCCGCCACTTTTCTTATATATAACGCCAGAACCTGTACCAGCTTCTTCTGCGGTCGTTTCGTCGGCCCAGAAATTAGAGGACTGTAGATTAGTAATACCGACAACCGAATCTGCAGCTTTATCCACTGCCTTCGTTACATCTGTTTCCACGTTCAACGAAACATTCTGTGTTTTTACCCCCTCAGAATTACTTACTAAACTTCCTGTATCCTCATTACCCGGAAAAATTGCTAAATCCATCAAACGTGGACTTAGTAATAATACCAGTACTGCACCAATAATCGCACCAATAAATCCAGAGAAGAAATATCCCTTTCTTGAGCCTCTCTTTGGTCCATCTCCCCGATTACCATAATCATATACCACAAGCTTCATTCCTTTCCGAAAACATTTATCTAAAATAATTCCTAACCTATATCCTTATTATTTTTCCTTTTTTTCAAAAAAACAAACGAAATACTTAAATAAGTTTCTCTATATAATGCCCAAAAGCATTCCTGACATACTTTCAGTTCTTCCCAGTAAAAAAAGCGAATAACTAAATATCCGCTTTTTTTCTTCCTTTTATATCGCCATTAATTTGGTCGGTATTCTTGGATCGGTATCAAATAAATGAACCTGTTCACCCAAACCAACTCCACGACTTTCTAACGTCTGCCCAACCGACATCCTCGCTAAGTCCTTCATATTATTATCTAAGCTCAAATGAGCGAGATAGATATGCTTTGTGCGATCCCCAATAACTTCGCTCATTGCGATCGCCGCATCCTCATTACAGACATGCCCTACATCACTTAAAATACGTCTTTTAATATTCCATGGATACTTACCCATCCGGAGCATCTGCACATCATGATTGCTTTCAAACACATACGAATCTGCATTGGAAATAATCCCTTTCATGCGATCACTTACATAACCGGTATCTGTGATAAGAACGAGCTTTTTTCCACCTTCATGGAAAACATAAAACATTGGCTCTGCTGCATCATGAGATACACCAAAGGATTCAATCGATAAATCACCAAATGTCTTTACTGTTTCCATATCAAAATGAAATTTCTGTTCGATCGGAATTTCTCCAATTAAAGGATCCATTGCTTTCCATGTTTTTTCATTCGCATAGATAGGTAATTTATATTTTCTTGCTACAATCCCTACCCCTTTTATATGGTCACTATGCTCATGTGTCACTAATATGCCTGTTAAATCACTCATTTTTCGTTCAATGCCCTGAAATAAGCCTTCCATTTGCTTTCCGCTTAATCCTGCATCGACTAAAAAGGAATGTTCTCCTGATTCAACAAAAATGGCATTTCCAGTACTGCCACTTGCGAGAACACTAAAACGCATTTTCTCTCACTCCACTTTCATTTCCTCTGTTTCTGGCTGAATAACTTGTCCATCTAGTGCATTCACATAAAAATCTTCTTCATCCACGGTCACTTTCCACGTAGGTGCAAGCAGCTGTGCAGAAGTATCAAGCTGTGTATAATAGCCTAACTCTACAAAACTTACATACGAATTACTTTCGATGAAATTATTTTTAAATAGGTTAAGAATCACCTCTAGGGGCTGGATAATGAGCTCTTCTTCATCCATTTCTTTAATGTTTTCCAAATACGTCTGGTTATAGGAAACAATTTTGTTCTCTTCATTTACATTAAAGGTAAGCTCTGCTTTAGGGTTTCGATACAATGTTTTTCCAGAATGCTGCTGATAATACTTTATGGTATTTCCTTTCTTTTCCCAAAAGTGATACTCTGCACCGTTAAGCACAGAATTAAGAAGGAAATCCGTTAAATCATCTGGACTAAACTCTTCTTTAATACTAATCGGTTCTACTAAAACCGCCTGAAGGTATATACTATCTCTTACTATAATTTCTTGTCCACTTAATAGACCTTTTTCCAGCTTTTTAATCTCATCATCCGTAAATTTCTTCGACTTTGCTGATAAATATTGATCCTTTTGATTATTTACGGGCAGTTTCTCTTTATCGTATTTAATATCTAATCGTGAAAGTGTTTGTGTTGGTGGCTCTGTTGTAGAGTCATCAGCACGCTGGTATTCCTTGATCTTTACGTATTCATAAATTAAATATACGTCTAATAATAAAAAGGCAATAATAAATATGGTCTTTATCTTACTCCAGTCCATCTAAGTTGCCCCCTGTTCCTTCCGAATATAAGGTATACCATTTATGATCATATTGGTAAAACCAGGTTGGCTGTAAAGAAACGATATTTTGCGAATCGACCTGCATATCGTATCCGATCACAATATTCTGGAGTTTTTCTGTCTTCAACTTTTTATTACTTTGAAGATATTGTAAAACCTCTTCTCCTGATGAGACATTCTCTTTCGAAAAATCAAACGGAGTAGTTGTGCTGATAATAACTAAATTACTTGTTAAAAGGCGCTTTGCCTTATTATTTTCCCAGTATAATCGAATATCGGATATTTCCGTTTTTAAATTAAATACAGGCATTCCATTTGTATTATATAAACGAAAAGTGATTTTTCTATCTTCATCTCGACCGACATAGAGATAGTCATTAATCCAGCCACCTCGCTGATTAATCAGCTCGATGCTATTATTAATAATATGATTTTGAGTCATTTCATTCGAAATGCCTGAAGGTTTAAAGAAGCTAACAATATGGGT
Source organism: Niallia sp. FSL W8-1348 (assembly GCF_038006745.1). Lineage (NCBI taxonomy): Bacteria > Bacillati > Bacillota > Bacilli > Caryophanales > Bacillaceae > Niallia > Niallia sp. FSL W8-1348. Next base: position 2,382,337 of record NZ_JBBOVV010000001.1, on the reverse strand, counting down.
ATCTTTATATATTCGTAATAACCCCGAATCATCTGTATACTCTTCCCAATTCGTTAGAATTTCTTTTTGCGCAATACTTGGATCAGTAAATAACGCTCTCTTCATACGAATAGACTCAATTTGTCGCGTAAAATACTTGTATTTATTTACTTCCTTCTTCCCATTTGGCAAGTAGATTAAATACTGATTATTTGGTTTATAGGAGAAATAAGTGGAATACACTGTTTTTTCCGCATACACATTTTCTTTCAATTTATTAAGCTGTTCTAAATCTTTTGCATGTATCGTTGTTTCATATACTTTCTCTGTTTCTTTAGACAGAAAATAAACAGTTCCATCCTTATAAGAAAACAAAATGGTATCAAAATCAAAGGAATTATCTTGGTCTATGCTTAAAATATCTTTATAAATACGAAAAGGGACTTGTCCCGGAAATCTTATTTCTAAACTATTATCCTGTTCTTCTAAGAAATTGGCTATACCATCAACACTTGAAGTCACATTGCAAAAGTCTGCATATTCAAACTCTTTAAGCTTATTGATAATAGCATCTATTTCGACCTTTGAAATTGTACCATAATGTATGCCATCGATGTGTTGGTAAATTTCGTCTGGTTTTACTACTTCACTTACTTCCTTTTTATCCCCTAATTTCTCTTGTGCCATAGTCGAGCTACTATTACCAATCGCATCAAATTCTCCAACTTGGTCTGTCCAAAGGAGATAATATAATAACACACTTAATGCAACGAGAAAGACTAATATGCCGCTTTTTACACTTTCATATTTCATCCCCAATCATCCTCTTCAGATTGAATATACGGTAGGGTGAAAGATATTTTTGTTCCTTTTCCTTCCTTACTGGATGCCCAAATTCTTCCCCCATGTGCTTCTACCATTTCTTTTGCGATGGCCAGACCAAGTCCTGTTCCACCAAGCTTACGTGTTCTCGCTTTATCGACACGATAGAAACGATCAAATATTTTATCGATATTTTCTTTTGGAATACCAACACCATTATCGGATACACTTACAATAATTTGCTGCTCCTGCTCCTTTATAGAAAAAGTGATTTTCCCACCTTCAGGAGAATACTTCAGTGCATTAGAAATGATATTATCTAGTACTTGTGTCAATTTATCTTCATCAATTTCCACAAATGCTGCTTTCTTCGGTAATTTTCTTAAAAAGATAACATTTTGTTGTTTTGTCAATTCAAAACGATCGATAATGCGATTATAAAATACGATAAAGTCAACCAGTTCTTTATTTAGCTGATAATCACGGCTATCTAATTTGGAAAGCTGTAATAAATCATTTACAAGACGTATCATACGCTCTGTTTCATTTTGCGTAACATTCAAGAATTTTGGAGCTAATTCTTCATCTTTCCATGCGCCATCATATAATGCCTCCACATAACTGCGCATCGTCGTTAATGGTGTCCGCAATTCATGGGAAACATTCGCTACAAATTCTTTTCTTTCCATATCAATTTTTTCTTGTTCGGTAATATCATGGAGAACTGTAATTAAACCATTCACAAATCCTGTCTCTTTTTGGATAACGGAAAAATTTGCCCGTAATATATAGGGCTCATAATGGGTACTATAATCCAAAATAACCGATTCTCTTTCCTCTAATAACTCCTCAAATGTATATTTTTCTTTTAGATCAAGAAGATTAATAATCGGCTCAGAAAGTACTGTTTCACGTGAAACATCTAGCATCTTTGCAGCTGGTTCATTAATAAGGATAATTCGCCCTCTTCTATCTGTCGCAATGACCCCATCTGTCATATAGGCTAAAACAGAAGAGAGTTTTCTTCTTTCACTTTCTGTTGTTGCCTGTGATTCTTGAAGCTTCTTTGTCAAATTATTAAAAGTGATTGCCAGCTGACCAATTTCATCAAACCCATACACTTTAACCTTTCGAGAGAAATTCCCCTTTGATAAGGCGAAAGCATGCTTTTGCATATCGGATATTGGCTTTGTAATTGTTCTTGCTAATAGCACTCCTAAAATGGCGGTAACAACTAACGTGATAATGGTTCCTTTTTGAAAGATTTGATTAATCTTATCAATTTGTTTATATACATTTTCAATTTTGCCCACTAAATAAATGGCTCCGACTGTTTCATCACCATTTGTTTTTATAGGCGTAATCAACTCATAGATTTTTTCTCCATTTTTCTGCTTGATCGGATTATCTGGTTGTGAAGAATTAGAGAGAACCCGTCTTACCGAAATATCGACCATTTTTTGCCCAACTAAATGTTGATTTTCCGGATCAGAAGTTCCAACTATAATGCCATTACTATCAACAACCCTGATTTCTTTAATATCAGATGAATTATTATCACTTAGAATTCTTTTTATATCATCTTCTAACGTGGCATCGCCCTTTTCCACAACTCTTTCCTTTACAAGCTGCTCTTCTAAATAAATCGATAAAATATTGACTTTTTCTTGAATTGATATTTTAAAACTGTCCAATAGCGTTGTCTGCAATGTCTTTACAAAATAGACGCCGATAATCTGGATAGAAATGAGAATAAGCAAAACAATAACTAATACAAGTTTTAAATGAATGGAACGAAAAAAACTTACTTTTTTCATTAATACATTTACTCCTGCTCAGGATTTCTTAAGTAATAGCCAACGCCTCTTCTTGTCACGATCCAAGTTGGGTGACTAGGATTATCCTCAATTTTCTCTCTTAGCCTTCTTACGGTTACGTCTACTGTGCGTACATCCCCATAATAATCATAACCCCATACAGTCTGAAGCAAGTGCTCTCTTGTCATAACTTGTCCGATATGTTTTGCTAAATAATATAGTAATTCGAACTCACGATGAGTCAGTTCAATCATTTCTCCTCTTTTCGATACGATATAAGCATCTGGATGAATAATGAGTGAACCAACCTCAATTTCATTAGATTCTTTCTCTTCTTCTGCAGCAGAAGAAACTTGCTGATGTCGTCTAAGATTTGCCTTTACACGTGCAATCAGTTCTCTCGTGCTAAAAGGCTTTGTTACGTAATCATCTGCTCCTAATTCTAAGCCTAATACCTTATCTATCTCTGAATCCTTAGCCGTTAACATAATGATCGGCATTTCATATTTCTTTCTGACTTCACGGCATACTTCCATTCCATCTCTTTGCGGCAACATGATATCTAGCAATACTAAATCTGGCTGAATCTCTTCCACCTTTTCCAAAGCCTCATTGCCATCATAAGCACAATAAACCTCAAAGCCCTCTTTCTTTAAATTAAACTGCAAAATATCAGCAATTGGTTTTTCATCATCTACAACTAAAATCTTTTTATTCATTCAGTTAATCTCCTTATATCAAGTTTATCTATCGTCATATATCATACTTTTATTGTTTACTTCTACTGTCTACTTTACCATTTTAAATTTATATAATCACTTTTTTTCTATTATAAGCTTATTCCCCATTAACAAGCAGTCAGAATATCCTTTAAAGATGAATTAAATAGTCTCGGGTCTAAATCAGAGTCTTTCATAATTATCCCCTTCCCATCTAAAACTGCTCCAAATAAAAAAGACAGTGAAGCTTTTCTATTAGCCCACTGAATCATTCCTTCCATACTGGATTATAAACCCTCTTAGGGAGGATTGTTATTTTTAATTATTATCTATCCGCTGTGAGGCATACTAGGCTGCTATATATGTCTTCTTTCCTATCGCAAACTATTGGATAGCCCTTTATTTTATTATAGGAAAAAAATAAAGCGGTAGATAGCCATTTTTTTGAAACCTTTTATGCTAGACAATCGTCTATATAGATGAGTTTCATTTTCCCTTAATTTTGGCAAGGCTATCCTTCTGCAAAGAATGGATTACCTTGTCTTTTTTTATCTATAATAGGCCTCTACTTACTCTATCTTCTTAAAAGTTAAATAGGCTCTTCAATTTCTACTTATTCACATAACTCATAAGGAAGAAGACATATACATTTACTTTAACATACATATACAAGGAAAGACGATTTGCTATTATATTGTAATAAAATTGTTGCTTAATTTTCATGTTTAGTGGAATTTTGTAATAGAAGCGATTCTATAGAAGGTTATTTACAGGGAAATAATAGGGCATAAAAAAAACAACGATTATTTCGTTGTGATGAAAAATTAAGGTGGCTCAGGACGGAATCGAACCGCCGACACAAGGATTTTCAGTCCTTTGCTCTACCGACTGAGCTACTGAGCCAAACTATTGTGACAAATGCTTACTAGCTCTAATTACTTAAGCAAAAGTCGGATTTCTTACTTGTCTTCGATATGTATTAGATAAAAAATATATATTAAATATGCAAATGCATAGGAAGAAAAAATGGCGGTCCGGACGGGACTCGAACCCGCGACCTCCTGCGTGACAGGCAGGCATTCTAACCAACTGAACTACCGGACCATTTTATACTATGAAATATCTTTACTAAGATATTATGACCCATACGGGATTCGAACCCGTGTTACCGCCGTGAAAGGGCGGTGTCTTAACCGCTTGACCAATGGGCCGTGATTGATATCTATAATGGTGAGCCATGGAGGATTCGAACCTCCGACCCTCTGATTAAAAGTCAGATGCTCTACCGACTGAGCTAATGGCTCATATAAGATGAGCTGTCTCGTTTGTTTTTGTCATTTGCGACGCTTTTTATATTATCATATTAACAAAATAAAAAGCAATACTTTTTTTTAAAGTTTTTTAAAAAATATTTTTTATTTTGTCTTTAACTACTTTTCCTTTTAAAATGACTATTTTTACATACTTTTTTCTTATAAAGTAGTTCGTGCCATTACGCTCTCGATTTTAAATAAACTAAAAATCATACGAAATTATTTAAAATTTAATAATACCCAGTTACCTCTTTTTCAAACGAAAATCTCAAGGTTCTTACATAATCAAATATCTGCTTAATTAAAGGCCGTTCTAAGAACGGCCTTTATTATGATGATTAGTTTTGTCTCCATGGGCTGTGTACAACATTTGTTTGTGTACGGTCTGGACCTACAGAGAAAATAGACAATGGAATACCTGTCAACTGTGCAACTCTTTCTAAATAATGACGTGCATTAGCAGGAAGCTCACTTAGTGTTTTACAGCCAGTAATATCTTCTGTCCAGCCTGGTAGCTCTTCATATACTGGTTCACATTCTGCAAGTACTTTAAGGCTTGCTGGGAACTCCTCCATCACTTCACCTTTATATTTATAAGCAACACAAATTTTTAATGTTTCAATTCCTGTTAAAACATCAATAGAATTTAAAGAAAGATCTGTAATACCGCTAACACGACGAGCATGGCGAACAACTACACTGTCAAACCACCCAACACGACGTGGTCTACCAGTAGTTGTTCCATATTCACGACCAACTTCTCTAATTTGATGTCCAATATCATTATTTAATTCTGTTGGGAAAGGACCGTCACCAACTCTTGTTGTATACGCCTTTGATACACCAACTACATGTTTAATTTTCGTTGGACCTACACCAGAACCAATTGTTACGCCTCCAGCGACTGGGTTAGAAGAAGTAACAAACGGATAAGTACCTTGGTCAATATCAAGCATTACCCCTTGAGCACCTTCAAAAAGAACTCTGCGACCTTCATCTAAAGCATCATTTAGAACAACAGAAGTGTCACAAACATATTTCTTAATTTGTTGCCCATACTCATAATACTCATTTAAAATATCTTCTAATTTAAAGCCTTCCGTTTCATAAATACGCTCTAATAGACGATTTTTTTCAACTAAGTTTCTTGCAAGTTTTTCTTCAAATACTTCTCTATCTAATAAATCAGCAATACGGATACCAATACGTGCAGCTTTATCCATATAAGCTGGCCCAATTCCTTTTTTCGTTGTACCAATTTTATTAGCACCTTTGCTTTCTTCCTCTACTTCATCTAATTTTAAATGATATGGAAGAATGACATGGGCACGATTACTAATTCTTAAGTTATCTGTATTGACATTACGATCATGTAAGTATTTTAATTCTTCAATGATTGCCTTTGGATCAACAACCATTCCGTTTCCAACAACACTAATTTTTTCTTTATAAAATATCCCAGATGGAATTAAGTGTAATTTATATGTTTCGCCATTAAACTTAATTGTGTGACCTGCATTGTTACCACCCTGGTAACGTGCAATCACTTCTGCATTTTCAGATAGGAAATCGGTAATCTTACCTTTTCCTTCGTCTCCCCATTGCGTTCCTACCACCACTACTGATGACATATCCTAGAGCACCTCCACAGGTTTCTATATCTTTTTATTATATCCTTAATCAAACATTCCTATTTTACCAACTTTTTAACATAAAAGTCAATCAAACACGAACAATCTTTTTATTTAATTAATGTTATGTTCGTAAAATTAGATAGATTATTTGACCTAAATTAGTAGTATTTACTTTTACTAACGCTTTTTATCCATCTAAAAATAGCATAAAAAAAGATTAGTAGTTTGAAATCTACTAATCTTTTTTTGCTATGCTCCAGTTGGCATCGCTCCATCTTCAAAACGCCGTTCTAGGTTTACGAATTTATTGTATTCCTTTACAAAGGCTAGCTGTACAGTTCCAGTTGGACCGTTACGCTGTTTAGCAATAATGATTTCGATAATATTCTTACTTTCTGATTCCTTATCATAGTAGTCATCACGGTATAAGAAGGCTACAATATCTGCATCCTGCTCAATACTTCCTGATTCCCTGATATCGGACATCATCGGGCGCTTATCTTGTCTTTGTTCTACACCACGTGAGAGCTGTGACAAGGCAATTACAGGTACTTGAAGCTCACGAGCAAGCTGTTTTAAAGAACGAGAAATTTCCGATACCTCTTGCTGTCTATTTTCACCTGCTCGTCCACTTCCCAAGATTAGCTGTAGGTAATCAATTAATATCATTCCTAAGCCATGTTCCTGTTTTAAACGGCGGCATTTCGCTCTTATATCGGTAATCTTTACCCCTGGTGTATCATCAATGAAAATACCAGCATTGGATAAGCTTCCCATTGCCATTGTAAGCTTGCCCCAGTCCTCGTCTGTCAATGATCCAGTACGTAAACGCTGGGCATCTATATTCCCTTCTGCGCAAAGCATACGCATTACAAGCTGCTCTGCCCCCATCTCCAAACTAAAAATCGCTACATTTTCGCCTGTTTTTACAGCAACATTCTGAGCGATATTTAAGGCAAAGGCTGTTTTACCAACCGATGGTCTTGCTCCAACAATAATTAAGTCATTTCGCTGAAATCCAGCTGTCATTTTATCAAGTTCAGCAAATCCTGTTGCTATCCCGGTTATATCGCCTTTGCGATTATGCATTTCTTCAATATTATCATATGTCCGAACAAGAACATCTTTAATATTATGAAATGCTCCAGCATTTTTCCGTTGCGCTACTTCTAAAATATTCTTTTCTGCTTCACTTAATAAAGCTTCTACTTCATCTTCACGTGAATATCCATCCTGTGCGATGTTTGTTGCTGTTCGAATCAATCGGCGAAGCAAAGACTTTTCTTCTACGATCTTTGCATAGTACTCTATATTGGCAGCGGTCGGCACAGAAGCCGCTAGCTCACTTAAATAGCTAACTCCGCCCGTATCCTCTAAGTTATTAGTTGTGGCTAATTCGGATGTTACTGTAATTAAATCGACTGCTTTTCCTTCATCACTTAATTTAAGCATTGTCGAATAGATTCTTTGATGTGCACCTCTATAAAAATCTTCTGGTATCAGAATTTCAGAAGCTAATGTTAAGCTTTGTGGTTCAAGAAATATAGCCCCTAATACAGCTTGTTCTGCCTCAATATTTTGAGGGGGCATTCGATCATTTAAGATTTCGGTCAATCTATAAAACCTCCTTAAAATGAGAGGATATGATTAATAACATAGCCTAGGTTAAAAAAGCAACAATCTATGCAAAAAGTCCTTCCATTTGAAGAAAGGTGTTTTCGTATCAGCTGTGCCTTTTCTCTTTTTTCTAGTTTCCTATTAAAAACAGTCAAACAAAAAATGTGACCAGTTAAACCTGCATCACATTTTCTTAAGCTTATTCTATTTTAACATGTTTAGCGCTAAATGGAACTTCCAATATTAGCTTAATTCTTTCACATGTACATTTAATGTTGCTGACACTTCATGGTGAAGCTTCACTGGAACCTTTGTAACTCCTAGTGAACGAATTGCATCATTTAACTCAATTTTTCTTTTATCAATTTTGATTTGATGTTTTTTATTTAATTCATCTGCAATCTGCTTGCTTGTAATCGATCCAAACAATCTGCCGCCCTCACCAGATTTTGCATGCAGCTCAACAGTTACTTTTTCTAGCTTTTCTTTTAATTCTTTTGCTTGATTTAGCTCTTCAATTGCTTGTTTCTCTTCTTTTTTCTTTTGAGCATTTAACGTGCTAACCGCTGAAGCATTAGCTTCTACAGCTAAGCCTTGTTTTAAAAGAAAGTTATGTGCATAACCATCAGCAACGTTTTTAACTTCTCCTTTTTTTCCCTTACCTTTTACATCTTTTAGAAAAATTACTTTCATTCTTTTCTTCTCCCTTCAAAATACTCATCAATTGCTAATTTTAGCCTTGCCTCTACTTCTTCCATTGGCATATTTGAAAGCTGTGTAGCTGCATTTGTTAAATGGCCACCACCATGTAGACTTTCCATAATAATTTGAACATTAATTTCTCCTAAAGAACGAGCACTTATCCCAATCATCGTTTCCCCTCTAGGCGCTATTACAAAGGAGGCAATAATACCATCCATTGTTAATAGAGTGTCAGCCGTCTGTGCAATTAACACGCCATCGACAGCTTCTTCTTCCTTCGCTATGGCTATTGCAATTCCTTCTTTATAGAATTGCACATTTTCGATAATTTTCGCTCTTTTAACATAGTTTTCAATGTCTTCTTTTAGGAATTTTTGTACAAGTACTGTATCTGCGCCCTGTCCTCGCAAATAAGAAGCTGCATCGAATGTCCGTGCTCCTGTTCTAAGAGTAAAGCTTTTCGTATCAACAATGATCCCAGCTAAAAGGGCCGTTGCTTCCAACATTTCAATTTTAACACTTTTCGGCTGATATTCTAGTAATTCTGTAACAAGTTCTGCCGTTGAAGAAGCATATGGTTCCATATAGACAAGCAGCGGATTTTCAATAAATTCCTCACCACGACGGTGATGGTCAATTACTACTACATCTTCTATTTTATTTAATAAGTGCTCTTCAATCACTAAAGAAGGCTTATGTGTGTCTACCACTACTAGTAAAGTATCGCCAGTTGCTATTTCTAAAGCTTGATCAGGCGTGATAAACTTTGTAAACAGAGACTCTTGCCTTTTAATTTCTTCCATCAATCTTCTAACAGCTGTATCTATTTCTTGAAAGTTTATTACTATATATGCTTCCTTTTGATTCATTTGAGCTACTTTATGTATCCCAATTGCTGCACCAATTGCATCCATATCAGGATTCTTATGCCCCATTATGATAACTTTATCACTTTCTAACACTAATTCCTTTAAAGCATGGGAAATGACCCTTGCTCTTACTCTTGTTCGCTTTTCTACGGGATTAGTTTTGCCTCCATAAAACTTTACTTTACCATTCGGTTGCTTAATCGCAACCTGATCTCCGCCTCTTCCTAAGGCTAAATCAAGACTAGATTGAGCAATATTCCCTAGTTCTGGTAAAGAGGAAACACCAGCTCCAACTCCAATACTTAGTGTTAAAGGAACATTCTGTTTTGTAGTTAATTCTCGAACATCGTCTAGTATGGTGAATTTCCCTTTTTCCAAGCTTTGTAGAATATGTTCATTAAAAATAGCAATGAACCGATCAGAAGAAATCCGTTTTAATAAGACGCCATTATCTGTAGCCCATTTATTTAAAATTGCTGTAACACTATTATTAATGCTACTTCTTGCTTGATCATCCATACCTTGTGTTAAATCATCATAATTGTCTAAAAAGATAATTGCAATGGCAGTACGTTCATCTTCATAAAGCTTCTCGATCTCTGTTTGTTCTGTAACATCAAAAAAGTATAATAAGCGCTCTTCCACTTTATGAATAACACGGAACTTTCTTTCATGCAATGTAATGATTTCCGTTTCTACTTCTTGCTTAATTAAAGGAATAATCGATGGAGAAACATCATACAAAGATCTTCCTACAAGTGTATCCTCTGTAAAACAAGATGCTAAAAAGGGATTTGTCCATTCAATATAATAATCATCATTTATAAGCATAATTCCTATTGGCATTTCCATTAATGCCTCTTCCCCCACTTTTTTAACGCGGTAAGAGAGAGTGGTTATATACTCTTCTGTTTCCTTTTTTTGACGACTATCCATTCGTAAAATAAAATAAAAAGGAATTGCAAAAAGGAATAACCCAATTAAGGAAAATACCCAGTTATAAAAAGAGAGGATTCCAAGCATGATAGTGGTAATACCTATTAAGCATATTAATGGATACCGTATGGACCCTTTCTCTAAAAAAGTAGGCAATTTTTCTCCTCCTAAAACTCGTGAGATTTTCAAATAATCCTTACTATGTATTCATTAAACCTGATAATATTATACCCCATAAAACTAAATTAAAATATAAAAAGGTCTATCCCCCTATCTGTTACTTAAAATAAGAGATGAAATACATTTCAATTTTCAATTTTTTTATTCGCAAACTTCTGTAACCTTAGAACATTCGCTTTCTAAAACTTGATTGGCCTTTTACCCATTTTTCGAAATAGTTTTTATGAGGAAGGGGTTTACACCCTTAACTAGTATTTTACTACCATTCCTTCTCTTCTTCAATGAAGTTAATTAGAAGAAATAAGAGGAGTAGGAAGAAAAACATTTATGTTTATAGAAAAGAAGAAACTTCACATAATCCTTAGATGATACAAATAAGGGAGTGATATAGAAATAGTACATATATAGACTATTTCCCCTTTAATATAATACAAAAACCCTATTAAACAAAAGTCTAATAGGGTTTTTTATAGGCTAATTATTCTCCACTTACGTATGGTAGTAAAGCCATAGTACGTGCACGTTTAATAGCAATCGTTAATTTACGTTGGTATTTAGCGCTTGTACCAGTTACACGACGAGGTAAAATTTTACCGCGTTCTGAGATGAATTTTTTAAGTAAGTCTACATCTTTATAATCGATGTTAGTGATACCGTTAGCTGTAAAGTAACATACTTTACGACGCTTAGCACGGCCACCTCTGCGTCCACCCATTGCCATGAGATTAACCTCCTTTTTATTATCAAAACTAGTTTTTAGAATGGTAAATCGTCATCTGAAATATCGATTTGTCCGCTATTTGCAAATGGATCTTCATCCACTCTTGTATAATCTTGATTGTTTCTATTTGTTTGAGGTCGCTGATTCTGATAATTATTTGATCCTCCAAAAGGATTATCTTGTTCTCTTGGTGCCCCATAATTCATGTTGTCACTTCTATTATTACCAGAGCTGTTTCTAGGTTCTAAGAACTGAACACTTTCTGCTAATACTTCTGTTACATACACGCGTTTTCCGTCTTGTCCATCATAGCTACGAGTTTGAATACGACCATCAACACCTGCTAAACTTCCTTTTTTCAAGAAATTAGCTACGTTTTCTGCTGGTTTTCTCCAAATAACACAGTTAATAAAGTCCGCTTCTCTTTCTCCTTGCTGGTTTGTAAACGTACGGTTTACTGCAAGTGTGAAAGATGCAACAGCAACTCCACTCGGTGTATAACGTAGATCTGGATCCTTCGTTAGACGGCCAACAAGAACTACCCGATTCATCATCAGTTTCAACTCCCTTCCATTTTAAATGTTTCACGTGAAACACTATTTATATATTATTTTGCTTCTTCTTTAACTACGATGTGGCGAATGATATCTTCGTTGATCTTAGCTAAACGAGAGAATTCTTCAACCGCTACAGGTGCAGCGTTAATTTTTACTAATTGATAGTAACCATCGCGGAAATCATTGATTTCATATGCAAGACGACGTTTACCCCACTCTTTTGCTTCTGCTAATTCCGCTCCATTATCTGTAAGGATAGCGTTGAAACGCTCAACAAGAGCTTTCTTAGCCTCATCTTCAATATTTGGACGGATGATGTACATAATTTCGTACTTTTTCATCACTTTCACCTCCTTTTGGTCTAGACGGCCCGTTATTGGGCAAGGAGCAACTATACATTACTCACAATGTAAAAGTATAGCATACTTCATAATAAATAGCAATGTACTAAAAATAGTCGATTCTTATTTATTTTGCATACTCCTGTAAACTATCTAAGATATGAGTATACTTACTTTTAAGCATACTTTTCATTTAGCTTTTGACGAGAATATATCACTTCATAGTAATCACTTAATAGTCCTTCAAAAATAGTATCCCATGATTGCGTTAACGCATAGTTTCTAGCTTCTATCCCCATCCGTAATCGCATCATTTCATCCTCTAATAATTCGCTAATAGCTTGAACAAAGCTCTCAGCATTTTGTTTTTCGCATATTTTTCCATTTACCTTATTAATGACAAAATCCTTTACCCCACCGGCATTGGCAACAATTGCTGGCGTTCCGCTAGACATAGCTTCTAACACGACATTGCCGAAGGTTTCTGTATAAGATGGGAAAACAAAAAGGTCTGCTCCTGCATATATCATTGCCAATTCTTCCCCCTTTATATAACCGGTCAAGGTAATGTTTTTTTGCTCTTGTTCCTTTTCTCTCCAAGCCTCCTTATTTGGTCCATCCCCCACTATTAACCAATGGACAGAATTATTTATATTAGAGGTCCTATTAATGATCTTATTTAATGTGTCTAGGTCTTTCTCTGGAGCTAATCTGCCTACATACAATAAAATATGTTTTTCTTTGATTCGATATTTTTTCTTAATTTGTTCTTTAGCTTCTGTATTAGGCTTAAATAACTTGGAATCAATTCCCCTCCCCCAAACCTTTAAGTCACTAAAATGTAACGATTCTAATTTTCTTTGTGTGTCTTTGCTTGGAACAAATATTTTTTCGGTTGATTGGTGGAACCATTTTAAATATTTCCATAAAAATGGCTCTAACAAGGAGGCATGGTAATATTTAAGATATTGATCAAAATTAGTATGGTAAGAGGATACAACAGGGATATCTAACTTTTTGGCAGCAAACATCCCATATAACCCCATCATATATGGTGTTGCTAGATGAATAAGATCTGGTTTAAACTGGTTTAAATTTTTTTCTATTTTCTTAGGATTAGCTATTACAGTTCGACACTCCGGATAAAGAAAAAATGGAAGGCTCGGAAATTGGTTGATATTAGGATATGTAGAAGAAGTTTTGTTTTCTGGAGAATATACTTGATAGGATATTTGCTTTTTTTCCAAATGATTAGTTAGTCTCTTTAATGTTTGTGCAACACCATTCACTTGAGGAAAATAAGTGTCTGAAAAAATCGCGATTTTCAAAAACCTCACTCCCTTTTTATCATGCTGTTTTAAGTTAATTTAATTTTACCACTGCAATACTTGGGGAATTTTAAATAAATGTAAAAAGAATGTACATTTATTTCTTTCCACTTCCTTTTTTAAAATGATAGAACTTTAGAAACATCCTATCCGACCTCCCCCTATAAAATAAAAAAACCACCCAAAAAAGATTAGCCAGCCTCTTTTTCAATTGAAATAGAAAGAGCTGCATTAATCTTTTTATGAGTGATCTTTTCTTACTTATTGAATTATACGTTGAAACGGAAATGAATAATGTCACCGTCTCTAACTACATATTCTTTTCCTTCTAAACGGACTTTCCCAGCTTCCTTAGCAGCAACCATATTTCCACTTGCTAATAAATCATCATAAGAAACAGTTTCCGCACGGATGAAGCCTCTTTCGAAATCTGAATGAATAATCCCTGCACATTGTGGTGCTTTCATTCCTTGTACAAATGTCCAAGCACGTACTTCTTGTACACCAGCAGTAAAGTATGTTGCAAGTCCAAGAAGATGGTAAGCAGCACGAATTAGCTGATCTAAACCAGACTCTTCGATTCCAAGCTCTTGAAGGAACATTTCCTTTTCTTCCCCTTCAAGCTCTGCAATTTCTTCTTCGATTTTTGCACAAATGACAATTACTTCTGCATTTTCATTTGCAGCAAATGCTTTCACGAGCTTCACATATTCATTATTCGCTGCATCGGCGATTTCATCTTCGCCTACATTTGCTACGTACAATACAGGTTTAATAGTTAAAAGATGCAGTCCTTTAGCAATTTTCGCCTGTTCATCTGTAAATTCTACTGTTCTAGCAGGTTTTTCCTCTTCAAAAGCAGCTTTTAATAATTCTAACACTTCTAATTCCGCAACAGCTTCTTTATCTTTTTGCTTCGCCATTTTACCAACTCGGCCAATTCTTTTTTCTACAGACTCTAAATCAGCCAGAATCAGCTCTAAATTGATTGTTTCTATATCAGAAATAGGATCCACTTTTCCAGATACATGCGTAATATTATCATCTGCAAAACAACGTACTACTTGGCAAATAGCATCTACTTCACGAATATGAGATAAGAATTTATTACCAAGGCCTTCCCCTTTACTTGCCCCTTTTACAATTCCGGCAATATCTGTAAATTCAAAAGTTGTAGGTACTGTTTTTTTCGGTTGTACTAACTCTGTTAACTTTGTTAAACGTTGATCTGGTACTTCTACTATTCCGACGTTTGGATCAATCGTACAGAACGGATAGTTTGCTGATTCTGCACCAGCTTGTGTAATTGCATTAAATAATGTAGATTTACCAACATTAGGTAAACCCACTATTCCAGCAGTTAACGCCATTATGCCACTCCCTTATATAAACTTTCTTCTTCTATCGTACAAAATAGAAAGTAATTTCATTATTATTATAAACCTCTAACAATTATAGTTTTAACGAGGGAAAAAGACAAGTAGTCTTCCTTCTCCCTCCACTTAAAAGAAGCTGGGACATAAGTATTTTCAACCAAATAACCCCGAACGATTATACGTACATGCTAAGAAAAGTTCGTATAATTGTTTGGGGTTTTATTCATTTTAGGCTATTTTCGTAAAGTTTGTTGCGATTACCCGCAGCCGGAATACACTTCGCTTTCCGTGGACAACGCTTGAGCCTCCTCGGCCTCCGGGGTCTCAGACTGTCTCGCTAATCCCACAGGAGTCTACGTGTATTCCGTCTGCTTTGTATTTCCTACTAATTATATTTTCTTTTAAAAAAATGATAGAACGAAATAACCTTTAAAAACGGAGTGAAATGGAGCGGAGGACGTTCAACTCCTGCGGGAAGTAGAGCAAAACCTAAGACCCCACAGGCTGGAGGCTTAGGTTGCTCCCCGGCGCATAGAGTGTCTGTAGCGTAATGGAACGAGTTGGTTTCACTACTAAATTAGAGATTGTTCGTCTTTATCTATTATATATTTTGTTTTGTCCCAGCCTCTTTCCTACGATAATCTTTTCCCATCTATTCTTGTTCATGCTTCACTAAAACTTTTTTCATTTTTCTTGAAAACTCTCTTCTTGGAATGAGGACACTGTGCTCGCATCCTTCACACTTAATCCGAATGTCCATTCCTAACCGAATTATTTTCCAGCGATTTGTACCGCAAGGATGGGCTTTTTTCATCTCTACTACATCATTTAGACCGAATTCTTTCTGTTCCATATTGCCTCCTTGAAGATATTATTGTGGTTGTGAATACATGACCAATTTTGGGACAGGACTTTCTATTCCATTTTCATCTAAAACATTCTTTATTTCTTTTCTTAATATCCTCGCAATGGCATGATGCTTCATTGGCAATGTTTCTGCTACTACACGAATAGTTACTTCTGCCGCTTGAATATTTTGGACTCCTAACAATTCTGGAACACCAACAATATCCTCGTATTGCTCAGGTAATTTTTCAATCAGTTCCTGTATTACCTTTTCCGCTCGATTTATATCGCCTTGATAAGCAATACTCACATCAACAATTGCTTTACTATTATTGATGGAAAAATTAGTTACTTCAATAATGCTTCCGTTTGGAATAATATTTACTTCCCCAGTAAAGCCTTTTATTTTTGTTGTTCTTAAGCCAATTTCTTCTACAACGCCCTCATAGGTACCGATGCGTACTTGGTCACCAACAGAAAATTGATCTTCAAAGATAATAAAGAATCCAGTAATAATGTCTTTTACAAGACTTTGAGCGCCAAACCCAACAGCAAGACCGACAATTCCCGCCCCAGCTAACAATGCTTTTACATCAATCTTAAAAACAGATAACACCATCATAATAGCAATAAAATACACCACATAAGTAATCGTATTTTCTAAAAGTTTAATTAATGTTGCTTCTCTTCTTTCCGATACTCGTAATGCGGAGTGGGTTCTTACTTTAAATATATTTCTTACCGCCGCTTTCCCTATTCTAATGATGATGCCACTAATTAGAAAAATAAGGATAAGCTTTAGTGCTCCAAATCCAAGATTACTCCACAAATTCTCATTCATGAGATTATCTATACTTTCTTTTATATTCTCATCCATCTAGGCACCTCTAAATTTAAACTTCTACTAAATTATTTTCTTTTTTTCATCTGTTCATACAAACAAGAAAAGAAATAGTACTTTCCTATTTTTAAGGAAAGAAAAATAATGCTAACTATTTTTCTATTTTACTCTTCAAGACCCTTTATATTGGGTAAGTTTATTTTAACAGTTTTTCTACATGCTTTGTAGTAGTAAGTTTCCTAAAAGACACAGGACTTTTGCCCTTATTATAATGACATACACTCTTCTTGTATCGCTCTTTTGTCCTTTATTTTTATGTCCATGTATAGAATTTGCCTCTTTTCCATATACTGAATACTACAATAACTATGCTTAAAAACAACTAATGGTTCGATAGATTTCCATCTTAGTTGATAGGCTTAAACAGAATCTAAACGAAACATAATAACTGCTTTCTCCTATAGATTTTATCGAATCCTAAATGATGAAGGAGTAGATTCAATGACCTTATATTCCAGCCTTTTTGAAAAGAATGAACTTCCCATTAGAGTAGCTCATGATGAACAATTAGCAGCATTTAAGATTGCAGATTCATTATCTAAGCATTTAC
Organism: Niallia sp. FSL W8-1348; assembly: GCF_038006745.1. Lineage (NCBI taxonomy): Bacteria > Bacillati > Bacillota > Bacilli > Caryophanales > Bacillaceae > Niallia > Niallia sp. FSL W8-1348. Next base: position 2,365,129 of record NZ_JBBOVV010000001.1, on the reverse strand, counting down.
CATCCGTTTCAGCTGCACAACCAATTGTCTTTATTTGTATTGGAACTGATCGTTCTACGGGAGATTCATTGGGTCCGCTTATTGGTACATTGTTAAGCGAAAAGAATATCTCTCCTTTTCATGTTTATGGAACATTAGACGATCCAATTCATGCACTTAATTTAGAGAATAAATTAAAGGAAATACATGAAAAACATCAAAACCCTTATATTATTGGAATTGATGCCTGCCTAGGTAGAATGAAAAGCGTTGGAGTAATCCAAATTGGAGATGGTCCTGTAAAACCAGGAAGTGGCGTTAAAAAGGAGCTTCCCCCTGTAGGGAATATTCATATTACCGGAATCGTTAATATTAGTGGATTTATGGAATTTTTAGTTCTTCAGAATACTAGATTAAGCCTTGTATTAAACATGGCAAAAATTATTTCAAAGGGTATTTACCATACGAGTCTTCGCTATATGCATTCCGCGAAATTACAGGAATACCAGGTGAAAGAAGAAACAATTTAATATATTTTCTAATAAAAAATAGCCTAAAAAAGGTATTGTTCACAAATATTTTGTAAACTTCCCTTTCGTAGGCTATTTTTCAATCTTCATTTTCTAATTCAAACAATTGAAGGATTCTTGATAAATCTTCCTCTGAGAAAAATTCGATTTCGATTTTCCCCTTGTTTTTCTTTTGCTTAATATGAACAGTAGTTCCAAATCTCTCTCGAAGAAAAGACTCTTGTTCTTTAAGAAAGACATTTTTCACAGGTGGCTTTTCTTTCTGTGTTTCACGTGAAACATTCTCATTTAAGTGCTGGATTAATTGTTCAAGCTGGCGTACATTTAATCCATCTTTTATAATTTTGTCCACAATCGCTGGAAGCTTATCTTTATTTTTCAATCCTAATAAAGCTCTTCCATGTCCCATTGATATTTTACCGTCCGAAATATAGTTTTGCACAGCCTTTGGAAGAGATAATAATCGAACATGGTTAGCAATATGGGGTCTACTTTTCCCTAAACGTTTTGCTAGTTCCTCTTGTGTAAGCTTTAATTTCTTCATTAAGGTTTGATAGGCATGCCCTTCTTCAATAGGTGATAAATCTTCTCTTTGAAGGTTTTCGAGTACTGCTAATTCCATCATCTGCTGTTCTGATAATTGGCGAACAACTGCTGGAACTGTTTCTAGTTTAGCTTCTTTCGCTGCACGATATCTGCGTTCCCCTACTACTATTTCATAGCCTTTAATACTTTTTCGCACAATGATTGGTTGAAGAATGCCATGTTCGATGATAGAAAGCTTCAATTCTTCAATTGCTTCCTCATCAAAAAATTTTCTAGGCTGATAAGGATTCGGTCGCAATTCACTTAGGCTTATTTCTTGAACATTTTCTTCCTTCTCTGCATCCATTTTAGGAAAGAAGGCATCTAATCCTTTTCCAAGTCCTTTAGCCACTAGTAACCACTTCCTTCGCAAGGTCCAAATAAACTTCGGCACCACGTGATTTTGGATCATAAATAATAATTGGTTCGCCATGACTCGGTGCTTCTGATAAGCGAATATTTCTAGGGATAATTGTTTTATAAACTTTATCTTGGAAATACTTTTTAACTTCTTCAATAACTTGCAGGCCTAAATTTGTTCTAGCATCTAGCATTGTTAGCAATACACCTTCAATTGCTAAGTCATGATTTAAATGCTTTTGAACAAGTCGAACAGTATTTAATAATTGACTTAATCCTTCTAAAGCGTAATATTCACATTGCACTGGTATCAATACTGCATCTGATGCTGTTAATGCGTTAATCGTTAATAATCCTAAAGAAGGTGGACAATCTATTAAAACATAGTCATAGTTTTGTTTGACTTCATCTAATGCCCTTTTCAATCTCACTTCTCTGGAAATAGTAGAAACAAGTTCTATTTCTGCTCCAGCTAACTGAATCGTTGCAGGAATAACATCCAAATTCTCAACATTTGTCTGTTTTATCACCATACTTGCTTCAAGATCATCGACTAACACATCATAGATACAATGATCAACATCAGCTTTTTCAATACCTACACCACTAGTAGCATTTCCTTGTGGATCAATATCTACTAATAGCACACTTTTTCCGATATATGCTAAACAAGAGCCAAGATTGACTGATGTAGTTGTTTTTCCAACTCCACCTTTTTGGTTAGCAACAGTAATAATTTTACCCATGATGTCACCTACCTTTAATTCCATACTAGCTACGAAATATAATCGACGCAAGATGGCTACTTAATATAAAATAATTGAACCGTTTATAGCAAGCTATAAAACAATTTATTAGTAAAAACATGAATAGACTACAACATGGTCAATTCCCTACCTATTGTAATCACGTATATTATTTTATCACGAAACCTTCGAAATATCGTTATTTTTTCTTTTAATCTAGATTACTAATGGAAAATATAATGAATATATAGTATAAAGGAAGTTAAAAAAGCCTATCATTTCAAGCATTTTATGGAGAATTTTTATACTTGATATGTTTAGAAAATAATCATACTAATCAACAATGAGGTTTATAATTTATCCTTGTGGTTATCCTTTGAGGAACAGAATTGTAATAAAAAAGTGAGAATCAGCATTATCGGCTATTATCCTCACAACAAAAAATATGCTCTGTTAAATAATAATTCTACTAAAAAATTTGTTTAACTAATGGGATTTAACAGAGCCCTACATCTATAATAATTATGCTATATATAAATATTAAGTATTATTTCTTTTTCGGAATTTTAATCGTAAATTGATAAAAATCTTCAAACTCTTCTTCCTCGGCATTTAAATTAATTCCGCTGTCAGAAACCATATTTAGTGATTGGCGGATGGTATTTACTGCTATCCGCATATCTTTGCTAAAAGCCTTTCTTTTTGGCTTTGGTTTCTCCTTATTTTGTTCAAGCATTTTCACTACACGTTCTTCTGTTTGCTTTACATTTAAGCTCTTTTCAATAATTTCTTGTAGTAGTTGAATTTGCTTTTCTCTTTCCTTCAAAGGAATCATGGAACGAGCATGGCGCTCAGAAATCTCTTTATTTAATAAAGCTTCTTGAATTTCGTCTGGCAATTTAAGAAGTCTTAATTTATTTGCAACAGTTGACTGTCCTTTACCTAATCTTTGAGCAAGTGCCTCTTGGGTAAGATTGTGCAACTCTAATAATTTTCCATATGCCATTGCTTCTTCAATTGGAGAAAGCTCTTCTCTTTGGAGATTCTCAATAAGTGCAACAGACGCAGTTTCTGTATCGCTCATATTTTTAATAATAGCTGGTGCTTCTTCCCAACCAAGTTTTTTCATTGCTCTCCATCTTCGTTCTCCAGCAATGATTTCAAATTTATCTTGCTCGTATTCTCTTATTACGATTGGCTGAATGATACCATGTGTATGGATTGTACGAGCTAATTCTTCAATTTTTTCATCATCAAATACCGTTCTTGGTTGAAAACGGTTAGGAACAATCTGATTAATTGGGATTCTTCTAACTTCTTCATTGCTTCCCATATTCTCGATCTCCTCTTGAGCAGCATCTGCACTTATTTGACTAGCATCTTCTATTTGATCTCCTTTTTCGCCAAGTCCAAAAAATCGTGAGAAAGAAGGCTTCATCACCCTGCACCACCTTTACAAAACTCCCTATTTAATTATTCTCTATATGAAACATTAATCCCTGCAAAGAATCTGACTTATAGAAAGAAACTTCTCGAAATTTCATAGAATATGACAATTTATAGGTATATTATATAGTAGATATGATATTTGATATAGTCTTAATTCTATGAATGATTATATCATTCTCTTTTTCTTTAAATTAATTATTTTTCTTTCCATCGAACTAGTGGATGCCAGCCCTTTCATTCGAATACTACATCTGAAAGGGCTGGCAGAAAAAATCTTCAAACGAAACGAAATAGCTGTTAAAATAATATATCAGAAAATACTCTCTCTAGATTGCCCCTGTTTTCCCCTATTCAATAGGCTCCTTATTAGGAGTGCCTGGTTTTCTAGGATATTTTTTAGGTGTTGACTTTTCTTTTGCTATTATGATGATATTTCTTTCACTTTCTTCAATAGGCAATAAAAAGGAGTGCATGGCATTAACCTTTCCACCTAAAACCGTTACAGCCTTTTTTCCAGCCTCTATTTCTTCTTTGGCACTCGCTGCTTTCATTGCAACAAAAGTACCTCCAACCTTTACTAATGGTAGACAAAGTTCACTTAAAACAGAGAGCCGTGCTACAGCTCTTGCAGTAACAATATCAAAGGATTCACGATATTCTTTATTTTGGCCAAATGTTTCTGCTCGATCATGAATAAAGTTAACCTCTTTTAACTCTAACACAGATGCTAAATGCTCAAGAAAATGAATTCTTTTATTCAAAGAGTCGACAATCGTTACCTTTAAATCAGGAAAAGCAATTTTTAAAGGGATGCTCGGAAAACCTGCTCCTGCACCTACATCACATAGATGGGCAGCACTTTGGAATTCCTTATAATAAAATCCAGCGGTAATAGAATCATAAAAATGCTTCAAATAAACTTCTGATTTTTCTGTAATGGCTGTTAAATTCATTTTTTCATTCCACTCTACCAATATCTCATAGTAAAGCTCAAACTGTTTTATTTGCTTATCCGATAAAGTAATTCCTTTATCAGCAAGCATTTGAATAAATTCTTCTGTATTCATGTATGAACCCTTTCTACCTAGAGATTAAACACGAGCAATTTTTCCTTGTTCTAAATAAACTAATAAAATGGATATATCTGCTGGATTTACTCCAGATATTCTTGATGCCTGTGCAATGGATAATGGACGAACTTTTTTTAATTTTTGTACTGCTTCCGTTGCAAGACTAGAGATAGCATCATAATCAATGTTCTCAGGAATTTTCTTGTTCTCCATTTTCTTAAGTCTTTCTACTTGCTGTAATGATTTTTCAATATAACCTTCATATTTAATTTGAATTTCTACTTGCTCCTTAATATCTTCCGTTAATTCTACCTTGCTAGGTGCAAGCATTTCAATATGGCTATAATTCATTTCAGGTCGTTTTAATAGATCTCCTGCTCTTATTCCATCTTTTAGTTCACTGCCACCTTGCTCTTTAATGACATTTTGAACTTGCTCATTCGGCTTTAGCATTACTTCGCTCAAACGTTGCTTTTCTTGTTCAATTAAATGCTTTTTCTCAGAAAATTTCACATAACGCTCTTCTGAAATAAGACCAATATTATGTCCAATATCCGTTAAACGTAAATCTGCATTATCATGACGAAGTAGTAGACGATATTCAGCTCTAGATGTTAAAAGGCGATAAGGCTCGTTTGTGCCTTTTGTAACCAAGTCATCGATTAAGACGCCGATATAGGCATCAGAACGACTTAAAATAACCTCTTCTTTTTCTAATGCATTTAAACCTGCATTTATACCAGCCATTAATCCTTGACCTGCTGCTTCCTCATAACCTGAGGTGCCATTAATTTGCCCAGCAGTGTAAAGGTTTTTAATTTTCTTTGTTTCTAGTGTCGGCCATAATTGTGTTGGTACAATGGCATCATACTCAATTGCATATCCAGCTCTCATCATTTGGACATTTTCAAGTCCCGGGATTGTTCTTAAAATTTCTTGTTGCACATCCTCAGGTAAGCTTGTGGACAGTCCTTGTACATATACTTCTTGTGTATTTTTGCCCTCTGGCTCTAAGAAAATTTGATGTCTCGGTTTATCATTGAATCGAACCACTTTATCTTCGATAGATGGACAATAGCGAGGTCCAGTACCTTTAATCATTCCAGAATACATTGGAGAACGGTGTAAATTCGCATCAATTATTTGATGTGTGTTTTCATTCGTATAGGTTAACCAACAAGGAAGCTGCTCCGTAATAAATTTTGTTGTTTCATAAGAAAAGGCTCTTGGGACATCATCTCCAGGCTGTATTTCTGTCTTGGAGTAGTCAATAGAATGACTGTTTACACGCGGAGGAGTTCCCGTTTTAAATCGTACCAAATCAAAACCTAGTTCTTGTAGATGCTCAGATAATCGAATAGATGGCTGTTGATTATTGGGACCACTTGAATATTTAAGCTCGCCTAAAATAATTTCCCCACGAAGATACGTACCAGTAGTTACAACAATCGTTTTTGCACGATACGTAGCACCTGTTTTCGTAATAACTCCTTTTACAACTTGATCCTCTACGATTAATTCTTCTACCATTCCTTGAATTAATGTTAGATTTGGTTCATTTTCTAATGTCTTCTTCATTTCATGTTGATACATGTATTTATCTGCCTGAGCTCTTAGTGCACGTACTGCAGGACCTTTTCCTGTATTCAACATTCTCATTTGTATATATGTTTTATCGATATTTTTACCCATTTCGCCGCCAAGTGCGTCAATTTCTCTAACGACGATCCCTTTTGCCGGTCCTCCGACAGAAGGATTACATGGCATAAAAGCAACCATGTCTAAATTTATTGTTAACATTAATGTTTTGGCACCTAATCTTGCTGCTGCAAGTCCAGCTTCGCAACCTGCATGACCTGCACCAATGACAATCACATCATAATTCCCAGCTTCGTACTGCATCATGATGCCTCCTTCTTTCTAAATCTTTCTTTTATCTTGTTTTTCGAGGCTACTGTTTACCATTCAATAATCCTAATTTGTTTATTTTCCTAAACAGAACTGAGAGAACAACTGATTAATTAAGCTTTCGTGTACGCTGTCACCAATAATTTCACCAAGTATTTCCCACGTTCTTGTTAAATCAATTTGCACAATATCAATTGGTGTTCCATTATCGGCTCCTTCAATTGCATCACTTATTGCGCTTAATGCTTGGTTCAATAAGGAAATATGTCTTGAATTAGAAACATATGTCATATCACTTGCTTCAATGGAACCTTCAAAAAATAGACTAGATATGGCCTCTTCTAATTGATCTACACCGTTTTCTTCTACTAAAGAAGTCGTAATGATTTTGCGATTACCTGCAAGCTCTTTTACTTTTTCTAAATCAATTTTTTGCGATAAATCTGTTTTATTGACGATAACAATAAAGTCCATGCCTTCTGTCGCTTTAAAAATATTCTTATCTTCTTCCGTCAATTCATCCGCATAATTTAAAACAAGTAAAATTAAATCTGCTTCTCGTAACACTTTTCGCGATTTTTCTACCCCTATTCGCTCTACAATATCTTCCGTTTCTCGAATCCCTGCTGTATCAAGCAAACGTAGAGGAACTCCGCGTACATTCACGTATTCTTCAATGACATCTCTTGTAGTACCTGGGATGTCTGTTACAATTGCTTTATTTTCTTGCACTAAACTATTTAATAAAGAAGATTTCCCTACATTTGGTCTCCCTACAATAACGGTCGCTAGTCCTTCTCGAAGGATCTTGCCTTGCTGTGATGTCTGGAGAAGTTTTTCAATCTCCTTTTTGATATATCTTGATTTCTCAAGCATTACTTGTTGCGTCATCTCTTCCACATCATCATATTCTGGATAATCAATATTAACCTCTACCTGGGCTAATGTTTCTAAGATTTCTTGGCGCAAATGTCGGATTAATTTTGATAGTCTTCCTTCCATTTGTCCAAGTGCTACATTCATCGCACGATCTGTTTTTGCTCTGATTAAATCCATTACCGCTTCTGCTTGTGACAGATCAATGCGCCCATTTAAAAAAGCCCTTTTAGTAAATTCGCCAGGTTCTGCAATTCTTGCCCCATGGGAAGTAGTTAATTGCAATAATCGATTTACAGAGGCGAGTCCACCATGACAGTTAATTTCAATTACATCCTCTTTTGTAAAAGTTTTTGGTCCCCTCATCAACGATACCATTACTTCTTCCACAACCTCATCTGTTGTTGGATCGATAATATGTCCATAATGTATCGTATGACTTGCTACCTCACTTAACTTTTTATTGCCTATACTTTTAAAGAGCTTGTCTGCAATTTTTATTGCTTCTGGACCACTCATTCGAACAATTGCGATCGCTCCCTCTCCCATTGGTGTCGATATCGCAGCAATTGTATCTAATTCCATCTTATTTTCACCTCAATTCAAAAAATAATATCTATATTAAAAGTTTGTATTCACCTTTGACATGATTACAATAGATTAGATTAACATATCCACAAATGTAAAAAAAGAAAAAAATCCGCACACTTATCCACATTCTCTTTTATCGTTATATACCATTCTATCTTATCCACATGTGAATAACAATAAAACGAAAAATAAAATTACAAAAGCTAATAACTTATACTCCAACTATTTGCATGTGTTTCTCCCATTCTGTTCTATCACCTCTCTCCTTACTCCAATGAATGAATAAAATTTTGATTGTTTTCACTCATTAATTACTCTCCATTAGAAATATTATCTAAAGATAATATTTCTAAAAAATGTTTATATGGATCCATATAAACAAAAAAAAGAGACCATCTCTTTATCAGAGACGATCTCTATGTTCTATCTTTTTACCTTTAATGGCGCGATAATAATATGTCTTTTCGCATCTTCACCGGAAGAATAGGTTTTTACCCCTTTAAAAGAAACCAAGGCAGTATGAATCGTTTTTCTTTCATCTGCCGGCATCGGTTCAAGCGGTATTTCTTTTCCAATCTTAACCGCTTTATAGGCTATTCTTTCTGCTAACTGAATTAACGCCTGTTTTCTACGGTCACGGTATCCTTCAGCATCTAACATTACTTTAAAATACTCTTTTGATTCTCTATTAATTACTAATTGTGCTAAATATTGAATAGAATTAAGTGTTTGCCCTCTTTTTCCGATTAACAAAGCAATTTTTTCGCCAGATAATTCATACAATATATTTCTTCCACTTTGTTTAACTTGAATATCTATAGAGACACCCATTTTTTCACTAACATCTTGGAGAAAAATTTTAACAGATTCAACTGGATCTACTTTTTTCTTTACTGTTACTTTCGCAGATCTGGAACCAAAACCAAAAAATCCTTTTTTTCCTTCATCAACAACAATGATTTCAACTTGATTCTTTGTTGTCTTAAGCTGAGCTAAAGCTGACTCCACTGCTGCGTCGACTGTTTGTCCTACGGCAGTAACTTCCTTCACTTCTTCGCTCCTCCTGCTTTGCTAGTTTGGCCAACATTTTTAATTTCAGGACCTTTAATAAAATAAGTTTGGACAATGGTAAAAATATTACCTACTACCCAGTAAAGAGATAATGCAGCAGGGAAATTAATAGCAAATACTAAAATCATAACCGGCATAATCCAAACCATCATTTGCATTTGTGGATTTGGCGGAGCACCAGCCATTGATAATTTTGTTTGAATAAATGTTGTTACACCAGCTACAATCGGCAATAGATAGATTGGATCCGGTTGTCCTAAACTGAACCATAAGAAATCATGAGAAGCAATTTCTCTCGTACGAGAAATAGCATGATAGAATCCAATCAGAATAGGCATTTGAACGATTAGAGGGAAACATCCAGACAAAGGATTAACTTTATTTTCTTGGAACAACTTCATTGTTTCTTCTTGAAGCTTTTGCTGTGTCTTTTGATCTTTAGAGCTGTATTTTTGCTGCAGTTCTTTCATCTGTGGTTGAATTGCCTGCATTGCCTTACTGTTTCTCGTTTGCTTAATCATAAGTGGTAAAATAACAAGTCGAACTAAAATCGTTACGATAATAATGGAGATACCATAACTTCCGCCAGCAAATGCTGCTGTTTTAATAATCAGTTGAGATAGTGGATATACGATATACTCATTCCAGAACCCTTCACTTTCAGAAGTTATTGGTTGATTAAACTCTGTACATCCTGTTAAAATGGTCATTAAAAAAAGCAGACCAACTATCAATAAAAATTTCTTATTCAAGCTGCAAATCCTCCTGTATAACATGATTTTCGAATATTACTTTATAAGTATTGTAACCGATAAACGAATAGTAGGAAACGCTTAACTAATATTTTCCCGTTAATTCTTTCGTGAAAGAACTTTTGCTATTTTCAAAATATGGACAAGACTCTTTTTTACCTCTTCAAAAGACATCTCAGCAACAGGCTTTCTTACAATTATGACATAATCATATTTATTTTCCAACATCCCTTCCAATTCAAGGAATGCTTGTCTTACATAGCGCTTTATTTGGTTTCGCTTCACTGCATTACCAATTTTTTTGCTGACAGACAGGCCTATTCGAAAATGCTCTTGTTCCGCTTTTTCTAATTTATAAATAACAAACTGTCGATTTGCGAAAGATTGCCCCTTTTTAAAAACTGACTGAAATTCTTTATTTTTTTTGATTCTAAATTCTTTTTTCAACGTTTATAACTCCTTCAATTCCTCCAACTTACCTAATTCTCTCCTAATAGAAAATTAGATAGGCATCTTAACGTGAAGTAAACCAATCTATTGTAAAAAAGGGAAGGGACTGTCCTTCTATTAAGATCATTCCCTTCGCCTTTTAATTGAAAAAAGACCACTGACGTTTCAGTGGCCTAAGCTGATAATACTTTTCTTCCTTTGCGTCGACGGCGCGCTAAGACATTACGTCCATTTGAGCTGCTCATGCGGCTACGGAATCCGTGAACTTTACTTCTTTTACGTTTATTTGGTTGATAAGTTCTTTTCATTGTATATGACACCTCCCTGAGGAATAGCTGTTATAGACAGTCCTTACAATTATATAAACATAGGTAATTAATTGTCAACTATTCATTTTATTTATCGCTTATTTTATGGATCACCTTTAATTTTAGTGATATCCCTCTCTATAATCTAAGGCCATTGAAATAGTATACCACATAATTTTCTATTCTACTTCATATCCTTCCCAACTATTCTTTTTCTTAACGAATAATTTTTACCAATTTGGATACTATACAAAATTATTATCTATCTCCTTTACGTATTTTTTACTATCTTTTCGACTATTGTGGATAAATTTCGACGGGAATATTTTTTCCACAATAGTTATTTACAACTTTTCAACAAACTAATACCTTGTGGACATTTATTACTAACAACTTAATTAGCTTGTGGATAAGATATTAAAAAGCATTGCAGTTCTTATAAATTTTTGATATTATAGTTTTGTTTTCACATCTGAATAAAATCTGTGTATAACTACATTATCCACAATCTGTGGATAAATTGTGGACATCTTATTCTTTGTGTCTGAACAGAGTTTTCCACAAACCGTGGATACTGTCGAAATACCACTAATCTTCCTTATAATATATTTTTCCACATAAGAAAAGGACAATTTCCTTGTTTTTTTGCATATTTGCATCAACAAGGCTGTAAATTTTTGTCCAAAGTCGGTGTTTTATGATTCCTTTCTATCGGAATTTGACGTTTGAATAAAGAAAAACATCTTACATTAATATGTACTTTAGAAAAAAATTTTTAGTTCTTGGTTTAGCCATTGCTGCACCTTACGCACCGATTGGTTTATTCCTTTTAGTAAAAATCAAGTTTTAATCAGGTTTTATCTTAAGGCTTTAAAGCTCTTTTTTTGTTTTTTGATCATTTTTCGAAAAAACAGCTAATAGATTACATTTTTTATATTGGAATATGTCTTTTTCTGCACTTTTTTAAGATAGATCAATTTACTAAGATGAATAATAACGCTAAGCAAATTTAACTTTAAGTAAAGGAGGCGAGGATACTTGAAAAATATAACGGATCTCTGGAATAACGCATTAAGCACAATCGAAACAAAGATTAGCAAACCTAGTTTTGATACATGGCTTAAACCTACAAAGGCTCATTCCTTGCAGGGAGATCTTCTAGTTGTTACAGCACCTAATGAATTTGCACGGGATTGGTTAGAAGAAAGATACTCTCAACTTATTGCTGAAATTCTTTATGAAATCACTGGAGAAGAACTCCTTGTAAAATTTATTATTCCTCAAAATCAAATAGAAGAGGAATTTGATCAGCAAATTTCTACCAAACAAAAGAAAAAAGAAGAAGAAGTTACGGAACAAACCATCTTAAATTCTAAATATACTTTTGATACTTTTGTCATTGGCTCTGGAAATCGCTTTGCCCATGCAGCTTCCCTTGCTGTTGCCGAAGCACCTGCAAAGGCATATAATCCTCTATTTATTTATGGAGGAGTTGGTTTAGGAAAGACACACTTAATGCATGCAATCGGTCATTATGTTTTAGATCATAATCCATCTGCTAAGGTCGTTTATTTATCTTCTGAAAAATTCACGAATGAGTTTATTAATAGTATCCGTGACAATAAGGGTGCTGAATTCCGTGATAAATACAGAAATGTAGATGTTCTTTTAATAGATGATATTCAGTTTCTTGCTGGAAAAGAATCAACACAAGAAGAGTTTTTTCATACGTTTAATACCTTACATGAAGAAAGCAAGCAAATTATTATCTCTAGTGACCGTCCTCCAAAAGAGATTCCAACACTAGAGGATCGATTGCGTTCTCGTTTTGAATGGGGACTTATTACAGATATTACCCCACCAGATTTAGAAACACGAATTGCTATTTTAAGAAAAAAAGCGAAAGCTGATGGACTAGATATCCCAAATGAAGTAATGCTTTATATTGCTAATCAGATTGATACTAATATTCGTGAGCTAGAAGGGGCACTTATTCGAGTAGTGGCATATTCTTCTTTAATTAATAAAGATATTAATGCTGATTTAGCAGCGGAAGCATTAAAAGATATTGTTCCAAGCTCTAAACCACGAGTAATAACCATTCATGATATTCAAAAAGTAGTAGGTGAGCATTTTAATATAAAGTTAGACGACTTTAAAGCCAAAAAAAGAACAAAGTCAATTGCATTTCCAAGACAAATTGCCATGTATTTATCAAGAGAGTTAACAGATTTCTCGTTACCAAAAATCGGAGAAGAATTTGGTGGTCGCGATCATACTACTGTTATCCATGCCCATGAAAAAATCTCAAAAATGCTTTTAACCGATTCACTTCTTCAAAAACAATTAAAAGAAATAAATGAACTTTTAAAAGTTTAGATAGAATAGTGTGTATAACTTGCATGAATTTAAACACAGTCTATCCACATGTTGATAGACTGTGTTTCCTTGCTTAAATACAGTTATCCACATACTAACAGGACCTACTACTATTACTACTATTTTTTTAAAACATATATTATTAAAATAATCATTTAGAACTGCCATTAAAAATTTATTAAATCGGAGGATCAATTAATGAAATTCATCATCCAAAAAGATCATCTTGTTCAAAGTGTTCAAGATGTAATGAAAGCAATCACTAGTAGAACGACTATCCCTATCCTTACAGGAATTAAAATTGTTGCAAGTGAAGAAGGGGTCACACTAACTGGAAGTGACTCAGATATCTCTATCGAATCTTTTATTCCTAAAGAAGAAAATGATCAAGAAATAGTAGAAATCCAACAAACTGGCTCTATTGTTTTACAAGCGAAATTTTTTAGTGAAATTGTTAAAAAGCTTCCTACCAATCAAGTTGAAATTGTAGTAGATAACTTACAAACAACCATTCGTTCTGGAAAATCAGAATTTAATTTAAATGGACTCGATTCAGAAGAGTATCCGCATTTGCCACAAATTTCGGAACAAAATTCTATTAAAGTGCCGACAGACTTATTAAAAAATATTATAAAACAAACTGTTTTCGCAGTGTCCACCTCAGAAACACGCCCGGTGTTGACAGGTGTAAACTGGAAGATAGAAAACAATGATTTAATCTGTATTGCAACAGATAGTCATCGACTTGCTTTACGTAAAGCAAAAATAGAAGCGGCAGCAGAACAGTCCTTTAATATTGTCATTCCGGGTAAAAGTTTAAATGAGCTAAATCGAATTTTGGATGATCATGATGAGCCTGTAGAAATTTTCGTTACAGAGAATCAAATTTTATTCAAAACAAAACATATTCTATTTTTCTCTCGTTTGTTAGAAGGGAATTATCCTGATACAAATCGTTTAATTCCAACCGAAAGTAAAACAGATATTGTTGTTAATTCGAAAGAGTTTTTACAATCAATTGACCGTGCCTCTCTATTAGCTCGTGAAGGGCGAAATAACGTAGTGAAATTTTCCACAATGGGCGAAAATGTGATAGAAATTTCTTCTTTTACTCCTGAGATAGGAAAAGTAATGGAAGAATTAGTGAGTGAGTCTATTAGTGGGGAAGAATTAAAAATTTCTTTCAGTGCAAAATTTATGATGGATGCATTGAAAGTTCTTGAAGGATCTGAAGTTAAAATTAGCTTTACTGGAGCAATGAGACCATTCGTTATTCATCCTACAAATGATGACTCCACATTACAGCTTATATTACCAGTAAGAACCTATTAAAAGTATTGGGTGTTCTATTTAATGAACACCCAATTTTCTTTATATATACCAGATGTATGAATATGCAAAAGGATTAATAAGTGGTTTATGATCATGTTTTTACGTGCTCATTTTGAATATTACTTACTTATTTATAGAAATATTACACTTTTCTTTGTGTATCAATTAATTATTTAGTAGAATAGAAAGATACGATTAAAGTTGAGAGAGTGAAAAAATGAATAATCAAATTAAAATCGATACGGAGTACATTACGTTAGGTCAATTTCTAAAAGTAGCAGAGTTAATACAATCAGGTGGAATGGCGAAATGGTTCCTAGGCGAATACGAGGTATTTGTAAATGGGGAACAAGATCAACGCAGAGGCAGAAAGTTAAGAAGTGGTGATGAAATAAATATTCCTTCATTTGGCAAGTACACTGTTTTATAAAAGGGTGAAACCAAATGTATATTGATGAGTTGCTTTTAAGAAATTACCGGAATTATGAGGAACTGGATATTTCTTTCGAAAATAAAGTAAATGTGATTTTAGGAGAAAATGCACAAGGAAAAACCAATGTGATGGAATCTATCTATGTTCTAGCTATGGCGAAGTCTCATCGTACGTCAAATGATAAAGAACTTATTCGCTGGGATAAAGAGTATGCTAAAATAGAAGGTAGATTAGTAAAAACACATGGGAAAATTCCCATGCAGTTAGTTGTGGCTAAAAAAGGGAAAAAAGCAAAATTTAATCATATAGAGCAACGAAAATTGAGTCAATATATCGGTAATATGAACGTAGTTATGTTTGCGCCTGAGGATTTAAATTTAGTAAAAGGCAGCCCGCAAATAAGAAGAAGATTTATTGATATGGAGATAGGGCAAATATCCCCTGTATATTTGCATGATATGGGACAATATCAAAAAATTCTACATCAGCGAAATACCTACCTAAAACAACTACAAACAAATAAGCAAACCGATCATACTATGCTTGAGATTTTAACAGAACAATTTATAGATATGGCCGTTAAAATCGTAGCAAAGCGTTTTGAATTCCTGCATTTGCTGGAAAAGTGGGCAGTTCCAGTTCATAAAGGGATATCTCGTGGATTAGAAACCCTGGAAATTCGCTATAAACCTTCAGTTGATGTATCAGAAGACCAGGAATTGTCGAAAATGAAAGGTATATACGAAGAAAAATTCCAAAATCTGAAAAAACGGGAAATCGATCGAGGAATGACCTTATTTGGTCCTCATCGTGATGATATGATGTTTTATGTGAATAATAGAGATGTACAAACCTTTGGTTCACAAGGACAGCAAAGAACGACCGCTTTATCAATAAAAATGGCAGAGATTGAATTAATCTATTCAGAAATACGTGAATATCCAATCCTGCTTCTAGATGATGTTTTGTCTGAATTAGATGATTACCGTCAATCTCATTTATTAAATACCATTCAAGGAAAAGTCCAAACCTTTGTTACAACAACAAATGTCGATGGAATAGACCATCAGACATTAAAAGAAGCCGCTACTTTTCAGGTTGAATCAGGAACAATAAAAAAGATTCAATAGCTTTGAGGTGAAAGAGTGTACGTTCATATTGGGGAAAATATTCTTGTGCGAACTTTTGAAATTATAACTATATTAGATAGACAGACAGTAGAGTCATCTCCTATTTCAAAAGAATTTTTAGAACAGCAAAAAGCAATGATTAATGGGAACAGTTCATCTTATAAATCTATTGTTATTACGAAGGATACTATCTATTTTTCGCCGATTGCTTCTAATACGTTAAAAAAGAGAACAGTCCAGTTAACGGTTTAAGAATACTAATGGATGCAAAATGAAATAAAAAATTTTTTGATGTCAATGAAAGTTAGGTGATCAATATGTCAACGGAACAAAATCCAGTTGAACAACAATCTTATGATGAAAGTCAGATACAGGTTTTAGAGGGCTTAGAGGCTGTAAGAAAAAGACCAGGGATGTATATTGGGTCAACAAGTGGACGAGGTTTGCATCATTTGGTGTGGGAAATCGTTGATAACAGCATTGACGAAGCTTTAGCCGGTTTTTGTAATGAGATAAATATCATTATAGAAAAAGATAATAGTATTACTGTTAAAGATAATGGACGCGGTATTCCAGTTGGTATTCAGGAGAAAATGGGAAGACCAGCTGTAGAAGTAATTATGACTGTACTTCATGCCGGAGGAAAATTTGGTGGCGGGGGCTATAAAGTATCTGGTGGACTTCATGGTGTAGGGGCTTCCGTAGTTAATGCTCTGTCAACCGAGCTAGAGGT
Source organism: Niallia sp. FSL W8-1348 (assembly GCF_038006745.1). Taxonomy (NCBI): domain Bacteria; kingdom Bacillati; phylum Bacillota; class Bacilli; order Caryophanales; family Bacillaceae; genus Niallia; species Niallia sp. FSL W8-1348. The sequence goes on along the minus strand of NZ_JBBOVV010000001.1, from coordinate 2,348,447 downwards.
TTTTGTTCATCGGGATGGAAATATCTATTACCAAAAATATCAAAAAGGAGTTCCAGTTGCTGATTTAGAAATTATCGGTGAAACAGATAATACGGGAACTACTACACACTTTAAGCCAGATGATGAGATTTTCAAGGAAACATTAGAGTATGATTATGAAACTTTAGCTAATCGCGTCCGAGAGCTTGCTTTCTTAAACCGTAATATTCGCATCACGATTGAGGATACACGTGAAGGCATGGAAAAAAGAAAAGAGTACCATTATGAAGGTGGTATAAAATCATACGTTGAGCACTTAAACCGTAACAAAGAGGTGCTTTTTGAAGAACCGATTTATATTGAAGGAGAAAAAGATGGGATCACTGTTGAAATCTCTTTCCAATATAATGACGGCTATACAGGCAACATTCATTCATTTGCGAATAATATTAATACACATGAAGGGGGAACACATGAGTCTGGATTTAAGACAGCTCTCACTCGTGTTATTAATGATTACTCAAGAAAAAATAATTTGCTAAAAGAATCAGATGCAAATCTTTCTGGTGAAGATGTTAGAGAAGGACTTGTTGCAATTGTTTCCGTTAAGCATCCAGACCCGCAATTTGAAGGACAAACGAAAACAAAATTAGGAAATTCGGAAGTTCGTGCGATAACAGATACAGTTTTTTCCGAACATCTAGAGAAATTCCTATTGGAAAATCCTACTGTAGCTCGTAAGATTGTAGATAAAGGGCAAATGGCTTTAAGAGCAAGAATTGCAGCGAAAAAAGCGAGAGAATTAACAAGACGAAAAAGTGCTCTTGAAGTTTCAAGCTTACCAGGGAAATTAGCGGATTGTTCTTCCAGGGATCCCAAGATTAGTGAACTATTTATTGTAGAGGGTGACTCGGCAGGTGGTTCGGCAAAATCAGGACGAGATCGTCATTTCCAAGCAATTCTGCCATTAAGAGGTAAAATTCTTAATGTTGAAAAAGCAAGACTAGACCGAATCTTATCGAATAACGAGGTTCGTTCAATGATTACTGCAATTGGCACTGGAATCGGTGATGATTATGATATTTCAAAAGCGAGATATCATAAAATTGTTATTATGACAGATGCAGATGTCGATGGTGCTCATATTCGAACATTATTGTTAACCTTCTTTTATCGCTATATGAGAAAAATAGTAGAAGCTGGTTATATCTACATTGCGCAGCCGCCTTTATATAGCGTTAAGCAAGGGAAAAAACTTGAATATGCATATAGTGATAAACAATTACAGGAAGTGCTAGCTACATTGTCAGCTAATCCTAAGCCAAATATTCAACGGTATAAAGGATTAGGAGAAATGAATGCAGAGCAATTATGGGATACAACAATGGATCCCGAAAAAAGAGTGCTCTTGCAGGTAAGTTTAGATGATGCCATTGAAGCAGATGAGACGTTTGAAATGCTAATGGGTGATAAAGTAGAGCCGCGTAGAAACTTTATCGAAGAAAATGCTACCTATGTAAAAAATCTAGATGTTTAAAAGATAGGAAAAGAAATTTGGTGCTGATTAGATTGGCACCTTGTGTGTTTCTTTAGAAGTTAGTTATTCCTATTAATCATAAGGAATTCGATTAGATTTATTTATTCTCGTATTAGTTTAGTAAGAGAGAAGATTATCTAATTGTTTCTTAAGGAGGTTCCTTTCCATGGCTGATATGCCAAATTCTCAAATTAAAGATAGAAATATAAGTAAAGAAATGCGAGATTCATTCTTAGATTATGCAATGAGTGTTATTGTTTCGCGTGCTCTTCCGGATGTACGTGATGGATTAAAACCTGTACACAGACGTATTTTATACGCAATGCATGATCTTGGAATGCATTCCGATAAACCATTTAAGAAGTCCGCACGTATCGTAGGGGAAGTTATCGGGAAGTACCATCCACATGGTGATAGTGCTGTTTATGAGACAATGGTTCGTATGGCTCAAGATTTTAACTATCGTTATATGCTTGTAGACGGACATGGTAACTTTGGATCTGTTGATGGTGATTCAGCTGCAGCAATGCGTTATACGGAAGCAAGAATGTCTAAAATAGCGATGGAGTTATTGCGCGATATTAATAAAGATACGATTGACTATAGACCCAACTTTGATGGCGAAGAAAAGGAACCAGTAGTTTTACCTTCTCGTTTTCCTAATTTACTTGTAAATGGTACAAGCGGGATAGCGGTTGGGATGGCTACCAATATCCCTCCTCATCAATTAGGTGAGGTAATTGATGGGGTTCTCGCTGTAAGTAAAAACCCAGATATTACTGTTCCTGAATTAATGGAAATTATACCAGGACCAGATTTTCCTACATATGGAATGATTGTTGGGAGAAGCGGGATTAGAAAAGCCTATGAGACTGGTAGAGGCTCTATTATATTAAGAGCAAGGGTTGAAATTGAAGTGAAGCCTAGTGGTAAGGAAGTTATTATCGTTAAAGAAATTCCTTATCAAGTCAATAAGGCAAGACTAGTAGAGCGTATTGCAGAACTGGTCCGTGATAAGAAAATTGATGGAATCACTGATTTGCGAGATGAGTCTGACCGTACTGGAATGCGTATTGTAATTGAAGTTCGGAAAGATGCAAATGCTAATGTTCTCTTAAATAATCTATATAAGCATACGGCAATGCAGACAAGTTTTGGTATCAATCTACTTGCACTAGTAGATGGCCAACCAAAGGTACTTAATCTAAAACAATGTTTGGTACATTATCTTGATCACCAAAAGGTAATTATTCGTAGAAGAACAGAATTTGAATTAAGAAAAGCAGAAGCTAGAGCTCATATACTCGAAGGTCTTCGTATTGCCCTAGATCATTTAGACGAAGTAATTAGTTTAATCCGTAGTTCCCGTACAACAGATATAGCACGTGAAGGATTAATGACGAATTTTAATCTTTCTGAGAAACAAGCTCAAGCTATTCTGGATATGCGTTTACAAAGATTAACAGGATTAGAAAGAGAAAAAATTGAAGATGAATATCGAGAGTTAGTTAAGTTAATCGCTGAATTAAAAGCTATTCTAGCAGATGATGAAAAAATCTTAGATATTATTCGTGAAGAGCTTTTAGAAGTGAAGGAGCGCTTTAACGACGATCGTCGTACTGAAATTATTGCTGGCGGAATTGAAAATATCGAAGATGAAGATTTGATTCCTGAAGAAAATATTATTATTACCTTAACTCATAATGGCTACATTAAGAGACTACCAGCTTCTACTTACCGAGCGCAAAGACGTGGTGGACGCGGAATTCAAGGTATGGGTACGAATGAGGACGATTTTGTCGAACAGTTAAGCTCAACATCTACCCATGATACTATTCTATTCTTTACGAATAAAGGGAAAGTATACAGATTAAAAGGGTATGAAATTCCAGAATTCAGTCGAACAGCAAAAGGTATTCCAATTATTAACCTTTTAGGTGTGGAAAAAGACGAGTGGGTAAATGCCATCATACCAGTTTCTGAATTTGTAGATGATTGGTATCTATTCTTTACTACAAAAGAAGGGATATCTAAACGTTCTCCATTATCATCTTTTGCCAATATCCGAAACAATGGATTGATCGCTGTTAATTTAAGAGAGGGCGATGAGTTAATCTCTGTACGTTTAACAGATGGTTCAAAGGAAATGATAATTGGAACGAAAAAGGGTTTACTTATTCGTTTCCCAGAAACAGATGTACGCTCTATGGGCAGAACAGCAACTGGGGTAAAAGGAATTACGCTTTCATCTGATGATGAAGTGGTAGGGATGGAAGTTCTAGAAGAAAATTCAGAAATACTAGTTGTCACACAATATGGGTACGGAAAAAGAACGCCGATAGATGAATACAGAGTTCAAGGCAGAGGCGGAAAAGGGATTAAAACATGTAATATCACCGATAAAAATGGAAATCTTGTATCCATGAAGGTAGTTAATGGGGAAGAAGATTTAATGATTATCACAACAGGTGGTGTTTTAATCAGAATGGCTGTAAGTGATATTTCTACAATGGGTAGAAGCACTCAAGGTGTTCGATTAATCAAATTAAACGAAAATGAAAATGAATTTGTAGCTACTGTTGCTATCGTTGAGAAAGAAGAAGAGGAAGAAGCAGAACTGTATGAAGAAACGCAACAAGAGTCTTCAGAAAATGACGCGGATTCAAACGAATAATATTTTGAGGATGTCTTTAAGGGAAACCATAAAGGCATCTTTTTTTAGGTTGTTTTCGTAAAGTTTGTTGCGATTACCCGCAGCCGGAATAAACTCCGCTTGAGGGCACTGAAAAACTGGCCAGTTAATGATGATGGACGATAGCCACTTTTTAAACATAAGATGATCGATTTGTTTTCCGAGGCGTCCGCTCGCTTTCCATGGGGCGAGCGCCAAGCCTCCTCGTCACTACGTTCCTGCGGGGTCTCGGACTTTCTCGCAGCTCCCATAGGAGTCGAACGGACGCCTCTCCAAACCAACCTTATTTTCACTTTCAAATATGCTTGCTCTTAATTTCGCACGAAAAAAGGACTTTTTCAGTGGCCTCCTTCGCTTTCCGTGGGGCTAAGCTTAAGCCTCCTCAGCTTCACTCCTCCGGGGGCTTAGGCTGTCTCGCTAATCCCGCATAAGTCTTCGTGTATTCCGGTTGCTCCATTTTTCCAACTAATTCTTTTTTTTCTATTGAAAAAACAACAATCCTTTAGAAAACAGCTTTTTTATAAGTAAGGAAAATTTAATTCCTCCATCTTCTATATTTTCCGTAAATAAGTGAAGAAATTCTTAGTATTTAGGTGAAAAGTCTGAATAAAATGGGTTACATTTCAAAAAAAATACATTAAAATAGTAAAAAAGTCCGTTTTTGAAAGGTGATTTCAAATGATCGTTAATGTAGAAGAGTTAAAGGCAGGAAGTATTTTAGCAGAAGATATATATATGCGAACTAATAGACCAATTATTACAGCAAAAACAGTTTTAGCAGAAGAACATATCGAGATATTAAAAGCTTTCTTAGTAGAGAAAATTCCCGTTCAAAACACACAAATAGATGGTACAAAGATGATCCAGTCTAATACATCTATTCATAATAAAGACCAGAAAGAAATTAAAAGTGATTTTATAGATCTTTTTTTACATACAGTTCAATTGTACAAAAAGGAGTTTATCTCTTGGCAATCTGGGTTATCTGTAAATATAGCGAATATTAGAAATATACTTCTCCCCTTGTTAGAACAGTTAAAGGATGGCTCAACAGAAATATTTTCTCTTTATCACTTATCGAATAAAAAAGAATATATATATCAGCATTCAATTGCTGTAGCAATTATTAGTGCTCTTATAGCTCAAAAATTGAACTATAACTATCGAGATACAATTCAAGTAGCGTTGGCAGGCTGTTTAAGTGATGCTGGGATGGCTAAAATCGAACAACGATTATTGCATAAAACAGAGCCATTAACAGAGGAAGAATTTAATGAAGTGAAAAAACATACTAGGTACAGCTTGGAAATGATTCCTGAACATACTTTATTAAAAAATGAAACTAGACTCGCAATTTTTCAGCATCATGAAAGAATAGATGGAAGCGGGTATCCGATGGGGAATGTAGATACAAAGATACATGTCTTTGCTAAAATTATAGCAGTGGCTGATACATTCCATGCGATGACATCGGAACGTTTGTATCGGAAGAAACATTCTCCTTTTCGTGTCATTGAGCAAATGCATCAGGATCATTTCGGAAAGTTTGATTTAACTATATTACAAGCATTAAGCAACGCTATTACGCAATTTACAACGGGAAGTAAAGTTAGACTATCTAATGGCGAAAAAGCTGAAGTTTTATTTATAGAAGGTAATGTTTCAACTAGGCCGTTAGTTAAAATAATCGAAAATGAAATGATTCTTGATTTGGAAAAAAATAGACATTTATTTATTGA